>NZ_CP194070.1:0-1370000 GCF_050871195.1 Streptomyces araujoniae
CCCGCGGAGCGGGATATGAAGCGCTGGCGCGCTTCATAGGGAATGGCTCCGCTGACGCTCCGCCAGATTCTCGCGCAAGCGCGAGAATCGAATTCCGCAAGCGGAATTCTAAATGCGTATTAATTCGCGCAAGCGCGAATTGATGGAATCCCGCAAGCGGGATTCTTGGGGCTGGTAACGAGGGGTAGGTGCATCACGCGCGGGTCTGTGTAGGGCTTGGGATTCCCCACCATCCTCGCAATGGATGTGACAAACCGTCGGCCTGATGGGATGTCAGCCTCACGGTAGCGACGGGTTCCGCTGCGCTCCACCCTGAACCCCTCCCCCGTCGTCTGACTGTCCCGACGTGTTCACCAAACACCCTGTCGGCATATAGGACAGCCTGGCTGTTCGTGGATGGGATTGAGTCAGGTGTCACCCTCGGTCGCAGAAGTTTTGCGCTGTGATGCATCACGAATCATTTCTGTGTAGGGTCTGGGATCAGGTGCTACACCCCTATCGCCGCGCACCTTGCACCTGCATTCCATTTGCTATTACGCGCTGCATTCCGCGAAAAGGAGGACATGGGGCATGGCCGTGAAGTTGCGTGATCACCAGATCGAGGCCGTGGGTGCCATTGTGCGCGGTCTGGATGTTCCGCCAGGTGGTATTCCCTGGGATGGTCTTCGTGGGCAGGTGCACGCCGCGTGTGGCACGGGGAAGACCATCATGGCTGCCGCGTCGGCGAGGCGGCTTGTGCCCAAGGGGCGTGTGCTCGTGCTGGTGCCGACGCTAGATCTGCTGGCGCAAACGGTGAGGGCGTGGCACGAGGCCGGCCACAAGGGGCCGGCGGTGGCCGTGTGTTCGCTCCAGGATGACCCGGAGCTGTGGTCGTTGAAGGTGCGCTCCACGACGAACCCCATCCAGTTGGCGCTGTGGCACGGCTCCGAGCCCGTGACCATCTACGCCACCTATGCGTCTCTGGGTGTCCTGGCAGAGGCGTTCGAGGGCGTTTGCGGCCAGAAGTTGGACCCGGTAGACCTCGCGGTAGTTGATGAGGCCCACCGGACAAGTGGGTCGATGGGTAAGGCGTGGGCGGACATCCATGATCAGAGCGTCATCCCGGCGTACCGGCGGCTGTACTTGACGGCGACGCCGCGGATCTGGGAGGAGCGGCTGAACCGCGAGGTTGCCGAGGGGGTGCGGGACCCGCTGCCGCGGGAGATGGCGGCGAGCATGGATGACGAGAAGGTCTTCGGGCCCGTCCTCTACAAGCTCTCGCTCGCATCTGCCGTCTCCCGGGGCCTGTTGGCGCGGTACCAGATCATCGTCCTCGAGCTCCAGGACCCCGTCGTCACCCCGGAACGGCTGATGGGCGAGGAGCGGCACACCGAAGAGGTCCGCGGGCAGCGCCTTGGAGCCCTCCAGGCCGCGTTGCTGCACACGATGGCGCAGCACAACCTCCTGACCTGCATCACTTTCCACCAGCGGACCATCGAGGCACAGGCCTACGCGGAGGGCCTAGAGCGCGTCGCGGCCAAGCTGCACGCCGACCAGCCCGAGACCTATCCGAAGCGCATCTGGGCGGACTGGCTCTGCGGCGAGCACGTCGCCGAACGTCGGCGAGAGGTCCTGGGTTCGTTCGGGACCACGGCGCAGCGGGCCGTGCTCTCGAACTGCCGGGTCCTGGGCGAGGGCGTCGATATTCGAAGCGTGGATTCGGTAGCCCTGTTGGACCCGAAGGGCGCGCCGCACGACATCGTCCAGGCCATCGGCCGGGCACTCCGCCAGAAGCCGGGACAGGGCAAGCTCGCCTCTTTGATCGTGCCTGTCTTCCTCCAGCTCGGAGAGCAGCCCGAGGACATGTTTACCTCTGGGTCCTACCGGCCCCTGGTGAAAGTCCTGGAGGGCCTGCGGGCCCACGATGAAGAGGCCGTGGAACTGCTTGCCATCCCCCAGGAGCCGCAGAAGGACGTTGCGCAACCGTCTGTGAACATCGGTGTCGCGCCGGCAGACGGCGAAGAAGAATCCCGCTTGCTGCTCCGTTTCGCCGCCCCCAGGGATCCCGTGATGGTCGCTGACTGGGTCTCCTTCAACGTGATCGACACCGAACGCCAGGACTGGGCTCGCGGCTGGGCGAAACTGAAGGCGTACGTCGAGCGGGTCGGGAACGCACGGGTGCCGTACGGGCACCGGGAGGGTGCGACACCCCTTGGGCAGTGGGTCGCTGAGCAGCGACGGGCCTACGCGGCCGGGCAGATGACCGGCCAACGCGCCCGTCGGCTCGAACAACTCGGCATGGTCTGGTCGCCGGCCGATGAGCGGTTCCAGGAGAACCTGGAGGCCGCGAAGGCGTACTACGGCCAGTACTGGACCCTCTGTGCTCCGCGGTCCGCGGTGGCCCTGTCCAGGCCGGTAGGACAGTGGTTGAGCAATTTGCGGCGTCCCGGTGCGCTGGACGGCCACCCGGAGTGGGGGGCGGCGCTGGAGGCCGTGGACGCGGACTGGAACCCCTCGTGGTCGGCTGAGTGGCAGCGGCGCTACGCCGCTCTGCGCGAGTTGGTGGCCGGCGAAGGAGGCCAGGCCGGTGCGGTGGAGGTCGTGCCCGGCTTCACCGTCCACGGCATGGACATCGGCAAGTGGCTGGCCCGGCAGCGGAGACCGGAGGTCTGGCAGGCCCTGACGGGCGGACAGCGCGAACGCCTGGAGCGGCTCGGCATCACGCCGCCGGACTCGGAACTCCCGAAGCCGTCCGCGCCACCCTTGGGGGCCTTCGAGAAGGGCGTGGCCGCCCTGGAGCAGTACAAGGGCCGCGAAGGGTCTGTGAAGGTGCCCAGGGCCCATGTAGAGGGGGTCAAGGTCGGTGGCCAGGAGTACCCCGTCAAGCTCGGAGTCTGGATCATGAATCAGAAGGGACGCCGCGCGAAGCTCACCCCCGACAAACTCCAGGCACTCGCCACGCTCGGGCTGGAATGGGCGCGACAGGGTTAAAGAGTAGGGTAATTTTTTGGTTAAGCGGTATCGATTCCTGACGTGAGGTGCAGGGGATGGCGTCTGAGGAAGAGCTGTTCGCGAGCGTGGACGCGCTGTTGGAGGAGGAGCCGCAGCTTCCGCCTCCGGCGGAGCGTGCACGGTTGCGTGAGGCCGCCGGCATCACGCAGGCCCGCCTCGCGGTCGCGCTGAAGACATCGACGCAGACGGTGAAGAACTACGAGAACGGCCGCTCAGAACCGAAGTCGCCGCGTCTGGAGGCTTACCAGCGGCTCCTGAAGGGGTGGGCAGCGAAGTACCCCGCGCACACTTCCTCGGCCGCAGCGGCCGCGCCGGTCGTCGCGCCGCAGCCGGAGGAGCGGAAAGCGTTCACCGGCTCGGCCGCCCCGGAGCGGGCAAAGGTGGCCTCGCCGGTTAAGGTCCCGGCCGCCTTGGCGGCGCCCGAACATCCCGCGGATTCGGTGACGTCGCGGCGTTCGGCGGCGAAGAAGGCTGCCGGGCCCGCTGCCGACCCGCGTTTCCCCCACGGGCCCCTCGCCGTGCTGGACGGTGACGGCTGCGCGTACGGCGTGGACGGGATCGTGCTGGACTGCCCGGCCACCAACGTCCCGGAGCTGGTGGAGTGGACCCTCAAGGAGTCCGGCCTCGGTGCCGCGAAGCTGAACCGGTACGGCAAGGACTCCGACCCGCTGATCGTGCTCACCGCGGCCGCCGCCGTGAAGCTCGGGCTGCCCGAGCGCCTGGAGGGCCACGAGCAGCGCCGCTCCCTGCGCCTGGCGCAGGACCACCCCGTCGTCAAACAGGTCGCCAAGGCGAAGTGGCAGCTCACCCAGCGGGGCTTTGGCCCGTGGGCGCGGATCTACCGCAAGGCGCAGGGCCGCGAGCGGCAGTGCGTACAACTGGCGGTCCTGTCGTGGGACGCGCTCGATGAGCGGTCCTGGCCCGGTGTCAGCGAGATGGAGCCGGCCGATATCGCTCGCGTTCTGGGGGTGTACGCGATGCGGGTCATCACGCCGCGCGGGTCCACCGCCGTGTCCGGGCTGGAGCTGATGACGGCGCTGCGCCCGCCGACGAAGGCCGTACGGGACGAGGAGACCGGGAACTGGGTGTCCGGCTACAACACGGGCTCGCTCGGGACGGAGCCGATGGACCCGGCGCCTCCGGAGGCCACGCCGGAACACCCCGTCGTGGTGAACGCGGGCTGGAAGGGCGGCTTCCTGAACGAAGAGGCCTACCAGTGGGTGCGGGACGTGGACACGCTCTCCGACGAGGAGTGCACCCTGCCCTTCGCAGTCGGCCTGGACCTCAACACCGCGTTCCTCGCTGCCGCGGCCCGCCTCGTTGTCGGCCTCTCCGCCCCGGACCACTTCCACGCCCCGAAGTTCAACCCCAAGATCCCCGGAAGCTGGCTCGCCGATCTCAGCCGCATCGAGCTGGACCCGCGCCTGCCCTCACCGTTCACCCCGGACGGCAGCCGGCCCACCGGCCCGGCCTGGTACCAGACGCACACGCTCGCCTACGCCCAGGAGCTCGGGCACGACGTGCACCCGGTCGAGGCGTACCTGCGCCGCGAGACCGGCGCCTACCTCGACCCGTGGCACGACCGGCTCAAGAACGCCTACGTCGACACCCTCGCCGATCTCGGCGTCACCAAGGACCTCACCGATGTGGAGTTCCTCGCGGCGATGGAGCAGCACAAGGAGAAGGACCCGGCGCTGGCAGCCGTCCTCGCAGCGGTCAAAGCGACCGTGAAGGGCGGGGTCGGCAAGCTCCGCGAACGCCCGCAGGGCAAGTCCTACAAAGAGGGCGAGACGTGGCCGGCCCTGTCCCGGCCCACATGGCGCCCCGACATCCGGGCCGCCGTGATCAGCAAGGCCCGGGTCAACATGCACCGCAAGCTCAGCAACACGGCCAAGATGACCGGGCTGTACCCGCTCGCCGTGCTCTCCGACTGCGTCGTCTACCCGAGCCCGGGTGAGAGCCCGCTCGACTTCCTCCCCTACGCCGCCTCGGGCAAGCCGCAGCCCGGCGCCTTCCGCCTCGGGCCCACCCCGGGCCTGGCGAAGCTGGAAGGTGTCCAGTCGATGCTGTGGGCAGTCGGCCTCATGGAACAGGGCTACAACCCGGCCCGACACATCAAGGGCGGCGACGCCGTGCTGGACGAAGGGGAGTAGACCATGGGAGAGATCGACGACGCGATCGAACGCGCCGACCAGGAAAGCTTCACCCGTCAGCCGCCCAAAACCCTCCAGGCACGCATCAACTTCCTGATGAAACAGCTCAAGACGACCAAAGCCGTCGCAGCCGAGATCGGCGTCAGCCAACGGTCGGTGGAACGCTACCGCAAAGGCGAACGCAAACACCCGCCCCAGGCCATCACCGCACGGATCGACACCGCCGTACGGCAGCGGTGGCAGCCGATGGTGCGTAAACGCCGGCGGAAACAGGCCGCCGCCACGGGCGGGATCACCGTGGAGACCCGGGCCCGGTTCGGCTACACCGCACCCATCGGCACCACCGACGACGGACGCTTCCGACGCCTCACCGTCCACCTGCCCCCGTCGTACGCACAACGCCTCTTCGACGCCCGCGACACCGGCGCCGACGACCAGCAAATGCGCCAGATCATCGCCGAAGGCCTCAAAAACATCTACTTCCAGGACAGCGGAAACCGAGCGGCAGGACTCTCCGACATCACCCTCAACAACATCGACTACCTCGACCTCAACTACTAAACCCAACAACAACAACCCGCCAGCAACAACACCACCGGCCGGTACGAAGCTGTGGCCAAGTCCTCGCTGTACTCCCCCTCAAAGGTTGCGCGGACGGTAGTGCTCGGTGTGTGGCCGGTCGCACTCTGCGTTTCGGCCATCGTCTCGGAGGGTGAGGGGATGATCAGTCGGGCCTCAAGGGCGTTCCCCGTGCGGGATATCGCAGCCAATCGGGTTCTCTACGCCGATGTCTCCGCGCGCCGCGGGCGCCGCGGATGGGTCGGCCGGCCAAGGTGGCTTCGCAGGCATATGCCGCTAACTCGAAGGAGAGCGTTCATGATTCGTCGTATCGCGATCACCCTGGCAGCTGTCGCCGCGGCCGGTTTCGTCGCCGCGGCCCCGGCTTCCGCGAGCGGCTGGGACGGCCATGCCGGTGGCGGTCACGCGGGCATCGAGGGCGGCTGGGCCATCGGTGAGTACCAGAACCTGGGTGGCCCGTACGGAATCACCACCATCAAGGGTCAGGCGGCGTACTTCGACGCGGAGCGCGGGTGGATGGTCCGCTGACCTCGGGAGCCGGGGGCGCGCAACCCCGTAGTTCCGGATGAGGGTGAGGGGCCTGTGCCGTCGTGGCACAGGCCCCTCACTCATGTCGTCACCAACCGGTCAGGCCCCGGGATTCGACCCGGGCGTGTGGCCTGTTCTGCGCGAGCGCCGAGATCCCATCGGCCCGGCCCCGGATCACCGCCCGGTATCCCGTGCCGACGCCGGGACTCCGGTACGACATGGGCAGAACCGTCCGCCGCGGGGAGTCGGAGGAGCATTGCCGTCCCGGATCGGACCTGGGGCCTGGGGTCCATGGGCCTGACGGTGCAGTTCGTCATCCGTGTTCGTCCGGGTCGGTGCGGGCTCGGGGCCGTGTGTCCGCTTCCCGGTGCGGTTCAGAGCTCCAGGTCGACGCCGAGGCCGACGTTCTGGCCCCGCAGCCAGAAGTCGAGGGCCAGCACCAGTTCGGTCCCGGTGCGGTAGCCGGGCTGCGGGTCGTCGGCTGTGGCGGCGGCGAGGGCGGACTCGTCCAGGAGTTCGCGTACCGGGGCGTCGGGGCCCTCGGTGGCGCGCTTGAGTGCGGTCCGCAGGCCCTCGAGGTAGCGCCGGTCCCGGCTGGTCGGGTACGGGGCCTTCACCCGGTCGGCGATCTCCGCGGGGAGCAGGTCGCGGGTGGCGGCGCGCAGGAGACTCTTCTCCCGGCCGTCGAACGACTTCATCGCCCACGGGGTGTTGAAAACGTAACTGACCAGCCGGTGGTCGCAGAACGGCACACGTACCTCCAGGCCGACAGCCATGCTGGCCCGGTCCTTGCGGTCCAGCATCCAGGGCAGGAACCGGGTGAGGTGGAGGTATCCGATCTCGCGCATCCGCCGGTCGGTGGCGGACTCCCCGGCCAGGCGGGGGACCTCGGCGAGCGCCTCGTGGTAGCGCTGGGCCCGGTAGCCCCGGAGATCGATCTTGGTCAGGAGGGCCGGCTCGATCAGGGACTCGCCGGGGCCGCTGCCGGGGCCGGAGATGCCGGTGCCGAACGGCGGCGCGAGCCAGGGGAAGGTGTCGGCGGCGACGGTGTCGGGGTGGTTGAACCAGCGGTAGCCGCCGAACACCTCGTCGGCCGCCTCGCCGGACAGCGCGACCGTGCAGTGCCGGCGGACCTCCTGGAAGAGCAGGTAGAGCGAGGTGTCGCCGTCGCCGAGGTCGAAGGGCAGGTCGCGGGCGCGCATGATCGCCTCGCGGGCCTCCCGGCCGAGCAACTGTCCGGGGGAAAGGGTGACGGTCCGGTGGTCGGAGCCGACATGCCGGGCGAGCAGTTCGGCGAACGGTGCGTCGGGGGTGCCACGCCAGTCGTCGGCCCGGAAGCCGTCGCCGTGGCCGTCGAAGTCGAGGGCGAAGGACCGGATCGGCGGGGCGCCCTCGGCGGCCCGGTGGCGGGCGGCGAGGGCGGTGATGATGCTGGAGTCCAGTCCGCCGGAGAGCAGCGATCCCACCGGGACGTCGGCCACCAGTTGCCGGGCGACGATGTCCTCCAGCAGTTCACGGACGCGGCCGATGGTGGTGTCGAGGTCGTCGGTGTGCTCGTGGGACTCCACCGCCCAGTAACGGCGCAGGGTGTGGCCGCCGCGCCCGACGCGCAGGGTGTGGCCGGGGCGCAGCTCGTACATGCCCTTGTAGACGGCGTGGCCGGGGGTCTTGGTGAAGCCGAGCAGTTCGGCGAAGCCCTCGGTGTCGATCGCGGGCCGTACCGAGGGGTGGGCCAGGATCGCCTTGGGCTCGGAGCCGAACAGCACGCCGCCGGGGAGCGGGTGGTAGTAGAGCGGCTTGATCCCCAGCCGGTCGCGGACGAGCAGGAGTTCCTCGGTGCGGGCGTCCCACAGGGCGAAGGCGTACATGCCGTTGAGGTGCTCGGTGAAGGCCTCGCCCCACTCCAGGTAGGCGTGGAGGACGACCTCGGTGTCGCTCTCGGTGCGGAAGCCGTGTCCGCGGACCTGCAACTGCCTCCGCAGCTCGCGGTAGTTGAAGACCTCACCGGTGTAGCTGACGGCGACGACCGGCGTGCCGTTCTCCTCGAACACCATGGGCTGGCTGCCGCCCGCCGGGTCGATGACGGAGAGCCGGCGGTGGCCGAGGGCGACGGGCCCGCCGAGCCAGAGGCCGTGCGCGTCCGGCCCCCGGCACGCCATGGTCGCGGTCATCGCGTCGGCCACCGGGGCCGTGACAGGGGCTTCCGGGTCGAAGGAGACCCATCCTGCTGTTCCGCACATGTTGATGTGGCCTCTCTCGACGTGGTGGGACGGGGGTCAGGCCTTCGCGGCGGACCGCTTGGCCGGGGGTGGGCTGAAGCGCTTGAACGTCCAGGTCGTCCACATCACGACGAGGACGAGCAGGAAGCTCGCGGCGGTCGCCCAGGCCATCGCGAGGGACCAGTCGGCCGTGGTGGGCCGGTTGCCCGCCACCGTGAAGAACAGCGCGCCGATCGCCGCGACTCCGGCCGCGCTGGCGAACTGCTGGGTGGTGGTGAGGATGCCGGAGGCCGTCCCGGCGTCCTGCGGGGGGACGTTGATGAGCGCGGCGCCGAACAGTGCGGGCAGCACGACACCGTTGCCCGCGCCGATCAGGCAGAGGCAGAAGACCACCCAGGGCAGGCCGACCGCGGAGTCCGACACGGCCAGCGGCACGGCCAGCAGCGCCAGTCCGAGCGCGGTCACCCCTCCGGCGACCACCAGGGCGTTCATGCCCCAGCGTGCCGTCAGCCGGCCGCCGATCATCGAGGTGGCGGTGAACAGCACACCCATCGGCGAGAACATCAGTCCGGCCTCGAACGGGTCCAGGTTCAGCCCGGACTGCAGGAGCAGCGTCAGGGTGAACATGAAACTGCCGAAGTAGAGCATGAACGCGGCGCCCGCGATCACCCCGCCGCGGAAGGAATCGCTGCGGAACAGGGACAGCACGAGCACCGGATTGCCGCCGCGGGCCTCCAGGGCCCGCTCCCACCACAGCGTCGCCATCATGACGGGAACGGCCAGGGCCATGCTGACCCAGGTCCAGGCCGGCCAGCCGGAGACGTGACCCATGGTCAGCGGAACCAGCAGCAGGGCGAGCGCGAACGAGACGCCGACCGCGCCGACCGGGTCGAGACCCGCCCGGATCCGGCTGACGTGCGCGGGGAGCACCCGAAGGGCGGCGAAGGCGATGACCAGGCAGAACGGCACGTTGATCAGGAAAATGGTGCGCCAGCCGAGTCCGGCGAAGTCGGCCGAGATCAGCGCACCGCCGAGAACCTGGCCCGCGATGGACCCCAGACCGGCGGCGGCGCCGTACCAGGCCATCGCCTTCCCCTTCTTCTCGTTGGGGAAGTAGGCGGTGATGACGGCCAGCACGGGCGGCACCATGACCGCCCCGGCGAGTCCCTGGGCCAGACGGGCGGCGATCAGCTGCCCGGGGGTGACGGCCAGTCCGCACAGCAGCGAGGTGAACCCGAAGGCGAGTGTGCCGATGATGAACAGCAGGCGGTGCCCGTAGCGGTCACCCAGCCGGCCGGCGGTGATCATCCCTCCCGCGTACGCGAACGCGTAGCCCCCGACGATGAGTTCCAGCGCGGCCGCGTCGGCGTTGATGCTGCTCTCCAGCGAGGGAGCCGCCACGTTCACCACGAAGAAGTCGAACTGGGCGAAGAACATCGCCGACAGCAGGACGAGCAGCACCGGCCCGGTGCGCCGCAGGAGGGGAGGAGCGGCCGTGTCCGGCTCGTTCGGTTCGTGAAGCGTGGTCATGGCACTCCTCGGGGCCGGTGCGGCCCGGCGGCTGTGACGGACGGGGAAGAAGGGGCACTGCGTGGCTCGGGGCGGAAAGAGAGAGGGGGCTTGGGTGGGGGGTGCGCGGCGTTCTCGCGATGTGCGCGGGGTGCGTGGCGTTCCCGTACGGGAGTGGGGTGGGGCCGGGCGTCTTCGGCCGGGGCCTCCGGTCAGCCGCGCTTCCGCCTCCCGTGGATCGCACACGTGATCCGTGCGGTGCAGACCCGGCGGCCCGCCTCGTCGGTGATCACGACCTCGTAGCTGGCGGTGCTCCCGCCCAGGTGCAGGGCTGTCGCGACTCCGGTGACGGTGCCCGAGCGGACCGGCAGGTGGTGGGTGGCGTTGATGTCCACCCCGACGGCGATACGGCCCTCCCCCGCGTGCAGCGCCGCGCCCAGCGAGCCCAGCGACTCGGCCAGGACGGCGGAGGCACCACCGTGCAGCATCCGCTGCAGCTGGGTGTTGCCGGTGACCGGCATGGTCGCCACCACCCGCCGGGGGGCCGCCTCCAGGAAGGTCAGGCCCATCCGGCCGGCCAGGGTGCCGGAACCTGCCTCGTTCACCCAGGCGGCGGCTGCCTCCGGGCCTGCTTCGGGGGCGGGCGGAGCGGCGAAGGTGGTCATGCCAGGGCCTCCGTGGAGCCGTGGCCCGCCGTTGTCGTGACGGCCACCGCCTTCGGGTCGGCGGGGCGGTACTCCTCCAGCGCGGCGTATTTCTCCCGGAGCCGGCGCTTCAGTACCTTGCCGGTCGGGCCGAGCGGAATCGCTTCTGGGGTGGGCGCTATCTCCAGCAGGGCCAGTCGCGGCTGACCGGCCCGGTCCAGGGCGGCGTTGGCCCGATGCAGCAGGTCTTCGGCCGTGGTCTCCCGGCGCAGTGTCACGATCGCCGCCGGGACGGTCCGGCCGCGGTCCTGGGCCGCGACGACGGAGCAGTCCGCCAGTTCCTCGACGGCGAGCAGGAGTTCCTCCTCCATGAGCGCCGAGTAGCCGTCGCCCGTCTCGGTCCGGATTCGGTCGACCGCCCGGTCCACGTGGAAGAACTCGCCGTCGGCCGAGCGGCGCACCAGGTCGCCGGAGAGCCAGTAGCCCGCGAGCATGGTGCGGTACGTGGTGTCGGAGTCGTTCCAGTAGCCGTGGGCGAGCGCCTCGCTGCGGACTCCGAGCAGGCCCACCTCGTCGGCCGCCGCCTCGGTGCCGTCCTCGCGCAGGACCGCGACTTCGCCGATCGGCACCTGGGTGCCCAGGTGCCGGGCCCGGGACGGGGTGTCGGCGGTGAGGACGCGGCGCAGCGCCGCCCAGCCCAGCTCCGAGGAGCCGAGACCGTCGTCGATGATCGAGCCCGGGGTGCGGGTGCCGTCGGGCGCGGTGGTGTGCCCGAGCCGCATCAGCCGGCGCATGTGCGCGTCGTGGCCGCAGTCACCGAGGTTCACCCACACCGCGACGGAGTCGAAGTCGGCCGGCTCCGGGTCGTGCGTGGCGAGGTGCGAGAGCGCCTCGTTGAAGGCGAGCACGACGTTCGGCCGGTGGGTGGCGCAGCCGCGTGCGATGCCCGGTCCGGTCGGGTCGGACCAGCCGATGGTGGGCACCCCGGCCAGCAGCGAGTAGAAGGTGAACGCGATGGCGCTGGAGTGCGACTGCGGGGCTCCGGCGAGTACGAGGGTGCCTTCCTGCTCCGGGTGGTTGACCAGCCGGAAGCGGGCGCCGGCGACGCTCTGCCGGTGTGCCCAGACGACCGGTTTGGGGTTGCCGGTGGTGCCGGAGGAGTGGCAGATGACGACGGGGTCGTCGTCGCCGTGCCGGAACAGCTGGGAGGGTTTCGGGGCGCGGACGCCGAGGGTGCCCACCTCCTCGTCCAGGGCGGTCCAGCGCAGCTCCGGAAGCTCGCGCTCCCCGCCGGCGAGCAGGGCGAGCCGTTCCCCGTCGGTGAACAGTCCCGCCGATCCGGTGCGCCGGACCAGCCCGAGGGCGAGTTCGGGCCGCATCCGCCCGTTGATCAGGACTCCGATGGCACCGATGCGGGCGAGCGCGGTCAGGTGCACCTGGTAGGCGAAGGTGTCCTCGAGGTAGACCGACACCCGGTCGCGCGGCCCCACTCCCCGGTCCAGGTACCAGGCCGACCAGGCGTCCGCCAGGGCGTCCAGTTCGCGCAGGCTGAACTCCCGTCGGAGGGTGCCGTCCGGTCCCGCGAGCGGCCGGTCGGCGAGCAGGACCGGCAGGTCGGCCGCGGGGTTGGTCTCCGCGGCGATCCGCCAGGCGTTGCCGCCTCCGAGACCGGGGAGCTCCGCGAGCCGGAGACGTGCTTCGGGGGACAGCAGCGGTGTGGACGTGAGCGGCATCGATTCCCCTGGTCTCGGTCGGGCGGGCTTTCCGGTGTCGGCTGCGCTCCCCTCCGCGCAACGCGTGCCGGCCGCCGCGACGGACCTGCGGGGGGGCGGTCCGCGGCGGCAGCGCGTGCAGAAGGTACAAGCGGCTTCTCCGCCATGGCCAACGCCCGCCGAAAGTGCGTCAGGTCGGCGCTGCCGCAGGGGTGTGGCGCCGGAAATGCCGTATCTACCGAGCTGCGGGACCCCGATGGGCCTGGGGAAGGGCCGAAAGGTGTCTGTACGCGGCTGGATCGGACTTGACGAACTCAGCGCGGGGTCGCTGACGGGCCGAGGCACGCCCGGCTACGTTCCTGCCGAATTCCACCGGAGCCGACCGCAAGCCGCGGCTGCCGGACCTCGTGCAGCCCGACAAGGAGCGCGTCGCGTGTCGTCTGAACGGATATCCGATGCCGTGGAGCGGCTGCGCCACATCGTGGCATCCGTCCTCGAACTGGACCTCGTGGAGGTGACGGCCGGAGCTTCCTTCCAGCACGACCTGAAGATGGATTCGCTGGAGAAGGTGGAGTTCGCGGCCCGGGTCGAGTGGGCCTTCGGTGTTGCGCTGAGCGACGAGGAGGCGAGCGGGATCGACAGTGCTCGCGCCGCCGCCGTCCTGCTGGAATCCCGGCTTCCGCCCGCGGCGGGTGCCGGGGGCACGGTTCCCGAGGCCGGGGGCACGGTTCCCGAGGCGCGGGTCGCAGTTCCGGAGGCCGCGCGTTCCGCCGGGGTCCGGACCGCGCCGTCCCCGACCGTCGCGGCTCCTGCCGGGCCGTCCCCGCTGTCCTCCCCACGGCCCGCGCCGCGCTCACCGCGTCCGGCCGGGCGCCCCGCGGCTCCGTACGCGGGAACCGGTGCCTCCGCATCGGCCGGCCGGCCGGCCGGGGCACCCGTCTCCGCCGGGATCGACCGGGGCGCCGGGATCGACCTGATGGACAGACTCGTCGGCCGGCACCTCGCGGCGGGCCACGGTGGCCGGACCGCCTATCTCGACCCCGGCCTCGGTGCGGTCTCCTACCGGGAACTGTACGAGGCAGCGCGTGGCTACGCCGGTGCGCTGCTCGCCCACGGTGTCGCCCCCGGGGCCCGTGCCCTGGTCGTCGCCGAGGACTCCGTGGCCACCGTCGCCGCCGTCCTCGGCCTGTGGTGGCACGGCTGTGTGCCCGTCCCGGTCAGCCCGATGCTCGGCGAGGCCGGTCTCGCTCCCGTCGCCGCCGACTGCGCGGCCGAGGTCGTCCACCTCGACACCGAACCCGCCGTCCCGCCCGCGGCGGGGGTGCTGCTCACGGGTGACGCCGTGCGCGCCGGCATCCGTACCGGCGGCCCCAACGCGGCGAACCGCCCCGACCTCGCCCGGCCCTCAGCCGGGCACCGTCCCGGTCAGACCGCCCTGATCCAGTACACCTCCGGCAGCACCGGCCGCCCCAAGGGCGTCCGGCACGCGACCTCAGCGATCACCGCGATGCTGGACGGCTTCGGCGGCCTGCTCGCCCTGGGCGCCGACGACATCGTGCTCTCCACCGCCCGGATGTCCTTCGGCTACGGCTTCGGCAGCTCCGTCCTGTGCACGCTCGACGCCGGGGCCACCGCCGTACTGATCGGCGGTGCCGTCGACCTGCACAGCGTCCGGGCCGCGCTGCGCCGTCACCGGCCCACCGTGCTCTGCTCCGTCCCCCGCCTCTACGCGGCGCTGCTCGACACGCTCCGCCCGGGGGACGAGGCGGTGGCCGCGCTGCGGTTGTGCCTGACCGCCGGTGAGAACTGCCCGGCCGACCTGAACCACCGTATCCAGGACGTCTTCGGCGCCCCGGTGATGAACTGCCTCGGTGCCACCGAGGTCATGCACGTCGTCGTCGCCACCCCGCCCGACCGGGCGATGCCCGGGCGGGCCGGGCTGGCGGTGCCCGGCACCACCGCCACCGTCCGCGACGACCACGGCAGGCCGGTGCCCGACGGCACCGAGGGCCGCCTGCACATCGCGGGACCGACCGTCGCCCTCGGCTACCTCGACCGCCCCGACGACGACCGGGCCACCTTCACCGACGGCGGCGCCTACACGGGCGACCTGGTCCGCCGCGCGGCCGACGGCACCCTGACCCATCTGTGCCGGGCCGACGACATCCTCAACCTCGGCGGCTACAAGGTGCCGCCCGCGGAGATCGAGGCGGTGCTCCGTACCGTCCCCGGTCTCCGCGACTGCGCCGTGGTCGGCGGTCTCGACGCCGACGGGCTGGAGTGTGCCGTCGCCTTCGTGGTGCCGGACGCGGGGGCCGACGAGGAAACGATTCGCCGCGCCCTCCGGGCAACGGTCCGCGCCGACCTCGCCCTCTACAAACGCCCGGCCCGGGTCGAGTTCGTCGACGCACTGCCATCCACGGCCACCGGCAAGGTGGCCGCCTACAGATTGCGTGAACAGGCATCATGACGTGGGACATCACAGGGATGGGGGCGGTCGCCTGCAACGGCACCACCCCGTCGGAGGTCTTCGAGGCGCTCTGCGCGGGCCGCGACGGCCGCGGGCCGTTGCAGGTCTTCGATCACGAGAAGTACCGCGCCCGGAACGCCTACGAGATCAGCGACCGCGCCCTCCCGGGCGTCGACGAACCGGGCCGCGCCACCCGCTGGCTGGTCGACGCGATCGACCAGGCCCTGGCCGACGCGGGCCACGCACGCGATCTCACCGATGTGCCGGTCCTGGTGGGGACCACCCTCCAGGAGCAGCGCAGCGCCGAACTCTGGTGGCGTCACGGGGCCGCCCTCGACCCCGCCGACCTGCACTTCGGCACCGCGCTGCGGGAGGAGTACGGGGCGGCCCGCACCTACACCTTCGCCAACGCCTGCGCGGCCAGTCTGTACGCGCTGGCCATGGCCACCGATCTGATCGAACTCGGTGAGGCGGACACGGTCGTGGTGGCGGGCACCGACGCGATCGGGGAGAGCGCCTTCGGGACCCTGGACCGGGTCCAGAACGACGTGCCCGACGCGCTGCGCCCGTTCGACCGCTCCCACCGCGGGATGCTGATGGGCGAGGGCGCCGTCGCCGTGGTGCTGACCCGCGCCGCCGCCCCCGGCCGCCCGGTGCACGCCCGGCTGCGCGGTGTCGGCGTCAACTGCGACGCCCAGCACTCCACCGCCCCCGACCCCGAGGGCATCACCCGCGTCCTGCGCGACGCCTACCGGCTCGCCGGGGCCGCCCCCGAGGAGATCGACCTCGTCATGCTGCACGGCAGCGGCACCCCGAAGAACGACTCCACCGAGGCAACGGTGCTCTCGCGGATCTTCCCGTCCGGGGGCGGGCCGCTCATGACCGCGGTCAAGTCGATGACCGGCCACACGCTCGGCGGCTCCGGTCTGCTCAGCCTGACGATGGCGGTGCTCGCCCTCCAGCGGGGGCAGGTGCCGCCCGTGCTCGGCCTCACCGACCCGATCGAGGAGGCGGCAGGTCTGCGGCTGGTCCAGGAACACGCGGCCACCGCACCGGAGCTGACGCTGGCCCAGGTCGACGCGTTCGGCTTCGGCGGGATCAACGCCGCCGCGATCCTGGAGGCAGCCCGATGAGCACAGCGCACCCCGCCGCCCCGTCCCCGGCTCGCGTGGCGGTCGTCACCGGGGCGGGACTCGCCGTTCCCGGGCTGACCCTGCCCGACGAACTCCTCGGCACCGTCCGCGAGGGCGGCTTCGACCCCGCCACCGGTCTGGTCGGGCGGGACCTGCGGCACAAGGACCGCGCCTCCCGGCTCGCCCTGCGCGCCACCGCCCCGGCCCTGCGGGACGCCGGTCTGTTCGACGGCGACCGCTATACGGGCCCCGGTGACAGCACCGCCGTGGTGGTCAGCACCAACGTCGGCATCCTGGAGAACGTCTGCTCCTTCGCGGACACCATCGCCCGGGACACCGTCCTCGGCCTCAGCCCGCTCGGGCTGCCGCAGACCTCCAGCAACGTCATCGCCGGATCGGTCGCCATGGCCCACGGTCTGCGCGGCCCCAACGTCACCCTGTGCAACGGCCCCACCAGCGGCCTCGACGCCCTCTACTGGGCCCGTGCGCTGATCGTCACGGGGCGGGCCGACACCGCCGTCGTGATCGGCGTGGAGCCGGCCGGTGAGATCGTGACCAAGCTGCTCGGCACCCCGGCCCTGGACGGCGCCGCCGCCCTCGTCCTGGAGTCGGCCGACCGCGCCGCCGGGCGCGGCGCCGGGATCCGCGCCACGGTGGCGGGCTGCGCCCGGGAGGCGGACCTCGCCCGTGCGGTCGCCCGCGCCGGGGGGCTGGCCCCCGACCTGTGGCTGACCGAGGCGGCGGACGACCCGGCCGGGCCGCCCGCGGAATCCGTCCTGGACCCCGCCGCCGGGCTCGGCGCCACCTCCGGCGCGCTCGGTGTGCTCCAGGCGGCCGCCGCCGTCGCCCACCTCGACGCGCACGGCGGGCACACCGTCCTGGCCACCTGCGGCGGGCCCGAGGGCGACGGCGTCGCCGCGGTGTTCCTGACCGGCCCCGATCACACCCCCTGAGAATCCGCCCCCGAAGAAGAGGAGTGCCCCATGACCGCCCGCACCGACCAGGCGTTCGACGCCGAGGAGCTGCGCACCGTCGTCGCCGAGGCGCTGGAACTGCCCCTGGACGAGGTCACCGACGACGCCCGGTTCAAGGAGGATCTGGAGGTGGACTCGCTGATCTCGCTGGAGATCGCCGTCCGGGTCGAGGAGCGCTACGGCGTGAAGATCGACGAGTCGCGGCTGGCCGAGATCGGCAGCTTCCGGCTGGTACGGGAGCTGATCGAGGCCGAGCTGAACGGCGCGTCCGCCACGTGAGCGGCACCGGCACCACGGGCGGGGAGGCCTCGGCGCGCCCGGTGGCCCTGGTCACCGGCGGCTCGCGCGGCATCGGGCGGGCCGTCGTCGCCCGGCTCGCCGAGGACGGGTACGACATCGCCTTCTGCTACCGCTCCGACGCGGAGGCCGCCGCGGAGGCGGCCCTGATCGCGGAGAAGGCCGGGGCCCGGGTCCTGCACCGGCCCGTCGATGTGTCCGACGCCGAGCAGGTGAGGGGGTTCGTCTCCGCGGCCGAGGAGGAACTCGGGCCGCTGACGGCCGTCGTCACCTCGGCCGGGATCACGCGGGACCGTCCGCTCGCCCTGATGGCCGAGGACGAGTGGCGTTCGGTCATGGACACCAATCTCGACGGCACGTACAACGTCTGCCGGGCCGCCGTGTACCCGCTGATGCGCCGTCGGCGTGGAGCCGTCGTCACGCTCTCCTCCATCGCCGGTGTGCACGGCAGCGCGGGCCAGACCAACTATGCGGCGTCCAAGGCCGGGATCATCGGCTTCACCCGCTCCCTGGCCCGGGAATGCGGCCGCTACGGCATCCGCGCCAATGTGGTCGCACCCGGTCTGATCTCCACCGACATGACGGCCTCCCTCCCCGCCGACGTGGCCGAACGGCACCTCAAGAGCATTCCGCTCGCCCGGGCCGGCACGCCGGGGGAGGTCGCCGACCTGGTCTCCTTCCTGGTCTCGGACCGCGCCGCCTACATCACCGGCCAGGTCGTCGAGATCAACGGCGGCCTGCCGAGCTGACCGCTGCCGGGCCCGGGCCAGGCCCTTCCCGTCCGTGGCCCGAGGACGGCCGCACGGCAGCGGGCGCGTGCTCCCGGCGCGCCGGCCGCGGACCCTCGTACGCGACGTACTGGGGTCCGCGGCCGGTGCGGCGGGCGCGCGAGCAGATCGGCCCCGCTCCGGGAACCAACCCGTTCGGGCGCCGCTGCGTCTGACTCCATGACGGGCAACCGGCCGATCATCAGGGAGAGCACGTGGCGCGCAGGGACAGGACGACGGACCCGACGGGAGAGAAGGATTCCGAGCGGTGGATGGCCCGTTTCCAGGTGGGGCTGGCCATGCAGCCCGGTGTGGACCGGGCGGTCGTGCTCCAGGCGGTCAAGGAGGTCACGGCGCACTGCGCGGAGACCGGGGAGCATCCGCAGAACCGCTTCGGTGACCCGGACGCCTACGCCGTCGAGGCCGCCGCCCGGCTGGTGCCGGCGGACCGGGCGGCCCGTGCGAAGCGGCACAACGGCGTGCTGAAGAGCGTCGAGTCCGTCGTCAGGAAGATCAGGGACGTCCCGGGTCTGTGACCGGTCGGAGCGTACGGGGACCGGCACAGCTCCGTGCGCCGGGCCGCGCGGTGGCACGGACGACCGGCCGAGCGGCTGGGCCGGGTGGCAGCGCCCCTGCTCGATCCGTCAGCCCCTGCTGCTCGCGCGCCATTCGAGCGCCTGCGGGGTCTCGCTGAACTCCACCAGGTGCTCTCCCCCGAAGCGTTCCAGTGCGGTGCGTACCTCGGCGGGGGTGACGTGGAAGAACTCCTTCCTGCTGTTGACGCGGTTGACGCGGCGGTCGGCGAACTCCTGGTGGAGGCGGGTTTCCAGGCCGACGGCGTCCTTGCTGAAGATCAGGGCGTGGACGTCGAAGCGGAAGGGGACGGCGGCGCCGCTGAGTTCGTAGACGCGGTCGAGGGGTTCGAGGCGGCGGGTCATGCCGATCTTGACGATGCTGTCGCCGAAGGCGCCGATGTTGGAGACGACGTAGACGTAACCGGTGCGGACGTTCGCCGCCCGTGCGTCGACGTCCTGGAGTGCCTGCTGGAGCTCGGCGAGTCTCGCCTCCATATCGCGTACGGCGTCGTGGTCGCCCTGGGAGCGGAGGCGTTCGAGGGCGGCCTCGTAGTGGTTGACCTCCTTGTTCAGTTTCTCCCGTTCGCGGTCGAGTTCGCGCTGGGCTGCCGCCTCCTCGCGTTCGCGGGCCCTGGCCTCGCGCTGGGCTTCCTTCTCCTCGTCCTTCTTCTGCAGGAAGTCCGCGGTCAGCCGCAGTTCGCGGACGCGGGCGTCGTGGTAGGCGTCGGAGATGCGGATGTGCATGGTCGCGCCGAGCTTGGCGATGGTCTCCCGGCTCTTGTAGAGGCGGTCGACCAGTGAGGTGAGGCGGTGGGGGCGCATGGTGCGCACCGCGTAGTCGGCTTCCGCGTTGTAGGCGCGGAGCATCAGCTTGGAGAAGTCGCGGATCATCTTGCGGCCCTCGCGGGCGGAGCCGTTGACGGTCCAGTCGGTGGCGGCGAGGACCGCCTGGTTGTTGCGCGCGAGATCCTTGATCTCGGCCTTGAGGGAGTCCAGGCGCGTGCGGTAGGCGACCGCGTCGTGGAGTTGGTGGTGGTAGGCATAGATGCCGGCCTGCTGCAGCAGAACGGTCTCGTCGGTGGTGACGAGCTGCGCGCGCAGCTCGGTCAGACGGCTTTCGGCCTGATAGATCTCACGGCGGTGCCGTTCCGCCTCCTTGCGGGTCTTCTCCGTGTCCTTGGCGACCTGCTTGGCCTCGCTCCTGGTGTCCCTGACGGACCGGCGGGCTTCCTCGACGATCGCCTCGGCCTGTTCCCCGGCCTGTGTCAGCAGCGCGGCCGCTTCCTGGCGCGTGCGGTACACCAGTCCGGCGACCTGGGCGGCGTCCGCGCCGTGTGCCTGGGCGATCCAGGCCCTCAGCTCTTCGAGCTCGCTCGTCCCGTCGTGCCGCCGGCGGCCGAACCAGCCCCGCTTCCGGCCGGCGGGAGCCTCGGGCGCGGGCGCGTACTGGTGGGGGACGGCACCGGTCCTCGGGGCGGCTTCGGGAGGGTCGGCCAGCCACAACTGCCAGCCCGGCGGAGGCGGAGGCCACGACGGATCGGGCCGCCAGTCCTCCGGGGGGACCCAGCCCTCGGGCAACAGCCAGTTCGGCGGTGGATTGAACCGGAGACCGCTCACGCTCACTCGTACACTCCCCCGCCCGGCCACCGTCCGGTGGCCCGCCCTCGGCACCTCCCATGATCATGCCGCGCAACCTGCCGGGAGGAGCGCCGATCACGGAGAACGGCGCAAAAGGCACCCCGGCGGGTCCGCTCCGGAGGTGTACGGCCCGTCGGCGGGCTCCTGGTGTTGCCGTGGAGTCTGCCAACGTTGCACGAGCACAACTGGCAACACGGTGCCGCCGGGCGCCGCTGACCTGGGTGTACGGCCATGCGCCGGTTCGCCGCCGCCCGGCGGTTCCGTTGCCACTGCCGCGATCACGTAACGCAACGGCCGCGTCACACCTCATGCTGTGTCTCACCCCCCTGGCGGCCTGCCGGGCGGGGATGTCTCCCGGCCCTGCGGGCGTGGGACGGATGGAGAGGGGGAGGCCGTGGAACGGCCCTTACTGCCGCTGAGATCGGCCCTGGTGTTCCTCATGGCGGTGATCAGCGGCATGACGGCGGGGTGCCTGTGCTGGATCGCGGGGGAAGGCGTCGCGCGCGGTGTGCTCGCCGGGCTCGCCGTCGTCGGGCTGTCGGTTCCGTTCTTCGACCGCCTGATCGCCCCCGAGGCCGCCGGGGACGCCCGCGGGGAGGTTCGGCGCCGTGGGTGAGCTGCGCCCTCTCGGAGAGGACCTGACGCAGGAGTCGCGGGCGCTCGCCCAGGCGCTGCGGGAGCTGTTCGAGGGCCTGGACGTGTCCGTACGCCGATACGCGGCCAGGCACCGCCGCGACCCTGGCACGTTCTCCCGGTACCTCAACGGAACGCGGCTGCCTCCCTGGGAGGTGATCATGGGCATCATGACGGACCTCGCCGAGCACCGCGGCACGACCGTCACCCCGGAGGCCATCGAGTTCATCCGCGGCCTCCACGGCTCGGCCTTCGACTCCAGCTCCTCCCCCAAGCACGCGGTGGAGATCATCGAACAGCAGCTGGCCGACGCCGACCACGTCTCACGCCGTTCCAGCGTCCGCGGCGACATCCTGGGCGACGCACTCCTGGAGCGCCAGAACCGCATCGCCAACCTGGAAGTGCGCCTCAGCCAGATGGAGGCGGCCCTCACCGCCGAGCGTGAGCGCGCCGGCCAGCTGGCGGCGGCCCACCCCGACGTGTCGGAACTGCGGGGGGAGCGCGACGTGCTGCGGCAGGAGGTGACGCGGCTGGGCGACGAGCTCCAGGCCGCACACGAGCAGCGGGACGCCGCCGAGGCGCGCTGCGACCTGCTGGAGCGGCAACTCGCCGCCGTGGAGCATCCGGTCGCCCTGCCGGCGGCGCCGCCGCTGCGCATGCCCAAGGTGCTCGTCGTGGACGACCAGCCCGACAACCTGCTGGCCATGGCCGCCGTCCTGGAGACGCTGGACCAGGAGCTCGTCACCGTCTCCTCCGGCCGCGACGCCCTCAAGGCGCTGCTCCTCCACGACGACTTCGCCGTCATCATCATGGACGTGCAGATGCCGGAGATGGACGGCTACGAGACCGCCGCCCACATCAAGCGCCGGCCCCGCAACCGGGACGTGCCGATCATCTTCCTCACCGCGATGGGCGTCGACCCCGAGCACACCGCCCGCGGGTACGCGGCGGGCGCGGTCGACTACATCAGCAAGCCCTTCGACCCCTGGGCCCTGCGCGCCAAGGTCGCGGTCTTCACCGAGATCCACCTCGAACGCCGGATCGGCCCGTCGGAGAGGACCGCCTCCCGACCGTCGTCGGCGTAGGTCGGGGTCACCGCTCGGCGCGGCGGATGTCGATGTTGCCGTGGCGGGTGCGGGCGTGGACCTTCACCGTGTCCTCGGCGTCCTCCGGGGCCTGCGACCCGGTGAGGGCGTTGCGCACCTGGCCAGATCCCGAGCTGACGTCGAGCCAGGCGGCGGTGCCCTTGCGGACGCCGACCTCGACGGCCCCGTAGGAGGTCTCCAGCCGGACCTCTCCCCGGGCCACTTCTGAGACGAGGAGAGTGCCGTGCGCCGCCGTGGCGGTGACCGATCCCTCGGCCCGGGTGACGGCGATGTCTCCGTTGGCACCGCGCACCCGCAGGTCGTCCAGCGCGACCCCGACGGTCGTGGTGCCGTGCGAGTTCTTGAGGACGGCCGGGCCGTCCACGTGCCCGAGGCGCAGGCTTCCGGAGCTGGTGGTGATCTCGGCCGGGCCCTCGACCCGGTCCACGGTGATCGAGCCGTGCGATGCGGTCAGGTGCAGCGGGCCGACCGTGTCGAGCCGGACGTCTCCGGAGGAGGTCTTCACACGGACCTCGCCGAGCCGGCCCTCGCCGAGCACCTGGGCCCAGGCGCCGGTCATCTCGACGCGCGAGCCGACGGGCAGTTCGACCGTCACGTCGACGGTGCCGGTGCGGCCGAGCAGTCCGGGCCTGGGGGTCCTGACGGCGAGCGCGCCGCTCGCGTACGTGACCTCGGTCCGCCCGGCCGTCGTCACGTCCTGGTCCCGCTCGGGGTCGCGGGGGCGTACGTCGACGACGGTACGGGGACCGTCGCCCGCGGTGAACCGGATGGAGCCGGCCTCCACATGCGCGGTGACGGAGATCGGTTCGGGAGTGTCGAAAGAAGGCATGGCTGTTCCGTCCTCGTGGGTCCTGGGGCGTTCCCGCCGGTGGGAACGTGCTGTTGGTGGTGGAGTGGTATGGGGAGGGTCGCGGTCAGCGCACCCAGCCCGTGAAGCTCTGTCCGGCCGTCGGGGCCCTCCCCGCCGTACGCGGCCGGGTACCGCCGTCGACGGCGGCCGACACCGCCCGCACCAGCCACGCGTTGACCGACAGGCCCTCGGCGGCCGCCGCGTCCTCGGCGCGGGCCTTGAGGTGCGCGGGCAGCCGCAGGTTGACCCGGGCGGTGCCGCCCTCGTCGCCGTCGGCCGGGATCCTCACCGGTCCGGCGGGCCCGGCAGGCTCCACCGGAGCCCCGTCCCCGGCCTGCGGCACCGTCACCACGAAGTCGGGGTCCAGCCCGCGCAGGCGCACATCGACCGAACCCGGGGCGAGTTCACGCGTGACCTCGTCCATCGCGGCGGAGAGCACGTGGAGCATGGTCAGCCGGGTCGCGGACTCCAGGGGAGCGGTGAGCCGGTCCGCCAGGGCGCGGGCTTCGTCGCCGCCCGCCTCGGCGGCCACCGCGAGTTCACGGCGGAGGGAGTCGACATAGGGAGTGAGATCCATGACGCCATCATGGCGTCACTATGGCGCCACAGGCAAGCCATATCTACGGGGGCCGGAGGAATTCGGCGGAGCGAAAGAAGGGCGAGGGCTTCAATGGCCGTTTTGCCAGGAATACGGACGGGCTTCCCCCTGCATTCAAGTGGCACCATATGGCACCACTGAGCGCCAACCCGCGCCACAAAAGCTGCGCCCTCGACGGCGGACACGGGCGCGCGTACTCCCCGTCCGGCGGGGCAGCCGACCCTCATGACTGTTCTGCGCAGAGTTGCCCGGCCCCTGCTGGCCTCGATGTTCGTCAGCGGCGGATTCGCCGCGGTCCGCGATCCCCAGCGCCTGGCTCCCGCCGCCGCGCCCGTGGCCGATGTCCTCTCCTCGGCCGTCGCGCCGCGGACCTCCCTGCTGCCGGAGGATCCCGAGCGGCTCGTACGCCTCAACGGCGCCGTACAGCTGGGCGCCGGCCTCCTCCTCGCGCTGGGGCGGGCGCCCCGGCTCGCCTCGGCGGCCCTGGCGGTGACCCTCGTCCCGACGACCCTGGCGGCCCACCGGTTCTGGGAGATCGAGGACCGGGAGGAACGGTCCGCCCAGCGGGTCCATTTCCTCAAGAACGCGTCCCTGCTCGGCGGACTCCTCATCGCCGCCGCCGACACCCACGGCAAGCCCTCTTTCGCGTACCGCACCCGCCACGCCGCCGCTCACGCCTCCGACGCCGTCGCCCACCGGGCGCACCAGGCCGCCGACCTCGTCGGCGGCGCCACCGGGGGCGCCGTGGACAGCGTCACGGGTGCCGTCGAAGCGGCTCGCAAGCGCCTGCCGTGAGCCCGGGCCGTCACGGCCGCCGTCCCATCCGCCCCGGTGGGACGGCCTCCGCGCCGTCGCCGGTACGGCCCGCCCGTGGGGTCACCCGGTCACTTTGGCGATGAACGCGGACAGGTTCGCCACGGTCCGGCGGACCTTCTCCTCCAGGGTGAGCGACTCGTGCAGCCGTGCGCCGATCCCGGCGTCCTTCTTGCCCCGTACGTAGAGCGAGCAGGCCAGATCGCTGCACATGTAGGCGCCGACCGAGTTGCCCTGCTGGCCGGCCTTCCCGGCCCGTGGGGCCACGAGCAGCGAGACGCCTCCCGTGTGGGTGGTCACGCACATCGAGCACATGCTGCGGCGCGTCTGCCAGGAACCCGCGTCCGAGGAACGCAGCTGGAGACCGACCGGGCGACTGCCCCAGGCCGCCACGAGGTAGGCCCGGTCGGGTGCCTGCGGGTCGCGCCAGCCCAGGAAGTCCAGGTCGTCCCAGGGCCGTTCGGCCAGGTCGCGGGGGACGTGCAGACGCTTGGCCTCACCCTTGGTGCAGTTCACGAACGCGGTACGGATCTCTTGCTCGGTCAGCGGTCTCATAACTGTCACGCTAGTTTGCCTAATAAGGTTAGGCAAACGTATATTTCCTTAGGCAATCATGAGGAAGTATTCGGATGGGTGGTGGCATGGCGAAGGCAGGACCGGCCGCGGAACGCGTGGTGAGGGCGGGGGCCGAGCTGGCGGACGAGATCGGGTTCGAAGGGGTGACCCCCTCCGCACTCGCCCGGCAGCTGGGCGTCAGGACCGCGAGCCTGTACTCGCACGTCAGGAACGCCCACGACCTCAAGACGAAGATCGCCCTGCTCGCCCTGGAGGAGCTGGCGGACCGGGCCTCCGCCGCCCTCGCGGGCCGGGCCGGCAAGGACGCCCTCAGCGCCTTCGCCGACGCCTACCGCGACTACGCCTTCCAGCACCCGGGGCGCTTCGCGGCAGCCCAGTTCCGGCTCGACGCCGACGCGGCCGCCGCCGGCGCCGGCGTACGGCACTCCCGGATGATGCGGGCCATCCTGCGCGGCTACGACCTGACGGAGCAGCAGCAGACGCATGCCGTACGGCTGCTGGGCAGCGTCTTCAGCGGTTACGTCGGCCTGGAGGCGGCCGGCGGCTTCAGCCACAGCGCCCCCGCCTCCCAGGAGAGCTGGACCGAGATCCTCGGCGCACTCGACGCCCTGCTGCGCAACTGGCCCTCCGCCACCTGACCTTCCGCCCTCGGCCTCTCCGGAGCCCGGACCTCCCCAAAGCCCCGGCTCCTCCCAGGCCCTGGCCTCGGATTCCCGGTGTCAGGTCCTGCCCTCCGGCCGGACGAACCCTCGCGAGGAGAACGCGACGATGAACACCCCGCACGAGTGGATCACCACCCCCATCGGCCCCGACATCCTGCGCGGCGCCCTCGACCTGGAGCGCACCGACCGCGGCGTGCTGCCCCACCGGCTGCCCGCCCACGCCCGGGCCCAGATCCCCGACGGGCAGCTGGCCATGGCCGAGGCGCAGCCCGCCGGGGTCCGGCTGGCCTTCCGCAGCCGGGCCACCACCGTCGAGCTGGACGTGATCGCCACCAAACGCGTCTACCCCGGGGCGCCGCGCCGCCCGGACGGTGTGTACGAACTCCTCGTCGACGGCCGACACGTCGGCCGGGCCAGTGCGCCCGACGGCGACACCCTCACCATCGACCTGTCCTCGGGCGCCTCGCACGCCCGCCCGGGGCCCGTGGAAACCCTCCGCTTCGGCGGCCTGCCCGACACCGAGAAGGGCATCGAGATCTGGCTGCCGCACGACGAGACCACCCAACTGGTCGCCCTGCGCACCGACGCCCCCGTCGACGCCCCGCGGTCCGGCGGCCGGCCCGTCTGGCTGCACCACGGCAGTTCCATCAGCCACGGCTCCAACGCCGCCACCCCCACCGGCACCTGGCCCGCCCTGGCCGCCGCCCACGGCGGAGCGGAACTGATCAACCTGGGGTTCAGCGGCAGCGCCCTGCTCGATCCCTTCACCGCGCGCGCCCTCCGGGACACCCCCGCCGATCTCATCAGCATCAAGATCGGCATCAACCTGGTGAACACCGACCTCATGCGGCTGCGCGCCTTCGGCCCGGCCGTCCACGGCTTCCTCGACACCGTCCGCGAGGGCCACCCCACCACGCCCCTGCTGGTCATCTCACCGATCCACTGCCCCATCCACGAGCACACCCCCGGCCCCAGCGCCTACGACCTCGGCGCGATGAGCGAGGGACGGCTGCGGTTCACCGCCACCGGGGATCCGGCCGAGACAGCCGCCGGGAAGCTGACCCTCACCGTCATCCGGGACGAACTCGCCAGGCTCGTCGCCGGACGCACCGCCACCGACCCCCATCTCCACCATCTGGACGGCCTCGACCTCTACGGCGAGAACGATCACGCCGACCTGCCGCTCCCCGACGACCTCCACCCCGACCTGGCCACCCACCGCCTCATCGCCGAACGCTTCGCCCGGCTCGCCTTCGGCCACGACGGCCCCTTCGCCGGCACGAGCCACTGACCCCAGAGGCCGGGACCCCGGGCCAGGACCTTCAGGCACGGCCCCCACGGGCGGGCCGGAGCCCGGCCGGCCACTCCCCCGTCAGCCGCGGTCCCACGCCTCACCGCCCCTCCGCGAACCGGCGCTCCGCCGACAGGAGACCACCACCAGGAACGGCCACAACGCCTGGACGAACGTCACCACCCGCTCGGCCACGCCCGGCGCCCCCGCGCTCTGCAACTCCGCCAGGAACCACAGCGCCGTCGCCCCCATCAGCGCACTCGCCCCCAGCGCCACGTCCAGCCGCAGCCCCCACGGCACCGGCCCCCTCCCCCGGACCGCCGCCAGCGGAGGCCACACCGCCAGCAGCACGAGGCCGAGCGCGGCCACGGCCCCGTGCTCCAGCGCCCCGCCGCTGCTCGGCGCCGGCACCACCGTCAACGCCAGGGCGCACAGTCCGCCGCCGGCCAGAGCCAGCCGCCCGGCCGGGGCCGCCTCCCGCAGTGCGTGTGCCGTGACCACGTAACAGGTGCCCAGCACCAGCAGCATGCCCGTCATCAGCCAGTAGCTGGTGGCGCCGTAGGCCGCCAGCACGCTCAGGGTCTCCTTCGCGGGGTCGTACTCCGGGCCCTGCCGCTGCTGCGCGATCGCCCAGGAACCGACCAGCAGGACCGGGGCGCACCCGGAGGAGAGCAGAGCCCACCAAGGAGCAGATCGCATCAGAGCAGCATAAATCGATCACCTCTTCTTTTCGTCGATCCCTTCGCGGGGGTCCGCGCGAGCCGGTACGGCGACCGGGGCGTCCGTGCCGACGGCTCGCGCGGGCTCCGCCGCCTCACCCCGTACCGGTCAGTCGGCGGACAGGGCCACCGCCCCCACCGGGCAGGCCCGTACGGCCTCCCCCACCAAGGGGTGGCCTCCGGCAGTCTCCGCGCGGCCCGGGAGCACCTCGCTCAGGCCGTCGTCGTCCTGCGTGAACACGTCCGGTGCGGTCAGCGCGCACATGCCCGCCCCCACGCAGCGTTCCCGGTCGACCTGGACGCCCATGCCGCTCACCAGGCCACGGGCAGTTCGAGCATGCCCTGGATCGTGTCCCCCGGTTTGTGGGGGATCTCCTGCGCGGGGACGGCGAGCCTGAGGCCCGGCAGCCGCTCGAAGAGCGAGCGCATCGCGATGTCGAGTTCCGCGCGCGCCAGGTTCTGCCCCAGGCACTGGTGCACGCCGAAGCCGAAGGCCAGATGGTGACGGGCGGGCCGTTCCCAGTCGAGCGTCTCGGGCCGGGGGAACACGTCGTCGTCGCGGTTGATGAGCGAGGTCGAGAAGAGGACGCCCTCGCCCTTGCGGATCGTCACCCCGGCGTCCGGCACCTCGATGTCCCCGGTCGCCAGGCGCTGCAGGCCGTCGGCGATGGAGAGGAACCGCAACAGCTCCTCGACCGCCCCGGCCGTCGTCGTCCCGCCGGCCCGCAGCGCCGCGAGCTGCTCGGGGTGGCGCAGCAGGGTGAAGGTGCCGAGCGAGATCATGTTCGCCGTCGTCTCGTGCCCCGCGATGAGCAGGATCACGGCGAACGAGACCAGCTCCTCGCGGTCGACCGGTCCGCCGGGGTGGTCGCGGTGGATCAGTTCGTCGAGGAGGCCGTCCCCGGGGTCCGTATGTTTGCGGTCGATCAGCGCGCCGAGGTACTCCTCGAGTTCGTCGAGGGCCCGGTCGACGTCGTCCGCGCCGGGGCCGCGCAGGAGCCGCCGCGAGCGCTCCTCGAAGAACTCGTGGTCGGCGTACGGCACTCCGAGCAGGGCACAGATCACCATCGACGGCACCGGCAGGGCGAACGCGCTCACCAGCTCGGCCGGTGGCCCCTGGCGTTCCATCGCGTCGAGCAGGCGGTCGACGGTCTCCTGGATGCGGGGGCGCAGGGCGTTGATCCGCTTCACGGAGAAGGCCGGGATGAGCATTCTGCGCTGCGTGTTGTGCTCGGGGTCGTCGACGCCGAGCAGGGCCACGCGGCGCCGGTTCGCGTTGGCGAAGCGCGGGGCCGGGGCGGGGAAGTCCGGGTGGGTGCGGTCGGTGGAGAGCCGTGGATCGGCCAGCAGCCGACGCGCCAGGGCGTGCCCGGTGACCGCCCAGACCGGGCGCCCGTCGAAGAGGGCCACCCTGCTGAGCGGGCGGTCCTCACGCAGCGGCGCGTACCCGGCGGGCGGGTGGTAGGGGCACCCCCGGTCCTGCGGGAAGGGTGTCGCGGGGGCCGGGCCGACGGCCGCCGCGGTGGCGGGTGCGGTGGGGCCGGGGGCCCGGCGGGCGGTCGGGTCTGCAGTGGATTCCGTCATGGGGTGGGGTCGCCTCGCAGTGCTCGGTCGTGTGCGCGGAGCCGATCGTTCCGCGCCTCGACACCATTGGATGCCTTAGGCACCTATGTGGTCGACAGGTAGACCGGCCAGCTCAGCAGGGCCGCCGGACTGGCCGGTGTCTTTCGCACACGTTCGAACCGTGTCGCATCCGCTCAGCTCCGGGCGTACCGATACTCCGCCGTCGGACCGCAGACCGGGGCGTCCACGGCCTGAACCGTGCGCGGGCACGGGGCCGGAATCATGCCGTTTCGGCTGCTGCCACGTGCGCCCGTGGTCCGGAGTGGCATCGGCCCGGCGAGGGGGCGCGCCGTGGGGCCGGCCGTTGCGCGCGGGGTGCGTGCGCGGTCCGCAGCAACTCCCCGCCCGCCTCGGCGCTCCCCCCGGGGCCCGTGCTTGGATACCGCCCATGGACGACCTCACCCGTATGTGGATCAGCACCATCCCGGCCCTCGACCCGGAGAGCCGGGAGGTGATCCTCGGCCTCGACCAGGCGTCGGCCGATCCGGCCGAGCGCATGGTCTGCCTGCTGCTGAACCGGGGGCACGAGGGGGAGGACGGGGTCTTCTACCTGCTGCCCGACGATCTGGCCGCGCGGTACGAGCGCAGCGGCGACCGGCTCGCCGTCACCGTCACGGCGCACTGGGACGTCCTCGCCCACGATCTCGCCGCGTACGGCGAGGAGTTGCGCGACGCACTGGACGGCCTTCCCCGCGTCGCCTCCGACGGCGGCGAGCACGTCGTGCTTCTGCGCCGGGAGATCAGCACCGACTTCGTGCCCGCCGAGCAGGACGGTGAGCCGCAGCCCGTCCTGCTCCTCGACCACGTCGGCGGACCGGTCGGTCCGGCCGATCCGGCCCGCCTGTTCGAGAGCGGCGATGCGAGCATCGCGGTCGTCAACGCCACCTGGAGCCCCGAGGGGGCCGCACGGCACACGCCTTCCTGAGCCCGTTCCTCCCCCGGCCACGGCGCGTCCTGGTCGTCCGTTCCGCCGCGTTGCGGCGGAAGCGTGGCCGGCACGTACCGTACGCAGGTGAACGAACTGCCCGACGCCATGACCGGACCCACCGTGGACGAGCGTGACCAGGCCGCCACGATCCGGGTGTTCCTGGCGCTCGCCCCGCCCGACGATGCCAAGGACGAGCTGGAGCGGGCCCTGCGTCCCGCTTATGCGGCCCACCCCCGCCTGCGGTGGAACCGGATCGAGGACTGGCACATCACCCTGGCGTTCCTCGGTGAACTCCCCCTGCCCTCCGTCCCGCCCCTGATGTCCCCGCTCTCCGGACTGGCGGCCGGGCGCCGGCCCCTGCGGCTGGCGCTGGGCGGCGGTGGGCACTTCGACGAGCGGGTGCTGTGGAGCGGGATCGACGGGGACCTCGAAGGGCTGCACCGGCTCGCCACCGACGTACGTGAGCTGGTCCGGGCCTGCGGTGTCCCCTTCCCCGAGCGGCCGCTGCGCCCTCATCTGACGCTGGCCCGCTCCCGCCGGGGCGACCAGGGCGCGGCGGTGGAGATCGCCGCGGGACTCGCCGCGTTCTCGGGCCGGACCTGGGCGGCCGAGCGGCTGCATCTGGTGGGCAGCAACATCGGCCGGGGTCCGGGGCCGATCCGCTATCGGGACATCGAGGCCTGGCGCTTCGGCCACACGGCCTGACGATCGGTGCCCGGCCGGCGCTCCCCGGCTCCCCCTGTCTCTCGGCCGCGCATGCCGCCATCGACAGCGCGCAGTGAACTCAAGGACGCCGACGGGCGGTTGCCGGAGTTCACGCCCGGCACGTCGACCGGGGTACGGGCCTCGACCGCGCTGCCGGAACGGAACATCAGCCGCCGCCACCTGCCCGGCACCAGGGCGACCCCCGCCGTCCGGGGCGGTGAAGGCGTCAGCGCCGGTGCGACACCGCCAGCTCGATGAGGTACCGCTTGGTGACCGTGCCGCCGTAACCCCCCCTCGATCAGCGCTTCGACGCATCCGAGCAGCCCGTTCCTGGCAGCGTCCGGAAGGGCCCGGTGGCCGGAGAAGGTCCGCAGCAGGTCCAGATAGCCGGAGGTGGTGAAGGTGAGGTCCTGCTCGTAGCGGCGCAGGACCGTGGGGCCGAACCGGCCGCTGTCCGCGACCTCCCGCGCATGGTCCGATCCGTCGATGTCGGCCGCCGCCGGGGGTCTCAGCCCGGGTGGGGTCCGTGGGTCGAAGCGCTCGTAGCAGCGCTGGACCTCGACGAAGAACTCCTCGGTGCCGCCCCGCACATGCTGGCCGCGCACCACGGCGAGCGCCCCGCCCGGACGCAGTGCGTCGGCGGCCCTGGTCAGCCGTACCGCCGGGTCGATCCAGTGGAAGGCCGTCGCCGAGACCAGCACGTCGTACGGTTCGCCCGGCAGCGGCCAGTCCTCGAAGCGGGCCGTCACCACCTCCGCCTCCGCCGGGCCGAAGCCGGCCCCGGCCAGGTTGCGGCGGGCGAGCGCGGCCATGCGGGGGCCCGCGTCGACGGCGGTGACACGGCAGCCCCGTGCGGCCAGGGGCACGGTCGCCTGGCCGGTCCCGCAGCCCACCTCCAGGACGCGGCTGCCGGGCCCGGCACCGGCCAGCCGCCCGAGATCCTCGTACAGCCGCAGCGGATATCCGGGCCTGGCCCGGTCGTACAGCTCCGCGTCCTCGTCGAAGGTGCGGGCCAGGCGCTCCCGCCGCGGCTCCTCGGGCCGGTCGTCGCGCCGGGGCGGCGGCCCGCCGGTCATACGGTGTCCGGCCGGGCGGGACGGGCGTGGGTCAGGAGGAATTCGGTCGCTCGCGCGATGGCCTCGGCCGAGGTGCCGTAGGCGGCCTCGGACTCCTCCTCCTGCCGGTCCGCCGCAGTGGCCGTGTACCACCAGGCATCCGCGCCCGGGTCGTGGTGGATGACGGCGGCGCCGCCCGCGTAGTCGAGCGGGATGGACTCGTCGGCCGGCCTCTTCACCACCGCGTGGGGCCACTTGAGGCGGGCGGACTGGCGTTTGATGCCGCCCCAGGCGGCGCCCAGCTGGGTGTAGCTCGCCCCGCCCCGCCCGGCAGCGGTGGCCGCGCTCTCGGCCAGCCGGTCGACCGAGAGCCTGGCCTCGTACAGCGAACGCAGCAGCGCCAGCTGCAGGTCGGGGGCGGCCATGAGCGCCGGGTCGAAGGGCTGCCCGGCGGTGCGGTAGGCGTGGGCACGTGTCGATATCCGCTCGGCCAGGGCGCGGGCCGCGTCGAGCACCTTCCCGTCCATCTCGAACGTCTCGTCGTCGCCGGGCTCACTCCAGGCGGGCTCCACCTGCGCCATGACCACGGACCAGAAGTTCTCGTCGTGGCGGGCCGGGGTGGGGATGACCATCGCTTCGTCCATGCGACAAGCTTAGCTGTCATTCATGAGCAATGACAAGCAAAACTGTCACTCATTCGAGGGTTCGGCCGGGACGTCGGCCGCCTCACCCAAGGCGGCCGTGAGCCGGCCGAGCGTCTCCTGCAGCGCGAGCACCTCCTCCACCGACAGACCGGTCGCCGCGAGCACACCCCGGGGGATGGACAGCGCGCTCTCGCGCAGCCGTACGCCGTCGCCCGTCAGCTCGACGACCACGGAACGCTCGTCCTCGCGGCTGCGCTCGCGCCGGACCAGTCCCGCCGCCTCCAGCCGCTTCAGCAGGGGCGACAGGGTCCCGGAATCCAGGTGGAGCCGCTCGCCGATCGCCTTGACGGGCCGGGGGCCGTCCTCCCACAGGACCAGCATGACCAGGTACTGGGGGTAGGTGAGGCCGAGCCCCTTGAGCGCCTGCCGGTAGAAGCCGCCGAACGCGCGCGACGCGGCGTGCAGCGAGAAGCAGACCTGGTGGTCCAGTCGCAGCAGCTCCGCGTCGGGCACGGCGGCGAGGTCGGGCGCGGGGGCGGGAGGGGGAGCAGATGCCGGCTTCATGGGTCCAGCGTACCGCCGACCACGCCATTGAGTTGTGCACAACTTAATCGTGTGCAACTATTTCTTCCGTGACCGCGGACGATCCGTTCGCGGTACCGACGAAGGAGGGTCACCCCATGGACGCGCTGTACACCGCCGCCGCCACCGCCAACGGCCGCGAGGGCCGGGCCGTCAGCTCCGACGGTCAGCTCGATCTGCCGCTCGCCCTGCCCCCGGCCCTGGGCGGCAACGGCAAGGGCACCAACCCCGAGCAGCTCTTCGCGGCCGGGTACGCGGCCTGTTTCGCCAGTGCGATGGCGTCGGTCGCCCGGGAGATGAAGGTCGACACCAAGGACGTCTCCGTGACCTCGGAGGTCTCCATCGGCAAGGACGGCGACGGCTTCGGCCTCTCGGTCGTGATGCGCGTGGAGCTGCCGGACTCCCTCACCGGTGAGGTCGGGCAGCGGCTGGTCGAGGCCACCCACGCCTACTGCCCCTACTCCAAGGCCACCCGGGGGAACATCGACGTCGAGCTGGTCATCGAGTAGTCGGACCGCCGCGCTCCAGGCGCTCCAGTACCGCCGTGACCGCGCGGTGCACGGCCTCGCGGGACCCGGCCGTCCGGTCGAGGGTCTCGAAGCCGTGGCGGCCCGCCGGTACGTCGACCACCTCGACGTCGGCCCCGCCGCGTGCGGCCGCGGCCAGGAACTCCTCGACGGTCGCGGCGATCTCGGGCATCTCGCGCCCCGCCCGGACCAGCACGATCGGGAGCCTCCCCGCCCGGGCCACCGCCCGTACCGGCCGGAACCGTCCGTCGGTCACTCCCCAGCTCGGCAGCGGGGCGAGAACCGGGTAGTTGAGGGCCAGGCAGCGCAGCCAGGGCGGGGGCGCCGCCAGCCAGTCGGCGGTGAGCGGGCCGCCGCCGGAGAAGAACCACAGGGCGACCCGGTCGCCGTCCACCCGGGGGTCGGCCCGCACCCGTTCCACCGCGTCGGCCACGTCCTCGGCGGCCCGCCCGTAGTCGGTCACGGCGTGCAGGCGGTGGTCGAGCACGGCGCTCGCGGCCCCGCGCCCGGCGACGTACCGCGCGTACCCCGTCAGGGTCGGCCAGTCCCGGGGCGTCGGCCGGGCGTCCACGGGTACGGGGCCGCCGTGGACGAACACCACGGCCGGATGCGGTCCCGGCCCTTCGGGCAGGTACAGGTCGGTGTTCCCGGTCCGTTCGCGGGGCCGTCCGGGGACGTCGAGGAGGAACGGCCGCAGGTGCGGGGGCGGGCCGTCGGTGCCGGGGGCCGTGAGCCGGTGGCCTCCGCCCGCGGCCGCCTCGGCCAGGACCCCGGCCAGCTCGGCGGGGCGGGAGAGCATCGGCCAGTGGCCCGTGGGGAGCTCGAAGAAGGTCACCCGGGGCTCGGCCAGGGCCTGGAGCGCGGGTTCGCCCATGTCCACCATCAGCTGGACCAGTTCGATGCCCGGCCCGTTGCCCGTGCACAGCACCCCGGTCACCGGCACCTCCGCCACCGCGCCGGTCAGCCGCAGCGGCTGGAGCAGGGTGCCCAGCGGCTGCGGGGCGGCGAGGGCGGTCAGCCCGTCCAGCGCCGCTTCGGAGAGCCCTGCCGTACTCCCCCACCGGGACCAGCCGTCCCGCGTGGGCGGCGGCAGTTCACCGCCGGTCCGCGCTCCCCCGCCCTCGGCGAGTTCCTCGCGCAGGCGCTGATCGGGGACGGCCGCCAGGGCGGGGACACCGTCCCTCGGCATCCCCGAGTCCAGGTGGACGATCCGGGCGACCTCCGCCGCCCGCCGGTCGGCCGCACCCAGCACCGGGTGGATGCCGTAGTCATGGCCGACCAGCACGATGTCACCGCCGCCCTGGGCCACCACCTGGTCGATCACCGCGAGGACGTCCGCGACATGGGTCTCCAGGTCGACCGCCTCCGCCGGACCGCTCGCGCGCTTGCCGAGTCCGGTGAGCGCCACCGTACGGACCTCCGCGCCTCCCGCCGCCAGGTGTGCGGCCGTGTCCCGCCATACATACGGTCCGGTGAACGCCCCTGCCACCAGGATGAATACGGTCATGGTTCCTCCTCGTCAGGCACTTCCGTGCGCGCACCGGCCCGGCTGTTCCGGCGGCGCTCGCCGGTACCGTAGGAACTCCTCATGGGGGAGGTTCAAGTGTTCTCGTCGCACGACGGTCTCTGCGCGATCGGTGAGCTGGCCGGGTACGCGGGGGTCAGCGTCAAGACCGTCCGCTTCTACTCGGACGGCGGGCTGCTGCCGGAGGCGTCCCGCAGCGTGGGCGGGCACCGCAGATACGGGCCGGAGGCCGTGGAGCGGCTGGCCCTCATCCGGTCGCTGCGGGGGCTCGGCCTGCCGGTGGCGCAAGTGCGCCGGATCCTCGACGAGCAGGACGCCGGAGGTACGGGGGACGTACTGGAGAGTGCCGTCGCCGGGCGGCTGCGGACGCTCGGCCCGGAGCTGAGGGCGCTGCGTTGGCGTGAGGCGGCGCTCCGGCTCGTACGGGACTGTCCGCCGGCCGAACGCCCCGCCCGGCTGCGGCTGGTCGGGGCGGTGGCCGAGGCGCCGAGCACCGCCCCGCTGGTCCGGTTCTGGCGTGCCTGGCTGCCCGCGCGGATGCCCGCCCGGTCCGTCGCGGCGTTCCTGGAGGTGGCGGTACCGCAGCCGCCGGAGGACCCCAGGCCCGCGCAGGTGCTCGCCTTCGCCCGGCTGAACGCCTTCGTGTCCCGGCCGTGCGACGGCGGGGGCGGCCCCTGTCAGCCCGGCGCGCACGAGGCGGCGGGGGCGCGCGAGTCGGCCGTGCTGTACGCGGGGCTCGCCACGGCGTACGACCTGGCGGGCGAGGAGCTGCGGCGGGGTGGGACGCCGCGTCCCGGTGCGGCGCTGGACGGCTTCGTGGACGCGTACGCGAGCACGTACGGCATCCGCGACACTCCGGCATTCCGCCGCCGGCTGGCCGGGCAGCTCGCGGCCGACCCTCGGATCGACCGGTACTGGGAGCTGACCGCCGAGGTGACCGGAGCCCCGGACGGGTCGGTGGAGCCGACGCCCGGGTCGGCCCACGACTGGCTCCTGGAGGCGCTCGGCGCGCAGGTGCCGGCCGGGTCCGGGGAACCGGCCGTGCCGGGGGCGCGCTGAGGCCGGTGCGATGCCCGGCCGGGGCGCTCCGCGCCGCGGGAGGATCGCGGCGCGGAGCCGCCCCAGGTGTCGGGGCGGGTGCCCCCGGCTGCTAGGGCCTGTCGTCAAACTGCCGCCTGCCGTGCGACGACAGGCCCTAGAACGCGGTCCAGGTGAAGGCGACCTTGTCCCCGGCGTTGAGCTTGAACTGGCAGCCGCCGACCGGGATCGAGGTGCCGTTGACGGCGATGTTCCAGTAGGCGGCACCACCGCCGCTGACGTTCTTTATGGTGTCGACCGAGTAGTCGTCGAACGAGGCGTACCAGGTGCCGTCCCAGGTGAAGTGTCTCTTCCTGGCGGCGTCGTCCAGGGCCGCGGTGGGCGTGGGAACGGCGCTCGGGTTCGCGCCGCCGTTGGTGCCGTCGCAGCGGTGCGTGCCGCCGGTGGCGGTGGTGACGTCATGCCCCTTGGTCTTGATCCTCCCCTTGAAGAGGAGCCCGTCCGGCCCCTTCACGGTGACCGTCACCTTCACGGGGGTGTTCGTGGCGGCGGTGGTCCGCGGCTGGGCCACGGCGGGGGCGGAGGCGAGGGCGAGGCCGAGGGCTGCGGTGACGACGAGGGTGCGGCGGGCGGATGTCAGATGCACGGGTGTGCCTTCCGGTACGGGGCGGCCTGCCGTGCCGCACCGGGGACGGCCGTCCACGGCGCGTCCCGTCCGTGCGTCGCACGGCGTACGCGCAGCGGGGCGCCGCCGCGGGGCTTCGCACTGCAGACCATGACAGGGGAAGCGGTACGCGTCACGCGCCGGGCTGTCCGACTCGCGGCCCGAACGGCCGCACACGGTTGCAGGTCAGCGCCGGATTCCCACCGGCTTCCCCCAGTCGCGCACGCATTCAGTTGTCGCTCCGGATCACCGAAGCCCTCGCATGCTACGGCCAGTTGAGCGTGCGTGGCCGGGGAACGCCCCAATACGCGGGTGGGCGGCGGCCCTTCCCCGTCCCCCTGCCGGTCAGTGGGGGGAGGCGGGGCCGAAGCGGCCGGGGGCCAGGGTGGCGAGGAGGGAGGTGACCACCAGGTCCGTGGAGGCGGCCATGTCCACGGAGTCGGGTGACAGCAGCCACTGGACCTGGAGGCCGTCCATGACCGCGATGACGGCGTTGGCCGCGTCCCGGGTGGCGCCCGCCCGGTCGGCGGGGAGGTCGCACGCCTCGTGCAGGGCGTCGGCCACGAAGGCCCGCAGGCCGTCGTAGCGGTCGCGGAAGTACTCCTGGGCGGGATGGTCGTCGGTGACGGACTCCGCCGAGAGGACCGCGTACAGGCGGACGATCCCTTCGCGTTCGGCGTTGCGGAGCGCGGTGTTCACCAGGTGGCGGAGGAACTCCAGCCCCTGCGGGCGGTCGGGGCCGAGCTGTTCGATGTCGGCCCGGTCGCGGAGTTCGAGAACGCTGGTCAGGAGCAGCGCCTTGGACCGGAAGTAGTGCAGCACGCCCGCCTGGGTGAGGCCGACGCGGTCCGCGATCTCCGCCAGCGAGGCGTTGTTGTAGCCGCGGGCGGCGAAGGTGTCCATGGCGATGGCCAGGATGTCCTGCTGCCGCTGCTGGGCTTCGGGGCTGCGCGGCGTACGGGGCCGCGCGGGACGGCGTGCCGGTCTGCCCACTGACTGGTTGTTCACCGGATCAGCTTAAGCCCGCGCCGGACGGCTCTTCGGGAGCCGCACGCCTACTACTTACTAACCACTTAGTGGGTGTGGTTTCATGCCGTTGCCCCTCCGCTTCACGTCGTTGCCCCCTCATGCGTACGCGTACCGACCGAAGGAGAGCCGCACATGTCCCACCCCCGTCCCCCACGTCCGAGAGCACGCGCGGCCGTCGCCGCGCTCGTCCTGGCCGTCACCGGGCTCGGCCTCAACGCCGGCGTCACCACCGCCCGGGCCGCCGACCCCGTCGCGCAGGTCTGGGTCACCACCCCCGACGGCGGCAAGAAGCTCGCCGCCGAAGGGAACGTCCCGTTCAACGGCACCCCGCAGGGCGTCGACATCCGTATCGACGCGGGCAGCAAGGGCCAGAGGTTCACCGGGGCGGGCGCCTCGGTGACCGGCGCCTCCGCCCAGCTCATCCAGGGCCTCCCCCAGGCACAGCGCACCACGCTGCTGCGGTCGCTCTTCTCCTCGGAGGGGGACGGCATCGGGCTCAACTATCTGCGGCAGCCGCTGGGCAGCACCGACTTCGACGCGAACTCCGACCCGTACACCTACGAGGACACCCGGGGTTCCTTCTCCATCGACCGGGACCGGGCGCAGATCATCCCGGTCCTGAAGCAGGCCACCGCGATCAACCCGGGCATCCGGTTCATGGGCTCCCCGTGGTCTCCCCCGGCCTGGATGAAGACGAACAACTCCCTCAACGGGGGCAGCCTTCGGACCGAGCACCACCAGGCGTACGCCGACTACCTGGTGAAGGCGATCAGGGCGTACGGGCAGGAGGGCATCACCCTCACCGACCTCACCGCGCAGAACGAGCCGGAGTTCGCGACCAGTTACCCGTCGATGAGCATGACCTCGGCGCAGCAGGCGGACTTCTTCCGGGTGCTGGACCGTACGCTCACCGCCGCGAACCTGCCGACCGGCCTCCTGGCGTACGACCACAACTGGGACCACCCGAACTATCCGCTGGACGTCTTCGCCCGGACGGGAGGCATCCAGCGCGTCATCGGCGCGGCCTTCCACTGCTACGGCGGAGTCCCGTCGGCGCAGCAGCAGATCGTCAACGCGGGGAAGCGGGTCTTCTTCACCGAGTGCTCCGGCACCGACAGCGCGAACCCCGCCACGACCTTCGGTGACACGCTCAGGTGGCACACGGAGAACCTCGTCGTCCAGAACATGCGCAACGGCGGCGAGACGGTCATCAACTGGAACCTGGCCCTGGACCGGAACGGCGGCCCCCACCAGGGGCACTGCGGCACCCGCTGCAACGGCGTCGTCGAGATCGCCGGCGGCCAGGTGACCCGGAACGCCGAGTTCTACGTCCTGGGGCACGTCACCAAGTTCATCAGGCCCGGCGCGACCCGGATCGGCTCCACCAGCCAGGGCGCCGGGGGTGTGCAGAACGTGGCGTTCCAGAACCCGGACGGGACCCGTGCGGCCGTCGTCGTCAACACGGCTTCCGGTGCCCAGCGGTTCTCCCTGACGGACAACGGGAGGTCCCTGGCGTACACCCTGCCCGCCGGGGCCGTCGCCACCTTCACCTGGCCCGGGGACGGCGGTACGGGCGAGCCCCCGGCCGGCTCCATCGACCCGGCCGCCTGGTACCGGGTGCAGAACACCAACAGCGGGGCCTGCCTGGACGCCGCCGACTGGGGTACGGGGGACGGCACCGCGCTCCAGCAGTGGGCGTGCGGGACCGGGGCCAACCAGGGCTGGCAGTTCCGGCCGACGAGCGGTGGCCACTACCAGGTGGTGAACCGTCACAACGGCAAGGTCTGGGACGTGGACGGCGGCGCCGGGGCGACCGCCGACGGCACCAGGGTCCACCTGTGGTCCTACGTCGGCTCCACCAACCAGCAGTGGCGGCCGGAGGCCCTGGCCGCGAACGGCCGGTACCGCTTCGTCGCACGGCACAGCGGCAAGTGCCTCACCGTGGACGGCTCCTCCACCGCCGACGGGGCACGGCTCTCCCAGCAGCCGTGCAACGGGGCCGCCGCCCAGTCGTTCGCGCTGACCGGCTGACCGCGTCTCCCTCAGGGCCCCGCCGCGTTCCGGCGGGGCCCGCTCCATGCCCTCACACCCTTCGCGGACCGCTCAGCCGCGGATCGCCGTCAGCAGCCGGGCGCAGCGCGCGGCCATGTCCGCCGCCGACTCGTCCGGGTGTGCGGTCCACCAGCCGACCAGCGCGCCGACCGTTCCGGTCCACACGTGCTTCAGCGCGTCGGCGTCCAGCGGGTCGTCGTTGCCGTGGCCGCGCAGGAGGCCGGCGGTGCCGGAGGCGGCGAGTTCGTCGATGGCCCGGCGGTGCCGGTGCGCGGCGGTGTGCAGGTCGGTCCCGGGCCTCAGCGTCCGGTCGTACAGCACGAACCAGGCGCCCCGCTGCCCCTCCAGGACGCCGAAGACGGCGCTCAGCACGCGGTGCGGGGTCTCCGCCGCGGGCCCTTGCGGTGCCATCGCCGCCTCGATCGCGGTGACGAGCCGGGGCGCGACGCGTTCCAGGCAGGCGAGGTAGAGCCCGTCCTTGGAGCCGAAATAGGTGTACAGCATCGGCTTGGTGACCCCGACGCGGCGGGCGATCTCGGCCATCGACGCCGATGCGTGGCCGTGGCGGCCGAACTCCTCGACGGCGGCGGCGAGGATCTGTTCCTCGCGGCGGGCGCGGGGCATGCCCTTGGTCCCGGCGCCACCGCCGGGCGGGCGGGAGCCGTCTGCGGGACGGGCGGAAGGCGACGCACCTCTTGCCGTGTTCATGAGCCGCACTATACGTTGCCGTAAATTACCGATAGGTAAATTACTGGAAGGTCATACGCTCATGGCGGACCGCACCTCTCCTGCTCCCCGGCCCGAGAGCGCCCCCACCCGTTCCTGGTGGGGGTGGGGCACCTGTGATCAGGCCCTGTCCGACGCGGAGTGCGCCTCGCTCGCCGCTCTGGTCCCGGGGGCGGCGGAAGCGGCGCTGCCCGTGCCGGAGGTCGCCTCACTGGAGCTGCCCCCGGTCCGGGTGAACGCCCCGGCCGCCCTCGCCCGGCTGGTGTCCTCCGCCCCGGCCGACCGGGCGGCCCACACCTACGGCAAGGCCTTCCGCGACGTGGTGCGCGCGCTGTACGGCGAGATGGCGGCCGCCCCGGATCTGGTCGCCCGCCCCCGGGACGAGCGGGACGTGGTGGACCTGCTCGACTGGGCCGCCGGTGCGGGGGTCGCCGTGGTGCCGTACGGGGCGGGCAGTTCGGTGGTCGGCGGGGTCGAGTACCGGGCGGGCGAGCATCGCGGGGTCCTGTCGCTGGACCTGTCCCGGCTGGACCGGGTCCTGGAGGTCGACCGGGTCAGCCGTGCCGCGCTCATCCAGGCGGGGGCGCCGGGGCCCGGCCTGGAGTCACAGCTGCGGCCGCACGGGCTGACGCTGCGCCACTTCCCGCAGAGCTTCGCGTTCTCGACCCTCGGCGGCTGGCTGGCCACCCGCGCCGGCGGTCATTACGCCACCCTCCACACGCACATCGACGACCTCGTCGAATCCCTGCGCGTGGTCACGCCCTCGGGGGTGAGCCAGTCGCTGCGGGTGCCGGGTTCGGGGGCCGGGCCCTCCCCCGACCGGCTGTTCCTCGGCTCGGAGGGCACCCTCGGCGTCATCACGGAGGCGTGGATGCGGCTCCAGGACCGCCCCTCCCACAAGGCCTCGGCCTCGGTGGTCTTCGAGCGGTTCCCCGATGCGGTGGAGGCCGTCCGGGCCATCGCGCAGTCGGGTCTGCACCCGGCCAACTGCCGTCTGCTGGACCCGGGAGAGGCGGCCCTGTCCGGCATCGCCGCAGGGGGTGGGAGCGTGCTGGTGCTGGGGGTGGAGTCGGCGCACGGCCCGGTGGACGGCCGGATCGCCGAACTCGTGGCCCTGGCCCGGGACCACGGCGGCTCCCCGGCGGCGCAGACCCCGGCCTCGGCCGCGAGCGACCCGTCCTCGGGTGACTCGGCCGCCGCCACCTGGCGTTCGGCGTTCCTGCGGATGCCGTACATCCGTGACGGGCTGGCCCGGATGGGCGTGATCAGCGAGACGTTCGAGACGGCCTGCACCTGGGACCGGTTCCCGGAGCTGTACGAGGCGGTGCACCGGGAGGTGGGGGCGGCCGTGAAGAAGGTGACGGGTGCGTCCGGGCTGATCAACTGCCGCTTCACCCACGTCTATCCGGACGGTCCCGCTCCCTACTTCACAGTGGTCGCCCCCGGGCGGCGCGGGGCGGAGGTCGCGATGTGGGACGAGATCAAGGCCGCCGCCATGGAGATCCTGGGCGCGCAGGGGGCGACCGTCACCCACCACCACGCGGTGGGCCGCGACCACCGCCCGGGGTACGACCGGCAGCGCCCGGAGCCGTTCGCGCTCGCGCTGCGCGCCGCCAAGCAGGCCCTCGACCCGGCCGGGATCCTCAACCCGGGGGTGCTGTTCGACGCCCCGGCGGCGTGACGGGCGGCGGCGGCTGGGCAGGAGGCACCAGCGAGGCGTCGATCCGGGTGAGCTGCTGGTCCAGGCTCACCAGCCACACCTCCAGGTCCACCGACAGGGGCGTCGGCGGGCGGTCGTCCGCCGGGGTCCGCCGCCGTACGGGCTCCGGGGCGGCGCCGGTGAGCAGCGCGGCGATCCGGTCCACCTCGGCGACCGCCTCCCGGGCCGTGGTGCGGGCCCAGGCGGCGGAGGCGTCCGTCGCGTCGGCCGGTGGGCGGAGGCCGAACCGGGGCAGGTAGTGGGCGCCGAGGAGCATGTGGTTCGCCGCGATGAGCATCGCGTGCCAGTCGGCGCGGGTGTCCTCGGCGGGTGTCTCGGTGCGGTACTGGGCGTACGCGGCCTCGGCGAGGCGCAGCTTGTGCACTGCGGGCAGGGTCTGCGGCGCGGCCTGCGAACCGTCTTCGCCGGGGAGGACGGGTGGCGGGGGGTGCGGCGGGGGGTGCGAGCCCTCCGGCCGGGCTCCGGGAGCCGCCCGCGCACCACCCCGCGGCCCCTCCGGCGTGCGGTGGGAACCGCTCCGGGCGTCCTCCGACGGGGACCGCGAGCCCCCCGGCCGGGTCCGGGGCGCGGCCTGCCCGCCCCGCACCGCCGCCCCCGGCATGCCCCCCGGCACCGCCCCCGCCCCCTTCAGCAGCGCCTCCGTCGTGCCCGGCACCAGGTCGGCGCAGGTGCGGAGCAGGTCCGCCATGGCGCGGTGGACCTCGCTCCGTGCCCCGGCCGGCCAGGCGAGGAGGCCGCAGAGCAGGCCGATCACGCTGCCGGTGACGACGTCGATCATCCGGGCCTCGGAGAGCCGCCAGGTGACCGGTTCGATCTGGGCGAATGCGGTGGCGACGACCAGCGTGAACAGTGCCTGTGCGCAGGCCACGCCCAGCAGCGGGCCCAGGGAGAACGCGATCAGCATGACCGGGGCGAGCAGGGCCGCGTAGACCTCGGTGTGCGGGCCCAGGCCGACCAGGAGCGCTCCCGCGACGAGCGCGCCGGCCGCGTTCCCGGCCACCGCCCGGCGGACCGCCTGCCAGGTCGCGCCGGCCGTGGTGCGGCCCAGGGTCAGGACGGCGAGCAGCACCCAGAAGCCGTGGGAGAGGTCGAGGGAACCGGCCACCGCGCGGGCCGCCGCGAGGCCTACTGCGGTCCGTACGGCGTTCTGGAACAGCACCGAGCGGAACGTGGCGTTGCCGATGACGCGCCGGGCCCAGAGTCTCGGCGTGGAGAGGTCCGCGTACCAGAAGAGGCGACGCGGGAGGGCCGGTTCGGTGGGTCTGCCGTGGACGCCGATGTCGGTGGTGATCTCCACCATCCGGGCCGACTCGGCCAGTGCCAGCACCCGTGAATGGCGCCGCTCCGCCTCGGCCGGAGGCCGCTCGCCGGGAGCCGCCGAGGCCTGGCGCACCCGCTCGGCCTGGAACTCCCGCATCGCCGCCTCCAGGGCGCCGGGCACCGGCGGGTCCTCCCCCGTGCGCAGGAAGCGGGCGCCGGTGGTGCACAGCCGGGAGACCCGGTCCAGGAGGGCGGCGGACGCGGGGTCGGTGCCGGTCGGTGAGGTCTCGGCGAGGGTGGCCAGCTGGTCGAGGAGGCGGCGGACCGCGCGGCCGCTCTGTTCGAGGGCGCGGTGCCTGCGCCCTGCCCCGGCCGGGCGTTCCGCCGGTGGTACGGCCGACAGCCGCAGCAGGGCTCCGGCCGCGCGGAGCCGTTCCGGCGGTACGCCGCCGGGGGCGGTGCCGCGGGCCGCCTCGTCGAGGGCGCGGGCGACGCGTTCCCGGTAGGGGGCGGCGGGTGGGTCGGGCAGCAGGAGTTCGAGGGCGGTGAGGAGCAGGATGCCGATGGTCAGGCCGGACAGCCGCTGGGCGAGCGTGTCGGGGGCGTACGGCGGGAAGCAGGCGAGGATGTAGAAGAGCTGGAGGCCGGGCCCGACGCCTGCGGGGCGGGGGCCTCCGACGGCGGCGAACGCCAGCAGGAAGCCGACGACGAGCATGCCGCCCACGGCCGCCCAGGTGTCCACCGCGAGCAGGGTGCCCAGGGTCGCCAGGGCGAGGGCCGGAGGGAGCGCGCACACCATGACGGAGGCGCGCTGGCGGCCGGAGCCGGGGACGGGCGAGAGCAGCCCGACGGCGATGGGCGCGAAGAGGGCGTACAGCGCCATGACCGGGAGTCCGGCGCCGTGGAGCAGCGGGTAGAACCCGGCGCCCGCCGCGACGGCGACCCGGACGGCCCGGCGGACGATGGTCGCCCTCTCCTGCCCGGTGGGGATCACATCCGCCATTGTCGGCCCGCGCGGGGCCGCCCGCCCGGTGTCAGGACTTGGCGCTGAGGCGGCGGGCCACCGCGTAGCCGTACGGGTCGGGCCAGCGGGGCTCCGCGCCGAGGGCGGCGGCGGCGTGGTGGGCCCAGTGCGGGTCGCGCAGCAGCTGGCGGCCGAGCATGACGGCGTCGGCCTGCCCGGTGGCGACGATCTCCTCGGCCTGGGCGGGCTCCAGGATCAGGCCCACGGCGGAGGTGGGGGTTCCGGTGGCCTGCCGGACCTGTTCGGCGAAGGGCACCTGGTAGCCGGGGCGGGCGGTGATCCGGGCGTCGGGGACCAGGCCGCCGGAGGAGACGTCCAGGAGGTCGACGCCGTGGGCGGTCAGCTCCTTGGCGAGGCGGACGGTGTCGTCGCCGGTCCAGCCCTCGCGCGGGTCCTCGGGGTTCTCGGACAGCCAGTCGGTGGCGGAGGTGCGGAAGAGGACGGGGAGGTCGTCTGGCCAGACCCGGCGGACGGCGTCGACCACCTGGAGCGGGAAGCGCACCCGGTTCTCCCAGCTGCCGCCGTAGGTGTCGGTGCGGTGGTTGGCGGCCGGGGAGAGGAAGGAGTTGATGAGGTAGCCGTGGGCGCCGTGGATCTCGATGACGCGGAATCCGGCGGCGAGGGCGCGTTCGGCAGTCGCGGCGAAGTCCTCCACCAGCTGCTGGATCTCGTCCCCGGTCAGCTCGTGCGGGACGGGCAGGCCGTCGAAGGCGACGGGGCTGGGGGCGACGGCGCCCCAGCCGCCCTCGCTCCCGGGGACGGGGCCGTCGCCGATCCAGGGCCGTTCGGTGGAGGCCTTGCGCCCGGCGTGGGCGATCTGGATGCCGGGGACCGTCCCGTGGGAGGCGATCGCCGCGGCGATCCGGGCGAAGGCCTCCTGCTGGCGGTCGTTCCACAGGCCCAGGTCCCAGGGGGTGATCCGGCCGTCCGGGCGTACGCCGGTGGCCTCGGCCATCACGAGCCCGGCGCCCCCGGCGGCGCGGGCCGCCAGATGGGTGAGGTGGAAGTCGGTGGGCGCCCCGGCATCGGGCCCCTCGGCGGCCGCGGAGTACATGCACATCGGGGACATCCACACGCGGTTGGGAATCTCCAGGGACCGCAGGGTCAGGGGCGTGAACAGGGCACTCACGGGATGTCTCCTCGGGGTCGGGCGCAGGGCCGGGCGCCCGGCCGGCCGGGAGGGGCGGTGGCGCCGTACCCGTACGAAATCCTCGTAGTACGGTAGTTGTCAAACTACGATGATTGTCGTACTTTCAGTGGCCTGTCGGACCTCCAGGAGGCTCCATGCCCCCCACCGAACCCGCCGCCGCGTCCGGGCGCCCGCTCGCCCATCCGTCCGTGGCCGAGATCGGCCTGGAGGGGGTCCTGCGGGCGCTGGCCGATCCCGTCCGGCTGCGGATCGTCCGGGGGCTCGCGGACGGGCACCCGGACATGGCGTGCGTCGCGTTCGGCCTCCCGGTGAGCAAGTCGACCACCACCCACCACTTCAAGGTGCTGCGCGAGGCGGGCGTCATCCACCAGCGCTACGAGGGGACCTCCCGCCTGAGCCGGCTGCGCGAGGCCGACCTGGAGGAGCGTTTCCCCGGGCTGCTGGCGGCCGTGCTGTCGGCGGCGCGGCGGACCTCCCCCGGCTCGTGAGCACGCGGGGGTGCCCCGGGCCCTCTGAGGGCCCGGGGCACCCCCGCGTGCGTGTGCGGGAACCCTGGACGGCGCACCCGCGTACGGCTGCCGGACCGGTCAGATGGTCGCCGTGTCGATCACGAAGCGGTAGCGGACGTCGCTGGCGAGAACGCGCTCGTACGCCTCGTTGACCTGGTCCGCGCCGATCACCTCGATCTCGGCGCCGAGCCCGTGCACGGCGCAGAAGTCGAGCATCTCCTGCGTCTCCGCGATGCCGCCGATCGCCGAGCCCGCCAGCGACTTGTTGCCGCCGATGAGCGAGAAGAGGTTGAGCGAGACCGGCTCCTCGGGCGCGCCCACGTTGACGAGGGTGCCGTCCGTGCGCAGCAGGGCGAGGTAGGCGCCGAAGTCCAGCGGGGCGGAGACCGTGGAGAGGATGATGTCGAAGGTTCCGGCCAGCTCCTCGAAGGTCTTCGGATCGCTGGTCGCGTAGTAGTGGTCGGCGCCCAGCTTGAGCCCGTCGTCCTTCTTGCGCAGGGACTGGGAGAGGACCGTGACCTCGGCGCCGAGGGTGTGCGCGATCTTGACGGCCATGTGGCCGAGACCCCCGAGGCCGATGACGGCGACCTTCCTGCCGGGGCCGGCGCCCCAGCGGCGGAGCGGGGAGTAGGTGGTGATGCCCGCGCAGAGCAGCGGCGCGGCCTCGTCCAGGGCGATGCCCTCGGGGATGGAGACGACGAAGCTCTCGCGGACGACGATGTGCGTCGAGTAGCCCCCGTACGTCGGCTCGCCGCTGCGGTCGAGGGCGTTGTACGTCTGGGTGTTCCCCTCGGCGCAGTGCTGTTCGCGGCCCATGCGGCAGGCGTCGCACTGTCCGCAGGAGTCGACCATGCACCCGACGCCGACGCGGTCGCCGGCCGTGAAGCGGGTGACGCCGGGGCCGGTCTCGGTGACGATCCCGGCGATCTCGTGGCCGGGCACCATCGGGAAGATGCCCTCGCCCCAGCCGTCCCGGGCCTGGTGGATGTCGGAGTGGCAGATGCCCGCGAACCTGATCTCGATGAGGACGTCGAACTCGCCCACCGGGCGGCGCTCGATCGTGGTGCGCTCCAGCGGGGCCTTGGCACGGGGAGCGGCGTAGGCGGCAACGGTGGTCATGCCGGAGGTTCTCCTCTGGGTGATGCGGTAGGAACGAACGTCATCCAGCATCACGGGACCCGCAGCGTTTACCCAGGTCACCACCTTGCCTACGTCCGCCGGTCCTACTTCTGGCAGGGACAGGCTCCTGTGCGTACGACCAGGAATAATGGGAGCCATGGACGATCAGCCAGGCACCTCCGCCCCCGAGCCGCTCGACCGGCGCGCCGAACTCAGCGAGTTCCTGCGCACCCGGCGGGCCCGGCTCCGGCCGCAGGACGTGGGGCTGCCGGAGTTCGGACGGGCCCGCCGGGTGCCGGGGCTGCGGCGGGAGGAGCTGGCGCAGCTGGCCGGGGTCTCCGTGGCGTACTACACCCGGCTGGAACAGGGCAACGGGCGCAACGTCTCGGCCGAGGTGCTCGACGCGATCGCCCGGGCGCTGCGGCTCAGCGACGCCGAGCACGCGCATCTGACCCATCTGGCCAAGCCCGGGCAGCACAAGAAGAAGCGCCGTCCGGCCCGGGTGCAGCGGGTGCGGACCGGGCTGCTCCATCTCCTGGAGAGCCTGGAGGGCGTTCCCGCGTACGTCAGCGGGGCGCGCTCCGACATCCTGGCCTGGAACCCGATGGCGGCGGCGGTGTTCGGCGACTGGGGCGCGCTGCCGCCCGAGGAGCGCAACTGGGCGCGGCTCGTGTTCCTCTCCCCCGGCTACCGGGACCTGTTCGTGGAGTGGGACACCAAGGCCTCGGACATGGTCAGCTATCTGCGCCTGTACGCGGGGTGCCACCCGGACGATCCGCAGCTCTCCGCGCTGGTGGGTGAACTCTCCGTCAAGAACGACGAGTTCAGGCGGCTGTGGGCCACGCACAACGTCAAGGAGAAGGGCCACGGCGTCAAGCTCCTGCGCCATCCGCTCGTCGGGGACATGGCTCTCTCCTACGAGACCCTGCACCTGCCGGACGACCCGGAGCAGTATCTGGTCACCTACCACGCGGAGCCGGGCTCGGAGTCGGCCCAGGCGCTGCGCCTGCTGGCGAGCTGGGGCGCGGACGCGGGACGGACCGAGGCGGTCGGCGGGGCCGGCCGGGCCGGGTTCGGCGGCGGGGCGGGCCGGACTCCGGCCTGAACCTCCGCCGCCGCACGGTCAGATGGGGGCGGCGGCCCCCACCCCGGACGCGCGGTGCCCGTCCGGGCCCGTGGCGACGGCCTCCGTCGCCGCGGCGGTGCCCGAGGGGTCCAGGAGGGGCAGGGTCTCCGGGGTGGCGAGGCGGGGCAGCAGGAGCCGCCAGAAGCCGGTGGGGGTGGGGGCGGAGAGCCACTCGGAGTCGTACCGTCCGAGCACCTCGAACCCGGTGGTCGCGGCCACCGTGGCGGCTGTGGCGTCCTTACGGGAGACGTCCTCGGCGAGGGTGCCGGCGGCGGCCGCCTCGTCCAGCAACTCGCCTACGCAGCGCTGCCATTGGGTGGGCAGGCCCGGTTCGTCGCCCCGCACCCCGTCACAGCTGAGCCGGAAGCCGGCCCGGGTGACCGGGTCGCGGGCGAGGAGGTCGACCAGGGCGTGGGAGGTGTCGACCAGGGTCTGCAGGGCCGTGTCCGTCCGGCGGCGGATGGAGCCGGACACCGCCAGCAGGCCGTGCGAGGCCTCCGCCACCACGGCCTGGGCGACCGCGGCCTTGTTCTCGAAGTGGAAGTGCAGCGCACCCGTGCTGACCCCCGCGCCGGAACTGATCAGCGCCAGGCGCGCCTGCGCGTACCCGTGCTGCTCGAACACGATCGCGGCGGAGCGGATCAGGGCTTGGCGGGTACGCGCGGCACGCACCTGCTTGGTCACCGGAGCCTCCGCCGGGGGGAGAAGCGGATGGGAAGGGGGCCTGGGCCAGGGGCCGCGAGGGCCGGGCACTCTCCGCCGGAGCGGGCAAGCAGCGTCATGAGAATATCAAACCAACTTACCGGTTTGATTTCCAGGGGAACGTGTGCGCGGTCGGCCACCGTGCGGGCGTGCGTTCCGCTAGACGCCCAGGTCGGCCGCGGTGAAGGACTCCGCGTGATCCGACGCCCAGGTACGGAATCTCCTGGCGGGACGGCCCGTCAGCTCCTCGACGGTGGGCACCACGGCCGCCTTGACTCCGGCGCGCTGGCGCTCGGCGCTCTCCAGGAACGCCTCGGCCACGGGGCGCGGATGTTTCGCGAGCAGGGCCTCGCGCGCCCGGTCCAGGGGCAGTTGCTCGAAGCGCAGCGGCCGGCCCAGCACCTCCGAGAGGTGGGCCGTCTGCTCGCGAGCGGTGACGGGCTCCGGGCCGGACACCGCGTACGCCCGCCCCTCGTGGCCCGTGCCGGTGAGGGCGGCGACCGCCACCGCCGCGACATCCCGCGGGTCGACGCACGCGACCGGGGAGTCGCCGTACAGGGCTCGCACCACGCCGTCCGACGCGATGCCCGCGGCCCAGGAGAGCGTGTTGGACATGAAGGTCCTGGGGCGGACGAACGTCCAGGCAACCCCCGATTCCCGTACGGCCTGTTCGTTGCCCCGCTGGAGACGGGTGATCAGGTCGTCGGCGCCGGGCTCCTCCACCGACATCATCGACAGCTTCACCAGATGGCGCACGCCCGCCGCGCGCGCGGCCGTCGCGACCCTCGAGTCGTCCGGCTCCGTGGGGCTGTTGGTCACCAGGAACACCGCGTCGATCCCCCGTAGCGCCCGGTCGAGCGCCTCACGGTCCGCGTACTCCCCCGCCACGACCTCCACACCGGGGCCGTGCACCGTCACGCGTTCCGGCCGCCTCGCCAGGATCCGTACCGGGCCCTCGGCCGCCAGCAGTCGCGCGACCTCACCGCCGACCGCCCCGGTCGCCCCTGTCACCAGAATCACGTCACGTACTCCTCATGAACCGTCAGCGGGCCGCCGCAGGGCCGCCCGTCGCCACCGCGCCGTCCGGACGCGTGCCTCAGATGGTGCCGGACGGGCCCGTCAGCACCGAATCGAAGACCGGCTCGCCGTCCTGACGGCCCGTCACCCGGATCCTGGCCTCGCCCGGCGCGGCGCCCGCCAGGACGTCCGCGGCGATCGTGCACGGGGTACCGAACTCCGCGTACCGGTGGAAGTGCGTACGCCCCTCGGCGGGGACGAACCTGCCGTCCCCGGCGGCCAGGCACGCCGCCTGACGGGCCGCCTCCAGCAGCAGCATGCCCGGCACATGGTCGTTGGGGCGCTGGAAGAGCGTCGGGTGGCGGGTGTCCACCCGCAGCTCCCAGACCCCTTCGCGCGCGCCCCCCGACAGCACCACGTCCTCGACCCGGTCGCGGCCCGCCCGGGCGGGGTCGACCGGCACCGTGCACGGTATCGCCACGCCCGGCTCCGCCGATCCGCCGCGCATCCGCCGGTAGACCCGCGGGCTGGTGAACCTGGTCGCGCCCATCCCCGTCGCGACCAGCTGCCCGGCGCGGCGCACCACCCAGTCGACCCGGCCCTGCACCGGCAGCCCGGCACGCCACTTCAGCTCGGAGCAGGTCACCTCGACGTCGATCACGGTGGGCAGACCGCCCACGATCAGGTGCTCGGGGTGGGTCGCGTAGTCCAGATCCGCCATCAGGAAGTGATGGCCGACGGGGACTCCGTACCCGGCGTGGAAGGCCAGCATCGCGGCCTGCCGCATCGCCTCCGTCACCAGCAGCGGGTCATGGCGGTCCGCCCCGACCGGGGCGAAGAAGGGGTGGTCGTGCGGCAGCACCGCCTCCACGAGGAACCGGTCGGGGGCCAGCCGCACCCAGTTGCGCGGGAACGCGTCCTCCGCCCTGCTCCGGTGGACCAGTTCCATGGGCACCGGATGCGCCACTCGGGGCTCCGGACCCACGGCTGACGCCGTTACAGGATCGGTCAAAACTGCTGCTTCGGGCATAACTCCCCCCAGGGGTTATGTGATGGGCGAGCCGTTCCTGCGGTGCACACGCGCTGATAAGATACAGACTAAGCGGTTTTTTTTCTATCCCCAGGACCCCCACAAACCGCCCGCCCGGCCCACGTCCGGCACAGCCCCACGAAGGAGACAGGGATGGCCAAGCAGGACCGGGCGATCCGCACGCGCCAGGCGATCCTGCTGGCCGCGGCGGAGACTTTCGAGAAACACGGGTACCGGGCCGCGACCATCACGGAAATACTGAGAATCGCCGGGGTGACGAAAGGCGCGCTCTATTTCCATTTCCCGTCCAAGGAGGAACTCGCGCTCGGGGTGCTGGAGGCGCAGGAGCCCCCGCCGCCCACCCCCGACCAGCCGCTCAAACTCCAGGAACTGGTGGACATGGGGATGATGTTCAGCCACCGCCTCCACACCAGCCTCCTCACCCGCGCCGGGGTCCGGCTCTCCATGGACCAGCAGGCCCAGGGGCTGGACCGGACCGGTCCGTTCCTCCGCTGGCAGCAGACCACCCACGACCTCCTGGCCCACGCCAAACAGAACGGCGAACTCCTCCCGCACGTCAACCCCATGGAGACAGCCGGCCTCTACGTCGCGGCGTTCACCGGCATCCAGGCGGTCTCCCAGACCCTGACCAACTACCGCGATCTGGAACAGCGTTACATCGCACTCCAGCGGCACATCCTCCCCAGTATCGCCACACCCTCCATCCTCACCGCACTCGACCTCACCCCCCAGCGCACCACCGACCTCGCCCGGCTCGCGCCCGCGCACTGACCGCCCGGCCGTCCGGAGGCCGGGCGGCCGGGCGGCCGGGCGGCCGGGCGGTCAGGCGGCCGGGCGATCAGGCGGCCGGGCGATCAGGCGGTCAGGCGGTCAGGGCCAGGCGGACGCCGAGGCCGATCATCATCGCGGCGACCAGCCCGTCCAGCACCCGCCACGACGACGGGCGGGCCAGCACCCCGCTCAGCAGCCGGGCGCCGAAGCCGAGGGCGGTGAACCAGCAGACGCTGGCGAGGACCGCGCCCAGACCGAAGGTCCAGCGCAGCGGCCCGCGGTCGGCGGCGACGGAGCCCAGCAGGAAGACGGTGTCCAGATAGACGTGCGGGTTGAGCCAGGTCATCGCGAGGCAGGCGAGCACGGCACCCCGCGTCGCCCCGGAGGGCGCGTCCTGAGGCAGGAGGACGGAGGGGCGGAAGGCCCGGCGCGCGGCCAGGAGGCCGTAGCCGATCAGGAACAACGCGCCCAGCAGGGAGACCACCGTCAGGGCGGAGGGCCAGGCCACGACGACGGCCCCGACCCCGGCGACACCCAGGGTGATGAGGACCGCGTCGGACAGCGCGCAGATGGCGACCACCGCGAGAACCGCCTCCCGGCGGACGCCCTGGCGCAGGACCAGGGCGTTCTGGGCGCCGATGGCGACGATGAGTGAGAGGCCGGTACCGAACCCGGCGGCCGCGGTGGTCAGAGCGTTGGTCATGGCCCAGACGTTAGAGAGCCCCGACATCCCTGTACAGCTAAAGATTCTTAACTATCATTAGCTGTTGTGATGACGGAACTCCCCCTCGATCAGGTGCGGACCCTCCTGGCCGTCGTCGACGAAGGCACCTTCGACGCCGCGGCGAGCGCCCTGCGGGTGACGCCGTCGGCCGTCAGCCAGCGGGTGAAGGCCCTGGAGCGGCGCACCGGCCGGGTGCTGCTGATGCGGACGAAGCCGGTGCGGCCCACCGAGTCCGGCGAGGTCGTGGTCCGCTTCGCCCGGCAGCTGGCCCGGCTGGAGCAGGACGCGCAGGCGGCCCTCGGGTTGACCGGCCCCGGCGAGCCGACCCGGCTGACGATCGCGGTCAACTCCGACTCGCTGGCCACCTGGTTCCTGCCCGCCCTCGGCCGGGTGCCGGAGGAGCTGGGCATCTGCTACGAGCTGCGCCGGGAGGACCAGGACCACACCGCCGCGCTGCTCCGCGAGGGGCTGGTGATGGCCGCGGTGACCTCGTCCCCGGAGGCGGTGAGCGGGTGCTCGGTGCGGAGTCTGGGGAGGATGCGCTATCTGCCGGTGGCGACGGCGGCCTTCGCGGCGCGGTGGCTCGGGCGAGGAACGGCGACCCCGCTGCGCGAGCTGATCGTGGACGCGCCGGTGGTGGACTTCGACCGGCGCGACGACATCCAGGCCTCCTTCACCCGGGCCCTCGGATGCGGGCGGCGGGCAGCCCCGCGCCGTCACTTCGTCCCCACCTCGGAGGGGTTCGTGGACGCCGTGGCGGCGGGGATGGGGTGGGGGATGCTGCCCGACGTCCACGCCCGCCCGCTGCTGGACTCCGGACGGCTGGTCGTCCTCGCCCCGGACCGGCACATCGACGTCCCTCTGTACTGGCAGCAGTGGAAGCTCGACTCACCGGCCCTGGCGACCGTGGCCGAGGCCGTGGCCGCGGAGGCCGCACGAGCGCTCGGCGGTGGCGGCGGCTGAACGCGGGCGGGCGGCGCGCGATGGGGAACGCGCGCAAGCACGGGCCGCGGCCGGCCGGGAAGGCAGCCGGGGCGGGCCACGCCTTAGGATGGCGGGTCTTCCCCCAGGTCGGGCTGCCGTTGCCGGCACGGCGGCGGTGCGGGGCCGGCCCCGAGCGACCCGGAGGTGTCTCCTTGCGCGTGCTGCTGGTGGAGGACGACGACGACCTGCGGGCGGTGATCGCCGCCGGGCTGCGCGAGGCCGGGTTCGCCGTGGACGGGGCGGAGGACTGGCCGGAGGCGGACGTGATGCTCCATGTCACCGCGTACGACTGCGTGGTCCTGGACCGCATGCTCCCCTCCGGCGACTCCCTCGCGCGGCTGGAGGACCGGCGCCGGGCGGGGTGGGCGGTGCCCGTGCTCTGCCTCACCGCCCTGGACGCTCTGGACGAGCGGCTGCACGGGCTGGAGAGCGGGGCCGACGACTACCTCGCCAAACCCTTCGTGATGCGTGAACTCGTCCTGCGCGTACGGAGTCTGACCCGGCGGGCGGCCGAGCGGCTGCCCTCCTTCCTGAGCTGCGCCGACGTGGTGATGGACCTGGCCCGGCGCGAGGTGCGGCGGGGCGGGGTGCTGCTCTCGCTGAGCCCGAAGGAGTACGCCGTGCTCCAGCAGCTCCTGGTCCACCGGGGCAGCGTCGTCACCCGTACGGCTCTGCTGGAGCACTGCTGGGACGAGATGGCCGACCCGGTCTCCAACGTGGTGGACGCCGTCATCGCCGGGGTGCGGCGCAAGCTGGGCTCCCCGCCCCTCGTACGGACCGTGCGCGGGCAGGGGTTCCTGCTGGGCGCCCGGTGAACCGGCCGCGGGGCTCCGGGTCGGCACGGCGCCGCTCCCCCGCCCGGGACCGGCTGCGCCGGCTCCAGCTGCGCCTGACCGCCGCGTACACGCTGATCACCCTCGCCGGACTGAGCTGCCTGGCCTGGCTGGTGATCCGTACCGACGACCGGTCGCGGGAGGCAGCCGAGTACGACGAGATGCGCCGCCGGGCCTCCGTCGCGGCCTCGCTCGTCTACTACGAGGACGACCGCATCCGGCTCGACGGCCTGGCCGACGACGAGGCGACGGCGGGCACGCCCCAGATCCTGGTGCTGGAGGAACGGCCCGGGGGCGGCCCGGCCGTGGTGTTCCGGGGCGGCGTCCAGCAGTTCGACGTACCGGCCACGGCACTCGCCCGGGCGGCGCGTGCGGCGACGCGCGGGGAGGAGACCGTGCGGCAGGAGGCCCGCGACCGTACGGGCGGGCCCGTCCGGCTGCTGGCGGTGCCCTTCTGGCACGACGCGACCGACGAGGTGGCGGGCGCGGCCGTCGCGGTCGGGGACCCGGCGTACGGGTCGGCCGAGCACCGCAGCCTGGTCCTCTCCCTGGTCGTCGGGTGCGCGGCCCTCACCGCCCTGGCCGCGCTCACCGGCCATGTGCTCTCCGGGCGGAGCATGCGGCCCGCCTGGCAGGCGCTGGAGCAGCAGGAGCGGCTGCTCGCCGACGCGGCGCACGAGCTGCGGACGCCGGTGGCGGTGATGCGCGGTTCGGTGGAGCTGGCCGAGCGCCGTCCCGGCGGGGCGGACCCGTATCTGCCGGGGATCCGCCGGGCGGCCGACCGGATGGGCCATGTGGTGGAGAACCTGCTGACCCGGGGCCGGCTGGAGGCCGCCGTGGAGGCGGTACGGGCCGCGCCGCTGCGCCTGGACCAGCTCGTGGAGGAGGTCTGCGCCGAACTGTCGGAGGGCGGGCACCGGTGGGAGCTGCGGGCGGTGGAGTCGGTGGTCGAGGCCGACGCGGCGCTGGTCCGGGTGGCGGTGCGCAACCTGCTCGACAACGCCGTGCGGCACGGCCGGACGGCCGGGGAGGAGGCGGGCGGGCCGCTCGGCAGCCCCGAACGCGACGGTTCCGCGGCCGGGGAGCCCGGCCGGGCCGGTCTCCTGGTGACCGTCGACGGGCCGGAGGTGTCGGTGGCCGACCGGGGGCCGGGGGTGGAGCCGGGCCGGCTGCCGGAGCTGATCGAGCGCTTCCGTTCGCCGGGCGGCGGTACGGGCATCGGGCTCTCGCTGGTGCACCGGGTGGCCCTCGCCCACCGGGGCGCTCTGACCGTCCGCGCCCGGCCCGGTGGCGGTGCGGTGTTCGTGCTGCGGCTCGCGCCCGCCCGCTCGCGGCGGAGGAGGGATTCGGGGCGGGCGGACGGACCGGCCGGAGGGTGACGCTCACGATTCGCTCATGATCGGCCGTCCATGATGCAGGGGCAGGTACGCAGACCACGCCCGGGAGTCCCCATGTCCAAGCACGCCGCCACCCCCTTCCTCCGCCGCAGGTCGACCCTCGCGGCCCTGGCCGGCGGGGTCGCCGTGGCGGCCGGCGCGGGGGTCCTGCTCTCCAGCGCCTTCGCGGCCAGGCCCGCGCCGGAGGTCGTCCTCCCGCAGGCGAACGCGACCTTCGACTACCAGATCGGCGGGGCCTACACCCCGCCCGCCGGGGTGAAGGCGCTCTCGCGGGACCGGGGCGCCAAGCCCGTAGCCGGGTTGTACAACGTCTGTTACGTCAACGCCTTCCAGACCCAGCCGGACGCCCTGGACTGGTGGGAGAAGCAGCACCCGGACCTGCTGCTGCGGGACAGCGGCGGCGAGCCCGTCAACGACGAGGCATGGGGCGAGGCGCTGCTCGACACCTCCACGGCCGCCAAGCGCACCCGGCTCGCGAAGATCGTGGGCGGCTGGATCGACGGCTGCGCGAAGTCCGGGTTCCAGGCGGTGGAGCCGGACAACCTGGATTCCTACGAGCGTTCCGGCGGCCGGCTCACACGGGCGCACAACGCCGCGTTCGCCAAGCTGCTGGCCGCGCGGGCGCACACGGCGGGGCTGGCCATCGGGCAGAAGAACACCACCGACCTGCTGAAGCAGCGCAAGGAGATCGGCTTCGACTTCGCGGTCGCGGAGGAGTGCGGCCGCTACAACGAGTGCGCCGACTACGCCACCGCGTACGGCAACCGGGTCTTCGTCGTCGAGTACACCGCGCGGGACTTCACCAAGGCCTGTTCCGCCGTGGGCGCGAAGGTCTCCGTGGTCCAGCGGGACCTGGACGTGCGGCCCGCGGGGCAGCGGGGGTACGTCTTCGCCACCTGCTGATCCCGGCGGATGCCCGTCATCCGGGCGGTGCGGGTGACCGGCGGGCGCTGACCGTGAAGAGCGCGCCGCCGGGGTCCTCGATCATCGACTCGGGCCCGTCGTCCGGGGAGACGGCCGGCGGGGAGACCTCGCCGCCCGCCTTCCGGGCGGCCTCGGTGGCCGCCGTCAGGTCGTCGACCTGGAAGCGGACGTGCCAGCGGGGGCGCAGCCGGGGGTCGGGGGACGCCCCGTCGCCGCCGCCGCGCAGGGTGGCCACGGTGTGGCCTCGGTGACGGACGACGACGGTGTCCCGCCGGTAGGCGTAGCCGACCTCGCAGCCGTCGGGTTCGAGGGGGTCCCAGCCGAACACCTCGGCGTAGAAGATCGCGGCGTCGAAGGCGTGGCCGGTGCGCAGTTCGAGGGCCGCGGGTGCGCTGCCGCACCCGATCGACCAGGGCGGGGTCCGCCCCTCCCAGAAGCCGAACCCGGCTCCCTCGCGGTCCGCCGCCAGCGCTCCCCGGCCGGGGCCGACCCGGATCGGGCCGACGGCGATGGTGCCGCCGCGCTCCCGTACGCGGGCGGCGGTGGCGTCCACGTCGGAGACGGAGAAGTACGGGGTCCAGGTGGTGACGGTGGGCAGGCCCGGACCGATCCGGCCGATCCCGGCGACGGGCAGGCCGTCGGCGTGGGCGACGGAGAACGCCTCGCCGAGGGTGCCGGAGCGGTAGGTCCAGCCGAGGACGGCCGCGTAGAAGTCCTGGGCGGCGTGCGGGTCGCGGGACATCAGGCTGACCCAGCAGGGCACGCCGTGCGCGGGAGTGGTCCGCTCTGCCGCCGTCATCGCCGATCCGTCTCCTCGCCGGAACACCATGCCCTACACATACCTACGCTGCCCGGGTCGGCGGCGCCACCCGGGCGGGTACCCCTGGGCGGGACTCCTGAACGCGGCCCTCCTGCCCGGGCGCTTCCGGCGCGGGCTCCTGGGCGGAGGCCTCCGGTCCCTGCGGTTCCGCCGCCGGGGCCCTGCGGCCTTCGCCGTTCGGGCTCCATGGCTCTCACCGTACGGAGACCGCTGCCGTCACCGTGCGGGGCCGACGTCGCGGCTTCACCGTGCGGAGGCCGCCGCGGGTTCTCCCAGATGCCGGGCGGCCGTGCGCCAGGCGGTGGTGACGGCCTCGCGGGCGGTGGCGGTGGCCGCCTCGACGCCCGGGGGCAGGTGGACCGGCCGGCCCAGGTGGACGTGGAGCCGGGGGCGCCGGGCCGGGGCGGTGAGGAACCCGGCGAGCTGCTTGGCGGTGGAGCCGGAGGTCACCCGGCGGGCACCGGCCTGGCCGAGGGGGACGACGGGGGCGCCCGCCGCGTGCGCCAGCCGGGCGAGGCCGCTGCGGAAGCTCTCCGGGGGCGCCTCGGCGGCGTCCTCGCGCGGCGGTATCCGCCCCTCCCCGTAGATCAGGACGTGCCGGCCCGCCCCGAGCGCGGCGGCGGCCGTGTCGAGGGCGTAGGCCGCCCGGTGGGTTCCCCGGTGCACGGGGACATGGCCGCCGCGCTCCAGGAGCCGGCCGAGGACCGGGATGCGCCAGAGTCCGGCGGTGGCCAGGACGACCGGTTCGACGTCGAGCCGCCGCAGCGCCGCGAGAACGACGCCGGGGTCGGCCAGGGAGGTGTGGTTGGCGACGATGATGGAGCCGGGCTCCGGGGCGCTGCGGTGGTCGGACGTGACGGTGAGGCGGCCGAGGCACGGGACGACGGCGGCTGCGACGCTGCTGAGCACGGCTCTCCTGGGATCAGGTCGGTGTGGTGACCTGTGGTCGGTCACCCGGTCGGGCGCCTTCATCGTCGCGGCGGCCGGGGGGCCGGACCTGAGTCCGCGTACTCAGCGGGGATGGGTAGGTGTGGCACGGGTGCGCATGCGGTGCGCGTGGGGCCCGGACCGGACGGCAGACTACGGGCATGTCCGACCGAGGAGTCGCCGCCGTATGAGCCCCACCCCCTCTCCCGCCGTCGAGGTCCCCGATGCTCTGATCACGTCGTACGGATCCCCCGGTGACGCCCGGGGCCGGGCCTGGCTGACCGGGCTGCCCCGCCTGGCCGCGGAGTTCCTCGGCCGCTGGGAGCTCCGGCGGGACGGGCCGCCCGGCCACGGCATGGCGGGGCTGGTGCTGCCGGTGGTCCGCGCGGACGGTACGCCGGCGGTGCTCAAGCTCCAGCCGCCCGGCGAGGAGACCTCCGGGGTGGCCGCCGGGCTGCGGGCCTGGGACGGCGACGGCGCGGTACGGCTGCTGGACGTCGATCCGGGGGCGGGCGCGCAGCTGCTGGAGCGGCTGGACGCGGGGCGCCCGCTGTCGGCCGAGCCGGACGAGGCCGTCGTGATGGAGGTGCTGGCCGGGCTCATCGCGCGGCTGTCGGCCGTGCCCGCGCCGCCGGGGATGCGCGGGCTCGCCGGCATCGCCGCCGCGATGGTCCGACAGGCGCCCGAGGCGTCGGCGCTGCTGCGTGATCCGGCGGAGCGACGGCTCGTCCGCGGCTGCGCGGCGGCCGTGGCCGAGCTGGCCGGTGAGGCGGGTGACCGGCTGCTCCACTGGGATCTGCACGACGGCAACGTCCTGGCCGGGCAGCGCGAGCCCTGGCTCGCCATCGATCCCGAACCGCTGGCCGGTGACCCGGGGTTCGAACTGTGGCCCGCTCTCGACATCCGCTGGGAGAGCGTGGTGAGGGGCGGGGTGACGGGCCCGGTGCTGCGCCGGTTCGATCTGCTCACCGAGGCGCTGGGCCTGGACCGGGCGCGGGCCACCGGCTGGACGCTGGGGCGGGTGCTCCAGAACGCCCTGTGGGACGTCGAGGACGGGAAGGACCGGCTCGAGCCCGCCCAGGTCGCCCTGGCCACGACGCTGCTGGCGCACCGGTCCTCGTGATCCGGTACGCGGCGTGAGCCGGTGCGGAGCATGATCCGGTACACGGCCGGGGCGGCCCGTCGGCTACCTTGTTGCACATCATTCGCAACTACTTGTCTAGGCAGGGAGGCCTCCGTGGGCTCACCCGTGGTGCTCGGTATCGAGTCGTCGTGCGACGAGACCGGGGCGGGCCTGGTCCGGGACGGACGGCTGCTCGGCCATGCGCTCGCGTCGAGCATGGACGAGCACGCCCGCTTCGGCGGGGTGGTGCCCGAGATCGCCGCGCGGGCGCATCTGCACTCCTTCGGCCCGGTCGTCCGGCAGGCGCTGGACAGCGCCGGGCTGCGCATGTCGGACATCGGAGCGGTCGCCGTCACCACCGGTCCCGGGCTCTCCGGGGCGCTCCAGGTGGGGCTGGCCGGGGCGAAGGGGCTGGCGTACGCGCTGGACGTGCCGCTGTACGGGGTCCACCACCTGGCGGGGCACGTCGCCGCGGACACCCTGGAGCACGGCCCGCTGCCCGACCCGTGCGTGGTGCTGATCGTCTCCGGCGGCCACACCTCGCTGCTGCTCGTGCGCGATCTGGCCCGGGACCCGATCGTCCATCTCGGGGACACCGTGGACGACGCGGCCGGTGAGTGCTTCGACAAGGTGGCCCGGGTCTTCGGGCTGCCCTATCCGGGCGGCCCGGCGATCGACCGGGTGGCGCGGGAGGGCGACCGGCGTGCGGTGGCCCTCCCGCGCCCGATGACCGGATCGCGGGACGCCCCGTACGCGTTCTCCTTCTCCGGGCTGAAGACGGCCGCCGCCCGGTGGGCCGAGCAGCGGCGCGCCGAGGGCGGGGAGCTGCCGGTGGCCGACGGGGCGGCCTCGCTCCAGGAGGCGGTGGCCGACGTGCTGACCCGCAAGGCGGTGGCGGCCTGCCGGGACCACGGGGTGTCCACGCTGGTCGTGGTGGGCGGGGTGGCCGCCAATTCGCGGGTACGGGAGCTGGCCGAGCAGCGGTGCCGGACGGCCGGGATCACGCTGCGGGTACCTCCGCTGCGGCTCTGCACGGACAACGGGGCGATGATCGCGGCCGTCGGTGACCTGCTCGTCCGGGCGGGGGCCGAGCCCGCGCCGATGGACGTGTCGATCGACCCGTCGGCGCCGCTGGAGTATGCGGCGCTGAATCCGGTGGCGTCGCGGGGCGCGGTCCGGGCCGCCTGAGCCGGGCCGGCCGCACCGTGCCGGGCGACCGGCGTGGGCCCTCGACCGCGGGCCGTCGGCCGACCGGTACGGCCCCGGACGCCGGTAGGGGGTCCGGGGCCGTTGGCCCTGCGGCGTCGGGTGAGTGCCCCCGTACGGGACCGGGCACGGGCTTCCGCACCGGAGGGGGCTGCCCTCCGGTGCGGGGTCGGGTGCCTGCTCGCGTACGGGGTCGGGGATCTGCTCACGTACGGGTCGGTCACGTCCCCGTACGCGTGTGGGTCACGCCTCCCGGACCGCCAGCCACACCGCCGTGTCCTTGGGCAGCCGGCCGTCGGGGTCCAGGGGGTTGCTGGCGAGCACGACGCGGCTGTGGGGCGGGAGTCCGGCGGGGGTGTCGGCCAGGTTGACCGCGCAGACCAGGGTGGCGCCGCGCGCGAACACCAGGACGTCCCGGTCCTCGCTCAGCCAGCGCAGCTGCCCGTTGTGGAGTCCGGGCAGCGAGCGCCGCAGCCGCAGCGCCTCGCGGTAGAGGGCCAGCATCGAGCCGGGGTCGGCGGCCTGGAGGTCGGCGGCGCGGGAGGCCCAGTCGGACGGGAGCGGCAGCCAGGGCTCCACGGTCGAGCCGAAGCCCGCGTAGGGTTCGTCCGCCGCCCACGGCAGCGGGGTGCGGCAGCCGTCGCGGCCGGGGGCCCGGCCCTGGGAGCGGAAGTACATCGGGTCCTGGATGCGGTCCAGCGGTACGTCGGCCTCCGGCAGGCCCAGCTCCTCGCCCTGGTAGAGGTAGACGGAGCCGGGCAGGGCGAGCGAGAGCAGGGCCGCGGCCCTGGCGCGGCGGGTGCCCAGAGCCGGGTCGCTGGGGACGCCGAACGCCTTGCTCGTGAAGGCGAAGCTGGTGTCCTCGCGGCCGTAGCGGGTGACGGTACGGGTGATGTCGTGGTTGCACAGCACCCAGGTGGCGGGGGCGCCGACGGGGGCGTGTTCGGCGAGGGTCTCGTCGATGGACCGGCGCAGCCGCTCGCCGTCCCAGGGGCAGCTGAGGAAGCTGAAGTTGAAGGCGGTGTGCAGCTCGTCGGGGCGGAGGTAGCGGGCGAAGCGTTCGGAGTCGGGGAGCCAGACCTCACCGACGAAGACGCCGCCGAACTCGTCGGCTATCGCCCGCCAGCTCCGGTAGATGTCGTGCAGCTCGTCCCGGTCGAGGTACGGATGCGGTCCGGGGTGCCCGGCGAGGTCGGGCAGGGCGGGGTCCTTGGCGACGAGGGCGGCGGAGTCGATGCGGACCCCGGCGACGCCGCGTTCGAACCAGAAGCGCAGGACGTCCTCGTGCTCCTGGCGTACGGCGGGGTGGGCCCAGTTGAGGTCGGGCTGTTCGGTGGCGAAGAGGTGGAGGTACCACTCCCCGTCCTCCACCCGGGTCCAGGGCACTCCCCCGAACTCGCTCTCCCAGTCGTTGGGCGGGAGTTCGCCGTTCTCCCCTCGGCCTGGGCGGAAGTGGAAGAGTTCGCGCTCCGGGCTGCCGGGGCCTGCCGCCAGGGCCGCCCGGAACCAGACGTGCTGGTCGGACACGTGGTTGGGGACGATGTCGATGATGGTGCGGATGCCTGCCTCGCGGGCCTCCGCGATGAGCTTCTCGGCCTCCGCGAGGGTGCCGAAGGCCGGGTCGACGACCCGGTAGTCCGCGACGTCGTAGCCGCCGTCCGCCATCGGGGAGAGGTACCAGGGCGTGAACCAGAGGGCGTCGACGCCGAGTTCGGCCAGGTAGGGCAGCCGGGACCGTACGCCGGTCAGGTCGCCGGTGCCGTCGCCGTCTCCGTCCGCGAAGCTGCGCACGTAGACCTGGTAGATGACGGCCGAGCGCCACCAGTCGTCGGCGGCGAGCTGGCTGCCTTCCATAAGGCGGGTTCCTTTCGGACGGGCGCGGTCGCCGGCGGGGTGTGCCGGTCCGCGCAACAGGGAGGAGCTGGGGGTTCTGGCGCCGCCGCCCCGGAGCGGGGCGGGATGGCGGGGGCGGCGGCGGGTCCGGGTGGGCCTTCGGTGCGGGCTCTCAGGGCGGGGTCTCGGAGGTGGGGCGGGTGCGGCGGGTCAGCCCTTCGTGGAGCCCGCGCTGATCCCGGCGATGATGTGCCGCTGGAAGACCAGGAACATCAGGACCATCGGGATGCTCGCGATGACCATGGCGCCGATCAGCACGGTCAGGGGCACGTTCTGGGAGAGCTGGACCAGGGCGACGCTGATCGGCTGTTTGCCGGTGTCGGAGAAGACCATCAGGGGCCAGAGGAAGTCCTGCCACACGGCGACGAGCGCGAAGATCGAGACGACACCGAGCACCGGGCGGGACAGGGGCAGCACGATGGACCGGAGCGTACGGAGCCGGCCCGCGCCGTCGATCTCCGCCGCTTCCAGGACGTCGCGCGGGATCTGGTCGAAGAACCGTTTGAGCAGATAGAGGTTGAAGGCGTTGGCGACGGCCGGGAGCCAGATGGCGAGCGGGTCGTTGAGCAGGTTGACGTGGATCAGCGGCAGGTCCGCGATGGTCAGGTACTTCGGTACGACGAGGGCCTGGACCGGCACCATCAGGGTGGCCAGGATCCCGCCGAGGATCACCGTGCCGAAGACCGGCTTCAGCTTGGAGAGGGCGTAGGCGGCGGCCGTGCAGAAGACGATCTGGAGCACCCAGGCCCCGGTCGCCTGGACCACGGTGTTCCACAGGTGGGTGGGCAGCCGCATCAGGTCCCAGGCGTCGGTGTAGCCGGTGACCCGCCACTGCTCGGGGACGAGGGTGGGCGGGGTGCGCACCACCTCCTCGGGCGGTTTCATCGCGCCCGTGACCATCCAGTAGACGGGGAAGAGGAACGCGAAGACGAAGAGGGCGGTGACCAGGGCGAACACCGCCCAGTAGGTGACCTTGCCGCGCCGCCGGGCGAGTGCGAGCGGGGAGACGAGCGTACGTACGGACCGCTCGGCGGTGGCGTCCGCGGACCGCCGGGACGGGGCGGCGGGGGGCCGCTGTACCGGGGGCGGAGCTGTCTGGGTCATGGTGGCGGGCCCTCCTTGCTCAGTCGGTGCGGGTGAGTCGCAGATACAGGGCGGAGAAGGCGCTGAGCACCAGCAGGAGCAGCACGCTCAGGGCGGACGCGCCGCCGAAGTCGTTGTAGAGGAAGGCGTATTTGTAGATGAGGTAGAGCACGGTGACGGTGGAGTTCTCCGGTCCGCCGCCGGTGATGACGAAGGGTTCGGTGAACACCTGCATCGTCGCGACGATCTGCAGGAGCATCAGCATCAGGATGATGAACCGGGTCTGCGGGACGGTGACGTGCCGGACGCGCTGCCAGAGCGACGCGCCGTCCAGCTCGGCCGCCTCGTACAGCTCGCCGGGGATGCCCTGGAGCGCGGCGAGGTAGATGAGGACGGTGCCGCCCATGTTGGCCCAGGTGGCGACGATGACCAGGGACAGGAGCGCGGTGTCGGCGCCGTTGGTCCAGTTCGAGGTCGGCAGGTGGAGGAAGCGCAGGACCTCGTTGGCGAGGCCCGCGCCCGGATCGTAGAACCACTTCCACAGCAGGGCGCTGACCACCGGCGGGATCATCACCGGGAGGTAGACGACGACCCGGAAGAACGCCTTGGCGTGGCGGAGTTCGTTGAGGACGAGGGCCATGACGAACGGGACGGCGAAGCCGATGACCAGGGCGAGCACGGTGAAGGTGAGCGTGTTGCGCCAGGCGGCGGCGAACTCGGGGTCCTGGAAGACCCGGGTGAAGTTGGCGGTGCCCACCCACTGCGGGTCGGAGCCGGGCGTGTACTTCTGGAACGCGATGATCACCGACCGGACGGCCGGGTACCAGGAGAAGAGGATGAAGCAGAGGAGGCCGCCGGCCAGGAAGGCGTAGGCGGTGGCCTGGTCGGCGATCCTCCGGCGCCACGGGCGGTGGGGCCCGCGGCCCGCCGGGCGGGCGTCCCCCGGAGGAGGCGCCGTGCCGACGGGCCGCGTCACCGCGGGTGGGGCGGGCTGGGACGTGGTCTTCATGCCTCAGCCCCGGGAGAGGATTCCGTCGATCTTGGACTGGGCGTCCTTGAGGAGCCGGTCGATGTCGGCGTCCTTCTTGGTGAGGACGGCGGAGACGGCACCGTCGAGGACGGCGTAGATCTGCTGGCCGTGCTTGGGCTCCAGCTTCATGTCGAGCTGCTGGCCGCCGTCGATGAACGCCCGGTAGTTCTCCACCGGCACGTTGGCCGAGGCCTTCTTCAGCTCCTGGTCCTTGGCGTCGGTGGCACCGGTGAACAGGCGGGGCTCGGGCAGGCCGACCGGTGACTTGTCCTCGGCGGCGCGCGCGTAGTTGTTCATGTAGCCCTGGCCGGGGGTGAGGAAGGTCCACTCCAGCCACTTGAGGCCGGCCCTGATCTGCTCGGGGGTGGCCTTCTTGTTGAACATGTAGCCGTCGCCGCCCATGAGGGTGCCCTTGCCGCCGGGCATCGGGGCGAACGCGAGGTCCTCGTACTTCCCTCCGGCCTCCTTCACGATGCGCGGCACGTTGTCGGGGGCGGCGAGGTACATGCCGAGCTTGCCGGAGCCCATCATCTGGAGGGTGTCGTTGATGACGAGGAGCTGCTTGGTGCCCATGGAGTCGTCGCGCCAGCGCATGTCCTTGAGGTTCTGCAGGACCGCCCGGCCCTCGGGGGTGTCGACCGTGGCCTTCTTCCCGTCCTCGCTGACGACCGAGCCGCCCTGCGAGTAGATGTGGGCGGTGAAGTGCCAGCCGCCCTGGTTCTGGGCGCTGTACTCCGCGAAGCCGACGGTGCCGTCGCCCAGGGCCGCGATCTTCTTGGCGGCGGCCTGGACCTCGGGCCAGGTGGCCGGGGGGTCGGCCGGGTCGAGGCCGGCCTCGGTGAAGAGCGCCTTGCTGTAGAGCAGGCCCATGGAGTAGTTGGTGCGCGGGATGCCGTAGATCTTGCCGTCGACCGTGTAGGCGTCGCGCAGGGGCTGGGCTATGTCCTTGTACGCCTTGAGGTCCTCGACGTACTCGGTGATGTCGGCGGCCTGGTTGATGGAGACGACGCGTTCGGTGTCGGTGAAGTACGTGTAGAAGACGTCCTCCATCTGACCGCCGGCGAGCTTCGCGTCGAACGTCTTGGGGTCCTGGCACGGGAAGGCGTCGTGTGCGACGACGTCGATGTCCGGGTTCTGCTTCTCGAACGTCTTGACGTCCTCGTCGAACCGCTGGTGGTCGATCTTCGCACTCGGCTGGGGCCAGCAGTTGACGGTGATGCGCGTCTTGCCGTCCGCCGCGCTCCCGCCCTCGGAGTTGCAGGCGGCCAGTCCGGTGACGGCCAGTGCGGTGGCGACGGCGGCGGTGCAGGTACGGCGGAGCACGGAACTTCTCATCGGAGGACCCCTCTTGGGCAGGAGTGCGGGAAGCCCACAGCCCCCGGGCTGTGCGGCGGAGCACACTCAACCACCGCCGACTAATGTCCGCAAGATGTCGCGCTGATTTCGTAAATCATTGACAGCAATACCCCGTAACGAACGACAAGCCGACGACAAGCGCCCGCAAGCCGAGGCGGCCACGAGGGCCGGACGGTTGCGGGCGGCGGGAGACGCGCCGGCGCGGGGAGTGCGGGGGGGAGAACCGGGTTCCGCCGCGGACCGGCGGGAGCGGGGAGGGCGATGCGCCGCGTAGAGGCGGCGGACCCCGGGCCGCCGGGCCGAACGCCACCCTGTGGGGTCAGGACGTTCTGGGAGCGCTCTCCGCAAGGACGTGCGGGCCGCTCACCGGGGCGGAGACGAACCTTTCAGGACCCTTCCGAGGTCGCCTGTCAGGCTCGGCCGCCGGGTGGCCGCGGTAATGCCGGCGCCTCTCGGGCACTCGGCCGGACCGCGACCCCACCCATTCATGTCGCCGACGGCTGCTCAGTAAGCCATCGCCTTGGATACGCAAGAATGCGGCAATAGTTGCACGACGTTTATCGCCTCGTGATGGACATGCCCACCGTCGGCGACGGGCCCGGGTCTAGCGGGCGGCGGCGGACGGCCGTACGCCGCCGAAGTCGACCGCGCGGTCCGCGTCGCGCAGAACCTCCTCGGCCACGCGCCGCACCTCGGCGAGCACGTCTCCCTGCTCCTCCACGAGGCCGGCGTAGATCGGCGCTTCGATGCTGTCTGCGGAACTCATGATCATTTTCCCCGTCGGGTCTGGGTGCGAAAAGCCCCGCCGGTCGGCGGAGCGGGGGCGAGTGTACGTGGTGGGCGGCGGAGCCCGCGATTCCCGGTCCGGGGACCGAGACGGCCCCGGACCTGCCGGAACGGCGACCCGGCCGTGCCCCGGCGGCGTCCCGGGGCGGTCGGCTCAGCCTCCGCCGGGGCCCGTGCCGAGGTGCTGTACGGGGAATCCGGCAACGGCGGCCAGCGCGGTCAGCTCCTGGGCGCGGGCCGCCGGCAGCACCGCGACCGGGTAGCAGTCGGACTCGATGTCGAGGACGGCCAGCGCCGCGCCGACCTCCCGGTAGCGGCGGCCGCAGGCGTGCAGGAAGGCGTCCGTCGGCAGGGCCGGCTCCGGCACCCCGGAGAGCTTCCACGGGTCCGCGGAGGGCCGCGCCCCCAGCCCCTCCAGCTGGGCCCGGATCTCGTGGGCGTCCTCCTTCCAGTCGAACTCGGCGAGCAGCCCGTGGGCATGGAGCGCGTCGATGAGGGCGATCCAGGCGAGGTTCTCCACCGGCTCGTCGATGCCGCGCTGGTCGAGCCTGTCCTCGAAGGCGCTCACGTAGTCGCGGGGGCGGTCGTGGGCCTGCAGCACCTCCTCGGCGACCGAGGGGTGCGCCGGGGCCAGCAGCGCGGCGATCCCGGCGAGGGCGTCACGGACGTCCTCGGGGGTGCGGGGTGCGCGGGACTCGTGGGGTGCGGACATGGTGGTGCTCTCTCCTCCTGCGTCCGGCGCGCGGGCTTCGGCGGGCGCGCTTCGGCACGCATGCTTCGGGGTGCGGCCGGGGTGGGTGGTGCGGTCCCCGCGGTCGTGCGGGGTGGTGGGGTGCGGGAGGGGCCCCGGACGGGCCCCGGCGCTAGCGACGCCGTCGTCCCGCCGTGGGCAGGGGGCGGTGGCCCTCGGTCCACTCGTTCACCCAGCCGCAGCCGGAGCAGGCGTAACGGCCGTCGAGCCCCGCGATCTGGGTGCCGCACCGGGCGCATCCGATGTACGTGATCTCCGGGTGCTCCGTCCCCGGCTCGGCGCGGGCCGCCGCGGGCTCGGGGCGCGGCGGCTGCGGCTCGGTCCGTGGGCTTTGCCCGGGCTTCGGGTCATGCGGCACCGTACCCACCGTCAGCGCCCCTCTCCGGCGGCGTCCAGCAGGACACGGGCCAGCTCACGGGGGCGGGAGAACATCGGCCAGTGCCCGGTGTCCATCGTGACCAGCTCCCACCGCTCCCCCGCCAGCAGCTCCGCCACCTCGCGGCTCGGCCGGTCCCCGTCGAGCAGGCACTTGACGTACGTCGCCGGGAGGTCGGCCTGCGGGGTCGTCAGGACGGCCGGTTCGGTCAGGGTGGCGCCGGGGTGCGGGGTGGCCCCCGCCACCAGCCGGGCGACCTCCTTCTCGCTGAGCCCCTGGCCCGCGCAGTCCGCCGCCGTCAGCGGGGGCCAGAAGCCGTCGTGCGCCGCGATCGACGCCTCGACCTGCGCCCGGCCCTCCGGCCAGCTGGAGACGAACGAGCCGCCCTCGACGGGAACGCTCGCGTCGACGAAGACCGCGCGGGCGAGCCGGTCACCGATCCGGCCCGCCGCCTGCCCGACCGGAATGCCCGAGTAGCTGTGTCCGACCAGCACGACGTCCCGCAGATCGAGGCGCTCGACAAGGCCCACGATGTCGTCGACATGGGTCTGCTGCCCGGCCTTCACGCCCTGCTTGTCGGCGAGGCCCGAGAGCGTCAGCGGGTGGACCCCGTGCCCGGCCGCACGGAGGCCGGGGAGCACGTCGCTCCAGGCCCATGAGCCGAGCCAGGCGCCCGGCACGAGTACGAAGTTCGTCATGGCAGCAACGTAACGCAGGGGTCCGACAATGCCCCGGGCCTCCCGGGGACGCCGCCGGAAGCGCACCGTCGACCGCACGGACCGCCCTTCCGGATCTGCCGACTTCCGATCGGACATCGGCCATTGTCAGCCGTTTCTGACTGCTTTTCGCTATGGACGGAGGCCGCGGGACCGGGCGAGGCAGGATGGCCTGTGTGATGGGCAACCTCCCTGTCGTGACGACCAGCTTCGTCGGCCGCGACAGCGAACTGGACAGCATCGACCGGGCACTTCGGGACCACCGGTTGGTCACCCTCAGCGGGAGCGGCGGCGTCGGCAAGAGCCGCCTCGCGCTGCAGACCGCCGGGCGGGTGCGCGACCGGTACGGGGACGGCGTGTGGTGGGCCGACCTCTCCCATCTGGACGACGACCAGCTGCTCACCACGACGGTCTGCGACGGTGTGGGGCTGCTGGACCACAGCGCCCGCCGTCCGGTGGCCGCGCTCTGCGAATGGCTCTCCGACCGCCGGCTGCTGCTCGTCCTCGACTGCTGCGAGCGGCTCGTCGACTCCTGCCGGCAGCTCGTCACCGAACTCCTCGCCGCCGCACCGGGGCTGACCGTCCTCGCGACCAGCCGTCAGCCGCTCGGGGCTGAGGGGGAGCACGCCCTGGAGGTCCATCCGCTCTCCGCGGGTGAGGACGGCGACGAGGCCGTCCGGCTCTTCCACGACCGGGCCGCCGACGTCGTCCCGGGGCTGGCGCTCGACTCCCCCGGCGACGCGGCCGCCGTGGCCGAGATCTGCCGGCGGCTCGAAGGGATACCGCTGGCCGTCGAGCTGGCCTGCGCCCAGCTCCGCGAGAGCAGCGCCCAGGAGATCACCGGGCGGCTGGTCTCCCGGCTGGACGCGCTGAGCGACGACACGCTCTGGCCCCGCCGCCACCGCGCCCTGCGCACCACGATCGGCTGGAGTCATGAGCTGTGCGCCCCGCTGGAGCGGCTGCTCTGGGCGCGGCTCTCGGTCTTCCGGGGCGTCATCACGGCGGCCGACGCCGAGGCGGTCTGCTCGGGCGGCCCCCTGGACGCCGGGACGATCACCCCCGCGCTGGAGAGCCTCGCCGAGCAGTCCGTGCTCCGGCGGAGCGGCGACGGCTACCGGATGCTCGACACCCTGCGCGAGTACGGGGCGATGTGGCTGGCCGAGCTGGCGGAGGACGCGCTCTTCACGGACCGGCACGCCCGGCACTTCGCCCAGACGGCCGTGCAGGCGCACGCGGGCTGGCTGGGCCCGCGCCAGGTCGAGTGGTACGGCAGGGTCGCCGCCACCCACGCGGATCTCTGCGCGGCACTGGAGCACCTGCTGGCCGAGGACCCCGAGCGGGCGATGGAGATGGCCGGGTGCGCCGGGCTGTTCTGGAGCTGCTGCGGCCATCTGCACCAGGCCCGCACCTATCTGGAGCGGGTGCTCGCGCTGCCCCTCTCGGCCGGTCCGCACCGCACCCGCGCGCTCTGGGCCCTCGGCATCACGCTGACCCTCCAGGGGGACCACGAGGCGGCCCGCCGGGTCGGCAAGGAGTGCGAGGAGGCGGCCCGGCTCGGCCGGGACGTTGAGGGGGCGCTCGCGGCGGCCCACTCCATGAGCTTCACGTATCTGATGATGGGCCGGCCGCAGACCGCACACCTGGTCAGCGACCACGCCCTGCGCCGCCACCCGGGGGACCCGGCCGACGCCCCCTCCCGGATGCGCTGCCGGGTGATACGTCTCTTCGCCCTCTCGGCCCTCGGCCGGCTGGACGAGGCGTACGGGGAGGCCACCCGGCTCCAGCGGCTGAGCCTGCGCTTCGGAGAGCACTGGGCGCGGGCCTACGCCGATCACCAACTCGCCCTGATCCACCTGCTCCAGGGCCGCCCCCGGCAGGCCGAGAGCCATGCCCGGGCGATGCTGGCGAGCAAGCACCGGCTCCACGACAGCCTGGGCATCGCCCTCGGCCTCGATCTGCTCGCCGGTGCCATCGCCGCCCGGGGGGACGGGGTCGAGGCGGCCCGCACCTCCGGTACGGGACACACGTACTGGCGGATCATCGGCCACCCCCACCGCGGCACCCCCGAGCTGGGGGCGATCCGGGAGCAGTGGGAGCTGCGGGCCCGGCAGGCGGCCGGTGACACGGCGTACGAACGGGCCTACCGCCGGGCCTCGGCCGACGACGCCGAGCGCGGTCTGGCCCACGCCCTGGAGCGGCAGCTCCCCTCCTGACCCGCCGCTCGGGCCGCTGGACGGGTGGCGGTGATCGGCCGGATGGTCCACCTCGCGGGCAGGTCCCGGCCGGCCGCCCGATGCTGGGCTCGCGGCAGCCGGTGGCCAGGGGCGTGACCGACCTCCCGAGGCACGGTCCGCCGCCCCGACCACACCTCCAGGAGGTACGCCCGTGCCCACACGTCCCCTGCCGCGCACCCCTTCCCGTCGGCCGGTGCGCCGGTCGCCGGCGCCCCGGCCGCTGGTGCGCAGAGCCGTCGTCGCCGCGGTGGCCGCCGCCTCGCTCGCCGGGCTGATGGCCGGTCCGGCCCGCGCGGGCGGTGATGGCGGGGAAGGAGGCGACGGCGGCCCCGCCGACCGGGAGTTGCAGCGCAGGCTCCAGGCGTTCGTCGACACCCCCGGCGGTCCGCCCGGGGCCATCGCCGTACTGACCGCCGGCGGGCACAGCGAGGTGTACCGGGCCGGTACGGCCGAGGTCGGCACCGGGCGGCCGCCCCGGACCACGGACCACATGCGGATCGCCAGCGTGGCGAAGGCCTTCAGCGGCGCGGTCGCGCTCCACCTGGCCGACCGGGGGCGGATCTCGCTGGACGACACCCTGGGCCGGTGGCTGCCCCGGCTCCCCGCGGCCTGGCACCGGGTCACGGTCGCCCAGCTCCTCGACCACACCAGCGGGCTGCCGGACTACACCCGGTCCCCCGCGTTCATCGAGGAGTTCGCGGCCGATCCGCGCCGCCGCTTCGACTCGCGCACGCTGCTGCGGTACGTCGCCGGGGAGCCGCTGCGGTTCCGGCCGGGTTCGGCGTACCACTACTCCAACTCGGACAACATCGCCGTCGCCCTGATCGCGGAGGCCGCCACGGGCACCCGGTACGAGCGGCTGCTCGACGAGATCGTGTACCGGCCGCTCGGGCTGCGGGAGACCTCGCTCCCCCAGGGGTACCGGCTGCCCCGGCCGTATCTGCACGGGTACGCCCTGGACCCGCCCACCCCGCCGGAGGACCTCTCCACCGCGATCAGCGCCTCCGGGGTGTGGGCGTCGGGCGGCATCGTCTCGACCCCGCGCGACCTGGGCGCCTTCATCCGCGCCTGGGCCGACGGCCGGGGCCTGGGTCCGGCGGTCCGGCACCGGCAGCTGACGTTCGTCGCGGGCAGTTCCGAACCGGCGGGTCCCGGGCGCAACGAGGCAGGGCTCGCCCTCTTCGCGTACCGGACGCGGTGCGGGACCGTGTACGGCCATACCGGCAACTTCCCCGGCTACACCCAGCTCGCGGCGGCCACCGAGGACGGCAGGCGGTCGCTGACCGTCTCGCTCACCTCCCAGGTCAACAGCGTCACGAACCCGCGCCTGCTGGCCACCCTGCGCGTCCTCCAGGAGGACTTCGTCTGCCGGCTGCTGAAGCGGCCGAAGCCGCACGGGGCGTAGGAGGGACGGGGTACGGGAAGAAGGGGCACGCCGGGTGTCCGGCGTGCCCCTTCTTCGGGTCCTCGATGGAGCGGCGGCCCGTCCGGGGACGGGTCAGTCGTTGTCGGTCTCCTCGCGGACGATGGTGTCGTTCTTGGCGTCCACGTCGAACGTGGTCTTCTTCCAGTCGGAGCCGACCACGTCGACCGACCAGATCACACCGTTGCCGTCGTTGTCGTCCAGGCTGACGGAGGTGACGGTGCCCTTCTTCTTCTCCGTGGCGACCTTGGCGGCCTGCTCGGGCGTCTGCGTGGCCTCGGCGAGCCACCGCGCCGTCTGCTGCTTGTCCTGGTCGTCCTGGTCCTCGTCGACGCGGGCGTCCATCACCTTGCCGTCGACCGCGTTGATCCGCACCGTGTGGATGGTGCCGTCCTTCTCGGCCACCTCGGCGACCCAGACCGGGCCCTCGGCCCCCGGGCTCGCGCTGGGCGAACCGCTCGCGGTGGGGCTGCCGGTCGGGCTGCCCGTGGGACTGCCGGTCGGGCTCGCCGCGTCCGTGGGGCTCGGGCTGCCGGTGGGGCTCCCGGTCCCGGTCGGGCTGGGGCTCTCGTCCCGGTCGTCGTCGTCGACACCTTCCAGGTCCAGGTCGACGAGCTTGCCGCCGGCCACTTCACCGACCGCGGTCGTCGCGGCGTCGTCGAAGGTGGTCTTGGTGGCGTCCAGGACCCTCTTGCGTTCCTGCTGGGCCTCGGTGAGGTCCGCGCTGGCCGACGGGGACGCCGTCGTCTTCTGCGGGAGGACCTTGGCCGCTTCGGTGGCCGAGGACGTCGCGCTGTCCGAACTCTGACCACAGGCCGTCAGCAGCAGAGCGGCGGCCGCCACGCAGGCGGCGGCGCCGGTGACCTTGAGGTTGCGGGAGCGTGGGGAAGGACGATTTTTTCGTCGGGGGTCAAGTCTCATGTACCGATGCCTAGCCCCTGCCGCCGTCGGTCATGTTGTCCTGTCGGTCGGAGTCACCCGATCGACCGGTCGCGCCTCCACCCGTTGGCCGCCGCGAGGCTCCTCACCTCTGCCCGGGCAGCGTGCGCCCGGGTGCGAAACAATGGGGACAGGGCCGGTCGTCGTGGCCCCGCCGGGAGGCCGTCATGGAGCACACGGAGCGCTACGAACTCATCTTCCGGATGTCCGGCGCCGAGGACGACGTGGTCACGGTCCGGCTGACCGCCCGGACCGGGGCCGGCGGATCCCCGGTGTACGAGGACGAGACCGGGATCGTCCGCGCCGAGATCAGTGACCGGGGCGAGGTGCGGATGCTCGCCAGCGGCGGCCACCAGGTCCCCGGCACCCCTCTGCTCGCCCGGCCGCTGAGCGAAGGCGTTTCCGGCAGGCGCTGATCGGCCGGGGACGGCTCGAGGACGCGCGGGGCGCACCGACTGGACGGTGCGCCCCGCCGACGTACGCACGGAACATACGCCCCACCCCTCTTCCTGCCCGCCCATGCCCACCCCTCGCCCGAATGTGTTTACTTTCCCGAACCACGGACGTAACCTGACCGCGAAACAACAGACTCAGGCATGGAACGGACACGAAACCACATGTACGCACCGGAGCGTCAGCAGGAGATCCTCCGCCTCGCCCAGGAGAGCGGCCGGGTCGACGTGCTCTCCCTGGCCGAGGAGTTCCAGGTGACCGCCGAGACCGTCCGGCGCGATCTGAAGGCGCTGGACCGGGCGGGCCTGCTGCGCAGGGTGCACGGCGGTGCCATCCCGGTGGGGCGGCTCGACTTCGAGCCGGACCTCGCCGAGCGGGACGCCGTGGCCGCCGACGAGAAGGACCGGATCGCGCAGGCGGCGCTCGCGGAGCTGCCCCCGGACGGCAACGTGGTCATCGACGCCGGGACGACGACGGCCCGGCTCGCCGCGGCCCTCCCGGTCGACGCCTCGCTCACCGTGGTGACGCACGCGTTGCCGGTGGCCGCCCGCCTGGCCGACCACCCGGGCATCGCCCTGCATCTGGTCGGCGGCCGGGTCCGGCACCGGACGCGGGCCGCCGTGGACGCCTGGGCGCTCGGCTCCTACGCGGAGATCAGCGCCGACGTCGTCTTCCTCGCCACCAACGGCTTCGCGCCCGACAGCGGCCTGACCACGCCCGACCTGGCCGAGGCCGCCGTGAAGCGCGCGGTGGTCAGGGCCGCCCGCCGGGTCGTGCTGCTGGCCGACTCCGGCAAGTTCGGGCAGCGGCACTTCGCCCGCTTCGGTGACCTCACCGATGTGGACCTCCTCATCACCGACACGGGGCTCAGCCCCGACGACGCCCGCTCCATCGAGAGCCGGGGCACGGAAGTGGTACGCGCATGATCCTCACCGTCACCCCCAACCCCAGCCTGGACCGCACCTACGAGCTGCCCGGCCTGGTCCGCGGCACCGTCCTGCGGGCCACGGCGGACCGCGTCGACCCGGGCGGCAAGGGCATCAACGTCTCCCGCGCGGTCGCGGCGGCCGGCCATCGCACGGTCGCCGTCGCCCCCATGGGCGGCCCGGAGGGCGACCTGCTGGCCCGGCTGCTCGGGGAGCACGGCATCGAGGCCGCCGGAGTGCCGGTCACCGGCAGCACGCGGATCAACGTCACGCTCGTCGAGCCGGACGCCACCCTCACCAAGATCAACGCGGCCGGTCCCGAACTGAGCGACGCCGAGGCCGAGGACGTCCTGGAGGCGGTGCGGACCCGCTCCGCAGCCGCCGACTGGATCGCCTGCTGCGGAAGCCTGCCGCGCGGACTGCCGCCTCGGTGGTACGCGGAGCTGGTCGCCCGGAGCCACCGGGCCGGGGCGCGGATCGCGCTGGACACCTCCGGGCCGGCGCTGACCGCCGCGCTGCGGGAGGGACCCGACGTGATCAAGCCGAACGCCCAGGAGCTGGCCGAGGCCGTCGGCCGCCCGCTGGCCACGGTGGGCGACGCGCTCAAGGCCGCCGAGGAGCTGCGCGAGCGCGGGGCCGGAGCGGTGCTGGCCAGCCTGGGCGCCGACGGCCAGCTGCTGGTGGAGGCGTCGGGCGCCTATTTCGCGACCGCCCGTGTGGCCACCGTGCGCAGCAATGTCGGCGCCGGGGACGCCTCCCTCGCCGGGTTCCTGACGGCGGGCGGGCAGGGGCCGCGCGCGCTCGCGTCGGCCGTCGCCCACGGGGCGGCGGCGGTGCAGCTGGCGGGGAGCCTGATGCCCACCCCGGCCGATCTCGACCTGCCTGCGGTCACGTCGAGCGCCGACGTCCCCCGGGACCGCCCGCTGACGGAGCCCGTCCCGTGACCGCCGTGTCCCGGGCACCCCACGGCCCGCCCCACGACCGTCGTCACCCGTCCCCCATGACCACCGTCCTCTCCCCCGGGGCCCGCCCCGACGAGCCCGCCGCCCCACGTCCCCCGAACCGCCGCAGGGCGGTCCCCGAGCAAGGAGCACCGCGATGAGTGAGCTGATCACCGCGGAACTGGTCGACCTCGATCTGTCCGCCGCAACGAAGGACGCCGCCGCGAGGTCGCTCGCCGAGCGGATGGTGGCCGCCCACCGGGTCACCGACCTCGACGGCTTCCTGGCCGATGTCGCCGCCCGCGAGGCCCAGATGCCGACGGGCCTCGACGGCGGGATCGGCATCCCGCACTGCCGGAGCGAGCATGTGAGCGCCCCGACCCTGGCCTTCGGGCGCAGCGCCCGGGGCATCGATTTCGGCGCGGCCGACGGCCCGGCGGACCTGATCTTCCTCATCGCCGCGCCCGCCGGGGCGGACGACGACCATCTGACGATCCTGTCGGGGCTGGCCCGCAGGCTGATGGACCCGGAGTTCACGGCCGCCCTGCGCGCCGGGGACGACCCGGGCGCGGTCGCCGCGCTGATCCGCGGCGAGGAGCCGGTACCGGAGACCGGGGCGGCTCCGGAGGCCGCCGGGGCGCCGGAGGACGAGGCGGCCGGGGCCGGAGCACGGGACCGGGCGGTCTCCCCCGACGACGGCGCCCCCTTCCGTATCGTCGCGGTCACCTCCTGCCCCACCGGCATCGCGCACACCTACATGGCCGCCGAGTCCCTGACGGCGGCGGGGCGTGCCGCAGGGGTCGAGGTGACGGTGGAGACCCAGGGGTCGGCCGGTTTCAGCAAGCTGGACCCGGCCGTCATCGCCGCCGCCGACGCGGTCGTCTGGGCGCACGACGTCGAGGTGCGGGAGAAGGTCCGCTTCCGTGGCAAGCCGCTGGTGGACGTCGGGGTGAAGGCGGGCATCAACCGTCCCGCCGAGCTGATCGCCGAGGCCCGTCGCAAGGCGGAGCGTGGGGAGATCCCCGCCGTGCCGGAGGGCGGGGACGGGCCGGAGGCCGGTGACGGAGGCGGCTCGGGCGCGGACCGTGCGCACTTCGGGGTCCGGCTGCGCACGTATCTGATGTCCGGCGTGAGTTACATGGTGCCGTTCGTCGCGGCGGGCGGGCTGCTGATCGCCCTGTCGTTCGCCATAGGCGGCTACGAGATCGTGGACGCCAAGTCCGTGGCCGACCACTTCGTCTGGGGCCAGGCGGACAGCTGGGCCGCGCTGCTCAACCAGATCGGCTCGGCCGCCTTCGCCTTCCTGGTGCCGGTGCTGGCCGGGTACATCGCGTACGGGATGGCGGACCGGCCCGCGCTGGTGCCCGGCTTCGTCGGCGGGGCGATCGCGCTCACCGTCGAGGCGGGGTTCCTCGGCGGTCTGGTCGCCGGTCTGCTGGCCGGTGCGGTGGTGATGGCCATCCAGCGGGTCCCGGTCCATCCCACCCTGCGCGGGATCATGCCGGTGCTGGTGATCCCGCTGATCGCCTCGGCGGTGGTGGGGTTCCTGATGTTCATCGTGGTCGGCAAGCCGATCGCGGCGCTGCAGGGCGCGCTCACGGACTGGCTGAACGGTCTGTCGGGCTCCAACGCGGTGATCCTGGGTGTCGTCCTCGGGCTGATGATGTGCTTCGACATGGGCGGCCCGCTGAACAAGGTGGCGTACGCGTTCGCGGTCGGCGGTCTGGCCGATCCGACCGACGGCAGCCTCAAGGTGATGGCGGCGGTCATGGCGGCCGGGATGGTCCCGCCGCTGGCGCTGGCCCTCGCCACCACCGTACGGAAGAAGCTGTTCACCAAGACCGAGCGGGAGAACGGGCGGGCGGCCTGGGTGCTGGGGGCCTCGTTCATCACGGAGGGCGCGATTCCGTTCGCCGCGGCCGATCCGCTGCGGGTCATCCCGTCGGTGATGGCGGGCGGCGCGGTCACCGGCGCGCTCTCGATGGCCTTCGGGTGCACGCTGCGCGCCCCGCACGGCGGGATCTTCGTGGTACCGCTGATCGGTGAACCGTTCCTCTACCTGCTGGCGATCGCCGCGGGCACCCTGGTCGCGACCGCGCTGGTCGTCCTCCTCAAGGGTGCCCGGCGCACGACGGCGGTCCCGGCCGGGGAGGCGGCGACCACGGCTCCCGAGGCACGGGTGGGCGCAGCGGCCTGACGGCCGGGCGCGCTCTCTCCCACGGCCCGCGGAAGGGGACGGATGGTCATTGGTCATCCGTCCCTTCCGCGGTCACGGCTCCGCCCCTGCCGCTAGGTTGAGGGCATGACACAGAGCTGGAACCCGGCCGATCGGGCCGTCCTGACGCTGCCCTCCGGGCGTCTGGTACGCGGCAGGGGGCTGCGCAACCCCCTGCCGGAGGGGCCGGAGCCGGAGTTCGCCGTCCATCTGCTGGGGCGTACGCCTCCCCCGGTCCGGTGGGAGTCGCGGTGGCTGCGCTGGCCGGACTTCCGGCTTCCGGCCGACCCGGACGAGGCCGGGGACGTGCTGGAGGAGGTGTGGCGCCGGGCACCGCACGAGCGGGTCGAGGTCGCCTGCGGGGGCGGGATGGGGCGGACCGGGACGGCGCTGGCCTGTCTGGCGGTGCTGGACGGGGTGCCCGCCGGGGAAGCGGTGGCGTTCGTCCGGAGCGGCTACCACCCCCGGGCGGTGGAGACCCCGTGGCAGCGGCGGTACGTCCGCAGGTTCACCGGGCGCCGGGCGCGGTAGCGCCGGGCCGGGTGGCCAGGGGCCGCCCCCGTCAGTTCGTCCCGGGGGCGGCGGGGACCGTCTTGAAGGTGTCGGGGATCGGGAGGGTGGACCAGCGGCCGACCGGCCAGGCGACGACGACGGCGCGGCCGACGACCTCGTCGACCGGGACCATGCCGTCGTTGCGGTCGTCGGTGTGGTAGCGGGAGTCCGACGACGCCTGCCGGTGGTCGCCCATCACCCAGAGCCTGCCGGGCGGGACGGTCACCTCGAAGGAGCCCCCGGGGTCGTTGCTGCACGGAGTGTTGCCGGGGAACACATAGGGCTCGTCCAGGGCCTTGCCGTTGACCTTCAGCGGTCCGTCGCCCGCGCATTCCACGGTGTCGCCGCCGACGCCGATCACCCGCTTGATGAGGTCCTTCTCCTCGGCCGACGGCATCAGGCCGATGAAGCTCAGCGCCTCCTGGAAGGCGTTGGGCGGGTCGACGGCCACGCCGTCGAGCCAGCCGTCCGGATCGTGGAAGACGATCACCTCGCCCCGTTCCGGCTCGGAGCCGAACCAGGGGGTCAGCTTGTCGACGAGGACCCGGTCGCCCTTCTGCAGGGTGTTCTGCATGGAGTCCGACGGGATGGAGAAGGCCTGGACGAGGAAGGTCTTGATGAGCAGGGCCAGGATCAGGGCGATCCCGACGAGGAGCGGGAACTCCACCCAGAACGGCCGGTGCTTCCTCGTCCGCCGTCCGCCCGCACGCGCCATCTGCCGCTCCTCGCCCCGTGTCCCGCGCACCCGCCCCGGTGGGGAACGGATCTTGTCGGGCCACTCTATGGGGCGCGGCGGGCACGGTGTGTCGCGGCTCCGTATCCGTGGGGAACCCGGGGTGCTACGAGGCGGGGGCGGGTGGTGCGGCGGGGGCGGTGCCGTCGGGCGGGAGCGTGGCTCCGGCTCCGACGCGCACGGCCTCGACCACGCTCTGGTGGAACGACCGGCTCTCCTCCTCGGAGGCGCACGGGACGGGGCTGCCCGCCAGGGTGAACCAGTCCGACGAACCGCTGTACTGCACGGCGACCGACGCCTGGCCGTCGGACCACGTCGTGTGCACCGTGAGGTCGCCGCTCAGGATGCCTGCTTCTTCGGTGCGGACTCCGCCTGTTCCCGCGAAGACACCGCTGGTCGTCCACGATGCCCAGCTCATGACGTGCCGCCTTTCGGACGATGACAAGCCTCTGCGGCGGACTGCTTTCGAGTATGGCACCGCCGTCCGGCAGGTGCACGGGGTGCGGAAGCGCTCGGTCCGCCGCCCTCTACCGGTGGCGTTCCCGCAGGCCGCGGACGTACGCGGCCTGGCCCGCGTGCTGGAGGTCCTCGGCGATGACGCTGATCAGCCGGACGCCCAGGGTGACCGGAGGTGACCAGGCCTCGTCGACGATCCGGTCGAGTCCCCGGCCGTCCAGTCCGCGGACGAAGGCGAGCGTCTGTTCGTGGACGGCGTCGTGGTAGCCGAGGAGGAGGTCGGCGGAGTCCACCTGGACGGCGGCGACCTCGTCGCCGCTGTGGCCGTATCCCGTGGCCGTCTCGTCGAACGGGAGCCCGAAGCGGTCGGCCCAGCCCTGGGTGTGCCAGACCTGGCCGGTGCCCGCGGCGTCCGCGATGTGGTCGTCCTGGACCCGGGTGAGGTGCCAGATCAGCCAGGAGATCGAGTTCGCGTCCCCGTCGGGGCGGGCGTTGAGGTCGTCGGCGCCGAGTCCCCCGGCCGCCCCGTGGACCGCCTCCCGGATCCGCTCGAACGCCTCGGCCAGCATGTTCGCACTGTTCATCCCCTCACCCTCGCCCGCTGCCCGACGCGAACCGGGCTCCGACACACACGTACGTCGGCGCGGTCGGCTCGACCGCGCCGACGTACGGGCTCTTCCCGGGGCCGGCGCGGCGACCCGCAGCCCTTCCTGCCGGGGGCCGCCGCCTGGGCCGGCGGGGCGGGCGGCCCCGGGCGGACGGTCAGACGAGCAGCCCCAGCAGGTGGGCGCAGGCGGTGGCCTCGTCCGGGTGGTGGGCGAGGATCTCGTCCCGGCCGCGTTCGTACGCGCCGGTCTCCCATCCTCCGCCGGTCGCCCGGCGCAGGAAGAGGAAGTCGGGCGGGGTGGGGACGGGCTCGTGGACGCCTTCGATCCGGTAGTAGCCACCGGGGATCCGGGCCTCCACGAGCGCGGCGTGCAGCGCCTGGCGGTCCACGGAGGTTACGCGGCCGGGGTGAGGTAGCCGTTGTCCAGCAGCCACTTCACGTTCAGCCGCTCACCCGCGCCCGGGTTCAGGAGGACGGGGTCGAGCTTGATCTGCTGCCCGCCGCCGGGCTGCTCGAACCACGGGGCGATGCTGCCCTGCCAGACCCAGAAGGGCTTGGCAACCTTGTAGACGCGGTAGTCGCAAGGCGTGGCCGCTTCGCGGGTGTTGAGGTTCTGCGGGGGCAGCGCACGCTCGGCGTAGGCGTCTCCGGCGGGAGCCAGGTAGCCGCCGTACTCGGAGCCGAAGCGGTCCAGACGCTGGCCGGTGCGGAGCTTGGCGGGCTCCTTGTCGATCTCGCCGTTGACCTCGGCGAAGCCGTCGTTGGGCGGGTACTTCCAGCTTCCGGTGTCCGCGGGTCCCTCCCAGTACTTCTTGAGGAAGGCCTGCGGGGAGAGGTCGCCGGTGCGCTGGTAGCCCTTGAGGAGGGGGCCGACCGGCGCCAGTCGGTTGTTCGGCAGCCACTTCGGGCCGAGCCGGGCGTCGCCCCGGTACTCGCCGGTGCAGGGGGCGTGCCGCTCGGCGGCGGCCGCGGTGGCGTCGATCTGCGGGGCGGCGTTCGCGGCGGGCGCGGTGATCAGTCCGGCGGTGATGCCGAGCGCGGCAAGTACGGTACGGATGCGGTTCATTCGGGAATCCCCTCGGAGCACTGATGATCAATCAGACAGCTGACGAAGGGTAACCGTTGCGCTACCGATGGCTATCGCGCCATGCCGCTTTCCGGCCACACCGCGCGGCCCGCCCCGCGGTCCGCGTCAGGACGCGGTCGCGCCCCGGCCGGGTGGAGCACGGGCCCGGCCGGGGCGCGACGGTGGGGACGGAGCCTGCGGCTAGCTGACGTTGACGTCGATGCAGGCGTAGAAGGCGTTCACGGTGTCGGCGATGTTCCAGACCGCCAGGACCTTCTGCTGACCGGTCTTGTCGCCGAAGTCGACCTGGTGGGTGACGGTCGCGCCGGGCTGCGCGCCGCCGTCGTCGAACTCGGCGATCTTCTCGCCGCCGACGAAGTACTGCCAGGTGCTGGTGGAGTGCCGGGCCGTGATCTTCCACTCGAACTCCTGCGAGCGGTTCACCGGGGTGACCGCCCAGCCCTTGGAGTCGTCGTCGAGTTCGGCGAAGCCGCTGTTCCCGCCGCTGCAGCTGGTGAGCCCCTTGGGGCCCTCGACGCTCTGCGGTTCGTAGCTGATCGAGCCGCAGCTGACCGTGCCGGCGGCACACTGGGCCTGCCTGCTGGGCGGGTTGGAGATGTAGCCGTGGGCGCTGGCGGAGGTCGCCGGGAGGCTCAGGGCGAGGACCGGGGCGAGAACGGCGCCGACGGCGAGTGCGGTCTTCCTCTTCGTGTGCATGCTTCTCCTTCACTTGAGACCGCACCGCGCGGTGGCGGGTCGTGGGGGACCCGGCTTCGGCGGCGAGGCCTCGTGAGTGTGGGGCCTACGAGGCGCGAAGGTCCGCAAGTCCCTTGCCGGACAGGCCGGATGACCGGTGCCGGAAAGGCCTTGCACTTGGCCTAGACCATACTCTGCGTCGCGTACGCGTCAAGGGCATGGTGGCGATGGGGCGGGAGGGACGGGCGGCGACGGGAGGGGCGCGGCCCCGGGCGCGGGGCCGCGACGAAGGGTCACCGCGCCCGGCGCCGGGGCGCCATCAGCCCTGGTCGTCGCCGTACCGGACGGTGACACGCTCGAAGCCGAGGGAACCGAGCAGACCCTTCAGCATCTCCGCGGTGTTCTTCTCGGCGCGGGCGGTCAGTCCGCTCTCCTTCGCCGCCTCACCGATGTGCCGGACGGCGAGTTGGTTGACCGCCTGCTCACTGCTCGGGTTGTCGGAGAAGAAGTCACCGAGCCGGTCGAGGAGTCCGCGCTGCTTCGACACGGCGTAGGAGCGGTCCGGGTCCAGGGCCGGCTTGCCCAGCACCGCGCGCGGCAGCCGGATCTCGGCGGTCGTCCGGTCCTCGTCGACGACCACGCCGTCCTCGGTGACCTTGCCCAGGTCGACGGAGGCTCCGACCGTGCCCGCGCCGACGAACAGGGTGCGGGTGCCGCGTACGGCATCGGGCAGGAACCTGGCGTCCTTCTCCAGGTCGACGACGACCTGGAAGTTGCCCGAGGCCGCCTCGTACGCGCTCATGTCCTGGATCGACTTCAGGACCGCGGGACCGGACCGGTCGTTGGTCCGCTCCCCGAAGAGGCCGTCGAGGCTGGGCAGCAGGCTGAGCCGGCCGCCGGCGAACAGCAGGGCCAGGACGGCCGCGCCGATGCCGACGACCTTCAGCAGGCCCCGCCCGGGACGGCGTGTGGGCTTCTTCCCGCTCTGTGCGGCGGTATCCGTGGGTGCGTCGCTGGACGTCATGGACTGCATGTGACCCGCGCCCGCTCTTTCAACCCATCTTCCGCGCTATATCGGCCAGTTCGGGTAGGCGGATGCAGACGCCGGGGCCCGCGGGGGCCGAGGGGGACCCGGGGTGGTCTCAGGGGGTGCCGGAGAGCCGCGTGGTGTCGTCGGGGTCGGAGGTCGCGGTGGTGACCGAGGTGGTCACGTTGCCCAGGAGGCCGAGCACCAGGAAGAGCACCACGAGCCACTTCCCGGCGCTGCTCATGACCAGCGGCCGGGTGGCGGAGCGGGGGTGCCCCTGCGGTACGGCGAGGCCGTCGTCCCCGAAGAGCCCCTTGGGGTAGGCCGGGGTGAGCATCATGGTGTACGCGGAGAACCGCATCCGGTAGCGCAGGGTGGCCGCCGTCGCCTCGAACAGGGGGCGCGGCATCCGGCCCAGGACCAGCGTGATCACCCACCAGACGAAGGCCAGGGCCCACCAGCCGTAGACCGCGAGGCTCTGCACGATCGCCGCCGGGATCATCAGGAAGATGCGGAACAGCACGGCGAGGCGGTTGAGGGCCGTGGGCCGTACCTCGGTCTGGACCGGGTAGTCCGGCGGCGGCGTCAGCGCGAAGGGCGGATAGCGGTCGACCAGCAGCATCTGGCTGGCCGACACGCGCATGTCGTAGCCCAGGAACCCGGAGAGGAACCGGAAGACGGGGTCCGGCAGCCGCCCCAGCACCAGGGCGGCGAACCAGCCCGCGATCACGGTGAAGAAGGCCGCGATGTGCAGGAAGAACAGCACGATGAACTGAGGGATCAGCAGCAGCAGTCGCAGCAGGACCGTCAGCCGGCGCTGGTGGCCGGGCTCGACGATGTCGAGGACCGGCCTGAACTCGTCGGCGTCGGCCTCCTTGCGGCCCGGGCTCCACCGGCCATCGGCCATGTCGCTCCTCCTCGGCAGGGGGCCCTGCGGCGTCCGCGCGCAGGACATGCCCCCACGCTGCGTCCGCGCGCCGCGACCCGCAAACGGCCGCGGCCCGAACGGGTGGAGCGGGTGCCGACGCGGTCAGCGCCTGCGGATCCGGTTCAGCAGTGCGCGGCCGGAGCCCGGCTTGGCGGCGTCCCCGACCGGGCGGCCGCCCGCGCCCCTGGCACCGGTTCCGGACGCCGCCAGTGTCTTCGTCCCGGTGCGGTCGCCCGCCTTCGGCTTCGCCGTCTTCGGCTCCCCCGCCTTGGACCCCGCCGCCTTGGAGGCCGGCGTCTTCGCGTCCCGCGCCTTGGGCTCCGGCGTCTCCGGCTCGGACGTCCGCGGCTCCTGTACGGCCCTCGCCGCCTCGGCCGGGGAGGGGTGCGCGTAGACGTGGTAGCGGTGGCTGAGCCGGCGGCCCAGCAGGAAGTAGCCGAGCAGGGCACCCGTCGTGTTGAGGATGACGTCGTCGATGTCGAAGGCGCGTCCGGTGACCAGGGCACCCTGCACCAACTCCACGATGACCATCAGGGCGGCGGTCAGCAGCGTCATGGTGACCATCCGCAGACGGCGCGGCACGAGGAACGGCAGCAGCAGCCCGAAGGGCACGCCGAGCAGGATGTTTCCGCCCGCCTGCTTGCAGGCGGCGAGGAAGGTGTAGTCCTCGGCGTACTGGCGCAGGGACCGTCCCGGCTGCAGGTTGGAGGTGACGATGTCCGCGGAGGCCGGTGACGGGGTGAGCGTCACCTTGGCCAGCAGGACGGAGAAGGCCACCAGCCCCAGCAGCACCACCGTCAGGACGGTCATTCTCAGCAGTACGCGTGTCCATGTCCCCTGTCGCGCAGGAGTGTTCTTCTCCGCAGTCATGGCGGACTGGTGCCCCCGCCGGGGCGGAAGACACCCGGTCGGCCGCCCCGGCACGGAAATTCGTCCGGCCGTCCGGTGGCGCCTGCGACGATGGGCGTATGAGCGCACGCGAGAAGAAGGACCTGCTGGCCGAGACCGACCGGCTGCGCGAGGGGGGCCGGGCCGGGGAGGCGCGGGAGAAGCTGCTGGCCCTGACGGCGCGGTTCCCCGACGACGCGGAGGTGGCCTACCGCACCGCGTGGGTCCACGACGTCCTGGGCCTGGAGTCCGAGGCGGTGGCCTACTACGAACGCGCCCTGGCGGGGACGGGGCTGGCTGTGGAGGACCGGCGGGGAGCGCTGCTGGGCCTCGGCAGTACCTACCGGGTACTGGGGCGGTTCGGGCAGGCCGTGGAGACGCTGCGCGGGGGCGTCGAGGAGTTCCCGGACGACGGCGCGCTCAGGACGTTCCTGGCGATGGCGCTGTTCAACACGGGCGAGCACCACGAGGCGATGCGGTTGCTGCTGCGGCTGGTGGCGTCGACCAGCGACGACCCGTCCGTCCAGCAGTACCGTCCGGCGATCGAGCACTACGCGAAGGACCTCGACGAGACGGTGTGACCGGCGCGTTCCGGGTGTCGACGGCGCGGGGCGCCGGAGGGGCGCGGCGGGGACGGGGGTTCGCGGCGCGCCGCGTCCGCCGTGGAGTGCGGCCCCGGGCCCGTACCTATCGAGAATGCTCCCGTGCACTCCCCTCCCCCGCCCGCGTCCCCCTCGTCCCCTCCACCCGGCTCCCCCGCCGCCGCGCCCCGGACCGACGTTCTCTCCCGGCGGGGTGAGGCGGTTCTGCTGCTTCTCTCCGCGGCTTCCGGCGCGGCGGACGCGTTCGTCTTCCTCTGTGTGGGCCAGGTCTTCGCGGGCGTGATGACCGGGAATCTGGTGCTGCTGGGGGCCTCGGCGGCCGGGGCGGGCGAGGACGGTGTGGCGTTGCGGGTGGTCACGGCGTTGACGGCGTATGCCTGCGGGGCCGCGTGCGGTGCGCTGATGGCCCGGCTTCCCCTGGCCGTGGTGCTGCTCGCCGAGGCCGTCCTGCTCGGGGTGGCGGCCGCGCTCTGGGGGTTCGGCCTGGTGCCGTCGTACGGTGACCGGCTCGGGCTGCTGGCACTCGTCTCGCTGGCGATGGGGATCCAGGGGCGCGCCCGGGTGACGCCGACGAACTACTTCACCGGGACCCTCACCTCCCTGGCCGGCCGAGCGGCGGCGCGGGAGCTGGGACCGGGCGACGGATGGGTGCTGGGCCGGCTGGGCGCGGTGGTGGCCGGGGCGGGGCTCGCCGCGGTGACGGAGCGGTGCTGGAGTCCCGGGGCCGCGCTGGGCGCGGTGGCTCTGGTCATCGCGGCGCTGGCTCTCGAAGGCGTGCGCCGCGGAGGGTGGCGGGCAGCGCCGGCGAAGGGGAAGCCCCGGCCGGATCGGGGGAATCCAGCCGGGGCGGCTTGAGGGTGGGTGTCACGCGCGGCCGCCTCACGGCGGAGGACTCCGACGGGTCTCGGCCTCGCGGCTCTCCCCTGGGGTGTCGGTGCGGCCCGGCGGTGCCGGCCGTTCGCTCCCACGTATAGGTGAACGATAAACCATCTCGGGTTGTTCCCGGGAACCGGGCCCCCGCCCCTGTGACCCATGACACGGAACGCCCGGTTCCGCCGGCGGTTCGGGGTGCGGCGGGTCAGCCGCGCGGCGCCTCGGTGCCGTAACGGCGGCGGAACCGCTCCACGCGGCCGGCCGCGTCGAGCACCTGCCGGCTCCCGGTGTAGAACGGGTGGCTCGCCGACGAGGTCTCCACGTCGATGACGGGGTAGGTGTTGCCGTCCTCCCAGGTCACGCGCTCGCCGGAGTCGGCGGTGGAGCGGGCGAGGAAGGCGACGTCCGCTGCGCGGTCCCGGAAGACCACGGGGCGGGAGACGGGGTGGATACGGGGCTTCATCGATGCGTTCCTTCCTCGCTGCGGGGCGGGCGGCCGAGGCCCGGAGGAGCCTGGCGCCACCGCCGTAACGGTGATGGGATTCGTTTTCGTTCTGCTGGAAGAACGCGCCTCGCCCCGTCGGCATTCCCGCGCCGGATCAGCCGGCACTCCCCGGGCCGGATCAGCCGCGCTCGATGGCCTCCGCCACCGTGAGGAAGCGGGCGGCCTCCTTCTCCCCGGCGCTCCAGGACGGTCCGGCGAGCCCGCTCAGCGCGACGAGCCGGAAGATCAGCGCCCGGATCAGCATCTGGCGCCGGCGGGGGTCGCCCGCACCGGCGGCCAGGAGGCCCGGCGGCAGGTCGTACCAGAGCAGGCCGTCCACGATCACGACGGCCTCGGCGTAGAGGGGCGGGCGCCAGTAGGGGGTGAAGTCGATGACGACGGGGTCCCTGCCGGGCGCGAGGAGCACATTGCCGGCCAGATCACCGTGGACCAGTTGCGCCGTCGCCTCGACGGGCCGCCGCCGGGAGAGCAGCAGCGCGAGCGGCTCGGCCAGTTCCGCGACCACGTCGGACTCCCGCTCACCCCAGGCGACCCGGTCGGCCACCGCCCAGGGGTGCGTCCGGCGGTCCAGGAAGTCGGGGCGGGGCTCCTCCCGCAGGGCGGCATGGAGAGCGCGGCCCGCCGCCAGCACCCCCGACCACTGCCGCTGGGGGCCGGTCCGCCCGTCCAGGAACTCGGCGGCGGTCCAGCCGTGAACCACGGCGTCCCCGTCGGCCGACCGCAGGGGCCGGGGCACCCGGAACCCGGCACCCCGGGGCAGCCGCTCCACCACGGACGCCGCCCACTCCGACTCCTCCACCGCCCCCTCCGCGGGCTTCAGGACGGCCCCGCCGACGCGCACGCTCCGACCCTGGCCACCCGCCAGGGGCTCGGGTACGCCCCGCAGGCCGAAGGCGTCGAGAACGCACTGCGGGGGCAGGGGAGCACGCGGCGGTCCGGGCATGCGGGCCATCCTCCCGGGCCGCGCCACCGCCCGCACGCGGATTCCGGCCCGGCCCCTCGACCGGGCACCGCCGGCCGACGCCCGTGCCACAGGGACAGGCCAACACCCTTGACCCGTACGTCCGTTCGGACCGTCGCCGGTCGCGTACAGCCGCTGGCATATGCCAGAAGCAACTACGTGACGAGTGTTGTCGAATGCCTTACGGGCCGCCGCGGGCTGTGCGAAAGTCGATAGCGGCCGCCCTGAGACCCGGCCGCGCCGCGCCTGTATCGGAGTACGAGATGCCGTCCCATCTGTTCGCGGACCGCCCCGCACCGCAGCCCCCCGCGCACGAAGCCGTCGACGCGCTGATCCACCGCGCCCGGCAGCTGCGCGGGGACGTGGCGGCCGTGGGACGTGACGCGGCGACCGGTGAGGACGACCCCCAGGCCCGCTGGCAGCGCGCCCTGTGCGACCTCGCCGTCCAGCATCTCGACGACCTCGACCAGCATCTGGGCCAGCTCAGGGCCGGTCCCCCCGCCCGGCGTTCCGGCGCACGGCACGCTCCCGCGGACGGCCCGTCCGCGGACGGCCCCGCGCCGCAGCGGGTGGGCAGCGCCGAATGGAACCTCCTCACCGACGAGGTCAGCTGGTCCGAGGAGCTGTACGAGATCTTCGGCCGGCCGCCCGGTTCACCGCCGCTCTCCCTGGACGACCTGCCGTCCGTCCTCCTCCCCGACGACCAGGCGAAGCTCACCGCCATGGTGACGGGCTGTCTCGTCGACGGACGGCCGATGGACGGGGAGTTCCGCATCGTGCTCCCCGACAACCGGGTCCGCACCCTCCATATGACCGGCGAACCGGTGCTCGACGCCGAGGGCTGCACCGCCGCCATGTGGGCCGTGCTCCGGGACGTCGGGGAGCTGCGCCGTGGCGAGGAGAGCGTCGACCGGAGCCGGGACGCGGCCCTGCGCGACGGGCACCACGACACGGCCCCGCACGAAGCGGCGCCGCACGACGGGGCTACCGGACGCGTCTCCCCCGGGCAGGCGGAGGAGCCGACGGCCGCGGAGCCTCAAGGGTCCGTGGCGCCGCCGTGGCGCGGTTCCCTGCGCCTCCCTCCTCCCGGAGACCGCCCCGGCACCCTGGACATCGCCGCGCACCACCGCCCTTCCGCATCCGGCGGCCTCATCGGCGGCGACTGGTACGACGCGATGGAGCTGCCCGGCGGCCGGACCCTGCTGACCGTCGGCGATCTGACCGGGCACGCGCTCCCCGCCACCTCGGCCATGTCCCTGGTCCTCGGCGCGCTGCGCGGCATGGCCCTCGCCGGTATCGAGCCGGGTGCCCTGATGGGTCACCTCGACCACCTCCTCGAATCGTCGATGCGGTCCGCCCTGGGCAGCGCCCTGTGCTGCCGGTACGACTCCGCGGGCGGGGTGCTCTCCTGGGCGCAGGCCGGACACCCGCCGCCCCTGCTCTTCCGTGACGGGACGGCTCGACAGCTGCCGCCCCCGGACGGGGTCCTCCTCGGTGCCGGGTCCCAGTTCGCGTACGAACAGGAGGAGGTGCGGCTGCTCCCCGGCGATGTGCTGATGCTGCACACGGACGGCCTGACCCGCCGCGACGACCGGGGTGCGGGCCCGGAGCGGCTGCTCGCCCTCGCCCCCCGGTTCGCACACGCCCGTACGGCACAGGAGTGCGTGCGGGGCGTGGTCGAGGAGTTCGGCGGGGCCGAGCGCCTGGACGACGCGTGTGTGCTGGTCGCCCGTATCAGGGCATGACGGGGCTGAGGTCCGGCCCTCGGGGCTGCCGGACTGCCTGACGGAGGACCGCCGGGTGCCATGGCGGAGGACCGTCGTGACCTCTGCACGCCAGGTCGTGGGTACACCAGGTCATGGATACGCCGAGGCCTCGGATCGCCGGGGCGTCAGGACGTGGGGTGCGCGCGGCGGTTACGGTCTCCGCCGGCGGACCCGTACGGAGTTCACGCCTGGGCCCCCTTGGCCTTCCTCGCGATCGGGCTCTGCGGCAACGACCGCTCGATCTGCTCACGGAGGTCCTGGATCCTGGCATGCCCGGCGAACTGGCCGGTGAGCCGGTACATCGCGCGGAGCCGGTCCCAGGTGCGGTGGGACGAGGTCTCCCCCATGGAGATCAGGGCGAGCCTCGCGTACCGGTCGCCCTGCTCGGGGTCGTTGGCGATGAAGCAGGCCGAGGCGAGCGAGATGTGGTCGAAGAGCTTGGAGCGCTGGCGTCCGCCCACCCGCAGCTCCAGGGCCTGCTTGGCGTGGCGCTGGGCCATGACGGCGGCGGCCGGGTCGTGCTCGGCCAGCGTGCGGAACGCCAGGGCCTGCATGCCGTGCAGGTCCGCCTCGTCGAACATCTGCATCCAGCTGGGCGGGGGCACGTCGCCCTTGTCCGAGACGAACAGCTCCTCGGCCTCACCGAGGGTGCGCCGCATGGCCTGGCCCTTGCCCATCGCCGCGTGGGCCCAGGCCTCGATGGTGCGCAGCATCGCCTGCGTACGGGGCAGGGTCTCGTCGCCCGAGCCGGACTTGGCGAGCTTCATCAGGTCGAGGGCGTCGTCGGGACGGCCCAGGTGGACCATCTGGCGGGCGGCGCGGGAGAGCGCCTCACCGGCGCGCGGCCGGTCGCCGCCCTCACGGGCCGCGTGGGCCGCGATGACGAAGTACTTCTGGGCGGTGGGTTCGAGGCCGACGTCGTGGGACATCCAGCCCGCGAGGACGGCGAGGTTGGCGGCGACGCCCCACAGGCGGCGCTGGAGGTGGTCGGGGTGGCGGTAGGCGAGCATGCCGCCCACCTCGTTGAGCTGGCCCACCACGGCCTTGCGCTGGAGACCGCCGCCCCGGGAGGCGTCCCAGGCCCGGAACACCTCGACCGAGTACTCGAGGGCCTCGATCTCCTCGGAGCCCACGGGCGCCGCCTCGTACCGGTCGAGACCGGCGGGGTCGGCGTGCTGCGGTTCGTTGGCGCGTGGCGCGTCGGCAGCCAGGACGGGGTCGCTGTGCAGCCAGTCGTACATGGGGCCGGCGATGGTCGAGCCGGCGGCGAGCGCGGCGCCCGCACCCACCAAGCCGCGTCGATTGAGCATGAGGTCCATTCCCGTGAATTCGGTGAGGACCGCTGCCGTCCGCTCGGGCGCCCACGGCAGTTGATCGGGATCGCGTTCCGTCCCGGAGTCACGCCGTTTCCCTGCACGCCCGCGTCGGCCGAACCCGAGGTCCTCGATGGTCACGACACGGCCGAGCCGCTCGGTGAACAGGGCAGCCAGCACCTCCGGCACGGGATCACGGGGGGACTCCCCCATGTCGATCCAGCGCCTGACCCGCGAGGTGTCGGTGGCCAGCTGCGGGTGGCCCATGGCCGCCGCCTGCCGGTTCACCATTCTCGCGAGTTCGCCCTTGGACCAGCCGGCCAGGCCGAACAGGTCGGAAAGACGGGTGTTGGGTTCTCCGGTCACGTCAAGCCCCCAGGTTCTCGGCTGACTTGACACTAACCCCCTGTCAGATGCGCCGTGACTATTCGCCAGGGTTCGCCAGGGTCCGCCAGATGGTCTGCCACCCGCGCTCCGGTGTCAGGTAGGAAAGCGCCACCCCGCCCGGCAGCCCTAGGTACTCCCCAGGGTGCCGAACGGCCGTCGGCCGGGTTGGCGTACGTAACTTGTCGGCGCACGAAGGGATCTGTCTCGCCCATGTACACAGCATCGTCCTCCGTGTCCGCCCCGCCCCGGCCGCTCCGTCCCATGGGGACGGGCGGCGGGCCGTATCTCGCCCCCCACGCCGGTGCGCCGGCACAGGGCCTGGGCGGCCGGACCCGGCGGGCGGCGGGACCGGGTGCCGGACCTCTCAGCGGCAGGATCGACCTCTCCGGGCCGCAGGGCGCACAGGTGCGGATGGCCATCGCCTCCGTGCAGCGCATCTGCCCCGAGTTCAACCCCGTCCAGGTGCTGCGGCGCAGCGGCCGTTCCGTGCTGATCGTGGGCGCCACCGGGCGGGCCACCGCCGTGGCCAAGTGTTTACTGGACCACTCCCCCGCCTGGACGGAACGGTTCCAGCACGAGATAGCGGCATATCGCGCGTTCGTCCGGCACCGCCCCCCGGTGCGGGTGCCCCGGCTGATCGCGGCGGATCCGGAGAACTGCACGCTGGTGATCGAGCGCATGCCCGGACGGGTGGCCGCGCTGACCCGGCATCCGGCGGAGGCCCCGCCGCGGGCCGACATCCGGGCCGCGCTCGGGGCGATCGCCCGGGTGAACGCCTGGCGGCCGCCGCCCGGGCTGTTCGAGGCGCCGCTCGACTACGGTTCGCGGATCGCCCGCTACCACGAGCTCGGTCTCTTCACCGACCGGGATCTGGGCGACCTCCAGAAGCTGCTGCACGGTCTGGCCCAGGCGGGCGGCCGTCAGTCTATGGGCCAGTTCTGCCACGGTGACGCGCTGCTCTCCAACATCCTGCTGTCGCCGACCGGCCCGGTGCTGGTCGACTGGGAGCACGCGGGCTGGTATCTGCCGGGCTACGACCTGGCGACGCTGTGGACGGTGCTGGGCGACGCCCCGGCGGCGCGGCGCCAGATCAGCCAGCTGGCGCAGGCCAGGGGCCCGGCCGCGCGGGACGCGTTCCTGGTCAACCTGATGCTCGTGCTGACCCGCGAGATCCGTAACTACGAGACGGCCGTCCAGCGCACCATGCGCGAGGCGCCCCCGGTGAGCGCGGGGCAGGACCGGCCGGGGGTGCTCTCCTCGGGCGAGGAGCAGAGGCTGCTGCTGCGCCGGCTGCACGACGACTGCGCGATGGCGCGGCGGGCGGTGCGGGCGGCGGTCGGGACGCGCTGAGTCCGGGCGGCCAGAAGGCCACTGTGTAAGGAAGCGCGCTGCGGGACCGGTGCCGACACACCGGTCCCGCAGCGCGTTGTGCTGTGTCCGGACGGGGGCACGTACGGGCACACGGGCACACGGGCACGGCATAGCGGGCACGGCATAGCGGGAACGGGCTCCGGGGCGGCGGCGAACTCCGCGAAAGGCGGTGCCGCTCCGTGACGGGACATTGACCGATCGCCACCCGAGGGGCGCCCCCGGGTGAGGCGCGCCACGAGACCCATGTCACCTACGAGCCGGAGTAGTGGGTGCGACCGCTCCCTTGCGGCGCGAAGAAGACGCCAAAAGGGATATTCCACCCCATCAACTACTCACCCTAGTAAATAGGGTCATTGCCTCCTGTCTCGACGGCCGTTAACCATGGATCCCGGCAGACACCGAGACCGATCCCGCGACGAGCGCCCCACGGCGGTCGCGGCCGGCATCCCCCGGTCTCCGCCCACGCGGCCCATGGCCGCAGGCCCCGTCCCCCACAGGAAGAGTTCCGCATGCCCCGCACCATCCGCGTCACCCGCTCCCACAAGCTCGCCGCCGCCGCGCTCGTCGCGGCCGGTTCCGTCACGGCCATCACCGCGACCGGCGGGCAGAGCGAGGCGCAGCCCACCGCCGCCACGTCCTCCGCCACCGCAGGGAAGGCCGCCACCGGCGCCCCGACGGCCCAGGAGATCGCGGCGGAGAAGGCTGCGGCGGAGAGCGCCGCGAAGAAGGCGGCCGCCGACGCCGCCGCGGCGAAGAAGGTCGCGGCCGACCGCAAGGCCGCCGCCGCGAAGGCCGTCGCCGAGCGCGAGGCCGAGGCGAAGAAGGCGGCCGAGAAGGCGCGTTCCGAGAAGCAGGCCGCCAACCGCTCCACCGAGCGCAAGGCCGTGGCCGCCCCGAAGAAGGCCGCCCCCAAGGCCGCTCCCAAGAAGTACGCGGACAACCTCGACGGCTGGATACGCGAGTCGCTCGACATCATGAAGAAGAAGAACATCCCCGGCTCCTACGAGGGGCTGCACCGCAACATCATGCGCGAGTCCAGCGGCAACCCGAACGCCGTCAACGACTGGGACATCAACGCCCGCAACGGCATCCCCTCCAAGGGCCTGCTCCAGGTGATCCAGCCGACCTTCGACGCGTACCACGTCAAGGGCACCCCGAAGAAGCTCACCGACCCGGTCGCCAACATCACCGCCGCCGCCAACTACGCAGCCGACCGGTACGGCTCGATCGACAACGTCGACTCCGCCTACTGAGCGGACGCCGCACATCGCAGGCCGCCACACCGAAGAGGCACAGACCAGACCGCGATTATCCGACTAATCCCCCTGGTGCGTGCCCCGGTTGGCCGAAGGGTAGGGCTGGCGCGGACACCATCGATCCGCGCCCTCGCCGCGCGGAGCCTTCCGGAAAGGCCTATCGCACATGGCACAGCCCTTCTCACTGCCGGACTTCTATGTTCCGTATCCGGCCCGGCTCAACCCTCATGTGGAGGCGGCACGGACGCATACCCGGGAGTGGGCACGCGGGATGGGGATGCTGGAGGGATCCGGCATCTGGGAGGAGAAGGACCTCGAGGCGCACGACTACGCCCTGCTCTGCGCCTACACCCACCCCGACTGCTCGGCCGAGGCCCTGTCCCTGGTCACCGACTGGTACGTGTGGGTCTTCTTCTTCGACGACCACTTCCTGGAGCTGTTCAAGCGCACGCCCGACCGTGAGGGCGCCAAGCGCTATCTCGACCGGCTGCCCGCCTTCATGCCGATGGAGCGCGGGGCGGCCGTGCCCGAGCCGGAGAACCCCGTCGAGGCGGGCCTCGCCGACCTGTGGGAGCGGACGGTCCCCTCGATGTCGGACGCGTGGCGCGCCCGGTTCGCGGTGGCGACGGAGAACCTCCTCAACGAGTCGCTGTGGGAGCTCTCCAACATCAACGAGGGCCGCATCGCCAACCCCGTCGAGTACATCGAGATGCGCCGCAAGGTCGGCGGCGCCCCCTGGTCGGCCGGGCTCGTGGAGTACGCGGCCGACGCCGAGGTGCCCGCGGCCGTGGCCGGGTCGCGCCCGCTGCGGGTCCTGCGGGACGCCTTCTCCGACGGGGTGCACCTGCGCAACGACCTCTTCTCCTACCAGCGCGAGGTCGAGGACGAGGGCGAGAACAGCAACGGGGTCCTGGTCCTGGAGAAGTTCCTCGGGTGCACGACCCAGGAGGCCGCCGAGGCCGTCAACGACCTGCTGACCTCGCGGCTCCACCAGTTCGAGAACACCGCCCTCACCGAACTGGGCCCGCTCTGCGCGGAGAAGGGCCTCGACCCGGCGCAGACCGCTTCCGTCCTCGCGTACGTCAAGGGGCTCCAGGACTGGCAGTCCGGCGGCCACGAGTGGCACATGCGCTCCAGCCGGTACATGAACGGCGGCGGGGCCGGAGAGGCCGTGGCGGGCTTCGGCATGTCCGCCGCCTCCATCAAGTTCACCCTCCGCTCGGAGACGGCGCGGGCCCGCAGCCACAGCCACCGGCCCTTCCAGCACGTCGGCCCCTCGATCGTCCCCGACCTGAAGCTGCCGTTCTCCACGACGCTGAGCCCGCATCTGGAGGGGGCCAGGCTCCGACTGGTCGACTGGGCGCGCCGCATGGGCATCCTGGAGGCGCAGCCGGGGGTCCCGGGCTCGCACATCTGGGACGAGGAGCGGATCCTCGCGATCGACCTCCCCCTCTGCGCGGCGGGCATCCATCCGGACGCCTCGCCGGAGGAGCTGGACATCTCCTCGGCGTGGCTCGCCTGGGGTACGTACGGTGACGACTGGTTCCCCGTGGTGCACGGGCGGACCAGGGACCTGGCCGGCGCCCGGCTGGCCAACGAGCGGCTCTCGCTCTTCATGCCGCTGGACGGTGAGGCGACCCCCGAGCCGGTGAACGCGCTGGAGCGGTCGCTGGGCGATCTGTGGCTCCGGACGGCGGGGCCGATGGACCTGGACGCGCGGCGCGCCTTCCGGACCGCGATCGAGTCGATGACCGAGAGCTGGCTGTGGGAGCTGGCCAACCAGGCGCAGAACCGTATCCCTGACCCGGTCGACTACACAGAGATGCGGCGGGCGACCTTCGGGTCGGACCTGACGATGAGCCTGTGCCGGCTCGCCCACGGCAGGAAGGTGCCCGAGGCGGTCTACCGGAGCGGTCCGATGCGCTCGCTGGAGAACGCTGCCGCGGACTACGCGTGCCTGCTCAACGACCTGTTCTCGTACCAGAAGGAGATCGAGTACGAGGGCGAGGTGCACAACGGCGTCCTGGTCGTCCAGAACTTCTTCGGCGTCGACTATCCGACGGGCGTGCGGATCGTGCACGACCTGATGGAGTCCCGGCTGCGGCAGTTCCTGCATGTGGCGGAGGTGGAACTCCCGGTGCTGTACGACGACTTCGCCCTCGACGCCGAGGCCCGGGAGGTGCTGGCGGGCTATGTGCAGGAGCTGAAGCACTGGCTCGCGGGCATCCTCATCTGGCACCGGGGCTGCCGCCGCTACCGCGAGGAGGATCTGCGCCGCGGGCACGGCGCACCGCAGATCCTCGCCGGGCCGACCGGACTCGGCACCTCGGCGGCCCAGGTGACCCGGCTGATGACGGAACTGGCGGGCAGCAGGGCGTAGTTCCCGGGGACGGCACGGCCACCGCCGTACGCCGTACGGCCCGTCGCGCCACACGCGCGGCGGGCCGTTCGCCGTTCCGGACACTTCTGGAGCCCGGACGCTCCGGTGGTCGGAGCCGGCGAGAGACCGTGAGCGGAAGAGAGGCCCGGAGAGGAGCCGGGCCGGACAGGCCGTCCGGCATATTCGGGCGGCCTATGCAGTGACGTTTCAGCCCTGCTGGAAGAGCTCGGCGGGCAGGGGCTTCAGAAGGGTGTAGAGGTCGTCGGTGATGGGCCGGTCCCAGCTCGCGATGGTCACGAGCACCCCGTCGCTGCGGTCGAACTGGACGCAGGCGATACGGCTCTCCGAGAGCTTCACCCGGCGGACGATCAGCAGGTTGTCGCCCTGCATCACGGGGACGTCCTCGCTGCTGACGACCTCGATCGGCTCGTCGTTCTCCAGGGCCAGCAGCAGCTGCGCCACCTCGAAGGGAACCTGGCCCTCCTCGGTCTCCCGGGCGGGCGAGCCCTCCGGGAGATTGCCGATGATCATGGCCGGGCCGCGGCCGCCGTACAGGTCGTAACGGAGGAAGACGCCCTGGCAGCTGCCGTCGGGCGCGGGGAGCAGACCGGCGCCCAGGTTGCCGGGCCAGTCCCCCGGGTCCATGGCCAGGACATCGAAGTCCGGGCCCGCGGGTGTTGCGGCGCTGCGGCGGCGGAGGAAGGACATGCTGACATGGTACGTGGCCCGGCCCACGTCGGGGAGCCGGGCCCGGGCCCGGCCGCCGCCCCCGGGCCGGGCCTCCCGGCCGCCGGTGACATCGTGCCCGGCCCCCTGCCCTTACCCTTCCGGCACCGCGTCGGGGCACGTTCGGGCACACCCTCGACTCTTCCGCGTGGAATCGGCGCAAGTTCCTGCACGACGGGCCCGTGTGACGCATACCGTTGGATCACCGCTGTGCCCGGTCCGCCGTGGCAGCGGCGGATGCGGGAACGGCGGTGCGCCGCGAGACGGGTACGGCGATGCGCCGGAGGAGAGGACAGGATGACGGTGGAGGGCACAGTGGGCGGGCTGGAAGAGCGGGTGGCGGGGCGCGCGTGGATGGTGCGTCTGGACCCGGCCGACCGGGGCGGTACGGCGGTACGCGTCTCGTGCGGGCGTCCGGGCTGCGCCCCCCAGGTCCTGCCGTCCGCCGCCGTCGGCCGTACCGCCGCCGTCGCGCACCTGGCGACGCATCTGCGGGCCGCGTCGGGGCCCCGGCCCGAGGCGTACTGCGCCTGCCGGGCCGACGACTGCCACACCCATGTGCGGACCGACGGCCCCCGCGACCGCGCCCCGGCGTCGCGGTGCGGGGGCCCGGTCGTCCTGGCCGTCATCAACGACCGGCAGGGGCGCTGGTGGCGGGCCCTGGAGTGCTGCGCGCGCTGTGCGGCCGCCCACCCCTCGGCGAAGGTCGTCGCCACCGCCCCGGCGGTCGCCGCGCCGTCCGCCGCCCTCGCGCCGGGGGTTCCGGCGGGTGGGGCCCGGTCCGCCGCGCCCCGGCCGCCCGCCCAGATCGGCCCGCAGTTCTCCCACGCCGCGTCGGCCCCGGCCCCCGTCCCCGAGGGGGTGCCCGCGGCCCGCCCTCCCCGGCCCCGCCGCAAGCGCCGGTCCGGGAAGATCGCGCAGCGGATCGTGCCGTTCGACCTGCACCCCGTCGCCCTGCGCGAGGAGCTGATCGAGCTGGGCGATCTCTTCCGCGCCTACCAGCAGCGCCCCGAACCGGATCTGGTCGAACTCTCCGAGCTCCACTCCCGCAAGGCGAAGGCCTTCCGGACCTGGGCGGAGGTGACGGGTGAGACCGAACTGCGGCTGGAGGCGGAGCGCGCCGAGCAGGCGGCCGCCGCCGCCCTCCTCCAGCACCAGCAGCGCACCGGCCAGAGCCCGGCGGGCGACGGGCAGGTCACCAGCAGGCTGCTGCCGGGCCTCACGCAGTGGGACCACGCCCGGGCGATCCTCGCCCATGTCGCCGGGCACACCCCGGCGCCCGGCGCGGAGGCCCGTCTCCTGGCGGTGCTGCTGACCCTGCGCTCGGCGCTCACCGGCACCGGCAACCTGGTGGGGCAGGACGTCAGGGGGCTGCCCCTGACGGATCCCGAGGAGCTGATCGGCAAGCTCGTGGAGAGCGGCTGGCTCTCCTTCCCCGGTACGGTCGAGGAGCTGCTCGCCTCCCGCCCCGAGAGCCCCACCCCGATCACCATCCCGTCCCTGATGCCCGACGAGGACGGCCCGGGTCCGTTCGTCTTCGGCCGCAAGACCCGCCCCAAGCTGAGCGGGTGGGCCCAGCGGGTGGTGGGTGACAAGAAGCTCCGCAAGAAGAAGACCGGCGCCGATGTCCGGCTGCTGGCCCTGGCCCTGGCCGTGCGGACCAGCGCCGACGGCCGGCTGGGGCCCGACGGCGAGGGTGTCGAGGTGGAGCCCCTCGCCTCCTGGTGCTGCGCCGGGCCCGAGGGGCTGGAGCCGCTGGTGGAGCAGCTGACGGTGGCGGACTGGCTCACCGATGCGGAGTTCACCGCCGACGGCCTGCTCCGGGGGCGGCTGACCGAACGGGTGCTGCCGGTCAGCTGCCCGCTGGCCTGAGCCGGTGCCTCCCCGGGTGCGCCCGGGAGGTCCGGCCCCGGGCCGTCATCCCGGCGGGGGCTGGGAGCCGACGAGCCACATGGCGAAGAACTGCGCCCCGCCGCCGTAGGCGTGGCCGACCGCCCGGGTGGCCCCGTCGATCTGGTGCTCGCCCGCCCGTCCCCGTACCTGGAGCGCCGCCTCGGCGAAGCGGATCATGCCGGAGGCACCGATGGGGTTGGTGGACAGCACCCCGCCCGACGGGTTGACGGGGAGGTCGCCGTCGAGTTCGGTGACGCCCGCCTCGGTGAGCTTCCACCCCTCGCCCTCAGCGGCGAAGCCGAGGTTCTCCAGCCACATCGGCTCGTACCAGGAGAACGGGACGTACATCTCGACGGCGTCGATCTCCCGGCGCGGGTCGGTGATCCCGGCCTGCCGGTAGACGTCGGCGGCGCAGTCCCGGCCCGCCCGCGGGGAGACGAAGTCCTTGCCCGCGAAGAGGGTGGGTTCGCTGCGCATCGCGCCGCCGTGCACCCAGGCGGGCCGGTGCGGGGCCCGGCTCGCGCCGTCGCGGTCGGTGAGGACCATCGCGCAGGCCCCGTCGGAGGAGGGGCAGGTCTCGGAGTAGCGGATCGGGTCCCAGAGCATGGGCGAGGCCTGGACCTTCTCCAGGGTGAGGTCCGGGTCGTGGATGTGCGCGTAGGGGTTCTTGAGGGCGTTGCGGCGGTCCTTGTAGGCGACGAGGGAGCCGACCGTGTCGGGGGCTCCCGTACGGCGCATGTACGCGCGGACGTGCGGGGCGAAGAAGCCGCCTGCCCCGGCCAGCAGCGGCTGCTGGAAGGGGACGGGCAGGGAGAGCCCCCACATCGCGTTGGACTCGGACTGTTTCTCGAAGGCGAGGGTCAGGACGGTCCGGTGGACGCGGGCGGCGACCAGGTTGGCCGCGACGAGTGCGGTGGACCCGCCGACCGAACCGGCCGTGTGGACGCGGAGCATCGGCTTGCCGACGGCCCCGAGGGCGTCCGCGAGATACAGCTCCGGCATCATCACGCCCTCGAAGAAGTCGGGGGCCTTGCCGATGACGACGGCGTCGATGTCGCTCCAGGTCAGTGCGGCGTCCTCCAGGGCACGGACCGCCGCTTCGCGGACCAGTCCGGCGATGGAGACGTCGTGCCGGGCGGCGACGTGCTTGGTCTGGCCGATGCCGACGACGGCGACGGGCTCCTCAGCCATGGGTGCTCTCCCCTTCCAGGACGGCGACCAGGTTCTGCTGCAGGCAGGGTCCGGAGGTGGCGTGGGCGAGGGCCCGGTCGGACGCGCCGCGGTGGATGCGGGCGGCGGCCTCACCGAGCCGGATGAGGCCCGCCGCCATGACCGGGTTGGCGGCGAGGGCTCCTCCGGAGGGGTTGACGCGGACGTCGTCGCCGAGATCGAGGGCCCTGCGGAGGATCACCTCCTGCGCGGTGAAGGGGGCGTGCAGCTCGGCGGTGTCGACGGGGCGCTCGAAGGCTCCGGCATGCCGGGCGGCGAGCCGGGTGGAGGGTGAGTCGGTGAGGTCGCGGACGCCGAGGCCGTGGGCCTCGATGCGGTGGTCGATGCCCCGGATCCAGGCGGGGCGGGCGCAGAGGGCGCGGGCGGTGTCCCCGGCGGCGAGGACCACGGCGGCGGCGCCGTCACCGATGGGCGGGCAGTCGCCGGTGCGCAGCGGGTGGACGAGGAGGTCCCCGACGGGGACGTCCCCGGTGAGCTGGGCGTACGGGTTGGCGGTGGCGTCGGCGCGGCTGCGGGTGGCGATGGCGGTGAGGGCGGCCCGGTCGGTGCGGCCGGCGTCGAGGAGCGTCTGCGCCTGGAGGGCGGCGAGGGAGACGGAGTCGGGCCAGAGGGGTGCGAGGTAGTAGGGGTCGAGCTGGCGGGTGAGGACGTCGCGGACCTGGCCGGGCGAGGATTTTCCGTACCCGTAGACGAGCGCGGTGTCGGCCTCCCCCGTCATGATCTTCACCCAGGCCTCGTACAGCGCCCAGGCCCCGTCCATCTCGACATGGGACTCGGAGATCGGGGGGTGGGCGCCGACGCCGTCGAGCGCCATGGTGAAGGAGAAGGCCCGTCCGGCGAGGTAGTCGGCGGAGCCGGAACAGGTGAACCCGATCTCGTTGGCCCTGAGGCCGGTGGTCTCCAGCACCTGGTGGAGGACGGGCATCAGCAGGTCGACCTCGGAGAGTTCGTCCGTACGCCGTCGGTGCGGGCTCTGGGCGAAGGCGACGATCGCCACGTCTCGCATCTACACCAGCTCCTTGTACGTGTCGTAGTCGGCGTCGGGCTCCCCGGTGGGCCGGTAGTGGTCCACGTGCCGGGCGCCCTCGGCCCAGACCGGCTCGACGCGCAGCCCCATGCGGACCTCGTCGTAGGGGATGCCCGCGATGCGGCCGTGCAGGGCGAGGTCGGCGCCGTCGAGGGCGATGTGGGCGTAGACGTAGGGCACGTCGATGTCCAGGTTCTTCGCCTTGATGTTGACGATGCAGAAGGTGGTCACGGTCCCGCGTGGGCCGACCTCGACCTGTTCGGCGGTGGCGATGCCGCAGGTGGGGCAGGCGCCGCGCGGCGGTACGTAGACCTTGCGGCAGGCGGGGCAGCGTTCGCCGACGGTGCGGCGGTCCTCCAGCGCCTTGAGGTAGGCGCTCTGGGCGCGGCCGGGGGTGTGGACGTAGTCCAGGCGGGCGGGGACGGTGATGCCGGTGACGGGGTCGGCGAACTCCCCGTCGTGGGGCACGGGTTCGGCGGTCTCCGGCTCACCGCCGTACGGTTCGAGGCAGGCGATGTCGGTGATGGCTCCGGTACGGGCGGCGGCCCAGCGGATCCGGACGCGCATCCCGGTGCGGACGGCGTCGGGTCCAGGGGCGTCCAGGGCGTGCAGGAGCGCGGTGTCGGCGCCGTCGAGGCGGACGAGCACCCAGGCGAAGGGGGTGCCCAGGGGCTGGCCGCGGCGGGGGGAGGGGTTCCAGGCCCAGCTGGTGACGGTGCCGGTGGGGGCGACCCGGACGAGTGAGCGGAGTTCGTTGGCGGTGACGGGGTCGTACTCGACGGGCGGGACGAGGACCCTGCCGTCGTCGGTGCGGACGCCGAGGACGGTGCGCTCGCGCAGTCCGGTGAGGAAGGCGCTCTGGACGGGGCCCAGGGAGCGGGTGAAGGGGAACTCGACCACCAGCGGGGCGCTGAGGATCTCGGTCATGGCTCTCTCCTAGGCTCGGGAATCAGAACTCCGGTCTCCGGGCCCGGGGTTCAGGACCCGGGGCGTGGGGTTCAGGACTCGGGGCGCGGGCTCAGGCGCGGCGGTAGACGGGCGGGCGCTTCTCGGCGAAGGCGCGGGCGCCCTCCTTGGCGTCCTCGGTGGCGAACACGGGCCAGCCGCGCTTGAGTTCGGCGGCCAGCGCCTCGCTCTCGGTCAGCTCGGCGCCCTCGTAGACCGAGGCCTTGACGGCCTCCACGGCGAGCGGGCCGCAGGCGTTGATCCGTTCGGCGACGGCTAGGGCCTCATCGCGGGCGGCGCCGTCGGGCACGACGCGTCCGACGAGGCCGATCGCGGCGGCCTCGTCGGCGGTGTACGGGCGGCCGGTGAGGAGCATTTCGAGGGCGTGGGTACGGGGGATCTGGCGGGGCAGCCGGACGGTGGAGCCGCCGATCGGGAAGAGGCCGCGCCGGACCTCGAAGAGCCCGAAGGTGGCGCCCGCCCCGGCGATGCGGATATCCGTTCCCTGGAGGATCTCGGTGCCGCCGGCGACACAGGGGCCCTCCACGGCGGCGATCACCGGTTTGCGCGGGCGGTGGTGGCGCAGCATCGCCTTCCAGTGCAGGTCCGGGTCGGCGGCCATCCGGTCGCGGTACTCCTGCCCCGCCATGCCGTCGCCCGCCAGCGCCTTGAGGTCCATGCCGGAGCAGAACGCGCCGCCCGCGCCGGTGAGGACGATCGAGCGGATCCGGTCGTCGGCGTCGGCCGCGAGCCAGCCGTCGTGGAGGCCGACGAGCATCGGCAGCGACAACGCGTTCCTGGCCTCCGGCCTGTTCAGGGTGAGCACCAGCGTGGCGCCCTCACGCTCCACGGTCAGGTGTTCCGTTCCGCCCATGACGAACTCCCCTCTGCGGACCTGGAACAGGTTGCAGGAGGCGGCTCCACAGTTCAATAGTTTTCTGACTGTCAGTCAGATTCCTTCGGCGCCGCCCCTTCCCACTTGTGCCGACCGGCGCTCTAATGACGGCCGAGTCGCCAGTCATCCGGGGTCAGGAGGAACGGTGGAGTACAACCTTGCCGACCTGTTCGAGTCGGTCGTGGACGTGGTCCCCGACCGAGAGGCGCTCCTGTACGTCGACCATCCCGGCACGGGCGCCGAACGGCGTCTCACCTACCTCCAACTGGACGCGGCCGCCAACCGGATCGCGCATCACCTCATCGGCGCGGGCCTGCGCCCGGGCGAACACCTGGGCCTGCACCTGTACAACGGGATCGAGTACCTCCAGACGGTCCTGGGAGCGCTCAAGGCCCGCCTGGTGCCGGTGAACGTCAACTACCGCTACGTCGAGGAGGAACTGGTCTACCTGTACCGGGACGCGGATCTGGCCGGGCTGGTCTTCGACGGCGAGTTCGACGAGCGGGTGGCGGCGGCGTCCACGCAGGCCCCGGCGCTGCGCCATCTGGTCCGGGTAGGGTCCACCGAGGCATCCGTGACCCTGGGGGCGGTGCCCTTCACCGAGGCCGAGGCCTCCGGCTCGCCGTCACGCGGATTCGAACCCCGCTCCGCCGAGGACCAGTTCATCATCTACACCGGCGGCACGACCGGTATGCCGAAGGGGGTGATGTGGCGTCAGGAGGATCTGTTCTTCTCGGGCCTCGGCGGTGGCGCGCCGACGGGGGAGCCGGTGAAGAGCCCGCAGGAGCTGGCCGAGCGGGTGGCGGCGGGCGGCGACGGCATCACCTTCTTCCCCACTCCCCCGCTGATGCACGGCACCTCGACGCTCACCGCGTTCATCGGCTTCAACTTCGGCCAGCGGGTGGTCGTACACCGCAAGTTCGCGCCGGAGGAGGTGCTGAGGACGATCGAGAGGGAGAAGGTCACCAGCGTCTCCCTGGTGGGGGACGCGATGCTGCGTCCGCTGATCGACGCCCTCGACGGACCGATGCGGGGGACGGACTGTTCGTCGCTGTTCTCCGTCTCCAGCTCCGGGGCGATCATGTCGGACTCGGTGCGGGCCGAGTTCCAGGCGCTGGTGCCGACGGTGATGCTGCTCAACAACTTCGGCTCCTCCGAGTCCGGCTTCAACGGCACGGCGACCGCCGACTCCGGCCCCGAGCGCGGCTTCCGGGTCCAGGTCAACGCCCGTACGGCGGTGGTCGACCCGGTGACGTACGAGCCGGTGGCCCCGGGCGAGGTCGGCCGCATCGCGCAGCGGGGCCACGTACCGCTCGGCTACTACAACGACCCGGCCAAGACCGCCGACACCTTCTTCCACAAGGACGGCGAACGGTGGGTGCTGCTGGGCGACATGGCGACCGTGGACGCGGACGGCATCGTCACCGTGCTCGGCCGGGGCTCGCAGTGCATCAACACCGGCGGCGAGAAGGTCTATCCGGAGGAGGTCGAGCAGGCGCTCAAGTCCCACCCGGACGTGTACGACGCACTCGTGGCGGGCGTCCCCGACGCACGCTGGGGCAGCAGGGTCGCGGCCGTCCTCGAACTCCGCCAGGGAGCGGCGGCGTTGGACCTGGCCGCGGTCCAGGCCCACTGCCGGACCAGGCTCGCCGGGTACAAGATCCCGCGCGCCCTGGTCCTGGCCGACCGGATCCGGCGCTCCCCGAGCGGCAAGGCGGACTACCGCTGGGCCAAGGCGGTGGCGGCAGCCGGGGCGGACGGCTGAGGGGCGCCGCCCGCCAGGGCTGTGCCGTCAGGCCCCCGCACGGATACGGCGTCCGGGTGGCCGGGGTGGAGCCGAGCAGCGCGGTCACCCCAGGCCGAACGACCGGAGCGCGGCGAGGAACTCCTCCGGACGGGCGGTGTGGACGAGGTGGCCCGCCTCGATGGTGACGAACTCGGCGTCGGGGACGGTGTCGGCCATGCGGGCCAGCTGGGCCTGGTCGATGTGGCTCGTCGTACCGCCGCCGATGACCAGCGTCGGGGCGGTGATCTCCGCCAGCCGTTCGCGGGCCGCCGGGTCCGGGGCGTTCAGCTGGGCGTCGGTGTGCGGGACGACGGGCCAGTCGAAGTCCAGCTCGCCTCCGGGGTGTTCGGCGGCCGGGCGGGGCGGGTCGAGCGGGAGGAGCGGTGGGGCGTCCTCGATGACGAGACGGCCGATGAGGCCCGGTTCGCGCTGGGCGAGGAGGTAGGCGGCCACCCCGCCCATGGAGTGCCCCACGACGGTGGCGCCGGGCAGGTTGCGGGCCTCCAGGAAGGCGTGCAGGTCGTCGCGGAACAGCTCGAAGGAGTAGTGGCCGGGCCAGTCGCTGAGCCCGTGGCCCCGGAAGTCGGGGGCGTACACACGGTGGTCGGCGGCCAGCTCCCCGGCGATCCGCGTCCAGGTGAGGGAGGAGCCTCCCCGGCCGTGGAGGAGGACGACCGGCGGGGCGGCGGGGTCGCCCCACACCCGGTAGGCGAGCCGGACCCCGCCCGCAGACACGCTCCGGACCTCCCCGTCGAGGAAGGCCGTGACCGTACGGGAGAAGGCGCCCGGGTCGTCCAGCCACGGGAAGTGCCCCGCGCCCCTCTGGACGGTGAACTCGCCGTACGGGAAGAGCGCGGCCAGCTCCGCCGCCCGGTCCGGGCTCGGGTGGCCGTCCAGCTCGCCGGCGAGGACGAGGACCGGCGCGGTCAGTCGGCGCAGGGCCGGGACGGTGGCGGCGGGGTCGTACGCGCCGTCGTCGTACCGGCCGCGCGCCTCCGCGTTGGTCTGCCCCGCGGAGGCGGCGGCGTGGGCCTTCGCGGCCGCGTCCCAGCGGCCGTAGGTGAGCGGCCGGACGGCGGGCCACAGCTCGGCGAAGGGGCCGCCCGCGAGCAGCGCCTCCTGGGCGGCCCGGGCCTCGGCGTACCAGGGTTCGCCGCTGCGCAGCCGGGCCGCGTCGCGCAGGTCCTGGTGGGTGACGGGGATGCCGGCGGCCTGGGTGGAGGGGGTGATCAGGGTGAGGGTGCGCAGCCGCTCCGGGTGCCGGGCCGCGTACAGCTGGGCCAGGTTCGCGCCCGCCGAGTGGGCCAGCAGGTCGATCCGGTCCAGGCCGAGGTGTTCGCGCAGCGCCTCCACGTCGTCGACGAGCCGGTCGCACCGGTAGGTGGCGGGGTCGCCGGGTGCGGCGGAGTCGCCCGTGCCGCGCAGGTCGAGCAGGACCAGCTGCCGCGCGGCACCGAGCCCGCCCAGCTCCCCGAGGCAGGCGCTCGCCCGCATCGGCCCGCCGGGCAGGCAGATCAGCGGCTCGCCCTCCCCCACCAGGTGGTAGGCGAGCCGGGTGGTGTCGTACGCGGAGAAGTTCGGCATACCGCCCATCCGAACAGGGGCACGGCGTCGCGCGCAACGTACTTCGCCACGAGCCGGTCCGCGGATCCCGGTGCCGGGGCGTCGGGGAGCGGAGCCCGGCCCGCGGGGATGATCCGTGCGCCGCTCTTGCCAGCGCCCCCGGCCTCCTGAATTACTGCTCCCAGGAAGATCGACCGAATGATCGGTCGCCCGGTTCGGGAGGAAGGGCCCTGATGACAGCCATGCTGGACGCGGCGGAGCAGCTCGGACGCGCGGAGCTGGAGGCCCTCCAGCTGGAACGGCTCCGCACCACCCTGCGCCACGCCTACGGGAACGTCCCCTTCTACCGGGCCGCCTTCGACGGGGCGGGGCTGCGGCCGGAGGACTGCCGTACGCTCGCCGACCTCGCCCGTTTCCCCTTCACCACCAAGGCCGATCTCCGCGACAACTACCCCTTCGGGATGTTCGCCGTGCCGGAGGCGGACGTCCGGCGCATCCACGCCTCCAGCGGGACGACCGGGCGCCCGACCGTGGTCGGCTACACCGAACGGGACCTGGACACCTGGGCCGACGTGGTCGCCCGGTCGATCAGGGCGGCGGGCGGCAGGCCCGGCCACAAGGTCCATGTGGCGTACGGCTACGGGCTGTTCACCGGCGGGCTCGGCGCGCACTACGGGGCCGAACGGCTCGGCTGCACGGTCATCCCCGCCTCCGGCGGGATGACGGCCCGCCAGGTGCGGCTGATCCAGGACTTCCGGCCCGAGATCATCATGGTGACCCCCTCGTACATGCTGACGCTGCTGGACGAGTTCGAGCGGCAGGGCGTCGACCCCCGGACGACCTCGCTCAAGGTGGGGATCTTCGGCGCGGAGCCGTGGACCGAGGCGATGCGGCGGGAGATCGAGGACCGGTTCGCGATCGACGCGGTCGACATCTACGGGCTCTCCGAGGTGATGGGCCCCGGGGTGGCGCAGGAGTGCGTGGAGACGAAGGACGGGCTGCACATCTGGGAGGACCACTTCTACCCGGAGGTGGTGGACCCGTTCACCGGTGAGGTGCTGCCCGACGGGGCGGAGGGGGAGCTGGTCTTCACCTCGTTGACCAAGGAGGCGATGCCCGTGGTCCGCTACCGCACCCGGGACCTGACGCGGCTGCTGCCGGGGACGGCCCGGACGTTCCGGCGGATGGAGAAGGTGACCGGGCGCAGCGACGACATGGTGATCCTGCGCGGGGTGAACCTGTTCCCGACCCAGATCGAGGAGATCGTGCTCCGTACGCCCGGCGTCGCCCCGCACTTCCAGCTGCGGCTGACCCGGCACGGGCGGCTGGACGCGCTGACGGTCCTCGCGGAGGCCCGGCCGGACGCGACCGCCGGCGATCGGGAGCAGGCGGCCCGGGCCATCACGGCAGGGGTGAAGGACGGCGTCGGGGTGACGGTGGGCGTCGAGATCGTGGACCCGGAGTCGCTGGAGCGTTCGGTGGGCAAGATCCGGCGGATCGTGGACCTGCGGGAGACCGGGACGGAGTGACGGGGACCACCCGAAGACAGGCCTCCCACCACGGAGTTCACACGTCCGCAACACCCCTTCTCACCATGCGGACAGTTGCCGGAAAATCTCGACAGGGAGGCCCGTGCACTGGAAGTCTCCCGCTATGCATCTCGCCGACCGTTCCCTGGCCACCGCCGCCTGCTCCGCCGCCGTCCTCCTCGCCGCCCTGACCGGCTGCGCCCCGCAGCCGGAGGCCGGGCCGCAGACGAAGGCATCGGGCCAGGCCGGCGGGACGGCCGGGGCGTGCCCGCCGGGCAAGCTCGCCACCGAGGTCCCGGGGAAGCTGACCGTGGGCACGGACAAGCCCGCGTACGCCCCCTGGTTCTCCGACGACGACCCCTCCAACGGCAAGGGGTTCGAGTCGGCCGTGGCGTACGCGGTGGCGGAGCAGCTCGGGTACGAGCGCGATGCGGTGGTCTGGCAGCACACGCCGTTCAACAGCGCGTTCGCGCCCGGCGCCAAGAAGTTCGACTTCGACATCAACCAGGTCTCCATCAACGAGGACCGCAGGAAGGCCGTCGCCTTCTCGTCGGGCTACTACGACGTGCGCCAGGCGGTCGTCGCTCTCAAGTCGTCGAAGGCCGCGAAGGCGACCAGCCTGGCCGATCTGAAGGACGTCAAGCTGGGCGCCCAAGTGGGCACCACCAGCCTGCAGTTCATCGACGACCTGGTGAAGCCGGACCAGAAGCCCGCCGTCTACCAGCGCAACGACTTCGCCAAGTCGGCGCTGAAGACCGGCCAGGTGGACGCCATCGTGGTGGACCTGCCCACCGCCTTCTACATCACGGGGGCCGAGGTGCCGGAGGCGACGGTCGTCGGACAGTTCCCCAACTCCACCGACAATCCTGAGCAGTTCGGCCTGGTGCTGGACAAGGAGTCGGCCCTCACCTCCTGTGTGAGCGGTGCGGTGGACGCCCTGCGGAAGGACGGCACCCTCGCCGCCCTGGAGAAGGAGTGGCTCTCCGACGCCGTCGACGCGCCGGTGCTCAAGTGACGCTGCACAAGACGCCGCCCGTGGTGGGCACGGACGCCTACACCCCCTCCGAGCGCAGGCTCGCCCGTGAGCGCCACCGCCGCGCCCGCACCCGGCGGGCCACGGCCATCGCCGCGACCAGCACCCTGGTGACGGGGGTGGTGCTGTACTTCCTGATCACGGGGTCACCGGGCTGGCAGCGTACGCAGGAGACGTTCTTCAGCCTCCACTACGCGCGCGAGGCGCTGCCCAAGGTCCTGGAGGGCCTCTGGCTCAACCTGCGGCTGCTGCTGATGTGCGGTTCCGCCGTGCTGGCGCTCGGGCTGCTGCTGGCCGTGGCCCGTACGCTGCGCGGCCCGGTGTTCTTCCCGATCCGGGCGCTGGCCACCGCCTACACGGACTTCTTCCGTGGACTGCCCCTGATCATCTGCCTGTTGATGGTGGTCTTCGGGGTGCCCGCGCTGCGCCTGGAGGGGGTGACCAACGACCCGGTCCTGCTGGGCGGCGCGGCGCTCGTGCTGACCTACTCGGCGTACGTGGCGGAGGTCTTCCGGGCCGGCATCGAGTCCGTGCACCCCTCGCAGCGGGCCGCCGCCCGGTCGCTGGGGCTGAGCAGCGGCAGGACCCTGCGGTTCGTGGTGCTGCCCCAGGCGGTACGCCGGGTGGTGCCGCCGCTCCTCAACGACCTGGTCTCCCTCCAGAAGGACACCGGTCTCGTCTCGATCGCCGGTGCGGTCGACGCCGTGTACGCGGCGCAGATCATCGCCAGCAAGGACTTCAACTACACCCCGTACGTGGTGGCGGGGCTGGTCTTCGTCGCCCTGACCATCCCGATGACCCGGCTCACCGACTGGGTGACGGCCCGGATGGACCGGCGGCGGGCGCAGGGAGGACTCGTATGAGCACGGCAGCCGTCCCCGGAGGCCCGGTGCTGCGGATGGAGGAGGTCCGCAAGTCGTTCGGTACGTCGCTGGTGCTGCGGGACGTGGACCTGGAGGTGGCCCCGCACACGGTGACCGCGCTGATCGGCGCCTCGGGGTCCGGGAAGTCCACGCTGCTGCGGTGCGCCAACCTCCTGGAGGAGGTGGACGACGGGGCGATCTGGCTGGACGGCGAGGAGATCACCGACCCCCGGGCCGACGCGGACGCGGTGCGCCGCCGGATCGGGGTGGTCTTCCAGGCGTACAACCTCTTCCCGCACCTCACCGTCCTGCAGAACATCACCCTCGCCCCGCGGCGCGTCCACGGCCTCTCCCGCGCCGACGCCGAGGCGCAGGCGCGCGAACTGCTGGACCGGCTGGGGCTCGGGGCCAAGGCCGACGAGTACCCGGACCGGCTCAGCGGAGGCCAGCAGCAACGTACGGCCATCGTGCGGGCGTTGGCGGTACGGCCCCGGCTGCTGCTCCTGGACGAGATCACCGCCGCCCTCGATCCCGAGCTGGTGGGCGAGGTGCTGAACCTGGTCCGCGAGGTGAAGGACGAGGGCATGACGATGGTGATCGCCACCCATGAGATGGCCTTCGCCCGCGAGGTGGCCGACCAGGTCTGCTTCCTGGACGCGGGCGTGGTGCTGGAGCGCGGCACCCCGCAGGAGGTGTTCGGCGCGCCCCGGGAGGAGCGGACGCAGAGGTTCCTGCGGCGGATCGTGGAGGCGGGGCGGCTGTAGAAGCGGGGCTCGGGGACGGCCGGGCGGGGTGACGCCCTCAGGCCAGGCGGTCCCGCAGCTCGCGTTTGAGGATCTTCCCGCTGGCGTTGCGGGGCAGCTCCGCCACGAAGACGACCCGCTTGGGTGTCTTGAAGGGGGCGAGCTTCTCGCGTGCGTGGGCGATGAGTTCGGCGTCGCTCGCCTCTCCGCGCAGGACCACGACGGCGGTGACGGCCTCGATCCAGCGCTCGTCGGGCAGGCCGACGACCGCCGCCTCGGCGACGGCCGGGTGGGTGTAGAGGGCGTCCTCCACCTGGCGGGAGGCGACGAGGACACCGCCGGAGTTGATGACGTCCTTCACCCGGTCGACGACGGTGAAGTAGCCCTCGGCGTCCCGGACCGCCAGGTCGCCCGAGCGGAACCAGCCGTCGCGGAAGGCCTCCGCCGTCTCCTCGGGCTTGTCCCAGTAGCCGGTGCAGAGCTGGGGCGAGCGGTAGACCACCTCGCCCGCCGTGCCGTCGGGGACCTCGCGGCCCTCCTCGTCGACTACCCGGGCCTCCACGAAGAGGACGGGCCGGCCGCAGGACTCCATCCGCCCCTCGTGCTCGTCGGGTCCGAGGACGGTGGCGAGGGGGCCGATCTCGCTCTGGCCGAAGCAGTTGTAGAAGGCCAGGCGGGGCAGGCGGGCGCGGAGCCGTTCCAGGACGGGCACGGGCATGATCGACGCCCCGTAGTACGCCTTGCGGAGGGCGGAGAGGTCGCGGGCGGCGAAGTCGGGGTGGTTGGAGAGGCCGATCCAGACGGTGGGCGGGGCGAACAGGCTGTCGGCCAGCCCCGCTTCGACCAGGTCGAAGATCCGGCCGGCGTCCGGCCCGTCCAGGATGGTGTTCTCCGCGCCGACCGCCAGGTACGGCAGCAGGAAGACGTGCATCTGGGCGGAGTGGTAGAGCGGCAGCGAGTGCACGGGCCGGTCCCCCGACGCCAGGCCGAGGGCGGTGATCGCGCTGACGTACTCGTGGACCAGGGCCCCGTGCGTCATCATCGCGCCCTTGGGGAGCGCCGTGGTCCCGGAGGTGTAGAGCAGCTGTACCAGGTCGCCGGAGCCGGGGGCCCGCTCGGGGGTGAAGGGCCGTTCGGTGTCCAGGGCGTCGAGGAGCGAGCCCTGGGCATCCCGCAGGGCCCGTACCGGACGGCCCGCAGGGATGCGGTCCGCGAGGTCCGGGTCGGTGAGGACGAGGGCGGAACCGGACTGGTCCAGGAGGTAGGCCAGGTCGTCGCCGGTGAGGTTCTGGTTGACCGGCACATGGATGAGCCCGGCCCGCGCGCAGGCGAGGAAGGCGATCAGATAGGCGTCGGAGTTGTGGGCGTACGAGGCCACCCGGTCGCCGGGGTGCAGGTCGTGATCGCCCGTCAGGACGGCGGCCGCGGTGGAGACCGCCGCGTCGAGTGCGCCGTAGGTCCAGGCCCGGTCGGCGTACCGCACGGCGGTCCGTTCCGGGGTGCGGCGGGCGCTGCGGGTGAGGACTCCGTCGACTGTGCTGCTGCGTACACCGGTCATGGCGTGATCCTGTGCGGCCGGGCCCGGCGGGTCAAGGGGCCGTCGGGGAGTGTCGGGGCAGGTGCGGGGAGCGTCTCGGGCCGGAGGGCGGCGGGCGGGGCGTTTGGGGGATGGAGAACCACGGCGGGCCGGGGCGGAGGGGGCGGGGCGCCCGGGCGGCCGGATACCGACCAGCCGGTTGACAGGGGGCGCGGCGCCCTGGCTGAGTTGCGCGTGGCTGCCCGGCGGTCCGGGCGAACCACCTTGGCCACCAGCTGTGTTGGGAGGAACACCCTTGACCTTCCGTAACCGCCTCAGACTGTTCGCGGTCTCCGGTCTCGCCCTGTTCACCGTGTCGGCGTCGCTGCCGCCGGCCGCCGCCTCCGGGGCGCCGGAGGCCCGCCATCCGAAGGGCGGCGGCCTCTCCGCCACCATCCGGTACACGGAGTACGGCATTCCGCACATCGTGGCGAAGGACTACGCGAACCTGGGCTTCGGCACCGGCTGGGCGCAGGCCGCCGACCAGGTCTGCACGCTGGCGGACGGGTTCGTCACGGTACGCGGCGAGCGGTCGAAGTTCTTCGGCCCGGACGCCGCTCCGGACTTCTCCCTCTCCTCGGCGGCGAAGAACCTCTCCAGCGATCTGTACTTCCGGGGCGTCCGGGACAGCGGCACCGTGGAGAAGCTGCTCAAGGTCCCGGCCCCCGCGGGTCCGAGCCGGGACGCCAAGGAGTCGATGCGCGGATTCGCCGCCGGGTACAACGCCTGGCTCCGCCAGAACCGCCACCGCATCACCGATCCCGCCTGCCGGGGCGCCTCCTGGGTGCGCCCGGTCGCCGCGCTGGACGTGGCGGTACGGGGCTTCGCCCTGGCCGTGCTCGGCGGCCAGGGGCGCGGCATCGACGGCATCACCGCCGCCCGGCCCCCGACGGCCGCACCGCCCGCCGCCGGGGTCACCCCCAAGGAGGCGGCAGCGGCGGCCCGGCGCCTCCTGTCCACGCAGAACGCCGACATGGGCTCCAACGCGGTCGCTTTCCGGGGGTCCACCACGGCGAACGGGCGCGGGCTGCTCCTCGGCAACCCGCACTACCCGTGGGACGGCGGACGCCGCTTCTGGCAGTCGCAGCAGACGATCCCGGGCGAGCTGAACGTGGCGGGCGGATCCCTGCTCGGTTCGACGACCATCTCGATCGGGCACAACGCGGACGTGGCGTGGAGCCACACGGTGGCGACCGGCGTCACGCTGAATCTGCACCAGCTGACCCTGGATCCGGCCGACCCCACGGTCTATCTGGTGGACGGGAAGCCGCAGCGGATGACGCAGCGCACGGTGACCGTGCCGGTGAAGGACGCCGCCCCGGTCACCCGGACCCAGTGGTGGACCCGGTACGGCCCGGTGGTCACCTCGCTGGGGGCGGCGCTGCCGCTGCCCTGGACGGCGAGCACCGCGTACGCGCTGAACGACCCGAACGCGGTGAACCTGCGCAGCGCCGACACCTCGCTCGGCTTCAGCAGGGCGCGCTCCACCGCCGGGATCGAGTGGGCGCTCCACCGTTCCCAGGGGCTGCCCTGGGTGAACACGATCGCCGCCGACCGGTCGGGTAACTCCTTCTTCTCCCAGTCGCAGGTGCTGCCGAGGATCACGGACGAGCTGGCGGCACGCTGCTCGACCCCGCTGGGCCGGGCCACCTACCCGTCGGCCGGGCTCGCGGTGCTGGACGGGTCGAAGGCGTCGTGCGCGCTCGGCCGTGACCGGGACGCGGTGCAGCCGGGGATCTTCGGGCCGGGCCGGATGCCGACGCTGAAGAACACCCCGTACGTCGAGAACTCCAACGACAGCGCCTGGCTGACCAACGCCGACCGGCCGCTGACCGGCTACGAGCGGGTCTTCGGCACCACCGCCACCCAGCGGTCCGTCCGGACCCGGGGGGCGATCGAGGACGTCGCGGCGATGGCGGAGCGCGGGCGGCTGCGCGTCGCGGACCTGGAGCGCCAGCAGTTCGCCGACCGGGCGCCGACCGGGGACCTGGTCGCGGCCGACGTGGCGAAGTGGTGCGCCGCCCTGCCCGGCGGGACCGCCGTGGGCAGCAACGGTACGGCGGTCGACGTGTCGGCGGCCTGCCCGGTGCTGCGGCGGTGGGACCGGAGCGTGGACAGCGACAGCCGGGGCGCGCTGCTCTTCGACCGGTTCTGGCGCAAGGCGGCGGCGGTGCCCGCGGCCGAACTGTGGAAGGTGCCGTTCGACGCGGCCGACCCGGTCCGTACCCCGCGCGGCCTGAACACCGCCGCACCGGGCGTGAGCAAGGCTCTGGCCGACGCGGTGGCAGAACTCCGGGCGGCAGGCATCGCGCTCGACGCGCCTCTGGGTGAGCACCAGTTCGTCGTACGGAACGGGAAGCGCATCCCGGTCGGCGGCGGTACGGAGTCGCTCGGCGTCTGGAACAAGATCGAGCCGGTGTGGAACCCGGCGGCGGGCGGTTACGCCGAGGTGTCGGCCGGTTCCAGCTACATCCAGGCGGTCGGCTGGGACAGCAGCCGGTGCCCGGTGGCCCGGACGCTGCTCACGTACTCCCAGTCCTCGAACCCGAACTCGCCGCACCACAGCGACCAGACACGGCTGTTCTCGGGTGAGCGCTGGGTGACGTCCCGGTTCTGCGAGAAGGACATCGCCCGCTCGCCGCAGCTGAAGGTGGTGCGGGTGCACGAGCGCCGGTAGAGGGCGCAGAGGGGGAGTCGATCCGGGTCCGCGAGGGGGTGTCGCTCGCGGACCCGGCGCTCTACAGGGGGCGTGGGCGCCCCTCCCAGTAGGGTTCCCTCAGCCGCCGCTTGTAGAGCTTGCCGTTGGGGTCGCGGGGCATCGCGGCGATGAAGTCGACGGACCGGGGGCGTTTGTAGCCGGCGAGCCGCTCCTCGCAGTGGGCGAGGATCTCGGCGGCGAGCGCGTCCCCCGGCTCGTACCCCTCGGCCGGTTCGACGACCGCCTTGACCTCCTCGCCCCGGTCGACGTGCGGGATGCCGAAGGCGGCGGCGTCCGCGACGGCGGGGTGGGTGAGCAGGGCGGACTCGATCTCGGCGGGGTAGATGTTCACGCCACCCGCGATGATCATGTCGATCTTGCGGTCGCGGAGGAAGAGGTAGCCGTCCGCGTCCAGCACACCGAGGTCGCCGACGGTGAAGAAGTCGCCGATGCGGTTCTTGCGGGTCTTGGTCTCGTCCTTGTGATAGCTGAAGCCGCCGGTGCTCATCCTCATGTAGACGGTGCCGAGTTGGCCGGCCGGCAGCCGGTTCCCGTCGTCGTCGAGGACGGCGAGTTCGCTGATCGGCCAGGCCTTGCCGACGGTGCCGGGCTTCTTCAGCCAGTCCTCGGCGGTGGCGAAGGCGCCGCCGCCCTCGCTGGCCGCGTAGTACTCCTCGACGCAGCTCCCCCACCAGTCGATCATGGCGCGTTTCACATGGTCGGGGCAGGGCGCGGCCCCGTGGATGGCGTGGCGCATCGAGGAGACGTCGTAACGGGCCTTCACCTCGTCGGGCAGCGCGAGCAGCCGGTGGAACTGGGTCGGGACCATGTGCGTGTGGGTGCAGCGGTGGGTGGCGATGAGGCGGAGCATCTCCTCGGGCGCCCAGCCGTCCATGAGGACGAGCGGGTGCCCTATATGGAGAGCGGCGCTCGCGAATTGGAGCACTGCCGTGTGGTAGAGCGGTGAGCAGACCAGGTGGACGTTGCCGTCGTACGGCCGGATGCCGAAGATGCCGAGGAAGCCGCCGAGGTAGGTCTCCTCCGGGAGCCTGCCGGGCAGCGGACGGCGGATGCCGCGCGGGCGGCCGGTGGTGCCGGAGGTGTAGTTCATGACCCAGCCGAGGGTGCGGTCCTCGGGCGGGGTGGAGGGGTGGCCGTCGAGCAGGTCGGTGTACGGGCGGCAGCCGGGCACGGTGCCCACGGCGTAGCGGTGGCTCTCCGGGAGCCCTGCCTCGTCGGCGGCGGTGGTCGCGGCGGCCGCGAAGCGTTCGTGGGTGATGAGGACGCGGGCGCCCGAGTCGGCGACGATCCAGGCGATCTCGGGGCCGACGAGGTGGTGGTTGACCGGCACCAGGTAGAAGCCGGCCTGGGAGGCCGCGAGGTGGGCGGTGAGGAGTTCGGTGCCGTTGGGCAGGACGGCGGCGAACGCGTCCCCCGCCCGCATCCCGGCCGCCCGCAGCCCGTGGACCATCCGGTTGACGTCGGTGTGCAGGCGGCCCGCGCTCCACTCCTCGCCGTCGGGGGCGACGAGGACGGTGCGGTGGGGGTCGGCGGTGGCCTGGGCCCAGAAGCCGTTGGGGGGCGGGGTCACGTGGCGCTCCTTCCGGCGATGCGGTTGATGCGGGTGACGGCCCGTTCGAAGCCGCGCGTCAGATCGTCGACGACCTCGCGCACGCTGCGTTCGCTGGTCATCCGGCCGACGATCTGGCCGACGGGGGTGCCGAGCAGCGCCCCGACCTCGTACTTCTGGATCCGGGAGACGGCGTCGGCGACGAGCAGCCCCTGGAGGGGCATGGGGAGGGTGCCGGGCCCGGCCGGGTCGTCCCAGGCGTCGGTCCAGGCGGTACGGAGCTGGCGCGCGGGCTTCCCGGTGAGAGCGCGGGAGCGGACCGTGTCGCCGGAGCCCGCGGCGAGGAGCTTGCGGGTGAGGGCCGGTGAGTGGAGGTCGGCCTCCTCGGTGGTGAGCCAGAGGGAGCCGAGCCAGACACCCTGGGCTCCGAGGGCGAGCCCGGCGGCGATCTGCTCGCCGCTGCCGATGCCTCCGGCGGCGAGCACGGGCAGCGGGGCGACGGCCTCGACGACTTCGGGGACGAGCACCATGGAGCCGATCTCCCCGGTGTGGCCGCCCGCCTCGTACCCCTGGGCGACGACGATGTCGATACCGGCCGCCGCGTGTCTGCGGGCGTGTTCGGCGCTTCCGGCGAGGGCGGCGACGAGGACGCCCTGGCCATGGGCACGTTCGACGACGTCGGCGGGCGGGGAGCCGAGCGCGTTGGCCAGGAGCTTGACCGGATACTCGAAGGCCACGTCGAGCTGGCGCCGGGCGACCTCCTCCATCCAGCCGGTGATGCGCCAGCCGCTCGTCTCGCCCTCGGGGAGTTCGGGCACGCCGTGGCGGTCCAGCAGTTCGCGGACGAAGCCCCGGTGCGCGTCGGGGATCATCGCCTCGACATCGGCCTCGGTGACGCCCTCGACCTTCCTCGCCGGCATGACGACGTCGAGCCCGTACGGCCTGCCGTCGGCGAGCTTGTCCAGCCGGTCGAGGTCACGGGCCAGCTCCCGGGGGTCGGTGTAGCGGACCGCGCCGAGCACGCCGAAGCCGCCGGCTCTGCTGATGGCCGCCGCGACGGCGGGGAACGGCGTGAAACCGAAGATGGCGTGCTCGATGCCCAGTTCTCTGCTCAGCTCCGTCTCCATGGGCGGCAGGATGGCGCAGCGGGGCGGCCGAGGGAAGAGAAATTCTGATGCAGTGTCAGATTCTTTGCGGGTCCGGAGGCGTACGGGACGGCGGGGGCGACAGTAACCTCGGCGGCGGCAGGAACTTTCACTGCTCGGCGAGATTTCGGAAGTTACTTTCGCGCCGGGGCCGTGGCGCGGGCACCACCGGGCCACGACCTGCTCCGCGCACGGGAAGGAGTTGCGGATGACCGGGTACGCGGCAGAGGACGGAGAAGTCCCGGTGGACGGGGACCGGATGGAGGACACGGCCACGGCGGGGAGCGGGGTCTCGGCTGGAGCCGGGGTCGCCGGTGCCGGGGCCGGCGCCACCGGGAGCGGCATCGGCCGTCGGAGACTGGGTGGCGGGATACTGGCCCTGGGCGGCGCGCTCGCCCTGGCGCCGATCCCGTTGGCCGGGGCGGCCGAGCGGGGAGAGCGGGGCATGGGCCCGGCGGCGACGGAGGCGGGAGCGGCAACGGGCATGGCACCAGAGGCACCTCGTCCGCACCGGCCCACCCTGCGGCGCGGCAGCGCGTCCCGCGCCGGCCTGCTCCAGGGGCCGCTGGACCGACTGGTGCGCGAGGCCGAGGCGTATCTCGCGCCCTCCCCCGAGCACCCCTGGTACGCGGGGGCGGTGCTGCTCGCCGGGCGGGGCGGTACGGTCGCGCTGCACCGGCCGATCGGCCACGCGGTGCGCTATGCGGCGTACGACGAGACGACGGACACCGGGGTGGAGTTCCCTCCGGAGCAGCGGATCGCGATGGCGGAGGACACCGTCTTCGACCTGGCCTCGATCTCCAAGCTGTTCACGTCGATCCTGGCGGTGCAGCAGATCGAGCGCGGGGCGCTGGAGCTGGAGGCCGCGGTGGCCTCGTACCTCCCGGACTTCGCGGGCGGCGGCAAGCAGGGCATCACGGTCCGTCAGCTGCTGACGCACACCTCGGGTTTCCGGTCCTGGATCCCACTCTATCAGGAGCCGACCCGGGAGGGAAAGCTCCGGATGCTCTGGCGGGAGGTCCCGGCTTCCGCCCCGGGCAGCGCCTACCTCTACTCCGACCTGAACCTGATCTCGTTGCAACTGATCCTGGAGGAGATCACCGGTCGCACTCTGGATGTCCTGCTCCGCGACGAGATCACCGCTCCGCTCGGGATGCACCGCACGCGCTACAACCCGCCCGCCTCCTGGAAGCCGAAGATCGCCGCCACCGAGGATGCCCGGCTGCCCTGGTCCGGGCTGGAACGCGGCCTGGTCTGGGGCGAGGTGCACGACGAGAACGCCTACGGCTTCGACGGGGTGGCCGGGCACGCCGGGGTCTTCTCCTGCGCCTGGGACCTCGCGGTCCTCGCCCGTACGCTGCTCAACGGCGGGGTCTACGGCCGCTCCCGCATCCTCTCCGAGGACTCCGTCGACCTCCTCTTCACCGACTTCAACACCGCCTTCCCCGGCGACGAGCACGGCCTCGGCTTCGAGCTCTACCAGCACTGGTACATGGGCGCGATGGCCACCCCGCGTTCGGCGGGCCACACCGGGTTCACCGGGACCAGCCTGGTGCTCGACCCGTCGACCGACACGTTCCTGGTGGTGCTGGGCAACTCCGTCCATCCGGTACGGAGCTGGCGCTCGGGCAGCGCGCCCCGGGTGGCGATCGCCAATCAGCTGGCGCGGGCGGTGCCGGTCCGGCCGGAGCGGGGGCGTACGGCGTGGTTCTCCGGGATGGCCGGCGCGTCGACCGCCACACTGACCCTGCCCGCCCTGCGCCTGGACTCCGTACGCGCCCGGCTGGAGTGCGGCCTGTGGTGGGACACCGAACCCGGCTCCGACCGGCTGGTGCTGGAGGTGCTGGAGGCGTCGGCCGGGCAGGAGTGGCGGCCGGTGCCGTTCACCACGACGGGGCCCGAGCCGGGGCCGGGTGGCGGTCACGGGGATGCGCGGCCCGGCCACCACCGGCCGGAACCGCGGCCGCACCCGGAGGGCTGGGTGTCCGGCTGGTCGGGGCGGGTCTGGCACCGGATGGAGGCGGATCTGTCGGCGTGGCGCGGGAAGCGGGTCCGGCTCAGGTGGCGCTACACCACGGACCAGTTGTACGTGGGGCGCGGCGCGTACGTCGACGCGCTCCGGGTCCAGGACGGCGTCCGCACGGTCTTCGACGCGGACCGGCCCCGGGACGCGGGACGGATCGAGGCGACGGGCTGGGTGGTCTCGGCGGACTGAGGGGACGGGGGGCGGGGGCCGTTGAGTCGGTGCGGGGGGGCGGTGCGGCCGGGGTCCGGTGGCGGGGGCCCTGGGCGCCCGAGACCCGGCGGGGGGGGGCGAGGCCCGGTGCGCCCGAGGCCCGGCGGGAGGGCGAGACCAGGCGGGGGCGAGGCCCGGTAGGGGCAGGGCCCCGGCGGGGTCGAGTCCTCGCGGGCCCGGGCCCGCGGGGGCCGGGGCCCTGTGCGGCGGCCCCCGCGCGGCGGGCTCAGGAGGCCTCCAGCGCCGCCATCGCCGCGTTGTGGCCCGGCACTCCGCTCACGCCGCCGCCGCGCACCGCGCCCGCTCCGCAGAGCAGCACATTGGCGTGGGCGGTCTCCACTCCCCATCGCCCGACGCCCTCGTCCGCGTACGGGAAGGAGAGGTCCCGGTGGAAGATGTGGCCGCCGGGCAGCCTGAGGTCCCGTTCGAGGTCGAGCGGGGTCTTGGCCTCGATGCAGGGCTCGCCGTTCTCGTCGAGCGCCAGGCAGTCGGTGATCGGCTCCTCCAGGTGGGCGTCCAGCTCCGCGAGGGTGGCCTTCAGGAGGGCGGCTCGGGCGCCGTCGTTGTCGGCGGCGAAGAGCCGGGCCGGGGTGTGGAGGCCGAAGAGGGTCAGGGTCTGGTAGCCGCGCGCGGCGAGTTCGGGGCCGAGGATCGAGGGGTCGGTCAGCGAGTGGCAGTAGATCTCGGACGGCGGTGCGCTGGGGAGCCGGCCGGCCGCCGCCTCACGGTAGGCGTCGGCCAACTGCCCGTATCCCTCGGCGATATGGAACGTTCCGGCGAAGGCCTGCCGGGGGTCGACGGACCGGTCGCGGAGGCGCGGGAGCCGGGTGAGCAGCATGTTCACCTTGAGCTGGGCGCCCTCGGCGGGCGGGGGCGGGGTCTCTCCGAGGAGGGCGGCGAGGGCCTGCGGCGAGGCGTTGACCAGCACCCGGCGGGCGGCGACGGTGTGTTCGCCGTCGGGAGTGCGGACGGTGACCTCGGCGTGGCCGCCGTCGGTCTCGATCCGGGTCGCCTCGTGCCGTACGCGGATCTCGGCGCCCGCCGTACGGGCGGCACGGGCGAGGGCGTCGGTGAGGGCTCCCATGCCGCCGACAGGGACGTCCCAGTCGCCGGTGCCGCCGCCGATCACGTGGTAGAGGAAGCACCGGTTCTGGAGCAGCGAGGCGTCGTGGGCGTCCGCGAAGGTGCCGATCAGGGCGTCGGTGAGGACCACGCCCCGTACGAGGTCGTCGGTGAAGTTCCGCTCGACGGCCGCCCCGATGGGCTCCTCGAACAACGTCCGCCAGGCTTCCGGGTCGTCGATCCGGGCGCGGAGCGCGTCCCGGTCGGGGAGCGGCTCGGTGAGGGTGGGGAAGACCCGTTCCGCGACGCGCTGCGTCATGGCGTAGAAGCGCTGCCAGGCCGCGTACTCCTGTTCGCCGCCGGTCAGCGCGGCGAACGACTCCCGGGTGCGGTCGCCGGCGACGAGGAGGCCGGTGGGGCGTCCGTCGCGCAGCGCCGGGGTGTAGGAGGAGACGGTCCGCTTCCGTACGGCGAAGTCCAGGCCGAGGTCGCGGACGATCTTCCGCGGCAGGAGCGAGACCAGGTAGGAGTAGCGCGAGAGGCGGGCGTCGACCCCGGCGAAGGGGCGGGTCGAGATCGCCGCTCCCCCGGTGGTGTCCAGGCGTTCCAGGACGAGCACCGACTGCCCGGCGCGGGCGAGATAGGCGGCGGCGACCAGACCGTTGTGGCCGCCGCCCACGATCACGGCGTCGTAGCGGTCCCGGGCGGGCTCGTGCGGCCGGCGGGTGGACGACGGGGATGCGGACTGCTCAGGTGCGGGCATGCACCTTCGTAACACGGGCGGACGGGTCCCGACCAGGGGTGCCGGGCGCGCCGCGGCAGGAACGGGGTGTTCCGGAGGCCCGGGGCCAGCCCGGCGGCGCTGCGGTGCCCGGTGCCGGAGGCCCGCAGGGCGGCGATCCGGTGCCCGGGCGGGTCCCCGGCACCGGTGCCGGGGACCCGCCCGGTGCCGATCCGGAATCCGGGGCCGACGCGAGGCCCGAAGGCCCGCCCGGTGCCGATCCGGAGCCCGGGGCCGCCCCGGCACCGGTGCCGGGAGCCCGCCCGGGGCCAATGCGGAACCCGGGGCCGACGCGAGGCCCGGGGGCCCGCCCGGGGCCGATCCGGAACCCGGGGCCGGCGCGAGGCCCGGGGGCCCGCCCGGTGCCGATCCGGAACCCGGGGCCGACGCGAGGCCCGGGGGCCCGCCCGGTGCCGATCCGGAACCCGGGGCCGACGCGAGGCCCGGGGGCCCGCCCGGTGCCGATCCGGAACCCGGGGCCGACGCGGCACCGGCGCCCGTGCCGGGCGTGTCCGGCGCCAGGCCCGGCACCACGCCCCGGCTCCCTCTTACCGCTGGGGCGGCAGGGCGTTCTGGGCGCGGTGGGCGGCGAGGGTGCGGTAGAGCTCGGCGGCCTCGTCCTCGCGGCCGAGGCGGTCCAGGCAGTGTGCCTCGTCGTTGCGGGCGGCGAGGGTCTCCGGGTGGTCGGGGCCCAGTGCTCGGCCGCGTGCCTCCGCGACCTCCCGGTACGCGGTCAGCGCGTCGGACCAGCGCCCCAGCCAGCCGAGGGCGACGGCGACCTCACGGCGGCTGATGACGGTGTCCGGGTGGTCGGGGCCGAGGGCCTCCTCCCGGATCCCGCAGACCCCGCGCGCCTCGGTGAGCGCCTCCTCCCAGTGGCCCATCCGGCCCAGGTTGACGCCGAGCCCGTGGCGGGCGCGGAGCGTCTCGGGGTCGGTCGGTCCGCCCACCCGCGTGCGGTCGGCGACCAGGGCGCGGTACAGCTCCAGCGCCTCCGCACTGCGGCCGAGCCGGCCGAGGCTGATGCCCGCCTCGTAGCGGGCGGCGAGGGTGTCGGGGTGGTCGGCGCCGAGGGTGGCGGCGCGGGCCCGGGCGATGTCCTGGTAGGTCTCCAGGGCTTCCGCCCAGCGCCCCAGCCTGCCGAGGGTGTAGGCGACCTCGTACCGGGTGGCGAGCGTGTCGGGGTGGGTCGCGCCGAGCAGCCGGGCCCGGTCGTCGGCCACCTGGCGGGCCAGCTGCCAGGACTCCTCGGTGCGGCCGAGCCGGCCGAGGTTGAGGGCGAGGTTGTGGCGGCAGCGCAGGGTGTCGGGGTGGTCGGGGCCCATGGACCGTTCCCGGGTGGCGAGGACCGCCGCGTACACCTGGTGGGCCTCGAAGTGACGGCCGAGCTGGCCGAGGACGTACGCGGTCTGCTCCCGCGCCCCGAGGGTCTGCGGGTGGTCGGGGCCGAGGAGGCGCTCGCGGCCCGCGGCGACCTGGCCGAACGCGCGCAGCGCGTCGGCGGCCCGGCCGGTGCGGCTCAGGGTGAGGCCGACCTCGTGCCGGCTGGCGAGCGTGTCCGGGTGGTCGGGCCCGAGGAGGCTCTCGCGCTCGGCGGCGACCGCGCGGTGCACCTCCCCCGCCTCCTCCCAGCGGCCGAGCCGTCCCAGGTCGACGCCCTCGCTGTGGCGGCCCGCGAGCGCGGCGAGCCGGTCGGCGGCGGGGGCGGGGGCCGAACGGGCGGGGGGCACGCCGGTGGAGCCGTCGGTGAGCGGGGGCCGGGGGGCGGCGGTGCTCGCCGCGGTGGTCCAGCGGCGGGTGAGTCCTGCGGCGGGGTCGGGCAGGGCGGGACCCAGCGAGCCGTTGGCCTGGTGACCGGACGTCATTTTACGTGCCCAGAAGGGGAGTTCGGCATCCGGCCGACCGGAACCCGCAGGCCCGGACGTCGGCCGCTCGGGCTCCCGTCGCACAACACCGGCCCCGGGTACGGGCTGTTCGCCCGAGCGGCCGAGCACGATGCGGCGGCGCAGGTCGCCCGCGTCGGCGGGCCGCTCGTCGGGGGCCTTGGCCAGCAGATCCAGGACCACGCGGTCGAAGAAGCCGGGGAGTTCGGCTCGGTGGGTGCGCGGCGGTTCGGGCCGGGTGTCGCGGTGCCCCACAAGGATGGCCCAGGCGTCCGCCAGGTCGAACGGCGGTACGCCGGTGGCGATCTCGTACAGCACACAGCCCAGCGAGTAGAGGTCGCTGCGGTGGTCGACCTCCTTGCCGCCGATCTGCTCGGGCGACATGTAGTGCGGGGTGCCCATGGCGATGCCGGTGGTGGTGAGCCGGGAGCTCATGCCGATGTCACGGCCGAGGCGCGCTATGCCGAAGTCGCAGATCTTCACCGTGCCGTCGGTCAGCCGCATGATGTTGGCGGGCTTCAGATCACGGTGGACGATGCCCTGACGGTGCGTGTAGCCGAGGGCGTCCGCGACCTGTTCCGCGATGTCGACGACATGGTCGACGGGGAGCGGACGCTGCTCGTTCTCCTCCAGGAGCTGGCTGAGGTTCTGTCCGTCCAGCAGCTCCATGACGAGGTAGAGGACGCCCTCGTGCTCTCCGAAGTCGTGGACGACGGTGACGCCCCGGTGCTGGAGGGAGGCGGCGACCCGGGCCTCGCGGCGGAAGCGTTCGCGCAGGATGCGGGTGAACGCCTGGTCGTGCTGGGGGCCCATGGGCTTGAGGCATTTCACGGCGACCAGCCGGCCCAGCGACTCGTCGCGCGCCCGCCACACCTCGCCCATGCCACCGCGCCCGATCAGATCGAGCAGCCGGTACCGGCTCTGGATCAGCCTGGTGTCCGCCATCTGCCGTTTCCCGCCCCCGTCGTTCCCCGCCGCCGGTCCTGCTCCCTCCCCGGCCCGTCCAGTATGGCTGCCTCCCGGCGGAGTCGGTACGGCGACGGGGCGGCCGGCCCGGCGCGTCGCGAGATCGGGAACAATGGCGGGCGCGGCTGTCCTCCGGCGCGGAGGGCGGTTCGCGCCAGGCTGTGCGGTCGACGAGCGGGGGAGAACATGCCCAGGTGGGGGCTGCTGGTGGAACAGAACCTCGGCTTCGGGGGCCAGCGCCGGGTCTGGTCGGGCGGGGTCGTCGACCATGTCGACGGCACCCGTGAGGAGGCGCTGGAGGTCCTGCGGCAGCGCGCCGAGGAGTACCGGCCGGTGCATCCGACGAGCCCGAAGCGGCGGCGGCTCTACCGGGAACGGGACGGGTTCGTCCTGGTGCTGGACGGGGCCTGGCAGAGCTTCCACTGCCGGTTCACGGTGATCGAGCAGCTGTACGACAGCGCCGAGCCGAAGCCCGTACCGCAGCCGGAGGCCGTACCGCAGCCGCCGGACGACCGGGAGCCGGAGCAGGACCCACGGCCGGAACCGGGGCACCCGCTTCCTCCCGCGCCCATGCCTCCGACGACGCCCGCGTCGGCGCCTGCGGAACCGCGGGCGTGGGACGCGGGGGTGCCCGAGGTCCCGTCGTGGCTGAACCGGGACCGGCCGTCCTGAACCGGGCGGCCGGGGCCGGGGGATGGTCCCCGGCCCCGGCCCCGTACACCGGCACGGTGCCGTACGTTCCCGTCACTCCCCCACGTACGCCGCCAGGTGTTCGCCCGTGAGCGTGGAGCGGTCCGCGACCAGATCGGCGGGGGTGCCCTCGAAGACGATCCGGCCGCCGTCGTGTCCGGCGCCGGGGCCGAGGTCGATGATCCAGTCGGCGTGCGCCATGACCGCTTGGTGGTGCTCGATGACGATCACCGACTTCCCGGACTCGACCAGCCGGTCCAGCAGCCCGAGCAGCTGCTCCACGTCGGCCAGGTGCAGACCGGTGGTCGGCTCGTCGAGCACGTACACACCGCCCTTCTCGCCCATGTGGGTGGCGAGCTTCAGCCGCTGGCGCTCACCGCCGGAGAGCGTGGTGAGCGGCTGGCCGAGGCTGAGGTAGCCGAGGCCGACGTCGGAGAGGCGGGTGAGGATCCTGTGCGCGGCGGGGGTGCGGGCCTCGCCCTCGGAGAAGAAGGTCCCGGCCTCGTCCACCGACATCGCGAGCACCTCGCTGATGTCACGGCCGCCGAGGTGGTGGTCGAGGACCGAGGCCTCGAACCGCTTGCCCGCGCACTCCTCGCAGACGGTGGCGATGCCCGCCATCATCGCCAGGTCGGTGTAGAGGACCCCGGCGCCCTTGCAGGTGGGGCAGGCGCCCTCGGAGTTGGCGCTGAACAGGGCGGGTTTCACGCCGTTGGCCTTGGCGAAGGCCTTGCGGATCGGGTCGAGGAGCCCGGTGTACGTCGCCGGGTTGCTGCGGCGGGAGCCGCGGATCGCGGTCTGGTCGACGGAGACGACGTCCTCTCCGGCGGGGATCGACCCGTGGATGAGCGAGCTCTTGCCGGAGCCGGCGACCCCGGTGATCACACAGAGCACCCCGAGCGGGATGTCGACGTCGACGTCCTTCAGGTTGTGCGTGGAGGCGCCGCGGATCTCCAGCGTGCCCGAGGGCGTGCGGACCTCCTCCTTGAGGACGGCCCGGTCGTCCAGGTGGCGGCCGGTGAGGGTCCCGCCGGTGCGCAGGCCGTCCACGGTGCCCTCGAAGCAGACGGTCCCGCCCGCGCTGCCGGCCCCGGGGCCCAGGTCGACGACATGGTCCGCGATGGCGATCGTCTCCGGCTTGTGCTCCACGACGAGCACGGTGTTGCCCTTGTCCCGCAGCCGCAGGAGCAGGTCGTTCATCCGCTGGATGTCGTGCGGATGCAGGCCGATGGTGGGTTCGTCGAAGACGTACGTCACGTCGGTGAGGGAGGAGCCGAGGTGGCGGATCATCTTGACGCGCTGCGCCTCGCCGCCGGAGAGGGTGCCCGAGGGGCGGTCGAGCGAGAGGTAGCCGAGGCCGATCTCCACGAACGATTCGAGGGTGCCGAGGAGGGCGCCGAGCAGGGGCGCCACCGAGGGCTCGTCCAGCTCACGGACCCAGTCGGCCAGGTCGCTGATCTGCAGGGCGCAGGCGTCGGCGATGGAGATCTTCTTGATCTTCGAGGACCGGGCGCTCTCGCTGAGCCGGGTGCCGTCGCACTCGGGGCAGGTGGTGAAGGTGACCGCGCGCTCCACGAAGGCGCGGATGTGCGGCTGCATCGCCTCCTTGTCCTTGGCGAGGAACGACTTCTGGATCTTGGGGATGAGTCCTTCGAAGGTGAGGTTGACGCCCTCGACCTTCACCTTGGTGGGCTCGCGGTAGAGGAAGTCCCGCATCTCCTTCTCGGTGAACTCGCGGATCGGCTTGTCCGGGTCGAGGAACCCCGACTCGGCGTAGGTCCGTACGGTCCACCAGCTGTCGGACTTCCAGCCGGGGATGGTGAAGGCGCCCTCGGTGATCGACTTGGTGTCGTCGTACAGCTGGGTGAGGTCGATGTCGGAGACCGTGCCCCGGCCCTCGCAGCGGACGCACATGCCGCCGGTACGGGTGAAGGTCTGCTTCTCCGTCCTGGTCGCGGCGCCCCGCTGGACGGTGATCGCCCCGCTGGCCTTGACGGAGGCCACGTTGAAGGAGAATGCGTTGGGCGAGCCGATGTGCGGCTTGCCGAGCCTGCTGAAGAGGATGCGCAGCATGGCGTTGGCGTCGGTGGCGGTGCCGACCGTGGAGCGGGGGTCGGCGCCCAGCCGCTGCTGGTCGACGATGATGGCCGTCGTCAGCCCTTCGAGCACGTCGACCTCGGGGCGGGCCTGCGTGGGCATGAAGCCCTGGACGAAGGCGCTGTAGGTCTCGTTGATCAGCCGCTGGGACTCCGCGGCGATCGTGTCGAAGACCAGCGAACTCTTGCCGGAGCCGGAGACCCCGGTGAACACCGTCAGCCGGCGTTTGGGGATCTCGATGTCGACATCCTTGAGGTTGTTCTCGCGCGCCCCGTGCACACGGATCACTTCGTGGCTGTCGGCGACCGGCCGCGCAGCCGACTGCCCCGCCGACCGCGATCCGGTCTTCCCGGCCTTGCTCATCGTCTCTCCATCTGTCGCACCCACGGTGTTGCCCACGTCGTCTTCCCGTCCCGGTTCCGCCGTCCCCGTACGACGGCGGAACCGGTCCGTCGGCGGGCGTCAGCCCTTGCGCGGCTGGTTGAAGCGCAGCATGTTCCCGGCGGGGTCGCGGAAGGCGCAGTCCCGGACACCGTACGGCTGGTCGATCGGCTCCTGGAGCACTTCGCCGCCGGCCGCCCGGATGCGCTCGAAGGTGGCGTCGACGTCGTCGGTGGAGAAGATCACCCCGCGCAGCAGGCCCTTGGCGAGCAGCTCGGCCATGGCCTGCTTGTCGGCGGCCGGGGCGTTGGGGTCGGCGAGCGGCGGTTCGAGGACGATCTCCACGTCCGGCTGGGCCGGGGAGCCGACCGTCACCCAGCGCATCCCCTCGAACCCGACGTCGTTGCGGACCTCCAGACCGAGAACGTCCCGGTAGAAGGTGAGCGCCTTGTCGTGGTCGTCGACGGCGATGAAGGTCTGTGCGAGCTTGATTTCCATGGTCCTCACGCTACGGAGAGGGCCGAGGTTTTGCTTCTCCATTCCTGACCGGTCGCGTGTGGATCTTGGCGACGCAGGCCGGAATGGCGGCACCTTCCTCGTGCGGCCGGGCCCGGTACGCGCTGGGGCTCTCCCCGACCAGCTCGGTGAACCGGGAGCTGAAGGACCCCAGGGACGTACACCCGACCGCGAAGCAGACCTCGGTCACCGAGAGGTCCCCGCGGCGCAGCAGCGCCTTGGCCCGCTCGATCCGGCGGGTCATGAGGTAGCTGTACGGGCTCTCGCCGTACGCCGCCCGGAAGCTGCGGGAGAAGTGGCCGGGCGACATGAGCGCACCCCGGGCCAGCGCGGGTACGTCCAGCGGCTCCGCGTACTCACGGTCCATCCGGTCACGGGCCCGGCGCAACCGGACGAGATCCTCCAGCGTCACCCGGCCATCCTCCCACGGCGGGCCCGACGGCTCGCGGCGTCGGGCCCGCCGCGGCGCGACGCCTGCGATGGGTGCGAGGCCTCCCGTGGGCGCGACGCCGTCCGTGCGTGCGGCGCCTCCCGTGGGCGCGAGGCCTCCCGTCCGCACGGTGGCGGGAGCTGCCGGGGACCCCCGTCGCGGCGCCGCTCACGCGAGGGCGCGGATCGCCTCGATGGTCCGCTCCACGCTGAGGGTTCCGTTCGCACATTCGTGCAGCAGGGCCGTCACCCGTTCGTCCCGGTAGGCGCGCACCGGCGCTGGTGGGGCCTCGGGCGGTGCGGACTGGGGGATGTCGTCGCGGGTCAGGAGGTGGTCGGCCAGGGCGGCGCAGGAACGGTGCTGGAAGATGACGTCCGGTTTGACGGGAACGCCGAGGACCGTCGCGGCCCTGCGGGCCAGGCGCACGTAGATGATGGAGTTCAGGCCGAGCTGCCGGAACGACGCGTCCTCGTCGAAGCCCAGCGCCTCGTCACCGATCTCCGGCTGGAGGATCTCGCGCCTGATGCGGTCGATCAGGTCCCGGCGCGGATCGGGCCCGGACGCCGCCTCGGGCTCTCGTACGGACTCCGGTGCGGGCTCTTCCGCGGGCTCCGGCGCGGGCTCGTGGGCGGGCTCCGGTGCGGTCTCCTGCTCGGCGGTGATCCGGTCGATGAGTGAGGTGAGCACTTTCGATTCGCCCAATTCCGTGAAGACCGACACGCCCGCGTCCCGCAGATACCGGATGGAGTCGGTCCAGCGGACGGGCTTGGCGATCTGCTCGGCGAGCAGGTCGCGGATCTCCCGCGCATCGGGGCCGAAGGGCCGGCCGGTCACGTTGGAGATGACCGGTGTCCGCAGGTCGCCCACCTCGACCGAGGCCAGCAGGGAGCGGAAGCGGTCGGCGGCCGGGGCCATCGCCGGAGCGTGGAAGGGGCCGCTGACGCGGACCGGGACGAAGCCCCGGAAACCCTCCTCCTTCTCGAAGGCCGGCTTGATCCGGGCCAGCTCCTCGCGGCTGCCGGAGAGCACGAACTGTTCGGGCGCGTTGTAGTTGGCGATGACGACGCCGGTGGCACCCTGGCGCTTCAGGATGTCGTGGACGGTCTGCTCGGAGAGGCCGACGACCGCGGCCATCGCACCGCCGCTGACCTGGCTCATCAGTTCCGCACGGCGTCGCACCAGCGTCAGGCCGGTTTCGAAGTCGAAGGCGCCGGCCGCGAACAGGGCGCTGTACTCACCGAGGCTGTGGCCCGCGAGGAAGTCCGCGGGAGGCAGGTCCTCCCGCGCCGCCGACCAGTGCAGCGCGTTGACGACGTAGATCGCGGGCTGCGCGTACGCGGTGTCGGACAGCCGTCGTTCCGGGTTCTCCAGACAGAGCTCCTCGACCGGGTAGCCGAGCACCAGGTCGGCGCGGCGGCAGAGGTCGGGGAACCGTCCGAAGAGGCTCCGCCCCATCCCCTTCTTCTGGGTGCCCTGTCCCGGGAACACGTGGCAGCGCATCAGATCCGCCCGCCTCCGAGGCCGGATCCGGCCGACGGTGCCGGCCACTCGGGAAGCTCGGTGATCCGGACCACGGCGCACGTCCAGGTGAAGCCGGCGCCGACGCCGAGCAGCATGCAGAGGTCACCGACGTCCACGGCGCGCTGCTCCACCAGGTGGCCGAGTCCGGCGATCTGGTCGCCCGCGCCGAGGTGGCCGACGGTACGGCCCCAGGACCAGGTCGTGAGGTCGAGGTCGATGTCGAGTGCGGCGAGGACCTCGCGCTGCAGCACGATGCGGCCGAAGTGCGGTACGACGAACCGGGCGATGTCCCCGAGACCGGTGTCCACGTCGCGCAGGGCGCGGTCGACGCAGTCGCTCAGACCGGCCCGGAACCGGCGGGTGAACTCGTCGAGTTCCACGTCTCCCAGGTACTGCAGTTTGCGCAGCCGCAGATCGATGGGGAGCGTGGGGTCGTGGTGGGGCGTGAAGGGCGCGTCGCCGCGGTGCAGGCGCTCCAGGGTGGGGTCCGACACCGTCGAGGTGCTCAGTACCCGGGCGAACCCGGACCTCTTGCTGAGCACCATGGCCGACGCGCCGTCGCCGGGGACGATGCCGATGTCGCTGTTCCAGCGGTCGATCGCCGGTGGACTCACCTTGTCGGCGGTGGTCACCAGCGCCGCCACGTCGTCGGTGGCCGCGAGGGAGCGCGCCGCGATGTCCAGCGCGGTCATGCAGCCGTTGGAAGCGTTCTTGACCTCGAAGGCGAGGGCCGAATGGTCCCCGAGGACCTCACGGTGGATGTAGGAGGCCGTCGGGTAGAGCTCGAGGCCTTGGAAGTACACGCAGGCGTGCAGCAGCAGCGCGATGTCCTCGGCCCGGTGCCCCGACCTCTCCAGGGCGTCCCGGGCAGCGGCCACCGCCATCTCGGGCGGAGCTTCGTCCGTGGCCTCGCAGACCGATTCCAGCTGTGTGTCCTCGGCGTCCTGGGCGTCGAACAGGCCGTCGGCGACGGCCTGTTCGACCTTGGTCGCCGGGGGCAGGTAGGTGGCGACACCCGCGATGAACAGGGCCTCTGTCTTCACTTCTCGTTCCTTTTCAGGGTGGTGGCGTCGTGGAGCAGGAGCCCGGCGATGGCCTCGGCGGTCGGGTAGTCGAACACCAGGGTGGCGGGCAGCGTGGTGTCCAGCCGCTTGGCGAGGCGTTTGCGCAACTGGACCATGGTGAGCGAGTCGATCCCGAGGGAACGCAGCGCCCGGTCGGCCGGGACGCTGTCGGGTCCGGGCAGGCCGAGCACGTCGGCGACTTCGCCGCGGACGAGATCGAGCAGCAGAGCCGGCCGTTCGGCTTCGGAGGCCTCCGCCATCCGCGTGTCGAGCGACTGCGCGGTCCCGGCGGCTTCGGCCCCGCGCGCTTCGGGGGTGCGCCGGAGCATGCCGCGCAGCAGGGGCGGCGCTTCGGCATCGCCCAGCGCGTGTCGCAGCGATGCCAGTTCCAGGCGTACGGGCATCAGCTGGGGCTCGAGCCGCGCGAGTGCGACGTCCAGGGCGTGCAGGCCCTCGGTCAGGGTCAGGGCGCCGATCCCCTGGCGCCGCAGACGTCCCAGCTCGGCCTTGCCGAGGTGGGCGGTCATGCCCACTCCGGCCTGTTCCCAGAGCCCGAAGGCGAGGCTGAGTCCGGCGAGGCCCCGCTTGCGCCGGTTGGCCGCCAGGGCGTCCAGCGTCGCGTTGGCCGCCGCGTACCCGCTCTGTCCGGCGGTGCCCAGCGTTCCGGCCGCCGAGGAGAAGAGGACGAACGCGGCCAGGTCCAGCCGTTCGGTCAACTCGTCGAGCAGCCGGGCGCCTTGGACCTTGGGTGCCATCACCCGGTGCAGCCGCTCCGCGGTGAAGCCCTCCACCAGGCCGTCGTCGAGCACCCCGGCGAGGTGGAACACGGCCGTGAGGGGGTGGCCCGGGTCGATCCCCTCCAGTACCGCGGCCACCGCGGCCCGGTCCGCGATGTCGCCCGCGACCAGGTCCACCCGCTCGGCGCCCGCGGCTTCGAGTTCCCGTACGGACGAGTCCGCTCCGGGGGCGTTGCCACCGCGCCGCGAGAGCAGCACGAGCCGCCGCACCCCGTGCGCGCGGACCAGGTGCGCGGCGAGCGCGCTGCCCAGCTCACCGAGACCGCCGGTGATCAGTACCGTGCCGTCCGGGTCGAGGGCGCGTGGCAGGGTCAGGACGGTGGTGTGGGCGGCGTTCCGCTGCGCGTGGCGCAGGGCGTGCGGCGCTTCGCGTACGTCGAAGGCGGTGAACGTCCCCTTGGCGTGCGGGGGTTCGGTGGCGGAGGGGGCGGCGGCCGCCTCGGCGAAGGTGAGGTCCGCGGGCATCGGCCTGAGGGCGGCGCCGTCCACGAGGATCTCCGTGCCGAGCGCGGCTGCCGCACGGCCGACGACCCGGTCTCCGGCGCGTACGGAGGTGACGCCGCTGCCCACCTCCCTGACGGTCCCGGCGAAGTCCAGGGCCCGCGCCCGCTCCGGGCTCATCGCGGCGGCCCGTACCCCGACACGGACCTCCGACGGCGCGACCGGCTCCGGCGCGCCCTCGTCGTGCGGGGCGGCGATGACGTCCACCCGGCCGTCCTCCCGCCGGTGCAGGTGCCAGCCGCCTCCGTCCGGCAGGACGAGCGCGTCGGTCTCCTCGACGGTGGGCCTGGCCCGTGGCACGTGGACGGTCGCGCCGCGCAGGACGCACTCCGGCTCGCCGCCGGTCCCGGTCACGCGGGCCAGGAGCGGGAAGTCCGGGGTGCCTGGACCGAGGTCGACCAGGCGCAGGACGCGCTCCGGTTGTTCCGTGCGGGCCGTACGGACCATGCCCCACACCGCGGCGTGGGCCCAGTTCCGTACCCGGTCGTCAGGGCCCGAGGCCACCGCGTCCCGGGTGATCCAGACCAGCTCCGTGCCCTGGAGCCGGGCATCACCGAGGCAGACCTGAAGCGTGCGCAGCGTTTCGGCGGCGCTCCGTTCCGCGTCCTGCCCCTGGGCGGACGCGCTGTCGGGCAGCGCGAACAGCAACCGCCGGGGCGCATCCGTCCGGCCCTCCAGCCGCGTCACGAGGGCGTCCAGGTCGGGTACGGCGTCGGCGCCGAGCCCCGCGCCCAACGACGCGTCACCGACCACGAGGGTGGGCGCGGGATCGGGGGTTTCGGCCCGGGGGTGTACGGGTTCGAAGCCGACGCGGTAGAGGTGCTCGGCGAACGGGTGTCCTCGCCGTCGGCCGGGCTGGAACTTCAGCCCGCCGATCCGGGCCACCGGTCGGCCCGCCGGGTCGGCCAGCCAGACGGTGGCCGGGGCGAGGTCCCCGTCCCCGGCGGATCCGTACGACACGCGCACGGTCAGTTCTCTGCCCGCGGCACGGAACAGTTCGACGTCCGACCAGATGAACGGGACGAGCGGACCGGGGGCCGCGCCCGCCTCCATCAGACCGGCGACGACGACCTGGAGAGCCGCGTCGAACAACGCCGGATGCAGGCCGTGTCCGCCCGGGTCCAGCGCGTCGGGAAGGGACACCCGGGCGTGGTGGACGCCGTCGTGGCAGGTGAGTACGCGCAGTCCCCGGAACGCCGGACCGTAGTCGAGCCCGTTGGCGAGGGCGCGTCCGTAGAAGGCTTCGGTGTCGAGGGTACGGGCCTCGGGCAGCGGCCGGTCGCCGAGGCCGGGCGGCGGTGTGGCGGCGGCACCCTCGCGGGTCACGCACTCCCCGGTCGCGTGCTGCTGCCAGACCAGGGGCTCGTCCGTGTCCTCGGGCTGGCTGTGGAACGCGAAGGGGCGCCGTCCGTGCGCGTCCGGAACACCGACGGTGGCCTGGATCCGCCGTGCGCGGCCCGGCAGGAGGACGACCGGCTCCAGCAGCGTCAGGTCCGCCAGGGCGTCGGCGCCCGCGGTCCGGGCGGCGGACAGCGCGGCGTCGGCCAGTCCCGCGCCCGGCACGTAGACCTGCCCGCCGACGACGTGATCGGCCAGCCAGGGAAGGTCGTCGAGCGACAGCCGTCCGGTGAACAGGTGGCCGCCGCCGCCCGCGAGCGTCGTGGTCGCGTCGAACCACGGGTGACCGTCAGAGGAATGACGTTCCGTCACCGAGGCGGGTCCGGAGGGGAGGTCACCGAGCCAGAAGCGTTGGCGTTGGAACGCGTACGTCGGGAGGTCGGCCCTCCCGGCGCTCCGGGGTCCGAGGACACGCTCCCAGTCCAGCGGGAAGCCCCGCTCGAACAACTCGGCCGCCGCACGCCAGAGTTGGTCCACACCGCCCCGGGGGTCCCCGGAGAGCGTGGTGATCTCGACGAAGGTTCCGAAGCCCTCGCCGCGCAGCCGCTCCAGCGCGCGGTCGAGCGTGTCGGGTTCCGGCTCCGGCAGGTCGCGGAACCCGTGGTCCCCGCCGAGCCGCGGCCCCGTTACGACCTGGCCCGTCCGGACCGAATAGAGGGGGACGGACGTGCGGGCAGGGACGATCCCCGCCGTCGTACCGTCGGCCGCTTCCGCCGAGCGCGCTCCGGCCTGCAGGGCGACGGCGCGGGCGCCGTCCGCCAGGCTCACCGCGCCGCTCACCACGGCGGCGGCGACCTCGCCCCATGCGTCGCCCGCCACCACCGCCGCAGGCTCCACTCCCCAGCTGCGCCACAGGGCCGCGAGTCCGAGCGATGTGGCGAACAGCGTGCACGGCTGCGCGTCCGGACCGTTCCGGTCCCTCTCGCCGCGCAGCGCCTCCAGCACGGACCAGCCGGTCAGCGGCGCGAGGACGGCGTCGCACTCCGCCACGGTGTCGCGGAACACCGGGCTCTGCTCCAGCAGTTGACTGCTCGCACCCGGCGGCCGCGTGTCCCGGCCGCCGAAGACGAAGGCGGTCTTCCCCGGCGCCGGGCCGGAGCCGGGCTCGACCGCCCGCAGGGCTGCGGCGGCCTCCGTGGCGTCGCCCGCGAAGACCACGGCGCGGGCGTCGAGGTGCGTACGGCCGACGGCGGAGGTGTGGGCGATGTCCCGCATCGGCGCGGCGGGCCGCGCGTCGAGCCACTCGGCCCAGTGCCGGGCCTGCGCGCGCAGGGCGGCCGGGTCGGTGCCCGAGATCACCAGCGGGTGGACGGGGCCGTCGCCGGGCCGGTCCGCGACGACGGTCTCCGGTGCCTCCGGCGCTTCCTCGATGATGACGTGCGTGTTCGTGCCGCTGATACCGAACGAGCTGACACCGGCGCGACGCACCCGCCGGGTCCGGGGCCACTTCCTCGGCTCCCGCAGAAGCTCCAGTTCGCCGCCTGTCCAGTCGATCCGGGTGTTCGGCTTCTCCGCGTGGAGCGTGCGGGGCAGCAGTTCGTGCTGGAGGGCCAGCACCATCTTGATGACGCCGATGACGCCGGAGGCCGCCTGGGCGTGGCCGATGTTGGATTTGGCCGATCCCAGGTGCAGGGGTCGTACGCGGCCGGCGAAGACCGAGGCGAGGGCTCCGGCCTCGATGGGGTCGCCGAGGACGGTGCCGGTGGCGTGCGCTTCGACGGCGTCGATGTCGGCCGGGGTCAGGCCCCCGTCGGCCAGGGCACCGCGCACCACGCGCTGCTGCGCGAGGCCGTTCGGGGCGGTGAGGCCCTGGCTGCGGCCGTCCTGGTTCATGGCGGTGCCCCGTACGACGGCCAGGACGCGGTCGCCGTCGCGCCGCGCATCCGAGAGCCGCTTGAGCACCAGGACACCGCAGCCCTCCGCCCAGCTCGTGCCGTCGGCGTCGTCGGCGAAGCTCTTGCAACGGCCGTCGGCGGCAAGCCCGTTGAGGCGGCTGAACTCGACGAAGATCTGCGGGGTGCTCATCACGGTCACTCCGCCGGCGAACGCCAGGTCGCATTCGCCGCTGCGGAGCGCCTCGCACGCCAGGCGCAGGGCCACGAGCGAGGAGCTGCAGGCGGTGTCGATGGTGAGCGCGGGCCCGGACAGGCCGAGGGTGTAGGAGACCCGGCCGGAGATCAGGCTCGACCCGTTGCCGGTGATCTTGTAGCCGTCGCTGCTCCCGACGTCCCAGCGGCGGGCGATGTCGTAGTCCGAACTCATCGATCCGATGTAGACGCCCGTGTTGCCGCCTTCGAGGGACGCGGTGCGCAGGTTGGCCCGCTCGATCGCCTCCCATACGACTTCCAGGACGAGCCGCTGCTGCGGGTCCAGGGAGAGCGCCTCACGCGGGCTGAGGCCGAAGAACGCGGCGTCGAAGTCCTCGACGTCGCGTACGAAGCCGCCCCTGCGCTCGAAGCGCCTGCCGGTGGCGGCGCGCTCCGTCTCCTCGATGGTGCCGAGATCCCATCCGTCCCAGCGGCGGGGGAACGGGGAGGAGGCTTCGCGGCCGTCGGCGAGGAGGTCCCAGAACGCCTCGGGCGTGTCGATCCCGTCCGGAAGCCGGCAGGCCATGGACACGATCACGACGGGGTCGTCCTCGTCGGGCCGTACGGGCACCGCGGCGACGGCGGACGCGGCTTCCTGGGCGCCGTCCTGCGGGTCCTGCGCGTCGGCGTGCGTCAGCAGCAGGGCCGCGATCGCTCGCGGGGTCGGGTAGTCGAAGGCGAGCACCGTGGGCAGCGGGACCCGCGTGCGTGCGCTGAGCCGGTTGCGCAGCTCGACCACCATGAGGGAGTCGAAGCCCTGTTCCCGCAGGGTCAGATCGGGGCGCACGGCGTCCACGGGCCGGCCGAGCAGGGCCGCGGCCTCCTGCGTGACGAGCGCGACCACCGATCCCGGACGCTCGGGTTCGGGCAGTGCCAGCACGTCCTCGCGCCACGAGGCCGTGCCGGCCGGCGGGATCGTGTCGTCGGTCTCGTCCAGCCAGTAGCGGCGGCGTTCGAACGCGTACGTCGGCAGGTCCGTCCTGTACGTGTCCGAGGCCGGGAACACCCGCTGCCACGGGACGGGGACACCTTGGACGTGCAGCTCCGCGAGCGCCCGCAGCGGCTGTTCGAGCCCGCCGCGACCACGGCGCAGGCTGCCCACCACCACGGCGGCCGCGTCGGCCTCGGTTCCCTGTGCCAGGGCTATCTGGAGCACCGGGTGCGGGCTCACCTCGACGAAGGTCCCGAAGCCGTCCGCCCGCAGGCGTTCCAGCGCGCGGTCGAAGCGGACCGGCTCGCGCAGGTTGCGGCACCAGTAGTCCGCGTCGAGTTCCGGACCGGCTGCCCGCTCCCCCGTCACGCTCGAATAGAAGGCGATCTCCGTCTCCGTGGAGGCGAGGCCCGTGAGCTGTTCGCGCAGGGCGGGCAGCAGGACGTCCATGTGGGGGCTGTGCGAGGCGTAGTCCACGTCCACGCGCTGGCAGTACGCGCCGGTGGCCTCCATCTGCGCGAGGAAGCGGTCCAGCGCTTCGGCGTCTCCGGCCACGACGGTCGAGCGCGCGGTGTTCACCACCGCGACGGACAGCGCGTCGCCGTAGGCCGCCAGTTGCCCGGTGACCTCGCCCACCGGGCGCTCCACGAGCCCCATCGCCCCGTCGGGTGCCCGGTCCTGCACGGCCCGGGCGCGCAACGCCACGATGCGGGCGCCGTCCGCCAGGCTCAGCGCCCCGGCGACGACCGCCGCGGCCACCTCGCCCTGGCTGTGGCCGACGACCGCCGAGGGCTCGACGCCCCAGGCGCGCCACATCGCGGCGAGCCCGACGTACATCGCGAACAGGGCCGGCTGCACCACGTCCGTACGGGTGAGGGGCGGCGCGACGCCGTCCTGTCCCCGGACGACCGCGGCGACCGAGAACCCGGTGTGCGGGGCGAGGGCTTCGTCGCAGGCCGTCACCGCCTCGCGGAACGCCTCGTTCTGCTCCCAGAGCGACCGGCCCATCCCCCACCACTGGGCGCCCTGGCCGGGGAAGACGAACGCGACACGGCCGCGCTCGGCGAGCGCGCCCGTCACCACCGCGTCGTGGCTCTCGTCGGCGGCGAGCGCCCGCAGTCCGGCCACGGCCTCGTCCGCCGTACCGGCGATCACCGCGCCGCGCGCGGGGTGATGCGTGCGGGTCGTCGCCAGCGCGTGGGCGACGTCGGACAGGCTCGTGCCGGGCGCCTGTCCGAGGTGTTCCGCCAGCCGTGCGGCGTTGCGCGCGAGCGCGTCCGGGTTCGTGCCGGAGACCGCGAGGCAGACCGGACCGCCCTCATCGGGTGCGGCCGGTGCCGACGGGCTCCCGGGCGCCTCACCGAGGGCGACATGGGCGTTGGTGCCGCCGTATCCGAAGCTGCTCACCCCCGCGAACCTCGGCCCGTCCGGCCAGGCGGCCGCCTCGGTGACCACGTCCAGCCGTTCGGCGGAGAAGTCGATGCGCGGGTTCGGTGTGCGGAAGTGGAGGCTCGGCGGGAGGACGCCGTGGTGCACCGCCAGCGCGGCCTTGACGAGCCCGAGCACACCGGCCGCCGCTTCGAGATGGCCGAAGTTCGTCTTCGCGGAGCCGATCCGCAGCGGCGCGGGCCGGCCGGGCCCGAACACGGTGCCGAGCGCGCCCGCCTCCGTCACGTCGCCCAGGGGCGTGCCCGTGCCGTGCGCCTCGACGTACGCCACCGACGACGGTGCGACCCCGGCGTTCTCCCACGCCGACCGCAGCACCTCCGTCTGCGCCTCGTGGCCGGGGGCGGTCAGTCCGTCCGTGGCGCCGTCGTTGTTGACGGCGCTGCCGTGCACCAGTGCGTAGACGCGGTCGCCGTCCGCGAGCGCGTCGGAGAGCCGGCGCAGGGCGACCACCGCGCAGCCCTCGCCCCGGGCGTAGCCGTCGCCGTCGGCGTCGAAGGCCCGGCAGAGGCCGTCGGGGCTCTGGGTGCCGAGCTTCGTCATGGCCACCGAGGTGTTCGGGTGCAGCATCAGGTTGACGCCGCCGGCGAGGGCGAAGTCCGACTCGCCGGAGCGCAGGCTCTGCACGGCGAGGTGCACCGCGACCAGGGAGGAACTGGACGCGGTCGCCACGCCCATCGCCGGGCCGCGCAGCCCGAGCGCGTAGGCGATGCGGGACGGGATCACCGAGTTGTCCCAGCCGATGGCCGAGTGGGCGTGGATCGCCTCGGCGGCGCCCTGGGTGAACAGCGGGTACTCCTGCCACATCGCGCCCATGAAGACGCCGGTGCGAGTGCCCGCCAGGCTCGCGGTGGAGCGCCGCGCGTCCTCGACGGCGGCGCACGCCACCTCCAGGGCGATCCGCTGCTGCGGGTCCATCTGCCGTGCCTCGGCCGGAGGGATGCCGAAGTGCTCCGCGTCGAAGCCCGCGACGTCGTCGAGGAAGCCGCCCCGGCGGTTCGCCGCGCCGCCGGACGCCTCCGCCGCGGCCCAGGCGGTGACGTTCCAGCGGTCGTCCGGCACCTGGCGCACCGCGTCGACGCCGTCGAGCAGCGCCTGCCAGAGCCCGGTCGGGTTCTCGATCCGGGCAGGCAGCCGGCAGCCGATGCCGACGATCGCCACCGGCTCGTGGCGGCCGTACGTCCGGGCGTCGGTCAGGTCAGACACGGGTGGCCCCGATCTCGTCGGGCGCGTAGAGCGCCAGGCAGGTCTCCTCGATCGCGGCGAGCGGCTCCGCGTCGTTCAGGATCGTCATGTGGTTGGCGGCGTCGATCTCCACCAGGCGGAGGCCCGGCAGCTCGCGCTCCCAGTCCTGCCGGTAGTTCACGTGGTCGAGGGAGAAGGTCTCGCCCGCGACCTGGAAGTAGGGTTCGACCTCGCCCAGGAAGAGCCCGCGCCGGTTGTGGAAGTAGGTGCACACCACGGCTTCCGGCCGTGGCAGGGGCCTGATGGTGTGCTCCCCGAGCCGGTAGGCGAGCTGGATCGCCATGGTGCGCCTGACGAACCGCGCGGTCCGGTCGGGTCTCATGGCGAGTCCGCGCTCGGCCGCCAGCTCCGCGAGCCGCAGGACGAACGCGTCCTCGTCCAGGTCCTCCGCGATCTCGTCCCGGTGGATCAGACGGGCCCGCAGGACCGCCGGGTCCTTCTCCCCCGGGGGCCAGAGCAGGGAGTTGACGACCTGGAGGGCGGCGCTCCGGGCCGACTGGAACCCGTTCGCGTTCGCCTTCGCCAGGCCGGTCCCGTCCGGCGAGTCCACCATCGTGAGCGAGGCCACGTCCTGGCCCTGCTCCTGCAGCCGCCGGGTCACCTCGTAGGCGACGATGCCGCCGAGGCAGAATCCGCCGACGTCGTACGGCCCTTCGGGCTGCACCGAGCGGATGATCCCGGTGTAGTGCTCGGCCATGGCCGTGACGCCCTCGATCGGCGCGTCCTCGGACAGCAGGCCGCGGGCCTGGATGCCGTGGAAGGGCCGGTCGATCCGCGCGGCGATGGTGCGGTAGGACTCGACGCCGGCGAGTGCGCCGTGGATCCAGAAGACCGGCCTGCCCTCGGCGGCGCCGTTGAGGCGCACCAGTTCGGGGGCCGGCGCGCGCGTGGGGCGGACCTCCGCTGCGGTCAGCCTGGCGACCACGTCGTCCAACGTGTCGTGCGGCTGCCACCATTCGGGCCGGAACCCCGGGAACACGCTGGTGATCCGGCCCAGCATCGCGACCAGCAGCAGGGAGTTGAGACCGTAGTCCGCGAGCGATCTCGTGCCGTCGATCTCGTGGCGCGGGAGGCCCAGCACCGAGGCGACGAGGTCGGCGACGAAGGCCTCGCGGTCCTCGCCCTCGGGAACGCCCGCGTCTGTGTGCGCCGCCTGATCCGGCTGCGGTGTCTGCTCGGCGAAACAGGTCAGCCGTGCGAAGGGGTAGCCCGGCAGGGGGATCCGTCCGCGCCGGGCGCCGCGGTGCATCGGGGCCCAGTCGATGGACGTGCCCGCGGCCCACTGCTCCGCCACGTCGTCGAGACGCGCCGGCTGCCCGTCGGGCCCGGCTCCGGCCGCGGGATCGACGCCGTCGGCGAACGCCACGCGGGCGAGCGTGTCCGGGTCTCCGTCGAGCCAACCGCCCAGCGTCCGGGCGGCCTCGTCGGTGCTCCGCGCGACGAACGCCAGCCGGCAGCCCATCGCCTCCCGGCCGACCTGCAGGGTGTACGCGATGTCCGCCCAGGAGCGCGGATCCGCCCCGGCCAGCCGCTGCGTCAGCCGGCGCGCCCGCTCGCGCAGGCCGTCGGCGTTCCGCGCGGAGAGCACGAGCACCTGCGCCCCGGGCTCGTCGTCCGGGTGCGCGGAGGCGGGGTTCCCGGAGGCGATGTGCTGCTCCAGGACGACATGCGCGTTCACGCCGCCGATCCCGAAGCTGTGCAGGCCCGCGCGGCGCGGCAGCGGGCGGCCCGCGTCGTCGGTGCGCTCGGGCCAGGGCAGGTTCCGCGTGGCGATGCGCAGCCGCGTCCCCTTGAGGGGGAGGTCGGGGTGCGGCTGCCCGAACCCCGGGATCGCCGGGATGACGCCGTGCCGTATCGCCTGCGCGGTCTTCACCAGCGCGGCCAGGCCGGAGACCACCTCCGTGTGCCCGATGCAGGGCTTCACGTTGCCCAGGTACGTCACGTCCTCGCCGTCGCCCTCCCCTCGGTGCCCGGCGCCGAGCGCGGCCAGCTCCGCGCTGTCCGCGAGCAGCGAACTCATGCCGTGGGTCTCGATGTAGTCCACGGCGCCCGGGTCGATCGCGGCGTCGGCGTGGGCGTGCGCGACGGCGGCCTTCATGCCCCTGATGTTCGGTGCCGTGAAGGACACGCCCCTGCCGCCGTGGGCCACGCCGGTGCCGCGTACGACGCAGTGGACGAAGTCCCCGTCCTCCAGGGCCCGCCGCAGTGGTTTGACGAGTACGGCGGCGACGCCCTCGCTGCGCGCCGTACCGTCGGCGCCCTCCTGGAAGGGCCGGACGTCGCCGCCCGGGCTGAGCATCCCCGCGGCCCGCATCCCGCCGAACCCCATGGGCGACATCACCAGGTTCACCCCGCCGACGATCGCCTGCTCGCACTCGCCGTCGCGGATGGACCGGATCGCCCGGTGCAGGGCCACGAACGAGGACGAGCACGTCGTGTCGTACTGCTCGCTCGGGCCCTCGAGGTCGAGCAGGTACGAGATCCGGTTGGGCACCATCGCGGGCGACGGCAGGCTCAGCAGGTCCCTGGCCGCGGGCCGGTACTCGCTCTGGGTCGTGGCGACGAAGACGCCCGTGGGCCGGCGCCGCAGCTCGGCGGGCCGGTAGCCCGCGTCCTCGACGGCGTTCCACGACGCCATCAGCAGCAGGCGCAGCTCCGGCGTCACCTGGCGCGCCTCGGTCATCGACATGCGGAAGAAGAGCGGATCGAACTCATGGACGCCGTCGAGGAACCCGCCCCGCAGCTCGGCTGCCCCGTCGCCGTGGCCCGCCCAGTCCGGACGGTTCCGCGGCGGTGCGGTGATGCACCGGCCGCCCTGTTCGACGATCCGCCAGAACGCGTCGGCGTCGTCGGCACCGGGGAAGCGTGCGGCCATGCCGACGACCGCCATGGCGTCGAGCGCGGCTTCGTCCGGCTCGGGCCGGGGCTGTACGGGACCGGGCGCCGGGTCCGGTGGTGCGGGCTCCGGCGGCAGCGTCCCCCGCAGCTCCTCCGCGTACTCGGAGACGATGAACTCGCCCAGCTCGGCGAGGGTGTTGTGCTCGAACAGCACCGTGATGTCGAGGTCGATGCCGAGCCTCCCGCCGAGGGTCCGGGCCACGTTCACCGCGAAGATCGAGTCGAGTCCGTAGCCGGAGAAGGGCTCGTCCCGCGCGATCCTCGTCCGCGGGATGTCCAGCGCCTCCGCCAGCACGTCGAGCGCGACCGCCTCGATACGGGCTTGCAGCCGGTCCCCGGGCTCGCTCCCGGCAGGGTGGCCGGTCACGGCGCGTGCCGGGCTCTCGGGCACCGGCACCGGCTCCGCCGACGGCGCGGACGGACGCGGACGGGTGACCGGCTGCCGTACGACGCCGTCGCTCTCGGCCACGATGATCTGCTGTCCCAGATCCTCGGCGTGCCGCGCGGGCCGAGCGATGGCGCGGAATCCCTCCTGCGTCAGGACGCGCTGCCAGGTGTCCGTGGAGAGCAGCGGGCAGCCCGCGATCCGCAGGTGCGGGTCCTCGTAGCGCCACCATCCGTCGAGGAGGCCGAACGAGAACTGGCTGAGCAGGTTGTTCGCGGTCAGTTCGTTCAGGACCAGCACCCCGCCGGGCCGGAGCAGCGCCTTGGCGTTGCGCAGGGTGTGGCGGATGTCGCGGGTGGCGTGCAGGACGTTGGCGGCGACCACGGCGTCGTACGCGCCGAGGGTGGGCCCCTGGTCCGCCACCGGGCGCTCGATGTCCAGGACCCCGTAGGTCAGCCAGGGGTTCTCCGCGCCGAACGAGCGCTCCGCGTGGTTCAGGAAGGCCCTCGACAGGTCGGTGTAGCAGTACTCGCGCACGTCCAGCCGCGCGGAGCGCAGTGCCTCCAGGACGACGGCGCTCGTGGCGCCCGTACCGGCGCCGACCTCCAGGATCCGCGCTCCGTCCCCCGGCCGGGCCTGGGCCGTCCGGTGCAGCCGTGCCACCAGGTCGGCGGCCAGCACCCGGTTGAAGAACGCGGACGCCGGGTTGGTCGCGTAGGCGTTCTGCACCAGTTCCAGCGATCCGCCGGGGAAGAGGACCTCGGTGGCCGGCCGCCGTCCGCCGAGGATGTCGGGGAAGGCGCGTAAGGCGGTCTCCACCAGGAGGTGGGTGGCAGCGAGGTCGGGATTCCGCCGCCACGCGGGGCTTGCCGCCTCCCACTCGCGCCACAGCTGCTCGATCGGCCGGTGCGGCCCGGCAGCGTCGAGGAGGATCCTGCCGTCCCGCCGGTCGAGGCGGCCGGCCTCCTCGAAGATGCGCAGGCACTCGTCGAACCAGGCCCCGTACCCGGGCGCGAGGCCCGCCGACTCCCGTGCGGCCTCCGGCGTCTGCCCGGATTCGCGGAACGCGCCGAGCGTGCGCAGGTGGGACCAGAGGAAGTCGAGCAGCAGCTGTTTCATGATCAGTCCCTTCGGAGGCCGCGATCAGATCGCGAGCGCGGTCAGCTCGGCGATGCGGGCGCGTACCAGCTCCAGTTCGCCGTCCGGCGCGACCGCCGCCGGTTCCCGGAGGCCGGCGGGCGTGGCGTCCGGCGACACGGCCGTGGGCAGGGTGACGTCGTCGCCGCCCAGGACGATGCCCCGGTCGTTGAGCGCGGGACTGAACTTCATCAGCGTCAGTCTGCCGACCGGCGCCGCGCAGAGCTGTTCGACCGCCGCCGTCAGCTCGTCCGGCTGGATGAGCGGCGCCTGTGCTCCGACCACCGCGCCCCGCTCCCCCTCGGCGGGTGCGTTGTTGAAGCAGTAGCCCAGGTTCAGGACCTTGCCGTCCGTCCCGTACCGGCGTCGCACGGTCAGCGCGAACGCGTCGAGGAACGTGCAGGCGGCCGCGTAGTTCGCCTGCTTGATGGCCTTGAGGTAGGAGTTGATCGAGGAGAGGAACAGGGCGAAGTCGAGCGCTTCGCCGCCGAACACCTCCATGCACCGGACGCCGGCGTCGACCTTGCCGCGCAGCACGTCCTCGAACTGCGGCTCGCTCATCCGGGACAGCGTCGCCCCCGCGAACACGAGGCCCGAGTGGATGACGCCGTGCACCGCGCCGAACCGTCGTACGATCTCGTCCTTCGCCGCGCGCAGGGCCGCGAGGTCGGTGGCGTCGCAGCGCAGGTAGAGCGGCGCGGGCCCGTCCGCGCCGGCGGCCCGGGCGATGGCGGCGTCGACGCGGGCGTCCTGCGGCCTGCGGCCGAGCCAGACCACCTGGGCGCGGTACCGCCGGATCAGGTGGGCGCTGATGACCGTGCCGAGGGCTCCCGCCCCGCCGACAATGACGTACGTGCCGCCCTGCCGCAGCCGGGACGACGTCGGCGGGGCCGGCCGGACCGTCATCAGCCGCTGCTCGTGCCACCGGCCGTCGCGGTGGATGCGCAGGTTGCCGTCCGGGTCCGCTGCCAGGTCCAGCACCGCGGCCAGGGAGGACGCGTCGTACTCCTCGACGTCCGCAGCCCTCACCCGCCAGTTCGGGTACTCCTTCGCGGCCGTCCCCGCCAGGCCCGCGACACCCGCGTGCGCCGGATCGACGGCCTCGGCCTCATGGGCGGCGTGCGCCCGTTCGGTGATCAGGGTGAGCCCCAGGGAGCGGTCGCCGTACCCGGCGGCCAGCAGGGCTTTCACCGTGCGGAAGGCGTGCAGCGTGCCGTCGGCCTGGTCCTCGACGACGCTCGCCCCGGACCGGTCCTCCACGGCGGCGGGCGCCACCCAGATCAGATGGTCGAGTCCGGGGACGGACCGGAGAGCCGTCTCCAGGTCGTCGCGCGTACGCTGCGCCGGGTCCGCGAGCACGTGCGCGCCGGGAAGGCGCGCGAGGAGGGCGTCCCGTGCCCGCCCCGGGGGCGCGATGATGCCCACGGACGCGGAGCTCGGCGGCCATGGCGCGGATTCCGTCGGCTGGATGGAATCCCAGACCGGTATCAGCGTGGTGACGCCGTCCGCCGCTTCCGGCGTCCTCTCGACATGCGCCGGGTCCTGCGTCCGCTCGGCACGCGCCGGGTCCGGTGTCCGCCCGGTCCGTCGGCCCGCGATGCCCCGCAGGCGCAGGCACACCGTGCCGTCGTCGGTCGCGAGGTCGATGTCGATCCGGTCCGCGCCGTGCGCGTCCTCGGCACGGCGTACCAGGGCCCACATCGTGGTCGCGCCGGGGGCGAGGACTTCCACCGTCCTGATGGTGAACACCAGCCCGACCCGGTCGTCGCGGTCATCGCCGTCGCCGTGGAGCAGCCGCATGCACTGCATCGCCGCGTCCACCAGCGCCGGGTGCGGAAGAGGACCGTCCGCGGTCGCCGGCGCCGTGCCGGGCAGCCTCAGCCGGGCGAGCACCGCGTGGTCGCCGCGATGGACCGCGGCGACCCCCTGGAACGCGGGCCCGTAGGCGATCCCGCGGTCCCGCCACTCGGCGTAGAACCGCTGGGGGTCGAATGCCGTGGGCCGGAAGTCCCGGAGCAGCGCGGGCAGATCGAGCGCCCGCGCGGCCGTCGGCTCCGTGGCGGACACCTCGCCCTGGCAGTGGAGTACGGGCTCGTCCCCGGCGGACTCCGTGGAGGACACCGTGAACCGGGTGGCGTCGCCGTCCGGGCGAAGGGCCACGCGCAGCGCGCGCGGCGCCCCCGGCACCGAGAGGGGCCGCAGGAACACGACGTCGTGCAGGCGCACCGGGGCGCTCGCGGTCCGCCGCGCCGCCGCGGCGGCCCACTGGAGATACATGGCCCCCGGGGCGATCCCGGTTCCCTGTATCCGGTGTTCCCGCAGATAGAACTCGTCGCCGGTGAGGAGTCGCCCGTCGCGCCGGGGTCCGTCGTCCGCCGCGGCGCGCGTCGGCAGCGCGTAGCGTTCCCGCTCGAAGGGGTAGCCGGGCAGCGGAACGCGACCGTAGCGCCTGTCGCGGAACAGCTCGGTGAAGTCCGGTGCCCCGCCGTCGAGGAACTGCTGGGCGAGCGCCTGCACCTGGGAGTCGGCGCCCCGCGCCGCGATGTCCTGCCCGGAGAGCCGGGCATCGCACCGGCTCTCCAGTTCCGTGATGTCCCGGACCACCGCCGCCCAGCGGTGCCGCAGGTGTCTGCGGCCGAGCAGGAGGGTGTGGCTCACGTCTCCGGGATCGAGGTCCGGGTGCTCGCGGCAGTGGCGCGCGAGCCGGGCCACCTGGTCACGCAGTGCCTGCTCCGTCGCCGCCGACAGCACGAACAGCCGGGCCACGTCCGGCCTGCTCCGCGGCGGCGTGGACGGCACGGTCGGCTGCTCGATCACGGCGTGGGCGTTGGTTCCGCTCGCGCCGAGCGACGTGACCGCGGCGCGCCGCCTGCCGCCCTCGGGCACGGCCCACTCTCTGGGCTCCGTGTGGACGAAGAACGGGCTTCCGGCCAGCGTGACGCTGGCGTTCGTCTCCGTGTGGTGGGGCAGGCCGGGGATCGCCTCGTGCCTCATCGCCAGCAGTGTCCTGATGACGCCGATGACGCCGGCGGCGGCCTGGGCGTGGCCGATGGAGGCCTTGGTGGAGCCGAGCGAGCAGAACCGCTCGGCGTCGGTGAAACCGCGGAACGCGCGGTCGAGCGCCCGGAATTCCACCGGATCACCGAGCTTGGTGCCGGTGCCGTGCGCCTCGACCAGACCGATCCCCGCCGGGTCGATGGCGAAGTCCCGGTAGATCTGCCGCATCAGCCGTTCCTGGGAGGTCCCGTTCGGCGCGGCGATCCCGTTCGTCGTGCCGTTGTGGTTGATCCCGATGCCGCTGATCACGCCGTGGATGTGGTCGCCGTCCGCCTGGGCGTCCGAGAGCCGCTTGAGGACCAGCGCACCGACCCCCTCGGCGGGCACGAATCCGTCGGCGGCCTGGTCGAACGCCCGGCTCCGCCCGGTCGGGGAGAGCATTCCGGCCCGCGAGGCCGCCAGATACAGCCGCGGGGAGTTCTGTACGTAGACCCCGCCCGCGATGGCCGTGGTGACCTCGTCCGCCCACAGTGCCTGACAGGCCAGGTAGAGGGAGACCAGCGAGCTGGAGCACGCGGTGTCGACCGCGAGTGCCGGCCCGTGCAGGTCGAGGTAGTACGCGATGCGGGACGGCACCAGCGAGTTCATGTTGCCCCAGAGCGCCTGGCCCGGGTAGTCGGACGGCCCCGTCAGGTCCAGGTAGTCGCCTGCGGCGCAGCCCACGTAGATGCCGCACCGGTCCCGGTCGAGCGAGTCGCCCGCGTGGCCCGCGTCCTCGAGCGCGCGCCACGCCTCCTGGAGGAACAGCCGCTGCTGCGGCTCCATGTAGACGGCCTCCGCACCGGAGATCCCGAAGAAGAGCGGGTCGAACTCGTCGACGCCGTCCAGGAGGCCGCCGTCCAGGCAGACGCTGCCCAGCGACGCGAGGTCCCAGCGGTCCACCTTCGTGACGGCGTCCCGGCCGGAGGCCAGCAGGTCCCAGAACTCGTCGGTGTCCCGGGCGCCCGGGAACCGGCCGCTCATGCCGACGATCGCGACGGGCTCCCGGCCACGACGCGGCGGCGCGGACACGGCGGAGGGCGCGGGCGGGGCAGCCGGTTCGGGTACGGCGGAGGGCTCGGGCACCGGCGGCGGTACGGGCACCGCGGACGGCCCGGGTGCCACGGACGGCCCAGGTGGTGCCACGGACGGCCCGGGCAGGGCGGAGGGCACAGGGACGGGCGCCGCTGACGCCTCGGGTACAGCCGACGCCTCGGCAACGGCCGACGCCTCGGGCACCGCGGCCACGAGGGCGGCACCTTCCTCGGCGACGATGAATCGCGTCAGCCGCGTGATCGACGGGTTCTCGAACAGCACGCTCGGGTCGAGGTCGGTGCCCAAGGACTCGTTGAGCCGTTGCACCAGGGAGACGCCGGTGAGCGAGTCCAGTCCGTAGTCCGCGAAGGGCTTGTCGTCCGCCAGCTCGTCCGCCGTCAGCCTGAGCGTCTCGGTGAGGATCCGCTCCACGGCCGCGCGGACGTGCTCCTCGATCGAACCGGACGCGGCAGGCCGCGGGGCGGGGGGCGCGCACCGGCGCGGGACGGGCGAGCCGACGCGCGCCAGCAGGACCTGCTGACCGAGGTCGTGGGCGGGCGCCGCCAGCGGCTCGACCGTGTCGAACCCGCACTCCCGCAGCACGTCGCGCCACGTGTCCGGGGACAGGGCCGGTCCGCCCCGGATACGCCGTCCGTCCGTGAACCGCCACCAGCCGTCGAGGAGCCCGAAGGTCAGGTGCGACCACCAGTCGTTCCGGGCGAGTTCGTTGAGGACGAGGACGCCGCCGGGACGCAGCAGTGCCCGGGCGTGGCGCACGGTCCGCACGATGTCCTCGGTGGCGTGCAGGACGTTGTTGGCGACGACGATGTCGTACCCGCCCGTGGCAAGTCCCTGGGCGCCGGGCTCCCGTTCCACGTCGAAGGCCGAGAACAACACGTACGGGACGCGGTCGGCGAACCGCCGCTCCGCGTCGATCAGGAACGCCTTCGAGATGTCCGTGTAGCGGTACTCGGCGAGGTCGCGGCCCGCCAGCGCGGCGAAGACGCGCTCGCTGGTGCTGCCGGTGCCCGCTCCGATCTCCAGCAGCCGGACCCCGTCGCCGCGGGCCTCGACCTCCGCGGCTACCGCGGCGGCCGTCACGTCGTTGAAGTAGTCGGCCGTCGCGTTCCCCCGGTACACCGGTTCGACCAGTGCGAACGAGCCGCCCGGGAACATGGCCGCCGTGGCCTTCGTCCGGCCGGACAGGATCGCGGGCAGGGCCTCGATCATGCGCTCGGTCAGGCCGGTCCTGGCCGCCAGCTCCGGATCGTGGGCACGGGCGTCCTTCCACGTACGCCAGTTGTGCCAGGCCTGTTCGACGCCCGGCGCGCTCTTCCCGGGCACCACGAGGTCGCCCTCGCGCACGAGTTCCCCGTGGCTGAGCAGCACGGTGACCGTGTGGTCGAGCCACGGGGCGAGGGACGGCGAGATCCGCTGCCCGAGCAGGTCGCGACGGACGGGCGCGTCGAAGAGGCCCGCCGCCACGAGCTGGGCGAGCACGAGCGGGCGCGAAAGGCTGTCCAGCGCGTCCGTGGCGGACGCGTGACCGGACAGGAACGTCGCGACCCCCTGGGACCCGGCCGCGGCTACCAGCAGCGCTTCCGCGTCGGGCGGTTCGGCGGCCCGAGGCACCGGAACGGCGGCGGAGGAGCCGGTGGCCCGGGTGTGCGGCAGGGCGCCGAGCCGGTCGGCGGCGCGCGGAACCGGCACCGCCCCGGCAGTCGGCCAGTGCCGTTTCCCGGCGAACGGATACGCAGGCAGGCTCACCCGCACCGGCGGACGCTCGCCGTGGTGGGCGTGCCAGTCGACGTCGATGCCGTTGACCCACAGGGGCGCGATCTTGTCCCACTCGCCGCGTTCGAGCCACCGGGCCAGGAGGTCCCGCAGCTCACCGGGGCGCTCGAACATGGCCCGCAGCTCGTCCTCCGGCCGTCGGGCCGTCCCTTCGAACACCGCTCCGCGCGCGCCGCGCCCGACGTACTCCTGGAGCGACGCGATCAGCCCGTCGACGTCGTGCGCGACGAAGACCACGCGTTCGGCCATCGCCCGCCGTCCGACCTGCAGCGTGTACGCGAGCGAGGCCAGGTCGCCGTGCGTGTCGCGGTATCCCGGCAGGAACTCCAGCAGTCGCCGCGCGAGGGCGCCGAGCCGCTCCCCGTCGCGGGCCGAGAGGATGACCGCCTGGGGGCCGGGGCGTCCGGCGGCCCGCGCACCGGTCGGCGCCTGTTCCAGTACGGCGTGCGCGTTGGTGCCGCCGATCCCGAAGGAGCTGAGTCCCGCCCGCGCCGGTCCGTCGCCGACCAGCGGCAGGTTCCGGTCGGCCACGAAGAACGGCGAATCGTCCCAGTCGATCTCCGTACTCGGCACGTCGCAGTGGAGGGTCCGCGGCACCTCACCGTGCTGCAAGGACAGGGCCACCTTGATGAGGCCGGCGATCCCCGCGGCCGCGTCCAGGTGGCCGATGTTGCTCTTGACCGAGCCGATGCCGCAGAACCGGCTGCGATCGGTGTGGTCGCGGTACACCTCGGTCAGTGCCGCGACCTCGATGGGATCGCCGAGCCTGGTGCCCGTGCCGTGCGCTTCGACGTAGCTGATCGTCGACGGGTCCGTGCCCGCCTTGTCCAGCGCCTTGCGGATCACCTCGGCCTGGCCCCGCACACTGGGCGCGTAGAACCCCGCTCTGTCGCCGCCGTCGTTGTTCACCGCGATGCCGCGGATCAGGCAGTAGATGTGGTCGCCCGCGGCGATCGCCTCACCGGCGCGCTTGAGGACGACCACGCCGACGCCCTCACCGCCGGACATGCCGTCGGCGCCGTCGGCGAACGCGCGGCTGTTTCCGTCGCTGGAGAAGTTCAGGCCCGGCTGGTGCACGTAACCCAGTTCCCCCGCGGAGAACAGGCTGGCCGCGCCGACGAGCGCCTGGTCCACGTCACCGGCCAGGAGTCCCTGGCAGGCGACGTGCACCGCGCTCAGGGCGGAGGAGCAGTTGGTACTCACCGCCATGCTGGGACCGTGCAGGCCCAGCTTCGTCGAGATCATCGTGGGCACCGTGCCGCCCTGGGCGAAGAGCCACGCCGCGTACGTCTCCGAACTCGCCAGGACTCGCGGGCCCGAGGCGTTCGCCATCAGCGCCGGGAGCAGGGCCTGGTAGAAGTTCGCGCTGGTGGAGGTGGTGACGCTGGTCTGCGGAACGTCCTCCGGGCGGTAGCCGGCGTCCTCCAGCGCCTGCCACGCGTGCTGCAGCAGCAGGCGCGCCTGGGGGTCCATGAACTCGGCGTCGCGGGGCGAGATGTCGAAGAACGCCGCGTCGAACTCCGCCCTGCCGTCCACCACCGACCGCTGCGGTACGTACCCGGGCCGGGTGATCAGCTCCTCGGGCACTCCGAGGGCGCGCAGTTCCCCGGCCGACCAGGAGGTGGAGCCGCTGCGTCCCTCCACGAGCGCGGACCAGAACGCACGGTGGTCCAGGGCTCCCGGGAACCGGCAGGAGATGCCGATGACCGCGATCGCGTCGCCGAGCGAGGCGTCGTCGGCCGACGGAGTGGTACGGCGCGGACCGGGGTGCCGCCCGGACTCGGCCCGCTGCGGCGCGGGGGCCTGTGGCCCAGCGGCCGCCCGTCCGCCCGCTCTCTCCCCGCCGGGTGCCTTCCCGTCGGGCAGCAGCCCCGTCAGGTGGCGGGCCATCGCCGCGACGGACGGGTGCGCGAACATGCTGGTGGGCCGCAACGAGCAGCCGAACGCGCGGTTGATCCGCTCGACCGCTTCGATGGCCGCGAACGAGTCTCCGCCGATGTCGAAGAAGCCCGCGGCACGGTCGATGTCCCCCGAGGCGAGCACCTCTTCAAAAATCCCGCGCACGGTCCGCTCGATGTCGGGCGCGGCCACCAGGCTGTCGGCGGCCGGGCTGTCGGACACCGAACTGCCGGCGGCCGGGAGCGGCCCCGTCCGGGCGGCCTCCGCCAGCCTCGCCCGGTCGACCTTGCCGTGCGGTGTGAGCGGGAAGGCGTCCAGGGTCACGAACGCGGCGGGCACCATGTAGGCGGGGAGGGTCCTGGCGAGTTCCGCGCGCAGCAGCGCGGCGTCGACCGGCGCGTCCCCGCTCCCCGTGCAGTAGGCCGTGAGCCGGTCGGACAGGCCGGCGTGTTCGAGCAGGACGATGCTTCGGGCGATCTCCGGGCGGGCGTCGAGCGCCGCCTCGATCTCGCCGAGTTCGACCCGATGGCCGCGCAGTTTGACCTGGTTGTCCATCCGGCCCAGGACGACGATCTCGCCGTTGGGCAGCCGGCGCGCGCGGTCGCCGGTCCGGTAGAGCCGCCCCGGCGCGAACGGGTCGCCCAGGAAGCGCTCGGCCGTCAGCTCCGGCCTGCGGTGGTAGCCCAGGGCGACCCCGTCGCCCGCGATGTGCAGCTCACCGGTCACGCCGACCGGAAGAGGGTTCAGGTTCTGGTCGAGGACGTACAGCCGGGTGTTGGCGATGGGGCTGCCGATGGTCACCGGCTCCTCGCGGCGCAGTCGCTTGGCCGCCGACCAGATGGTCGTCTCCGTGGGCCCGTACAGGTTCCAGGCCTCGCCGCGCGCCACCAGGTGGTCCTTGAGGCCGTCCGGCAGCGCCTCGCCGCCGCACAGCACCTTGACGCCCTCGGTGTTCCGCCACCCGACGCGCACCAGCATGGCCCAGGTCGCCGGGGTGGCCTGCATGATGGTGGGCCGCCACTCCGCGACCTTCTCGGCGAGCAGGGTGGCGTCCGCTGCCGTGGCCGCGTCGGCGACGCAGACCTGTCCGCCGGTGATGAGCGGCAGGTACAGCTCCAGGGCGGCGATGTCGAAGCTGTGGGTGGTGAGGGCCAGCAGCCGGTCGTCGGACGTCACTTCCAGTGTGCCGGCCATGGCCAGCAGGAAGTTGGTCAGCGCCGTGTGCGGGACGAGGACGCCCTTGGGCCTTCCCGTGCTGCCCGAGGTGTAGATGATGTAGGCGGCCCGTGCTGCCGGGGCTCGCGGCTCCGGCGCCTCGCCGGCGGTCTCCCCCGCCGGTGCCGGTGCCTGGGCGGCCCGGTCGTCCCGGCGGTCCGTCACGTACAGCCGTGCCTCGGGCATCCCCACGGCGGCCAGCCTGTCCAGCACCGCCTCATGGCAGACGACGAGGTTCGCGCCGCTGTCCTCGATCATGTACGAGAGGCGTTCGGCCGGCATCCGGCTGTCCAGGGGCAGGTACGCCGCGCCGAGTCCCATGACGGCGAGGAGGGCCACGACCAGGTCGGCCGACCGTTCGTGGCAGACCCCTACGACGTCCCCGGGGCCGACGCCCTGCCGCCTCAGCGCCTCGGCCAGCGCCGTGCTGCGGTCCGCGAGTTCGCGATAGGTGAGGGTGCGCTCCCGCCAGGTGACCGCCGGGGCTTGCGGGGTCGCCGCCGCCTGCTCCGTGAAGAGGTCCCAGCACGTCCGGTGCGTGGGAAGGCCGGTCTCGGTGCGGTTCCAGTGCTCGATGACGAGACGCCGTTCCTCGTCGTCGAGCAGGTCCAGCCTCCCGATCGGCGACCGCCCGTCCGTGTCGAGGATGCTGTCCACCAGGGTGGCGAAGTGCCGCGCCATGTCCGCGACGGCGTCGGCCGGGAAGGCGTCGGGGTGGTACTTCCAGTTCACCAGGAAGCCGTCACCGGGGACCACGTCCACCGTGAGGTCGTACTCGCCCAGCTGGTACAGCCCGTCGACGAGGTCGAAGTCCGTCTCGCCGGTGGCGCGGGCCCGCTCGCCCAGATAGCCGGAGAGAGCGGAGTCCTGGTAGTTGTAGACGATCTGGTAGAGGGGTGACCGCGGATTCGCGCCACGGGCGCCGAGATCGTTCACGATCCGGTGGAACGGGTAGGCCCCGTGCTCCAGCACGTCGAGCACCGTGGACTGCACGCGCCGGGCGAACGAGGTGAACTCCTCGGAGGCGTCCGGTCTGCTCCGGACGGGCAGCGTGTTGACGAAGTGGCCGACGATCGGGTCGAACCGCTCCGTCGGGCGCCCGGCCACCGGCATCCCGATGACGAGGTCCTCGCTGCCGGTGTACCGGTGCAGGAGGGTCAGGAAGGCCGCCAGGAAGAAGGTCCCCGGGCTGATCCCCTGGGCGGCGGTGAAGGCCGCGACGGCGGCGGCCCGCTCCCGCGACAGCCGGCTGGTGTGCACCTCGCCCACGTGAGGCGCGTCCGGCTCCGGAGCCGCCTGGGCGGGTAACCCGGTGAGGACCTCCGCGCCGGCGAGTTCCCGCACCCAGAACTCCCGGTCCTCCACGGCGCGTTCACCGGCGAGCGCGTCCCGCTCCCACGCGACGAACTCACCGAACGAGGGTGCGCCCACTTCGATCGGGACGTCCCGCCCCTCGACCCGCGCCCGGTAGGAACGGAACAGCGTGTCGATGACGAGACGCGCCGACACCCCGTCGATCACCAAGTGGTGGACGACCAGCAGGACATACGACTCGGACGCGGAGCGGCGCAGCACGGTCAGCCTGGTCAGGGGGCCACCGGCCAGGTCGAACGGCTGCCTCGCCCGCTCCTTGAGAAGCTCCGGCACCCGGCCGGAGGGCAGATCGGAGATGTCCACGGACTCGACGGGGAAACCGTCCGGGTCGCCGTGGGACAGACGCGGCCCGTCCTCCGTCTCGCGCACCGTGGCCGAGAGCAGCGGATGCCGGGCGAGGGTGTCATGGAACGCGGCCCGAAGCGCCTCGGTGTCCACGTCCGCGGCCGAGAGGCACACGGGGACGTTGTACGCGTACGTCTCCGGCTCCAGCTTGGCCAGCGCCCACAGGCCGCGCTGCCCCTCGGAGAGGGGGATGTCCACACGCCTGGAGAGTTCGGCCAGTACCCCCGCCGTCGACACCTTGCCGTCGGCGTACATACGGGCGAGCGCGTGCAGGCTCATGCCGGATTCCCCCCTGCCACTCCACCGGACGGTTCGCGACGGCCGGACCGCTTCGGCACGCTCACCGGTGCGTCGGCCAGGTCGTGGGACCAGCCGTGACGGGTGCGTACGCGAGGGCGGATCGAGCCGGAATGGGCGCGGCTCACCGGGGTGCCGCGGTCAGGGCACGGGTCGCGGCCTGCGCGCAGGAGCGAACAGCAGGCGTCCACGGATGTGCCCTCGGTGTCATGGCACTCAGTATGTCTCGCAGGCCGTTGCGTGTTCACACGTTTGTTCCACTGTGAAACACGTCACTTATATGTTTCGGCCAGTGTGGAATGCGTGATCCGTGCGGTGCGCCGTGGGCCGCCGTCGCGGGTCGGCGCCCTGCCGTCCGTTCACCGCCGCACGCGCGGCATCCCGAGTCCGATCCAGGAGATGATCTCGCGCTGGATCTCGTTGTTGCCGCCGCCGAAGGTGAAGATGACCGCCGACCGGTAGCCGCGTTCCAGTTCCCCGTGGAGGACCGCGCCGGCGGAGCCCTCCTTCAGCGGGCCCGCGGAGCCGGTGATCTCCATGAGCCAGGCATAGGCGTCGCGGCGGGCCTCGGAGCCGTGGACCTTGACCGCCGAGGCGTCCTGCGGGGTGAGGGTCCCGTCCTGGAGGGCGGCGACCATCTGCCAGTTGAGCAGCTTCATGGCGTCGAGGCGGGTGTGGGTGCGGGCGAGGAGGGCGCGGACCCAGGGGAGGTCGATGACGCGGCGGCCGTCGGCCGACTCCGTCTCCGCCGCCCAGCGTTGGACGTTGTGCAGGGCGCGGACCGCCATGGTGCCGTGGGCGGCGAGGGTGACGCGTTCGTGGTTGAGCTGGTTGGTGATGAGGCGCCAGCCCTGGTTCTCCTCGCCCACCCGGTGGGAGACGGGGACGCGGACGTTCTCGTAGTAGCTGGCCGTGGTGTCGTGCGAGGCAAGGGTGTTGATGAGGGTGCAGGAGTAGCCGGGGTCGCTCGTGGGGACCAGGAGCATGGTGATGCCCTTGTGCGGCGGGGCGTCGGGGTCGGTGCGGACGGCGAGCCAGACCCAGTCGGCGGTGTCGCCGTTGGTGGTCCAGATCTTCTGGCCGTTGACGACGTAGGCGTCCCCGTCGCGGACCGCGCGGGTCCTCAGGGCGGCGAGGTCGGTGCCCGCGTCCGGTTCGCTGTAGCCGATCGCGAAGTCGATCTCACCGGCGAGGATCTTCGGCAGGAAGTACGCCTTCTGCTCCTCGGTGCCGTACCGCATGATCGTGGGGCCGACCGTGTTCAGCGCCATCAGCGGCAGCGGGACGCCCGCCTGGGCCGCCTCGTCGAAGAAGATGAACTGTTCCATCGGGGTGAGCCCCTGGCCTCCGTACTCCTCCGGCCAGCCCGCCCCCAGCCGGCCGTCGGTGCCGAGGCGGCGGATCGTCTCGCGGTAGAAACGCTTCTGGGCGGCGGGTTCCGCGTAGCGGGCGTAGGCGTTGTCGGGGACCAGCGCGGCGAAGTACGTACGGAGTTCGGTGCGCAACTGCTCTTGTCCAGGCGTGTATGCGAGGTGCACGGCCCCTCCAGAGTCTCGCGTCTGCGTCGCCCGTGTGCGGCGGCGCACACAGTAGAACGTGTTGCAAGAATCCGGAAGGGCCGGAGCGAGGGGGATGTGCCGTCAGCGCTTCACCGCGCGCAGGACCACGAACTTCGGGTCCCCCGCCACCGTGGTGCAGTTGCCGAAGATGCGGCGCAGATGCGTGTGGTACGAGAGGTGCCGGTTGCCCACCACCCAGAGTTCGCCGCCCTGCCGCAGCGCCGTCCGCGCACCGGCGAACATGGTGCGGGCGGTGGCGTCGGTGGTCGCCAGATGGGAGTGGAACGGCGGGTTGTTGAGCACCAGGTCCAGGGAGCCGGGGGCCAGGTCCGCCAGTCCGTCACCCACCAGGAAGTCCGCCTTCGCCCCGTCCGGCGCGCCCAGGCGGAAGGTCTCCTCGGCGGAGGCGACGGCTCCGTACGACTCGTCCACGAAGGTGAGGTGCGCGTCCGGGTTCGCGAGCGCGGCGGAGAGGCCGAGGACGCCGTTGCCGCAGCCCAGGTCGGCGATCCGGACCGGACCGGACCGGGTGGGCAGGTGCTTCAGGAAGAAGCGGGTGCCGATGTCCAGCCGGTCGGCGCAGAAGATCCCGGCGTGGTTGACGACCGTGCGGCCGGAGGCGGGGCCGATGCCGGTGGGGAGTTCGTAGCGGTACGGCCACGGGTTCGGCGTGCGCTCCGGCGCCGGGTCCGGATCGGGGGTGGTGAAGATGAGACGTGCCTTCCGCACCGCCAGTGAGGTGCGGGTCGGCCCGATGATCCGCTCGAAGAGCCTGAGGGTGGAGGTGTGGATCTCCTTCACCATGCCGGTGCCGATGATCACGGTGCCCGCGTGGACGGCGGGGGCGACCCGGTAGAGCTGGTCCTCCAGGAGCGCCAGGGACTTCGGCACCCGTACGAGCAGGACGTCGATCCGCTCCGGCGGGGTGTCGCGCGAGGACAGCAGCGTCACGGAGCCGGCGTCCAGGCCGTTGCGCCCGAGGTTGGCGAGGGTGGCGCGGCGGGCCAGGTAGGAGTCGCTGATCTGCACGGGCCGGTGGGCGGCGAGCGCGGTGGCCAGAGCGCCCCACCGGTCCCCCACGACGGCGACCGTGCCCGAGAGGTCGACGGGCCCCGCCTCGGCGTCCGCCAGCTGCCGGAGCAGGTACTCGTCGGATGCGTCCCAGGCCCGGAAGGGGTCGCTCGGATGCTCGGGGAAGCGGGCCAGCTCGAAAGTGCCCTGTGAGGTCGTCAAACGGTTCATATGCCGCTCAGGCTAACCGAGGGGCCGGGGGCGCCCCACACGCTCCCCGGCCCCTCGGTCGTAGCGACACCCGACGGCGGCCGTGGCGGCAACCCGGCGGTCCGTCCGCCGGCTTCCCACCGGGGCCGCCGGAAGGGTTCCGGCGGGCCTGTCCGTCCCGCGTCCTCCCCGCGGGTCCGTGCGTCCCGGCGCGGGCCCGTGCCGTCCCGTCTCCCCGCGGGCCTGTCCGTCCCGCCCCCGTCTCCGGAGCGGTGCGCCGCGTCAGGGCAGCTGTCTGTCGAGGGCGGAGCGCCCCTCGTCGGCCAGCTTGCGCCGCGCCCACTCCAGGGTCTCGGGCGTCACGTCCCGTCCGGAGGCGAGCACCAGGTCCTCCGCGCTCGGCCGGTCGCTGCCGCCCGTGTGCAGGAGCCGGTCCGGGGTGATGCCCGACACCTCGGGCGCGGATACGGATTCGGGGTCTTCGCTCATGCCGCCTCCTCGTCCTTGTGCCGCAATTCTCGCCCCGTACGGGCCGGGCCGCATCCGAGGGGCACGGGCCCGCCGCGCCACCCGGGAGAGTGAATCCGGCCTTGTTCCGGACGAGGAGTGGGCAGAACCGGAACGTTGTTTCTCATCTCTTGAGGCGGTGCCCATGCTCCACGGCGTCGACGTCAGCGCCTACCAGCCCTCCTACGACACGGACGGAGTCGACTTCGTCTTCGTCAAGTCCACCGAGGGCCGCAGCTACGTCAATCCACGTCTCGACGCCCAGGTGAAACGGGCCCGGGACGCCGAGTGCGTCGTCGGCTTCTACCACTTCCTGTGGCCGGGGGACATCGAGGACCAGGTGGCGTACTTCCTCGGCAGGACCCCGGAGAAGGAGGGCGACCTGCTCGCCGTCGACTGGGAGCAGACCGGCGGCGGGACGCGCGCGAGCAGCGCGGAGAAGGACCGCTTCCTGCGCGCGGTGAAGCGGGAGCGGCCCGGCCACCGGGTCCTCCTCTACTGCAACCGGGCCTTCTGGCGCACCCACGACACCAGCGGCTACGCGGGCGACGGGCTCTGGATCGCCGACTACGTCTCCGCCGGGAAGCCCCGGATCGAGGCGTCCTGGCGGATCCACCAGTACACCGACCATCCCCTGGACAGAAACGTCGCCGACTTCGGTTCGGTACGGGCCCTGCGCGACTGGGCCGCCGGCTAGTCGCACCCGCCGGACAGCCTCCCCCGGACAGTCCCGGGGTCGGGCCCGGAGCGGGGCTCGCCCCGGGGCCGACCGGACCCAATCTTGACCTGCACATGATAGGTACACAGCGTTCACACGCGGGCCACGGTCCGTGTGCGACGCTCCCGAGTACCACCCATCGCACCGCACCCCGACGAGCGCCCCCACCCAGGGCGAGCGCCGTGGTGCCCGCGTTCCGAGAGGACACCCCACATGTCCCGTCGCCATCCGTTCTACGCGCGTCCGCTGCTGGCCACCGCGGCGGCCGTCGCCGTACTCGCGGGCACCGCCGCCGCGGCGCCCGCCGACACCCCGCCCGACCGGCCCGCCACCCTCGCCGCCGCGCTCGACGACACGTACTACCAGGACGCCCTGGGCAAGACCGGTTCCGAGCTCAAGGCGGCCCTGCACACGATCATCAGCGACCAGACCAAGCTCTCCTACAGCCAGGTCTGGGACGCCCTCAAGGCCACCGACGAGGACCCGGCCAACTCCTCCAACGTGATCCTGCTCTACACCGGGCGCTCCCAGTCCAAGAACGACAACGGCGGCAACGCCGACCAGTGGAACCGCGAGCACGTCTGGGCCAAGTCGCACGGCGGCTTCGGTACGGCCACGGGCCCGGGCACCGACATCCACCATCTGCGCCCCACGGACGTCTCGGTCAACTCCGCCCGCGGCAACAAGGACTTCGACGAGGGCGGCAGCGAACTCGGCGAGGCCCCCGGCAACTACACCGACGGCGACTCCTTCGAACCGCGTGACGCGGTCAAGGGCGACGTCGCCCGCATGATCCTCTACATGGCCGTGCGGTACGAGGGCAACGACTCCTTCGCCGACCTCGAACCCAACGAGCAGGTGAACAACGGCTCGGCGCCGAAGATGGGCAAGCTGTCCGTGCTGAAGCGGTGGAGCCAGGAGGACCCGCCGGACGCCTTCGAGAAGCGCCGCAACGACGTCATATTCGAGCGGTTCCAGCACAACCGGAACCCGTTCGTCGACCACCCCGAGTGGGTCGAGGCCATCTGGTAGTCCCGGCCCCGGGTCACCCGTCCCCGGCCAGGGTCTGCGCGCTGCCCTCCACCGCGGCCTCCCGGGTCGCGTAGCGCGGCAGATCCTGGCCGATGCCCTCCCGGACGACGTCCGGCGGGCCCAGCAGGTCGCGCGGGTCCACGATCGCGACGCGCCGCCCGTCGGCGGAGAGCCGGCCCAGCCCCGTGTGCAGCATCCCCAGACCGACGGAGTCGACCGAGGTGACGTCGTGCAGGTCGAGCACGACCGGGCTCTCCTCGTCCGGCCCCGACTCGTCCAGGGCGTACAGCACCCGCTCGGCCGCCGTGAAGTCGATGGACCCCTGCGCGGCGACCACCCCGACCTGCTCGTGCAGGACCCGCTCGTGGTCGGCCGAGGGCGCGGACGGCAGGTCGTCCGCGGTGGTGACCAGGGTGACGGTGGAGCCGGGCAGCGCGGGGTTGAGCATCAGGTGGAGCCCGTACCGCTCCGAGAGCGCGCGCAGCGCCGCCTGGCCGCGGACCGAGTTGCCCGCGGCGTCCAGCGGCGGGCTGTAGGTGGCGAGGCCGAAGCGGGCCGGGCCGACCGCGATCAGGCCGCCGGAGACCCCGCTCTTGGCGGGCAGCCCGATCCGCAGCAGCCACTCCCCCGAACCGTCGTACATCCCGCAGGTCGCCATCACGGCGAGGACCCGGGAGGTGACCTCCGCCGAGACGACCTGCTCCCGCGTGACGGGGTTGAATCCGCCGTACGCGAGGGTCGCGGCCATCGTGGCGAGGTCGAGGGCGGTGACCCGCACCGCGCACTGGCGGAAGTACCGGTCCACCGCGAGGACCGGGTCGACGGGCATGGTGCCGGTGGCACGGATCAGGTAGGCGAGCGCCCGGTTGCGGTCACCGGTCGTCGCCTCGGAGGTGAACACCTCCTCGTCCACCTCCAGTTCACGCCCGGCGAAGCGGCCGAGGCAGTGCAGGATGCGCTCGAAAGCGGGTTCGTCGGGGGCGTCGGGGATCAGGGCGGTGGTGACGATGGCCCCGGCGTTGACCATCGCGTTGGCGGGGCGGCCGGTGCCCGGTTCGAGGCTGATCGCGTTGAAGGCGTCGCCGCTCGGCTCGGCGCCCACCCACCGGCTCACCTCGTCCAGGCCGAGGAGGGAGAGGGCGAGGGCGTAGACGAACGGTTTGGAGACCGACTGGATGGTGAAGGGCACGTCGGCCTCGCCCGCGCTGTAGCAGTGGCCGTCCATGCTGACCAGGGCCAGCCCGAAGGCCTCGGGGTCGGCGAGACCCAGCTGCGGGATGTAGTCGGCGGGCTTCCCGCCGGGGAGGTCCCGGAATTCGGCGCGCATCCTGTTGAGCGAGTCGGTCACCGCGTCGGAAGCACTCATCTGCGTCTCCTTCTCAGCCGCGCTCGGCCTGGGCGACCCGGGGGAAGGTCTTCACCCCGGCGGCCTTGCGGCTGTTGGCCTGGGCGGTGACCGTGCGGTCCGGCGGAGCGTCCGCCACCCCGACGAACACCGTGTCGAGGACCTTGTCCTCCGTGTCGACGAACTCCACCTTCACGGCGTAGAAGGCGGGCGCGTCCGCGGGGTTGGTGATCCGGACGAGAGCGCTGCGGACCTCCTCCGACGCGGCGACGGGCAGCCCGTTCACCGAGACGTCGGCGACCGCGTCGCCCCGGCCCCGGACCCCTTCGAGCTTCGCGGCGGCCTCCTGCCGCAGGCGTTCGGTCTCGGCGGAGACGGAGGCGGCGAAGCTCCGCTGGGTGCGCGGGCTCTCCCCCGCGGAGGGCGACCCCTCCGGTTCGGCGTGCGGAGACTCCGACGAACCAGCCGACTCCGCGTGCTCGGAGTGTTCCGGCGTGAGCGTCCGCACGCTCCGGGAGGTGCCCTCTCCGCCGGTGTCGGAGTCGCAGGCCACGGTGGAGGCGGCCAGCAGGGCGGCGGCCGCGGCGGGCACCAGGAGGCGGGCCCGGCGGCGGTGGAGGTTCGCTGTCACGGACGGTCCGTCCAATCGAGGGATGGGGAGCGGGCGGAGGAGAACGCGCGAACGCGGAGGCATCGGGCGCGGGCGTCGCGCGCACCCCGACGACCGATGATCACCAACTCGCCCATACTAGGATCAAAAGGTATGAATTGACTCGTCGAAGCATCCGCTTCATACGGGAGCGGGTTCGAGCCCCGGGAGGGAACGATGGACACGGACGCCCTGACCGCCGGAGTGTTGCGGGAGCTGCGGGCGCCCCGGCCCTATCCGGCCCTGTCCCTGACGATGCCGACCCACCGCACGGCCCCCGACAACGCCCAGGACCCCGTGCGGCTGCGCAACCTGGTGGCGGAGGCGGGCCACCGCCTGGACGCCGACCCGCGGGTGAGCCGGGAGACGGCCGCCGCCATCAGGGCCGAGCTCGACCGGGCCGTCGACGAGGTGGACCCGCGCCGGGCCCTGGACTCGCTGGTCGTGCTGGCCACGGCCGACGAGCACCAGGTCTGGCAGCTGCCGCGCACCGCGCCCGAACGCGTGGTGCTCAGCGACTCCTATCTCACCCGCAACCTCGTCGCGGCGAAGGCCCAGGCCCGTCCGTACTGGGCACTCACCGTCGCCGCCGACCACGCCACCCTGTGGAACGGCACGGACGGGGGCATCGAGGTGCGGGAGACCGGCGGCTTCCCCCTCACCGCGCCGAAGGAGCCGCCCAACCCGCAGCGCGAGGAGCGGATCGGGGACACCCCGAGCACCTTCACCGACGAGGACACCCGCAACTTCTTCCGTACGGTCGACGAGAAGCTGCGCGCCCTGCTGGCCGCCGATCCGCGTCCGCTGTACGTGATGGGGCTGCCGCCCGCCCTCTCGCTCCTGGACGACGTCGGCGAGTGCGCGAGGTCGGCCGCCGGCCGGGTCGCCAAGGGCGCACCGGCCGACCTGCCCCCGGCGGACGTGCTCGACGAGCTGCGGCCCGCGCTGGAGGAGGGCGCCCGGCAGGCCACCGCCGACGTCGAGCGCCGCCTCGACAACGCGCGCAGCGCCCGCACGTTCGCCGGCGGGCTCGACGAGGTGTGGGCCGCCGTCCGGGAGGGCCGGGTGGGGCTGATCGCGGTGGAGGAGCACTTCCAGGCCACCGTCCGGGTGACCGACGGACATCTGGAGCCGGTCGCCGAGGGGACCACGGCGGCGGAGGACCCGGAGATCCGCGAGGACGTCGTGGACGAGCTGATCGAAGCGGCCCTCGACGGCGGGGCGGACGTGGTGTTCGTCGAGGACGACTCCCTGGCCGGGCACGGCCGGATCGCGGCGGCGCTGCGGTTCTGACGGCCGCCGACCGGCCGGGGCCGTCTCCGTACGCGACCGTACGGGGGCGGCCTCAGCCGATCCGGCGCACCGGCTCCCCGTCGAGGAACGCGCGGATGTTCTCGACCGCCTGCCCGTAGTACGTCGCGTAGTTGGCGCGGGAGACGTACCCCAGGTGCGGGGTGGCCAGCAGACGCGGGGCGGTGCGCATCGGGTGGCCGGGCGGGAGCGGCTCGACGTCGAACACGTCGATGCCGGCCCCGGCGATGGTCCCGGCGTGCAGGGCCGCGAGCAGGGCGTCCTGGTCGACGATGGCGGCCCGCGAGGTGTTGACCAGATAGGCGGTGGGGCGCATCCGGGCGAGTTCGGCGGCGCCGATCAGGCCCCGGGTGCGCTCGCTCAGCGCCAGGTGTACGGAGACGAAGTCGGCGCTCTCCAGCAGCTCTTCCCTGGACCCGGCGAGCGCGGTCCCGACCTCCCGCGTACGTTCCTCGGTGAGGTTCTGGCTCCAGGCGACGACCTCCATGCCGAAGGCGCGGCCCACCTCCGCGACCCGGCCGCCGATCTTGCCCAGGCCCAGCAGTCCGAGCGTCCGGCCGTGCAGGTCGGCGCCGAGGGTGGACTGCCAGGGGCCGTTGTCGCGCAGGCCGTTCGCCTCGGGGACGATCGAGCGGGCGAGGCCGAGGAGCAGGGCCCAGGTGAGTTCGACCGGCGGGGTGGAGGAGCTGGCCGTCCCGCAGACGGTGACGCCGTGGCGCCCGGCGGCGGCGAAGTCGATCACGGAGTTGCGCATGCCGGAGGCGATCAGCAGCCGGAGCCGGGGCAGCCGCGCGAACACCTCCGCCGGGAACGGGACCCGCTCGCGCAGGGTCACGACGATGTCGAACTCCGCGAGGGCGGTGGCCACGTCCTCCACCGAGCCCAGGTGTCCGGTGAAGGTGACGACGTCCACGTCGGGGGTGACGGGCGACCAGTCGGCGACGGTGGTGGCGGCGGACTGGAAGTCCTCGATCACGGCGCAGCGCAGCTTCATGAGGGCTCTCTCCAACGGGGCGGGTCGGGCGGGCGGACACCCTCCATGATCGCCCGGACCCGATGACGTACCTGCCCGGCCGGCAGCGGTCCAGCTCGTCACGGCCCCCTTACCCGGTCCCGGGGCTGAGACCTCGGCAGGCTCCGGGCTCGGGAGCCCGGGGCTGCCGAGGCCGTGGAACCCCGGGTCAGGCGTTCTCGGGGCCGTACCAGAGCGTGGTGGCGTTGCAGAACTCGCGGATGCCGTGCCCGGCCAGTTCCCGCCCGTACCCGGAGCGTTTGACCCCGCCGAAGGGCAGGGCCGGGTGCGAGGCGGTCATCCCGTTGAAGAAGACCCCGCCCGCCTCCAGGTCGCGGGCGCACCGCTCCTGCTCCCCCGCGTCCCGGGTCCAGACGTTGGAACTGAGCCCGAACGGGGTGTCGTTGGCCAGGTGGACGGCTTCGTCGAGGTCCGCGACCCGGTAGAGGGTGGCGACCGGGCCGAAGGTCTCCTCGCGGTGGATGCGCATGGCGGGGGTGATTCCGGCGAGCACGGTGGGGGTGTAGAACCAGCCGTTCTCCAGGCCGCCGTCGAGCTGGTCGGGCCGGCCGCCGCCGCACAGGACGGTGGCCCCGCGCTCCACGGCGTCGTCGACCAGCTCCTCCAGGTCGGTGCGGCCCTGTTCGCTGGAGAGCGGCCCGATGTCGGTGGTCTCCTCCAGCGGGTCGCCCACGGTGAGGGCCCGCATCCCGGCGGTGAAGCGCTCGGCGAACGTGTCGTACACATCGGCGTGGACGATGAACCGCTTGGCGGCGATGCAGGACTGGCCGTTGTTCTGGACGCGGGCGGTGACGGCGGTCGCGGCGGCCTTCTCGACGTCGGCCGAGGGCAGCACGAGGTACGGGTCGCTGCCGCCCAGCTCCAGCACGGTCTTCTTGATCTCGTCCCCGGCGGTGGCGGCGACGGCCCGGCCCGCCGGTTCGCTGCCGGTGAGGGTGGCCGCCGCGACCCGGGGGTCGCGCAGGACGGCCTCGACGGCGCCCGAGCCGATCAGCAGCGTACGGAAGCAGCCCGCCGGGAATCCGGCCCGGTGGAACAGGTCCTCCAGGTAGAGCGCGGTCTGCGGGACGTTCGAGGCGTGCTTCAGGAGACCGGTGTTGCCCGCCATCAGGGCCGGGGCGGCGAAGCGCACGACCTGCCAGAGCGGGAAGTTCCACGGCATGACGGCGAGGACGACGCCGAGCGGCCGGTAGCGGACCAGGGCGCGGGAGGCGCCCGAGTCGGCCACGTCGGCGGGTTCGGGGTGCTCGTCCGCGAGCAGGCGCTCGGCGTTGGCCGCGTACCAGCGCATCGCCTTGGCGCACTTGGCCGCCTCGGCGCGGGCCGCCGTGACCGGCTTGCCCATTTCGAGCGTCATCGTCCGGGCGATGGTGTCGCGGTCCGCCTCCAGCAGGTCGGCGGCCCGGTTCAGCCAGGCGGCGCGCTGCTCGAAGGGGGTGGTGCGGTACTGCTGGAAGGTGGTGTGGGCGGCGGTGATCCTGCGCTCGGTCTCCTCCTCGCCCAGGGCGTCGTAGGACCTGATCAGTTCGCCGGTGGCGGGGTTGACCGTCGCGATGGGCATGGCAGTGGCCTCCTTGCATCGGTACTTCGACGGTGCCGCGTCGCAGGGTCGGGCGCAACGCGGCCCTGCACCGCACGTACCCGGCCGACGCGGATCATGCGTGCCGGTGGGGCACGTTCCGCGTCGGCCGGGTGGGGTGCTGCGGCTAGAGGAGCGTCTGCGCGAGCGCCGTGAGCGGGGCGCGGCGGGATTCGCGCACGCCCGGCAGCGGAGGGTACGGGAGCAGGCCCGCGGTCCGCGGCGCCTGGGCGTAGCGGGTGAACCAGACGACCTTGCCGTCCGTGGTCCGGCAGGTGCCCCAGCTGTCGCTGAGGGCCATCACACGGCTCAGCCCGCCGCCGGCCGCCGACAGCCGGGGCATCCGGGGGCTGTTGTCCGCGACCGAGACGGTGATGTGCCGTCCGGTCCAGCGGAGTTCGACGACGCAGGTGTTCTCGTCACCGACGTGACGGTGGACGTTGGCCAGGAGTTCGTCCAGGGCCCGGCAGACCGGCCGGACGTGGAGGTCGAGACTCCAGTGGCGCAGGTGGGCGGCGACGATGCGCCGCACCTGGGAGACGCGCTCTGCGGACACCCGCAGGTCGACCGCGTAGTGCCGGTCGGGTGGAACGGTCATCGTCGAGGCTCCTCACCACGAGGCCCATCTGCTTCACCCCGTCGTACCAACGACCCCCGAACACGAAGCGTGAGCACTGATCACTTCTGGGTCACTCAACAGGGTGACCCGGGTGAGCCATCCCCGCAACAGATGAGCTGTCGCCGCTGGTCAGGGCTGTTCGGCGACGCTCACCGGCAGGGGGTTCGGAGGAGGTTCGGAAGCAGCCGGCCGGGTTCAGAGGAGGTACGGGAGCAGTCGGTCGGGGGTCAGGGGCAGTTCCCGGATCCGGGCCCCGGTGGCGTGGCGGACCGCGTTGCCGATGGCGGCGGCCGTGCCGACGATGCCGATCTCCCCGATGCCCTTGGAGCCCATCGGGTTGAGGTGGTGGTCGTCCTCGTCGATCCAGTGCGCCTGGATGTCGAGCGCGTCGGCGTTGACCGGCACGTGGTAGGAGGCGAGGTCCTTCGCGGTGAAGTCCCCGAAGGCCGGGTCGATGGCGGACCCCTCGGTGAGCGCCATGCCGAGGCCCATGACCATGCCGCCGACGAACTGGGAGCGCGCGGTCCGGGCGTTGAGGATCTTCCCGGCGGCGTAGACGCCGAGGAGCCGGCGCACCCGGATCTCGCCGGTGACGGAGTCGACGGCCGTCTCGGCGAAGTGGGCGCCGAAGGCGTGCCGGGCGTACGGGGAGCCGGCGGCGGTCTCCTCCTCGGTGTCGGCGGTGGTGGTGAGCCCCTCGTCGGGCAGCGGCCCCCGGTGTCCGGCGAGTCGGTCGGCCAGGCCGGACGCCGCCTTGTGGACCGCCCACCCCCAGGAGGCGGTGCCGGAGGAGCCGCCGGCCAGGGGGGCGGTGGGCAGGTCAGTGGAGCCGATGGCCACCTCGACGCTCTCCACGTCCACGCCGAGCGCCGAGGCGGCGATCTGGGCGAGGACGGTCCGGGCTCCGGTGCCGATGTCGGTGGCGTTGACCTCGACCCGGAAGGTTCCGTCGGCCGCCGCGTGGGCGCGGGCGGCGGACCGGGAGACGAGGACGGGGTACGTCGCGGAGGCCACGCCCGTACCGAGGAGCCAGCGGCCCTCCTGGCGGGCTGCGGGCCGGGGGTCGCGGGCCTGCCAGCCGAACCGGTCGGCGCCCTCGCGCAGACAGGCGGCCAGGCCCCGGCTGCTGAAGGGGCGCCCGCTGTCGGGTTCGGCGGCCGGGTCGTTGAGCAGCCTCAGTTCGACCGGGTCCATGCCGAGCGCGGAGGCGAGTTCGTCCATGGCCGACTCCAGGGCGTACATCCCCGGGGCCTCGCCCGGTGCGCGCATCCAGGACGGGCTGGGGACGTCCAGGGCGGCCACCCGGTGGACGGTGGTGCTGTCCGGCGATCCGTACATCACCCGGGCGGGTACGGCGGCCTGCTCGACGAACTCCTTGAGGGTGGAGGTCTGGGTGACGATCTCCTGGGAGACGGCGTGCAGGATGCCGTCGAGGCCGGCGCCGAGGCGGACCCGCTGGATCGTGGGGGCGCGGTGGCCGACGACCTCCGCGAGCTGGGCACGGGGGAGGACCAGCTTCACCGGGTGGCCGGTGTGGCGGGCGGCCAGGGCGGCCAGGACCGCCTGGGGGCGGGTGGTGCCCTTGGAGCCGAAGCCGCCGCCGACGTGCTCGGAGTGGACGGTGATGCGGTCGGGGTCGAGCCCGAAGATCTGGGCCAGGCTCTTGCGGACGGCGTTGGAGCCCTGGCTGGAGTCGTGGACGGTGAGGTGCCCGTCCTCCCACCAGGCGGTGGCGGCGTGCGGCTCCATGGGGTGGTTGTGGAGCGGGACCGTGCGGTAGGTGGCGTCGACCTGGACGGGAGCGGAGGCGAAGGACCGCTCGAAGTCGCCGCGCCTGCGGACGGCGGGGAAGCCGCCGTTGGCCTCCTCGGGTGTGTAGAGGCCGGGGTGGTCCTCGGTGAGGATCACGTCGTGGTCGGTGCTCTCGTACTCCACGAGCAGCCGCCCGGCGCCCGTGCGGGCGGCCTCCGGGGAGTCCGCGACGACCAGGGCGACGGTCCAGCCGTGGTGCGGGACCCGGTCGTTCCGGAGGACGGCGAGGATGGGGTCGTCGGGTTCCGCGAGGCGGGGCGCGTTGTCGTGGGTGAGGACGGTGTGGACGCCGGGGACGGCGAGCGCGTCGACGGCCCGTACGGCGGTGACCCGGCCGGCCGCGATGGCGGCGGGGACGGGCCAGGCGTACAGGGTGCCGGGCGGGGTGTGCTCGGCGGCGTACCGGGCGGCGCCGGTGACCTTGTCCCGGGCCTCCCTGCGGACGACGGGCGCACCGGTGAGTTGCGGGTCCAGGGGCATGGCGGTGGGGCCTCCGGTCGGTTGGGCGGGGGGGTGGGTCAGCCGGTCGGGCCGGCCTCGGGGCCTTGGGGCCCGGTGAGTTCGCCGAGGACGTCGAGGGCCACGCGGCGGACCAGGTCCACCTTGAAGGCGTTGTCCCGCAGGGGCCGGGCCTCGGCGAGTTCGGCGATCAGGGCGTGCTGGAAGGCGGCGGGCGTGGCGGGGGCGCCGCGCAGTTCGGCTTCGGCCCGGTGGGCGCGCCAGGGCCGGTGGGCGACTCCGCCGAAGGCGAGCGTGGCCCGTTCGACGCGGCCGTCGTCGATCTGGAGGGTGGCGGCGACGGAGACCAGGGCGAAGGCGTACGAGGCCCGGTCGCGGGCCTTGCGGTAGCGGGAGACCGTGCCGGGGGCGGGCGGTGGGAGCACCACCTCGGTGAGGAGTTCGCCGGGCCGGATGACGGTGTCCTGGTCGGGGTTCTCGCCGGGCAGCCGGTGGAACCCGGTGACGGGGACGGCCCGTTCGCCCTCGGGGCCGAGCAGCAGCACGGTCGCGTCGAGGGCGGCGAGGGCGACGGCCATGTCGGAGGGGTTGGTGGCCACGCACTCGGTGGAGTGGCCGAGGATCGCGAGGTCCCGGTGGTGGCCCTCGCGGGCGGGGCAGCCGGAGCCCGGGACCCGTTTGTTGCAGGGCTTGGAGACGTCCTGGAAGTAGGTGCAGCGGGTGCGCTGGAGCAGGTTGCCGCCGGTGGTGGCGGCGTTGCGGAGCTGCCCCGACGCCCCGGCGAGCAGGGCCTGGGCGAGGGCGGGGTAGGCGCGGCGTACGTCGGGGTGGGCGGCGAGGTCGCTGTTGCGCACGGTGGCGCCGATGCGCAGGCCGCCGTCGGGCGTGGCGGTCACCCGGTCCAGGGGGAGCCTGGTGACGTCGATGAGGAGGCCGGGCTCCTCGACGCCGAGCTTCATGAGGTCGACGAGGTTGGTGCCGCCGCCCAGGAACCGGGCGCCGGGTCCGGCCGCGCAGAGCCGTACGGCCTCGGCGGTGGTGGTGGGTCGCTGGTAGCCGAAGGGCTTCACGGTGTCACGTCCTCGATGGCTTCGACGATCCGGGGGTAGGCGCCGCACCGGCAGAGGTTGCCGCTCATCCGCTCGCGGATCTCGTCCGGGGTGAGGGTGGCGGGTTCCGTGGTGAGGGCGTCCGGAGGGGTGGCGTGGGACGGGTGGCCGGCGGCGGCCTCCGTGAGCATCCCGACGGCGGAACAGAGCTGGCCGGGGGTGCAGTAGCCGCACTGGAGGGCGTCGCGTTCCACGAAGGCCTGTTGCAGCGGGTGGAGGGTGTCGCCGTCGGCCAGCCCCTCCACCGTGGTGATCTCGGAGCCGTCCTGGGCGACGGCGAGCAGCAGGCAGCTGTTGGTGCGGCGGCCGTCGACGAGGACGGTGCAGGCGCCGCACTGGCCGTGGTCGCAGCCCTTCTTGGCACCGGTGAGGCCGAGCTGTTCGCGCAACAGGTCCAGGACCGTGGTGCGGTGGTCGAGCGTCAGCTCGGTCTCCTCCCCGTTGATGCGGAGGGTCACGGTGGAGCGTTCGACGGTGACCGGTTCCGGTGCGGTGACGGTCTCCAGGGCGAGGGAATCCATGCGCGAGCACCTTTCACTTCGGGTCCCTGTTGACCCGGTTCACAGGCCTTTCGGCGTACGTGGCGTCCGTCGGGGGCGACGTACGCGTCAGCGGTTCTCCAGGCGCAGCCGTACCTCCTGCTCCTGGTCCCCCGCCGCCGTGCCGACCACGCGTACGGCGAACGCGCCGGTGAGGTGGGTGCGCAGCCGGTCCACGGCCCAGTAGCCGCCCTGGGCGTCCACGGTGACCGGGGCGGTGAGGGTCACGGGTTCGGCGGCGGCCCTGGGCTCGGAGACGTCGACCGTGGTCACCCAGACGGTGGGGCGGGGGCCGCTCGCCGCCTCGGGTTCGTCGTCCGCCTCGCGGTCGGAGTCGAAGGCGTGGCCGAGCACGCCGAGGACACTGCGCGCGTCCGCGAGGTCGCACCGGCTCAGCGACACCAGCACCTCCTGGCCGTGGCCGTCCGTGGCTCGGTCGCCGCTTCGTTCGGGGGTGCTGTTCACGGGGTTCCTTCCGTCGGACGCCGGCCTTCGGGTCCACTCCAGGCTGACCCCGCATCGGCCCGACGGCGACACGGGAGGGGCCGAAGAGGGATCAGCTCCCGGGGAGCGGGCACCAGGTTCTTCTCCGCACGCCGGAAGGAGGACTGCCGGTGTCCCCCCTGTACCTGGGCGAGCGCGACCATTCGCACCATGTGAAACGGTTTTCCCCTGAGATACTCATAAAACATGAATTAACGTGATCAGCTGACTGACGCCCTTCCCTGGGGGTATGCGGCAACCATGGACGTATCGAACGGAGCCACGCAGGCACTGGCCGCCCCACTCGCCGACGGGACGGGCGCGCTGGCGGCCGTCCTCTTCCCCATCGCCGCGGTCGCCGTGGTGGGGCTGCTGATCGGCGGTTTCCTGCTGGGGAAGCGCAAGAGGGACGCCGAGCTGCCGCCGCCGCGCCCCGATGAGCAGCCCCGCAAGCCCGAGGGACGCACACACATCGAGACGCACGACCCGCACGGCACGGACCGCTTCCCCACCGACGGCAGCGCGCTCAAGCCGTACCAGCTCGACGACCACGGCAACGCACCGCTCCCGCCCCACCGGGACGACCCGCGCACCGACACCGATCCCCCGCGCAGCTGACCCGTCCCCCGCAGGGGGCGGGCCCGCCCGGCCCCCTCGTCACCGGAGGTAACGATGAGCCGGTCGGCCGCCGACCGACAGACCCGTTTCACCGTCCTGGTCGCCCTCGTGGCCAACCTGGTGATCGCGGCAGCCAAGACCGTGGGCGGGCTGATCTCCGGCTCGCCGGCGCTCCTGTCGGAGGCGGCCCACTCGGTCGCCGACAGCCTCAACGAGATCTTCCTGCTCGCCGCGCTCCGGCGCAGCCGCCGCCCCGCCGACGCCCATCACCCGTTCGGCTACGGCAAGGAGCGGTACTTCTGGGCGCTCCTGGCCGCCGTCGGCATCTTCGTGATGGGCGGCTGCTTCTCGTTCTACCAGGGCCTCCACGCCCTGCGGCGCGACGACGACGAGTCCCCCACCGGCTACACCGCGGGGCTGATCGTGCTCGGTGTCGCCCTGGTCGCCGAGAGCACCTCGCTGGCCCGGGCCCTGCACCAGGCGCGCGGCAAGAAGGGCGCGGCCATCGACCCGGCGCTGCGGACGGTCATCGCGGAGGACAGCACCGCGGTACTCGGTGTCAGCCTGGCCATCGCCGGGATGTCCCTGCATCTGGCCACCGGGAGCGTGGTCTGGGAGGCTGGCGCCTCCCTGGGCATCGGACTGCTCCTCGTGTACGTCGCCTTCCGGCTCGGCCGCAACGCCCGGGACCAGCTGATCGGGGAGTCCGTCGATCCGGAACTGCGGCGCGAGCTGGTCGGCTTCCTCATGCGCCAGCGGGAGATCGACAACGTGGCCGAACTCCTCACCATGCGTCTGGGCATGCACTCCGTGCTGGTGGCGGCCCGAATCGACCTGGCTCCCGGTATCGACAGCGAGCAGGTGGAGGAGGTCTCCATGCGCATCCGGCACGCGATGTGCGAGCGGTGGCCGCAGGCGGACCAGGTCTTCCTGGACATCACGAACGCCCCGCCGCGCATCGGACTGTGAACGCGGCCCCCGTGCGGCCCCGCGTTGCGCGGTCGCACGGGCCGTCCGAGGGTGGGTGCTGGACCACGGCGGCCGCACCCCGCGCCGCACCCCCGTGAGAAGGCAGTGGACCATGACCGGAAGCGATCCCCGTACGGCCCCCTCGACGGCGCCCCTGACGGGACCGGCCGCGCCGTGCTGGGTGACCCTGATGACCCGGGACCTCGCGGCCGCCCAGCGGTTCTACTCCGGGGTGCTGGGGTGGACGTTCCGCCCGGGGCAGGTCGGCGCGGAGTTCTCCGTGGCCCGCCGCGGCGACATCCCGGTGGCGGGCATCTTCGCCGTATCCACCGCGTACCAGGTCGCCGTGGCGTGGACGCCGTACTTCGCGGTGGCCGACGCGGACGTGGCCGCCGCCCGGGTCCGCGAGCGCAGCGGGACGGTGGCGGTGGGGCCGCTGACGCTCGGCAAGGGGCGCGGCGTCCTGGCATCCGACCGGGACGGCGCCTCGTTCGGCCTCTGGGAGCGCACGGAACCGGCCACTTCGCAGCCGGCCCCCGACGACCACGCCCACACCTGGCTGCGGCTGCGGACCCGCAACGCCTTCGACGCGGCGATCTTCTACGGCGAGGTGCTCGACTGGGCGAGCGGCCGCCCCGGGTGCTGCGACGTCGCGTACGAGGGTGACGAGGTCATCGTGCGGTGCGAGGGACGCCCGCTGGCCCGGATCAGCTCCGGAGCGGTGGAGGCCGCCGTGGACCCGCTGGTCCGTCCGCACTGGCAGGTGCAGTTCCCGGTGGCGGACGTCCCCGTGACGGTGGCCGAGGCCGTACGGGAGGGGGGCACCCTGGTGGAGGAGCGGACCGTCGTGGGCGGCAGCGAGGCCACCCTCCGGGACCCCGACGGCGCGCTGTTCACGGTGACCGACGTGCGGGGCCCGGTGGAGGCGCGGGACTGAGCCGCTCACCCCTCGGAGCGCGCGTCCTCGCGGGACGGCTCCTCGCGCGGCCCGGAGCGGCCGCGGGCCAGCGCCCAGAGGGGGAAGAGGAACCAGCAGGCCAGGAACCACAGGGCTATACCGGCGACCAGCCAGAGGGCGAACGTGTTCTGGAGCGCGACGCGCATGATCAGCAGCAGGGTCGAGCACATCGTGAGGAACAGCAGCACCAGCCCCACCATGGTCATGCGGGAGGCCCAGATGACCGTCTGCGGCTTCATCCGCCGGCCGGTCAGCAGCCGGTGGTAGGTGACCGGGCCGATCAGGGAGGCGACGGTCGCGGAGCCGAGCACCACTGTGGTGATGTAGATGTCCCGGTCCGCCTCGGACAGTTCGGCGAACCTGGGCTGGAACACCACGGCGAGGAGGAATCCGAAGAGGATCTGCACCCCGGTCTGGGCGACGCGCAGCTCCTGGAGCAGTTCGGTCCACTGCCGGTCCGCCCGCTCCTCCTGGGTCTCCTCGCGGCCTCTGCCGTTGGTGGTGGACACGGGCACCCTCCTCATCTCGACGCGACCGGGGCACTGACACACCCGTTCGATACGCGCCTACAGGTTCCCCGGCTCCGCAGGCTCAATCCCGGCGGTGGGCTCGCCGTCCGCTCGACCGCGCCGGGCCCGTCGCCCTAGGATCACGTCCACGGCATCGCGCGTCGGTCACCGTCCGGGTGAGGCGTGGAGGTAGCCCGTGAGATGCCCGTTGGAGGCATTCCACCGTGTCGGTCGAGTTGAACCACACCATCATTCATTCCCGCGACAACCGCGAGTCCGCGGAGTTCCTGGCAGGGCTGCTGGGTCTGGAGGTCGGACCCGCGTGGGGCCCGTTCGTCCCCGTCGTCCTGGCGAACGACGTCACCCTGGACTTCGCGACGATCCCCGAGGAGTCGATCACCCCGCAGCACTACGCCTTCCTGATCTCGGAGGCGGAGTTCGACGCCGCGTTCGCCCGGATCAAGGAGCTGGGGATCGCGTACTACGCCGATCCGCACCTCAGGCACCCGGGCGAGATCAACCACAACGACGGCGGCCGGGGCGTCTACTTCCCCGATCCCAGCGGCCACGGCATGGAGCTGATCACCCGCCCCTACGGCGGCTGAGGGCCCTTCAGGCGCCGACGGGCAGCAGGAACTCCGGGCGGTCCCACAGGACCGCCGGCGGGTTGGCGCGGACGGTGCCGGTGGGCTCCGCGCCCACGCTGCGGTAGAAGCCCCCGGCGGGCGGGTGGGCCACGATCCGGACCCCGGTGAGGCCCGCCCGCTCCGCCTCCCCGCGCAGATGGCCGATGAGCAGCCGCCCGACGCCGAGTCCCTGCGCCTCGTCGGCGACGAACATCAGGTCCAGCTCCGGCGGTTCGAGGATCAGCGCGTAGAAGCCGAGAACCCGGTCGTCGTCCCGGTCTGCGGCGACGAAGACCCGGTGCGCCTCGATGTAGTCGGGACCGACCCGGTACCCCGCGACCATCGGGGCGTACGGGCCCTCGTAGGCGCGTGACGTCCGGACCAGCCGGGTGAGCCGACGGGCGTCGCGCGCCGTGGCCCGGCGGACCAGGGGCGCGGGGCGGCGCGGACCCCGCCCCGGCTTCGTAACGGCTGATGACATACGACGAGTATTACGTACACCGGCGTCTGCACGGTACACGGAGCGTTCGGCCGCCCTCGGCGCATGAACGGCTGTTCGGGGGTACACGGACCCCTGCACGACGCCCGGTGGCCACTCCGCCGGGCCGGACCGAGAGGGGTTGACCACTGTGCGACACCACAGCCGCGTACCGGCCGACGAGCGGTGGGGGCGATAGCCGTGACAACAGCGATCATCGTCATCGCCGTGGCGCTCGTCGCGGCCGCCGCCGTCTACTTCTTCCTCGTCCGCGGGGGCGCCGGCGGCGGCCGGGGGCTGCGCAGCCGATTCGGCCCCGAGTACGACCGGGTGGTCGCCCGGCACAACGGCGACACCAAGGCCGCCGAGGACGAGCTGGGCGAGCGGGTCCGGCTCCACGGGGACCTGGAGAAGCGGCCGCTGACGGAGGCGGCCCGCGCGGAGTACACCGCCCGCTGGGCCCGTACGCAGGAACAGTTCGTCGAGTCGCCGCAGCAGGCGGTGGCCGAGGCCGACGCACTGCTGGCCGGCCTCGCCCGGGACCGGGGCTTCCCGGGCGGCGAGAGCTTCGAGGAGCGCGCCGACGCGCTCTCGGTCCACCACGCCCGCCATGTCGAGGGCTACCGCCGGGTGCACTCCGCACGCGACGACGGCACCGGCACCGAGGAGATGCGCGAGGCCTTCCTCGAGGCCCGCGGACTCTTCGACGCACTCCTCGCGGACGGCCCTGCGCCGCGCGACCACGACGACCGACAGCTCACGAAGGGACGCGGCACATCATGACGCAGACTCCGAACACCGGCGGCACCCCCGGCGACGCGCCGAACCGGGCCACCCCCTCGACCGGCGCCGAGCGCGTCCCGCCCGTGGCGCCTCCGCCCGGCGAAGCGTCGTCCGCCACCCCCGTACCGCCGACGGCCGCCAAGCCGTCCGGCCCCCCGCAGACGGCCGACCGGACGCACACCGACCTGACGTCGGCAGACCGGACGCACCCCGATCCGACGTCGGCAGACCGGACATCGGCAGGTCGGGCGTCGACCGACCGGACGCACACGGACCCGGACCGGGCCGTCCCCGCCCGTCCGGACGAGTCCCCGGAGGCCTCCCGCACCGCAACCACGTCGGACTCCCGTACGACGGCCTCCCCCGGCCGCACGGAGTCGCCCGGGCACAGCGGCCGTCCGCTCTTCGCCGCCGAGCAGCGGGAGAAGTTCGACGCGCGCATCCACCAGGCGGTGGCCGGCTTCGTGGAGAACCCGCGTCAGGCGGTCCAGGAGGCCGACGCGGCCTTCGACGACGTCGTCGCCGGGCTCACGGAGGCCCTGGCCGAGCGGTCCCGGCTGCTGCGCGCCGACCGGGACGGCGGCAAGTCCGAGGCGGGTACGGAGGATCTGCGGATCGCTCTCCAGCAGTACCGCGACCTCACGGAGCGGCTGGTCCGCCTCTGAGCGGCGCGTACGCCGTCCACACGGGTGCGGGGCCGTTCCGACCGATACGTATCGGTCGGAACGGCCCCGCACCACGTCGCGGGTCAGTGCCCCTCGCCGCTCCCCTCCGGGTGGGCCGAGGAGTGCGGGGTGTCGGGCTGGTGGGTGCTGGGCCCGGGAGCGGGTTCCGGGTCCGGGCCCGCCACCCTGCCCACCCCGAAGGCGATGGCGAAGACGGCGGCGACCGCGGCGGCGAAGGCCGCGATCCTCAGTCCGGTGTTCATGGCTCTCTCCCGGCGGACGACAGCGGATTCCGATACCGGCAACATACCCCCTAGGGGTATCACTGTCACGCCCGGGGGCTCGGCGGCCTCCTCCGCACCGGGGTTCAGCCGGTGACCACCAGCCCCTCGCGCAACCGGTCCAGCACTGCTCCGGGAAGGCGCAGCCCGGTCCGCACATAGCCGTCGAGCCCGCCCCACCGCTCGTCCATCGCGTCGAGCGCCACGTCGAGGTAGCGGGGGCGCACCTCCACGATGGCGGCCGCGACGGCCGGGTCGCCGCCGCCGTCCAGGAACTTCTGGACGTAGGGCGCGAAGGCGGCCCGAACGGCGGGGTTCACGGCCAGGAAGTCCGCGCGCACGGTCTCCCGGGAGGCCCCCAGGATCATCAGCAGGACGGCCGCCGCCCAGCCGGTGCGGTCCTTGCCCGCCGTGCAGTGGAAGAGCACCGGGCGGGCGGCGGGGTCGGCGACGGTCTCCAGCAGGGCCCGGTAGGCCGCGGCGGCGCCCGGCGAGAGGACCATCTTGCGGTAGGTCTCCGCGAACAGCTCCTCGGCCCGGCCGCCGCCCAGCGCGCGGTCCGCCTCGTCCGGATCGGCCAGCAGCGCCTTGAGCCTGGCCGGGGCGACGCCCGGGTGGTCACCGAGCACGTCGGCCACGAAGAGCCTGGCGCGGGCCGGGAGCCGGTCGGGGGCCCACTGGCGTTCGTCGGCGGTGCGCAGGTCGACGACCGTACGGATGCCGAGCGCGGCCACCGCCCGGTCGTGGTCGGGGGCCAGCTCGCTCAGCTGACCCGAGCGGAACAGGACCCCCTGCCGCACCCGGCGGTCCCGGCCCAGGGCGATACCCCCCAGGTCACGCAGGTTGACGACGGTGGCGGCCGGAACGGTCCGGGCGGTCTCCACGATGCACTGCCTCTTTCCCTGATGAGAACACCCAGGACCCCACCGGCCCCGGCTCAGTCCGCCAGCAGCTTCGCCTTCTGCTCCGCGAACTCGGCGTCCGTGAGCACGTCCCGCCGCCACAGCTCCGCGAGCCGCTCCAGCCGGGTGATGATGTCGTCGCCCTCCGGGGGATCGCCCGCGTCCGGCGCGGCGGCCGCCGCGCCGAAGCGCTCGTGGGCGACGAAGGCACCGCCCGCCTCGCGGAAGGTCCGGGCGAGCTGCGAGGTCCACAGGTCCTCCCGGACGACGAGGGCGACCACCTCGCCCCGCGGCACACTCCCCTCCAGCGCCTCCATGTCGGCGGCGCCCAGTTCCACGGCGGCCCCGCCCTCCGCCGGTCCGGCCGGAACAGTCCCCTCGGGGTCGAGTTCCCGCAGCCCCACCGGGGTCGGCGCACCCCCTTCAGCGCGGCGGACGAAGGCCAGATCGGCGGGGCGTACGGCCCCGGACGCCACCGCATCGGCGAGGACGGGCAGGACGGTTCCGGTGAAACCGCTGCCGGGGAAGGCGATGACGAGGTGTTCCACAGGTCCGACGGCCACGGTCGCGTCCTCTCCGCATCCCGGCGGCCACGCGGGCTCCGGGGTGGATACGGTCATTCAAGAACATTGCAGGTATGACAGGGATTACATAAGAAACCGGAAAACTTCCCACATAATATGCATCAACCGGTCAATTAACCCCGATATCGAACATGGCCGTGTTGCGACGGACCCGTCCCGGCCTTTTCTTGCGCGCGGGGGTCGCGCCGGTAACGCGACGGTAAGTAAAGGATCAAGTGCGGACCGGAGAGGGCAAGGTCACAGCACGTGCCCCTGCTCCTCGTTCCCCGCGCTGGCCTAGCATCTGAGCATGACGGTCCAGCCTGCTGACGGGCTCTCTCCGGCCGCCGCGTTCCCCGACCCCTCCCATGACCAGTGGCAGAGCCTCGTCGAAGGCGTTCTGCGCAAGTCGGGCAAGGAAGTCTCGGGCTCGGCCGCCGAGGAAGCGCTGTCCACCACACTGGAGGACGGGCTCACCACCCGGCCCCTCTACACCGCGAACGACGTCTCTCCGGACACCGGTTTCCCCGGCTTCGCGCCCTTCACCCGGGGCAGCAGGGCCGAAGGGAACGCGGCGGGCGGCTGGGACGTACGCCAGCGCCACGCCCTGACGGACCCGGCCCGGCTCAACGAGTCGGTGCTCGGCGACCTGGAGAACGGGGTCACCTCCCTCTGGCTCACCGTCGGCGGGCCCGCCGGGGTCCCCGTGGAGGCGCTCGGCCGCGCGCTGGAGGGCGTCTACCTCGACCTGGCGCCGATCGTGCTCGACGCCCCCGCCGACCTGGACGCCGCCGCCACCGAACTGCTGCGGCTGTACGGGGAGCGGGGCGTCGCCAAGGGCGAGGCCCGGGGGACCCTGGGCGCCGACCCGCTCGGCCACGAGGCCCGGACCGGGATCGAGGCCGACCTCACCGCCGCCGTCCGCTGGGCCGGGGTCTGCGGTGCGGAGTACCCGGGGCTGCGGGCGATCGCCGTGGACGCGCTCCCGTACCACGAGGCCGGTGGCTCGGCCGCCGAGGAGCTGGGGCTCTCCCTGGCGACCGGCGTCGCCTATCTGCGGGCGCTGACCGGGGCCGGGATGAGCGTGGAGGCGGCCTGCGGGCAGCTGGAGTTCCGCTACGCGGCCACGGCCGACCAGTTTCTGACGATCGCGAAGCTGCGGGCCGCGCGCCGGCTCTGGGCACGGGTCGCCGAGGCGTCGGGTGCGCCCGCCGCCGGGGCGCAGCGCCAGCACGCCGTGACCTCCGCGGTGATGATGACGCGTCGCGATCCGTGGGTGAACATGCTGCGCACCACGCTCGCCACGCTGGGCGCGGGGGTCGGCGGCGCGGACTCCGTCACGGTCCTGCCGTTCGATCACGCGCTGGGCCTGCCCGACGCGTTCGCCCGCAGGATCGCCCGCAACACCTCCACGATCCTCATGGAGGAGTCGCATCTGGCCCGGGTCATCGACCCGGCGGGCGGTTCCTGGTACGTGGAGCGGCTCACCGACGAACTGGCCGCCGCCGCCTGGGCGTTCTTCCAGGAGACCGAGCGGGCGGGCGGGCTGCCCGCCGCGTTGCGCTCGGGGATGGTGGCGGAGCGGCTGGCCGCCACCTGGGCGGCGCGCCGTGCGAAGCTGGCCCGCCGCAAGGAGCCGGTGACGGGGGTCAGCGAGTTCCCGCTGCCCTCCGAGCGGCCGGTGGAGCGCGATCCCGCGCCCGATCCGTACGCGGACGCCCCGGGCGGTCTGCCCCGGGTCCGGCGCGACGAGGCGTTCGAGGTGCTGCGGGCCCGCTCGGACGCGCATCTGGCGGCGACGGGCGCGCGGCCGAAGGTGTTCATCGCCGCGCTGGGTCCGGCCGCCGCGCACACCGCGCGGGTCTCGTTCGCCGTCAACCTCTTCGGGGCGGGCGGGATCGAGGCGGTGCACGAGCCGGTGTCGGTGGACGCGGAGACGGCCGCCGGTGCCTTCACCGCCTCGGGTGCGGGTGTCGCCTGCCTCTGCTCGTCGGACGCGCTGTACGCCGAGCAGGCGGCCGGGGTGGCCGGGGCGCTGCAGTCGGCGGGCGCGGCGCGGGTCTTCCTGGCCGGGCGCCCCGGCGAGTACGCCGATGTCGACGCCTACGTCTTCGCGGGCTGCGACGCGGTCGCCGTTCTCACCTCCGTACTCGATCGCATGGGAGTGGCGTGATGCAGACATCGCCCACGGAACAGAAATCCTCCGTTCCCGACTTCTCCGAGGTCGCGCTGGAGTCGCCCGCTCCCCCGGCCGTCTCCGCCGAGGAGTGGCAGGCCGCCGCGGCCAAGGCGGCCGACGGCTCCGAGGCCGCTCCGCTCTGGGAGACGCCCGAGGGCATCACGGTCAAGCCGCTCTACACGGGCGAGGACCTGGAGGGCCTGGACGCGCTGCACAGCTACCCGGGCATCGCCCCGTACCTGCGCGGTCCGTACCCCACGATGTACGTCAACCAGCCCTGGACGATCCGTCAGTACGCCGGGTTCTCCACGGCCGAGGAGTCCAACGCCTTCTACCGGCGCAACCTCGCTGCCGGGCAGAAGGGCCTCTCGGTCGCCTTCGACCTGCCGACCCACCGGGGGTACGACAGCGACCACCCGCGCGTCACCGGTGACGTCGGCATGGCGGGCGTGGCGATCGACTCGATCTACGACATGCGCCAGTTGTTCGACGGCATTCCGCTGGACCGGATGTCGGTGTCGATGACGATGAACGGCGCGGTGCTCCCCGTACTCGCGCTGTACATCGTGGCCGCCGAGGAGCAGGGCGTACCGCCGGAGAAGCTGGCCGGGACCATTCAGAACGACATTCTGAAGGAGTTCATGGTCCGCAACACCTACATCTATCCGCCGACCCCGTCGATGCGGATCATCTCGGACATCTTCGCGTTCACCTCGCAGAAGATGCCGCGCTACAACTCCATCTCGATCTCCGGCTACCACATCCAGGAGGCGGGTGCGACGGCCGATCTGGAGCTGGCGTACACGCTGGCCGACGGGGTGGAGTATCTGCGCGCCGGGCAGGAAGCGGGCCTGGACGTCGACGCGTTCGCGCCGCGCCTGTCGTTCTTCTGGGCGATCGGGATGAACTTCTTCATGGAGGTCGCCAAGTTGCGGGCGGCCCGGCTGCTCTGGGCGCGTCTGGTCAGGCAGTTCGACCCCAAGAACCCCAAGTCGCTCTCCCTGCGCACCCATTCGCAGACGTCGGGGTGGTCGCTGACCGCGCAGGACGTGTTCAACAACGTCACGCGCACGTGTGTGGAGGCGATGGCCGCGACGCAGGGGCACACCCAGTCGCTGCACACCAACGCGCTGGACGAGGCCCTGGCGCTGCCCACCGACTTCTCGGCGCGGATCGCCCGGAACACCCAGCTCCTGCTCCAGCAGGAGTCGGGCACCTGCCGGGTGATCGACCCGTGGGGCGGCAGCGCGTACGTGGAGAAGCTGACCCGCGATCTGGCGGAGCGGGCCTGGCAGCACATCGAGGAGGTGGAGGCGGCCGGCGGGATGGCGAAGGCCATCGACGCGGGCATCCCCAAGCTCCGGGTGGAGGAGGCGGCCGCGCGGACGCAGGCGCGGATCGACTCCGGGCGGCAGCCGGTGATCGGCGTGAACAAGTACCGGGTGGAGACCGACGAGCAGATCGACGTGCTCAAGGTCGACAACTCCTCGGTGCGCGCCCAGCAGATCGAGAAGCTGCGCCGGCTGCGCGAGGAGCGCGACGAGGTGGCCTGCCAGGAGGCGCTGCGCGCGCTGACGGCCGCCGCCGAGCGCGCCCCCGGGCCGGGCCTGGAGGGCAATCTGCTGGCGCTCGCGGTGGACGCGGCGCGGGCGATGGCCACGGTCGGGGAGATCTCGGACGCGCTGGAGAAGGTGTACGGGCGGCATGCCGGGCAGATCCGTACGATCTCCGGTGTGTACCGCAAAGAGGCAGGGGATTCCCCTTCGGTGGACCGGACCCGCGCGCTGGTCGACGCGTTCGAGGAGGCGGAGGGGCGCCGTCCGCGCATCCTGGTCGCCAAGATGGGCCAGGACGGCCACGACCGGGGCCAGAAGGTGATCGCCACGGCCTTCGCCGACCTGGGCTTCGACGTGGACGTGGGCCCGCTGTTCCAGACGCCGGGCGAGGTGGCGCGGCAGGCGGTGGAGGCGGACGTCCACATCGTCGGCGTCTCCTCGCTGGCGGCCGGGCACCTCACCCTGGTGCCGGCGCTGCGGGAGGAGCTGGCGGCCGAGGGGCGCGAGGACATCATGATCGTGGTGGGCGGGGTGATCCCGCCGCAGGACGTCGAGGCGCTGCACGAGGCGGGGGCCGCCTCGGTCTTCCCGCCGGGGACGGTGATCCCGGACGCGGCCCACGACCTGGTGACGCGGCTCGGTGCCGCGCTCGGCCACGAGCTGTGAGCCGCTGACCGGATGGCTGCCAAGATCGACATCGACAGTTATGTGCAGGGAGTGCTCGACGGGAAGCGGGCGTTCATCGCCCGCGCGATCACGCTCGTCGAGTCGACGCGGGCCGAACACCGGGTGCTGGCCCAGGAGTTGCTGAGCCGGTTGCTGCCGCACGCGGGGGCGGCCCGGCGGATCGGGATCAGCGGGGTGCCGGGCGTGGGCAAGTCCACGTTCATCGACGCGCTCGGCACGATGCTCACCGGGCTCGGCCATCGGGTTGCGGTGCTGGCCGTCGACCCGTCCTCCAGCCGCACGGGCGGTTCCATCCTGGGCGACAAGACCCGGATGGAGCGGCTCGCGGTGGACCCGGCCGCCTTCGTCCGCCCCTCCCCCACCGCCGGGACGCTGGGCGGGGTGGCGAAGGCGACCCGGGAGTCCATCGTGGTGATGGAGGCCGCGGGGTACGACGTGGTGCTCGTGGAGACGGTGGGGGTCGGGCAGTCGGAGACGGCGGTGGCCAACATGGTCGACACGTTCCTGCTGCTGACCCTGGCCCGGACCGGCGACCAGCTGCAGGGCATCAAGAAGGGTGTCCTGGAACTGGCGGACGCCATCGCGGTGAACAAGGCGGACGGTCCGCACGAGCGCGACGCCCGGTCGGCGGCGCGTGAACTGGCGGGCGCGCTGCGGCTGATGCACCCGGCGGACGCGGCCTGGACTCCTCCGGTGCTCACGTGCAGCGCGCGGGAGTCCACCGGCCTCGACACGCTGTGGGACCGGCTGGAGCAGCACCGTACGGTCCTGGAGTCCACCGGCCGGCTGGCGGCCAAGCGGCGTGATCAGCAGGTGGACTGGACCTGGTCCATGGTCCGCGACGAGCTGCTGGACAGCCTGCGCGGCCACCCGGCCGTACGGAAGCTGGCGCCGGAGCTCGAACAGCGGGTCCGCGAGGGCACGTTGACGGCGACGCTGGCCGCCGAGGAGATCCTGCACGTGTTCCGGGGCGACGGGCCCGCCTGAGCCGTGCACCCGCAGACCGATGGGCCCCTGGACGGAGGGGCCCATCGGCGTTTCCGGGGTAGCCGCCTGACGGCTTGTCAGGCGGCGACGGAGGGCACGGTCACGGTCGGCACGACCACGGGGGTGCCGTCGGAGGTGGCGGTGAGGATCTCCGCCTCGATGCCGTACAGCTCGCGGACCAGGTCGGCGTCGACGATCTCGCGCGGCGGGCCGGAGGCGACGATCCGCCCCGCGCGCATGGCGACCAGGGTGTCGGCGTAGCGGGCGGCACCGGCCAGGTCGTGGACGACCATGACGATGGTCCGGCCCTCGGCCGCGACCTCGCGCACCAGGTCCAGCACCTCCACGGCGTGGCCGATGTCCAGGGCGCTGGTGGGCTCGTCGAGCAGGACGATCGGGGTCTCCTGGGCCAGGGCCATGGCGAGCCAGCAGCGCTGGCGCTGACCGCCGGAGAGCTGGTCGAGGCGGCGGTCGGCCAGGCCGGTGGTGCCGGTCGCCTCCAGTGCCCGGGTCACCGCCTCCTCGTCCTCGTGCGACCACTGCCGGAACAGCCCCTGGTGGGGGTGGCGTCCGTACCGTACGAGCCCGGCGACGGTGACGGCCTCCGGGGCCTGCGGGGCCTGGGGCAGCAGGGCGATGCGGTGGGCGGCGTCCCGCTGGCGCAGCTCCCACACGTCGGCGTCCCCGGCGAACACCTTGCCCGAGCGCGGCTGGTGGAGGCGGGCCACACAGCGCAGCAGGGTCGACTTGCCGCAGCCGTTGGGCCCGACGATCGCCACCACCTGTCCGGATTCGACGGTGAGATCGACTCGGTCCACGGCGGTATGACCGGCGTATCCAGCGGTGAGCTGTTCAACACGGATGTCCACGAGGACCGGCCTTTCCGAAGAAATGGGGCATCGCCTTGCTTGATGCCACTAAAGTAAGGCTAACCTTAGCTCGCCGAGAGGCCGTCGGTGGCACTCGTGCTGCCGCCACGCCCTCGTCGCTTCATGTCCCGTTGATCCCGGAGCCCTTGATGAACCTGCACCGCCCCGCCCGCACCACTTCCCGAAGAGCCGCTCAGGCCGTCGCCACGCTCGGTGCCGCCGTGCTCCTCCTGACGGCCTGCGGAGGGGGCTCCGACTCCGGCAGCGGCAAGCCGGCCGCCGGGAAGAGCGCCGAGGCGGACTCCGCGTCGGCCAAGACCCGGACCGTCAAGGACGCCACGGGCACGGCCGTGGAGATACCCGCGGAGCCGAAGCGCATCGTGACGCTGACCCAGGAGGACCTGGACGCGGTGCTCGCACTGGACATCAAGCCGGTCGGCATCACCAACGGCCAGGGCCTGGACAAGCCGCCGGCCTACCTGGCCGACAAGGTCCAGGGCATCGACATCGTCGGCAACCTGCTCCAGCCGGTCATGGACAAGGTCGTCGCCGCCAAGCCCGACCTGATCCTCGCCGGGGACATGCAGGACGAGCAGGTCCTCAAGCAGCTCCGCCAGATCACCCCGGCCACGCTGGTGACGATGGCCCCGACCGACGACTGGAAGCTGTTCTTCCGGGGGGTCGGCAACGCCGTCAACAAGCTGGACGCGGCCAACAAGTTCATCACCGACCACGAGGCCGCCGCCAAGGCCGCCGGTGAGAAGCTCGGGAAGAACAAGGGCGCCGAGGTCTCCATCGTCCGCTGGAACCCGGACGGCCCGAGCTGGATGGAGAACAAGCAGTTCGCCAGCGGTGTCGCGCTGGAGATGGGGCTGAAGCGGCCCGAGTCCCAGAACAAGGACGGCAACGCGCACACGCCGTCGCTGAGCCTGGAGAAGATCAACGAGATCGACGGTGACTGGCTGTTCCTGTCGACGCTGACCTCGGACGGCGCCAAGGCGCTCAAGGACGTCCAGGACAAGCCGGCCTACAAGGAGCTGGGCGCCGTCAAGAACAAGCATGTCGTGACGGTCGACGGTTCGGTCTGGTCGACGCGCGGCGGGCCGCTGGCGGCCGACGTCGTGATGGAGGACTACATCAAGGCGCTCTCCGCCGAGTAGTCGCCGCACCGCGGCACCCTGACGCCCTGCGGCCCGGCCCTGAATTCCGGGCCGGGCCGCGGGACGGTCCGGGCGGGGATCAGACGGCGGGAGCAGCTTCCGCGCCCCCCGCACCCGCCGTACGGGCCGCCGCGAAGTCCGCCGCCGTCCAGGCCATCCCCACCGCGCCGTCCAGCAGGGCCTGTTCGGCCGCCGGGGAGACCGCGGCGGCGACGAACTCGGGCTCGTGCGGGCCGCAGGCCCCGCGGCTGATGTCGAGCACCGGGTGGATGGACGGCACCACGTGCGAGACGTTGCCCATGTCCGTACAGGCGAAGGGCGGCCGCTCCACGGACTCCGCGCGGCCGAGCACGCGGGCGTTGGCGGTCCAGAGCCGCAGCAGCTCCGCGTCGCCCCGGAAGTCGAGGTAGTCCGGCTCGGGCTGCTCCAGGGTCACTTCGCACCCCGTGGCGAGCGCGCCGGCCCGGAAGCAGTCCTCGACGCGCTGCCGCAGCTCGCGCAGGTCCTCGGCGGCCAGGGCACGGATCTCGTAGGTGGCGGTGGCCCGCTCGGGTATCACGTTGGGCGAGGTCCCGGCCGCCGTGGTTATGCCGTGCACCCGCCACTGGGGCGGCAGGTGCTGGCGCAGCAGCCCCAGGGCGACCTGAGCGACCGTGAGCGCGTCGGCGGCGTTGCGGCCCTCGTGCGGGTTGAGGCTGGGGTGGGCGGAGCGGCCGGCGTAGGTGACGTCCAGGGTGCCGAGGGCGAACGAGCGGAAGTCGGCCAGCTCGAAGGGGCAGGGGTGGACCATCATCGCGGCGTCCACGCCGTCGAACGCCCCGGCCTCCAGGAGCAGCGCCTTGCCCGCGCCGCGCTCCTCGGCCGGGGTCCCGATCACCCGGACGGTCAGGCCGAGTTCGTCCGCGTACGGGGCGAGGCCGAGGGCCGCTCCGATCCCGGCGGCGGCTATGAGGTTGTGGCCGCAGGCGTGGCCGAGGCCGGGCAGGGCGTCGTACTCGCAGGCGATGGCGACGGTGACGGGTCCGGAGCCGATGGTGGCCCGGAAGGCCGTCTCCAGGCCGTGGGCGGGCGCGGTGACGTCGAAGCCGCGCGCGGCCAGGAGCTGGGCGCAGAGCGCGGCCGCGCGGTGTTCCTCGAAGGCCGTCTCGGGGTCGGCGTGGATGCGCCGGCTGAGGCCGACCAGGGCCTCGGCGTTCTTCATGACCGTGTCCCGGAGGGCCTCTTTCAGGGCGTCCAGCCGTTCGTCGGCCCTCTCGTCGGCCTGCCGCGCGGAGGGGTCGGTTCCGGCTGCGGTCATGGGTTCTCCTGGCGTTCCGGACCGTCCGCGGACGGTCGCCTGCACTGTCGGAAATAGGTTAACTTAGCCTTACCTAAGTGCGTGCCGGGGAGCCTGGTGGCCCGGTGTCCGTTGTCCTTCAGGGGAGTCGTCACACACATGCATGAGCGTCCGAACCGCCCGACCAGCTCTTCGGCAGCGCACCCCGGCGGCCCTCCCTCCCGAGCGCTGCCCCTCCTGACCGCCCAGTCGGGGATCTACTACGCGCACCAACTGGCCCCGCTCGGCACGGAGCTGAACACGGCCGACCGGGTGGAGATCACGGGACCGCTCGACGGTGACCTGTTCACCGAGGCCCTGGTGCGGACGGTGGGTGAGGCGGACACGCTGGCCCTGCGGATCTCCGAGGCGGACGGCGCTCCGGTGCAGCACGTCGTCCCCGGCGAACCCCGTGTCCACCGGCTCGACCTGACGCCGGAGCGGGCCGAGGCCTGGATGCGGGAGGACCTGGCCCGGCCGGTGGACCTCGCCTCCGCCGGCGGGCTGATGACCCAGGCGCTGATCCGGGTGGGCGAGGACCGCCACTGGTGGTACCAGCGGGTCCACCACATAGCCGTCGACGCCTACGCGCTCTCGCTCATCGGGCAGCGGGTCGCCGAGCTGTACACGGCCGCCGTCGCCCAGGAGCCCGCGCCCGAGGGCCGGTTCGCCCCGCTGGGCGAGCTGACCGACGACGAGGCGGCGTATCTCTCCGGCGAGGAGTACGCGGCGGACCGCGCCTTCTGGGCCGGGCGGATGGCCGGGTACGCCCCCGAGGCCGGGCCCGTGAACGCCGACGCCTCTGCCGGTGACGGCCTCCTCCACCGGATCACCGACCTCCCGGCGAGCGCCCTGGACCGGCTCTCCGAGGCGGCCCGGGCCGCGAAGGCGACCTGGGCCGAGCTGGTCGTCGCCGCCACCGCCGCTCAGCTGCACCGGCTCACCGGCACCGAGGACGTGGTGCTCGGCCTGCCGCTCACCAACCGGCGCGGCCCGGCCGCCCTGCGCACCCCGGCCATGGCGGTGAACGTGCTGCCGCTGCGCGTCGCCGTACGCCCGCGGGACACCGCGGCCGGGCTGCTGCGCCGGATCGTGCTGGAGATCCGCGAGGTCCGCCGCCACCAGCGCTACCCGCAGGCCGACCTGCGCCGCGATCTGGCCCTGGAGTCGGCCGACGCCCCGCTGACCGGCCCGATGGTCAACATCAAGGCCTTCGACACCGCCCTGGACTTCGCCGGGCTCCCCGGCACCGTGCGCAACCTCGCCGCGGGGCCCGTGGAGAGCCTGGCGGTCGGCGCGGCCCCGGGTCCGGACGGCGGCCTGCGGCTGACGCTGGACGCCAACCCGGCCGCGTACGGCGAAGCGGACCTCGCCGCCCACGAGCGGACCTGGCTGCGCTGTCTCGACGGCCTCACCGAACTGCTGCTCACCACCCCGGACCGGCCCGTCGCCTCCCTGGACCTGCTCACCGACGACGAGGTGCGCGCGGCCACGGCGGGCCGCACCGAGCCGGCCCCCCTCCTGACGCTCCCGCAGACGTTCACCGCGCAGGCCGCGCTGACGCCCGGGGCCGTCGCCGTGCGCTCCACCCTCGCGGGCACGTTCCGGGGGGCGCTCACGGAGACGGACGCGCCCGGGACTGCCCTCACCTACGCCGAACTGGACGCCGCCTCCGACCGGCTGTCCCAGCTGCTGGCCGGGCTCGGAGCCCCCGCGCGGACCGGTGCCACGGTGGCGCTCGCGCTGCCCCGGACCGCCGACATGGTGGTGGCCCTGCTCGCCGTGCTCAAGGCGGGCCTGGTCTGCCAGCCGCTGGACCTCGGCCACCCCGCCGCCCGGACGCTGGCCGTCCTGGAGGATGCCCGGCCCGTCGCCGTCATCGGCACAGCCGCGACGCTGGCCGCGCTCCCGCCGCACGGCGTGGCCACCGTGGCGCTCGACGAGCCCGCCACAGCCGGGGCGTCGGCCGCCTGCCCGGACGGCCCGCCGACCACCGGGCCCGCGCTCGCGGACCCCGCCTATCTCATCCACACCTCCGGCTCCACCGGGCGCCCCAAGGGCGTCCTCGTCGGCCACGCCGCGCTCGCCAACCTCGGCGTCGGCCACCTCACCGACCACATCGCCCCGGCCGTCGCCCGCACCGGCCGGGAGCGGCTGCGGGTCGCGCACAGCGCCTCGTTCGCCTTCGACGCCTCCTGGGACCCGCTGCTGTGGATGGTCCACGGCCATGAGCTGCACCTGCTGGACGACGCCGCCTACCGGGACCCCGCTGTCCTGGCCGCGTACGTCGACAGCCACCGTGTCGACTATCTCGACGTCACCCCCTCCTACGCCGAAGCGCTCATCGCCGAAGGCCTGCTGGACGAGGGGCGCCACCACCCCGCCCACGTGGTCGTCGGCGGCGAGGCCGTGCCCCCGGCCCTCTGGGAGCGGCTGACCGCCACCGAGGGCGTCCACCCCGTCAACCTCTACGGCCCCACCGAGACGACCGTCGACGCCTACTACTGGCTGCCCGGCGACTCCGCCGACCGGCCCGAGGGCAGACCCGTGCGGGGATCGCGGGTCTATGTCCTGGACTCCTCGCTGCGTCCCGTGCCCGCCGGGGTGACGGGTGAGCTGTACGTCGCCGGGCCCTGCCTGGCCCTCGGCTACCTGGGCCGCCCCGACCTGACCGCCGAGCGGTTCGTCGCGGACCCGTTCGGCGCGCTCCACGGCACCCCCGGCGGCCGGATGTACCGCACCGGGGACCTGGTGCGCCGCCGCGAGGACCACACGCTGGAGTTCCTCGGCCGCAGCGACGACCAGGTCAAGATCCGCGGCTTCCGCATCGAACTCGGGGAGATCCAGGCCCGGCTGGCCGCCCACCCGCGGGTCGCGGCGGCCGCCGTCATCGCCCGGGAGACCGGTCACGGCAAGCGCCTCCTCGCCTACGCCGTCCCGGAGAAGAGCGGGACCGCCCCCGCCCCGAACGCCCTGCGCGACCACCTGGCCGCCGCGCTGCCCGAGCACATGGTCCCCGCGACCGTGACGCTGCTGGACGCCCTCCCCCGGACCGCCAACGACAAGCTGGACCACCGCGCCCTGCCCGACCCCGAACCGCTCTCCGCCGCCATCGGCGCCGAGGTCGTCGGCGAGAGCGGGCCGCACACCGAGATCGTGCGCGGGCTCTACGCCGACGTGCTCGGTATCGCGGAGCCCCCGCCCGCCGACGCGGGCTTCCTGGACCTCGGCGGGCACTCCCTGCTCGCCGCCCGGCTGGCCGCCCGCGTCCGCGAGCACTTCGGCGTCCCGTTCTCCATCGCCGACGTCTTCCGCCACTCCTCCCCCGCGGCCGTCGCCGCCCGGGTGCGCACCCGCAGCGGCGCGGCCACCGCCTCCGTACCGCTCTCCCCCGTGCCCCGCACCGGTCCCCTCCCGCTCTCCCCGGCCCAGCAGCGGCTGTGGTTCCTCCACCGCCTCGAAGGGCCCAGCCCGACCTACAACATCCCGCTCGTGCTCAGCGTCAACGGCCCCCTCGACCGGGACGCCCTCCAGCTCGCCCTGCACGATCTGGTGGACCGTCACGAGACACTCAGAACGGTATATCCGCCCACTGACAACGGGGCCGGAGCCGACGGGGACGGCACCCCCCATCAGGTGATCCTGCCGCCGGGCCATGAGGCGGCCCGCCCGGTGCTGCGCATCGCGGAGCCCGGCAGCGACCTGACCGAGGCCGTGCGGTACTGCTTCGACCTGGCCGCCGAGCCGCCGCTGCGCACGGTCCTCTTCAGCGACGGGCCCGACCACCACACCCTGCTCCTGCTGCTCCACCACATCGCGGGCGACGGTGCCTCCACCACTCCCCTGGCCCGCGACCTGGCCACCGCCTACACCGCCCGCCTCGCGGGCACCACCCCGGAGTTCACGCCGCTGACCGGGCAGTACGTCGACCACGCCGCCCGGCTCCAGGAGGTCCTGGGCACCCCCGCCGGGCCGACCCCGCTGGCCGAGGCGCAGCTCGCCCACTGGCGCGAGGCGCTGGCCGGGCTGCCGGACCAGCTGGAGCTGCCCACCGACCGGCCCCGCCCGGCGGTGGCCACCTCGGCAGGTGACACCGTGCCCTTCGCCCTGGACGCGGCCACCCACGAGGCGCTGCGCCGGCTGGCCCGGGAGCACGGGGCGACGGTCTTCATGACCGTGCAGGCGGGTCTCGCCGCCCTGCTGACCCGGCACGGCTGCGGCACCGACATCCCGCTCGGCACCCCCGTGGCGGGCCGCGACGACGACACCACGGCCGGGCTCGTCGGCTTCTTCACCAACACCGTGGTGCTGCGCACCGACACCTCCGGCGACCCCGGCTTCGGCGCCCTGCTGGACCGGGTGCGGGCGACGACGCTCGCCGCCTACGAGCACGACGCGCTCCCCTTCGACCACCTGGTGGAGGCGCTGAACCCGCCGCGCTCGCTGGCCCGGCACCCGCTGTTCCAGGTCATGCTGGCCTGGCAGTCGATCGCGGACGGGCCCGCCGCTTTCGGCCCGGACGCCACCGCGCGGCTCGCCGCCGTACCGTCGGGCACCGCCAAGTTCGATCTGACGCTGAACGCGGGCGAGCTGGCCGACGGGGGGATCGCCGGATTCCTGGAGTTCCGCACGGACCTCTTCGACCGGGCGACCGCCCAGGCGCTCGCGGACCGGCTGGCCCGGCTGCTCACCGCCGCCGCCACCGGGCCGGAGACCCCGGTCGGGCTGCTGCCGGTGCTCGGTGCGGACGAGGTGCACCGCGCCCTGGTCGAGGCCAACGGCGTGCCCGCCGAGCGGCCGGTGCCGCTGACGCTCGCGGAGGTCTACGAGGTGGCGGCCCGCCGTCACCCGGAGCGGGTGGCCGTGAGCTGTGCGGGCGAGTCCCTGACGTACGCTCAGCTCTCCTCCCGCGCCCAGTCGTTGGCGCGGTTGCTGGCGGCCCGTGACATCGGTCCGGGCTCCATCGTGGCGCTGGCGCTGCCGCGCTCGCTGGACCTGGTGGCGGGGCTGCTGGCGGTGTCGCTGTCGGGCGCCGCGTATCTGCCGATGGACCCGGACTACCCGGCGGACCGGCTGGCGTACATGCTGGCGGACGCCCGGCCCGCCGCGCTGATCACCGACGCGGCGACGGCGGACCGGCTGCCCGCGCACGAGCTCCCGCTGATCACGGTGGACGAGGCGGCGGGCTTCCCGGACGGACCGCTGAGCCAGACGGACCGGACGCGACCGCTGAGCCCGCAGGACCCGGCGTACGTCATCTACACCTCGGGTTCCACCGGGCGCCCCAAGGGCGTCGTCGTCACGCAGCACAATGTGACGCGGCTGATGACGGCGACCGAGCACTGGTTCGCCTTCGGCCCCGAGGACGTGTGGACGCTGTTCCACTCCTACGCCTTCGACTTCTCGGTCTGGGAGCTGTGGGGCGCGCTGCTCTACGGCGGCCGGGTCGTCGTCGTGCCGCATCTGACGAGCCGTGACCCGCAGGCGTTCCTGCGGCTGTTGGCCGACGAGCGGGTGACGGTCCTCAACCAGACGCCGTCCGCCTTCTACCAGCTGGCCGCCGCCGACCGGGAGGCGCCGGGCTACGAACTGGCCCTGCGGTACGTGGTGTTCGGCGGGGAGGCGCTGGAGCTGGGGCGGCTCGCGGACTGGTACACCCGGCACGGCGAGAACGCGCCGACGCTGGTCAACATGTACGGCATCACCGAGACCACGGTCCATGTCTCCTACCTGGCGCTCGACCGGGCGACGGCCGCATCGGCGGTCTCCAGCACCATCGGCGTCAACATCCCCGACCTGCGGGTCTATGTGCTGGACGACCGGCTCCAGCCGGTGCCGCCCGGGGTGACCGGTGAGATGTACGTCGCCGGTCAGGGCGTGGCGCTCGGCTATCTGGGGCGGCCGGACCTGACGGCCGGGCGGTTCGTCGCGGACCCGTTCGCGCACCTCTTCGGGGAGAGCGGCACCCGGATGTACCGTTCGGGCGACCTGGCCCGGCGGCGGACCGACGGGGCGCTGGAGTACTTCGGCCGTGGCGACCAGCAGGTGAAGATCCGCGGGTTCCGCATCGAACTGGGTGAGATCGAAGCCGTGCTGGCCGCGCACTCCGAGGTCGCCGATGTGGCGGTCGTGGTCCGGGAGGACGCGCCGGGCGACAAGCGGCTGGTCGGTTACGTGGTTCCCGCGCCCGGCGCCGAGCCGGTCCCGGCGGCGCTGCGCGAGCACGCGGCCGCCACGCTGCCGGTGCACATGGTGCCCTCGGCCGTGGTCGTGCTGGAGCGGCTGCCGCTGACCGGCAACGGGAAGCTGGACCGCAAGGCGCTGCCCGCGCCGGGGGTTCCGGTGGGCGGGGGCGGCCGGGCGCCGCGCACGGTCCGCGAGGAGCAGCTCTGCTCGGTCTTCGCGGAGGTGCTGGGGCTGCCGTCGGCCGGGGTGGAGGACAACTTCTTCGACCTGGGCGGCCATTCGCTGCTGGCGGTACGGCTGGCGGGGCGGATCAGGTCGGCGTTCGGCATCGAGGTGTCGATCGGCACGGTCTTCCAGGCGCCGACCCCGGCCGCGCTCGACGCGGCGCTGGACGTGTCGCGCGAGGACGATCCGCTGGACGTCCTGCTGCCGCTGCGGCCGGCCCGCCCCGGCGACCGGGCGCCCGTCCACTGCGTGCACCCGGCCGGTGGTCTGAGCTGGTGCTACGCGGGGCTGATCCGCCACCTCCCGGCCGATGTGCCGATCTACGGGCTCCAGGCCCAGGGCGTCGGTGAGGCGACGGCGGACGAGCCGCTGCCGACCACGCTGGAGGAGCTGGCCGCCCACTACGCCTCCCGGATCCGCGAGGTGCAGCCCGAGGGGCCGTACCGGCTGCTCGGCTGGTCGACCGGCGGGATCATCGCCCACGCCGTCGCGGCGGTGCTCCAGGAGGACGGCCAGGAGGTCGAGTTGCTGGCGATCCTGGACGCGTACCCCGCCGAGGGGTTCCGCGACCTGCCGGTGCCCGACCAGGCGGAGGCGCTCGAATCGCTGCTCACCATGGGCGGTTACGGCCCCGAGAGCCTCGGCGACAAGGAGCTGACGACGGCCAACGTGGTGGAGGTGCTGCGCCGCGAGGGCTCCCCGCTGGCCGCGCTCTCCGCCGCGAAGATCGAGGCGCTGGGCGAGGTGTACCTCAACACCAACGACCTCGTACGCGCCTACGACCACCGGGTGTTCCAGGGCGATGTGCTGTTCTTCCGGGCCACGGTGGACACCATCGACGACACCCTGACGCCGGAGACCTGGACCCCGTACGTGAGCGGGCGCATCGACAACACGAACGTCGCCTGCTCGCACAAGGACATGACCCTGCCCGAACCGATCGCGCACATCGCGCGCGTGGTCGCCGACCGACTGACCGAGCTGGAGAAGTGACACCGATGAGTGACGCACCCGCCAACCCCTTCGACGCGGAAGGGGAGTTCCTCGTCCTGACCAACGACGAGGGTCAGCACTCGCTGTGGCCGCTCTTCGCGGCGGTGCCCGCCGGCTGGTCGACGGCGCACGGCCCGTGCGCACGCCAGGAGGCGCTGGACTGGATCGGCGCCCACTGGTCCGGCCCCCTCGCCGCCCGGTGAGCGGGCTGCTGATCCGGCCCCGGATACGTCCCCGGGTCGCCGTCGTCCTCGTCTACACGGCCGCCATGTGCATGAACGGCCTGGACTCGACGATCGTGAACCCGGCGCTCTACACGATCGCGGGCGACTTCGGCCGCCCGCTGTCGGCGGCCAACACCGTGGAGACGGCCTTCCTGGTCGCGCTCGCGGTGGGGCTGCCGGTGGCGGGGTGGCTGGGCGACCGGTTCGGGACGAAGCGGGTGTTCCTCGGTGCGCTGACCGCGTTCACGATCGCCTCGGCGGTCTGCGGTCTGGCGCCCGATCTCGACACGCTCGTCGTCGCCAGGGCCGTACAGGGCCTGGCCGGTGGGCTGTTGACACCGGTCGGGATGACGCTGCTGTTCCGCGCGTTCCCACCGCACGAGCGGATGAAGCTGGCCAAGGTGCTGATCGTGCCGACGGCGCTGATGCCCGCGCTCGGTCCGCCGCTGGGCGGGCTGCTCACCGAACACCTCTCCTGGCACTGGCTGTTCTTCGTGAACGTGCCGATCGGTACGGCGGCGGTGCTGCTGGGCGTCTTCGGGCTGCGCGAGCATGTCGAGGGCCCGGAGGGGACGTTCGACACGGTCGGCTTCTGGCTGGCCACTCCGGCGCTGGGGCTGCTGACGTACGCGCTGGGCTTCGGCCCGTCCCAGGGCTGGACCCGGCCCGCCGTCGCGGTGAGCGCGGCCCTGGGCTCGGTCCTGCTGGTGGCGGCGGTCCTGCACCAGGTGCGGGCGAGGACGCCGCTGCTGAAGCTGCGGCTGCTCGGGGACCGGGTGTACGGGTCGGCCTCGGCGCTCGCCGGGGTCACCGCGGCCGGGCTGATGGGGGTGCTGTTCGTCTTCCCGCTGCTCTACCAGGCGAGCCTGGGTGCCTCGGCGCTGGACGCCGGGCTGAGCGTCTTCCCGGAGGCGGTGGGGCTGATGCTGGCCTCGCAGGTGGTGGACCGGCTGCTCCCCCGGCTCGGCCCCCGGCTGCTGACCGTCCCGGCGCTGCTGGTCGCGGCGGCCGTCTTCGCGACGCTGGCGATCCCGGGCGTGGCGGAGAACGCGTGGAGCGTGCGCGGGCTGATGTTCCTGATCGGCCTGGTGCTGGGGACGGCGGTGCTCACCGTGCAGATCTCCGGCTTCGAGTCGATCGGGCCCGCGGACATGGGGCAGGCGATGGGCCTGTTCCAGATCGTCCGCACCCTCGGCGGGGCGCTGGGCATCGCCGCCTGTGCGGCGGTGATCGGCGGCGGCCACGTGACGGAGGCCGCCGCCGACCCGGGCCCGTACCGCACGGCGGTCTGGGTCACGGCGGGGCTCGTCGCGCTCGGGGCGGTGCTGGCGCTGCGGCTGCCGCGGGAGGCTCCGCAGCCGCCGCCCTTCGACGACGAGGAGGCGCCGCCGCCGGGCGAGGGCCTGGCGGCGGACGAGGCTCCGGCCGTCAAGGGCTGAGAGCGCACGAGGCCCGCAGGGGCTGAGTGCGTACGGAAGGGGCGGGGCGGCATCCGGAGGGGGATGCCGCCCCGCCCCTTCCCTGTCTGTCCGGGGCGAGCGGGGGGTTCGGGGTCAGCGGCCGCCGAGCAGGGCGGCCAGGCCGTCCGCGAGGCCGCCGCGCCAGCAGGCGTAGTCGTGGCCGCCGTTGAACTCCCGGTAGCGCACGTCGTAGCCGCGGGCCCGCAGGATGTTGCGGAAGCGGCGGTTCTCGGCCAGGAGCATCCACTCCTGGTGGCCCACCTCCAGATGGAGGGTGACGGGCCGGCGCTCGCCCCAGGCGTACTGGCCGGTGAGCCATTCGCCCTCGCGGTCGTCGTCGGGCCACCAGAAGGAGCCGGACTGGGAGAGCGCGAGGCCGAACCGCTCGGGGCGGCGGAAGGCGGCGAAGGCGGCGGTGAGGCCGCCCGCGCTCTGCCCGGCGATCACCGTACGGGCCGGGTCGGCCCCGGCCCCGTACTCCCGCTCCGTCCAGGGCAGCAGGGTGTCGGCGAGCCAGTCGACGAACGGGCCGCTGCACGCGAGGTCCTTCATGCGGCGGCCCATGGTGTCGACCAGCACCGTGACGGTGAGCGGGAGTTCGCCGTCGGCGTGCAGGTTGTCGACGATGTCCCCGACGCCGAGCACCGGCCCCCACATCTCTCCGTCCAGGAGCACCGCGAGCGCGTACGGGCCGCCGTCCGGACGGTGGTCCGGCGGGAGGTGGACCGTGATGCGGCGGCCGTCGACCTCGGTGTCGAGCGTCGTGCCGCGTGCCACGCCCTCCCGGCGCCGGATGCGTGACTGGTCGGGTGCTCCGGGGAGTTCGAGTACGGAGGCGGGGTTGCGCCCGTCCCGGGAGGGCAGCGGGGCCCCGGTGTTGAGCGGGTCGGGTTCGGCGTGGTCGAGCACCCGCAGCCAGGAGGCCCGGTCGGCGCGGACGGCGTCCTCGCGGGTGCCGCCGCTGGCGTGGAACTGGTAGGAGGCGCGGTGGTCGGTGCGCAGCCGGTGGCTGATGGCCCAGACCCCGGTGCCCTCGACGCGTTCCATCAGGTGCGGGGCGAGGTCTCCGGCGTGCCGGTCCTTGTCGGTGACCGTGTGGACCAGGGCCAGGACATGGGTGGCGGGGCGGGCGGGGTCCTCACGGCGGACGAAGGTGACCAGCCGGTGGTCGTCCTCGCCCTCGGGGTCGGGTTCGACGAGAGGGGCGCCGGTCTCGGAGACGTACGCCCAGAACGCCTCCTCGGCGCCGGGCCCGCCCGCTCGGACGTCCTCGACGAGCGTACGCAGCAGGGGGCTTCGCACGGAGGACACCTCGGGTGCGGTCGGTCCCGGCGGGGCGGGAGGGGCGGGCGGGTTGCGGCGCGGTGGGTAGGTCATGTGCGGGGCGCCTTTCAGACGCGGGTGGCGGCGGAGCGGCCGAGGAGCACCCAGAGCAGGAACGGGCCGCCGAGGACGGTGGTGACGATGCCGACGGGGAGTTCGACGCCGTCGAAGACGATCCGGCCGAGGGTGTCGGCGGCGACGACGAGGACGGCCCCGGTGAGCATCGAGCCGACGAGCGGGACCCGCAGGGGGCCGGCGAGCCGGGAGGCGATGACGGGGGCGGCGAGCGCCACGAACCCGACCGGGCCGCAGATGCCGACCGCGAGCCCGGCGAGGCCGACGGCCAGCAGCAGGGCGAGGGTGCGGACCCGGCCGGGGGCCGAGCCGAGCGAGGAGGCGGTGGCGTCGTCGAAGCGCAGGACGGCCAGGTGGCGGGCGACGGCGAGGCTGGCGGGGACGAGGATCGCGAGGCCGATGAGGACGGGCACGGCGACGGAGTAGCTGCGCCCGTTGAGGCTGCCGGAGGTCCACACGTACAGCGAGCCGGCGGAGCTGAGGGAGCGGCGGGAGAGGACGACCTGGGTGATGGCGGAGGCCAGGGCGGACATGGCGAGGCCGACGACGAGGACGCGGTAGCCGCGCTGGCCGAGACCGCCGGAGACGGTGGTGACGACGATGACCGCGACCAGGGCGCCGATCGGCCCGGCCCACCAGGCGCCGAACGTGCCGGAGGCGCTGAGGGTGACGGAGAGCAGGACGGCGGCGGTGGCCCCGTCGTTGACGCCGAGGAGTTCGGGGGTGGCGAGGCGGTTGCGGGCCAGGGTCTGGGTGAGGCAGCCCGCGAGGCCGAGGGCGGCGCCCGCGGTGAGCCCGGCGACGATCCGGCCGAGCCGGAAGTTCTGGACGAGCAGCACGTCGAACCGGTCGCCCTGGCCGAAGACCGCGCGGAAGGTGCGGCCGACGCCCATCTCGCTCTGGCCCGCGTAGGCGGAGAGGACCACCGCGAGCACCAGCGCCCCGGCGAGCGCGACGGCGGCGATGGCCGCGCGCCGGGTGACCAGGACGGAGAGGGGGCCGCGGCGGACGACGACGGTGTCCGGCGGGCGGACCCGGACGGCCTTCGGCTTACGGGGCTCGGGGCGCGGCAGGGAGAACGTGAAACGGCGCGGGCGGTCCGGGGCGCGCTCCTCGGTGGCCGGTTCCGTCATGCCCATCGAGGCCAGCTGCTTGGAGCGGACGATGGCGATGAGGACGGGCGCGCCGATGAGGGCGACGATCACGGAGACGGGCGCCTCGAAGGGCCGGGAGACCACGCGGGCGGCGACGTCGGAGACGGCCAGCACGCAGGCGCCGATGAGTCCGGCGAGCAGCAGGCGGGCGGCCAGCCGGGTGCCGGCGATGGCGCGGGCCAGGAATCCGGCGAGGAGGCCGAGGAAGGAGATGGGTCCGGCGAGCGCGACGGCGGAGGCGGTGAGGAGGGTGACGCCGATGGCGACGACCGTGCGGATGACGGGGGGCCGGTGGCCGAGGCTGCGGGCCAGGTCGTCGCCGAGCGCGAGGGCGGAGAGCGGCCGGGCCACCAGCAGGGCGACGAGGAAGCCGACGGCGAGGACGGGGGCCAGGCGGCCGAGTTCGCCGAAGCCCTCGACCCCGGCGAGGGAGCCGAGGACCCAGAAGCGGAATCGGTCGTAGGTCTCGGCGGAGTTGACGACGATGACGCTGGTGAGCCCGCCGAAGGTGGCGCCCAGCGCCGCGCCCGCGAGGACGAGCCGCATGGGTGAGCCGCCGCCGCGCCGTCCGGAGATGAGGAGGACCAGGCCGCTGGCGACCACGGCGCCGACGAACGCGCAGACCAGGTAGGCGTAACCGGAATCGAAGCCGAGGAGCGCGATACCGGCGACGACACCGAGCGAGGCGCCCGCGTTGACGCCGAGCAGACCGGTCTCGGCGAGCGGGTTGCGGGTGACCGCCTGGAGCAGACAGCCGGCGACGCCGAGGGCCGCGCCGACGAGGAGGGCGGTCAAAGTGCGCGGGAGCCGCAGGTCCCCCACGACGAGGGAGAGGCGGGCATCCGCGCGGGCCCCGCCCCGGTCGAGCAGGTAGTCGAGCACGCCGCCGACGCCGACCTCGCCCGCGCCGACGGCGAGGGAGAGGCCGCTGAGCAGCAGGACGGCGGCGGTGAGCCCGGCGACGGCGAGCGCCACCGTGCGGCGGCCGGCCGCGGGGGCGCCCGCGCTCTTCGCCGTAGCAGCGGGTCCCGCCGGGGCGCCCGGGGATATCTCCGCGCCGGGCGCGGGGCCCGGTCCGGAGCCGGGGGCCGGAACGGGTTCGTCCGCTCCGGCGGGCGGGGTCTTCGCCCCCCGGTCGCTCTCCCCTCCGTCCAACTGGGCGGTCGAGGAGTCGTGTTCGGGGGCCGAGGCCGTGGTCCCCGTGTGCGGCGTTTGCATAAGGTGAGGCTAACCTAACCATTTATCGACGGCTCGACACCCTTCTGGGCGGTCGAATCAATTTAGGTTACCCTTACCTAACACCTAGGGGGAGGTTTGTTCATGCCTGACCACATACCGGGCGGAAGTGGCGAGTTCGAAGGCCGCACGGCCCTGGTCACCGGTGCCGGACAAGGCATCGGGGCCGCCGTGGCCGAACTGCTCGCCGACCTCGGCGCCCGGGTGGCCGCCACCGACCGCGCGGGGCACAGTATCGAGGCGCTGGCGGCCGACTGGCCCCGGCGGCAGGAGAAGCTGGCCGTGCGCGAGCGGTCGGCAGGCCGCCTGGAACCGTATGTGATGGACGTCACCGACCGGGTCTCGGTGGAGAACACCGTGGCGCGGGTCGAGGACCGACTCGGCCCGGTGGACATCCTGGTGAACGTCGCGGGCATCCTGCGCACCGGCCCGGCGACCACGCTCTCCGCACAGGACTGGGCGGACACCTTCGCGGTGAACACGACCGGTGTCTTCCAGGTCTCCCAGGCCGTCGCCCCGCTCATGGTGACGCGGAGGACCGGCTGCATCGTCACCGTCGGCTCCAACGCAGCCGGGATCCCGCGCACCGGCATGGCCGCCTACGCCGCGTCCAAGGCCGCCGCCGCCATGTTCACCAAGTGCCTGGGGCTCGAACTCGCCCGCAGCGGCGTACGCTGCAACGTCGTCGCCCCCGGCTCCACCGACACCGCCATGCAGCGGGCCCTGTGGACCGAGCCGGGCGCCGAGGCGCGGGTGATCGACGGCGACCCGTCGACGTACCGCACCGGCATTCCGCTCGGCCGGATCGCCGAACCCGCCGACATCGCCCAGGCCGTGGCGTTCCTCGCCTCGGACCGCGCCCGCCACATCACGCTCCAGGAGCTGTACGTCGACGGCGGCGCGACCCTGCGCTGACCGGCGGCCCCGCACCACCCCTCCGAACCACGTCACCCTCCCAGCAGCCCCCCGCACCCGCACCCGCTGACGGGACCATCGAGAATGGAGTCCCCGTGTCGACGGCATCCCAGGTCGCCACGCACGTCCCCCCGGCCGATCCGGCCCACCCCGCCGTAGGAGCGGCCACCTCCCTCCTGGACACCTACGCACCGGGCGACCACTTCCTCGCCACCCCCGGTCGCACGCTGCTCGCACGCGGCACGGGACGCCGAGTCCCGCACGACGGGAGACCTCTGACCGAGCGGGTGGACGCCACCCTGGCCGAGGCCGTCGCCGCGGGCCAGGAGTCGCCCGTGGTGATCGGCGCCATCCCGTTCGACCACACGGCACCGGCCGCGCTCCACGTACCGGCCACCGTGCGCTCCGCCCCGCCGCTCGCCTCCGACCCGCTCATCGCCCTGCCCGCGGGCTCCTCGGCCACCGCGGACTGGCGGATCCGGCCGGTCCCCGAGCCCGAGGTGTACGGCGAGGGCGTCGCCGCCGCTGTGGCCCGCATGTGGCGCGGCGAGTTCAGCAAGGTGGTGCTGGCCCGCACCCTGGAGCTGACCTCCGACGCCCCGCTCGACCTGCCCGCCATGCTCCAGCGCCTGGCCCGCCGCGACCCCTCCGGCTACACCTTCGCGCTGCCGACCGGCCCCGCCCGCACCCTGATCGGCGCCAGCCCCGAACTGCTGGTCTCCCGCCGGGGCAACCAGGTCGTCTCCAACCCGCTCGCCGGGTCCACCCCGCGCAGCGACGACCTCGCCGAGGACGTCCGCCGGGCCGCGACCCTGCTGGAGTCGGTCAAGGACCTCCACGAGCACGCCGTCGTCGTGGACGCCGTCCACCAGGCACTCGCCCCGCACTGCACCGGCATGACCGTCCCGGCCCGCCCGACGCTGATCCGCACCGCCACCATGTGGCACCTGTCGACCACCGTCACCGGCACGCTCACCTCCCCCGGCACCTCGGCACTGGACCTGGCGATGGCGCTGCACCCGACGCCCGCCGTGTGCGGCACGCCGACGCGGACGGCCCGTCAGGTCATCGCCGAGACCGAGCCGTTCGACCGCGGCTTCTTCACCGGAGTCGTCGGCTGGGGGAACGCCGAGGGCGACGGCGAGTGGGTCGTCACCATCCGCTGCGCCGAGGCCGAGGAGCGCACCCTGCGCCTCTACGCGGGCGCGGGCGTCGTGGCCGCGTCCGAGCCCGAGGCGGAGACCGCCGAGACCGGCGCCAAGTTCCGCACCTTCCTGAGCGCCGTGGGAGCCGAGCTGTGAGTACGCAAGCCGCTCCCACCTGGCCCGCCGGGTTCGCCGAGAAGTACCGGGCGGCCGGCTGGTGGCGTGGGGAGACCTTCGGCGGGATGCTGCGCCGGCGCGCCGAGGAGCACCCGGACCGGGTCGCGATCGTCGACCCGGTGGCGGGAAGCCGGTGGACCTACGCGGATCTCGACCGGCGGGCCGACCGGCTGGCGGCGGGTCTCCTCGCCCGCGGCATCACCGAGGGCGACAAGGTGGTGGTCCAACTCCCCAACATCGCCGAGTTCTTCGAGGTGATCTTCGCCCTGTTCCGGATCGGCGCGCTGCCCGTCTTCGCGCTGCCGGCCCACCGCGAGACCGAGATCGCCTACTTCTGCGAGTTCACCGAAGCGGTCGCCTACGTCGTCGCGGCCGAGCACGGCGGCTACGACTACCGCGAGCTCGCGGCCAGGACCCGTGCCCAAGTGCCCACGCTGAAGCACGTGTTCGTCGCCCAGGGCGACCCGGGCGCATTCGAGGCGCTGGCCGAGGTGGCCGAGGAGCCGGTCGGCCACGGCGGGCCGCGCCCGGACGACCTGGCCTTTCTCCAGCTCTCCGGCGGCAGCACCGGCGTACCGAAGCTGATCCCGCGCACCCACGACGACTACATCTACTCGCTCCGGGGCTCCAACGAGATCTGCGGGGTCGACGAGAACAGCGTCTACCTGTGCGTGCTGCCCGCCGCCCACAACTTCCCGCTCTCCTCCCCCGGTTCGCTCGGCATGCTGTACGCCGGTGCGCGCGTGGTGCTCTGCCCGCAGCCCTCCCCCGAGGTGGCCTTCCCGCTCATCGAGAGCGAGGGCGTGACCATCACCGGTCTGGTCCCGCCGCTGGCGCTGCTGTGGACCGAGGCCGCGCCGGGCTCCCCGCACGACCTCGGCTCCCTGGACGTGCTGCTCGTGGGCGGCGCCAAGTTCAGCGAGGAGGCCGCCCGCCGGGTGCGCCCCGCGCTCGGCTGCACGCTCCAGCAGGTCTTCGGGATGGCCGAGGGGCTGGTCAACTACACCCGGCTGGACGACCCGGTGGAGACCATCGTCACCACGCAGGGCCTGCCCATCTCACCGGACGACGAGATCCTGGTCGTCGACGACGAGGACCGGGAGGTGGCTCCCGGCGAGACGGGCCACCTGCTGACCCGGGGCCCGTACACGATCCGCGGTTACTGGAACGCACCCGAGCACAACGCCCGTTCGTTCACCGAGGACGGCTTCTACCGCACCGGCGACGTCGTCCGGGTCACGGAGACCGGGCACATCGTGGTGGAGGGGCGCGCCAAGGACCAGATCAACCGGGGCGGCGAGAAGGTCGCGGCCGAGGAGGTGGAGAACCACATCCTCGCCCACCCGGCCGTGCACGACGCCAACGTGGTGGCCGAGCCGGACCCGTATCTGGGCGAGCGCGTCTGCGCGTACGTGATCCTGCGCCCGGGGGCCGGACCGCTGAAGGCCGTGGCCGTCAAACGGTTCGTACGGGAGAGGGGGCTGGCCGCCTTCAAGGTGCCGGACCGGGTCGAGTTCGTGGACGCCTTCCCGCAGACCGGGGTGGGCAAGGTCTCCAAGAAGGACCTGCGCAACGCCGCCGCCCGCACCGCCTCCCCGTCCCTCTGACCTCCCCTCCCGCACGCTTCCCGCACCTGTCGAACGGAACCCTCTCCACCATGGCCCTGCCCGCCATCACGCCCTACCCCATGCCGGCCACGGACGAGCTGCCCGCCAACCGGGTCGACTGGACCGTCGACCCGGCGCGCGCGGTGCTGCTCGTCCACGACCTGCAGAACCACTTCCTGACGGCGTACGACCGCCGGGCCGCCCCCGTACCCGAACTCCTGGCACATGTCGCCGAGTTGAAGAAGGACGCGGCGCGCCTGGGCGTCCCGGTCCTCTACACCGCGCAGCGCGGCGGCCAGAGCCCCGAGGAGCGCGGGCTCCAGCAGGACTTCTGGGGCCCCGGCCTGCCCGCCGACGAGCACCTGGCGGCCATCGCGGACGAGGTGGCGCCCGAGGAGGGCGACACCGTCCTCACCAAGTGGAAGTACAGCGGCTTCGTCCGCACCGATCTGCTGGAGCGGCTGCGCGAGCAGGGCCGCGACCAGATCGTCATCACCGGCGTCTACGCCCACATCGGCGTCCTGATGACCGCGTGCGACGCCTGGATGCAGGACATCCAGGCGTTCGTGGTGGCCGACGCCGTGGCGGACTTCTCGGCCGACGACCACGCGATGGCGCTGCGCTGGGCGGCCGGCAAGTGCGCCGTCGTCACCACCACCCGAGCCGTCTTCGAAGGAGAGTGACCGCTGTGTCCCTGACGCTGGAACAGCTGCGCGCCGATGTCGCCGACATCCTCGGCGAGGAGCCGGAGGAGATCCCGCTCGACGAGAACCTCGTCGACTACGGGCTGGACTCCGTCCGCCTGATGTCCCTGGCGGCGGCCTGGCGCCGCGACCACGGGATCGAGGTGGCCTTCGCCGACCTCGCCGAGAAGCCGGCCCTGGATGCCTGGGCGCCGCTGCTCGGGGTGACCGGCTGAGCGGACGGCGGCGGACGGTTGTCGAGAGGGTGGTGCGGACCCGGCAGTGCCGGGTCCGCACCACCCTCTCCTCGTTCACGCACGCATGGGGGCCGCCTGCCGGATCAGGCGCCGTCCAGCGCCTCCGAGACCAGGGCGCGTGCCTCCTCCTGGACCCGGGCCAGGTGGTCGGGGCCCTGGAAGCTCTCGGCGTACACCTTGTAGACGTCCTCCGTGCCCGAGGGGCGGGCGGCGAACCAGGCGCTGTCGGTGCAGACCTTGAGGCCGCCGATCGCCGCGCCGTTGCCGGGCGCCTCGGTGAGGACGGCGGTGATGCGTTCGCCCGCCAGGGTGTCGGCCTCGACCTGCTGCGGGGAGAGCCTGGCGAGGACGGCCTTCTCCTCGCGGGTGGCGGGCGCGTCCACGCGGGCGTAGGCGGGGTCGCCGAAGCGGGCGGTGAGCTGGGCGTACCGCTGGGAGGGGGTGGAGCCGGTGACGGCGGTGATCTCGGCGGCGAGCAGCGCCAGCAGGATGCCGTCCTTGTCGGTGGTCCAGACGCGGCCGTCGCGGCGGAGGAAGGAGGCGCCGGCCGACTCCTCGCCGCCGAAGCCGAGGCTGCCGTCGTACAGCCCGTCGACGAACCACTTGAAGCCGACCGGGACCTCCACCAGGGTGCGGCCGAGGTCCTGGGCGACCCGGTCGATCATCGAGGAGGAGACCAGCGTCTTGCCGATGCCCGTTCCGGCGGGCCAGGCCTCGCGGTGGGTGTAGAGGTAGTCGATGGCGGTGGCCAGATAGTCGTTGGGGTTCATCAGCCCGCCGTCGGGGGTGACGATGCCGTGCCGGTCGGCGTCGGCGTCGTTGCCGGTGGCGATGGTGTAGGCGTCGCGCTGCTCGATGAGCGAGGCCATGGCGTGCGGCGACGAGCAGTCCATCCGGATCTTGCCGTCCCAGTCCAGCGTCATGAACCGCCAGGTGGGATCGGCCAGCGGGTTGACCACGGTGAGGTCCAGCCGGTGGCGCTCCGCGATGCGCCCCCAGTAGGCGACGGAGGCGCCGCCGAGCGGGTCGGCGCCGATCCGGATGCCCGCCTCCCTTACGGCGTCCAGGTCCAGGACGGACGGCAGGTCGTCGACGTACGCGGTCAGGAAGTCGTGCCGGTGGGTGGTGCCGGCGGCCAGCGCGCGGGCGTACGGGATGCGGCGGACCCCGTCGAGCCCCGCCTCGATCAGGGCGTTGGCCCGGTCCTGGATCCAGGAGGTGGCGTCGGATGCGGCCGGTCCGCCGTTCGGCGGGTTGTACTTGAAGCCGCCGTCGGCGGGCGGGTTGTGCGACGGGGTGACCACGATGCCGTCGGCCAGGTGCTCGGTGCGCCCCCGGTTGTACGTGAGGATGGCGTGCGAGACGGCGGGCGTCGGGGTGTAGCCGTCCTCGCTGTCGATGAGGACGGTAGCCCCGTTGGCGGCCAGGACCTCCAGGGCCGTGGTCCGGGCGGGCTCGGAGAGGGCGTGGGTGTCGGCGCCCAGGAAGAGCGGCCCGTCGGTGCCCTGGCGGGCCCGGTAGTCGCAGATCGCCTGGGTGGTGGCGGCGATGTGGTCGTCGTTGAACGCCGCCGCGAGCGCGGAGCCGCGGTGGCCCGAGGTGCCGAAAGCGACCCGCTGGGCGGGTTCGGCCGGGTCGGGGTGGAGGGCGTAATAGGCCGTCACCAGCCGAGCCACGTCGACCAGGTCTGCGGACTGTGCCGGCTGCCCGGCCCGTGCGTGCGCCATCGGGTCTCCTCTTGCGTCTTCGTCGTCGTCGGCCCTGGGGTGCGGGCCGTCGTCCCGGGGTGGGCGATCGCCCCGATCCGTACCCGATTCTGTCTCCTCGCCCCGCCCGGGTGCGCGACGGGTCGCCCTCCGTACGGGGGTGGCGTCGCGGCCGGACGCACCGCGCCCCCGGCCGGGGCGGACCGGGGGCGCGGCACGGCGGGGCGTGCGGGGGTCAACGGCGCTGGAGCGCCTTGACGTTGTCGCCGAAGGTCCAGTTCCGGGAGCCGTCCCAGTTGATGGACCAGGTCATCAGACCCTTGAGGGAGCCGTTGTAGTGGTTCCAGGCCTGGGAGACGAGGGCGGGGGACATGTGGCCGCCGCCCGCGCCGGGCTGGGCGGGGAGGCCCGGGACCTGCTTGTCGTAGGGCACCTTGATGGTGGTGCCCTGGATGACGAGCCCCCGGTTCAGGCAGTCCGTCTGGGCGACGAAGCCGGCGACCGTACCGGCGGAGTAGGAGTCGCCGGAGCAGCCGTACATGCTGCCGTTGTAGTACTGCATGTTCAGCCACCAGAGCCGCCCGTTGTCGGCGTACTTCTTGATGACGGGCAGGTAGGCGCCCCAGATCGAGCCGTAGACCACGCTGCCGCCGGTGACGTACGCGGTCTCGGGGGCCATGGTGAGGCCGAAGTTCGAGGGCATGGCGGCGAGGACGCCGTCGATGATGCGGATGAGGTTGGCCTGCGACGGGGAGAGCTGGTTGATGTTGCCGGTGCCGACGAGGCCGGTCTCGATGTCGATGTCGATGCCGTCGAAGTTGTACTTCTTCAGGATCGGGACGACGGTCGCGACGAACCGGTCGGCGACCGCGCTGGAGCTGAGGTCGATCCCGGCGGTCGCCCCGCCGATCGACATGAGGAGGGTGAGCCCGGAGGCCTTGGCCCGGCACATCTCCGCGGGGGTGGCGACCTTGACGGTGTTGTCCATGCCGTCCTCCCAGAGGACGGTGCCGTCGGAGCGGATGACGGGGAAGGCCGCGTTGATGACGTTGTAGCCGTGCTGGGTGATCCGGGAGTCCGTGATGGGGATCCAGCCGAGCGGCGGGTGCACGCCGTTGGCGGCGCCGTCCCAGTTCTCCCAGTACCCGTGGAGCACCTTGCCCGTGGGCTTGGACTTGACCGCACAGGTCTCGGCGGCGGCAGCCTTGGAGGGAGTCTGGGCGGTCTTCGGCGGGGCCGCTCCGACCAGCATCGGTACGACGAGCGCCGCGGCCAGCCCGAGGCCCAGCAGTCGTGAGGTACGGCTCATGATCCGTATGTCCTTCCTGCCCGGGTCCGCCGTCGGCCGGACGAAGGGTTCGCCCGGCCCCGCCCTATGTCGTGACCCTGCCAAACCGTAGAATGGTCCAGACCTTCGGTCAAGAGGTCTGGACCAAGCCTCGATCACCGTGGCGGAAGTGGCGGAAACACACCGCGGCGGGGTGGGAAGCAGCACAGTCAACTGCTCCGCACCCCGCTCGGCACCGGCCGCGGTCCCTCAACCGCGGCCCGGACCCGGGCCCCTCAGCCCCGGTCGTACGTGTGGAACCCGCGGCCGGCCTTCCGGCCGAGCAGCCCCGCCTCCACCATCCGCTGCAGCAGCGGCGGCGGGGCGTAGAGCGGTTCCTTGAACTCCTCGTAGAGCGATACGGCGATGGAGGCCACCGTGTCCAGGCCGATCAGGTCCGCCAGCCTGAGCGGGCCCATCGGGTGGGCGCAGCCCAGCTCCATCCCGGCGTCGACGTCGGCGGCGGTCGCGTAGCCGGATTCGGCCATGCGGATCGCGGAGAGGAGGTACGGGATCAGCAGCGCGTTGACGACGAAGCCGGAGCGGTCCTGGGAGCGGACGACGGTCTTGCCGAGCACGGAGGTCACGAACTCCTCGGCGGCTGCGACGGTGGCGGGCGCGGTGTGCAGCGAGGGGACGACCTCCACCAGCGGGAGCACGGGGACCGGGTTGAAGAAGTGCAGGCCGAGGACGTGGTCGGCGCGGTGGGTGGCCATGCCGAGGCGCATGACGGGGATGGCGGAGGTGTTGGTGGCCAGGATCGCCTCCGGGTCTTCGACGATCTTGTCGAGGGCGGCGAAGACCTCCGTCTTGGCCTCGGGGTTCTCCACGACGGCCTCGACCACGAGCCGGCGGTCGGCCAGGGCATCCAGGTCGCCGGTGAAGGTCAGCCGGCCGAGGGCGTCCTCGGCGCTCAGGCGGTCCAGCTTGCCGCGCTGGACGGCTCGTTCCAGCGAGATCGCGACCCGTTCGCGGGCCCGGTCGGCGGCGGTGGCATCGGCCTCGCAGACGACGGTGTGCAGCCCGGCGCGGGCGCAGACCTCGGCGATCCCGGCGCCCATCTGGCCGCCGCCGACCACGCCGACCCGCGTGATGCGGGCGGTGCGCGCGCTCATGCCCGCACCGCCGGGCGGCCGACGAGGTGGCGTGCGTACGCCTCCGTGGTGAAGAAGGCGGGCAGCTCCTTGGCGAGGGCGGTGCGTTCGAAGAGGTCGCGGACCTGGTCGAGCCGGGCCCATGGGTAGGTGGTGCCGAGCGCGGCCAGTTCCTCCTCGAAGAGGCGCTCCACCGTCTCCCGGGCGACCGTACGGTGCTTGAGCCACTGCCAGATCTGGACCCGGGCGATCTCGGCGGTCGCCGCGTCCTCCATGAGCCCGTTGAGGGCCACGGCGCCCCGGCCGCCCAGCCATGCGTCGTAGTAGCGCAGGGTGACGGCGATGTTGTCACGCACCCCCTCCGGGGTCGGACGACCCGCGGTACGGCGTACGGCGACCAGTTCCTCGGCGGTGACGTGGACGTCGTCGCGGGTGCGTTCCAGCTGGTGCGGCCGGTCGCCCAGCACCTCGCCGAAGACGGTCCGGCAGACCGGGACCAGGCCGGGGTGCGCGACCCAGGAGCCGTCGAAACCGTCCTCGGCCTCGCGCTCCTTGTCGAGCCGGACCTTGGCCAGCGCCGCTTCCACGGCCTCCGGGGAGCCGCCGGGGATCTGGGCGGCCATGCCGCCGATGGCGTGGGCGCCGCGCTTGTGGCAGGTGCGCACCAGGAGTTCGGTGTAGGCGCGCAGGAAGGGGGCCGTCATGGTGACCGTGGCCCGGTCCGGGAGGACGAAGTCGGGGCGGTGCGCGAAGTTCTTGATGAGACTGAAGAGGTAGTCCCAGCGGCCCGCGTTGAGGCCTGCGCTGTGCTCGCGCAGCTCGTAGAGGATCTCCTCCATCTCGAACGCGGCGGTGATCGTCTCGATGAGGACGGTGGCGCGGATCGTGCCCCGGGGGATGTCCAGGAGGTCCTGGGCCAGCAGGAAGACGTCGTTCCAGAGGCGGGCCTCGTACCGGTTCTCCAGCTTGGGCAGGTAGAAGTACGGTCCGCTGCCCGCGTCGATCTGGCGGCGGGCGCAGTGGAAGAAGTAGAGGCCGAAGTCGACGAGGGCGGCCGGGACGGGCCGGTCGTCGATGACGAGGTGCTTCTCGGTCAGGTGCCAGCCGCGCGGCCGGACCATGATGGTGGCGGGCCGGTCGGTGAGCCGGTACTCCTTGCCGTTGTCGGCGGTGAAGTCGATGCGGCGGTCGATGGCGTCGATCAGGGTCAGCTGGCCCTGGACGATGTTCTCCCAGGTGGGCGAGGTGGCGTCCTCGAAGTCCGCCATCCACACCTGGGCCCCGGAGCCCAGGGCGTTGACCGCCATCCGCCGCTCGGGCGGGCCGGTGATCTCCACCCGCCGGTCGGTGAGGCCGGGGGCGGGGCGGGCGACCCGCCAGTCGGGGTCGGTGCGGATCGGCTTGGTGGCGCGGGAGAAGTCCAGCGGGGTGCCGCCGCGCAGCAGGGCGGAGCGGCGGCGGCGCTCGGTGAGCAGGTCGAATCGGCGGGCGGCGAAGGCCGCGTCGAGCCGGGCGATGAAGTCGAGGGCCTCGGGGGTGAGGACCTCCTCGTGGCGGTCGCCCGGTGCGCCGAGGACCTGGACGCGGCCGGTCGTGGCAAGGGTGGTCATGCGGGTCTCCTCAGCGGGGTGCGGGCGGGATGCGGGGGTGGGCGCCCCCGCTGCCGGCCGGGGCTTCCAGGGGGTGTCTTGTCGATCAGGGCGGATCAGGGAGCGGGGTCCGGTGCCGTGCGTCGCAAGGCGGAGGAGGGAGTCGACGCGGAGCGTCGGCGAGTGACGACAACGCCGCGAGGTGCGGCACCGGACCCCGCGAGCCCGGCATGATCGGCAAGACACCCCCTAGTGGAACTGCTCCTCCTCCGTGGACCCGGTCAGCGCCGTGGTCGAGGAGGCGGGGTTGATGGCGGTGGAGACCTGGTCGAAGTAGCCGGTGCCGACCTCGCGCTGGTGCCTGACGGCGGTGAAGCCCTGCGCCTGGGCGGCGAACTCCCGCTCCTGGAGGTCGACATAGGCGGTCATGCCCTGCTCGGCGTAGCCGCGCGCCAGGTCGAACATGGCGTGGTTGAGGGAGTGGAAGCCGGCCAGGGTGATGAACTGGAACCGGTAGCCCATCGCGCCCAGCTCGCGCTGGAACTTGGCGATCTGGTCGTCGTCGAGGGCGGCCCGCCAGTTGAAGGAGGGCGAGCAGTTGTACGCGAGCATCTGGTCCGGGTGCTCGGCGTGGATGGCCTCGGCGAACTCGCGGGCCTGGGCGAGGTCCGGGGTGCCGGTCTCGACCCAGATGAGGTCGGCGTACGGGGCGTAGGCGAGGCCGCGCGAGATGACCGGCGCCATGCCGTTCTGCACGCGGTGGAAGCCCTCGGCGGTCCGCTCGCCCGTGATGAACCGCGCGTCGCGCTCGTCGACGTCGCTGGTGATGAGGTTGGCGGCGAGCGCGTCGGTGCGGGCCACGATCAGGGTCGGGACGTCCGCGATGTCGGCGGCGAGGCGGGCCGCGTTGAGGGTGCGCACGTGCTGGGCGGTGGGGACGAGGACCTTGCCGCCGAGGTGGCCGCACTTCTTCTCGGAGGCGAGCTGGTCCTCGTAGTGGATCCCGGCCGCACCGGCCTCGATCATCGCCTTGGTCAGCTCGAAGGCGTTGAGCGGGCCGCCGAAGCCGGCCTCGGCGTCGGCCACGATCGGGGCCAGGTAGTCGGTGGTGTCGCCCGCGTCCTCGGCGGTGGCGATCTGGTCGGCGCGCAGCAGGGCGTTGTTGATGCGGCGGACCACGCTCGGCACCGAGTTGGCCGGGTAGAGGCTCTGGTCGGGGTAGGTGTGGCCGGCCAGGTTGGCGTCGGCGGCGACCTGCCAGCCGGAGAGGTAGATGGCCTGGAGGCCGGCCTTGACCTGCTGGACGGCCTGGCCGCCGGTCAGGGCGCCGAGCGCGTGGATGTAGTCCTGCTCGTGCAGCTGGCGCCAGAGCCGCTCGGCGCCGCGCCGGGCGAGGGTGTGCTCCTCGCGGACGCTGCCGGAGAGCCGGACCACGTCCTCCGCGCTGTAGGTGCGCTCGATGCCCTTCCAGCGGGGGTCGTTCGCCCACCGCTGCGCCAGCTCTTCCGCCGTCGTCCTTGCCTGCGCCATGGCGTTTACTCCCGAAGTCGTGTGGGTCGATCGTGTGAACGGTGCGTCGTGTGAAGGGTGCGAAGCAGCGTCACCGAGTGACGCGATGCCTGGGTGCGGCCCACCGGACCTCCGAGGTGGAACGGTCAGCAATGCGCCCGGCCGACCGGTCCGGGATCCCGAGGAGTACGACGTCAGGGCGTGAAATCGTGCTCGGAATCCCGGCCCGGAGCCGGTGCCCGGTGGGCCGCTGGAACAACTCTGACAGTGGCACTGAGTGCCATCAACGGGGGACGCATGCCAAGTTCTGCGAATCTTCCGGCCCACTCTGCCAAGGTTGCGAAGGGTCTCGGAGACCGTATGGCAGCTAGGGTTGTCGACATGTTGATGACCGCTCGGAGGGCTCCGGCATGAGCAAGACCTACGCGGGCGCGCGGCTGCGCCGGCTGCGTGAGGAGCGCGGGCTGAGCCAGGCGGAGCTGGCCCGGATGCTGGCGATCTCGCCGAGCTACCTCAACCAGATGGAGCACGACTCGCGCCCGCTGACGGTGCCGGTGCTGCTGCGGCTGACCGAGGCGTTCGGAGTGGACCCCGGCTTCTTCTCGGAGCGGGACACCACCCGGGTGCTGGCGGATCTGCGCGAGGCGCTGGCGGACGAGGTCGGCGCGGCGCGGGTCTCGGCGGCCGAGCTGTCCGAGCTGGCCTCCCGGCTGCCGGGGGTGGCGAACGTGCTGCTGGACCTGGGCCGCCGCAACCAGGCGCTGGCCGGGCGGCTCGCGGAGGCCGCCGAGCTGCGGGGCGGCGGCGGGACCGAGCCGCCGCGCTCACCGCACGAGGAGATCCGCGAGTTCTTCTACCGGCGGCAGAACTACCTGCACGAGGCGGACCTCGCGGCGGAGGAGCTGGCGGCGGAGATCGGGGTGCGTCCGGGTGAGGTAGTACGGGCACTGGCGGCCCGGCTCACCGAGCGGCACGGCATCCGGCTGGCCACCGCCGACGACCGGCAGAGCCGGTCCGGGGGCCACGGGCAGGTGCCGGGCCGCGGCGACCGGGGCGCCTCCCGGACCGGGCCCCGGGCCGCTCCCCCGCGCCCGGACACGGGCCGGCTGCACCACTACGACCCGGACGCGCGGGTGCTGTACCTCTCCAGCCGGCTCCGGCCCGGCCAGCAGGCGTTCCGGATGGCCACCCAGCTGGCCCTGCTCGAACACGGCGCGGAGATCGCGCGGTTGGCGTCCGAGGACTACGACGAGGGGTCGGCGGTCTGGCCGCTGGCACGCATCGGGGTCGCCAACTACGTCGCGGGCGCGCTGATCCTCCCGTACCGCGCCTTCCACACGGCGGCGGAGGAGGTCCGGTACGACATCGAGCGGCTGACCGACCGTTTCGGGCTCGGTTACGAGACGGTCTGCCACCGGCTCTCCACGCTCCAGCGGCCCCGGCTGCGCGGGGTGCCGTTCTCCTTCGTCCGGGTGGACCGGGCGGGGAACATGTCGAAACGGCAGTCCGCGACCGGGTTCCACTTCTCCCGCGCGGGCGGCACCTGCCCGCTCTGGAACGTGTACGAGGCCTTCGCCGCTCCCGGCCGTATCCATGTGCAGATCGCGGCCATGCCCGACGGGCAGCGCTATCTCTGGACCGCGCGGGCGGTGACGCGCCACCGGGGCGGGTGGGGCGAGCCGGGCAAGACGTTCGCGATCGGCCTCGGCTGCGAGATCCGGCACGCGGGGCGGCTCGTCTACTCCGACGGGCTCGATCTGGACAACGCCTCGGCGGCCACCCCGATCGGCATGGGGTGCCGGATCTGCGAGCGGCTGGACTGCCCGCAGCGCGCGGTGCCTCCGCTGGGGCAGCCGCTGGCCATCGACGAGAACACCAGCACGTTCGTGCCGTACCCGGTGCGGGGGGCGCCGCCCGCCTGAAGCGGCATGCGGGCCCCCGGCACCGGCCTCGGTCAGGAGTAGCGCAGGGCGATGGTGTCGCCCACGTTGATCACCTTGTCGCGGGTGGCCCCGGCGAACGCCGAGCCGTCGACGGAGACCTTCCAGGTCGCCGAACCGGCGTTGGCCTTGCCGTTGACCGAGGTGATCGCGCCCGTCCCGGAGGAGGGGACCACGGAGGTGACGCACCCGGCCGGGGTGGCGGCGGTGGACGCGGCGGCCAGGACGGTGCCGAGGTCGGTCGTGGTGCCGGTGGGGGTGAGGGCCACGTTGCAGACCTTCAGGGTGCCGGTGCCGTCGTCCACGGTGAGCGCCAGCTTGGTCGCCGTACCGGAGGTGAAGCCGCTCGCCGCGACCCAGGTGGGCGCGCCGGAGGTGACCGGGGTGGGCGGGGCGGCGGTGAAGCCGCCGCCCGCGACGGCGCGCAGGGCGTCGGTGGAGGAGTAGGCGGAGGGGCTGGTGTCCGAGGGCTGGTACTTGAAGCCGCCGGCCGGGTTGTACTGGTTGGCGATCAGGAAGTCGATCGGGGTCCTGCCCATGGAGGTGAGGAAGTCGCCGGTCTGCGGGTTGATGCCGCAGGCGTTGAGGCCGGAGACGGCCCAGCCGTTGGAGCTGGTGTTGATGCCGTACATGGCGTTGAAGGCGCCGGAGGCGTTGATCAGCTTGCTCTTGAGGAACGCCTTGGCCTGGACGATGTCGGGGTCGGTGTTGGGGACGCCGGAGGAGCAGAGCGCGGCCATCGAGGCGCCCGTCATGTCGATGTCGCCCGGCTTGGCCAGCTCGGTCGGGTTGCCCTCGGCCTTGGCGTAGGTCCAGCCGCCGTCGGTGTGCTGGTTGGCGCGGATCCGGGTGACGATCTTGTCGACGAGCGCCTGCGGCACGCGCTGGGCGCCCGCCTGGGTTCTGGCGCCGCTCAGCGCGAGGGCGGCGAAGACCGTGCCGTTGTAGTTGGCGGAGGGGCCGAAGTAGCCGGCCTCGGCGTTCTGCCAGTAGCCGTAGATGTCGGCGATGAGGTTGCGCGAGGCGGAGACCCGGGCGGGGTCGATCCCGGCGGCGTACGCGTTGAGGGTGCCGCGCTGGTAGTCGGTGACCACGGGGGTGGCGGAGGGCCAGCCGGGTGTGGCGAGCAGGTTGCGGTAGACGGTCCGGGCGTTCTTCGTGGCGTCGCCGCCGGGCGTCACATCCACGGCGGCCGTCCCGGCGGCGGCGAAGGCGCTGAAGGCCCACTCGTTGGAGAGGCCGGAGCCCGCGTACGAACCGTCGGCGGCCTGGAGGGACTTGAGGTACGCCACACCGTTGGTCTTCGAGGTGGCGATCTGGGCGGGGGTGGAGGTCGCCGCGGCCGGGAGCGCGGTGAGGACGAAGGCCCCCAGGGCGGCGGGCACCACGAGGGCGATGCGGCGGGACGTACGGGAGGTGAGAGAACGGGGCATGTTGCCTGCTCCTGGAGTGAGGGGCGCACGGCACCGCCCGCCCCCGCGTCCACACACGGGCAGAGGTGGGTGGCCGACGCCCGAACGCGTGGGTACGGCTTCGCTGGTACAGCTGCCAGCAGGGCATTCGGGCTCGGGAGCGGCCCCCTGCCGTCCCACACCGCTGCGCGTCAGCCCCGGATTCGCACCGGGTTCCCCCTCGTGGCAGGCCAGGACGCTACCCGAGGCGGCGGGGGCGCGCCAGGCACGGCCGGGAGCGCACGGGGGGCGCGAGGGGAACGAGACGTAAGCCACCTTGACGCTCTCTTCGAGAGCGTGTTCCAATCCGCCTGATAAGCACTCAGCCTCAGGGGAAGCCGGTCGGAATCCGGCGCTGACCCGCAACCGTAGGCCCGCCACCGCGCGGGCGAGCCGGAATGCCTGGGGCCTGGAACGTCAGCGAGAAACGCCGTCGCGGACTACGGCGTGGTTCGAACAGCTCCCTGTGGGCGGCCCCTTGCGCGGCCGCGTCCACGAGGGGGCATTCCGCCACGCACAGGCCGCCCGGACGACACGAGGGGCCGTGGTGGGGACCGCACAGCAACATGACCGGCGCGCGGCCGGGCGAAGACTCCTGTCGCTGTTCTCGGCGGCGGCGGTGACCTTCGCCGCGGGCCTCGCCTTCGTCACCGGTGCCGCTCCCGCCGCCGCCGACCCGGTCGAGCAGTGCACACCGACGCACGGCGCCGTCGTGGCCGTGGACTTCGGTCCGTTCGGCGGCGGGGTGGTGCGTGGCTGCGACACCACGCCGACCACCGGGTACGAGCTGCTGCGCGACGGCGGGTTCACCACCGAGGGCACCCGGCACGACGGGGAGGGCTTCATCTGCCGGATCGGCACCGCCTCCTTCGACTCCGGTACGCGGTACCCGACTCCGCTCACCGAGGACTGCGTGCTCACCCCGCAGGCCACCGCCTACTGGTCGTACTGGATCGCCTCGCCCGGCCAGTCGGGCTGGTCCTACAGCCCGCTGGGAGCCATGGACCGCAAGCCCGAGGCGGGCGATGTGGACGCCTGGGTGTTCGGCGGCACCGACGTCGGCGGCTCCACCGGCCGGCCCTCCTTCACCCCGGACGACGTGCGCGCGGGCGGGGGCGCGACCCCGGGCCCCACGCCGACGCCGACGGACGGGCCGAGCGTGCCGGTCGGGAAGATCGACGTCCCGGCCGCCGCCCGCTGGGTGTCGGAGCAGCTGCACGACGGCTCCCATGTGGTGGACGAGGGTGCCGAGACCCCGAACTACTTCCTCACCACGGAGGCCGCGTACGCGCTGGCCGCCGCCGGGGGGAGGAGCGCGGCCCTGGACAAGGTGGTGGCCAGGCTCGCCTCCGGCGCCACCGAGTACGCCTACCCGGCGGGCCCGGAGGAGGCGCCCGACGCCCCTGCGGCGGCCCGGCTCGCGCTGGTCGCGGCGGTCACCGAGGGCGACCCGCGCGCCTTCGGCGGGCACGATCTGCTGGGTGACCTGGAGAAGAACGTCTGCGCTTCGGGCCCGGCCCCGGGGTGCACGGCGAAGGGCGACTTCCGGGGCGCCGCGTACGGCGACGGGCAGGCGCTGGCCGTGCTGGCGCTGCTGCGCGGCGGGGTGGTGCCGCCGGCCGATGCGGTGACCCGGCTGACCCAACTGGTCTGCGAGGACGGCTCGGTGACCAGCATCCTCATCGGACCCGGGGAGCACTGCGACGGCGACCCGATGACCACCGGTCTGGTGGCCCTGGTGCTGGACGAGGCCGGGGGCCAGGACGCGGCCGTGGCCAAGACGGTCGCGTACCTGAAGAAGGCGCAGCTCAGGAGCGGCGCGTTCCCCCCGTACAACGGTGCCACCACCGGCTCCGTCGCGGCCACCGCCTACGCGGCGCAGGCGCTGCGCGCGCTCGGTGAGGCGCGGGCGGCCGACGCGGCGGTCTGGTGGCTCTCCCGGGAGCAACTGGCCGACGGCGGCTTCGGGTTCGACGAGAGCGCCGAGTCCGGCGCGCTCTACGCGACGGCCCCCGCCGTGCTGGCGGGCACCGGCACCAGCCTGGTGACGCTGACCACGAAGGCGCCCGAGCCCACCGACCCGCCCACCACTCCCCCGACGACCCCGCCCACCACCGCACCGCCCACGACGCCGCCGCCCGCCGGGGACGGCCCGGACCTGAAGAAGGCCGTCGCCTATCTGACCAGCCCCGCCAACCTCCGGCAGGGCCGCTACTACGCGGCGGGCGGGTCCACCACCCGGGCCGACTTCGGCCTCACCATCGACGGCGCCTTCGCGCTCGCCGCGACCGGCCACGACAACGACGCGCTGCGCACGGTCGTGGACTTCCTGGACAAGGGCGGCAAGGACGGCGAAGCCCGTACGGTCCACGACTGGACCAACGCCGGCTCCGCGCACGCCATGGGCGGCTCGATGGGCAAGGCGGCGGTCCTTGCCCAGGTCGTCGAACGGGACCCGCGCGACTTCGGCGGGAAGGATCTGATCGCCGGTCTGGCCGACGCGGTCTGCACCGCCAAGAGCCCCCAGCCGGACCGGAGTTGCGCCGACAAGGGCGCCTACGCCTACGCGATGTCGGTGTTCGGCCAGTCCCTCGGCGTCATCGCCCAGCTGCGTGCGGGAGAGACGAAGGCGGCCGAGGCGCCGCTCGGCTATCTGGCCGGGCTGCAGCACACCGACACGGGCGCCTGGCCGAGCCTGGTCCCGCCGACCGGCGACGCGGACGTCGACTCCACCGCGATGGCGGCGATGGCCCTGGACCTGGTCCCCGGCGACACGCACGCGGGGGCCGTGGACCGGGCGCTGGCCTGGATCGCCGCCCAGCAGCTGCCGGACGGCGGCTTCCCGGGGGCGGCGGGCAACTCGGTCAACTCGGCGGCGCTCGCCGTGCAGGGCCTCTCCCTGGACGCCGGGAAGTACAGCGCCCAGATCGCGAAGGCGCGCAAGTTCCTGGCCTCGCAGCAGAACGCGGACGGCGGCTTCAACGTGGCCGAGGAGGGCCAGCGCGGCTCCGACCTGCGAGCCTCGACGCAGGCGGTGGGCGGTTCGACGGGCATCTCGTTCGGTGTGCTGACCCGCTCCCTGGAAGGGACGACCCCGAACCCGGTGCCGTCCCCCTCCGCCTCCTCCCCTGTGATCGTCACACCGGGCGACAGCGCGGGCTCCTCGGGCGGACCGGGCATCGTGGACGCCAACGGTCCGGGCGGCGGCAACGGAGGCGGTGGCGGCCTCGCGTCGACCGGCGGTCAGGCGCTCGGCCTGGCGGCGGCGGCAGCCGTGCTCGTGCTGGCGGGCTGGGGCGCGGTCGCGGTCGCCCGCAACCGGCGTACGGCCGTGGGCGGTGGGCTGTGAGGTCCCGCCTCCGCCGGGCGGTCGGCCATGCCGTGGCCGCCCTGGGGCTCGCGGGCGCGGCGCTGCTCGCGCCCGCCGCCCCGGCCGCCGCGGCCCCGCAGCCGATCGGGCAGTGCACGACGTCGTCGGGTGTCGTGCTGGCCGTGGACTTCAGCCACTGGGGCGGTCCCGTCTACCGCTCCTGCGGTACGACACCGACGACCGGCTACGAGCTGCTCAACCAGGGCGGCTGGCGGACCACCGGCACCGGGCACGACGGTCCGGCGTTCATCTGCCGGATCGGCTACAGCGGCCACCAGGGCGGCAGGCAGTACCCGACGCCCCAGCAGGAGGACTGCGTCCTCACCCCGCCCGCCTCCGCCTACTGGTCGTACTGGCACGCCAACCCCGGGCAGAACACCTGGGAGTACAGCCAGTTGGGCGCCATGAGCTACAGGCCCAGGCCCGGCAGCGTGGATCTCTGGATCTTCGGCGGGACGGACATCGGGGGCACGAAGGGCCGCCCGACGCTCACGCCGAACCAGCTGCGCGCCCACAACACCCGCCCCACGGGCGGCGATCCGGCCCCGCAGCCCCCGCCGAAGCCGAAGCCGCAGCCCGATCCCGTACGGACGACGGAACAGCCGGGCGACGGCGCCCCGGCGGCTCCACCACCGCCGCCCACCACGGCTCCGGCGCCCCCTTCGCCGTCCGCGTCCGCCAGCACCTCCCCGTCCGCGTCCCCTTCCGGCTCTCCGTCCCCCTCCCCCAGCGTCTCCGCGTCCCCCTCCGCATCGGCGGGAGAGGCCGTCGCGGCGCCGGGCGGGGAGGCGAAGGTGGTGGACGCCGCCCCGGCTCCGGACGCCGAGCACGACTCCGGCTCGGTGGTGCCGCTCGCGGCGACGGCCGGTCTGGTGGCGGTGATCGGCGGCGCGGCCGTCTTCGCCGCCAAGCGCCGCCGCCGTGCGGAGTGACGCCCGCATGACCCGTACCGCCGCCGCGAGACCGCCGGAAGCCGGTGCGCCGGTGTCAGCCCCCGGGCCGGACACCGGCGGCAGGCGGCTGCCGCGCACCCTGCACCCGCTGGCCTGGTGGATCTGGGCGCTCGCCCTGGCGACCGCCGTCAGCCGGACCAACAACCCGCTGCTGCTCTTCCTGGTCCTCGCCGTGCTCGGTTACGTCATCACCGTGCGGCGGACCGAGGCCCCCTGGGCGCGGGGCTTCAAGTACTACCTCTATCTGGCGCTGACCGTCGTCGCGATCCGGGTGGTCTTCCGGGCCGTCTTCGCCACCGGTATGCGGCCGACCGACCACCACCTCTTCTCGCTGCCCCGCATTCCCACCCCGGACTGGTACGCGGGCATCCAACTCGGCGGCCCGGTCTCGCTGGAGGCGCTGCTGTCGGCCGCCACGGACGGGCTCCGGCTCGCCTGCATGCTCTGCTGCATCGGCGCGGCGAACACCCTCGCCAACCCGAAGCGGGCGCTGCGCGTCCTGCCGGGCGCGCTCTACGAGTTGGGGGTGGCCGTCACCGTATCGATCAGCGTGGCACCGCAGTTGGTGCAGAGCGTGCAGCGCGTCTCGCGCGCCCGCCGGCTGCGCGCCGGCCGCAACAAGGGGCTCAAGGCGCTGCGGGGCATCGTCGTACCCGTGCTGGAGGACGCGTTGGAGCGCTCGCTCCGGCTGGCCGCCGCGATGGATTCGCGGGGATACGGGCGGGCGGGCTCGGCCACGCGCGGCTCGCGCCGGCTGACCGGGGCGCTGATGCTCACGGGCATGTGCGGCCTCTGCGCCGGGGCGTACGGGCTCCTCGACCCGACCGCGCCGAAGCTGCTGGGGCTGCCCGCACTGGCGGCCGGTTCGGTGCTCTGCCTGGCGGGGCTGCGGCTCGGCGGGCGCCGGGTGACGCGGACGACGTACCGGCCCGATCCCTGGCGGTTCGCGGAGTGGGCGGTGGCGGGGTGCGGGGTGCTCTCGGCAGTGCTGCTCTTCGGCAACGTGGGATACGACCCGGCCGCGCTGAACCCGAGCTACTACCCGCTCACCTGGCCGACGCTGCCGCCCGTCCCGGCCGCCGCCATTCTGCTGGCCGGGGCCGCCGGGTTCCTTGCTCCGCCGCCCGCCAAGCCCGTCCCGTACGTCTCCGCACCGCGCACCGAGGAAGCCGCATGATCACCTTCGACCAGGTCACCGTGGAGTACGACGGAGCCGACGAGCCGGTCCTGCGGGAGGTGGACCTCACCGTCGAGGAGGGCGAACTCTGCCTGGTGGTGGGGCATACGGGGGTCGGCAAGTCGACACTGCTCGGCGCGGTCAACGGGCTGGTGCCGCACTTCACGGGCGGCACGCTCTACGGCACGGTCACCGTCGACGGCCGCACCACGGCCGACCATCCGCCGCGCGAGCTGGCCGATGTGGTCGGCGTGGTCGGGCAGGACCCGCTGGACGGTTTCGTCACGGACACGGTGGAGGAGGAACTCGCCTATGCGATGGAACAGTTGGCGATCTCCCCGGCGGTGATGCGCAAGCGGGTGGAGGAGACCCTCGATCTGCTCGGGCTGGCGGATCTGCGCCATCGGGCGCTGTACGAACTCTCCGGCGGCCAGCAGCAGCGGGTCGCCATCGGCTCGGTCCTCACCGCGCACCCCCGCGTCCTGGTCCTGGACGAGCCCACCTCGGCGCTCGACCCGACGGCGGCGGAGGAGGTGCTGGCCGCCGTGACCCGCCTGGTGCACGACCTCGGGGTCACGGTGCTGCTGGCCGAACACCGGCTGGAGCGGGTGGTGCAGTACGCGGACCGGGTCATCCACCTCCCCGGCGACGGGCTCGTGGTCTCGGGCGCCCCGGCGGACATCTTCACCACGTCGTCGATCGCGCCGCCCATCGTGGAGCTGGGCCGCGCCGCGCACTGGTCACCGCTGCCGCTCTCCGTACGGGACGCCCGCCGGGCCGCCGCCCCGCTGCGCACCACCCTGGCGGCCGCTCCTCCGCCGCAGCCCGTCCGACCGGTGCCGGAGACCCCGGGCCCGGCGCTGCTCACGGCGCGCGGGGTCACGGTGGCGTACCGGGGCGTGGCGGCGGTGCGTGAGGTGGACCTCGATCTGCGGGGCGGCGAGATCACCGCCCTGATGGGCCGCAACGGCTCGGGCAAGTCGTCGCTGCTGTGGGCCCTCCAGGGGTCGGGGCCGCGCAAGTCCGGTTCGGTCGCAGTGGGTTCGAGCAAGGAGGCGGCCGCGGCGAAAGGCAGTGACCCCAAGTCGCTCTCCGCCGCCGAGGCCAGACGGCTCGTCGGTCTCGTCCCGCAGACCCCGACCGATCTGCTCTACCTGGAGAGCGTCGAGCAGGAACTCGACCAGGCGGACGCCGAGTCGGCGGCCGGGGCGGGCGGCGGGCCCTCCGCCCGCGCGATCCTGGACCGGCTGGCGCCCGGCATCGACGGCGCCACGCATCCACGCGATCTCTCCGAGGGGCAGAAGCTGGCGCTGGTGCTCGCCATCCAGCTGACGGCGGCGCCCCGGGTGCTGCTGCTGGACGAGCCCACCCGGGGGCTGGACTACCGGGCGAAGACCCAGCTCGTCGCGATGGTGGACGAACTGGCCGCCGAGGAGCGGTCGGTGGTGATCTCCACCCATGACGTCGAGTTCGCGGCGCGGGCGGCGGACCGGGTGGTCGTGATGGCGGAGGGCGACATCGTCGCGGACGGCCCGACCACGGAGGTCATCGTCGCCTCGCCGGTCTTCGCCCCGCAGGTGGCGAAGATCCTGGCGCCGCTCCCGTACCTGACGGTTGATCAAGTGGCGTCCGTGCTGCCGGAGGAGGGGACGGGCGCATGACGGAGCTTCCGCCGCTCACCGAGCGGTCGGCGGGTGCCATCCGGATCGGTCCGCGCGCCGGGATCGTCATCGCCCTGGCGGCCTTCCTCGGCCTGGTCGCCTTCTTCTGGCCGTTCCTGGTCGCCCCGGGCAGGCTGGGCGCCGACTACGCCCCACCGCTGATCTTCGGGGTCCTGCTGGTGCTCGTCCTGTGCGTGGTGATCTCCGAGATCTCCGAGGGCGGCATCAACTCCAAGGCCCTGGCGATGCTCGGGGTGCTCTCCGCCGTCAACGCGGCGCTGCGCCCGCTCGGCGCGGGCACGGCGGGGATCGAGACGGTGTTCTTCGTGCTGGTCCTGGCGGGCCGGGTCTACGGTCCGGGGTTCGGCTTCACGCTGGGCTGCACCTCGCTCTTCGCCTCCGCCCTGATCACGGGCGGGGTCGGGCCGTGGATGCCGTACCAGATGTTCGGCTGCGCGTTCGTCGGGATGCTCGCCGGGCTGCTGCCCCGGGCCACGGGCCGCCGCGAGGTGCTGATGCTCGCGGTCTACGGTTCGCTCTCCGGATACCTCTTCGGGTTTCTGCTGAACCTGTCCTTCTGGCCGTTCTCGGTGGACCCGAACAGCTCCATCGCCTATCTCCCCGGGCTCCCCTTCACCGAGCAGTGGCAGCGCTACCTCGCCTTCGACGTGGCGACCTCGCTCGGCTGGGACACGGGCCGGGCCGTCACCAACTTCCTCTGCATCACCCTGGCGGGCCCGGCGGTCCTCACCACGTTCCGCCGGGCCGCCCGCAAGGCGCGCTTCCGGGCCCCGGTGCGGTTCGCCGGGCCGAAGGGGTAGTTGCGGGGGCAAAGGGTAGGCCCGTGGGGCCGAAGGGGTGGGCGCGGGGGCCGTCCCGGAGTGCCCGGGCCCGGGGAGTGGTCGGCCGGCCGGGCCCCCGGACCGCCTCGCCGGATGCCGTACGGACGCGTCCGCCTATCCTGGGCCCGTGGAACCATCCCAGGGACACCAGGACGAGGCGGAGACCGCCCGCTACCGTGCCGAGCTGCGGCGGGTGCTCGACACGGCGTCGGCCGCGGTGGCCCGTCGGCTCGAAGCCGTCCGGGACACCGCGACGGCACGGACCGACGGGGTGGTCGTCGACGTGTTCCCCGACCAGGACGGCGAGGGCACGTTCGCGGTGTGGGCGCGGTTCGAGGGCGCGGACTCCTTCGCACTGGACCGCCGGCTCGGGGAGGAGCGCGAACTCTTCGCCGTCGTCCGGACCGGGACCGGCTGGGAACCACCGGTCCCGGAGCGGCCCGCCTCCTGGTCCGCCGCGCTCCTGGAGAACGTCCTGTTCGACGTCGTCACGGAGTGGATCGACCCGCTCGTCCCGGCCGACGCCACCGCCCTGTTCTGGGAGGTCACCACGCCGGGCGGGACGCAGGACCACCGCCCGGTGGGCCCCGGCCGCTGAGCCCGTCGGCACCACGGGCGACGGTCAGCCCGTGCGGTCGTCAGCCCGCACGGTCGTCACTTCGTACGGTCGTCAGCTCGTACGGTTGTAGATCGCCGTGCCGGGGCAGGCCGTGACGCCGAGCCGGGTGCCGCAGCCGGAATACTGGCCGGAACCGTTCCACCAGGCCCAGCCGCCGATGGTGCGGCCGTTCAGCCAGGTGTACTGGCCGTTGTAGTTGGCGTCGTACGTGCGCAGGCTCCAGTGCACGTGCGCGCCGGTCGCGGAGCCGCCGGCGCAGGTGTCGGTCCCGATGGTGCCCAGCAGCGCGCTCCGGGCGATCGACGTCCCGTTGTAGTACGTGGTGTTCCGCATGTGGTAGTAGTCCGTGGAGAAGCCGCCCGGGTGGATGACCCGGGTCCAGCCGCCCCCGGCACCGCACATCGAGGTCGCCGTGCCCTCACGTGACGAGCGGACCAGTCCGCTCGCGTTGCCGCCGGCGAAGTCGAGGGCGCTCCAGTAGCCGGACCCGCCGTCATGGGCGTGGGGACCGCCGGTGAGGGTCATGTAGTAGTCGGGCATCCAGGGCAGCAGCAGGCCGTTGGTGTTGGCCGTGATGCCGACCTCCGCCGCCCCGGCCCGCGGCTCGGTCCTGCGCTCCGCGTACGCCGTCATGTTCCGCCGCTCCGCCTCGCCCACGAGCGGGGAACGGGCCACATACGCGGCGAACTCGCGGTCGCCCTCCAGGCCCGGGACCCACCGCCCGTCCTGCCGGTGCGCGATGTAGAGCCAGCCCTCCGGTTCACCGTGCCGCGCACGGGAGGCCTCGACGTAGGCCACGCCCCGGGCCCAGTCGCCGGCGACGGTCCGTACGTCGACGACCACCTTGCGGCCCTCGTCGGCGAGCTCGGCGACGGCCGCCTCCGGGGCGAGGCCCTCGGCATCGTGGGACCGCGCGAGGACGTCCGCGGAGACGGCGTCGATCAGCTTCCCCCTGTCGGCGCCGAGGCGGTCCTCGACGGCGGACGGCATCCTGACGACGACGTCGGCGGAGGTCGCCGCCGTGGAGGCGTCGGGGGCCGCCGTTGCCACGGGGGCGACGGCGAGGAGCCCGGTGACGGCCAGGGCGGCGACGGTGATTCTTATGGACAGTCCGGAGAACACGGGTGGTCTTCCTTTCGCGGAGGGGGAGGAGCCGGAGGCGTGCCGGGGATCGGTGCGGCGGACGGCCCGGCCGCGGCGGCCGGCGGTGGCGCCGGAGTTCCTGACGGAGGGGGTCGGCGCACCGGCCCCCTCCGCGCAACTTGGCGTGCACCTGCCAAAGATTGGCGTTCCGGGTCAACGCGCGTCAACCAGCGAGAACAGGCCATGCCTCAGCGGTTCGGTCAAGACGCTCGCACGCCTCGTCGGCCGTTCCGTGCCCCGGCGCTCAGCCGGGGCACGGGGCCCGGAGCGGTCGACCCGACGCCGGAACCCTCAACCCGCCCCCGGCTCCGGCCGGGGAGTCGCCGCTCCCCCCGCCGTGGAAGGTCGGCCCCGGGATGTCACGCCAGGAACCGGGCCGTCGGAAGCCGCATCGGGGGCGCCGCGCCATACAGTTCCGGCCGTCACCCCGGGCCGGGGCCACCGTCCGTCCGGGCCGTGCGGGGGCGTGGGAGCAACCGCGAACCGGCCGGACGCGTGATGATGGATGAGGGGCCCGACACGGTCACGCTCCGCCGGGACGGCCGGCCGGTGCCCCGGAAGGACGGTCGACGCCATGTCCGCAGCCCTCCGAAGGCACGCACACCCCCGCACGTCCCTGGTCCACCGGCCGAAGGCCTCACTCACCGCCCTGATCGCAGCGCTCCTGCTCACCCTCCTCGCGGCCGGCTGCACGGGTGGGGGCGGTCCGGAGCCCGGGAGCGGGAGCAGCAGTCCGTCCGGGACGGGGGCGGGCGCGAAGGTGCTCGCGGTGAAGATCGACAACGTGCGACCGGCCCGGCCGCAGACCGGGCTCGACCGGGCGGACGTCGTCTACGTCGAGCAGGTGGAGGCCGGGCTCAGCCGGCTGCTCGCGGTCTACTCCTCCGAGGTGCCGCCGGTCATCGGCCCGGTCCGCAGTGCCCGGGAGACCGATCTGGAGCTGCTGCGCCAGTTCGACCGGCCGGTCCTCGCCTTCTCCGGGGCGCAGAGCAGGCTGCTCCCGGCCATCGAGCGGGCGCCGCTCGACGCCGTACCGCCGTCCGTCGCGCCCCGGGCGTACGTCCGGGAGCCCGGCCGTCCCGCCCCGCACAACCTCTATCTGCGGGCGGAGCGGATTCCGTACGCGGCCCCGGGCAGCCAGGCCGTGGAGGCGCTGGGGCTGCGGTTCGGCCCGGCGCCGGAGGGCGGCACCGCCGTGGAGAGCCGTACGGTCCGCTTCCCCTCCGCACGCACCAGCTTCACCTGGTCCGCCGGGCAGGAGCGGTGGCTGATCTCCATGGACGGCTCCGCCGCCCGGACGAGCGAGGGCGAGCGGCTGGGGGCCGCCACGGTGATCGTGCAGGAGGTGACCGTACGTCCGTCGTCCTTCGGCGACCGGTCCGGGAACAACACCCCGTTCACCGAGACCGTGGGGTCGGGCACCGCGCAGGTGCTGCGCGACGGCAGGACGTACGAGGCCCGGTGGTCCCGGCCCTCGGCGGACGCGGACACCCGGTTCACCACCCCGGACGGCCGGCGGATCGACCTGGCCGAGGGGCCCCTGTGGATCGTGTACGAGGCCCGCTGACCCTGCGCGAAGGGGTGCGGTCCGGGCCACGGCAACCCGTGGCCCGGACCGCACCCGCTTCAGCGCAGGGTGACCGCCGGACCTTGCCGGAGGGTCACTGCCAGACCTTGATGTAGTCGACGCTCAGTTTCTGCGGGAAGCGGGTGGTGGTGTCGGGCGGGCCCGGCCAGTCACCCCCGACCGCGTTGTTGAGGATCAGGAAGAAGTCGTGGTCGAACACCCACGGACCCCGGGTGCGCTCCAGCTCCTCCCGGTCGACCCGGTGGGTCACTTGACCATCCACCCGGAACGTCATGCCCGTGCTGTTCCAGTCGACGGCGAAGGTGTGGAAGGCGTCGGCGAAGTCGGCGCCGCCGGGCAGCGAGTAGGGGGCTCCGTAGCCCGCCGCGCCGTGGTAGGCGGGGGCGTGCAGGGTGGAGTAGGTGGTGTTCGGCTCCTTGCCGACGTGCTCCATGATGTCGATCTCACCCGTGTACGGCCACGGGCGCCCCTGGTCGAAGTAGTCCGCGCCCAGCATCCAGAAGGCGGGCCAGAGCCCCTGCGTGCCGGAGACCTTGATGCGCGCCTCGACCCGGCCGTAGGTGAACTGGAACTTCCCGTAGGTGTTGAGCCGTGCCGAGGTGTACTGGCAGGTGGTGCTGCCGCTCAGCGGGTCGCGCGGGCAGGACGAGCCCGGGGTCGGTTCGCGGCGGGCCTCCAGCACGAGGTTGCCGTTGCCGTCCTGGGCGGCGTTCTTGTTGTCCGTGTAGTACTCCAGCTCGTTGTTGGGACCGGTGCCGGTCTCCGGGACCCATTTGGCCGGGTCGGGGGCGGCACCCGCGGGGCCGTTGAACTCGTCGCTGAACACCAGCCGGTCGTAGGTGGGTTCGGGCGGCAGCGGCGGGGCGGGGATCGGTGCTCCGCCGGTACCCCAGACCTGGAACTCCCAGAGCGAGTAGCCGTACTCACCGCTGCGCTGGGTGGCGTACAGCCGTACGTGGCGGCCCGTGCCGCTGACGTTCAGCGTCTCCTTGAAGCCGGTGCCGGTGGTGGTCTGGTGGATCGTGCGCCAGTCGGTCCCGTTGTCGGAGACCTCGATCCGGTACGCGCGGGCGTAGGCGGGGTCCCACTGGAGGACCACCCGGTTGATCGTGGCGGGGGCACCGAGGTCGACCGCGATCCAGCCGGGGTCGGTCCAGCCGCCCTCGGGACTGGTGGCCCAGCGGCTCGCGGGGTCGCGGTCGAAGGCCTTGCCGGGGGTGCACTGCCAGCAGGTGGAGTCGTGCTGGGAGGTGGAGGCGGAGCCGGTCCTGCCGTACGAGAGCAGGACGTCGCCGCCGGGGCCGCCGCCGGCGGTGGAGTAGACCTGGAACTCGTACAGGGAGTAGCCCCACGGGGTGGCGCGCTCGGTGCCGACGAGACGGATGTAGCGGCCGGTTCCGGAGACGGTGAGAGTCTCGGTGCCGCCGGTGCCGGTGGCGGTGGAGTGGATCGTGGTCCACCGCTGCCCGTCGGCGGACAGCTCGATCCGGTAGCCCTTGGCGTACGCGGCCTCCCAGTTCAGCACGACCTGGCCGACCGCCGTGCTCGCACCGAGGTCGATACGGATCCACTGGTCGTCCGAGAACGCGCTGGACCAGCGGGTCCCGGGGTCGCCGTCCACGGCGTTGGGCGCGGCGAAGGGGCCTTCGGCACTGGAGGCGGTGGCCGGTTTCCCCTGCGAGACGAGGACCGGAGCGGCGGCCGCCCGCTCCGGGGCGAGCGCCACCGAGAGGGTGAGCAGAAGGGCCACCACGGCCATGACGGCGAGGGGGCCTCTGAGCCGTGGTGTTCCACGGGCATGCATACGGACTCCTTGGTCGGTAGCGGGAGAAGGCCGAGAGAGCGCTCCCCGCTGGGGGGAGCGTGGCCGCAGCGGCGCCGGTCGTCAAGGGTCCGCGCGCGCTCCCCTCAACTTCCTTGCTGGCTTCAGGAGATGAAACATCAATCGACCCCGGAGGCGGTACGCACCGATCCGGTACACAACTCTTGACGTGGCCGAAACGCGGGAGAATCATTCGCGTACCGAGAGAGCGCTCTCTCCCTCTGCCGGAGGCGTGCGCCCGCCCACCTCTCCGCTCCACCGTGCCCCGCACCTTTGAGACCTCAGGAGATCCGGACATGTCCGTTGCCCTCGTCAGACCCTCGCGGCCCCCGATGGCCGCACTCCACCGATGGCGTGCGCTCGGCTTCGCCCTGGTGACCGCGCTGGTGGCGGCCCTGCTCGGGGTGGCACAGGCCGGCCCCGCGCAGGCCGCGCCCGTCCTGCTCTCCCAGGGCAGCCCGGTCACCGCCTCCAGCGAGGAGAACGGCGGTACGGCCGCGCGCAACGCGGTCGACGGGGACGCCGGAACCCGCTGGTCCAGCGCCTTCTCCGACCCGCAGTGGCTGCGGATCGACCTCGGTTCACCGGCCGCCCTCAGCCGCGTCGAACTCGCCTGGGAGGCCGCGTACGCCAAGAGCTACCGGATCGAGCTGTCCACCGACGGCTCCACCTGGAGGAACGCCTACAGCACCACCACCGGCCGGGGCGGCAACGAGACGCTGACCGTTTCGGGCGACGCCCGGTACGTACGGCTGACCGGCACCGAGCGCGCCACCGGATACGGCTACTCACTCTGGGAGTTCAAGGTGTTCGGCACGCGGAACGGGGGCGGCGGTCCGGAGATTCCGGGCGGCGGTGACCTCGGGCCGAACGTGCATGTCTTCGACCCGTCCACGCCGGACATCCAGGGCAAGGTCGATGCGATCTTCCGGCAGCAGGAGTCCGACCAGTTCGGGCTGGGCCGCCACGCGCTGCTGTTCAAGCCCGGTACGTACAACAACCTCAACGCCCAGATCGGCTTCTACACGCAGATCGCGGGGCTGGGGCTGCACCCGAACGCCACCACGTTCAACGGTGATGTGACGGTGGACGCGGGCTGGTTCAACGGGAACGCGACCCAGAACTTCTGGCGCGCGGCGGAGAACCTGACGCTGAACCCGGTGAACGGCACCAACCGGTGGGCGGTCTCCCAGGCGGCACCCTTCCGCCGGATGCACGTCAAGGGCGGGCTGAACCTGGCGCCCGACGGCTACGGCTGGGCCAGCGGCGGCTACATCGCGGACAGCAAGATCGACGGCACCGTCGGCCCGTACTCGCAGCAGCAGTGGTACACCCGTGACAGCTCCGTCGGCGGCTGGACCAACGCCGTCTGGAACATGACGTTCTCCGGTGTGCAGGGCGCGCCCGCGACCAGCTATCCGAACCCCCCGTACACCACGCTCGACACCACCCCGATCTCGCGCGAGAAGCCGTTCCTCTACCTGGACGGCAACGCGTACAAGGTGTTCGTCCCGGAGAAGCGCGTCAACGCGCGCGGGGTCTCGTGGGACGGCGGAAGCCAGCGGGGCGAGTCGATCCCGCTGGACCGCTTCTACGTCGTCAAGCAGGGGGCCACCGCGGCGACGATCAACGCGGCGCTCGCCCAGGGCCTCAACCTGCTGTTCACGCCCGGGGTCTACCACCTCGACCGGACCATCGAGGTGAACCGCGCCAACACGGTGGTCCTGGGTCTCGGCCTCGCCACGATCATCCCGGACAACGGGGTGACAGCCATGAAGGTCGCCGACGTCGACGGGGTGAAGCTGGCCGGATTCCTCATCGACGCCGGTCCCGTCAACTCCCCCACGCTGCTGGAGGTCGGCCCGCAGGGTGCCTCCGCCGACCACGCGGCCAACCCCACCACCGTGCAGGACGTGTTCATCCGCATCGGCGGCGCGGGTCCCGGCAAGGCGACCACCAGTCTGGTGGTCAACAGCGACGACGTGATCATCGACCACACCTGGGTGTGGCGGGCGGACCACGGCGAGGGCTGGGGCTGGGAGACCAACCGGGCCGACTACGGCGTCCGCGTCAACGGCGACGACGTCCTGGCCACCGGACTCTTCGTCGAGCACTTCAACAAGTACGACGTCGAGTGGTACGGCGAACGCGGCCGCACCATCTTCTTCCAGAACGAGAAGGCCTACGACGCCCCCAACCAGGCCGCCATCCAGAACGGCTCCACCAAGGGGTACGCCGCCTACCGGGTCGACGACTCCGTCGAGCAGCACGAGGGCTGGGGGCTCGGCAGCTACTGCTACTACAACGTCGACCCCACGATCATCCAGGAACACGGCTTCAAGGCCCCGGTCAAACCGGGGGTGAAGTTCCACAACCTGCTGGTCGTCTCACTGGGCGGCAACGGGCAGTACCAGCACGTGATCAACAACGTCGGCGCCCCGACCTCGGGAACATCGACGATCCCTTCGACCATCGTCAACTTCCCCTGATCTCACAGGTCTTCCGCTGACCGCAGCAGAGGAGCCCTCCGGTGGACGCGAACGTCCGCCGGAGGGCTCCGTCCTGTGCGCTCAGCGGCGGGGCCGGGGCTACGGCTGCACCACGATCTTCCGCCCCACCCCCGCCTTGAACTGGTCGATCGCCTCCGGGTACTGCTCCAGGGGCAGCCGGTCGCTGATGAAGACCGCCGGGTCCAGGACCCCGCTCGCGAAGAGCGCGGCGGCCCGTTCGTAGCTGTGCAGGACCGCCATCGAGCCGGTGATGGTGATCTCCTGGTTGTAGATCCGGTACGGCTCGATGACGGCGGTCGTGGCGTAGTCGGCCACTCCGAACTGGAGGAACGTGCCGCCCTTGGCGACCCGGCCCAGGCCGTCCTGGATGGCGCCCGCGTTGCCGGTGGCGTCGATCACCACGTCCCAGCCGCCGGGGCGGTCGAACTCCTCGGCGCGGGCCGCCGCCCCCGTGCAGCCGAGGAGCGTGGCGGTCTGCAGGCGCTGCGGGTTGACGTCCAGGACCTCCACCGAGGCGGCGCCCGTCCGCTTGGCCAGCTCCAGCATCATCAGGCCCATCGTGCCCGAGCCGTAGATCAGCACCTCCGCGCCCAGGTTGCCCTTGAGGACGTCGTAGCCGCGCACCGCGCAGGAGAGCGGTTCGATCAGGGCGGCGTCGGCGACGTCGATGTGCTCGGGCAGCTTGACGCAGTTGGCGACCGGGGCGACGGCGAACTCGGCGGCGCCGCCGGGCACGGTGACGCCGATGGCGGCCCAGTTGTCGCAGAGGTTGCCGCGGCCGGAGCGGCAGTAGCGGCACTCGTGGCAGTGGAGGGAGGGGTCGACCGCCACCTTGTCGCCCACGGCCAGTTCGGTGACGTCGGTGCCGACGGCGACGATCTCCCCGGCGAACTCATGACCGGGCACGATCGGCAGAGTGGGGGCGAACTCCCCCTGGAGGATGTGGAGATCGGTACCGCAGAGCCCGCAGGACGCCACCTTCACGACCACATCACGGCGGCCGGGCGTGGGGTCGTCGACCGTGGTGACCGACACCTTGCCGGGGGCCTCGACGATGGCTGCCCTCATTTGACTGCTCCCAAGGAAAGGCCCTGGACGAGTTTGTCCTGGGCGGCGTAGCCGGCGATGAGCACCGGCAGGGACACGACCACCGACGCGGCGCACAGCTGGGCGAGGAAGAGGCCCTGGCTGGTGACGAAGGTGGTCAGATGGACGGGGGCCGTCCCGGCGACCACGCCGGTCAGCACCCGAGCGAACAGCAGTTCGTTCCAGCTGAAGATGAAGCAGATCAGGGCCGTGGCCGCGATGCCGGGGGCGGCGACCGGCGCGACGACCCGGCCGAGGACCGTGGGCAGCCTCGCCCCGTCGACCTGGGCCGCCTCGATGATGGAGACCGGGACGTCGGCGAGGAAGGACTGCATCATCCACACCGCGATCGGCAGGTTCATCGAGGTGTAGAGCAGGACGAGCAGCCAGATGTTGTCCAGGAAGCCGGTGTTCTTCGCGAACAGGTAGATCGGCAGCAGTCCGGCGACCACCGGCAACATCTTGGTGGAGAGGAAGAAGAACATCACGTCGGTCCACTTGCGCACCCGGCGGATGGAGAGCGCGTACGCGGCCGGAAGCGCCAGCAGGAGCACCAGGACGGTGGAGAACACGGACGCCATCAGGGAGTTGACCAGCGGCGGCCAGGGGGTCGGGCCGCCTCCGCCGCCGAAGAACGTCCGGTAGCCGTCGAGCGTCAGCGCGGCCGCCAGGGAGGGCGGGTTGGTCGCGGCGTCGGCCTCCGAGTGGAAGGAGGTCAGCACCATCCACAGGGCGGGCAGGCAGAAGACCAGGCCCACGGCCCAGGCGGCCAGGCCGAGGGCGGTGGAGCGCCTGCGGGCCCGGTTCGCCGGGGCGGTGGCCTTCGCGGTGGCGCGGGTGCGGGTCGGTGCTGCGGTCGAGGCGCTCATGCGCGGCTCGCCTCCTCACGGAAGAGGGAGGAGACCACCCGGAGCGCGAACGTCGCGATGATCACGGTGCCGATCACCACGACCACGCCCACGGCGGACGCCAGCCCGTACTCATGGGCCCGGTAGAAGGTCTCGTAGACGGTGTACGGGAGGTTGGCGGTGCCGAGGCCGCCGGCGGTGATGGTGAAGACGGCGTCGAAGTTCTGCACGATGTACACCGAGCCCAGCAGGACGCCGAGTTCGAGGTAGCGGCGCAGATGGGGCAGGGTGAGGAAGCGGAACATCTGCCAGGCGCCCGCGCCGTCGAGCCGGGCGGCCTCCATCATCTCGGCGGGGCGGCTCTGCAGCCCCGCCAGCAGGATCAGCATCATGAACGGGGTCCACTGCCAGACGAGGGCCGCGGCGACCGCCATCAGGGGCATCTCGGAGGTCCACTCCGGCTGGACCATGGAGTCGATGCCGAAGAGATTCCCGAACCAGGTCAACGCCCCGTTGAACAGCCCGTATTCGGGGTTGTAGAGGGCGTGCTTCCACAGCAGCGCCGCCGAGACCGGCACGATCAGGAACGGGGTGATGAGGAGGGTGCGGACGAAGCCCCGGCCGAAGAACGTGCGGTCGAGCAGCAGGGCGAAGGCGAGGCCGAGGACGACGCTCACGATGACCACGGTGGCGGTGAGCAGGACGGTGGTCAGCACCGAGTCGCGCAGGGCCGGATCGGTGAAGACCGAGCCGTAGTTGGCGAAGCCGGTGAAGTGGCGCTGGTCCGGCTTGAGCGAGTTCCAGTCGAAGAAGGAGATCACCAGCGTGGCCACGAAGGGCAGTTGGGTGACCACGATCAGGAAGACGAGGGCGGGCAGGAGTGGTGCGCGGGTCGCCCAGGCCTTGGCTCTGCTGCCCGTGGGGCGCTTGCCGTCGGGGGCGGGACGGGGCGGGGTCGGCCGCACGGCCGTCGTGGTGGTCATCGGTACTCCTCCGCGACCTTCTCGGCCAGCTTCTGGGAGGTGGCGAGTGCGGCGTCCACCGACTGGCGGCCCGCGATGGCGGCGCTGATCTCCTGCGCCACCTTGGTGCCGAGGTCGGTGAACTCCGGTACGCCGACGAACTGGATGCCCGCCGTGGGGCGCGGCTGGGTGCCGGGGTTGTCGGGGTCGGCCTCGGAGATGGCTTGTTGGGTGACGTCCGCGAACGCCCCTGCTTCCTTGCGGTAGTCGGGGTGGGCGTAGGTGGAGGCGCGTTTGCCCGCCGGGACGTTGGACCAGCCGCTGGTGGCGCCGACGAGTTCCTCGTACTCCTTGCCGGAGGCCCAGGAGATGAACTTCCAGGCGTCGTCGGCCTTCTTGGAGGCGTTCTGCATGCCCCAGGCCCAGGTGTAGAGCCAGCCGGAGCTGTCGGTCTGCTCGACGGGGGCCGGTACGTAGCCGATCTTGCCCTTGACCGGGGAGCCCTCGGCCTCCAGTGATCCGGCGCCCGCGGTGGCGTCGTACCACATGGCGGTCTTGCCCTGGGTCATGTTGTTGAGGCACTCGGCGTATCCGGACTGCGGGGCACCGAGCTGTCCGTGCTTGCGCACGAGGTCGACGTAGAACTGGGTCGCCTTCTTGAACTCCGGTGCGGTCAGCTGCGGTTGCCAGTCCTCGGTGAACCAGGTGCCGCCCATGGTGTTGACGACGGTGGTGAGGGGGGCGATGACCTCGCCCCAGCCGGGCAGCCCGCGCAGGCAGATGCCCTTCATCCCGCGCTGTGATCCGTCGGCCTCGGCGGCGAGCTGGGCGACCTCCGTCCAGGTGGGCTTGGCGGGCATGGTGAGCCTTTCCTTCTCGAAGACGTCCTTGCGGTACATCAGGAAGGAGGACTCGCCGTAGAAGGGCTGGGCGTAGAGCTTGCCGTCCTTGTGGGTCAGCGATGCGCGCAGCGGCGGGAGGATGTCCTGCTGGTCGAAGTCCGGGTCGGCCTCGACGTAGGCGTCCAGCGGGCGGAGCCAGCCGTTCTCGGCGAAGAACGGCAGCTCGAAGTTGGAGATGGTGGCGATGTCGTACTGACCGGCCTGGTTGGAGTAGTCCTGGCTGATCTTGTCGCGGACGTCGTTCTCGGGCAGCACCGTGAAGTGGACGGTGATGCCGGTCTCCTTGGTGAAGTGCTCCTTGGTCAGCTTCTGCAGCTCGACCATCTGCGGGTTGTTCACCATCAGGACGTTGAGGGCGTCACCGCCCCCGAAGGAGGTCCCGCCCGCTCCGGCGCAGCCGGTGGCGAGGAGGGCGAGTGCCGTGGCCACGGCGGCGGCGCGCGGCAGGCGGCGTGGTCCGTGGCGTCGGCGGGGGTGATGGCGCATGGGGACTCCTGATCAGTCGTAGCGGCTCGGTGATCGGGTCGGGCAGGGAAGGTACGAGGGGTGCCGGGTGGTCCGGGGACGTACGGGGGCAGGACGGACCGCGCCCCGACGGGGGGCGGGGCGCGGTGGTATCGGGGCCGCGCGGCCGGTACGGGGCCGGGGCGCGGAGCGGGTCAGGTGCGGATGACCTGGGGGCCCAGGAGGGAGTAGCGCTGGGCCTCGGCGGAGGAGAGCCCGGCGTCGGTGACGATCGTCTCGAAGTCCCCGACCCCGGCGAACCGGCAGAAGCTCACCGCGCCGAACTTGGCGTGGATCCCGACGAAGACGCGCCGCCGGGAGCTGCGCATGGCCTGGGCCTTGACCTCGCTGACGGCCGGGTCGGGGGTGGTGAGGCCGTACTCGCGGGAGATGCCGTTGGCACCGACGTACGCCAGGTCGATGACGAAGCCGGCGAGCATCCTGGAGGCCCAGTGGTCGACGGTGGCCATCGTGGAGCCGCGGACGCGGCCGCCGAGCAGGATGACGGAGATCTTCTCGGCGTCCGCGAGGACGGTGGCGACGGCCAGGGACGCGGTGACCACGGTCAGCGGCCGGTCCCGGGGAAAGGCCTCGGCGACGAGCTGGGGGGTGAAGCCCTCGTCGACGAAGACGGTCTCGGCGTCCCCGAGCAGATCGGCGGCGGCCGCCGCGATCCGCGACTTCTGCGGGACGTTGCGGGTGGTGCGGACCGCGAGCGTGGTCTCGAAGCCGGCGGACTCCACCGGGTAGGCGCCGCCGTGGGTGCGGCGGACGAGACCGTGCTCCTCCAGTACGTGCAGATCGCGGCGGACGGTCTCCTTGGCCACCTGGAACAGCGCCGCGAGGGCGTTCACCTCGACCGATCCGTCCCGTCGGGCGGCGTCGAGTATTCCTCTGCGGCGTTCGTCGGTGTCCACGACACACATCCCTGGCTCTTGCGGTGGCGCTTTTCGGGGGTGGGTCCGGTCCGTTCGGGCCCATGTGACGTTTTTACAAGCAGGGTCAGCCGCTCGACCAGGCTCTTCGCGGGATTCCCTCTGCCCGTTCCTGCCCGTTTCCCCGGTGGGCCGTCGCTGGTCACGGGCCTGTCGCGGGGATTTCGGGCGCTCCCACCGCCCGCTCGGCGGGGGCGGGCGCCCGAATCGCGCCCGAACCCGGGGAACGGTGCCCGCCGGACGGCTGCCGTTCCCCGGATGTGCGGCTGCCGTTCCATGGGGAGGTGCGGCTCCCGCTCTCCGGAGGGGCGGCTTCCGTTCCCCGGGGAGGGGGTCAGACGGTGGTCTCCTCTTCCAGCCCTTCGAGGCTGTCCATGAAGGAGCTGACGGAGAAGACGGCCCGGCCGGGGCCCGCCGGGCCGTAGCCGGGCGGGGAGTTGAGGCCGAACTCCTCCAGCGTCGCCCGGTAGGCCTGGAGCAGCCGGATGTGGTACTCCAGCGGCGCGCCGAGCGGGTTGGCCTTGCCGAGCGGTGTGGTGGGCTCGGGGCACCAGGTGGTGAAGCGCGGCACGACCCCGTTGGACATGAAGAACCGCAGCCCCTCGGTGGTCGAGTCGATGGCCTCGCTCACCTTGGTGAAGCCGAAGGGCTCGGCCATCTCGATGCCCGCGACGAAGTTGGGGATGACGTTGCGCGGCCCGAACACCTCGGCGGAGTCCAGGATGCGGCGGTGCCACTCGTCGCGGCCGACGTACCGCTCCTTGCCCGGGCAGTGCAGCTGGAAGAGCCGGCGGTCCCACACCTCGAAGTTGGGGTGGTAGATGCGGATGCCGTAGTCGTGGAAGCGCTGCACGTCCTCGCGGGGCAGCGCCTGGGCGACGACCTTGCCGGTCCAGCGGCCGGGGAAGCGCTCCTCGATGGCCTTCGCGTAGTGGCCGTAGAAGTCGGCCTCGTCGCGGCCGCCGACCTGCGAGGTGATGGAGCCGCCGGTGAGGGTGTAGGCGCGGGAGACACCGGCGGTGTCGTACCGGTCGATGATCTCCAGGGCCTCCAGCACCTCCTCGACCGGCTTGACCCCGGTGTACGGGCGGCCGGCCGCCTTGTGCTGGCGCCAGTTGTGGTTGATGTCGCAGAACTGGCACTCCTCCTTGGCGCCGAAGTACTGGCACACCCGGAAGACCGTCAGGTAGATGAGGTAGCCCCACTGGATGGTCGGGGCGACCTCCATGACCGACTTGCCGTTGGAGAGCTGGTGGCGGTAGTACTCCGGCATCGGCGGGAGGCCGACGTCCGCGATCCGCGCCCCGTCCAGGTAGAGGCCGAGCGTGCCGTCCTCGCCGCCGCGCACGACGTACGGGGAGTCGGGGTTGACCCGCACCGAGACCACGGTGCGGCGCAGCCCGTAGGGTCCGCCGGTGAGGACGACCTCCTCCGGCGGCCGGTTGAGCGCGGCGGCGCCCAGCTCGGGCAGGGTGCGGTGGTCGAAGGAGAAGATGAAGTACGACTTCGGCTTCACGTCACCGGTGGCGCCGCCGATGGATCCGCTCAGCGCGGACTCGTCGAAGGCCATGCCGCCGCGCAGCAGGTCTTCCTTGATGACGGCTTCCCGGGGCACCTCGGGGAAACGCCCCATCAGGTCCTCGACCAGTGCCGTACGACTGCTGCTCGGCATGTACGCGAACCTCCGTTGTCACCCCACCCGCGACTGCGCACGCACCGGCGGGCGGGTCTGTCCAGTCAGGCTGGCAAGCCTACGCCAACGGCTTCTCCCACCTGCATTGACCAGGTGGAAACGGGCTGCGGGGGCGGTTCGGCAGGTACGTCGCCGCCGTAGCTGGGACAATGCGGGTGAGGAGACGGGGGCCACGCGTCACCGAGCACCTGGGGCCGCAGATGTCCGGCACACCGACCGCCGAGGGCGGGGATCCGATCCGCGTCTTCCTGCTGGACGACCACGAGGTCGTCCGCCGGGGGCTGCGCGATCTGCTGGGGTCCGAGCCCGGTGTGGAGGTCGTCGGGGAGGCGGCCACGGCCGCCCAGGCGCTGGCCCGGGGCCCGGCGCTGCGGCCCGATGTGGCGGTGCTGGACGTCCGGTTGCCGGACGGGGACGGCATCACGGTCTGCCGGGAGCTGCGTTCGCGGATGCCGGGGCTGGCCTGTCTGATGCTGACGTCGTTCGACGACGAGGACGCCCTGCTCGACGCGATCATGGCCGGGGCGGCCGGGTACGTGCTGAAGCAGATCAACGGCTCGGACCTGGTGTCGGCGGTGCGGACCGTGGCGACGGGGCAGTCGATGCTCGACCCGGCGACCACGGCCCGGCTCATGCGGACCCTGCGCGCGCCCGAGGCCGCCGGTCCCGAGGAGGACGCGAGGCTGTCGGGCCTCTCCGAGCGGGAGCGGTCGGTGCTCGGCCTCGTCGGGGAGGGGCTGACCAACCGGCAGATCGCGGGGCGGCTGTTCCTCTCCGAGAAGACCGTGAAGAACCACATCTCCCGGCTGCTGGGGAAGCTGGGGGTGGAGCGCCGGGTGCAGGCGGCCGTCATCGCGACGGAGGCGCGGGAGCACGGGCGGAAGTGAGGCCGGGGGCGGGCAAGCAGGCGGGCGAGCGGCGTACGGGTACGGGTACGGCCGGCCGCATGGCACGCAGGCGTCCGGACCGCCGCCCCCACGCGCGGTACGCGGTCCTGACCGCCCGCCTCCGTACACGCAACCGCGTGTCCCACGGACACGTACGGCTCGCGCCCGCTAGCCGCGCCCTGCCGGGAGCGGGACCCGCCACTCCAGGACCGTGCCGTGGTGCGGGGCGGGCCGTGCGGTGGCGGAGAAGGTGCCCCGCAGCCGCCCGGCCCGTTCCGCGAGGTTGCACAGCCCGCTGCCGTGGGCGCCCTCCGGGAGGCCGACGCCGTCGTCGGTCACGGTCACCGTCAGCGCGCCGCCCCCGGCGACGACCGCCGCCTCGGCCCGGTCCGCCCCCGCGTGGCGGGCGATGTTGCTCAGGGCCTCCACGATCACCGCGACCACCTGGTCGGCCACCTCCTGGGGCACGTCCGTGTCGATCAGACCCTCCATCCGCAGGGCCGGAGGGAAGCCGAGCGAGGGCGCGGCGGCGTCCACCGCCTGGACGACCCGGGTCCGCAGGCCGGGGGCGTCCCCGGTGGGTTCGTGGTCGCGGAGGCCGAAGATCGCGGAGCGGATGATCTTGATGGTGGTGTCGAGGTCGTCGATCGCGCGGCCCAGCCGCTCCGCGGCCTCCGGGCGCTCCACGAACGGGCGGGCGCTCTGGAGGGTCATCCCGGTGGCGAAGAGCCGCTGGATGGCGAGGTCGTGCAGATCGCGGGCGATCCGGTCGCGGTCCTCCAGCAGGCTGACCCGTTCGGCGGCCCGGCGGCGCTCGGCCAGTTCGAGCGCGAGCGCGGCCTGTCCGGCGAAGTCCGGCAGCGAGGCGATCTCCGGCCCCGCGAACGGTGGACCGCCCTGGAGCCGGGCGAGGATCAGGACCCCGCTCAGCTTCTCCTTGGTGCCCACGATGACGGCCACCGCCGGGCCGAACCCCGCCCACCGCTCCGGCCGCACGGTGATCCGGGGGTCGTTCGCGATGTCCGCGACCGTCACGAGGCTGTCCGCGGCGAGCACGGCCCCGGCGAGGGTGCCCCGGGTGGTCGGCAGCGCCAGCCCGCGATGCGTCCCCGCCCGCTCCCCGTGGGCGAGGGAGCCGCTCAGCTCGCCCTCGGCCCCCACCAGGTGGAAGACGCCGAGGTCGGCACCGGCGACGTCCACGGCCCCGGAGAGCATCCCTTCCAGGACCTCCGGCTCCGGCGAGCCGGAGAGCAGCGCGCTGGTGAAGTCGGAGCCTGCGGCGAGCCAGCGCTCCCGCAGCCGTCCGGCCTCGTAGAGGCGGGCGTTCTCGATGGCGATGCCCGCCGCGACGGCCAGGGTCGAGACGACCGCCTCGTCCTCAGCGTCGAAGTCGGCGCCGCCGCGCTTCTCGGTGAGGTAGAGGTTGCCGAACACCTCCTCGCGGACCCGGATGGGCACACCGAGGAAGGTGTGCATGGGCGGGTGGTGGGGCGGAAAGCCGTACGAGGTCGGGTGCTCGGAGAGTTCGCCGAGCCGCAGCGGTTCCGGGTGGCGGATCAGCTCGCCGAGGAGACCGTGGCCGGAGGGGAGGTCGCCGATCCGTTCCCGTACGTCGTCACCGATGCCGATCGGGAGAAATTCGGAGAGCCTCTGGTCGTCCCCGATCACGCCCAGCGCCCCGTACTCGGCGTCGACGAGGACCACCGCCGCCTCGACGATGCCCCGCAGCACCTGGGGCAGCGCCAGTTCCCGGCCGACCGACATGACGGCCTCCAGCAGGCCGTTGAGCCGGTCGCGGGTGCCCCGGGCCTCGTCGATCCGGCCCTGCAGCTCGTCCAGCAGCTCGTCGAGCCGCAGGCGCGGGAGCCTGGCCCGCCCGGTCTCACGGGCTTCCCCGCCCATGGGTACCTCCGGCGGCTTCGAGGGAGGCGGACTGCCGGCGTCCGCCCCTCCAACGTAGCCGCCGCACCGCCCGGCCTCATGTCGGGCGCCGGGCCGTACGGGGTCAGGTCGGGGCCGCACGGGGTCGGTATGCGTCCGTACGGGGCCACCCCCGGGCCGTACAGGCTCTGCCCCAGGCCGTACGGGGTCAGCGCGAGGCCGTACAGGGTCAGCGCGAGGCCGTACGGGGTCACCCCCAGGCCGTACGGGATCGGCATACGTCCGTACGAGGTCGGTGCGAGGTCGTGCGGGCGCGGCGCGAGGCCGTGCGCGGTCACGGCCGCTCCTCGACCGGGACCGTGATCACCGGGCAGGGAGCCCGGTGCAGCAGCCCGTGGACGACCGAGCCGAGGCGCATGCCCAGGTAGCCGCCGTCGCCCCGGCGGCCCACCACCAGGGCCTGTGCGTGTTCGGCGGCCTCCGCCAGCGCCTCGACCGGGGAGCCGGTCACCACCTCGTGGCCCACCCGCACAGCGGGGTACTTCTCGGCCCACGCGGCCACGGTCCCGGCCAGCATCCGGCGCTCGGTGCCGAGCGGGGCGTCCCGGCCTCGGAGCGAGAACACCGGAGGCTGCCACACCGCCACGGCCCGTACGGCGCACCCCCTCAGCTCGGCCTCCTCCAGGGCCAGCGCCAGGGCCGCCTGCGACGGCTCGCTCCCGTCGACGCCCACCACCAGGTACGGCGGCCGGCCCGCGCTCCGGGCGGTCCGGCCCACGACGGCCACGGGGCAGTGCGCCTGCGCGCTGACGGGGACGGCGACGGAACCGGCGCTGAGGAACTCCGCCACCCGGTTCAGCCGCCGGGAGCCGAGCACCACCATGCGGGCTTCGCGGGTCAGGCCCGCCAGGGTGGGTGCGGGGACCCCGTCGAGGAGCGTGGCGGTGGTCCGGATGTCCGGCTGCCGCTCCCGCACCCAGGCGTCGGCCGCCTCCAGCGCGCGGGTGGCGGCCTCCTCGGCCTCCCGGTGGCGGGGGAGGTCGCCGGGGCGGCGTGGCTCGTGCGGCGGGGGGACGGCGACGACGAGCCGGAGCAGGAGGCCGCGGCGGTGGGCCTCGTCCGCCGCCCATCCGACGGCCGGGTGCCAGTCCTCCCGGGGGTCGACGCCGACGACGATGTCCTGGCGTGACGCCGAGGTGTTCATGAGGGGTTCCTCCTGCCGCGCGGGGCTGCCTGCTCTCCGGGGGCTCCCGGGCGGTACGGGAGGCTCCTGGAGCGGTGGGTACGGGGGATCTCCCGGACCGGTCGGGGCGGAGCCGGACGGGGGATTCCAGGGTGATCCGGGGGCGAGGGGCCGGGGAAGGGCCGCAGGGGGGCCGGAAAGGGGCCCCGGTCGGTCCGGGGACAGGGCCGTTCGGCCCCTCCCCGCGCGGGGAGGTCGCGGCGGAGGGTGGAGCTGCGGGGAGCGCGGAGAGGAAGCCATGCCCACCACAGACGAACTCGTGGAGACCGTGACGGCGCTGGTCGAGGACGCCGTCACCGCTCCGTCCATGCACAACGTCCAGCCGTGGAGGTTCATCCACCGCGCGGGCGCCCGTTCGCTCGCCCTGTACGGCGACCCGTACCGCAGCCTGCCCGCCGGGGACCCGGACGGCCGCGGGCTGCATCTGGGGTGCGGGGCGGCCCTGTTCAATCTGCGGGTGTCGGCCGCCCACCACGGCTGGAACGCCGTTGTCGAGCTGCTTCCCGACCCCCGTGACCCCTGGCATCTGGCCGAGGTGGTGCTCCAGGAACCCGACCCGGTGGAGCCGGAAGCCCCGGGTCCGGTGCTCGCCGACCTCCATCCCGCGCTGCCGAAGCGGCACACCAGCCGCTTCCCCTTCTCCGACGAGCGGATCCCGGGCGAGATCCTCGACGGGCTGCGCGGTGCCGCCCTCCTGGAGGGGTGCCGGCTGATCGTGCCGGGGACCTGGCACTCGGACGCAGTCCTGGACCTGGTCCGCGACGCCGAGCTGTTCGAGTCCGCCGACGCGGCGCTGCGCGAGGAGATCGCCTCCTGGACCCGTACGGGCAGGGCCGGTGAGGGGCCCGCCACCGAGGGCATCCCGTCGTACGCCTTCGGCCCCCGCCAGTACGGTGTGACCGCCCCGGCCCGTGACTTCGACCCGGGCCACGGCCTGCCGGGCCGGATCTCCGCCGACTTCGAGAAGCGGCCGCAGATCGCGCTCCTGGGCACCCTGGACGACTCCCCCGCCGACTGGCTGCGGGCGGGGCAGGCCATGGAGCGCGTACTCCTCCAGGCCACGCTGGACGGGCTGTCCACCTCGCTGATGTCCCAGCCTCTCGAATGGCCCGAACTGCGCGCTCTGACCCGTGAACCCGGCTCGCTGACCGGCTTCGTCCACATGCTGTTCCGGTTCGGGTACGGGCCCCGGGGCACGCGGACGCCGCGTCGGCCGGTGGGCGAGGTCCTCACCGTGGAGTAGTCCTCACCGTGGGGTACGGGGCCGTCGAGCCGTCAGGTTCCGAACCGGCGGCCCGGATTCGTCCACGCGCACTTCTCCCCGTGCACTGGCTGTCCGGTGCACGGGGAGGAGCGCCTGTCGAGGAGCGCGCGTCGGCCACGCCGCGTGACCGGCCGGACAGGGAGCCGGGGCGGAGGGACCGGGAGCCGCTGTGGACGGCGGTCGGGCCGAGGCCGGACGAGGCGGGCCAGGTGCGGTGAGGCCGACGGGAACCGGGCGGCTCAGCTCGCGGTCGTGGCGGTGTAGCCGGGCGGGATGATCTGGACCGGGCAGTGGCCGTGGTGCAGCAGGGCGTGCGGGACCCGGCCCAGTGCCGCCCCGGAGCCGAGCATCCGGCGCCGGGCGCCCATCACCAGCAGGTCGGTGAGGGCCGTGGCCTCGACGAGGATGCCGGGCACGCTGGTCCCCGTCTCCACGTCGTGGGTGACGGTGAGGCCGGGATACCGCTTCCGCACCGCCTCGGCGACGGCGGCCGTCTCGTGCGCCTTCTCCTCGGTGATCTCCCCGATGCTGTCGAGCATGGTGGTGAACCTGCCGACATGGGTCAGCACGTTGCTGACGCTCAGCAGCCGCAGGGACGCCTGGCGCGCCTCCGCCTCCGCCGCGGCGATCAGCACCCAGTCGAGGTCCGACCGGCCCCGCACGGCCGCGGTGACCACCCCGGTCGCCGGCCGGTCGGTCTCGCCGCGCACGACGGTCACCGGTACCTCGGTCCGGGAGGCCACCCCCAGGCCGACGGAGCCGAGGGTGAGCGAGGCGAACCCGCCCAGTCCCCTGCTGCCCACGACGATCGTGCCCCGGTCACCGGCCGCCGCGTGCAGGGAGGAGACCGCGTCACGGTTGCTCAGCTCCTTCGTCACGGTCAGACCGGGATGGGCGGCCCGGACGGCCTCCGCGGTCCCGTCCAGCAGTTCGTTCCCCGCCTCCCGCAGGGCCCGGAGGGTCTCGGTCGGGGTGAGGACGGACCGGCCCTCGATGTCGGCCGCATGGACGATGTTCAGCGGCTGCCCGCGGTGGCCGGCCTCGGCGGCGGCCCACAGGGCGGCCGTCCGCGCCTGCGGCGAGGCGTCCACTCCGACGACGACGGCGCCGAGTTCCACGGGGTCGGGAAGGTCGCTGGTCATGGGTCCTCCTCGGGGGTGGCCATCCTCGGGGTGGCCATGGGGCTTCGGGGTGGCCATGGGGGGCTTTCCTCTCCACGGTCGCACCGCGGGGCAGCCCCCGCAGATGGGCCCTTCGGCCCCGATCCGGCCCTGTCGGCCCCTGCCCGGCCCCCACCCGGGCGGGGAGGCTGGATCCCGTGGTTCCGCCGTCGGAGCCCCCGCGCGGTTCCGCAGCCGGAGCCCGCCGTACCGAGGAGGCCCTGGTCATGACAGCCCACGTCACCGTCGGAATGGACGAGTCCCCCGAGAGCCTCGCGGCGGCGCGCTGGGCCGCGGCGGAGGCCTCCCTGCTCGACGCTCCGCTGCACCTGATGCATGTGGAGGAGTGGCCGGTCACCGCGGAGGTGCCGGTGCTCTCCGCCGAAGCGCTGGTCGAGCGGTACGAGACCCTGCTGCGGAGCACGGTGGACCGGGTACGGCGCGAGCGCCCCGGGCTCGACGTGACCACGGAGATGGTCCGGGGGCGCGCCCCGGCCGAACTGACCGCCGCCGCCAACGAGTCCGAGGTGACCGTGCTGGGGTCGCGGGGGGTCGGCGGTGTCGTCGGCTTCCTGATCGGTTCGGTGTCCCTCGCGGTCGTCGGCCGGGCACGGCGGCCGGTGGTGCTGGTGCGGTCGCCGGAGGGCACCCGGGCGGCCACGTCCGTGCCGGGCGCCGACGGCCCGCCCTCGGGGATCGTGCTGGGGCTGGACCTCGACCAGCCGTGCGACCCGGTGCTGGCCTTCGCCTTCGGTCACGCCGCCCGCAGGAACGAGGAGCTGCGGATCGTCCACAGCTGGTCCCCGTCGCCTGCCCACGGGTACGCGGCGGTCCTGGATCCCGGTGCCGGCGGCGCGCAGGGCCGGCGGGCCGCAGAGGGGCTGGCCGACCTGGTGCGGCCCTGGCGGCGGAAGTTCCCGGCCGTCCGGGTGACGGAGCGGGCGGTCGTGGGCCCCGCGGCCGCCGAACTGGTGGACGCGTCGCGGAGTGCGGGGCTGCTGATCGTGGGGCGGCGGAGCCGGCGCTCCCCGGTGGGGCCGCACCTCGGCCATGTCGCACACGCCGCGATCCACCACAGCCCGGCGCCGGTGGCGGTCGTGCCGTTCGAGTGAGCCCGCTGCGCCCTGCGGCGGTCGGCAGGGGGGGGTCAGCGGGTGTCCTCCGGGGCGTCGGCCACGATGATCCTGCGCCCGGTGGTGCGCCGGGGCGTGAGAATCATGACGTGTTCGCGCCCCTCCCCCGCCCAGGGTCCCGAGTACGCCGCCTCCCTGAGCCGGAGCGCCTCGCTCTCGTCCTCCACGGCCCGGACGGTCCCCACGAGCAGGACGCTCCAGCCCTTGCTGAAGGCGTCGTCGATGTGGTCGGTCTCGAAGGCGATCTCCGTGCCGGCCGCCGCGGCGAGCGGGGAGCGGTCCCCGGTGGTGAACATGACCTCGCCGTCCAGCACCTGGTAGTTGACCGGCAGGACGACCGGGCCGTCGCCCCCGGTCAGCGCCACCCGCCCCACCCCGTGGTCACCGAGCAGCTCGCGGCACTCCGCCTCGTCGAGTTCGGCCATCCGGGCCTCGCGCGCCGCCCGGCCGAGCCCGGCCGGAAGGTCCACGGTCCCGCCGGTCAGCTCCTGGACCGTGGTCTCCAGGGCGTCCGCCAGCCGGAGGAGGAAGCCGATGCCGGGGGTGGCGGACTGCTCCTCCACGTACTGGATGTAGCCGGGTGCGGCACCCGCCCGCAGGGCCACGTCCTGCCGGGACAGGCTGAGTTGGTGGCGGCGCGCCGCGACGCGTCGGCCGATGTCGCCGCGCGGCGACTGCGGTGCTGGGGACATCGTCTCGTCCTTCGGCTCGTGGGCGTCGGCTCAGCGGGGCGGGGCCCTGCGTGCCCACGCTAACGAGACCCCGGACCGGGCGCAGTCCGGAAAACCCGACCGAGAACCCCTAAGGTTAGGCTCGCCTAATGCATGGTGGGCCCGGCCCTTTTCCATCCCCTCGCGCAAGGAGATGTTCATGCGCCTCGCGGCGGACGCGACCAACCCTTTCGCTCCTTTCGGGCTCCCCGGTGAGCCCGGCACCGACGCCTTCTGGGCAGCGGCCCGCTCCCCTCGCCCCGTTCCCGCCGACGGCGGCTGGACGGCTCTGTTCCTCTGGCGGGGCTCCCCGGCCGTCCTGGACTTCGAGAGCTGGTCGGGGCCGGTCCCGCTGCTCCGGTGGGAGGACACGGACTGCTGGTACGCGGAGGTCCCCATGCCCGCGCGGCTGCGGGTGACCTACCGCTTCCTGGTGGACGGCGAGCCCCGCGCCGACCCCCTCAACCCGGCCGGGGCGGGCGGTGACCGGTCCATCGCCGCGACCCCGGACGCTCCGCCCCAGCCGCACTGGCCCGCCCTCGGCCCGGACGCCGTGCTGCCGCTGCCGGAGACCCGGCTGCGCTGGAGCAGCGGGCGGCTCGGCGGGCGGCGGACCGTGCGCGTCCATCCGGTGGGCGGTGGCGGCCCGGTGGTCCTGCTGCTGGACGGGGACGACTGGCTGTACCTCCACCCGGCGATGACCGCCTTCGCGTCCGCCGTGGCCGCGGGGGAGTCGGAGCCCGTCACCCTGGTGTTCCTGCCGGCGAAGGACCGGTCGGCCGAGTTCGGGTGCCGCCCCGGGCTGTGGGAGGCGGTCCGGGACGAGCTGCTGCCGCTGGTGGCCGGGTCCGGCGTACCGGCCGACGTGAGCCGCCTGGTGGTCGCCGGGCAGAGCCTGGGCGGGCTCAGCGCGCTCTACGCGGCGCTGGCGTTCCCGGAGCTGGTCTCCCGGGTCGCCTGTCAGTCGGGGTCGTTCTGGTGGGCGCCCGGCGCCGAGGAGGCGGCGGACCCGCTGGGCGGGCCGGTCGGCGGGACGATCGCCGGACTCCTGCGCGAAGGACCCGACCTGTCCGGGCTGCGCTGCGCGTTCGACGTGGGCGAGCACGAGACGCGGATGCTGCCCCACTGCGAGCTGGCCGAATCGCTCACCGAGCGGGCCGGGGCGACCGTACGGATCTCCCGGTCCGCCTCGGACCACGACCGCGCGGGCTGGCGGCACGCCCTGGTCCGGGACGTCGCCTGGGCGCTGGGCTGAGCCGGGGCGGGGCGCTGGGGCGGGGGTACTACCGGGCCACGGCCAGGCAGTACGCCTCGTCGCTCGCGAGCAGGTTGCGGTGGGTGTCCTCCGCGGTGATGACCCCCTCGTCCAGGACCAGCACCCGGTCGGCCGCGTCCAGGAGGGCCGGGCTGCTGGTGATCACGAGCGTGGTGCGGCCCCGGCGCAGCTTGGCGATGTTGCGGGCGATGAGCTGTTCGGTGACCGCGTCGACGGCCGTGGTCGGGTTGTGCAGCACCAGGACGTCGGTGTCGGCGGCCAGCGCCCGGGCCAGCGAGAGCCGCTGGCGCTGCCCGCCGGAGAGGTTGGCGCCCCGGTCGCGGACCGCGTAGTCCAGCCCGTCGCGGTGGAGGGCGACGACATCGGTGAGCATGGACGCCTCGACGGCCTCGGGGAGCGTGCGGCTGCTGCCCGACGGGTCGATGTTGGTCCGCAGGGTGCCGCCGAAGATCTCCGCGTCGTACGGGTTCACCAGCAGGTGTTCCCGGACCGCCGCCACCGACAGCTCCGCCAGCTCCCGGCCGCCGAGCCGCACCGCCCCCGCGTAGGCGGGTGGCGGCACGTTCACCGCGAGCACGGCGGCCAGGTCGGCGGCCGCGCGCGGCTGGTAGGGGGCGATGGCGACGAATTCCCCCGCCCCGATGCGGAACTTGACTCCGCGCAGGGTTCCGTGGTGTACGCCGTCGACCTCCAGGTCCCCGCCGGGCTCGGGGCGTCCGGACCCGGGTGCCGGGACCGACGGGGCGGAGAGCACCAGGGCCATGCGCTCGGCGGAGGCGCGGGCGATCATCACGTACTTGGGCATCTCCGAGAACATCTTCAGCGGTTCCATGATGAACTGCGCGAGCCCCACGGCCATGACCAGTTCACCGATGGAGATCTGGCCGTCGAAGGCCAGCCAGCCGGCCGTCAGGGAGACGGCGGCGGCGAGGACCGCGTTGAGGGCCAGGGCGGTGCCCGCGTAGGCGCCGTTCACCCGGGCGACGGTGATCGCCTGCCGCTTGGCGTCGGTGCTGACCTCGCGGTAGGAGCCGAACGCGGCGTGGTTGCCGCCGAAGCCGTGGAGCGGGCGCAGCCCGATGATGAGGTCGGCGACCTTGGCCCCGGCCCGCGCCACCCTGGCCTGCTGTTCCTGGGTGCTGGAGCCGATCCTCCTGGACATCACGGCGAGGATCGACAGGATGCCGACGGTTCCCACGACCACCAGCAGCCCGAGCCGCATGTCGGCCAGGCTCAGCGCGACCGCCGCCACGACCACCGCGACCAGGGAGCTGATCAGCAGCGGCACCACCTCGATGATGTCGGCGGTCTGGTCGGCGTCCTCGGTGGCGATGGTGAGGACCTCGCCGGACTTGAGGCCGTCCACGTCCCGGGCCACCGGCTGGAGCCCGCAGGCGGCGACCTGGACCCGCCAGCGGTGCGCCTCGGTCGTGTTGGCCTTCTGGAGCACCCGCATGCCGAACCGCCACGACAGCGACACCGTCGTGATGATCACCGCGAGGGAGCCGATCGACACCCCGAGCGAGCCGAGGCTGCGGTCCTGCATCGTGTGCTCGACGATCATGCCGAGCGCGATGGGGAACGCGGTCTCGGCCGCCTGGTAGAGGCCCATCAGGACGGTGCCCGCGATCATGGCGCCGATGTTGCGGCGCAGGGCGGTCCGCAGGATGGCGGCGCCGGGGCGGGGCCGCTGCGTGTCAGTCTTCATCAGGGGGTGTCAGTTCTCGTCGAGGTGGCGGGCGATCGCTTCGGGGGTGCGCAGGGCGAACAGATCACGGATGGTGACCACCGGACCGTACTCGCGGCGGAGCAGCCCGATCAGCCGTACCGCCAGCATGGAGTGTCCGCCGAGGGAGACGAAATCGCTCACCGCGCTCACCTCGTCGTCGTCCAGGTCCAGTGCCTCGGCGAAGAACTCGCAGACCACGGTCTCCGTCCCGGTCTCCGGGCCGCGCTCCCCCGCCGTGGTCAGCGCGCCGAGCGGCCGGGCCTCGGGCAGCGCCTTGGTGTCGGCCTTCCCGTTCACGGTCAGCGGGATGCTGTCGACCTGGGCGAAGTGGGTCGGGCGCAGGAAGTCCGGCAGGGCCGCGCTCACTTCACCCGCGACCGCCGCCAACTCCGCTCCTTCCAGGACCAGATAGGCGGCCAGCCGGTGGGCTCCGTCGACCTGCGGGTCGGGCTGGGCGACCGCGGCGACGAACCGGACCGCCGGGTGGGCGGCGAACACGGCCTCCACCTCCCCCAGTTCGACCCGGTGGCCGCGGATCTTGACCTGCTGGTCGGTGCGGCCGAGGTAGACGATGTTGCCGTCGGGCCGGCGGACCACCAGGTCCCCGGTCCGGTACATGCGCTCGCCGGGCGCGCCGAACGGGCAGGCGACGAAGCGGTGCGCGGTCTGGGCGCTCTGCCCCAGATAGCCGCGGGCGATGCCGACGCCCGCCACGTACAGCTCACCTGGGGCCCCGTCGGGCAGCGGCCGCAGCCAGGGGTCGAGGACGTACACCTCGGTGTTGTCGATGGCGACGCCCACCACCGGGTCGGGGCATTCGAAGGTGCCGACGCCGAGGGTGTTGATGGTGTACTCGGTGGGGCCGTACAGGTTGTAGCCGACCGTGCCCTCGGTCTCTGCGAGGCGCTGCCAGAGCGTCGGGGTGACGGCCTCGCCGCCCAGCAGGACGAGCGGGGGCCGCTGGTGCGGGTTGTCCAGCAGCCCTTCGGCGACGAGCTGTTGCGCGTAGGTCGGGGTCACGTTGACGACGTCGATCGCGTGCTCGCCGCAGTACGCGACGAGCCGGGGGGCGTCGCGGCGCAACTCCTCGTCGCAGATGTGCACTTCGTGCCCGTCGGCCAGCCAGAGCAGCTCCTCCCACGACATGTCGAAGGCGAACGACACGGTGTGCGCGATCCGGAAGGTCCGGTGGCCGTGCCCGGCGAGGACCGGCTCGAAGATGCGGCGCTGATGGTTGATCAGCATGTTGGTGAGACCGGCGTACTCGGTCACCACGCCCTTCGGCTTCCCGGTCGATCCGGAGGTGTAGATGGTGTACGCGGGGTGGCGCAGCCGATCCGGATCACCGGGGGCGAACGTCACGTACGGCTCCGCGTCCGGCAGCGGGCGGTCCAGCTCGATCAGCTCGCCGGTCAGCCGGGGTGACACGGTGCTCACGGTGAGGATCACCTCGGGCCGGGCGTCCTCGACGATGGTGGCGATCCGCTCGTCCGGGTGGTCCAGCTCCAGCGGTACGTACGCGGCGCCGACCCGCAGGACGGCGAAGAGCGCGGCGACCCAGTCGAGGGAGCGCGGGATCGCCAGGCCCACGGTGGTCTCCGGCCCGATCCCCCGGGCGGCGAGCACACCGGCCAGGGTGCGGCTGCGGTCGCGGAGCTGGGCGAAGGTCAGGGTGGCGCCGTCCGCGACGAGCGCGATCCGGTCGGGGTGCCGGTCGGCGGCGAGGTCGAAGCGGTCGACGACGGTGTCGGTGCCGATCCCGGTGCGCGCGACGGGCTCGGGGTCCGGCCCCAGGCCCCGGAGCGCGCCCAGCGGCCCGGTCGCCCGTGCCACGTCCTCCAGCACCCGCAGGTAGTCGTCGAGGAGACGGCGGGCGGATGCGGGGTCGCCGTGGCGGTGCTCCAGCTTGACGGTGAGCCGGTCGCCGGGGGTGACGACCCAGGTGTACGGGTAGTGCGTGGAGTCGTCCGCCCGGACGGAGGTGATGCCGTGGCGGGCGTTCATCGCGGCGAAGGCGTCCAGGTCCAGGAAGTTCTGGAGGACGAAGAGGCTGTCGAAGAGGGTGTCGTGGCCGGCGGCCCGCTGGATCTCCCCGAGCCCCAGGTGCTCGTGGTCCATCGCCGCCACCCGGGCCGCCTGCACACCGGACAGATAGGCGCCGACCGTCTCGTCGGGCCGGGCCCTGGTCCACATCGGCACGGTGTTGAGGAGTACGCCGACGATGTCGCCGTGCCCGTCGCCCTCCCGGCCCGAGACGGTCACGCCGAAGACGGCGTCGCTCCGTCCGGTACGGGCTCCGAGCAGCAGGCCGAACGCCCCGGTCAGCACGGAGTTCAGGGTGACGCCATGGACCCGGGCCGCCTCCTTCAGCGCCTCCGTCAGCTCGGCGGAGAGCGTCTCCACCAGCGGGCTCGGCAGCTCCTCGCTCAGGGCCGGGGCGGGTCCGGCGAGCAGCGTGGGCCCCGCGAGACCGGCCAGGTGGTCCGCCCAGAAGCGCTCGGACGCCGCCTGGTCCCTGGCGGCGAGCGCCCGGGCGTACTCCTCGAAGCCCGGCACGGCCGGGGTGGCGTCCCACGGGCGGCCCGCCACGACGGCCTCGTACGCGTCGAACAGGTCCCGCAGCACGATCTCGCGGGACCAGCCGTCCCAGAGCAGCAGGTGGTAGCTGAGCAGCAGCCCGTCCCGGCCGTCCGGCAGGTGGAGCACCGTCACCCGGATCAGCGGCGGCTCGCCCGGGTCGAAGCCGCGCTCCCGGTCGCGGGTGCACAGGTCGTCCACCTCGGCGTCCGTGGCCGGTTCGACCGTGCGGACGTCGACGCGCCGTCCGGCCCGCAGGAGTTGGACCGGGTTGCCGTCGTCGTCGGTGGTGAACCCTGCGCCGACGACCGGGTGGCGGGCGATGACGTGCGCCATCGCCTCGGCCAGGGCGCCGGTGTCCAGGCGCCGGTCGAAGGTGAAGTAGCTCTGGGCCACGTAGTGCCCGGCCGCGCCCGCCAGTTGGGCCTGGAAGAACAGGCCGCGCTGGAGCGGGGTGACCGGTGCCGTGCGCTCGGCGGTCGCGGCGGCGGTGGCGATCCGGGTGAGGGCGGTGAGCCAGTGGCCGGTGATCGCGTCGGGGACGCCCTCGGCGAGGGTGAAGGCCGCGTGGAGACCGCCGGTGGCCTCGTCGGTCCAGGCGTTGACCTCCACGGCGTACGGACTGTGCTGCTCGCCGCCGGTGATGTGGAGGGCCTGCGACTCGCCGCCCCGGCCGAGGTAGTTGAAGAGGACCTGGGGGTGGGCGGTGAGGAGGGGGGCCGTCTGCGGGTTGAGGTGGCGCAGCAGGCCGTACGCCACGTGGCCCTGTTCGTCGGGCTGGCGGGCGGCGACCTCGCGGGCGGCGGCCACGGGGTCGGTGTGCGGGGTGAGGCGGACGGGGGCGATGGAGGTGAACCAGCCGACGGTACGGGTGTAGTCGTGGTGGTCCGCCGCCGGGACCCGGCCGTGACGCTCCAGGTCGATCGCCAGGTCGGTGGGGTCCGGCTGGACCTGGGTGAGCGCGGTGCGCAGGGCGCCGCAGAGCAGCTCGGTGAGGCCGACGCCGAGTGCGGCGGGGGCGCTGCGGGTGACCAGGTCGCTGACGTCGGGCGGGAGGGCGACGGTGGTCTCCCGCAGCCCGGTGGGCGCGGGGAGCGGTGCCGGGGCCCGGAGGGTGGTGATCCAGTGCCCGAGCCCGTCGGCCGACTCGGCCGCGCGTACGGCGAGGGCCTCGGCGTACTCCGCGTACGGGGTGGTCGGGGGCGGCAGGGCGGAACCGGTGAGGGCGGTGGTCAGGTCGTCCAGGAGGATCAGCCAGGACACCGCGTCGACGGCGAGGTGGTGGACGGTGACGACCAGGGTGCGGGTCGCGGCCAGCCAGGTGAAGGCGATGAGGTTCCCGGTCTCCGGGTCGAGCTGCCCGGCGGCGGCGTTCGCGGCGGCGGTGGCGTCGGTGGTGTCCGGGGTGGTGACCGCGGCCTCGCGGGCGGGTTCGGTGCGCAGGGCCCAGACGCCGTGCTCGATGTGGAGCCGGAGCCGCAGGGCCGGGTGGGCGGCCAGGACGGCGCTGGCGGCGCGCCGGATGTCGGGCAGGCCGGCGGTGTCGGGCACCTCCAGGGTCCTGGCCTGGGCGAACCGGTCGAGGGATCCGCCCAGCGCGCGCCGGCGCAGGACGATCGGGGTGAGGGGCAGGGGGCCGTCCTCGCGGCGGGCCGCCGGGGCGGGCGCGGTCTCGGGGGCGGTGGTGGCCAGGTGGGCGGCGAGGGCGCGCGGGGTCTTGAGGAGGAAGACGTCCCGGGGTGCGATCGGCAGGCCGAGGGCGCGGGCGCGGTTGATGACGGTGATGGCGACGATGCTGTCGCCGCCCGCGCCGAAGAAGTCGGTGTCGGCGTCGACGGTGGCTCCGGGCAGGGCCTCGGCGAACAGGGTGACCAGCGCGGTGAGTCCGGAGCCGGTGGGAGCGGCTCCGCCGCCGTCCTGCTCGGTGGCGGCGCGTTCGGTGAGGGCCTTGCGGTCGAGCTTGCCGTTGACCGTCAGCGGCAGTGCGTCGAGGGCCAGCACCCGGCCCGGGACCATGTGGACGGGCAGCTTGGCGGCGAGGCGCGCGGCGAGGTCGGCGGGTGCGTCTCCCACGACATGGGCGACCAGGTGGTCGCCGCTCCCGGCCACGGTGACGGCGACGTCCACGATGCCGTCCACCTCCCGTATCGCGCCCTCGACCTCGCCCAGCTCGACGCGGAACCCCTTCAGCTGCACCTGGTCGTCGGCCCGGCCGGCGAACTCCAGCTCACCGTCGAGGGTCCGGCGGGCGAGGTCGCCCGTGTGGTACATCCGGGAGCCGTCGGCGGCGAACGGGTCGGCCACGAACCGGCTCGCGGTGAGTCCGGGGCGGCCCAGGTACCCGAGGGAGAGCTGGTCGCCCGCGACGTAGATGGCGCCCACCCGCCCGGGCGGCACCGGCCGGAGCCGGTCGTCGAGCAGATACGTGGTCAGACCGGGGATGGGGCCGCCGATCGGGCTGACGTCCGTACCGCGCGCGAAGTCCCGTGCGTCCAGCACCCGGTGGGTGACATGGACGGTGGTCTCGGTGATGCCGTACATGTTGACCAGCTCGGGCGATGTCGTGCCGTGCCGCTCGACCCAGCCGCGCAGCCGCCCGAGGTCCAGGGCCTCGCCGCCGAAGATGATCCGGCGCAGGGCCGTGACCGGTTCGCCGGCGTGCAGGTCGGCCTCGATGAACCGGTGGAAGGCGGAGGGGGTCTGGTTGAGGACGGTCACGCCGCGTTCGCGGACCAGCCGGTGGAAGTCGACCGGTGAGCGGGTCAGCGCGTAGTCGGGCACCAGCAGCTCGCCGCCGTGGACGAGGGCGCCCCACAGCTCCCAGACGGCGAAGTCGAAGGAGAAGGAGTGGAACTGGACCCAGACGTCCCGTGGCCCGAAGTCCATCTCCGGCCGGGTGTTGGCGAGGAGCGTGACCACGGCGGCGTGCGGGACGACGACGCCCTTGGGGCGGCCGGTGGAGCCGGAGGTGTAGATGACGTACGCGGGGTCCTGCGGGCGGACCACGGCCGCCGGGACGCCGGACCCCGGGAGGCCCTCCTCTCCCTGGACGAGCACCCGGGCGTCCACCCCGGCCCGGTCCAGCAGCCGGGTGAAGCGCTCGTGCTGCTCCCGGTCGACCAGGACGACCTGCGGGGCGGCGTCGGCGAGGATGTACTCCAGCCGCTCGTCCGGGTAGGCGAGATCGAGCGGTACGTACGCGCCTCCGGCGGTGACGACGGCGACGAGGGCGACGACCTGCTCCAGGGAGCGCGGGACGGCGACGGCGACCCGCTGCCCGGGGCCGACCCCGGCCGCCCGCAGTACGGAGGCCAGCGCGTCCTTCGCCGCACGGAGTCCGCCGTACGCCAGGGAGCGCGTGGAGCCGTCCAGGGCGCACTGGGTGACGGCGGTGGCGGCGGGGTCGCGGTCCGCCGCCGTGTCGAACAGCTCGCCCAGGGTCGTCGCGGTCACCGGCTCCGGCACCCGGTCCGTCCCGGCCGCCAGCTCGTCGACCCGGGCGTCCGGGCGGCTCAGCAGCTCGGTGAGGGTCCGGGTGAAGGCGGCCAGGATCGTCTCGGCGCTCTCCCGGCGCAGCAGCTCCCCGTCGTGGATGAGGTTGAAGCGCGGGCGGCCGTCCGCCGACCGCTCGACGACGAGTGTCAACGGGTAGTGCGGGGCGCCCTCGTTGACGATGCCGGTGATGGTGAGGGTGTCGTCCGGGCCGCGCAGGGCGGCCACGTCGGTGGCGACGTCGAAGACGACCAGGGTGTCGAAGAGCGAGCCCGCACCTGCCGCCAGGCGGCCGGTCCTCGCCAGGGAGACGTGCTGGTGGGGCAGGACCGCGCTCTGGTGCTCCCTGACCGCGGTGAGCAGGTCGTACGCGGTGTCGGTCGCGGACCAACGGGCACGTACGGGAATGGTGTTGATGAAGAGTCCCACCATGTCGCGGATGCCGGGGACATCGGCGTCGCGTCCGGAGACGGTGGAGCCGAAGACGACGTCCCGGCCGTGCAGGAGGGAGCCCAGGGTCACCGCCCAGGCGCTGTGGACGGCCACGCTGAGGGGGACGCCCGCCGAGCGTGCGGCGACGTCGATGTCCTCGGCGGGCTCGGTGGCGACGTCCGCGAACCGCTCGGAGGGGGTGTGGCCTTCGGCGACCAGGGAGGGCCCGGGAAGCTCCGCGAGTTCCTCGCGCCACACCCGGTCGCTCTCGTCCTGGTCCTGTCCGGCGAGCCAGCTCACGTAGTCGCGGTAGCCGCCGACCGGGTGCACGGAGCCCGGGGCGTGGTACTCGGCCAGCAGGGCGCGGAGCATCGGCGGGACGGACCAGCCGTCCGCGATGATGTGGTGCACGGTCTGGACGAGGACGGTGCGGCCGGCTCCGGCGCGGACCAGCGTGTAGCGCATGAGGGGGCCGGTGGCCAGGTCGAACCCGGCGCGGCGGTCCCGCTCGGCGAGGTCGCGGATCTCCTCGTCGGTGATGGCGGGGCGGTCGAGGGTGGTGAAGGGCGCCCGGCGGCCGCTCTCGACGACGGAGACGACGCGGCCGTCGGCCAGGGCGGTGAAGCGGGCCGCGAGGTTGGGGAAGAGGGTGAGCAGCCGGTTGGCCGCCGCCGCGAGCCGGTCGGCGTCCACCTCGCCGTCCAGGGTGAGCAGTTGCTGTTCGACATAGCTGCCGGTGGCGTCGTCGTCGAAGACCGAGTGGAAGTAGAGGCCTTCCTGCAGCGGGGTGAGCGGCAGGATGTCGCGCAGCTCCGCGCTGTCCAGGTCGTCCACGTCGGCCTGGGTGAGCGGCACCAGCGGGAAGTCGCTGGGGGTGTGGCCGCCCTCCTCCAGGGTGGCGAGGGTGGCGAGGGCCGCGCGGAAGTAGCCGCCGAGCGTGGTGATGTCGTCGTCGGTGAAGAGCCCCTCGGGCCAGGAGATCGTGGTGACGAGTCCGTACGCGCCGCTCGCGTCGGGTTCGGCGATGGCGTTGAACTCCAGGGCGCGCGGCAGCCTCATCCTGGGGTCGCGCTTCTCGCCCAACTGGCCGGTGGTGCCGGTGAGCTGCCAGTCCCCGGCGGCTCCCGCGTCGAAGCGGCCCAGGTAGTTGAAGAGCACCTGGGGTGCGGGTGCGGTCGGCATGGTCTCGGTGAGGTAGCGCAGGGCGCCGTAGGAGAGGCCGTTGCTCGGGACCCGGGCGAGGTCTTCCTTGACCGCCTTGAGGGCGGCCGCGAGGTAGCCGGGAGCGGTGGGGTCGGGGGCCGTGCCGGGGTCGACGGTCACCGGGAACAGGGTGGTGAACCAGCCGACCGTACGGGAGAGTTCGGGTTCGAACCCGGCCGCGTCCGCGACGAACCGCCCCTCGCGGCCGTGCCCCTCCAGCTCGATGTGGGCGAAGGTCTGCTCCTCTCCCCGGTCGCGTCGCCACCGGGCGAGGGCGACGGCCAGGGCGGTGAGCAGGACGTCGTTGGCGCCCGCGTGGAACCGGGCGGGGACCTCGCCCAGCAGGGCGGCCGTCTCCTCGGGGCCGACGGTGACGGTGCGGGTCCGCTCCCGGGCCACGGTGTCGGCGCCGGTGAGGGCGCGTCGGCCGATCGGCGCGTCCGGGCCGGGCAGGGCGCGCCGGAAGTGGGCGAGGTCCGCGTCGAAGGCGGCGCGCCCGAGCAGTTGGGTCCAGCGCCGGAACGACGTTCCGACGGGCGGGAGTCGGACGGTGCCGCCCGAGGTGTACTGACGCCAGGCGGTGGCGAGGTCGTCCATCAGGATCCGCCAGGACACACCGTCGATCACCACATGGTGGGCGACCAGGACCAGTTGGCGGGCCTCCGGGCGCCAGACGGCCCGCAGCATCACGCCGTTCTCCGGGTCGAGCCCCTCGGTGGCCCGCTCGACGCACTCCTCCAGCGGCCGGTCGCTCGCCTGCCACCCCGCGGTGGTCCGTCCGGCCGGGGGGATGTCGAAGCTCCAGCGCTCGCCGCGCACCAGCCGGGCGCGGAGCATGTCGTGGCGTTCGAGGAGGGCGTCCAGGAGGGTGCCGAGGGCGTCGGCGGTCAGCCCGGCCGGGGTGTTGAGGACGACGGACTGCACGAAGCCGTCGATCGCGTCGGTGGTCTCGCCGAGCCACTGCACGACGGGCGATCCGACGACGGCCCCGGTGGCGGTGTCGCCGTGGTCCACGGTGGCGGTGTCCTCGCGGCTCGCCACGGCGGCCAGGGCTCCGGGCGTTCCGTGGGTGAAGATCTGGCGGGCCGTCACATAGAGGCCCGCGTCCCGCAGGGCGCTCAGCAGGGAGATGGCGAGGATGCTGTCGCCGCCCAGCTGGAAGAAGTCCTGGTCGACGCCGACGTCGTCGAGGCGCAGCACGGTGGCGACCGCCGCGCACACCAGGCGCTCGTTCTCGGTGGTGGGCGCGGTGACGGTGCCGGTGGGCCGGGCGGGTTCGGGCAGGGCGGCACGGTCGATCTTGCCGTTGGCGGTGAGCGGGAACTCGGTGAGGACGACGAGGTGGGCGGGGACCATGTACTCGACCATGTGAGCGCCTGCCCAGGCCGTCACCTCCTCCGCCGTCAGCTCCTCGGCGCCGCCCGTGGGGATGACGTACCCCACCAGGTAGGTGCCGCCCGCGCTGTTCTTCCGGGCCACGACACAGCTGTGCCGTACGCGGGGGTGTTCGGCGAGGGAGGCCTCGACGTCCTCGATCTCCAGCCGCATCCCGCGGATCTTGATCTGGTTGTCCGCCCGGCCGAGGAAGTCCAGGGAGCCGTCCGGGGCGTAGCGGGCCAGGTCGCCGGTGCGGTAGAGGCGGGAGCCGTCGGTGGCGAAGGGGTTGGCGACGAAGCGGGAGGCGGTGAGGCCGGGGGCGCCGACGTAGCCGCGGCCCAGGAGGAGCCCGCCGACGTAGAGTTCGCCGCCGACGCCCACCGGGACCGGGCGCAGTTCGTCGTCGAGCACATAGAGCTGGGTGTTGGGGTTGGCCCGGCCGATCGAGGTCGACAGGCGTTCGGCCGCGCCCCGGTAGATGACGTGGGATACGCCGATGGTCGTCTCGGCGGGGCCGTAGCCGTGGTACATGGGGATGTCGAGGCGGGTGCGGAACCGCTCGTACAGCTCGGGGGTCAGCACCTCGCCGCCGCACCAGACGTGGCGCAGGCTGTCGAGGCGGCCGGATCCGGCCTCGATCTCCAGGAGGACGTCCAGCATGGAGGAGACCAGGTAGGTGAAGGTGACGCGCTGCTCGTCGATCACGCTCAGCAGATGGTGCGGGTCGCGTTCGCCGCCGGGGCGCAGGATCACCAGCCTGCCGCCGGAGACCAGCGGGAGGAAGATCTCGTTGAGGGAGATGTCGAAGGAGAGCGGTGCCTTGAAGAGCGACGCGTCGTCGTGGCCGAACCGCAGGATCTCCTCCCGCTGCCACAGCAGCCGCTCGCTGATCGCCTCGTGGCGGATCATGGCGCCCTTGGGCCGGCCGGTGGAGCCCGAGGTGAAGATGACGTACGCCAGTGAGGTGGCGTGGACGGTCGCCTCGGGCCCCTCCGCCGGGTGGGAGCCGTAGGCCCAGTGGCCGAGGTCGACGGGGACGGCGTCCGGCTCGGCGGGGTCCGCCTCCGAGGAGCCGCTCAGCTGGAGCACGACGCGGGCGTCCTCGATGACGACGGCCCGGCGGGCGGCGGGCCACTGCGGGTCGAGCGGGACGAACGCGCACCCGGCCCGGAGGACGGCGAGGAGGCCGACGACCATGTCGGCGGAGCGGCCGAGGGAGATCCCGACGACCTGTTCGGGGCCGAGCCCGCGCTCGATCAGATGATGGGCCAGCTGGGCGGACTTCTCGGCCACTTCCCGGTACGTCAGGGTCCGGTGCTCGTCGGTGACCGCGACGGCGTCCGGCCTGGCGCGCGCCTGCTCCTGGAACAGCTCCACGACGGTGGGGCGGGGGCGGTCGGCCCGGTTGTCGTTCCACCGGGCGAGGGTCTCGACGCGCGCCGCGATGCCGGAGGGGGCGATGGTGCCGACGGGCCGGTCCGGGAAGTCGGCCAGGTCGTCCAGGGCGAGCTGCGCCTCGGCCCGTTCGACGCCGTCCGGGACCGTGATGGCCAGGCCGTCCGCCGCGACGTCCCAGCCCGGGCTCACGCCGCCGCCGTTGTCGGCCCAGCCGAGGACGTCGGCGAAGGAGGTGCCCGGGGTGAGGTCGATGCCGTCGGGGCTGCTGCCCGTCGCCCAGTAGGCCAGGCCTATGGCACACGCCCGGGCGATGACCAGGTCGCCGTGGTCGCCGCCGGTCCGCCGCCGTACGGAGGTGAAGTGGGCGGGAGAGAGACGTACGTGAGGAGCGGTCGGTCCCGTCATCGAAAACTCAGCACCCTTCCAAGGTACGCAAGCCAGCCTGACCTTGTTGCGGTTGACCTAACTTCCTTCGCGCCAGGCACGCCACAGCCGCGCGTACATGCCCCCCAGCGCCACGAGTTCCTCGTGTGTGCCCTCCTCCACCACCCGGCCGGCGTCCAGGACGGCGATCCGGTCGGCCGCCATCGCCTGGGTCAGCCGGTGGGCGACGAAGAGCGTGGTGCGGCCCGCGCAGGCGGCCCGGACGGCACGCTCCAGCTCGGCGGCGCCCTCGCTGCCCGCCTCGGCGGTCGACTCGTCGAGGACGACCACCGGGGAGCGGCTCAGCACCAGGCGGGCGAGCGCGACCTGCGCGACCTTGGTGACGTCCAGCCGCTCGCCGCCCTCCCCCACCACGGCGTGCAGTCCGCCGGGGAGTGATCCGACCCAGCCGTCGGCGCCGACGGTCCGCAGTGCTTCCATCAGCTCCTCGTCGCTCGCCCCGGGTGCGGCGAGGCGCAGGTCGTCGGAGAGCGGACCGGAGAAGACGTGCGTCTCCTGGGTGAGGATGCTCACCAGGGACCGCGCCTCGGCCTCGTCGAGCCCGGCGAGATCCCGGGACCCGATGCGTACGGCTCCGGACTGCGGGGTCCCGATGCCGGCGATCAGCGCGGCCAGGGTCGATTTTCCGGCCCCCGTCGCACCGACCAGCGCCAGGGAACCACCGGCCGGAATCGTCAGGCCGACCTCCCGCAGCACCGGTTCCTCGGTGTCGGGATAGCTGAACGTCAGGTTCTCCACCGTGACCGCGTACGGCACGTCCTCGGCTCGGGTGACGGAGGCGTCGCCCACGAGCCGCTGCTCCGCCGGCTCCCCGAGCACCCCGACCAGCCGGGTGAGGCCGGCGCCGGACTTCTGGGCCTCGTCGAAGGTGAACATGATGGCGCCGAGCGGGGTGAACAGCCGGTGGAACATCAGCGGGGCGGCCGAGACCTCGCCGAGCGTCGCGGCGTCGGCCTCCAGGAGGGCGTATCCGACCACCAGGATCAGGACGAGGCCGATGAACTCGGCGCGGTTCTCCCGGCCGACGAACCGGCCGAAGAAGCGGAAGACCTCGATGCCGAGGTTGCGCACCCGCCAGGACTCGGCGGTGACCTTCTCGCGGACGTCGCCCTCCAGGCGGTACGCCCGTACGGTGTCGATCCCGTTGAGCCCGCTGATCAGCGCTTGGGCCCGGTCGGCCTGGGCGATGCGCTGCTTGCGGTACAGCGGTGCCGAGCGCGGCAGGTACCAGCGCAGGGCGAAGACGTAAGCGGGCAGGGCGCAGGCCCCGGCGATGCCGAGCCGCCAGTCCAGGCCGAACATGCCGAGGGTGGCGATGGCGACCAGCACCCCGGCCGAGAAGACGGTGGGGATGGCCTGCCGGATGCCCTTGGAGAGCACGGCCACGTCGTCCCCGACCCGGGAGAGCACGTCGCCCCGGCCGACCTGTTCGACGCGGGCGCTCGGCATGCCGAGCACGGCGCGGACGGCGCTCTCGCGGAGCCGGGCGAGCAGTTCGGCGCCCAGCCGCCCGATGAGGTACGTGGAGGCCGCGGTGGCCGCCGCGCCGAGGAGCGCGGCAGCCACCATCAGGACGCCGACGGTGACGAGCACCGAGCGTGGTTCGCCACCGACCACCCCGTCGACCACCCGGCCCAGCAGGAGCACGGGGACCACCTGGAGGGCCGCTCCGGCGACGGTGGTGAGCACGGTGGAGAGGGTGAGCCACGGGGCCTGGCGGCAGTGTGCCGCGACCCACCCGGTGGCCTCCCTCCCCGTCGCCGTACGCAGCTTCGCCGGGGCCGCGGGGATGTCGGTGACGCTCACACAACCGCCAGTTCTCTGTGGGGGGAGGGCAGTTCGGCGATCACACTACTTCGCCGACTTCACGAGTTCGTCGATCGCGTACGGCAGGGAGAGCAGGGTGCCCTGGGACATGGCGGCGCCGATGGCCGGGCCCTCGCTGTCCAGGAGGTAGGAGACCTTGCCGTTCTTGACGGCGGGGAGGTTGGCGAAGAGTTCGAACTTCTTCAGCGCCTCGGTGTCGGCCTTGTCGTTGATGACGAAGATCCGGTCGACGTCGATCAGGTCGATGCGCTCGGGCGACAGCTCGGTGGAGAACTTGCCGTCGGCGATCTTGTCGATCTCGGTCTGGTAGCCGAAGCCGGAACCGGTGACCAGCTGCCCGCGCACATCGGTGGAGGTGAAGGGGTACACCGCGCCCTTGTACCAAGAGAGCGCGACGGCCTTCTGCTCGGCGAAGGCGGGGTTGTCCTTCTTGGCCGCGTCGAGCTTGTCCTGGATGCCCTTCACCAGCTCCTTGCCCTCGGACTCCTTGCCGAGCGCCTTGGCGATGTGGACCGCGTTGTCCTGCCACGGAGCGCTGAAGGGCTCCTTCTCGGCCTTGGTGCGGCCGACGGTGGGCGCGATCTTGGAGAGCTTGTCGTAGGCGGCCTGGTCGACCTCGGAGTAGACCGCGATGATCAGGTCGGGGCGCAGGGAGGCGATCTTCTCGAAGTTGGGGCCCGCGTCGCCGTTCTTCATGACGACCTCGGGGCGGGTGTCGCCCCACTTGTCCTTCACCCAGGGCCACTGGGTGTTGATGTCGGGGACCTGGCCCACGGGGTTGGGGTACTGGTCGACCATGCCGACCGGCTTGATGCCGAAGGCCAGGATGGCCTGGTCGTCGGTGTAGCCCACGGAGACGACCCGCTGGGGCGCCTTCTCCACCTTCGTGGACCCGAAGGCGTGCTCCACCGTGACCGGGAACGCGCCGGAGGCGGCGGCGGGGGCGTCGTCGCTCTTCTTGCCCTCCGTCTCGGTGCCGCAGCCGGTGAGAAGGCCGACGCCGAGAGCCGCGACGGAGAGTGCCGCGGCCAGCCGCCGGCGCGGCCGAACGGACGTCGTTCGATGGAGAAACATCCAGGATCCCTTGCTTTCGCGCTGCCACTGCGCCTCGTTACGAGGGCGAGCAAACCTTATCCCGTCCAAGTGAGGCCAGCCTAGCCTTACTTGAAATTCCCCCTCGCCCGGCCGGGTAGGGACGAGGGGTGAAATCCCTTCGCCGCGGCCCTACTTCACGACGGCGGCGTTCACGGCCTCGGCCCGTACGTGCGTGCGGCCGATCGGGACGATGAGCGGGCGGTCGCCCACCGGGTCGTCGATCACCGTGGCCTGGAGCCCGAACGCCTCGTGCAGCAGCTCGGCGGTGATCACGTCCCGGGGATGCCCCTGGGCCAGGATCCGTCCCGACCGCATCACGATGAGGTTGTCGCTGTAGCGGGTGGCGAGGTTGAGGTCGTGCAGCACCATCACCACCGTGCACCCCGACTCGTGCAGATCGTCGACCAGGTCGAGCACGTCGATGGCGTGGGCGAGGTCCAGATAGGTGGTCGGCTCGTCCAGCAGCAGCAGGTCGGTGCCCTGGGCCAGGGTCATGGAGATCCAGACGCGCTGGCGCTGGCCGCCGGAGAGCGAGTCGACCGGACGGTCGGCCAGATCGGCCACGCCGGTCATGGCCAGCGCCCGCTCCACCACCCCGGCGTCGTCCGACGACCACTGGCGCAGCCAGCTCTGGTGCGGATGGCGGCCGCGGGCGACCAGGTCCCCCACGGTGAGACCCTCGGGCGCCACGGGTGCCTGCGGCAGCAGGCCGAGCTTCTTCGCCACGTCCCGGGTGCGGAGCTTCGCGATGTCCTCGCCGTCCAGCACGACCGTCCCGTCGGCGGGCTTGAGCAGCCGGGTCAGGGTGCGCAGCAGGGTGGATTTCCCGCATCCGTTGGGGCCGATGATCGTGGTGACCACACCCGGCGGGATCTCCACGTCGAGGCCGTCGATGACCGCCCGTCCGCCGTAGCCGACCGTGACGCCCCTCGCGGCCAGCCGCGCGACCCCCTCGGTCCCGGTCCGCTTCCCGGTGATGAACTGCGTGGCCACAAGCCCCCCTTGGTTTAGGCTCGCCTAACCTTAGTGCCTCCGGCGGGAGTTCGTCTCCGTACGGCGGGGAGGCCGCGCTAGCGGAGGTTGGCCCGGACCAGTAGGTAGACGAGGAACGGGCCGCCGATCGCGGCGGTCACGACCCCCACCGGCAGGGTGACCGGCAGCGCCGTCCGCGCGACGAGGTCCGACCCGGTCAGCAGCACCGCCCCCAGCAGGCCGGAGGCGACCAGCGGGGGCGTCGGGCACCGGGCCAGCCGCATCGCCACCTGGGGCGCCACCAGCGCCACGAACGGCACCGGCCCCGCCGCGCTCACCGCGACGGCGGCCAGCAGCACCGCGCAGAGCAGCAGGACCGCCCGCACCCGGGTGTACCGGACGCCCAGACCGGCGGCCACGTCGTCCCCCAGGTGCATCGGCTTGAACTGGAACGCCGCGGCGGCCACCACGACGAGCAGCACCAGCGAGCCCCAGGACGCCACCTGGACCTCGTGCCAGGAACGGCCGTCCAGCGAGCCGACCAGCCATGCCTGGGCCCGGGCCACGTCCCGGATGTCGGCCGACACCAGCAGCCAGGTCGTGAGCGCCTGCGTCACGGCGCTCACCGAGATCCCGATGAGGATGAGCCGGAAGCCGTCGATCCCGCGCCGCCAGGCCAGGAAGTAGACCAGCAGGCCGGTGCCGAGGCCGCCCAGGAGGGCCGCCGCCGACAGCCCCACCGAGCCGGCGACCGCCGCGGCGGTCCCGCCCGAGACCGTGACCAGGAACACCGCGACCGTACTGGCCCCGCCGGTGATGCCGAGGATGTCGGGGCTGGCGAGCGGGTTGCGGGCGACGGACTGGGTGATCGCCCCGGACACGCCCAGCGCGACGCCCACGACGAGACCGGCCAGGGCGCGCGGCATCCGCAGGTCCATCACGACGAACTCGTCGACCTGTTCGCCCCGGCCGAGCAGCGTGGCGACCACCCGGGACAGGCCGATGGGGAAGTCCCCGACGGCAATGGAGAGGCAGAACAGCAGGAAGGCGGAGCCGGCGAGCACCAGGGTGACCAGGACGAGCCAGGGCCGCCAGACGAACGACACCTGCCCGAGCCGCACACCGGCCGCCAGCGCGGGCCCCGTCTCCGCCTTGCTCATGTCCGCCCCGCTCATCCCTGTTCCGCTCATGCGCTCTTGAACTTCCCTCGCCAGACGAGAACCGCGAAGAAGGGGGCGCCGAGAAGCGCGACCACGACACCGGGCTCCAGCTCACCGGGGCGCACCACCAGGCGCCCCACGATGTCGCAGACCAGCAGGACGACGGCGCCGAACAGTCCCGCGTACGGCACGAGCCAGCGGTAGTCGGGGCCCGTCAGATACCGGGCCACATGGGCGACCATGAGCCCGAGGAAGGCGATGGGGCCGCACGCCGCCGTGGCCGCGCCGGCCAGCAGGGTGATGGCGAGGATGCCGACGGCGCGGCTCAGCAGGATGTTCACGCCCAGGCCGCGCGCCACGTCGTCGCCCAGGTTGAGCAGGTTGAGCGAGGGCAGCGTGGACAGCGCCAGGACGAGCCCGAGGGCGATGAACCCGGTCACCGGCCAGATGACGTCGAACCCCACCCCGGCCACCGAGCCCGCGTTCCAGAACCGCAGCGCGTTCAGCGACTTCTGGTCGGTCAGGGCGACCGCGGTGGTCATCGCCATGAGGAAGACGGTGATGCCCTGCCCGGCCAGGGCGAGCGTCAGGGGGTTGCCCGCTCCCCTGCCGATGCTGGCCAGCCCGAAGACGACCACCCCCGCGAGGGCCGCTCCCGCGAAGGCGAACCAGACGTACTGGAAGGGGTTGGTGAACCCGAACACGGCGATCGCCGTCACCACCGCGAAGGAGGCGCCGGTGTTCACCCCCAACAGCCCGGTGTCGGCGATGGGGTTACGGGTGTAGCCCTGGATCAGCGCGCCGCCGACGCCCAGCGCGATGCCCGCCACGACCGCGAGGACCGTGCGGGGCACCCGTACGGTCTGCACGATGAGCCGGATCTCGGTGAGGCGCTGATCGGGGTCGGCCGCCGCGAACAGCCCGTGCCAGACCTCGGCCGGGCTCAGCGCCCTGGCCCCCACCGCCAACGACAGGGCGGCGGCGAGCGCGAGGCCCACGGCCAGCGCGCACAGGCCCCCGATACGCCCTCGGCGTACCTCCGTCGCACCCCGGGGAGCGGGGCGCTCGACTGCAGTCGTGCTCATATGGACGTACGTTATCCCTATTGATCGTCATCGCCGTCGATCCCCCCGGAACACCGGATCGGCCGGGCAGGGGCGCACCCGCGGCCGGGTGCGCCCGCAGAACCGCTGGGGGGCGTCCGGCGGATCTTGACCGGGTCCACGACGCCTGGCACGGCACCTCGCGGCGTATCGGGTCCTGATCCGCCGGACACCCCCTAGCCGACGGCGCTGCCCGTGCCGTCCGCGACGGGGCGGGCCTCGTCGGAGCTGGACTTGACGCTCCGGTCGAGGAGTGAGTCGAGGATCTCACCGACGCGTATCGCGGTGTTGGACAGCAGGGACGTGGTGATGCCGTGGGTGTGCTCCGTGCCGCCCTGGAGATAGATCCCGCAGGTCAGGGCGGGATCGGTGGCGATGCGGTAGTCGCGCTCGACCTGCACACGGCCCTCGCCGTCGAGCAGGCAGCGGTCGGCGACCTCGCCGAGGAGGCCGAGCGGGTCGGCGGGGCTGTAGCCGGTGGCGAACACGACGATGTCGGCGTCGAGGGGGGACTCCTCACCGGTGACGAGTGATTTCACCGTCGTACGGACCCCGTCGGGCCTCTCCTCGACATCGGTGACCCGGGAGACGTTGAGGAAGCGCAGCCGTTCGGTGCCGAGGACCTTCTCCCGGTACATCTGCCGGTAGAGGTCGTCGATCAGGTCGATGTCCACCACGGAGTAGTTGGTGTTCCCGTGATAGGCCATCAGCTGGCTCTTCACGTCGTCCGGGGCCGCGAAGTAGTCGTCGACCGCCCCGGGGTCGAAGATCCGGTTGGCGAAGCTGCTGTCGTCGGCGGGGCTGTAGCCGTATCGGGAGAAGACCGCGCAGACCTCGGCGTCGGGGAAGCGGCGGTGCAGGTAGGCGACGTTCTCGGCGGCGCTCTGCCCGGCGCCGACGACGACGAACCGCGCGGGCGATGTGCCCTCCAGCGCCTCGACGTTGCGCAGCAGGTCGGAGTTGTGCCAGACGCGGTCGCCGCGCCGTACGCCTTCGGGCAGGAGCGGGCGGAGCCCGGTGCCGATGACGAGGTTGCGCGTGCGGTGGACCTCCAGGCCCCCGCCCGACCGGACGGTCACGTCCAGATGCTCCACGGCGCCGTCATGGACTAACGGCGTCACGGAGACGACCTCGTGGCCGTAGGAGACCATGTCGTCGACCTTGGCCGCGGCCCACTCGAAGTAGTCGTGGAACTCCACGCGCAGCGGGAAGAGGTTCTTGTGGTTGATGAAGTCGATCAGCCGGTCCTTGCTCTGGAGATAGCAGAGGAAGCTGAACTCGCTGGCGGGGTTGCGGAGTGTCACCAGGTCCTTGAGGAACGACACTTGCATGGTCGCGTCGTCGATCAGCATGCCGCGGTGCCAGCCGAACGCCTGCTGCTGCTCGAAGAAGCGTGCGGTGACCGGCGTCTGCCCGCCGACGCGTGTGTTGTGCTCTCTGAGCGCGATCGCCAGGGCCACATTGGACGGGCCGAAGCCTATTCCGATGAGGTCGTGGACCGGTGGTGCGTCGCCAGGATGAACCTGTGACATGTCACTCCCATCGTGCGGGAAAGCCGCCTGTCAGGCGCCGGGGAAGGTGGGCGAGATGGGCACGCCGACAGAGCGGCCCAGTTCGACTTAGGTGAGCCTAAGCTAATCAATTCGCCACTGTCGATAGGGCAAAGCGGATACCGACAATCTGATGCTTCATCAATTGATTCGCGGATCAGCCCCGTTGCCGGACACAGCGCGTGACGCATCACCCTGTGCGACCGCGGCGCCGACCGAAGGGAACCCGCCGCCGCATCCGTCGGGCGGGGCGGCCGGACACCCCTTAGGACCTGTCGTCGAACCGCCGTCGTCGCCCGCACGGCAGGCGGCAGTTCGGCGACAGGCCCTAGAGTGCGGGGGTGCCTTCGTACAGCATTGGCCAGGCCGCGCAGCTGCTGGCCGTGAGCCCGGAAACGGTCCGCCGGTGGGCGGACGGCGGTCACCTCGCGATGGACCGGAGCAGCTCGGGGAACCGGCTGATCGACGGCGTGAGCCTGGCGGCCTTCGCCACGGAGCGTGCGGCCGGACTCCATCCGGTGCCGGAGGGCGGCGCCCTGACCTCGGTCCGCAACTCGTTCGCCGGCATCGTCACCGCCGTCAGGATGGACGACATCGTGGCCCAGGTGGAGATCCAGTCCGGCCCGCACCGGCTGGTGTCGCTGATCAGCCGCGAGTCGGTGGAGGAACTCGGCCTGGAGGTGGGCGTGCTGGCGACGGCCCGGGTCAAGTCGACCAACGTGCACATCGACCGCCCCGGAAGCCCGGCCTGACCCGCCGCCGCGCGGTCACCGCACGGCGGATGTGAGGGTGCACCCGGCCTCAGCGCCACAGAAGCGACCCCTATAAGGGCTGTGGCCTGGCAGCCGCGATTCGACGGGACGTCCGCCGGGCATACCCCCTTGGCAGCCGCCGCCCTGCGGGCCGTCCGATCGGGGGAATGAGCATGAGCCGACCCGGTGCGCCACTCGGCCCCTCCGCCCCACAGCCCGCGTCGCTCTCCGTGATCGGCGAGGTCGGCCTGCTCGCCACCCTGACGGTGCGCGATCTGCGCGAGGGGTGGCCTCGGCACCGGGCCGAGGTCGTCTTCGACTGCGCCACCGGCGGGCCGCGACACCATGTGTTCGAGGGCCCCTTGCTGCGCGAGGTCGCTCTCGCCTCGCACCCGCTCTTCGACGTCCGCCGCCGCAAGGACCGCTCCCGGTTCGCCCTGGCCGTGTCCGGCGGCGACGGGCACCGCACGGTGCTGGCCTGGGCGGAGATCGACGCCGATTTCGGCAACGCGCCCGTCCTCCTGGCCACCCGGCTCGACGGGGAGGACCTGGACGCCGTCGGCAGTCAGCTGGTGGTCCCCGTCGACCGGTGCGGGGCGCGCTACATCAGCGCCGTGACACGGGTCCGGATCGGAGCGTGGCCGGGAGGCTGGTAGAGCGGGCGGCATCGGCCGGCGGGCCGGCGAAACGGGAGGCCGTTCGGTCGCGGTCAGGTCTCGGAATACCCCGAAGAGTTGACGTTTAGGTTAGGCAAACCTTAGATACTCATGACTGTTCTTTGAGAAAGGCTTTGCCATGAGACGCACAACCTCTCGTCGTATCTCCGCTCTGGCCGCGGTCGCCCTCCTTGTGCCGCTCGCCGCCGCCTGCGGTTCCGACGACAAGGGCGCCAAGGACAGCGGCACAGCTGCCGAGGAGAAGGCGACCGGGCCGCTGGTCATCTACTCCGGGCGGAACGAGGAACTCATAGCCCCGCTGCTGGAGAAGCTGGAGAAGGCCACCGGCACCAAGGTCGAGGTCCGCTACGGCGACAGCGCCGAACTCGCCGCCCAGCTCCTGGAGGAGGGCGACAAGACCAAGGCGGACATCTTCTTCTCCCAGGACGCCGGTGCCCTCGGGGCCCTGGCCAAGGCGGGCCGGCTCGACGCGCTGCCGCAGGGGACCCTCGACCGGGTCGACACGAAGTACCGCGCCGAGGACGGCAACTGGGTCGGCGTCTCGGGCCGGGCCCGCGTCATCGCCTACAACAGCGACAAGGTGGCCAAGGCGCCGGAGAGCGTCAAGGACCTCACCAAGCCGGAGTGGAAGGGCAAGGTCGGCTACGCCCCGACCAACGCCTCGTTCCAGGCGTTCGTCACCGGTATGCGCGTGCTGGAGGGCGACGACGCCACCCGTACCTGGCTCAAGGACTTCAAGGCCAACGAGCCCCAGGTCTACGAGAAGAACGGCGCCGTCCTCACGGCGGTCGACGACGGCAAGGCCGAACTCGGTCTCATCAACCACTACTACTGGTACGAGAAGGCGGCCGAGGAGGGCGCGGACAAGCTCAAGTCCGCGCTGAGCTTCCCGAAGAAGGGCGACCCGGGCGCGCTCGTCAACGTCGCGGGCGTCGGCGTCCTCAAGGGCAACGACCAGAAGGCCGCCGCGCAGAAGGCCGTCGACTTCCTCCTCGCCGAGGAGGCCCAGACGTACTTCGCCGACGAGACCCACGAGTACCCGCTGGCCGCCGGTGTCACCAGCAAGGCCGACCTCCCGGAGCTGGACACCCTGGGCGTGCCCGAGATCGACCTCGGCAAGCTGGAGTCGCTCGAAGTGACGCTGGAGATGCTGCGGGAAGCCGGGATGGTCTGACCCGTATGAACGACCCGGGTACCCGGGGCCCCGAAGCCCCGCCGGCACCCGCCCGTACCGCCACCCGCCCGGACGCCGCCCACGCGGCGTCCGGGCGCGGGCGTGCCGGGCGGAGGCCGCCTCTCGTCCTGATCCTCACCGCCTCCGTCGCCGCCGCCCTGGCCCTGCTTCCGCTCCTCTATCTGGGCGTACGGGCGCTGGAGCGCGGTCCCGCCTTCGCCTGGGGGGCCGTGGCCACCGGCCGTACGGGCCAACTGCTCGCCCACAGCGTGGGCCTGGCCCTCGTGGTGGTCGTCGCCTCCCTCGTGCTCGGCGTCTCCCTCGCCTGGCTCACCACGCGCACCGCGCTGCCCGCCGCCCGCACCTGGTCGGTGCTCGCCACGCTGCCGCTCGCGGTGCCCAGTTACGTCGCGGCCTTCGCCTGGGTCTCCGCGCGCCCGGGGCTCGCCGGGTTCGGCGGCGCGGCGCTCGTGCTGACCCTGGTCAGCTACCCGTACGTCTATCTCCCGGTCGCGGCGGCGCTGCGCGGGATCGACCCCGCCCAGGAGGAGGCGGCACGCTCGCTCGGGCACGGTCCCTGGCGGACGTTCCGGCGCGTCACGCTCCCCCAGTTGCGGCCCGCTGCGGCGGGCGGCGGGCTGCTGGTCGCCCTCTACGTCCTCTCCGACTTCGGGGCCGTGTCGATCATGCGGTACGAGACGTTCACCCTGGCCATCCACACGTCGTACAAGGCGAGTTTCGACCGCACCCCGGCCGCGGCGCTCGGGGTCGTGCTGGTCCTCATGACCGTGCTGCTGGTCGCCGCCGAATCCCGTACGCGCGGCCGCGCCGGGTCGGCACGGACCGGCTCCGGAACGGCGCGGCCCGCGGTGCCCGCGCTCCTCGGCCGGCTGCGGCTGCCCGCACTGGCCTGGTGTTCCGCGGTCGCCGCGGCCGGGGTGGCCTTTCCGCTCGGCACCCTGGCGTACTGGCTGACCGTGGGCAACTCCGCCACCTGGGAGCCCGCCCGGCTGCTGGAGACCGGGACGACGACCCTGCTGGTCGCGGCCCTCGGCGCCCTGCTGACCACCGTCCTCGCCCTGCCGGTCGGGGTGCTCGCCGCCCGGTACCGGGGGCGCGCCGCGCACTTCCTGGAGCAGGCGGCGTACGCGGGCCACGCCGTACCCGGGATCACGGTCGCGCTCGCCATGGTCTTCCTCGCCGTGCGCTACGCCTATCCCCTGTACCAGGAGCTGCCGTTGCTGGTGATCGCCTACGCGGTGCTCTTCCTCCCCGTGGCCGTCGGCGCGACCCGGGCGGCGGTCCTGCAGTCCCCGCCGGTGCTGGAGGACGTGGCCCGTTCGCTGGGCCGGGGTCCGGTACGGGTCCTGCGCGAGGTGACCGTGCCGCTCGCCGCCCCCGGGATCGCCGCGGGGGCCGCGCTCACCTTCGTCGTCTGCATGAAGGAACTCCCCGCCACCCTGCTCCTGCGCCCCACAGGCATGGACACCCTGGCCACCCGGCTGTGGACCGAGACCGGCACGGCCTCGTACGCGGCGGCGGCCCCCTATGCGGCCGTTCTCGTCCTGACCGCCGCCGTCCCCGCGTACCTCCTCGGAAGGCACCGCACATGAGTGACCTGCACATCACCGGCCTGACCCGCTCCTACACCCCCGGGGTCCGGGTCCTGGACGGGCTGGACCTCACCGTTCCCGGTGGGCGGCTGGCCGCGGTGCTGGGCCCCTCCGGCTGCGGCAAGACCACGATGCTGCGGATCGTGGCGGGGTTCCTGCGGCCGGAGGCGGGTTCGGTCGCGCTCGGCGGGCGGACCCTGACCGGTCCGGGCGTCCATCTCCCGCCGGAGCGGCGCAGGATCGGGATCGTCCCGCAGGAGGGCGCGCTCTTCCCGCACCTGGACGTGGCCCGCAACGTGGCCTTCGGGCTGGCGGACCTGCCCCGTGGCGAGCGCCGCCGGCGCACCGAGGAGATGCTCGGACTCGTCGGCCTGCCCGGCTACGGCCCCCGCATGCCCCACGAACTCTCGGGCGGTCAGCAGCAACGGGTCTCCCTGGCACGGGCGCTGGCCCCGGCACCCGCCCTGGTGCTGCTGGACGAGCCGTTCAACGCGCTCGACAGCGCCCTGCGTGCCGGGGTGCGGGCCGATGTCCGCGCCGCGCTCCGGGCGACCGGGGCCACCGGCGTCCTGGTCACCCACGACCAGCAGGAGGCGCTGTCCACCGCGGACCTGGTCGCGGTCGTCCGGTCCGGCCGGGTCGCCCAGTGCGGGACGCCGGAGGAGGTGTACCGCAGGCCGGCCGACCCGTGGGTGGCGGGCTTCGTGGGCGGTGCCGTGCTGCTGCCCGGCAAGGGCGAGGGCGCCACCGCCCGCACCGCCCTCGGTCCCGTACGCCTGGAGGTCCCGGCCGACGGGGGCGGCGGAACGGTGGTGCTGCGGCCCGAACAGCTCGCCCTGACCGCCCCGTCGGACGGTACGGCGCGGGCCACGGTGGCGGACGTCTCGTTCCACGGGGCCGACACGCTGGTGAGCGTCACCGTGCCGGGGGTGGACGCGCCGGTACAGGTGCGCGCCACCGGCCCGGTGGACCGGCGCCCCGGCGACCCGGTCGGGATCGCCGTCACGGGAACCGGCACCCTCCACGCCTCCGACGAACCGTTCCGGACGGCTTCGGCGCCTGAGTGAGGCCACCCTCTTTCCCGTCCGGCGGGAGAATCCCCACGATTCCGGGCGCGGTGGCAGGCACACCACCCCCGCACCGGCTGTCCGCGGCCGCCCGGACCCGGTACTCCGCGTACGGCACGATGGCGTAGGGCGGCGTACGGGCCCGGGGCGGCCGGGGCGGTTCGGTGGCCGGCCGGGGGACGGAGGCCGACCCGGGGCCCGCACCCCGGCCGGTGCGTGCGGCAGCGTCCGCCCCACCCGCTCAGCCTCCGTGCAGGGCCGTCCTCAGGGCGTCGACGGCGAGCTTGCGGGCGACCGTGGCCGCCCGGGTGTCGCGCAGACTGTCCAGGAGCAGGAAATCGTGGACCATGCCCGCCACCCGGACGGAGGTCACGTCCACACCGGCCTCCCGCAGCCTGTTGGCGTACAGCTCCCCCTCGTCGCGCAGGACATCGGCCTCGTCGGTGATGACCAGGGTGGTGGGCAGCCCCTGGAGCTGCTCCAGGGAGGCCCGCAGCGGGGAGGCGTACACCTCGGTGCGGCGGGCGGGGTCGGGGATGTAGGCGTCCCAGAACCACTTCATGCCGTCGCGGGTGAGGTAGTAGCCCTCGGCGAACTGGAGGTACGAGGGGGTGTCGAAGTCGGCGTCGGTCACCGGGTACAGCAGGACCTGCGCCTTGAGGTCGATCCCGCCGCGCTCCTTGTTCATCAGCGCGAACACGGCCGACATGCAGCCGCCGACCGACTCGCCGGTGACGGCGATCCGCGAGGTGTCCAGGCCGTGTTCCGCGCCGTGCTCCAGGACCCACCGGCCCACGGCGTAGTTCTGCTCCACCTGGGTGGGGTACCTGTCCTCGGGCGCCCGGTCGTAGACGGGGAAGACCCCGGCCGCACCGGCGCCGACGGTGAGTTCGCGGAAGAGCCGGTCATGGGTCCTGTCGTCGCCGAAGACCCAGCCGGCGCCGTGGATGTAGAAGACCACCGGCAGCGGCCCGGTGGTCCCCGCGGGCCGGATGATCCGGGTACGGACCGTGCCCCACTGCCCCGCGTCCACGTCGACCCACTCCTCGTCGACGTCCGGACGGGGGACGCTCTCGTCGCTCTGCAGGCCGAGCAGGATGTCGCGGCCCTTCTCCGGAGGGACCTCGTAGATCCGGGGGTGCGGGTCGGTGGCCTCGCACAGTTCCCTGGCGGCGGGTTCGAGGTAGGGCGTGATCGGAGGGGGAAGGTCGGTCATGTCAGCTCCCTGTCGCGGGCACGCGCGGGTGCCCTGTTCGCGGTCGCACGGGTGCCTCGGATCGCGGGGCGCACCGGCGTACTGCCGGGAGCCTCACCGCCGTACCGCCGTCGGTCCTCACCGAGGTGCTGCCGTGGGTCTCACCGGCCGGTGCGGCCGAGGGCGCCCCGGCGCCCATGCCCGGTTTCCATCGTTCGCGCCCCTTTCCTCCGCCGCAACCGGCGCGGGAGCGACCGGGGCCCACGAGGCCGCACCTCCCGGGCCGACGTCCCGCCGTCCGGCACCCCGAGGACGACCACGGCCCGGTGGGCGTCCAGCCCCTGCCCAGCTGATTCGAATTATGTAAATATAGAGCCATGACCAGGATGAAGGCACTGTCAACGGCCCTGCTCGTCGACGGCCGCACGGCGGAAGCGTGCTGCCCGCCCCTCTCCGAGCGTCCTCTGAGCAGCGAGGAGGCCGAGGTGGCCGCCCGGCTCTTCAAGGCTCTCGGCGACCCGATCCGCCTGCGCCTCCTGTCGGCCGTCGCGTCGCACAAGGACGGCGAGGCCTGTGTGTGCGACATATCCGATGTCGGGGTCTCCCAGCCGACGGTCTCCCACCACCTGCGGAAGCTCCGCGAGGCGGGGCTGCTGACCTCGGAACGCCGGGGCACCTGGATCTACTACCGGGCCGACCCCGTGACCCTCGCGGCGATGGAGCGCATCCTCTCCGCGGCCTCCGGGCGGGCCTGATCCCGCCCGGGGCTCAGCCGGACGCGGACCGGACGCGGTGCAGGGTCAGGTCCGCCAGGCCCGCGCCGCGGAACGGGCGGAGGTCCACCTCTCCTGCGCTGAACAGACGGCCCGACAGCGGAGCCGTGACGGCCGCCTGCTCGCTCTCCGCCGCCGCGTAGGCGAGCAGCAGGGCGGGATCGGACAGGGCGGTGAAGCCGGTCACGCGGTCGGCCTGGTGGGAGCCGCTTCCCGGCTCGACCGCCTGACCGGGTACGGCGGTGCAGCCGAGCCGCGACTTGAAGCTGAACAGGCCCGCGTTGCCGAGGTGGCCGTAGAGGTTGACGTCCCGGCCGAGCGTCGCCCAGTGCCTGCCCCGCTCCCGCGCCCGGCGCATCGTCTCCCAGTACAGCACCCGGGAGAGGCTGCCGCTCCGCTGCCCCTGGGTCACCGCCGAGAAGCGCGCCCGCATCTCGTCGCGGTCCGGGAGGTCCTCGTTCAGGCAGGCTCCCACCAGGGACGCGCCGCTCCGGACGGTGACCGTGCAGTAGGAGCGGGCCCGGTCCAGGATGTCGGCCTGTTGCCGGACTGCGACCGGCCAGCCGTGCCGCATGCCGGCGATCTGCTTCTCGTACAGTTCGAGGAACTCGTCCAGCAGCGCGGGCGTCAGGGGCTCCGTACCGATCAGCAGCTCCGCATCGGCCGCCCTGCGGTAGGCGGAGCGGATGTCGTAGCGGTCCTTGCCCGAGAGGGTGGCGAGGTAGGCGTCCTCGGAGGCCCGCACCTCCGCCCGCCACATGATCACTTGGGGTTTGGGGTGGAATCCCGCTTCCCTCAGCCGTGGCCAGGCCGCGTACGGCGGGTCCTGCACCCGCACGACGTCGACCTCGTGTTCATGGACCCGCCACTGCCCGCTCAGCGCCTGGTCCACATCGACCAGGGCCAACGGCAGCCCCAGGGAGCGGACGATCACGAGACGCCCGCCAGGTCCTTGGGAGAGGCCGGCGCCTGCACGGCCCTCCTCGCACCGCGGCCGGTGTCCGACGCCGAGGAGGACGTGAAGCGGCGCAGCCGCAGGCTGTTGGTCACCACGAAGATGCTCGACAGCACCATGGCCGCCGCCGCGATCATCGGGTTGAGGACCCCCGACGCGGCGAGCGGGATGCCGGCGAGGTTGTAGATGAACGCCCAGAACAGGTTGCCCTTGATGGTGCCGAGGGTCCGCCGGGAGAGGCGTACGGCGTCGGCGGCGTCCCGCAGGTCGCCCCGGACCAGGGTGATGTCGCTCGCCTCGATGGCCACGTCGGTTCCCCCGCCGATGGCGATGCCCAGATCGGCCTGGGCCAGGGCGGCGGCGTCGTTGATGCCGTCGCCGACCATGGCGACGGTGCGCCCCTCCTCCTGGAGGCGGCGGACGACGGCCGCCTTGTCCTGGGGGAGGACCTCGGCATGGACGTCGGTGATCCCCATGGCGTCGGCGATGCGCCGGGCCGCCCCGGCCGTGTCGCCGGTGAGGAGGACGGGGGTCAGCCCCAGTGCGCGCATCTGGTCGACCGCCCGGCGGCTGGTGGGCTTGGCCTCGTCCGCGACGTACAGCAGGCCCCGCACCCGGCCGCCCCAGCCGACCGCGACGGCGGTCCGGCCGCTGTTCTCCAGGTCCGTCAGGCTCCGTGCCAGAGCCTCCGGCATCACCATCCGCTCACCGACCCAGCTGGGCCGGCCGACCACGATCTCGCGCTCGCCGACCCGGCCCTCGACGCCGAACCCGGCGCTGGCGCGGAATCCGTCCACCTTGGGAAGCTCCGGGGCCACCTGGGCGGCCGCCGCGGTCACCGCCGTCGCGATGGGGTGTTCGGAGGCCTGTTCCAGCGCCGCCGCGAGGACCAGCAGTTCGTCGCGGTCCGTGCCCTCCCCGTACGCCGTCGCCACCAGCCGCATCCGGCCGGTCGTCACCGTGCCGGTCTTGTCCAGGACGACGGTGTCGATGCGCCGGGTCGACTCGAGGATGTGCGGCCCCCGGATGACGATGCCCAGTTGCGCGCCGCGTCCGGTGCCCACGAGCAGGGCCGTGGGGGTGGCGAGTCCGAGGGAGCAGGGGCAGGCCACCACGAGCACGGCGACCGAGGCGGTGAGCGCGGCCGCCGCTCCTCCGCCGTTGCCGATCCAGAATCCGGCGACGGCCACCGCGATACCGATGACGACGGGGACGAAGACGGCGGCGATCCGGTCGGCCAGCCGCTGGACCGGGGCCTTGCCGGCCTGGGCCTCGGAGACGAGCCGGCCGATGTGGGCGAGCTGGGTGTCGGCCCCCACCCGCTCGGCCCGGACCACCAGGCGCCCGCTGGTGTTGACGGTGGCTCCGGTGACGGCGTCGCCCTCGGCGACCTCCTGCGGCACGCTCTCACCGGTCAGCATGGAGACGTCCACGGCGGAGGCGCCTTCGACGACCACGCCGTCGGTGGCGATCTTCTCGCCCGGACGCACCACGAAGAGATCGCCGACGCGCAGTTCGCCGACGGGGACGGCCAGTTCCTGGCCTGCGCGCAGGACAGTGACGTCCTTGGCGCCGAGTTCGAGCAGCGCCCGCACCGCGCTGCCCGCCCGCCGCTTTGCCCGGTGCTCCGCGTACCGGCCCACCAGGACGAACAGGGTGAGGGAGGTGGAGACCTCCAGATAGATGTGGTGCGACCCCTGCCCCGGGGTCGGGACCATGATGAACGGCATCCGCATGCCGGTCACCCCGGCCCAGCCGAAGAACAGCGCGTACAGCGACCAGCCGAAGGAGGCGAGGACACCGATGGAGACCAGGGAGTCCATGGTCCCGGAGGCCTGGCGGAGGTTCTTCCAGGCGGCGGTGTGGAACGGCCAGGCGCCCCAGACGGCGACGGGCGCCGCGAGGGTGAGGGAGAGCCACTGCCAGTGGTCGAACTGCAGGGGCATGATCATGGCCATGGCCATGACCGGCAGCGTGAGGGCGGCGCAGACCAGGATGCGCTGCCGCATGGCGGCCAGTTCGCGGTCGGCGGCGGCCTCCGCCGTCTCGCCGGGCTCCTGAGCCACCGCGGCGGTCTCGGGCGGTGGCGGCAGGGTGGCGGTGTACCCCATCTTCGTCACCGTGCCGATGAGTTCGTCGACGGTGTGGCGGTCGTCGAAGCTCACGTGGGCCCGCTCCAGGGCGAAGTTGACCTCGGCCGTCACGCCGTCGAGCCGGTTCAGCTTGCGCTCGATCCGGGCGGAGCACGCTCCGCAGGTCATGCCTCCGATGTCGAGCGTGACCACGGCTGGTGCCGTCGTGGCAGTGCCGGCCATGAGGGGAGTCTCCATTCGGTGGGGCTGGCGGGTCAGAGGGGCGGCAGGGCTCTGCCGAGCAGCCAGGCCAGGCCGAAACATCCGACGAGGACCACGGCGTACAGCGTGAGCCGGAGGGAGGGCGTCACGCCGCCGTCCCCGCGAACTCGTAGCCGGTGCGCTCGACGGCCGACCGGACGGCCTCGGGGGCGACGTCACGGGGCGAGGTGACGGTCACCCGGCCGGTCCGGTGGTCGACGGCCACGGCGGTGTCCTCCCCGAGGTCCGCCTCGATGGCCGTACGGATGCGCTTGGCGCACCCCCCGCAGGTCATCCCGCGCACTTCGAAGACGGTGGCCCTATCCATGGTGTGCTCCTGTTCCCGTGGTCCTGGGGGTGGTCTTGACGGTGGTCTTGAGGTAGGTGCCGATGCGGTCGAGGGCGCGGACGATGTCGTCGGTGCCGACGCCGTAGGAGAGCCGGACGTGGTCCGGGGCGGCGAAGTCGTTGCCGGGCATGACGGCGACCCCGGCGTGCTCCAGCAGGTCGCGCGCGAAGGTTCCGGCGTCCTCGCCCGGCCGGGTGCAGAGCGCGCCGACGTCCACGAAGGCGAAGAAGCCGCCCTGCGGCGGTGCCGTCAGGCGGAGCGGCGGCAGCGCGCAGATGCCGTCGCGCAGGAGCGTGCGGCGGATGCTCAATTCGGCTGCCCTGCGCTCCAGTTCCGCCTCGGTTCCGTCGGTCAGGGCGGCGAGCGCGGCGTACTGCGAGATCGACGAGGGGGCCGAGCTGGTGTGGCCCTGGACGGCGGTGAGGGCGGCGGCGACCGGGGAAGTCGCCGCCGCGAAGCCGATGCGCCAGCCCGTCATGGCGTACGTCTTGGAGAAGCCGCCGACCGTGACGGTCCGTCCGGCGATGTCGGGGCCCAGGGAGGCGACGGCGGTGAAGGACGCGCCCTCGTGGACGAGGTCGCCGTAGATCTCGTCGGTCACGACGGTCAGCCCGTGTTCGACGGCCGCCCGTGCCAGGGCGAGCAGTTCGGAGCGTTCGTACACCACGCCTGTGGGGTTGGAGGGGTTGTTGAGCAGGAGGACCCGGGAGCGCGGGGTCAGGTGGGCCACGAGCGCTTCCGGGGTGAGCTTGAAACCGGTGGCCGCGGTGGGCACCGTCACCGGCACCGCGCCCGCGAGGCGGATCATGTGCGGGAAGCTGACCCAGTACGGAGCCGGGAGGATCACCTCGTCGCCGGGTTCGCACAGGAGGGTGAAGACCTGGGCGAGCGCCTGTTTGGCCCCGTTGGTGGTGACGATCTGCGACGCGTCGTAGGGGCAGCCCCAGTGCTCGGTGAGGCGCCGGGCGATGGCCTCGCGCAGCGGACCGATGCCGGCCACCGGGGTGTAGCGGGTCCGGCCCTCGGAGATGGCGCGCCGGGCCCCGTCGGCCGCCTGGGCGGGGGTGGGGAAGTCGAGTTCGCCGCCGGTGAGGTTGATGATGTCCGCACCGGCGGCGATCCTGGCCTTGATCCCGGCGTCCAGGGCCGCGGTGCTGGACGCGGGCAGGGAGCGGGCGCGGCTGCTGAGCACGGGTCAGTCCTTCGCCGTCAGGTTGAACGCGGTGGTGGACTTCTCCCCGGCGGCGGGGACGACGGTGACGGTGATCCGCCACTCGCCCGGCATGCCCAGGACGAGCTTGGCCTCGTAGCCGTCGCCCTTGGGGCGTGCCGTCTGGTTGCCGCCCTTCATCTTCATGTTGGGCATCTCGGGGTTGATCTCGACCTTGGCGCCGGGGACGGCCTTGCCCCCGGCGTCCTTCACCTCCACCCCGGCCGTGCCCGCCGCTCCCCCGCCGGTGGGCGGGCAGGGGCTCACGGTGAGGGTGACCTCCAGACCCGCGTCGGACTTGGTGGCGCGGCAGTCGGCGTCCAGGTCGCTCTCCGCCGACGATCCGCCGTTCGCGTCCGGGTTCGCGGTGGCCGTGCAGCCGGTCAGGGCGGCCGCGGCCAGGAGCACGGTCGCCGCCGCCCGGCGCCCGGCCCCCCGGGTGGTGCGGGGCCCGGTCGGGTACGCCGCCGTCGTGGCCCTTCCGCCGAGCCGGAAGGGGGCCGTGCGCCGGGTCATGGGTCCTCCTAGGGACGTTCGGTACGGGATGGTCAGCCGCAGCAGGACGACTTCTTGGGCGCCTCGGCGCTCCCGGGCTCCGCGGCGGCGGGCTTGGGGCCGCAGCACGAGGAGGCCTTCTTCGGGGCCGCGGCCTGGTCTGCGGCGGGCTTCGGCCCGCAGCAGGACGAGGCCTTCTTCGGTTCGGCCGGGGCTTCGGCGGGGGGCTTCGGCCCGCAGCACGAGGAGGCCTTCTTCGGCTCGGCCGGGGCCTGGTCGGCGGCCGGGGGCTGCTGCTGGGCGGCGTTCCAGAACAGGGAGCCGAGGTTCGTCTCAGACATGGGCGTTGTCCTTTCCAGAGGTGTTCCCGGGGGTGCGGCCCTCCTGGGCGTCGCACAGTTCGGTGAGGCGTCCGCCGGCGGTGAAGAGTTCGACGGGGCGGCCCGATTCGACGATCCGTCCGTCCTCGATGACGAAGACCCGGTCGAGGTCCTCCACCAGCGGGAGCCAGTGGGCGACGACGACGGCCGTACGGCCTTCGAGCAGGCGGCGGATGGCGGAGAGGACGAGGCGCTGCCGTTCCGGGTCGACGCTGGAGACGGCTTCGTCCAGGACGATGACGCGGGGGTCGGCGAGCATCGCCCGGACCAGGGCGATCAGCTGGCGTTCACCGACGGAGAGCCGGGAGCCGCGCTCCCCGACCCGGGTCCCGTACCCGTTGCGCAGTCCCATGATCGCCTCGTGCGCGCCGAGGCTCTTCGCCGCCTCGACGACCTCCTCGTCCGTGGCGTCGGGCCGGCCGAAGAGGATGTTCTCGGTGACCGTGCCGTCGAAGAGCTGTGCCTCCTGGGTGACGAGGAGGACCTGGGAGCGGACCGAGGCGCTGCTGATGCCGGTCAGGTCGTGTCCGTCGATGCTGACCGTGCCGCCGGTGGGCGTGTAGAGCCGCACCAGCAGCTGCATCAGGGTGCTCTTGCCGGCACCGCTGGTTCCGACGATCCCGATGTGCTGCCCCGGCTCCGCCTTCAGGGTGATGCCGTGGAGGACCTCGGGGCCGCCGTCGTAGGCGAAGGTGACGTCGTCGAAGGCCACGCTTCCTTCGACGGGCGGCAGGGTGCCCGTACCGCTCCGCTCCTCCTCCAGGTCGAGGACGTCCAGGATGCGGCGGGCCGAGGTGGCGATGTCGGACGACTGGCCGAGCAGGTGGGCGAGGTCCCGGACCGGGTTGAGCATGCGCTTGACGAAGAGGGCGAAGGCGGCGAGGGTGCCGGCGGCCAGGGCCGTTCCGGACGCCATGCCCATGGACGCCATCATCGTGTCGGTGCCCATGAGCATCCAGGTCATCGGCATCATCCCGGCGGCCATGTCGAAGAAGAAGCCGGAGCCGAGCTGGTGGCCGTTGATGATCTGGAGGCCGCCGAAGAAGATCAGCAGGCCGAGGGCGAGGAAGACGCTGAACCCCAGGTGGGAGGTGAGCCAGAGCCGTTTGCGCGAGAGCCGGTTGTGGACCTTGCTGTACGCCTCGGAGCGGGCGCGCAGGTCCGCCAGCACGGCGTCCTCCTGGCCGAAGGCGCGGATGTCCGCGAGCCCGTCGACGCGCTGGTCGAGGTAGCCGACCATCCGGTCCCAGCCCTCGCGCTGCTTGCGGGTGTCGGGCCGCAGCTTCCGGGTCCACACCACCGCGATCCAGACCATCAGCGGGATGGTGACCAGCGTGGGCAGCGCCACGAGGGGACTGAGCGCGAGCAGGAAGACGGCGAAGGCGAGGAACCAGATGACGCTGTTGGCCACCTCCATCAGGGACTTGGTGAGGAAGCCGCGGAAGCGGTTCGCCTCGAAGAGCACCCGGGTGACCCACTCGCCGCTGGCCTGGGAGACGTGGCGCGAGAGCTGCACGTTGTGCAGGCGGACGACCAGGTCGTTGCGGATGGTGACGGACAGGTCCTCGTTGGTCCGGATCATCGCCGAGTTGTAGACGATGCGGATGATGTTCTCCACGACGGTCAGCACGACGAGGTTGACCGCCGTGGACTGCACGGCGCTCATGTCGCCGATGACGATCTGGCCGATGCCGGCCATCACCGTGTACATGACGGCGATGGTGGCGATGGAGTTGAGGATGGCCATCAGCGTGGCGACGCCGAGCCAGAACCAGTGGGGCCGCAGGTAGGGCAGGAATCTGCGGGCCGCCTTCACCAGCGCCTTCCGCGCTTCCCGGCCCTCCAGGGGTGCCTCGTGCGGGGTGACGGTCATGACGCCTTTCCTCCCTCGGGGGCGGCCGCCCCGGCGAGCGGTGCCAGGGCCTTCCCCGGGGTGTCCGGGAGGGCGAGGCCGATGGTCCGGTCGACGTAGCGGGCGACCGCGGGCTGCTGGGAGGCGATGATCAGGGTGCGTCCGTTGCGGACCCGCAGGACGGTCTCCAGCAGGGCGGCCTCGGTCTCCGCGTCCAGGTTCGCCGTGGGGTTGTCCAGCAGCAGGACCTCCGGGTTGACCAGCAGCGCCCGGGCCAGGCCGATGCGCTGGCGCTCCCCCGCCGAGAGGTCCAGGGTGCTGGCGCCGAAGCGCCGGTCGAGGGGGAGGTGGGAGAGGCCCGCGGCCGTGACGGCCTGCGCGACCTTCTCGTCGGAGGCGTCGGGCCGCACGAAGCGCACGTTCTCGGCGAGCGTCCCCTCGAAGACCCACTGCCGCTGCGGCAGGCAGACGATGTGGCGGCGCAGGCTCTCGGGGGCGTACGCGCGGGCGTCGACGCCGTCGTACGTGACGGAGCCGCCGTCCGGGTCGCGGAGCCGGGCCAGCACGTGCAGGAGGGTGGACTTGCCGCTGCCGGTCGGTCCCTTCAGGGCGACGACGGCGCCCGGCTCGACACGGAGGCCGACCCCGTCGAGGACGCGTCGGCCCGCGAGGTCGACGGTGACGTCCCGGAGCTCGATGGCCCCGATCGACGGGACGTCGGTGCGGCCCTCGTGTGCCTTGAGCACGGAGGGCGCGTCCATGATGCGCAGGAGGCGCTGCGCGGTCACGACGCTCCGGAAGGCTCCGTTGGTGTGCATGGCGAGCATGTGGATGCTCATCTGGAACATCATGACCAGCGCGACGACGGCGACGAGATCACCGACGGTGCTGGTGCCGTTGAGCACGCCCTGTCCGCCGGCCCAGAGGGCGATCGGGGTGGGGAGACCGCCGATGACGTTGAGGGTCGCCTCCCAGCGGCTGTAGGTCCGCTTCATCCGGCCGTCGCGCCGTGCGTGGTCCTGGTTGACCTTGTCCAGGCGGCTGGAGGCGTCGGACTCGCGCCCGAAGGACTTCACCACGTTGATGTTGGCGAGGGACTCCCCCACCCCGCTGAGCAACTTGGTGAACTGGCCCTTGAGTTCGGCGAACGCCTTCTGCAGCCGGAGCTGGACGGTGAAGTTCCCGATGATGACGAAGACCATGGGGATGACGGCGAGCAGGGTGGTGCGGGCGTCGATGAGGATCGCGGTGATCAGCATCGCGAGGGTGACGAGCACCTGGTTGAGCAGTTCCAGCAGACCGCCGTTGGTGAGTCCGCGTACGGAGACCGCGTCGGAGACCAGGCGGGTGAGCGCCCGTCCGCCGGAGGCCTCCGCGATGTCGGCGGGGCCGAGGTGGATGAGCTTGCGGAAGAGGTCCTCCCGCAGGTCGTTGACGGCCCGGCTGGCGACGGAGAAGCGGATGCGCTTGCCGAAGTGGAGCAGGGCCGTGGTCGCGGCGCCGGCGAGCAGGACGCCGAGGGAGGTGTAGAGCAGGGTCTCCGTCGCTCCGCCGAGGACCCCGACGTCGATGGCGTACCGGGTGAGGAGCGGTACGGCGATGTTGCCGAGGAGACCGAGGAACATGACCACGGTGGCGATGGTCATCTCGCGGCGGTAGCGCAGCGGGTAGCCATAGATGAAGCGCAGCGCGCGTAGCGAGTCGTTCAACGTCGAGCCCCCTCTTGGTGGTTGGTCGGGTGGGTGGGTCCGAGCGGGCCGCACCCGGAAGGGTGCGGCCCGCCGTGATGCCGCTGGACTAGTCGCAGCAGGCGCAGGCGCAGCCGCACTCGGTGCCGTCTTCCGCGACGTCCTCGTTGCCGCTGGTCTCGCAGCAGCCGGACCCGATCATGTCGTCGGCCATGGCATCTCCCTTCTCGTTGATTCGATATTTTCAAAAGTATCGAATCACGGGGGTGCGGGAGCGTCAAGTGGTCACACGACGGCGGGAGTTGTCAGCAGCAGCTGGTGTGGGCACGGTCGACGGAGGCTTCCTCGACCTGCTCGTCGACCAGCCGTACGGCCAGCTGGGCCGTGATCCGCTCCAGGTCCCTCGCCAGCTGCCCGGGGCTCTCGCCGGCCAGCACGATGCGGCCGAAGGCGCCGCCGCGCGGGTGGCCGACCGGCAGCACGGACTCGCCCGGGGCCACGTCGAACTCGACGAAGGGCGGGTGGGGGGATTCGAGTTCCCGGAACGCGCCGACGGCCGAGGCGTCGTAGTCGATCCGCCCCGCCTCCTCGAAGACGATGCTGCGGTACAGACCGCAGGCGGCGTCGGCGGCCCGGGGCTCCCCGTACCGGCCGAGAGCGGCTTCGGCCGCCACGAGGCTCGGCTCCCACCCCGTGGTGGACCTGATCATCTCGACGGCCTGGCCCCCGGGGACACGGGGGTTGATCTCGCCCGCCCGCCAGCCGTCGGCCGTGAGGGTGAACTGCAGCGCCGCGACCCAGTCGTCCAGGCCGACGGCGTCCAGGGCGCGGTCCACCAGCCGGTCCAGCTCCTCCCGGTCCTCCGTGCCCAGCCGGGCGGGGAAGTGGCCGCCCACCTTGACGAAGGTCGGCGGCGGCCCCACCTCGCCCTCGACGACCCAGAGGACCCGGGTGACCCCGGCGGTACGGGCGGCGAAGACGCCGAACTCCGGCCCCCGGACGTACTCCTCCAGCAGGGCGCTCTCCCGGCCGCCCGCCAGGACGGCGGCCACGGCCCGCTCCGCCTCGGCGCGGGTGGCGCAGTACGCGAGCCCTGCGGCGCTGGACGCGTCGCGCGGCTTGACCACGACGGGCAGACCCAGCTCCTCGGCCGCCTCGCCGCCCTCCCCGGTGCCGCTCACGGTCCGGATGCGCGGCACCGGGACCCCGGCCGCTTCGAGCAGCCGGTGGGTGGCCGCCTTGTCGATGCAGTCCCGGGCCGCCCGCTCGGTGATGCCGTGGGCGAGCCCCAGCTCCTTCCGCAGCCGCCCGGCCAGCGGAACGAGCCGCTCGACGCCGGTGACGACCGCCTGGAAGGGCTGCTGGGCGTGGACGGCGGCCACCTGGCCGACGACGGCGCCCCAGTCCCCGAAGTCGACCTCCAGGGGGTAGTCCGCGAGCATGAGCTGATCGAGCGTCATGTTCTCCTCGGCGAAGACGACGTCGTAGCCGGTCTCCTCCTGGAGCCGCTGGACGGTACGCCGACCGCCGAGGACGAGAATGCGCGTGGACAAGGATCCATCACCTACTGGGGGTCCGGCTCGACGCGGAGTCCGAGCGAGTCGTGGAGGGAGTGGTACGCGGAGTCCAGCTCCGCCGGGTCGTCGCCGTACAGCACGATGCGGCCGTAGGTGCCGCCTGCGGGGTCGTCGGCGGCTCGGACGCGGTCGCCGGGTTCGACGTCGAGCCAGACGCCGGGGGCGGCGAGCCCCCGGGGGTCGAAGGCGATCCGGCCCGCTGCCCCGAAGGTGACGCACCGGTACAGAACACGGCTCGCCGCGGGCGGCCTGCGGGTCACCGGCCGCCCGAGGGCGATCTCGGCGGCGGCACGCGTGAGGTCGATCCCGCCCACCCGCTCGACGGCGGCGCAGAGCTGCCCGCCGGGCGGCCGGGCGGCCACGTCGAGGAGTTCGGGCCCGTCCTGCGTCAGCCGCACCCGGATGTGGGAGACGCCGTGGTCGAAGCCGATGGCGGCCAGGGCCCGTACGCAGAACTGCTTCAGCTCCGTCTCCCGGGCCGGGTCGAGGCCGCCGGGGTGGTCGTAGCCGGTCTCGATCTGCGCCGGGCCGGGGCCGGTGTGCTGGGCCAATACGCAGACGACCTCGGTGACCCCGTCGGCGGTGAGGCTCTGCACGGCGTACTCGGGTCCTTCGGCGAACCTCTCGACCAGGAGCGCCGCGGGGCCGAGGAGCTCCGATGCCCGCTTCACGCCGTCCAGGTCGCGGCAGCGGAGCCGGCCCCGGCCGACCGCTCTCCGTACCACCACGGGCAGTCCCAGCCGCCGGGCCGCGGCGCGGGCGTCGGCCGGGTCGGCGACCGGCAGCGACACGGGTGTCCGTACGCCGCCGGCGGTCAGCGTCATGCGCAGGCGTGCCATGTCGTGGCAGGCCAGGGCGGCCGGGAGGCCGAGTCCGCGGACGCCGATCCGGGCGGCCGCGTAGGAGGCGAGCGGCAGATGGGCGTCGTAGACGGTGAAGACCCCTTCGAGCGGCCGGTCGGCGTGCTGGGCGCGCAGCGCCTTCTCCACCGCTCCCCAGTCGCCGAGGTCGAGGTCGAGGGGGACGTCGGCCCGGGCGGCCAGCTCCAGCGGCGCGGGGTCGTCGAGCAGCACGGTGTGGGCGCCGAGGGAGTCCAGGACGTCCACGACGCGGCGCCCCGAGAGGCAGGCCACGCTGGGGCGGTTGTCGGCGTTCATCAGCAGCACCGCCGGGTCAGGTCGAGCTGTTCCTCGGGGCCCTGGCAGCGCTGTTCCAGCCGCAGGCAGGAGGCGTGCAGCGCGGCCTGCTCCCCCCGGCCGGAGGTGCGCAGCGCCAGGTGGAGCGGGACGGGGTGGGCGCCGAGCTTGCGCTTCTCCATGCCGTTGGAGCGGCCGAGGTCGACGGTGGTGACGTCGGTGGCGACCGCGCTCTCGACGAGGCGGCCGCCCATCGCGCGGTAGGGGACGAAGGACGGCAGCCGTGCGGTGTCCAGGCCCGCCAGCCACATCGACCAGAGCGGACCGAACTGCCAGCCGGCGAAGACACCGACGGTCGCGCCGGCGGGGTCGGCGGCGGTGATGGAGCGTTCGAAGGGCGCCAGCCGGGTCCGCATCGCCCGGAGGAACGGACCGGGCAGCACGTCGGTCGGGGTGTCCCGGTCCCGCAGGAGGGAGTGGACCAGGCGGACCAGGCTGTCGGTGTCGGCCGGTTCGTCGAGCACCGTGTGGTCGCGTCCCGCGATGCGCCGCTCCCGGGCGAGCTTCCGGCGGCGGTGCCCCTCGGCGAACGCCCAATACTCCTGGACCGAGGGCGCATCGGTGGCGCAGCGGTAGGAGGTGGTGATGTGCGCCGTGGCGTACCCGTGGCGCATCAGCCGTCCGCCGAGCCGGTCCGCCGGTGCGTTGGCCACGCCCCAGACGCGGGCTCCGGCCGAGCGGGCGGTCTCCCCCAGTGCGCGGAGCAGGGCGTCGACGGCCGGGTCGTGGCCCGGTGCGGCCAGCGGACCGCCGTCCAGCGCGGCGAGGCTGTGCGCCAGGAGTACGGGGCCGGTGGGCGCGAACTCGCCCAGCTCCATGAGATAGGAGAGGCGGGGGCAGTCGTGCACCAGGTAGGCGGGGCAGACGCCGACGAGTTCGTCACCGCGGTAGGCGGCGAGGTGGCGGGGTTCGAACGCTCCGGGCGGGGCGTCCTCGAAGGCGGCCAGCCACTCCCAGCTGTGGAAGACGCTTCCGGAGGCCAGGCGGACGAGCCGGTTCCAGGCGTCGGCACCGGTGTCGTGGATCGTCGGCAGGGTCGCGATCCGGTACTCCGCGGCCGGCCGGCCGACCGGGTCGGTGAGGGTCATCGGCGCCATCTCAGCAGCACGACTTGAACTCGCGGCTGTCCGTCGCGGCCGGATCGAGGCCGTCGCCGAACACCACCTGGAGGTCCAGGGCCCGCCGTACCCGCTGCTCGGCCCGGTCGAGTCCGTCGGGGCTCTCCCCGTACACGACGATGCGGCCGTAGACCCCGCCTTGCGGGTCCTCCTTGGGCCGTACGGTCTCGCCCGGGGCGACCTCCAGCTCGACGACGGGGCTGCCGGGCCCCTCGCCGTCCGGTACGAAGGCGTCGTAGAGGAGCGTCCCCGGCGCGTCGAAGACGATGCTCGTGTAGCGGGCGAAGGGCACGGTCGGGCCGGGCGGCGGCTGTTCCAGGCCCAGCACCTGACGGGTGACGGCCTCCACCATGTCGACGCCGCTGACGGCGGTGGTCATCTCCACCAGACGTCCGCCGGGTCTGCGGGCGTTGACCTCGATGACGCGGAACCCGTCGGCGCCGAGCCGTACCTGGGTGTGGCTGATCCAGTCCCGCAGACCGAGCGCGTGGAGGGCGTCGCGCAGAAGTCCGTCGAGTTCCGCGCGGCGGGCGTCGTCCAGCCCGCACGGATACTCGTACCCCAGCTCCACGAAGACCGGCGGCGGGGTCGTGTGCTGCCGGAAGACGCTGAGGACCTGGGTGGTTCCGCCGCGGGTGAGGGTCTGGACGGCGAACTCGGGGCCGTCGACGTACTCCTCGATCAGCGCCCCCGGCAGCCCGTCGGCGACGAACCCGCCCAGGGCGCCGAAGGCGTCCCGGACCTCCGCCTCGCCGGTGCAGCACCGGACGCCGAACGCCCCGGCCCTGTCACGGGGTTTGACCACGACCGGGTAGCCGATGCGGGAGGCCTCCGACACGGCCTCGTCCTCGGTGGTGGCGAGCGCGAAGCGCGGTACGGGCAGGCCGGCGGCTTCGAGCACCGTACGTGTGCGGAGCTTGTCCCGGCAGTTCGCCACCGCCTCCTCGCCGGGCCCGGCGGCGTGCGGGGTCAGCAGCCGGCCGAGGTGGGCCATGAGCGGCAGACGCGGTTCGGTGTGGGTGAGCACCGCGGCGGGGGGCTCGCCGCCGAGTTCCTCGCGGATCGCGTCCGCCACGGCGTCCCAGTCGTCGAGGCCGATGTCCACATGGGCGTCGACCCAGGGCAGGCAGTGCCACGGAATCCGTTCGTCCAGCAGGACGACCCGGTGTCCGAGTTCCCTGACGACGCCGAACTCGCGCTCGCTGCGGCCGCCGAGCATCACGACGGGGCCGGTCGCGGGGGTGGATGGTTCAGGCACTGCCGTTGTCCTTCGTCGAGGTGGCCGGGCGGAGGGGCGGGGCGGTGGTGCTCAGCAGCAGGTGTTGGCCTTCTTCGCGGCGGCCGCGACCGCCTGCACGGCCGGGCGCTGGAGTTCGTCGAGCTTCATCGCCTCGACGATCCCGGCGATCTGGCCTATCTCCTCGTTCTTGAGGCCGAGCTTCTTGGCGGCGGCGAGGAAGGAGCGGACCGTCTCCTCGCGGTCCTGCATGAGAGCGGCGCAGAGGGCCACGGCGGCCCGGGTCTTCGGTTCGAGGGCGTCGTGGTCGAAGACCGCGCCGAAGAACTCCTGGTAGCTCTTGGAGAAGGCCGCGTGATGCTCGCCGACGCTCGGGGCGAGCTGGATGAGCTGGGTCGACACGGACTGCTGGGGCGTGGTCGCCATGGAGGCTCCTGTGGTCGGAGGGGTAAGGGTGGTTCAGCCGCGGGCGGCGAGATGACGGACCGTGGCGAGGGTGAGCAGCCCCGCCTTGTGCAGGGCGTCGGCCTCGATCCGTTCCGGGCCGTCGAGGGGTGAGTGGTAGTGCGCCGCTCCCAGCCCGACCCCGGCCGAGGGGAATCCCGCGGCCGCGTAGCGCCGGTTGTCGGATGCGACGGGTGCGGCGTGGAGGGGGATGCGCAGCCGGCGGCCGGACGCGTCGAGCGCCGCGATGAGATCGCCGGGCGCCGGGTCGGCCGGGCCGAGTTCGACGGCGACCTTGCCGTTGAACTTGCCGGCCATGTCGATGTTGAGCACATCGGGGCGCAGCTTCCGCTCACGCAGTTGCCGGGCGTGGTGCCCCGACCCCAGGGTGCCCATCTCCTCGCCGTCCAGGAGGGCGAAGGTGACGGGGCGGTCCAGCGGTTCGGCCCGGCCGAGGACCCGGGCGGCCTCGCAGAGCACGGCGGTGCCGCTGGCGTTGTCCCCGGCGCACGGGAAGTGCCGCCCGGGGTCGGAGCCCACCCCGTCGTAGTGGGCCGTCAGGAGGATCGGGCGGGCGTCGGGAACACGGCCCGGAAGGGTCGCGACGATGTTGGTGCCGACGGCGGGCACCCGCTCCAGCGGGACGTGGGCGGTGACGGTGCCGCCGGTCACGGCGTCGAGCAGCTCCGGCAGGAGGGCGACGACCGGCAGCCGTACGGGGGGCGGTCCCTGGACCCGCTTGGTCAGATAGCCGGAGGCGTCGGCGTGCTGGGCCACCAGGATCCCGACGGCACCGCGTGCCGCGCAGGTGTCGGCCAGTTCGGCGAAGCCGGTGCCGCGGGTGGAGCCGCGCACCACGGTCCAGCAGCCGGGCCGGGCGTCCTCGGAGGCGAGCGCCGAGACCGGCCGGGGCATCGGCGCGGAGCGGGGGTGCTCGGCGAACTCGGCGCGGTGGACGAGGTCGCGGACGAGCCCCGGCCCGTCCGCACCGCAGTACGGCGGCGCCGCCAGCCGCAGGACCCCCTCGATGGCGAAGTGCTCCAGGACCGGCCGGAGTCCGGCTCCGGTCAGCTCCGACACCAGGAATCGCGTCGCGAGGTCGTGGCCCGCGCTGCCCGGCGCCCGCCCCTCCATCTCCGGAACGCACAGGGCGCGCAGGGTGGCGAGGGCGCGTTCGGTGTCGAAGGGATCGGCCGTCCCGGGCTCCGGGGAGGGCCCCGGTCCGTGTGCCGTCTCGGTCATCGCGGGGGTGTCTTCCTCAGCCTGCCGCCGCGGGGTCACCGCAGCAGCTCCGGGGGGCTTCCTCGGCGGCGGGTTCGCCGCAGCAGCTGCTGCGGGCGGGCTCCGGCGCGCTCGCCGGCTCACCGCAGCAGCCGCCGCCCTGACCGCCGGGAACCGCGCCCGTGGCGTCGGCGGGCTCGCCGCAGCAGCCACCGGTGGTGGCCGCGGCGACCACGAGCGGTTCCGTGATGAAGCCCCCGACGGGTTCCTGCTCAGCCGCGCCGGACGGATCGCTGCTCATGCCCCTGCCCTCCGATCATTGATTCGATTAACGCCTACTTAAACAAGTATCGAATCAGTGTGATCGTCATGTCAATGGCAGCGACCGGGTTCACTCCCCCACGGCCACCGGGCCGCGCCCCCGCTCCCCGGCGCGCACACCGACCGCCGCCAGGAACGCCCTGATGAGCGGGTGGATGCCGGTCGGCGTGGAGGACAGTTCGGGCTGGAAGAGGCTGCCGATGAAGAAGGGGTGGTCGGGCAGTTCGACGGCCCTCGGCGCCTTCTCCGCGTCCCAGCCGCTGATCCGGAGCGGACCGGAGCGCAGCGCGTCCTCGTAGACCGGGTTGAGGCCGTACTTGCAGTGATAGGTCTCCACCGCCGACTCGCGCCCCGGATAGACGGAGGCGAGCCGGCTGCCGGCGGCGAAGTGGAGCGGTGCGGTCTCCCCCACGAGGGAGCAGGCCAGCGGGACGATGAGCGGGGTGGCGGCCTCCGCGTCGTACTGCACGTCCTCCGCGTCCTCGATGCCCAGGACGTTGCGGCTGTACTCGATCAGCGCGTGCTGGAAGCCGCCGCACGTGCCCAGGTAGGGGATGCCCTCCGTACGGGCGGTGCGGATGGCCAGCAGGGCGCCGGCCTGGCTCACGTACGGCGAGCCGGGCACCACCCAGATCCCGTCGTACGTGCCGATGGCGTCGGTCACCGTGGCGGTGGGCAGCCAGTCGACCTCCACACCGAGGTGCGGGACCAGTTCGTCGAACCTGGCGTGGGCGGGTACGCGGTCGCTGCGGTCGCCCACGAGGGCGAGTCTCGGCCGGACGGTCATCAACGTGCCTCCTTGATTGCGGAACAGGCCTGTACGGATGGGACTCGCCGCGCTACGGACGTACCGTCACCACAGCGCACGCCCGGTCATGGCGGGCGCCGGGCCGAGTCCGAGGAGCGACAGCACACTGGGGGCGATGTCGGCGAGCGTGGCGGTCCCCGTCGGCGGTGCGGCCTCCCGGCCCGGCGCCGGGACCAGCACGGCGGGCACGGGGTTGGTGGTGTGGCCGCCGTAGGGGCGGCTCGCCCCGCCCGCTCCGGCGAGCATCTTCTCCGCGTTGCCGTGGTCGCCGACCAGGACCATCCAGCGCCCCGTCTCGCTCGCGACCCGGCACAGGGCCGCCACGGCCCGGTCGGTGTGTTCGGCGGCCCGGACGGTGGCCGCGTACTCCCCGGTGTGGCCGACCACGTCGATGTTGGCCAGGTTGGCCACCACCAGCGGTACGTCGTCGCGCCGGGCGGCCGCGCCGATCGCCTCGGTGACCCGGCCGATGTTCATCTCCGGGGCGGCCCGGTGGTCCGGCCTCCCGGCGGCGGCGATCCTGACGTGTTCCTCCAGCGGGGCCGGGCCGGCCTTCCGGCCGTTGAGGTAGTACGTCACGTGCTCGAACTTCTCGGCCTCCGCGATGCGCACCGACCGCACCCCGCACTCCGCGAGCCGGTCGGCCAGCCCGCCCCCGGCGTCGGCCCGGTGGACCAGGGCGGGGATGGGCGCCTCGGTGTCGTACTGGGCGAGGCTGAGGAAGGTGACGCCCCGGCCCGCGAGTCCGCTGTGGAGACGGTCGGCGAGCTGCTGGACGCGGTCGCTGCGGAAGTTGGTGAAGAGGACGACGTCACCGTCCCGGACCGGGCCGAGCGGCTGCCCGTCGGCGCCGGTGACGACGCAGGGCTCCACCCACTCGTCCCCGCTGCCGCCCGTCGCCAGGGCCTCCTCGGGCTTCCCGATCCGGTGGCCCGTACCGTCCTCGATGGCGCGGGCCGCCCGTTCGGTCAGCGCGAGGTCGCCGCTCTTGTCCAGGGCGTATCCGCGGCCGATGACCGTGGCGATGCTTCCGACGCCCGCTTCGGCGGTGTATCCCCCGACCGTGGCGAGGTGGTGGGCGGCGGTGCCGTCCGCCACGTCCCGGCCGTCGGTGATCGCGTGGATCCGTACGGCGGGCACGGCGAACAGGGCCGCGATGCGCAGGAGTTCACGCAGGTGGCGCACGTGGGAGTGGATCATGCCGTCGGAGGCCAGGCCGATCAGATGGAGCGAGCCGCCGGTGGCCGCGAGGCCGGTGAGCGCGGCGCCCAGGGCCTCGTGCGACCGCAGACCGCCGGTGTCGATCCGCTCCTCCACGAGGACGCTGTCGTAGGGGACGGGCCGTCCCGCGCCGATGACGATGTGGCCGATCTCGGAGTTGCCGACCGTGCCGGGCAGCAGGCCGACGGCGCTCCCCGACGCCTCCGCGAGGACGGCGGCCGGAGTCGCGCGCAGCCGGTCGAGACACGGCGTGTCGGCCGCCGCGAGGGCGTTGCCCTCGCCGGGCTCCGCGTGCCCCCAGCCGTCGAGCACCAGCAGGATGCCCGGCCGTACGGCGCTCACAGCGTGCTGGTGGTCGGGCCGGCGAGGGTGTCCAGCTTCTGCCAGAAGGTCGGGAAGGACTTGGCGACACACCCCGGGTCCTTGATCACCACCCCTGGTGTGCGCAGCCCCGCGACGGCGAAGCACATGGCGATCCGGTGGTCGTCGTAGGTGTCGATGACGGCGCCGCGGGGTGTGCCGCCGGTGATGGTCAGCGCGTCGGCGTGCTCCTCGACGGTGACGCCCATCTTCCGCAGCTCGGTGGCGACGGCGGCGATCCGGTCGCACTCCTTGATCCGCAGGCTGGCGATGTTGCTGATGTGGGTGGTGCCTTCGGCGAAGGCCGCGACGACGGCGAGGGTCGGGACCACGTCCGGCATGGTCTCCATGTCGATGTCGATCCCGCGCAGGTCGCCTCCCGTCAGGGTGACGGAGTCGTCGGTGACCTCCGCCGAGCATCCCATCCGGGTCAGGGCGGCGACCAGGCCGACGTCCCCCTGGTGCGATCCCGCGCCGATGCCGGGCAGGGTGACGGTGCCGCCGAGGACCGCGGCGGCGGCGAGGAAGTAGGACATGCCGGAGGCGTCGGGCTCCACCCGGACCGTGCCGCCGCGCAGCTTCTGGCCCGCGGCGACGGCGAACCGGCGGTAGCCGTCCCGCTCGACGGTCACGCCCATCTCCGCGAGGGCGGCCACCGTCATGTCGACGTACGGCTTGGAGACCAGTTCGTCGACGAGATGGATCTCGGTGTCCCGCTCGGCGCGCGTGGCGTTGATCAGCAGGCTGGAGGTGAACTGCGAGCTGACGGCCCCGCTGATGCGCGTCGAGCCGCCCCGGAAGCTCGGTCCGGTGACCCGGACGGGCGGGCTGCCGTTGCCCCGTACGGCTTCCGCCGTGACTCCGAGGCCGGGCAGCGCGTCGAGCAGGGAGCCCATCGGCCGCTCCTGCATGCGGGCGGTTCCGGTGAGGACGGTGGTGCCCTCGGCGTGCCCCGCCATCGCGATGAGGATCCGGATCGGGGTGCCGGCCGCGCCGACGTACACCTCCTCCGCCGGGGCGCGCATGGGGCGGCCGGTCGGCGTCACGGTGATGCGCTCCGCGCCCGCGTCGACCTCGGCCTCGACATGGCCGAACCGGGTCAGCGCATCGGCCAGGTACCGGGTGTCGTCGCAGACGAGGGCGCCCTCGATGACGGTCGGCTCGCCGGAGAGCGAGGCCAGGGCGAGATAGCGGTTGGAGTAGCTCTTGGAGCCGAGGACCCGGACGGTCTCCCGGAAGGCGCCCAGCGGCCGGATCGTGACGCTCTCGGCCTTCAGTCGCGGATCGGTCTCGACAGGACTCAACGCGTCTCCCCGGGGTCGTTGGCGTCGAACGCCAGTGGCAACGGGGAAGAGCTTGCGGGGTCGCACCACGGCGGAGAAAGTTCCCGGCCAGGCAGCAAGTTGCCCGGCAACTACCTGTCCGAGCACTGACGTTGGCCGAAATCGATCACCAACCGACATGCGGCCGTGCTAACTTGAAGACATTCGAAGCAGCAGCACATCTCGGGGGACGGATGTCGCAACCGCTGGGACTCGACGAACTGACGCACGCGGTCTACCGCTTCGCGCTCGGCCGTCCGGGCTGTACGGCAGAGGACGTGCTGAGCGGTCTGGACGCGCCGCGTGAGGACGTCCGGCGCAGCGTGGACCGCCTGCTGGACCTGTCGCTGCTCCGCCCCCTGTCGGGGACGCTCGTCCCGGCGAAACCCTCCCTGGCCCTGCGGACCGTGCTCCAGCAGCGGCAGGCCGAGATCATGAGCAGGCAGCAGGAGTTCGCCGACATCAAGGAGGCGGCCGACCGGCTGGCCGAGGAGTACGAGGTGGCCCAGCCCTCGCCCTCGCACTCCGGCTGGGAGCGGCTGGAGTCGCAGGCGGCGGTGCTGGCCCGGATGGAGCGCCTCGCCGGGCGGGCGACGGCCGGGTGCATGTCCCTGCTGCCCGCGGAGACCGTCGGGGAGGAGGCGCTGCTCGCGCGGCGCCCGCTCGACCAGCACATGCTGGAGCGCGGCCTCTCCGTCTGGAACATCCACCTGGAGAGCGTCTACAACGACCGCGCCGCCCTCGGCTACGCCCGCTGGCTGGCGCGGGACGGCGGACAGGTGGGGACGGTACCGACGCTGCCGATGTGGCTCGTCGTCTACGACCGCTCCACCGCGCTCGTCCCGATCGATCCCAGGAACCCGGCGGCGGGGGCCGTGCAGGTGAGCGGTGCGGGGTTCCTGGCCGGCCTGGTGGCGCTCTTCGAGCGGCTCTGCGAGACCATGCGGCCGCTGGACTCACGGAGCTGCGGCGCGCAGGACCAGCCCACGCCCATGGAGAAGGAGATCCTCCGTCTGATGGGCCAGGGGCTGACCGACGACGCCGTACGCAAGAAGCTCGGCGTGGGGCTGCGCACCGCCCGCCGGATGATCGCGGACCTGATGGAGCGGCTGGACGCCCGGAGCAGGTTCGAGGCGGGGGCCAACGCCGTCGACCGGGGCTGGCTGCAGCCGTGCGCCTGCGGCAGCGACCGGGCCCTGTCCGCCCGGCAGGAACGGCCGTCGGAGGCGGCGGTCGCACCGGCTCCGGAGCTGCGCGCCGTGTCGCCGCTCTGAGGAGCGGAGGAGCGCGGGCTCAGACGCCGCAGGGCTGGGGCACCGGGTCCACCGCGAGGAGGCCGGAGAGCATGCCCAGACGGTCGCGCCGGGCCCGGTAGTAGACCCAGGTGCCGCGGCGCTCGGAGGTGACGAGCCCCGCCTCCCGCAGGATCTTGAGGTGGTACGAGATCGTCGGCGCGGAGAGGTCGAAGGGGCCGGTCAGGTCGCAGACGCAGACCTCTTCCCCGGCGGCCGAGGCGATCATGGAGAACAGCCGCAGCCGGATCGTGTCACCCAGCGCCTTGAACATCTTGGCCATGTCGGACGCCCGCTCGGCCTCCAGCGGGGCGGCGGTGACGGGCGGGCAGCAGGGCTCTGGGGAAACTACGTCCGGGGTTGACACCCCTCCAGTTTCACAGCGGTCTAATTATTCTGCAAGCAGCTTGCGGAACGGTCGTCCCGGTGCCCCGACGGCGGGGCCCCGCCTCCGGCGGAGGGGTGGGCGGAGGCGGGGCCGGGATGCCCGGCGGGGTGGACTCGCACGGAGGGGCCCACCGGGCTGGTCGAGGGGTCAGGAGGGTTTCCTCGTGACCCGGCAGGCGAAGCACTTGTACGCCTGCTGGCCGGAGAGGTTGTCGTAGTACTGATCGTCGACGAGGGCGTTCACGGCCTCGTACCGGGTGCCGCCGAGCTCCTCGGCGAGACGCTGGGCGGGGCCGAAGGTGTTCGGGACGAACACGGTGTCCTCGCGGATGCCCGGCCAGTACAGCGCGGTGGCCGTGACCCGGCCGCGCGGGCTCTCCACGACGACCTCGTCCCGGTCGTCGATGCCCAGCCGCCGGGCGGTGGCCGGATGGATCTGCAGGAAGCGGATCCCGTTGAGCCGCGCGCCGGTGGGCGTCCAGTGGGTGACCGTCGCGAAGTGGGCCACACCGGGGCGGCCCGTCATCCCCATCAGGGGGTAGTCCCGGTGCACCGCCCCGTCGCCCCGCACCCCCAGCCGCACCGGGTGGGTGAGGGCCTGCGGGTTGACCGGGCTGGTGACGAACCGCTTCTCGTACGCGAGGGTCGGGTGCGCCCCGGTCACCTCGGGGTGGGTGTAGAAGTCGGGTAGGGCCCGGTGGCCGGCGACGGCGAGACTCCGGTCGAGCGAGCGTGTGAAGATCTCGATCTTTCCGCTCGGTGTGAGGAACCGCTGCCCCGGCGCACCGCCGAGCGACACCGCCGCCGCGTACCAGGAGGGGTGGTCCTGGTAGAGGGCGCTGACGCCGGGGTGGCGCGGTGTGGGGCAGGGCCAGCGCAGCGGCTCCGTCCGCCCGCGCAGGCGCCGCTCCGTCATCCCGCCCATCCCCGGGGTGTGCCGGACGAACTCGGCCCACAGGACGGAGTAGTCCTTCCAGGCCCGGGGGAACGCGTCGGTCCAGTAGGCCGCGCCCTTGCGCCGGTCGTTGCGGCCGAGGGCGTGGGCGAGGTCGATCCAGATCTCCCAGTCCGGCCTGGACTCGCCGCAGCGCGGTACGGCGGCCTGCTGCCAGCGGATCGCCCGGTCGTCGCGCCGCATGTAGACGCCGTCGTACTCCAGCGGGGAGCTGACGGGCAGGATCACGTCGGCGTAGTGGGCGGCCTCCTCCATGAACAGGCCGGTGTAGACGTAGAAGTCGAGCCGGCGGTAGGCCTCCTTGACCTTCTCCGTGTTGGCGGAGGAGATGAGCGGATTGCCCTGGGTGATGAGGGCCTTGAGCCGGTAGGGCCGGCCGGTGAGGACGGACTGGGCGAAGTAGTCGGGGCCGACGGGGAGGGCCTGGCCGGGGTCGGGGGTCCGTACGGTCAGGGCCGGCAGGTGCAGGTCTCCGGGCCAGGTGTTGTGCATGAAGTTGCAGCCCGCGCCGAGCTTGCCGATGTTCCCGGTGACGGCCGCCAGGAACGTGAGGACGCGATAGGTGTCGAAGGCCCCGAGCTGGTGGGAGATCCCGGCGTTGCAGAAGAGCGCGGCGGACCGGGCCCGGGCGTAGTCGCGGGCGGTGCGGCGGATGGTCGCCGCCGGGACGCCGGTGACGGCGGCGGCCCACTCCGGGGTGTAGCCGGAGGCCGCCATGTGCGCCTTGAGCTCGTCGAACCCGAGCACCCACCGCCGGACGAACTCCCGGTCGTGCAGCCCCTGGTCGAGGATGTGGTGCAGCATCCCCAGGGCGAGCGCGAGGTCGGTGTGGGGCTTGGGGGCGATCCAGTCGTCGGCGACGGCGGCGGTCGCGGTCCGCCGGGGGTCGACCACCACCAGCCGGGCGCCCGTCCGCGCGCGGCCGCGCAGCAGGTAGTCGAAGGTGACGGGGTGGGTCTCGGCCTGGTTGGTGCCGAGGAGGAGGTAGTAGTCGGCCGAGCCCAGGTCGTCCTTGCCGGTGGCGCCGTCGGTGCCGTAGCCGTTGGTGAAGTTGCCCAGGCCGAAGGTCGCCTTCAGGGCGTTTCCGCCCGCGTCGTTGCAGACGGGTCCGACGTCGGTGTTGTTGGGGCTGCCCAGCAGCGCGAACAGCCGGGCCACCAGGGAGCCCGTCCCGCGGGGCAGCCGGCCGGTGGTGCGGTTGGCGACGGAGGCGGCCTCGCCCTTGTCCCGCAGGGCGAGGAGCCGCCGGGCGATGACGTCGAGCGCCTCGTCCCAGGTGGCCCTGCGGAAGGTGGAGTCCTCGGAGCCCTTGCGGCCGCCGGTGCGGATCAGCGGATGCGTCAGGCGCAGCGGGTTGTGCGCCAGCTCCGCCATCATCGGGGCCTTCACACAGATGTTGCCGTTCTGTACGGGGTCGTCGGCGCCGCTCCGGACGGCGATGACGCGGTCGGCCCGTACGTCGACCGACAGCGAGCAGTTCGCGTTGCAGAACTGGCAGGCGCTGGTCACGGTCCGGTCGGGCTCCATGGCCGCCGAGCCCTCGGTGAAGTCCAGCGGCTCCGTCCCGTCGGCCGTGGGGGCGGGAGCGGTGGCCGTGGACCCGTCCGCCGCGCCGGCCGGTGGCGCCCCCACCACCAGCGCGGCGCTGGTGAGCGCGGCACCCTGGACCAACTTCCGCCTGCTGACTGGGGTGTTGTTCTTCGTCACGTCCGGCTCCCCCTGAGGTGTGTGAGGCGTCGTGAGCCTAGGGGCGGGGCAGCGGCACTGTCTAGATATTCATCTAATCAAGTGGTTACAGTGGCGTGACGATCCAGGGGCGTGCGACGCCCCTCGTCCCCATGCCCCGACGCCCTACGTCGGTTGTGCGAACGCGAACGAGGAGGTGGACATGGACCCGTGCGTCTGCACCGGGCCCCCTGTCGGCGCCTCCGCCCGGCCGGGCCCGTCCCGGGGCGGCAGCTCCCGCCGCAGGCGCTCGGCGCGGGCCCTCTCCCTCGCCACCACCGGTGCCCTGACGGCCGGCTGCGCGCACGCCCTGGCCACCGGCACCGCCCTCACTCCCGCCGCGCTGGCGGCCGGGGGCGCGGTGGCGCTGGCCGTCGTCCACCCGCTGGCGGGGCGCCGGCCGTCCGTCGCCCTGGGCACCACCGCACTGACCCTCCTCCAGGCCGTACTGCACCTGCTGTTCGGCGCGCTGACCCCCTCGGCACCGGCGGCCCACGCCCTGGCGGACACGGCCCACGGCCACGGGGCGGCGCTCCATCCGGGCGCACTGCCCCTGCCGACGCCGCCCATGCTGTGCGGCCATCTCCTCGCCGCGGCGGCGCTTGCCTGGCTGCTGCACCGGGGGGAGCTCGCCACGGAGCAGCTCTCGGCCCCCGGCCGGTCACCGGTGCTCGCGGCGCTGCGCCGGGCGGTCCTCACCCTGCGCCGCCGCCCCTGCCTGGGACAGTGCTCGCTGCCCCGGGTGCCGGAGCGCGCCTTCCCGCTCCCCCGCCGACGCCAACGGGCGCTCGGCACCGTCATCCTGACGGCTCATGAGGTGACGCGGCGCGGCCCGCCCGGCGGGCTCCCCGCACCCGGCTGACCGGCCCTTCGATCGCCGCACCCGGTGCGGGACAGCGCCGTCCCCCTCTGTCCTGCCCGCCGCCCCGCCAACGCGGGGACCGGCGCGCGCACCTCACCCCGGAGCGATCCGACCATGCGTACTTCCGCACGCCTGTGCACCCTCGTCGCCGCCACCGCCATCGGCCTGATGACCGTCGCCGCACCCGCCTCTGCCCATGTGTCCGTCCAGCCCGAGGGCACGGCCGCCCGGGGCGGCTACGCCACGGTGAACGTCAAGGTGCCCAACGAGCGCGACAACGCCTCGACCGTGAAGGTCGAGATGTCCCTGCCCGCCGAGCACCCGCTGTCGTCCGTCATGCCCGAGCCGGTTCCCGGCTGGGAGATCGAGGTCGCCAAGTCCCCGCTCGACAAGCCGCTGGAGGTCCACGGAAGGAAGATCACCGAAGCCGTCTCCAAGGTGACCTGGACGGCCACCGGCAAGGGCATCGAGCCCGGGTACTTCCAGAAGTTCCCGCTCTCCCTGGGGCGGCTCCCCGAGAACACCGACCAGCTGGTCCTCAAGTCGGTGCAGACCTACGGCAACAAGGAGGTCGTGCGCTGGATCGAGGTGCCCGAGGAGGGCCGGGAGGCCGAACACCCGGCCCCCGTACTGGCGTTGTCGGCGGCGGACGCGGGCCACGGCACGGCCGGGCCCTCGGCCGGGGCGGCACCGACGGCCGCCGCGCAGGACTCCGGCGTGCGGAAGGCCGAGGGGGACGGCACCGACACCACGGCCCGCTGGCTCGGCGTCACCGGTCTGCTCCTGGGGGCCCTCGGCATCGCCGCGGCCCTCTTCACCGGCCGCCGGCGCACCGGCGCCTGACGGGCGGCCCCTCATGACGATCACCGCTCCCCGTCTCCGCCTGTGGGTCCTCGCCCTCGTCGCGGGCGTCGGCCTGCTGCTCGGAGGCGCGGCCCCGGCCACCGCGCACGCCGTGCTCACCGACACCGCACCGGCCCGGGGAGCGGTGGTCGCCGAGCCTCCCGCCCAGGTGGAACTGGTCTTCAGCGAGACGGTGTCGGCGTCCGGGGACGGCATCCGGGTGCTGGACCCCGCGGGCCGCCGGGTGGACGACGCAAAGCCCGTGGCGAGGGGAGGCGGCCGCTACGCCGTCGGCCTGTCCGGCCCGGCGGCCCGGGGCACGTACACCGTGACCTATCAGGTCGAGTCGGCCGACAGCCACCCCGTCGCGGGCGCGTTCACCTTCTCGGTGGGCGAGCCGTCGGCCACCGCGGTCGTGCCGACCGTGCGCGATCCGGACGCCGGGTGGGTCGGCCGCTTGTACACGGCGGCCCGGTTCGGCGCGTACACCGGCATGATCGTCATGACCGGCGGCGCCCTGCTGCTCCTGCTGTGCGGAGCGCGCGGCGAGAGCCTCCCCACGGTCCGGCGGTCGACGGCCGGCGCCTGGGCCCTGCTCTGCGCGTGCACGCTCGCCCTGCTCCTGCTGCGCGGCGCGTACGTCGGAGCGGGAGGCCCGGCGGACGTCGTCTCCGGTTCACGGCTGGCGGAGACCGTACGGACCAAGCCCGGCGCGCTCCTCCTGCTCCGGCTGGCGGTGCTGCTCTGCTGCGCCGTGGTGTGGCGGTTCCGGGACCGGGTGCGGCGGGCGCTCTCCGGCCGGCGGCCCGCCCGCGGGGGCGTGCTCGCCGCGGCGGCCGTCGCCGGGACGGCGCTCGCCTGGACCTGGGCGAGCGCCGAGCACGCGTCGACGGGGCCGCTGCCGTACCTCTCGATGCCGGTCGACGCGGCGCATCTCCTCGCCGCCGGAACCTGGGTGGGCGGGCTGCTCGTGCTGGCGTGGGCGCTGCTCCGCGCCGGTGACACCGTCCCGCCGGGGGCCGTCGTCCGGTTCTCCGGGGTCGCGTTCGCCAGTGTGTGCGTCCTCGCGGTGACCGGCCTCTACCAGTCCTGGCGTCAGGTCGGCACGCTCTCCGCCCTGGTGGAGACGCCCTTCGGCCGGCTGCTCCTGCTCAAGGCGGCGGGGGTCGGGCTCATGCTCGGCCTGGCGCTGCTGTCGCACCGCTGGACGAGGCGGCTCAAGGGGGCGGGGGACCGCGCGCCCCTGCGTGCCCTGCGGCGCTGGGTGGGCGCCGAGGCGGTCGTCGGGCTGTGCGTGATCGCGGCCACCACGGCCCTGGTCTCCACCCAGCCGGCCCGGACGCAGTCGTCGGCCCCGGCCGCCGGTACGGGAGCCTCCGCCGCGGTCTCCCTCCGGCCGGAGTTCGACACGGGAGGGTCGGGGGGCCGGGGTTTCGCGGACGTCGTGGTCGACCCGGGCCGCCGCGGCCCCAACGCCGTACACGTGACGCTGACCGGACCGGACGGGGACCTCCTGGACGCACCCGAGGTCCGGGCCTCGCTGACCTCCCGTACCGGGTCGATCGGGCCCCTGCCCGTACCGGTCGAGCGGGTCTCCGAGGGGCATTGGACCGTCTCCGGCGTCCAGCTGCCGGTGGCGGGCCGCTGGGACCTCTCCCTGACCGTACGGACCTCGGAGTTCGATCAGACCACCGTGAAGGATTCGTTCGAGATCCCGTGAGGCGGTGGACCCGGTACGGCCCGGCATGAGAACATCAGTACATGGTGACGTCAGTGGACAATGACATCTTGCGGGCGCTCGCGGATCCCCTGCGGCTGCGGATCGTCACCCTGCTCGCCCGGGAAGCCCTGTGCACCACCCACCTGGTGGAGGAGACCGGGGCCCGGCAGACGAACCTCTCCAACCATCTCAAGGTGCTGCGGGAGGCAGGGATGGTGGAGACGGAGCCCTGCGGGAGGTGGACGTACTACCGCCTCAGGCCGGAGGCCCTGTCCGGGCTGGCGGGCGAGCTGGCCCGGCTGTCCGTCCAGGCCGAGGAGACCGCGGCCTCCGGCCGGACCCGCGCCTGCTGAGACGCCCCCGTCCCGCGCGGCGGTCGGCACGTCACACGGGACGGAGGCCCGGCCCGCCGGGCGGACGCGGTCAGGAGGGCAGGGCCACCAGGGCGTCGGTGCCGGGCAGTTCCAGCCGTACGGTCCGGTCGCAGAGCCGGTCGACCTGTGCCGGGTCGTGCGAGACGAGCAGCACGGTGCGGCGCCCGCGCAGCGCGGCCACCGACTCCTCCACGGTGTCCCGGCTCCGTTCGTCCAGGGCGCTGGTGGGCTCGTCGAGCAGGAGCGCGGCCGGCTCCAGGGCCAGCGCCCGCGCCAGGCAGAGCCGTTGGCGCTGCCCGGCGGAGAGCGTCTGGGCGGGCGAGTCCAGCCGGTCGCTGACCTCCTTCCACAACCCGGCCTCCTTCAGGGCCTGTTCGGCACGTTCGCGCAGCGCCTCACGGGGGGCCCGCAGGACGTGGCGCAGGCCGAAGAGCGCGTTGTCGAGGATGCTGCCGCCGAAGACGACGGGCGTCTGCGGCACCAGGACCACCTTGGTCCGCAGGTCCGCGTCGCCCTTGCGGGAGAGGACCGGGCGCCCGGCCACCTCCACCCGCCCTTCCCGGGTGAGCCCGGCCGGAAGGAGGTCGACCAGGGCGCGCAGCACCGTCGACTTGCCGGCGCCGGACGGTCCGCACAGACCGGTGGTCGAGCCGTGTGCCACTTCGAAGGAGACCGGGCCGACCAGCGTCTTGGCCCGGTCCCGTACCCGGAGGTCCCGCACGGTGATTACGTGGTCCATCGTTCTCCTTCGAAACGGTTGCGCAGCGCGACCGCCAGGCTCAGCAGTACGGCGGTGATCAGCACCAGGACCATGGCGCTCCCCCACGCCTGCGCGACGGCCTGGGGATCGCCGGAGTCCTGGGACAGGGTGAAGATGTGCGTGGGGAGGGCCTGCACGGGCGATTCCACGATGCCGCCGGGCAGCGCGGGCGCGCCGAAGAAGACCGTCGCGGTGAAGAGGAGCGGCGCGGTCTCCCCCGCCGCGCGCGCCAGCCCCAGCAGCAGCCCGGTGAGCGTGGCGGGCCAGGCGTACGGGACCACGACGGACCGGATGTACTGGGCCCGGGTGAGTCCGAGGGCGAGCGCGCTCTCGGTCATCTCCGGCGACAGGCTCCTGACCCGGGCGCAGGTGGGCAGCGCCACCATCGGCACCACCACCGGGACCAGGACGATGGCGCCGGCCAGCCAGGACCGCCCCCAGCCCATCGCGCTGCAGAAGATCACGAATCCGGCCAGGCCCAGGAGGATGGTCGGCGTCCCTCCCACGACGACCGTCAGGGTCTGCAGGACCCGTACGGTACGGGCGGAGGCGTGGACCCCGAGCAGGACTCCGGCGCCGAACCCGAGCGGAAGGGCGATGAGTCCGCAGGTGATGACCAGCAGGAGCGTGCCGAGGATCTGGTCGCTCACGCCGCCTCCGGCCGCGCCGGTGGCGGAGGTGAACCAGAACGACGGCTGGAAGGCCGCGCTGCCCCGCGTCGCCAGCACGACGAGCATGCCCAGCAGCAGGAGCACGGGGAGCGCCAGCGCGCCCAGCCGTACGGCGGCGACGAACCGGTCCAGCTGGTGGCGGCCGCGTCCGGCCGACTGCCGGCCGCGGAACCGGCCGCTGCCCGCCGTACGGGACGCACCGCGGTTCCCCCACACCGTCGCCACGGCCACCAGGGTCAGCAGGACGAGCCCGAGGCCGCACAGCGAGGCGAAGTAGGTCCCCGAGGTGCCGGCCAGGACGGGTTCCGGGCCCGCGAGCTTGGTGGTCAGCGTCTGGCCGGGGCGCACCAGCGAGTTCAGCAGCTGGTCGAACGTGCCGGGGAGCCGCCCGTCGGCCCTTCCCACCACCAGGAAGACGGCGATGGCCTCGCCGAGCGCCCGGGCCAGGCCGAGCAGGACGCCCGCCCGCATCCCGGGCCGTGCCTTCGGCAGGACGGCCGAGCGGATGACCTCGCGGCGGGTCAGTCCGAGGGAGTAGGCCGCTTCCCGGTCCCGGTCGGGGACCGCGGCCAGCGCGTCCACGCTCACCGCCACGATCGTAGGCATGATCATGACAGCCAGAACGATTCCGGCGGCGAGGAGGCTGTCCCCTCCCGGCACGTCCGCGATGGCCCCGACGAACGGCCGGATGAGGAGGATACCGATCAGCCCGTAGACGATCGAGGGCACGGCGGCCAGCAGCTCCACGCTCATGCGCAGAGCGCGGGCGGCCCTCCGGGGCAGGTACTCGGAGAGCGCGACGGCCGCTCCCCACCCGACCGGGACGGCGAGGACGAGCGCGATGACACAGACGACGGCCGATCCGTAGATCATCGCCAGGCCGCCGAAGACCGAGCCGGTGGGGCTCCACGAGGACTCGGTCAGCAGTTCGGCCCAGTCGACGTCACCCCCCGCGACCCCTTCACCGAGATATCCGAGGAGCGCCAGCAGCACCGCCAGGACCGAGAAGGCCCCCGTGAAGAGCCACCCCCACACCCAGGCCGACCGGCGCGGGCGCGGCTCGGTGCCGGGTTCGACGACCGGCCGCTCCTCCTGCGCGAGCGTCACCGATCACTTTCCGATCTGCGCGAGCGACAGATATCCGTGCGGCTCCAGCAGGGCCTGCCCCTTGTCGGAGAGCAGGTAGTCGATGAACTTCTTGGCGTCCCCGGCGGGTTCGCCGTCCGTGATCAGGTAGAGCGGCCGGTTCATCGGGTACGCGCCGGAGGCGATGTTCTCGGGGCTGGCGGCGATGCCGTCCAGCGTCACCACCGCGAGCTTCTCCCGCCCCTCGACGAAGCCCGTGGAGAGCGGACCGACCGCCCCGGGGGTGGACTCCAGCTTGTTGCGGGTCTCCAGGTTGCCGCCGACGATCGCGAAGTTGTCCGTGTCCGGCGGCGGGGGGGCCTTCTCGTCCCCGTAGACGTACTTGTCGAGGACCTCCCGCGTGCCGCGTCCGGGCTCCTTGTCGTAGACGAAGACGTCCAGCTTCGGGCCGCCCACCTCGGACCAGTTGGTGATCTTCCCCTCGAAGAGGCCCCGGACCTGATCGACCGTCAGGTTCTTGACCCCGGCGTCGGCGACCGGCTTCGTCACGATGACCCCGACGGCGTCCGAACCGATCTGCGTGGTGACGAAGTCGGCCTCGGGATGGGCCGTACGGTCCTCGTCGGCGATCGGCTTCGAACTGAGCGCGATGTCGATCTGCCCCGCCGCGAGCTGGGAGATGCCGCCCGCGGATCCGCCCTGGGTCGCGATGGTGATGTTCATCCCCTGCGCCTTCAGGGCCTCCGCCGCGTCGGCGGCGACCGGCGCGACGGTGGTCGAACCGCTCGCCCTGAGCCCGCCCCCGCCGGCGCTCGACTGCCCGTCGGCGCAGGCCGTCACGAGACCGGCCAGGAGCACCCCCGACACGAGATACCCGAGACGTCGCCGCGGCGTGGCCGACCTCCTCCGTGCCGCCTCGCCCTGACCCTCAACGACCGAACACGACTGCGCCGTACGCGACATGCGGTTCCCCCAAGGAGCGCCTCTGATTTGAGGGGAGTCTAAGCAGGTCGACAGGCGGCCGGAAGGATCATCAACTACCCATTGGTGTAACGCTGTTCACATTCCGTTCGCTTGAAGTTCACCCTCAGGACTGGTAAGGCGCGATCTCCTCGAGCAGACCTTCGACCAGGATCCTGATCTCGTCACGGATGACGCGAACGGCCTCCGGGCCCAGGCCGGACGGGTCGTCGACCTTCCAGTCGAGATAGCGCTTTCCGGGGAAGACGGGGCAGGCGTCACCGCACCCCATCGTCACGCAGACGTCGGCCGCACGGACCGCGTCAGCCGTGAGGACCTCGGGGCTCTCGGCGGAGATGTCGATGCCGGCCTCGGCCATCACCTCGACGGCGGCGGGATGCACGGCACCCCCGGGGTCCGAGCCCGCCGAGCGGACCTCGACCCGGCCCCCGGCGAGGTGCGCGAGCCAGGCGGCGGCCATCTGGGAGCGGCCCGCGTTGTGGACGCAGACGAACAGGACGGACGGCTTACCGGAGACCTCGGCCACGATCATCGTTCTCTCTTGCAGAGCCGCGGCCCACCGGCCCGCGACAGTTCACTCTTCACTGGTGTCAGCAGAAGATGATGTGAGAATATCAGCGCATGCTGAACTCAGTCGATCCTGATGCGAGCGCCGCCCCCTCCGGGGCCGGGCGGTCACCCCGGAAGCTCTCCACGCTCGACCGCTGCCTCGCGGTGTGGATCCTCCTCGCGATGGCCGTCGGACTGGGCCTGGGGCGACTCGTCCCCGGCCTGGGCGACGCGCTCGCGAAGACCGAGATCGGCGGCGTCTCCCTGCCCATCGGGCTCGGCCTGCTGGTCATGATGTACCCGGTCCTGGCGAAGGTCCGCTACGACCGGCTCGACCGGGTGACCGGCGACCGCCGCCTGCTGGTCACCTCACTGGCCGTCAACTGGGTGGCGGGCCCGGCGTTGATGTTCGCCCTCGCGTGGATCTTCCTGCCGGACCTGCCGGAGTACCGCACCGGCCTGATCATCGTCGGACTGGCCCGCTGCATCGCCATGGTGATGATCTGGAACGACCTGGCCTGCGGCGACCGCGAGGCGGCGGCCGTACTGGTCGCCCTCAACTCCCTCTTCCAGGTGGTGGCGTTCGGCCTGCTCGGCTGGCTCTACCTGGACCTGCTGCCCCGATGGCTGGACCTGGGCGACGGCCAGGGCCTGGACGTACCCGTCGGACACGTCGCGCTGAACGTGCTCGTGTTCCTCGGCGTCCCCCTGCTGGCGGGGTTCCTGACCCGCCTCATCGGCGAGTGGAACATGGGACGGGCGGAGTACGAGGCGAGGCTCCTGCCCAGGATCGGGCCGTGGGCGCTGTACGGACTGCTGTTCACGATCGTCGTCCTCTTCGCGCTCCAGGGCAGGACGATCACCTCGGAGCCGCTCGCCGTCGCACGGATCGCCCTGCCCCTCCTGCTCTACTTCACCCTCATGTTCTTCGGGAGCTTCTTCCTCGGCAAGGGCCTCGGCCTCCCGTACGACCGCACCACGACACTCGCGTTCACCGCCGCCGGCAACAACTTCGAGCTGGCCATCGCCGTGGCGATCGCGACGTTCGGCGTCACCTCGGGGCAAGCGCTCTCCGGGGTCATCGGCCCGCTCATCGAGGTGCCCGTACTGATCGGCCTGGTCCACGTCGCCCTCCGGCTGCGCACCACCTTCGCGCCGGCGCCGCACCCGGCACCGGGCGACACCGGCTGACGCACCCCCAGGGGCGCCCGTTCCGCGGCGACAGGCACTCTTCGACCACTAATTCGACATCCATCTATGTTGACGACCTTCTAAGCAAGTGGCAGGCTGCATACATAGAGGAACATCGAACCAGCGGCCGGATCTGCCGCCTCTCCTGGGAGGGCATCACCCCATGACCACCACCGCGCACCTTCCGGTCGTCGTGATCGGGGCGGGTCCGACCGGCCTCGCCGCCGCGGCCCACCTCGTCGGGCGCGGCCTCGTCCCCCTCGTCCTGGAAGCCGGACCGGCCGCCGGATCCGCCGTACGGGAATGGGCGCACGTACGCCTGTTCTCGCCCTGGGCGGAGGTCCTGGACCCGGCCGCCGAGAAGCTCCTGGCCCCCACCGGCTGGACCCGGCCCGATCCGGCGGCGTACCCCTCGGGCGGGGACTGGGCCGAGCGGTACCTCCAGCCCCTGGCCGACGTCCTGGGCGACCGGGTCCGCCTCGGCGCCCGGGTCACCGGCGTCTCGCGCGCCGGGCGGGACCGGATCGTGGACGCCGACCGGGACCGGCAGCCGTTCGTCGTGCACGTGACCCACGCCGACGGCCGCGAGGAGCGGGTGACGGCCCGCGCCGTCATCGACGCCTCCGGCACCTGGGCCACGCCGGGCCCGGCCGGCGCCTCCGGCCTGCCGGCCCTCGGCGAGAAGGCCGCCGCCGACCGGATCGTCCACCGCGTCCCCGACCTCGGCTCCCCCGCCGTCCGCGCCCGGTACGCGGGCCGTCGCACCGCCGTCATCGGCTCCGGGTCCTCCGCCTTCACCGCGCTCGCCCAGCTGGCCCGGCTCGCCGAGTCCGGCGACGGCAGGGGCACGGAGATCGTCTGGATCCTGCGCCGGACCATCTCGGGCTCCACCTTCGGCGGCGGAGGGGCGGACCAGCTCCCCGAGCGGGGCGCCCTGGGACTGGCCGCGAAGGCCGCCGTCGACGACGGCCACGCGAAGGCGGTCACCGGGTTCCGTACGGAGGCGATCGAGCGCGCCCCCGACGGCCGCGTCGTGCTCGTCGGCGAGGACGGACGCCGCTCGGACCCGGTCGACGAGGTGATCGTTCTGACCGGCTTCCGCCCCGACCTCGGCTTCCTCGGCGAACTCCGCCTCGGCCTGGACGAACGGCTCCAGGCCCCGGCCGCCCTGGCTCCGCTGATCGACCCCAACCAGCACTCCTGCGGCACCGTCTACCCCCACGGCCACCGCGAACTCTCCCACCCGGAGCCCGGGATCCATCTCGTCGGCATGAAGTCCTACGGCCGCGCACCGACGTTCCTCGCCATGACCGGCTACGAGCAGGTCCGCTCCGTCGTCGCGGCCCTGGCGGGTGACATCGAGGCGGCCGACCGCGTGGAACTGACTCTCCCCGAGACCGGGGTCTGCGGCGGGGCCGGACTCTTCGACGACCCGGACGCGGCCCCGGCCGACCCGGGGAGCTGCTGCACCGCGCCCCAGCCGGAGGTGGTGCAGCTCAGCGCGCGGGCACCCGGCCCCGTCACGGATTCCGCGCAGACCTCGGCGGCCGGCGGCTGACCGTCCCGGGCTGCCTCGGCCTCCCCTCCCGGACGCGTCCTCGCTGTCACTGCCCTCCGCCTCGTCACCGTGCCGCGACCGCCCGGCCAGATGAAACCCTGGCCGGGGTCGGGACCGGTCAGGGGCCCGCCCCCCCTAGGGGGCGATGACGGCCTCCAGATAGGCGTGCCGGATGCGTACGCCCGGTCCGTCCGGCGAGGTGTGGTTGCCGAAGGCGCGGAGAAGCCCCGCACGCAGCACGGTTGCCGTGCCGGACGTGTCGGCGGGGTCCGGTGCCGCCGGGCCGAAGCTCCGGAGGAACCTCTCGCTCCGCGCGGACGCCGTACCTCCTCAGAGCGCCTCGCGGTCGGCGAGGCCGGTGACCAGGTCACGGACCGCGTGCAGGGCGGGGTTGTCATCGTCCGCCCTCCAGGCCGCGACGAGTTCGACCGGCTCCCCCTCGACACCGGCCAGGGGGCGCAGCACGACGCCGTCCAGTTTGAGCGTCTCGGCCGCCCGGGGCACGAGGGCGAGCCCCAGGCCCGCGCGTACCAGCGCGAGGATCGTGTGCACCTGGCTGAGGTAATGGACATAGTGCGGCACGATCTCCACCTGGCGGAAGACCCCGACCAGGACCTCGTAGAAGTAGCGCGCCTCGGCGGGCGAGTACATGACGAACGGTTCTCCGTCGAGGTCACGGACGTGGGGTGCGCGGTCCGGCGCGGCGAGCGGGTGGTCCGCGGGCGTCGCGAGCAGAAGGGACTCGCGGTGCAGGGAGCGGTACGCGATGCCGGTGCCGGGCACCGGCGGACGGACGAGCGCGAGGTCCAGCTCCCCGGAGCGCAGTTCCTCCAGTTGTGCCCCGGAGACCCGTTCGCGCAGCACCAGGCCGACGCCGGGGAGCTCGGCGTGGATGGCTCCGACGATGCCGTCGAGCACCGAGTGCGCCGCCGAGGCGGTGAAGCCGAGCGCCACGGTCCCGATCTCGCCTGCCAGCGTACGGCGTACGGACAGAGCCGCCTGCTCGGTGAGGCCGAGGATGCGCCGGGCGTCACCGAGGAACGCCTGTCCCGCGGCGGTGAGCCGGACGGACCGCCCGCTCCGGTCGAACAGGTGGACTCCCAGCTCGCGCTCCAGGAGCTGGATGCGGCGGGACAGGGGCGGCTGGGTCATCGACAACCGCTCCGCCGCCCGCCCGTAATGAAGCGTCTCGGCGACGGCGATGAAGCTTTCCAGCTGACTCAGGGTGAACATCGATCCAGTATGCGCATCGGTCGATGCGTAAGAAGTGTTGGACCTGCATCGGTTTCGTTCCTATGGTCGTCGAAATCGCTGCTCCGCACGTCCTCCGGAAGGAAACGTTCATGCCCACCCACACCCCGACCGAGCTCGCCGAACGCCTCGGCTCCGGGCTGCTGTCGTTTCCCGTCACCCACTTCACCGCCGACCTGGCGTTCGACGAGACGGCCTACCGGGAGAACATCGCCCGCATGAGCCGCTATGACGTCGCCGCGCTCTTCGCCGCCGGCGGGACCGGGGAGTTCTTCTCCCTGACCCCGCAGGAAGTCGGCACCGTACTGCGGGCCGCGGTGGAGAGCGCCCCGTCCGGCACGCCGATCCTCGCTCCGGCCGGGCACGGCACCGCGCAGGCGGTCGCCATGGCACGCGAGGCAGAGGCAGTGGGCGCCGACGGTGTCCTGCTCTTCCCGCCGTACCTGACCGAGGCCTCCGCGGACGGTCTGACCGCCCATGTGCGGGCGGTCTGCGAGGCCACTTCACTCGGAGTGGTCCTCTACAGCCGCGCCAACGCCGTCTACACCGCCGACACGGTGGCCGCGCTCGCGGACGCCTGCCCCAACCTGATCGGCCTCAAGGACGGGGTCGGCGACCTGGAGCGGATCACCCAGATCCGCTCGCGGCTCGGTGACCGCCTGGTGTACATCGGCGGCCTGCCGACGGCCGAGACGTTCGCGCTGCCCTACCTGGAGCTGGGCGCCACGACCTACAGTTCCGCCATCTTCAACTTCCTCCCCGACTTCGCCCTGACCTTCTACCGGGCGGTCCTGGCGCGGGACCGGGAGAAGGTCCAGGACCTGCTCGACCGGGTCGTGCTCCCCTACACCGCGATCCGCGACCGCAAGCCGGGGTACGCCGTCAGCATCGTCAAGGCCGGTATGGAGCTGACCGGACACCCCGCCGGTCCGGTACGGCCGCCCCTGACCGATCTGGACGACACCGAGCGGGGAATGCTCGCCGGCGTCATCGAAGCCTCCCGCGCGGCCTGACACGTGTCGCCACACCAAGGAAAGGAGCCACCCATGTCCACTCCGTCCGGGACCGGTCCCACCGGCGCGATGGTCATCGGCGCCCGTCCCGTCGTCGGTACGGGGAGGGAGATCCGGTCCGTCGACCCGCGTACCGGCCGGCCGCTCGAACCCGGCTACCCGGCCGCGTCGGTCCACGAGGCCGACCGGGCCTGCGAACTGGCGCGGGAAGCCGCGGCCCCGTACCGGACGACGGCTCCGGAGCGCCGTGCCGCCTTCCTCGACCGCATCGCGGACCTGCTCGACGCGGAGCGGGACGCGCTGGTGGAGCGGGCCCACGTCGAGACCGCGCTGCCCCGGCCCCGGCTCACCGGCGAGGTCGGGCGCACCAGTGGCCAGCTGCGCCTGTTCGCCGCGGAGTTGCGGGCAGGTGTGTGGCAGGGGGCGCGGATCGATCCGGCCCGGCCGGAGCGTCAGCCGCTGCGGCGTGCCGACATCCGTCAGCGCCGCATAGCCGTGGGCCCCGTCGTCGTCTTCGGCGCCGGCAACTTCCCGCTGGCCTTCTCCACCGCCGGGGGCGACACCGCCTCGGCGCTGGCCGCCGGCTGCCCGGTGATCGTCAAGGCGCACCAGGCCCACCTCGGGACGGCCGAGCTGGTGGCCCGTGTCGTGGGCCGGGCGGTGGACGAGACCGGGATGCCCGAGGGTGTCTTCTCCCAGCTCGTCGGCGGCGGCAAGGAGCTGGGCACCGGACTGGTCGGTGACCCCCGGGTGCGCGCCGTGGGCTTCACCGGTTCCCGTTCCGGCGGACTGGCCATCGCGGCGGCCGCCGCCGCCCGGCCCGTACCGATCCCCGTGTACGCGGAGATGAGCAGCATCAATCCGGTACTGCTCCTTCCCGGGGCGCTCCGGGCCCGGGGGGCGGAACTGGGGGCCGCCTTCGCCGGATCGCTGACCCTGGGGGCCGGGCAGTTCTGCACCAACCCGGGGCTCGTCCTCGCCGTGGGGGGCCCCGGGCTGGACGCCTTCACCGCGGCCGCCGCCGAGGCCGTCGCCGCCGATCCCGGGGCGACGATGCTCACCCCGGACATCGCCCGCCACTATGCCGCCTCCGGCGACGCCGTGGCCGGCCGGGAGGGCGTCGAGGAGGCCGGGCACGGCGGCGGGGACGGCGGCGTGGCCCGTGGCCGGGCCCGGCTGCTCACCGTGGACGGCACGCGCTTCATCGGCGACCCGGCGCTGCAGACCGAGGTCTTCGGCGCGACGTCGCTGATCGTCCGCTGCGCGGACCCCGACGAGCTGACGGCCGTCCTGGGCGTGCTGGAGGGGCAGCTCACCGCCACGGTCCACGCCGACGAAGCCGATCTGCCGCTCGCCGGGAGGCTCCTGCCGCTCCTGGAGGAGATCGCCGGGCGGGTGCTCTTCAACGGCTGGCCCACCGGGGTGGAGGTCGGCCACGCGATGGTGCACGGCGGGCCCTTCCCGGCCACGACCGACCCGCGCAGCACGTCCGTGGGGACCCTCGCCATCGAGCGGTTCCTCCGCCCGGTCGCCTACCAGGACGTTCCCGACGCCCTGCTGCCCGACGAGCTGCGGGACGGCAACCCGCTCGGTGTATGGCGCCGGGTCGACGGGGCTCCCGTGCGGGCTCCGCTCTCCGCCGACCGCTGAGCCCGTACGGGCCCGGCCGGGGAGCCGCCCCGGCCGGGCCCCGGAACCGCCTTCGAACGCATTTCTTCCAGAGTCGTGAGGACGCAATGACCGCACACACGCTTTCGCCGCTTCCCGACGGCCACGGCGACCGGGCCGACCGGCCGCCGCAGGCACTCGCCCGTCCCCGTTCCGCTCCGTCCCCGACCGCCCTCGCGGCGCTGCTCCCGCGCGACGCGCTCTGTGGGAGGTACTTCCATGGCCACTCCTGATCTGCGCAGCGCCGGCCGCCGCACTGCCGAGCAGCCGCTTCCGCCGGCCGGACCCACCGAGGCGAAGGCGCCGAGCACCGGCCTCCACCGTGAGTCGTGGGTGGCCGCCGCCAAAGCGGTCGCGGGGATCGTCGGCCTCTTCGTCCTGTGGGAGCTGCTCGTCCGGATCATCGACCCGCCGGACTATCTCTTCGTCGGCCCGCTCTCCGCCTTCGCCGAGCTGGCCGAGCGCCCCGGCTACTTCGCGGAGAACACCTTCGTCACACTCCAGGAAGCACTGGCCGGGTTCGCGCTCGGCACCGCACTCGGTGTGCTGTGCGGTGCGACTCTGCACTATTCGAGCACCGCGCGCAGTTTCCTCTATCCGGCGCTCATCGCCATCGACACCATCCCCAAGGTCGCGCTCGCGCCGCTGTTCATCGTGTGGTTCGGATTCGGCTTCGAGTCGAAGGCCTTCGTCGCCATGGCCATTGCCTTCTTCCCCCTGGTGATCAACACCTTCGACGGGCTGAGTTCGGTCCCGCACGAGCTCCAGGAGCTCGCCCGTATCAACCGGGCCTCCGCCTGGAAGAAGATGGTGAAGATCGACTTCGTCTACGCGATCCCCTCCATCTTCTCCGGGGCGAAGATCTCCATCTCCCTCGCGGTGGGCGGGGCGGTCGTCGGCGAGTTCATCGCCGGCTCGAAGGGGCTCGGGTACGTCATCCTCCTCGCCAACAGCCAGGTGGACCTGCCGTCGATGTTCGCGGCCTTCATCGTCCTCGCCGCCATCGCCCTGACCCTGTTCTTCGTCGTCGACTACGCGGGCCGAAAGCTGGCCCCGTGGAAGAACCACGCCAAGTGACCCCGGGATCGGAGGCTGGAAATGCGTAGGACAACGCGCGGGGCCGTCGCGCTCGCGGGCGCGGCGATGATGGTCGGCCTGTCCGGATGCGTGGGCGGGGGCGGGAAGAACTCCATGACCCTGATGCTCGACGTGGGGTACCTCCCCAAACACGCGCCGTTCATCTCGGCCGTCGAACGCGGCTTCTTCAAGGCGGAGGGCATCGACCTCACGGTCATGCCGGGTTCGGGTTCGACCAATACGGTCACCTCGGTGGTCACCGGCCGGATCGACGCGGGCTGGGCCGACTTCGGCGCCACCGTCACGAGCCAGGGCAGGGGCGCGAAGGTCAAGCAGGTGAATCTGCTCCAGGCCAGGTCCGCCTACGCGGTCGTCGCCCTCGCGGACTCCGGGATCAAGGACTGGGAGGATCTGCGGGGCAGGGCCGTCGCCACCGAGGGCGGCGGCGCGATGACCGCCATGTGGCCGCTCGCCCTGAACAGACTGGGCTTCGACGAGAGCGACGTGGACGTCATTCCCGCGTCCAGCGCCTCGAAGATCCCCGGCCTGCTGGCCAGGCAGTGGGACGCCAATCTCGCGCTGCACGTCTCCGACGAACCGGCCATCGACGCCCTCGGACGCAAGGCCACCGTCCTGAAGTGGTCCGACCTCGGCATCGACCTCTACGGCAACGGCATCGTCGTCTCCGACGAGAAGCTCAGGAACGACCCCGACCAGGTCCGGAGATTCAACCGGGCCATGCAGAAGGGGTTCCTCTGGGCCTGCCAGAACCCGGAGAAGGCGGCCGAGGACTTCAAGACGGAGGTCTCCGGATACGAGACGCGCACGATCACCCTCGCCATCGGCGCACAGTGCGGCCTCAACTGGGGCAAGGGCGAGGCCGCGGACCGGTACGGCGTCATGGACGACGCCGGAGTCCTCCGGGCCATCGACACCGCCCGTGAGTTCCTCGGCCTCCCCGAGGGCAGCAGCCTCTCCCCCGAGGACGTGTACAGCAACTCCTACCTCGAGCCACTGGGATCCAACGAGACTATCCAGGCCCCGTGACGGCCGGATGGGGAGTCACATGAACAACGAATACGCCATCTCGGTCAACAACGTCGGGAAGACCTACCGGTCGCGAAGGGGCCAGGAGAACACCGTTCTCAAAGGGCTCGACTTCCATGTCGAACCCGGCCGGTTCGTGTCGATCGTGGGGCAGTCGGGCAGTGGCAAGACCACGCTGCTCAAGACGGTCTCCGGCCTCCAGGAGCCGACCGAGGGGGAGATCCTCGTCCAGGGCCGGCCGATCCAGGAGGGGATCGAGGACATCGCGATGGTGTTCCAGAGCCCCGTGCTCCTGCCCTGGCGCAACAACCTCGACAACGTACTCCTCCCCCTGGAGTTCCGCGGTGCCCGGACCGACGAGGCGCGCGCCTATGCCATGGAGCTGCTGGACATGGTGGGGCTGGGCGGAAAGGCCAGGAACTACTCCTACGAGCTCAGCGGCGGGATGCAGCAGCGCGTGGCCATCTGCCGGGCGCTCGTCTCCCACCCCAAGCTGCTGCTCATGGACGAGCCCTTCGGGGCGCTCGACGCCATGACCCGGGACTCGATGAACTTCGAGATCCAGCGCATCTGGCAGAACACCGGGTGCAGCGTCCTCTTCGTGACCCACAGCATCCCGGAGGCCGTCTGGCTCGGGGATCGCGTGGTCGTCGTCGGCGACCGCCCCGGCCGGATCATCGCCGACGTCACCATCGACCTGCCGCGCCCCCGGGGCAAGGAGCACCGGTACTCCCCGGAGTTCTCCGCCTACACCACCGAGATCGAATCGCACATCGGTGTCGTGGCCGGCATCAGCTGACCACTCAGTCACGCACCCACGACCGTGAACCGCCGTCGAAGGAGCACCATGCTGCACATCACCGCTGACGTCACGCAGGTACGGGAGGAGTTCGGGCTCGACGCGCGCAAGAGCCTCCTGTTCTCCGCGATCCGCCTCGACTCCTACCCGTTCGTGGCCCCGCTGATCGCCCGGACCGGGACGGAGCACCTCCTGCTCGTACGGCAGCAGGAACAGGGGAACGCCCTGTCCGCCGGGGTACCGAAGGACCGGATGCGCTTCTACGCTCCCTGGGTCACGATCGACCCGCGCATCATCGCCGACACCCCCGCCGCCGAGTCCCTGACCCACCTGGTGGACGAACTCGCCGGCGGCGGCCCGGTCACCCTCGCCGCCGACGTCGTCTACGCCCATCAGCTCGCGCTCTCCGGTTCCGTCGAGCTCGTCGTCTCCGACCAGGACCCGACCCCGGTGACCGCCTACGAGGTCGACCCGGCCGATGTCCTGGCCACCTTCGCCGCCTGGCGCGAGACCGGCGTGCGGACCGCGAGCCGGCTCATAGCGGACGTCCCGCATCTCTCGGGCCTGGCCGAGGAGTTCACCTCGCGGAAGGACAGCCGCTTCGCGGAGCTGCAGAAGCTCGCCGCCGAACGGTCCCTGGACGCCGTGCTGCTCGCGGCGACGCCCAACTTCACGGAGGCGACCGGACGCGCCCGGCCGGACGGAGCGGTGGCCCTGTGGCTCAGCGGTCCGGAACGGCTGGTGGTACTGGTTCCCGAGGGCTCCGACGCCCTGCCGGGCGCTTCCGCCGGTGAATTCCCCTCCGTGGGCGCGGCCGTCCGGGCCCTGGCATCCGGCGCACGTACGGGGGTCGAGGAGGAGTGGATCAGCGTCGGCCTGGCCCGCGAACTCACCCGCGAGGGAGCGGAACTCGTCCCGGTCACGGCGGCTCTGGCCCACTGGCGGGACATCCGCGACCACGAGGACCTGGCCTTCCAGGTGGTGGCCGCCCGCGCGAGCGTCTTCGCCATCGAGGAGGCGCTCTCCTGGGCGGAGGAGGGGCTCGACGCCGGGCGCTCCTTCAGCGAACTGGACATCGACGCGGTCTACCTCGACAAGATCGCCGAGTTCCGTACGGCCCACGCGATCCCCTTCGGTATCGAGCCGTACTTCACCAACCTGCACTCCTCCAACCGCATGCTCTTCCCCGGCCCTCCGGTCGACCACCCGGTCGACCACGAGACGACCTGCGTGCAGTTGGACGCGGGCGTACGGATCGTCTTCGACGGGGTCGACGTGGCCACCTCCGACATGGCCCGCTCGCTGCCCCGCACCGATGCGGCGAAGGAGGCGTACCGCTTCTTCTTCGACGTGGTGCGCGAAGGGATCATCGGACAGATCCGTCCCGGTGCCGTCTGCGAGGACGTCCACGAGGGGACCCTGCGCTACCTCGCCCCGCACCTGGAGCGGATGGTCGCCATCGGCATGCTCGGCACGGACGTCGACTTCAACACCGAGTACCGCAAGCGCAACGTGGGCCATCTGATGGGCAAGCAGGAGTCCTTCGCCAACGAGCTGCGGCCCGGCTACAAGCACGTGCTCCGGATCGGTTCGTACGGTGCCGCGGAGATCCCGTGGCGTTACGGGAACGTGGCGATCGGCACGGAGGACCTCTGGTACATCGGCCGGGACCGCACCTACGTCCTGAGCAGGCGATGAGGTTCGTCAGGCCCGCACGGCACGCTCGCCGTGCAGGCGGTGCACCGAGGAAGGAGAACTCATGACCACCGTCCGGAAACGGCTGGAGGCGCTCTCGATCGAGCTGCCCGTCCTCGGGCCGCCGCGGTACGCCTACGAGGCGACGACGTGCTGGGGCGGGCTCCTGTACGTCTCCGGCCAGATCTCCCGGTCCGCGTCCGGCGAGGTGCTCCGGGGCCGGCTGGGAGAGGACTCGACCGTGGCCGACGGGGTGCTCGCCGCACGCACCGCCGCACTGAACCTCCTGGCCCGGGTGGAGGAGGCGATCGGGCTGGACCGGGCCCGCGTTCTGAAGCTCAACGCCTGGGCGGCGAGCGCACCGGACTTCGTGGACCAGCCGACGGTGATCGACGGTGCCTCGCAGCTGCTGATCGACGTCCTGGGCGACCACGGCCGGCACGCCCGCACCGCCCTCCCGACCCAGGTCCTGCCCCAGGGCGCACTCGTCGAACTGGACGCCACGATCGCCGTCCGCGGCTGACCGCACACCGGGCCCACCGGTTTCCCACGCCGTACGGCACCGGCGCTCCGCCTTTCACACACGGTGAGGGTCCGCACCACGAGGGTGCGGGCCCTCACCCGTTCCGGAGATCACCCGGCGAGATGTCTCGGGCGGAACAGCCTGGTCAGGCCCCGGCGCAGACCTCTCACCGCCGGAGAGCAGTTCCGCCGTCGGCCGCAGCGGCCTTCTCCGGGAGTCACGGCGCGTCCCACCGTTGCCAGAGCATCTCCAGCCCCAGCACGATCGCACACGTCACCGCGATGGATCCGGGCACGGCCACGAAGGCGACGTGGATCAGGCCGTTCTCGTCCGGGAGGAAGAGATCCACCCAGCCGAGGGTCAGCGCCAGGGCGGTGGAGATTCCTCCGATGCGTGAGGCCCACGCGAAAAGGCGCGTGTGCCAGGGGCCCGGGGCACCGGAATCCCGCGACCGCACATCGATACTGAAGAAGACCAGCAGAACGGCGAGGAACGAGATCAGGCTGACCATTTCAGCCGATGGCATCGTGCGCATTTCACCCACCCGATTCGACCTGAAGAGGGAAAACCCGACCCTGCCTCACCCTTTCGCAGCGGCGGGTCGTGGTGTCCGGTGCGGGGAGCACGGTGGCGTGCGCCTGCTCCGTGCGAGGGGGACACAGGAACTCCGTTCAGCAGCAGAGGCAGTCGTCCGCCCAACGAAACCCGGCGTCAACCGTCACCCCGAGCGGGCAGGCCGCACCCGAGGGGCGGTCACGGCACGCGCAGCCGTGGGCTCGGGTGTGTGCGGGTGAGGCTGGTGAGGATGCGGGCGGCCGCCTCTTCGCCCGAGCGCAGGGCGCCGTAGGTGCTGGAGGGGCCGAAGTAGTCTCCCGCGAGCTGGAGACGGGGTTCCGCGCTGCGGCGGCGGGCGTTGAAGGCGCGCAGGTCGGCGTAGCCCCCGGGCGGGCGGACGACCAGGGCGGGGTCCTGGCGGCTGACGTGACTGGTCAGGAAGGTGTCGCGGAGGCCCGGAAAGACGGCGGAGGCAGCGGTGAGGGCCTCTTCGGTGACGGTGGCGTCGTCGGCGTCCCACCAGCGGTCGGTGAACTCCTCCCGGGGGTGGAGGGTGAGGAGCCCGCGGCCGTCGTCCACCCTTCCGGGGATCTTGTTGTGGTGCAGTTCGATACCGACCAGGGCGGGGTGCGTCCGGCGGGCGAGGAAGAGGGCGAAGGCCTTCTCCCGCGGGGGGCGTTCGAGGCCGAGGGAGACGATCAGGGCCCGGGAGTAGGGCAGTGCGGAGAGGTATTCCCGGTCCGGAGGAGCCAGCTCGGGCAGGATGCCCGGCACCTGCGGGGCCGGGAGGGCGACGACCACGGCGTCGGAACGGTCCGTGTGCTCTCTCCCGTCCCCGTCGCGCCAGGTGACGGAGAAGCCGTCGTCGCGTCGGCGCACAGCGGTGACCCGGGTGTTCAGCTCCACGTCGAGGCGGTCCGCCAGGGTGCGGGTGAGCAGCCCGACGCCCTGCGGGCTGTTGAAGTGCGGGACGAGGAGTTTCGCCGTGTAGAAGAGCATGTCGGCGGCGGCCATGCGGTCCGGTGAGGCCAGGACGATCCCGCCGCCGAAGAGCGGCTCGCAGAGGTGGTCGATCGCCTCCTGGGTGAGGTGCCGCCGGGCGTACTGGGAGGCGCTGAGGGCGTCGAGGTAGGTGTTCCGGTCCATGGTGTCCCAGTCCAGGCATCTGCGGTGGGCCAGGAAGCTGGGGAGCGCGCGGAACATCGCCGCCTTGGTGCGGGGACCGATCAGCCGGGTGCGGAGGAGGTCGCTCCGGGAATCCGTCCGCAGGCGGTGGACGGTGTTGTCGCGGTCGAATCCGCACAGGGTGCTGGAGGGGCCGAACTGCTGGGCCAGGCCCAGCTCCTCGATGAGGCGCAGCATGCCGGTGTAGTTGCGGCCGAGGATGCTGGCGCCGAGCTCGACGCGGAAGCCTTCGTGGTCCACGGTCCGCATGCGGCCGCCGGCCGCCGGCTCGCGTTCCAGGACGCGGACCCGCAGGCCTGCCCGGCGCAGCCGCCAGGCGGCGGTGAGCCCGGCGATCCCGGCTCCGACGACGATCGCGGTGGGGGGCGCGGCGGTGGTGAAGGGGTGGTGGGTCTCCACGGTGGTCAGCCTGTTCCTCGGTTCGGTCGGGTGGCGAGCAGGTGGTGCCAGTAGGGCTCGACGGCCGCGGCGCTGCCCGCCACCCAGCCCATGACGGCTCGTACGAAACGCTTTCGGGGCCCGGAGAGAGCGGTGTCGGCCAGCAGCCCGGCGCACAGGGCGTCGAAGCGGTGCTGGTGCGCGGCGTGCAGGACGACCGTGGCCCGGTACGCCTCCGGCGGCGTCAGCCCGTACTCGTGCGCGAGGACGGTGACGGCGTTGACCGGGTCGCCCTGCTGCTGTTCGGCGGCGTGGCCGAGCAGGTCGTTGGCGAGCCCGCCGATCAGGAAGGCGAGTTCGGCCACGCCCAGGAGCGGCGCGGGCAGCGGAGCCGTTCCCTCCGGCATGCCGGGGGCCAGCAGATGCAGGTACATCGGGTGGCCGCCCGAGGTGTGGACGCGCCTCGCCAGATAGTCGGCCAGTCCCGGGGGATTTCCCGTGGCCCGCCAGGGTGCCTCCCGCGCGCACTCCTCGATGTACCGCCGCAGCCCCTCGGCCAGGAGCGGCAGCAGCTCCGCGCCGCCCGCCGCCACGATGTCCGCGCGCAGGGAGACCAGGGAGGCCAGGTGGGTGCAGGCGGTGGCCTCGGCGGGGAGTCGGCCGGAGAGCAGGACACCGGGCGGGTCCCACTCCCGGTGCGCGGCGAGCCGGTCAGGGTGTTCGGCGACGGTGTCGTCGAAGTGGAACACCCAGGCGAGGTGGCGGGCGGTGAGCCGGGCCACCCCGAAGGGCGCCCCGGGCATGCACCGGCCGACCAGCCGGCCGATCCTGCGGCGCTCCAGCCCGCTGTCGCCGGGGGCGCCCAGGCCGTGGCCCCCGGCCCAGTCCCGTACGTCCGTCTCCAGCTCCCCGGCGGCCGGGTGGTCGCCGGCCTCCGGGGCGAGCCGCAGGAGGTGGCGGTGGGCGTAGGCGGCCAGCGCGTACGGGGTGTCCGTACCGCCGTCCGTCCTGTCCACGCTCTCCCCGTCGGCCGTCATGCGCCGAACCTGCGCTCGCGGCCGGCGAACGAGGCGAGCATGGCGTCGAAGGCCGCGCGGTCGAAGTCCGGCCAGTGCTCGGGGGTGAAGTACAGCTCGGCGGCGAGGCTCTGCCACAGCAGGAAGCCGGACAGGCGCTGTTCACCGGAGGTCCGCAGGATCAGGTCGCAGCCGGGCTGGCCCCAGCGCTCCAGGCGGCGGCCGACCGCCGCGCTGTCCAGGGCCTCGACCCCGCCTTCCGCGATCACGGCGTGAGCGGCGGCCACGATCTCCTCGTGCCCGTCGTACGCGACCGCCAGGTTGACCCGCAGCCCGGCGCCGCGGCCGGTTCCGGCGGCGTCCCGGGCCCGGCCGGAGAGGCCGGTCAGTCCGAGGGTGTCCAACTGCTCCGGTGAGCCGAGGACGTTGACGTCCCACCCTCCCTCGGCCGTGACGCCGTCCACGAGGGCGGTGATCCCCTCCAGCAGTACGGGCAGTTCCTGCCGCTTGGCGGCGTTGGCCTGGGAGAGCGCCCAGACGGTGACCGTCTCCATCCCCGCCTCCTCGCACCAGCGCAGCACCTCGACCGTCCGGTCGGCTCCCCGCCGGTAGCCGTAGCGTGCGGGGACTCCGCGGTGGCGGGCCCAGCGCCGGTTGCCGTCCGGCACGATCCCCAGGTGCCGGGGGACGGCCCCGGCCGACGGATCGCCGTGGGGCGGGCGGCTCAACGGACACCTGCCAGCTGCCGTCCGGAGACGTCCGGCGCCGGGGTGGTCCGGCGCGCGAGGTGCCCGAGTGCCAGGACGGTGAAGACGTCCGCGAGCACGGGGACCGTGAAGACGAAGGGGCGCGGGCCGATCGAGTCGGAGCGGGCGCCCCGGACGCGGCCGTCGTGCTCGGCCTCGACCAGGAACGAGGACGCGGCGATCGCGGGCCCCGGGTCGTCCTGGCCGCACACGGCGATCAGCCCGTACGCCGTGCTGATCACATCGCTGGCCTCCCCCTCCTGCCGCCCCCAGCCGCCGTCGCCGTTCTGCCGGGCGAGCACCAGGCGCATGCTCCGCCGGGCCGTCCGGTGCACCTCGGCGGGCTGCTCCCCGCCGTTCCGGGTGGCGGCGAGCAGCACCCGGAAGACGGTGTGGAGCCGGCTGCTGCTCCAGTCGGGCGGGAACGAGCCGTCGGCCCGCTGCCGGGCCGCGAGGTAGGACAGCCCCGCCCGGATACGGCCGGTGTGGTCCTGCGGCCGGACGGTGAGCGCGTCCACGACGGCGGCGGTCATGGAGGCTTCGGAGGGCGCGCCGGCCACATAGGTGGGGAACCCGCCGTCCGGCGCCGCCACCGAGAGCATCGAGCCGATCCCCCGGGTGACGGGTTCCTGGAAGCGGACGGGGTCCAGGGAGTGGAGGAACTGCACGGCGACGGAGGTGTCGTCGACATCCGCCTGGCACGAGAGATCGGTGTAGGACCAGCCGCCGCCCGGCAGTTGCCGCTCCACCAGGTGGGCCGCGATCCGGTCCAGCACCTCCCGCGGGGCCCCGGAGGCCGCCAGGGCGACCCCGGCCGTGGCGGTGCACCAGGTGTCGGTGTCCGTGACGAACGGCAGTCCGCCGTCCGGCCGTTGGTGGGCGAGGGCCCGCCGGATCCCCTCCTGGACGATCCGCCCGGTGCCGGGCAGACCGGAGAGGGCGTGGAGTACGGAGAGGTGGATGAGGACGTTGCCCTCCCACAGGTGCGGCCGCCCCTGGGTGTCCAGCAGCAGCCGTACGTCCTCGTCGCTGATCCGGGCGGTGTTCCCGGTGGCCTTGGCGAGGATCACCTTGCTCGCCGTCACCTGCACCGCGGCCCAGCTGTGCAGCCCGGCCGGGGAGAACGCGGCCTCGTCCCAGCAGGGGAGGAACCTTTCGTCGACGGCCGCCGCGAACGCGTGCACCAGTGCCCGTTTGCGTACGGCGGTGAAGTCCGGTGCCGTACCGGTCACCTGATCGAGGCCCAGGTCGGCCGGGACGAGGGCACGCCGGTCCAGCACCGCGCCGGCCAGCGCGCCTTCCACCCCCTCGACCGCACCGGCAGCCGTCCGGGAGCGGAGGAACCCGCGCACGGCGGCGCCGGCGTCCGGGGCGGCACCGGACGGCGGGCGGCCCGGGGAGGCGCCCGTACGCTCCAGCAGGGCGGCCGCGAGCGCAGACTCCAGGACGCGGCTGCGGCACGGCTCGCGCACCGCACCGTCCGCGCCGACCCGGGCCGCCAGGGCGGAGACCAACCGGCGCCCGGTCCGCTCCAGCCGGGCAGGGAACAGCTCCGCCGGCCAGAGATCCCCTCCGGTGTCCCTCGTCCGCATCGCCCCGCTCCTCCCGCTCCCGCCCGACCCCGTTCTCCGGAAAGAACGATCAGCGGAGAAAACGGAAAGGTGCAGCGGCCCGACAGCACTCGAACGTGCGCATCGCCAGACAGGTGTTCCCCCTACGGCAGGCAGGCGACGCGCACAAGGCCACCCGGCCGCCGGGGACGGGCCGGACGAGGACCCCACGGATCCGCCCGCGCCTTCCTCCCGCCGACAGCCCTTGTCAGTATCCAGAATCCTGTTTACTGTGCACGGTGTGGACGACCTCGACTCCCGCTTCCTCACCCGCAACGGCCTCGCCGCCCGGCAGCTGGCCGTCCTGCTCCTGAACCACGAGCCGGACACCCGACTGCCCCGCGTCCGGGACTTCGCCGAGGAACTGGGATGCGGCAACGGGACGGTCCAGGCCGCGCTCCAGCTGCTGGAGGAGGCCGGGGCGATCACCACGACCGCCCGGGGGCACCTGGGCACGTTCCTCCTCGACTCGGACCGCACGGTCCTGTGGCGGCTGTCCGGGCTCGGCACGCTGCTCGCGGCGATGCCCCTGCCGTACTCCCGCCGCTACGAGGGGCTGGCCACCGGCCTGCGCGGAGCGTTCGAGCAGGCCGGGGCGCCGTTCGCCGTCACCTTCATGCGCGGGGCCGGGGCCCGGACCGCCGCGCTGCTGGAGGGCAAGGTGGATCTGGTGGTGCTCTCGCGGTTCGCCGCGGACCAGCTGATCGCCGAGCACCCGGTGGAGCTGGTGGCGGACCTCGGCCCCGCCACCTACGTCGGCGCGCACGGCATGCTGGTCCGGCACGGTGTCGACCTGGACGGTCCGGGGCTGCGCGTGGCGGTCGACCACACGTCGGAGGACCTGCGCATGCTGGTGGAGCGCGTGTTCGCCGGCCGGCGGGACATCGAGTGGCGGGAGGTGTCGTACATGCAGCTGCACGACCTCTTCGCCCGTCACGAGGTGGACGCCACCGTCTGGAACCTGGACGAGGCGCGGGAGCGGCTGGGCGTCGGGGTCGACGTCCTCCCGCTGGGCGACGAGGTCACCCGCGAGCTGGCCCTGCGCAACTCCAGCGCGGCGGTGATCGGCCGCAAGGACGGGGCCAAGGCGCTCGGCGCGGTGCGCGAGGCGCTCGACCTGTCGATCGTGACCCGGATGCAGAGCGAGGTGCTGATGGGCGAACGCACCCCCTCCTACTGACGGAACACCGGCCGCCCCGGCTCCGCTCGCAGGCGGCACACCGCACCCGGAACACTGTGCGGCCTGAAAATACAGAATCCTGGTTATTGGTTATTAGGAGGATCCTCATGGACGAACAACTCGCCCTGCGGCTCCGGCTCTTCCGCGAAGGCGGCCAGGCCACCCCCGAGGTCACCGACTTCGTGGCCGCCGAACTCGCCGCGCTGGAGGCCGAGGGGCATACGGTCACCGAGGCCACGGCCGGCATGCTCACCAGCCATCTCACGATGGCCCTCGGCCGCCTCCTGCGCGGCGAGCCCATCGAGGAGTTCTCCACCGACGACCAGGTCGCCGCCGAGCTGGCCGGTCATCCGGAGGCCCTGGCCCGGGCCCGGGCGGTCTCCGCGCGGGCCGAGCGGGAGCTCGGGACCGCACTCCCCGAATCCGAGATCAACTTCCTCGGCCTGCACCTGGCCGTCCTGGCGCGGCGGCCGTCCGTCCCGCCCGCCCCCTGAGCGTCGCGGGCGACCGCGCACCCAGCCGTCCCGGCACCGAACGACACAGAGAGCAGGACAGCAATGACGAAGATCCTCACCGGCGGTATCGGCAAGGTCGAGGTCACCCGGACCATCGGCGCCCTCGGGCTCGACGCGCTCGACGTGACCGCCTCCAGCGACATCGACGCCGCGATGAAGCTCCGGGCCGGCCAGGCCGACTACTACCTCGGCACCTGCCACACCGGGGCCGGCGCCTCGCTCGGGGTCCTCGTCGGGCTCATGGGCAGCGCGGCCTGCCACACCTTCGGCCGCAGCGTCCCGGACGCGGCGGAGATCGACACCCTGCTGGCCGAGGGCAAGAAGGTCTTCGGCTTCTCGATGGACCAGATCGACACCATCGCCCCCCTCATGGCGCGCGCCATCGCGGCGCGCGGCTGACCCGGCGTCCGATCGCCGTACCGGGCGCCAAGGAGTGACTCGTGAGCACCACACTCGCCGCGGGCAGCGGCTTCGACTTCACGCTCGCCCAGCAGCTGACCGTCATAGCCCTCTGTGCGCTGACCGCCTTCATCGCGCACATGGCCCTGGCCGTCTTCAACGACGGCGTACGCCCCTTCCTGCTGGACTTCATCCAGGGGCGGACCACCCGTAGTGCGACGACGGCCGTCTCCTTCGGCCTCTCCGCCGGGTTCATCTTCGGACTCGGCGCGCCGATGGCCCTGTCCACCGGGGTGCTCAACCCCTGGCTGCTCTTCCTGCCCACCGACATCCTCGGCATGCTGGCGCCGAGGAAGTGGCTCGCGCCCCTCCTCGGCGGGGCCTGGGGCGCGGTGGTCGTCTTCGGTCTCAACGGCGCCAACAACGTCGCGCACGACCTGCCCGTCGACTTCCTGACGGCGATGCAGCAGATGTCCACGCCGATCCTCTTCCTCTTCACGCTGTTCCCGGTGCTCGCCATCACCAAGCAGTTCGGCCGGGCGTGGGGCGCGGCGGCGGGCGTGATCGAGCTGGCTCTCGTCGTCCTGACGATGAAGCTGTGGCCGAACATGTTCGCCGGGGCGCTGGCCATGGCCGTCGGCGTCCTGATGCTCATCGGCCTCGCGGTCGCCAAGGACCTCCGCCGGCGCCGGGAGGACCGGACGCGGGGGGTGGTCGAGGAGGTGGCGGCGGACGATCCGATGGCGTCGCTGTTCAGTGCCAGCGCGGCCCGGCTGCGCCGCCATCTGCCGCTGTTCATGGTGCTCGGTGCCGGAGTCTGCGTCCTTGCCCAGATGCATGTGTTCGGCGGCGGCGAGGCCACGAGCTTCCTGATCGCCAAGGGGCAGTACGCGGAGGCGGCCCAGGTCGACTTCTACCGGGTGTTCGGGTTCGTGCCGCTGATCGCCACGACCGCGCTCGCCTCGGGCGCGTACGGGATCGCCGGTTTCACGCTGGTGTACCCGATCGGCTACCTGCTGCCGAACCCCTTCATCGCGGCGGTCGTCGGCGCGCTCGTCTTCGCGGTGGAGGTGCTCGCCCTCTCCTGGATCGGGAAGGTGCTGGGCAAGCTGCCCAGTGTGCGGGACTCCTCGGAGCACCTGCGCAGCGCCATCACCGACACCCTCCAGCTGGCGATCCTCTTCGGTTCGCTGATGGCGGCGAACGCGATGGGCGGCGGGCTCGGCATCCTCGTCGTGGGCGGGCTCTACCTGTTCAACGAGGCGATGGGACGGCCCGTCGTGAGGATGGCGGCGGCCCCGGCGGCGGTGATCGTCGGAGGGATCCTCCTCAACCTCCTGTACTGGCTCGACCTGTTCACCCCGGTCCAGGGCTGACACCACCACCGGCACCCGCACGTACCGGAGAAGGAACCGTCATGAACCACCCCCCACCGCGCACCCTGCGTACGGTGACCGGCAGTCTCGACCCCGAGGCGGTACGCGGCCCGGTCCTCCCCCACGAACACCTCGTCCTCGACCTCGACTGGGCCGGGGACGGGGCGGCCGTCCTCGCTCCGGAACGCCACGGGGCGGCCGTGACCGGTGAACTGGACGAGCTGCGAAGGCGTTTCGGGCTCTCCCTGGTCGTCGAGCTGACGTGCCGGGGCATGGGCCGCGATGTCACCGCGCTGGCGCGCCTCTCCCGGGAGGCGGGCGTGCCCGTCGTCGCCGCGACCGGCTGGTACTACGAGCCGTTCCACACCCCGGAGATCGACACCGCCGACGTGGAACAGCTCACCGCCGTCCTGGTCCGCGAGATCGAGGACGGCGTCGGGGCCACCGGCATCCGCCCGGGTGTCCTCGGCGAGATCGGCAGCCACGGGGACGTACCGACGCCCTCCGAGACGAAGGTGCTGCTGGCCGCCGGCCGGGCCGCCCTGGCCACCGGGCTCCCGCTGGCCACCCACGCCCAGCTGGGCCGGGGCGGGACGGCCCAGCTGGAGCTGCTCACCGGCGAGGGGCTGTCCGCCGAGCGGATCTGCATCGGCCACCAGGACCTGCTGGACGACCCCGGGGTGCACCGGGAGCTGGCCGCACGCGGGGCGTACGTCGCCTTCGACACCGTCGGCAAGGAGTCCTACCAGAGCGACCGCACCCGGTTGCGGCTGCTGACGGCCCTGGTGGAGGCGGGCCACGCGGACCGGGCCCTGCTCAGCTGCGACATCTCACGCCACGGCTATCTGCGCGCCGAGGGAGGGCAGGGCTACGGGCACCTCTTCGAGGAGTTCCTGCCCCGGCTCCGGGCGGCGGGCGCGGACGACGACCTCGTCGACCTGCTGACCCGGCGCAATCCCCTGCGCTTCCTGACCGGCGCGAACGTGGAGGAGAACTGACGTGGAACCCCCCGTACTGCCCGAGACCTTTCCGCTGGCGACGGTCCCCCTGGAGGAGGCGGTCGCCCGGCAGTTCCGGCTGCTGGAGGCCACCGCCGCGCACTTCGAGGGCGAACAGCTCCTCACGGCAGACGCCGGTGTGGTCCCCGGGCCCGGCCGGCCGCGCACCACCGCGCGCGTCGAGGCGGTGCTCGCGGACTTCTTCGGCGCCGAGGACGCGGCCCTCGTCCAGGGGGCGGGCACGGGCGCGATCCGGGCCGCTCTCACCGCGGCCGTCCGCCCCGGCGAGGAACTGCTGATCCACCGGGCCCCGGTCTACCGCACCACCGCCGTCACCCTGCGCGGTCTCGGCGTGCGGACCGTGGAAGTGGACCTCAATGACCTCGGGGCCCTGCGTACGGCGCTCGCCTCCGGCCGGTTCCGCTGGGCCGTGATCCAGCACAGCCGCCAGCGGCTGGGCGACTCCTACGACCCGGGCGAGGTGATCACCGCCTGCCGGGCGGCCGGGGTGCGCACGGTCGTCGACGACAACTACGCGGTCCTGCGCACTCCGGCGGCCGGGGTCGAACTCGGCGCGGACGCCTCGTGCTTCTCCCTGTTCAAGCTGCACGGGCCGGAGGGCGTCGGCGCCGTCGTCGGAGCCGGGGAGCTGATCGCCCGGGTCCGGCACGACAACTACTCCGGCGGCGGGCAGGTCCAGGGCCACCAGGCGCTCGACGCGCTGCGCGCGCTCACCCACGTCCCCGTGATGTGGGCCGTGCAGTCCCGGGTGGGTGCCGAGGTGGCCGGACGGCTGGCCGCCGGGGAGGTGGACGGGGTCGCGGAGGTGCGGATCGCCAACGCGCAGGACCGCTGTCTGCTGGTCCGCCTCGACCGGCCGGTCGCCGCGCGGCTCCCCGCCGCCGCGGCGGAGTTCGGTGCCGCGCCCTACCCGGTCGGCTCCAACTCCCGCTACGAGATCGCCCCGCTCTTCTACCGGATGTCCAGCTCCTCCCTGGACGACGCCCCGGAACTGGCGGACTGGACCGTACGCATCAACCCGATGCGGGCAGGCGCGGATCTCGTCATCGACATCCTGCGCCGCTCGCTCGCCGCTCTGAACGAACCGAAGGGCCGCTGACGTGTTCCTGGACACCGTGCTCCACCGCAACCCCGGACTCGCCGAAGCGGCGGCCGATCTCCACGAGAGGGGGCACATCCCGCCGGACACCTATGTCATGGACCTCGATGCCGTCGAGGAGAACGCGGCGCTGCTGGCCGGGGCGGCCGACCGCCTCGGCGTCGGGCTCTGGTTCGTCGTGAAGCAGCTGGGGCGCAACCCCGAGCTCATCCGGGCGGTCGCCCGGCACATCCCCCGCGCGGCCGCGATCGACGTCACCGAGGCACGGGCCCTGCACGCCTCCGGGGCGCTCCTCGGCAACGTCGGCCATCTCAGCCAGATCCCGCGCCGCGCGCTGCCCGGGATCCTCGCCCTGCGCCCCGAACGCGTGACGGTCTTCGACCTGGCCAACGCACGCGCCGTGGCGGAGGCCGCCCGTGCGGCGGGCCGGGTGCAGGACGTGCTGATCCGGATCGAGGGCGCCGACGGCACCGTCTACCCCGGCCAGGAGGGCGGCGTCCCGCTGGACCGCCTCGACGTCTTCGCGGAGGCCGCCGAAGCCCTGGGCCCGCTCCGGATCGCAGGGGTGACCGCCTTCCCCTGCGTGCTGTGCGACCCCGCCACCGGCCGCCCCGCCACCACCCCCACCTTCGATCTGGCGCTCAAGGCCCGCGAGGTGCTCGCCGCCCGTGGCCACCACGGTCTCGAACTCAGCGCCCCCAGCGCCACGTCGGCCGCCTCCCTCCCGCTCCTCGCCGAACGGGGGGCCACCCACGGCGAACCGGGCCATGCCCTCACCGGCACCACTCCCCTGCACGCCCTCGATCCGACGCAGCCCGAGAAGCCCGCGTACGTCTACGTCACGGAGGTGGCCCACACCCTCGACGACGGCCGCCCCGCCCTCTTCGGCGGCGGTTTCTACGCGCGCTCCCACATCCGCGGCGCCCTCCTCCCCCGGACCGGCGCCCGACTCGGTGTCCAGGACGCGCCCGCCCGGAACATCGACTACTACCGCCTGCTGGACGCGCCCTCCGACGCCACGGACGTCCGTGTCGGGGACACCGCGCTGCTCGCCTTCCGCACCCAGATCTTCGTCACCCGCTCGACCGTCGCCGTCGTATCGGGCCTGTCCTCCGGCGCACCCCGGCTGAACGGCCTCTACGACGCCCAGGGCCGGGCCCTGTAAGGAGCACCTCATGGCCAGGACCGTCATCGTCGTCATCGACGGATTCGGCATCGGCGCCATGCCCGACGCGGGTGTGCCGCGCCCGGGCGACCTCGCGGCCGACACCTGCGGGCACGTCCTCGACCACGCCCGCACCGCCTTCGGCCGGCCCCTGCGCCTGCCGGTGCTGGAGGCGCTGGGGCTGGGGCTGGTCCACGGGCACCCGGACCTGGCCCGGCGCACCGGGCTCCCGGTGGCGGCGGGACGGGCGGCCCTCGGCTATCCGGGAGCGGACACGTTCGCCGGTCACCAGACCATGATGGGGGCCGACTTCAGCCGGGTGGCCGTCGCCCGGCTCGGCGACCACCTGGAGGAGGTGGCCGGCGCGCTCACGGAGGCCGGGCACCGGGTGGAGCGGGTGGACGGCGGGCCGGTGCTCGTCGTCGACGGAGCGGTCCTCGTGCACGACAACCTGGAGGCCGATCCCGGCATCAACTGGAATGCGTCCGGCGCCCTCGACGACCTGCCCTTCGAGGGTCCCGGCGGCATCCTGGCCATCGCCCGTACCGTGCGCGCGGTGGCGCCGGTCGCCCGGGTCATCGCGGTGGGCGGACACGCGGACGGGCCCCTGTCCGGCTTCGTCCGGCCGGGCGACGGCGGGACGGCCGGTCTGGACACCCCGGCCACCGGCTTCTACCGCAACGGCGGACTGCGCGTCCGGCACCTGGGCGCCGCGCTCGACCACACCCGTCAGCTCCCCGGACTGGCGGCACGGGCCGGTATCCCCGTCACCCTCGTCGGCAAGGCCGCCGACATCCTGGTGTGCGAGGGCGCGACCCAGCGCCCGGCCGTGGCCACCGCCGACGTCCTGGCGGACACCCTGGAGGCCGTACGCGCCGACGGCGACGCCCTGGTCGTCGCCAACGTCCAGGAGACGGACCTGGCGGGCCACCAGCAGGACGCGACCCGTTACGGACAGCTCCTCGAACAGGTCGACGCCGGGCTGGCCGGGCTCGTGGCGCTGCTGGCGGCCCCCGGGGACCGGCTGATCGTCACCGGCGATCACGGCAACGACCCGACGATCGGCCATGCCCATCACACCCGGGAGTACGTGCCGGTGCTCATCCACCGCCCCGGCGAGGAGGGCGTCGAGCTGCTTCCCGACGCGGGCACCCTGGCCGATGTGGGCGCCACCGCGGCCCTGTCGCTGGCCCTGGCCCCCGAGGAACTCGCGTCCGGGTCCCCGCTGCGCCCGGTCGGGCGCGCACCGGCCCCGCGGCCGTAGGGCCCGCCCACGGGCGGGGCAGCGACCGCCCGGCGTCAACGGGCTTCCGCCGGGCGGCGACCGGCCTGGAGGGCGATGACCGCGATGTCGTCACGGCGGTACTGGACGGAGGGCAGCAGGCCGCGGATCAGGGTCGCCAACGGCAGCCCCCGGCCGACCAGCACGTGGGTGTGCTCCCGCAGCCGTCGGAGGTCGTCACCGATGTCGGTGTCCGGTGTCTCCACGAGTCCGTCGGTGTAGAGCACCAGGGTGTCGCCCTCCCGCAGGGGCGCGTCGAAGGTGGTGCGGGTGAGGGTGTCGGTGACGCAGAGGGGTGGGTCGGGGGCTGTGAGGTCGTGGAGGTAGCGGGGTGGTGCGTCGTGGGGGATGAGGAGGGGTGGGGGGTGGCCGGCGTTGGAGAGGGTGACGCGCCAGATGTGGGGGGCCTGTGGGCGGATGAGGGCGTGGATGACGGTGATCATGGAGGGGCCGTCGAGGGCCTGGACGATGCGGTCGAGGCGGCTGAGGGTGGTGGCGGGGTTCGCGGTGGGGCCGCTGTCGTAGGCGAGTCCGCGCAGGAGGCTGTTGACGCGGCCCATGGCGGTGGCGGCGTCCAGGTCGTGTCCGGCGATGTCGCCGATGGACAGGGCGAGGGCGTCGTCCGAGAGGCGGACGGCGTCGTACCAGTCGCCGCCGATCTCGGCGGCGGAGTCCGCCGGGTGGTAGAGCGCGGTGATCGTGAGGCCGTCGAGGGTCTGCGGGGGTGTGAGGAAGGACTGCTGCAGGGCGAGGGCCCGGTCGCGGATGCTCTGCAGTTCCATGGTGCGGCGCAGCGGCCCGCTCATCTGCTGGAAGACGTCCCGCAGCAGATGCAGATCGGCCTCGTCCGGGGGCGGGTTCCCCCGGCAGGTCGCGACGGCCGCCAGCGCGACGGTCCGGCCGTCCACCACGACGGGAAGCAGCGCGACGCCGGTCGCACGGGCCTTGCGCAGCCACCGGGCCGAGGCTTCCGAGAGCCCCTTCGAGGGCGGCCCTTCCGGGGGGAAGACCACCAATCGCGCCTGCTGGCTGCTGATGGCCTGCTGGGCGACCGGACCGAGCAGAAAGTCGTCCTCCAGAGGAGGCAGCGGAGGCAGCCCGGGGGCGAGCCCCACCCGCTCGGGCGAAGCCGTGGTCGCCATCGCGCCGGAGGGCCAGGCCCAGTCCCCGGCCTCGACGCCGCCCCGTACCCGGAAGATGGCCACGGCATCGGCCAGCTCCGGGACGACGGCCGCCGCGGTCGTCAGGAACGCCTCGGACAGGTCGTGTGCCGCGGGCACCGCGGCCATGCGGGCCAGCAGCTTCTCCCGCACCCGGGTCCGCCAGTGCTCCTCGGCGTCGCTGGCCGTGCCGACCCACTCCACGTCACCGTCCGCATCGGGCACAGGAGCGGCGATGATCTTGACATGCCGGAAACGGACGGGGTCGCCCGCGAGCCGCACCCGCACGATCTCGTCGAGCGGGGAGCGCTGCCGGAGAGCCCTGTGCCAGGCCCGCTGGAACCAGCCCCGGTCCTTGGGGTGCACGGCGTCCAGCCATGACGCGCCGCCGCCGGGACGCCACAGCCTCTCGGCCATACCGCCGCCCGCCAGCAGGGTGACGAGGCCGTCGGCCGACATCGCCCACACCGACTGGGGCACAGCGCTCATCAGTGCCCGGTACCGCAGGAGCAGCCGTTCGTCCTCGTCCACCGACGCCTCCTCTGCGCATCGCCTCCGCCCTGTGCGCTGAATCTCGACCCCGGCGCTACCGCCATCACCTACAAATGATTACCCATATCCACCGATCCGCCATATTTCCGACGCTTCCTTCCCTCGACGGGAAAGGAAGGGAGGGGCGCGGGCGGACCGGTCGCAGCGCGCGGAGCCGCGTCCGGTGCGCGTCGTCGAGCAGCCGGGGCCGCCCGGTGCCCTGCTCTCCCCGACCTCAGCGGCGCAGCAGGAGGGAGGTCACCCGGAGGCGGCCGCTGTGGATCCAGACGTCGGAGTACTCGACGGGCCGGTCGTCGGCGAGGTAGGTGACCTGCTGGAGGTACTGCACGGGGGCGCCTTCGGCGAGGTCCAGGGAGTCCGCGACGTCGGCACCGGCCGCTTCCGCGCCGAAGGTACGGCGGGCCGTGGCGATCTTCAGCCCGTACGTCCCCTCCAGGACGCCGAAGAGGCTGGCCGAGGTGAAGTCGACCTCCTCGATACCGGGCGCGAGGTCGGTGCGTACGAAGTTGAACAGCAGGGCGACCGGCCCCTGCTCCGTGCTCCGCACCCGCACCAGCCGCAGGACATGGGTGCCGGGGGCCACGTCCAGCAGGGCGGCGACCGGCTTGGGCGGCGCGATCAGCGCACACTCCCGGACCGTCGTCGTGGTGACCACACCCTGGTCGGCGAAGTCCTCGGACAGGGTGCTCAGCTTCTGCGCGATGGCGGGTTCGATCGTCGTCGAGGTCACGAACGTGCCCCGGCCCCGGACCTGGCGCAGCAGGCCCTCCTCGATCAGTGTGGTGAGCGCCCTGCGCAGCGTGCCCCGGCTGACCCCGAACTCCTGGGCCAGCTCCGGCTCGCTCTTGAGACGGTAGTGCGGCGGCCACTCACCGCCGGCGATCCGCAGCCGGATGTGCTCCGAGATCTGGACGTGGATCGCCGTAGGGACGTCCCGCTTGATGCCCGGGAGCCCGCCTTTGTCGACCGTCACAGTGGTCGTATCTCCTTCTCAGCCGTCACCGGGGACGGGTGTCGCTCCGGCGTGGAAGCCGTACCCCGGCCGCGGCGGGCGGCCGGGGTACGGCGGTGGTGTCCGGTCAGTAGCTGGCGGTGGAGGCGTCACCGGAGTCGGTGATGATCGCCAGGCCCGCGCTGGTCCCGAGCAGGGAGGCGCCCGCCCGCAGAAGCTCCAGGCCCTGACGGTAGCTCTTGATGGAACCGGACGCCTTCACCCGGACCCCCTCCCGCGCACGGTCAACAAGGTAACGAACACTGGCGGGATTCGCAGTCTCGATCTGACCGCTGCTGGCGTTCTTCAGGTAGGACGCGCCCGCCTCCATGGCGAGTTCGACCGCGGCCTCCTTCTCCGCGTCGGTGAGCAGCGGCAGCTCCAGCATGACCTTGACGGGCAGGCCGCAGGCGCGCACGACGCCCGCGATGTCCTCGCGGAACTCGTCGTAGCGGCCGCTCTTGAGCCAGCCCACCTGTACGCCCATGTCGAGCTGGTCCGCGCCGAGCCGGGCGATCTCGGCGGCCTCGGCGGCCTTCCCGGCGCTGGTCATGACGCCGACGGTCGGGAAGTCCAGGGCGGAGGCCACCTCGACGCCGGTGCCCTTCAGCTCGGCGACGACGAGCGGCAGCCAGGAGGCGGAGACCATCGCCGCGTTGAAGCCGTGGGTGACGGCCTCCCGGGCGTGGGCGACCATCTCGTCGCGCGTCGCGTCCGGGTCGATCTTGGTGTGCTGGATGAAGGGCGCCATCTCGGCCGGGGTGAGGTCGAGGCCGGCGGGATGGACGGTGGTTTCGGACACGGGGGATCTCCCTTGGGTGGGTGGCGGCAGGAGCCCGGCGGATCGGCCGCCGGGTCTTCTCCATGGGCTGCCGCCACGAGTTGACGGTGCCGTCGGCGCCCGCGTGCGGGGCGACGGCTCAGATCTTGGAGGCGTACTGCTCCGGGACGACGACGCCCTCGCCGCCGAACCAGCGCGGCGCGTCGACGCCGCAGTAGAGGCCGACGTTGCCCCAGGGCTCGAAGGCTCCGGTGCGCACCACGGCCTTGGCCTGACGGGCGAGGTCTCCGAGCACCTCGGCGTGCGGGCGGGTGGTGAACTCGGCCCCGGCGAAACGCTCGTGCAGCCAGGAGTCGAGACGGGGGTGGTGGCTCGGGACGTCCTCGGCGCGGACCACGCCCTCGACGACCAGTTCGTCGGCGATCAGGCCGAGGACGGTGCGCAGGTCGGGCAGGTTCTCGGCGAGGGCCAGGTCGATGCGGTGCGCGTCGCGCGGTACGGGGAAGCCCGCGTCGACGACGAGCAGCAGGTCGGTGTGGCCGAGCGTGGCGAGAACACCGCTGAGTTCGGCGTTGAGGATGCCGGAGCGCTTCATGGTGGGTTCCTTTCGGGTGGGGCCTCGGTGACCGGCGGCCCCGCGGGGCGTACGGGGTCAGGCCGCGGCCGGTGCCGCTCCGGTGGCGAGGGTCATCACGGACTCCTCGGTGGCGTCGGCCGATGCGACGACGGCCACCAGGCGGCCTTCGCTCATCACCGCGATGCGGTCGGTCAGGGTGAGCAGTTCGGGCAGGTCGGAGGAGGAGCAGAGGATCGCCAGGCCCTTGTCGGCGAGTCCGGTGAGCTGGGCGTAGATCTCGGCCTTCGCTCCGATGTCCACGCCGCGGGTGGGCTCGTCGAGGATGAGCACGCCGGGATCGATGGCGAGCCAGCGGCCGAGGACGGCCTTCTGCTGGTTGCCGCCGGACAGGCTGGTGATGGGCTGGTCCAGGGTGGCGGTCTTGACCCTGAGCCGCCGGGCCTGTTCCGCGGCGGCCGTGTCGAAGGCGCGGCGGCGGATCAGACCGAGCCGGCTGAACGCCCGTGTGGTGAGGGCGCCGACGTTCTCGCCGACGCTCATGGTGGTCAGCAGTCCCTGGGCGCGGCGCTCGCCGGGGACGAACGCCAGTCGGCGTTCGACGCTGGCGATCGGGTTGCGTCGTTCGTAGGGCTCGCCGAGCAGTTCCACGGTCCCGGCGGTGCCGGATTCCCCGCCGAACAGGTTGTGGAGCAGTTCGACGCGGCCGGAGTCGGGGAGTCCGGCGACGCCGAGGATCTCTCCGGGGCGCAGGTCGAAGGAGACGTCCCGGTGGCGTCGGCCGCTCAGTCCGCGGACCTTGAGGGCCGGTTCGGCGGTGGGCGCGGCCGCGCCGGACCGGCGGGTGAACCCTCCCAGTTCACGGCCGACCATGGCGGCGACGGCCTGGTCGGGGGTGGTGTCCTCGCTGCGCCAGGAGGCGACGTGGCCGCCGTCGCGCAGCACCTGGATGTGGTCGGCCAGCTTGAAGACCTCCGGCATGCGGTGGGAGACGTAGAGCATGGTCGTCCCGGCGGCCTTGAGCCTGTCCATGAGGGCGAACAGGCGGTCGGCCTCGGCGGGGGTGAGCATGGCCGTGGGTTCGTCCAGGATCAGGACGCGGCAGCCCCGGGCGATGGAGCGGGCCACCACGATGAGCTGCCGGGTGGCCAGGTCCAGGGTGCGGACGGAGGCGTTCGGGTCCAGGCGGAGGTCGAGTTCGGCGAGGAGTTCGGTGGTGCGCTCCAGCATGCGCCGCCGGGAGGGGAACCAGCGGTTGCCCGGTTCGACTCCGCTGAGCACGTTCTCGGCGACGGTGCGGTCGGGGAGCAGCGAGAGCTCCTGGGGGACGATCGCCACGCCGTGCCGGCTGAGCATGTCGGCCGGCTCGAAGGAGGTGACCTCCTCGCCGAACACGGTGACGCTGCCCTCGCTGGGCGGCTGGAGGCCGGCCAGGATCTTGAGCAGGGTCGACTTGCCGGCGCCGTTCTCCCCGAGGAGGGCCGTGATGTCGCCCTCGGGGACGTCGAAGGAGACGTCGCGCAGGGCGCGGACCGGCCCGAAGTTGCGGGTGAGGCCACGGATCCGGACGGCCGGCCCGTCGGCGGGGGCCGGTCCCCCGCCGGGGGCGTCGTGGAGTGCGGGAGTCATCAGTCCTCCACGGCCACGTCGGCGAGGTTCTCGCGGGTGACGAACTGGGCCCCGGTGTCGACGCCCTTGATCTCGGTGCCCTCGGTGAGGAAGTCGTGCAGCACCTTGACGGCCTGGTAGCCCTGCTCGGCCGGGTTCTGGCTGATGCTGAAGTCCAGGACGCCGCTCTTGATGTACTCGGTGGTCTGGGTGAGCAGGTCGAAGCCGCCCATGGCGATGGTGTCGGCCTTGCCGGACTGGGCCACCCACTTGGCGGCGGCCGTGGTGGAGCAGCAGTCGAGGCCGACGACGGCGGCCACGCCGGACTGGCCGGACATGGTGGACTCGACGGTGTTGTAGGCGCTGTTCGGCTCGTTGCCGACGTTGACCGGGCCGACGATCTTCAGTCCGCTGCCGTCCAGGCCCTCCTTGAAGCCGTTGAAGCGGTCGTGCGACCAGCCGGCCCCGGTGTCGACGGAGAAGACCACGACGGACTTCCCGTTGACGTCGCCCTTGAGGTCCTTGCGGAGCTGTTCGGCCTGGGCCTTGCCGGAGCCCTTGAGGTCCTGGCCGACGAAGCCCATCTGCTGGGAGTCGGGGTTGTCGGTGTTGAAGGAGATGATCGGGATGCCCGCCCGGTACGCCTGGCTGATGACGGGCTTGAGGGCGTCGCTGGAGGCGGAGGAGACCGCGAGGCCGTCGACGGCCTTCTGCTGGATGAGCGTCTGGATCTCGGAGACCTGCTTGGCGGCGTCGCCACCGGTGGGACCTATGAGGGACACCTCCGCCCCCAGCTCCTTGCCGGCCTTCTTCATGCCGGCGCCGATCGGTGTGGCGAAGGCGAGGGACGGGTCGTGGTAACTGAGCTTGATGCGCATCGGCTTGTCGTCGTCGATGCGCTGCTGGATGTACGGGGCCAGCGTGAAGGAGCCGTCGCCGGAGCCACCGGAGCCGGAGTCGGCGGAGGTGATGGCGCCGCAGGCGGTGAGGGAGAGGGCCGCTGCGGCTGCCGCTGCGGCGGTGAGGCTTCTGAGGAGAGTGCGCGGGGACATGGAGACTCCTTCGTCGTGTCCGTGGGTCAGCAGGCAGGGGAGGAAGGGCCGGTGGGGCGGCGGCGGGGCGGTCCGTATCGGCGGCGGTGCCGGGATGCGGGCTTTCCTCCGGTCGTACGGGCGTGGGGCCGGGCTTCCGGCGTCTGCGGGAGGACGCGCGGGGGGGGGCCGGAGCGCGGGGGTGCGGGTGGGTGGGTGTCCGGCCGTCCGGGCGGGGGCCTGTCGTCGGAGGGCCGTATCGCGGCAGGCGGCAGGCGGCAGTGCGCCGACCGCCCCTAGGCGCGGGTCTTGCGCTTGCGCTGCCAGGTGTCGGCCGCGACGGCGGCGACGATGACGAGACCGGTGACGACGGTCTGCCAGAAGGACGAGATCCCCTTGATGTTGAGGATGTTCTGGAGGAGGCCGATGAAGGCGACGCCGATGACGGTCCCCCACATCGTTCCGGAGCCGCCGAAGAGGGCGGCGCCGCCGATGATGACCGCCGAGATGACGGTGAGTTCCAGCCCCTGTCCGGTCACACCCTGCACGTAGGACAGGAAGGACAGGCCGAGGACACCGGCGAGTCCCGCGGTGAAGCCGGAGAGGACGAAGGCGGTCAGCTTGACCCGCTTGACGTTGACGCCGACCAGCCGGGCGGCCTCCTGGTTGCCGCCGACCGCGTAGGTGTTGAAACCGAAGCGGGAGCGGGCCAGCAGGACGACTCCCAGGGCCGCGACGGCCGCGAAGAAGACGAACTGCATGGGCACGAGCCCGAACAGCCGCCCCTGTCCGAGCAGGTTGAACTCGGCGACGCCGGGCTGGGACGAACTCAGCGAGATCGGGGCGCCGTCGGAGATGAGCAAGGCGATCCCCCGGAAGACACTGAGCGTGCCGAGGGTGACGATGAAGGACGGAACGCCGAGGACGACCACGGCCAGGCCGTTGAAGAGCCCGGCGAGGACGCCGACCGCGAGGCCGACGAACATGGCCGCGGGCCAGTTCCAGCCGTCGGATATGAGCATGCCGGTGGAGATCGCGGAGAGGGCGTAGGTGGAGCCGACCGAGAGGTCGATCTCACCGTTGAGGATGACGAAGGTCGCCCCGACGGCCATGATGCCGATCTGTGCGATCTGCTGGCCCACCGAGAGGAGGTTGTCGGACTGGGCGAAGGTCGGCGAGAGCACCGTGCCCAGGAGGAAGAGCAGGACGAGCGCGGCGAGGACGCCGGCCTCCCGCGCGTGCAGGAGTCTGCTCAGCGCGGCCGGGAACGGTCCGGTGCCCGCGTCGGGTGGCGGGGCCGCGGTGGCGGGCGGCTTGGTGGCGGTGGAGGTCACGAGGCACTTCCAATCAGGGCGTTCAGCTGGGCTCTGGTGGGCAGGGCGGGGATGACTCCCGCGATCGACACGGTGTGCGAGCCCGCGACGGCCGCGAACCCGACGGCCCGGTCGACGGGCCGGCCCTCGGCCAGGGCGACGGCGAGAGCGGCGGTGAACGAGTCCCCGGCGCCTGTGGTGTCCACGACCGTCCGGGCAGGATGCGGGGGCACCGTGGTGACCCGGGCGCCCTGGGCGACCAGCGCGCCTTCGCCCCCTCGGGTGATGACGACGGTGCCGCCGGTGCGCTGCTGCAGCGCCCGGGCCAGCTCCTCGTCGCCGAGCCCGTGCCCCTCGTCGAGGCCGAGGAGTACGGGTGCCTCCGTCTGGTTGGGCGTGAGCACGTCGATGAGGGGCCAGCACGCGTCGGGCAGTGGCCGGGCGGGGGCCGGGTTCAGCAGGGTGCGGGTGCGGCTCTCGCGGCCCGCGCGGAGGGCGGCGACGACGGCTTCCTCGGGGATCTCCATGGAGACGACGAGGACGTCGGCGGAGGCGATCTCGGCCCGGAAGGCGTCGACGGCGTCGGCGTCCAGCTCGTCCAGGGCGCCCGGGGCGATGGCGATGCGGTTCTCCCCGGAGGGCTCGACCAGGATGAACCCGACCATGGTGGGCGCCCCGGCGGTGACCACGTGTGCGGCGCTCACCCCTTCACGCCGCCACAGCTCATGTGCGGAGCGGCCGAACTCGTCGTCGCCGACGGCGGTCAGGAGCGCGACCTCGGCCCCCAGCCGGGCCGCCCCGACGGCCTGGTTGCTGCCTTTCCCGCCGGCACCCGAGTCGAAGAGGCCGCCCGAGACGGTCTCACCGGCCGCGGGCGCCTTGGGCACCCTCATGGTGAGGCCGGCTCCGTAACTTCCGACAACCGCAATCTTCATCGACACACCACTTTGTGTATGGACAACCATGAACAAGCGCGATCGTAGGTACAGGGATGTCCATAGTCAATAGGGGTGTACGCGATGCATGCCCGGGCACCGGGAACCCGACTCGCGGAGCGGATCGACGCCTCGGGACCGGCCGTCGCCGTCCCACGCGTACGCCACCGGAGACCCGGTCGCGCAGGGACACTCCGGCCGCCAGGGCCGGTTCAGTCCGTTGGCGGACCGGCCCCCGGCCGGGGGCCGTCGCCACCGTCGTACCCGGACCGCTCCGCCGCCGGGCGAAGGGAGAGGTGACCAGGGGCTTGCCACTGTCCGATGCCGCGGACGACCATCGCATAGCCCGGCCCCCGTCGCGTGCGCCGGAATCCCCGCCGCGCCCACTCCTACTCGTCCACTGGAGACCGATGAACGACTCAGCGCTCATCACCACCGGCCTGCCGATCGCTCTGGCGATCATCATGTTCGGCCTCGGGCTGTCCCTCACCACCGACGACTTCAGGAGGGTCACCCGGTCGCCGAGGGCGGTGGTCGTCGCGCTGGTGCTGCAGGTGCTGGTACTCCCGCTCATCGCGTTCGGGCTGGTGAAGCTCTTCGACCTCGACCCCCTGCTCGCCGTCGGCGTGATGCTGCTGGCCGCGTCCCCCGGCGGCACCACGGCCAACCTCTTCAGCCACCTCTTCCGAGGGGACGTGGCGCTCAACATCACCCTGACCGCGATCAACTCGGTGCTCGCCGCCATCACCATCCCGGTCGTCACCAATCTGGCCATCGACCACTTCGACGCCCAGGGCGATCTCGGCCTGCAACTCGGCAAGGTGGTGCAGGTGATCGCCATCGTGCTCATCCCGGTCGCCGTCGGCATGGCGGTCCGCCGGCGCTCCGCCGAGCTCGCCGCACGCGCCGACCGCCCGGTCCGGATCTTCTCCGTCCTCGTCCTGGTGGTCGTCTCGGTCGGCGCCCTGCTCGGCGAGCGGGAGAACCTGGCCGACTACATGCAGCAGGTCGGACTGGTGACCGGCATCTTCTGCCTCGCGAGCCTCACCCTCGGCTACGCCGGCGCCCGCCTCCTCCGTCTGGACAAGCGCCAGGCGATAGCGAGCTCCATGGAGGTCGGCATCCACAACACGACGGTCGCGCTCACCATCGCGCTCAGCGTCCTGGACAGCACCGAGGTCGCGATCCCCAGCGCCGTCTACTCGGTCCTCATGTACGTCCTCGCGGCCGCCTTCGGCTACCTGATCACCCGCCGGCACACCGACACCGAGGAGAGCCTCCACCGACCGGCGGGATGACCACGCGGGTGCCTCCGCACGACCCGCCGGACCCGGCGGTGTCGGCGGCGGTCTGCCGGCACACGGCGATGGGCCGACCGCGCAGAGGAACTTCCGGCGCGCGAAGTGCCCATCGGCGTTCTGCGTGAGCACCTCGCGCACAACCCCGAGCGCTCACGTACGGTTCGGCAAGCCCGACGAGCCGGCGGCCATCGCGGTCCGGGACGCCTGAGCGGGTACAGGGCCGCAGGTACGGGTACGGGACCGGCGCCCGCTCTCAGCGCGACGGCCCCCGCCACAGGTCCCGCACCCGCAGCCACACATCGCGCGCCTGCCGGCCCGCCGCCGTCCGGCTCTGCGCCACCAGCTCGCGGGCCTGTTCGGGCGTCTCCACGCCCCCGGCGTGCAGGTCCCGCCATCGGTCCGCCCTCTCCGCCCGCGAGGACGGCCGCCGCGGTGAGGCACGGGGCGTCCCGGAGCTCAGCGCCTCCGCTTCCGGCCCGCCGCCGCGGACCGGCCTTCCGGGCGGTGCCCACGGGTGAGGGGTACGGGGGAGAGCGGCGGCGGGCCTACTTCACGCTGCCCGCCGTGAGCCCCGACCGCCAGTACCGCTGGAGCAGCAGGAACGCGATCACCAGCGGCAGCAGCGCCAGCAGCGAACCGATCACCATCAACGGGTAGTAGTCGGGGTTGATGGGGGCGGCCGCGTTCCAGCTGTACAGGCCGAGGCTGAGCGGATACAGCGACTCGTCGGACAGCATCACCAGTGGCAGGAAGAAGTTGTTCCAGATCGCGGTGAGCTGGAACAGGAAGATCGTCACATAGCCGGGGGCGATCATCCTGAGGCCGACGGAGAAGAAGCTCCGCAGCTCGTTCGCCCCGTCCACCCGTGCGGCCTCCAGCACCTCGTCCGGAACGTAGGAGGCGGAGAACATCCGGGCCAGGTAGACGCCGAAGGGGTTGAAGAGCACCGGGATCAGGACCGACCACACCGTGTTGGCGAGGCCCAGGTCGGAGGCGAGCAGGTACATCGGCAGCGCGAGGACGGTCGCCGGGACCATGACGGAGATCAGGATCAGCGCGAACAGCGGACGCTTCCCGGTGAACTCGAACTTGTCGAAGACGTATCCGGCGGCGGTGCTGATCAGCGCCCCGACGGCCGCGCCGCCGACCGCGTACAGCAGGCTGTTGCCGTACCAGCGAAGGTACGCCCCGTCGTCCTGGGCGAGCAGCGTCCCTATGTTGTCGAACAGCGCGAAGTGTGACGGGTCGAAGAAGTCGGAGGCGAACAGCGCCTCGGAGTCCACCGCGGAGGCGACGAGCAGCCACAGCAGCGGCAGGAGCGCGTAGAGGGCGCTCAGCCCGACCACGAGGTTGGCCGCCGCCGGGCCGTACCAGCCGGTCCGGCGCGGGCGGACGGGCGGACGCCGGGTGCCGGGCGAGGAGTCGGCCGGCGCGGCAGGCGCCGGAGGGGTGGTGCGGACCGACGTACTCACGGGCGGGCCTTTCTCGAAGAGGTGACACGTGTCTTCCGTCGCGCCGAACCGGCCGAACCACGGGTCACGGCGAAGGACAGGGCACAGCAGACGATCAGGAGGAGGACGGAGGCGGCGGAGGCCAGGCCGTAGTTGTTCCGGGTGAACGCCGCGTCGAAGATGTACATGTTGGGCGTGTAGCGCGGGCTGATCAGCGGGGTGGCCTTCGCCAGCAGCATCGGCTCGGTGAACAACTGGAGTGCGCCGATCGTCGTGAAGATCGCGACCGTCGAGAGCGTGGAGCGCACCAGCGGCACCTTGATGGTCAGCGCGGTGCGCACCGGGCCCGCCCCGTCCATCGCCGCGGCCTCGATCAGCTCGCGGGGAATGGCCTTGAGCGCGGCGAAGAAGATGACCGCCGTGTAGCCGAGGCCGCTCCACAGCGCGATGTTCACCAGCGACGGCACGATCATCGTCAGGCCCAGGAAGTCCACGGTGATGTCGACGCCCTGGAGGGCGTCCAGCACGGGGGAGATCCCCGGAGTGTAGAGGTACAGCCAGATGACCGTGGCGATGATGCCCGGCACCGCGTGCGGTACGAAGAGCACCGTCTGGGTGAGCTGCCGCGCCCGGATCAGCCCCGAGTCGAAGAGCAGCGCCAGGGCGAGGGCGCCGACCAGGACCAGCGGGATGAACACCACCGCGTAGAGCAGGGTGATGCCCACACCCCGGACGAAGCTCGGGTCGGACAGGACGGCGGTGTAGTTGCGCAGCCCGGCGAAGGCCGTGCGGGCGTTGCCGAAGCCCAGGCCGCTGTGCGAGGTCGAGAAGAAGCTCAGGTAGACGGCGTACAGGGTCGGGACGACGAACACCGCGACCAGCAGGACGCCGAACGGACCGAGGAGGGTGGAGACGGCCAGCCGCTGAGGGCGGCGCGCGCGGCGGGAGTCGGTGGCTGTGGTCATGCCTTCCGTGGCGGTGCTCATACTGTCGGCGGCGGTGCTCATGCTTGCCTCACAGAAAGACCCAGGCTGCGCAGGTCGGGCAGCGTCTCGGATTGGGCGGTGCGGAGCGCCTCGGCGATGGTCGTGCCGTACTCCAGCCGGGCCAGCCCCTGGTGCAGCGAGGTCGCGGTCGCCTGCATACGCGGACCCCACGTCCAGCCGGTGCGCAGCAACGCGGCCTGCCGCGCCACGAGTCGGTAGACGTCCTGGCCGCCGTAGAACGCCGTGTCGAACTCGCGGGAGGCGTTGGCCACCAGACCGGCGTCCGCCGGCAGGATGCTGGAGCGGCCGCCGGAGAGGCGGGCGGTGATCGCTTCGGGCGCGGTGGTCATCCACTCCAGGAACCGCATCGCGCGTTCCTTCTTGTCGCTGCCGGAGGTGATGGCGTGCACGGAGACCCCGTCGGTCCCCACGACGTCCTCACCGCCCTCCCAGCGGGGCAGCGGGGCCACCCGCCAGCGCCCCGACGTGCCCGGCACGGACCGGACGAGGGCGGCGAGCCCCCACGGCCCCACGAGATGCGAGGCGACGGCGCCCCTTGCGAGCGCGGACAGCCACTGCTGGCTGGAGCCGGGGGCGAACATCAGCGCCTTCTCGTCGACCAGGCCCTGCCAGAACTCCGCGACCCGCCGGCTCGGCCCGCCGAGGAAGTCCAGCACCCAGGCGCCGTCCTCGATGGCGAACCACTGCCCGCCGCTCTGCATGGTGTGCCCGGCCAGCACGTTGTAGGCGTTGGGGTGGAAGGTCGCGAGGTCGACGCCCGCGTCCCGCTTCAGCCGACGGGCCGCCTCCCCGAACTCCTCCCAGGTGGAAGGTGGTTCGATACGGTGCCGGGTCAGGATGTCCTCGCGGTAGGCGAACAGCATCGGGCCGAGGTCGACCGGAATGCCGTACGTGCGGCCGTCCAGCACCCCGTTGGTCCATGCCTGCGGACCGAGCCGCTCACGGAGCCGGGGTGTGACGAGCTCGGTCACGTCCGCACAGACCCCGTCGATGGCGAAGGACGGCAGATCGGCGTCGACGAGCGTCACGATGTCCGGCGCGTTCCCGGCCCGCGCGGCGTTCGACAGTTTCGCGTTGCCGCCCGCGAGTCCGGACGTCATCGGGGAGAAGTCGACGGGCTCCTCCGGATGCAGCTCGTTCCAGGCCGCGACCAGGGTGTCCGTGCCGCGCAGTGCCGACCACAGGGTCAGCGGGCCGTCGGGGCCGCTCGGCCCGGCATCGGAGCCACCGCCGCACGCGGTGGCGGTGACACCGGCCAGGGCGGTCCACAGACCGGCGGAGAGCAGGCCTCGTCTGCCGAGCGCCGGGCTAGCCATGACGGAGGCCCGGGGCGAGAACGGTGGCAGGGGGACAGGGAGGACACATGGGGAGACCTTTTCCGTGGGAAGGGAGATGAAGGACGGAGAGGGGGTACGGAAGCCGTCAGGCGGCGTCGAGGACCCGGTGGAAGGCGGGGAGCGCATCGGCGAGCGGAGCCGCCTCGGGGTACCAGGCGCGCTCCCATTCGAGGCTGATCCAGCCGTCGTACCCGAGACGGCGGAGCTGTCCCAGCACGTCTCCGAGCGGCAGCGCACCCCGGCTGGGCAGGACCGGCCGCAGATCGGTGGGCGAGGCGACGTCCTTGAGCTGTACGTGGCGGAGCCAGGGCCCCAGCAGGTCGGCGGTGCGCTCCGGGCTCTCCCCCGCCCGCCACGGGTTGACCGCGTCCCACACGGCACCCACGGCGGGAGAGCCGACGGCCTCCAGGACCTCGGCCACCTCGGCGCCCGTCAGGAACTCGTCGTGGGTCTCCAGCGCGATGCCGACCCCGGCCGCGGCTGCGAGAGGCGCGGCCGCGGCCAGATGACGCACCGCCCGCTCCCACCTCCCCCTCGGCAGCCCGGCCCCGCCGCCGAAGACCCGCACCTGGCCGGCGCCGAGCCGGGCCGCGAGGGCGATGTGCCGGGCCAACTGCTCGACGACGTACGGCCCGTCGGCGGCGACCTGGACGTACGAGGCGAGCACCGGCACCGCGAGACCTGCCCGGCGCAGCGCCCCCGCGATGTGGTCCACCTCCGCCCGATCCGACTCGGGGTGAACCAACTGGCCCTTGAGGCAGCGGAGTTCGACCCCGGAACACGGGCCGTTACGGGCCAGTCGGACGACCTCGTCCAGTCCGGCGCCGGGACAGCCCAGCGTGCTGAACGCCCGGGGGTTCACGGGGCCACCCGCTCGGCGGCCACATCGACCCGTTGCCCACGCTCGGCGGAGTCGTAGACCGCGAGCGCGGCGGCGACGACACCGCGTCCGTACGCACCGTCGACGTAGTGGCCGGGCCCGCCGCGTGCCGCCGTCACGAATCCGTCCAGCTGCGCACGGAAGGACCGCTGCTGGTGGCCCGGGTCGGCCTTGAGGAGGTGCGTGGACCGTCCGTCGCGGAGGACGAAGAGTCCCTCGGTCGCGGATATGCGCAGCGTGGCCTCGTCGAGCACGACCTCGGTCTCGTCGAAGTACGGCATGCCCCGGCTGGTGAGCGCGATGCTGGCGTTGATGCCGTTGTCGAGCTCGACCAGCGCCAGGGCGTCGGTCTCCACCTCCAGCCCGGGGCGGCCCCGCACCACCCCGCTGACGCGGCGGACGGCGGAGTCGGCGAACAGCTGGATGCGGTCGAGGCCATGGGTGCCGACGTTGAGGACGATGCCACCTCCCGCGACCGCCCGGTCGAAGAACCACGGCGGGCGGGAGCCGGGTTCGTAGTGGGAGGAGCGCCGGTGCGTGATGAGCAGCGGCTGCCCGTACCGCCCGGAAGCGATGAGGGTCCGGGTCTCGCGGACGACCGGGTCGAAGTGGATGACGTGGGCGACCGCCAGCAGCACACCGGCCGCCTCGCACGCCTCCGTCATCAGGGCGCAGTCCTCGGTGGTGGTGGCCATCGGCTTCTCCACCAGGACGTGGAGTCCGGCCCGTGCGGCCCCGACGGTCATCGGGGCGTGCAGCGCGTGCGGTGAGGCGATCACGACCGCGTCGAGACCGGCCTCGGCGAACATGACCCGGTGGTCGTTGTAGGCCGGTACGTCGGCGGAGTCCGCGAGTGCCTGGGCCGCGGAACGGTCGGTGTCGCAGATCGCCGCGATCTCGTAGTCGGGGGCGCCGGCGGCCGCGTGCACATGCGCGGCGCCGACACCTCCCGCGCCGAGGACGCCGATACGGAACCGGCGGGCGGGCGGGGCGGGGGGCATGGGGATCTCCGGAGAAGTGAGGGAGGGTGCAGGTCGGAAGTAGGGGAAAGCGAGGTCAGCGGTCGCGTGGAGCCGCGCCGCAGGACGCGCGGACGATCAGGCGCGGCTGGACATCGACCCGGTGGGACACCGCGTCCGACCCGAAGTCCATTCGGCTCAGCAGGAGTTGGGCGGCAAGTCCCCCGACTTCCTCCTTGGGAGGGGAGACCGCCGTCAGCGGGATGTCGCCCACTTCGGTGACCTCGTCGTCGTACGCGACGACGGCGAGGTCCTCGGGGACCGAGAGGCCGTGCCGCCGGGCGGCCACCACCAGGGCCGCCGCGTCCCGGTCGCCGTGGCAGAACACCGCCGTGATGCCCGCGGCGGCGCAGTGCCGCGCGTAGGCGGCGATGCCCTCGGCGGACCAGACGTCCGCGCGGGCCACCGCGCCCTCCACCACATCGGCGCCCAGCAGCGCCGCGGCCTCGTCGAACCCGCGCGCCACGGCGTCCGACGTCCCGGTGCGCAGCCGCCCCAGATGACCGATCCGCTCATGGCCGAGCGAGCGCAGATGACGTACGCCCAGACAGACCCCGCCCGGATGGTCCGTGGCCACGTAGGACGTGGGATCGTCCGGCGCCGGGGCGGGCGGACGCCGCTCCACGAGGACGTACGGCACGGTGAGGCTCCGCAGGCCGTCCACGTACTCCTGCGGCTCGTCCAGCAGATGAAGGTTCGGCACGAGCAGCAGCCCCTGCACGCCGCTGTCGAGCATCGCCCGCACCTCGTCGCGCTCGATGCCGGGGTCGTACTTCGAGGAGGCGAGGACTACGCCGACGCCGGCGTCCCGCAGCACCCGCTGGATACCGTCGACGACCCGCGGATAGTAGTACGTCGTCGAAGGGACGAGTACGCCCACCAGGCGGCGGCCCCCCGGCGAGCCGGCGCCCGCACGCGCGGCCTCCGGCAGCGGTGACACGAACGTGCCCGCGCCCTGCCGCCGTTGCACGATGCCCTCGTCGACGAGTTCGCTGACCGCCCGGCGCAGCGTGTTGATGCTGACCGCGAGCGTGTCCGCCAGTTCCCGCTCGACGGGCAGCTGCGCCCCGGGCGCCCAGAAGCCGTCGGTGATCTCCTTGCGCAGCCGCTCGGCGACTTGCAGGTATTTGGGCCCGCGAAGGAATGAATCCTTCTTCTCTGCCGATTTCATGCCGGTGAGATTGCAGCAATCAATCTCTTGCGTCAACCACTTGGCGGTGCTTTTGTAACCCCAGCGTCAATAAATGCAGAAATTCATTCCTTAAATGGGAATGAATTGAGTGGGAGAGTGCGATGAAGGAACTCCGGAGCGGCGTCCCGGATCTCGAAGAGGAACTGGGCCGCCCTGGTGCGGCGCTGGTGGCCGAGGCCGCCGACTGGCCCGGTGACGTGGTGGTCCTGGGAGCCGGCGGCAAGACGGGTGCGGGTATCGCATCGATGGCCCGCCGGGCACTGGACGCGGCGGGCCGGGACGGCGTCCGGGTGCTGGCGGTGTCCCGGTGGACGGACGCGCGGGGCCGGGCCGGGCTGGAGGAGCTCGGCGTGCGCACGGTCGTCGCCGATCTGTCGGACCCCGCCGCCGTGGACGCCCTGCCGGACGCGGCGGCCGTGATCCACCTGGTCGGCGCGAAGTTCGGCACCGCCTCCGCACCCGAACAGGCCTGGATGACCAACACGGTGCTGCCCGCCTCCGTGGCACGGCGCTACCGGGGCGCCCGCGTCGTCGCACTCTCCACCGGCAACGTCTACGGGATGACCGCCCCGGTCACCGGCGGCTCGCGGGAGAGCGAGGAACCCCGCCCCGTCGGCGACTACGCCGTCACCTGCCGGGGCCGGGAACTGGTCTTCACCCACGCCGCACGCACCGGGTCCACCCCCGTCGCCCTGATCCGCCTCAACTACGCGGTGGAGCCCCGCTACGGCGTCCTCGCCGACCTGGCCCGCACCCTGTCCGCCGGCAAGCCGGTCGACCTCGGCGCGGGCGCGGTGAACGTCGTCTGGCAGCGGTACGCCAACGAGGTCGTCCTGCGCGCGGTCGGCCACGCGGCCGCACCCGAGCCGTTCGTCCTCAATCTGACCGGGCCCGAGACGGCCGGAGTGCGCGCCCTCGCCACCCTGCTGGCCCACCACCTGGACGTCGTACCGGAGTTCACCGGGGAGGAACCCGCCACCAGCCTGCTCGCCGACGCCACGCTCTGCCACACCCTCTTCGGCTATCCGGACCGCACCCTGGGCCAACTCGTGGCACTCCAGGCCCGGTGGATCGCCGCAGGCGGCGAACTCTGGGACAAGCCGACCAAGTTCGAGCGACGGGACGGTTCGTTCTGATGTCCGCGTCCGCCCCGATGGCTCCGGCGAGGGCCGCACTGCTCCGCCGGGGAACCGTCATCCCCGCCCACCCCCTCGCCCTCACCGCCGGCCGCACTCTCGACGAACGGCGGCAACGCGCCCTCACCCGCTACTACTCGGAAGCGGGCGCCGGAGGAGTGGCCGTGGGCGTGCACACCACCCAGTTCGCCATCCGCGACCACGGCCTGTTCCGGCCCGTCCTCGAACTCGCCGCCGAGGAGAGCGCTTCGGCCGTCGCGAGCCGCCCATTCCTGCGGATCGCCGGAGTCGCCGGACCCGTCCGCCAGGCCGTCGAGGAGGCCGCCGCCGCCCGCGCACTGGGATACGACGCCGTCCTCGTCTCCCCCGCCGGGCTCCCGCACGCCACGCCGGAGGACCTCCTGGACCGCAGCGCCGCCGTCGGCGAGGTCCTCCCCGTCATCGGTTTCTACCTCCAGGAAGCCGTCGGCGGCCGCGAACTGCCCCGCGCCTACTGGCGGGCGCTCGCCGACCAGGAGTCCACCGTCGCGGTCAAGGCCGCCCCCTTCGACCGCTACCGCACCCTGGAGCTGGTCCAGGGTGTCGCCGACTCCGCCCGGGGAGCCGAGGTCGCCCTCTACACGGGCAACGACGACAGCATCGTCGCCGACCTCCTCACCCCGTACCACGTGACCACCCCCACCGGCCCGGCAGTCCGCCGCTTCGTCGGAGGGCTGCTCGGCCACTGGGCCGTCTGGACCCGCTCGGCCGTCCGGCTGCTCGCCGACGTCCACGCCGCCGACGCCGGGGACGAAGCGGCCCGGCAGCGGGCGCTGACCCGGCTCGCCGGGGACACCGACGCCAACGCCGCCGTCTACGACGTACGCGGCTCCTTCGCCGGAGTCATCGCGGGAGTCCACGAAGTGCTCCGCCGCCAGGGCCTGCTGAACGGCACCTGGTGCCTCGATCCCGCGGAAGGTCTCTCGCCCGGACAGGCACAGGAGATCGGCCGCGTGCACACCGCCTACCCCTGGCTCGCAGAGGAGGACGCGTTCATCGCCGGCGCCCTGCCGCGCTGGCTCGCCTGACATCACCCCGCACCCACCCACGGGGAGACGCCCGCCCCACCGGGCATCCCCACCCCACAGGGAAGAGGAACGATGAAGACGAAAACCCTGCTCCTGACCGCCGCGGCCGCGCTGCTCGTCCCCGCCGCCGTCCTGGCCCCGCAGGCAACCGCCGGACCCGCCCCGGCGGCGAAGGCGCCGACGTACAAGGTCAACACCTTCGAACGCCCCGCCGCCGGGAACGGCTACCCGCTCGGCCAGTGGGCCGCCGACGGCTGGAGCGCGCCCTGGCAGCAGGGCATGGAGACCCGGGCCCGCATCGACAACACGACCCCCGCGCACAGCGGTTCGAAGTCGCTGCGCGTCCACTACCCCAAGGGCAAGATCGGTCCCGAGGACTCCGGGGCGCAGGCGCCCTTCGCGCTCACCAAGGCGCGCGAGTACTACCTCTCGTTCTGGGTGAAGTTCAGCGGCGACTTCAGCTGGGGCACCACCGAGTACGCCGGCAAGGTCGGGCTCGGACTCGCCGGCGGGGCCTCCTGCTCCGGCGGACAGGTCTGCGACGGCACCAACGGCTTCAGCTCCCGCATGATCTGGCGGCAGAACAACGGCCAGGCGGCCGTGTACTACTACCACATGGGCCACGCGGGCCAGTACGGCGACTACGCCGTGCTCAAGGACAACGGCGCCGACATCCACTGGCCCAAGAACCAGTGGGTCAACGTCGCCCAGCGCGTCAAGGTCAACACCGTCACCGGCGGCAACGCCAACCCCGACGGCGAGATCGAGGTCTTCTACAACGGCAAGTCCGCCGCCAAGGTGACCGGCCTGCGCTTCGTCACCAACAACGACCAGGTCGACCGCGCCTACTTCTCCAGCTTCGCGGGCGGCGCGACCCCCTCCTTCGCTCCGAAGAACGACAACAGCTTCATCTGGTACGACGACCTGAAGGTCTCCACCGACCGCAACGACATCTGCGAACTCAGCTCCTGCACCTGACCCGCACGCCGCCGGGTGGCGCGGAGCTCCGGCCCCGCGCCACCCGGCCACACCTCCCGCCCCAGCACCCCGGAGCCCCACCGTGCCCGTCACCCCCTTTCCCGCCCCGCGCTCCCTCACCACGACCCCGGGCGGCGCGGCCCTCGACGCCCCGGTCCACGTGACCGCCGACCCGGACCTCCCGCCCCAGGGATACCGCCTGCGCACCGGTCCCGAGGGCGTCACCGTCGACCACCGCGACGCCCTCGGCCTGCGCTACGCCCTGGGCACCCTGGACCAGCTCCGCGCCGGACACGACTACACCTCCACCGGCTACGACATCAGCGACCACCCCGACTTCCCCGTACGCGGCTTCCTCCTCGACATCAGCCGCGACCGCGTTCCCACCCGCCGCACCCTGGCCCGCTGGATCGAGATCCTGGCCCTGGCCCGCTTCACCCAGTTGGAGCTGTACGGCGAGCACACCTACGCCTTCCGCGACCACCGGGACGTCTGGCAGGACGCCTCCCCGCTCACCGCCGACGACCTGCGCTGGCTCGACGCGCGCTGCGCCGCCGCCGGCATCGAACTGGTCGCCAACCAGAACACCTTCGGGCATATGGAACGCTTCCTGCGCCACCCCCGCCACGCCCACCGTGCCGAGAACCCCGAAGGCTTCGAACGGGGCGGCGTCCACCGCCCGCCCAGCACCCTGGAACCCACCGGCGACAACGCCGCCTTCGCCACCGCCCTGGTCGCGGAGGCCGCCCGCGAGGTCCGCTCACGGCGGCTCAACATCGGGGCCGACGAGCCCTTCGAGCTGGGGCGCGGGCGGTCGGCACAGCGGGTGGCGGAACAGGGTGTCGGGGAGGTCTACTTCTCCTTCGTCACCCGACTCATGGCCCCCTGGCTGGAGGCCGGGTACACCGTCGAGTTCTGGGCCGACGTCTTCGCCGACCACCCCGAACTGATGGACCGGGTCCCGCCGGGAGCCGTCCCCGTGGTGTGGCAGTACGACGGGCCCCGGCTGCTGTCCGAGGTCATCGACGGCGACACGCCCGAGGCCCGCACCTGGCAACGGCTCGGCGCCGACCTCGACAACCTCCGCGAAGGCTTCCGTTCGCGCGGCAAGCTCCTCTCCGAGGCCGGAGTGCCGTTCTGGGTCGCACCCGGCGCGAGCAACTGGAACTCCCTCCTCGGCCGGATCGACAACGCCGTCGACAACATGCTGGACGCCGCCGAGACCGGCCGCGAGAACACCGCACAGGGATTCCTCCTCACCTCCTGGGGCGACCACGGCCACTGGGACGCGCCCTCGGTGGCGTACGGTCCGGTCGTCTTCGGCGGCGCGGTGAGCTGGTCCCTGGAGGCCAACCGGGACCTGGACATCGCCGCCGTGCTCGACGACCACGTGCTGCTCGACGAGGCCCGCCTGACGGGCGGCGTACTGATGCGCCTCGGCCGGGTCCACCGGGACCTGGGGGTGCCGCTGCTCAACGGTTCGCCGATCGCCCGCGCCCTCTTCCCCGACCCCGCCGTCCCGTTGCCGGCCCTTCCGGCGCCGGAGGCCTTGGACCGGGTCGCCGCGACGCTCGCCGACTGCCGGTCCGACCTCACCACCGCCGACCCGGCCGCCGCCGACGGTGACGTGGTGCGGCGCGAACTCCACCACGCCGTCGCGCTGGCTCAGTTCGCCCTCGACGTGCTGCGCGCCCGCGCCGCCGTACCGGCCGACGCCGGCTCCCTGCCCGACGCCGACGCGATCGAACCGGGCACCGCGCGCCGTCTGCTGCGCCGGATCGAGCCGCTGGTCGCCGAGCAGCGCGCCTGCTGGCTCCTCAGGTCCCGCCCGGGCGGCCTCGACGACAGCATCCGAGAGCTGGACCGGCTCCGCCACCACCTCACGGCGGCGGCCCACGCATGACCGGGCCCGTGGAACGTCCCGCCGACCCGGAGACCGCCGCAGGTCAGTGGCTGGCCGCCCTCGGGGGCCAACCCTCCGTCAGGACCGTCGCCGATCCCAAACCGCCGACCGGTGCGGAACTGGCCGAGCGGATGGACCTGCTGGCCGTCCCCGGCCAGGACCGGGAAGAAGTGGCCGCCGGTCTTCCGGACGCCGTACGCTCCCCCGCCAGGTGGGAGGCGCTGGTCCGCTGCCACCAGCAGCTCTACGCCGACCCCGGCCCCGACGTCCCGTCGAACGCGCCCGACTGGCCGACCGCGCCCTCCGCCCTCGGCAGCACCGGCCGCTACTTCTACGTCCACCTCTACCTCCTGGCCCTCCCGCACGCCTTGGAGCGGCAGCGCCGCCTCGGCATCCCGGACGACGTCGTCGCCGCCACCTTCGCCGACCTGGGCGCGAAGCTGACCACGTACCGGCTCGGTCACGGCACCGGCGGCTTCGACCGCCAGGGGTGGATCGTCCGCCACTTCCGGGGCACCCTGCACCGGCTCGGCCGCCTCCAGTTCGAGCGGGGCGTCCTCGACGCGGGCGCCTCGGGAGGGGACGCGGCGGCCGCCGGAGGCCCCGCCCACGGAGACCCGGTCCTCCGGGTGCACATCCCCGGCGACGGCCCGCTCGACCCCGCCGGCTGCGACGCCTCCTTCGCCGCCGCCCGAGAATTCCAGGCCCGTCACTTCCCCGGCGCCCCCCACCGGCACGCCACCTGTCACTCCTGGCTTCTGGACCGGCAGCTCGCCGGACGTCTTCCGGAGGGCTCCAACATCCTCACGTTCCAACGTCGTTTCACGGAGTTCGGAGCCCGGCCGGTCGGCGACGACGACGTACTGGAGTTCGTCTTTCACACACCGCCGGGCACGGCCGACCTCGGCCGCCTGCCGCAGTCGACGACCCTGCACCGGGCCCTGGTCCGCCACCTGCGGACGGGAGGCCACTGGCGTACGGCCCACGGGTGGACCGAGCTGCCGTGAGCCCGCTCCCCGGCGGCCGCCGCCCGGAACGGCCCGGGGAGCAGGGCCTCGGACGCGTACTCATCCACTGACAGCGATCGCTGGTCTAGACCTTGACAGGTTCAGACCAATAGCATCGGGTGTGCGCAAGCCCGCTCGTTCACGCCGAAGGAGTGATCACTTGTCCAGACGAAGACTCCAGGTATTCCTGACAGCTCTCGTCGTCTCTCTCGTCGCGTTTCTGACGCCGACGACCGCAAGCGCCTCAACCCCGCAGCCATCTCCCAGCGTCGACGTGGGCATCAGTCCGCAGGTCATCGGCGGAACACCCGCCTCGCAGGCCTATCCCATCGGCGTGTGGAACGCCTGCACCGTTGTGCTGATCAAGCCGGACTGGCTGCTCACCGCCGCCCACTGCACCTGGCGCAACGGCTACGTCGGCATCGGCACCGACTCGGCAGCACCCGTAGCCGTCTCCTCCACCGACCGCCGCGTCTACTTCACCGGCGGAGACGCCGACGTCGCGCTGCTCCACCTGGCAACACCCGTCACCAATGTCGAGCCCGTGCTGATCGACTGGAACTCACCCTCGGTCGGAACACCGGCCCGCGTCGTCGGATTCGGCCAGACCTGCCCCACACCCGGCTGCGGCGGTGCGACGGAGAAGGCCCTCGAGTTCGACACCACGGTCCTGGACGATGCCGCGTGCCCCGTGATCCACAACGGCGACACCGAGATCTGCGGCGACAACCCCGCACAGGCCGGCACCTGCTACGGCGACTCCGGGGGCCCGCTGCTGACGAAGAACTCCCGCGACGAGTGGATTCTCGCGGGCCTGGTCAGCGGATGGGGCACGGCGAACACCGACTGCGGTGCCGCACCCTCGATCTTCACCGACGTCACCGAGAAGGGGGGCGTCAGGCAGTGGATCGCCCAGACCGTCGGCGGACTCGCCGACCCCGGCACCACGCCGCCGACCAACCCGCCCACCGACCCCCCGGGCGACACCTGCACCCTGCCCCAGTGGAAAGCCACCGCTGTCTACACGGGAGGCACCGTCGTCGCATACGACGGCCGCAAGTGGAAGGCCAGATGGTGGACCACCAACGAGAAGCCCGGCACCACCGGCCAATGGGGCGTGTGGCAGGACGAAGGCGTCTGCTGACCACCCAGCGCTGAGGCACGGTCAGCTCGCCGGTCGGACTCCGCAGTCACACCCGACCCGTACGACGTGGCGGAGGGGCGGTCGCACACCGACCGCCCCTCCGCCCTCAACGCCCGCTGTGCGGTGCACAACCGCCCGGCGCGGGTGCCGAACGGCGTCAGCTCGCCGTCAACCCGCGCGAACGGGCCCGCCGCGCCGAGGCCGAGCCGGAGCTGCGCGCCGAACGGGCCCAGCACCTCGCCCGGGAGGTCATCGCCCGCGGGATGCAGGACGCCGGGAGGCTTACGGGCCCGTGCCTCGGTGCTGCTGCCCCGCACGCGCGAAGGCGGCACGGCGAAGGCGGCCGACGAGTTCCTCGTGAGTGAGCTGACGGTGGAGCGGGCTCGCAACGCCAGAGGAAGCAGCAGGAGACGGACCCGGTATCGCGGTCCGGACTCCGACTGAACCTGGCAGAAGAGTCGTGACTGACGGCATCGCACATAGGCACCGGCGATCTCCAGGGTGCAGGCGCACACCCAGACGTGCACCGGTCGGTGCGAACCGGGACTGCTCGCGCCCCAGGTGTTGAGCGCCGAGCCTTCGGCCACCCGGGGGTCAGGAGACGGTGACCGTCGCCCAGCCGCGGTAGAAGGTGTGATCCGAGAGCTTCAGGTACTTGCCGTTGGCGTCCCTGGCGGCCTCGGCCGGGTTCTGCGTGGTGGTCGTGCGCGCGGCGTCCTTGAAGTACAGGGGCCGGGGACCGCCGCTGAGCGAGGCGGTTGTGGTGGCCTCGGAGAAGAAGAGGTGGTCGATCTTGCTGTTGCGCTGGTCGTCACCCAGCGGTGACAGATCGAGAGTGGTGGACTGGCCGCTGCGGCAGGTCGTGGCAGGTGCGACACAGTCCGGGTCCGGCAGAGTCCAGAGGGCGGGATCGGGTCCGGTGCCGTCGGGGTCCCTGGTGTCGGTGGTGTCGGCTTCGTAGAAGCGGCCGATGCCCCCGCCCGGCGCGGCGTCGGGGCGGTAGAAGCTGTCCAGGCCCGGCCCCTTGTGCGGCTGCGGGACCATGTTGAAGTCTCCGCCCACCACGACGACCTTGCCGGCGTCGATGTCCGCATCGAGTTCGGAGGCGAGGCGCGCCGCCTGCGCGGAACGGGCCCGGTCGCTGACGCCCTTGGGGTCGTCCCAGGCGCGCAGGTGCACACTGCAGCCCTTCACCTTGCCGGCGATGCCGGCGAGGGCCACGTCGTGGCAGAGGGCGTTGAACGTCCGCGGGAGGGGGATCGGGTTGCCTTTGCCGTCGATCTGGTAGCTCTCGCCGCCGAGGGAGATCTCGTCCCTGGTTCCCAGTGCGCCACGGGCGCCGAGGACCTGGCCGATCCAGCAGCGCTTGTCGTCGTTGTTCGGGTCGCTGTCCATGTTCACCGAACAGTCGGGCGCACCACAGCTCGGGTAGTTGGTGAGCAGGGGCGTGAAACTGAACTCGTAGGTGCCCGCGTACGTGCTCTTGAACCACTCGAACTGCGAGTAGCAGACCTCCTGCAGCATGACGAGGTGCGCCGGCGTGAAGGCGTCGATCTCCTTCTCGATGTGGTGGAGCAGGTCGGTACCGCCCTTGTTGCACATGCCACCGCACATGTTGAAGGTAACCGCCCGGAGCTGGACCTGGGTTCCGGCCCCGGCGCCGGTGGACTCCGGCTCCGTCGCCGTACGCTTCGCATCCGTGGCAGCACGTTTCGTGTCCGTGGCCGCTGCGCGGTCCGCCCGCAGCCGGTCCGCCCCGCTCTGGGCCAGGCCCGCCAGCAGAACGACGGAGAGGGCGACCACGAAGGCCGCCAGGATCCCGCGTATTCTCATCGGTTCTCTTTCTGTGCACCCAGCAAAGGCGATGATCATAGGCACGTCTGCTCGATCAGGGCCGCTCCCGTTGACGAGGGCACGGGGCGGGAGGCCGCTCCCGAAGCTGAATCGGCGGACCGGCGAGTGTCAGCCGGCGGTAGTGGCCGGGGATCCGCCGGATCGAGGTCGCCACCGCCAGCCATCCAGCCACGCGCAACCCCACCACCCGGATCCGGAACGACCATCACACGCTCCGACGCTTCGAGCCCTGGACCTTCCCAGTCCGCCTTTGCGGTGGCATCGGACACGCCACGTTGGCATCATCGCGTTGGAGCACCCGGGAGCCCCTCAAGATCGAGAAACGCCCACCCGCAAGTTGAGGACCGGTCAGGAGACTCGGCAAGCAGTCGGTATCAGTACCGCCACGCGGCGCGGCAGGCCGCCGAGGACCGGCAAGATCCACCACCGGCCACACCTTGCCGACCTGGGAAACACACAGGTCGGCAAGGCCTCTGTTCCCCTCACCAGGAGATCGGCATGAAGATGCTCATCAACGTCCCCGAGACCGTGGTCGCCGACGCCCTGCGGGGCATCGCCGCCGCCCACCCCGAGCTGACCGTCGACGTGGAGAACCGGGTCGTCGTGCGGAGGGACGCGCCCGTCGCCGGGAAGGTGGGGCTCGTCTCGGGGGGCGGGTCGGGGCACGAGCCCCTGCACGCGGGGTTCGTGGGGCCGGGGATGCTGTCGGCCGCCTGTCCGGGGGAGGTCTTCACCTCGCCGGTGCCCGACCAGATGGTGCGGGCGGCCGCGGCGGTGGACAGCGGGGCGGGGGTGCTGTTCGTCGTCAAGAACTACACCGGTGACGTGCTGAACTTCGAGATGGCCGCCGAACTCGCGGAGGACGAGGGCATCCAGGTCGCCCAGGTCGTGGTGGACGACGACGTGGCGGTGAGCGACAGCACGTTCACGGCCGGGCGGCGCGGTACGGGGGCGACGCTCTTCGTCGAGAAGATCGCCGGGGCCGCCGCCGACGAGGGCGCGCCGCTGGACCGGGTCGTCTCGGTGGCCCGGCAGGTGAACGGGTCCTCGCGGAGCTTCGGGGTGGCCCTCAGCTCGGTCACCACCCCGGCGAAGGGCAGCCCGACCTTCGATCTGCCCGCCGGGGAGCTGGAGTTGGGCATCGGCATCCACGGGGAGCCCGGTCGCGAGCGGCGGCCGATGATGACCTCGGGGGAGATCGCGGACTTCGCCGTGGACGCGGTGCTGGAGGACCTGCGGCCCACCGGCCCCGTACTCGCCCTGGTCAACGGGATGGGGGCGACACCGCTGCTGGAGCTGTACGGGTTCAACGCCGAGGTCCAGCGGGTCCTCACCGAACGGGGCGTGCCGGTCGCCCGTACGCTCGTGGGGAACTACGTGACCTCCCTCGACATGACAGGCTGCTCGGTGACGCTGTGCCAGATCGACGAGGAGCTGCTGCGGCTGTGGGACGCGCCCGTGGAGACGCCCGCGCTGCGCTGGGGCCGCTGAGCCCCGCACTCCCGGTGACGGATTCGCACGGACGACCGTACGCACCGGGCCCCACCGGCCCGGGGAACAGGAGAGCATGTGCTCGACGCCGATTTCTTCCGCCGCTGGATGGCCGCCGCCGCGGCCTCGGTGGACCGTGAGGCGGGCCGACTGACCGAGCTGGACTCCGCGATCGGGGACGCCGATCACGGCAGCAACCTCCAGCGCGGCTTCGCGGCCGTGACCGCCGCGGTGGACAAGGACGCGCCCGCGACCCCGGGCGCGGTGCTGACGCTGGCGGGGCGGCAGCTGATCTCGACCGTCGGCGGGGCGTCCGGGCCGCTGTACGGGACGCTGCTGCGCCGTACGGGCAAGGCGCTCGGCGAGGCCGCCGAGGTCGACCGGGACCAGCTGGCCCGGGCGTTCGCGGAGGGCGTGGCCGCCGTGGGGCAGTTGGGCGGGGCGCGGGCCGGGGACAAGACGATGCTGGACGCGCTGCTGCCGGCCGCCGAGGCGCTGGCCTCGTCCTTCGGGGGCGCGGCGGAGGCTGCCCGGGCGGGCGCCGGGGCCACGGTCCCGCTGCAGGCGCGCAAGGGGCGGGCCAGCTATCTCGGGGAGCGCAGCATCGGCCACCAGGATCCGGGCGCGACCTCGGCGGCCCTGCTGGTCGAGGCGCTGGCCGAAACGGCGCGGGACGGGGGTGCGGAGGCATGAGCGGGGCGCCGCAGGTGGGCATCGTGCTGGTCTCGCACAGCGGTCCGGTCGCGGAGTCGGTGGCCGAGCTGGCCCGGGGACTGGCCGCCGGAGGGGTGACGGCCCCCGTCGCGGCGGCCGGCGGGCTGCCGAACGGCGGGCTCGGCACCAGCGCCGAACTGATCGGCCGGGCCGCCGCGTCGGTGGACCGGGGGGCCGGGGTGGCGATCCTCGTCGATCTGGGGAGCGCGGTCCTGACGGTGAAGGCGATGCTGGCGGAGGGGGACGAACTGCCGGAGAACGCGCGGCTGGTGGACGCCCCGTTCGTGGAGGGCGCGGTCGCCGCCGTGGTGACGGCCTCCTCCGGTGGCGACATCGGTGCGGTGGAGGCGGCGGCCTCGGAGGCCTACGGGTATCGGAAGACGTAGGGGCGGAGGCGGAGACGGGGGGGCGGGCAAGTTCCGTCCCGTCCGGCTCCGCCCGCGCCTCTTCCGTTCGTGCCTCCGCCCTCCCCGCCCCCCTTCCGTTCGCGCCTCTCCCCGACCCGCCGCAGACTGGGCCGCATGGCGGCGAGCAGGCGCAGTGCGGGGCTTCTCCTCTTCCGGACCGGCGGTACGGGAGGTGGGCGGGACATCGAGGTGCTGATCGGGCACATGGGCGGGCCGTTCTGGGCGGGGCGGGAGGCGGCCGCCTGGTCGGTGCCGAAGGGTGAGTACGGCCCCGAGGAGGACCCGGCGGCGGCCGCGCGGCGGGAGTTCGAGGAGGAGCTGGGGCTGCCGGTGCCGGAGGGGGTGTGGCTGCCGCTGGGCGAGGCCCGGCAGCGCAGCGGCAAGACGGTGACCGTGTGGGCGGTGGAGGCGGAGCTGGACGTGGCGGCCGTGGTGCCGGGGACGTTCACGATGGAGTGGCCGCGCGGCTCCGGCGTGCGGCGGGAGTTCCCGGAGATGGACCGGTTCGCCTGGTGCACGCCGGAGCAGGCCGCCGAGCGGCTGATCGCCGGTCAGCGGGTCTTCGTCGAGCGGCTGCGCGACCGGGTACGGGGCGAGGGCTCCGGCTCACCGGAGGCGTAGACGGGTCCCGGCGGGGTCGGGCCCGCTTCCCCCGAGGGGCAGTCCGCGGCGGGGCGGCCCGCCCTCAACTCCAGTACGTCACCGGCGAAGCGGGCGCGGAAGCTGCGGTCGTGCGACACCACCACGACGGCTCCCGGGTATCGCGCGAGGGCCGTCTCCACCTCCTCCACCAGGTCGAGCGCGATGTGGTTGGTCGGCTCGTCCAGCACCAGCAGATCGGCCGGCCGGACCACCAGCCGGGCCAGGGCCAGCCGGCGCTGCTGGCCGATCGAGAGGGACGCCACGGGCACGCCGAGGTCCTCGGGGCGGAACAGGCCCAGCTCCAGGAGTTCGTCCGCGTACTCGTCCGGGAAGCCGGGGCGGCCCGCGGCGTAGGTGGCGAGCAGGGTGCGCCGGGTCGGCCGGGCGGGCAGTTCCTGCGGGAGGTAGCCGACCCGGGCGCGGCGGGCGACCGTCCCGGTGTCGGGCGCCAGGTCTCCGGCGAGGACCCGCAGCAGGGTGGTCTTCCCGGCCCCGTTCTCCCCGGTGACCAGCAGCCGGGCCGCGGGCCCGACGCGCAGGGCCGGGAGGTGGAGCCGGTCGCCCACGGAGATGTCCGCCAGCTCCACCAGGGGGCCGGGTCCGGTCTCCCCCGCGAGGGACGGGCGGCCGGTGAAGGCGAGGGGCTCGGGCGGGGGCGGTACGGGGGCCCGGCGCAGCGCCTCCAGCCGGGTGCGGGCGGCCCTGACCCGGCCGGAGAGCTTGGCCTCGTGGGAACGGCGGTGCTTGCCGAACCCCTGCTTCGGGTCCGTGCCGGTGGCCGCGAGCCGCTGTCCGGCGGCCTCCACCAGCTCCTGTGTGCGGGCCAGTTCGTCCAGGTGCTCCTGGTGCTCCCGCGCCCGGCGGCGGCGGGCTGCGGCCTTGGCCCTGCGGTAGCCGTCCCAGCCGTCCCCGTACCGGGTGACCGTGCGCAGGTCGCGGTCGACCTCCAGGATCACGGAGGTGACGCGCTCCAGGAAGGCCCGGTCGTGGGTGATGGCGACGACGGTGCCCCGGTGGGCGCGCAGGTGCTCCTCCAGCCAGGTGACCGCCCGCAGGTCCAGGTGGTTGGTGGGTTCGTCCAGGAGGAGCAGTTCGGGGGCGGCCGCCAGGACGCAGGCGAGGGCCAGCCGGGACTGTTCGCCGCCGGAGAGGGTGGCGAGCGCCCGGTCCCGGGTGAGGTGGGCGAGGCCGAGGCCGTGGAGGGCGGCTTCGGTGCGGGCGTCGGCGCGGTAGCCGTCGCGCTCCTCGTAGGCGGTGAGGAGGTCTCCGTACGCGGCGAGTTCGGCCTCCGTGGGGTCGCCCGCCGACAGCGCGTCCTCGGCCGCGCGGATGGCCCGTTCCAGGGTGCGGAGTTCGGCCAGGGCGGCGTCGACGACGTCCTGCACGGTGTCGGCCGGGTCGAGGGCGAGGGTCTGGGCGAGGTAGCTGGCGGAGCCGGGGAAGCGGACGGTGATCTCGCCGCTGTCCGGCTGCTCGGCCCCGGCCAGCAGACGCAGGAGGGTGGATTTGCCGGAGCCGTTCTCGCCGATGACGGCGGCCTTCTCGCCGGGGCGGACGGTGAGCGTCACCTGGTCGAGTACGGAGCGGTCCCCGTACGCCTTGGAGACGTCCTTCATGGTCAGTTGGGCGCGGTCGCGCTGGGGGTGCATGGGTGCCTTTTCCCTGGTTCCTGGGTGCCGGTCCGCGGTGGCGCGTGCGGGGACGCGCGGGGGCGGGGCGTGACGTGGGTGTCCGGACGGCGGAGGGACAGCGGCACACCGGGGACGGCGACGAGCGGGGCCGCCCGGTGGGGTCACGGGCGGTGCGGTGCTCGGTGGCGGTCGGGCCGGTGGGTGCCCGCCGGTGACGTCAGGCGTCGTGCGGCGGCTGTCCGGGCCGGGGAATCAGCGGAAGAAGTAGTACGAACCCATGGCGTCGAGTGTAACGGGGTGCCGGAAGCGGGGCCGGGGATTTTCTCCCGGCCCCGCTCGCGGACGTACGGGGGTGGCTCAGCCGTTCGGCAGGATGACCGCGCGGCCGGTGATCCGGCCGTCGTGCAGCCGCTCGTAGGCGCGCGGGGCCTCGTCGATGGAGTACGTCTCCACGTGGACGTCCACGGCGCCCGCGTGGGCCAGGTCCAGCACCTCGGCCAGTTCCCTGCGCGAGCCCCAGTAGGGGGCGCTGACGCCGGTGCCGTACGGGAGTGCCCCGAAGCCGACGGGGAGCGCGCCGCCGCCGATGCCGACGATCGTGATGTCACCGTCGACCCGGGCGGCGGCCCCGGCGGTCCGCACGGTGGGCGGGGCGCCGACGAAGTCCAGCACGACGTGCGCGCCGAGCCCGCCGGTCAGCTCCAGGACGCGGTCCGCCGCCTTCTCGTCGGAGAGGACTGTCTCGTGGGCGCCGACGGCCCGGGCGAGGTCGAGCTTCTCCTCGGTGACGTCGAGGGCGACGACCCGTACGGCCGTCATGGCGCGCAGGAGCTGGATCGCGACATGGCCGAGGCCTCCGGTGCCGATGACGACGGCCGTCGCGCCGGGGACGAGCTTGGGCAGGGACCGCTTGATCGCGTGGTACGGGGTGAGTCCGGCGTCCGTGAGCGAGACGGTCTTCACCGGGTCCAGGTCACCGATGGGCACCAGGTGGCGGGGGTCGTCGACGATCATGTACTCGGCCATCGCACCGGGGGCGCCGAGACCGGGCGGCATGATGCCCAGCTCCTTGGCGCGCAGGCAGTAGTTCTCCTTGCCCTCGGCGCAGTTGACGCAGATCCCGCAGCCCCAGGGCCCGTACACCGCGACGGAGTCGCCTTCGGAGAGGCCGCTCACGCCGTCCCCGAGGGCGGCGACGGTGCCGACGCCCTCGTGGCCCAGGGTGAGCGGGAGCGGGAAGGGTATCTCGTCGGCGGTCCAGCCCATCACCGCGATGTCGGAGTGGCAGACACCGGCGGCGGTCACCTTGAGGAGGACCTGGCCGGGGCCGGGCTCGGGATCGGGGACGGTGACGACCTCGGGGGCGGCGCCGACGGCTCGGTACTGGACGGCTTTCATGGGCTTTCCTCGCTTCTTCCCGCTGGTTTCTCTTCCTGGCCCCCGGCCCCCGGGCCTTGCGTCCCCCGGTCCCCTCCCCCGTGCCCGTATCGCTCTCTCCTTTGTCCCGCCCGGCTCCCCCGTGCGCCACCCGGGCGCCGTCGTCACGGGGCGGAGTAGCCGCCGTCCACCAGGTGGTAGCTGCCGTGGATGAAGGAGGCCTTCTCGGAGAGGAGGAAGACGGTGAGTTCCGCGACCTCCTCGGCGGTGCCCAGGCGTCCGGCCGGGTGCAGGGAGACCAGGTGCTCGCGGGCCTGGGGCTCGGCGTTCCGCAGGAGCGGGGTGTCGATGAAGCCGGGGCCGACGGCGTTGATCCGGACGTTCTGCGCGGCGTATTCGAGCGCCGCGCTCTTGGTGAGGCCGACGACGCCGTGCTTGGCGGCGACATAGGCGGGCGAGCCCGCGAAGCCGTTGGTGCCGAGGATCGAGGACATGTTGACGATCGCGCCGCCGCCCGCCGCGACGATGGCGGGGAGTTCGTGGCGCATCGAGTGGAAGACGCCGCTGAGGTTGGTGGCGACGACCCGGTCCCAGTCCTCGACGGGGTAGGCCCCGGTGGGGGCGGAGGGGCCCGCGATCCCGGCGTTGTTCACGGCCAGGTGGAGGGCGCCGAAGGTCTCGACGGCGAACCGCACCCCGGCTTCCACGGAGGCCGGGTCGGTGACGTCCATGCGGACGGCGGCGGCGCGCGCCCCGGCGCTCTCCAGCTGGGCGGCGGCCTTGCGGGCGCTCTCCTCGTCGTGGTCCGCGACGACGACGGCCGCTCCGGCGGTGGCGAGCAGCCGGGCCACGGCGAGGCCGATGCCGGAGGCGCCGCCGGTGACGAGGGCGGTACGGCCGGCGAACTCGGCCGCGGGGGTGGTGGGGGTGGTGCTCATGAGGTTGCCTCTTCTGCTTCCGCTGTGTGTTCGGTGGTGCCGGGCCGGTGGCGGCCCGCTGTGGTGTCCGGTGCCGCGAGCAGGTCCGCCGAGAGCGCGTCGAACGCCTCGGCGACCAGCGCGGGCAGGGCGTCCGGGCGTCCGCCGCGCACCCAGGCGGCCTGGGCCGCGAGGAGCGCGCCCGCGCCCGCCGCCACGGTCACGGCGGGGCGGATGTCGTGGCTCGGGTCGACGCCGAGCCGGTCCGCGACGATGGCGATCGAGTCCTCCTGGGCGTCCGCCCGGATGTGGTGGAAGGCCGCGTAGAGGGTCGGTTCGTCCTCGGCGGCGACCAGGAGGTCGAAGATCCGGGGACGGCGGTGCCAGGGCTCCGCCCCGGGGTCGGCCAGCCAGGCGAGGACGGCGTGCCGGTAGGCGAGGAGCGGGGGCTCCTCGGCCGGGCGGGCGCGCAGGGCCGCGTTGATCCGGTCGCCGTCGCCGCGCAGGGAGTCGAGGGCCGCGGCCTCCTTGCTCGCGAAGTAGCGGCTGAAGGTGCGGCGGTCGACGTCGGCGGCCTCCGCGATCTCCTCGACCGTGACGTACCGCAGCCCCCGGTCGAGCACCAGCTCGAACGCGGCCTGCGCGAGGGTGTCGCGGGTGCGGCGGGCCTTGCGGCTGCGCCGCTCGGGCGTCCTGCGCTCGGCGGTGCCGCGCTCCGGGGTGCTCTCTTCCGGGCTCATACATGCACCGTACACCTCAAAATGTCCCCATGCGACATCAGTCTCATGGGGACATACGGTCGGCTCTCCGCTCAGTCGGTCACGGCACCCGCGACGGGCCTGGCGGCCTCTCCGTCTCCGGAGGCCGGGGCGCGGCGGAGGGCGAGCGCGGCGACGTCGTCGCGCCGGACCCCTCCGGTGAACCGCTCCAGGTCGGCGCGGAGCGCGTCGAGCAGCTCGCGCGGGTCGTGACCGGCCCAGTCGGCCAGCCGCCGGTCGAACGGGTAGAAGGCGCGGGCCGCGTCACGGGCCTCGGTCACCCCGTCGGTGACGGCCAGGAGAGTGGCACCGGGCGGGAAGGCGAACGATTCGGCCGTACGGGTCTCGCGGCTGAGCCCCGCGAGACCGAGGGGGACGGAGATCCGGCGGAGCGGAACGGCACGGGCCCGGCCCTCGTGCAGCAGGCGCGGCGGCAGATGGCCGCAGTTGACGGCCTGTACGCGGTCCTTCCCGTCGAACCCGAGGACCAGCGCGGTCACGAAGCGTTCGGCTTCGCCGGTCTGGGCGGAGAACACGTTGTGCCGGACGACGGCGTCCTCCAGTGCCTCCACCACCCCGGTCAGCGTCCGCTCGCGGACCGCGGCCTCGCGGAAGGCGGCGATGGCGGCGAACCCGGCTCCTATCGCCGCGAGCCCCTTGCCCTGGACGTCCCCGATGATCACCCGGGTCCCGTACGGCGACTCGACGACCTCGTAGATGTCGCCGCCGACGAAACGGTCCTCCTCGATCGGCTCGTAGAGCCCGTACGCGAAGACCTGGTCGGTGACGACCGGCAGCGGGCGCAGGATCTGCCGCTGGAGGGCGACGGCGGCGGAGCGGAGCCGGGCCATCTCGGTGGCGTGGCGGATGCGGGCCGCGCAGGCGGCGACCCCGAGGGCGCAGGCGAGCACGGTGAAGCCCATGCCGAAGACGAAGTCCCAGAAGGTGCCGTGACCGCCGAGGCCGGATCCGACGACGACCACCGTGATCCAGACCGCCACCCAGACCGTCTGCCGGAGGCTGCAGAAGACGGAGGCCAGGGCCGGAACGACCACCAGCAGGGGGATGACCCGCAGGTCCTCGCCGGTGAACAGGTCCAGGAGGACGATCAGCACGGTGACCAGAGCCAGCCAGCCGGCCAGCGCCCAGCTCCCGATCCGGCCCGTGGCCGCCTCCGCGACCGCGTCCGTGCCGGACGGGACCTCCGTCCGGCCTCGTGCCGTGCGCCGTCTGCCCAGGGCCACGGCCGCTCCTTCCGTCCACTCCTCGGTGCCGCCCGCTGTTCGGCCGGTCCCTTCCAGTTGACCGGGAACCGGCCCCGGGCGCAGGGGGGCATAGGGCCCGCGGGGGGTGCCGAAGGTCCCTGTCGGGCCGTTCGGCCCGGGACCTCAGGCGGGCGCGCCGGAGGCCGGAGGTCCTGGCGGCCGGACCGGCGGCGGGGGCCGGAAGTCCCGTCGCCGGGCCGTGGGCGCCCGGAGGCCCGCCGACGGCCCCGGTCACCCGAGGACGGCCCCGGTCACCGCGGCACGGCCCTCGTCACCGCGGCGCCGCCTCGCGGGGCTCCCCGGTGGGCGGGAGCGCGGCCGGGGCCCGGAGGGAGAGGAACTCGGGGTGGGCGCGGAGCCGGAAGCCGAGCGATTCGTAGAGCCGGATCGCGCTCGTGTTGGCGGCCGAGGTGTGCAGGAACGGGGTCTCGCCGCGCTCCCGGATCCCGTGCGCGACCGCCCGCACCAGGCGGCTCGCCAGCCCCTGGCCCCGTACGGACTCGTCCGTGCAGACCGCGCTGATCTCGGTCCAGCCCGGTGGACGCAGCCGCTCCCCCGCCATCGCCACCAGGGCGCCGCCCCGGCGGATGCCCAGATAGGTGCCCAGTTCCACGGTGCGCGGCAGGAAGGGACCGGGGCGGGTGCGCTCCACCAGGTCCAGCATCTCCGGTACGTCGGCCCGGCCGAGCCGTACGGCCTCCGCGTCGGGTTCCGGGACCACCGACTCGTCGACGAGCTGGACCCCGGCGATCCGCTGGAGGATCTCCCAGCCCTCCGGGGGCTCCTCCTTCAGCGTGTTCAGGCCGATGGTGCCGCCCGGGCCGGCGAGCGCCGCGAGATCGGCCCAGTCCCGGGCGTCCGGCGTGTCGGGGTGGGCGGTCCAGGGGGTGACGTCGACGGGGTAGCGCAGGATCCGGCCCCGGCGCTCGGCGAAGCGGGCGTGCGGGCCGGTGAGCGACGTGCGGGCGGGTGCGTCCAGCGGATGGGGTTCCCCGGCCACCGGACGGGGCTCCCGCTCCCCGTCCGCCACCCGGGCGGCGGACGGCTGCCGGAGGGCCGGCTCCCGGTGCCGGCCGAGGGTACTCACGCGATCACCCCGGCGATCGGATCGGGCCGTTCACCGGCACCCCGTGCTGCTCCCCGGCACCCCTCTTCGTACGCGTACGAACGGCGCATGCTCTCCCTCGTTCCGGTCCATCGCGCGGTTCTCCCTGCGGGCACCCCGGTGCCCCGGCGCCGCGCGCCCGCCACCGGGCAAAAGCCGATGCGCGCAGGGCGTATTCCGTGTCGGGGAACTGTTCACGCGGCTGCAACGGAGTGCCCGGCAGAGGGCTCCCACAGGGTCGGCGTCGGCCGGAGGGAGAGGTTCCGGAGCACGGTGCGGACCGGCGTGCGCCTGCCGCGGGGACCGGCGAATTCGACTCATCCGTCAGCCAATACGGCCCGGTCCGGCCCCAACTGCCCGTCAGCTGTGGCACTCTGGTGGAGACCGCCCCACCGGGCTCCCCCGTACCGGTGGGGCGGTTCTGTGCGCCCCCCGTGGATCAGTCCGCCCCATGACGGGGTTTCAGTGCTGCGGGCAGACCGTTCCCGGCTACCTCGCACCGGTCGGCCGAATCTCATCCCCCGCTCTGCGCATGAGGGCGGGAGTGCGGGGCAGGCGAGTAGACCTCATGGCCTACGAGCGAGGGGAGCGTGACGAGATGACGGCGCAGACCGCGCGGACCACCGGTGCGGACCACCGGACGAGCACCACGGAGGACCTTCCCTGGATCGAGGACGCCGGCAAGGTCGCCCCCATGGACGCGCGCCGGCTCTCGCGCCTCTTCTTCGACCGCCTCCAGGTGCTGGAGGAGGGAACGCACGAGTACCAGTACGCGCGCAACACCCTGATCGAGATGAACCTGTCCCTGGTCCGGTTCGCCGCCAACCGCTTCCGCAACCGGGGCAGCGGCGACATGGAGGACATCGTCCAGGTCGGCACCATCGGGCTGATCAAGGCGATCGACCGCTTCGACCTCTCCCGCGAGGTCGAGTTCACCTCCTTCGCCGTCCCCTACATCGTCGGTGAGATCAAGCGGTTCTTCCGGGACACCAGCTGGGCCGTCCATGTGCCCCGGCGCCTCCAGGAGTTGCGGGTCGACCTCGCCAAGGCGAAGGAGCAGCTCTCCGCCGAGCTGGACCGCGACCCCACGGTCAAGGAGCTGGCCGAACGCCTGGGCATGGACGAGGCGGAGATCACCGAGGGGATCGTCGCCTCCAACGGCTACACCGCGGGCTCCCTGGACATGCCGACCGACTCCACGGAGTCCGGTCCGCAGAACACCGCCGGGCGGACCTTCGCCGATGTCCTGGGGGAACCCGATCCGGCGATGGAGGCGGTGGAGAACCTGCACGCCCTCGCGCCGCTGCTGGGCGACCTGGACGAGCGGGAGCGGCGGATCATCGACATGCGGTTCGGCCAGGAGCTGACGCAGGCCCAGATCGGTGCCGAGCTGGGGATCTCGCAGATGCACGTCTCCCGGCTGCTCAGCCGGATGCTGGGCAAGCTGCGCAACGGGATGCTCACCCAGGAGTGACATCCGGGGAGTGACGACCTCGCCGCGCCGCGGCATGGGGTGAAGGCCGGTCCGGGGCTCCGGGCCGGCCTTCGCATTGCCGCCGTATTGCAGGTTCGTGGCCAAGCGGGCGACACGCTTCCGGGGCGGTCCGGCACGTCCTACGGTCCGTAGTCAGCCCGGTGCCGCCCGGGTTGCCGCCGACCGGCGGACGTACGCCGTACGGCGACCGAACCACGTGCGAGGAAACACATGAGCCAGCCCCTCGACTCCGTCACCGCAGGCCACACCCCCGAGGACACCGACCGCCGGGAACCCCGGGCCGCGTGGTCGTTCGAGACCCAGCAGATCCACGCCGGAGCCGCCCCGGACCCGGCGACGGGCGCCCGCGCGGTGCCGATCTACCAGACGTCGTCGTTCGTCTTCCGCGACACCCAGCACGCCGCGGACGTGTTCTCGCTGGCCGAGCCCGGCAACATCTACACCCGCATCCACAACCCCACGCAGGACGTCCTGGAGCAGCGGATCGCCGCGCTGGAGGGCGGGGTCGCGGCCGTGGCGCTCGCCTCCGGGCAGGCGGCCGAGACCCTGGCGCTGCTGACGCTGGCCGGATCGGGCGACCACATCGTCTCCTCCCCCTCGCTCTACGGCGGCACCTACAACCTCTTCCGCCACACGCTGCCCCGGTTCGGCGTCGAGGTGACGTTCGTCGAGGACCCCGAGGACCTGGAGGCCTGGCGGGCCGCCGTCCGGCCCAACACCAAGGCGTTCTTCGCCGAGACGCTCGGCAACCCGCGCGGCGACGTGCTGGACGTCCGGGCGGTGGCCGACACCGCGCACGCCGCGGGGGTCCCGCTGATCGTGGACAACACCGTGCCGACGCCGTATCTGCTGCGGCCGATCGAGCACGGCGCGGACATCGTCGTCCACTCCGCGACCAAGTTCCTCGGCGGGCACGGCACCACCATCGGCGGGGTCGTCGTGGACGGCGGCACCTTCGACTTCGGGGCGCACCCCGAGCGCTTCCCCGACTTCCACGAGCCCGACCCGAGCTACCACGGGCTGCGCTACTGGCCCGCCCTGGGACCGGGCGCCTTCGCCGTCAAGCTCCGGGTCCAGCTGCTCCGCGACCTGGGCCCGGCACTCTCCCCGCACTCGGCGTTCCTGCTGCTCCAGGGCGTGGAGACGCTGAGCCTGCGGCTGGAGCGGCACACCGCCAACGCGCTGGAGCTGGCCCGCTGGCTGGAGGGGCGCGACGAGGTGGAGACCGTGCACTACGCGGGTCTGCCGTCGAGCCGCTGGTACGAGGCCGGGCAGCGCTATCTGCCGCGCGGCGCGGGCGCGGTGCTCTCCTTCGAGCTGAAGGGCGGGGCCGAGGCGGGCAAGCGGTTCGTGGACGCGGTGGAGCTGTTCAGCCATCTCGCCAACATCGGTGACGTCCGCAGCCTGATCATCCACCCCGCCTCCACCACCCACAGCCAGCTGACGGAGGAGCAGCTCCTGCTGACCGGCGCCACGCCCGGTCTGGTGCGGCTCTCGGTCGGCCTGGAGAACGTGGACGACCTCAAGGCCGACCTGGACGCCGGGTTCCGGGCCGCGAAGGCCGCGTCCTGAACCGTACGACCGCGCCCGCCGCACTTCCCCTCCCGCCGGCCTCCGGCGGCCGGCGGGAGGGGGACCCGCCCGGTCGTCGCCGCTGGGTGACGATCGAGGACCCGCTGCCCCTGGAGTCCGGCGCCCGGCTACCGGGGGTCCGCCTGGCGTACGAGACCTGGGGGCAGCGGGCGGCGGACGGCTCCAACGCCGTGCTGGTGCTGCACGCGCTGACGGGCGACAGCCATGTGGCCGGACCCGCCGGTCCCGGCCACCCCACCCCCGGCTGGTGGGACGCGCTGGTCGGCCCCGGCCGGGCGCTCGACACCGACCGGTGGTTCGTCGTCGCCCCGAACGTGCTCGGCGGCTGCCAGGGCAGTACGGGCCCCTCTTCCCCGGGGCCGGACGGCGCGCCCTGGGGCTCCCGGTTCCCGTGTCTGACGGTGCGGGACCAGGTGGCGGCCGAGGCGGCGCTCGCCGACGCGCTCCGTGTCGAGCGCTGGGCCGCGGTGATCGGCGGGTCCATGGGCGGGATGCGGGCGCTGGAGTGGGCGGTGGGCAGACCGGAGCGGACCGGTTCGCTGCTGGTGCTCGCCGCCCCGGCCGCCGCCTCCGCCGAGCAGATCGCCTGGGGCTCGGTGCAGATCGACGCGATCCGCTCCGACCCGGGGTGGCGCGGCGGCGACTACCACACCTCCCCGCCCGGCGCCGGTCCGCACCGAGGCCTCGGCCGGGCGCGCCGGATCGCCCACATCACGTACCGCAGCGAGCCCGAACTCGCCGCCCGCTTCGGCCGGGAGCCGCAGCCGGGCGAGGAGCCGGGGCGCGGCGGGCGCTATCAGGTGGAGTCCTATCTCGACCACCACGCGGGGAAGTTGGTGCGCCGGTTCGACGCGGGCAGCTATGTGGCGCTCACCGGGGCGATGAACGGGCACGACGTGGGCCGGGGCCGGGGCGGGATCGAACGGGCGCTGCGCCGGGCGGAGCTGCCCGCACTGGTGGCGGGCGTCGACTCGGACCGGCTCTATCCGCTCTCCCAGCAGCGGCAGCTGGCGGAGCTGCTGCCCGGCTGCGACCGGCCGCGGATCGTCGAATCCCCTCACGGCCACGACGGGTTCCTCATCGAGACGGACCAGGTGGCCTCTCTCGTACGGGAGTTGCTTCCCCAGCCTCCGCCCGCACCTCCCGCCGTCCTCCCCTCGCCCCTCCCCCACCAGGAGCTGCCATGAACCCGCTGCACCCGGCCTCCGAGGCCGCCTACGACCGGATGCGGCTGCGCCAGTGGTCCGCCGGGCGGGCGCGTTCCGCCGGGATCGACCGCCGCGACCTGCTGCGGTTCGTCGCGGCCGCGTCGGCCGCCGTCCCGCTGGCCTCGGTCGCCGCCCCGGCCCAGGCGGCGGCTCCGGCCCCCGCGGCCGGGCTGCCCGGGGTGGTCAAGCCGCTGCCCCCGGAGCTGTTCACGCTGCGCGGCACCAACGCGGAGACCGACTTCGCCGCGCTCAGGGACACCGGGCTCCTCACCCCCGCCGACCGGTTCTTCGTCCGCAACCACACCGCGACCCCGGAGATCGACCGGGCCACCTGGAAGCTGACGGTCTGGGGCGACGGCCTCACGGGCGGCCCGGTCGACTTCACGTACGCCGATCTGCTGCGCCTGCCCTCGGCCACCCGTACCGCCTTCGTGGAGTGCGCGGGCAACGGGCGCAGCTTCTTCACCTCGCAGCAGGGGCAGGCGGTCAGCGGTACGGCGTGGACGCTGGGGGCGATCGGTACGGCCCGCTGGCGCGGGGTGCGGCTGGGCGATGTGCTGCGCCGGGCCGGGATCGGGCGCCACGCGGTCGACGTGCTGCCGCGCGGGCTGGACGCCGAGGTGGTCACGGACGGGGTGGACCTGGGCCGGGTGCGCCGTCCGCTGCCGGTGGCGAAGGCGCTGGACGACGTCCTGCTCGCGTACGGGATGAACGGCGAGCCGCTGCCGCCCGACCATGGGTACCCGGTCCGGGTGATCGCGCCGTCCTGGGTGGGCATCGCCAACATCAAGTGGCTCGGGGACATCGAGGTGAGCGCCGAACCGCTGCTCACCCCGTGGAACACCGGCCTCTACCGGCTCTTCGGCCCCGGCCACCCGCCGGAGGGCAGCGCCCCGCTGACCCGGCAGACCCTGAAGAGCGCCTTCGAGCTGGAGCGGGGCGCCACGTTCCGCGCCCGGCGCCGCACGGTCCTCACCGGGCGTTCCTGGTCGGGCGGGGCGCCGGTGCGGTCGGTGGAGGTCAGCACCGACGGCGGGCACCGCTGGCGGCGGGCCCGGCTGCGCGACGAGCCGAGGGCCGGCAGCTGGGTGCGGTGGTCGGCGGACTGGGTGCCGGTGCGGACGGGCCCGGTCGAGCTGCTGGCACGGGCCACGGACCGGTCGGGGCGTACGCAGCCGAAGGTGACCGCGCACAACACGCAGGGGTACCTCTTCGACGCGGTGGTCCGGCACCCGGTGACGGTCAGCTGAGGTGCCGCGCCGGGCGCGCTCCGGCCAGTACGGCGGTGTGCACGGCGCGGGCGATGCGCGCGCCCCAGGGGGAACGGGGTCCGGCGAAGGGTTCGCCGCCGTCGGGCCCCGGCTCGGGCGCGGCGACGCAGACGGCGTCCGTGGGGGTGCCGGAGCAGTCGAGTCCGGCGTCCAGGAGGGCCTGCACCTTGGCCTCGGTGGCGGTGGCGACGGCGTTGACCAAGGCGGCGTCGGAGAGGGCGACGGGGAGTTCGACGACGATGTTGACCGTGCCCGGCCGGTGCGGGGTGCGGACGCTCGCGACGGGGTCCGCGGTCTCGGCGGCCGCTGTCCCGGAAGCCACGGTCTCGCCGGCCGCGGACTCCGGGGCCGCGGCTTCGAGCGCCGCGGAGTCCGGACCCGCGGTTTCGGGGGCCGCGCACATCGGACCCGCGGTTTCCGGGGCCGCCGCCCAGCCCCGTACGCCGAGGCCCGTGGTGACGGTCGCGGTGACGCCGCCGTCCCGGCCGGTGGTGTACGCGGCGACCTCGGCCGCGGTCATCAGCCCGGCGCCGGAGCCGGTGAGTCCTTCGGCGGCGGCGATCTCGGCGAGGTGGCGGTCCGGGTCGAGCCGTGGATAGCCGCCGGGGACCTGGGCGTTGAGGATCCAGGCGCGCGGGCCGATACCGCCGCCGAGGACCGCGCTGCTGCACACCCGCACCCCGGGGCCCAGCCGCCACACCAGGTGGTGGAGGTGGTGGCCGTCCTCGTGCCGATCGCGAAGCTCGGCACGCGGTTCGGTGCGGGGTCCGGTGCGCCGGCCGGGCGGGTGGACGCGTACGGAATCGATGGCGCACTCCTGGCGGCTCGGCGGGACCGGCTCCGGCCCGTCCTCCCGGGGCGGCCGTGCTCCGCCGATCCTATGCGGGCCCGCACCCTCTCACCCGATTGGCCTAACCGGGTCACAGGCCGCCGGGCGGCTCCGTACGGGGCCAGGAGGGTCCCCCGGGGCCTCCGGGGGACCTCCGGCCGGGTGGCCGGGCGGTTGCACCGTCCAACCGGGTGAGGCGCGATGGAAGCCGGACGTGCCACATCTGGTGGAGCCACCCACAGGGCGCGCCCAGCGAGGAGGGTTCGGTTATGGGAGCCGCTGACGGTTTCACGGATTCCGGAGAGCTCGACGGTCTGACCGTGTACGACAACGAGGGCGAGAAGGTCGGCAGTGTGGGCCGGGTGTACGTCGACGACGACACCGGCAAGCCCGACTGGGTCACGGTCAAGACCGGCCTGTTCGGCATGAAGGAGAGCTTCGTACCGCTCGCCGGGGCCCGTCGAGTGGGCTCCGACCTGCACGTCTCGCACTCCAAGGAGACGGTCAAGGAGGCGCCCCGCGTGGACGCGGACGCGCACCTCTCCGTCGCCGAGGAGGAGGAGCTGTACCGGCACTACGGCATGACCCGCAAGGCGGGCGATCTCGGCGGAGACACCAAGGGCACCGGCACGGGCACCGACGGCCGGACCGTCGCCGGGACGGGCGCCATGGGCGCGGCCGGAGCGGGTGCGGCGGGCACGGCCCGGGGCACGGGCACGCCGCCGAGCGCCAAGGCGACCGGCCCCGCCGCGACGGGCACGGGCGCCGCGGGGACGACGGCCGGAGCCGGCATGGCCGGTGCGGGTGCCGGTACCGGCAGGCACCGCGACACCTCCGCCACCTCCAGGCCGCTCGCGGGCGCGGGCGCGTCCCGGGGCGCCGACATGAGCGGAAAGGACGAGCTGATCCGCTCCGAGGAGCAGCTGCACGTCGGTACGGAGGAGTACGAGAGCGGCCGGGCCCGGCTGCACAAGTACGTGGTGACCGAGGAGGTCACCCGGTCCGTACCGGTCTCCCACGAGGAGGTGCGGGTGGTCCGCGAGCCACTGCAGCCCGGGGAGAAGGTGACCGGCACGACGGACTTCGGCGAGCAGGACGTGGAGGTCACCCTGCACGCGGAGCGCGCCACGGTGCGCAAGGAGGCCGTCCCGGTGGAGCGGGTGCGGCTGGAGACCGAGCGGGTCACCGAGCAGAAGGAAGTCTCGGCCGAGATCCGCAAGGAGAAGATCGACTACGCGGACGGCAAGGAGATGGGCACCGGCAAGGACGCCGGTGGCGAGTTCGGCCAGGGGCGCCGCCGCTGACGGCACCTGGATCCGGCGGCCGGAAGGCCGCTCCCATGTCCTCGACCTCCGGGCGGGCCCTGTACGACGGGTCCGCCCGGCGGACTGTCCGGGGCCGGTGCGTCCCGCCCGGCACCGGTGGCCGGACCGCAGGGCCGGCGACGCGGCGGGAGCCGTACTTTTCAGCGACGCGGCGGGGGCCGTACCGAAGGTCGTCAGGTCGTCCCTCGCCCGGGCCGGAGCCGGTGCGCGGGCCGCTCCCCCATGGGCCGGTGCGGCGCGGGATCGTCCCGCCGCACCGGCCCGGGCGCACCTCAGGGGGCCTGTCGGGCGGTCTGCGGGGCCTCCAGGGCGATCACCGCGTTCTGTCCGCCGAACCCGAAGGAGTGGCTGACGGCCCGCCGTACGGGCACCTCACGCGGGGTCTTGGTGACGCAGTCGATGGCGAACCCGGGGTCGGGGGTGTCCAGGTTGGCGATCGGCGGGATGAGGCCGTGCTGGAGCGTCAGGACGGTCAGCCCCGCCTCGATGGCACCGGCCGCTCCCATGCAGTGGCCGAGGACGCCCTTGGGGGCGGTGACGGGCGGCCGGTGGGGGTAGGCCCGGCCGATGAGGGCGGCCTCGGTCGCGTCGTTCAGCGGCGTCGAGGTCCCGTGTGCGTTGACGTGTTCCACATCCTCGGCCCGCCAGCCCGCGTCCCTCAGCGCCGCGTCCACGGCGGCCTGGGCGACCGCCCCGGAGGGGTGCGGGGAGGTCGGGTGGTGGGCGTCGGTCGTGGCGCCGGTGCCGGCGAGCAGCGCTCGGGGGGCCGCTCCCCTGGCCCGGGCGTCGGCCGCCCGCTCCAGGACCATGATCGCGGCGCCTTCGCCCATGACGAGCCCGGCCCGGTCGGCGGCGAAGGGGCGGCAGAGGCGGGCGGGGCCGCCGCCCTCCGGCCCGTCCGCGTCCCGCCGGGCGGCCGCGCCGGAGCGGGCGAAGCCGGTCATGGCGACCGGGAAGACGATCGACTCGGTGGCCCCGGCGATCGCGATGTCGCACTGGCCGAGCGCCAGCATGTCGCGGGCGACGGCGAGGGCGGTCACCCCGGAGGAACAGGCCGTGCAGGGCGCCAGGCTGGGGCCGGTGGCCTTCATCTGGATGGCGATCTCGGCCGCGGGCATGCTCGGGATGGTGAGCAGGATGCCCGAGGGCGAGGTGGCCTCGGGGCCGCGCCGCTCCAGGGCGACGGCCTGTTCGGTGAGTCCGGCGGAGCCGCCACTGCTGGTGCCGACGACGACGGCGACGCGGGCGCCGTCCCAGCGGGCGGGGTCGAGCCCTGCGTCGGCCACCGCCTCCCGGGCGGCGAGGACGGCGAACTTGACGTACCGGCCCATCCGGAAGGCGCTGCGGCCGCCGACCGCCCCGTCCAGGTCGATGCCGGTGACCGTACAGGCGAAGTCGACGGCGCAGCCGTGCAGTTCGGGGACGGTGCGGGCGAAGGAGTCGCCCCGGCAGACGCCTTCCCAGGTGGTGTCGGTGGTGTGGCCGGCCGGGGTGATCATGCCCAGGCCGGTGACGGCGATGGCGGGTCGGTTCATCGGGTGTCGCTCACCGGCACCGCGCTGCCGGCCGCCTCGCCGCCGACGGCCGCGTCGATGAACGCGGTGATGTCGGCGAGCGTGGCGTCCTTGTAGAGCTTCTCGGAGTCGGCGCTGACCCCCAGGGTCTCCTTGATGATGACGGCGAACTCCGCGACGGCCAGGGAGTCCATCTCCAGGCTGTCCATCGTGGACTCCGGCAGGATCTCGGCCGCGGGCACCTTGAACGTCCCGGTGAGTACCTCGGTGATCTTCGGGTGGATGGTCTGGGTCTCCACGGTGTTTCCTCTCATCGGTTCATCGGCCCGTCGACGGCTTCATCAGCCCATCGGGGGCTTGACGCGGGGCGGCCGGCCGAAAGCAGCCCCCGCCGAAGTAACTGGATGAAGACCCTCCGGTTACGCCCTGGGGCGAACCGATTCGTCTGCGCCCACCTGCGGCTTCTCGAACCACCGGGAGAGCACGGACGTGGTCCCCCAGTACGCCAGCAGCACCCCGCGCGTCCCGAGCGCCGCGACCTTCTCGCGCAACGGCCGCCGCCGCTTGCTGCCGCAGGCCGGCCGCCGGAAATCCGCCGTACGGCGCCCGGCCCCGTCCGCCGTCCGGGTGCCGCTCCCGCCTCCCGCACGGCCGCCGCCCCCGCCCGAAGCGCCCGCCCCGGCCCCTGCCGGCCTGCGGCCCTGGTGCCAGGGCCCCTCCGGGTCGTCGTAGGCGTGCGCGTAACCGGGTCCGGCGATCGGCCAGTCCGACAGCAGCCGCTCCGGCAGCGCGAAGGAGCGCACCAGTTCGGGGGCGTGCCGGGCCACGGTCGCGATGAGCCGCTCCTCCTCGTCGGGCAGCGCGGCCACCTGTCCGGCGGTCAGCCGTCCGGCGGCGAGGAGGTCGCCGCTGTTGCGGGCGATCCACCGCAGGGCGAAGAGCCGGTGCAGTTCGGTGAGCCGTTCGCGGGCCGGTCCTTCGGGCAGCGCGGCCACGGCCTGTTCGAACGCCTCGCCCGCCTGCCGGTAGCCGTACGCCTCCACCCCGCGCAGCGCCGGCCCCGAGGCGGCGTTCCACCGGCCGAGCGGGTCGCCCGCCGGGGCGGCGCTGATCCGCTCCCGGGCGCGGTCGAACCAGATGTCCTCCACCGCCGCGAGCAGCCGCCCCAGGAAGCGCGGGTCGTCCAGGTCGCCGGGCCCGTCCGCCTCCTCCTCGTCGCGGACCGTGACGCCGAACAGCATCTCGGCGGCGGCCTTGGCGTGGACGGCGAGATTGTCGCCCTCGGCGGTGATCGCGCCCTCGATGCCGGTGAAGAGTTCGGTCATCCCGTTGTTCTCCAGCAGCCCCTGCGCCCCGCACCGCTCCCGGCACTCGACGATGACGCCGCGCGCCTGCCAGGTGATCCACCCCTTGGCGACGGCGACCAGGCGCTCCGCCTCGGTCCGGTCGGCGGCCGGGGCGGACTCCCAGCGGTCCAGTGCCCTGCGGTGCAGGAGGCTCATCGCGAAGACGGTGGCCATCGCCCCGGCCAGCGGGCCGTGGTGGCTGCGGTGCGCGTAGACGGGCACCCGCCCGGCACCGCGCGCTCCGGAGACCAGCCGGTGGCCCGCGTACCGGATCGCGATGGCGAGGGTGACCCGCGCGGAGCCGACGGCACAGGCGCTCATGGAGAGCTTGCCGGGGGTGACACGCCCGATGGAGAGGAGGAACCGCCTTCTGCGGTTGGCCAGTCGGCTGGTGAAGCGGCCGTCCGCGCCGATCCGCCCCTGCTCCCCGGCGAGCAGCGCCTCGCGCGGGACGAAGTACCGGTCGAAGGAGGTGAGGCAGTGGTCGACCGGGGAGCCCATCCGGGCGGGCAGCCGCCGCACCCGTACGCCGGGCAGGGCGGCCACGGCGTCGGTGAGCGGGGCGAGGAAGAGGAAGACCCCGTGGTCGGCGCCGTCGGCGAGGAGCCGGGCGGCGACCACTCCGGTCTTGGGGCCCCCGGCGGGGCTGGTGTTGGGCATGAACTTCTGGGCACCGGCGTGCGGGGTGTGCAGGACGAAGCCGTCGCGTTCGGGGTCGTACGTCGCGGTCGTCTCGACGGCCGCCGCGTCGTTGCCGTGCGCGACCTCCGTACAGAGGAAGGTGCCGATGTTCCGCAGTTCCAGGAAGTCCGACAGATCGCGGAGCGTGCCCGGGTCGTGGTCGAGGAGGGAGCCGAGGAAGAGGTTGTAGTGGATGCCCGCGACGGTGGTCAGCGCGGGGTCGACCGGGCCGAGCCATTCGTGCAGGGCGGCCAGGGCGCGGGGGTCGGCGGCCAGCCTCGCACCGCTGTCCAGCGTGTCGTTGAGGATGCGCAGCCGGTGGTAGGAGAGGGCGAGCCGTTCGTCGGGGGTGCCGCCACCGGGCCGCCGAAACGGTTCTGTTGTGATCAGCCGACGCCAGAAGGCGTGCTCCTGGCGGAAGTTGTCACCGTAGAGCGTTCGGGTGAGCTGATCGACGGTCGTGGGCGGGGGCGTTTCATGCAGGAATACGGTCACGACAGAGTAACGATCTAGGAACGGCGAGGACACCCCCGCCGTTCCCGAACGGACCTTTCGGGTCAGGCGCGTTGGAAGGCGAGCGCCACGTTGTGGCCGCCGAAGCCGAAGGAGTGGCTCACCGCGCGTTCGACCCGCTGGTGGCGGGGCTCCTTCACCACGCAGTCGAGCGGGAAGGCGTCGGGGAAGGAGTCCAGGTTGGCGATCGGCGGGACGAGCGAGTGTTCCAGCGTCAGGACGGTGGCCACCGCCTCGATCGCGCCCGCCGCGGCGAGGGTGTGCCCGATGACGCCCTTGGGCGCGGTGACGGACGGGCGGTGCGGGAACAGCCGGGAGACGAGGGTGGTCTCCATGGCGTCGTTGAGGGGGGTGGAGGTGCCGTGGGCGTTGACGTGGTCGACCTCGTCGGGCGTCCACCCCGACTGGTCGAGGGCCGCCCGTACCGCGCGTTCGGCGCCGCGCCCGTCGGGGGCCGGGGCGGTGGGGTGGTGGGCGTCCGTGCTGGACCCGGCGCCGGTGAGCAGGGCGCGGGCCCGGCCGCCCCGGGCGCGGGCCGCCTCCGCCCGTTCCAGGACGAGCATGGCGGCACCCTCGCCGATCACGAACCCGTCCCGGTCGGCGGCGAACGGCCGTGACGCGCCCGCCGGATCGCCGGTACGGGTGGAGAGCGCGCCCATCCGGGCGAACGCCGTCACCACCAGCGGCGTCAGCACCGACTCGGAGCCGCCCGCCACCACCACGTCGCAGCTCCCGCCGAGCAGCAGATCCCGGGCGACGGCGACGGCGGTGGCCCCGGAGGCGCAGGCGGTGGCGGGGGCGAGGGAGGGGCCGCCTGCCTTCAGCGCGATGGCGACCTCGCCCGCCGCCGCGTTGGGGATCATCATCGGGACGAGGAGCGGGGACACCGCGTCGGGCCCCGAGGCGGCCAGCCTGGCGGCGTTGTCGACGAGGACGGAGACGCCCCCGACCCCGACGCCCAGCACCACGCCGACCCGCCCGCCGTCCCACACCGCCGGATCGAGCCCGGCGTCCGCGACGGCCTGCCGGGCCGCGACGACGGCCAGTTTCACGAAGCGGGCCATCCGCCACACCGAGCGGCCGCCGACCACCGCGTCGAGGTCGATGCCGTCGGCCGCGCAGGCGAAGTCGACCGGGAGACCGGCCAGTTCAGGCTGGCGCCGGGCGGTGGAGTGCCCGGCGCACAGCCCCTCCCAGAAGCTGTGCTCGTCAGCCCCTGCGGGTGTCACCAGGCCGACGCCCGTCACCGCGACGGCGGTGCCGGATCCGGCCCCGGTGCCCTGATCAGCGGACTGCGACATGCTGTGTTCCTTCCGTCGAAATCGTCGAATCGGTCTGCGGGGTCCCCGGCCAGCGGAGTGCGGCCGAGCCCCAGGTCAAGCCGCCCCCGAACGCGGTCAGCAGCACCCGGTCGCCGCCCCGGAGCACCCCCCGGCCCGCCGCGTCGGCCAGGGCGAGGGGGATGGAGGCGGCGCCGGTGTTGCCAACCCGCTCCAGATGGGTGACGCAGCGCTGCGGTCCGATCCCGACCCGGTCCGCGACGGCGCGCAGGATCCGGGCGTTGGCCTGGTGCGGCACGAAGTGCTCGACCTCGGCCGGGTCCCAGCCCACCCGCTCCAGCAGGGTCCGGCAGGAGCCGGTCATGCGCTCGACGGCGTGCTGGTAGACGGTGGAGCCCTGCATCCGGAAGTACGCGTCCGACAGCGCGGGGGGCTTCCCGCTCGCGCGGGAGCGGGCACCGCCGCCGGGGACCGTGATCAGCTCGTAGCCGGTGCCGTCGCTGCCCAGGTCGAAGGCGAGCAGTTCACCGGGGTCACCGGCCTGCCCCGCCGCGACCAGGGCCGCGCCCGCCCCGTCGCCGAAGACGACCCCGGCGGAACGATCCTCCGGGTCGAGCCAGGTCGAGTAGACGTCAGCGCCGACCAGCAGGACGCGCCCGTACAGCCCCGAGGCGACGAGCCCGTGGCAGAGGGCGAGCCCGTAGACGAAACCGCTGCACACGGCGGCGATGTCCAGCGCCGGTACGGTGCCGAGCCCGAGCCGGGCCGCGAGGGCGGGGGCGGTGCCGGGGCAGAGGTGGTCGGGGGTGGCGGTGGCGAGGACCACCGCGTCGACGGGCCCGGCCGGCGGGGCGCCCGCGAGCAGCCGGGAGGCCGCCTCGTAGGCGAGGTCACCGGTGGCGGCCCCGGGTCCGGCGCGGTGCCTGCTGCCGATGCCGGTGCGCCGGCGCACCCAGGCGTCGTCGACGCCCCAGCCCGCCGGGAGCAGCTCGTTGGGGACCGGCTCCCCCGGCACCCAGCCCGCCACGCCTTCCAGTACGGCCGTGCGTCCGCTCCCGGTCGCTGAGGCGCGCTCGCGTCCCCGCGGCCCCGCCCCGCTGCCGGCTGCTCGTCTTCCCGTCACCCGCTGCCCCGATCCCGTTGTCATACTGCGGCCGGTTGACGAACGGCGGGGCGCCTGGCGAGGGTGCGTTCGACTGGGCCGAACGGGTCATGACGGTTTGTCAGTTATGGTCGAGCGCCTCCCCGCGCGTCGAGCGCCTCCCTCAGCTCCGCCGTGTCGGGCGGGTTGGCACCGGCCCGGGAGACGGTGACGGCCGCGGAGGCGACCGCGTGGCGCAGGACGTCGGTGAGGGTGTCCCGGTCCACCGCGCGCAGCCGCTCCCGCGCTCCGGCGCCGAGGAGGCCGTGCGCGGCCAGCGCGTGGAGGGTGCCCGACATGAACGCGTCGCCCGCGCCCACGGTGTCCACCACCTCCACCCGCGCGGCGGCCACCGTGAACGGCCCGCCGGGCAGCACCGCGAGGGCCCCGTCGCCGCCCCGGGTCACCAGCACGGCGGCGGGGCCGTGCTCCAGCCAGCGGGCGGCCACCTTCTCCGGCTCCTCCCCCGGGTAGAGCCAGGCCAGGTCCTCGTCGCTCGCCTTGACCAGGTCGCTGAGCCCCACGCACTCCTCGACCCGCCGCACGGCCTCGGCGCGCTCCCCCATGAGGGCGGGCCGCACGTTGGGGTCGTAGCTGACGGTCGCCGTGGCGCGGGCGGCCCGCACGATCTCCAGGACCGTCTCCGCCCCCGGCCCCACCACCGCGCCGATCGACCCGGTGTGCACATGGCCCGGGGCCGGTTCCACGGTGACGGGGGCGAGGGTCCAGGACACGTCGAAGGCGTACGAGGCCTGCCCGGCCGCGTCCAGGGTGACGGCGGCCGAGGGGGTGCGGGCGGGCGCCCCGTCGGTGCGGACGGTGACCCCGGCGGAGGTCAGGTGGTCCCGGACGAGCCGCCCGTTGGCGTCGGGGCCGAGCTGGGTGAGCAGGGTGGCCCGGTGGCCGAGCCGGGCGAGGCCGTACGCGACGTTCGCGGGGCTGCCGCCGGGGTGGACCCGGTCCTCCTCGTCCGGCAGCCGGACGATGTCGGCGACGCATTCACCGACGACCAGCAGGTCGCTGTGGTCGGGCATGGGGGTGGATCTCCTCAGCTGCTGTGACGTGGGGTGGCGACGGATGGTCCGGTCTTCCACCGTCCCCGTACCGGTGCGGGTGGCCGGTGCGGTCTCCGCCCATTCAGCCCGATCGTGCCCCTCCGGCGGAAGCCGCCCGGGCGATCGGGCACCGGCCGGTCACCGTTCGGACGCCGATCCGGCCACAACGGGCAGCGGGGAGGGCAGCCGCTCCTCCGGGTTCCCGGCGGTCCGGCGCACCCAGAGCAGCGCCCCGGCGAGCACGACGGCGGCGGCCAGCAGCCAGGGCAGCGGCCCGAGCGGCAGCAGGCCGAAGGCGATCCCCGCACCGGCGGCGACCAGTTGCAGGGCGAGCGACTGGACGGAGAGCGCGGTGGCCCGGCCCGCGGCGTCGACCCGGTGGTGCAGCAGGTCGTTGGCGTTGGGGGCCGCGATGCCCAGACCCAGATACGCCAGCCCGAAGCCGGTACCGGCGGCGGCAGTGGCGAGGACGCTCGTCGAGGACGCGGAGGCGCCCAGCAGGACGAGCCCCAGCATCACCACACCCCGCCCCGCCAGTACCGCGCGCCCACTGCTGCGGGTCAGCCGGGCGGTGAACGGGGCCAGTTGGCTGCCGAGCGCGGCACAGACGAACCCCGCACAGGCCAGCCCGGCGAAGAGCACGGCACCGGACTCGGCCGTACCGGTCAGGGCGGCGGCCCGGCCCGGGGTGAGGAGTTCCAGCACCGCCAGTCCGGCCCCGGTGGTGCTCGCGGTCAGCAGGAGACGCCGGATCACCACGTCCCGGCCGCCGAGCCGGAGCCCGGCCCCGATGGCGGCGGGCACCCCGCCCAGGACGCCGCGCAGGGTGGCCCGGGGCCGGGGCGGTTCGGGCAGGGCGCTCACCACGTAGAGGACGAACCCGACCTCGACCAGCGCCCCGAGGAGCGCGGGCACGGAGAGCGGGATGACGTGTCCGCCGGTCGCCCCGGTGAGCCACTCCCCCGCGCCGGGGACACGGCCGAGCAGCCAGGGCAGCCCGCCGCCGAGCAGGGTGCCGAGCGCGAGGGCGGCCGAGGTGGCGGAGCTGCCGCGCGCCAGGCCCGTACGGAGGTCGGCGGCGGGGCCCGCGTGGGCGTGGACGGTGTCGACGTACCAGGCCTCGGCGGGCCCGCTGGACAGGGCGCGGGCGCACCCCATGAGGGCCATGCCGAGCGCGATGGCCCAGGCGGCGGAGGCGAGGCCGAAGAGGGTGAAGGCGGCCACGTTGAGCAGCCCGGCGGTGGCCAGGACGGCGCGCCGCCCTAGGACGTCGGAGAGGCCTCCGGTGGGCAGCTCCATCGCGGCGGCGGTGAGGGAGTGCACGGCGAAGAAGCCCGCGACGGCGGCGAGGCCCATGCCCCGGTCGGTGAAGAGGAGCACCCCGGTCGCGATGGACATGCCGATGGGGAGCCAGAAGAGGAACGAGACCGTGACGAACCGGCGGCGCGCGGTCAGCGGATCCAGCCGCCGGGCGTCGGGGTCGGGGGCAGGGGCGGTCGGGGGCGGTATCGGGGTGCCGGGGGCTCCGGCCGCCCCGCTCATGAGGCGTTCCCGTCAGTGGGGAGGCTTCCGCCGGTGGAGGTGGACCCGCCGGTGGAGGGGGACCCGTCGGTGGGGGCGGACCCGCCGGTGGCGGCGTTCTCGCCGGTCGGGGCGGGCTCCTCGGTGGCGGGCCCGGCGGAGACCACGGGCGGTTCCGGCGCCAGCGGGAGCCCCGCCGTGAAGACGACGACCTGCTCGGCGCGGGGGTCACCGGCGTCGCGGGCGGTCAGTTCGGCCGTCTTGGCCGCCAGCGCCTCCCACAGCTCGGTCAGCGACTCGGGGGTCAGCCGGGGCAGGCTGTCGCTCAGGCCCGACGGCTCCTGCCAGGCGCTGTCCAGCCGGCCGCTCTCCAGGTCCGCCTCGTGCCGGGCGAGCGAGCGCTCCAGGTGTTCGAGCTGGCGGCGGCGGAGTGCGCTGAGCGCGGCCCGGCCGCCGGGAGCCCGGTGCATGGCCTCGTTGCTCCACGAGGTGAGGGCGTGCACGGACTTCCAGCGGCGCTCGCGCCCGTCGCGGTGCTCGGCCTCGGCGACGAACCCGTACTTGGCGAGGACCCTCAGGTGGTAGCTGGTGGAGGCGGAGGACTCGCCCGTGCGCGCGGCCAGTTCGCTGGCGGTGGCCGGGCCGTGCTGCCGCAGCAGGCCGAGCAGCTCGATCCGCAGCGGGTGGGTGAGGGCCTTGAAGGCGGCTCCGTCGCGCTCGGGATCGAGGACGCGGCGGCTGGGTTCGCTGGTCATGGCAGCAGCGTAGAGCGGCCCGACCACTTTCCCAAAGTATTTTTGCAGAATATTTTTTGGAGAGTCGCGCGGCCTCCTCGCGGCGCGCGGACCCGCACGGACCTCCGCGGGTCGCCCGGACCGTCCTCAGGCGGACCGCGCCCGCAGGACGTCGATCACCTCCCGGCACCAGTCCCGGTTGGCGCGCTCGAAGGCGAGCCCGCGCCGGCAGGTCAGATAGGGCCCGATCCGCTCCCCGTGGCGCAGGAACTCCGCCTCGGCCCGGTCGCCGCGCATCCCCTCCAGCAGCGCCTCGAACTGCGCGGCCTTGGCCTCGGCGAACTCCGCGCGCTCGATGAGCCGGGCGGTCAGCTCACCGACGTCGAGATGGTCGGCCGCCTGCACCTTGACGAGCAGGTCGTCACGGATGAACGAGGGTTTGGCGGCCTCCGCCGCGAACCGCTCCAGCTCGGCCAGCCCGCCGTCGGTGACCCGGAACAGCCGCTTGTTGGGCCGGGCGTCCTGGACGACCTCGCGCCCGGCCACCAGCCCCTCCTTCTCCAGCCGGGCCAGCTCGGCGTACAGCTGCTGGGGCTGCGCGTGCCAGAAGTTGGCGACGCCCATGTCGAACGCCTTGGCCAGCTGGTAGCCGCTCAGCTCCTCGTCGAGCAGCGCCGCCAGTACGGCATGGCGCAGGGCCATCGGGCCGCCCCTCTCCCACTCGCTCCCCAGCACCCCTGGTCCGGAGCGCTCACTCCATGATAGTCATAAAAGTGACTACTCACATTGATGACTAGTCACTCTCCCGACCGACCACCTTCGAGGGGACGCCATGACCACCACCGCAGTGGAACGCTTCCGCGCAGCCGTCGACACCCGCGATCTCGCCGCCCTGGACGACCTGTTCACCGAGGACATCCGGCTCTACAGCCCGGTGAAGTTCACCCCGTTCGAGGGCCGGCCCATGGTGCTGGGCCTCTTCGGGGTGCTGCTGCGCACCTTCGAGGACTTCCGGTACGTCGGGGAGTTCGCGGGCACGGCAGAGACCAGCGCCGACGGGGCAGAGGCCCCGGCGGCGGTCCTCCTCTTCCGGGCCACCGTGGACGGCCGGGAGATCCACGGCATCGACCTGGTCCACCTCGCGGAGGACGGCCGGATCAAGGAGTTCACGGTGATGGTCCGGCCCCGGTCCGCCGTCCACGCGCTCGGCGAGGCGGTCCTCGCCGGGCTCGTGGCCGACGGGCTGGTCCCGGCTCCGTAACCGCGCCTACCGCGCCCGGGCCGCCTCCAGCGCGTCCGCGACCAGGCCGAGGAAGCGGGCGTGGTCGCGGGGGCCGTACAGCGGCTCCGGGTTCCACGGCACGACGGGCACCGCCCGGTGCTCCTCCCCGCGCAGTTCGTCGAGCGGGGCGGCGTGGGCGCGGATGTCGGTGAGGATCACGTCGGGGCGGAGCGCGAAGGTCTCGGTCCGGCCGAGGGTGGACCAGTTGGCCCCGGGGCCCGGGGCCGGCTCCACCAGGCGGACACCCAGCTCGGTGAGGACGCGCAGCTCGGGCCACATCGCGGGGCGGGCCACGTGCGCCTGGTCGGGTCCGGCCGGGGAGAAGGCGACCACCCGGGGCCCCTCGGCCCCGCCCGCCGAGGCGGCGACCGTCCGCAGCCGCTCCCGGGCGGCGTCGAGGTCGGCGTCCGCGTCCGCGCCGCCTGCGGCGCCGAGCGAGCGGGCCAGTTCGGCGAAGCGTTCACCGATCTCGGTGAACGTGCGGGCCTGGCTCACATCGATGACGACGACCGGGACCCGCTCCTCCAGCGGCTTGGCGGTCTCCGGCGCCAGCCCGTACACATGACCGCCGCCGTAGCTCACGGTGACCACCAGGTCCGGCCGTCCGGCGAGCAGCCGCTCGACGTCCAGCGCGCTCCCCGCGCCGACGTACTCCACCTCGTCCAGCGGGAGCGTCCCGGTCTTGGCCCGGTCGGGGTCGGGGCCGTCGTGGTCGGAGCCGAAGATGCCCTGCGGCCGGATGCCGAGGCCCCACAGCGTCGCCCCGGCCTGCACATAGGCGAGCACCCGCCCGGGCCGCCGGGCCGCCGTCGACACTTGGCCCCGGTCGTCGGAGAATCGCCATTCGCTCTGTTCCGTCACGTCACACACGCCCCTCTACCGCCGACTGCCGTACCTCTTGTGCGAGTTCGCACACGTGTACATGCCCACCTCCTCACCGGCACATCCCTCGGCCCGGCCCCGACCTTCGTACCGCCCGGTATCCGGCGCGACCAGCGGCCGAGTGGACCGGGTGTCAAAAGCCGTCGCCCTTGGTAAGCATGATCGGCACCCTCCGCCCGCCCTCTCCGGATGGAGCCGACTCCCCATGCGCGCACCCCTTCTCAAGACGGCGCTGGCCGTCTCCCTCACCGCCTCCCTCTGTGCCGCCCCGTTCCTCGCCGGCCGGTCGACGGGCGCTCCGGCCGTTCCCGCGGCGGAGGGCAAGGCGGCAGGGGCGGCGGCATGCCCCGTGGTCGACGTCCTGGTGGTGCACACGCCCAAGGCCGCGCAGCGGGTCGGCGGCGAGCACCGGGTCCCGGCGTCGGCCCAGCGGATCGCGACCCGGATGAACCGCTCCCTGGCGGCGGACGGGCTCTGCGGAACGATCCGGATCGTCCACCCGTACACGGCGAAGGGGTACGACGGTCCGGAGGAGTTCCGCGGCGCGTACGCCGTTCTCAAGGACCGCACCAGAGGGCTCGGGCGCCAGGTGCACCGGCAGCGCGACCTGTACGGCGCCGATCTGGTGACACTCGTCGTGGAGCGGGCCGAGCGCGGCGGGGGCACCGCGGACTACACGCCCGCCCTCGACAGCTCCACCCATGAGTACGCGTACGCGGTCGTCGAGGTCGACGGCATCGAGCTGGACTCGGCCAGCCACGAGATCGGCCACAACCTGGGCCTGGCACACGACCGTACGACGCTGGCGTCGGACGGCGGCGGGGCGATGAGCCTGAGCCGCACCCGCCCGTACAACACCGGCTGGATCACCGAGGACGGGAACCACTACACGCTGATGGCGTACCGCGCCGCCTGTGGCGGCCACTGCAAGCGGATCAGCCGGTTCTCCAGCGCGGAGGGGGTGTGGAAGGGGAACCGGCTCGGGGACGCGTCGAACGACAGTGTGCGGGTGCTGCGCGAGACGATGCCGATCGTGGCCGGATACCGTGCGAAGGCCTGACCGGCCGGGCCGCTCGCCCGGGACCGGGCCGAACCGTCGTACGAAGGGTCCCCGCCATGGACCGCATGCGCGCCGTGCGCCTGCACCTGCCCACCCGCACCCTCTCCGTCCAGGAGGTGGCGAAGCCGGTACCGGGCCCGGGTGAGGTGCTGGTGAAGGTCGGCGCCGCCGGGGTCTGCCTCTCCGATGTGCATCTCGCGGACGGCACGCTGACGCCCCTCTACCTGGAAGAAGAATCGGTCACCCTGGGCCATGAGGTGGCCGGGACGGTCGAGTCGCTCGGGCCCGGGGTCGACGGCTGGACGGCCGGGCAGCGGGTGGTCCTCCAGGCCGGCGAGCGGCGCGGGGGCCGGACGCATACGCGGGGTGTCGACTACGACGGTGGCTGGGCGGAGTACGCCGTGGCCTCGGCCACCACCCTGGTCGCCCTGCCCAGCACCCTCCCCCTGGAGCAGGCGGCGATCATCCCGGACGCGGTCTCCACCCCCTGGGCGGCGGTGACCGGGACCGGTGACGTGCGCCCGGCCCAGGCCGTCGGGGTCTGGGGCGCGGGCGGGCTCGGGGTGCACGCCGTACAGCTGCTGCGGGCGGTGGGGGCGTACCCCGTGATCGCGGTCGACCCGCACCCCGCCGCCCGCGACCGGGCCCTGCACTTCGGGGCCGATCTGGCGCTGGACTCCGGCGACCCGCTGCTGCGCGAGCGGGTGCTCGGGGCGACGGACGGCGCCGGTCTGGAGGCGGCCTTCGACTTCGCGGGCGCGCCCCCGGTCCGGGAGCAGGCGCTGGGCGTGCTGGCGCCGAAGGGGCGGCTGGTGCTGGTGGGGCTGAGCGACCAGCCGCTGACGGTCGACCGCTCCACCCGCTTCAGCTACCTCCAGCACCGCATCCTGGGCCACTACGGCTCCGAGGAGCACCATGTGGCGCAGCTGGTCCGGCTGGCGGAGGGCGGGCGGCTGGACTTCTCCCGGTCGGTCACCGACGTACTGCCGCTGGAGGAGGTGGCCACGGCGGTGCGGCGGATGGAGACCAAGGAGGGCGCCCCGGTCCGTCTCATCCTTCGCCCGTGACCGGTTCCTTCCCCGGCTTCCCCGCCGGCTCCGGGCGGTCCAGTTCCACGTTGAACTGGGCTCCGGCGAGCAGGGAGAGGTTGGCGAACCAGACCCAGATCAGGAAGACGACGAGGCCGGCGAGGGAGCCGTAGAGCCTGCTGTAGCTGCCGACCTGGGTCGCGTACACGGCGAAGAGCGCCGACGCGGTGAGCCAGAGGAACGCGGCCAGCACCCCGCCGGGCAGTCCCCGGCGGACGCCACGCGCGGAGCGGGGGCCGGTGCTGAAGAGGACCAGGATCAGACAGGCGACCAGGCAGAGCAGCACCGGCCACTTCAGGATCACCCACAGGCTCTCGCCCTCGTGGGGCAGGCCGACGCGGCGGCCCAGCCAGCGCGCCAGGGGGCCGGTGAGGACGAGGGCGAAGGCGCTGGTCATCAGGAGGACGAGGAGCCCGACGGCCGAGACGACGATGATGTGCGCCTGGCGGAGCGGCGGCCGGTTGTCCCGTACGTGGTGCATGGAGTGCATGGCCCGGCGGAAGACGGCGAGATAGCTGCACGCGGACCAGACCGCGCTGACGGAACCGGTGCCGACGAGCAGCCAGACGGCGGTGCGCTGCTCGGTCGCCGCCTCCAGCGGGCGGCGCAGCGCATCACCGGATTCGGCGGGGGCGAAGGCGGTGATGTCCGCGATCAGGGCGGTGGTGGCGTCGGGGTTGGCGAGGCCGATCACGGAGACGGTGACGAGGAGCGCGGGGAGCAGGGCGAGGATCGCGTAGTAGGTGAGGGCGGCGGCCCAGTCGGTGATGTCGTCGTTCCACAGCGAGACCGGGGTGCGGCGCAGGGCGGTCAGCCAGTGGCGCGGCGTGCGGGGGCGCCCGGCGGGGGTGGTGGTGCGGTCCGCGGGGGCGGCGGTCTGGGTGGTCAAGCTGATACTCCGGGGACGTGGATCGGACGCGGTGGGCGGGGGTGTCCGTCCGTCGGACGCCCCTGCTTGTCTCGATCCTCTCCTGCCACGCCGTCGGCCGGACACACCTGTCCGGGCCGTACGGGTCCGCGGGTCCCGGTGTTCCTCCACGGTCCGCGGCCGTTTCCGCGGTCGGCAGCCGTCAGGTGTTGACCGCTGTGAGCAGCACCACCGCGTCCTGGAGTGCCACCAGCCCGTGGCGCTCCTGCGGGATCGGGTGGAGCGTGCCGGCCGGGAGCTCCGTGTCCCCGGACGCGGCGGTGAGGCGGACGGTGCCGCGCAGCACCAGGAGGGAGGCGGCGGGCGGGGCGTTGTGCTCGTCGAGCGCGGAGCCCGCGGTGAGGGCGATCACCGTCTGGCGCAGGGGCGGCTCCTGGACGAGGAGGTGGGCGCTGCGGCCGTGCGGGGAGGTGCGGGCAGCGGTCAGGTGCTCCTCGGCGAGTGCGTTGAGGTCGTCCATGGTGCCCACTCTGCCGCAGGGCCTGCCGCCCCGCGATCCTGGAGGCGCCTCCCGCCGGGCGGGAGGCGCCTCGCTGTCCCGGACCTGTTCTCCCTTCGCCGGGGGCCGGGGCGGATTCCGCTCCGTTACGGGTTGACGTTGATCCTGAAGGTGGAGGTGGTGTTCCGGATGTCCTGGGCGTTGTCGCCGAGTCTCAGCCCGTTGAAGGTGACCTCACCGACGGCCGGGCCCTGCCCCGCCTCCGGCATCTCGTTGGCCCAGAGGCCGAAGCCGGACTTGGCGTCGAAGGCGTCCCCGCTCTTGCGCGCACCGGTGATGGAGATGTCGGTGAGCACGGTGTCCTTGATCGGGAACTGCGGCTGTCCGCCGACGTAGTTCGTCTGGAACATGATCCCGCTGTACGTCGGGTCGACGATGTCCACGTCCGTGATCCGGATGCCCTGGAACACCTTGGAGGCCGAGAAGAGCCAGATCCCGGGGAAGGTCTGCGATCCCCAGAAGTGGCCGCCGGAGCGGACGATCGAGACGTTCTCGATCCTGGTCGGCTGGGTCCCGAAGCCGTTCATCGGGTAGCCGAAGTCCAGCGAGCTGACCGTGATCCCGGAGTAGACCAGGGTGTCGGCGATGTGGATGTTGCGGAAGGTGTTGTCGTAGCCGCCGTAGACGGCGATGCCCGCCGCGCGCCAGGTGAGGATCGAGGTCAGGTTCTCGTAGACGTTGTTCTTCATGTCCGCTCCCCCGGCGTCGATGGCCGAGAAGAGCGCGAAGCTGTCGTCACCGGTGGCGCGGGCCTCGTTGTTGGTGACGAGGTTGTCGGTGGACCCGTTGGTCATGTTGATGCCGTCGGCGAACATGTTGCGGATCCGGGAGTTCTTGATGGTGATGTTGTCGGTGTTGGCGCCCCAGTAGAGGCAGACCATGTGCTCGTTCCAGATGTTGTCGATCACGATGTCCGACACGTTGGCGAAGTCGAACACCTTGCCGGGCCCGTCGATGCGGGAGGTGTAGTTGCCGAAGTAGGCGAAGTTCGCGAACGAGGACCCCTTCGCGGTGGCGTCGGCCCGGAAGCCGATGTCGGTGTTGTCCTGGGTGGTGGGGGCGTTGAACCGGGTGTACCAGGGCCCGGCGCCGACCACCCGCACGGCCTTGCCGTACACCTGGAACTTGCTCGCCGTGCTGTACTCCCCCGGCGGCAGGTAGACGCCGACCAGGTTGCCGGTGGTGTCCATGCGGACCCGGTCCAGGGCGTTCTGGACGTCCTGGTGGGTGAACCCGGTCGGCACGGTGTACGTGGCGGGGTTCGGGTTGGCGACCGGGGCGACCTGCTCCAGGCTGATGAAGTCGATCGCGTACGTGGTGGAGTTGGCGGCGTCCTTCTGGAGCCGGATCTTGGCGCCGGCCGGGACCGTCCGGCCCAGCATCACGTTGGCCTCGTCGTAGATGTGGCGGGGTGCTCCGGCGCTCGGGGAGTTGCCGGGTGCGGCCTCGTTCCCGTACAGCCAGGCGTACTTGGAGGTGAGGTCGATGGCCTTGAGGAAGGTGCCGTCGACGTAGACGTTGAGCGTGGAGTCGATCCCGCCGCCGCCCGCCGAGTCGGGGATGGAGAACCGGGTGACCAGCGTGTTGGTGGATTTCCTGGTGGTGAACTCCACATAGTTGCCGGTGTTGTTGAGCGTGACGGCCTTGCGTCCGGAGGCCTCGCCCGCGATGTCGCCGACGGTCCTGTTCGGGCCGACGACCCGGGCGCCGCCGCCGGTGGTGCCGTCCTCCGCCTCGTACATGTCGTACGGCATGTCGGCGCCGCGTCCGACGAAGAGGGACTCGGTGGAGGTGTTGTTCTCGCGCTTGACCGGCAGTTCGTTGGCGTCGGCGGCGAGGACCGTACGCAGGGTGTACGAGCCGTTGGCGGCGGGCCAGGTGCCGAGGGTGACCGGTGCGGTGGTGGCGCCGGCCGCGATGGCTCCGGTGTGCGCGCCGGTGAAGGTCTTCACCGTGGCGCCCTGGGAGTTGAGGAGCGTGAGCGTGATGCCGTGGCTGCCGCCCGCGGAGGCGATGGTGCCCTGGTTCCTGATGGCGACGGAGAAGGTGACGGTGTCGCCCGCGGCCGGGGCGGAGGGTGAGGTGGTGACGGAGGCGGCGACCAGGTCGGAGCTGGAGACCGGCCGTACGACGAGGGGGGAGGCGCTGGTGTAGGTGTTGTCGGTCTCGTTCTCCTCGATGATCTCGTTCTCCGGGTCCGCGACCGCGCTGAGCCCGTAACTGCCCGCGGCCCGGGCGCCGATGGAGGCGCTGACCTGGGTGGAGGCACCGGGGGCCAGGGCCGCCGCGGTGCCGGTGGCGACCTTGGTCCCGCCGAGCCGGAACTCGACCTTGCTCGCCGGTGCGGCGAGCGCGCCCGCGTTGCGGACGGTGGCGGTCAGGGTGACGGCGTCCGACTCCACCGGGGCGGCGGGCGATGCGGTGATGCCGGTGACCTGGAGGTCGGGATTGGCGGCCGGGGCGCCCAGCACCTGGAACTCCGCGACCTGACCGGCACCGGAGCCGCTGTTGGCGGTGAACTTCAGCTGGACGTCCGCGACTCGGGCGGTGACCGGGATGGTCACCGTGTTGCCGCTCGCCGGACTGAAGGCGTAATCGCGGGCGGCGACGAGGGAGTTGAAGGACGAGGCGCTCTGCTCACGGCCCAGGACCTCGATCCGCTGGGTGCGCGGGCCCCAGCTGCTGTCCGGGTTGAGCTTGACGACGACGCTCCGCGTGTCGGCGTTGGAGCCGAGCCGGACGGTGAGCGTGTTGGGGTAACTGCCGCCCGCGCCCTCCCAGTAGGTGGCGGTGTTGTTGTCGTTGGCGTTGGCGGCGACGTAGGTGTGCACCACCGAGGAGGCCGTGATCGGCTTGTCGACCGCGAGGTTGGAGGCGGACCCCGTGGAGCCGTTGCGGGTGACGGTGTTGCTGTCGGCCGAGACGTTGCCCGCCGCGTCCTTGGCCCGGACGGTGTAGCTGACCGTGGTGGAGGCGGGCTGGGTGTCGGTGTACGTGAGGACGTTGCCCGCGACGGTGGTGCGCAGCACGTTGTCGGCGTACACCTCGTAGCCGGTGACGCCGACGTTGTCGCTGGAGGCCTGCCAGGTGAGCCGGATCTGCCCGGCGGCCGGCTCGGTGAACGCGAGGGCCGTGGGGGCGGTGGGCGCCTGGGTGTCGCCCGTGGAGCCGTTGCGGGTCACGCTGTTGCTGTCGGCCGAGACGTTGCCCGCCGCGTCCTTGGCGCGCACGTGGTACGTGACGGTCTGCCCGGCCGGGCGGGTGTCGGTGTACGTGGTGGTGCCGCCCGCCACGGAGGCCAGCAGGGTGTTGTTCGCGTAGACGTCGTAGCCGGTGACGCCGACGTTGTCGGTGGCGGCCTTCCAGGTCAGCCGGATCTGCCCGGTGGCGGGTTCGGTGAGCGCCAGGTCGGCCGGTGCGGTCGGGGCCTGGGTGTCGCCGGTGGCGGGTCCGTACACCTCCAGCTCGGCCAACTGCGCCGAGGGACTGCCGGTGTTGGCGGTGAAGTGCGCCCGGACGTACCGGGTGGTCGTGGCGTCGAAGGAGATCGTGGCCGACTGCCCGCCCGCCGCGTCGAAGCGGTAGTCGCGGGAGGCCGTGAGATCGGTGTACTCGGTGCCGTTGGCGGAGGCCTGGAGCTTCAGCGTCTGGCTGCGCGCCGCCCAGCCGTCGGGGAGCCGCAGGACGGCCCGGTCGACCCGGACCGACGATCCGAGGTCGGCCTCGATCCACTGCGGGAAGGCGTTCTCCCGGCTCGCCCAGTAGCTGGCCCGGTTGCCGTCGTTGGCGTTGGCGGCGACGTAACTGCCCGTGCTGCTGCTGGCCTTGAGGGTCCTCCCGGCGGCGAGGTTGCCCGACGAGGCGGCTGCCGCCCGTACCTCCAGCTCGGAGAGCTGGGCCGCCTGCCAGCCGGTGTTGGCGGTGATGTGTACCCGGACGAAGCGGGTCAGGGTGGCCGGGAAGGTGACCTTCACCGTGTTGGCGGCCCCCGGCGTGAAGGAGTAGGCGGCCGAACTCCTCAGGGTCGCGAAGCTCGTGCCGTCCGCGCTGCCCTGGAGGGACAGGGTCTGCGTCCGGCTCTCCCAGGACGGCGGGAGCTTGAGGGTCACCTCGTCGACCCGGGCGGGGGTGCCGAGGTCGGCCTGGACCCACTGGGGCAGGCTGCCGCCCGCGCTCTCCCAGTACGTCGACGCGTTGCCGTCGGTGATACCGGTGGCGGGGTACTCGGCATGGGCGCTGCTCGCGGCCGCGGCCCGGCCCGCGGCGAGGTTGGGGCCGTCGGCCGCCGAGGCGGCGAGCGGCGGCCCGCCGATCAGCAGAAGACTCGTCGCGACGAGGGCGGATATCGCCCGCCGTCTCCAGCGTTGGGCTCTCATGGTTCCCCGATCGTCGGCCCCGGCGCAGAGTGCGTCGAGGGCGCGGCTCTGGATCCGTAGTCAGGAACACGCGATTCTGCACGCACTACGGCTTCTTTTGCGTTGTGAGGTCAGAGAGTTGCAGAGAATTGAGAGACCGTCCACCGTTCCGGCAACAGCCGGACACGGCGGGGGCCGGTGGGCGGGAGGCCGGTCGGCCACCGCCCACCGGCCCCGGCCGGCGGTACGGGTCAGAGCCCGCCGGTGTACAGCAGCAGGTCGGGCGAGCCCTGGCCGAGGCCGGAGAGCACGTCGGGGGTGGCGGTCTCGGTCAGCGTGCGCGCGAGGGCCGCGGGCGAGGCCTCCGGGTTCTCCTGCAGGTGCAGGGCGGCGACCCCGGCGACGTGCGGGCTGGCCATGGAGGTGCCGTTCAGGGAGACGGTGCCGCCGCCGAGCCGGGCGGAGACGACATCGGCGCCCGGGGCGTAGAGCGAGACGCAGGAGCCCCAGTTGCTGAACGAGGCCTCCCGGTCCTCGCGGTCGCTCGCACCCACCGTGACCACCCCGTCGGCCGCCGCCGGGGAGACGTTGCAGGCGTCCTGGTCCTCGTTGCCCGCGGCCACCACCGGCAGCACCCCCGCGTCGGCCACGGCCTCGACCGCCGCGTCGACCGCCCGCGAACGGGCCCCGCCGAGCGAGGCGTTGAGCACGGCGGGGGCGGTCCCGGCGGCCGCGTCCTTGGCCGCCCAGTCGAACCCGGCCAGGATCCCGGCCCAGCTTCCCCGGCCCCGGCAGTCCAGCACCCGCACGTTGACCAGCGAGACGTCCTCGGCCACCCCGGAGGTGGAGCCGCCGACGGTCCCGGCGACATGGGTGCCGTGGCCGTTGCAGTCCTGGCCCGTCCGGCCGTCCCCGACCGAGTCGTAGCCGCCCACCACCCGGCCGCCGAACTCGGCGTGAGCGGCGTCGATCCCGGTGTCGACGACGTACACCTTCACGCCGTCGCCCGTGGCGGTCGTGGTGAAGGTGCCGTCCAGCGGCAGGGCGCGCTGGTCGATCCGGTCGGTGCCCCAGGTGGCGGCAGAGGCCCGGAAGAGACCGCCCGTACGGGGTGCCTCCACGGCCACCTCGGCGTTCTCCTCGACGGCGAGCACCCCGGGAAGGGTCCGGACCGCCTCCAGCTCGGTGGCGGTGAGCGTGACGGCGAACCCGTGCAGGACGTTCCCGTACGTGAAGAGCGGGCGGAGCCCGAACTCCTCCAGGACGGTGTCCGGGGAGAGTTCGGGCTCCAGGGTGACGATGTACTGCCCGGGGACGGCCCGGGCGCTCCGCTCCACCGGGACCCCCTTCGGTCCGGTGTCGGCGTTGGCCGGGGTGGTGGTGCCGATCAGTGGCGCGATCAGCAGCAGGGCTGCCGGGGCCCATCGGGCGCGCAGGCGCATGCAGGTCTCCTTGGGTGGGTCCGGTCCGCGGTGCGGGTGTGCGGCCGCGAAGCGCGAATACCCGGTCCTTCGTCCCCTGCTGTGCGGCGCCCTAACACGGGTTCAGCCGGACAGCGCAACGCCCGTCGTGAGCTCCAGCTCGGCCAGCTCCCGGTCGGGGCCGGCGGCCGGGTCGTGGTGGGTCCAGCTGCCCACGGCGACCTCGGCGGTGATGCCGGGGCCGAATCCGGCGATCATGCCCTGGGCCGAGGGCGCCGCCCCGCCGTCGTCGAAGAGGCGGGCGAGCGCGTCGAAGACGACGGAGCTGGCGATGTTGCCGCGCTCGGTGAGCGTGGCCCGGCTGTAGCGGAACATCTCCATCGGCAGGTCGAGGTAGTGGCAGAGGTCGTCGAGGATGCGCGGTCCGCCCGCGTGGATGATGAAGAAGTCCATGGCCGGGACGGTCCAGCCGTGCAGGTCGACGATGTCCTTGAGGACCGGCGCGAGCATCTCCATGGTGCCGGGGACGCGCTTGTCGAGCAGGAAGTGGAATCCGGTGTCGCGGACGGCGTAGGAGATCCAGTCCTCGGTGTCGGGCACGAGGTGGGAGCCGTTGCGCTCCAGGCTCATACCGGTGCCGCCCTCGCCCCGGACGACGGCGGCGGAGATGGCGTCCCCGAACAGGCCGTTGGAGAGCAGCGATCCGACGCCGATGTCGGTGGGCTGGTAGCAGAGCGAGCAGAACTCGCAGGAGACGATGAGGACGTTGGAGCCGGGGTAGGCGCGGCAGAAGTCGTGCGCCCGGTTGATCGCCGCCCCGCCCGCCGCGCAGCCGAGCTGGGCGATGGGCAGTTGCCGGGTCCCGGCGCGGAACCCCATGGTGTTGATGAGCCAGGCGGTCAGCGAAGGCATCATGAAGCCGGTGCAGGAGACGTAGACGATCAGGTCGATCTCGTCCGGTTCGGTCCCGGCGTGGGCGAGGGCCTGCCGTACGACGTCGGGGACCCGGGACTTGGCCTCGGCCTCGTACACCTGGTTGCGGAGTTCGAAGCCGGGGTGCCGGAGGGTCTCCTCGATCGGCCGCACCAGGTGCCGGGTCCGTACACCGGTGTTGCGGATGAGCCGCAGGACCAGGTCGCGCTGCGGGTGCCCGTGGTGGGTCTCCCGCGCCAGGTCCAGCGTCTGCTCCATCGTGATGATGTGTTCGGGCACAGCGATGGCCGGTCGGCACAGGGTCGCCATGGGTTCTCCTCGTATCTGGGAGCGGGGGCTCTCGTCACCATGTGACGGGCAGGGCGAGCGGGTAACGCCAGATGGACGTGGTGTTCCAGCGGATGTCCTCGGGCGCGGCGTCGAGGCGCAGGCCCGGGAAGCGGGCCAGCAGCGTGGTGAAGGCCACCTCCAGCTCCATGGTGGCCAGCGGTGCGCCCAGGCAGTGGTGGGCGCCCCAGCCGAAGGTCATGTGCGGGATGGAGGGCCGGTCGGGGTCGAGCTCGTCGGGGCGGTCGAACTTGGCGCCGTCCCGGTTGGCCGTCAGGTACGACACGTGGACGACGTCGCCCGCCCTGATCGTGACCCCGCCCAGCTCCACGTCCTCCAGGGCGATGCGGGGGATGCCGACGCCCTTGCGGAAGGGGATGTACCGCAGCAGCTCGTCGATCGTGCGGGGCAGCCGCCCGGGTTCGGCCCGGAGCGTTCCGAGCAGGCCGGGCCGGGTCAGCAGGGTGTAGGCGATGTTGCCGAGTTCGTAGGTGGTGGTGTCCTGGCCGGTGATGAGCAGGACCATCGCCATGACGGCGAGTTCCTTGTCGTCGAGCAGTTCGTCGCCGTCGCGGGCGGTGGCCAGGGTGCTGATCAGGTCCTGGCCCGGGGAGCGGCGGCGCTCGGCGGTCAGTTCGGTGAAGTAGCCGCGCAGTTCGGCCTTGGCCCGTACCGCGTCCTCCTTGCCCGCCGCGCCGACGCTCATCATCGTCATGGCGTGGGCGCGGAGCCAGGGCCGGTCGGCCTCGGGGATGCCGAGCGCCTCGCAGATGGTGATGAGCGGCAGCGGCGAGGAAACCCGGGCGACGAAGTCGGCGGGTGAGCCCTCGGCCTCCATCTCGTCGAGCAGCCGGTCCACGACGCGCTGGGTGCCCGGACGCATCTGCTCGACGCGGCGCGGGGTGAAGCTCTTGGCGACCAGGCTGCGCAGCCGGCTGCTGGCGGGCGGGTCCATGAGGTTGATGGACTCGGCCTGCACGATCGGCTCGGGGGTCATCCGGGGGAAGTCCCGGCCGAGGACGGCACCGCGGCTGAAGCGCCGGTCGGTGGTGACCGTCCGGACGTCCTCGTACCGGGTGACGAGCCAGGCCTCGCCCTCGCCGTACGCCATACGGATACGGGAGACGGGCTCCTCGGTGAGCAACTCCTTGAGCTGGGGGTCGAACTCCAGCCGCTCCGCGAAGTCGAAGGGGCAGCTCCGTACGGTTTCCTTGTCCTGTGCAGGGGCGTGTCGCACCGAGGTGTTCTCCACCGAGGTTCTCCCAATGGCCGGTTCGGGGGTGTCGGGGCGTCCGGGCTCCGGGCCCGGGAACAGACCTCCCCTGTGTCCCCCGTCGTCCCGCGAAACATGTCAGCCACGGTTCGCAGTCAGCCGATCAGAGGGGGCGCACGCTCCCCCTGCCGTCCCCTGCCCGACGGTCTCCGCCCGGTCCAGGACGTGGTGCCGGCCGAGGGGGAGCATCAGGGGCCGGCCCGAGACGGGGTCCTCGATGACGCGGCTCTCCAGGCCGAAGACGGCGCGGACGGTCTCCTCGGTCAGCACCTCGGCCGGGGAGCCGAAGGAGTGCAGCTTCCCGTCCGCGAGGGCGATGAGGTGGTCGGCGTACCGGGCGGCGAGGTTGAGGTCGTGGAGGACCATCACGATGGTGGTCCCGCGCTCCTGGTTGAGGTCGGTGAGCAGGTCGAGCACTTCGATCTGGTGGCTGGCGTCGAGGAAGGTGGTGGGCTCGTCGAGCAGGAGCAGATCGGTCTGCTGGGCGAGGGCCATGGCGATCCAGACGCGCTGGCGCTGGCCCCCGGAGAGTTCGTCCACCGCGCGGTCCGCGAGCGGTTCGGTGGCCGTGGCCTCCAGGGCCGAGGCGACGGCGGCGTCGTCCTTCTCGTTCCAGCGGGAGAACATCGACTGGTGCGGGTGGCGGCCCCGGCCGACCAGGTCGGAGACGGTGATGCCCTCGGGGGCCACCGGGGACTGGGGCAGCAGGCCGAGCGTGCGGGCCAGCTCCTTGGCGGGGAGGCGGTGCACCTCCTTGCCGTCGAGCACGACGCGGCCCTCGCGGGGTGCGAGGAGGCGGGACATCGAGCGCAGCAGCGTCGACTTGCCGCAGGCGTTGGCGCCGACGATGACGGTGACCGCGCCGGGCGGTACGACCAGGTCGAGCGAGGAGACGACCGTACGGTCCCCGTAGCCGAGCGTGAGGTGTTCGGCGGTCAGTTGGTGGTCGGTGGTCACAGCGAGCCTCCCGCCCGGTTGGTGCGGATGATCAGGTAGACGAGGTAGGGGGCGCCGAGGACGCCGGTGACGACGCCCACGGGGTAGCGCTCGCCGAAGGCGAACTGGCCGGTGAAGTCCGCGACGAGGACCAGCAGAGCGCCGACGAGCCCGGCGGGCACGAGCAGGGAGCCGCCCGCGCCGACGATCCGGGCCGCGATGGGGCCGGAGAGGAACGCCACGAAGGCGATGGGGCCGGCGGCGGCCGTGGCGAAGGCGATGAGCCCGACGGCGGCCACGATCACGGTGATCCGGGTGCGTTCGACCCGTACGCCGAGGGCGGAGGCGGTGTCGTCGCCCAGCTGCATCGCGGAGAGGTCGCGGGCCCGGCCGAGCAGCAGCGGGGTGAGCACGGCGGCCGCGGCGAGGGCGGGGAGCACCTGGTCCCAGCTGGCTCCGTTGAGGGAGCCGGTGAGCCAGCGCATCGCCTCCTGGAGGTCCCATTCGGCGGCCTGCGAGAGGGTGTAGGAGGTGATGCTGTCGAGCATGGCGGAGATGCCGATGCCGATGAGGATGAGCCGGGTCCCGACTACTCCGCCCCGGAACGCGAGCGCGTAGACGAGCAGGGCGACACCGAGTCCGGCGGCGATGGCGAGGACGGAGACCTGGATCTCGCCCAGGGAGAGGGTGACGATCGCGATGGCCGCGGCGGCGCTCGCCCCGGAGCTGATGCCGATGATGTCGGGGCTGGCGAGCGGGTTGCGCAGCATGGTCTGGAAGGTGACCCCGGCCAGGCCGAAGCTGAATCCGGCCACCACGGCGAGGACCGCGCGCGGCAGCCGGAGCCGCCCGACGGTGAAGGAGGCGCCCGGCACCTGCTCCCCGAGGATGACCCGCCAGACGTCGCCGGGCGGGTAGAACGTACGGCCCGCCATCAGCGTCACCGCGAACGCGGCCACGACGAGGACCGCCAGGACGAGGATCACCGTGCGCCTGCGGAGGGCGCTGCGGACCCGGCGGCGGGTGGCCGCCGCGACGGACGCGGGCGCGGCCTCCCGGGGGGCCGGCCGGGTGAGGGCGGGGGCGCTCACAGGGCACGCACCTTCTGTCGGCGGACGATGTAGATGAAGAAGGGGGCGCCGATCAGCGCCGTCACGATGCCCACGTCGATCTCGGACGGACGCGCCACGATCCGGCCCACCACATCGGCGGCGGTGAGCAGGACCGCGCCGAGCAGCGCCGAGAGCGGCAGCAGCCAGCGGTGGTCGACGCCGACGAGGAGCCGGCAGGCGTGCGGGACGACGAGGCCGACGAAGCCGATGGGGCCGGCGACGGCGGTGGCGGCTCCGCAGAGCAGTACGGCGCCGAGCGCGGCCACCGCCCGTGCGACGGCGACGCGTTCACCCAGCCCGGCGGCCAACTCGTCGCCCAGGGCGAGTGAGTTGAGGGCGCGCGCGGAGAGCAGACAGATGGCGAAGCCGACCGCGAGGAACGGCGCCACCTGCCCGATGCGCTCGAAGGAGGCGCCGCCGACGCCGCCGATCTGCCAGAGCTTGAAGCTTCCGGCGATGTCGTTGCGGGGCAGGATGACGGCGCTCACCAGCGAGGCGAAGGCGGCGGAGGTGGCCGCGCCCGCCAGCGCCAGCTTGAGCGGTGTGGCCCCTCCCCTGCCGAGCGTGCCGACGGTGTAGACGAAGAGGGCGGAGAGGCCGGCGCCCGCGATGGCGACCCAGATGTAGCCGGTCGGCGAGGAGAGGCCGAAGAAGGCGACGGCGGTGACGACGGCGAGCGAGGCGCCCATGTTGACGCCGAGGATGCCGGGGTCGGCCAGGGGGTTGCGGGTCACCCCCTGCATCACCCCGCCCGCGAGGCCGAGCGCCGCCCCGATGACGACCGCGAGGACCGTACGGGGGATCCGCTTGGTGGCCGCCGCCTGCCCCAGGGTCTCGTCGGCGCCGCCCAGTGCAGCCTGGACGTCGGCCCAGGGCACGTCGCGCGAGCCGAAGGCGACGGACGCCACCATGACGGCGGCCAGCGCCGCCAGGGCGAGCAGGAGCCAGAGCGTGCGGACGCCCGCCGGACGCCGGGCCGTGGTGGCGTCCGGCGGGCGCCGGTCCGTGGAAACCGTCACTTGACCTTGTCCGCGGCCTTGGCGAGGGCGGCGGCGTAGTCGTCGAGCACGTAACCGATCGACAGCGGCGTCGGGTTGGCGGCGGTGGCCAGCGGCGAGCTGCCGGGCAGGAGGTAGGCCGAGCCGCGGTTGATCGCGGGGATCTTCGAGAGCAGCGGGTCCTTGCTGATGTTCTTCAGCAGCTCGCCCGTGTCGTCGCCGTAGCCGGTGATGATGTCGACGTCGTCGAACGCGTCGATCTGCTCGGCGCTCTTGGTGAGGGCGAACTTGTCCGTTCCCTCGGACGCCTTCTCGATGCTGCCCGGGGTCGTCATACCCAGGTCCTTGAAGAACTGCGTCCGGGTGTCGTGCGTGGTGTAGAAGCCGATCTCGCTGACGTCGTTGGGGTCGACGTGCGTCATGAACATCGCGGACTTGCCCTTGAGCTGCGGGTACTTGGCCGCGGTCTTGGCTATGTCCCCGTCGAGCTTGGTGATCAGCTTCTCGCCCTCGTCGGCGAGACCGATGGCCTTGCTGTTGGTGCGGATGATCTCGCGCCAGGGGGTCGCCCAGGCGGCGTCCGGGTAGGCGACGACGGGGGCGATCTCGCTGAGGGTGTCGTAGTCCTTCTTGGTCAGCCCGGAGTAGGCGGCCAGGATGACATCGGGCTTGGTGTCCGCGACGGCCTCGAAGTCGATCCCGTCGGTCTCGTCGAAGAGCACCGGCGTCTTGGCCTTGAGCTGCGTCAGCCGCTCCTCGACCCAGGGCAGCACCCCGTCGCCGTCGTCGTCACCGAAGTTGGCAGCCGCCATGCCGACCGGCACGACACCGAGCGCCAGCGGCACTTCGTGGTTGGCCCAGTTGACCGTGGCGACGCGCTTCGGCTTGGCGGGGATGGTGGTCTTGCCGAGGGCGTGCTCGACCGTCAGCGGGAAGCCGCCGGCCGCGCTCCCCTCGGCCTTCTGGCTCCCGGTGTCACCACCCCCGCCACAGGCGGCTACGGAGACGAGGGCGGCGGCCACGGCGAGCAGGCGGAGGCGGTGTGTGGACATGGGTGAGTACCCGGCTTTCCGGAGGTTCGGGGTGCCGCTTCCCGCACGTCCGGGCGTGGGTGGCCGTGGTGGAGGGGTGCGGTGCGGAGGCACAGCGGCTTAGGTAAGGCTTGCCTTCGCACCTTATGAGAGGGGGCCGGGGTGTCGCAATCAACGGTTTGAGACATGGGATATCGCGATCAGGACACTAACGAAGGTACGGGGCGACCACGCGGTCAGCGCCCCGGGACGGCGGCCACCGGCTTCCGGGCCACTCACCCCGACCGGAAGGCCCCCGGCGTGAGCCCCGTGGTGCGCCGGAAGGCCACGCCGAAGGCGCTCGCGGAGCGGTAGCCGACCTGTTCGGCCACGGACTCCACGTCCCAGCCCCGGGCCAGCAGGTCGATCGCGTGCTGGGCGCGGACGGCGGCGACCCACCGGACGAAGCTCGTGCCCGTCTCGGCGCTGAACGCCCGGGTGACCGTACGGGTGCTCACGCCCAGCTCGGCGGCCCAGTCCGCCAGGGTCCGCCGGTCGGCCGGGTCCTCGCGGACGGCGTCCGCGATGGGGCGCAGCAGGGCGGAGACGGGGAGCTGTACGAGCAGTTCGCGGGGCGAGGGGGCGAGGACGTCGAGGACCAGGGCCTCGGTGGCGGCCCGGGAGGAGGGGGCGAGGCCGGGTTCGCCGAGGCGTTCCAGGAGGAGGCGCAGCAGCGGGGTGATCTCGACGGCGACCGGGGTGTCGGAGATCGACGACGTCGTACGGAAGCCGAAGAAGCTCGCGCGGAACCAGGTCCCCGCCAGGGCCGATCCGGAGTGCAGGGTCCCGGCGGGCATCCAGAGTCCCAGGGTGGGGGTGATCGTCCAGATGCGTTCGCCCACCACCGCGCAGGAGGCTCCGCGCTCGTTCCAGAGGAGTTCGTGGAAGGGGTGGGAGTGCGCGTCCCAGAGGGTGTCGTGGGCGACGACCTCGTCGTAGGGCTGGATGACGAAGGGGGTGTCGACCGCGCCGGGCGCGTGCGCGGGCAGCGATCGGGTCTCCGGGGTCGTGGCCGGTCCGGCTTCCCCGGTCCCGGTGGTCGTCGCTCGCATCCGTCCACCCTAGAAGGTGGGCCCGGCGGCCCCTTCCCCGCTCCCCCGGTACGACACCGTCGTCGGCGGACCGTACCGGGGCGTGCGAGGGGCGCGGGCCCGCACCGTCTGCCTCAACCGGACGTTTACGCCGGTGCGGTTACGTCCTTCAGGTGAAAGGGGTACGGCTTTCGCCGTGCCCGCCCCGTCCCGGCCGGACAGTGGGTCCCGCCGGCCGGGCTCCGGCCGGCGGGACCGTACGGCGAAAGGTGACGGATTCATGACCACTGAGGCCGACCGGCGCGTGGCGCTCGTCTTCTCCCTGTTCGATGCCAACGCCAATGGAGTCCTGGAGGCCGACGACTTCGAGATCATGGCCGACCGGGTCATCCGGGAGGCGCACGCCTCGGACCAGGCGGCGAGGGACGCGATGCGGGCGGCGTTCCGGCGGTACTGGCAGACCCTGCTCACCGAGCTGGACGAGAACGGCGACGGCGAGATCAGCTTCGAGGAGTTCAGCGCCTGCGTGCTGTCGCCGGAGCGGTTCGACGAGACCGTGGCGGTCTTCGCGGAGGCGCTGGCCGCGCTCGGGGACCCGGACGGGGACGGACTGATCGAGCGTCCCCTGTTCATGGCGCTGATGACGGCCATCGGGTTCGAGCCGGCCAACATCGACGCGCTCTTCGACGCCTTCGAGCCCGCCGACGGGGACCGGATCCGGGTGGAGACCTGGGTCTCCGGGATCAAGGACTACTACGCCCCGGGCAAGGCGGGCATCCCCGGCGACCAGCTGACCGTCGGCACCGCCGTCTGACCGGCTCGCCCCCGCGTACGCCGGAGGCCCCCGTCCTCGCAGGGCGGGGGCCTCCGGCGTACGGTCGGCCGGTCAGCCCGTGAGCAGGTCCGGGTTGTCCGCGAGGGCGGCCAGCCGGCCGCCGGGGTCCGGGACGAGGCGGCGGGCGGTCAGGCCCAGGATGCCGCCCACGCCGGTGATCTCGGCGGCCACCGTGCCGTCCTCCTTGAGGATCCGCTGCTCCACGGTGAACGTCTTCCCCGTGCCGTAGTCGAAACGGCAGGTGACCCGCACCCGCTCGCCGCCGCGCAGCTCGCGGAGGTACTTCACGGTGACCTCCAGCGCCACCGGCCCGACCCCGTCCGCGAGCAGCTTCTCCTGCGGCAGCCCGGCCGCCCGCAGCAGCTCCCAGCGGGCGTGTTCCGCGTACTGCAGGTAGACGGCCTGGTTCAGATGGCCCTGGGTGTCCAGCTCGTAGCCGCGCACGGTCACATCGACGGAGAAGGTCATGACCGTGCGAACGCTCCCGGGCGGCGGACCATTCCGGCCACCGGTCCCGCATAGGTCCGCCGAACCGGCCCGGTCGGATCTCTTTACGGACCTGTCATGCACCGGTAACTTCCACCCCGCAAGAGATTGCAGCAACATTCCGGCAGAGTTTTCTGCCGGACCGTGTTCCAACTCGCCGAACCTCGAGGCGCGTCAGGGTTCTCCCCCCTCCCCATGGAGACACGCATGAGACGCACCCCTCGCCGGCTGCCCGGCCGCCCGCTCGCGGCGGCCCTGGCGGCGGCCGGACTGCTGGGACTCCTCACCGCCGTACCGCAGACCGCCCCCGCACCGGCCACCGAACCCGTCGCCGCGACCGCGGCCGCGACCACCGCGACCGTCTTCTACTCCACCAGGACCCGCGACTGGTCGGCGTACTACCTGCATTACGCCCCCGACGGCGGTTCCTGGACCAGCGTGCCCGGCACCCGCATGCAGTCCGCCTGCGCCGACTGGGTCAAGCTGACGGTGCCCCTCGGCGGAGCGGCCGGGCTCCAGGCCACCTTCACCGACGGCTCGGGCACCTGGGACAACAACGCGGGCCGGAACTACGACCTGGGCACCGGGAACATCACCGTCAAGGACGGGGTCGTGGCGCACAGCGACCCGTGTGCGGGGACGGGTCCCGAGGAGCCGGATCCCGGCGGGCCGAACACCGCGTCCGTCTACTACGCGACGTCCACCGTCGGCTGGTCCACCGTCAACCTGCACTACCGGCCGCACGGCGGAGCCTGGACGGCGGTTCCGGGCGTCGGGATGGAGGCGGCCTGCACCGGCTGGGTGCGGCGGACGGTGGACCTGGGCAGCGCCACCGGTCTCCAGGCGGCCTTCAACAACGGCACCGGGGTCTGGGACAACAACAACGGCGCCGACTACACGCTCCCGGCCGGGCTCACCACGGTGAAGGACCGCAAGGTGACCGCCACCGCGAAGGACCCGTGCGCCGCCGAGGAGCCGGACACCGAGGCGCCCTCCGTACCCACGGGGGTGAAGGCCGTGGCCGACGGGGTGTCGGTGCTGGTCACCTGGGAACCCGCCACGGACGACCGGGGGGTGACGAGATATCAGGTCACCCGCACCGGCGGGACGAAGGGCACCCTGGTCACCGACGTCGGGTCGACCGTCCTCGCGGACACCGCACTCGAGGCGAAGACCGCCTACCGCTACACCGTCCGGGCCGTGGACGCCGCCGGGAACGTGTCGGCCGAGTCCGCGGCGGCCACCGCCACCACCGGCGAGAAGCCCACCGCCCCGGCGGCCGGTACACCCCTGGGCACCGATCCCCGCAAGGACCCGATCTACTTCGTCCTGACCGCCCGCTTCAACGACGGCGACCCCACCAACAACCGGGGCGGCAGCCAGCACGTGAAGTCCGGCAACGCGGCCAACGACGACCCCATGTTCCGGGGGGACTTCAAGGGCCTGGTGCAGAAGCTCGACTACATCAAGGGGCTCGGCTTCTCCGCGATCTGGATCACCCCGGTCGTCCTCAACCGCTCGGACTACGACTACCACGGCTACCACGGCTACGACTTCTACAAGGTCGACCCGCGGCTGGAGTCGGCCGGCGCCTCCTACCAGGATCTGATCAACGCGGCCCACGCCAAGGGCATGAAGATCTACCAGGACGTCATCCACAACCACTCCTCGCGCTGGGGCGCCAAGGGGCTTTTCACGCCGAAGACGTACGGCGTGCGCGACGCCCAGTGGAGCTGGTACTACGACGAGCGCAACGACGGCTTCGAGTACGACGGCCTCAACGTCGAGCCCAAGTCGGGGAAGTCGTACTACAACGGCGACCTCTGGTCCACGGCCGAGCCGTCCGGCAACACCTGCGTGGGCTGGGGCACACCCACCGGGCACACCTCGCCGGAGGGCTACCGGATCTACAACTGCCAGTGGCCGAGCCCCACTTCGGGAATGTTCCCGAAGGCGCTCTACCACAACTGCTGGATCGGCAACTGGGAGGGCGAGGACTCCCGTTCCTGCTGGATCCATGACGACCTCGCCGACTTCAACACGGAGAACGCCCAGGTCCAGAACTATCTGATCGGCGCCTACAACAAGTACATCGACATGGGCGTGGACGGCTTCCGGCTGGACACGGCGGTGCACATCCCCCGCACCACCTGGAACCGCCGTTTCCTGCCCGCGATCCAGGAGCGGGTCACCCAGCGGTTCGGCGCCGCGGCCGCGGCGAACTTCTTCGTCTTCGGCGAGGTCGCCGCCTTCGTCAACGACAAGTGGAACCGCGGCTCGGTCAACCACTCGGCGCAGTTCTTCACGTGGAAGGAGCGCAAGGAGTACAGCGCCGACGACGAGAAGGCCGCCCTGGAGATGTACGACTACGAGCAGCAGCAGGGCACGGCGGCGCAGCCCGTGTCCGACAACGCCTTCCTCAGGGGCAACGCGTACCACACGCCCGACCGCAGCCGGTTCTCCGGGATGAACGTCATCGACATGCGGATGCACATGAACTTCGGTGACGCGAACAACGCCTTCCACAACGGCAAGGACTCCGACGACAGTTACCACGACGCCACCTACAACGTGGTGTACGTCGACAGCCACGACTACGGGCCCAACAAGAGCAGCGAGCGGTACACGGGCGGCACGGACGCCTGGGCCGAGAACATGTCGCTGATGTGGACCTTCCGGGGCATCCCGACGCTCTACTACGGCTCCGAGATCGAGTTCCAGAAGGGGAAGAAGATCGACTGCGGGCCGACGTGTCCGCTGGCCTCCACCGGGCGCGCCTACTTCGGGGACCATCTCACCGGTGAGGTGACCGCCTCCGACTTCGGCAAGGTCACCTCGGCCACCGGCAAGGTCGCCGACACCCTCGCCGCGCCGCTCGCCCGCCACCTGCAGCGGCTCAACGAGATCCGGCGGGCCGTGCCGGCGCTCCAGACGGGCCAGTACTCCACGGAGGGCATCAGCGGCTCCATGGCGTACAAGCGGCGCTACACCGACGCGGCGACCGGCACCGACAGCTTCGCGCTGGTGACGGTCTCCGGGGGCGCCACGTACACCGGCATCCCGAACGGCACGTACAAGGACGCCGTCACGGGTGACACCAGGACGGTGAGCGGCGGCACGCTCACGGTCCCGGCGCCCGGCAAGGGGAACCTGCGCGTGTACGTCCTGGACCTCGGCGGCAGGAACGCCGCGCCCGGGAAGATCGGTACGGCGGGCCCGTATCTGAAGTAACGCCCTTGCCCGGGGCCGAAGTTGCCCGGGACCGTTCCGCGACCCGCCGCACCGTGCGCAGGAGGTACTCCTCGCGCGTGCGGCGGGTCGCGGCCCGTTACTTCCCGGCGCCCAGGTGCGGAAAGCGCCATTCGGTGCGGCTGCGCAGGGTCTCGCCGGGGCGCAGAACCGTGCTGGGGTGGTCGGGGCGGTTGGGCGAGTCGGGCAGGTGCTGGGTCTCCAGGCAGAGGGAGCCGTGGCGCTGATGGGGGCGGCCGGTGCCGTCGGTGAAGGCCCCGTCGAGCTGGTTGGCGGTGTAGACCTGGAGCCCGGGTTCGGTGGTCCAGAGTTCGAGGGTGCGCCGGTCGCCGGGGGCGGTGAGGCGGGCGGCCCGGCGGAGCGTCGCGGGGTTCTCTCCGCGCAGCACCCAGCAGTGGTCGAACCCTCCGGCCAGGGCGAGTTGGGGGTGTTCCCGAGCCAGGCGTTCACCCAGCGGGCGCGGGGTGGTGAGGTCGAAGGGGGTGCCGGTGACGGGGAGCGGGGGGCCGTCGGGGATGGAGTCGGGGTCGACGGGGAGGTAGTGGTCGGCGTCGACCTGGAGGGTGTGGCCGAGGATGTCGTCGGCGCCGAGGTTGAGGTAGGCGTGGTGGGTGAGGTTGACGACGGTGGGCCGGTCGGTGGTGGCCGTGTACTCCAGGGCGAGGGTGCCGGCGGTGTCCAGGGTGTAGGTGGCGGTGACGTCGAGCGCCCCGGGGAAGCCCATGTCGCCGTCGGGGCTGTGCAGGGTGAGGCGGAGGCGGGCGGCGGAGTCCGTACGGTCGCCCTCCGCCTGCCAGCTCCGGGTGTGGAAGCCCTCCGGGCCGCCGTGCAGGGCGTGGCCCCGGTCGTTGGCGGGGATGTGGTGCGTGGTGCCGTCTAGGGTGAAGCGGCCGTGGGCGATGCGGTTGGCGTACCGGCCGACGATCGCCCCGAAGTAGGGGTTGTCCTTGTCGGTGTAGTCGTCGAGGGCGGGCAGGGAGCGGACGACCGGTCCGGGGACGCCGTCGGTGTCCGGCACGGTGAGGCTGTGCAGGATGCCGCCGTGGTCAAGGATCTCGGCTCGCACTCCGTTGCCCGAGTCCAGGGTCCAGAGGTCGGTCTCCGTCCGTCCGTGGACGTGGCCGAACGGGGTGCGGTGCACAGTGGGCATGGGGGTCCTCGGGGGTGGACGACGTCTAGCGGGAACGGCGGGGGCCGGTGGATTCGCGGACGACGAGGCGGTGGCCGGGGCGCGGGCGCCGGGGTTCGGCCTCGGCGGTGCCGGCGAGCCGTTCGACGAGGCTGTCGACGGCGAGCCGGCCGATGGCGGCCTTGTCGGGGGCGATGGTGGTGAGGGTGGTGGTGCCGTACCGGCTCTCCTCGATGTCGTCGAAGCCGACGACGGCGATGTCGCCCGGGATGGTGAGGCCGCGTTCGGTGATGGTGCGCATGGCGCCGATGGCGATCAGGTCGTTGTACGCGAAGACGGCGTCGGGCCGAATGCCGCGGTCCAGGAGGGAGGCCATGGCGGCGGCCCCGTCCTCCCTCCCGTAGCCGTCGGTGACGACCACGAGGGAGTCGTCCGGTGCGATGCCGGAGGCGGTCAGCTCCTCGCGCCACCCGCGCAGCCGCAGGTGGGCGGGTTGGCGTTCGCGGCCGGTACGGGAGCCGAGGAAGGCGATCCGGCGGTGGCCGAGGGCGATCAGGTGGGCGACGGCCTCGCGGGCGGCGGCCACGTTGTCGATGGCGATGTGGTCGTACGGGGCCTCGTACTCGCGCTCCCCCAGCAGCACCAGCGGTGCCGTCTCCGTGCGGGCCATCAGGTCCTCGGTCTCCAGGTGGATGGGGCTGAGGATGAGCCCGTCGATGACATGGGACCGGAACCCCTGGCTGACCAGCAGCTCCTTCTCGCGCAGACCCCCGGTGTGGTCGACCAGGACGGTGTAGTCGTGGCGGGCGGCGGCGTCGACCACCTCACCGGCCAGCTCCGCGAAGTAGGGGTTGCCGAACTCGGGGACGGCCAGCGCGATGATGCCGGTGCGGCCCTTGCGCAGATGGCGGGCGGTGAGGTTGGGCCGGTAGCCCAGCTCGTCGATGGCCTGCTGCACCTTGGCCCGCATCTTGGGGGTGACGTGCTGGTAGTTGTTCACCACGTTCGACACGGTCTTGATCGACACGCCCGCCCGCTGAGCCACGTCCTTGAGGCTGACGCCCACGGCACTCCTTGTACTCGGTTCGGCTGGTTCCCGTCCGGTCCGTCCGGTTCAGGTGGTTCTCCGGCTGCGCGCGAGGTAACGCTGCGCCACCACGACAACGATAAGGAAGCCGCCGCTGACCACCGACTGGTAGGAGGAGTTGAGGGAGCCGATCTGGTTGATGAGGTTCTGGATCACGGCGAGCAGCAGGACGCCCCAGAGGGTGCCGCTGATCGAACCGGCGCCGCCGATGAGGAGGGTGCCGCCGATGACGACGGCGGAGATCGCGTCGAGTTCCATGCCGACGCCGATGATGGTGACGCCGGAGGAGAGCCGGGCGGCGTTGAGCGCTCCGGCGAGTCCGGCGAGCAGTCCGCTGAGGGTGTAGACGAGGATCTTCGTCCGGGCGACGGGCAGGCCCATGAGGGTGGCGGCGTCGCTGCTGCCGCCGACGGCGAAGAGCGTCTGGCCGAACGAGGTGCGCTGGAGCAGCAGTCCGCCCGCCCCGAAGAGGGCCAGTGCGACGAGGATCGGGTAGCCGAACCCCCAGACGCTGCCCTGGCCCAGCTCCGCGAAGGCGGACTCCTTGGGGACCAGGTAGGTGGTGGCGCCCTCGTCGGTGAAGGCGAGCAGGAGGCCGCGTGCGGCGAGGAGGGTGGCGAGGGTGACGATGAAGGGGGCCATGGCGGCGCGGGCGATCAGCAACCCGTTGACCAGCCCGATCGCCCCGCAGACCACCAGGGGCACCAGCAGGGCGGGGAAGAAGCCCCACTGCGAGGCCCAGGCGGCGAGGACCCCGCCGAGGGCGAAGACGGAGCCGACGGAGAGGTCGATGCCGCCGGTGATGATGACCAGCGTCATGCCGAGGGCGACGATCGCGAGGAACGAGGCCTGGATGGTGACGCCCCGGGCGTTGTCGACGCTGGCGAAGGACGGGTAGACGAACGAGGCGATGAGGATCACGGTCAGCAGGACCGCCAGGACGCCCTGCCGCTGGAGGAGTTCGCCCACGCGGGCGCCGGTGGTGCGCCCGGGGTGCGGTACGGGGCGTGAGGGGGCGTTCTTGAGCGGCGCCGGCACCTGGGGGGCCGGGGCGGGTGAGGTGGTGTTCTTCATCGGGACCGACGCTCCCGGGCGACGTAGACGGCGGCGATGATGATGGCCGCCTGGGCGATCTGTGCGGTGGAGTCGGGCAGGTCGTGCTTGACGAGGGTGGCGCGCAGGAGCTGCATCAGCAGGGCGCCCGCGACGGTCCCGAGCACCCGGATGGAGCCGCCGTTGAGCGGAGTGCCGCCCACGACGACCGCGGTGATCGCGGAGAGTTCCATGAGGGTGCCGAGCGAGGACGGGTCGCTGGCGGTGAGCCGGGCGGTGGCGAGGATCCCGGCGAGCGCGGCCATCGTGCCGCAGAGGACGTAGACGCCGATCAGGACGCGTTTGACGGGCAGTCCGGAGAGGACGGCGGCGGGGCGGTTGCCGCCGATGGCGACGATCTGGCGGCCGAAGGTGGTGCGCTGCACCAGGAAGGCGACGGCGAGCGCGAGGACGCCCGCGATGAGGACGACCAGCGGGATGCCGAGGAAGGAGCCGGTGCCGAGGGCAAGCAGGTCGGGGTTGACGATCTGCTTCAGCTGGCCGTCGGCCAGCACCAGTGCCAGGCCCCGGCCGCCGACGAAGAGGGCGAGGGTGGCGACGATGGGTTGCAGCCCGACGAGCGAGACCAGCGACCCGTTGACGGCCCCGACGACCGCTCCGGCGAGCAGCGCGACGACGAGGCCGGGCACCAGCCCGTATCCGAGGTAGAGCGGGAGGAGGGCGGCGGCGAGCGCCATGGTGGAGCCGACGGAGAGGTCGATGCCCTCGGTGCCGATGACCAGGGCCATGCCGAGTGCGACGATGACGATGGGGGCGACCTGGACGAGCTGGGTGCGCAGGTTGTCGGCCGTCATGAAGTGCTCGGTGAAGACGGCGTTGAAGAGCAGGAGGGCGGCGACGGCCGCGTAGACGCCGTACTCCTGGTACCAGGCGGGGTCGCGGAGCCGGGCCAGTGGCCTCGCGGGGCGTTCCAGGGTGGCCTGGGTGGTCATCGGGGGTCCTCCTGGCCGGTGGGAGACGTCCCGCCGGCTTCGGGCGTGCGGTCGGCGGGCGCGGGGTGCGGTGGTCGGTCGTCGGGTACGGCGCCGGGCGCGCGCCCGTCGGCGGACGCGTCCCCGGCCGGTACGTCGCCGGGCGGCTCGGCGGCGCTGGCGGAGTCGGGTGCGGCACCGGGCGTGTGGTCGGCGAGCACTTCGAGGAGGCGGCTCTCCGCCACCTCGTCGCCCGCGAGTTCGCCGGCGACGGCACCGCCGCGCAGCACGACGATGCGGTCGGCGCCCTCGATCAGCTCCTCGATGTCGGAGGAGATCAGCAGCACGGCGAGCCCTTCGCGGGCGAGGTCGTCGATGAGGCTCTGCACCTCGGCCTTGGCGCCGACGTCGATGCCCCGGGTGGGCTCGTCGAGCAGCAGTACCTTGGGCTCCAGGCAGAGCCAGCGGGCGAGCAGCACCTTCTGCTGGTTGCCGCCGGAGAGTTCGCCGACCTTCTGCTCGGGGCCGGCCGCCTTGATCCGCAGCCGCTTCATGAAGATGTCGACGATCCGGTCCTGCCGCTCGCGGGAGACGATCCCGCCCCGGGAGAGCCGGGGCATGGCGGCGAGGACGATGTTCTCGCGGACGGAGAGCTGCGGGATGATCCCTTCGGCCTTGCGGTCCTCGGGGAGCATGCTGATGCCCGCGCGGATGGCGGCGGCCGGGGTGGGGCGGCCGACGCGCTCGCCGTCGACGGTGATCTCGCCGCCGTCCAGGGGCAGGGCGCCGGTCAGCGCCTTGGCGGTCTCGCTGCGCCCGGAGCCCAGCAGCCCGCCGAGCCCCAGCACCTCGCCCCCGTACAACTCAAGGGAGATGCCGTGGAGTTGGTGGCGGCGGTCGAGTCCGGTGGCGGTGAGGACGGGGGTGCGGGCCACGTCGTGCCCGGCGGTGTCGAAGTTGGTGAGGCCCTCGCGGCGGACCTCGGCCAGGTCGCGGCCGAGCATCATCGAGACGAGCCGCATCCGGTCCAGTCCGGCCAGGTCGCCGGTGTGGACGTGGCGGCCGTCGCGCAGGACGGTGACCCGGTCGCAGACGCGGTACAGCTCGTCCATGCGGTGGCTGACGTAGAGGACGGCGATGCCCTGGTTCCGGAGGTTCTCGATGACCCGGAAGAGGGTCTCGACCTCGCGGGGCTCCAGCGACGAGGTGGGCTCGTCCATGATGACGACCTGGGCCCTGACGGAGACCGCGCGGGCGAGGGCGACCATCTGCTGGGTGCCGATGCCCAGGGTGTGCAGGGGGCGCTTGGGGTCGACGCGGACGCCGAAGCCGTCGAGGAGTCCGGTGGCCTCGCGGTTCATCCGGCCGAAGTCGATGAGCCCGAAACGGTTCTTCGGCTCACGGCCCAGGAAGATGTTGCGCGCCACGCTCATCAGCGGGACGAGGTTCACCTCCTGGTAGATGGTGGAGATCCCGGCCTGCTGCGCCTCGAAGGGGCGGGCGAAGCGGACCGGCGTGCCCGCCACCCTCACCTCGCCCTCGTCGCTCCGGTAGACGCCGGTCAGCACCTTGATGAGGGTGGACTTGCCGGCGCCGTTCTCTCCGACGAGCGCGTGGGTCTCCCCGGCGCGCAGCGAGAAGCAGACGCCGTCCAGGGCGACGACGCCGGGGAACCGCTTGCTGACCGAGCGGGCTTCGAGCACGGGGTCCGCGACGGCGGTCTCCGCGTGCCGGGGTGTCGCTGCGGTGGGTGCCATGGATCCTGGCCTTCCGGTGGTACGGGAGTGGGGCCGGGCCGCCGTGACGTCCGGATTCCGGGTGCGTCACGGCGGCGGGCGGCCGTCCGGTCGGGGGTCAGTAGGCTCCGCCGAGCGAGTCCTTGGCGTTGGCCTCGTCGTACTCCCGGTCGGTGATGATCACGTTCTCCGGGATCTCCTCGCCCGCGTAGAACTTCTGCGCGGTGGCGAAGGCGAGCGGGCCGAAGCGCGGGTTGGACTCGATGACCGCGTTGTACTCGCCGTCGGCCAGGGCCTGGACGGCGTTGCGGGTGCCGTCGACCGAGACGATCTTGACGTCCTTGCCGGGCTTCTTCCCGGCCGCCTTGATCGCGGTGAGGGCGCCGAGGCCCATCTCGTCGTTCTCCGCGTAGACGGCGGTGATGTCGGGCTTGGACTGGATGAGCTGCTCCATGACCTGCTGGCCCTTGTCGCGGGCGAACTCGCCGGTCTGCTGGGCGACGATCTCCAGGCCGGGCGCCTCGGCCTCGACCTGGTCGACGAAGCCCTTGGTGCGGTCGGTGGTGACGTTGTTGCCGGAGGTGCCGAGCAGGATCGCGACCTTGCCCTTGCCGCCGGTGACCTTGATCATCGCGTCGGCGGCGCGCTTGCCCTGCTCGACGAAGTCGGAGCCGAGGAAGGCCACGTAGTCCTTGCAGGCGGTGGAGTTGACCTTGCGGTCGATGGTGAGGACGGGCACCTTCTTGGCCGCCGCCGCCTTCAACGCGGGCTCCAGACCGTCGGAGTTGAGCGGGGCGACGATGAGGAACTGGGCGCCCTGCGCCAGCATGTCCTGGATGTCGCTGATCTGCTTGGAGAGCTGGGACTGCGCGTTGGTGGTGAGCAGCTTCTTGACGCCGACCTTCTTCGCCTCGTCCTTGATGGACTGGGTCTCGGCGATCCGGAACGGGTTGGCCTCCTTCTCCGACTGGGAGAAGCCGACCACCGCGTCCTTGAGGTCCAGCTTCGGCGCGCCGTAGGTCTCCAGCGAGCAGCCGGAACCGGAGGTGGAGTCGGGGGACTTGGCTTCCTGGGCGCCCTGGCTGCTGTCGCCGCCCGCGCTGTTCGAGGTCTCCGACTTGGCGCAGCCGGCGGCGGCCAGCGTGGCGGTGGCGGCGAGGAGGCAGGCCACGGCGAGGGTACGGGGTCGACGCTGGATCATCATGCGCGGAACGCTCCTTGGCGGGTTGACGGCACGCGCGACGGCGTGCGGTCGGGCATGCGGGACGAGGCGGCGGCCGCTCGGGGACTGATGCCACGGCATCCCTCGCACCCCTGCTCCGACGTGCGGGAACAGCGGTCGCGAGCGCCTGCCCGGGGCTGTCGGCGGCTCGGTTTACAACGTTATATAGGCGGTGGAGCACGGGCGGCAAGAGCGCTGCCGATGCGTTTCGAAAATGTGCCGGCCGCGGGGCGGGGAGGCGGTACGCACGTCGTACGGTCCGGCTCCGCGGGCCGCAACCGGCCTTCTCCGAGGGCGCGTTCGGAGCCCGAGGGCTCCCCGAGGGGAGCCCTCGGCATGAACGGGAAAGGGATGTCCATACCCGGGCCCGCCCGGCAGCGGCGGAGAGACTCCGTGCGCCGCCGGACCGGCCCCGTACAGCCCCTCCTACGGCTTCCGGCCGCTGTGGAGGGCGGTCACCTCGTCGGCGGTCAGGGCCCGGTCGTACACCCCGACCTCGTCGACGGCCCCCTTCCAGAAGTCGGTCCTCGCACCCCCGTAGAGGGCGCGCCCGACCGAGAGCGGGCCGGTGCTCACGTCGGCGGGTCCGGCCCCGGTGGTGGCGGCGAGCGTCCCGTCGACGTACAGCTTCGCCTCGCCGCCCTGCCGGACGCCGACCAGGTGGTACCACTTCCCGGTCTCCGGCACGATCTCCAGGCGGGCGCGCTTGCCGCCCGGGGTGGAGAAGGCGAACGCGCCCTGTCCGTACTGGAGATAGAAGGGGTTCTCGGTGCGGCGGCCGTCCTGGCTGACGACGGTGGCGTAGTTGCCGGGCAGGGCGTCCAGGGTGGCCCACGCGGAGACGGTGTAGTCCTTCGTGGTGTCCACGACGGGACCGGCGCTCTGCGCGTACTGGCCCTCCCCGTCGAACTTCAGCGCGGATCCCTTGACGCCGGGTGTCCAGGACGCGCCGCCCTCCAGGGCGAGATGGGCCTTGTTGGGTCCGCTGTCACGGGCCGTGGTGCCCTTGTTCTCGTCGAGCGGCCAGGAGCCGCCGCCCTTGAGTTCGTCGCGCTCGCCGGCCTCGGCCCCGGCGGCGATGACCTGGCGGTTGATCTCCCGGACCGGCCGGGGGTCGACCTTGATCTCGCGGCGGTCGTAGGTCCAGAGCCCGTTCAGCTCGTTCTCCAGGTCGCTGACCTGGGTGTAGACGGAGCCGGACAGTTCGGCTCCGGCCGCCGCGAGGTAGTACGTACGGGTGTTGTCGACGTACTTGGCGGTGAGGGCGGCCTTGTCCGCGACCCCGGAGTAGATGTTGGCCGGGGCGCCGGGCCACATGTGCCCCGGCGTGCGGAGGGTGAAGCCGCCGTGCTCGCCGTCCATCGCGGCGCGGCGGTCGTCCGGGAAGGCCGGGTCGTCGTTCACGTAGTCGTGGTGGTCGATGATCTCGCCCTTGCCGGAGTCACCCTTGGACGCACAGCAGTTGACCCCGCTGTGGGCGTTGACGACGCGGGACGGGTCCAGCGCCTTGACCTCCTCGGCGATCTCTCCGGTCGCCGTACGGTCCCACTCGCCCCAGCCCTCGTTGAAGACGATCCAGCCGCTGATGGAGGGGTAGTTGTGGAACTGCTTCATCAACTCCTTGCCCTGGGTGAGGAAGGCGTCCTTGCCCAAGTCGTTGTCGATGTCGGCGTTGACGAAGTCCTGCCACACCAGCAGCCCGAGCCGGTCGGCGTGGTAGTACCAGCGCGGCGACTCGACCTTGATGTGCTTGCGTACGGCGTTGAAGCCCAGGTCCTTCTGCGCCTTCAGGTCGAAGGTGAGCGCGGCGTCGCTGGGCTGGGTGTACAGGCCGTCGGGCCAGAAGCCCTGGTCGAGCATGGCGAGAGAGAAGAACGGCTTCCCGTTGAGGACGAGCTTCTGGTAGCCGCCGACCTTGTCGACCTTCAACTGCCGCATGCCGAAGTAGCTTTCGACGCTGTCCTTGGAGCGGCCGTCGGTGAGGGAGACGTCGAGGTCGTACAGGTAGGGGTCGTCGGGCGACCAGAGGCGCGGGTTCTTGAGCTGGAGGCTCAGCTTGCGGTTGGCCGGTCCGGTGACGGTGCCGACGGCCTTCCCCTTGCGGTCGCGGGCGACCGCGGTGATACGGGAATCGGGGGACGCCTGGCCGGAGTTGACGGTGACGGCGAGGCGGCCGGTGTCGATGTCCGGGGTGGTGGTCAGGGAGTCGATGGCGACGGGCGCGACCGGCTCCATCCACACGGTCTGCCAGATGCCGGAGGTCGGGGTGTAGACGATGCCGCCGGGGCGGGTCGACTGCTTGCCCTTGGGCTGGTTCGGACCGGTCGTGTCGGTGACGGCGACGACGATCTCCTGCGGGCCGGTGCCCTTGAGCGCGTCGGTGATGTCGGCACTGAACCCGGTGTAGCCGCCGGTGTGTTCGGCGACCTTGGTGCCATTGACCCAGACGGTGGACTCGTAGTCGACGGCGTCGAAGTTGAGCTTCAGCCGCTGGCCCTTGCCTCCGCCCTTGCCGTCCTTGCCACCGCTCTTGCCTCCCTGGGCGATCTGCCAGTTCTTCGGGACGGTCACGAGCTTGCGGTAGAACATGTGGTCCTCGTCGCGCTCCAGGCCGGAGAGCTGGGACTCGACCGGGAACGGCACGATGATCCGTTCACCGAGCTTCCTGCCGAAGACCGGCCGCTCGCCCTCGGTCGCCCCGGCGAACTCCCACGGGCCGTTGAGGTTCTTCCACCGCTCGCGGACCTGCTGCGGGCGCGGGTACTCGGGCAGCGGGTTGTTCACGTCCAGCTTGTCGCCCCACGGGGTGGTGAGGCGGTGGGTGGAGAGGTTCTTCGCCGTGCGGCCGATCTCCGGCACGGTCTCGGACCCGGACGTGAGCCCGCCCTTGCCGTCGTAGACGACCTTGACCCGCTGGTCCTTCAGAACGGGTGCGGCGAGGTCGACGATCAGCGCCCGGGGGTTGTCCGAGGCCCGCCGCACCGCCTTCACCGGCATCGGCGAGGTGTCGACCTCGATCTTGAGGTGGTCCTTCACCTTGCCGTGATGGCCGACCCGGTCCTTGAAGGTGGCCTGGAGGCGCTTGCCGTTCCGCGCGACGCTCAGGGCGACCGGGTAGACCTCGAAGTCGGCGGGCGGGGTGAAGGCGGACTCGGGCACGATCTGCTTCTTGACCGTGTCGCTCTGCCAGCGCAGGAACATGCTGGCGCCGCCGACGTCTTGGAACATCTCCAGCTTGAAGTCGTGCTTCTCGCCCGCCTTCAGGGCGATCGGCTCGCTGTGCCGCTCGTTGTCCCAGTCGGGCTGCCAGTGGTCGATGACAACGTTGCCGTCGAGGAAGAGCCGGAAGCCGTTGTCACCGATGGCGGAGAAGGTGTACGTCCCGGTCTCGGGGGCTTCGAGCTGTCCGGTCCAGCGGGCGGTGGTGTGCTCGGTCTGCCCGGTCGCCGACTCGAAGGTGCCGGTGAGGCCGGGGAAATCGATCTCGGGGTCCAGGACGGTGGCGCCGAGTTCGGCGAAGTCCCGGGCGCCCGGGGCGGACATGCGGAAGTACTCGCCCTTCAGCCCCCGCACATCGGTGACCGGGTCGTCCGCCGCGAAGGCCGTCACGGCGGCGGGAGCGGGGGTGGCGGGGGCGGCCGCCGCCGGGACCAGGGTGGCGCCGGCCGGTATCAGGAGCGCGGCGGCGCAGGTGAGGGCCCTGAACAGGGCACGGTGGCGCGGGTGTTGTCGTCTCAAGGCGTCGTCCTCGTCGCAGAGCCGGGGAGTGCCTCGAACCGGCGAGGCACTGCACATAGTCGAACATTGAGCCACAACACCAAACACTGCACAACGGTCGTGCACAGAGAATTTTCAACGATAGAAAACGGCGGCACGCTGGGGCCCGCCGGTCCCGCCCCGCCGTCCCGGGGGTGGCCCGCGCCGTCCGCCCGCCCCGGGCACGCTCCATGAAACGCCGTCCCGGGGGTATCCGGTTCTTCAGCCAGAAAGCTCACGCGACGGGGTGACCGCCATGAACGACCGCATGCTGATGACACTTTCGCCGGACGGGGAGACCCGCACCGACTACGTCTGCAGGCCGGAGAGGGCCGCCGACGCACGGGACGCCGTCACCGGCTTCGTGGCGCGGCTGCACCCCGCGCCGGCCGCCCACGTGGTGCAGAACCTGCTGCTCCTCGTCTCGGAGCTGGTCACCAACGCCATCCGGCACGCGGGCGCGGTCACCGGGCTCTGGCTCACCGCGGACCGGAGTGGCATCCATGTCCGGATCAGCGACCCGAGCCCGGTGCAGCCTCAGGACCGCACACCCGACCTGACCGGCCGCACGGGCGGCTTCGGCTGGCCGATGATCCGGCGGCTGGCCCGGGAGGTCACGGTCCAGGAGTCGCCGGACGGCGGGAAGGTCATCCTCGCGACCGTGCTCCGCTGACCTCTGACATCTGACCTCTGACCACGGACCACCGGGGCCCGGATCGGAACGAGGGCCGGGGGGCCGGGGGCCGGGGCGAGGGCCGGAGGTCCGGGATGCCGGGGGCCGGGGGCCGGGGCGAGGGCCGGAGGTCCGGAGGTCCGGATCACGGTCGAACGGTGGACCGGCCCGGGGAACGGCACGGTCGGCGCGGCCCGGTGGCTCCCCGCCCCGCCGGCAACCAACCGAACGACCGCACCGCCGCACGGTCCGCCTCCCCCGCCCCGCCGCCGGACAGCCCGCGGAGACGCCGGGCCCACGGCTCACGCCGCCGCAGGAGTCTCGGAAGCCCGTAGGAGCCGCAGGAACCGGAACAGCGGCAGCCGCGGCCCGGAGGAGCGGCAGCCTCGTCTCCGGTTCTGCGCGGTCGCTAGCATCCACGACATGGTCAGCGATCCGATAACCGAGCTGCGTCGTCCGGATGCTCCGACGGTCGAGCACATCGACTTCGACACCCTGGACGGATACCGCTTCGCGGACGGCGAGGGGCTCCCCGCCTCCTATCGCGCGTTCGTCCGCCACGCGGGGTGGGGACGCCTCTTCGGTCTGTGGTTGGTCTACCCGCCGGTCCACCCGGGATACGCCGACGGCCTGCACGGTCGAGGCGCCCAGCTCACGCGACGTCTCCGCGCGAGCTACCGGGACGGAGAGAACGAGGCGTACGACTGGATGGTGGAACCGGACGGCGACTGGAACCTGGCGGCCGCTCTGGAGGTGTTCGCGTGGAGCGAGAACGGCGATGCCCTGCTGTGGAACAGCGCCTCACGCGACGCGGACGGGGAGTTCCCCGTCTGGGAGTCGCGCGGTATCAACTCCCTGCACTACCTCGGCACGGACCTCCGCGCGGCGCTGCCCCTGATCCGCACTCGGTCCGTCCGTACGCCCGGCTCCACTCCCTACGATGTGGAACCGCTTCCCGCCACCCGCCTCTGAGCGGGCTTCCGCCGAGGGCGCGTCCGGGAGTGCCGGCAGGGCACCCGGGATCGTTCGGTGACGAGCGACCCGGGCGCCCCGACCACAGCGCCGTACGTGAAGATCGACGACGAGAACGGAGCGGGGCCGTGCCTCCCCGGAGCCCGGCTCCCCGGAGCCCGGGGCCGGTCCGGCCGTGCGCGGGGCGAAGCGGGGCTGCCGCAGCCCCCGTTCGGGCAGGGGGAGCGGAAGCGAGCCCCCTGTCGGCCTCGGAACACTCCGTCTAGAGCACGGCGTCCGGCCGCCGGTCCACCCTGCCGGTCTTCTCCGGGCGCGGAAGCTCCACCGGGGCGCCCGCGCCCTTGGCCCGTCCGAGTCCGGCCGAGGCGGCGGCGGAGTGCAGGGAGCGCAGCGCCAGCAGCAGGAAGCCGATGTCGTCGAGGTAGACGGGATCGGGCAGCAGGTCGACCGGCGAGACGGTGTAGACGACGGCCGCCCAGACGAGGGCCTTGCTGCGCAGCGGGATCCCGGCGTCGACCAGGAGCTTCCGGGCCTTGAAGACCCGCACCAGCAGGACGACGGCCAGGGCCAGCATGGCCAGGGCGGCGACGGCTGCGACAACGAGCCAAACGGTGGTGTCCATGGCTCATCGTCTACCCACTGCCGCCGATGACGAAATTCTCCGTCGGGCGGACCTCGGTGGCGGACGGAGCCGTGGCCGGAGGTCAGCCGGCGGAGTTCTTCGTACGGCGGCGGTTGCGACGCTTCAGCGCGCGTCGTTCGTCCTCGGCGAGACCGCCCCAGACGCCGGTGTCCTGGCCGGTCTCCAGGGCCCATTCCAGGCACTGGGCCTGCACCGGGCAGGTCCGGCAGACCGCCTTGGCCTCCGCCGCCTGGACGACGGCGGGGCCGGACGTCCCGATGGGGAAGAACAGGTCCGGGTCCTCGTCGCGGCAGGCCGCGTGTGTGCGCCAGTTCTCCATGCTGCTCACTCCCGGGTGTCGGATGCGTGCCGTAGGCACCTGCCCACGGCCGTACCGTGCGGGTGACCGGTGATCGGCGCCTCAAACACGCGGCGGCCGGAGAACCGGGCCGGTCGCCCCGGCGGGGCGGTGCAGGGCCAGGAGGGCCTGGTCGTCCTGGACACGGCCGCCGGTGTGGCGGCCGACGTCGTCGATCAGCAGCTGGAGGATCTGGGCGGGGGCCGGCGGGTCGCCCACGAGCGAGCGGTGGCGCAGCAGGTCGGGCAGGCGTACGGCCGCGTCGTAGAAGACCCCGTTCTCGTCGCGGGCCTCGGTGACGCCGTCCGTGTAGCAGAGGAGGGTGGAGCCGGGCGGGAAGGCGAACGTGTCGACCGGGGCCCGCCAGGTGCCCAGGTCCCCCATGCCGAGCGGGGGCGCCTCGTGGGACGGGCCGAGCACGACGGCTCCGCCTTGGGCGTCCAGCAGCAGCGGGGGCGGGTGGCCGCGGTTGACGATCCGTACGGTGTCGAGCCCGGCGGCGAACTCCGCGATCAGCGCGGTGGTGAACCCCTCGTCCTCCTCCTGGCCGCCGCGCCGCCCGCCCTCGCGCAGCAGGGCCCACTCCAGCGCGTCCACCAGGCGCGGCAGGTCCTCCGCCTCGTCGGCGGCGTAGCGGAAGGCCCCCAGGTCCGCGCAGACCGCGCTGACGGCGCCCAGCCCCTTGCCCCGGACGTCCCCGACCATCACGCGGACGCCGTGCGGGGTGTCCTGGACGACGTAGAGGTCGCCGCCGATCATGGCCTCGTCCTCGGCGGGGACGTAGCGGGCGGCGATGGCGAGGTCGCCCAGCCGTGAGGGCGGCCTGGGCAGGACGGCGGCCTGGGCCACGGCGGCGACCTGGCGGGCGCGCCGGGTCCGGGCGCTCTGGCCGGTCAGAGTGCGGTTGATGAGGACGGCGAGCACGGTCACGGCCACCAGGGTGAGCTGGTTGGCGACGCCGCCGTGCCAGCCGAAGGTGTGGTCGACCCGGGCGAGGATCACCTGGACGATCATCGAGAGGATCCCGATGGCGACGATGCCGGGCGGGCTCAGCAGGGGCGCGGCGGCGACGGGCGCCGTCGCGAGCAGGGGCGCGGAGGTCACGTCGGTCGGGGTCACCAGATCGATCACGACGGACAGCGCGATCACCCCGACCGGGATCCACTGGGCCCTGCGCTGCCGCACCACTCCCCCACGCTGTACGGCCCCGGCCCGCGCCGCATCCGGAGTGGTCCGTACGGACACCGGGAAACGGCCTCTCCCCCGCCCCACCAGGCAGGTCAGCCGGCCGCGGGGTCCGGCAGCGGGGTCTCCGGCGGCGGGGCGGCGGCGCACGCCGCGTCGAGCCGGATGCGGTGGGCCATCACGGCCTCCGGCTCGTGGACGAGGTCGACGCGGACCCCGGGCGTCTCCAGGACCGCCTGGTCACCGATCTCCGGGGCCGGGACCCGCAGCAGGTGCAGCGGCGGCATGCCGGTCATGGCGTGCGGCGGGTGGTCCAGCGGCACCACCTGGACGGTCACGTGCTGCTGCTCCATCGCCGCGGCCAGCGCCCGCCGCTGCCCGGCCATGGTCTCCGGACCGCCCACCCGGGTGAGCAGGGCGACGGCCGGGAACAGCGCCCACAGGGCCGTACCGCGTTCACACAGCCGGCGCTGCCGCTCCCGGAGCAGCTCCACGCGGCGCTCGATCCGGTCGGGTCCGTCGTCCGGGTACCGCATCCGGTCGAGCCCGGCGGCGTAGTCGGGCGTCCGCAGCAGTTCGGGCACGAGGGCCGGGTGCCAGGTGCGGACCAGGCTGGCCGAGGACTCGACCCCGATGACGTCCTGCTGCCAGCCCTCCATGGTGTCGCGCCACCGGTGCCACCAGCCGGGCAGGTTCGCGGCGCCGAGCCCGGCCAGGATCGGTTCCGCGATCCGGGGCGGAGCGCCGTAGCAGCGCAGCAGTTCGGTGACCTGCCGGACATCGAGCCCGGTCTCGGCCCGCTCGATGCGCCGTACGGTGGCGGGGTGGGCGCCCAGGGCGTCGGCGGCGGCCCGCAGGGAGACCCCGGCCTGTTCCCGCAGGATGCGCAGCCGGGCCGCCAGGACGCGGTGCTGCACCGTGGGGCCGGAGCGGGGTCGCATGGTCGTACCTCGTTCGTCGAGCCCCGGTACGGAGCCTTAAACACTCTGTCGCTTGCAAAGTACGCGTTTTGCGCCGAGAGTGCATACATGTCGGAAATAGTCAGTTGCGCAGAACGCGCCCCCGCCGAGGGGAGTGTCAGAGGTGCACACAGCTGGTGGGTCCCCCGGTTGCCGGGGGGCGTTCCGGAGGCCAGGCACCGGGTGCAGGAGGTGATGCGCGCGTGGGGAGAACCCGCGGAACGCATCGAGGCGGCGGCGCTGATAGTGACCGAGCTGGTCACCAACGCCGTCCAGCACACCCGTACCCGCAGGATCCGCTGTCGCCTCCTCCGCTCGGCGGACGGGGTGCGGATCTGCGTGTGGAACCGCGGCCGGGCCCGGATCCCGGCGCCGGCGTGCCCGGCCGATCCGGCGGGGCTGCCCGTCGAGGCGGCCCCGGCGGCGGACGGCCCGGACGGCGATGATTCGCTCGACTGCCTCGCCGAGGACGGCAGAGGCCTTCTTCTCGTGGAGGCCCTGGCGGCCCGCTGGGGCACGCGCGCCGCGCTGGCCGGCCGGCTCGTCTGGGCCGACCTCTGAGACCCGCCGCGTGACCGCCTCCCGCGACTCCCCGCAGCGTCCGGACCGTCCCTGATCAGACGGTGGCCGTACGGCACTCCGGGTGACCCCAGCCGTTGGGGTTCTTCGCGATCGGCTCCTTGGCCGCGTACGGCTTGCCGCAGTGGCACCGGCCGGCGAACCGCGCCTTGATCGTGCCGCTCGACGACCGCCCGGACCGGGACGAGCCCCCCGCCCCCTTCGCCTTCGCACCGCCCGTGCCGCCGCCGCCCGTCTCCGTACGCCCCTTCGTGGAGCGCGTCGGGGCGGGGACGGGCAGGGCGGTCGCCCCGTGCGCGGTACCGGCCGGGCGCTGCGCCACCGCCGCCTCACTGGCGGCCTGGTCGGCGAGTGCGTTGAGCGGGTCGCCGTCCACCTGGTGGGCGGGGACGTAGCGGAACGTCACCGTACGGTCGGTGAGCAGGGCGTCGATACGGGTGACCAGCTCACGGTTGGCGACCGGCTTGCCCGCCGAGGTCTTCCAGCCGTTGCGCTTCCACCCCGGCAGCCACTTGGTCACGGCGTTCATCGCGTACTGCGAGTCCATCCGCACCTCGATACGCGCCGCCGGGTCCGTGGACTCCAGCAGCTCGGCCAGGGCGGTCAGCTCGGCGACGTTGTTGGTCGCGGTGCCCAGCGGGCCCGCCTCCCAGCGCTCCGGGCTGCCCTGCGCGTCCGCGACGACCCAGGCCCAGGCGGCCGGACCGGGGTTTCCCTTGGACGCGCCGTCACACGCGGCGATGATGCTCTCGTTCATCCCCCGATCATGCCAGCCCCGCATGACCGTCCCGACCGGCCCGCACCGCTCCCCCGGCGCGCCGGGCACGCCCCGCGCACGCTTCGGGCACGTCCCGCGTCGGGCTCCTTGCTCAGGGCACGATCGAGTCGACGTATCCGCCGTCGACCCGCACCGCCGCCCCGGTCGTCGCGGAGGCCTGGACGGAGCTGAGGTAGACCACCATGCTGGCGATCTCCTCGGGTTCGATCAGCCGCTGGAGCAGGGACTGCGGCCGGTGCAGCCGCATGAACTCCCGCTGGGCCCGCTCCCACGGAAGGTCCCTGTCGACCAGCTCGTAGACGAAGTCCTCCACGCCCCCGGTGTGGGTGGGGCCCGCGATCACGGAGTTCACCGTCACCCCGGTCCCGGCGGCCTCCTTGGCGAAGCCCCGGGAGGCGGCCAGCAGCGCGGTCTTGGACATGCCGTAGTGGATCATCTCGGCGGGGATGACGAGCGCGGAGTCGCTGGCGATGTTCAGCACCCGGCCCCAGCCCTTGCGGGTCATCGGCGGCAGGTAGTGGCGGATGAGCCGGACCGCGCTGAGCACGTTGGTGTCGAAGTACGTCCGCCACTCCTCGTCGGTGATCTCCAGGGGCGGGCGGGAGCCGAAGATGCCGAGGTTGTTGACGAGGACGTCCACCGCCGGAACGGCCGCGTACAGCTCGGCGGCCCCCTCCTCGGTGGTCAGGTCGCAGGCCACCGCCGTGACGGCCGCCCCGGGGACCTGATCCCGCAGGGAGCCCGCCGCCGCGTCCAGCCGGTCCCGGGAGCGGCCGGTGAGGACGACCTCGGCGCCCGACTCGGCCAGCCCGGTGGCGATGGCGAGGCCGATGCCCTGCGAGGAGCCGGTCACCAACGCGTTCCTGCCCGTCAGATCGATGCGCACGCCGTCGCTCCTCTGGTCCGTTCGTCCCGGCTGCCGGTCGGCCGGCCACCCCGGGCGGGGCGTTCCCCCCTCAGGCTCGCACCGGGCCGAGGGCGGCGCCCGGCGGAGGGCGGCGCGCCCTGTTGACCTCAACCAAACGTGAGGTCCTAGCGTTCCGATCAGTCGCCACCATCCAGGTCGGCAGAGTGTCGGAGCACCCCATGGACATGGAAGTCACCGCGTGGACCTCGCTGCACAGCGCGATGAACGCCGAGCAGGACCGGCGCCCCTTCTCGAAGGCGACGCTCCGCCGCATCCTGGCCTTCGCCCGGCCGCACAGGACACGCATCCGCCGGTTCCTGCTGCTCAGCACCGTGACCGCGCTGCTGGCGGTGGCCACACCGGTGCTCGCCGGGCGGGTCGTCGACGCCATCGTGCGGGGTGCGGATTCCGGCACGGTCACCCGGCTCGCCCTGCTGATCGCGCTGATCGCGGTGGCCGAGGCGGGCCTCGGTCTGGTCACCCGGTGGCTTTCGGCCAACCTGGGTGAGGGGCTGATCCTCGACCTCCGAACGGCCGTGTTCGACCATGTGCAGCGGATGCCGGTCGCCTTCTTCACCCGGACGCGGACCGGCGCCCTGGTCAGCCGGCTCAACAACGACGTGATCGGCGCCCAGCGGGCGTTCAGCAACACGCTCTCCGGGGTCGTCTCCAACCTCGTCACCCTGCTGCTGACGCTCGGCGTGATGCTCACGATCTCCTGGCAGATCACCCTGCTGTCGCTGGTCCTGCTGCCGGTCTTCGTCGTGCCCGCCCGCCGGATGGGGGCCCGGATGGCCGGTCTCCAGCGGGAGGCGGCCGCCCACAACGCCTCGATGGGCACGCAGATGACCGAGCGGTTCTCCGCCCCCGGCGCCACCCTGGTCAAACTCTTCGGCCGCCCGTCGCTGGAGTCGGCCGAGTTCGCCGAACGGGCCCGCCGGGTGCGGGACATCGGGGTCCGCTCCGCGATGGCCCAGTCCGCCTTCATCACCGCGCTCACCCTGGTCTCCGCCCTCGCGCTCGCCCTGGTCTACGGGCTCGGCGGCTTCTACGCGCTGCGCGGCACGCTGGAGCCGGGGTCCGTGGTGGCCCTGGCCCTGCTGCTGACCCGGCTGTACGCCCCGCTGACCGCGCTGGCCGGGGCCCGGGTCGAGGTGATGAGCGCCCTGGTCAGCTTCGAGCGGGTCTTCGAGGTGCTGGACCTGAAGCCGCTGATCGCCCAGAAGCCGGACGCCCGGGAGGTGCCGGAGGGTCAGGTGTCGGTGGAGTTCGACCGGGTCTCCTTCGGCTACCCGTCGGCGGAGAAGGTCTCCCTCGCCTCCCTGGAGGAGGTCGCGACGCTGGACAACCGGGGCGGCACGCCGGTCCTGCACGACGTGTCGTTCCGCGCCGGGCCGGGGCAGATGATCGCCCTCGTCGGCTCGTCGGGCGCGGGCAAGTCGACCATCGCCCAGCTGCTGCCGAGGCTGTACGACGCGGACGCCGGTTCCGTACGGCTCAACGGGATCGACGTACGGGACCTGAGCGCCGACTCGCTGCGCGACACCCTGGGCATGGTCACCCAGGACGGGCACCTCTTCCACGAGTCCGTACGGGCCAATCTGCTGCTCGCGCGACCGGAGGCGTCCGAGGACGACATCTGGGACGCCCTGCGCCGGGCCCGGCTGGAGGGGCTGGTGGCCTCGCTGCCCGACGGGCTGGACACGGTGGTGGGCGAGCGCGGCTACCGGCTCTCCGGCGGTGAGCGCCAGCGGCTGACCATCGCCCGGCTGCTGCTGGCCCGTCAGCGGGTCGTCATCCTGGACGAGGCGACCGCGCACCTGGACTCCACCTCCGAGGCCGCCGTCCAGGAGGCCCTGGCCGAGGCGCTGGAGGGGCGGACCGCCGTGGTGATCGCCCACCGGCTCTCCACCGTACGGGCGGCCGATCAGATCCTGGTCGTCGAGGCGGGCCGGATCGTCGAGCGCGGCACCCACACCGAACTGCTGGCGGCGGGCGGCCGGTACGAGGAGCTGTACCGCACCCAGTTCGAGCGGCCGTCGGCGGACGAGGCCCAGCCGGTCGGCTGACGGCGGACCGGTCTCAGCGGCGGACGAGGCGGGGGCGTCCCGTGGTGCGCAGGCGCCGCAGGGCGTCCCCGCCGCAGCTGCGCCACTGCTTGGGCGAGACCCGGGGGCGGTGGCTGCCGTTGGTGACAAGGGCGTTGACCGAGGTCATCGGGTCCGCCGCCATGGACTTGGCCAGCAGCACACCGACCACCAGGGGCAGCAGGGAGACCGCCAGGGCGGTACCGGCGGTGGTGACGTGCTGGATGCGGGGGTTGCGCCGCGCTGCGGAGTCCATGACCCCATTCGAACAGCGGCCGGGGGCCGGAGCATCGGACCGGGTACTCAGTATGCGGCGCACCGCATACTCAGACGCGCGCACGGGGACGCTGGGGACGCGACCCCGGTCGGCGGGGGCGCGGCGGCCGCGGGGCCTCGGACCGGAGGCTTCGCGGAGCCCCGTACCACCGGAAGGACCACGTCCCATGAGCGACCACACGCCCGACCTGAGCGACCGGACGTCCGGCATGAGCGACCGGACGCCTGAACGGCCCGCGGGACTCCCCGCCGCGACGGTGTTCGACGCGCTGGGCGCCGAGTACGAGCGGGCGTTCGCCGGTTCGGCGGCCCACCACGCCGCCCTGGACCGGCTGCTGGAGCGGCTCGCGCCGGGCAGCCGGGTGCTGGACGTGGGAAGCGGTACGGGGGTGCCGACCGCGCGGCGGCTGGCGGCGGCCGGGCACCGGGTGGTGGGGGTGGACGTCTCGCCGGTGATGACGGCGCTGGCGGCCCGACAGGTGCCGGAGGCCGAGTTCCGGTGCGGTGACGTCCGTGAGCTGCCTCTGGTGGACGGGGAGTTCGACGCCGTCTGTGTCTACTTCTCGCTGCTCCAGCTGGCCCGCGGCGAACAGCGGGAGCTGCTGGGCCGGCTGGCCCGTGCGGTGCGGCCGGGCGGCCGGCTGGCCGTGGCGACCGTGCCGGTGGACGCGGCGGAGGTGAGCGTGGTGTTCATGGGGCAGCCGGTGGTGGTGTCGAGCTTCGGTGAGGAGGAGTTCGTCTCGGTGGTGGCCGGGGCGGGGTTCGCGGTGGAGGAGCGGCAGAGCGTGCTGTTCACCCCGGACCACCGGATGGGCGAGCCCGAGCCGCATCTCTTCCTGGACGGCCGACGCCCCTGACGTCCCCGCCGGACGCATCCCGTTCCCCTGCCGTCGCATAGGGCGCCATTACCCCAAAGGTTTTCGCAATCACAAAGAACAAGCCGAATGAATGACAAGAATGGCGCATTCGCGTTCCTTCACGAGAAGGTAATGCGATAGCAAAGTTCTCGTCTATATGCTGAGCTGTAGTCGTACCCGTTCGGATGCCGTACGCGCGGCTCCACAGCCCGGATGTTCGATAAAAGCGCGAGGTGGAACACCCATCTCTCCCCGAACATTCATCCGGATTTAATCAGCGCATTCGTCCCCATGACCCGACCACACCGCTCCCCGGAACCACCGGGTGCAGGAGGCAGGCCACCCCATGAAGTCCCTTGTCGCACCCGCCCGGACTTTCACCGAGCACGACACCGCGAACGCAAAGGAGGCCGGGCTCCCCACGTACGCCCGGCCCCCGAGACCTTTCCCTTCGGTCCGTGGCGCGCTGCGTCCCGGCCCGATCCGCGTTCACCGGCCGGAGAGCGGCCCGTCGTGCGGCCGCCTCTGACGGCTTCCCGCCCCCACCCTGTCCGCGCCCGGCTCCGGCCGGGCGCGGATCTGACCCCCGAGGGAATCGTCACCCGTGATCTCCGTGAAGGAACTCAAGAACCCCCACGTCGTACGACGTGACCTGCTGGCGTCACTCGTCGTCTTCCTGGTCGCCCTTCCCCTCTGCGTCGGTGTCGCCGTCGCCTCCGGCGTACCGGCCGAACTCGGCCTGGTCACCGGGATCGTCGGCGGCATCGTCGTCGGTCTGCTGCCCGGCAGCAGGCTCCAGGTCAGTGGCCCGGCCGCCGGTCTCACCGTGCTCGTCTACGAGGCGGTCACCGAGTTCGGCCTCGCCACGCTCGGGCCGATCGTCCTGGCCGCCGGCCTGCTCCAGGTGGTGATGGGCTTCGCGCGCTTCGGCCGCTGGTTCCGCGCCATCTCCGTCTCCGTCGTGCAGGGCATGCTCGCGGGCATCGGCCTGGTCATCGTGCTCGGCCAGCTCTACGCGATGGCCGACACCGAACAGCCGGACACCGCCCTCGCCAAGCTCGCCGGGCTCCCCGGACTGGCCGTCGAGATCATCACCGACGGCGAGGCGATGACCGCCTTCGGCCTCGGGGCCGGGACCGTCGCCGTCCTGCTGATCTGGCCCAGGCTCCCCGCCCGCGTGCGGATGGTCCCGGCCCCCCTCGCCGCGGTCGGGCTCGCCACCGCCGTCGCCGCCCTGGCCGGGCTGCGGCCGATGGTGGCCGATGTGAACGGGCTGCTGCACGCCATCGACCTGCCGGGCGCCGCCGAGTTCGGCAATCTGGCCAGTGTGGCCGTCATCGGCACCGTGCTCGCCTTCGCCCTGATCGCCTCGGCCGAGAGCCTGTTCAGCGCGGCGGCCATCGACCGGATGCACGACGGTCCCCGTACGGACTACGACAAGGAGCTGGTCGCCCAGGGCGTCGGCAACACCATCTGCGGGGCGCTCGGCGCGCTCCCCATGACCGCCGTCATCGTCCGCAGCGCGGCCAACGTCCAGGCCGGGGCCACCACCGCGCTCTCCCGGGTCGCCCACGGCGTGTGGCTGCTGCTCTTCGCCGCACTGCTGCCCGCCGCCATCGGCATCATCCCGCTCGCCTCGCTCGCCGGGATCCTGGTGCACGCCGGGTGCAAGCTCGTGCCCTGGAAGGAGTTCGGCCCGCTCTGGCGCGAACACCGCGGCGAGGCCGTGCTGCTGGCGGTCACCGCACTGGCCATCGTGGTGACCAACCTCTTCGAGGGCGTGGTGCTGGGGCTGCTGCTCGCCGTGGTCAAGTCGGCCTGGGAGACCTCCCACGTACAGCTCTCCACACGTGAGCTGACCGGCGGCCGGGTCGTGGTGACGCTCACCGGCAACGCGACCTTCCTGCGCCTGCCCCGCATCCTGGAGCAGTTGGAGAAGCTGCCGCAGGACCAGCCCATAGAGCTGGACCTGACCGGGCTGCGCCACCTCGACCACGCCTGCCGGGTGGCCCTGGAGAACTGGGCTCGCCGGCACAACAACGCGGAGATCGAACCGGTGACGATCCGCCGGTAGACCGGCGGTTCGGGCGGCCGTGCGGGTCGTCGGGCGCTCCACCCGGCGCCCGGCGACCCGCCGACGCAGCGCCGGAAGGCCAGGACGCGGCCGTCGGTGGAGCCGACGCCGGCCCGGGCAGCGGCCGTGGTCACCAGGCGTCCGCGGCGGGCAGCCGGAGCGAGCGGCCGATGCGCGACCGGGGCCGCCACCCGGAGAGGCCGAGCCCGGCCCCGCCGCGGAAGGCCCGGCGCAGGCTGGACGAGCCGACCGCGCCGACGGTACGGGCCGGGGCGCGTTGACGGTACGGGCCGGGGGCCCGGGACGGTGTCGTCCCGGGCCCCCGGCGGTGTTCTCGGGCCGGCCCGCCCACATGAGCGCCCAGGCCCCACGGCTCACCCCGTCCGGGCTCCCCGGACCTCCTGGGCCGCTCGGACCGTGCGGGGACCTCCTGGGCCGCTCGGACCGATCAGGCTGCCGCGCTGAGCTGGGTCCGGGCCGCCGTGGTGAGTTGGGCGCGACCGAAGAGCAGGGCGTAGCCGGGCGGCAGGGACTCGATGACCCGGGTCACGAGTGCCGGGTCCATCAGCGTGGCGACGGCCGCCAGCACCGTGCCCGCGTCCCAGCGGGCGGTCGCCGCCGTGCCGCCCGTCCGCACGGCCAGGTCGTCCACGAAGCGGGCGGCCGGGGCCGGGTCGATGCCGGGAGCCTCGCCGGTGAACACCCGGGCGGCCTCCCTGGGAAGCGCGGCGGCGAACGCGACCCGCTCCTCACCGGTGATCTGCGCGCCGAGCCCGCCCAGTACGGCGTTCAGAGCCTCCTCCGCCCGCTCCCGGGTGGGGTAGGCACCCTCGTATCTGATCTTCTCCAGCAGCCGGTCGAACGTCATGGCCTTCGGGGCGGCGATGGTCCGAGGCTCAGGAATCATGGCGGCAGCAGCCCTTCTCGTGGTTCCGCGGTGTCACGTTGCATCTGGCTTCTTCTCCGAAAGCGCCGCCGTACACCCCCCGGGGGTGATCCGGGAGTGATCAGGGGCAGGCTCCGGGCCCAAGCCCGGGTCCGGCCCAGGCCCAGGTCCGGTAGCGATCCGGACAGGCTCCCGGGACGACTCTGCGGCCACCCGGGGCTACGGGCGGCCGCAGAGCAGGTCGTACCCCGCCGGCAGGTGCAGCACGATGCGGCGCAGAGGGCGGGGACGGGGACGGTCAGCCCTTGATCTGCTTGCGCGAGGAGCCCCCGCCGATGGAGATCTTGCGGGGCTTGGCGCGCTCGGCGATCGGGATGCGCAGGGTCAGGACACCCGCGTCGTAGTCGGCGTCGATGCGCTCGGTGTCCAGGGTGTCCGCCAGGACGATCTGCCGGGAGAACACGCCCAGCGGCCGTTCGGACAGCTCCATCTGAACGTTGTCGGCGTTGACGGCCGGTCGGCGCTCGGCCCGGACGGTCAGCATGTTGCGCTCGACGTCCACGTCGATCGCGTCCGGCGAGACACCGGGGAGATCGAACGCCACCACGTACTCGTCGCCCTCGCGGTACGCGTCCATCGGCATCGCCGACGGCCGCGACCAGGTGCCGGGGCGCAGGATCTGCTCGGTGATCCGGTCGAGTTCACGGAAGGGGTCGGTACGCATGAGCATTGCGGAAACACCTCCAGTCGGTCGGGCGGTAGCCCGCGCTTTTCACCTGAGACCGTTGTAGCATGTCATCCATTCGATGACAAATGAAATGTCACCGAAAGGACGACACCAGAGCGAACCTGTCGTGAAGCCGCACCTGTCGAAGGAGTCACCATGCCCGCAGCGGAGGAGCCCGACGCCACCCGCCACCCCGATCCGGACGCCGTCTCCCTCCTCGCCGCAGCCGCGGCCCTGGGCATCATCGACGGCGCGGTCCGCGACGCCCGGACCACCACGGCGGAGCAGGCCGAGGGCCCGGCGGCCGATCCGGACCGGGCCCAGGCACTGGACTCGCTGCAGCTGCTGCGCGAACTGCGGGAGCGGCTCGCGGGGTGGGAGACCGGACTGATCGAGGCCGCCCGGGCGGCGGGGGCCAGCTGGGCCGAGCTGGCCGACCCGCTCGGCGTCGCCAGCCGGCAGGCGGCCGAGCGCCGCTATCTGCGGCTGCGCCCCGGCTCCCTCGGCTCCACCGGGGAGGAGCGGGTCAAGGCCACCCGGGACCGGCGCGCGGCCGACCGCACCATCACCACCTGGGCCCGCGAGAACGCCGCCGACCTGCGTTCGCTGGCCGGCCGCGTCACCGCTCTCACCGGCCTGCCCTCCTCCGCCGGCGCCCCGCTGGACCAGCTGCGCCGGGCTCTCGCCGCCGACGACGCCGCCCTCCTCGTCGCCCCGCTCGCGGCGGTCCGGCCGCATCTTCCTTCGGAGCAAAGGCAGTTGGCAGACCGGATCGACTCCCTCACCCGACGCACGGGCGAACTGCGCGAGGACACGGCGGCGCGGCGGCAGAGCGGCTGAGCGAGGGGGCGGCGACGAGGGCCGCGCTACATCACGAACCGGGGCGGGACGGACCAGGGCAGGGGCGGCCCAGGGCAGGGGCTGGGCGGGGCAGGGGCTGGGCGGGGCGGGAACAACACCGCGTACGGGACCAAGGCCGCGTAACGGATCCGGCCGCGGAGAACGCGACGTACGCCCGCACGGGAAACGCCCGGGGGCGGAGGGTTCCGGCACCCTCCGCCCCCGGGCGAGACCCGCCTCCCCGCTACGGCTTGCGGGCCACCAGCCCCCACTGGTCGACCAGCACCGGGTCGTCCTCCTCGGGGCGCCACAGGGCGATCGACAGGAAGCCCGGCTCGATGATCTCCAGACCCGCCGCGCAGTCCGTGATCTCCTCCGGTTCCCTGACCAGGTACGGAGGGTTCTCGCCGGAGTCGTACGCCTCCTGGGCGGCCAGTGTCTGCGGGGTCTTCACCGTGTCGCAGAGCACCAGGTAGCTGCCCGAGGGCATCCGGGCCATGTACTGCTGGACGACCCTGATGCCGTCGGCCGGGGTGAGGTGCCCCAGGGTCGAGAGCAGCAGCACGGCGACCGGCTCGGAGAGGTCGAGCGTCTTCCCCGCCTCGTCCACCACCGTGTCCGTCTCGGAGAGATCGGCGTCCACGTAGGCGGTCCGGCCCTCCGGGGCGCTGGTCAGCAGGGCGTGGGCGTGGGCGAGGACGATGGGGTCGTTGTCCACGTAGACGATCCGCGCCTCGGGCACGATGCCCTGGGCCACCTCGTGGGTGCTGTTCGCCACCGGCAGCCCCGTGCCGACGTCCAGGAACTGACGGACTCCCAGGGAGGCGAGGTGCCGGATCGCCCGGGCCTGGAAAGCCCGGGAGGCGCGCGCGATGTCGACCATCTGGGGGTAGGCGGCGCTCACGGCGTCGGCCAGCTCCCGGTCCACGGGGTAGTTGTCCTTGCCGCCCAGCCAGGCGTTCCACACCCTCGCCGAGTGCGGGACATCGGAGCGGATCCTGCGGCGGAACTCAACGTCGTCGACGCTCATGTCTCTCCTCTACTCACTGTCCGTGCAAGGCCGTTGACCGCATGACCGCCGGTGAGAGCCTTGAGCTGACCGTACATCGCGCCTCCGGCCCACGCGGGACCGGCTCCCGTTCAGACCAGGTCCGCGTCCAGGCCGGTCAGCCGTGCCGACTCCTCCCAGAGCGCCCGGGCCATCGCCATGTCCCGGGCCCGTCCCGACCTGCGGGCGGGTCCCGGTGCGCCCCGGGTCTCGCCCAGGTGCCGGGGGCCGTAGTACGAGCCGCCGGGCGCGTCCGGGAGCGTCGCCGCGTACAGCGTCGGCAGCGCTCCGGCGGAGGCGGGCTGGGTGTACAGGCGCGACGCCCGCTCCAGCTTCGCCGCCCACTTCCGGCCGGACAGCAGCGGTCCGGCCTGCCCCAGCTCCGTGGCGGCGAGGCCGGGGTGGGCGGCGAGCGCGAGGAGGTCGCGGCCCGAGGCACGGGCGCGCCGGTCGAGTTCGGCGGTGAAGAGCAGGTTGGCGAGCTTGGACTGGGCGTAGGCGCCCCATTTGCTGTAGCCGCGCGCGGCGTCGAGATTGCCGAGGTCGATGCGGCCGATGCGGTGACCGAGCGAGGAGAGGGTCACCACCCGGGCGGGCCCCGTCACGCCGAGGAGCGGGAGCAGCCGGAGGGTGAGGGCGAAGTGTCCGAGGTGGTTGGTGCCGAACTGCATCTCGAAGCCGTCCGCCGTCCGCAGGAGCGGCAGCGCCATCACCCCGGCGTTGTTCACCAGGAGGTCGAGGCGGCCGTCCACCTCCTTCGCCACGGTGTCGGCCGCCTCGGCCACCGAGGCCAGATCCGCCAGGTCCAGGCGGACGAGCCGGGTGTCCGAACGCGGCGCGGCCCGGCGGACGGCCTCCAGGGCCCGCCGCCCCCGCTCCGGGTCCCGGCAGGCGAGCAGGGTGCGGGCCCCGGAGCGGGCGAGGGCGAGCGCGGTGACCGCCCCGATGCCGCTGTTGGCGCCGGTGACGACGGCGGTCCTGCCGGAGAGGTCGGGCATGTCGTCGAGGTTCCAGGAGTGCATGCCGCACACCTCCCCGGCGGGGGCCGGATCACACCCGCCGTTCGGCCGGAGACGGACCGGGGAGGGGCCGGAGGCCCGTCAGAGGCCAGTCGTAAGCCCGTCGAGGGACTACCGGAGGCCCGTTGGAGGCCCGCTGGAGGCCCGCCGAAGGACTGACTGAGGACTGCCTGAGGCTCTGCCAAGAACCCGCCGGCGGGGATGCCGGAAGGCGGCGGAGGCCTGGCAGTAGGGCCCGAGATGGGTTGGCGGGGCCGGTGTCAGCCGAACTGGCCCACCTGGTAGTCGCCCGCGGGCTGCTGGACGATGACGTTCAGCCGGTTGAAGGCGTTGATGAGGGCGATCAGGGAGACCAGGGCGACGAGCTGTTCCTCGTCGTAGTGCTGGGCGGCCCGCGCCCAGACATCGTCCGGGACGCCACCGGCCGCGTCCGCGATGCGGGTGCCCTGTTCCGTCAGCTCCAGGGCCGCGCGCTCGGCGTCGGTGAAGACCGTGGCCTCCCGCCAGGCCGCGACCAGGTTGAGGCGGAGCTGCGTCTCCCCCGCCGCCGCGGCCTCCTTGGTGTGCATGTCCGTGCAGAACCCGCAGCCGTTGATCTGGCTCGCACGGATCTTCACCAGTTCCCGCGTCGCACCGGGCAGCCGGGTCTCCGACACCGCCCGGCCCGCGGCGGTGAGGTTCTTGAGGATCGTGCCCGCGGTCGGGCTGCCGAGCATGTTCAGTCGGGCGCTCATCTTTCCGGCTCCTTCTGGGTGGTCATCGGTCCCTGCACCTTGAGGGTGTCCGACCGGCCTCAGGACGGAAAGGATCTTCCTGATGTGACACGCGGACCCGTCACCTCTGTCGTGGCGGTGCACACGGCCGTGTCCCCGGCCGCATCGGGCCCGCGGCCCCGCGCGTTGTGGCCCCCCGTCCCGTGGCCGCAACGAGGCTTGTACGGGGGCATGGTGGGCGGTCCAGGAACGGGTCAACCGGGGAGGAGCCCCCGCCCCGGCCCCGTGGACCAGCGGCCGACGTGGGTCAGGCCTCCGGCGCCGGCGTCCGCTGGAACCAGGCCGGTCCGTCCGTCAGCGCCTGCTTGATCCGGAAGAGGGCGAACTCCGCGAGCGGCGGCAGCCCGTCCAGGGGGAACCAGCCGACGTCCAGGGACTCGTCGTCGTTGACGCGGGCCTCGCCGCCGGTGGCCCGGCAGCGGAAGGTGATGTCGAGGTACTGGCAGCGGTCGCCGTTGGCGTACTGCACGGGCTGGAGCGCCTGCGTGAGGACCACGCGCTCGGCCACGCAGTGCACCCCGGTCTCCTCCAGGACCTCGCGCTCGGCCGTCAGCGCGGGCTCCTCGCCGGGCTCCGCGATGCCGCCGATCACCGACCACTTGCCGGTGTCCGCCCGCCGTCCCAGCAGGACCCGGCCCTCGTCGTCGAAGACGATGGCGGTCACCCCGGGCAGCAGGAGCAGCTGGTGGCCGGCGGTGGCGCGGATGGTGCGGATGAAGTCGGGAGTCGCCATGGGCCCGAGCCTACGCGGCCGGTGCCGGGCTGCCGCGCGCTCCCCGGTCCCGCCCGGCTGCCGGTCCGGGGGCGGTCCTTCGGCCTCCGCGCCCCGGGCTACCCCTCGGTCCCCCGCGCCCTCCGGGCCCGTACCGCCGACACGCCGACCCAGCCCAGGCCCGCCACCGCCACCAGGGCGATCAGGCCCTCCGGCAGCGGGCCCAGCCGGGTGGCCGGGGTGAGGGAGGAGCGGAGGGGGACCTCGGCGACCAGGGCGTCAGGGGTGAACATGCCGCTCCGGTCGGCGATGGTGCCGTCCGGGCGGATGACGGCGCTGACCCCGCTGGTGACGGGGACGACGACGGCCCGGCCGTGTTCGACCGCGCGGACCTGGGACATGGCGAGCTGCTGGTAGGTCATCTCGCTGCGGCCGAAGGTGGCGTTGTTGCTCGGTACGGCGATCAGCTGGCCGCCGTTGAGGACGGTGTCGCGGGCGGCGTCGTCGAAGGCGGCCTCGTAGCAGGTCACCAGCCCCACCTTCGTACCGGCGAGGTCGAAGACGCCCACCTCGGTGCCGGGCACGAACTCGCGCTGCACCCGGTCGACGTCCTCGCTGAAGAACCGGGCGACCGTCCGCATCGGCATGTACTCACCGAACGGCTGGATGTGCCGCTTGTCGTACGTGTCCACCGGGCCCTGCTCCGGGTCCCACTCGATCAAGGTGTTGCGCAGGCTGTCCGAGCCCTTCTCGACCACCGAGCCGATCACCGTCGGGACCCCGATCGCCTTGACGGCGTCGTCGATGACCTGGTGGGCGTCGGCGTTGAGGTACGGGTCGAGGTCGGAGGAGTTCTCCGGCCACAGGACGAAGTCGGGCTGCTTCGCCTTCCCCGCCCTGACCTCCTCCGCGAGCTGGGTGGTGCGCCGGGCGTGGTTGTCCAGGACCGCGCGGCGCTGGGCGTTGAAGTCCAGGCCGAGCCGCGGCACGTTCCCCTGGATCGCGGCGACGGTGGCGGTGCCGTCCTCGGCCGAGTCGTCGACGAGCGGGAGCGCGGCGACCGCGGCCACGACGGGGGCGAGCACACAGGCGACGGCTCCGGCGGCCGCGGCACGGTGGGCGTGCCCGGAGGTGCGGTACGTGCGGAGCCGGCGAACCGTCTCGTAGAGGCCGAAGCCGCACAGGACGACGGCGAAGGAGAGCAGCGGGGTGCCGCCGAGCGCGGCGAGCGGCAGGAACGCGCTCTCGGCCTGGCCGAAGGCGATCTTGCCCCAGGGGAAGCCGCCGAACGGGATCCGGGCGCGGACCGCCTCGTCCAGGGTCCAGACGGCGGCGGCCCAGACGGGCCAGTACGCGAGCCGGGTCACGGCGGCGATCCCGAGGCAGCCCACCGCGATGAAGAGCGCCTCCGCGGTGGCCAGGGCGAGCCACGGCACCGGGCCGACGTCCTCGCCGGTCCAGCGCAGCAGCGGGAGCATGAAGCCGAGCCCGGCCAGCAGCCCGAGACCGAAGGCGGCGCGCAGCCCGCGCCCGTACAGCACCCAGCCGAGCAGGGCGAAGCCGGGCAGGACCAGCCACCACAGCGGCCGGGGCGGGAAGCTCGCGTACAGCAGCACCCCGGAGAGGGCTGCGGCGGACGGGCGCAGGAGCCGCCGCGGCCATCCGGAGGGCTGGGGCGTCGGCGCGGGCTGCGGGTCGTCGACGGGGGTCATAGTGGCGCTCACCTGGCGGAGTCTACGGTGGGCGGCTGTGGAGAGCGGCTCAGGAGGGTGGTGCGGGAGGGCCGCGCAGGAGGGCCGCGCAGGAGGGCCGTGCGGGAAGGCCGTGCGGGAAGGCCGTGCAGGAGGGCCATGCAGGAAGGCCGCGCGGGGCGGGGCCGCCCGCACGCCCATCCGTCCCGGTCCCGGTCGGCGGGCGCGCCTCCTCAGCCCCGGTCCCGTTCCGCCCGCCCCGCCAGGTGGAGGCGTTCGCGGATGAACCGTACGGCGGTCTCCGCGTCGTCGACCGTGACGGTGAAGGTGCGGCCGTCCCCCAGGCGGAGGGCCATGCCCTCGCCCTTGCGCACGACGACGGCGGTGCCCTGTTCGGGGCGCCAGCGGTAGCCCCAGCCGCCCCACTGGCGCGGGTTGATCCGGGGGACGTACTCCGCGCCGACCACATGGTCGAGCAGGATCCTGCGGCGCGGCAGGCCGGCGTGGCCGCAGCGGACCTCCAGGGCGTCGCCGTCGACCTTCACGGCCACGTGGACGAAGGCCAGCGTCCCGAAGAGGATCAGCAGGCCGACGGCGAGGCAGCCGATGACGGACATCAGCAGCGGGGTGAGGCCGGAGGACCAGGGCGAGACGACGGCCAGCTCGATGCCCAGGGCCATGCAGCCCGCGCCCGCGAGGGCCAGGAGCCACTGCAGGTGGTTGGTCGCACGGCCGGTCCAGACGGTGGACGGTGCCTGCGTCGAGCCGTGGCGCGTGCTCTCGGGGTGGTCCGTCATAGGCGCAGCGTACCCACGTCGAGGCCGCCCGGCCCGGGCTGGCCGAGCGCCGCGCGGTGGTTCCGCACCGCCGGAACCGGCGGAAAGTCCCAGGTCAGCGGGCGGGGGCGACCGTCTGGAGGGCCCGGCCTTCCGCGTAGGCCAAGGCGGGCTCCGGCAGGGTGCCGGGGCGGCCGCCGAGCAGGACGGTGAGGGTGCCGGAAGGGGCGGCCGTCGGGGCGGGCCCGGCGCCGATCCGGCGGAGCGCCTGGGCGGCCACCGCCCCGGCGGAGCCGTGCAGGACGAGCGGCGGGCGGCCGGGCTGCTGGACGGCGGCGCGGATGCGGTCCGCGACCAGCTCGTAGTGGGTGCAGCCGAGGACCACGGCCTGTACGCCCGGCGGAGTGAGGGCGGCGGCAGCGGTGACGGCGCGGTCGATGCCGGCCTGGTCGCCGTGCTCGATGGCGTCGGCCAGTCCGGGGCAGGGCACCTCGGTGACGTCGACGGACCCGGCGAACTCGGCGATCAGCCCGCGCTGGTAGGGGCTGCCGGTGGTGGCCGGGGTGGCCCAGATGGCCATGGGGCCGCCGCCCGCCGCCGCGGGCTTGATGGCCGGGACCGTGCCGATGACCGGCAGCGCGGGCTCCAGCGCCGCCCGGAGCGCGGGCAGCGCGTGGACGGAGGCGGTGTTGCACGCGACGATCAGGGCGTCCGGCCGGTGGTCGGCGGCGGCACGGGCCACGGCCAGGGCGCGGGCGGTGACGTCCTCGGGGGTGCGCGGGCCCCAGGGCATGGAGCCGGGGTCGGAGGAGACGACCAGCTCGGCGTCGGGCCGCAGTCGGCGAACGGCGGCCGCTGCCGCCAGCAGGCCGATTCCGGAGTCCATGAGCGCGATCTTCACCCGGTCACCCTAGCCGACAGCCCTTGCGGACCCGGCTCAGTGGGGCAGACTGCGGCGAATGAGCGCCGTTGCCTGGATCGCCGTGGGTTCGCTGATCGCGTGGGGCTGGCTGCTGCTGGGGCAGGGCTTCTACTGGCGGACCGACCAGCGGCTGCCCCGCCGCGCCGATCCCGCCCGCTGGCCGTCGGTGGCGGTGGTGGTCCCGGCCCGCGACGAGGCGGAGATGCTGCCGGTGAGCCTGCCCTCGCTGCTGGTCCAGGACTATCCGGGCGAGGCGTGGATCATCCTGGTCGACGACTGTTCCGCCGACGGTACGGGGCAGCTGGCCCGGGAGCTGGCCGCCCGGTACGGCGGGCTCCCGCTGACCGTCGTGGAGCCCGGGGAGCCGGAGCCGGGGTGGACGGGCAAGCTCTGGGCGCTGCGGCACGGGATCGCGCTGGCCCGGCGCCACAAGCCGGACTTCCTGCTGCTGACGGACGCGGACATCGCGCACGAGCCGGACAGCCTGCGCGATCTGGTGGCGGCGGCCGGGGCCGAAGGGCCTGCGGGGTACGACCTGGTGTCGCAGATGGCGCGGCTGCGGGTGGAGAGCTTCTGGGAGCGGCTGGTGGTGCCCGCGTTCGTCTACTTCTTCGGGCAGCTCTACCCGTTCCGCCGGGTGAACCGGCCGGAGTCGCGGACGGCGGCCGCGGCGGGCGGCTGTGTGCTGCTGCGCACGGAGGCCGCCGAGCGGGCGCGGATCCCGGAGTCGATCCGGCAGGCGGTGATCGACGACGTGTCCCTGGCCCGCGAGGTCCGGCGCCGCGGCGGCCGGATCTGGCTGGGGCTGGCGGACCGGGTCGACAGCGTGCGGCCGTATCCGCGGCTCGCGGACCTGTGGCGGATGGTGGCGCGCAGCGCGTACGCCCAATTGCGCCACAGCCCGCTGCTGCTGGCGGGGACGGTGCCGGGGCTGCTGCTCGTGTACGTGGCTCCGCCCGCGACCCTGGCGGCCGGGCTGGCGACGGGCGACACGGTGGCGGCCTGGGCGGGTGGCCTGGCGTGGGCGGTGATGACGGTGACGTACCTGCCGATGCTCGCCTACTACCGGCAGTCGCCATGGCTCGGCCCTCTGCTGCCGCTCACGGCGGTGCTGTATCTGCTGATGACGGTGGACTCGGCCGTGCGGCACTACCGGGGGCGGGGGGCGGCCTGGAAGGGGCGGACATACGCGCGGCCGGAGCCGGACGCTCCGCCCGGCCGGGACGGAGATGTGGCCCCCGGCCGGGACGGAAGGGCCGGGACGGACGTGGCGCCGGGCCGGGACGGGACCGTTCGGCCGGACGTGGCGCCGGGGGCCGGGCCGGACGGAGCGCCTGGGACCGCGCCCGGGCGGTGACGCGACGGGTGTTCGTGCCTGTCGGCGTCACCGGCCGGGCGGTGACACCTCAGAGGCGCCTACCGTCGCGTCGCCGGCCGGGCGAGCAATGCTCGGAGCACCGTCCGGAAGCACGTCAGGCGCGGCTCGGGGGCGCCCCGGGCGCACGGCTCACTTGCGGCCCGGCGTCCAGTTCATGCCCCAGCCGTAGGCGGCGTCGATCGTGCGCTGCGGGCTGACTCCGCGCTGCGGGACGAGGTAGCGGGCCTCGCGCTGCACGGTGAGGTCGCCGCCGTTGTTGGTGATCAGCGCGAGGGCGCAGACCGTGGAGGGGACGGTGCACTCGTCGAGGGAGAAGTCGATCGCCGCGCCGTTCTGCGGCTGGAGGGTGACCGTGGCGTGCAGGTCGGCGAAGCTGCGGGCGCCCTCGTAGATGGTGACGAAGATCAGGACGCGGCGGAGCAGGTTCTTGTGGTCGAGGTTGACCGTCATGTTCTCGCCGGTGGAGACCGCGCCGGTGCGGTCGTCGCCGTCGAGGTGGATGAACGGCGGCTGGTGCAGCGACCCGAAGGCGTTGCCGAGGGCCTGCACGACTCCCTTGCGTCCGTCGGTGAGTTCGTACAGGGCGCACAGGTCGAGATCGAGGTCGGCGTGCATCGCGACGGCCCGGCCGAGCTTGGCTCCCCAGCCCTTGAACTGCTTGCGCACCTCCCAGTTGAGGTTGACGCGGAGCGCGCCGGAGGTGCCGCCCTGCTTGGCGAGGGAGACCGCCGGGGCCTCCTTCGTCAGCGTGATCTTGGACAGCCGGACGGGCTGCGCGGGCGTCGGGGCGGGCGGGGCCGGAGGGGCGGGTGGTGCCGCCGGGGTGGACAGCGGGGTGTGGAGGGTCGGCGCGGTGTGGAGCGTCGGGGTGGGCGCCGGGGGTGCCGGCGGGGCCGGGGGCTGTACGGAGCCGGGGGCGGCGGGCCAGGCCGGGGCGGGCGGCGCGACCGGGGCGGGCGGTGCCGCGGGGGCGGCCTGCTGCGGTTCGTCCACGGAGATGCCGAAGTCCGTGGCCAGTCCTTCGAGCCCGGTGCTGTAACCCTGGCCGACCGCGCGGAACTTCCAGGCTCCCTGGCGGCGGTACAGCTCGCCGAGGATGAACGCGGTCTCGACCGTGGCGTCGGTGGAGTCGAAGCGGGCCAGCTCGGCGCCGTTCGCCGCGTCCACGACCCGTACGTACAGGCCGCTCACCCGGCCGAAGCTGCCGCCGTCCGCCGATCCGGCGACGACGATGCGCTCGATCGCCGGCTCGACCCGGCCGAGGTCGACGAAGAGGGTGTCGGTGACCGCGTCGCCCGCGGTCCGCTTGCCCTCGTGGCGGACGGCGCCGGAGGAGTGGGCGGGCTGGTTGTAGAAGACGAAGTCGGCGTCGTTGCGGACCTTCCCCGACACCAGGAGGAGTGCGGAGCCGTCGACGTCCGGGGTGCCCGCGGCGGACCGCCAGCCCAGCTCGACGCGCACGGTGCCCGCCGGCACCGGAACGTTGGTTCCCTTTTGCATGGTCATGGTCGCCCCCATCAGGTGTCCGGCTGCCCGCAGGCCTCTCCCCCACAACCTAATCCCTCCGGGGTGCGGCGGACCGGCACGGTCCGGCGGTCAGCCGTCGGTGCGGCGGTCAGCCGTCGGTGCGGTGCGGGCGGAGGACCGTGAGCGCGTCCTCCTGGGTCGCCACCATGGCGAAGGGGAACCGGTCGAGTTCGAGGCAGAGGGCGATGTCGTCGGGGTGGACGCCCAGGCGGACCCCCTCCGCCAGCTCGTGGGCGGCGCGCGAGTCGCGGGCGCGGCGGAGGTAGTCGGCCGGGTCCGTCCCGGGGCCGTCCTCGGCGGCCCGGCGCGCGATGTACTGGGCACAGGCCAGGTCCTCGTCGGCGCGGCCGTCCTCGCCGGTGACCACGTACGTGACGCTGTCTCCTCCGCGGGCCCGCAGCACCCGGGCCGTCGCCTCGGCCACCACGAACCCGGCGCACAGCACCAGCGGCGCGTCCTTGACCGCGAGGGCGCCGACCGTCCCCGCCGTGGTCTTCTGGACCACGGTCCGCCCGCCGAGGTCGAGGGAGCGCAGCAGGCCCGGGGAGTTGACGGTGTCGAACCCGGGGGCGGGCGCCCCGTCCTTGAGCGCGATCCACTCCGGGTTGCGGGCCTTGAGCGCCAGGGCCTCGTCCGGCGACCCGGCGAGAACGATCTTCTCGGCCCCGCGGGCGAAGGCCCAGGCGGCCACCGTGAAGGCGCGCATGACGTCGACCACGACGGCCACGGACGGAGTGGAGCGCAGTTCACCTATGCCGAGGAAACGGGATTCCATCCGATCATGGTCGCCTATGCCCGAGGGGAAGCGCCCGACGGGTGTGCGTCCGGTGCGGGTTTGCCGGTATGGCGTTCATGACGGGGTGACACAAAGCCGTACGTGCGCGGCGGTTGCCGACGCCCGGGCCGGGGGAACACACGGAGTCGCGTTGCCGGAATCGTATCGGACCTTTGTCGCCGGGATAGCGGGCGGGTCACGTCCGGGCCCTCGTTTACGGGTGGCCCGGAGCGGCGCCCGATTGCGGGCCGCCGCCCTGCCCGGAGCCGTCCGGTCCCGGGCCGCCCGCCGTGTCCCGGCCCGCCCGGCGACGGTCCCGCGCACCGGGTCGCCACGGCCCGTCGTCGCTTCTCGGGCCCATCCGCATTACCGGGGGAAATGACGTCGCGCGCCGGCCCGGGGTCGCCGTTCGTAACCCGCCCGCCACTTCTCGTCAACAATGGCGACCATGAAGAGAAAAGCCTCCTGGTGAGGGCGGGATGAGCGGTGTTCCGGCAGTTCCGGCCGACAGAAGCGATGAAAATGTGATGAGCACAGGATTGGGGCTCCCCAACCGGCTCGTCGTGGGCTTAACTTAGGTGCCATGACCTCCCCTCGCTCCGCCTTCGGCGGCGGCTACTACTCCGCGTCGTTCCCCGACACTCCGATCTACGACTCCCTGGTCGCGGAGCGGGGCACCCCGCAGATCGCCCCGATCCGCGTCCCTGCCGCGTACGACACGTCCAGCAGCTATCTGCCGGCCCTGCCGTCCGCGCTGCCGGCTCTTCCCGCGGCGCCCTCGCAGCCCATGGGCGGTTCGTACGGCTACCCGCAGCAGCAGCCGGTGCCGCAGTACCAGCCAGCTCCCGCGCAGAGCGCCCCGATGTATCCCGCCGGGCTGCAGAACGCCCCGGCGCCGTACATCCCGCAGCAGCCCTCGGCCGTGCGCGGCTATCCGCAGCAGCCCCAGCCGCAGCGCCCGGCACCCGCCTCGGGGTACGAGTCGATGCGACCGGCCGCGCCGCGGCCCGCGCCGACCCCGTCGCCGTACGAGGATCCGTACAACCGGCCCTACCAGGGCCGCGGGTACTGACGGCGTCCACCTGACGGGTCCGCGAAAGACCGGGCGTACGCATGCGGGGTGGCTGGCAGTATGGGCTCATGGCCCTTCCTGTGCTCCGGTCCGTCCATGTGTATCCGGTCAAATCGCTGGGCGCCCAGACATCCGACGAGGTTGCCGTCGAGCCATGGGGACTCGACGGCGACCGCCGCTGGATGCTGGTCGACAAGACCTCGCGGGGGATCACCCAGCGCGAGCAGCCGTCGATGGCGCTGATCTCCGCCGCGCCGCTGCCGGGTGGCGGGATCGCCGTCTCCCTGCCGGGGCGTCCGCCGCTCCGGGTCGAGGTGCCGGGTCCCGAGCGGCTGATCCGGGCGGAGGTGCGCCGGGACACCATCACGGTGGCCGAGGCGGCACCGGAGGCGCACGCCTGGTTCAGCGAGGTCCTGGGGGCGGAGATCCGGCTGGTCCATCTCGACGAACCGGCCCACCGCAGGCCCGTCGACCCGGAGTACGCGCGCCCCGGCGACACGGTCTCCCTCGCGGACGGCTATCCGCTGCTGCTGACCACCACCGCCTCGCTGGACGCGCTCAACGACCTCATCGCGGCGGGCGACCATCCGCACGAGGGGCCGTTGCCGATGAACCGCTTCCGGCCGAACGTCGTGATCGAGACCGCCGAGGCCTGGGCCGAGGACGACTGGCGGCGGATCGCCATCGGGGACGTGCACTTCTCCGTGGTGAAGTCCTGCGCCCGCTGCGTCATCACCACCACCGACCAGCGCACCGCGGAGCGCGGCAAGGAGCCGCTGCTCACCCTGGCCCGGCACCGGCGGGTCGGCAAGCGGCTGCTCTTCGGCCAGAATCTGATTCCGGACGGGACCGGGGTGATCCGGGCCGGGGACCCCGTCAAGATCCTCGACTGAGGACGGCGGGCCCGAGGGGGAGAGGTGTCAGCACATGGGGGCGATCAGGGGAGTCCGGCGGTGGCGGCACAACCCGCTGTGGCGCGCCACCGACCGCCACGAGGCGTGGGTGACGCTCGGCGCGCTGGTGCTGCTGACCGTGGGGGCGCCCGCGGCCGGCTGGGCGGCCGGCGCACTCGCGGACGCCTCGCTCCAGCGGGAGGTGGCGGCCCAGCACGCCGAGCGCCGGGCGACGGCGGCCACCGTGGTGGGCGGGCCGCCGGGGGCGCGGCGGTTCACCGGTGACCCCGACGTGACGTCGGGGCGGACGGTGGTGGCGGCCTGGCGGGCGCCGGACGGCTCTCCGCGCACCGGAGAGGTCACCGTGGTGTCGGGGTCCGGGGCGCCCGGTTCGCCGGTGCGGATCTGGACGGACGGCGCCGGGGTCCCCGTACCGCCCCCGATGGCCCCGGGCACGGCCCGTACGCATGCGGTGCTCGGTGGCATCGGGGCGTTCCTGCTGGCCGCCGGGTGTGTCGAGGCGGGCAGGCGGCTGGTCGTGGGGCGCCTGGTGCGGGCGCGGTACGCGCGCTGGGACCGGGCGTGGGCCGACGCGGGGGCCGACTGGGGCCGGGCCGGGACCGGCAGCGGGGAGCCGGAACCGTACGGCGGACGGTGACGGGGAGCGCACAGCGGACCGGCGCGGACGGTGGCCGGGAGCGCGCGGCAGACCGGCGCAAACGATGACGGGAAACGCGCGGCAGGCCGGCGCGGACGGTGACGGGGAGCCCACAGCGGACCGGCGCGGACGGTGACGGGAGACGCACAGCGGACCCGCGCGGACGGTGACGGGAGACGCACAGCAGGTCGGCGCGGGCGGCCCCTCCGCCCCGCACCACCCCGACTCGTCAACTCCCGCCCCTCCCGCGCGCTACGGTGGTCCGACCGCGTCCGGCCCCCGAGCAGCCGCAGAGGCAGGCCGGGCGGACGGACCCGAGGCAGCGCACGGCACGAGGTGGGGGCAGAGCAACTCCATGGCACAGGGCACGGTCCAGGTGACGCACACCGGAACATCGCGATGGCGCCGCCGCACGGGCGAGTACGCCTCCCTCTCCGCGGCCCTGGAAGCGGCGGCCGAGGGCGACGTCCTCACCGTCGCGCCCGGGACCTACCGGGAGAACCTCGTCGTCCACCGGGCGGTGACCCTGCGCGGCCCCGAGGGCTCGGTCGGCTCCGTGCGGATCGCGCCCACCGACGGCGTACCGCTGACGGTCCGGGCCTCGGCGATCATCCAGGACCTGCACATCGAGGGGCAGGACTCGGCCGCCCCGGCGCTGCTGGTGGAGGACGGCACCCCGGAGTTCACCGATCTGCGGGTGGTGACGCGGTCGGCGGCGGGCGTGGAGGTGCGGGGAGCGGCCCGGCCGACCGTGCGGCGCTGCACCGTCGACAATCCGGCCGGGGTCGGCATCGCCGTGCTGGACGGGGCGGGCGGGGTCTTCGAGGAGTGCGAGATCGTCTCGGCCGGGCAGTCGGGTGTCTCGGTACGCGACGGCGGCCACCCCCGCCTCGACCGGTGCCGGATCCACCACGCCTCCGGTGCGGGCATCGGCGTCACCGGCGAGGGCAGCGGCCTGGAGGCGATCGGCTGCGAGGTGTACGAGGTGAAGGGCAGCGGGGTCCAGGTGACCGCCCGTGCCACCGCGCACCTCACCGACTGCACCGTGCACCGCACGTCGGGCGACGGCGTCACGCTGGACACCGACGCGGTGCTGACGCTCGCCGACTGCGACATCCACGACATCCCGGAGAACGCGATCGACCTGCGGTCGCGGTCGGTGCTCACCCTGACCCGCTCCACGGTCCGCCGCTTCGGCCGCAACGGCCTCTCGGTCTGGGACCCGGGGACCCGGGTGGACGCCAACCAGTGCGAGATCCACGACAGTACGGGCGACTACCCGGCGGTCTGGGTGAGCGACGGGGCCACGGTGATACTGGACGCCTGCCGGGTCCACGACGTGCCGGACGCCCTCTTCGTCCTGGACCGGGGCTCGCGCGCCGACGTGGTGGACAGCGACCTCTCGCAGATCCGCAACACCGCCGTCTCGGTGAGCGACGGGGCCACCGCGCAGCTGGACGACTGCCGGATCCGGGAGGCCTCCACCGGCGCCTGGTTCCGCGACCACGGCAGCGGCGGCACGCTCAACAACTGCACGATCGACACGGCCCAGACCGGGGTCATCGTCACCAAGGGCGCCGACCCGGTGATCGAGCGGTGCACGGTCACCAACCCCGCCGAGGCCGGGTTCTACGTCTCCGCCGAGGGCCGGGGCACCTTCGACAGCTGCCGGGTGACGGGCAGCGAGGGGTACGGCTTCCACGTCATGGACGGCTGCCGCACCACGCTGACCCGCTGCCGCACCGAGCGGTGCGCGCGCGGTGGTTACGAGTTCCCCGAGGGCGGCGACGGGGCCGGCGCGTCGGGGCCGGTGGTCACCGACTGCACGAGCGACGAGAGCGGTCTGCGGACGGCACCGGCTCCGGCGCCCCCCGTGCTGACGGCCACCCAGGCGACGCCCGGCCTGCTCTCCGCCCTGCCCGGTCAGCGCCCCGTGGCGCCCGAACCGGCCGCCCCGGCGCCCCCGGCCCCCGCCGCCGAGCCCGCCCGGGACGCCTCGGCGGTCCTCGGCGAACTGGACGCGCTGGTGGGGCTGGAGAGCGTCAAGCGCGAGGTGCGGGCGCTGACCGACATGATCGAGGTGGGCCGCCGCCGCCAGGAGGCCGGGCTCAAGGCCGCCTCCGTCCGCCGCCACCTCGTCTTCACCGGCTCCCCCGGCACGGGCAAGACCACGGTCGCCCGGCTGTACGGGGAGATCCTGGCCTCCCTCGGGGTGCTGGAGCGCGGCCATCTGGTGGAGGTCTCCCGGGTGGACCTGGTCGGGGAGCACATCGGCTCGACCGCGATCCGGACCCAGGAGGCGTTCGACCGGGCGCGCGGCGGGGTGCTCTTCGTGGACGAGGCGTACGCCCTCTCCCCCGAGGACTCCGGGCGGGACTTCGGCCGGGAGGCCATCGACACGCTGGTGAAGCTGATGGAGGACCACCGGGACGCGGTGGTGGTGATCGTCGCCGGGTACACCCACGAGATGGAGCGGTTCCTCACCGTCAACCCCGGCGTGGCGTCCCGTTTCTCACGGACCATCACCTTCAGCGACTACGCCCCCGAGGAGCTGCTGCGGATCGTCGGGCAGCAGGCCGAGGAGCACGAGTACAGCCTGGCGGACGGGACCGGCGAGGCGCTGCTGAAGTACTTCACGGAGCTGCCCAAGGGCCCCGCCTTCGGCAACGGCCGCACCGCCCGGCAGACCTTCGAGTCGATGGTGGAGCGGCACGCGGGCCGGGTCGCCCAGCTCGCCGAGACGAGCACGGACGACCTGACCCTGCTCTATCCGGAGGACCTGCCCCCGCTCTTGTGAAGCCGCCCGCCCTCCTCTCCCCCGGTCTGCCGGGGCAGGCGGGGACCCAGCTCCTCCAGGAGGGCGGTGCGCTCCTGGGCGAAGACCGGGTCGGCCTGGTAGTCGGAGTGGCCGAGGATCGGTTCGGGCAGCGGGAGCGCGGTGGTACGCCCGTACGCCAGCGGGTCCTTGAGCGGTCCCCGGTCGACCCGGGGGTCGTGGTCGGTGGCGAGCCGGACGGGCCCGCCGATCGGGTCGGTGGCCCGCCACAGGTTGCGCCAGCAGTGCACCGAGTCGTGCAGGCCGAGCAGGGGTACGGCGCCGAAGTAGGCCGGGAACCAGCGGCCGTACAGCCGCTCGATCGGGGAGCCGTAGGTGAGCAGTCCGACCCGGCGGCGGGCGGTGGCGGGGAGCTGCCAGACGGCGGCGGCCGCGAGGACGCTGCCCTGCGAGTGGCCCGAGATGATGAGCCGGCCCCGGGTCGTTGCCGTCCAGGCGCACATGCGGGACGCCAGGTCGGGGACGGCACGTTCGGCGTAGCAGGGGGGCGCGAAGGGGTGGGCGGCGCGCGGCCAGAAGGTGCCCACGTCCCAGAGGATGCCGATGGTGCGCCGGGCGGAGGCGTCCCGGTAGGCGCGGCGGCCGCCCGCGACGAACAGTATGAAGCCCAGGCCGATCAGCCAGGAGCCGGTCGACTGGGCGGCCTCCGCGAGCGATGCGACGGGGGCGGCGGCCCCGTCCGTCGCGAGGCCCGGCACCTCGCCGCTGGTCCAGGAGCCGACGACGGCCGCCGCCCCGAGGAACAGGGTGGCGGCGGAGACCACGCCGACGATCCAGGGGGCCGAGTCGGTGAGGGCTGCGGTGGCCCGGATCCGGGCGATCCGCCGGGTGCGGGCGCGGTCGGGCGGCTCGGGGGCGTACTCCGCCTCGATGTCCGGCCCCATCCGGCGGGCCCGGCGGGCAGTGCGGACGACCAGGTAGAGGACCGGGGCGAGCAGCATGAGCAGCAGCACCGGGATGACGGAGGCCTGCCAGCTGAGCAGGACGGGCGGGCCCTCGATGATGGAGCCGCGCCCCGTGCCCGGGGTGCCCGGTCCGTCCAGCCAGTCCGCGACGCGCTGGGCCACGCCCCCGGTCATCACGCCGCCCAGGGCGCAGGCCAGCATGGCGACGGACGGTCCGCCGAGCCCGTACAGCGTGGTGCGGAGTTCGGGGGTGCGCCGGTAGAGGCTGCGGGCGACCAGGGCGAGGATCACGACCAGAAGCCCCTGGGCGACGGCGAGGAACCGGAAGACCGCCTCGCCGGGCAGGCTGCCGGAGGACTCCCACGCCGGCCGCGACCACCCGGCGTGCAGGACGGCGAGGACCAGCAGGGCGAGCGCGGAGCCCGGGAGATAGGTGATGAGGGCGCCGTCGAGCCGGGTGTCGCGGGCGCTCTCGCTGCGCCCGCGCCGGCAGACCACCCACACGGTCACCACGGCGCAGAGGACCAGGCCGGCTTCCAGGGCCGCGCCCAGCACCTGGGGCACCGGGCTGTCGGCGGTCCGGTCGTGGCGGGCGACCGGGACCGAGACGGCGGCGGCGACGGTGAGGAACCCGGCAGCGGTGTGCGCGGCCCGCAGCCGCGCCACCAGCCGCCGCCCGTACCAGAAGCCGGGCCGGCCGAGCGCGGGGCGGACGGCGGGGGCCGGGGGCGCGGGGGCGGGGACTCCGCACGGGAAGCCCGGGGGCGCCTGGGGTCCCGGGGAGTTCCCCGCGGCCGGGGAGCCCGCCGGGTCGGGGGGGGTCGCGGTGGCCGGGGTGTTCGAGCCGTCCCGGGCCGCCCGGCCTTCCGGGGCCCCCGGCGCGCCGGGCCCGTGGGCCTCCTCCGCCCCGTCCGGGTCGCAGGCGTCGGCGTCCGTGGCATCCAGCGGGCTCTGGGACTCGTAGGCGCTCCAGGTCCGGTTGGAGAGGTACCACAACAGCCCCACCAGGGCGGCGGGCACGACGGCCGCGAGCCCGAGCCGTCGGCCCGGCTCGGACCACCAGCCGCCCTGATGGCTCGACAGGAAGCCCAGCCAGGAACGGCGTTCGGAGCAGGCGGAGGTGCCCGCGCACTGCCAGGCCACCAGGTCCAGCGCCACCTCGCAGGCGGCCGCGGTGAGCAGCACGGTGAGGCTGAGCGCGATGAGCCGCACCACCACCCCGTACAGCCGGACCGCGCGGGTGCGGCCGGTGGCGGTGGGGCGCATCCAGTGGGCCAGGTTGACCACCATGAACGGCAGGAGCAGCAGCCACAGGGCGCGGGAGCCGTTGCCGGAGGTGAGCCCCGACCAGCAGTACGCCTCGGCCACGGGCTCGTCCCGGTAGCGCTCGGGGTGGTCCTCGCCGTGGGCGTCCTCGGTGCGCCGGTAGACGGCGGCGGTCGCGTCCCCGGTGACCCGGACCGTCCGGGGATCACCGAGCATCTCCTGCGGGGTGGCGCCTCCCACACCGTGGACCAGCAGTTCCAGCGCTGCCCCGCTGTTCGGCGGGGGCGGCTTCGGGGGCGGGACGGCAGGAGCCAAGGGGAACTCTCTCTCGGGCGCGTCGGCCGCGCGTTCGGGCCGACGGAGACATGACAGGGATGGAGCGGCGCGGGGCACGCGGAGCCGTGGGCCCCGGCCCGCGGCCCGGCCCCAGAGTCCTTCGGGCGGGGCGCGTGCGTGAGCGGTCTCACGGAATCTCCCCAGGTGGTACGCGGGACATGCCTGCGTGGCAGGATGAGCGTGTCTCGCAGACCGCTGCGGACCGTACGGCAGAGGGAAGGACCGGGCGACCGCGTTGAGCGAGAATCAGAATCTGCTCGCGGAGCAGCGACGTTCCCTGATCCTCGACGAGGTGCGCAGGCGCGGCGGGGTCAGGGTCAACGAGCTGACCCGCAGACTGAACGTCTCGGACATGACGATCCGTCGGGATCTGGACTCGCTGGCCCGCCAGGGGGTCATCGAGAAGGTCCACGGCGGTGCCGTCCCCGTGGTCGAGGCGAGCACCCACGAGCCGGGGTTCGAGGCCAAGTCGGCGCTGGAGCTGAGCGCCAAGGAGGACATCGCGCGGACGGCGGCGGCGATGGCCCAGCCGGGGAGCGCGATCGCGCTCTCGGGCGGTACGACGACCTATGCGCTGGCCCGGCATCTGCTGGACGTGCCGGATCTGACGGTGGTCACCAACTCGGTGCGGGTGGCCGATGTGTTCCACGACGCCCAGCGCGCCGCGTCCGGCCGGGCCGCGCGGCCCGGGACGGCGACGGTGGTGCTGACGGGCGGGGTGCGGACGCCGTCGGACTCGCTGGTGGGGCCGGTCGCGGACCGGGCCATCGACTCGCTCCACTTCGATCTGCTCTTCCTCGGCGTGCACGGGATCTCCGCCGAGGCCGGTCTCTCGACGCCCAACCTCGCGGAGGCGGAGACCAATCGCCGCTTCGTCCGCTCGGCCCGGCGGGTCGTGGTGGTGGCCGACCACACCAAGTGGGGCACGGTGGGGCTGAGTTCGTTCGCCACCCTGGACGAGGTGGACGCGTTCGTGACGGACGCGGGGCTGACGGCCGGGGCGCGCGAGGAGATCGCGGAGCATCTGCCGGGGCTGGTGGTGGCGGGCGAGGCGCGTGAGCCGCAGGATTCGCGTGAGGCGAGCGGGCCGCGCGAGGCGGCCGGGGAGACCGTCCACCCCGGCTGACCGGGGCGGCCGCCGCCCTGATCCGGATTCCGTTCGGGTCGCCGCCCGGCCGTGACGTCCTAGGATCGGGGAATGGCCGTCTTCCGGATCGAGCGCTTCTCCCCCCTCCCCGCCGCCGAGGCCTGGCGCCGGGTCACCGACTGGGAACGGCACGCCGAGCATGTCCCGCTGACCGCCATCACGGTGGCGGGCGGGGTGCCGGCGGGAGTCGGCACGGTGTTCACCGCGCGGACGGGGGTGGGACCGCTGGCCTTCGACGACCCGATGGAAGTGGTCCGCTGGACGCCCCCGGCGGGCGGCCGGGCGGGGATCTGCCTGCTGGAGAAGCGCGGTTCCGTGGTGCTGGGCCGGGCCTCGATCGACGTCCTGCCGACGCATTCCGGTTCCCATGTGGTGTGGGTGGAGGAGTTGCGGGTGCGGCTGGTGCCCCGATGGGGTGATCCGCTGCTGGCCTCGGCCGGGCGACGGCTGTTCGGCGGGGTGCTGGACCAGCTGCTGGCCTCGCCGGGAGGGCCGTCCCGGCAGGGGTGACCGCGCGGGTGACCGGTGCGGGTGATGTGACCGTCACACGATTGACTCGTTTGCCGGTAAGACACTTCCCCGCCACGGCACCGGAAGGCACCGAACCATGCCGATCCATCCCCCACAGCAGCATCAGCAACGGTCCGCACCCGCACCCGGCAGGTCTTCGGGCGTGCGGCAGGCCGAGGCCGCGCTCGTCGAGCACTACCCGCGCCTGGTCCGGCTCGCCTATGTCGTGCTGCCGCCCGCGCTGGGCCGGCACCGGCGGGTCCTGGCCGCGCACGGGGCCGTTCAGAGGGCGCTGCCGGGGGTCGGGGCCCCCGCACCGGCGCCCGCCTCCCGGGTGCCCGCCCAGTCCCGCCGCAGCCCCCGCGAGGAGGCACCGGCCGAGGCGGTGGAGGCGGGCGTCGCGAAGGGGCCGGTGAGCGCCCCGTACGCGTGGATGCGGCTGCGGGTGCTGCGGACGGCCCTCGCGTACGAACGCAGGCCCCGCTGGTGGCCGGGGCGGCTCCCCGCACCCGCCGCGCTGCGGCCGACCCTGCCGGTGGTGTGGGGGCTGCGGCTCTTCCCCCGCGCGGGGGGTGCCGACGAACTGGCCCTGGACCGGGCCCTGTCGGGGGTGCCGGCCGCCGTACGGGCCGCGTGTGCGCTGCAGTTGCTGGAGGGGCTGACGGAGTCCGGGGCGCGGGCGCTGCTGGCCGAGGCGGGGGCGGACGATCCGGCGGGGGCGGTGCGCCGGGCGGCCGGGCTGGGGACGCCGGACCGGGCGGGTACCCGAGTGCTGCTGGGGTCGGCGGAGTTCGACCCGTGCTCGGTACAGACCCGGCCGAGCGATCTGCTGCGGCGCAGGCACCGGATCCGGGCGGTGGCCCTCGTGGCGGCGCTCTGCGTGGTGGCGGGCGCTGCCGTGGTGGCCGACGGGCGCGGCGTTCAGGACGCGGTCGACGAGGGGGCCGGGGTCTCCGTGCCGGCGCTCGACCCGGCAGCCCTGGTGCGGACGGCGGCGGAGCGGTGGGCGGACACCTCCCGCATCGACTTCACCGCCTGGCCGGTACGCGGCGACCGGCGCGGCGACGACGCTCTGCTGGGGCGGGCGCTGCGGGCGTGGGCCGAGCCGACGGAGGCCGTACGGGTGTCGGCCACCCCGGGCACCGTCGACGTACCGCCCGCGCAGCCGCCCCAGTTGCTGTTCGCGGGCGAGGTGGACGGGGCGGCCGTGGTGCTCTTCCACGACCGCGGTGTACGGGTGGTGCGGTACGCGGAGCCGTCGGCGGGCGGGGACGGGGCGGCGCTGGACTTCGCCCGGACCGACGACGCGGACGTGACGACGTCGGCGGCCGTGGTCGTGAGCCGTACGGGGGGCACGGCGCGGTTCCTGCTCGCCCCCTGGATCTCCACGACCACCACCCGGGACCTGCTCGCACCGGGCACGCCCGACCGGCCGCTGGAGGTGGCACCCGACGGGGTCACCGCCCCGGTGGAGCGCCCGGCGGCGGGGGGTGCCTGCGACTCCTGGCCGGTGCTCCGGCTGCGCTCCTCCGCTCGCATCGTGGAGAACCACGCGTTCCTGCTCACCGACCTGGGCGACCTGGCCCCCGCCCATCTGACGTACACCCCGAAGCCGGGCGGCGGCGCTCCCGCCCGGCAGCCCCGCGAGGCGACCGGCCAGGAGGCGCTGGGCGCCTGGGCCCGTACGGCGTGTTCGCTGCGGGCGCTGTCGGGCTCGGGGGTGCGGGCGGTCAACAACTGGGCGTTCGCGGAGCAGCGGCTGCCCGAGGGCGGGGAGCGGGCGGAGTGGCTCTGCACCCGCGCCGACACCTGGCGCGGTCCCGGCCGGGTGCTGGTGCAGTTCCTCCAGCCCGCCGGCTCCCCCACCACTCCGGCGGCCGTCGTCGCCGACCGGAACGACACCGCGCTGTGCAGCCGGTTCGGGCAGCACATCCTGGCGGGCACCCACTGGAAGGCCGCCTCCGGCAGGTGGTACGTCCTGGCGGCGGGCAGCCGCGCGGTGGACCGGATCGAGGCCACGGGTCAGGTGCGGAGCACGGCCGAGGGCCCGACCCTCGCGGTAAGGGCGCCGCGCGACGCCGCCGTGCGGCTGACGGCCGGCTTGCACGACGGCGGGACGCTGGTGGCGGTGCGGTGAGCGGCCGGTGACGCGCACTCCGCCGTACGGAGTCCTCGTGCCGCCCTCGTACGGCGCAGGGTGCGAGACTCGGACAGGTGACGGATCTTCCTGAGGAACCCGGCGTACGCGACTCCTCCGACGACTCCACCGACGAGGCCGGGCAGCGCTGCCTGGTCACCGGTGCCACCGGCTACATCGGCGGCAGACTGGTGCCCGCCCTGCTCGACGCGGGTCACCGGGTCCGCGCGCTGGCCCGGACCCCGCAGAAGCTGCGCGACTACCCGTGGGCGGACCGGGTGGAGGTGGTGCGCGGCGATGTCACCGACGCGGACTCCCTGACGGAGGCGATGCGGGACGTCGACGTGGCGTACTACCTGGTGCACGCGCTCGGCTCCGGCTCGGACTTCGAGGAGACCGACCGCCGGGCCGCCCGGAACTTCGGCGAGAAGGCGCGGGCGGCCGGGGTGCGGCGGATCGTCTACCTGGGCGGGCTGACCCCGGCCGGGGTGCCGGAGAAGGAGCTGTCGCCGCATCTGCGCTCGCGCGCGGAGGTCGGGAGGATCCTGCTGGACTCCGGGGTGCCGACGGCGGTGCTGCGGGCGGCGGTGGTGATCGGTTCGGGTTCGGCCTCGTTCGAGATGCTGCGCTATCTGACCGAGCGGCTGCCGGTGATGGTGACCCCGAGCTGGGTCTCCACCCGGATCCAGCCCATCGCCGTACGGGATGTGATCCGGTACCTCGTCGGGAGCGCGGCCCTGCCGTCCGAGGTGAGCCGGACCTTCGACATCGGCGGCCCGGACATCATGACCTACCGGGACATGATGCAGGGGTACGCGCGGGTGGCGGGGCTGCCGCGGCGGGTGATCGTGCCGGTCCCGGTGCTCACGCCGACGCTCTCCAGCCACTGGATCGGGCTGGTCACCCCGGTCCCCCGGTCGATCGCCCGGCCGCTCGCGGAGTCGCTGCGCCACGAGGTGGTCTGCCGGGAGCACGACATCGTCCGGTACGTCCCCGATCCGCCGGACGGGCCGATCGGCTTCGACCGGGCCCTCGGCCTCGCCCTCCAGCGGATCAAGGACGCCCAGGTGGCCACCCGCTGGACCTCCGCCTCGCTGCCGGGGGCGCCGAGCGACCCGCTGCCCACCGACCCGGACTGGTCCGGCGGCAGCCTCTACCGGGACGAACGGGAGCTGGCGGTGCCGGTGGACCGGGCGGACCTGTGGCGGGTGATCGAGGGCATCGGCGGCGAGAACGGCTGGTACTCCTTCCCGCTCGCCTGGGCGGTACGGGGCTGGATCGACCGGATCGTCGGCGGGGTGGGGCTGCGGCGCGGCCGCCGGGACGCCCACCGGCTGCGGGTCGGCGACTCGCTGGACTTCTGGCGGGTGGAGGAGATCGTGCCGGGCGAGCTGCTGCGGCTGCGGGCGGAGATGCGGCTGCCGGGCCGGGCCTGGCTGGAGCTGTCGGTCGGCACGGACGACCGGGGGCGCACCCTCTACCGCCAGCGCGCGCTGTACCACCCGCAGGGGCTGCTCGGCCACGCGTACTGGTGGGGCGTGTCGCCGTTCCACGCGGTGGTGTTCGGCGGGATGGCCCGCAACATCGCGGAGGCCGCGAGGACCGCTCCCCCGGCACGGCGGCAGGGCCACCGGGGCGCGGTGGCCGGCTCCCGGCCGAAGGGCGGCAAACCGGCCTCCGGCAGTGGTACAGACAACTGACGCCCCGGCCGCTAGGGTGTGCCTCCCCCCTTCGCGCAGACCGCCGGGAGGTGCAGCGATGGCACGCCGACTCCGTACCGTAGGGCTGGAGTTCACCGACTCCGCGCCGATCCTTCTGGTGTTCGCCGCCGAGGTGTCCGCCGCCCCGGACGTGGTCTACCGGGCGCTCGCGGACGACGTCGCCTCCTGGCCCTCGTGGTTCACCGCCGTCACCCGGGCCACGCCCACCGACGGGGGCGCGGGCCGGGAGGTGCGGCTGCGCGGCGGGGTCCGCTTCCGGGAGACGGTGGTGGCCGCCGAACCGGGCGAGCGGTACGCCTACCGGGTGGACGAGACCAACGCCCCCGGGCTGCGGGCCCTGCTGGAGGAGTGGCGGCTGACCGCGGACGGGACCGGGACCCGGGTGCAGTGGACCTTCGCCGCCGACGGGACGGGCCCGTTCCGCTCGGTGCTCGGGATAGCCCGCCTGGGGATGGGCCGTTCCTTCCGGGACGCGGTGCGCCGACTGGACGGGCGGCTGACGGCACCGGCTGCCTGAGCGCCCGACGGGCGGCCGACGCCACCGACCGCGTGAGGGCCCGGCGGGCGGCCGACGCCACCGGCGGCGTGATCCGCGTGAGGCCCCGGCTCAGCCGGTCAGCGCCCCGGTGGCGAGGAAGGTGTCGATCGCCGCGCGGTACGGGGCGATGTCCAGCCCCTGCTCCTCCAGCCAGGAGTCGGAGTAGTACTTGTCCAGGTAACGGTCGCCCGGGTCGCACAGCAGCGTGACCACGCTGCCCCGCTCGCCCCGCTCCACCATCTCCGCGATCAGCTTGAAGGCGCTCCACAGCCCGGTCCCCGTCGAGCCTCCCGCCTTCCGGCCGATGGCCCGCTCCAGCGCCCGGACGGCGGCGACGCTCGCCGCGTCGGGCACCTTCATCATCCGGTCGATGGCGCCGGGGACGAAGCTGGGCTCCATGCGCGGGCGGCCGATGCCCTCGATCCGGGAGCCGCAGTCGCTGCTCGCGTGCGGGTCGTCGCGGGTCCAGCCGTCGAAGAAGCAGGAGTTCTCCGGGTCGGGGACGCAGACCCGGGTGTCGTGCTGGAGGTAGTGGACGTACCGGGCGATGGTGGCGGAGGTGCCGCCGGTCCCGGCGGTGGCGACGATCCAGGTGGGTTCCGGGTAGCGCTCCAGCCTGAGCTGCTGGTAGATCGACTCGGCGATGTTGTTGTTGCCGCGCCAGTCGGTGGCGCGCTCGGCGTAGGTGAACTGGTCCATGTAGTGCCCGCCGGTCGTGGCGGCGAGCGAGGCGGACTCCTCGTACATCTTGCGGGAGTCGTCCACGAAGTGGCACTGCCCGCCGTGGAACTCGATGAGCCGGCACTTCTCGGGGCTGGTGGTGCGCGGCATCACGGCGATGAACGGCACCCCGATCAGCTTCGCGAAGTACGCCTCCGAGACGGCGGTCGAGCCGCTGGACGCCTCGATGACCGGCTTGCCCGGCCGGATCCAGCCGTTGCAGAGCCCGTAGAGGAAGAGCGAGCGGGCGAGCCGGTGCTTGAGGCTGCCGGTGGGGTGGGTCGACTCGTCCTTGAGGTAGAGGTCGATCCCCCACTCCTCGGGCAGCGGGAAGCGCAGGAGGTGGGTGTCGGCGGACCGGTTGGCGTCCGCCTGGACCTTGCGGACGGCCTCCTTCAGCCAGGCCCGGTACTCGGCGTCGCTGCGGTCGACGTCCACCGTCTCCAGGACCGCCCCCGCGGCCCCTCGGTCATGTCCCGGCTCGTGGCTGCGCATCGCCGTGCTCCCTGTTCCGTACGTTGCTGGTGTGCCGCCGGTCCGCAGGCTCGTCCAGGCGGTGTTCCTCCCCTCCACGATAGGCCCCCGACCTGCACAAACGTTGACTTTGACCGTCCATAGCCCTGCCTTTGGGCAGGCCTGCGGGGGCAGTTGGGGCGGGCGGGGCGAACGGCGCGCGACCGGGCCGGACGCCCTCTGGCGGCGGGGGCCCCGGCGCGGCACACTGCAACAGGAGAAGTGGTGACGAAGGGGGGCGAAGCCGCGATGGCGGACGCCGAGTTCAGTGCGTCGGGGGTCAGGATCGAGCGGTTCACCCGGTCGCTGACCCATGCCGGTCAGGTGGTCGTCAAGGACGGCCGGCTCTCGCTGCTCACGAGCAACGGGCGGGAGATCGACAGCGCTCCGGTGACGACGGTGAGCGCGGGCAAGCGGTGGTTCTTCGCGGCGGATTCGGCCATCGCCCGGGTGAACGGCGTGCGCTACCGGTTGACGATGGGGCAGCGCAACCGCAGGCGCGACGGAGCGGCCCCGCTGCGCCGCTTCCTGGAGGCCCTGCGCAGCGCGGGAGGACGGCGGGGCTGAGACGGGACGGCGGGAGCGGGACCGGTACGGCGTGACCGAGGCAGATACGGCGCGGCTGGTGCGGTGTGGCGTGCGGGCACGGCATGCAGGCACGGCGTGCGGGCCTCGGGGCGGCTTGCGGATCCTGGGTGCGGCTCCGCGAGTTGCGGAGCCGCACCCGGTGGGCCACGCTGGACTCACGTCACTGAAGGTGAACTTCCGGTGACAGAGCGACTCGCCTCACGGGTCCATCCCGGGGACGGGTCGCGCGACACGAGCAGACACGACAAGAGCAGAGCGGATTCGGCAGTCAGTCGTCCGCCGGCTCCGTTCGTCCGTCTTCTTTCTTCCGGACCTATTTCGGGGAGTCGCAGCCGTGATCAGCGAGCCAAGCAGGCACTGCACGGTGGAGCTCCAGGCCCTGCCGTCGCGGATCGGTCAGGTCCGCAGGATCATCTCGGCGCAATTGCGCTACTGGCATCTCGATCCTCTGATCGACCAGGCAGCCCTGGGCGTCACCGAACTCCTGACCAACGTCCACCGGCACGCACAGCCGGACAAGTCATGCACCGTCGACATCGAGCTGCTGCTCGACCGGCTGACGGTCTCCGTCCACGACCACGACCCCCGGGTCCCCACGGTGAACGAGGCGGATTCCTTCGCCACCTCGGGCCGGGGCCTGGCCCTGATCGCCGCTGTCAGCGAGAGCTGGGGCGTACGGCCGAGCGGCGCGGCCGGAAAAGTCGTCTGGTTCACCCTGCCGGCGATCTGCGGCTCCTCGACCCTGCCGCCGCTCGCGGTGTACGGGTCGACGACCGACGGGCCGTTCGGTGCCGTGCCCATCAGCCCCGAGGCCCTCGCGGCGGCTCCGGCCCGGTCGGCCGTCGTCGGCTGACCGGGCCGACCCCCTGGGCGTCGCGCCACTGATCGTCATCACGAAAGCCGCCGTCGAGGCCGGCCGGGATCTCGTCCGGACCGGGACGACCCGGCGGAGCCGGGCCGCAGGCTCTCCCGTGGGCAACGGCACCGCACCGGGCGCCCGTTCACCCGGCGCCCCCGCACCCCTCAGGCGAGAACGGCCAGCGGGTCGTCGAGGACCGGCTGCCAGGCCAGTTCGGCGGCGCCGACCAGGCTGTTGTGGGTGAGGGTGCAGGGCAGGATCGGCACACTGCCGCTGCGCCCCCAGAGGCTGCGGTCGGCGACGACGGCCCGCAGCCGCTCCGGGTCGGCCTCCAGCAGCTCGCGGTGGAGGCCGCCGAGGATGATCCGGTCCGGGTTGAGGATGTTCACGAGCCCGGCCAGGCCCAGGCCCAGGCGGTCGATCAGCTCCTCGGCGGCGTGCCGCACGTGCGCGTCCTCGTACTCCGTACGCAGCAGGACCCCGGCCTGCTTGAGCAGCGACTCCTCCGGGCCCGGGTCGCGGCGGGCGGTGGTGAGGAAGGCGAGCGGGTCCGTCTCGACGTCGAGGCAGCCGCGGCCGCCGCAGTGGCAGGGCCGCCCCTCGGGGTTCACGGTGAGGTGGCCCACCTCCAGCGCGAGCCCCGAACTCCCGCTGTGCAGGCGGCCGTCCAGGACCAGGGCCCCGCCGACGCCCCGGTGGCCGGTGGCGACGCAGAGCAGGTGCTGCGCGCCGCGTCCGGCACCGTGACGGTGCTCGGCCAGCGCGGTGAGGTTGACGTCGTTGCCGGTGAAGGCCGGGCCCGCGATGCCCGCGTCCCGTACACAGGCGGCGAAGATGTCCCGTACCGGCGAACCGGCGGGCCAGGCGAGGTGCAGCGGGTTGAGGGCGGTGCCCTCGGGCTCGGCGACCGCCGAGGGGACGGCGAGCCCGGCACCGACGCAGCGCAGCCCGCTCGCACGCAGCAGCCCGGCCCCGGCCGCCACGACCTCGCCGAGCACCTGGGCGGGGTCGGCCATCACCGTGACGCAACCGGGCGCGGTGGCGACGATCCGGCCGCCGAGTCCGACGAGCGCGGCCCGGAAGCCGTCGGCGTGGACCTGGGCGGCGAGGACGACGGGACCGGTCTCCAGGACGGCCAGCCGGTGCGAGGGGCGGCCCTGCGAACCGGCCGCGGAACCGGGGCTGGAGTCGACCCGGATCAGCCCGAGCGCCTCCAGCTCGGCGGCGACCGCCCCGGCGGTGGCCCGGGTGACGCCCAGCTCGGAGGTGAGGACGGCGCGCGTGGGGGCACGCCCGGTGTGGACCAGTTCCAGCGCGGGCCCGAGTGCGCTGCGGCCCCTCTCCAACTTCGTCCGGGTGGTGGTCGCCTTGCCGTTCATGAGGGCGAGTCTCCCATGATCCGGCGGGTGCCCCGGACCCCGAGGGAGCCCACCGGAACGGGTGGTGTGCCCCTCCGTCAGGCGGGTGGCACCGGGCCGTCGGGCGGGTTGCGCCGGACCGTCATCCGCGTCGCACCCGCCCCGCAGGCCCGGCCGCACCGGCCCCGTCAGCTGTGTTGCGCCCGCCGTCCGGCCGCCCCTATGCTGAGTTTGTGCCGCAACTAAACAAACTGCGGACGGCCCTACCGGGGGGACCTGGCGGAGACACCGCCCCTCCCTCGTCGGCCCGCCTCCGTACCGCGCTGACCGTGTTCTTCGCCCTCGACGGGTTCCTCTTCGCCGGCTGGGTGGTCCGTATCCCGGCCATCAAGCAGCAGACCGGAGCCTCCGCCTCCACCCTCGGCCTCGCCCTTCTCGGCGTCTCCGCGGGTGCCGTGATCACCATGATGCTCACGGGCCGGCTCTGCCGCCGCTACGGCAGCCATGCCGTCACCGCCGCCTGCGGCGTCCTGCTCCCCCTCTCCATCGCCCTGCCCGCCCAGACCCACTCCGCCCTCTCCCTCGGCCTCGTCCTGCTGGTCTTCGGGGCGGCGTACGGCGGGATGAACGTGGCGATGAACAGCGCGGCCGTCGACCTGGTCGCCGAGCTGCGCCGGCCGGTGATGCCGAGCTTCCACGCGGCGTTCAGCCTGGGCGGCATGGTGGGCGCCGGACTCGGCGGACTGGTGGCGGGCGGCCTCTCCGCCTCGGCCCACCTGTTCCTGCTGGCCGGTATCGGCCTGCTCGTCACCGCGTTCGCGGGTCCGGCGCTGCTGCGTCACCGCCCGGCCCGTCCGGCGTACGAACCGAGCACGCCCCGGCGGCCGGGCCCCCGGCAGAAGCTGGACCCGCGGGCCCGCCGGATCGTGCTGCTCTTCGGCGTGATCGCGCTGTGCACGGCGTACGGGGAAGGCGCACTGGCCGACTGGGGCGCGCTCCACCTGGAACAGGATCTGGGCGCCCACCCCGGCCTCGCCGCCGCGGGCTACGCGCTGTTCGCCCTCACGATGACCATCGGCAGGCTCACCGGGACGCTGCTCCTGGAACGGCTCGGCCAGACCCGCACGCTGGTCCTCGGCGGGCTGGTCGCGGCGGCCGGGATGCTGCTGGGCTCCCTGGCCCCGACCGCCTGGCTGGCGCTGGCCGGGTTCGCGGTGACCGGGCTGGGGCTGGCCAACATCTTCCCCGTGGCCGTGGGCCGGGCCGGTGAGCTGGCCGGACCGAGCGGAGTGGCCGCCGCGTCGACCCTGGGCTACGGCGGGATGCTGCTGGGCCCGCCCGCGATCGGCTTCCTCGCCGACTGGTTCTCGCTGCCGGTGGCGCTGACCACGGTGGCCCTGCTCGCGGCGGGGGCGGCGGCGCTGGGATACGGGGCCAGGAACGCCACGCACGCGTGAACCGTGCGGGCTCCGCCGCGGACGGCGGAGCCCGCTGGCAGAATTCCGCCATGGAGATCACCCGGTACATCGCCTCCCTGTCCGAGGAAGGCCGGCTCCTCGCGGCGGCGGCCGAACAGGCGGGCCCCGGCGCCTCGGTCCCGACCTGCCCCGGCTGGCAGATACGCCATCTGCTGCGCCACACCGGCATGGTGCACCGCTGGGCTACCGCGCACGTCGCCGAGGGGCACACCACGCCCCACCCCGACGGCGGGGAACCGGACCTCGACGGCAAGGCGCTCCTCGACTGGTTCCGGGAGGGCCACGACCACCTGGTCCGCACCCTGGAGACCGCCCCCGCCGGCCTGGAGTGCTGGACGTTCTTCCCCGCCCCCTCCCCTCTGGCGTTCTGGTCCCGCCGCCAGCTGCACGAGACCACCGTGCACCGGGCCGACGCGGAGTCGGCGCTCGGCGGCCCGCTGTCGCCGGTGGACACCAACCGGGCGGTGGACGGCATCGACGAACTGCTCACCGGCTTCCACGCCCGCCCCAAGAGCCGCGTACGCTCCAGCACCCCGCGCACGCTGCGGGTGCGGGCGGTGGACACGGACGCGGTGTGGACCGTACGGATCTCGGAGGAGCCGCCGCAGGCCGTACGGACGTCCGCCGCGAATACCGGGACGGACTCCGGGAATCCCGGGGCGGGCGCCGCGGAACCCGGGGCGGGCTCCGCGGAACCCGGGGCGGGCTCCGCGGACTGCGAGTTGAGCGGAACGGCGGAGGGGCTCTACCTCGCCCTCTGGAACCGGCTGCCGCTCACCGCCCTCACCCTGCGCGGCGACCGCGCGGTGGCCCGGCTCTGGACGGACAACTCGGCGATCACCTGGTGAGATCGCGCGGTACGGGGACGGGCGGGCGGCCCACCCGTACGGAGCGCGGCCCCGCCCGGCGGAGCCGTACGCGGGACGGGGCATGCTTGCCGGGAGCGTGCCGCCCCTGTGACACTGCGTCAATGGGGCGGCGGACGCAGGCGGAACGGGACGCGATGACGGTCGAGACCGGCTTCGCGCTGGTCACCGCCGCCGTGCTGGCCGGCCTCACCTTCGCGGCGGTCTCGGCCCCGGCCCTGCTCCTCCTCGACCTCGGCGGGACCGCGCGGACGGTGGTCCTCTCCGTCGCCGTCACGGCGGCCGCGGTGGCGTTCGTCGCCCGGGTCGTCCACGTCCTGTGGCGCTTCCCGTCGAGGCAGCGGGGCCACCGGCTGGACGGCACCCCGGACCCGGCCGCACTGGGCCGCCCGGGCCCCACCGCCCCCGCCCCGTAGGGCAGCGCCCCCCTCGGCTCCTCAGCGGCCGGCCGGACGTCCACGGAGCCCGACCGAACGGGCCAGCTCCCCCGCCGCCTGCCGGAAGAACGCCTCACGCGCCTCGACCATCCGGTTGAACTGGCCGAAGAGCTCGAACGAGATCAGGCCGAACAGCTGCGCCCACGCGGCGACCAGGGCGAGTGCGGCGGCGGGCGGCAGGTCCGGGGCGATCTCGGCGGCGATCCGCTCGGCCTCGCCACGCAGCTCCGGCGCGAGGGGCGGTACGGCGAGACCGTCGGCCCGGAACGCGTCACGGAGGAGACCGATGAACACCATCCCCACCCGGGAGGCCGGGCCCACGGTGTCCATGGGGGCGCTGTACCCGGGGACGGGCGATCCGTAGATCAGGGCGTACTCGTGCGGGTGGGCGAGGGCCCACTCCCGTACGGCTCCGGCGACGGCGACCCAGCGCTCGGCGTACGGGGCGGGGTGCGGGCGGGCCCGGTCGGCGGCGGCGCGGGCGGACTCCGCCACCTCGCCGATGGCGTCGTACGCGTCGATGATCAACGCGGTGAGCAGTTCGTCGCGGCTCGGGAAGTAGCGGTAGAGCGCCGAGGAGACCATGCCGAGTTCACGGGCGACGGCCCGCAGGGAGAGCTTGGCCGCGCCCTCCGCCGCCAGCTGTTTCCTGGCCTCGTCCTTGATGGCGGCGGTCACTTCGACGCGGGCGCGTTCCCTGGCCCCTCGGATGGTGCTCATGCCGGTCAGTCTGCCACCCGGCCGGGGAGCACCGGCCGGAGGAGGGGCGGGCACACCGCCCGCGGGGCCGGCCCTCGGGCGGCCCGTCCGGTCCCGGGCGTCGGACCGGGAGTTCGGCGTCCCGCCGGGACGGCCCCGGTCGCGGCGGTTCCGTCAGGGGCTGGGACTGAGGCCCTCGACGGCGAGCGTGAAGAGGCGGTCGGCCTGGACCGACGGTTCGGTGTAGTGCTCGGTGGCCAGGGCGATCCCGACGGCGAGGGTGAGCAGGTCGTGGAAGGTGGTGCCCGGCCGGACCGCCCCGTCGTCCAGGGCGCGGGCCAGCAGCGGGGCGGCCGCGTCCGCGAGCTGCGCGCCGCAGGAGTCGGGGGCGCCGTCGGGCCGGTCGGTGGGGGGCTCGTAGGTCAGGGCGTCCGCGAACCCCCGGGCGGAGACTGCGTACGCCACCAGGTCGTGCAGCCACTCCAGCAGTGCGGCGCGACTGCCCTCGGTCCGGTGCAGCTCGGCAGCGCGTCGGCAGAGGGCCTGGATGCGTTCCTGGAAGACGGCTTCGAGGAGGGCCTGCCGGGTCGGGAAGTGACGGCGCACGGTGGCGGACCCGACGCCCGCGGTGCGGGCGACCTGTTCGAGGGAGGCCGCCGCGCCGTGCCGCGCCACCTCGGCCTCGGCCACGGCGAGGATGCGGCTGTAGTTGCGGCGGGCGTCCGCTCGCTGACCGGTCACGTTCTCCCCCTGTTGCCAAGTGGTGGGCCCCGCCATATCGTAGCGAGGACGAAACGGCGGGGCCCGCCGTTTTGGGGTGCGCACACCCCTGCCCCTCCGTGCGCACCCCTGCCGCATTGCGCGCCCCCTTCCGTTCCGCGCACCCTTCCGCCGATCCCGAGGAGACACCGCCATGACATCGCCCACCGCCCCTGTACTGGTCACCGGCGCCACCGGACGTCAGGGCGGGGCTGCCGCCCGCGCCCTGCTGGCCGACGGGGTGCCGGTCCGCGCGCTGGTGCGCGACCCGCTGACCCGGCGCGCGAAGGAGGTGGAGGAGCTGGGCGTGGAACTGGTCACCGGCGACCTCTCCGTGCGGCCCTCGCTGGACTCCGCGTGCGCGGGCGTCCGCGCCGTGTTCTCGGTGCAGATGCCGCCGATGAACGAGAGCGGGGCCGACTTCGCCGGGGAGCTGGCGCAGGCCACGAACCTCATCGGGGCCGCGCGGGCGGCGGGCGTCCAGCAGTTCGTCCAGTCCTCGACCAGCGGGGTGGGGCGCCACACGGAGACCCCGGGCTGGGCGGACGGCCGATGGGCGGCGATGGAGCCCTACTTCGCCACCAAGCAGGCCATCCTGGAGGCCGTACGCGGGGCGGGCTTCGCCCGCTGGACCGTGATCAAGCCGGCGTTCTTCATGGAGAACCTGCCCCAACTGGCGCCGAACGGGCCGGAAGGCGGCCTGGCGACGGTCGTCCGGCCGGAGACGACCCTGGCGCTGGTGGCGTCCGAGGACATCGGCGCGGCCGCCGCCCACGCCGTACGGGAGCCCGACCGCTTCCACGGGGTGGAGCTGGAACTCGCGGGCGACCGGCTCACGATGGAGCAGGTGGCCGAGGTGCTGTCCGCGGTGTGGGGCGTACCGGTGAAGGCTCCGACGATGGAGCTCGACGAGGCGCTGGCGGCAGGCATGCCGGCCTGGGGCGCCGGTCACACCTGGAGCAACGCCATCACCCAGCCGGCCCGCCCCGAACTCGCCACGGAGCTGGGGATTCCGGTGACCTCGTTCGCCACCTGGGCGCACCGGCACCTCTCGGCGGCGAGCTGACGGCGACCAGGCCCGCACCACGGAACGAGAGCAGTGCTCTTGCTTTTGAGCAGCGATCTCGCGCACACTGGTCTCAAGCGAGAGCACTGCTCTCTCACGGGTGCGGCGCCGCCCCGGCGCAGCGCGCACGGACATCACACGGGAGTCACCATGTCGCAGACGTACTACCTCCGGGCGAGCGCTTCCGCCCAGCGTCTCAACAAGGCCGTCGGCTGGCTGGCGCGGCACGGTGTCAGCCTCATGGGCTCCGCCGAGCTGTCGGTACGCGGACGCAAGAGCGGACAGCCGCAGCGCGTCCCCGTCAACACCCACACCTTCGAGGGCGAGCGCTACCTCGTCTCGGCCCGGGGCCACTCCCAGTGGGTACGCAACATGCGCGCCGCGGGCGGCGGCGAACTGCGGCTGGGACGCAAGGTGAGCAGCTTCACCGCCGTCGAGATCCCGGACGACGCGCAGAAGGCCCGGATCATCCGGGCCTATCTGGAGCGGTGGGGCTGGGAGGTGAACCAGTACTTCCAGGGCGTCACCGCGAAGTCCACGGACGCCGAACTCCTGGCCGCGGGCCCGGACCACCCGGTGTTCCGCATCACGGTGACCGGCTGACGGCCCCGCCCCCACCCCCCGATCCGGCAACAGGTGACCGGCCACCGGTCAGCGGTCAGCGGTCAGCGGTCAGCGGTCAGCGGTCAGCGGTCAGCGGTCAGCGGTCAGCGGCAATTGGCTACCGGCTACCGGTCCATCGCGCTCAACGCCCGCTGGGCCAGCGGGTGCGTACGGACCAGCTCGGCCAGCGACGTCGTACCGCGGGTGATCCCGGCGAACGCCTTCCAGGCCGGGCGGAAGCCGGTCAGCACCGCGTGCAGCACCCCCGGGCGGCGCTCGAAGAGCTTGAGCATGCGGCGGCCCACGCCCATCTCCACGCCGAGACCGGCCTTGATGGCGAAGGCGTAGTTGAGGGCCTGGCGGCGGGCGTCCACCGCGTCGTGCGACTCGGCGATCCTGACGGCCCATTCACCGGCGAGGCGGCCCGAGCGCAGGGCGAAGGAGATCCCCTCCCGGGTCCACGGCTCAAGGAGCCCCGCCGCGTCGCCGCAGACCACGACCCGGCCGCGCGAGAGCGGTGAGTCGTCGCTGCGGCAACGGGTCAGATGGCCCGAGGAGATGGACGGCTCGAACCCGGCCAGGCCGAGGCGGGCGATGAAGTCCTCCAGATACCGCTTGGTCCCCGCGCCGTCGCCGCGCGCCGAGATCACCCCGACCGTCAGCGTGTCGCCCTTGGGGAAGACCCAGCCGTAACTGCCGGGCATCGGGCCCCAGTCGATGAGCACCCGGCCCGCCCAGTCCTCCGCCACCGTCGCCGGAACCGGGATCTCCGCCTCCAGGCCGAGGTCCACCTGGTCGAGCTTCACCCCGACATGTGCTCCTATCCGGCCCGCGCTGCCGTCCGCGCCGACGACCGCCCGCGCGAGCACCGTCTCACCGCCGGCCAGCACGACCGCGACCGTACGCCGGTCGGGCACGGCGGGTCCGTGCTGCTCCACCCGCACCACCGAGGCGCCGGTGCGCAGTTCGGCACCGGCCTTCTGCGCCTCCTCGACCAGACCGGCGTCGAACTCCGGCCGGTTGATGAGCCCGAAGAGCATGCGCCGGGAGCGGCGGGTGCGGGCGAGCTTCCCGTTGAGGGAGAAGGTGACCGCGTGGATGCGGTCCTTCAGGGGCAGTTCGAATCCGGGCGGCAGGGCGTCCCGGGAGAATCCGATGATGCCGCCGCCACAGGTCTTGTAGCGCGGTAGTTCCGCCTTCTCCAGCAGCAGGACCCGTCGGCCCGCCACGGCTGCCGCGTACGCCGCCGATGCGCCGGCCGGTCCGGCGCCGACGACCACGACGTCCCAGACCGACGACGACTCTTCGTTCTCCCGCACGGCGTCTGCGTTCTCGCTGCTCACGATGTGCTTCTGCTCCCGATCCGACCAGTGGCCCCAAGCTGCTCACGGCATCCTACGGCGCGCCCCGGCCGATCCCCCCTGTGGGAGGATCGGCCATGATTCTGTCCTGCCCCACGGCACCGCACACACGGTGTCGTGGCGGGGCGCGTACACACCGTGCCCTCCCCATAACGTCGCACCCACGAGGAGCGTGCCCATGACCGCCCGCCCGATTTCCGAGACCGTCGCCTCGCTGATGCCCCGTGCGCGGGCGGAGCTGGCCGAGCTGGTCGCGTTCCAGTCGGTGGCGGACCCCGCGGTGTTCCCGAAGAGCGAGTGCGAGGCGGCGGCGAACTGGGTGGCGGACGCCCTGCGCGCGGAGGGCTTCACGGACGTCGCGCTGCTCGACACCCCCGACGGCACCCAGTCGGTCTACGGTTTCCTGCCCGGCCCCGCCGGTGCTCCGACCGTGCTGCTCTACGCCCACTACGACGTGCAGCCGCCGCTGGACGAGTCGGCGTGGCTCTCCCCGCCGTTCGAGCTGACCGACCGCGACGGCCGCTGGTACGGCCGGGGCGCGGCGGACTGCAAGGGCGGGTTCATCATGCACCTGCTCGCGTTGCGCGCCCTCAAGGCGAACGGCGGCGTCCCGGTCTCGGTGAAGGTGATCGCGGAGGGTTCCGAGGAGCAGGGCACCGGCGGTCTGGAGCGGTACGCGGAGGCCCACCCGGAGCTGCTGGTGGCCGACACGATCGTCATCGGGGACGCCGGGAACTTCCGGGCCGGGCTGCCGACGGTCACGGCGACGCTGCGCGGGATGACGATGCTGCGGGTGAAGCTCGACACGCTCGAAGGGAACCTGCACTCGGGCCAGTTCGGCGGTGCCGCGCCCGACGCGCTGGCCGCGATGATCCAGCTGCTCGCCTCGCTGCGCGACGAGAACGGCACGACAACGGTCGACGGTCTGACCGGTGACACCGACTGGGACGGACTCCAGTACCCGGAGGCGGAGTTCCGGCAGGACGCCAAGGTGCTGGACGGTGTGGAGCTGATCGGTACGGGCACGGTCGCGGACCGGATCTGGGCACGCCCCGCCGTCACCGTCATCGGCATCGACTGCCCGCCGTGCGTCGGCGCCACCCCGTCGGTCCAGGCGAGCGCGCGGGCCCAGATCAGCCTGCGGGTGCCGCCCGGCCACGATGCCGCCGAGGCCACCAAGCTGCTCACCGCGCACCTGGAGGCGCACACCCCGTGGGGCGCGCGGGTGGCGGTGGAGCAGGTGGGCCAGGGCCAGCCGTTCCAGGCCGACACCTCCAGCCCGGCGTACACGGCGATGGCGGAGGCGATGCGGGACGCCTACCCGGGCCAGGAGATGCAGTCCTCCGGCATGGGCGGCTCCATCCCCCTCTGCAACACGCTGGCTTCGCTCTACCCGGAGGCCGAGATCCTGCTCATCGGTCTGAGCGAGCCCGAGGCGCAGATCCACGCGGTGAACGAGAGCGTGTCGCCGGAGGAGCTGGAGCGGATGTCGGTGGCGGAGGCCCTGTTCCTGCGCAACTACGCGGAGTCGAAGAAGGCCTGAGGCCCGGACCGCGAATCCCGGTGGCGGCCCCGATCGGCCGCCACCGGGATTCGGCGCCTCCGCCGTGCGGTCGGTCGCGGTACGGGTGCCGGGCCTCGCCCACCCGCCGGACACCCCGGTGATGCGGACGTGGTTCAGCGGTCGAGGCGGCCGGGGTTGACCATGCCGTACTCGTAGGCCATGACGACGAGTTGCGAGCGGTCCCGGGCGCCCAGCTTGGTCATGACACGGCTGACATGGGTCTTCGCCGTCAGGGGTGAGAGTACGAGGGCGGAGGCGATCTCGTCGTTGGTGCACCCGGCCGCGACCAGCCGCATCACCTGGCCTTCCCGGTTGGTGAGCACGTCCAGACGTGGGTCCGGCTGTCTGCTTCCGGCTCGGTTCATGGCGAATTCCGCGATGAGCCGGCGGGTCACCGAGGGGCTGATGAGGGCGTCTCCGCGGTGCGCGACGCGTACGGCGTGGGTGAGTTCCTCCGGGTCGGAGTCCTTGAGCAGAAAGCCCGCTGCCCCGGAGCGCAGCGCGGCGTAGATGTACTCGTCCAGGTCGAACGTGGTCAGGATGACGACCTTCACCGAGGCCATGTGCTCGTCGGCTGCGATCTCCCGTGCGGCCTGGAGGCCGTCGGTGCCGGGCATGCGGATGTCCATCAGCACCACGTCCGGGTGATGGTCGCGGCAGGCCGAGACGGCGGCCTGCCCGTCGGCGGCCTCGGCGACGACCTCGAAGTCGCTCTCGTCCTCCAGGATCGAGCGGATTCCCAGCCGTACCAGCCGCTGGTCGTCCGCCAGGAGGATCCTGATCACTGCGTGCTCCGCTCTGCCAGGGTCCTCGTACCACCGAGGGGGAGTTGGGCGTGTACGGCGAATCCGCCCCGGGCCCGCGGTGCCGCGGTGAGGGTTCCGCCCAGGGTACGTGCGCGTTCGGTCATGCCGACGATGCCGCTGCCCCTGGTGCCCGGCCGGGTTCCCCGCCCGTCGTCCTCGATGTGCAGGGTGAGGAGATCCTGTCCGTGGTGGACCCGGACGCGGACGTGGCGGGCGCGGCTGTGTCTGGCGGCGTTGGTGAGGGACTCCTGGATGATGCGGAAGGCGGCCAGGTCGATGGTGGGAGGCAGGGGCCCCTCCGTCCCCGTCCGCTCCACGCTGACGGTCATCTCCGTCAGCGTGGCCGAGGTGATGAGTTCGTCCAGGCGGCTCAGTCCGGCGGCCGGGGCCGTGGGGGCCTCTTCCTGGGTGTGGCGCAGCACGCCGAGAGTCCTGCGCAGCTCTCTGAGCCCTTCCTGGCTGCCCGCCTTGATGACGGTGAGCGCTTCCGCCGCCTTGGCTGGGTCCTTCTCCAGACGCCGGAGAGCCGCCGACGCCTGAATGTTGATCATGGACATGCTGTGGCCGACCACGTCGTGCAGTTCACGGGCGATCCGCAGCCGTTCCTCCGTGGCACGCAGGACGGCCTCCTCCTCCGCGTAGGCGACCCGACCGTGCCAGACGGCCCCGAGGGCGACGACGGCGATCAGCCAGCCGGCGAGCATGAAGACGGCGGTGCCGTTCACGTCGCCCGTTCCTGCCAGCGCGCCCGCTCCGACGGCGATGATCATCACTGCGGCCAGGGTGACGGCGACGCGGAGCCGGCCACCGGAGGTCAGTGCGTAGAGGACCGCGATCGGTACCAGGACCAGCGGGCCGTCCACGGTGCTCAGCAGGTAGTAGGCGCCGGTACCCATCACCGTGAACCAGCCGACGGCGACCGGGTGCCGGCTCCGGAGGAGGAAGGCCGCGCACACGGCAACGGCCAGTAGCCAGGTGACCACGAGGGCGGGTGTCGTGCGTCCGTCGGGCCCCAGCCGTTGCCCCTCGGCGATGGCCGAGAGGGTGAGCGCGACCAGGGCCAGCGCATGCTCGGCCCGCAGACCGCCGGGCAGGCGACGGCGCAAAGGATCGAAGGGTGGCATGCGGCCATTGTGCCTGCGCACACGCCACGAACCGGGCGCTGCGACCGGTCCCCTCCCGGGAAGCCTTCCACCGGCGGACCTGCGGCCCCACCGCCTGCTTCCGCCGGGGTAGGCCGGTGTGCACGTCGTACTGCCCAGGGAGCAGGGAGAGTGTCAGCCACGGGCCGATGCCCTGGCCAGGGCCGTGCGGACACGATCGGGGCATGTCTTCGTCCACCCCCTCCGTCCGATGGGGCGACGCGGTTGTCGGCGCGCTCGTGGGAACCGCGGTCGGGATCTTGCTGGTCACCGCCGCCGGAACGTTCTCCATCGCGGTCAGCGGCCTCTTCGCCGTCCTGGCGGTCACCGCGCCCGCGCTGGTCGGCGCGGTGGTGGGCACGGCGGTGACCTCCGATACCACCCGTTCGAATCCGAGGTAGCAACGTGTCTTCACCCCGCGGCTCGGCCGCGCCCTTCGCCCCGCCCCCGCCGGAGTCGGCCACCTCCACGCGTACGGGCCGGTTCGGCGCCCTGGCAGAGTGGGCGCAGCGTCACCGCTGGGCCGCCATCGCGCTCTGGGTGGTGGTGGTCGTCGCCATCACCCTGGGTTCCACCACCGTCGGCTCCGCCTACCGGAACGACTTCACCCTGCCGGGAACGGACTCCCAGGCTGCCACCGACCTGTTCAAGGAGCACGGCAGCGACCAGGCCGGCGACAGCGTCGAGATCGTCTTCAAGGACACCGCCGGTGTCAGGGACTCCAGGACGGCCATCGAGCCGATGCTCGACGAGGTCCGTGGAATGGCGGGGGTCGCCGACGTGCGCAGCCCCTTCGCCGACAGCTCCGCTGTGTCGCAGGACGGCACGATCGCCTACGCCTCGGTCGCGCTGGAGGGCAAGGTCGAAGACGTCCCGAAGGGCGACGTCGCGAAGATCATCGAGGTCGCCCAGGAGATCGGCTCCGCCGGCCTCCAGGTCGAGGTCGGAGGCGAGGCGGCACGCAACGCCGAGGACAAGGCGGGCCCCACCGCCGAACTCGCCGGCATCGTGGCCGCGCTGGTCATCCTCGTCCTGCTCTTCGGCTCGCTGCTCGCGGCATCCCTGCCGCTGATCACCGCGCTCTTCGCCGTCGGCGGCGCCATCGGCCTGGTCGCTCTGGCCTCGCACATCTTCACCGTCGCCGACTTCACCCCGCCCATCCTCATGCTCGTCGGGCTCGGCGTCGGCGTCGACTACGCCCTGCTGATCTTCTACCGCTACCGCCAGGAACTCGTCGCCGGCGCCCGGCCGGAGGAGGCCAACCGCAAGGCCCTGGACTCCGCGGGGCGCACCGTCTTCTTCGCCGGCTGCACCGTCATCGTCGCCCTGCTGGGCCTGGTCGCCCTCGGCCTCGGCTCCCTCCAGGGCATCGCCCTCGCCGTGGCGATCACCGTCCTGATCACCATGGCCGCCTCCCTGGTGCTGCTGCCCGCGCTGCTGGCCCTTTTCGGCGCCCGCCTCCAGCGCCACGTCCTGAAGCAGACGGCCGCGGCCGACGGGAAGGGCAAGCGGGAAGGCGATCGCTGGCGCGCCATGGCCCGGGCCGTGCAACGCCGCCCCGTCCCCACCCTGCTCGTCGGCGTCATCGCTCTCCTGGCCCTGTCCGCCCCGGCGGTCAGCATGCGCCTGGGGTTCGCCGATTCCGGCAACGACCCGGAGGAGACCACCTCCCGCCAGGCGTACGGCCTCCTCGCCGAGGGCTTCGGCCCCGGCTTCAACGGACCGCTCATCGTGCTCGTCAAGGGCGACCGGGCCGCCGGGCAAACCGTGCAGGCCCGACTGGTCGAAACCGAGGGCATCGCCCAGGCCAGTCCCGCGCTCCCGTCCGAGGACGGAGCCCTGTCCACCGTCTTCGTCTACCCCACGACCTCTCCGCAGGACGAAGGCACCGTCGACCTCCTGCATCACCTGCGCGACGACGTCGCCCCGCCCCTGGAACGCGACACCGGCGCCGAAATCCTGGTCGGGGGCTCCACCGCCGCGTCCCAGGATGTCTCCGAAACCCTCGCCGGCAGACTGCCCCTGTTCGTGGCCGTCGTCGTCGGGGTCTCCTCGCTGCTGCTTCTCCTGGTGTTCCGCTCCATCTGGATCCCGGTGAAGGCCGCCGTCCTCAACCTGCTGTCGATCTCGGCCGCCCTCGGCGTGATCACCCTCGTGTTCCAGCACGGCTGGTTCGGCGCCCAGCAGGGCCCGATCGAAGCCTTCATCCCCGCGCTGATCTTCGCCATCGTCTTCGGACTCTCGATGGACTACGAGGTCTTCCTCGTCTCCCGCATCCACGAGGAATGGGCCCGCACCAAGGATCACTCCCTGGCCGTACGGGAAGGCGTGGCCTCCACCGGCAAGGTCATCACGGCGGCCGCGGCCATCATGATGTTCGTCTTCGGCGCCTTCGTCCTCAGCGCCGACCGCATGCTCCAGCAGTTCGGTCTCGGGCTGGCCGTCGCCATCTTCCTGGACGCCGTCGTCATCCGCTGCCTCATCGTGCCCGCTGTCATGCAGAAGCTCGGCCGGTGGGCCTGGTGGCTGCCCGCTCCGCTCGACAGGAGGCTGCCCAAGGTGTCCGTCGAATAGCACGGACACCGGTCACCGCGTCAGCCCCAGGACGGACGCGGCACTACCCCGGCTCCGGCCGGCAACCACCGCACGCGGGTGGGCCCCGCCACGCGACACGCCGGGCGGGGCCCGCTCAGCCCACCGGGACGCCCGCCTCCAGGTTGAGGACCGTGGACCGTTCGCGCGCCCGCAGCGCCCAGCGCAGCCGTTCGTAGCGGGTGGGGGGCAGCATCCCCGCCGCCTCCTGCTCGGTGACGAAGCGCCAGCCGCGCAGTTCGGAGCCGGGGAGCAGGAGCCGTTCGGCGTCCTCGGAGCGCAGCAGGCCCCCGTCGAAGAGGAAGCGCAGCCCGCCGTAGCCGGGCGGGGAGGGCGGCTCCCAGTCGACGAGGAGCAGGGTGGGGACCCGGTCGAGCCGGAACCCGGTCTCCTCGGCCACCTCCCGCATCCCCGCCTGGGCCGGGGGTTCGCCCTCCTCCACGACACCGCCGGGGAACTCCCAGCCCGGCTTGTACGTGGGGTCGACGAGGAGCACCCGGTCCTCCTCGTCGAAGAGCAGCACCCCGGACGCGACGGTCGCGGCGGTCGGCTGGGGGCTCTGGACGATCTCGCACGGTCCGGCGGCGCCGGTGCGGACGGCCTCCGCGATGCGTTCGGCGGTCTCGCGCGGAGTGAGGGCGCCGTTGTCGACGACGTGGGCGTCCTCGGTGATCCACCCGAGCGCGTCCCGGTAGGGGCCGATGTGGTCGTACGCCCACCGGTTGACGCGCTCGCTCCGCTCCCGGTCCCCCGGGTACTCGGCACGGCCGGCTATCCGGCTCCGCAGGATCGTTTCCTCAGGTGAGAGCAGCACATGGCGGACCGGGATGCGGCGGGAGGCGAGCCCGCCGAATATCTCGTCGCGGTACTCCTGTCTCAGCAGCGTCATCGGCACCACCAGCACCCCGGGCGACTCCGCGAGCAGGGCGGCCGCCGTGTCCACCACCAGCCGCCGCCAGATCCTGAGGTCCTGGAAGTCGTCCACCTCGGCCAGCTTCTTCGGGGGCAGCAGCCCGCGCAGTCCGGCCCCGGTGAGTTCCGGGTCGTACAAGGTGCTGTTCGGGATCAGATCGATCAGTTCGCCTGCGACGCTGGACTTGCCCGCGCCGAACGCCCCGTTCAGCCAGACGATCACGGTTCCCCCTCTTCGTAGCCCCCTGTGGCTTGCCCGCAACACCCTGCCGGGGAAACCCCACCACGGCGACGGCGTTTCCGGGACGGGGTGATCCGGCCTGATTTGGGACGGGCGACGGTAGGGAGGCGGGGCACGGGACGCCGCCCGCGCGCCGACAGGGCGTCAGCCCCTGCCCGTACGCGCCCTGTTGCGGCCGGGCCCCTCCCGTACAGCCCCTGCCGCACCTCGTGTGCCCACGGGGTCAGCGCAGCGCGATCGCCGCTGCCGCCGCGCCGACCAGGCCCGCGTCGGTGCCCATCACGGCGGGCGCGACGCCGAGGCCCTGGACGAAGGAGAGCGTGGCGTAGTCGCGCAGGCTGCGGCGCAGCGGGGCGAAGAGCACGTCCCCGGCGCCCGCCACTCCCCCGCCGATGACCGCGATGTCGATCTCGACCAGGGTGGCGGTGGCGGCGATCCCGGCCGCGAGCGCCTGGGCGGCCCGTTCGTACGAGGCGATGGCGACCGGGTCCCCGGCGCGGGCGGCGGCGGCCACGGCGGCGGCCGTGGTGTCGCCGTCCGGGCCGGGGAGCCAGCCGTCGGCCAGGGCGCGGCGGGCGATGTTGGGTCCGCTGGCGATGCGTTCGACGCAGCCGCGCGCACCGCAGGGGCACGGGTCGCCGTCCAGGTCGACGCTGATGTGGCCGATGTGGCCGGCGTTGCCGGAGGGGCCGGGGTGGAGCGAGCCGCCCAGGACCAGGCCGCCGCCGACGCCGGTCGAGACGACGAGGCAGAGGGCGTTGTCGTAGCCGCGCGCCGCTCCGAGCCAGTGTTCGGCCGCCGTCATCGCCACGCCGTCGCCGACCAGGGCCACGGGCAGCCCGCCGATCGTCTTCTGCACCCGCTCGACCAGTGGGAAGTCGCGCCAGCCGGGGACGTTGACCGGGCTGACCGTCCCCGCGCCCGCGTCCACCGGTCCCGCGCTGCCGATCCCGGCCGAGCCCGCCCTCTCCCACAGCGGGGAGGCCGTCAGCTCGCCCAGGACCTCGTCCACGGCGCCCATCACCGCCTCGGCACCCTCCCGGGCGGGCGTCGGCCGCTGCGCCCGTACGAGAAGGGTGCCGTCGCCGTCGACCAGCGCGCCGGCGATCTTGGTGCCGCCGATGTCGAGCGCGGCGACGAGGTCGGTATGCATCGGTGTGGCTTCTCCGGTGGGTGAAGGGCGGGACCTGCGGGTTCAGTCAATAGTCTGCACAGTCTCTCTGGCCTTGACAACGTTGTCCAGGGCCTATGCTCGACGCCAAGGCCTCCGTTCGTGTCCGCAGCGGGCTCCGCGGACCGCCCGGAGGTGCCCGTATGCCGCCCGAATCACCGACCGCCACCCTCCTCCCCCGCCCGAATCCGACGACAGGACAGCGCACTGTGGACCGGACCACCCGTCATTCCGAGACCCGTTACGGCAACCGGCCGACCATGAAGGACGTGGCGGCCCGCGCCGGAGTCGGCCTCAAGACGGTCTCCCGGGTGGTGAACGGCGAGCCGGGCGTCACATCCGACACCGAGCGCCGGGTACAGGAGGCGATCGACGCGCTGGGCTTCCGCCGCAACGACAGCGCCCGGGTGCTCCGCAAGGGGCGTACGGCCTCGATCGGCCTGGTCCTGGAGGATCTCGCGGACCCGTTCTACGGCCCGCTGAGCCGCGCCGTGGAGGAGGTCGCCCGGGCGCACGGGGCGCTGCTCATCAACGGCTCCAGCGCCGAGGACCCCGAGCGGGAGCAGGAGTTGGTCCTGGCGCTGTGCGCCCGCCGGGTGGACGGGCTGATCGTGATCCCGGCGGGCGACGACCACCGGTATCTGGAGCCGGAGATCAAGGCGGGCATCGCGACGGTCTTCGTGGACCGCCCGGCCGGCCGGATCGACGCGGACATGGTGCTCTCCGACAGCTTCGGCGGCTCCCGCGAGGGGGTGGCTCATCTGATCGCGCACGGCCACCGACGGATCGGGTTCATCGGTGACCAGCCCCGCATCCACACGGCCACCGAGCGCCTGCGCGGCTACCACGCGGCGATGGCGGACGCCGGGATCACCGTCGAGGACTCCTGGGTCTCCCTGGGCACGACCGCCCCCGGCCGGGTCCGGGCGGCCGCCGAGGCGATGCTGGAGGGGCCCGAGCCGGTCACCGCGCTCTTCGCGGGGAACAACCGGGTGACGGTGACGGCGGTCCGGGTCATCGCCGAGCGGCAACGGCCGGTGGCGCTGGTCGGGTTCGACGACATCGAGCTGGCCGATCTGCTCGGCATCACCGTCATCTCGCAGGACGCGTCGGCCGTGGGCCGCACCGCCGCCGAGCACCTGTTCCGCCGCCTCGACGGCGCCGACCACACCCCGGCCAGGGTGGAGCTGCCGACCACACTGATCCCGCGCGGCTCGGGCGAACTGCCGCCTGCGTGAAGGGGGTTGCCGAAGGGCGGCGCTTCGTGCCGCCCGTGACGGAACCGTGGGGCGCGCCCTGGGGGCGGCGGGTTGCCGGAGTGAGGGTCCCCGTGTCCTCGCACGGCCTGTGATCGGACCGCGAGGAGGCGTCTGAGCGGGGGTTGCCGGAGGGGCGGCCTCGCCTGGGCGCCGCCGCCGGAGGGAGCGGGGCCCCGCGAAGCCCGCGGCGGAGCCGGGGTCTTGCCCGAGGCGGCCGCCGGACTCAAGGACGCCGCGCCCGAGCGCCGCGCCGACGCCGTCACTCCCTCCCCGCGGCCGGTGGCGCGGATCGTGCGGACGGCGCTCGGAGCGCTGCCGCGGGACGGCCCGACCTGACGTCACGCGGCGCGGGTCAGGGCCTGCGCGGCGCCGGAGTACCGCTGGGTCTCCACCACCGCGCCCCGTCGTCGAACGGCCTCCGGTGCGCCATGGACGTGTGCGGCGCCCGGCAGAAGATGCGCGCCTACCGGACCCGTACGGGTGGAGCCGGCGCACACCGGGACGGCTGAGGGCTCCCCCGCACCCCCGGTCGCGCGCCCGGAGGCCGCCGGAGCGGGCGCGGGGAGCCTCTGCGCCGCGCCCACCGGCGGCGACCGGGGCGTGGAGCCGCCGGTGGGCGGCGGTCGGCGGTCGGCGGAGCCCGTCCGCCGCGGGCCCGCATGCCCCGGCCGGACCGACCCGGCCGGACCGACCCGTGCCGCCGCCGGGGCGCGACGCCTGCCGAAGGCGGGCCGCTACGGGGCCGTGACCGTCAGGTCGCCCCGGCGCGGCGAGGCGAAGGCGTCCAGGTCGGCGCGGGTCAGGCCGGTCAGCCGGGCGACCTCGGAGGTGTCCAGCGCGCCGCAGTCGATGCCGCGCAGCAGATAGCCGCTGAGGGCCTTGGCGGTGGCGGGCTCGTCCATCACGTCACCGCCCGCCTTGGCCACGTATGCGGCGAGCCGGGCGGCGGCGGGCTCCAGGCCCTCCCGGTAGAAGGCGTAGACGGCCGCGTAACGCGTCGGGAGGTGACCGGGGTGCATGTCCCAGCCCTGGTAGTACGCGCGGGCCAGAGCACGGCGGGTGAGGCCGTAGTGGAGCCGCCAGGCCTCGTGGACCTGTGCGGTGGGGCCGACGGGCAGGACGTTGGTGGAGCCGTCGGAGACGCGTACGCCGGTGCCCGCCGCGGCGACCTGCATGACGGCCTTGGCGTGGTCGGCGGCCGGGTGGTCACTGGCCTGGTAGGCGGCGCTGACGCCGACGCAGGCGCTGTAGTCGAAGGTGCCGTAGTGCAGCCCGGTCGCCCGCCCCCGCGCGGCGTCGATCATGCGGGCGACGGCGGCGGTGCCGTCGGCGGCGAGAATGGACTGGCTGGTCTCGATCTGGATCTCGAAGCCGAGCCGCCCGGCGTCCAGTCCGTGCGCCTTCTCGAAGGCCTCGAGGAGCCGGACGAAGGCGGTGACCTGCTCGGGGTACGTCACCTTCGGCAGGGTCAGCACGAGGCCCTCGGGGAGCCCGCCCGCCTCCATCAGACCGGTGAGGAAGACGTCGGTGGTGCGGATGCCCCGGTCGCGTACGCCGGCCTCCATGCACTTCATCCGGATGCCCATGTACGGAGCCGCCGTGCCGTTCGCGTACGCCTCGGAGACCAGGCGGGCGGCCCGGGCCGCGGCCGCGTCCTCCTCGGCGTCGGGGCGGGGTCCGTAACCGTCCTCGAAGTCGATCCGCAGGTCCTCCACCGGCTCGCGCTCCAGCTTGGCGCGCACGCGGTCGTGGACGGGGCCCGCCAGCTCCTCCGGAATCCCGAGGACGGCGGCGAAGGAGGCGGCGTCGGGGGCGTGTTCGTCGAGGGCCGCCAGCGCCTGGTCGCCCCAGGAGCGGAGGGTGCCGGGCGCGAAGACGTCACCGGGGACGTAGACGGTGTGCACGGGCTGGCGGGTGCCGGGGTCGCCCGGGTAGCGGCGGGCCAGCTCCGCGTCGACCGCCGTGAGGGAGGCGCTGATCTCCTCGCTGACCGTGCCCGCGAGGCTCGTTGCCACCTTCTCCTGCTGACCCATGACCGTCACCCTCCACGCTCTCGCTGTTTCCGCTTCCCGGAATCAATAATCCGTATAGTGAAGTTATAAGGCCGCTCGACCTGCGTCAATGGTGACCCGGAACGGCCCGGGGCCGCACAGTGCGGTCACTGTGCGGCCCCGGGCGCGGGTGTGTCGAGGAGGTCAGCTCTTGCGGTTGTTGATCTCTTCGGTGAGCTGGGGGACGACGGTGAAGAGGTCTCCGACGACGCCGTAGTCGACGAGGTCGAAGATCGGGGCTTCGGGGTCCTTGTTGACCGCGACGATCGTCTTCGAGGTCTGCATGCCCGCCCGGTGCTGGATCGCCCCGGAGATACCGGAGGCGATGTACAGCTGCGGGGAGACGGACTTGCCGGTCTGGCCGACCTGGGAGGTGTGCGGGTACCAGCCCGCGTCCACCGCCGCACGCGAGGCCCCCACCGCAGCCCCCAGGGAGTCCGCGAGCGCCTCGATCAGGGGGAAGTTCTCCGCCCCGTTCACCCCGCGGCCGCCCGAGACCACGATCGCGGCCTCGGTCAGCTCCGGACGCCCGGTCGACTCACGCGGCGTCCGCGCGACCACCTTCGTCCCCGTCGCCGCCGCACCGAACACCACCTCCAGCGCCTCCACCGCACCCGCCGCACCCGCCGGCTCGACCGGAGCCGAGTTCGGCTTCACCGTGATGACCGGAACACCCCTGGACACACGGGACTTGGTGGTGAAGGACGCGGCGAAAGCCGCCTGGGTCGCGACGGGACCCTGCGCACCGGCCTCCAGATCGGTGGCGTCGGTGATGATCCCCGACCCGGTCCGCAGCGCCAGACGCGCCGCGATCTCCTTGCCCTCCGCCGAGGACACCACCAGCACCGCCACCGGCGACACCGCATCGAACGCCGCCTGCAGCGCATCCACCTTCGGCACCACCAGGTACTCCGCGAACTCCGGCGCATCCGCGGTCAGCACCCTGACCGCACCGTGCTCGCCGAGCACCCCCGCGGTCGCCTCCGCACCCGCCCCCAGAGCGAGGGCGACGGGGTCGCCGATACGGCGGGCCAGCGTCAGCAGCTCCAAAGTGGGCTTGCGGACCGCACCGTCCACGTGATCGACCAGAACAAGAACATCAGCCATGACAACGCACTCCAGACACAGAGAGAGAAGAGAGAGGGAAACGAGAGGCACTCACCGCGGGGCGGGGCTCAGATGAACTTCTGGCCCACCAGGAACTCGGCCAGCTGCCGGCCACCCTCACCCTCGTCCTTCACGATCGTGCCCGCCGTCCGCGCCGGACGCTCCGCCGCCTCCTCGACCGCCGTCCACGCACCCTCCAGACCCACCTCGTCCGCCCCGATCCCCAGATCATCCAGATCCAGCGACTGAACCGGCTTCTTCTTCGCCGCCATGATCCCCTTGAACGAGGGGTAACGCGCCTCACCGGACTGGTCGGTCACCGAGACCACCGCCGGAAGCGAGGCCTGAAGCTGCTCGGAAGCGGTGTCACCGTCACGCCGCCCGCTCACCACACCACCGTCCACCGAAACCTCCGACAGCAGCGTCACCTGCGGCACACCCAGACGCTCCGCCAGCAGCGCCGGCAGAACACCCATCACCCCGTCGGTCGAGGCCATCCCACAGACCACCAGGTCGTAACCGGTCTTCTCGACCGCCTTCGCCAGCACCAGCGACGTCCCCATCACATCCGTGCCGTGCAGATCGTCGTCCTCGACATGGACCGCCTTGTCCGCACCCATCGACAGAGCCTTGCGCAGCGCGTCCTTCGCGTCCTCCGGACCCACCGTCACCACAGTGATCTCCGCACCGTCCGCACCGTCCGCGATCTGCAACGCCTGCTCGACCGCGTACTCGTCCAGCTCCGACAACAGACCGTCCACATCCTCACGGTCCACCGTCAGGTCATCGGCGAAACGCCGGTCACCGGTCGCGTCGGGCACATACTTCACACAGACAACGATCCTCAAGCTCACGCCGGCTCTCCTACTGCATCGTCATTTCCGGGCTGCCTTGTTGCACGCAGCATAGGCGCCATACAGGGCCGTTTCCGGCCGGGCCGACCGAGGCCCCGCCCGATATTACTCGCCAGTACACCCAGTCTCTTACCCCGGAGCAAGCGCTCCGCACTGTGACCTTGCCTACGGCGGAAACGGTCCCGCAGGGCGTACTCGCACGCCCTCAGTCTCGCAGAGCGGTGAACCGTCCCTGGTGGTAGACCAGCGGGCGGCCGGCCCCCGAGGGGTCGCCCGCCACGGCCTCCGCGATCACGATGCGGTGGTCGCCCGCCGGGACCCGGGCCACGACCCGGCAGACCAGCCAGGCGGAGACGCCGGCCAGCAGCGGAACACCTTCGGGGCCGCTGCTCCAGTCGGTGGACGGGCCGAAGCGGTCGGCGCCGCTGCGGGCGAAGGTGGCGGCCAGCTCCTGCTGGTGCTCACCGAGTATGTGGACCCCGACATGCTCGGCCTCGGCCAGCACCGGCCAGCTGGAGGAGGACGTCCCGACGCCGAAGGAGACGAGCGGGGGCTCGGCGGCCACGGAGTTCAGCGAGGTGGCGGTGAAGCCGACCGGCCGGTCCCCGGCGGCGGTGATCACCGCGACGCCCGCGGCGTGGCGCCGGAAGACCGAGCGCAGCAGCTCGGGCGAGGCCTTGAGGACGGGGGCGGGGGCGGGGGCGAGTTCGGGTGAGGCCGTCATGGAGGTGTCCTTCTGCGAGGAGGGCGTACGGGGCCGTGGTTGCTCAGGCACCCGGACAGCGCGCACTCGCGTGGCGTGCGAGGTCCACGTGGACCCGGCCGTGGAGAAGGAGTTCTGGCGGCATAGCGTCAGACTGACGATGCGTGGTGGGTGCAGTCAAGTGCGTCCCGGAATGTGGGAGATGTGTCACGGTCCGTCATATGGCCCGTCCCAGCGCCGCGACGACGTCGGCGCTACGGGGCTGGCCCGAGGCGCGCCGGACCACCTCGCCCGAGCTGTCGAGCACCAGGACGGTCGGAGTCCGTCTGATGTCGAGCCGCCGTACGAGCGTGAGATGCGCCTCGGCGTCGATCTCGATGTGGGCGACCCCGTCGACCATGGCGGCCACCTCCCCGAGGGTGCGGCGGGTGGCCCGGCACGGCTGGCAGAAGGCGGTGGAGAACTGGACGAGCGTGGCCCGTTCTCCCAGTTCCGCGCCGAGTTGGGCCGCGTCGAGCCGCTGCGCGGGTGTTGTGCCGTCCACGTGTCGCCTCCTGGTCCAGAGCTCTTCGCAAGGAGTCAGCACCGGCCGGGCCCAGGACATTCCCGCAGCTCGGAGGCGACGCCCACGTGACGAGAATCTCGCCGCCGGGGCCCACCGGGACTGGTCACGGGCCCGCACATGGGGCACCATCGCCACAATGCCGAATACCTACGGCTGCGTAACTTCCGCCGGGAGAACCCTCCCCAGGCACTGAAGAAGGGTCTTCCCCAGATGGCAGAACTCGTCTATCGACCGGTCATCGGCGCCGCTCGCACCATGTTCAAGGCGCTCGACCTGAAGATCGACACTCAGGGTTCGGAGCACATCCCGAAGACCGGCGGTGCGGTGCTGGTCAGCAACCACATCAGCTACCTCGACTTCATCTTCACCGGTCTGGGCGCCCTGCCGCAGAAGCGGCTCGTCCGTTTCATGGCGAAGGAGTCGGTCTTCCGGCACAAGGTCTCCGGTCCGCTGATGCGCGGGATGAAGCACATCCCGGTCGACCGGAACCAGGGCGAGGACGCGTACGCGCACGCCCTGCGGTCGCTGCGCTCCGGTGAGATCGTCGGCGTCTTCCCCGAGGCGACCATCTCCCAGTCGTTCACGCTGAAGAGCTTCAAGTCCGGGGCCGCGCGCCTCGCCCAGGAAGCGGGGGTCCCCCTGATCCCGATGGCGCTCTGGGGCACGCAGCGGATCTGGACCAAGGGGCGGCCGCGCAACTTCAAGCGCAGCCACATCCCGATCACCATCCGGGTCGGCGAGCCCGTGGAGGCGCCCGCCGACCAGTACGCGGGGGCGATCACCCGGCGGCTGCGGGAGCGCGTGCAGGAGCTGCTGGAGGCGGCCCAGCGGGCGTATCCGGTGCGGCCGAAGGACGCGGGTGACACGTGGTGGGTGCCCGCCCATCTCGGCGGCACGGCCCCGACGCCCGCCGAGGTCCGCGAGCGCGGCTGATCCCGGCCGCTCCCACCGCCTGACCTCGGCCGCCCACGGCCCGCCCCCGGCCGTTCCCACGGCCTGAGCGCGGCCCTCACGGCCCGAGCGGCATCCGAGGCATCCCTCTGAGCACCCGGCGTACCCCGCCGGGGGCTCAGGGCTGTTCAGAGCCGTGCGGGGAGCATCCGCCACAGCTCCGTACGGTCCCGGGCGCTCCGCAGAGCCCGGAGGACGGCGGGCGGCGGGGTGGCGTGGAGGGCCGGGTAGTCGGTCTCGCCCAGTTCCTCGCATACCGCCCAGGCCGGCCGCTCGGTCTCGAGCGAGAACGGAAGCGGCCGACCGGAGATCAATTGATCTCCGGTCGGCCGCTTGGTCATGCGGGGGCTCGGTGTCCGCTACCGCGCCATCTCTTCCTTCAGCGCCTGGAGGAAGGCGTCCACGTCGTCCTCGCGGGTGTCGAAGGAGCACATCCAGCGGACGTCGCCCGCGGTCTCGTCCCAGAAGTAGAAGCGGAAGCGCTCCTGGAGCCGCTCGCTGACCGCGTGCGGCAGCCGGGCGAAGACGGCGTTGGCCTGGACCGGGTAGAGGATCTCCACGCCGTCGACGGCGCGGACGCCCTCGGCGAGCCGCTGGGCCATGGCGTTGGCGTGCCGGGCGTTGCGCAGCCAGAGGTCCTTGGCGAGCAGCGCCTCCAGCTGGACGGAGACGAACCGCATCTTCGAGGCGAGCTGCATGGAGAGCTTGCGCAGGTGCTTCATCGCACGGACCGCGTCGGGGTCGAGCACGACGACGGCCTCGCCGAACAGGGCGCCGTTCTTCGTGCCGCCGAAGGAGAGCACGTCGACGCCGACCGTGTTGGTGAACGTCCGCATCGGCACGTCCAGGGAGGCGGCCGCGTTGGCTATCCGGGCGCCGTCGAGGTGCACCTTCATGCCGCGCTCGTGGGCGTGGTCGCAGATGGCGCGGATCTCGTCGGGGGTGTAGACGGTGCCCAGCTCGGTGTTCTGGGTGATCGAGACGACCTGCGGCATGGCCCGGTGCTCGTCGTCCCAGCCGTACGCCTGCCGGTCGATCAGCTCGGGGGTGAGCTTGCCGTCCGGCGTGGGTACGGTGAGGAGCTTGAGGCCGCCCATCCGCTCGGGCGCGCCGCCCTCGTCCACGTTGATGTGCGCGGACTCGGCGCAGATGACCGCGCCCCAGCGGTCGGTGAGCGCCTGGAGGGCCACCACGTTGGCGCCTGTGCCGTTGAAGACCGGGAAGGCCTCGGCGGTGGGGCCGAAGTGGCTGTGCATGACGCGCTGGAGGTGGCCGGTGTAGTCGTCCTCGCCGTAGGCGACCTGGTGGCCGCCGTTGGCGAGGGCGATGGCCGCGAGAATCTCGGGGTGCGCGCCGGCGTAGTTGTCGCTCGCGAACCCGCGCACCTGCGGGTCGTGGTGGCGGCGCGCGTCGGTCCTCACGGTTGCGGGGTCAGCCACAGGCGCTTTCCGTTCACTTCGGGGGCGGGCCGGTCCCAGACGCCGGCGATGGCCTCGGCCAGCTCCGTGACGTCGGTGAAGCCCGCGAACTTCGCATTCGGGCGCTCGGCGCGCATGGCGTCGTTCACCAGTGCCTTGACCACCAGGATCGCAGCCGCGGCGGCGGGGCCGTCGTCGCCCCCCTCCTTGCGGAAGGCGTCCGCGAGGGCGAGGGTCCAGGCCTCGGCGGCGGCCTTGGAGGCGGAGTAGGCGGCGTTGCCCGCGGTGGGCTTGCCGGCTCCTGCGGCGCTGATCAGCAGATAGCGGCCCTTGTCGCTGCGCTGGAGCGCCTCCTGGAAGGCGAGCGAGGTGGACTGGACCGTGCGGATCAGCAGCTTCTCCAGGGTGTCCCAGTCCGCGAGGCTGGTCTCCTGGAAGCTGGGGCTGCCGCGCCAGCCGCCGACGAGGTGGACCAGGCCGTCGATCCGGCCGAACTCGGCCTCGGTCCGCTTGGCCCAGTCCCGGGCCGCGTCCAGGTCGAGGAGGTCGACGGTCTCGCCGGTGACGGTCGCACCGCCGTGGGCGTAGCGGGCGGCGTCCACCGCTTCCGCCAGCCGCTCGGGGTTGGCGTCGCAGCCGACGACGGTCGCACCGGCCTCCGCGAGCCGCAGCAGCGTCGCACGGCCCGCGGGCCCCGCCGCTCCGGCGACCGCGATCACAGCACCTTCGAGCACACCTGTCCCCTCACCCTTGCCTGTTCCGTTCATGGCCACCGCCTCCTCAGGAGATGCGTTCACGCGGCTGCCTTCTCGGTGCTCGCGGCGGTAATTCCCTTGGCGGAGGCAATCACGTGCTTCAGCTTCTTGGCGAGCGCCTCATAGAACATGCTCAGGGGAAACTCGTCCGGAAGCACGTCGTCGACGAGCTTGCGAGGGGGCTGAGTGAGGTCGAGGGCGTCGGGACCCTTGGCCCAGGTGGATCCGGGGTGCGGGGCGAGGTAGGTGGAGACCAGGTCGTAGGCGGCGAACCAGTGGACCAGCTTGGGGCGGTCGATACCGTCGCGGTAGAGCTTCTCGATCTCGGCGCAGAGCTGGTTGGTGACCTGCGGGGCACGCTCCCAGTCGATCTTCAGGGTGTTGTCGGTCCAGCGGACGACATCGTGCCTGTGCAGGTAGGCGAAGAGGAGCTGGCCGCCGAGACCGTCGTAGTTGCGGACGCGGTCGCCGGTGACCGGGAAGCGGAACATCCGGTCGAAGAGGACGGCGTACTGGACGTCGCGGCCGTGGGTGTTGCCCTCGGCCTCCAGCTTCACGGCCTCCTTGAAGGCGGTGAGGTCGCAGCGCAGCTCCTCCAGGCCGTACATCCAGAACGGCTGGCGCTGCTTGATCATAAACGGGTCGAACGGCAGGTCGCCGTGGCTGTGGGTGCGGTCGTGGACCATGTCCCAGAGGACGAAGGCCTGCTCGCACCGCTGCTGGTCGCCGACCATCTCGCGGATGTCCTCGGGCAGCTCCAGGCCGAGCAGCTCGACGGAGGCCTCGGTGACGCGGCGGAAGCGGGCGGCCTCGCGGTCGCAGAAGATGCCGCCCCAGCTGAAGCGCTCGGGGGCCTCGCGCACGGCGATGGTCTCGGGGAAGAGGACCGCGGAGTTGGTGTCGTAACCGGCGGTGAAGTCCTCGAAGGTGATGCCGCAGAACAGCGGGTTGTCGTAGCGGGTGGCCTCGAGATCGGCGAGCCACTCGGGCCAGACCATCTTCAGCACGACGGCCTCGAAGTTGCGGTCCGGGTTGCCGTTCTGCGTGTACATGGGGAAGACGACCAGGTGCTGGAGGCCGTCGACCCGGTTCCGCGCGGGCTGGAAGGCGAGCAGCGAGTCCAGGAAGTCCGGTACGCGGAACCCGTCGGCGGCCCAGCGGCGCAGGTCGGTGACGAGCGCACGGTGGTAGGCGGCGTCGTGCGGCAGCAGCGGGGAGAGCTCCTCCACCGCGCCGATCACGCGCTCCAGGACGCGCTCGGCATCGGCCGGGGACGGGGCGCCCTCGGCCTCGAAGTCGATCGAACCGTCCTTGGACTGCCACGGGCGGAGCTCCTCGACGGCATCCCTGAGCGCGGGCCACGCCGGGTGCTCGACCACCCGTGGGGCAGCAGCTATCGCGCCTTCGGCGGCATCGTGCACAAGAATTTCCGTCATAACCGTTCCTCCACGGGAGAACCTCGCGTCCAGCCACCGTAGCCGCGCCGGGTTACTTCACACAAGTGAAGGCCCGAAAATTATCCTGCCGAACCCCTATGTTCACCGCTGTTTTTCCTGTCGCATGCCGGGTAGGCGGATAGTTCCCACTGTCCTCCCTCCCTCCGGCCCATCGGTCCCGCACGGCGGCAGACATCACCGGCCCCGGCCGCTACCCTCACCGGTGCCGTCTTGCCGTATCTCCTTGCGTATCTCCTTGCGGGCACGAGCAGTTGGCGGACAGCCGCCGACGGGAACGAGGTCGCCTTGTCATTTCTCACCCTGGGCCATCGCGGCGTGATGGGCGTCGAGCCCGAGAACACCCTGCGCTCCTTCGTCCGCGCGCAGGAGGCGGGGATGGACGTCATCGAGCTCGATCTCCACCTGAGCAAGGACGGCGCGCTCGCCGTGATGCACGACGCGGACGTGGACCGTACGACCGACGGCACCGGACCCGTCGCGGGCAAGACCCTGGCGGAGCTGCGGGCGCTCGACGCCGGGCGGGGCGAGCGGGTGCCGGTCTTCGAGGAGGTCCTGGACGCGGTGGGATCCCCGCTCCAGGCCGAGATCAAGGACGTGGCGGCGGCCCGCGCGCTGGCGGACGTGCTTCTCGCCCGGGACCTGGTGGAGCGGGTGGAGGTCTCCTCGTTCCACGACGAGGCCGTCGTGGAGATCGCCCGGCTGGTGCCGGGGGTACGGACGGTCCTCGTCGCCAGCCACTGGAGCGGGGACATCGTGGAGCGTGCCAAGGCGGCGGGGGCCCAGAGCCTGGCGCTGAACATCCGCCGGCTGACGCTGGAGGTGGTGGAGCTGGCGCACGCGGAGCGGGTCAAGGTGATCGGCTGGGTGGTGAACACCCAGGACCACCTGCGCCTGGCGCGGGCCCTGGAACTGGACGGCGTGACGACGGACTTCCCCGAGATCCGCCGCACGGGCCGCTTCACGGCCTGAGGCCGGGGGCGGGAGGCCCCCGGGGGGCGGGCGGGGCGGGACCGGAGGCCTGAGACCGGCGGCCCGGAGGGCAGGCACCTGAGAGCGCCGGCCCTGAGGGCGGAGGCCTGAGACCGTGGGCCCGGCAGGGCAGGCACCTGAGACCGGTGGCCCGGAGGCCTGAGACCGTAGGCCAGAGGGTGGTGCGTAGGAAGCGGGGGCCGTGCCCTGCGGGACCCGGGGCCGGGGGCCGGGGGCCGTGGAGGCCCGGGCCCGGGAGGGTGAGGCCCAGGGGCCCGGTCTCTAGAGGGCTTCGATGTTCTTGACCAAGAGCTCGAAGGCCAGGTCGTCCCGCTGCGGGATGCCGAAGCGCTCGTCGCCGTACGGGAAGGGCGTGAGCTGCCCCGTACGCCGGTAGCCGCGCCGCTCGTACCAGGCGATCAGCTCCTCGCGCACCGAGATCACCGTCATGTGCATCTCGCGGACGCCCCAGCTCTCCCGGGCCGTGCGCTCCGCCTCCGCGATGATCACCTTGCCGAGGCCGCCGCCCTGGGCGCCGGGGCGGACCGCGAACATCCCGAAGTACGCCGCGTCACCGCGGTGCTCCAGCTGGCAGCAGGCGATCAGCTCGCCGTCGCGCTCGACCGTCAGCAGCCTGCTCGCGGGAGCGCCGATCACCGCGCGCACGCCCTCCTCGTCGGTCCGCTGCCCCTCCAGGAGGTCGGCCTCCGTGGTCCAGCCGGTGCGGCTGGAGTCGCCCCGGTAGGCGGACTCGATGAGCGCCACCAGCGCCGGGGCGTCCGCGTCGGTCGCGTCGCGGAAGGTCAGACGGGCCGAGCCGGGGGGCGTGGCGGTGTCCATGGGGAAACGCTCCGTTCTCTGCTGCTTCGCCGCTGCTCGCCGCGTGGGGTGCACGCGTGCGGGTCGAGAGTAACGCGACCCGGAGTGCCCCTCCCGGGCCACGGCGCACTCCTTTCACGCCCCCACGCGCCGGGTTCGGCGGTCCGGGCCCGGGCATCGACCAGAACGGTGCCGTACGCCGCCGCGTGCGGTCGCGTGGTCGTACGGCCACCGCAGAGGGCCGGTACGTCCGAGGGGGAGGTTCGCCGTGCACGGAGGGGTCCTGGCCGGCTGGCTGATGGCGGCGCTGTGCGCGGTGAGCGGCGCCTCCTGTCTGCTGCGCGCCCGCACCGGCACCCCGCAGGAGCGCCGGACCGCGCGCAGCGAGGCGCTGATGGGCTTCGGCATGGCCGCCATGGCGCTGCCCGCGGCGGTGCTGACGCCTCCGGAGTGGGCCTGGGCGGTGTACGGGGTGGTGTTCGGCTTCGCCGCGCTGCGGGCGCTCCGGTGGGCCCGGCACGGCGGCCACCATCTGCACCACCTGGTGGGTTCGCTGGCGATGGTCTACATGGCCGTGGCGATGGCCCCGGCGGTGGCGGGCGCGGGCGGCCACGCCGGGCACGGGGCGGCCGGGGGCGGCGGCACGGGGGGCCTCCCCCTGCTGACGGGGGCGCTGCTCGTCTACTTCGCGCTGTACGTGCTGCGCTCGGCCGGGCACCTCATACCGGCGGGGACGGCCGTGGCCGGCTTCGCGGGCGGGAGCGCGGAGGGCGTCGTACGGGGCGGTGGCGGAGGCGGTCCGGGCGGCACGGCGGGCGGGGGGAGCGAGCTGACGGCGGCCTGCCGGCTGACGATGGGCCTCGCCATGTTCGCCATGCTTCTCACTCTGTGAGACAGATCGTGGGACAGAGGCCTTCCAAACCGTGGTCTACGTCACTTGCCGGGCAGAGCCGTACCCGTGGATCACCCGCCCCTCATAGGCTGACGGCATGCTGGTCTCCCTCGCGCTGCTGCTGCTCGGTGCACTGACCGCTCTGGTGACCCCGCGCCTGATGGCCCGGGCCCGGTGGCCGGAGCGGGAACCGGTGGTGGCGCTGTGGGTGTGGCAGTGCGTGGTGGCCGGGGTGCTCGTCTCGTTCGCGCTCTCCATGGTCTTCAGCGCGGCCGCCGCGTGGCAGGCGGTGCGCGGCCACGTCTTCGCCCCCGCTCCGCACGCCGTGGTCGAGGCGTACGCCCTGGCCGCGTACGGGCCCTGGTCGGCGGTGATCGCGGTGCTGCTGGCGCTGGGCGGTCTGTGGAGCGGCGCGATGCTCCTGCGCGAGATCCGGCGGGCGCGGCGGCGGCGCAAGCAGCGCCGGGCCGAACTGCTGGTCCGCGCCCCCCTGCTGCCGGGCGAGGAGCCCGGCCCCGACCGTCTGGTGGTGCTGGAGGGCGCGCGCCCGGACGCCTGGTGGCTGCCCGGCGCCGCGCCCCAGCTGGTCATCACCACGGCGGCGCTCGGCCGGCTGAAGGGCCGTCAGCTCGATGCCGTACTCGCCCATGAGCAGGGCCACGCGCAGGCCCGCCACGACTGGCTGCTGCACTGCTCGTCGGCGCTGGCCAACGGTTTCCCGCAGATCCCGGTCTTCGCCGCGTTCCGCGACGAGATGCACCGGCTGGTGGAGCTGGCCGCCGACGACGTGGCTTCGCGCCGCTTCGGCCGGCTGACGACCGCCCTCGCCCTGGTCGGGCTCAACGAGGACCGCGGGGTCTTCGGCCCCTGCCCCACCCCGCACGCCCAAGTGCCGTTGCGGGTCAACCGGTTGCTGGCCCCGGTCGACCGGCTGACGGCGGGCCGCCGACTGCGGCTGACGGCGGCGGCCGCGCTGGTCCCGGTCGTCCCGGTCGTGGTGGCCTTCGTCCCCGGCCTCCGCGCGCTGGGCTGAGAGCCGGGGACGCGGACCGGCCGACGCGGCGCCGAGCCCGCCGAACCTGCCGGACCGGCACGGAATTTCGTGCTCCGGGTTGGCCATGCGGCGGTGGCGTCCGCGAGGATCGGCCCATGGACTCCCCCCACATCACCCGGCCCGCCTCCTCCCCCCGCCCCACGGCCGCGCTGGCCGCCGGGATCACGGCCACGGCCCTGTTCGTGGCGCTGCTCGCCCTCGTGGTGGCCCAGTGGTCCCCGCTGATGACCCTGGACCGTACGGTCGCCGACGACCTGCACCGTCATGCGCTGGCCGACCCCGGACTGGTCCACGTCAACCGGGTGCTGACGGACTGGTTCTGGGACCCCTGGACGATGCGGGCGCTGGTCGCGGTGGCCGTGGTGGCCCTGTGGTGGCGCGGGGCCCGGTCGCTCGCACTGTGGGTGGCGGCGGCCAGCCTGTTCGGCTCGCTCCTCCAGCAGGGCGTGAAGGCGGCCGTGGACCGCGACCGCCCGCACTGGCCGGAGCCGGTGGACACGGCCCACTTCGCGGCCTTCCCCTCCGGGCACGCCATGACGGCCGCGGTGAGCTGCGGGCTGCTCCTGTGGCTGCTGCGGCTGTACGGGGCCGGTCCGGCGCTGTGGGCCGGTGCGGTGGCGGTGGCGGCGGTCTCGGTGGCCGGGGTGGCGGTGACGCGGCTGTATCTGGGGGTGCACTGGCTGACCGACGTGGTGGGCGGGGTGCTGCTGGGCGTCGCGGTGGTGGCGTTCGCGATCGCCGGGTACGCGTGGAGCGTGCGCCGGCGGGCGGCGGAGCCCGTGACCCTTGAAGCGTCGGTCGGCGGGAAGCGGACCGCGTGACCCTTGGAACGCGAGACGGCGGGAAGCCGAGCACGCGACCCTTGGAGCGTCAGCCGGAGGGGGGCGGAGCCTGTACCCCGTGGAGCGTGAGACGGCGGGCGGCGGTGCGCGGGGGGCGCCGAGGGCCGCCCGTAGCCCCTCCAGGGCCCGGAGTGTGACCGATATCCCGCCCCGAAACCCCGCTGTGTGAGGGATATCCCGTCCCGCGAGGGGTCGGATCATCGGATCGGGGCCGTAGCCTTGTATCCATGTCCCCGATGTCGTCGTCGTCCGTTTCCACGCGCTCCGCCACCGAAGTCAACGCGGACATCCGCGGGCTGTGGCAGCGCTCGGGCGGCTACCTGTCCCCGCAGGACGAGGCGGAGTACCAGCGTCTGCTGGTGGAGTGGGCCGCCGCGACCGGCGCCGGCGCCCGTAACGCCCGTACCGGCGTCTGAGCCCCTGACGAGCCGTATCCCGGGAGCGCGCCTGACTCCGGCGATCCCCCGCGTCGCCGGATCCAGGCGCGGCCTACAGCATGTCCCGGCCCCGGCTCATCGGTCAATGAATAATCTGCGCCGCAGGCGCGCACACGCACTGATGGGGCCGGTACACACCGGCCCCATCAGTGGTGCGTGGTCGACGGAGTACGTGCCCTGCCGTCGGATCAGCGGACGAAGTAGTCCGGCTGCGTCTGCACGTTCAGCTCGTCGAGCCTGACCCGTTCGGCCGGGTCGGTGCGCTTGTCGGTCAGCTTCAGCACGTCGAAGCCCTTGGCGATGTCGCTGGAGTAGATGTGGCCGTTGTAGTAGTACGTCGACCAGGGGCCGGCCGTGGTGACCTGGTTCAGCGTGACCGGGCCGCGCTCGAAGAAGGCGATCTCCTTCGGCTTGGACGAGTCGGTGAAGTCCCAGACGGAGATACCGCCCTGGTACCAGGCCTGGACCATGATGTCGCGGCCCTTCACCGGGATGATCGAGCCGTTGTGGGCGACGCAGACCTCGACGTCGGCCTGGTGGCGGTCGATCTTGAAGTAGCTGCGGAAGACCAGCTTGCGGTTGTCGCCCTTGCCCACGATGTCGTAGATGCCGTTGGCACCGCGCTTGGGCCCGATCTCCTCGTTGCAGGTGGCCGCGCCGCCGCCGCCGAGCTCGTCGGTGAAGACGACCTTCTTGGCGCCCTGGTTGAAGGTCGCCGAGTGCCAGAACGCGAAGTTCACGTTGTCCTGGACCCGGTCGATGATCTTCGGGCGCTCCGGGTTCTCGATGGAGAACAGGATGCCGTCACCCATGCAGGCACCGGCCGCGAGGTCCTGGGACGGCAGGACGGTGATGTCGTGGCAGCCCGAGGTCTTGGTGACGCCCGGGTTCTCCGGCGCTCCCGGGTTGCCGCCGTCCGGGAAGAGGACCGAGAAGTCCACGAGACGGGCCTTCTGCGGAGCCTTGAGCGGCACCTTGATGATGGAGATGCCGTCGTGCGGCGGCCGGCAGTCGGGGAACGCCTCGTTGGGGCCGTAGGAGGAGACGTAGATGTAGACGTTCTTCTTCTTTTTGTCCGGCACGAGGGTGTGCGTGTGCGAGCCGCAGGCGGTCTCGACGGCCGCGATGTACCGGGGGTGGCGCTTGTTGCTGATGTCGAAGATCTTCATGCCCTCCCAGGAGGACTTCTCCGTGGCGGGCTGGGTGGTGCTGGAGCAGGAGTCGTCGCTGCGCGAGGAGTCGGTGGAGAGGAACAGCAGGTTCCCCGAGACCGAGATGTCGTTCTGCGAACCGGGGCAGAGGACCTCGGAGACGGTCTTCGGTTTCTTCGGGTTGCTGATGTCGTAGATGACGAAGCCGTCGTAGTTGCCGACGTAGGCGTACTTCCCCTGGAACGCGAGGTCCGTGTTGGTGCCCTTCAGGGCGCCCTTCGGGACGTTCGTCAGGTGCTTGATGTTGGAGCTGTGGACGATCTCGTCCACGCCCGGTATGTCGCCGCCGCGGATCGCGGCGCGGGCCTCGGCCTGCTGACTGGTGGTCACGGAGCCGCGTTCGAGCGGGACGTCGCCCGGGTCGGGCGTCGCCGCCGCGGGGGCGGCCGTCAGCAGCGCGGCGAAGAGCCCGGCCGCGGCTGCCGCCACGCCCAGACGTCTGCGCCGCACGCGGGTGGTGTGCAACGAGATCACTGCGTCCTCCCTTGTATCCGTTCGGGGTTCGAACGGTTCTCGGACCCCGGCAGTATCGTCCCTCTCATGTACACATCAACAGATGGCAACAGAGACGTAATGAAGTTTTCGATCTTCACCCCCGAGGAAGCGTGCTAGGAACGGTCTGCAACACATCCACGTGGCACAGGAGGTCGCCGTGTTGATCCACCGCCCGTCCGCCCGGCCGCGCACAACCGCCCTCGCGGCTGCGGTCGTCGCCGCCGTCGTCGTGCTGGGCGGCTGCGACGGTGACGGCGACGCCGCGGCTCCGGCCGCGGGCAAGGACACAGGTCCGGGGGTGGTGGCCCCCGGCAGGCCGGGCGAACCGGCCAGGACGCTCACCGCCGAGGAGGCGGCGAAGGAGGCGAGCAGGGACACTGCGAACTCCGCCGACTTCCGCTACGCGCAGATGATGATCGAGCACCACGCCCAGGCCCTCGTGATGACCGGACTCGTCCCGGACCGGGCCTCTTCCACCTCCGTGAAGAACCTCGCCGAGCGCATATCCGCAGGCCAGAAACCGGAGATCGGCGCGATGGAAGGTTGGCTGAAAAGGAACGGTGCCGAGGACCGGAAACAGCCGGAGCACCACGACCACGGCGGAATGCCCGGTATGGCGACCGAGGCGCAGCTCAAGGAGTTGGGCGCGGCGCGGGGCAAGGCCTTCGACCGGCTCTTCCTGGAGCTGATGATCACCCACCACCAGGGGGCGATCACCATGGCCACGGAGGCGCTCTCCGAGGGGAACGACGTGTTCGTCGAGGAGATGGCGAGCGATGTCGTCGCCTCGCAGACGGTGGAGATCAACCGGATGCGTGCGCTGATGACGTGAGCGGAGGCCGCCGGTGCGGGCCTGGGACGTCGGCGCCGGTGCCGGGCGGTGCCGGTGCCGGGCGGTGCGCCGGTGGCGCGCAGTACGCGATCCGGCCGTCGGTGCGATGCTGGAAGCACCCTCCGGGAAGAGGTGCGCCGTGCTGCGAGTCGCCGTCGTCGGTTCCGGTCCCAGCGGGGTCTACACCGCCCAGGCCCTGCTGAACCAGTCGCTCGTGCCCGAGGTCCGCGTCCATGTCCTGGACCGGCTGCCCACCCCGTACGGCCTGGTGCGGTACGGGGTGGCGCCCGACCACGAGAAGATCAAGTCGCTCCAGAACAGCCTGCGCGCGGTCCTGGAGGACGAGCGGGTCACCTTCGTCGGCCATGTGCGGATCGGCGGAGCGGACGGCGTCCCTCCGGCCCGCCTCGCGGAGCTGTACCACGCGGTCGTCTACTGCGTCGGGGCCGCCGCCGACCGGCCGCTGGCGGTGCCGGGCGAGGAGCTGCCGGGGAGTTGCTCCGCCACCCGGTTCGTCTCCTGGTACAGCGCTCATCCGGACTCCGCCCCCGACGACTTCGCCCTGCGGGCCCGCTCGGCCGTGGTGATCGGGGTGGGCAACGTGGCGGTCGACGTGGCCCGGATCCTGGCGCGCGGTGCCGACGAGCTGCGCGCCACCGACGTCCCCCGGGCCGCGCTCGGGGCGCTCGCGGGCAGCCGGGTGCGCGAGGTGCACATCGTGGGGCGCCGCGGCCCCTCCCAGGCCCGGTTCACCACCAAGGAGTTGCGGGAACTGGGCGCGCTGCCCGGCGCCCGGACCGTCGTCGACCCGGCGGAGCTGGCGCGCGACCCGGCGTACGCGGCCCCGGACGGGCTGCCGCTGCCGGCGGTGGTCCGGCGGAACCTGGAGGTACTGCGCGGCTGGGCGGTACGGGGAGAGCCCGCGTCCTCCGGGACGGCGTACGGGCCGTCCGAGATGGCCTACGGGCCGTCCGAAGCCGCGTGCGGACCATCCGGTGCCGCGTGCGGACCATCCGGTGCCGCGTACGGGCCGTCCGAAGCCGCGTACGGGGCGTGCGGTGCCGCGTACGACGGCGTGCGCCGGATCCGGTTGCGGTTCTTCCTGCGCCCGGTCGAGCTGCTGGAACGCGGGGGCAGGGTGGCGGGGGTGCGGTTCGCCCGTACGGTCCCGGACGGCGCCGGGGGCGTACGGGACACGGGAACGTACGAGGACGTCGAGGCCCAGCTGGTGCTGCGGGCGGTCGGCTACCGGGGCGTGGAGCTGCCCGGGCTGCCCTTCGACCCGGTGCGCGGGACGGTGCCGCACGCGGCGGGGCGGGTGCTGCGGGACGGGGTGCCCACCCCCGGGGAGTACGTCGCCGGGTGGATCAAGCGGGGGCCGACCGGGGTGATCGGGCCGAACCGGTCCTGCGCCAGGGAGACCGTCGAATCGCTGATCGAGGACGCGCCCCTGCTGGCCCGGCGGCCCGCCGCCGACGACCCGCTGGCCGTGCTGCGGGCGTGGGGGCAGCGGCCGGTGGAGTGGGACGGCTGGCTCTCGATCGAGCGGGCGGAGGAGGCCCTGGGGCGTTCGCTGGGGCGGGGGCCGGTGAAGATCCCCGACTGGTCGGGGCTGTTGGCGGCGGCCCGGGGCGAGGAGCGCCGAGGGCCCGCCGCCTGAGGGCGCCTCAGGGCGGTGAAGGTTCCCTGAGGCGCCAGGACGAAAACCCCGGCCTCACTCGCGGGTCGCCACCACGAGGCGGGCCCGCGGGGCGCCGTCGGGGCGCTGCCCCAGGTCGGCCAGGGCCCTCAACTCCACGGTGAATCCGGCGTCGGTGAGGTCGTCGAGCACGTCGGAGAGCCGGAACGTGCGGTAGTACATGATGAACTTCGGTCGCCACACGGCGTTGCGCACCCGCATCGCCGCGTCGAAGCCGAGGAGCGACCAGTAGGCGCGTGACCCCACGGCGGGCGGGGCCCCGATCGGGAAGACGAACCGGCCGCCCGGCCGGAGCGATCCGTACACCTCCGCGAAGAGCCCGAAGCGGTCGGCGGGCAGGAAATGACCGAACGCGCCGATGCTCAGGGCGAGATCGAAGCCCGGGGCGAACGGCAGGGCCAGGGCGTCGGCCCGTACCCAGTCGACCGCCGGTCCGCCCTCCCCCGGCGGCAGCGCCGCACGGGCCTCGGCGAGCATGCCCGCGCTGAAGTCGACCCCGACCACCCGCTCCCGGCACACCTGCCGCAGCACGCCCACGCCCGCGCCGGTGCCGCAGCAGACGTCGAGGCCTGTACCGAAGGGGCCCAGCGGCTCCAACGCCCGGGTGACGCTGTCGAGTACGCGGTCCGGGGTCCGGTAGGGCGTCTGGTCGAACTTGGGGGCGAGGAGGTCGTAACCGCGCTCGGTCGACGAGAGCGCCTGGACGGCCAGTTCGCGGAGGGTGGGGCCCTGTTTGGTGAACATCGCGGCCAGCCTATCGAGGGCGTGCGCGCCCCGGAGGCCGGAGCCGCCCCCTCCCGGGGCGCGTCGGCGGGCGGACCTGCGGCCGAGCGGGTCAGCGGGTGCCGGGAAGCCGGCGCCTGAGCGTGATCGCGGTGTTGACGTCGTAACTCTGGGTCCAGGTCCGGCCCTCGGCGGACTTCCAGGTGATGTGGGCCGTGGAGCCGTCGGTCCTCGCGCCGTCCACGGTCATGGGGCGCTCCCCGTCGCGTACGTCACCGCGGCGCAGTTCGTCCGCCCGGACGGTGACGGGTTTCCCGGCGGACGCGTTCTCCGCCTCCTCGGCCGCCCGGACGAGCGCGGCGGCCAGCTCCCGGGCCGCCGCCGGGGTGCACGACCAGCGCAGCCCGCCCGGGGACGGCGACGGGAGCGACGAGGGTGCCGGCGGCGAGGTCGCCTGCGACAGCGTCACGGAGACACGGGCACCGGCCCCGGTCTCCCCCGGGGCCGGTGCGACCCCCACCGCCACCGGTACGTCGTGGTTCCCGGCGTCCGTGAACGTGAACCCGCTGCCTGCCGTCATCGTGCGCTCCCTGTCGGTGTCTGCCGCTCCAGCATCGCAGCAGCGCCGGAGATCCCCGAACCGGCCGTGACCAGGGGAATCCGGTGGCGCGGGCGGGCTCAGACCCGGTAGACGTCCAGCCGGCCGCACATCCCGAACCGTCCCCGGACCACCGGCCTCCGCTCGTGCACCCGGGCCCCGGCCAGGTGGTCCCCCTCGCCGCGCTCCAGCACGTCGAGCTGGTGGGCGGTCGCGGCGGCGGCCAGGGCGGCCCCCCGCTCCCAGCGGGTGCGCCACTCCTCGGTGCGCGGGCGGACGAGCGCGGCGGCGGCCCGGTGGAACGCGGCGAGGGGCTCCGGATCGCCCGCCTCCGCCGCGTCGCGCAGGGCGAGGAACCCCGTCACGGCGAGGTCGCGCCGGGCCCGGGCCGCCCGCTCGCGTTCGGCTTCCGCGCCGTCCTGGGGCAGGGCGGCGGCCGCGCCGTAGACCTCGGGGCCGGTGAGGAGGGCGGGCGGCAGGGTGAGGACGGCGTCCCCGGCCTCCGGCAGCCCGCTGTTCTGCATGAGCACGACGACGCGGAGCCCGCCGTCGTTGACCAGCCGGTGGATCGTGCCCGGGGTGAACCAGACGAGCGCCCCGGGCGCCAGGGGCGTCTGCCGGAAGCCGGTGGTGGTGAGGGTCTGCACGGAGCCGGTGCCGCCGATGACGACGTATCCCTCGGAGCAGGTGAGGTGCAGATGCGGGGTGCCGCCGCGCAGCCCGTCGGCGGCGGGCCAGTCGTAGACGGTCAGATGCGAGACGGCGACGGCGCCGGGCAGTCCTTCGAAGGTCACCACGGATGCTCCAGGGTCTCGGGGGCGACCAGGGGCCCGACCGGGCCACCGCAGGGCCGCGAGGCTCCGGAGCCCCTAGCTTCAGCAAGCGCTTTCTACGCGGTTGAACGCTAGGTCCGCCGCCGCACGGCGGTCAAGGGTGCCGCGTGCGGCAGGACGTTCCGGCGGGTGCGGCAGGACGTTCCGCCGGGGCGGTGACGGGCGGGCCGGGCGCGTGCGCGAGCCGCTGTCAGTGGTCGGGTGCAGACTGGCTCACATCCGGCACAACGGCGTTTCGGGAGGTCTCGACCATGACCGACGTACTGCTCACCGTGGGCACGCGCAAAGGTCTCTTCATCGGCCGCAGGCGCGCGGGGAACTGGAAGATCGAGGGCCCGCACTTCAACGCGCAGGCGGTGTATTCGGTCGCCGTCGACACCCGTGGGGACACCCCCCGCCTGCTGGCGGGCGGCGACAGCGCGCACTGGGGGCCGTCCGTCTTCCATTCCGACGATCTGGGCGAGAGCTGGGTCGAGCCCCGGCGGCCCGCGGTGAAGTTCCCCGAGTTCACCGGAGCCTCGCTGGAGCGGGTCTGGCAGTTGCAGCCGGCCGGTCCCGAGGCACCGGACGTGGTCTACGCGGGCACTGAGCCCGCCGCGCTGTTCCGCTCCGAGGACCGGGGCGAGTCGTTCGAGCTGGTCCGCCCGCTCTGGGAGCATCCGACCCGGTCGAAGTGGGTGCCGGGCGGCGGCGGGGAGGGGCTGCACACCATCCTCACCGACCGTCGGGACCCCCGCGCGGTGACGGTCGCGGTCTCGACGGCGGGGGTGTTCCGGACAAAGGACGGCGGGGAGAGCTGGGAGCCGGCGAACAAGGGCGTCTCCGCGGTCTTCCTGCCGGATCCGGACCCGGAGTTCGGCCAGTGCGTCCACAAGGTCACCCGGGACGCGGCCGACCCGGACCGGCTCTACCTCCAGAACCACTGGGGGGTGTTCCGCAGCGACGACGGGGGCGACAGCTGGAGCGACATCGGTGCGGGCCTGCCCTCCGACTTCGGGTTCGCCGCCGTGGCGCATCCTCACCGGGGCGACACCGCGTACGTCTTCCCGATCAACGCCGACGCCGACCGGGTCCCGGCGGAGCACCGCTGCCGGGTCTTCCGCACCCGTGACGCGGGGCGCACCTGGGAGCCGCTGACGGTGGGTCTGCCGGGTGGCGCGCACTACGGGACGGTGCTGCGGGACGCGCTCTGCACGGACGACGCGGACCCGGCGGGGATCTACTTCGGCAACCGCAACGGGGAGCTGTACGCGAGCGCGGACGACGGCGACAGCTGGCAGCAGCTGGCCTCGCATCTGCCGGACGTGCTCTGCGTCCGGGCGGTGACCCTGGACTGAGACCGGGCGCGGGGCGGGGGACGTCGGCCGGCGGCAGTTCATCGGAGTGGTCGTATCACCAGTAGAGTGCGGCGCGTGGCAGCACGACCGTTGAAAGAAATCATTGAGCCGGGATGGGCCGATGCCCTCGAGCCCGTGGCCGAACGCATCGCCGCCATGGGCGACTTCCTCCGTGCGGAGATCGCGGCGGGCCGTACGTATCTGCCCTCCGGGGCCAACGTACTGCGGGCGTTCCAGCAGCCGTTCGAGGAGGTGCGGGTCCTCGTCGTCGGGCAGGACCCCTACCCCACTCCCGGGCACGCGATCGGGCTGAGCTTCGCCGTGGCCCCGGATGTCCGGCCGCTGCCGGGCAGCCTGGAGAACATCTTCCGGGAGCTGAACGCGGACCTCGGCCTGCCCCGCCCGTCCAACGGTGATCTGACGCCGTGGACCAAGCAGGGGGTGCTGCTGCTCAACAGGGCGCTGACCACCGCGCCGAGGCGTCCCGCCGCCCATCGGGGCAAGGGCTGGGAAGAGGTGACCGAGCAGGCGATCAAGGCGCTGGTGGCCCGGGGCACCCCGCTGGTCTCGGTGCTGTGGGGACGCGACGCCCGCAATCTCCGCCCGCAGCTGGGCGACTTCCCGGCGATCGAGTCGGCGCACCCCTCGCCCATGTCGGCGGACCGCGGGTTCTTCGGCTCGCGGCCGTTCAGCCGGGTCAACGAACTGCTGGAGCGCCAGGGGGCGCAGCCGGTCGACTGGCGTCTTCCGTGACCGACGCCCGTCCTCCGGCGACCACCCCCGACGCGTATGTCCTGGGGGTGGACTCCGGTGGGTCGGGGCTGCGGGTGGCGCTCGGCCGGGCGGGTTCGGACGGGGCGCTGTCCACGGCCGTCTGCGCCGAGCCGGTGCGGACGGGGACCGGTGGGATCGACGCCGCCCATCTGCTGGAGCAACTGCTTCCGGTGGCGGCGGAGTTGCTGGAACGGGCGGCGGCCGGCGGCGGCCGCCCGGCGAACGGCCCTGCCGGAGAAGGGCCTACGGCGTCCGGTCCGACACGGGACGGCTCCGTGCGGGTCGCCGCGCTGGCGGTCGGGGCGGCCGGGATGGCCACCCTCGGCGGGCGGTTGCGGGCGGAGCTGCCCGGGGCGCTCTCGGCAGCGCTGGGCGTCCGCCGGCTGGCGCTGGCGGCGGACGCGGTGACGGCGTACGCGGGGGCGGTGGGCCAGCGCCCCGGGGCGGTCGTGGCGGGCGGCACGGGCATGATCGCCCTCGGTACGGACCTCGTCGAGTGGCGGCGGGCCGACGGCTGGGGTCATCTTCTGGGTGACAACGGCAGCGGTGCGTGGATCGGTCGCGCGGGGCTCGAAGCGGCGATGCGGGCCCATGACGGCCGACGCGGCGGGTCCCCCGCCCTGCTGGACCGGCTGCGGGCGGTGTTCGGCCCCGCCGAGGAGCTGCCGGGGCTGCTCTACCCTCGCTCGGACCGCCCGGCGGTGCTCGCCTCGTTCGCCCCGGAGGTGGCGGCGTGCGCCGGAGCGGACGCGATCGCGGCGGAGATTCTGCGGAGGGCGGGCGTCCATATCGCCGAAGCGGCGGCGGCCGTCTGCCCGAAGGATGGCGCCGAGGCCGACGGCGGATGCGAAGTGGCCCTGACCGGTGGCCTGTTCCGGATGGGCGAGCCCCTGATCGGCCCCGTGCGCGAGGAGCTGGCACGGCTGGTTCCGCAGGCCCGGGTGACCACCGGTACGGGCGATCCGCTGACCGGCGCACTCCGGATCGCACGCGCGCTGGCGACGGACGACCTGCGTCTGCCGCACCATCCCACGATGCTGTCCGTACAGAACACACAGAACGGAAGCGCCTCTTCCGGGTGCGCGGCGACGACGGCGCGGAACGGAGGACCCGGACCCGACGGCGTACCGGCGCACGGGGCTTCGTAGCGGGCGGCCGCCGGGGACGGACAGGGCGACAGAAACGGACACTTCACCGGTAGGCCACTCATCGGACATAAGCGGATAGTTAACGCTCGACCGGACCCTCCCCGAACAGAGGGGCAGCCAAAACCAGTAGCATGCGGCGCCATGAGCACCCCCACTGGGCCCGCTTCCGGCCTGCCTGTACGAATGCCGCGACCTCGCCAGTCCGGACGGCACCGCCGCCCGGAGCCGGTGGTCGCACCCGAGGGCGCTGCCGCGCTCGTTCTCGCCGTTCCCGGTACCCCCTCCTCGGCCACGCGCACGCTGGCCGAAGAGGTGATCAGCATCGCCCGTTCCGAGCTGCCCGGCCTCAACGCCCGGATCGGCTACCTCGACGGTGACGACGCCGAGTACCCCACGCTCTCCTCCGTTCTCGCCCACAGCGCCGCCGAACGCGTCGCCCGGTACGAGCAGGCCGTCGCCGCAGGCCGCGAGGTCGCCGAACCGACCGGTGCGGCCGCCGTCGTGGTCCCGCTGCTGGCGGGTCCGGACAGTGAGCTGATCCGGCGGATACGGCAGGCCGTGATGGACAGCGGTACGCAGGTGGAGCTGACCGACGTGCTCGGTCCGCACCCGCTGCTCGCCGAGGCCCTCCACGTACGGCTGTCGGAGGCCGGTCTCGCCCGCGCCGACCGGGCGCGGCTGTTCACGGTGGCCACCGCAGCCGACGGCATCGTGCTGGCCACGGTGGGCGGCGAGGAGGCCGTGCGGGCCGCCGGGATCACCGGCATGCTGCTGGCCGCCCGGCTCGCCGTGCCCGTGATGGCCGCCGCGCTGGACGTGGAGGGTTCGGTCGCCTCGATCGCGGAGCAGCTCCAGAACTCCGGTTCCGCGCAGCTCGCGCTGGCACCGTACCTGGTGGGCCCGGAGGTGGACCCCGGTCTGCTGGACGCCGCCGCCAAGGAGGCGGGCTGCGCGACCGCCGAGCCGCTGGGCGCCTACCCGGCGATCGGCAAGCTCGTGCTCTCGCTGTACGCCACGGCGCTCGGCATCACGCCCGCGACGCCGCAGGGCGCCCAGGCGCTCTGACCCGGGTCCACCGGCCCGGGTGCACGGAGGCGGCACGGGGACGTACGGAAGGCCGCGGTCCGGAACGGAGGAGGTCCTCCCGTTCCGGACCGCGGCCTTCCGTGCGTTCACAGGGCCCCGGAGCGGCCTTCGCAGACACGCCCCCGAAGCGGCCCCCGGCCGGCACCATCACCCCCGCCGAGCGGCGTCTTTCGAGGCACGCGCCGGACCGGCCTTCCCAGATCCGACCCCGACCGGCCTTCCCCGGTCCGGCCCCGACCGGCCTTCCAGGATCCGGGCCGGGCCGGCCTTCTCCGGTGCGCGGTGGGTGCGCCCCGGGTCAGCCGAAGACGACGCAGGAGGCCGCCGGGACCTCCACGGAGCCCGCCTGACGCGGGATGCCCGTCTCGGCGTCCACGGCGAACCAGCTGACGTTCCCGGAGCGCTCGTTGGCCGCGTACAGCCACTGGCCGCTCGGGTCGAGGGTGAGGTCGCGGGGCCAGTGGCCGCCGCAGCCGACGGTGGCCACCAGCGCGGCCTTCTCGCCGCTCTCGTCGAGGGTGAGCACCGAGATGCTGTCGTGGCCCCGGTTGGCGGTCCACAGGAAGCGCCCGTCGTGGGCGACGGCCACCTCGGACGGATAGGTGAGCGGCGAGCCGTCCTCGGAGTGGGCGGAGGGGTCGGAGTCGGGCAGCACCGGCACCTCCTCCAGCGGCTCCAGGCGGCCCGCACCGGCGTCCCAGCGGCACACGGTGAGGGTCGGGTCCAGTTCGTTGAGGACGTAGGCGTGGCGGCCCGAGGGGTGGAAGGCCAGGTGGCGGGGGCCGGTGCCCGGGCGCAGGGCGGTCTCGCCGTGCGGCTGCAGGGTGCCGGTGGCGGGGTCCAGGGCGCCGACCCGTACCGAGTCGGTGCCGAGGTCCACGCTCACCACCCAGCGGCCGGAGGGGTCGGCCAGCACCTGGTGCGCGTGCGGCCCCTCCTGGCGCTCGCTGTCGGGTCCGCTGCCCTCGTGCCGGACGACCGAGGAGACCGGGCCGAGGGAGCCGTCGGGGAGGACGGGCAGGACGGTGACGCTGCCGGAGCCGTAGTTGGCGGTGAGCAGGTGGTCCGCGGCGAGGGCGAGGTGGGTGGGACCGTCGGCGTCGACCGGGCGTACGGGGCCGAGGAGGGCCGGTGCGTCGCCGCTGACGTCGAAGGCGGCCGCCGACCCGGGGGCGCTCTCGCCGACCGCGTAGAGGACCGCTCCGCCCGGCGCGAGGGCGAGGAACGAGGGGTCGGGGACGGCGTCCGACGAGCCGAGCACGGTGAGCGCCCCGGTGTCGCGGTCGACCTCCGCGACGGTGACGCCGAGGCCGCCCGCCGAGGTGAACGACCCCATGAATGCCCGCCCGGTGCTGCTGCCGCCCATCGCACTACCCCACTTCACCGTCGCCGTGATCTCCAGGCCGACGGTAGCAGGCGGCCCTCTCAGGTCTGGACCAATCTCGCGGGATGGCCGGGCGGCAGCCGGAGCGTGCGGCCTCAGGCCGCGATCGGGGCCCGGGGCGAGCTGTGCAGGGGTGCGGCGAGGTCGCCCAGGGCGCGCTCCAGGCCGTGCAGGTGGGCCAGGGCGGGGTGGTCCGCGGCGGCGGGCTGCACCGCGGCGCGCTCGGCCTCCCGCGCCTGGCGGTTCTCCTGGCGCAGCAGTTCCTCCACCGCATCCTCGACCCGGGAGCAGGCGGCCGAGAGCCGGGCGTCGTGCGAGGCGGCCGGGTCGGCGGCGATGGAGGCGAGCCCGCGCACCTCCCGTACGCAGTCGTCCAGCAGGGCCAGCACCTGGCGCGCCCGCGCCTTGCGGGCCTTCAGCGGGCTGAGGGGGTGCACCAGCGGGGCGAGGGAGAGCCGGACCCGGCCGAGGAGCACGTCGAGTTCCGCGACGCGCGGCGCCGGGTCGGCGCCCAGGGACCCGGCGAGGCGTTCGGCGGCCTCGGCCGTGCAGGCGTGGACGCACCGCAGGGCCTTGCGGATCCACGCGTCGGTGACGGCGTGGGTCGTGACGGGCAGGACCAGCAGCACGGCGAGGACGGCCCCGAGCGCGCCGACGGCGGTCTCCGCGACCCGCAGCCAGAGCAGGGAGGCGTCCAGGACGCCCAGGACCCCGTAGAGCACGCCGACCATGACGGTGACGAAGAACATCATCCAGCTGTACGAGACCGCGGCCGTGTAGAAGATCCCGAAGACGCAGACCGCGACGATGGCGGCGGTCGGCGCCCCGGCGCCCTCCAGCGGGATGGCGACGAGGAACCCGGCCGCGATGCCGATCACGGTGCCCAGTACCCGGCGGAAGCCGCGTACGAGGGTCTCGCCGCGCGAGGTGGTGTTGACGAACACCCACCAGGTGGCGCCGACGGCCCAGTACCAGCGCTGGTCGGAGAGGACCTGCCCCAGGCCCAGCGCGAAGGCGCCGCCCAGGGTGGCCTGCACCGCCTGCCGGGTGGTGATCCGGGCCAGCCCCCGGCCCTCCGGGGGCGCGGGGACGGCCACGGCGGGCAGCCGCCGCTCGTAGCACCACAGGCCGAAGCGGACGGCGGAGGCGGCGGCCAGGGAGAGCAGGACGGCGGCGTACAGCTCGGGCAGCTGCCCCGGCACCGTGTGCAGGAACTGGGCGGCGAAGAAGGTCATGAACGCGAAGACGCCCAGCGCGTGGCCGCGCGGACCCCACCGCCGGGCGTAGACGCCCGCTCCCATGACCGCGAGGAAGACCAGGTCACGGGCGAGCGGCTGGTCGTGCAGCACGGCGGCCACGGCGAGGACGGGGAGCCCGGCGGCCGGGAGCAGCGCGGTCGTGATGGCCTGCTGCCGCACGGTGGCGTCGGTGACCGTGAAGAGGGCGAGCAGCGCCGCGAGACCACCGGTGATGGCCGCGACGAGCGAGTGCCCGACCAGCCCGCACAGCGCGACCGCGAGTCCGACCCCGACGACGGCGCGGCTCGCGAACCGCAGCCGCACCCGCCCCGGGTCCGGCGCGACGAAGACCCTCTTCAGCACTCTGCTCCCCTTCCGCGTCCCCGGTGGCCGGTGCCCCGGGTGGTCCGCGCGCTCGGCATGAAAAAGGCGCCGCGGAAGTCCGCAGCGCCATCGACACCATCATCAGAGCATCCTGGGGGCCCTTGGATCAAACGAGGGCGAAAGGGGTGGGCCAATGGTCCATTCACCGCCTTGACACGTCGGCCGGGAGGGTGCCAACGGACCAGCGCGGAGAGGAGGCGGGCCCGAGGACCGGGCGTCGCACGGCAGGCGGCAGTCCGACGACAGGCCCTAGCGGACCGCGCCCATGACGAGGAAGGCGGAGACGGCGACGGGAACGGCGAGCGCCAGGGCCTCGGCCGTCCGGAGCGTCCGGCGCAGCAGCCGCACCAGCGCCACCAGGGCGAGCATTCCCCACACCGCGTTGATGAGCAGGAGGACCGGGCGCAGGTTCCCCTGGGCCAGGCCGCCGGCGACCGAGCCGGCCAGCGCGGCGAGGGCCGTCACCCCCGTGGCCGCCCATCCCAGCGGGAGAAGGCCACGCTCTCCGGCCGCCGGCGCGCCGCGCTTCCGTGCCGTCTGGTCTCGGATCCCGGCGACGGCCATCAGGACCGCGCTCAGGGCGGGCAGAAGTACGGGGACGAACGTGGGCATCTGGGCCGGACCCTCACTTCTCACCGGCCGCGCCCCGGGTCTTCCCCGGCGCACGGCTCCACCGGCTCGGCAGCATAGCCGTACGCGTTCGACGGCCGAACGGCCGGACGGTCACGTCGACCGGCCTTCGAGTGGGCCATCGGTACAGTCGGAGCCGTATCGTCCGGACCGGAAGGAGGCCGACGGACCATGGCCGTGGACGCGCTCGACACCCGGATCCTGCGGCTGCTGATCGAGCAGCCGCGCACCAGCGTGCGGGAGTACGCCCGCATCCTCGGGGTGGCCCGGGGCACGCTGCAGGCCCGGCTGGACCGGCTGGAGCGGGACGGGGTCATCACCGGTACCGGGCCCACCGTCTCCCCCGCCGCCCTCGGCCACCCCGTCCTCGCCTTCGTCCACCTGGAGGTCACCCAGGGGCACCTGGTGGAGGTCGGGGACGCGCTGGCGGCCGTCCCCGAGATCATCGAGGCCTTCTCGACCACGGGCGGCGGGGATCTGCTCACGCGGGTCGTGGCCCGGGACAACGGGCACCTGGAGGACGTCATCCAGCGGCTGATCCAGCTCCCGGGCGTCGTCCGGACCCGTACGGACGTGGCCCTGCGCGAGCGGGTGGCGCACCGGGTGCTGCCGCTGGTCGAGTCCGTCGGCCGGGCGGCGGGCGGGCAGGGGTGAGGCTCCGGGCGGGGCCGCGTCGCCCCCGCCCGGCCCGAGACACCCCCTGCGGCATGCTGGGGCCATGACCTCACACCCCGGCCCCCAGGTGATCTTCGACCTCGACGGAACGCTGGTGGACAGCGAGCCGAACTACTACGAGGCCGGTCGGCGGCTGCTCGCCCGGTACGGGGTGACCGGCTTCGGCTGGGAGGACCACACCCGGTTCATCGGCATCGGCACCCGGGAGACCTTGGAGACCCTGCGTTCCGAGTACGGGATCGACGCCTCGGTGGACGAACTGCTCGCCGGGAAGAACGCGCTCTATCTGGAGCTGGCCGGGGCCTCCACCGAGGTGTTCGGGCAGATGCGGGTCTTCGTGGAGCGGCTGCACGCCGCCGGGGTGCCGATGGCGGTCGCCTCCGGCTCCTCCCGGGCCGCGATCGGGGCGGTGCTCTCGGTCACCGGGCTCGACGCGTACATCCCGCTGTACGTCTCCGCCGAGGAGGTCGCGCACGGGAAGCCGGAGCCCGACGTGTTCCTGGAGGCGGCCCGGCGGATGGGGGCGGAGCCGGCCGACTGCGTGGTGCTGGAGGACGCGCCGCCGGGGGCCGCCGCCGCGCGTGCGGCGGGGATGCGGTGCATCGCCGTCCCGTACGTGCCCGCGACCGCCTCCGACCCGGCGTTCGCGACCGCGGATCTGCTGTTCGCCCAGGGGCAGTCGGCGTTCACGGCAGAGGCCGCGTTCGGCTGGCTGCTGGGCGGCGCGGGGGAACCCGTCCGGCCGAGCGGACCGGGCGCGGGGACCTGAACGTGCCGGGGCGTCAGCTGTCGTCCGAGGCTGGGCCGTCGGGACATCGACGGCTCCGCGGACCGATATCCTGATCATGTCGTTCACTCCGCCGTGCAGGGCCCCTCGGGGCAGGTCGCCGCGCGGTGGGCAGGCAGTCGGAGCGGGCCACGATTCGAGTTAGGTGAACAGGTGCTGGTAGCTGGTCGGTACCGGTTGGTATCCCCCATCGGCCGGGGCGGCATGGGCGAGGTCTGGCGCGCGGCGGACGAGGTGCTGGGCCGTGCCGTGGCCGTGAAGCTGCTGCTGGGGGACCAGGCCGACGCGTCGGCGACCGCCCGGTTCCGGTTGGAGGCCCAGACCGCCGCCCGGCTCAGCCACCCTCATCTGGTGGCCGTCTTCGACTTCGGGGCCTGGGAGGACCGGTTCTTCCTGGTGATGGAGCTGGTGGAGGGGCAGAGCCTCGGTGATCTGCTGGCCGCCCAGGAGCGGGTCCACCCCGAGCAGGTCGCGCGGATCGCGGGCGAGGCGGCGGCCGGGCTCGCCGCCGCGCACCGGCAGGGCATCGTCCACCGGGACATCAAGCCGGGCAACCTGATGCTGGACGCGGACGGTTCGGTGAAGATCGGCGACTTCGGCATCGCCCAGTTCGTCGACGACCCCTCGACCGCGCTGACGACGGCCGGTCACATCGTGGGCACCAGCCTCTACCTGGCGCCCGAGCGGGCCCTGGGGCGTACGGCGGACTCCGCGTCCGACATGTACTCCCTGGGCTGTGTCATCTACCAACTGCTGCTCGGGAAGCCGCCGTTCACGTCCGACACCGCGACCGCCACGCTGTATCAGCATGTCGACACCCCGCCGGTCCCGCTGCGGCAGCGCGGGGTGGACATATCGGCCGCCTTCGACACGTATCTGCTCGGTCTGCTGGCCAAGAAGCCCGAGGAGCGGCCCACTGCGCAGCAGGTCTCCGACTGGTTCCGCACCGACGCGTGGCGCGGCCGCGCCGAGCCCCTCCCGGCGCCGAAGCCCGCCTCACGCCGGGCCCCCTCCCCCACCCGTTCCACCGCCCCGGCCCGCGTGTCTCCGGCGGCCGCGCCACCCGCCCCCGCGGGCCCCTCGACCTACCGGCTGCCGCAGCCCACGGGGCGCAGGCGCAGCACCGCGTCCCGGTCGGCCCCGGCCCGCCGGCGCTCCACGCGGGAGGCGATCCGGCGGCGGCCGAGGGTGGCCAGCGCCATCGCCGGTACGGCGACGTTCCTGGCGGCGGTCTATCTGGGGATGGTCCTGTTCTCTCCGGACTCCAGCTCCGCCGACACCCCCTCCCCCGCGCCGTCCGGTCCGGCCTCACAGGGCGTCCAGGACGGACAGGGCGGACAGGACGGCGGGGACGACCGGAGCGGTGGGCAGGGGGAGCAGGACCACGGGCGGCCGGACTCGCACGAGCGGGAGGACGACGAGCGGGACGACTGAGCCCCGCCCGCCCCTCCGCCGTCGGCCCGGGTCACCAGCGGTCGTGGACCTCCGGGCGGATCGACCGGTCGTACAGCTCCCGTACGGCGTCCAGCGTGGACTGCGGCAGCGGCGGCAGAGCGGCGGCGGCCGCGTTGGCACGGGCCTGTTCCACCGAGCGCGCGCCGGGGATCACGCTGGTGACGCCGGGCTGCTGGATGATCCAGCGCAGCGCGGTCTGCGCGGGGGTGGCGCCCTCGGGGGCCAGTGCGGCGAACTCGGCCGCGGCGGCGACACCGGTCGCGTAGTCGATGCCGGAGAACGTCTCGCCCTGGTCGAACGCCTCGCCGTGGCGGTTGTACGTACGGTGGTCGTCGGGGCCGAAGACCGTGTCCTTCGTGTACTTCCCGGAGAGCAGCCCGGAGGCGAGCGGGACGCGGGCGATGATGCCGACGCCCGCCGCGACGGCCGCCGGAAGGACTTCGTCCAGGGGCTTGAGGCGGAACGGGTTGAGGATGATCTGCACGCTCGCGACGCCGGGGCGGGCGATGGCGGTCAGCGCCTCGGCGCAGGTCTCGACGCTCACGGCGTAGGCGGCGATCCGCCGCTCCTCGACCAGGGTGTCCAGGGCGTCGTAGACGGCGTCGGTGGAGTAGACGCTGCTGGGCGGGCAGTGCAGCTGTACGAGGTCGAGGGTGTCGGTGCCGAGGTTGGCGCGGGAACGGTCGTTCCAGGTACGGAAGTTGTCCAGGACGTAGTTCTCCGGCACCTGGTCGGCGCGGCGGCCCATCTTGGTGGCGACGAAGACGTCCGCGTCGGGGCGGTTCTTGAGGTAGCGGCCGATGAGCTGTTCGCTGCGGCCGTCTCCGTAGACGTCCGCGGTGTCGAAGAAGGTGACGCCGGAGTCGACGGCCGCGTCGAGGACGTCGAAGGCGTCGCTCTCCTCGACCTCTCCCCAGTCACCGCCGAGCTGCCAGGTGCCCTGTCCGACGACCGAGACGTCACGGCCGGTCCTGCCGAGTGTGCGCTGTTCCATGGGGATCATGCTATTCCGCTTCTTCCGTCGGGGGCTTCTGCCGGGGGCCTCCGTCCGGGGTGGGTGGGCGGCGGCAGGAGCACCTCTGCCGCCGTCCACCGTTCGGGGCCGCCCGGGACGGGTGCCGGCCGGGCGGGCGCGCGTCAGTCGTTCGTCGTCACGCGGACGTAGTCGATGACGAGTTGCGACGGGAAGGGGGTGGAGCCGTCGGGGTCGCCGGGCCAGAAGCCGCCGACCGCGAGGTTGAGGATGAGGAAGAAGGGCTTGTTGAACACCCACTCCTTGCCGCCCAGGTCGGCGGGGGTGCGCCGCTGGAATACGTTGCCGTCGACGGACCAGGTGATGGAGTCGGGCGCCCAGTCGACGGCGAAGGTGTGGAAGTCGTCGGCGAACGCGGCGCCGCCGGGCAGGGTGTACCCGGCGCCGATTCCCTCGGCGCCCGAGTAGCCGGGGCCGTGCAGGGTGCCATGGACGGTGCCGGGTTCGAAGCCGACGTTCTCCATGATGTCGATCTCGCCGCTCTGCGGCCAGCCGACGTTGCCGAAGTCGTCGCCCAGCATCCAGAACGCGGGCCACATGCCCTGGCCGCGCGGGACCTTGATGCGGGCCTCGACGTGTCCGTAGGCCGCGGAGAACTTGCCCGCCGTGTTGAGCCGGGCCGAGGTGTACTCGCAGGTGCCGTACCAGCACTGGTAGTTGCCGGGGTTCTCCTTGCGGGCGGTGATCACCAGGTTGCCCTGGCCGTCGAGGGCGGCGTTGCTGTTGCCCCCGGTGTAGTACTGCCGCTCGTGGTTGTTGACGTTGTCGCCGGTCTCCAGCTGCCACTTGGACCCGTCGACCGCCGAGCCGGCCGGGCCGTCGAACTCGTCGGCGAAGACCACGGCCGCCGGCGCGGGAGCCGGGGCGGGGGCGGCGGAGGCGCCGCCGGGCAGGGTGGCGAGGAGGGCGGAGCAGCAGAGCAGGGAGGCCGCGTAGAGGGCGGTGCGGCGGCGCCGGGAGTGCGTGCGGGCAGGGAGGTGCGAACGGTGCATGGTCATCACATCGCTCCGTGGGGGGAGTGGGGGGACGTGTGGGTGGGGCGTGGGGAGACGAGCAGGAAGTCATGCGCATGACAGGTTGACGCCGAGAGGTGAACGATTGGGGCGAACGCCTCGGGCGCATATTTCACTTCTTGATTTAAGGGAGTGCCGCAGGAACCGTCAATAACCTGGTCCGGACCGGAATGCGAACGGACCGTGTCATGGGCATATGCACCTGAAGGCGGGCGGGCCCGCCGTGCGCTTCCCTCGGGGCGGCGGCAGAGTGGAGATACCGGCCCGGCCGCACGGCTGAGCTGCACCGGACAGCCCGGCGGGACCGCCGGTGCGGGCGGAGGGAGCACGGCATGCGGAACGACGGCGTACCCGGGCCCCGGCCCGACGGCGCACCGCACCCCTGTTTCGTCGTGCAGATCCACGACGCGCGGCGCCTGCACTTCGACTTCCGCCTGGAGGTCGACGGCGTACTCAAGTCCTGGGCGGTCCCCCGCGGCCCGTCGGAGAACCCGAGCGACCGGCGGCTTGCCGTGGCGACGGAGGACCACCCGCTGGAGTACCGCGAGTTCGAGGGGGTCATCCCGCAGGGCGAGTCGGGCAGCGGCACGGTGATCGTCTGGGACCAGGGCACCTACGAGCCGCTCGGCCACGACCAGCGGGGCGGGGCGCTCCCCTTCGCGGAGTCGCTGGCCCTCGGCCATGCCACGTTCCGGCTCCACGGCTCCAAGCTGCACGGCGAGTTCGCGCTCACCCGCTTCCGGGTGGGCGACGAGCCGGAGAGCGGCGGCCGGGAGGCGTGGCTGCTGATCAAGGCCGCCGACCGGCTCGCCGTGCGGGACAGGCCCGGCTCACCGGACCCGTACCACGCCCGCTCCGCCCGTACGGGACGCACCCTGCACCAGGTCGCACTGGCGGCGGCACGGGGCGACGGCGGCTGAGGGGGTACACGACGGGGGCGAGGCCTGGTTCCGTCGCGGCCCCTCCTGGCCGATGATGATGTTGCCCGGGGCAGGCACCCCCGGCAGGCACCGGCCGTCCGTGGGAGGGGTTGTGATGCGGGAGTTGTCACCGGAACCGGCAGCGGCGGGCGGGACGGCCGGGAGAGCGGGGGAGGACGCCCAGGTCATCGTGGTGGGGGCGGGACCGGCCGGATCGTCGGCCGCGTACCACCTGGCGCGCGCGGGCGTGGACGTGATCCTGCTGGAGAAGGCCCGCTTCCCCCGCGAGAAGGTGTGCGGCGACGGCCTCACCCCGCGCGCGGTGCACCAGCTCATCCGGATGGGCGTCGACATCTCGGCGCCCGGCTGGGTCCGTTCGCGCGGGATGCGCTGGGTGGCCGGGGAGCACCGGGTGCACATCGACTGGCCCGCGCTCGGCCGTTACCCGGACTTCGGGCTCTCGCGCAGCCGCCACGACTTCGACGACATCCTGGCGCGCCACGCGGTGGCGGCCGGGGCCCGGCTCTTCAGCGGCTGGAAGGCGGAGGCGCCGCTGACGGACCGGGCGGGCCGGGTCACGGGGGTCGCCGCACGCTCGGGCTCACCGGACACGCCGGGCTCGCCGCATGCCCCGGGCTCACCGGACGCCCCCGGCCCGTCCGGTCCCCGCACGCAGGCGGGCACCGGCGCCACAGCCTCCTCCCGTACGCCCGTCGACTTCCGCGCCCCGGTCGTCATCGCCGCCGACGGGGCCTCCGCCCGGCTCGCCCTGGCGCTGGGGCTCGAACGGGACCCCCGGCGGCAGATCGCCACCGCGGCCCGCCGCTACTACCACAGCCCGGAACGCTCCCAGGAGGAGTACCTGGAACTCTGGGCCGATCTGCGCTTCCCCGACCACGGCCCCTACCTCCCCGGTTACGGCTGGATCTTCCCGATGGGCGACGGACGGGTCAACGTCGGGCTCGGCGCGCTCCCCCACCGCCGGCACGGCAAGGCGGACCTGCGGGCCACCCTCGACCAGTGGCTGGCCCGGACGCCCGAGGAGTGGGGGCTGCGCGAGGAGAACGCGCAGGGCCCGGTCCGCAGCGCCGCCCTGCCCCTCGGCTTCAACCGCCATCCGCTCTACGCGCGCGGGCTGTTGCTGGTCGGGGACTCCGGCGGCATGGTCAGCCCGTGGAACGGCGAGGGCATCGCCCAGGCGCTGGAGGCCGGTGAGGTCGCCGCCGAGGCCGCCGCGCTCGCCCTGGCCCACCCGGAGGGCCCACGCCGCGAACAGGTGCTGCGCGGCTACCCGGTGGAGATGCACCACCGCTGGGGCCGCCACTACCGCCTGGGCAACGCGGCCGCCGACATGGTCTTCAGCCGCTCGGGGTTCCAGCCGGTGCTCAACCGGTACGTCATGAACTCCCCGTTCCTCCTGAACACCCTGGCCCGTCTTCTCACCGACCTCACGGACAAGCCCTCGCGCGATGTGATCGACCACGTCCTCAACACCGCGTTCCGCGTCGTCCCCGCCCCGAGGCCCCAACGCGCGCCCGGCCGCCGGCTCGGGCGGGGGAGAACGGTTCGGTGACGTGCCGCCGGTAGGCGATCCGTACCGGAGCGGGTCAGCCTCCGGACGCCACCGTACGGGCGGCGCCCGTGGGCCGGTCCGGGGGCCCGGTCCCGGGTGCGGCGTCGGCCAGGGCCCGTTCGAGGTCGTCCAGGGCGCGGCGGGCCACCTCGACGCGGGCGCGGAGCAGGACGGGATCGCCGGTGTACGAGGGCTGCGCCCCGTCGGCCGGGAACTCCGCGGGCCGGGCCGCCTCCTCGTCCGCCTCCATGGAGCGGGCCTCGTCCAGGGAGGTGATCACCACCCCGATCAACACGTTCACCAGCACGAACGAGGCGAGCAGGACGTACGAGGCGTAGTAGAGGATGCTCCACCGGGAGATCTCCAGGCCCGCGCGCACGGCGTCACCGAGACCGTCCAGGGTCATCAGCAGGAAGAGGGTCAGGACCGCGCGGCCGAGCGAGCCGAAGTGTTCCGGGTCCTCGGCCGAGAAGCAGATCCAGCCGACCATGGCGTAGAGGTAGAGCAGCAGACCCCCGACGAGCAGGAAGCCGGCGGTGCCCGGCAGGCTCCGGCCGACGGCGACCAGGATGATCCGCAGTTGCGGCAGGAAGCGGGCGGCGCGCAGGACGCGGGCGAGGCGCAGCAGCCGGAGCACGGTGGCGTTCTCGCGGATGACCGGCAGGAACGCGGCGAGGACCACGACGAGGTCGAAGACGTTCCACGGGTCGCGGAAGAAGCCCTTGGGGCGGTCGGCGTGGGCTCCGGCGCGCAGCAGGATCTCCACGGTGAACGCGGCGAGGAAGGCGTATTCCGTGGTGCGTAAGCCCAGTCGCCAGCGGTCGCCGAGGCCGCTGTAGGTCTCGACGCCCAGGACCGCCGCGTTGGCGAGGATGAGGGCGAAGACGAGGACGGCGAACCAGCGGGCCTCGGTGATCTCCCGGCAGCGTCCGGCCAACGCCTGCCGGCGGCGCGGCGTCCGCGCCGTACGGTCCGTCATCCTGCTTCCCCGGGTCGTCCGAGGCCCGCCGAACACGGCTGGCCTGAAAGGCGGTTGTACGGGGAGCCTGATCACAGAACCCGTGAGCGGATACTCTACAGGCCTGTAGATTCGGCTAGGTTCAGTTCGACTCTGCCGGTCCGTCAGGGGCCGGACGGCCTCCGGGCCGGTTCCTCCCCAGAGAAAGCGGCAATCATGTTCGGGATCGGCGAACTCACCATCCTTCTCCTGGTGATCGTGGCGGTGCTGGCCGTGAAGCGGCTGCCCGACCTCGTGCGGTCGGCCGGAAAGGCCGCGCGCATCCTCAAGAGCGAGAAGCAGGCGCTCAAGGAGGAGGACGGCGGCCCCGCCCGGCCGTCCCCCCGCGTGATCCGCGGGGAGACGACCGAGCGGGACACTCCTGCCTGACCCGACGCCTGCCTAGGCGGCCGTCGGGGGGTGGAGCAGCCGGGCAAGGAGATCGTCCAGGCTGACCAGCCCGGAGAGCCGGCCCTCCCCGTCCCGTACGACGGCGAGCGTCGCACGCCGCTCACGGAGCCGCTCCACGGCCTGGGCGGCCGTCTCGTCCCGTGTCAGTTCCGGCACGGGCCGGGCCAGGGCGCGGGCGGTGACGCTCCGGCCGCCGGCGCGCGCCACCAGGGCGTCGCGGGCGTGCACCGTTCCGAGGACGCGCTCGCCGTCCCGTACGAGCAGCCGGGTGCGGTCGGCGGACGTGGCGACGGCCAGGATCCGGTCGAGATCCGCGTCCGCCGGCACGGTCACGATCCGCTCGGCGGGGATCTGGAACTCCGCCACCGGGGTCTGTGGCTCGGTCAGCGACCGGGTCACCAGCCCCGAGTCCCCCTTGCTGATCAGCCCGAGGCGTTCGGACTCCTCGATCAGGTGGGTGAGCTGGTCGCGGTTGTGGACCGAGGTCAGCTCGTCGCGCGGGGTCACCCGGCAGAGCCGTACCAGGGCGTTGCTGACCGTGTTCAGGACCCGGATCAGCGGGCGTACGACCTTGACCACGGCGCGGAACGCCGGGCTCAGGAGCATCGCGGAGCGCTCCGGGTGGGCGATGGCCCAGGACTTGGGCGCCATCTCACCGACCACCATGTGCAGGAACACCACGATGATCATGGCGAGTGCGAAGGCGATGCCGTAGCTGAGCGCGGTCGGCAGTCCGAGCCGCTGCAGGAGCGGGTCCAGTTCGTGCGAGATGGCGGGCTTGGAGAGGGAACCGAGGCCCAGGGTGCAGACGGTGATGCCGAGCTGGGCGCCGGCGAGCATGAGGGACAGCTCGCGCATCCCGGCGAGGGCAGCCTTGGCACCGCGCCGACCGGCCAGGGCGGCCTGCTCCATGCGGTGGCGCTTGGAGGCGACCAGGGCGAATTCCGCGGCGACGAAGAAGCCGCTGCCGATGAGCAGCAGGACGGTGACGAAGAGCGCCATGGGGAAGCTCATGCCTGCGGCTCCTGTTCGCCGTGTTCCGTGCGCTGCGGCTGTTCCGCACGCTGCGCCTGTTCCGTGGGCTCCGCCTGGTCCGCCTGGTGTTCCTGCTGGGCGGGTTCCATGCGCTCGATGCGGACGTATTCGGCCACATGCCGGTCGAGCGTGCGGACTTCGATCCGTACGTCCGCGACGGTGAGGCGGTCCCCGACGGTGGGGAAGCGGCCGAGCCGGTCGATGATCAGCCCGGCGAGGGTGTCGTAGTCGCCCTCCTCGGGCAGCGCGATGCCGGTGGCCTCCTCGATCTCGTCGAGGCGGCGGCCCGCGTCCACGATCCAGCCGGAGCCGTCCGCGACCGCGAGTTCGGCGACCGTGTCGGACTCGTCGGCGATCTCTCCGACCAGTTCCTCCGCGATGTCCTCGTACGTGACGATGCCCGCGAGGCCGCCGTGCTCGTCCAGGACGACGGCGAACTCGTCGTCCCGCTCCCGCATCTGGGCGACCGCTGCCGGGAGCTTCATGATCTCGGGCAGCAGCAGCGGGCGGCGGGCCAGCTCGCCGGCGGTGGTGCGGCCGAGCTCGGCGGCGGGCAGCCCCATCAGCTCCCGTACGCCCAGTACGCCCGCGGGGTCGTCGGGGTGGTCGCCGAGCACCGGGTAGTTCGAGTGGCCGTGCCGGGCGATCAGCTCGACGGCCTCCAGGGCCATGGCGTCCCGGCGGACGAAGGTGACGTCGGCGCGCACCACCATGACCTCGCCCAGGTTGCGTTCGGAGAAGTCCAGGGCGTGGTCGACGAGTTCCGCCGTCGCGGCGGGCAGCTCGCCCTGCTCGTGGGACTCGCCGATCAGATGGCCCAGCTCCTCCAGGGTGGCGCCGTGGTGCAGTTCCTCCACGGGTTCGATGCCGATGCGGCGCAGCAGCCGGTTGGCCGCGCTGTCGAAGATGTGGATGACCGGGCCGACGATCCGCAGATAGATCAGCGTGGAGGTGGCCAGGGACTTCGCCAGCCGCTCGGGGACGGCGAGGGCGAGGTTCTTGGGCGCGAGTTCGCCGAGGACCATCTGGATGACGGTCGCGAGGACGAAGGAGAGGGTCACGGAGACGGCCGAGACCGCTCCGTCGGGCAGGCCGGTGCCGTCGAGCGCCGGGCGCAGCAGGGTGGAGACGGACGGCTCCGCGAGGAAGCCGACGATCAGACCGGTGACGGTGATGCCGAGCTGGGCGCCCGAGAGCATGAACGAGAGCCGCTCCAGGACCTTCACCGCGCGGGCGGCCCGCTTGTCACCGGCGGCGGCCTCCCGGGAGAGGGTGAGCCGGTCGGCGGACACATAGGCGAACTCCTGGGCCACGAAGTAGCCCGTCCCGGCGGTCAGGACGATCACCGCCAGGAGGCCGAGCAGGGCGGCGATCACCGCTCACCCGCCAGGTCGTCACGGCCCTGAGGGCCTGGGGAGCCCTGCGGGCTCCGGGGGTCGAGGGACCTTCGAGGTCCCTGATACGCATACTCCGAAGGCCCCGAAGGGCCCGGACTGGCAGACAACGTGTCACTCCTCATAGCCGGGCTCATGAACTTTACAGGCCCGTAGATGTCAAGGCCGCACACCCCACATGGCTCGATTCCGGCGACCCCCGCGGCCCCCGGGAACTCCCCCGCCGCTCCGCGCAGTTCTGCAGGCGGTCCCGTCCGGGACCGGCCGCCGTGACGGCGGAGGAACGAGTTCTCAGGAGGCAGCAGTGGCCCAGATCGACCTGGACAAGGTGCTCGACAAGGCTTACGCGGACAAGGACCTGGCCACGATTCTCGCGGCGCCGGTCTCGGCGCTGAAGGGCGTCTCGGACCGCGACGGCGAGCTCCTCCAGGAGGCGTTCAACGTCAAGACGGTGGCAGATCTGGCCAACTTGAAGTACGCCCGCTGGGCCCAGGCCCTCGCCGCGCTGGACGTCTAGAGGGCCTGATCCGACGGCCTCGGCCCACCGGAGCGATCCGGCGGGCCGCCCGAGGCGGTCGGAGCGTGGTGGAGGCGGTGGACCGGCAAGGCCGGGGGCCTCGTACCGGCGCCGGGGGGCGCCCGTGCGAGGAGGTCACAGCGGCGTCGTCGCCGCCTCCAGTACGAGATAGAGGGCGACCGCCGCGTTGAGCGCCGAGAGCGCGGAGACGGTCGTCCCCGCGGCGGCGACGAACGCGGCGGCGCCGGCCGGTGTCAGCGCGGGCGGCCAGCCGCGGTCCGGCGGGACCGGGCCCAGCAGTGCGGCCACCCGCCGGGGCACCGGCCCCGCGGCGGCGAAGCCCGCCACGCCGGCGGCCCGGGGGCCGGGGCGGGAGATGAGTGCCGCCTTGCCGACCGCCCGGGCCGTCAGCCTGCGGTCGCCGGTGGCCCGGGCCGCCTCCTCGTCCGCCCACCGCTCGGTGGAGTAGACGAGGGCCGCCTGGAGGGGCCGCAGCAGCGGGTTGACGCACCCGGCGAGCCGGGTGGCGAGCAGCAGCCGGTGGTGGTGGCCCGCGAGGTGGGCCCGCTCGTGGGCGAGCAGCGCCCGGCGCTCGGCCGGGTCCAGGGCGGCGAGCATGGCGGTGGAGACCATGATCCGGCCGGGCGAGCCGGGCAGCGCGTAGGCGTAGGGCACGTCGTCCGGGAGGACGGCGAGGTCGCCGCCGCCCGGCAGCCCGGCGAGGGCGCGGTGGGCGCGGGAGCGGAAGCGGTAGTGGCGGTGGAGGGTGAAGCCGCAGGCCATGGTGACGGCGACGAGCGCCAGGATGGACGCCTTCCCGGCGAAGGCGTCGTGCGGGACGGCCTCGCGGACCTCGTCGTCGGACCAGCCGTCGGGCAGCGGGTTGCCGGGCAGCTGCGCGGTGCCGACCACCACCAGCAGCCCGAGGCAGACGAGGCTGCAGGAGGCGAGGATCACGGCGACGGTGGTCAGCAGGCGTGCGGCTCTCCGTGGGTGCAGGTGCTGCTCGGCCAGGCGCGCGATCGGCAGCGCGGTCAGTGGCAGGACCAGGGGCAGATACACGAAGACGCCCATCGTCAGCCCTCCGGCCGGTCCGTCGCCGCGCCGGAACCGGGGCGCCCGGGACCGGGCCTGTCGGAACCGGACGGGCCCGAACCGGACGGACCGGAGCCCGAGCCGGTGGAACCCGGCGCACCGGATCCGGACCGCCCCGATCCGGATCCACCGGAGCCGAGCCGATCGGGACCGGACCCACCGGAGCCCGGCTCTCCCGGCGCACCCGCGCCCGCCCCGCTCTCCGCCAGCAGCGAGCGCAGCAACTCCTCGTCGTCCGCCGACAGCACGGAGACGAAGCTGGAGAGCACCGCGTCCCGGTCGCTCTGCTTGTCGAGGAGGCGGCGCATGCGCAGCGCGGCGAGCCCGGCCTCGTTGGCCACGGGCTGCCAGAGCACGGGGCGCTTGGGCCCGGTCCGGCTGACGGCCTGCTTGGCGTGGAGGCGGGTCAGGATGGTGATGACGGTGCTGTACGACAGGCCGCCGCCGAGCCGTTGCAGCACCCAGGCGGCGGTGACCGGTTCGGTCGCCTCGCCCAGCACGGACAGCACCTGGGACTCCAGCTCGCCCTGGCCGCGCCTGCGGGCAGGCGTTTCCCGTTCACCACCGGTTCCTTCGGCGTCCACCGTCCGGCCCCCCTCTCGCTCGGCGGCCCGGTCACGGTCGTTCACCTGCCGGGCACCGGGGAATCGTATCCAGCCGCGGGTCCCCGGGTGGCAGCCGGGGAAATCTACAGTGCTGTAGATTTTAGGGTGTTGCCGCAGCGTGTCCGCGCCGTCACCCCCTTTGCGGTGCGGTCCGCGCACGCACCCGTGACCACACAAGGGAGAACACCATGGGCGTGAGCCTGGCCAAGGGCGGAAATGTCTCGCTGACCAAGGAGGCCCCGGGGCTGACCGCGATCCTCGTCGGCCTCGGCTGGGACGTCCGCACGACCACCGGCACCGACTACGACCTGGACGCGAGCGCGCTGCTCTGCGACGAGTCGGGCAAGGTCCTCTCCAACGAGCACTTCGTCTTCTACAACAATCTGAAGAGCCCGGACGGTTCGGTCGAGCACACCGGGGACAACCTCACCGGTGAGGGCGAGGGCGACGACGAGATCGTCAAGGTCGACCTGTCCGCCGTGCCCGGGACCGTCGCCAAGATCGTGTTCCCCGTCTCGATCCACGAGGCCGAGGGCCGCGGCCAGAGCTTCGGCCAGGTCCGCAACGCCTACATCCGCGTGGTGAACCAGTCGGGCGGCGCGGAGATCGCCCGTTACGACCTCAGCGAGGACGCCTCGACCGAGACGGCGATGGTCTTCGGCGAGCTGTACCGGCACGGCGCGGAGTGGAAGTTCCGCGCGGTCGGGCAGGGTTACGCCTCCGGGCTGAGCGGCATCGTCGCCGACTTCGGCGTCGGTCTCTGAACACTCCGGACCGGTCCGGACGTATCCATCGCAGCGAAGCCACCGAAGGCGGAAACATGACGATCAACCTCTCCAAGGGCCAGCAGGTCAGCCTCAGCAAGTCCGGCGGCGGTGAACTCGGCGTCGTCCGGATGGGGCTGGGCTGGAAGTCGGCGCGCAAGGGCTTCCTGGCCCGGCTGACGGCCCGTGACATCGACCTGGACGCGTCGGCCGTGCTCTTCGCCGGCCAGGAGCCCCAGGACGTCGTCTTCTTCCAGCATCTGACCAGCGACGACGGCTCGGTCCAGCACACCGGGGACAACCGCGTCGGCGGGGCGGGCGAGGGCGGGGACGACGAGTCCATCGTCGTCGACCTGCGCCGGGTGCCCGCCCATGTCGACCAGATCGTCTTCACGGTGAACTCGTTCACCGGCCAGACCTTCGAGGAGGTCGAGGCCGCCTTCTGCCGTCTGGTCGACGAGAGCAACGGCCAGGAGCTGGCGCGGTACACGCTGACCGGCGGCGGGCGGCACACCGCGCAGATCATGGCCAAGGTCCAGCGGACCGGCGCGGGCTGGCAGATGACGGCCATCGGCGCGGCGGCCGACGGGCGCACCTTCCAGGACCTGATGCCCGCCGTCGCACAGCACCTGTAGGAACGCCGTAGCGCCGTGGGGGCTCGCGGGACATCCCGTGGGCCCCCACGGCCACACATCGATCGAGGGAGAGTATGGGCAGGCCTTCCCGGCTCGGGGACGAGGACAGATCCGACTACGCGGACGTGCTCGACGAGGTGCTCGCCTCGGCGGAGATCCGCCGGCTGCTGGAGCGGTCCGGTGTGAGCGCCGGAAGGCTGCGCACCCGGGCCCTGGCCGCTGCGGGGCGGACCGCCCCGGCGGCCGACGCCGAGTACCGGGCGTACGCGGCCCTGCGGCGCGCCCACCACGACCGGGCCCCGGGCGGCGGGCGCCCCTCCCTGTCGGGTCCCGGTTCCCAGGAGCGTCCGGGCGCCGGGGCGCTGGCGGTCCTCGGGGTGCTGACGCCGATCCTCGCCGCGGTCGCCGCGACGACGTTCCTGCTGCTGGGGTACGGGCTCCGGCTGGCCGACAGCCTGACGGAGCTGGCCGACACCCTCGTCCGGGTCGGCTGGGTCAGCCTGGCCATCGCGGCGGCCACCTCCCTGATCAGCCTGGTCGCCCTCTACCGCACGGCCGCACTCCAGTCGGCCCCCGGCTCCCCGGCCGGCCCGTCGCGCGGCGGGGACCGCTCGCCCGGTCTGGACCGTGCCCGGGACGCCTGGCGCACCGCCCTGCGGGAGAAGGCGATCCGGCCTTTCCTGCTCCAGGAGCTGGCGGAGGCGGCGGACGGCACGGCCGAGGTCACCGAGGGCCGATCGCGCCCGGCCCCGCCCGCGTTCACGGGCCCGGACTTCTCCGCGCCGGACTTCACCGCCCCCGACTTCTCCGGACCCGGCGCCCACGCCCGCCCCGCCTACAGCCGCCCCGACTTCACCGGCCCGGGATTCTCGGGCCCCGGGTCACCGGGCGCCTGAGAAGGGCACCGCAGCCCGCCGCACCGCACCTCCCCGACGGCCCGGCACCGACGCGGCCCCGGCCGGCGGTACGGGCCCCGGTCGCCGGCTCGCCGCTCCCGTACCGCCCCCGGGGCACACGAGGGGCGGTCCCGTCCCAGGTCCGCCTACACGGGCGTACGCTCCCGCCGTCGGCGGCCGGCCGCGTCCACCAGGGCCGCCATGACCCGCAGGTCCTCGCCCATCTCCGGGTGCCACTGGACCCCGAGCACCAGGCTCTCGCGGTCCGGGAGTTCCAGCGCCTCCACCGTGCCGTCGGGGGCGTGGGCCGAGGCGATCAGGCCGGTGCCCAGGCGGTCGACGGCCTGGTGGTGATAGGCGGGGACCGTGGTCTGCTCGGGGACGGCCGCCGCGTACGCCGTGCCGGGGACGGGGTCCACGGGGTGGCCGCCGAAGACGGCGTGGCCGCCGGTGTGGCCGTCCAGGTGCTGGTGCAGGGTGCCGCCGAGGGCGACGTTCAGCAGCTGCATGCCCCGGCAGATGCCCAGCAGCGGGACGCCCTGTCCGATCGCCGCCCGGATCAGGGCGAGTTCCCAGGCGTCGCGCTCCCGGGCCGGAGGCCCCGTACGGGGGTCGGGGTCGGCTCCGTACCGTACGGGTTCGACGTCCGCTCCCCCGGCGATCACCACCCCGTCCACGGCGGCGACGGCCTCCCGGGCCGCGTCCTCCGCCCCGTCCGGCGGCAGGAGCACCGCGAGTCCGCCCGCCGCCCGGACCAGGCGGGGGTAGGCGGCGGGCAGGAGCACCGCGGGCATCTCCCAGACGCCCCAGCGGGCGGGGTCCTGGTAGGTGCTGATGCCGATGACGGGCCGGGGCATGGGACGGCTCCTTCGGTTGTCTCGTTGCGGATCAGGGGCACGGGCGGTCGGTTCCCGTCACGCCGCCGGAGCGCGGGGCGGTCAGCCGCGCCGGAGTTCGGCCTCCGCCGCCGCGAGTGCGGCGAACTCCTCCTCCGGGGCGCCCGCGACCAGGCGGTGGCGGCTGTAGAAGGCGAAGTAGGCGAGCGCCACCGCGTACACGCCGAGCGCGATGAACGCCGCGTCCCGGTCCACCAGGAAGGTCGCCACCAGCGCCGAGCATGCCAGAACGAAGGCGACGGACGAGGTGCCCGCGCCGCCGGGGGTGCGGTAGGGCCGGGGCAGCTCGGGTTCGCGGCGGCGCAGCACGATGTGGGAGAGGGCCATGAGCGCGTAGCTGATGGTGGCTCCGAAGACGGCGACGTTGAGCATCCGGCCGCCGTTGCCGCTCCAGGCGGCCAGGGTGAAGCCGATGATCCCGGGGATGAGGAGGCCGAGGTAGGGGGACTTGCGGCGGTTGGTGAGGGAGAGGAAGCGGGGCAGATAGCCCGCCCGGGAGAGGGCGAAGAGCTGGCGGGAGCCGGCGAAGACCAGGGAGAAGAAGGAGGCCACCAGCCCGGCGAGGCCCGCGTAGTTGACGAACCGGCTGAGGACGGTGGGCTCGCCGCCGCCCTGGAGGGCCACCACGAGCGGGTTTCCGGCCTCCTTGATGGCGTCGGCACCCCGGGCGCCGGTGGCGGAGACGAAGGTGATGAGGGCGAGGAAGACCAGGACGGCCAGCGAGATGGCGAGGGCCTTGGGCATCGAGCGGACCGGGTCCTTGGCCTCCTCGGCGGCGAGCGGCACGCCCTCGACCCCGAGGAAGAACCACATGCCGAAGGGGAACGCGGCCCAGATGCCGAGGAGTCCGTACGGCAGCCAGGAGTTGGAGCCGAAGGCGGTGGTGTCGGCCGGGATGTCGTTGAGGCGGCCCGCGTCGAACTCGGTGAAGGCGCCGACCGCGAAGATGAGCAGGGCGGCGACCGCGATGGCGGTCACGACCAGGCTGAAGCGGAGCGCCTCGCCCACGCCCCAGAGGTGGATGGAGATGAAGATCGCGAAACAGGCGAGGTAGACCGGCCAGCTGGAGGTCAGTCCGAAGAGCCCGAGCGATTCGACGTAGTCACCGATGAAGAGGGAGATCGCGGCGGGGGCGAGGATGTACTCGATGAGGATGGCCGTGCCGGTGAGGAAGCCGCCCCAGGTGCCGAGCGCGCGCCGGGCGAAGCCGTAACCCCCGCCCGCCGTGGGGAGGATGGCGGAGAGTTCGGCCAGGGCGAAGACGAGACAGGCGTACATGACGCCCATCAGGAGCATGGCCACGGCGAGTCCGCCGAAGCCGCCCTTGGAGAGGCCGATGTTCCAGCCGGAGAAGTCGCCGGAGACGACATAGGCGACGCCGAGCCCGGTGAGCAGCAGCCAGCCGGCGCTGCCCCGGCGCAGGGTGCGGCGGTCGAGATACGCGGCGGTGCCGGAGGTGTCGGCCGCGCCCTTCCCCGTACCGGCGCTCGTGCCGCCCGGCGGTCCGGCGGGTGATTCGGTTCCCTGGGCCATGAGGTGCTCCAGACGTGTGTCGACTCCGTCGACGGAATTCCGTCGCTCAAAGGTTCGTCGGCACACCTTTGTGGACCGTCGGGGCGGATGGCAAGGGGCGCGCGTTAAAGAGTGGTTACGGATCCACCGCGCGGGGGCCGGCGGGGCGGCGGGTCAGGAGAGGAAGCCGCGCAGCAGGGCCGCCGTGCCGGCGCAGTGTTCGCGCATCATCTCGCGCGCCGCCTCCGCGTCCCGGTCGAGCACCGCCTCGACGACGGCCGCGTGCTGCTGCTGGGAGTGCTCCAGGTTGCGGACCAGCAGGGGGATGCAGTCCAGGAGTTCGTTGAGGGTGGCGCGTACGGAGGCGTACTGGGCGGCCAGCGAGCGGGAGCCGGAGAGTTCGGCGAGGGTGAGGTGGAGCAGGGTGTCCCGGCGGCGGTAGTCCTCCAGCCGGGCGCCCTGGGTGGCCTCCAGGGCCGTACGCAGCCGGTCGGCGCCGTCGGCCGCGAGCCCCTCGGCGCAGAGCCCGGCGGCCCCGGCCTCCAGGACCTCGCGGAAGCGCAGGGTGTCCTCCACGTCGACGGCCGCGACCCGGCGGCGCAGCTCGTCGCCGCTGCCGGGGGCGGTGGCGCGGGGCAGCACGAACGTCCCGCCGTAGCGGCCGCGCCTGCTCTCGACCATGCCCTGGTCCTGGAGGACCTTGAGCACCTCGCGCAGGGTGACCCGGCTGACGCCCAGGTGCTGGGCGAGTTCGCGTTCGGCGGGGAGCCGGTCGCCGGGCGGGACGAGGCCGAGGCGGAGGAGTTGCAGGACCTGTTCCAGGGTCTCCTCGAAGCCGTTGCCCGCGCGGACGGGCCGCAGCACGGAGGCGAGCGCCCCGGGCCCGGTGCCGGCCGCCCCGCCGCCCACGCCCTCAACGGCCCCCGGGACGTCCTCCGCTGCCGCCGGACGGGTGTCGTCGGTTCTCCTCCTGGCAGCCATCCGCGCCTCCCCTTCCCAAGCAATGGTTTCCTGTCATACCTTAAGCCTCCCGGTTCACCCAAGGAGGAATCCCGTGGCAGACCGCACATCCCCGCTCACCGTCGACGAACTCCGTGCACGGGTCGCGGAGGGCTCGATAGACACGGTGGTGCTGGCCTTCCCCGATATGCAGGGCCGGCTCCAGGGGAAGCGGTTCGCCGCCGGGTTCTTCCTCGACGAGGTGCTGGAGCACGGTACCGAGGGCTGCAACTACCTGCTGGCCGTGGACACCGAGATGCGTACGGTCGACGGCTACGCGATGTCCTCGTGGGAGCACGGCTACGGCGACTTCGGCATGGTGCCCGACGCCGCCACGCTCCGCCCGGTCCCCTGGCACGAGGGCACCGCCCTGGTGGTCGCGGACCTGGCCTGGCACGACGGCGGCCCGGTCGTGGCCGCGCCGCGCCAGATCCTGCGCCACCAGCTCGACCGGCTCTCCGCGCTCGGGTACACCGCGCAGGTCGGCACGGAGCTGGAGTTCATCGTCTTCCGGGACAGTTACGAGGAGGCCTGGGACCGCGACTACCGCGGGCTGACCCCGGCCAACCAGTACAACGTCGACTACTCCATCCTCGGCACCGGCCGCGTCGAGCCGCTGCTGCGCCGCATCCGCAACGAGATGCAGCAGGCGGGGCTGACCGTCGAGTCGGCCAAGGGCGAGTGCAATCCCGGCCAGCACGAGATCGTCTTCCGTTACGACGAGGCGCTGACCACCTGCGACCAGCACGCCGTCTACAAGACCGGCGCCAAGGAGATCGCGGCCCAGGAGGGCGTCTCGCTGACCTTCATGGCCAAGTACGACGAGCGCGAGGGCAACTCCTGCCACATCCATCTCTCCCTCACCGACGAGAACGGCGAGAACGTGATGGCGGGCGACGGACCGGACGGGATGTCCGGGCTGATGCGCCACTTCCTGGCCGGACAGCTCGCCGCCCTGCGGGACTTCTCCCTCCTCTACGCGCCCAACATCAACTCCTACAAACGCTTCCAGCCCGGCTCCTTCGCGCCCACCGCCGTCGCCTGGGGCGTCGACAACCGCACCTGCGCCCTGCGGGTCGTCGGCCACGGCCGGTCGATGCGCTTCGAGAACCGGCTGCCGGGCGGTGACGTCAATCCGTACCTGGCCGTGGCCGGGCTCGTCGCCGCCGGGCTGTACGGGGTCGAGCACCGGCTGCCGTTGCCGGAGGCGTGTACGGGCAACGCCTACACCTCCGCGTACGACCAGGTGCCGACGACCCTGCGGGAGGCGGCCGAGCTGTGGGAGGCCAGTCCCATCGCGAAGGAGGCGTTCGGCGAGGAGGTCGTCGCGCACTACCTGAACATGGCGAAGGTCGAACTCGCCGCCTACGACTCGGCGGTGACCGACTGGGAGCTGCGCCGCTCCTTCGAACGCCTCTGACCGCTCCCTCTCCCCGATCGAGGACCGTACGTGTCACAGCACACCGCGGCGTCCGCCCTGGACGTCCTCAACCCGGCCACGGCCGAGGTCATCGCCACCGTCCCCGCCGCCTCACCCGCCGATGTGGACGCGGCCGTCGCCCGCGCCACCGCCGCCCAGCGCCCGTGGGCCGCCGCCGCGCCCGCCGACCGGGCCCGGCTGCTGCGCCGCTTCGCCGCCGTGGTCGACGAACACATCGAGGAACTGGCCCGGCTGGATGTGCGGGAGGCCGGTCACACGATCGGCAACGCGCGCTGGGAGGCGGGCAACGTCCGCGATCTCCTCGACTACAGCGCGGGCGGGGCCGAGCGGCTGCTCGGCCGGCAGATCCCGGTCGCGGGCGGCATCGACTTCACGGTCCTGGAGCCGCTGGGCGTCATCGGGATCATCGCCCCCTGGAACTTCCCGATGCCCATCGCCGCCTGGGGGCTCGCCCCGGCGCTCGCGGCGGGCAACGCCGTCCTCCTCAAGCCCGCCGAGACCACCCCGCTCACCGCGCTGCGGCTGGCCGAACTGGCCCTGGAGGCAGGGCTTCCCGAGGGACTCCTCCAGGTGCTGCCCGGTGAGGGGCCGGTGGCCGGGAGCGCCCTGGTGGACCACCCGGGCGTGGCGAAGATCGTGTTCACCGGCTCCACCCGGACCGGGAAGCACATCATGACCCGGTGCGCCGAGCGCGTGAAGCGGCTGACCCTCGAACTCGGCGGCAAGAGCCCGAACATCGTCTTCGCGGACGCCGATGTGGCGGCCGCCGCGGCGGCCGCCCCGATGTCCTTCCTGGACAACGCGGGCCAGGACTGCTGCGCCCGCACCCGGATCCTGGTCGAACGGCCGGTGTACGACCGGTTCATGGAGCTGTTCGCCCCGGCCCTGGCGGCCGTGGTGGTGGGTGACCCGGCCGACGAGAAGACGCAGATGGGCCCGCTGATCTCGGCCGCCCAGCTGGAGCGGGTGCGCGGCTTCGTCGACGGCGACCGGGGCGCCGACGGCGTGACCGCGCTCCTGGGCGAGGCCCCTGAGGGGCCCGGGTTCTGGTATCCGCCGACCGTGCTGACCGGCGTGGCGGCGGACGCCCCGGTGGCCGTGGAGGAGGTCTTCGGGCCGGTCGCCGTGGTCCTGCCGTTCGACGGCGAGGAGGAGGCCCTGCGCCTGGCGAACGCCACCGACTACGGACTGGCCGGGTCGGTCTGGTCCCGGGACATCGGGCGCGCGCTCCGCGTCGGCCAGGGCCTGCGGGCGGGCAACCTCTCCGTCAACTCGCACTCCAGCGTGCGCTATTCGACCCCCTTCGGCGGCTTCAAGCAGTCGGGTCTGGGCCGTGAACTCGGTCCCGACGCCCTGGCCGCCTTCACCGAAACCAAGAACGTCTTCATCAGCACGGAGGCCTGAGCACCATGACCGACACTTCCCCTGTCTGCCGCCGCCTGGTCGGCCGCACCGCCGTCGTCACCGGAGCCGGCAGCGGCATCGGCCTGGCCACCGTGCGGCGGCTGGCCGCCGAGGGCGCCCAGGTGGTCTGCGCCGATGTGGACGAGGTGAGCGGCAAGGCCGCCGCCGAGGAGGCGGGCGGGCTCTTCGTCCGTACCGACGTCACCGACGCCGAGCAGGTCGAGGCGCTCTTCAAGGCGGCGTTCGACACCTACGGTTCGGTCGACATCGCGTTCAACAACGCGGGCATCTCGCCGCCCGACGACGACTCGATCCTGGAGACCGGCCTCGATGCCTGGCGGCGGGTGCAGGAGGTCAACCTGACCTCCGTCTACCTCTGCTGCAAGGCGGCCATCCCCTACATGCGCGCGCAGGGCCGGGGCTCGATCATCAACACGGCCTCGTTCGTGGCCCGGATGGGTGCGGCGACCTCGCAGATCTCGTACACCGCGTCCAAGGGCGGGGTGCTGGCGATGTCGCGTGAGCTGGGGGTGCAGTTCGCCCGGGACGGCATCCGGGTCAACGCGCTCTGCCCGGGGCCGGTGAACACGCCGCTGCTCCAGGAGCTGTTCGCGAAGGACCCGGAGCGGGCCGCGCGTCGGCTGGTGCACATCCCGGTCGGCCGGTTCGCCGAGCCGACGGAGATCGCCGCCGCCGTCGCCTTCCTGGCGAGCGACGACTCCTCGTTCGTCAACGCGACGGACTTCCTGGTGGACGGCGGGATCGCCGGGGCGTACGTCACCCCGGTCTGATCCCGCTCGGCCTGCGGGACGCGGTGCGAATGATCACCCTAGGCGCCCGTACGCGGGCGCCGGGGGCCGTGTCCGGCAGGGCTGGACGACCGGGTCGCGGCAGGGTGTTCCCGCTGTAGGCGCAGGCCCTGGCGGCATGCCCGGGCGGCGGGCGGCAGGCCTGGAGGTGCCCGGCCGCTCGCCGCCCGGGCATGCCGTCCTCGACGATGTGGCGGGCCGGGCCGGGCGAGGCCTCCCGGTCCCGGTCGGCGGGACGCTGCGGTGCGCGGCGAGGTCGCTCCGGCCCCGGTGGCCAGGTCGCCGCCCGCACTCGATCCGGAAGGCACTCACCCCGTGCAGCGACCCGGGGCGACGGCCGGCCTCGGGGACCGCGCCCGGCGCCACCGGGGCCCAGGCGCGCCGCCGCGGCCGCCTCAGGAGCCCCCGGCGCCGTACTCCTTCTGGGGCCGGTGGCCGGAGGGCCCGGGCGGGGGCGGGGCCGTACTCTTGCGCACGACCAGGCTCGTGGCCAGCTCAAGCCGTGTGGACACCGGCTCCTGGGCTCTCAGCCGCATGAGCATCTGTGCTGCCTCCTCCGCCATCTGACGCAGCGGCTGGTGGACCGTGGTCAGTGCCGGGCTGGCCCAGCGGGCGATGGGCACGTCGTCGTAGCCGACCACCGACAGGTCGTGCGGAACGTGGATTCCTCGTACCCGGGCGGCCTCCAGCACGCCGAGTGCCTGGAGGTCGCTGCCCGCGAAGATCGCGGTGGGACGCTCGGGCAGGTCCAGCATCCGGGCGGCACGGTCGTACCCGCCCTCCACGTGGAAGTCGCCGAACAGGACGAGTTCGGGGTCGACCTCGATCCCCGCCATGGCCATCGCCGACCGGAAGCCGTCCAGGCGCGCGAGCGAGCAGAGCATGTCCTCGGGGCCGGTGACGATCCCGATGCGCCGGTGGCCGCACTCGATGAGGTGGCGCGTGGCGGCCAGACCGCCACTCCAGTTGGCGGAGCCGACCGAGGGCACGTCGGGGTCGGGGTCGCCCGCCGGGTCGACGATGACGAAGGGGATGGAGCGCGCCCTGAGCTGCTTCTTCACCTCGTCGGGGAGGGCGGAGAAGACCAGTACGACACCGAGCGGCCGCCGTTGGAGCATCGCCTCCATCCACTCGGGTCCGGGGGCGTGGCGGGTTCCGCTCTCGGTGAGGACCACCCCGGCGTCGTGGGCCTTGGCGACGTTCTCCACGCCGCGGATCAGCTCCATCGCCCAGATGCTCTCCAGTTCGTGGAACACGATCTCGATGAGGGGCGCCTCGCGGGCGGACCGCGTGGTGCGCCGGTACGCGTGGGCGTCCAGCAAGCGCTCGACCTTGACGCGGGTGGGGGCCGCCACGTCCTGTCGGCCGTTGAGCACTTTCGAAACTGTCGAGATGGAGACACCCGCCTGCTCGGCCACCTGAGCCAGGGTGATGCGGCCGATCCCCTCTTCATCGCTCATGGACAGGAGCATAGGCCACGTCCGGGGCACGTCCGGCAGGTAACGCTTGAATAACGCGACGACCGAGGATTGACCCCTCAGGTGCCCGGTTCTAGCGTCCCGACTCAAAGAAGTTTCGATTGCTGGTTCGAAACAGTTTCGAAAGGCGAGTCGATGAATCAACGCGCGGGGTACTACCGGACCGTCGTCGCCGGTGGTGCGGCACTGGCCCTGACCGTGTTCCTGTCCGGATGCGGAGGGGGTGCGGACACCGGGGGCGAGGACACCATCCACGTCCTGGTCTACGGGGACGCGGCGAACAAGGTGGAGAAGGAGGTCGTCGCCACCTTCAACAGGACGTCGGACGTGAAGGTGGTCCTGGACACGATTCCGGGCGCGGACTACCAGGCGAAGCTGCAGACCATCATCAGGAGCAAGCAGGCGCCGGACGTCTTCTTCAACTGGGGCGGCGGGAGCATCAAGCCGTTCGTCGACGCCGGTCTGCTGCTTCCGCTGGACCCGCTGATCGCCAAGGACCCCGACCTCAAGTCGAAGTTCCTGCCGTCGGTGTTCAACAGCGCAGTGGTCGACGGCACCTCGTACGGGATCCCCATGCGCGGCACCCAGCCCGTCCTTCTGTTCAACAACGGCAAGGTGCTGAAGAAGGCGGGCGTCGAGCCCCCGGAGACCTGGGACGACCTGCTCCAGGCGGTCGAAGCGCTGAAGGACGAAGGCGTCACGCCGATCGCGCTCGGCGGCGGCGACCGCTGGCCGACGCTGATGTGGTTCGAGTACCTCTACGACCGCATCGCCGGCCCCGAGCTCTTCCAGCGGGCCCTCGACGGCGACAAGGAGGTCTGGGCGAGCCCGGACAGCCGCAAGGCCCTGGGCATGATCAGGGAGTTGGTGGACGCCGGGGCCTTCGGCACCAACTACGACTCGGTGAAGTTCACCGACCAGGGCTCTCCCACCCTGCTGGCGACCGGCAGGGCCGGCTTCGAGCTGATGGGCTCGTGGGAGTACTCGACGCAGCAGGACGCGCACCCCGAGTTCGCGAAGAACGACCTCGGATACAGCGCCTTCCCCGCCGTCGGGGGCGGCAAGGGCGACCGGGCGAACCTCGTCGGCAACACGAACAACTTCTACTCCGTCCTCAAGAAGACCGAGCACCCGGAGGCCGTCGCCGAGTTCCTGAAGCTCATGTACTCGGACCGGTTCGTCACGGCTCAGCTCGGCATCGGCAACCTGCCCACCACGACGAACACCGAAGGGCTCCTGGACACCGCCGCCAGCCCCGAGTTCGCGAAGTTCCAGTACGACATGGTCAAGAAGGCCCCGGCGTTCCAGCTCTCCTGGGACCAGGCCTATCCCCAGTCCGCGGCCACCGCGATGTACCAGGCCCTCCAGCAGTTCTTCAACGGTTCGATGGACGAGGACGCGTTCATCAAGGCCATGCAGGCCCTGCCGACCTCGTGAGCACCTCCGCATCCGGACCCGGAACACACGAGATGACCCGACCCGCCACCTCCCCCAGGAAGAGGGGGGCGGCCCCGAAGGCCGCCGCGTCCGGCACCGGAGCGAGCCGCCCGGGAGTCCTCTGGGCGGCACCCGCCGCCGCCTTCTTCGCCCTCTTCGCCGTCGTCCCGCTCATCATGGTCGCCGTGCTCTCGTTCGCGGCCTGGGACGGCCTGAGCGACCCGGAGTTCGCCGGCCTCGCCAACTGGCGGAAGCTCCTCGACGACCCCGTCATGGTCAAGAGCCTCTGGCTGAGCGTCCTGCTCACCGGGCTCGGCGTCGTCGTCCAGACTCCGCTGAGCATCCTGCTCGGAGTCTGGGCGGCGGGGCACCAGCGCAACCGGGCCGTCCTGTCCGCCGTCTACTTCGTCCCGCTGCTGCTCTCCATCGCCGCCGTCTCCGTGCTGTGGCGCGCTCTGCTCGACCCCAACCTCGGCGTCCCCGCGCAGGCGACCTGGCTGTTCGGCGACGGGAACCTGTTCGGGACGCAGACCACCGCGATCGGCGTCCTGGTGTTCGTCAGCACCTGGCAGTTCACCCCCCTCCACACCCTGATCTACCAGGGCGCGGCCCGCGCGGTGCCACGGGTCCTCTATCAGGCGGCGGAGATCGACGGCGCGGGCCGGGTGCGGCAGTTCTTCCACATCACGCTGCCGCAACTGCGCAACGCGGTCATCACGTCGATGATCCTCATGGTGGTCGGTGGCCTCACGACCTTCGACACCGTGCTCATCCTGACCCAGGGCGGACCGGGGAGCGACACCACCATCAGCGCCTTCTACATGTACCAGAAGGCTTTCAAGAGCTTCGACTACGGAGCGGCCTCCGCCATCGCCCTCCTGCTGGTCCTCGTCTCGACGCTCATCTCGCTGGTCGTGGTCCGGCTCTCGGGCTACGACAAGATGCGCAGCACCATGGAGGGCCTGTGAGGAACAGCCGTCCCAACTACCTCGCCGGCTTCGGCTCGGTGGTCTGGCTGCTCGTGGTGGGGCTGCCGCTGTACGTGATGCTGATCGCCACCTTCCAGTCGCGCCCCGACTACGCGGCGAACGGCCCCCTGGCCCCGCCCGAGCACTTCACGCTCGACAACTACGTCAAGGACCTCAACAGCGGCTTCGCGCAGTACTTCCTCAACACGGTCGTCGTGACCGTGTGCGTGGTGGGCATCGTCCTCCTCCTCGTCCCGCCGCTGGCGTACACCATCGTCAGGAGTCGCGGCCGGGCCGCCACCCGGGTCTTCCGGCTGTTCCTCCTGGGCCTGGCGATCCCCTCGCAGGCGGTGATCGTGCCGATGTTCTTCCTCATCAGCGAGGCGGGCCTCTACGACCACCTCATCGGCGTCATCCTGCCGACGGCGGCCTTCGCCATGCCGGTGTGCGCACTGATCCTCACCGGGGTGATGCGGGACATCACCCCGGACCTCTACGAGGCGATGACGATGGACGGGGCCTCCACCCGCCGGATCTTCTTCCGGCTGGTGCTGCCGCTGTCCAGGAGCGGACTCGCGACGATCATCGTCTTCTCCGCGCTCCAGGCGTGGAACGGGTTCCTCTTCCCCCTGGTCCTCACACAGTCCGCGGAGACCAAAGTGATCACCCTGGGCCTCTACGAATTCCAGACCGAGCACGGAGTGGACACGCCCGGCCTGCTCGCCGCCGTGGTCCTGTCCATGCTTCCCATCCTGATCGTCTACCTGTTCGCCCGTCGCGCCCTGGTACAGGGGCTGATGGGGGTCGGAGGAAAGTGACCACCAACATGGACAGCACCGGAGCGCCGACGGCCGCCGGGCCGACCGGCCCCCGTACGCCGGACACCGGGGCCGAGCGCCCCCGTACCGGCCCCTGGCACGACCCGGGCCTCTCCCCCGAGGCCAGGGCCGACGCCCTGATCGCCGTCATGACCCTCCCGGAGAAGATCCACCAGCTCTTCGGCGTCTGGGTCGGGGCGTCCGACGAGGGGGGTGAAGTCGCCCCGTTCCAGCACGACATGGAGGACTCCGTCGCCCTGGACGACCTCCTCCCGTACGGTCTCGGCCAGCTGACCCGTCCGTTCGGGACGGCGCCGGTCGATCCGGCCGTCGGTGCCCTCTCGCTCGCCCGCACCCAGGAGCGGATCGTCCGGGCGAACCGGTTCGGCATCCCGGCGCTGGCCCACGAGGAGTGCCTGGCGGGGTTCGCCGCCTGGGGGGCGACGGCCTATCCGGTTCCCCTCTCCTGGGGAGCGACCTTCCATCCGGAACTGGTCCGGGAGATGGCCGCCGCGATCGGCCGCGACATGCTCTCCGTCGGTGTGCACCAGGGGCTCGCCCCGGTCCTGGACGTCGTACGCGACGCACGCTGGGGACGGGTGGAGGAGACGGTCGGCGAGGACCCGTACCTGGTGGGCACCGTCACCACCGCCTACGTACGGGGACTGGAGTCGGCCGGGATCGTCGCCACGCTCAAGCACTTCGCCGGCTACTCGGCCTCGCGGTCGGGCCGCAACCTCGCTCCCGTCTCGATGGGCACGAGGGAGCGGGCCGACGTCATCCTGCCGCCCTTCGAGATGGCCGTACGCGAGAGCGGCGTCGGCTCGGTCATGCACGCCTACACCGACACCGACGGCGTCCCCTCGGCGGCCGACGCCGAGTTGCTGACCGGGCTGCTCCGCGACACCTGGGGTTTCGACGGAACCGTGGTCGCGGACTACTTCGGTATCGCGTTCCTGAAGACCCTGCACGGTGTCGTGGGGAGCTACGGCGAGGCCGCGGGCGCCGCACTCGGCGCGGGCGTGGACGTCGAACTGCCCACCGTCAAGACGTTCGGATCGCCGCTGGCCGACGAGATCGCCGCAGGACGCGTCCCCGAGGAACTGGTGGACCGCGCGGTACGCCGTGTGCTCACCCAGAAGGCCCGGCTGGGGCTGCTGGACGCGGACTTCAGGCCCCTGCCGCCCGCGCTCGACACGGTCACGGGGAAGGACGGCGTCCCCGCGGGCCCCCACGAGCTGCGCGGCGCCATCCGCCTCGACACGGGTGCGAACCGGGAGCTGGCCCGCCGGGTGGCCGAGGAGGCCGTCGTCCTGCTGAGCAATGACGGGACGCTCCCCCTGACCGCGGGATCGAGCGTCGAGGCACCGGCCCGCATCGCCGTGATCGGGCCCAACGCCGACGCCCCGACGGCCGTTCTCGGCTGCTACTCCTTCCCCGTACACGTCGGAAGCAGGCACCCGGACGTCCCGGTGGGTATCGAACTGCCCACCCTGCGCGAGGCGTGCGTGGAGGAGTTCCCGCACAGTGAGATCGTCAGCGTGCCGGGCACGGACGTCGACGGGGCGGACACCTCCGGGATCGAGGAGGCCGTCGAACTGGCCGGGGACGTGGATCTCGTGATCCTGGCGCTCGGCGACCGCGCCGGGCTCTTCGGCCGGGGGACCAGCGGCGAAGGGTGCGACGCGCCGGACCTGGTGCTCCCCGGTGTGCAGCGGCAGCTGCTCGACGCCCTCCTCGACACGGGCACCCCCGTCGTCGTCGCGCTGCTCGCCGGACGGCCCTACGCCCTGGGGCGCGCGGTGCGGGAGGCGGCCGCGATCGTGCAGGCGTTCTTCCCCGGCGAGGAGGGGACACGGGCCATCGCCTCGCTGCTCAGCGGACGCACCGAACCGTCGGGCCGGCTGCCCGTCAGTGTCCCGGCCGCCCCGGGCTCCCAGCCCTCCACCTATCTCGCGGCGAGGCTGGGCCTCGCAGGCGAGGTGTCGAGCGTCGATCCGACCCCGGCGTTCGGATTCGGCCACGGCCTCACGTATACCGAGTTCGCGTGGGGCGACCTCGACGTGGAGAACGGACGGGCCCCCACGGACGGCGCGTTCGCGCTCTCGTGCACGGTCCGCAACACCGGTGGCCGCAAGGGCACCGAGGTGCTGCAGGTGTACCTCCACGACCCGGTGGCCTCGGTGGTCCAGCCGGTGCGGCGGCTCATCGGGTACGTGCGGCTCGACCTGGATCCCGGACGGGCGGCGCGGGTCCGCATGACGGTTCCGGCGGATCTCGCCGCCTTCACGGGCCGCGGGGGCCACCGCGTCGTCGAGCCGGGCGACCTCGAACTCCGGTTGAGCGCGTCGAGCACCGACCCGCGCCTCACGGCCCGCGTCACCCTCACCGGACCGGTGCGCACGGTCGACCACACCCGACGGCTGCACATGGGTTTCGTGACGGAAGCCCTCCCGGACACCTGCCCGTGAGTCTTCGCCGCCGGTCCTAGGGGGTGCCCGCCGCCGGTGCTCCCCTCAGCCGCTGCGAGCGGAGCACCAGCAGCATTTCGAAGCGCTGGTCGGGGTCGTCGATCGCGTCGCCCCACAGCTCGCGGATCTGGCGGAGCCGGTAGCGGGCCGTCTGCGGGTGGATGCCGAGCCGCTGGGCGACCTCGGGGGCGCCGCCGGGCGTCTCGATCCAGGCGAGGAGGGTCTCGGCCAGCCGCCGCGCGGCGGTGGGGCCGAGGCCGTCCAGCGGGGCGAGGCAGCGGCGGGCGGCGGCGTCGATCAGCTCCCGGGAGGGCAGGAGCACCAGCTCCTCGGTGCGCTCGGTGCAGTGCAGCACCTCGCCCTGGGGCAGCAGGTTCTTCTTGATCAGCTGGACGGCGGTCTCGGCCCAGCGGAGCGAGGTGGCGGCGGCGGCCAGCGGGACCGACGGACCGATCGCGCCGGACCAGCCGGCGGTGGCCCGGCGCAGGGTCTCCGCCCGGCCGGCCGTCTCCGGGTCGGGGATGACGATGCGGGGCTGCTCGCTCTCCATCTCCAGCAGGATCCCCTGCCCGACCGCGGGGGCCACGGCCTCCCGGGCGGGGCGCATCAGGACGCCCACGGCGATGGTCTCCGGCAGCTCCCAGCCGACGCGGGCCGCCCGCTCGGCGAGCGTACGGGCGGAGTCTCCGCGGTGCTCCACCAGGAGCAGGTCGATCAGCTGGCGCTGGAGGCGCAGCCGCTCGCTGGCACGGCGGGCCGCCGCCTCGGCGTAGCCCAGGACCGACTGTTCCACGAGGCCGTCCAGATACTCGAAACCGGATTCGGCCAGTTCGTACATGGCCGGGGCCGCGATGTCGACCTGCTGGCCGATCTCGGCGAACCTGCGCCAGGTGAGCCGGACACCGAGCCGGTAGACGGCCTGGAGGGAGTCGAGGCTGCGGCCGTGCAGCCCCTCGCCCCGGCCGAACTCCTGGAAGACCTCCGGGGGCACCCGGGGGTCGGCGGCGCCGGAGGCGAGGTGGCGTACGAAGCCCTCGATGGCCCGGCGGATGCCGACGAGCGCCATGGGCTCGCCGGACTCGTCCTCGACGAGCTGGAGGTAGGGGTAGTCCTGCCGGATCTCGGTGAGGATCTTCTGGGCGATCTCCGGGGCCTCGGCCAGGGCGATGGAGGCGAACCGCTCCACCTTCGACCGGGGCACCTCCTGCCAGGCGTGAGACTTCACGAGCCCGCCGGCGCGGTCTCGTAGCTGATCAGGGGGGTGTTCGGCTGCTCGGGCGCGGCGTCGAGCAGTGCCACGATGCCCATGGCGGCACCGACGGCGAGCGCCGCGCCCACCAGAGCGGTGGCGGCGGCGGTGATGAGTCTGCGCATGATCGGGTCAGCTCCTTGCTCGGAGTCGATCCCCGCTCCGTACAGCCGGGCCCCTCCGGCTGGGACACAGTGTCGACAGTCCATTGACATGCCGTCAAGGCCTTGCTTACTGTTCACGCCAATCAAGGGCTGACCGGCCCGGGGCCCGTGCACCTCCCGCGAAGAGATTCGACCCAGGAGTGCCCGGATGCGCCGCACTGCTTCACCTCTGTCACTTTTCCTACTGGGTGCAGGGGTCTTTCTGCTCGTCCTCGCGCCCCTGCTCGTCTGGTACGTCCAGCCGCAGGCCAAGCGCACCCCGATCGACACCGACACGACCACGGTCTTCACCGGGACCGGCAGCTACTTCGACACCGGCAAGGTGGAGACGCTCACGGGCAAGGAGATCACGATCACCCGCCAGGTGCGCGGGGACGTGGCGGACAGCCTCGAGAGCGGCAACGCCGTATGGGACGTGTCCACGTCGGTCGACCACGCCGAGACCCTCCCCGCCTCCGATCCGCGGGACGCCCTGCAGTGGACCATGGAGCGCTGGGTGACCGACCGGTACACCAATGAGCCGGTCCACTGCTGCGAGGAGTCCCCGACCTTCGACGGCGAGGCGTATCTGAAGTTCCCCTTCGATGTCGAAAAGCGCGCCTACCGCTGGTGGGACGGCACCCTCGGCGGCGTCGTGCGCCTGGAGTACGCGGGCGAGCGGAAGGTCCAGGGGTACGGGGGCTACCTGTTCAAGGGCACGGTCGAGCCGACCAGGACCGGGGTGCGCCAGGTGCCCGGCGTGCTCGTGGACCGGCCGAAGACGCCCCAGATCCTGGCCGAGGAGTGGTACTCCAACAGCGGCATCGAGCTGGTGGTGGACCAGCGCACCGGGCGGATCATCAACGCGGCGATCGGCCCGAAGAAGACGCTGCGGGCGCCGGGCTCCTCGAAGGACGCCGTCACGCTGCTGGAGAGCAAGCGGGTCGAGTTCACCGAGGAGACCCAGAAGACGCAGGTCGAGCTGGCCTCGGCGGACAGCAGGCGGCTGGCGCTGCTCGGCGGAACGCTGCCGGCCGGGGCGGTCGCGCTCGGCCTCGTCCTCACCCTGGTGGGCACCGTGCTCGTCGTCCGGGGGCGCCGGAGCGAGCCGGAGGCCCCGAATACTCACATGATGACGAACTCGCCCACCTGAGTTACCGGCAAGTTGTCGCATCGGTGAGTAGCCGGGTGCTTACCCGTGACGAAAACTGTCTATCCCCACCAAAGCACGGCCCCCGGTCTCGTCACACCTTGATCCCGCGCCCCACCGCACCACTTTCACACCCGTTCCCTCTTCCGTCCTCCCGACCCCGTTTCCGTACGCCTCGCCCCTCCGGCACCGGAACCCTCACCGCTCGTCCCAGCCCCACCCGAGTCCCCCGCTCCCCGAGCCGAGTTGGAGCACCCATGCCCCAGCACGTACCTCCCCCGCTGCTCCACGCAGCCGCGCCACAGGGTCAGGGCCCGGTCTCCCCCAGGATTCCCGCCTCCCCGAGACGCATCGTCTTCCTCGCCCACCGCGACCTGGGCAACCCGGCCGCGGGCGGCTCCGAGCTGCTCATCGACCAGCTCGCCCTCGGCCTCACCGAACGCGGCCACGACGTCACCCTGCTCTGCGGCGGGCAGGCCGCGCGGCGGCCCTACCGGGTCGTCTCCGCAGGCTCCCAGCTGGGGCACTACCTCGGCGCCCGCTCCGCGTTCGCCCGGCAGGTCGGCAGTTGCGACCTGCTGGTGGAGGTCTGCAACGGCATGCCGTACCTGGCGCCCCTGTGGCACCGGGGTCCGACGGTGTGCCTGGTCAACCATGTCCACACCGATCTGTGGGAGATGCGGTTCCCGGCGCCGGTGGCCCGCGCCGGGCGACAGCTCGAACACTGGGCGCTCTCCCGGGCCTACCGGGACCATCTGATGATCGCCGTCTCCCCGTCCACCGCGAGCGCCCTGCGGGAGCTGGGCGTTCCGGACGAGCGGATACGGCTGGTGAACAACGGTGTCCAGGAGCCGCGCCCGCAGACCGGACGCTCCGCGACCCCGCTCTTCCTGGCGCTCGGCCGGCTGGTCGACTACAAGCGCATCGACCTGCTGCTCCAGCTCTGGGAGCGGGTCCGGCCCGTCACCGGCGGCCGGCTCGTGATCGTCGGTGACGGTCCCGAGCGCGAGCGGCTGGAGCGGCTCGCCGGTCCCGATGTGGAGTTCGCCGGGCATGTCTCCGAGGAGGAGAAGCACCGGCTGCTCTGCGCCTCCTGGATGCTGCTGCACCCGGCGGCCGTCGAGGGGTGGGGGCTGGTGGTCACGGAGGCCGGTTCCCGGTCGACGCCGACCCTCGGCTTCGACGTCCCCGGGCTGCGCGACTCCGTCGAGGACGGGGTCACGGGCATCCTCGCCCGGGGCGAGTCGTCCTTCGCCGCGGCCTGGTGCGCGCTGGCGCTGGACGAGGAGCGCCGCGAGGCGATGGGCAGGGCCGCGCGCGAGCGGGCCGCCGCCTACCGGTGGAGCAGCAGCGTGACCCAGTTGGAGGCCGTGGCCGCCGAGGCGATCAGCGGTGCGCGGTCCTGGCCGGCGGGTGCCCGATCGTGAAAGACCCGTCCTTCCGCCGTTCCCTCTCGCTGTTCCGCGCCTTCCTGCGCGAGCCCGAGGACCCCGAGACCGTCTACACCCTGCTGGCCAGGGACGCGGCGGACCAGGTCGAGCGGCATGTCCCCCTGGAGGGGAAGGTCGTCGTCGACGTCGGCGGCGGCCCCGGCTACTTCACCCGGGAGTTCCGGCGGCGCGGTGCGCAGGGCTATCTCTTCGAGCCGGACGCCGGGGTGCTGGGCGACCGGTCGGCGCGGGGTCCGCGGGACGCGGTCGTCGCGGACGGCTATCTGCTGCCCCTTGCGGACGGGGTGGCCGATGTCACCTTCTCCTCCAACGTGCTGGAGCACGTCGAGGACCCCCACACCTTTCTCAGCGAGATGGCGCGGATCACCCGCCCCGGCGGGCTGATCTACGTCTCGTTCACCAACTGGTACTCGCCGTGGGGCGGCCACGAGTGGGCCCCCTGGCACTACCTGGGCGCCGAGCGCGCCCGCGCACGGTACGAGCGGCGCACCGGCCGGCCGGCCAAGCACCGCCTCGGCGAGAACCTCTTCAGGATCGGCGTCGGCCCGACGCTGCGGCATGTGCGGGGCCGCACCGACGTGGACGTCGTGTCCGCGCGGTCGCGGTACTGGCCGGTCCTGCCCGAACTTGTCACCCGGGTGCCCGGAGTGCGGGAATTCGCCACCTGGAACCTCCTTCTCATTCTCCGGCGGTGCTCATGACCAGCGCAGTCCACCTCCCACCCCACCAGGCACCGGACGGCGGCGACCCGCCCTCCGGCAGACCGGCCGACGGTACGGCGCCCCGTTCGCGGCGCTGGCTGCTGGGGGTCTGGGCCGTGGTGTTCGCGGCGTTCCTGGCGGTGTCGCCGGGACGCATGACGTTCGACACCAAGCTCGGGGTCGTCGTGGATCCCGGGCGGTTCCTCGGTGACCTGGGCGAGCTGTGGCACAGCCGGAACGGGTTCGGCGGGATCGCCGACCAGTACATCGGCTACCTGGTGCCGATGCTGCCGTACTACGGGCTGGCGGATCTGGCGCAGGTGCCGACCTGGCTCGCGGAGCGGCTGTGGCTCTCGCTGATCGTGGCGACCGCCTTCTGGGGCGCGCTGCGGCTGGCGGAGCGGCTGCGGGTCGGCTCCTCGGCCACCCGGCTGCTCGGTGCCCTGGTGTACGCGCTCTGGCCGACGTACACGATCGTGATCGGCTCGACCTCGGCGGCCGCCCTGCCGGGCGCGATGCTGCCGTGGGTGCTGCTGCCGCTGACGGACGCGCGCCTCGCGCCGCGGATCGCCGCCGCCCGTTCCGCGCTGCTGATCCCGCTGATGGGCGGGGTGAACGCGGCGTCCACGCTGGCCTCGCTGCTGCCGGTGGGGCTCTATCTGCTCTCCCGGCCGGGGGGTCCGCGCAAGCGGGCGCTGCTGCTGTGGTGGATACCCGGTGTGATCCTCGCGACCGCGTGGTGGATCGTTCCGCTGCTGCTGCTCGGCGTCTTCGGTGAGAACTTCATGCCGTACGTGGAGTCGTCGTTCACCACGACGACGACCATGTCGGCGGCCGAGGTGCTGCGCGGCGCGGGCAACTGGGTCGGCTATCTGAACTTCGGCGAGGCCTGGCTGCCCGCCGGGTGGACCGTCGTCACCGGGACCGTCACGATCCTGGGCTCGGCGCTGGCCGCCGCGCTGGGTCTGGCCGGTCTGGCCCGGCGGGACCTGCCCGAGCGCCGCTGGCTGGTGCTGACCGTGCTCTCCGTCGCGCTGGTCACGCTCGCCGGGTACGGCGGTGCGCTGGGCGGTCTCTTCCACGGGACCGTGCAGGCGTGGCTGGACACCTGGCTGGTGCCGTTCCGCAACATCTACAAGTTCCAGACGGGTCTGGCCCTCGCCCTGGCGCTCGGACTGGCCCACATCACCGCCGTGCTCGCCCTGCGGCTCGGGCGGAGCGGGCAGGACGGGCGGGTGCCGGCGCGGGCGCGCCGGCTGGCCCCGGTGGTCGCCGCCGTGCTCGTGCTGCCGGGGCTCGCCTGGCCGTACGTCAACGGGTCGATCCTGCAGCCGGGTTCGTTCAAGGAGATCCCGGACCACTGGTCGAAGGCCGCGGACTGGCTCAGGAAGAACTCGCCGGACGACCGGGCCCTCGTGGTGCCCGCCACCGCGCACGGCATCTACGCCTGGGGCTCCACGATCGACCAGCCGCTGGACGTGCTGGCCGACACGCCGTACGCCCAGCGCGACTACGTCCCCTTCGGCACCCCGGGCAACCGGCGGGCGATGGACGCGGTCGAGCAGGCGCTGACCTCCGGCGGGCAGGTGCCCGGACTGAGCGAGTTCCTGAACCGGGCGGGGCTGCACTACGTCGTGGTCCGCAACGACCTGGACCCGGACCAGCTGGGGTACGTGCCGACCACCACGGTCAAGCGCACCCTGGAGGCCTCCGGCTACAAGCGGGTCATGAGCGAGGGCCCGGTGATGACCGGCGGCCGGATCGCCGCCGGCACCCCGGTGCAGATCGAGGGGCTCTACCCGCGCCAGGAGGCGGTGGAGATCTACGAGCCGCCCACCGGCACCGAGCGTCCCGGCCGGGCGACCGCCGTCCCCGTCTCCTCGACCGCCGTGGTCAGCGGCGGCCCGGAGTCCCTGCTGCCGCTCGCGGCGGCCGGGGTCCTGGAGGGCCGGCCCACCGTGCTGGCCGGTGACGCCCACCCGGGCGTGGGGAAGCCGTCGCTCTACGCGGCGGGTGACGGGCTGCGCCGCGCGGACACCCGCTTCGGCCTGGTCAACACCAACACGTCCCACACCTATACGGCGGACGAGCGCAACGCGCCGGAGGCCGAGCAGGACCCGGGTGCGCAGCCGCGCCAGATCCTGCCGACCGAGGGCGAGGAGCACCAGACCACGGCGGTGCTGCGGGGTGCCGAGTCGGTGACCGCGTCGTCCGTCGGCAACTGGCTCTTCCATCTGCCGCAGTACGACCCGGTCAACGCCTTCGACGGCAACCCGGACACGGCCTGGGCCGAGGGCTCCGCGGCCTCCCCGAAGGGCGAGTGGGTCCGGATCGACTTCTCCGGTACGCAGGAGATCCCGGCCTCGCTCCAGCTCACCCCGCTCCCCGGCAACGGTGTGCGGGCGGCGGCGACCGAGGTGCGCGTCGAGACGGACCAAGGCCACAAGGACAGTCCGATCCGGCCCGACGGCTCCCTCCAGGAGGTGGCCGCGCCCGAGGGCCCGGCCCAGTGGCTGAAGGTGACGATCCTCAAGTCCCAGCAGGGGCGCCCGGGTCTGACCGGCGCCGGGTTCAGCGACATCGCCATCCCCGGGGTGCAGGTGACCCGGATGCTGGAGCTGCCCGCCGACGCCCCGCGTGAGGGTGCCGACGCGACGGTCTACGCGCTGAAGCGCGGCAGCGACCCGGGCGGGCTCTCCGCCGTGGCCGCGGAGACCGGACTGCACCGGCAGTTCACCACCGGGCAGGCCGGGGAGTACACGGTCGCCGCGAGTGCGGTGCCCGTGCCGGGCGACGCGCTGGACAAGCTGCTGTTCGAGCTGACGGGCAAGCGCAACCAGATCCTGGTGACCGCCGACTCCACCGCCCGCCTCGGCACCAACCTCACCGCGCGCAACCTCACCGACGGTGACCTCACCACGGCGTGGATCGCGGGCGACCGCCCCGTACTGCGCCTGTCGTGGCCGGAGGCGACCGAGGTCGGGGAGATCGTCTTCGCGGCGGCCGGCGGGATCTCCGCCCGGCCCGAGCAGGTGCAGATCAGCTCGCCGGACGGCACGGCGGTGGCGGCGGTGGACGAGAACGGCATGGCCCGCTTCTCCCCCATCAAGACCGACCGGATGGACATCACCATCTCCCGTACGGCACCGCTCACCGTCCACAACCCGTTCGCCGGAGACAAGCTGCAGCTGCCGGTCGGGCTGAGCGAGGTCTACATCCCGGCGCTGGACAAGTTCCGCTCGCCACAGCCGGACCCGGAGAAGGAGTTCAGCCTGCCCTGCGGCAAGGGTCCGGTGCTCGCCGTCGGCGGCACGCTGATGGAGACCAAGGCGGAGGGCCGGATCGGGGATCTGACCCAGCGTCGCCCCATCGCCGTCTCGCTCTGCTCCGAGCAGAGCAAGGTGGAGCTGGGCGCCTCGACCCACACGGTGGAGGCCGGTGACGCCGGTCCGCTCGCGATCACCGATGTCACCCTCTCCTCGGGTGGGACGAAGGCTCCCGCGGCCACGGCCCGGACGGTCGACGTCAAGGAGAGCGAGGGCGACCGCCGCACGCTGACCATCGGCGCGGGCGAGGCCTCGTACCTCCAGCTCCACGAGAACCACAACAAGGGCTGGAAGGCCACGCTGAACGGCAAGGAGCTGACGCCGCTGCGGATCGACGGCTGGCAGCAGGCGTGGCTGGTCCCCGAGGGCGAGGGCGGCACGGTCACCCTGGAGTACGGTCCCGCGCGGATCTACCAGGCGGGGCTGATCGGAGCCGCGGTGCTCTTCCTGGTGCTGGTCGGGCTCGCGTTCGGCCGCCGCCGGGACTCCGGTGGTGCGGAGGGTGCGTACGAGGGTGCGGATCAGCCGGTTCCGCCGGGTCCGGGGCTGATCCTGGGCACGGTGGCGCTCACCCTGGTGGGCATCGTGATCGCGGGTCCGGTCGCCCTGGTGGTGCCCGTCCTCGCGGTGCTCGCCCACTTCCGTCCGTCGTGGCTCGCACCGGTCGCCTTCGCCTCGATGGCGGCGGCCGGGGTGGTCGTGGCCATCGGCACCGGGGAGTACACGGCCAGGGGCGAGGGCGCCTTCGGGGCCACCGCCCAACTCCTGGCGCTGATCGCCCTGTTCGCCGCACTGGTCACGGTCGGCGCCCCGGGCCGGGGCCGACGCGCCGCGGGCCGCTCCCCGGAGCCCACGGCCGTGGCGGCCGGTGGCGGGGACACCGAGGCGACGATCCCGCAGCAGGCGGTGCCGTCGTCCGGCCGGACCCTCTCGGCCGACGCCAGGAAGCCGGACGGCACCGGCACCGGTTCGGGCACCGGGAAGCCGCACCTCGGGAAGGAGCGCACGGAACCGCCCACGCGCGGTCCGGGATCCCCGGCCTCCCCGTCCGACGGCGGAGGACCCAACGGATGACCGCCACGCACCCCGCCCGGCCGCTCGCGGCCGGGCGGCTGCCCCGGGTTCCGTTCCCCGTCGTGGACGAGGTGGACCGGCACTGCGCGCAGGACGCGGAGCCGAGCACCATCCACATCGAGGTCCATCTGCCCGGGCGGCTGGAGGAGGACCGGCTGCGGGCCGCGTTCGCCGCGTCGCTGGCCCGCCATCCGCGGGCGCTGATGCGGGAGCGGCCGCGCGGCCCGTTCGCCCGGCGGTACGAGTGGGAGCTGACCGACGCCCCGGACCGGGACCCGGTCGGCTTCCCGCCCGCCGCGCCCGGGGCGCTGGACCGGGCGCGGGCGGACTCGCTCGCCGCCGCGCCGCCGCTCACCCTCTCCCCTCCGCTGCGGGTCACCGTGGTGGAGGAGCCGGGGAGGGAGGGGTGCGTGCTGGTGCTCACCGTGCACCACACCGCCATGGACGGGCCCGCCTGTCTGCGGCTGGCGGCCACCGCCGCCGAGATCTACAGCGGGCGGACGGCGCCGGCGCCGGCCGCCCCGGCCCGTCCGGCCACGGCCCCGGCGCCCCCGCGCTCCGGGGCCCCGGCCCTCTCCCGGCCCGCCCGGGTGGCGGCGGGCACCCCGGGCAGGGTGCCGGGCAACTCCCAGCTGCTGGTCGAACTGCCGGTGCCGCGACGGGAGTCGGGCGCCCCGTACACGGTGAACGACCAGCTGATGGTCGCCACCGCGCTGACGGTGGCCGACTGGAACCGGCGGCAGGGAGCGCCCGAGCGGCCGCTGCGCATCACCATGCCCGTCGACGACCGCGACCGGGGGCCCGGGATGCCCATCGGCAACGGCACCCGGCTGGTCGAGGTCGGCTTCGGCCCCGCCGAGGTGGCGCCCGGCGCGGACATCCCCGTACTCCTGCGGCTGACCGCCGAGCGCACCCGGGCCCTCAAGGCGCTGCACCGCCCCCAACTGGGGCGTTCCGTATCGCTGTTGACCACCCCGCTGCTCCCCGTGGCCGCGCGTGCGGCGTACACCCGGGGACTGCGGGTGCTGGCGGGGCCGTGGACCTCCACGACGCTGCTCAGCAACATCGGCCGGATCCCGTACGCGCTGGACTTCGGTGACGCGGGGAGGTCCGGTGCCCTGTGGATCTCCGCCCCGGCCCGGCTGCCGAGAGGGCTCACGTTCACCACCGCGTCCACCGGCGGCCGGCTCCATCTGGCCCTGCGCTGGTCGCGGGCCCTGCTGGGCGACGAGGACGGCCGGGAGCTGCTCGGCCTGTTTACCCGCCATCTGGCGGCGACTTCCCCGGAGACCGTATGACCGACACCGCACCGCTCCCGCGGGCCGCCGCCGAACCCGCCGCCGCGCAGGGGACGGAGACCCCGCCCGCCATGGCCGCCACCGCCTCGCCCGGGGCGGAGGCCCCGGCCGTCGCACCGGCTGCCGCCTCGCAGGGGACCGGCACCCCCGCCGCCCCTCCGCCCGGCCTGCGGGACTTCTACGAGAACCCGGCCGTCCCCGTGGCCTCCGGCGACGGGCGCAGCCTGCGCCAGGCCCGGCTGCTGGCCGCCGCCCTCGCCGGGCGGCCCGGCGGGACCGTGGTGGACGTCGGCTGCGGCGACGGGACGGCCGCCGCCACCGCCGCCCCGCTGCTGGCCGGGCACCGCCTGATCGGCGTCGACTGGTCGCAGGACGCGCTGCGCCGGGCCCGCCCCCGGATGGGCGCGGTGGTCCGGGGCGAGCTGGAGCACGGGGGGCTCCCGCTCGCCGACGGGTGCGCGGACGCGGTGCTGTTCAGCGAGATCCTGGAGCACCTGGTCGACCCGGACCAGGCGCTGGACGAGCTGCGGCGGATCCTGAAGCCGGGCGGCCATCTGATGCTGTCCACCCCGAACCTGGCCGCCTGGTACAACCGGGCGCTGCTGCTCGCCGGGGTGCAGCCGGTCTTCTCCGAGGTGAGTCTGCGCGGCATCCACGGCCGCCCCGGCTCGGAGGTGGTGGGCCATCTCCGGCTCTACACCGCCCGCGCGCTCCGCTCCTTCCTCACCGCCTCCGGCTTCGAGGACGTGAAGATCACCGGCGCCCCCTTCCACGGGGTGCCGCGCCCGCTGCGGCTGGTGGACCGGGCGGCGTGCGCGGTGCCCGGAGCGGCGTCCATCCTGCTGGCCCACGCTCGGCGGCGATAGCGCGATGTGGTGGGGTGTGGGGGCCGCGCTGGTGGCCAACCTGCTGTACAGCGTGGGGTTCGTGGTGGAGAAGCGGGCGCTCGGCAAGCTGCCCGCGCTCTCCGCGGGCCGGCCGCTGCGCGTCATCCTCGTGCTGCTCACCAGCCCGCTGTGGATCGTGGGCGCGCTGGCGCTCGCGGCCGGATTCGCGGCCCAGCTGGTGGTCTACCGGGCGCTGCCGATCGCGGCGGCCCAGGGCATCTTCGTCTCCGGCCTGGTGCTGCTGCTCCTGCTCTCCTCCACCGTCCTCGGCGAGGAGTCGACCGGGCGCGAACGGTACGCGCTGGGCGGGGTCCTGGTGGCCCTGCTCATGGTCGTCGCCTCGGTGCGCGAGGGCGAGGACACCGTGGGCAGCGGCGCCCCCTGGATGCTGGTGCTCCTGGTCTGCGTACCGGCGCTGGCGGCGGGCGTCTGGCTCTACGTACGGGTGGAGAGCCGGGCGCACAACCGCCACCGGGTGCCGACCAGCGGTATCGGTTACGGGGTGGCGGTGGGGCTGCTGTACGGCGTCAGCTCGCTGGCCGTCAAGGGCACCTCCAGCCGGCTGACCACCACCGACCTCGGGGAGGCGGCCCGTTCGCTGTTCGGCTCGCCCTATCCCTATCTGCTGCTCTTCACCGCCGTGGCCGGTCTCGTCATGTCCCAGACGGCCCTGCAACGCTGCCGGGCCTCCCTGATCGTGCCCGTCTGCACCACGGTGACCTGCCTGTTCACCGCCGTCCTCGGGACGCTCGCCTTCGGCGAGTCCCTCCCCGACGATCCGCTGCTGCTGGCCCTGCGGGTGGCCGGCACCCTGCTCGCCCTGACCGTCCTGCTGGCCATGCCCCGCCACGACCCGCCCCCGGCGGCGGCCCCGTCCTGACCGCACCGAGACCACCGCACTCCGACCGACCCCGTCCCCGAGGGAGCCCCGATGAACCCCGACGATCCGCTGCTCACGATCCTGGCCTGCCCGCTCGACAAGGGTCCGCTCACCCTGCTCACCGACGAGGAGGCGCTCTACAACCCCCGGCTGCGCCTGAGTTACCCCATCCTGGAGGGCATACCGCAGCTGCTGCCCTCCTCGGGCCGGAAGACCGGTGCCGATGAGCACGAGAGGTTCCTGGCACTCCGGAAGGCCCCGGCCACGTGACCACGTTCGCGGCGGCGGTGGCGTCCCGGCTGCCCACCGGCCTGGTCGCCTCCGCCGCCGTCGCCCTCTACCCGCGCTTCGAGCCGGAGCTGCGCCGGCTGGCCGACTTCTGCCCGGCCGGGTCCACCGCCGTGGACATCGGCGGCTGGTACGGGCCCTGGTCGCGGCGGCTCGCCCGGCGCTGCGCGGAGGTCGTCACCGTCGAACCCGTACCGCATCTGGCCGACCATCTGCGCCGTACGCTGCCGCCCAACGCCCGGGTGGTGCAGGGCGCGGCGACGGACCGGGCGGGCGACCGGGTCCGGCTCTGGTTCCCGGAAGGGGACGAGGGCGACCGCGGGGTCTCCTCGCTGGAGCGGCGCGACATCCACGCGCACAGCGTCGAGGTGGAGTCCCTCACCGTCGACGGCCTCGGCCTGCGCGGGGTCGGCTTCGTGAAGATGGACGTCGACGGGGCGGAGGTGGCGGCGCTGCGGGGCGCGGCGGAGCTGCTGCGCAGGGACCGTCCGGCGCTGCTCGTCGAGCTGGAGAGCCGGCTCGGACCGATCGGCCCGGCGGTCGCCCTGCTCACCGGCCTCGGGTACGCGGGGTGGGTCCTGACGGGCCGCCGCTGGACCCCGCTGACCGGCTTCGACCTGCCCGCCCACCAGGCGAGGACGGAGCACCTGGTCCATCAGGGTCTGCTGCGCCGGGCGTTGGTGCCGCGGCGCACCCGCTACATCAACTCGGTGCTGTTCCTTCCCGACGGGAGGGTGCCGGGCGGGGAGCTCGGCCGCTGAACGCCGGTGCGCCGCAGGTCACCCGGGGTGGCGCGGTGAGAGTGCTGCTGGTGGAGGACGACACCGCCAGGCGCCGGGGTCTACGGCACCGCCGGCGTGACCGCCGAACTCACCTGCCGCGACTGGCCCTCCGGCGTGCGGCGGCCGCACCGGGTGGCGGCGGAGGGTGTGCCACCGGTCCTGGTCGTGGGAACGACGGGCGACCCGTCCACGCCGTACGCGGAGGCGGTGAGCCGCGCGGGGCAGTTCCCGGCCGGGATGCTGCTCACCTACGAAGGGCTGGGCCACACCGCGTACGGCCGTGGCGACGCCTGCGTCACCGCGAAGGTCGACGCCTACCTGGTGGAGCTGGAGCGGGCCGGTTCCGGCGCCACCTGTCGGGCGGAGCGGAACCCGGAAAAGTACTGACAGCTCGTCATTCCTCCTGCGGATCAACGGCGTCACGCCGGTCCGACCGGGTTCACGGGAGCAGATTTTCCTGAGGTTTGTTCATTTACCCGTCGGTAGAGACCTATGCGGCGCAGGTCGTGCCCCTCTACCGTCGGGGCAGCGCTCCGGGTCCCGCCCCTGTCGGTGAGCCACCGACCGGGCCCCGGCGGCCCGCACCTCTCCCGCCCCAGGAGGTCAGATGCCACCGTCCCCCACCCCCTCCCCGCGCTCGCGTCGCAGGCTCGCCGCCCTCGCGCTCGCCGCGGCCCTGGGAGCCGTCACGCTCGGCGCCCCCTCCCCCGCGGCCGCCTCGCGGAGCACCCCGGACTCGCAGGCCGCTGCCGCGGAAGCCGAGTACCTCGTCGGACGCGGCATCGCCGATGTCACCGGGGAGGCCGCCGAGACCGGGATGATGGGGTACTCCAGCTTCGACCAGAAGACGTCCGGCATCCACCAGCGACAGCGGTCGCGCGCGTACGTGGTGGTGGACCGGGCGAGCGGCAAGCGCGTGGTCTATGTCAACGCCGACCTGGCGATGATCTTCCAGTCGGTACGGCAGGGCGTCCTCGCCCGCCTCCAGGAGCGGTACGGCAGCCTGTACGGGGAGGAGAACGTCCTCCTCTCCGCCACCCACACCCACTCGGGCCCCGGCGGCTACTCCCACCACGTGGCGTACAACCTCTCTGTGCTCGGCTTCCAGAACGGCACCTACCGGGCGATCGTCGATGGCATAGCGGAGTCCGTGGCCAAGGCCCACGACGACCTGAAGCCCGGCTCCATCAGCCTGGGCACCGGCACCCTCACCAACGCCAGCGTCAACCGCTCCCGGGAGGCCTTCGACCGCAACCCGGCGGCCGACCGGGCGGCCTTCCCCGGCGGGATCGACCCGGCGATGACCGTGCTGCGGTTCCGGCAGGGCTCCACGGACGCGGGCGCGATCAGCTGGTTCGCCACCCACAACACCTCCATCACCAACAAGAACACGCTGATCAGCCCGGACAACAAGGGCTACGCCTCCTATGCCTGGGAGCACGACCACGAAGGCGTGCGCTATCTCGACAACACCCCGGGATTCGTCGCCGCGTTCCCCAACACCAACGCCGGTGACATGTCCCCCAACCTCAACCTCAAGCCCGGATCGGGGCCCACGGAGGACGAGTTCGAGAACGCCCGCATCATCGGTGAGCGCCAGCTCGACAAGGCCCGCGAGGTCTACCGGGACGCGAAGCCGGTCTCGGGCGGGGTGGACGCCCGCCTCACCTACGTGGACATGGAGAACGTCACCGTACGCGGGCAGTACACGAGCGACGGCAAGGAGGCCCGCACGTGTCCCGCCGTCGTGGGCGCCTCCACGCTCGCGGGCAGTGTGGAGGACGGCCCGGCGATCCCCGGCTTCGAGGAGGGCACGCGCACCCCGGTCGCCGGCATCATCGACGCCCTGCGCATCGACACCCCGTCCTGGCTGGCCACCTGCCAGTACCCCAAGGCGAGCCTGATACCGACGGGGCTGCTGAGCAACGTCCACCCGGTGACCCCGAAGATCCTGCCGCTCCAGATCATGCGGATCGGGGAGCTGTACCTGGTCGCGGGGCCGGGTGAGTTCACCATCACCGCCGGGCTGCGGGTCCGCCGGACCGTGGCGCAGGAGCTGGGGGTCCCGCTGGAGCGGGTGCTGCTCCAGGGGTACGCCAACGCCTACAGCCAGTACGTGACGACGCCGGAGGAGTACGAGACCCAGAACTACGAGGGCGGCTCCACCCTCTACGGCCGCCACACGCTCCCCGCCTACCAGCAGGAGTACGCGCGGGTCGCGGCCGCCCTGCGCCAGGGCACCCCGGTGGAGCGGGGCACGCTGCCGCCGGACGAGTCGGCCCGGCAGTTCACGTTCCAGACGGGCGTGGTCTACGACAGCGCGCCGCTGGGCAAGTCGTTCGGCTCGGTGCTGACCGGCCCGGCCTCCTCGTACGCCCGCGGTTCCACAGCCACCGTCGAGTTCGCCACCGGCCACCCGAAGAACAACCTGCGCCGGGGCGGCACGTTCCTGGAGGTCCAGCGTCAGGAGGCCGACGGACGGTGGACCCGGGTGCTGGACGACGGCGACTGGGAGACCACGTACCGCTGGACCCGGCTCAACGGGCTGACGGGCACGTCGAAGGCCACGGTCACCTGGAGGATCGGGGCGGACACCGCGCCCGGCACCTACCGGATCGTGCACCACGGGGACACGAAGAACCTGCTGGGGAAGATCACCCCGTTCACGGGCACGTCCCCCGCGTTCACCGTGACCGGATGAGGAGCCGTCCCGGGAACGGGGCCCGTGACCGGGTGAGGCACGGTCCCGGCGGCGCGGCCCCGTGACCGGGTGAGGCGACGGGCGGGCGCCCCGGGCCACCGGGGCGCCCGCCCACCACGGGATTCCGTATCCGAGATGCCGCACCCCGGTGCCGGGTCCATGCTGGTGGCATGGGCGACCAGGCCGGCCCCGAGCCTTCCGTGTCCGTCCGGCGGGACCTCCGGTTGCTGGAGTCCGCGGGGGCGCACCCCACGGGCGCGCCGGCGGAGCGGCTGGCCCGGGAGGCCGAGCTGTCGCGGCCCGTGGCCGAGGAGCACCTGCGGGCGCTCGTCGAGGACGGCTATCTGCGGGAGCTGGACGACGGGGCGTACGCCCTCCCCGACCAGGGCCCGCCCCCGCTCACCCCGCCCGGCGACTCCACCTGGGCCGAGCGGCTGCGCCCCCTGCTGTCCTCCCTGCGCGACCGCCTCTCCGCCGCCGCGTATCTGACGCTGTACGACGAGGGGGAGATCCGGGTCCTCCAGATCGTGGACAGCCCCCGGGCGCCCCGGGTCGACCTCTGGGTCCGCTTCGAGGACGCCGGGCACGCCACGGCCCTGGGCAAGAGCGTGCTGGGCGGCCTGGACGAGGAGGCACGCGCCGGCTACCTCTCCCGCCACCCCCTGGCCGATCTCACGTCCCACACCATCACCCGCCGCGAGGAGCTGATCCGGGAGCTGGACTCCCCGCCGATGGCCCCGCTGGCCCGGGACCGGGAGGAGTACCGCCGCGGCACGACCTGTGTCGCCGTACGCGTGTACCGCGGCGACCAGGTCGGCTCGCTCGGCATCTCCTTCCGCTCGGACCGGATGTACCGGACCAGCGAGGTCAGGGACCAGCTCCTGTCCTCGGCGCTGCGCGTCACCCGCCGGCTGACGATCCCGGAGTGAGCCGGGGCTCGTCCGGGGGCCTATTCGGCCATCTCGTACGCCCCCGACAGCGCCTCCACACGCTCCCAGATCCGGGCCGAACGCCCGGCGTCGACGACGGGCCGCCGTACGGCGGCGAGCGCCCATTCCTGCTGCGCCCCGGTGGCGGAGTCCTTGCCGTGGAGTTCGACGGCGTGCGCGGAGAAGTCGCGGACGAGGACGGCGAACAGCTCGTCCAGCAGGTCCTCGTCCAGGCCGGTGAGCCGGGCCTGCTCCAGGATGAGCTGGCCGTGGACGACGAGGGCGAAGAGCTGGCCCACGGCGAGGAGGAGGTCCAGGTCGCGGCTCTGCTCCTCGTCGGGGGCGGCGGTCTCGACGAAGGCGCACAGGGCGTCGGCCTGCTCGCGGAACCGGGCGACGTTGGGGACCTCCGCGTACGCGTCGAAGGCGGGGCGCCAGTCGTGGAAGCGTACGGAGCCCAGCCCCCGGGCCGGTCCCTGCCGGAACAGGAAGTCGTCGTCGGCCGCGTCCAGGCGGGAGGGGACGGGCGGGTGGTCGACGGGGTTCAGCAGGTGGTTGCGCATGAACTTGAGGATCAGCGCGAGGTTGACGTGGACCGTGCCCTCAAGCTTCGGCAGGCCCCGGATCTCGATGGCGGCCTGGGCGAAGTAGTTGTCCTTCTCGAATCCCTTGGCGGCGATGACGTCCCACATCAGGTCGATGACCTTCTCGCCCTCCGTGGTCACCTTCATCTTCGTCATCGGGTTGAAGAGGAGGTAGCGGCGGTCGTCGGGGCCGGCGGAGCGGAAGTAGTCCACGGCGCGGTCGCTGAAGAGCTTCATCCCGACGAGCCGGACGTAGGCGTCGGTCAGCTCGCGGCGCACGTGCGGGAAGGCGGTGACCGGGCGGCCGTAGAGGATGCGGTTGCTCGCGTGGGTGACGGCCTCGTACATCGCGTGCTCGCAGATGCCGATCGAGGCGGTGCAGAGGTTGAACTTGCCGACGTTCACGGTGTTCAGCGCGGCGTCGAAGGCGGCGCGGCCGGTGTGCAGGATGTCGGCGGGCGCGACCGGGTAGTCGGCGAGGCGGAACTCGCTGACGTACTTGGAGGAGTCGACGACGTTCTTCACCAGGTGGTAGGCGTCGTGGCGGCTGTCGGCGGCGAAGAACACGTAGCCGTCGGGGCCCTCGACGTCGGTGCGGCGGCCGAAGACGGAGACCAGACCGGCGGCGTTGCCGTTGCCGATGTAGTACTTGGAGCCGGAGGCCAGGAAGCCGCCGTCGCCGTCGGGGGTCAGCAGCATGTCGGTGGAGTAGATGTCGGCGCCGTGCGTCCTCTCGGAGAGGCCGAAGGCGAACACCTCACCCTGGGCGAGGAGTTCGGCGGCCCGCGCGCGGGCGTCGGCGTTGTCGCTCTGCCAGACCGGGCCGAGGCCGAGGATGGTCACCTGCCAGGCGTACCAGTAGTCGAGGCCGTAGAAGCCGAAGATCTCGTTGAGGGCGGCGATCCGGGCGGTGTCCCAGCGCTGGTCCTGCTCCTTCGCGGCGGCGGCCGGGGTGAGGAAGGTGGCGAACAGGCCCTCCTTCGCGGCGAAGGCGAGGAAGTCACCGAGCCAGGCGCGGGAGCGGTAGTCCTCGATCAGCCGGCGCTTGCCCCGCTCCTCGAACCAGTCGACGGTGGCGCGCAGCAGCCTGCGGGTCTCCGGGTCGAAGTGCTGGGGGTCGTAGGTGCGCGGGTTGAAGAGGAGGGACGCGGACTCGGCCATGGAGATCGCCTTCCGAGGAGGGAGGTTGAGGGTGGTGGATCGGTGGATCGGTGGGTTCTTCGGTGGTGGGGAGGGGCTGGAGAGGTACGTGGAGGGGGCGGCCGGTGCCGTCAGGCGGCGGGACCCGGTGGTGGACCGGCCAGTCGGTGCAGGGTGTCGAGCACGTCGTCGAGCCAGGCGATCGTCATGCGCTCGAACGCGATGCCGCCGCGCAGCACCGCGTGCTGGAGTTCCTGTCCCGGGTCGAGGGGCGCGGGCGCCTCGGGCCCGGTGAAGTCGCGCGCCTCCCCCGCCAGATAGTGGGCGAGGCGCTCGCGGTGGGCCTGGCGGTGGCGTTCGACCTCGCGGACCAGGGCGGCCGGGTCGTCGAAGGCAGCGCCCCGGATCTTGACGGCGAGGTCGTGGCGCAGGCTCTCGGGCTCGATCGGCCTGTGCAGCCACTCGGCGAGGGCGGCGCGGCCGGGCCCGGCGACGGAGTACTCCTTCTTGTCCGGCCGGCCCTGCTGCTCGACCTCGCGGACGACGAGCCGGCCGTCGGCCTCCATCCGGGCGAGGACGCGGTAGATCTGCTGGTGGCTGGCGGTCCAGAAGTAGCCGATGGACCGCTCGAACCGCCGGGCCAGCTCATAGCCGGAGCCGGGCTGCTCCAGCAGGGAGACGAGGATCGCGTGTTCGAGCGCCATGCCTCCGATCCTTCTATGCAACTCGTTGCATAGACAAGTCGGGGAGGCCCGGTGAGACACGGCTCACCCGGGTCCCGGGGCTCCGACCCCGTGATCAAGGTGCGCCACCCCGCAGGCGACAATGAACGGCGCACACCCGCCGGGTGACCGCCCCCGCGTACTGGCCGGCCCGCCCACCGGCGCACTCGCTCGTCCGCCCGCTCGCCCGTCAGGAGCACCACCACCGTGTCGCCCTCGCCCCAGCGGACCCCGCACGCGGCCCGCCCCGACCTCCAGGCCGACTGCGGGAGCTGCTTCGGCCTGTGCTGCGTGGCGCTGCCCTTCGCCCGCTCGGCGGACTTCGCCGCGGACAAGGCGGCGGGGACCCCGTGCGGCAACCTGCGGGAGGACTTCGGCTGCGGGATCCACGACCGGCTGCGCGAACACGGCTATGCGGGCTGCACGGTGTTCGACTGCTTCGGGGCGGGCCAGAAGGTCTCCCAGGTCACCTTCGGGGGCCGCGGCTGGCGTACGGAGCCGGGCTCGGCCCGCACGATGTACGAGGTCTTCCCCGTGGTGCGGCAGCTGCACGAACTGCTGCGGTACGCCGCCGAGGCCCTGGACCTGCCGGCGGCGAAGGCGGTCCACCGCGAGCTGCGCGAGGCCTACGCCCGGATCGACGCCCTGACCCAGGAGAGCGCCGCCACCCTGCTCGCCCTCGACGTACCGGCCCTGCGGGCGGAGGTCAACGTCCATCTGCTGCGCGCCGGGGAGCTGGCCCGCGCCGCGGTGCCGGGCCGCAAGAAGAACCACCGGGGCGCCGACCTCCTGGGTGCCCGGCTGCGCGGCGCGAAGCTGCGCGGGGCCATCCTGCGCGGCGCCTGCCTCATAGCCGCCGACCTCTCGGGCGCCGATCTGCGCCAGGCCGACCTGATCGGCGCGGACCTGCGCGACACCGACCTGTGCGGCGCCGATCTGACCGGCGCCCTCTTCCTCACCCAGCCCCAGCTGAACGCGGCCCGGGGCGACGCGGCGACCCGGATCCCGGCCGGTCTGCGGCGGCCGGGGCACTGGGCCGCCTGAGGAGACGGGACCACGGCACCGGCGAAATGGAGTGTTTCGGCCCCGTCCACAAGGGGACTCGTCCGGCGTGACCCCCCGTAACGGCCCGGCGGCCGGGGCCGTCCCGGCCGGCCGGACCGACTGGGCCGGGTGAGCGGGCACCCCCTCCGCCCCACCCGGTCCGGACGCCATGCCACGTCACGTCACCACCGAGGAGAGAGGCCGCCATGACGCGGAGCGAGCAGCCCGACGACCCGAACCGGCTCCACCCCCGCCCCGACTTCCCCCAGCAGGACCAGGAGCCCCCCGGCCGGACCGGCCCCATGGACCCGCCGCCCGACCACGGTGAGGAGTCCTACCGGGGCTCGGGGCTCCTCACCGACCGGAAAGCCGTGATCACGGGGGGCGACTCCGGCATCGGCCGGGCCGTGGCGCTGGCCTTCGCCCGGGAGGGCGCGGACGTCCTGCTGACCCATCTCCCCGAGGAGGAGCAGGAGGCGCGGGAGACCGCGCGTCTGGTGGAGGAGGCGGGCCGGAGCGCCGTGATCGTCCCCTGTGACATCCGGGACGAGAAGCAGTGCCGCGCCCTCGTGGAGCGGGCCGTCTCCGACTTCGGCCGAATCGACGTCCTGGTCAACAACGCGGCGTACCAGATGTCCCAGCCGGACGGGATCTCCGCCATCTCGACCGAGCAGTTCGACCGGGTGGTGCGGACCAATCTGTACGGGATGTTCTGGCTGAGCAAGTTCGCCCTGCCGCACATCCCGTCGGGCGGCTCGATCACCAACACCACGTCGGTGCAGGCGTACAAGCCCAGTCCCCACCTGCTGGACTACGCCATGACCAAGGGCGCGATCGTCACGTTCACCCAGGGGCTCGCCCAGATGCTGGCCTCCGACGGGATCCGCGTCAACGCGGTGGCCCCGGGGCCCGTCTGGACGCCGCTCATCCCCGCGACCCTGCCGGACACCACGGAGTTCGGGAAGCAGAGCCCGCTGGGGCGCCCGGCGCAGCCGGCCGAGATGGCCCCCGCCTATGTCTTCCTCGCCTCCGCCAACGCCTCGTTCATCACGGGCGAGATCATGAACGCCACGGGCGGCACACCGCTGCCGTGACCCTGATTGGCCGAGGACACTGTCGGGAGCACGTCGGGAATGCCCATGAATCGCCATGGAGCACCCGCTCCCGATCCCCTCGCCGCCTACCAGGACCGGGGCGAGCTGAGGTTCTCCCCACCCGGCCGTGCTGCCCGGCGAGCGCATCACCGATCCGCTGCGCGCCTGTCTGCGGTCGGGCGGCGCGGCGGGCATGAACGCCGTCGGCCCGAAACCGCTGACCGGGAAGTGCCCTTAGCCGACGATCGCGTCGATGAATCTTCGGGCATGGGTATTCCTCCCGAAGCGGCACAAGAGGATCTGGGCCCGTGTGCCCGGGGCCGGGTTTCATGAGGAATCCCCGTAGGCCACCGTGAATGCCGGACCACTTCCTTTCGGGGAATTCCGTGGTGCCGGTGCGTACGAGGGAAGCCGACGGGGCACCAGTGCAGCCGTGCCCCCGACCGGCACCCTCTTCCCCCACCCACGTCACCACCGAGGAGACACCCCGTCATGCGCGCACTCGCCCTCGTCTGTACGTTGAACGCCTCGCCCGCCCCCTCCAGCAGCCACCACCTCGCCCAGCAGGTCATGACCGAGTTCGGGGGCCACGGGGTGCGGGGCGAGATCGTGCGGGTGGCCGACCACGACGTCCGGTCGGGGATCGGCGTGGATCTGGGGAACGGTGACGCCTGGCCCTCGATCCGGGAGAAGGTCCTGGCGGCCGACATCCTGCTGATCGCCACGCCCATCTGGCTCGGCCACCCCTCCAGCGTCTGCCAGCGGGTCCTGGAGCGGCTGAACGCCGAGTCGTCCGAGACCGACGACGAGGGGCGCCCGCTGATCTACGGCAAGGTCGGCGCCGTGGCCGTCGTCGGCAACGAGGACGGAGCGCACAAGGTGAGCGCCGACGTCTTCCAGGGGCTGAACGATGTCGGCTTCTCGCTGGCCCCCCAGGCGGTCACGTACTGGGTGGGCGAGGCCATGCAGGGCACCGACTACCAGGATCTGGACGAGACGCCCGAGGCCGTCGCCTCGACTACCCGGGCGCTCGCCGCCAACGCCGTCCATCTGGCCCGGCTGCTCACCGACGCTCCGTACTCTTCTTCCTGACCTGCTGCAGCGCCGGCCCGGCTGCACGCCCACCCGACACGGTGTCAGCTCCGGGGCTGGAACCGCGCCTCGGGGGGTGCCTCTCCCGTGATGCTGGCGATCAGTTCGGCGCAGAGATCCCTGAGTTTCACGTTGCGGTGCTGGGAAGCCGTGCGCAACACCTCGAAGGCCTTCTCCGGGGTGCAGCGCTGCTGGCCGATGACCACGCCGATCGCCTGGTCGATGACCGTACGGGACCGCAGGGCGGCCTCCAGGTCGGCGGCGAACTCCTCGGTGTCGGCGATGCGCTGGGCCAGGGCGATGGCTCCGGTGGCCTGGGCGGTGAGCAGCCGAAGGGCCGTCAGATCGGCGTTCTCGAACGCGCCGGGGACCGGGGCGTACAGGTTGAGGGCGCCGGCGGTGTGACTGTGCGGGGCGATGGGCAGCGAGAGCGAGGACCGGGCGCCGCAGACCGCCGCGTAGGCCGGGTAGTCGGCCCAGCGGCTCTCCCGGAGCGTGTCGGGCACGCTGACCTCCAGGCCGGTGCGCATCGCCTGGAGACACGGACCGTCGTCCTGGCCGTACTGTGCCTCGTCCAGCTTCGTGGCGATGGCGCCCGCGCTGGACACGGTGACGGGGCGGCCCTGCCTCTGCACCGTGATGCCGCACCCGTCGGCCTCCGCCACCAGGGCCAGGGCGCTGCGGGCGAGCGCCTGGAGGAAGTCGTCCAGGGACTCCGTCTCCAGGAGCAGAGCGGTCGTGTCCGGCGCCTCGGCCACGGGCCTGTCAGTCATGTTCATCTCGTTCTGGGCGGTGACCCGCCTCCCGAAAGGGCGGGGCAGAGCTGGCGCGGCGCAGTCCGGGGCCGCTGGGACAGGGCAAGTTCCACCGACGCACGGGCGCCTGGGACGGGCTCCGGTGCGGGCGGCGGGGAGGTCAGAGGTGAATGCGCGGACGCCGTACGGGAGCGGGCGTCCCGTCGGCCGTGCCCAGGGGACTGCTGCGGGTTCTGCGGCGCCCGGTCGCGGGCGGGCGGCCTCGGGCGGGGGCCGTCGGGGCGCTCGTACACACGGCACGAGGGGCGACGGCGGCGGGGGCCGCGGCGACAGGACGGCGGCGGGGAGAGCGGTTCACGGGAACTCCACGGGGGCAGGAAGGAATCTCATGGGCCGCTTCCTGACCTTCAGCCCGCCATTATGCCCTCTCGCTCGGGCCGGTCCGCCCGGTGGGCGGAAGACAGCGCCGCGAGACGGCCGGAAAACGCCCCTCGTCGCCGTGCCGCCGATCCGCCCGTGCCGTCAGCGCTCCCGGGGGCGGCGGCGCCCGGGGAGGCGGGGCAGGGACGTGGCGGCGTACGGTCCGACCGCCCGGGCCGCGGGGACCGCGAGTCCATCCACCGTCCGGGTGCCACGCCACAACCGCCGCCGCGGACCGCTCGTCCGGGAAACCTCGTCGGTCGCCTCCGCGCCCGGCAGGCAACCCCTGCTGCGGAGTTCGGCGCCCGCGAGGGTGTGGGCGACGCGCAGGATCCGGTTGAGCGCGGCAGCGCTGAGGACCTCCCGCGCCGTCGCGAATCTGGCCACCACCGCCATCGACACACCGCGCTGCTCGGCGTCGGCGCGCACCCGCAGCAGGACTCCCAGGGCTCGGGCGGTGAGCAGGGGGGTGGCGACGTCGACGATGAGGGTGCTGGGTCCGCAGCACGGCATCAGCCTCAGCAGCTCCCGCTCGATCGCCGCCTCGTTGTCGAGGTCGACGGCGTCGGACAGCTCGACGACGAGATGGGCGTCGTCGAGGTGGTAGCTGAGCAGGACCATCACGTACTCCCTGGAAGCAGGCTGAAGAGAAGGCCGCTTCCTGACCTCGCTGCGCGTGTTCCCTCCCTCGCGCCTTCCACACCACGTGCGCCGCGGTTCTCCTCGGCGGACCGGACGGGGGGACCAGCACGAAAGAGGGCTGCGACGCCGGCCGCAGTAACGTGCCATGCTGACTGCGAGGGCTCCGGCCCGGAAGGGAGCGACGATGACCGACGGCCTCACCCCCAAGGCACCCGACCTGATCTCTCTCCTCCTCGACAGCGACACGCTGGACGACTTCCTCCAGGTCCTCGCCGAAAGTGCCCTCCTCAAGGCGCCGACCGCCGACGGCTGCGGAATCACCCTGGAGCGGGAGAACCGGCCGCTGACCGTGGTCAGCGCCGGGGTGAGCGCGCCGGCGCTGGACGAGGCGCAGTACGGGCAGGACGACGGCCCGTGTCTGGAGGCCCTGCGGGAGGGGCACGAGGTCAGTGTCGGTGACATGGCGGTGGAGAGCCGCTGGAACGGCTACCCGGCCTTCGCGGTCGCCGCCGGGACCCGGTCGTCGTTCTCGCTGCCGGTCGCCGCCCGCTCCCACACGGCGGGTGCGCTCAATCTGTACTCACCCAAGGTGAACGGCTTCGCCGAGGCCGATCTCGGCGGTCTGCGCCACCTGGCGGCCCAGGCCACGGGGGCGATCGCCCTGGCCCAGCGGCTCGCCGACGCGCAGACGTTCACCGCCGACCTCCAGACCGCCCTGCGGTCGCGTGCGGTGATCGACCAAGCGGTCGGCATCGTCATGAATCAGCGGCGCTGCACCCCGGAGGAGGCACTCCGCACTCTGCGGAGCGCCTCGCAGCACCGCAACGTCAAGCTGCGCGACCTCTGCGCGCAGCTCGTCGGCTCCGTGTCGGGAAGCATGCCGCCGGGCGGCCCCCCGTTGCGCCCCCGGCCCTGAATGCCCTCCCGGCCGCTCAGGCGGGGACCACGTCGTCCCGTGCCGGGGCGGAGTGGCGCAGTTGGTGCCGGGCGGCGGTGAGCGCGGCGACGATGTCCCTGGTCCCGGTGGTGACGCAGAGCGTGTAGCTGACGTCCTCCAGCTGCCGCACCGCCCCCTCGCCGCGCCGGGTCCGGAGTTCTTCGTAACGGCGCAGCAGTTCTTCGAGTACCGCGGGGTGGGCCATCAGCATGGTGCTCTGCCTTTCTCTCGTGACGGACTTTCTCTCATGCCGAACCGCGGACATACGGATACGCGTCGGTCAGCGCATCGCGCACACGGCGGAAGAGAGATATCCAGGGGCGGCCCGGCGACAACACGGCCCACCTGGAGGAATTCGGACGCATTCGAGCCGGCCGCTTCCTGACCTGGCCCTTCAACTGTGCCCAGCCGTGCACGATTCATGCAAGCGTGGGAGCTTTTCCGCCACGCGTTTAGCCTCCGGACCAGGGGTACTCAGCAATCAGGTATCCGACGTACGCGGAGCTCAGGCGCCGGGCGGTTCGGAAAGCAGCCCCCGGCGCTGTCCTGTCCCCGGGCGGAGGCTCGGGGGGCGGGGTGTCACTCCAGTGGCCCCGGGAACTCACGGGACGGCGTGCCGCCCGCCCTCCGGCGCTGTTTATTGGGGCTCGTAGGGGAAACGCGGGTGGCGGCCCCCGAAACAAACATGGGCGGCCGACCCGGAACAGGAGAATCTCATGCCTGCTGGATCGAATGCGAAGCGTGAACGCCAGTACGAGCACATCAAGGAGAGCCAGGAGGAACGGGGCGCCTCCGAGAAGCGCGCCAAGGAGATCGCCGCCCGGACGGTGAACAAGGAGCGGGCGCGCGCCGGTGAATCGAGGACAGCGAGCAGGACGTCGACCCAGGACAAGAAGTCCGCGTATGAGCGCGGGGGCGAACGCTCCCACCGGGGCGCGCAGGGGCCGACGAAGGACCAGCTCTACGAGGAGGCCAGGAAGAAGAACATCGACGGCCGCTCCTCGATGAACAAGGCGGAGCTGAAGAAGGCCCTCGGACGCTGAACCCGCCCCGGGACGCCGGCTCCTGCCGGCCCGGCGGACACCCCTACGCGGAGGAGTTCCATGAGTGACCAGGCACGCGGCGACGATGTGTACCAGCCGCAGGGCGACGACGGCCAGGACCCGCCGAACGACGATCTCGACCTGGAGAACACGCTCGGTGAACGGGACCTGGACGACCAGTTGGACGAGGGGTACTCCCCGCCCGAACGTCCGCTGGGTGTGACCAGGTTCGGCACCACGGGTGCGGAGGAGCGGGAGGGCGAATCGCTCGACCAGCGGCTCGCCCAGGAGGTCCCGGACGTGGAACCGCCGGCCGGTGACGGCCTCGGTGACCTTCCGCGGGGCGAGGGCGAACCGCAGGAGCACATCGAGGGCGACGTCCGTGCCGGGCGGCTCGCGGAGGCGGACGACGCGACGGGACGGCACACCGATGTCTTCGCCGAGGACGTCGGAATCGATGGCGGGGCCGCGTCGGCGGAGGAAGCGGCCGTGCACGTGACCGACGAGGACGGTCCGGCCAGGGGCGCCTGAATCCGCGGTCTCCGGCCTTTCGGACGATGACCGCACGGCACGGCAGCGAAGGAACAAGGAATCAGGTGGACATGGCAGCGCGCGCGGCGGTCTTCGATGTGGACGGCACTCTCGCCGACACCAATCACCTGCATGTGGTGGCGTGGTGGGAGGCGTTCCGGCAGGCGGGGCACACCGTGCCGATGCCGGACATCCACCGGGCGGTCGGGCTGGGCTCGGACGCCCTGATCGAGCGGCTGCTCGGCCCGGACCGGGACCGCGCGGAGGACTCCGCCATCAGCTCCGCGCACAAGGCGCTCTACGGCACGCACTTCGACCGCCTCCCCGCCTTCGAGGGGGCGGGCGATCTGCTGCGCACCCTGGCCGGGCGCGGCTGGCGGGTCGTGCTGGCCACCTCGGCCGGCGGGCCGGAACTGGCGGCCCTGAGGCGTGCGGTCGACGCGGACGAGGCCATTGCCGGCACGGCGAGTTCGGATGACGTGGACGCGGGCAAGCCGTCCCCGGAGCCCGTGCAGCTGGCCCTGGAGTTGGCGGGTGCCGAGGCGGGACAGGCGGTCTTCGTCGGTGACACGGTGTGGGACATGGAGGCGGGGGCCCGGGCCGGGGTGCGGACGGTGGCGCTGCTGTCAGGCGGCATTCCCCGCGCGGATCTCGAGCGGGCCGGCGCGGACGCGGTCTTCCAGGACGTGGCCGATCTGCTCGCCCGGCTGGACGAGAGCCCGTTCACGCAGACGTAGTGGCCGTACGGCGCAGCGGACCGGAAGGGGCGGCGCCGTCGGCGGCCTCGGTGGCGCGGTCCCGTCCCTGGGCGGCGGTGGACCGTCCCGGCCCCTCGGCGCGCGGCCGGGCGCTATGACCGTACGTGCGGGAGTCGACGGCCCGGCGCACGGCCCGGCAGACCGTCTCGCCGACCCTGTGCGCGGCCGGTTCCTCGCGATCCGCCGTCCGTCGGGCGCGCCGCGGCTGGGGGCCTCGTCGACGAAGGAGACGCCGAGAAACCTCGACGCCCGGGGCCGGGCGTTCGTACAGGGACGTCCGGGGGCGCGAGATCCATGGGGTGCCCCGTTCTGCCGGGTTGCTCGGCGGAGGCGGGCAACCGTTCCCGTCACTCCCCGTACGCCGCCGTGCGCTCCCTTGGCCGACGCAACGCTGCCGACTTACTCTTGTTTCATACGTTTGGCCACTATCCGCACGGGTATGCGGCTGAAAGTGCTTCGGACAAGAGGCGCCCGTGGGAGTCCCGGGCGGCATCGGTCCGACTCCTGTGTGCTCCCACGGTGATCGAGCGTCATCACACGAATGTCACCGCAGAGGAGTGAGCACCATGCAGGCTGCATCTGTCCCCCAGCCCTCCACGGACACGGGTGCCCCGTCGTCCGACGAGGCATTCCGGACGCTCGTCACGCTTCCCCGGGGGCCGGAGCGGGACGCCCTGCGCGAGGGGATCGTCTGCGCCTGGCTGCCGATGGCCCATCGCCTTGCCTCCCGCTTCCGCAACCGGGGCGAGCCGATGGACGACCTGCGCCAGGTGGCCGCGATGGGGCTCGTCAAGGCGGTGGACCGGTACGACCCCTCGCGGGGCAAGGCCTTCGAGACCTACGCCGTACCGACCGTGACGGGCGAACTGAAGCGGCACTTCCGCGACCACACCTGGGACGTCCATGTGCCGCGCCGGGTCCAGGACCTCCGCAACCAGGTCCGGACGGCGCGCCGCGACCTCGCCCAGCGGCTGGGCGGACGGGCCCCCACCTGCGCCGAGATCGCGGAGGAGGCGAATCTCCCGGAGGAGGACGTCCTGCTCGGCCTGGAGGCGCTGGAAAGCTACAGCGCCCTGTCCCTGGACGCCGAACCGGCGGGCGTGGACGGCGGGGCCACCCTGGCCGACGGGCTGGGCTCCTGGGACCACGCCCTGGACGTCGCCGTCGACCGCGAGGCCGCGAAGCCCGGGCTGCGGAGGCTTCCCGAGCGCGAGCGGACCATTCTCTACCTGCGGTACTTCCGTGACATGACCCAGCTCGGCATCGCTGAGCACCTCGGCATATCGCAGATGCACGTCTCCCGGCTGATCAGCCAGTCCTGCGCACGGGTCCGTGCCGGGGCACTCAAGGAGACCGGCGCCCACTCGGTGGCCAGGGCCGTCCCGGGGGCCGTGTGAGGGCACCGGCGTGAAGGAACGTCTCACGCGGATCGGCCGCAGTATCCGGCCCCCCGACCGCTACCAGGTGGTGCAGTCCCTCAAGGCCGCCGGTGCGGCCGTCGTCGCCTGGGCGGTGACCGGGTGGTGGCTGGAGGCCCCGATGGCGCTGATGGCCCCCTGGGCGGCCGTCGCCCTGGTGCAGGGGACCGTCTACCGCTCCCTGCGCTCCGCGGTACAGCTCTTCCTGATGATCACGGCCGGGACCCTGATGGCCGCAGGTGCCGCTCTCCTGACGGGCAACACCATGACCGCCCTGCTCATCGCCCTCCCTCCGGCCGTGCTGCTGGGCAACTGGGCCCGCGCCGGCGGCCAGGGGCTGTACGCGCCCACCACCGCCCTGTTCGTGCTTGCGTACGGCTCCTACTCATTGCCTGCTGTGGGGCACCGGCTCCTGGAGACGGTGGTCGGGGCCGCCGTCGGCATCGCGGTGAACGCGCTCGTGCTGCCGCCCGTGCACTCCCAGCATGTCAACAAGCTGGCGTACGCCCTGCCCCGAGACTGCGCGCGGCTGCTGGGCGAGCTGAGCGAGGGGATCCGCGAGGGGTACGACGAGGAGCGCGCCGAGCGGTGGTACCGATCGGCAGGTGACATGCTCGGCGCCCTCGCGGAACTCCGGACCGCACGGGGATGGGCCTCGGAGAGCTTCCGGCTCAACCCCGGTCACCGCCTCCGCCGCCGCACCCCGGCGCCGTCCGACGCCTGGGACGTGCTCTGGGCCCGCGTGGGGGACCGACTACTGACCCTGACCCTGACGTTGTGGGAGGCCGCCTCCGAACGGCGGCGCCTCCCCCGGCCGCCGACCGGGGCTCTGGCCGGGCTGAGCGAGCTGCTCTCCGCCGCGGCGGAGGTCTGCTCCGTCGAGCAGGAGGTCATGGAGCACGGTCCGGACGAGGAGCGCCGAGGCCGCCGCGACGCCCATCTGGCCGCTGCGCACCGGGCCTTCACGGGGGCGAAGGAGTATCTGCGCGGGTCGGACTCCGACGCGGACGCCTCCCTGGGCAGCCTGCTGGCGGGCTGCCGGGCGCTGCTCGACGACCTCACGCCCGAGCAGGAGGAAGGCGGCCGGCGGACCGCTGCCGGATGACCCGGCGCACCGGCACCACACAGAGCCCGGGCGTGCCCCGCACGGACACCCCGGGCGGTGCCGACACGCCGGTCACTCGGGGAGGCAGTCCCGTGGCGGCCACCGGTGCCCCGGTCAGGACCTCACGGTCGCGGTCCTGCCCGAGTGCAAGGTTCCCGGCACGGAGTTCGTACGACGTCGTGCAGCAGGATCCGCGCATTCCGCTGAGCCGGATCCCGACGGCGCCCCGGGGCGGATGCGTGATCGGGACCGTGGTCGCGGCCGGTGCCGACGGTCGGACACCGCCCCGCCGCTCAGCCGATCCTGCGGCCGACGAGCGGCGCGGTGTCCTCTCCCCGGCCTTCCCGCACGCCCCGCAGGAAGGCCCTGAGCGCCTCCTCGGCCGTGCGGGTCGGCCGCCACCCGAGTTCTTCGTGCGCCCGGGTGGAGTCCAGGACGGGCAGCCGCAGCACTGCGTCGAACAGGTGCGGGGAGGCCGGAACCGCGTGGGCGCGCCAGGCGGTCGCGAGCGCGGTGCGGACCAGCGCCCTCGGGACCCGTACGGCACGGGCGTTGAGCAGTTCCGCGAGCCGGCCGGCGTCGAGCACCGGGTCAGCCGCCAGGTTGAAGGGGCCGCGTACGTCGCGGAGCACGGCCAGCCGGTACGCCTCGGCTGCGTCGTCGGTGTGCAGGACCTGGAAGCGCAGCCCCTCCAGGTCGGGCACGAAGGGCAGCAGATCGGGGCGGATGAGGGTGCCAGGGACATGGCGGCCCGCGAAGATCCGGCGCTGCTCGGGCGCGGCCGTCTCCTTGAAGAGGAAGCCGGGCCGCATCCGTACCACCCGGACCTGCGGGTTACGCAGCTCGTAGGCGTCGAGGACGCGCTCCAGGTAGGCCTTCTCCCGGCAGTAGGCTGCGTCCGGCCAGCCGTCGGTCGGCCAGAGCTCGTCGACGCCGGGCTCGTGCTTGGGCCCCGGCGAGTAGGCACCGACGGATGACGCGTGCACCAGGGCCGGGACACCGCTCCGCTCGACCGCGCGGAAGACCCGCTGGGAGCCGAGGACGTTGCTGTGCCAGGTGGTGACGGGATCGTGGGTGGGCTGGAAACGCCACGCCAGATGGACGACGGCGTCGGCGCCGGCCAGCAGGGCGGTGAGCCGCTCCTCGCTGTCCTGGCGCGAGAGGTCGACGGTGTCCCAGACCACCTTCGCGATGTCCAGGCCGGGGCGCCTGCGCGCCAGGCCGAGTACGGAGCCGATCTCCTGGTCCGCCGCCAGCGCGCGGACCACGCCGGTGCCGACGTTGCCGGTGGCTCCGGTGACCACGACACGCCTGCCACCGGGCCGTTCGGTGCTGGTCTCCATGAACGCGTCCTTCCGTCGGGCGGTGGTGGTCAGGGGACCAGCAGGGTCTTGATCATGCCGTCGGCCTTCTTCTGGAACGTCTCGTACGCCTTCGGCCCGTCCTCGAGCGGAAGACGGTGGGTGGCGAAGGAGTCCACACCCAGCGGGTCGCCGTCGACCAGGAGCGGCAGCAGGTCGTCGACCCAGCGCTTCACGTTGGCCTGGCCCATGCGGAGCTGGATCTGCTTGTCGAAGAGGGTCAGCAGCGGCATCGGGTCAGCGGAGCCGCCGTAGACACCGGAGATCGAGATCGTGCCGCCCCGGCGCACCAGGTCGATGGCGGTGTGGAGGGCGGTGAGGCGGTCGATGCCCGCCGTCTCCATCAGGCGACGGCCGACCTTGTCGGGCAGCAGTCCCACCGCCGCGTGCGCCGCCTTGGCGACGGGCGCCCCGTGGGCCTCCATGCCGACGGCGTCGATCACCGCGTCCGTACCACGCCCGTCGGTGAGGTCCCGGACCGCGTCGCCGAGTTCCTCGCCCTTGTCGTACCGGCGGAGGTCCAGGCAGGTGGCCCCGTACCGGCTGACCCGGTCCAGACGCTCGGGCACCAGGTCCACGCCGATGACGAGTCCGGCGCCCCGGTGCAGCGCGATGCGGGCCGCCATCGCGCCGATCGGGCCGAGACCGAGGACGGTGACGCTGCCGCCGGGCGGGATGTCCGCGTACTCCACGGCCTGCCAGGCGGTCGGCAGGACGTCCGACAGGTAGACGAACCGGTCGTCCGAGGGGCCGTGCGGCACCTTGATGGGCAGGGCGTTCCCGAAGGGCACCCGCAGGTACTCGGCCTGGCCGCCGGGTACCTGACCGTACAGCTTGGTGTAGCCGAAGAGCGAGGCTCCGGTGCCGTACTCATGGACCTGGGTGGTCTCGCACTGGGAGTGCAGCCCCTGACCGCACGTGTGGCAGTGGCCGCAGGACACGTTGAACGGGATGACCACCCGGTCCCCCGGGGCGACGGCGGTCACCTCGGGCCCCACCTCCTCGACCACGCCCATCGGTTCGTGGCCGAGGATGTCGCCGGGATCGAGGTAAGGACCGAGCACCTCGTAGAGGTGGAGGTCCGAACCGCAGATCCCGGTGGAAGTGATCTTGACGATGATGTCCGTGGGGTCCTGGATCCGCGGATCCGGAACGGTCTCCACCCGGACGTCCCGCTTTCCCTGATAGGTCAGTGCGCGCACGGTGCCACTCCTTGTCTCTCGCATTGCCCGGGCGTCGGGTTCACGCCTCTGCGCCGCCCGTTCCCGCATTTCGCCCACGCGTTCCGGCTCGGCTTTCGGCTTGCGCATGCCGGTCCGGGCGCTTGGCCGGGGTGGTCGTTCCGGCGGTGTTCCGTGCCGGATACACGGCCTCCTTCACCGGGTCGCGAGGAATGGCTTCCCGGCCGTTCTCCCGAAGCCCGGGCCACTGCCGGGTTCCCATGGGCCCCCGGGTCAAACACCGGCTGTGTGGGACCGCGCCCCGGGTGCCAGGATGGATCTCATGGGAAACAGCGCCCTCATAGTCATCGACATGATCAACGCCTATGACCATCCCGACGCCGAGCTGCTCGTCCCTTCCGTCCGTGCCGCCCTCCCGCAGATCACCCGGCTGATCGACCGCGCCCGGACCGAAGGCGTTCCCGTCATCTACGCGAACGACAATTTCGGTGAATGGCGGTCCCACCACGGCGAGATCATCGAGAAGACGCTCGCCGGGAAGAACGCGGAACTGGTCGAGCCGATCCTGCCGGACGGCGATTCCCTCTTCGTCGTCAAGGCACGGCATTCCATCTTCTACGAGACCCCGCTCAGCCATCTGCTCTCGCGGCTGGGCGCGGACCATGTCGTGCTCTGCGGCCAGGTGACGGAACAGTGCGTGCTCTATTCGGCGCTCGACGCGCACATCCGGCAGCTGCGCGTCACTGTGCCGGAGGACGCGGTGGCCCCCATCCACCGGGATCTCGCGGAGGCGGCGCTGCGCATGATGGAGCGGAACATGAACGCCACGGTGCGGACGGCGGACACCGTCGCCTTCTGATCTGCGGGCTCCGGCCTCCGCCGCCGTCCGGTCGTCCGCCCCCCTCGCCTGCCCGGGAGACCGAGGGGTCCGTCACATCGGGTGCGCGGCCCGGAGCGGGCGTCGATGGAGGTGGCTCTCGCGGGAGGGCTCCCCCGCGCTCTCGCGGATGCGGCGGCAGGACTCGGAGATCAGCCGGGAGACGTGCATCTGCGAGACGCCCAGCTCGGCAGCGATGGCGCTCTGCGTCATCCCCGCGAAGAACCGCATGTAGAGCACCCGTCTCTCACGCTCGGCCAGCCTGCTGATGCCGGGTTTCGCCGCCTCGCGGTCGAGCACCAGGTCGTACGCCTCGTCCACGGTCCCCAGCCGGTCCCCGAGGAGGAGTTCGCCGCCGTCGGCCGCGGTGGCGGCATCGATGGAGAGGGCGCTGAAGCCGTGCAGCGCCTCGCTCCCCTGCCGTACCTCCTCCTCACTGAGCCCGGTGTGACCTGCGATGCCGGCGGGCGAGGGCGGGGTTCCCGAGGCGGCCAGCTCGGCATGTGCCAGGCGGACGATGTTGCGGAGGGTCTGGATCCGGCGGGGGACGTGCACGGACCACATGCGGTCCCGGAAGTGCCGCTTGATCTCCCCCGTGATGGTCGGCACCGCGAACGGCGCGAAGGCCCGGCCGATGGAGGGGTCATAGCGGTCGACGGCGTTGACGAGACCGATCGCCGCGATCTGCCGCAGGTCCTCCAGTGTCTCGCCCCGGTTGCGGTAGCGGGCGGCCAGCCGATGGGCCATGGGCAGCCATGCGCAGATGACCTCGCCACGCAGTCGCTCCTTCACGGGCCCGCCGGGCAGCTCGACGAGACGGCGGAACGCCGCGGCGGTGTCGGGATCGTCGGCGTACGGACTTTCCTCGGCCATGGGGGCGAACTCATCTCCTCGCCGTGCGGGATCTCGGTCGCCGGGGCGGGATTGCGGCGCGGGTGGTACGTCAGGGAGCACCACCCGCACGACATCCGTGGCCACCGGGAGTACCTCACCTCCGAAGCACTCCGTGGCCATGCCATGTGCGGGGGCCGGCCAAAACGGCGGGCGGCGGGGTTCACCCGCGTGGGCGCGGAGGGCCCCGCTCCCGCGCATTCCCCCTCCCGCCGAACGGCGGAGGCGCCCGATGGGCGGCAAAATCGAACGCGGGTACCAGCCCGTGAACGGAGAAGGGGCATGGCTGCACGTCATCACCTCGTCGACCGGCCACCGGCCGCCGTCTGATCGGTCCTGGCCGACAGGACGTCGTACGGGGAGTGGGTGGTCGGCATACGGACGACCGGTCGAACCCCGGGCGGGTCCGGACGGCCGCGGCAGCCCGGGCGGCCCCGGACCGCCCGCGCGCTACCCCGCCCGCCGCGCCTCCGTCGCGATGACCGCGGCCTGCACCCGGCGCTCGACGCCGAGTTTGGCCAGGATGCGGGAGATGTTGTTCTTCACCGTCTTCTCGGCGAGGTGGAGCCGCAGGCCGATCTCCCGGTTGGTGAGCCCTTCCCCGACGAGCGCCAGGATGTCCTGCTCCCGGGCCGTCAGCGCGCCGACCCCCGAGGGGCGGTCGTCCCGGACCGCGTCGCCGCGGAGGCGGGCCATCACGCGGGCGGTGGCGCCGGGGTCGAGCATCGAGCGCCCGGAGGCGACGGTCCGTACGGCCTGGACCAGATCGGTGCCGGTGATCTGCTTCAGTACGTAGCCGGACGCGCCCGCCACGATGGCGTCGAGCAGCGCCTCCTCGTCGTCGAAGGACGTCAGCATCAGGCAGGCCAGGTCCGGCATGCGGGAGCGCAGCTCGCGGCAGACGCTCACCCCGTCCCCGTCGGGCAGGCGGATGTCCAGGACCGCGACCTGGGGGCGCAGGGCCGGGACACGGGCGAGGGCCTGGGCCACGGTGCCCGCCTCGCCGACGACGGTCATGTCGGGCTCGGCGTCCAGCAGGTCGTGCACGCCCCGGCGCACCACCTCGTGGTCGTCGAGGAGGAACACCCTCACCGGAGCCTCTGCCGAAGCCTCCCCCGGCACCTTCCCGCCGAGGCCCGCGCCCTTGTCCGTCATCACACACTCCGTCATCCGTCGTCCGTGCCCACCTCGGTGGACTGTCCCGATCGTCCCGTACGGCCGTGTCCGGTGAACAGGGCCCATCGGCCCTGATCCGCCCCCTCGTCGGCGCCTCAGCCCAGCGGAGCGCGCCAGAGCAGCCGGCTGCCGCCGCCCTCGGGCACCGACAGCTCCAGGGCACCGCCGACCTCTCGGGCCCGCCCGGCCAGGTTGTCCAGCCCGCTGCGGCGGCTCTGCGCCGGGATGCCCCTGCCGTTGTCGGTGACCGTGAGGAGCACCTCGTCCGCCGTGGCCCTGAGGCTCACCTCGACCCGGGTGGCATGGGCGTGGCGGGCGGCGTTGCTGAGGAGTTCGCCGAGCGCGGCGACCACGTGTTCGGCCACGTCGAGGGGGACGTCGGTGTCGAGCAGGCCCTCCATGCTGAGCCGGGGCGGGAAGCCGAGCGAGGTCACCGCGTCGCCCACCGCGCGGGAGGCGCGGGCGCGCAGGCTGGCGGCGGCGCCCTCGTCACGGGCCCGCAGGCCGAAGATGGTGGACCTGATGATCTTGATGGTCTCGTCCAGGTCGTCGACGGCCCGGCCCACCCGCTCGGCCGCCCCGGTGTGCTCGATCAGCCGGGCGGTGCTCTGGAGCGTCATCCCGGTCGCGAAGAGGCGCTGGATCGCCAGGTCGTGGAGGTCGCGGGCGATCCGGTCCCGGTCCTCCAGGAGCGCGACGTGCTCGGCGTCCCGCCGGCGTACCGCCAGCTCCAGGGCGAGCGCCGTCTGGCCCGCGAAGGCGAGGAGCGGCTCCAGCTCGGACTCGGTGAAGGCGGGTTCACCGACCGCGCGGACCAGCAGGAGGACGGCAGCGCCGGGCGCCCCCAGCCGTACGGCCACGGCGGGGCCCGGACTGGCGGGCAGGTGGGGGTCCGTACGGAAGCGGGGGTCCTTGCCCAGGCAGGCGGAGACCACATGGGTGTCCGCCGCCGAGGCCGCGCCCGCCAGCGTGCCGTCGGCCGGTACGACGAGGCCCCGGAGCCCGTCGGTGCCGCCGTCACCGTCGCCGGGAGTCTCGCCGGTGCCCTTCCCCGCCGCCACGGACACCTCCACGACCAGGTCGTCCGTGCCGGGGACGGGCGTGGAGACCTCGGCCAGCCGAGCGCCGGTGATCTCTCCGGCGCGGCGCGCGACGAGTTCCAGCACGTCCTGCCGCGCGTCGCCGGACAGCAGGTGGTTGGTGACCTCGGCGCCCGCCCGGAGCCAGCGGTGCTGGCGCTGTGAACTCTCGTACAGGCGGGCGTTGTCGATCGCCACTCCGGCCGCCACCGCGAGGGTGGTGATCACGGACTCGTCCTCGGCGTCGAAGTCCAGGCCGTCCCGCTTGTCGGTGAGGTAGAGGTTCCCGAACACCTCGTCCCGCACCCGGATCGGCACGCCGAGGAACGTACGCATCGGGGGATGGTGCTCAGGGAACCCGAACGAGGCCTCGTGCGCGCCCAGTTCGCTCAGGCGCAGGGGCTCGGGGTGCCGGATCAGCTCGCCCAGCAGGCCGTGCCCGGCCGGCAGCGGTCCGATCCGCTCGCGCTCCCGGTCCGTCAGCCCGGAGGTGAGGAACTGCGACAGGCTCCGCCCGTCGGGCCCGATCACCCCGAGCGCGCCGTACTGCGCGTCTACCAGGTGCGCACCGGCCTCGACGATGCGGCGCAGCACCTGGGAGAGGTCGAGTTCGCGGCCCACGGAGACGACGGCCTCCAGCAGGCTGTGCACCCGGTCCCGGGTGCCCCTGGCGGCGTTGATCCTTGCCTGTAGCTCCTCCAGCAGCTCGTCCAGCCGCATCTGCGGCATCCGCGACAGCGGCTGCTCGTCCCCCACAGTGCCTCTTCTCCCCTCCACCCCCCGACACCTACCGCGCCACTCTATGGGGCCGCCGCCGCACGCAGGAGCCCGCCCCGTGGGGAGACGGGGCGGGCTCGTCGTGCGGGGGACGGAGGCGGGGAGGGGTCAGGACGGGCGGGGCGCGGCGTACGGGTGTCAGGCGTGCGGCACGACCGCGACCGGGCAGCGGGCGTGGTGCAGGACCGCGTGGGCGGCCGAGCCGATCCGGGTGCCGATCGGGGCCCGGCGGGCACGCCGTCCGACCACCATCAGCTGCGCCTCGGCGGACTCCTCCACCAGCACCTGCCCTGCGCTGCCCATCTCCACGTGCTCCGTGACCTGCACCTCCGGGTACTTCTCGCGCCAGGGGGCCAGCGCCTCCCGGAGCGCCTTGCGCTCGAAGGGTTCCAGCCCTCCGGAGGCGTCGGCGAGGGCCAGGGAGGCGCTCCAGGTGTAGACGGGCGGCAGGCTCCAGGCGCGGACCGCCCGCAGCGGGACTCCCCGTACGGCGGCTGCCTCGAAGGCGAAGCCGAGCACATCGGCGCTCTCCTCGGGGCTGCCCTGCTGGCCGACGACGACCTCGCCGTTCTCCCGGACCGGGTACTCGCCGTCGTAGGCGCGTACGGAGGCGACGGGCCCCTTGGCCCCCGCGATCACCTGCTGCCCGTAGGAGCCGAGGAGGAAGCCGAGGAGCGCCCCGTGGCCCCGGGTGCCCAGGCAGAGCAGCTCGGCCCGCTCGGCCTCGGCCAGCAGCGCCACGACGGCCGTCTCGGGCAGCACCCGGCAGGAGACCGGCAGTTCCGGGTAGCGGCCGACGACCTGCTCCTCCGCCTCCCGCAGCACGGCACGGGCGGCCTGGGCCTCCGCCTCCCGGTTCTGGACGAGCGGGATGTCCAGCGGCTGCCAGAGCCAGGCGTGGACGATGCGCAGCGGCAGTCCCCGCAGGGCGGCCTCGCGCGCCGCCCAGTCGGCCGCCGCCAGACTCTCCGGCGAACCGTCCACCCCTACGACTACGGCCTTCTTCACGGGTCTGCCTCCGTACGTCCATGGGCCCCGGCTCTCCGTCCGGCCCCTGGAACCAGCATCCCGGCCGGTCCCGCCCCGGGGGGAGGGCCGATCGGCCCTCCCCCCGGGGACCGTTGGGCTCCGCTGCTCCGCCGGGGGCGGCGCTTCCCGGGCCCGGATTTCCGGGGCCGGTCCTTTCCCGGAACCGGCCGGGACTGAAAGGTGTGGCAGTGGGTAGGCGGATGGCGTTTGCGGGCCGTGCGCTGCGGCCCATCCGCCGGGGGACATGGAGCACGACGTGGAACTGCTGATGACGGATCGAGACACCGGCCGGGACCGGCGGCCGACGGATACGGGCGCGGACTCGGTCCCGCTGGTGGGCAGTGCCGCGTATGACATGGGCTCCGGAGAGATCGCCCGCGCCCGGGCGTTCGTACGCGAGTTCCTCACCGACGCACGGTCGCCGCACGGTATGTACGTCTCCGAGCGGGCGATGGACCTCGCGCAGCTGGTGGTGAGCGAGCTGGCCACCAACGTCTGCAAGTACGCGCCGGGCCCGTGTCTGCTCGACCTCGAAGCGGGCGACACCGTACTGGACATCACGATGTGGGACACCGGCTCCGTGCTGCCCACCGCCCGGCAGGCCGACCCCACGCGCGCGGGTCAGCACGGGCTGGAGATCGTCCTCGCGGTCTGCGAGAGCTTCGAGGTGCGCCGCGAACCGGTGGGGAAGCGTGTCCGCGTACGGATCTCGCTGCTCGACGCCCCGGGGTCCGGCGGTCCGGCGGGCTCTCCGGCCTGGTAGCGCTGCCGGGCAGCGCACCCCGGCCGGTCCGGGGGATGTCCGCGCGGATGCCGGGTAGCCGGGCCGCGAGGGCGTACCCCGCCCCGACCGAGGTCAAGGAGAGGGCTCACCGATGAACGACGAAGCACCGGACCAGCTGGGCACCCCCACCCCCGAGGAGTTGCGCGAGCAGGTCGAGCGGGCGCACGACGGACTCGCGCGGACCGTCGGTCCACCGGCGCCCGAGGGCGACCTCGCGGCGCAGGCGAAGGAGAAGGCCGCGGTGGTACGGGAACAGGCGGCGGCCGTCAGGGAGCAGGCCGCCGGGAAGGCCGCGGCCGCCTCGGACCGGCTCCGCGAGAAGACGGAGCGGGCGGCCCGGGCCGTGGAGGACCGGACGCCGGAGGCCGTACGGGAGAAGACGGCTCAGGCGGCCGCGCAGGTGCGCGAGAAGACGGAGCAGGCGCGGCGGTACGCGGCGGACCGGACGTCCGAGCCGCTGCGGGAGAAGACGGACCGGGCCCTGACGGCCGCCCGCGCCAACCGCGCCCCGTTGCTGGCGGGTGGCGCGCTGCTGGTCGTCCTCCTGCTCATCCGCCGCAGCCGGGGACGCAACCGATGAAGGCGTCCGCCCTCGCGTACAAGCCGGTGGGGCTCGCCCTGGGCGCGGTCAGCGGCCTGATCGCGGGCGCCGCGTTCAGGCAGGCCTGGAAGCTCGTCGAGGGCGAGGGCGACGCGCCCGACGCCCTGGACGAGGACCGCCCCTGGGGGCAGATCCTCCTCGCCGCCGCCGTCCAGGGCGCGATCTTCGCCGTGGTCAAGGCCACGGTCGAGCGCTCGGGCGCCCAGGCGACCCGCCGCCTCACGGGCACCTGGCCGGGCTGACCCACCCGGCCGACCGTGTCCGGCCGTCTCCCGCCGCGGTGCCGCCCCTTCCCCCCGAGGGCCCGGCCCCGCCCGGGCGGGGCCGGGCGTGTACGCTGCCCCGTCGGCCGGTACGAGCGGGGCCGGACGGACGGGCCGACACGCGTGTTGCCGTGACGGGCGAGCCGCCTTCGCCACCACGTGCCGACCCGGTCGGACACAGGAAGGACATACGCTCATGGCGCTCGACGTCCTCGTCGTCGGCGGCGGGTTGATGGGGGCGTCCGCCGCCTGGCGGCTCTCCGCGCGCGGCCACCGGGTCACCGTGCTGGAGCGGTTCGGGCCGGGCCACGACCGAGGCAGCTCGCACGGGACGTCCCGGATCTTCCGGCTGGCGTACGCGGAGCCCTCGTACACCGAACTGGCCCTGCGGGCACTGCCGTTGTGGCGACGGCTGGAGGAGGAGAGCGGGCGGGCGGTGCTGACCCTCACCGGGGCCGTCGACCACGGGCCGCCGGAGGTGCTGGAGCGGCTGGCCGAGGTGCTCGCCCGGGCGGGGCGGCCGGGGCGGCGGCTCTCCCCGGGGGAGGTGGCCGAGCGGTGGCCGGGGCTGCGGGCCGACACGGCCGCGCTGTACCACCCGGACGCGGGCCGGGTGCACGCCGACGACGCCGTGGCCGCGCTGCTCGACGCGGCCGGGCGGCGGGGCGCGAAGGTGCGGCACGGGGTGCGGGTGACGGAGATCCGGCGTACCGGGGGCGGGGCCACCGTCGTGACGGACGCCGATGAGGCGCTGGTGGCGGACGCGGTCGTCGTCGCGGTCGGCGGCTGGGCACCCGGTCCGGCGGCGGGCGTGGTGAGCGGCCTGCCGCCGCTGCGGGTCACCCAGGAGCAGCCGGTGCACTTCCCGGTGCCGGACGCACTGGAGTGGCCGTCGTTCATCCACCACCCGGGGGCCGGGCTGCGGTTGCCGGGAGGTGTGTACGGGCTGGGCAGCGTGGACGGCGTCAAGATCGGGCTGCACGGGGCCGGGCCGGTCGTGGACCCCGACCACCGCGACCGTACGCCGGACCCGGCGGCCCTCGACCGGCTCCGTGCCTACGCCGAGGAGTGGCTCCCCGGTGTGGCGGGTACCGAACCCGAGCCCCTGACCTGCCTCTACACCACCACGCCCGACGAGGACTTCGTCATCGACCGGCAGGGTGCGGTCACCGTGCTGGCGGGCTGCTCCGGGCACGCGTTCAAGTTCGGCCCCGCCCTCGGGGAGCTGGCCGCCGATCTGGTCGAGGACGGACCGGGTCTCCCCCGGTTCGCCCTCGGCCGGACGGCCCCGGCCCGCTGAAGCCCCTTCCGGGAAGGCCTTCGGCAGGGCCGCCAGGACCGGCGTGACGGATCCCGGTCGGCCCGGGCGGACCGGCACCCCATCGGCCCCGGCGGACCGGCGGTCGGCCGACTCGGGTGCCGGCCGCCCTTCGGGGGACGGGCCGCTAGTCGCCCCGGGTGTCGTCCTCCGGCGGACGGCGTACCTCCTCGCGGTCCTTCTCCAGGCGCTCGTCGAGCTTCCTCTCGTCGGGGCGGCGGGGCATGCCGCGGGCGTGGCCGGTGTCCGGGTCGCCCTCGACCTCTTCGTTGGACTTGTGGTGGTGATGGGACATGGTCACTCCTTGTCCGTGCGGATCGTGCAGTGGAGGGAGTCGTCCTTCACATCGGCGACGATCGTGTCGCCGGGCCCGGCCTCGCCGCCGAGGAGCAGGGAGGCGACGCGGTTGTCCAGCTCCGTCTGGATCGTGCGGCGCAGCGGACGGGCGCCGAACGCCGGCTGGTGTCCGTGGGCCACCAGCAGCTTCTTCGCCGCCTCGGTGACCTCCAGCGTCAGCCCCTGCGCATGGACGCGGTGCCTGCTGCGGTCCAGCAGATGCTCGACGATCTCGGAGAGGTCGTCCTCGGTGAGGCTGTGGAAGACGATGATGTCGTCGATGCGGTTGAGGAACTCCGGCAGGAACCGCCCCCGCAGGTCCTCCATCAGTTCGTCCTTCAGCTCGGCGGCGTCCCCCTCGTGGGCGAGGATGCGGTGGGCGCCGATGTTGGACGTCATGATGACGACGCAGTGGCGGAAGTCGACCGTGCGGCCCTGCCCGTCCGTGAGACGGCCGTCGTCGAGGATCTGGAGCAGCGTGTTGAAGACGTCGGGGTGGGCCTTCTCCACCTCGTCGAAGAGGACCACGCTGTACGGGCGGCGGCGCACCTTCCCGGTCAGCTGGCCGGCCTCCTCGTACCCGACGTAGCCGGGCGGCGCGCCGACGAGCCGGGCGACCGTGTGCTTCTCCTGGAACTCGCTCATGTCGAACCGGATCATCCGGTCCTCGTCGCCGAACAGCAGCTCGGCGAGGGTCTTGGCCAGCTCGGTCTTGCCCACGCCGGTGGGACCGAGGAAGAGGAACGAGCCGACGGGCCGGTCGGGGTCGCCCATGCCCGCGCGGTTGCGGCGGACGGCTTCGGAGACGGCGGTGACGGCCTCGTCCTGGCCGACGATCCGGGCGTGCATCTCCTCCTCCAGCCCGAGGAGCCGCTCCTTCTCCCCGGCGGTGAGCTGGGCGACCGGGATGCCCGTGCGGCGGGAGACGATGTCCGCGATGTCGGAGGCCGTCACCGAGACGACGCCCTCACGGCGTTCCTCGATGCCCGCGAGCTCGCCCTCCACCTCCGCGATCTGCTCCTTCAGCTCCTTGGCCCGCTCGAACTCCTCGGCGGCCACGGCCTGGTCCTTCTCCCGGCGCAGCTTGGCGAGGCGGTCCTCCCTGCTGACGACCTCGGTGGAGCGGTTGGCGCTGCGCAGCCGTACGCGGGCCCCGGCCTGGTCCATCAGGTCGATGGCCTTGTCGGGGAGGTAGCGGTCGGAGATGTAGCGGTCGGACAGCACGGCGGCCGAGGTCAGGGCCCCGTCGGCGAAGCGGACCTGGTGGTGGGCCTCGTACGCGTCCCGCAGCCCTTCGAGGATCTGTACGGTCTCCTCGACGGTGGGCTCCGGGATCAGCACGGGCTGGAAGCGGCGCTCCAGGGCGGCGTCCTTCTCGACGTGCTTGCGGTACTCGTCGATGGTCGTCGCGCCGACCACGTGCAGTTCGCCGCGGGCGAGGGCGGGCTTGAGCATGTTGCCCGCGTCCATCGAGCCCTCGCCGGTCGCGCCCGCGCCGACGACGGTGTGGAGTTCGTCGATGAAGAGGACGACCTCGCCCTCGGCCTGCTGGACGTCCTCGATGACCTTCTTGAGCCGTTCCTCGAACTGGCCGCGGTACTGGGCCCCGGCGACCATGCCGGACAGGTCCAGCGAGACGACCCGCTTGTCCTTGAGGGTGTCGGGGACCTCGCCCGCGACGATGCGCTGGGCGAGCCCTTCCACGATGGCGGTCTTGCCGACGCCCGGCTCCCCGATGAGGACGGGGTTGTTCTTGGAGCGCCGCGACAGGATCTCGATGGTCTGCTCGATCTCCTCGGCCCGGCCGACCACGGGGTCGAGCCTGCCCGCCCTGGCCTCCTCGGTCAGGTCGCGGCCGAACTCGTCGAGCGTGGTGGCCGGTTCCTTCGCCCCGGTGCCCGGGGAGCCCTGGCCGCCGGGCGCCCGGTCGGCCATGCCGCGCAGCTCGGAGACGTCCATGTCCTGGGCGCGCAGGAACCGGGAGGCGCCGGAGTCGGCGTCGCCCAGGAGCGCGCCGAGGATGTGCTCGGGCCCGATGTAGGAGACCTCGGCCGCCTGCGAGCGGGCGTGGGCCAGGGCGAGGGTCCGCTTGGCCGCCGGGGTGAGTCCGGGCTCGGAGGACGGCTCCTGGGACTCGCGGGGCAGCACCTCGGCGATCCGCTCGCCGAGCGCGTCGGGATCGACCCCGGCGCGGGCGAGCAGTCTGCGGGTGGGCTCCACCCGGGTGGCGGCCCACAGCAGATGCTCCGTGTCGAGGTCCGACGTGCCGTCCTGGACCGCCCGGCCCGCGGCGGCGTCCAGCAGCTCCCGTGCGGGCTCGGTGAGGAGGCGCCCGATGGGCACCCGCTGCACGGCGGGGGGCGAGGAGGCCGGTGACATTCCGAAGAAGCGGTTGAGCAGGTCGCTGAAGGGGTCCGGCGAACCGGAGGGAGAACCGAAGGCCATCGACATACCGGCTCCAGGGAGGCGGGTGGAGGGGTCCCATCCACTCAAACCCGGGGCCCGGCTCTCCGCAAACGGTGGGGGCGGGGCGGATCCGTGCGCCCTCGCCCCCGCCACGGAGGAGCGGTGCGAGGCCCATCGGGGTTCCTCGGGCAAAGGGCGGACCGGAGGCGGGCCCGCCCCCTAATCTGGGGACATGAACCTGTCGGAGGACGGGCGGGCGTCCGTGCACCCACCCGAGGACCGGGAAGAGGCGCTGGACGCCCTGGACGAGGTCGTCGGGCTGGTGCTGCCGCCCGGGCGGTGGGCCAAGGTGGTACATGCGCTGGGGTCGCTCGAAGCGGCGGTCGGGAGCGGGGAAACGGAGGCGCTGCGCACCGCGACCGGGCTGCTGGAGAGCGCGGGGGGCACCAGGGTCCGTACGCGGATCGCCGAGGACGACGAGCCGGCGTCGCAGGACGTGCTGGACCGGGTCGGCCGGCTGGTGCACTCGCTGCGCGGCGGAGCCCCGGACGACGCACCGGACGACGAGCCGGCCCATGGTGACCCTCACTGACCAGTCGCTCGTCGTCCATCTGGTCGCCGCCACGACCGGGCCCCGGCGGGAGAGGTCGTACCGGCTGCTGCGGGAGCTGTGGGCCGCGTGCGGAACAGGCCTCGGCATGGCGCGTCCCGTGGTCGCGAGCGGGCTGCCCGACGCCCTTCCGGAGAGCGCGGAGGGGCTGCCCGCGCCCGGAGCGGTGGCGGCGCGGCGCAGTCGTGACGGCCGGTTCCAGGCGATCCTGCTCCGCCACCACGACCTGCTGCACCTGTCGGTGGCCCTCTCGCCCGCGCCCGGGGAGCAGGGTTCGTGGGCGGAGTGGGACCGGCGGTGGGCGGAGGTCCGTGGGGACACCGGGGAGTGGGCGGTGGGCGAGGCGCGGTTGTACGTCGCCTACCGCGGCGACGACGGAGCCGGTGGCGGCGGCACCACGGCGGGCCCGCCGGACCTGGAGGACGCGGTACGGGCGGGCCTGCCGTACCGCTCCCCCGCTCCGCGGCCCCGCCTGGGGGCGGGCGTCCGGGTGGTGCGCCCGCCGGTCACCGTGTGGGAGGTCGCCGGGGAGGCCGGGGCAGAGCATGTGCGCCGCTTCGCGGCCGTGGCGGTGGACCGGGGCGACGAGCCCCGGGACGTCGAGCGCTGGCTGTGGCACCAAGGGGGCGGGGCGCCCGCACCGTTCGCCCGCTACCTCGCGGCGGCGGCCGAAGTCCGTTACGAGACACGGGTGCACGCGGCCCCCGACGGCGGCGGCCCCGGCTCGCCCGACCACGGCGGGGCCGGAGCGCTCGTGGACCGTGCCCTCGGCGCCCTGGACCGGCCCGCGACGGCCGAGGACGACGACCGGGCCGCGGAGCTCGCCCGGTGGCGGAACAGGCTGCTGGCGCTGACCGCCGGTTCCTCGGGGCTGACCCAGCGGATCACCCGCGTACGGGAGATGCGGACGACGGTGGGGATCAGCGAGGCCACCCTGCGCGCCCGGCGGGACGCCGCCGGGGTCCCCGCCGACGCCCGGGGGTTCTTTGCCGAGGATCTCGCCCTGGCGCAGTGGTTCGTCCAGCGACTGACCGACGACCTGGTCTATCTGGAGGCGGACCGGGAACGCGCCCGGGACGCCGTGTCCGTCCTGGCGCTGGAGGCCGAGAACGTCCTGCAGCACCGGCGGGAGCTCACGCAGCAACGCGAGCGGGTACTCCAGCGGCGGCAGGGCACGCTGAATCTGCTGCAGAGCGCGTTCCTCGGTGCCGTCCTGATGGTGCTCGCCGCCGTCCAGGCGTTCTCGTACCGGGTTCCCGCCCTCGCCCCTCCCGCCGTGCCCGCCCTCATCGCGCTGCTCGGGGCCCTCGCCCTGCTGCTGGCCACGCTCGTCCTCTGGCTGGCCACGCCGCCGGGGGAACGGGGGCCGGGAAAGCTGGGCTCGCTGCTGGCCGGTCTGGTGGGCGGCACGGCGGGCTGGCTGGCGGTCACCGTGACCACCCACGCGCTCACCGGCCGGGGCTCCTCCGTGGCTCTGACCTGGGCGGTGGCCCTCCCCTGCTTCGGCTGCAGCTGGCTGTTCATGCGCCGCCGACTGCGTGCGGGGACTCCCTGACCGGGGTGGCGGGCCGGGCGGGTCAGACCCCCATGTGGAGATGCGCGCTCCACAGCGCCGGCAGGTCCGGCCGCTTCACGCGCAGCCGGTCCACCGCGTGCTGGAGCGCGTACGCGGCCCGGTCCACCGGTCCGCCCCCGGCCCCCTCCGCGTACATCTCCTCGTAGAAGGCGACCGCGATGCGTCGCGCGGCCGAGTCCTGGACCGGCCACAGGGTGCCGACGACGCCGGGGAACCCGGCCAGCAGGAACGCGGCCGTGATGTGGACGGACTCGTCCGCCGACCGGACGCCCGACTCCGTCGTGCTGCATGCGGAGAGGTAGGCCAGTTCGGCGCGCGCGAGGTCCAGTCCGGAGACCGTTGCGACGTCGAACGGGGCCTCCAGGTGGTCGTCGAGCAGCAGCCTGCTGGTGGCGGGGTTCCGGGGTTCGCTCACGCCGTGGCAGGCGAAGTGGGCGGAGGTGTGCCGGGGCAGGGCGCCCCGCACCGATTCCCGGGTCGCCCGCGGGCCGGCCAGGGTCTCGGCGGCCGGTACGGCTTCCGCGATCTCGCGCGCCTCCCTGCCGACGCCGCGCAGGGGTGCCTCCCCGGGCGTTTCGGGCATGGCCACGATCAGCACGCTCCGCGGGCCGGTCCCCTGTGGTGCCGGGACGGCGCGCCGCGCATGGCCGAGTGCCCGGACCGTGGGGGTGTACGAGGAGACGACGCGGTCCATCACCGTGCGGCCCGCGCCGTGCCCTGCCGCCTCCCGGCCGTGGTGGCCGGCGGCGTGCAGGGGCAGGAAGGCGAAGGGCCCGGTGGCGACCCACCAGAGCCGCGGCCGTCGGCCCAGGGGGCGGGGCTCGGTGCGGCCGAGTGCGGACAGGACCGGTTCCGTGACCCGGTCCCAGGCCCAGCCCAGGACGTCATCGATGTCCCGGCGGTCCTCCAGGGCGTCCCGCAGCCGGATGACCTGTTCCGCGACCGCCGGCTCCGTCACCCCTTCCAGCGGCACGACCCGCACGGGCCGTTCGCCGTCACCGGTGAGGATCAGGGCATCGCAGCCATGCCTGCTCGCGTTGACCAGCACCACGGGTCCGGAGGCCGCCACACGGTTCAGCGAGGCGATCGAGGGACGGCCGAGGAAGTCCTCGAACCCCTCCCGTGCCCGGATACGGGCCATGAGGCCGTCCCACTCCGCCTCCAGTTCCCCGCGTCGCCCCCGCGCACGCTCCGCCTCGCGCAGCGCGGCCGTGGCCGCCGCCGGGAGTCCCGCGCGCGGCGGGCCCCCGGCCCCCGCACGGGCCGGCCCTCCGAGGTCGCCCGGCTGCTCCTGCGGCAGATCCAGCAGCGCCCGTACGCGGTCCAGCTCCCCGGCCAGCGCGGAATCGGCCGCGGCGAGCCGGGCCGTCTCCGAACGGGTGCCCAGCCGCTCCCCGACCAGCACGCCACGTGCCTGTTCCAGGAGTTCGAGGGCGAGTTCGGGTGCTCCGGCCGCGAGGGCGGCGCTCGCCGCCTCCGGGCCGAGCCCGGCGATCCGGCTCAGCCCCTGCTCGCGGTCCATCCGCTCCAGTCGGCGCGGGGCCACCTTGGGCAGCAGCCCGACGGCGGTCCGGTAGGCGCCGAGGGCTGCCTCCCGTTCGCCCAGGGCGAGTTGCGCACGGCCCAGCAGCCGGTGGGCGGTGACCTGCTGCCACGGCAGTGCGTGCGGGCTCCCCGCGGCCTCCGTCGCGTGGTCCCTGGCCTCACGGAGCGCTTCCGGGTCGCCGAGCTGCTCGTGCCGGTGCAGCAGGGCGAGGGTGAGTTCGATGAGGTGATCGGCGCGGTGGAGGGCCGTGCCGGTGCTCGCGGCGGCCACCAGCCGGCCCATCGCCACGAGTTCGTCCAGCAGGCCGGGGGCGGGCTCCCGTTCGTACGAGGCCCTCAGCGCCTTCGCGAGATTGCTGAGGAACACGGCCCGCTGGGGGTGGCCGTCCCCACCGGCCGCGCAGGCCCGTGACGCCTCGGTGCGGGCCTGCGCGAGGGCCTTGCCGTCGCCGGTGTCCAGATATCCCATCATCCCGGCCATGCTCAGGGTGTTGTGCAGGCCGGGCGTCACCGGACCGCCCGCGCCCTGGTCCAAGCCCAGGCGGGCCGCCTGGATCGCCTCGTCGAGGGCGCTCTCCTGCCCCGTACGCCCGTACAGTTCGAGCAGGACACCGGCCAGGGTGTGGAGCACCGCCGGCCGCAGGACGTGGCCCGGTGGCATGGTGCCGGCGGCCGCCCGGGAGACCCGGAGCGCCTCGCGCAGATCCGCGATGCGCCCCGTCCGTCCGTAGCGGGTGAGCAGGGCGGAGGCGAGGGTGTTCGTGTGCGCCGCGCGGCCCGGGTCCCCGGGTGGCGTCTCCTCGACGGACTGCCGGGCCGCCTCGGCCGCCCGTTCCAGAAGGGCGTCGTCCGTGGTGGCCCGGTGCACCAGCAGACAGGCGTTGGCCAGGGCGTTGAAGGCGACCGCGCGGTGCGCCCCGGCCGGGAGCGCTTCGACCGCCGCCTCCGCGCACCGGGCCGCCTCGCGCGCCACCGGTACCTCGCCGGTGATCTGATGGCAGGTCAGCAGGACGTTGGACAGGACGAGCAGCGCGCCGCCGTGCTCCCGGCGGTCCTGTCCGGTGGCGGCCACGGCCTCGCGGGCGACGGCCTCGGCCCCGGCGAGGCGGCCGGGGTCCCGGGTGCGTTCGAGCTCCAGGCGCAGGGCCGTGGCGAGCGTGCAGAGACAGATCCCCCGGAAGGGGGCGCTCCCGGGGTCGTCGACCGCCTCGCGGCTCACCGTGACCGCCTCCGCCAGGGCCTCCGCGTCGCCGGTCAGGTTGTACACGAGGCAGAGCGTGCCGGCGAGCGTGTTCAGCAGCGCGGGCCGCAGGGGGTCTCCCGGGCGCGTCCGCTCCACCGTCCGCCGGGAGAGCGCCACCGCCCGTGCGAGATCGTCCGGCAGCCCGGTCCGCGCGGCCCGCGCACGGGCCGCGCGGGCCATCCGGTCGAGCGCCACCATGCCCACCCGGCCGACGAACCGCAGCGGCCGCATACCGGTCACCTCCCTCTCGTTCTCTCCCCGGTCCCGGACATCGCTCTCCCCGCCTCCTCAGGCGTCCGGGCCGCCGGTGACCGTCCGGACCTGCTCGGCGGCGCGGGCCTGCCCCTGCGTGCCGAGGACGTACGCGAGGGCCGCGCCCGATGCCGTCATGGCGGCGCCGGGCCGCAGCCCCGACCGGGTGGCCCGCTCCCCTCCGTGTACGGCGAGGGAAGCGGCCTCCTCCGCCGCGCCCAGCAGCAGGAGCAGACGGGCCTGGTTCCACAACTCATCGGCGTGCCTGAGCAGTTCCTTCGGTGCGTCCCGCCCGGCCAGCTCCGCGCACGCCCGGCGGGTCTCCGCGAGATCCTGTTCGGCTCCGGCGAGGATGTGGCCGAGATGGCGCCGGAGGTCCGCCGACCGCCGGCCGGTGAACGCCTTCTTCAAGGACTCGGTGGCCCCGGCCAGCGACCCGTACTCCGTCTCGAAGGGAAGGCGCCACTGCGCGCCGTCCCGCTCGATGACGATGGTCAGCTCCCCCCGCAACGTGTGGGAGCGCCGCTCCCGCAGGACGAAGAACCCCTTGGTGCTCCCCGTCCGGCCCTCGTCGGCCCAGGTCACGGTGCCGCCCACCATGGGCGGCACGATCAGCAGACGGGAGCGGTGCTCCTTCGTCTGCTTCCTGGCACTGGACCTGATCCTGAGGGTGAACTCGCCCTCGTACGTCTCGATCGACGGCCGCCGGGCCACGCTCCCGCTCACCCCGTCAGCAGCAGGATCCCCAGGACCACCACCAGCACCAGCGCGGCCACCGCCGTCACGAGCCCCGCCCTCGACCGGTCCTCCCCGCCCCGGCGGACCTCCGGGGCCCGGGCTTTTCCCGCGCTCACCGCTCCCCGGCCGGCCGGCTCCGACAGGCTCCGGACCTCCTCCGGTCCGCCCTCGTGGAGCAGGACGGCCACCTCGCCGGCCAGGGCCCGGGCCGCCCGGCGCGCGCCCGGCACCGAGCCCAGTGCATGGGTGGTGAAGGCGGTGCCGGGGCGGCTCCCGCGCAGCAGGCGGTCGGCCCGCGCCTCGAACTCCCCTCGCGCCGCCGGGTCCCGGATGTCCCCCACCCAGGAGGTATGCCGTTCCTCGTCCCGCAACCCGCCCTCGCCGGCCCCCGCCGCCCCCTTCCTGAGCGCGGCGAGCAGCCGGTCCTCCACCTCCCTCGCCGGGTCCCCGTCCGTCGCCCCCCTCAGCCAGGCGTCCACCCGGTCCGCCGCGAACACCGCGTCCAGGTCCCGCCCGAGCCGGTCCCGCTCGGGCTCCTCCAGCCCGCACCGGACCAGCCAGGCGCCGAGGGCCGGTTCCTCGTGGACACCGTCCACCACGACCGTGTACCGGATGCGGGTGCCGATCACATCGGACCGGCCGGAGGGGATGCCGCTCAGCAGCAGCCCCGCGCTCCGGCCGTCCGGGCGGTTCAGGACGAGCTCCTCGGCCTCCAGCAGCAGCCATTCGGTGAGACCGTCCCACCACGACAGCGGCGGGGACTGGCCGAGGAAGGCGTAGTCCATCCGCCGCTCGGTTCCCCGCGTCATCACATAAGCGCGCATCGGCGGATCACCACTCCTCCACTCGGGGGTCGGCCGGTGTGGCGGCGATCCTCCGCAGCGCCTCGGCCAGCCGCTTCGCGCGCGCCTCCGCGTCGGCCAGGCTCCGCCGGCTGGCGAGCAGGGTGTTCCGGTTGGCCCGGGACTCACCGGAGAGGTAGAACTCGACCGCTCCCCAGAACCCCTTGCGTTCCGCCTTGCGCTCCAGAGCCTCGTTGTACGTCGTGCGCGCGTCGGCCGCCCGTTGCTGTTCCGCCCGGTCCTGACCGGAGACGACGCAGCGGCACAGCTCGCGCATGACCGTGCCCGCCGCCTTCACCCGGATCCTGGGCGGCAGCTCACGGAACCGGTAGTGGCCCTGGAAGTCCAGGGCGGGCCCTCCCTCGTCGTCGGTGGGGACCCACTCACCCTCCATCAGGTCGACACAGCCGTAGGTGTCGACCGGCGCGTAGACCACCCGGACCGTGCGGCCCGGGGTCTCCTCCTGGACCACCTCGATCATCGACCGGTACTTCTCCCGCACCAGGTTCCTCAGCCGGGCCGCCTCCCGGCCCTTGCCGCCGTTGTCGTCGAAGTACTTCTCGCACTTGAGCGGGGCGAGGACCAGCACGGCCGGTTCGTCGCGGTGCTCGGGGAGGTTCCGCGCGCGGGCCCACTTGCGGGCCATCGCCTCGACGTCCTCGAAGCCGAGCAGATCGGCCACGGCCCCGCGCTGGGCCGGGGTGACCGCCTCCATCAGGACGGCCGCCTCCACCGGCACCAGCAGCATCAGGCTCTCGGCGATGTGGGCCTCGCACTCCGGCCATTTCCTCTTGGCCTCGGGCCTTTCGGCCCGCTCGGCGGGATCCAGCCAGGCCCCGGGATAGTCGAGGAGGGAGAACGGGATCCCCGGCAGGGTGTCGCCCGCCGCCTTCAGCTCCACCTCGTAGAGGAACATCGACTGGCTGCCGCCCAGCGACGCCGCGTCGAACTCCCTTGCCTCGATGGCCCGTCGCAGGTCCCTGCGGTTCCTGCGGATCCGCATCTCGGTCGCCTCGTCCAGCGCGAGGGCGATCCCGCTGCCGGACAGCATGGTCTCGGTCTCGGCCAGGATGGCCGTGAGCAGGGTGGTCTTGCCGACCCTGCTCGGACCGACCATCGACGCCTTGAATGACAGCGTCAACGCCTCGTCCTCTCTGCCGCGTCGGTGTGCGGATGCTCGTCGGAGAGCAGGGTGCGCAGATCGGTGGCCAGCCGGCGCACGCGCCGGAGCCCCTCGGTCGCGGCGGCCGGGCCGGACTCCTTGCCCGGCCACAGCCGGTCCTGGAAGACGGCCACGAGGCGGCGGAACTCCGCCTCGGAGGAGTCCGCGCGCACGAAGGCGTCCTCGAACTGCTCGCCGTACGCGAAGAGCACCTGGGCCGTCGTGCCCGGCTCCTGCGCCAGGACGGCCTGCGCGTCATAGGCAGCCTGCCGGGCCAACTGGGTCACCCGGTCGAAGAGTTCGGCGCTGCCCTCCTCCGTCCGCGCCACCGCGAGCAGGGTGTGGGCCGCCTGGCTGTCGCCCGGGTCGCTCTCGGGGAAGAGCACGTCGAGGGCGCGGCGCAGCCGGGGCAGCACACGGGTGCGGTAGTCGAGCCGGACGTCCAGGGCGAAGTCGAGGGTCTCGGCGAGCGCCGGACACGGTTCGGGTGCGTCCCGCAGGGTCTCCGCCAGGGCGGCGAGCGCCTCCCGGGGCCGGGCGTCGGGGCCGCCGGCGGTCAGCAGCGCGAAACGGGGGCCGAGCGCGTCGACCAGCCCCGCCCAGTACTCGTCGCGGCGGCGCAGCAGCAGATCGTCCACGACCGAGAACCGGCGGGCCATCTCCACCCGGACCCGGTTCAGCTCGGCCGAGGCGAACGGCAGGGTCGCGCGGTCCACCCGGAAGCGGCTCAGCGCCCGCCGCCGCCACTCGTCGGGCCCTTCGCCGAAGCCGCTCAGCACCCATTCGCGGACGTCCTGGTGGGCCTCGGCGACCCGGTCGAAGAACTCGATGTCCTCGTAGTCCTCGCCGGCCCGCCCCCGCAGCGTGTCCACCCAGGCCTGGAGCGAGGCGGCGACCTCCTCGCGGAGCGTCTCGGCGCGGTCGATGGTCTGTTCGGTGAGGGTGGGGACGGAGACCACACGGAGGACGGAGGCCAGGGCGTCCAGGTCCGCCCTGATCCGCTCCCGTCGCTCCCGGCAGACCGCGACGGCGTCCGCGATGACCGCCTCGTCCATCCGGGGCAGCGCGGTCGCGAGATGGGCCAGGACCGGTTGCAGCACCTGTTCCCGCACGGCGTCCCGGTCGGCGCCGTCGGCGAGGACCACCCAGTAACCCCGTTCCCCCGACGGGTCGTTCAGCCGGTCCCTGAGGTCGTCGTCGAGTGCGGCGATGTTCTCCGGGAGGCAGGCGCCGGTGTTGACCAGGATCAGGGTGAAGTCCCGCGGGTCCGCCACCTCGCAGGCGCTGCCGATCAGCTGGAGGGCGCGGGCGTCCTCCTCGGCCCACATGGCGTTGGTGTCGGTGGGCCGCTTGACGACGATCGCGAAGTCGATGTCGTTGCGGAGGCCGGCGAGGTGGTGTTCCTCCGCCCCCGGGGTCAGCTCACCGAGGCCCGGCAGGTCCACCAGCCCCAGCGCCGTCACGTCCGCCAGGGGGAAGGCACAGGTGATCACCGCGTCCCGGACGGCCAGATAGGGGCGCCGACCGGGTGGGGCGTCGGCCTCCGGGTAGGCCACCCACTCCCGGATGTCGGTCAGGTCCACGGTGCGCGCCTCGCCTGTGAGGTAGTCCCGGTACGAGTCGAGCGCCTGCTGGGCCTCGCGCACCCGCGCCAGCATCGGTCCCAGCCTGGGCCGGTCGGCGCCCTCGAAGGCCGGACCGTCGGGAGTTCCCGGATAGGGGTGGGAGGCGAACGCCGACAGGGTCCGCGGGGTCGGCAGCAGTCCCAGCTCGGCGTGGTAGGGGGCGATCACCTCCGCCACGAAGGACTGCTCCGTGTGCATCGTCAGCCGTGCGCCGCGGTCCGTCGGGGAGTGGTAGATCCGGCTGCGGACCGCCGTCACCGGCTGCCCCCGCCCGCTGGGTATCTGCCGGTCGTCCAGGCCCGAGAGCGACTGGAGCACCGTGCTCTTGCCGTTCCTGGCCCGGCCGCTCACCCCGATGTTGACGGTCTCCCGGTTCACCCTGGCCCGTACGGCACCGAGCGCGTGCAGCGCCTCCCCGGCCGCCCGGTCCATTCCGGCCAGGTCCACCGCCGCCAGCAGACCGGCCACCGTACCGTCCGGCTCCCCCGCCCGCACGGCGGCGACCGCGTCGCCCAGTCCGGTGATCAGCTCCTGGATGTGCCGCCATTGCCCGATCTGCCGGTCGACGACCGGGAGTTGCTCCCGGCGTCTGCGCAGCACCGCGTCGAGCTGTTCCTTGTTGTCGCTCACGTTGCAGCAGCCCCCCTCACTCACGCGCACGTCATCGCCACCCGACGACGGGCACGCCCATCCACCGCGAACCGTGCGTCTCCCCATGAGCCGGGCGCGGGCTGCCAAAGTACACAGGACGGCGGTCCCGCCGCGGTGTTTCCGCCGGTTTCCCCACACTCCCCGAGCACCTCCGCACCCGCGGGGGTCAGCGATCCACCAGCCGCGTCAGGCGGCGTACGACAGGGTGATCCTTGCCGAAGATCGCGCGAAGACGGTCGCGGGTCAGTCGTACGAACCGTCCGGCGACGGGGCGGCCCAGATCCGACGACAGCAGCAAGTAGTGTGCGGCTGTCCACAGGGTGTCCGGGTGACTGGCGGTCAAGGTCGTCACCCGATCTTCCAGGGTTCTCTCCAGCAGCGGGAGGGCCTTTCCGAACTCGTTCAGCGCGACGAGACAGAGCGCCAGGTGATGGGCCGTTTCAAGGGTGTGCTGGTGGCGAACGCCGAGGCGCGTGCTCTCAAGACGGTGAACACGCAAGCACAGTTCGTAAGCCCGGTCGGGGTCCTGCGATGTCTCGAGCCGTGCCAGGTAGCTTCCCGCCCGCATCGCATCCCGACTTTCCTCACCGAACAGTCTGCACTGTTCCCGCCAGGACTGTTGGGCAAGCCGGCACCCCATGGAGTGGTAACCCCTGGCACCAAGATCGAGTGCGTAACACGCCAGCGCCGTCAGCGTCCTGAAATCACTGCGCCCCAGCTCCTCCTCCCTCTCCTGGTAGACCTGCAGGTCGAGCCGCTCGGCAACTTCGTGATCCCCATATCCGAAGTGGGCCCGGGCCAGCACGGACATCACCAGATGGTCATCGGCACGATGCTGCGCCAGGTGATCCGCCCATGCTGTGCGAAGCTCACCGAGACCGCTCATGGCCTCCTTGTACCTACCGCTATCCACCAGGTAGCCGTTACGTCTCGAGCAACGCCTTGCGTCCAGGTCCCGTGTGGATGTTTGCGGGGCCTAAAGCACGGCAGGTCGGAGTGATCAGCGCCCAGTCGCCCCGGGCGCCCTCCGATGGGGCACGTTCCGGTGCAGCCGCCACGATCAACTGTTCCGCCAACGCGAAGGCGCCTGCTCGATCCCGCGGACGTGCGACGAGCAGATCACGGATGACCGCACCACTGATCTCATCGAGTCTCGCCGACCCGGTCTCCAGAATGGTCAGCCCTCGATCGCGCAGCCCTCCCAGCCTGCGGTGAAGGTCGTAGACGGTCATGAGGTACTGCGTGTCCGAGTCCGGAACTTGCCACCGATCCCTCCTCAACGCGCGGTGGAATACAGCTCAGGACTGACAACGGCCAGAGCGTGAAGGAGGTGAAGCATCCGCCGGTCCTCCTCGGATCCGGCAGCAAGCACGCTCATCGCTTCCGAGAGCCGGCCTACGAGCGATTTCTCGAAATCGGACGAACGGTACCCACTGAGAAGGTTCGAAGCACTCGCCTTCAGTTGTTCCAGCACCTGGAGAGGTGTCATGCCGCTCGTCAGCCAACTCGCCGCATTCTCCATGGCAAGGGGCAGGTCGTCCAACGCACCGGCCAGGCGGTCGGCTTCGGCCTCCGCGAGTTCAGGAACACGGTGCTGTCAGGAGGCGCACCGACTCCCCTCGGGACAGAGCCGGTACCTGGATCACACGAGCGAACCGACGCCAGAGCCCTGCGTCGGCCCGGGAGGTGATCAGAATCCTGGTCTCGTCCCGGGGGAGGTCCCGAACGACGTCGTTCGGGTCCGATACGCCGTCCAGCACCAGAAGGTGAGGCCCTGTTCTCCTCTGGACCGCGGCCAGACAGGTGGCAATCCATTCGGCCGGCCGAATGGAACCGGCAGTTGCCACGTCGATCCAACTCACCTCGGCGTAGCGAGACCGCTGGCGGTGCGCCAGCTCACTGGTCACCACGGTCTTGCCGATGCCCACCCGGCCGTTGAGTACGACCGGTACGCCGTCACCGCCCCGATCCAGATACCCGGGAAGCACGTCGTTCATCAATTCGGTCCGCCCGATGAAACTCGGGTCGCGGCCCGGCAACGCGAATGTCTGATTCATCTCTCCATGCCCTTGAGCCAGTCACGGTTCGCCTTCAGATAGCGGAGGCCGACCCACTCCTGGGCGAGGCGGTCCTCCCCGCACAGCAGAGCGGTTGCCGTGGCCCGGTGCGAGGAATCGAGCCACCGTGCCCGGTCCCTTGCCTGTTGTGTGGTGAGGCGCCTCTCCTTGCGCGGCAACGGGGTGCCGATGCGCAACAGCGCGTCATAGAGCCCGACCGCCGGGAGCACCTCGGGCAGGTCGTCGTCCTTGGCAGCCTCCACGGCAGCCGCTGCCGGGATGGACAACCCGGTGGGATCGAGGTCACCGAAGTAGCGGATCTCCGAAATGCTGCCGCGTCGGAGCATCTTGATACCGGCGAGCGAGGCCAAGAACGAACTTCCCATCCCGCAGGCCACGTAGCCGACCGCGTGGTCCTCCACCGCGTCCAGAGCTTCGATCAGCGACCAGCACGTCGTGACGTTCTCCACGACCAGGAGAATATCGCCGTCACCGATCCGTCCGTAGCAGCCATCGCTCTCCGGGATGAGTCTCTCGGTGACGATCTGAGGTGGCGTCGAATACATGCACAAGAGTTCATACAAGGTTTCCCGGTCCGAGAAGAGCGGGCCACTCAGCTCATCGAATGCCTTCTCCTCGGCGTCGAACTGCCCCGAATAGGGACGGCTGCCGAAGATGTCGAGAGCTCGCTCACGTTTCGGTACGGGCGTCACATCAGGCTCGGAGAAGAACCAGTTGTTGACGGCGCGATAGCCTATCCGAGTCCTGGGCGCGGAGCTCTCCCAGTACCTGGCCACCTTGCGGATCTTCGGATGCAGAGGCGGAAGGGGCTCTCGGACTTTCGGTGCCGCTTGGCGGGTGGGAAGCACCCAGACACCCTTCGGCAGCGGAATCTTCTCCCCGTCGTCACCGTTCATCGCCTTGACCGCTCCACACCCGTACAGCTCGTCCAGGCAGCGGCGCAGAGCCGCCGACTCCAGTTCGCCCTCGACATTCGGACGCGGTACCGCGCGGAAGACATGGCGGAGCTCCGGCAAGGAAACACTGGTCTTGTGTGTACCGTTCCACTTCTTCCGCGTACGGACGTACTCATGCAGCGCGCCCCGCAGTTCACGGGCGGGACGACTCAGGTCGGTCAACGGATTCTTCCTCGGATTCCTTGCGGTGGTCGTGCTCCGCGCCGCCACGGGCGTGATATCTGATGGACGTGATCACCGGGTTCTCACCCTCTTCGAGCGGCTCGAGAAGATGCCTCCTCCTGTCGCCCACGACAGTGAGATACATACGGTGTGCGCGCAGGTCGGCGTCATTGCGGAGCCGGATGACGAGGGGGAAGGAGTCCAGGACCGACAGGTCGTTCAGACCGGTGGTGTAGACGAGTTGAACACCCAACGCGCGGGCGACCGACTGCTGAAGCCTCAGCAGATAGCCGGCCGAGGCACGACCGATCGGGTTGTCCAGGAACAGCACGCCCGAATTCCGGCGGTGCTGCACCCTGCCCTTCTCGTTCGCGCGCAGTGCTGCCATGGTGCAGTAGAGGACGATGGCCGCAGTGAGCACCTGACCGCCGGAGAAGATGTCTTTCATCGCCGAGACCGGCACCCGCTCCGTCCGCAGTACGGCGTCCGGTTTGAGAATGCGCACTCGAAACCCCTTCGGAGCCACCGCTTCGGTCACTCCGCGCAGGAGCAGTGTCAGGCCGTCCCGCTTGATCTCCTTTCCGCGGATCACCGCTTCGGCGGTCTCGTCCACCACAGTGCCGAGCCGGTCCTCCAGCGCCTGTTCGGAGACCTCGGTGAAACGGATCCGCAGAAATTCCTGTTCGGACCACTCCCGCAGCCCCTTGGGCAGCCGGGAGAGCGTCTGTGCCCGCTTCAAGGTCCGCAGCGCCTCCTGTACCTGCTGGCACAGTTGGAGCACGATCTGCCGACGGTGCCGTTCGATGGAGTCCAGGTCCACGGTGAGGCTGCGCAGTCTCGGGCGGAGGTTGTCGCTCCATTCGGCTGCCCGGGCCGGCACATCGGCACGAGGACAGGACTGGATGACCGTGCGGCTGGGCAGGACCAACGCTCCGAACCGCGCCTCTGCGGCGAACCCCACCAACTGATCCGTCAGCGTCCGCTCCTCGACGAGTGCCGTCTCGACCTTCGTCCCGATCCGGTCGTACTCGGTCTTCAGCACGGTGTGCCGCTCCCGGGCGGCCGAGACACCACCGTCGTACGGCACGTCGTCCTCACGAGGCTCGCCCGACCGGGACAGAACGGTGATCAGGTCCGCGAAGTTCTTCGCGGAGGAGCGCAGGGCAAGGGCTTCGCTCGTGGCACGCTCGCTGTGGTAGGTGAGTTCGCGCCGGATACGTTCGGCCTCGTCCCGATCGTGCTCCGCGGCCTCCATCAGACGCATGCCGTGCACAACATGCAGAGGCGGACCGTAGGGGGCAAGGTCCACGTCTGCGAACGGTTCGGGAAAGTCCTTGAGGACCGCCCGGTGTTCCGCGACGCGCGCATCCGCCTCGGCGACCTCGGTCTGGCGGTCCGATACGGCCTGCTCGGCTCGACGCCGGGCAGCGGCCCGGCTTGCACCGTCCACGCCGTCGGGACCGTTCAGCAATGTCTGTGCGGCTGCTCGGACCCCCGGACCGTAGTCGCTCAGCTTCTGTGCCGCGTCCTTCGCCCGCTGCTCCGCCTGACGCATGTCAAGGAGCAGGTCGGCTCCTACGGAGGCCCGTTCGTAGTCGATGGCCGCGGACTCATAAGCGCGGCGCAGCACCGGCAGGGGCTCCGCGGGAACTTCCGATTGCCTCTCCGGGACGGCCTCGGCGCCCGGTAGCTCGTCCAGTTCAGCGGTCAAGCGGTGAGCGGAGCCGGTCAGGCGGTCCATCATGCGCACGTGATCGGCGTCGGCGGCCCGGTGGCCCTCGGCGGCTGATTCCGCCTTCCGGGCAGCCTCTCGTTCTCGGACCTGTGCCGTGCGGGCCCGCTCCACGGCGGTCTGCCAGTCGGGAATCCGGGCTTCCTGCTCGGCCAGCCCCCTCAACAGGGACGTGCGGGACTCCAGCGCCGACTGAGCCCTGCGGAGCGGCGGAATGGCGTCGCGGACGGTTCTGAGTGCGACGGCCGCGAGTTCACGCTTTTCGGTCTGCTGGGTCAGCTCTTGTCGGGCTTCGCCGTGGGCCTGCTCGCGGTCGGTCACCTTCTCCCGCAACTCGGTGAGTCTTCCCTCGGGGAAGTCCTCCTGCCACTTCTCAAGGCGAGTGAGCAGGGAAAGGAACTCACGCTGTTGGGTTTCCAACTCCTTGATTCGCGCCCGGTATTCGTCGTGGCGACGGCCGAGCACCAGTCGTTCTTCCCCTGCCGCCCGCTCGTCGTACAGCGCCGGGTGCGGAGGAACCACAAACTCCAGCCCGGAGAGCGGCACGGCGGGTTCGTGCACCGCGGTGGTGGTTCCCAGAGCCACCAGGGTGCTGGGCCAAAGCTTCCGGTCGGCCAAGACTTCCGCGGCGCGGGGAGCCTGCTCGGGGTCGTTGAGGAGTACGCCCGCGATCAGGTGCGGTACGCGTTCGATAAGCACACGGCGCTGCTCGATCCGGGGCAGACCGGCGAGGTAGTCCCAGCCGGTGTAGGCGTCGATACCGGCTTCGCGCAATTTCTCACACGCTTCCGCGGCCTCTGGGGAGGGTGGCAGCAGTTCGTTCGTCTCCAGTGCGAGCCTGGCCCGTTCGTCACGGGCAAGAGCGATACGCACCTCGGCCCTGGCCGCGTCCGCGGTGTCACGTCGCCGGGCGAGCTTGCTCGCCAGCCTGGGAGCGTCCACCTCCAGGTCGAGTCGGTCGATGTCCAGCAGGGCGAGCGGCTCAAGTTCCCTTTCCAGGGCACGGGTGCGGGTGTCGGCGGCCGTCCATTCTCGACGGGCCAGGTCGAGGGCGTGCCGGGACTCTACGAAGGTCCGCTCGGCCTCCTGGCAGGCACGGTGGGAAGCGTCGTGAAGTTCCGCCGCGTCCTCGGCGGCGGACTCCTGGCGGGCGATCTCCTCCGCGTTCTTCCTGGCCTCCTCCTCGGCTTGCGATGCGGCATCACGAGCCGTCGTACCGTCGCTCAGCACACCGTCGCTCACCGCACCCGTGAGAGTGTCACGCACCTCCTGGATACGGCCCTCAAAAGCCTTGGCCTGTGCCTGGTGCTCGGCCGCCCGGCCGACGGCGGCATTGTGTTCGGCCTGGGCCTGCTCCGCCAGAGCACGTTCGCCCTCGGCCTGGCGCCGTGCTGTCGCCGCCTGCTCGGTAAGGTGCCGCGACATGGTGCGCAGCGCCCCGACGAGAACCGCGAGCGCGGTGTCCCGGGCCTGCAGTGCCGGAAGAGCGGCTTCTTGGGTCCGGCGAACCAGATCACCCAGCCGGTTCGCGTTCGCGGTCGCTTCCAGGCTCGTGGCCAGATCCGGAACGACCCGCCAAGCTCGCTCGGTATCCTGAGCCTGTTTCTGCGCGGCGCGCGCCTGCTGCCGCTCCTCCTCAGCGTCCTGCAGCTTCAGCAGAGCTGTAAGGCGACCAAGTTCACGGACCGCGGCCGCGAACCGCTCATGCTGAAGGGTGGCTCGCCGAAGGTCCCCGCCCAGGTGCTCGGCGACACTCTCGCGCGTCTCCGCCGCCTTTGCCTCCCGAGACGCGCGCACCTTCACGGAACGCACGAAGGCGTCCAGTGTCTTCCGCGCCACGCGCTGCTCCCCCTGGGCCGCGAGCGCGCCGGTATGTGTGACGGCCAGCGGTTCGAGGAAATCCAGCACGCCGGCCACGAAGTCCCGCTCCAAGGTCAGCACGCCCCGTCGGCCGAGCTTGTCGCCGTAGGAGTTCAGCAGGTCAGCCAGGTCCTGAGCCGGGCCTGTGGGGAGGACTGCCGACAGCAGGAACTCCACGAAGGCGGCATCGGTGGCAAAGGAGAAGACATCTGCGGCTTCGCCTTCTCCGGCGTTCATCGCCCTCTGGTACCGGAAGAGTTCGGGGTCGAGACCAAGGTCCGTGAGCCGTTCGGTCCACTCCGACTGAATACGAAAGTGACTGAACTCAAGTTCAGGTTCGACCCGTTGAGCTTCGTCGAGTTCACCGATGAAGTCGGCCAACCGTAGGTAACGGCCGCCCTCGGCCACCGGGAGGGTGTCGAGTGTGGTCCGTCGTGTGGGGCGGAAGTGGTACCAGCGTTCCCCCAGGTTGGACGCGTCGGCGGTGGCCTTGAGGTGACGCCACTCGGCGACTTTCCCGGTCACCAGTCGACGTCCACTGCGGGCGTGTGTCCACTCCAGCGCGATGTGGGCCACGTCGTCGTCGAGCACGAACCCGCTCAGCGTACGAGGGTCGCGTGCACCCACCACCTGACGACGCCCGGGCAGCAGAACCGAGAAGATCAGCTTGATCAGTACGGACTTGCCACCGCCGTTCTCCAGGAAGAGGACCGTGGCCGGGGACGGCCGCCGGGCAGGCTCCTCGTCCCTGACGCTGAACAGGGTGGTGGGGCGGTCAGCTACGGGGTCCCCGACTCCGCTGAGGTCCAGGAGCACGTTCTCGTAGCGAGCTCCCTTGGGCCCGACGGACTGTAGGAGCACCCGGGACAGCTCATACATCTTCCGTGTCCTCCGTGGTGGCCGCCTGGCCGGCCGCTCCAGCCATGGGGGGTACCACCCCCAGCGCCATCAACTCATCGAAAGCCTTGGTGGCCGCAAGTTCGCGCACCTGGAGCTGATAGCGACGCGTGGTCTGGAAGACGTCCTCGCCGGCGTTCTTCAACGACGTCAGGAACCCTTGCTCCGCGAGAAAGTTCAAGGCGCGGGAGACCATGCCCTTGGTGGTGTTCGTCGCCCGGCGCTTGTCCTTGGTGGGAAACGTCTCGGGTCGATTGGCGTACGCGTGCCACGCCAGCTCCAGCTCGGGCGTGTCGCTGGGCACGTCGGTCGACTCATCACGGGACGCCGCCTTTTCACGCAGTCGGTCACAGGCTTCGCGGACAACGGCGTCGACCACGTCGACACTGACCCGGCCGACGTAGCCGTCCTCGGCCAGGTCGTCCGGCCGGGGAAAGGAAACCGCTGCCACTGCCAGATGGATGATGCCGTGCAGGAAACGCTCGGCATAGCCGCCTTCTTTCTGGGTGCGGCGGGCATAGGTCTCCATCCTGGTCTCGAAGGGAGAACCCCCATCGGCCGCGATCGCGAGGCCGATGTCCTCGTGTTCTCCGAGCACCCTGAGCCCCAGACCGGTGGCGATCCGCCCGGTCAGCGTACGGAACGGACCCTCGTGCCGGTAGCGGCGCAGAAGCTCCTTGTAGGCGTTGTCCCGGCTGGGCAGCAATCGCGGGCGCATCGCGAAGGCGAGCAACTGCGCAGCCTGTTCGGCATCGTCATCCGTGAAGCGGGATCTCATCACCGAACTCCTCGTACCGAGCCGCACCGGGCTCTTCCGATCTGGGGTCATCCGGCTCATCCGGCTTCACCCCGGCTTTTGTGAGCCACAGTTCATCGCCACCGAATTCCCCGCAGCGCAAGGGCTCCCCGGTGGGTACGGCGATCAATACCTCGGGCAAGCGCTCACGTACCGCGTCGCCTACGGGCGGATTGAACGCGTGGGCGGCTCGGTGCATCACCAGTCGTGCGACCTGCGGCTCGTGGCGGCGCGCGCGGGCGAGCAAGTCAGTCAGCAGCGCCGGGCCGCCGGGAAGAGAGAGAATTTCGCTCGCCTTCCTGAAGTGTTCGGGGGTGAACAGCTCCGCTTCCGGCATGGGGTCGAGTTCCGGCTCCCGGACCTCCCCAGCGAATCTCTCCGGTTCCAGGGGCGGTTGCAGGAGGCGCGCCACAAGTGTCTCCAGCGTGAGGACTTCGGGGGGCGCCGGGGCGACCGCGCCCCGGAAGAAGTCGTAGACCGGCCCGATCGCCTTGCCCACCGTCAGTCCGAGTAGCGGTACCAACAGTTGTCCGTGCAGGTGGAGTGCGGCACGCTGCGGTTCCCCGGAGAACAGCTGACGGTCCTGTTCGGACCGGAACTGATCGCCCGCCTCCTGCACAGCTTTCTGGAGCTGCATGTGACGGCGAATGCAGTCGCGGACGATTTCCACGAGCTCCGCTGCCCGCTGCTTGTGGCGCGGATCGTCGGAATCGTCACGTGCGGCGGTGATGTTGGTCAGGATGGCGTGCTCCGCCGTGTAGCGGCCCTCGATGTGTTTCAGCGCATCCAACAGCAGGTCCGGCACCACCCGTTCCCAGTCCACCGTACGTACGTCACGACGGGTGGCGTCGAGGTAACGGCGCAGGGTCTCTCCGTACTGGACCGTGCGGTACCTGGCCTGTTCGGCTGCGAGTTTGGCATCGGCGAGCCGACCCCGTCTGATGAGGTTGTCGAGTTTGACCTCGGCGGCGATCTGCGCGGACTCCACATCCGTGTCCAACGCGCCGACGAGCACGTTGATGGCCTCGTCGGTGGCTCGCAGCGAAAAGCCGTCGGACGTCGACTGCTCCACCAGCAACTTGAAGTCGAACGCGAAACGGTCGTAGGTACCCTCATCACCGACGAGACCATAAGGCCAGGAGAATCCACGCTCGACGGTGCCGACATTGATCAGCCGCTGGAGCACCCAGTCGGCTACCGCTTCATGTTCGGTGTCACCTCTGTCGGGCGCCTGGGCCGCGACGAAGTGCTTTACTTGTTCAATCACCTTGGCATGCTCGGCTCCGGTGTCGAAGTCCATCGCGATGGTGACCTGATCGATCGTATGCAGAGCGATCTCCGCCATGTGATACACCTTGGCGTCCGCCCACTCCAACGATGCCTTTCGCTGGTCCAACGCCTGCAACGGCGCCGTACAGGCCAACGCCTTGACGCGACGAACCAGCCCTTCATCAGGCAGTTGAGGTGGGTGGGGCAGATCGCTGTACACAATCGGTGACGCTAGCACCGCGCGGAACCGTCACACGCGGAGATCCGGAAATAATCTGTGGGGCGATTCCCTGCGGATTCCTCGTACTCACCAGGCCGTGGTCCTCGCACGGACGGCCCTGTCGAAGCCGCAGGGGCGCTCACAGCGACATCCAGGAGTTCCCGTGCGGGCTCTGTGAGGATCCGGCCGATAGGAACGCGCTGTACGGCGGGGGCAACTTCCGGCAAGGCGCCTCCCGAACCCCTCCGGGGCACGTCTCCAGGCCTCGGAACATCGGCAGGTCATGTCGGCAGGTCGTCCGGTGGCGTCCCGGTCGGCGTAGCGCCGGTGGCCGGTGTGCGGCGGGCGGCGGAGACTGCTGAACGGCACGTGTCTCCGCCGTCGGCGGACTTGCCTCTACGGAAGGCGCCATGGCGGAGAAGGCGGGCCCGAGCAGCGGCGGCACCGGACCGGGCCGGGAGGAGCCGCCCCGGTCCGCCGACCTCAAGGGCGGCCCCGGGCATACGGTCCTGCTGGCGCTGGTCCTCGCGGTTCCGGTGACGAAGGTCGCCTACACGGTCGGGGGCGGTGGCGCCGCCCGTGACGTGTTCGTCGGCATGGAGCCCGCGAACTGGCCGGACGTCCTGATCGGCATGGTCCTCACCGATCCGCTCCTCGCCTCCGTGCTGGCCGTCGTGGTCTCCCGGGTGGTGTTCGCCCTGTTCGCCGCGCGCGGCGCGGTCCCGGTGGGAGACGGTTTCCGGGCAGTTGTCCGGCGGGCGGCGCTGACCGTCGTCAACCCGATCGCGGTGGGGGTGGTGGTCGCGTGCTTCTTCGGCCCCTGGTGGGGGCTGGGCACCGGACTCGCCGCGTACGCGCTGCGCAAGGGCGTCGTGGTGGAGTACCACACCGGCAGACGACGGCCGCACGGACACCGTGCCGGGCGGCCGACGACAGCCGGGGCGCGCGGCGAGGGCGGCGGCCGGCCCTCGTCCGGGCTGCGCCGGGCGGCGGCCCTCGAACAGTGGGTGGCGCTGGGCCTGACCACCGTCGCGCTCCCCGTTCTGTGCTTCGTCTCGGCGCTGGACGGGCAGGCGTGGACCTCGATCGTCCGCTGCGAGGTCACCTACGGCACCCGGGCCGGGAGCGACCGCCTGATCGAGCTGGGCCGCAAGGGCAACGGTGTCGTGGGCTGGAACCTGGACACAGGGGAGATCTCCAACGGCCTGGGGTGCACGGGCGAGGAGAGCCTGTACGTGCGTGAGCCGTGGTGGCGCGGCTGAGGGGCCGGTCCCGCGGATCCGCGGAGGGCGCACCCGGGTGCGCGGGCGCCCCTACCGCCCGCGCCGGGACTCCCGTACCAGCAGCACCAGCAGATACGCCCCGCCCACACACACGGTGACCGCGCCGGTCGGCAGCACCACGCCCGGGACGGCGTGCTGGGCGGCGATGTCGGCACCCAGCAGCAGGAGGGCGCCGACGAGGGCCGAGCCGGCCAGGTCGACGGAGGTGCCGCGCCCGGTGAGGCGGCGGGCGATCTGGGGTGCGGCCAGGGCCACGAAGGCGATGGGGCCCGCGGCTGCGGTCACCGCGGCGGTCGCGGCGACGCCGAGGACGACCAGCAGCAGCTTGGTGCGCTCGACCGGCACGCCCATCGTGGTCGCCGTCTCGTCGCCCAGTTCCAGTCGGCGCAGCCGGTGCTGGGCGACCGGGGCGGCCAGCGCGACGGCGGCCAGCAGGGCGGAGGACATGAGGACGGCGGGCCAGCCGATGGCGCTCAGGGAGCCCGCGCCCCAGACGGCGGCGCGCAGCGCGGTGTCCACGTCGGCCTTCACCGAGAACCATGTGTTGACCGAGGAGAGCAGAGCCCCGACCGCGATGCCCACGATGATGAGGCGGAAGCCGCGTACGCCCCGCCGGAACGCCAGCAGGTAGACGGTGAGGGCGGTGAGGAGCCCCCCGGCCAGGGCGCCCGCGGCGAGCGCCGCGTAGCTGCTCGCCCCCGCGAGCAGCGTGAGGACGACGCCGGTGTACGAGCCGGTGGTGAAGCCGATGACGTCGGGGCTGCCGAGCGGGTTGCGGGTGAGGGCCTGGAAGACCGCGCCGCCCACGGCGAGCGCGGCCCCGAAGAGGACGGCGGCGACGATGCGCGGCGCCCGCCACTCCAGGACGACCGTACGGACCCCGGTCCCGGCCGTGCCCGACGCGACGGCGGCCAGCTCCCCGAGGCTGAGCGGGTAGCTGCCGAGGGTGAAGGCCCAGAGTGCCAGCGCCACCAGCGCGAGTGCCAGCACCCCGCAGACTGCGACCGCGCGGCGCGTCACCTTCAGGCTCAGGATCCCGGCCCTGAGGACGTACACGCCGTTCACAGCTCCCTCGCCCGGCTTCCGCGGACCAGCAGGATCAGGACGGGCGCGCCGATGAACGGCATCATGACGCCGACCGGGAGTTCGGCGGGCATCACGATCAGCCGGCCGAGAACGTCCGCGGCGAGCACGACGGCCGGGGCGAGGACGGCGGAGTAGGCGAGGATCCACCGCCAGTCGGGGCCGGTGAGCCAACGCACTGCGTGCGGGACCATCAGGCCGACGAACATCAGGGGGCCCGCCGCGGCCGTCGCCGCACCGCAGAGCAGGGCGACCGCGATCACCACCCCGCACCGGGTGGCGCCGACCCGCAGCCCGACCGCCCGCGCAGCGTCGTCACCGAGGGCGATCGCATTGAGCGGGCGCGCACAGCAGAGGGCGACCACCAGCCCGGCCAGGACGAAGGGGACGATGTCTCCGGCGGTGCCCGTGGGGCGGTCGGTGATGGTGCCCGCACCCCAGAACCGCATCCGGTCGAAGGTCTCCGTATCGATGAGGGCGAGCGTCTGGGAGACGCCCGCCAGCACCGCCGTGAAGGCGACCCCGACGAGGGTGAGCCGCAGCGGCGAGGGGCCGCCGCGTCCACCGCTCGCGGCGAGGTAGACGAGCGCCGAACCGGCAACGGCCCCGGCGAAGGCGAAGGGCAGATATTGCTCGATCCGGGTGACGCCGAAGCCGGCCACGGCCAGGGTGACGGCGAACCCCGCGCCCGCGTTGACGCCGAGCACACCCGGGTCCGCGAGCGGGTTGCGGGTGAGCGCCTGGATGAGCGCCCCCGCCACGCCCAGGGAGACGCCGACGACGACGCCGAGCAGCGTACGGTCCACGCGGGCGTCGCCGACCGTGGCGTGCGAGGCGGAGCCGTCGGTGTGGGTCAGCGCCTGCCACACCACGTCGAGGGGGAGCATCGCGGAGCCGACCGCGACGCTGAGGAGGACGGCGACGGAGAGCACGCCGAGGGCGACGCCCAGGCCGAGGAGCCGGTGCGTGCCGCGCCGCGTCGGCCGCGACGGCGGGGCGGCCGGCGGCGGCTCGGCCGTCTTCGTGAGCACCTGTGACATCGGACCTCCCTGAGCGATCCGCCACCGGACAGCCGGAAGTGCCGTGCGTGATCGACGTACGTGAACTGCGTGGGACCGGTACGGCCCGGCCATGGCTTCAGCGGCCGCCGAGCGCCCCCACCGCATCCGTGGTGAGCGCGCTCACGGGCACTCCGGACTCGCGGCTCAGCGCGCGCAGCAGTCCGGCCCGGGTCGCGTATCCGGCCGCCTTGGCCGCCGCCGTCAGCTCACCTCCACCGCGGAGGTGTTCGACGGCGGCGTTCATCCTGGCCCGGTTGCGCCACCGTGTGAAGGGCAGTCCGGTCTCGTCCAGGAAGACGCGCTGCACCTGGCGGGCGCTCATCCGGTGCCGTACGGAGAGCTGCTCCAGGGTCTCGGCGGGGGTGCGCAGGGCCTCGCGGGCGAGGGCGCGTACGGCGGGATGGGCGGGCAGGACGACGGGGAAGTACTGCCGGGAGATGCCTCTCAGCACCCGTCCCAGCGCCTGCCGGAACGGCTCGACCTGCTCCGCCGTGGTCGGCGCGGCGCCGAGCGTGGTGGTCATGACCTCGACGATCGCGGGGACCACCCCAAGTGGCTGGACGCGGCATCGTGGCTGGTCAGCGGAGTCGAGGAAGGGTCCGAGCGCCATGCCGCCGGGCTCGATCCGCAGGGCGTGCGGGACGCGCGGGGCGAGCCAGAGGGCCTCGTGGCGGCCGAGCCGCCACTCCTCGCCGTCGGCGGTCAGCCGGGCGGTGCCGCTGGCCACGTAGACGAGGTGCGGTTCGTCGTGCTGGTGGGTGTCGTGGCCGAGGAAGCGGATGGCGTTCTCCGCGACCACGGTGCCGAGGGATGTCACCGGCAAGCGTGCCTCCCGTTGTGTGCGACGCGTCGTCTCCGTCACCAGCGATGTCGTACGCGGATCGGCGCGGCGGTACCAGCGAGGTTAGCCTCACCTTACCAATCCGGTTCGAACGTTCGAACCTGCCCAGTCACATGAGGTCCCATGTCTGCTCCTGCCCGCCTTCTCGCCTTCGCGCTGGTCACAGCGCTGGCCCTCACCGGCTGCTCGGCCTCCTCCTCGCCGGACGACGGGGACAAGGGGTCCGCTGCCGGGACCCGTACCGTCACGACCGACTACGGCACGGTGAAGGTGCCGACCGCACCCAAGCGCGTGGTCGTCCTCAACCACGCCCTCGCCGGGTACCTCTATGACCTGGACGTGCCGGTGCGCGCCACGATCCCGGAGGACGCGGACGGCAAGGGCGAGTTCTCCCCGTACTGGGAGAAGGAGGCCGAGGAGGACGGCACGACCTTCCTGCCCTGGAGCGTCGACGGCTTCGACCTGGAGGCGATCCTCGCCCTGAAGCCCGACCTCATCGTGGGCGGTGGCATCGGCTTCCCGCTCTTCCAGGCGGAGAAGGTGTACGACGACCTCTCGGGCATCGCCCCCACCGTGCTCGTGGGCAAGAAGCTCGGAGACTGGCGGAGCCAGTTCTCGTTCCTCGCGGACGATGTCTTCGGCAAGGCGGATGTCTACAAGGAGCACGTGGCCGCCTACGACAAGCGGATCGCGGAGGTGAAGGCGTCGATCACACCGCCGCCCGGCCCGGTCTCCTACCTCACCTTCACCGGCGACGGCACCGCCTTCGGCCTGGTGGAGAGCGTGGGTCTGCCCAACGAACTGAAGAAGGTCGGCATCGAACCGGCGCCGGTCTTCGCCGACGGCGGGTTCAAGGTGTACGGGCAGGGCGGTGACATGTTCGAGCTGTCGACCGAGAAGGCCGGCCAGACCGTCACCCAGCCGTCCGTGTTCGTCATGGGCTTCAACGCCGACACGACCGATGTCGCCACGCTGAAGAAGAACCCCGTCTACAGCGCGCTGCCCGCCTTCAAGACCGACCACGCCTACGACCTGCCGTACTGGGTGCTGCGCGGCGACTACGACGAGTCGATGGCGCTGCTCGACATCATCGAGAAGAAGTTCTCCTGATGGCCGCCCAGCGCGCGTACACCACGCACCCCCTCGTCCTGCGCCGGGTCACCGTGCGCCGCGTCCACGAGGTGACCCCGAGGATGCGGCGGGTCGTCCTCGGGGGCGACGACCTCGCCGCGTTCACCCGGGACGGCACCGGCCATCCCGCCTTCGCCGCACCCGGGTTCGACGACCACATCAAGCTGATCCTGGCCGCCGACGGGGACATCCGCGCGGCGCTGCCCGCCCAACTGCCGTACGGCATCGAGTGGACGCCGTCCGAACACCGGCTGACCCGCGACTACACGCCCCGCCGGGTGGACCTCGACGCCGGAGAGCTGCACCTCGACTTCGTGGTGCACGGAGAAGGACCGGCGGAGGCCTGGTCGGCGTCGGCGCGGGAGGGCGACGAGCTGTGGTTCGTCGGGCCCAAGTCGTCGCTACGGCTGCCGGAACGGCTTGACTGCATCCAGCTCGTCGGGGACGAGACGGCACTGCCCGCGATCGGCCGCTTCCTGGACGAGCGCCCCGTCAACGCCCCGGCGCACGTCCTGGTGACCGTCTCCGACGCCTCCGCCCGCCAGGAACTCGCCCTGCGCGACGGCGACACGGTCACCTGGGTGGTCGCGGAGCCGGGTGACGCGGCGGCCCTGGACGCCGCCGTGCGGGCGCTGCCGGTGCCGGAGGGCGAGGGGTACGTCTGGGCGGCGGCGGAGAGCCGGGCGCTGCTTCCCGTACGCCGGTACCTCCAGCGGGAGCGGAGGCTGCCCAAGGGCCAGCTGAACATCACGGGTTACTGGCACCGGGAGGACTCCCCCGCCGGAACGGAGGCAGAGGGCACGGCCGAGGCCGCGGCACGGGCTTCCGCCGCCGGTCCGGTCCCCTCGCCGCTGCCGTGGCTGGCCGTACGGGCGGCGGTGCGGCTCGGTGTCGTGGACACGGTGGCCGACGCACCGGGTCTGACGGCCGGTGCGCTGGCGGCCCGGCTGGGGGTGCCCGCAGCGGGGATCGGCGTCCTGCTGCCGGTGCTGGCCGCCTACGACGTGGTCGTCGGCGACGACGACGGTGCGTCCGGGCTGCGCCTGGGCACGGCGGGCGAGGAGCTGCTGGACGAGCACGAGCGCGAGGAGTACACCGGCCACGAGGCCGAGCTGCTGCTCGCCCTCACCCACCTCGCCCCCGCGCTCCGGGGCGGCTCCTCCCCCTGGCGTCTCGCCTCGGGGACCACACTGCACGAGACGGTGTCGGGCGACGCGGAGCGCTACGGCGAACTGGTCGAGGAGTGCGAGCAGTTGGTGTTCCTGCTCGGCGGCCTGACGGCCGATCCGCTCTGGGAGGGCGTCGGGAGCTGTCTCCTGACCGGCCCGGGCAGCGCCTCGGTGGTGGCCGCCCTCGCCGACGCGGAGCTGCGGCCGCGGCTGCGGGTCGCGGAGGACGCCACCCCGGCGGCGGTCCTGCGCGCGCACGTCACCTCACCGGACCGCGTCGAGTGGACGGCCGGGCCCGCCGATGTCGCCGTGGCCGCGAAGGCGCTGGCCCACCGCACCGACGAGGAGGCCGTCCTGCTGCTCACCCGTCTCGCCGGCTGGACCGGGACGGCGGTGCTCGTCGAGGCCTCCCGCCCGGACGGCCTGAGCCCGCACGCGGCCGAGGCGGGGCTGCACGCGTACGCCGCGACCGGCAGCCCGCTGCGCGACTCGGCCGCGCTCGCCGCGCTGGCCGAGCGGTCGGGCTGGGCGGTCGAGCGGACGGTCGCGCTGGGCTGGGGCACGGAGGCCACGGTGCTGCGGCGGGGGTGATCCGGGGGCGGAGGGCGAGGCGGGGGCCCGGGGCGAGGTCGCGGGCGGAGGCCCGGAGGCGGCGGGCGCAAGCGGAGGACCGGGGCGAGGTCGCAAGGGGAGCCCGGAGGCGGCGGTCGGGGCGAAGCCGCGGGCGGGCCATGCCCCGGGGCCGGTCGGGCCCTGCCCGGGGTCTCACCAGGGCCCCGCCCGGGGTCTGCCCCCTCGCGGCCCCGCCCGCACCGACGGCCCGGAGCCCGCCCCCAGCCGCCCGGCCAGGACCCGCCCCGTCACGTCCCCGGTACGTAGTGCTGCGGGAGCCCCCGCCGCTCCTCCGGCGGCAGGTTGCGGGCGGGGGTCTCCACCGGGCCGGTCACCGGGCGGCCCCGCTCGCGGTCCCACCCCGCACGGGCGCGCGGGTGGTAGCGGTACCGCTCGGGCACGCGGCGCCAGAGGTGGTGCACCAGCCACCCGAGCGCGGCCAGCAGCCGTTCGTCCCGGGGCGTCCAGCGCAGCCCGAGACGGTCCCGTACCGCCTGCGGGTAGAGGCCGACCGTGATCCACAGCGTCAGCCGCACCATCGGGAACCGGAGGACGGCCCACAGCGGTTGCGGCAGTCGGCGCAGGACGGGCGGCCGGGCGATCCGGCGCATGTTCAGGACGTCCCGGGTCGGCCGGTTGTCCTCCAGGACGTGGGCGCACATGTGGTCCCAGTACCGCTGGAACTCCTCCCAGCTGCCGGGGACGGGCTTCATGGAGAGCCCGTACAGCGCGTACCAGCGCACGTGCTCGTCGAAGAGGGTGTGCCGCTGGGCCTCGGTGAGGCCGCCGCCGAAGCACTCGGCCATCCGCACGGTCAGCATGAAGAACGTGGCGTGCGCCCAGTAGAACGTTCCCGGGTTGAGCGCGTGGTAGGGACGGCCGCGCTCGTCGATGCCGCTGATCGAGGCGTGGTAGCCGCGGACTTCACGGGCCGTACGGGCGGCGAGCGGGCCGTCGTACACGACTCCGCCGATGGGGTAGAGCGAGCGGAAGAGACGCTCCCACCGCTCCTCGAAGAAGCGCGAGTGCTCGGCGACGCCCGCGCCCAGCTCGGGGTGCATGTTCTGCATCGACCCGGCCCAGGGAGCGAGGAGGAGCCCCCGCCAGTCACCGAACCAGCGCCAGGTGAGGGAGTCGGGGCCGAGGGGTTCGACGGTTCGCGGTCCGGTCGGGGCCGGCGGCGGATCCGCCGGGGCCGGACCGGACGGGCCCCGGCCGTGCGGGTCCGGGCCGTGCGGGTCGGGGGCATGGACTGATGGTTCCACGTGCGCCTCCACTTCTGAGGACACCTGTCATCACTTGGAACGTTAAAATGTGAGGACACCTGTCGTCAATGGGCTGGCGGGCAACAACGTGGAAGGGAAGGCGAGTTGGCCGAGCGGAGCTGGGGCGGGACCAGGCTTGCCGATCGTCGCGCGGCCCGCCGGCAGGCGCTGCTGGACACCGCCGAGCACCTGGCCGGGGAGGAGGGGTGCGCGGCCGTCACGGTCCGTTCCGTCTGCAGGCGGGCGCGGCTGACGGACCGCTACTTCTACGAGAGCTTCGCCGGGCGCGACGAACTGCTCCTCGCCGCCTTCGAGCGGGTGGCGGACGAGGCCAGGAGGGCGCTGGAGGAGGCCGTGGCGGTGAGCGCCCCGGAGCCGGAGGTCCGGGCCCGGGCCGCCGTCGCCGCCTTCGTCGCCCTGGTCCTCGACGCCCCGCACAAGGGCCGGCTGCTGCTCCTGGAGCCCTTCGCGGACCCGGCGCTCGGGGCCCACAGCCACCGGCTGATGCCGGTCTTCACCGATCTCGTCGGCGGTCAGCTCGCCGGTACGGGGGACGGCGTCGACCGCCGTATGGCCGCCCACGCGCTGGTGGGCGGCCTGGCGAGTCTCTTCGCGGGATGGCTGCACGGCACGCTCGACGTCCCGCGCGAGCGGCTGGAGGCGCACTGCGTGCAGCTGGTGCTGGCGGCGACCTCACCCCCGGAGCGGTGACGTCTCACCCAGGGGCAGTGGCGTCACCCGGGGGAACAGCGACGTCCCCCCGGAACAGTGACGTCACCCGGGAACAGTGGCGCCGCCCCGGGAGCCGGTCCAGGAGCGGTGACGTCACCCCGGGAGCGGCACGGAGAGCGGCGGATCAGCCCACCAGGTCCGGGGCGCGCAGCATCTCGGCCGGGATGCCCCAGGCGTCGACGAGGTCCCCCGCGAGGGGCCGGATCTTGCGGCAGAGGTCGTTCACCTCGCGGGTGATGGCCTTGGAGCGCTGGACGGTGAGCCGGCCGTGCTCCATGAACCACGCCCGGTCCGCCTCGATCGTCGACAGGGCGAAGAGGTCGCAGAGCAGGCCGAGCGCGACCTTGTTGCCGCCCTCGGGCAGCGTCCGCATCTTCTCGACGAACGCCTCCAGCACCAGCCGCTCGACATGCGCGTGGGCGACGGCGATGACGTGGTCCTGCACCTCGGAGAAGACCGCGCCCGCGTCGCGCTCGCGGTCGATGCCGCTCTTGAGCCTGCGGGCCACCCCGGCGAGCATGTGCTCCTCCCGGTAGCGGACCATGGCGAGCTGGTACTCGGAGTCGAGCAGACCGGCCTCCTGGTCCCACTCGTCGCCGCCGGGGAGCAGATCCCGTACCCGTTCGAGCAGCTTGTGGGCCGAGGTCTTCTCGATGACCGTCTCGACGGCGAGGTTGGTGACGTAGCGGACCATGCCGAGCTGGTCCAGGTCCTCGAACTCGCTGGCGTAGTCCGTCAGCAGTCCCTTGGCGACGAGCTGGAGCAGGACGTGGTTGTCGCCCTCGAAGGTGGTGAAGATGTCGCTGTCGGCCTTGAGGGCGGCGAACCGGTTGACGGCGAGATAGCCCGCGCCGCCGCAGGCCTCGCGGCACTCCTGGATGGTCCGGGTGGCGTGCCAGGTGCCGAGCGCCTTCGTCCCGGCGGCCCGGGCCTCCAGCCGGCGCCGGGCCTGTGGGTCGTCCTCGACGCCGGAGAAGACGTCGTGCAGCTGGCCCCGGACGACGTCCTGGGCGAAGTGCAGTGCGTACGTACGGGCGATGAGCGGCAGCAGCCGGCGCTGGTGCAGCCCGTAGTCCAGGAGCAGTTGCTCCTCGCCCCCGGAGCCGGCCGCGAACTGGCGCCGCCGCAGGGCGTACCGGGTGGCGACGGCGAGGGCGACCTTGGACGCGCTCACCCCGGCCCCGCCGACGCTGACCCGGCCCTGGACGAGGGTGCCGAGCATGGTGAAGAAGCGGCGGTCGGGGTTGTCGATCGTGCTCTCGTAGACGCCGTCGGGGGTGACGTCCGCGAACCGGTTGAGCAGCGCCTCCCGGGGCACGCGCACCCCGTCGAAGCGGATGCGCCCGTTGTCCACGCCGTTGAGGCCCATCTTGCGGCCGTCGTCCTCGATGCCGACGCCGGGCGCGGGCTCGCCGCCGACCCGGATCGGTACGACGAAGGCGTGGACGCCCTCGGACGTGCCGCCGACCTCCAGCTGGGCGAAGACGACGGCCAGCTCGCCGTGGCGGGCGGCGTTGCCGATGTAGTCCTTGCGGGCCTGCTCGCCCTCGGTGGTGATGACGAACTCCCCCGTGGCGGCGTCGTACCGCGCGACGGTGCCGAGCGCCTGCACATTGGAGCCGTGCCCGGTCTCGGTCATCGCGAAGCAGCCCATCAGCTCCCCGGTGATCAGGCGGGGGAGATAGGCGTCGTGGTGGCGTTCGGTGCCCAGGTGGAGGATCGCGCCGCCGAAGAGCCCGAACTGCACGCCGACCTTGACCAGCACCGACAGATCACCGTAGGCGAGCGTCTCGAAGGCGGCGATCGAGGCCCCGACGTCGCCGCCCCCGCCGTACTCCTTGGGGAAGCCCATGCCTGTCTGCCCCGTCGCCGCCATCGCGACCACCAGCTCGCGCACCCGCTCGCGGAACGCGTCGATGCCGAGTTCCTCGGCCTCCTCCAGGACGGAGGCGTACGTCACCAGGTTGGTGCGGACCAGGTCGCGGACCTCGGCGTACTCGCCGTCGAGCAGCCCGGTCAGGGCCGGGACGTCGAGCTGCGGCTGCACGTATCCGTCGGGAGCGGGGGCTGTTCTGTCAGTGGTCATATCCGTTCGCTACCCCGCCCGGGAACGATCACTCGGTCGGACGGGGTACGTACGGCCGGGCACGCCCCGGCTGCCCACGGGCCCGCCGCGGCCCTAGGCGACGCCGTCGAGCACCTCGCGCAAGCGGTGGGCGAACTCGTCGGGCTTGCCCGGGTAGCCGAACTCCCCGTCCAGGAAGCCGCCGTGGTGGCTGGGGAAGACGGTGGCCCGCTGCCCGAGCAGTTCCGCGACCGCGTCGGAGGTGCGCCCGGTCAGGACGGCCCGGGACTCCTGCCCCACGGCGATCACCACCCGGGTGGGCGCACCCGTGATGGCCGCGACGTCCGGGCGGTGGTCGCTGATCGTCCAGGACCGGTCGGAGAGCAGCGGGTCGTCCCGCGACCCGTCGTCCTCGGCGGGCATCCCGAACGCGGCCGGATCGGGGGCCGGCCGGGCGAAGTAGGCGTCGGTGAACTCGCCCTCCCAGGAGGTCATCGCGACGAAGGCGGCCATCCCGGCCCCCCACCCGCGCTGCTCGTACGCCTCCCGGACGGCGGCCCGGGCCCGGACGGCGGCGGGGCCGTCCGGGGTGAGGGTGAGGAGCGGCGGTTCGTGGGCGACCAGGACGGAGACGTCGCCGGGGTGGCGCGCCACGAGCACGAGCCCGGTCACCGCGCCGCCGCTGCTGGCGAACATCTCGACCGGACCGCCGCCGAGCGCCCCGATCACGGCGTGCAGATCCTCGGCCTGGGTCTGGGGGGTGTGGTCGGTCCGTCCGTCGCCGCGCGTGCTGCGGCCCAGTCCGCGCGGGTCGTAGGTGACGACCGTCCGCTCGGGGAAACGGGCCGCGAGCGCGGTGAACCCGGTGGCGTCCATGGGCGCGCCGACCATGAACAGCGGCGGACGCCCGTCGGCTCCGGCCTGCGGCTCGCGCACGTCGTAGACGAGATCCGCGCCGGCTGTGGTGAGCGTGTGAGTCTTCATACCCGGTTGGACCGCCCCGGGCACGAAAACTCATCGGCGGATCGTCCCCCGGACGGTCCGCCCGGTCTTCCGGGGCCGCGCCCACCCCTAGGACCTGCCGTCAAACTGCCGTCGTCGCCCGGAGGGCGGCCGTGTGGCGTCCGGTGCGCGCGATCACGAGGCGCCGGGACGGTCCCCCGCCGCCGTCACCACCAGGGCCCGTACCTGGCGCACGATGTCCTCGCGGTTGCGCTCGAACTCCGGGTCGGTGACGGTGCCCGTGGCCGGGTCCGTGTTGGCCGTGCCGAACTGGAGCACCGGCGTGTGCAGATGGCCGCCGGGCAGGCCGGGCAGTCCCAGCCGGTCGCGCAGCAGGGTGGCCCGGTAGGCGATCTCGTTGGAGAGGTAGTCGCCGCCGCCCCCGGCCCGCGCGGTCGAGCCCGGGGTGGGGCCGTCCGGCCTGGTCACCGGCTGGGTGGAGCCCGCCGGGATCTCGGTGACCTGGGTGTTGTCGTACACCGGGAAGCGGCCCGTGTCCGCCTCGGTGAGCAGCCGGTACGGGAGGGTGGTCGAGGTCCACTGCGGCTGCGAGGCGGGATCGGTGACCGGGACGGTCTCCGTGCGGGACAGGTTCTCGTTGTCCGGGAAGCCGCCGCGCCAGGCGCCGTTGGTGCGTTCCACGTCGAAGCGGCCCGGCCGGCCCTGGCTGACGGTGGTGAACAGGTCCAGGTGGGGCAGGTGCCGGGCGAGGGCCCGCTCGACGGCCCCTTCGGCGAAGTCCGTCCAGCGGACGGGGAAGACCACGGTCTCGATCCGGGCCGGTCCCCCGGCGGTCCGCACGAGGGTGCCGTCCAGGGCGAGCGCGCTCGCGCCCGAGGGGTTGCCGATCCGGACGTCCCGGTCCAGCGTGAACGGGTCGAAGCCGGTGACGAGCACGCGCTTCACCCGGGGCCCGGGGTGGCGGATGTCGTCCTGGCCGCGCGAGGCGGTCTCCAGAGCGGTGCGCAGGGCCGCGCGCTGCCGCTCGTCCAGGGCGAACCGGGGTGCCCATGTGCGGAGTTCGCCGCTGAGCGCGAGCCGGGCCCAGTACAGGGGCCGGTCGTCGCCCCGGCTCAGATGGCCCCCGGCCGGGCCGCGTCCCTGGGCACGGTCCACGGCCCGCCGCCAGAGCGCCGAGGCGTGGCGGGTGACCTCCCGCTCCGCCTGGGCGTAGGTGCGCGAGCCCTCCAGGGCGCGGGCGAAGCGCGGGGCGAGGACATCGAATCCGCTGCGGCGCAGGATCTCCTGCGGCGCGGCCCGGTCGAGGCGCTGCTCCTCGACCGTGGTCAGCTCGGTGGTACCCACGGCGTCGGCCGGGGCCGCCGTGGCGGGCAGGGTGGAGCCCGCCAGGACGAGCGCCAGCGCCACACCGCCGAGGCCGAGCCGGGTGATTGCGGGGAACGGGTGCGTCACGTGGGCCCTTTCGGCAGAAACGGTTGGCCCGCAGTATCGCGGCACGACGGGCGGCGGCGCCATGGGGCAGGGTTCCCCGCCCGTACGTCAGACCGCGGCCCCTCTCCGCAGCGACAGGGCGAAAGCGCAGCTGGTGACGGCCAGGACGACGATCGGCGGCGCGGGCAGCAGGATCACCGCCGTTCCGAGGACGGCCAGGGAGGCCGCCAGGGGTATCCGGCCGAAGGCGGTACGCCGCCGGACGAGGTCGGGGGCGTGCCGGACGGCGGCGAGCATCAGCAGACCGCAGGCGACGGCGAAGAGGGCCATGGCGATGCTCATCCCGTGGGTGACCTCGAAGGTGGTGCGTTCCAGACCGAGCAGGGTGAAGGCGGACTCCCGCATCGCGGTGTCGGCCGTACGTTGCTCAGGGGTCGGGGCGGCCGAGGCCGCGGCGGCGGAGAGGGCGAGGTGGCCGACCCCGAGGACGACGAATCCGTAGGCGCCGACCTTGAAGGGCCGCACGGCGTCGCCTCCCGCGGAGGTACGGGCGGCGGGGGTCGCGGTGGTCATGGCTGCTGCTCCTCGGTGTCGACGGACGGGTGGGAGGTCAGGGCGGGTGTCGGGGACGCGGCCGGGCCTGATGTCGGGGCTGGGTCTGGGCGGGGTGCCGGGGCTGTGCCGGGCGTCGGGTCCGGGCCGGATCTCTGGGCCGGGCGCTCGGGCGAACCGGGTGCCGGGTCCGAACCGGGCGTCGGGTCCGGGCCGGATCGCGGGTCCGGGCCGGATCGCGGGTCCGGGCCGGATCGCGGGGTCAGGCGCGCGGCCAAAGCGGATGCCGTGGCCGGGCAGGGTGCCATGGCCGGACCGGGTGTCGGGTCCGGACCGGACGCCGTGGCCGTACCCGACGCCGGGCCTGGGCCCGGTGGGGGCTGCCAGCCGAGGAGGGTGTCCAGCCCTTTCGTGGTGAGCGCCGAGGGCGTGGCCCGTACGGCGAAGTTGCGGACGGAGACGGCCACCGGATGGGAGAGCCGGGCGAGGTCCCCCATGCGCCGGGAGCGGCGGCTGATCCGGGTGGTGCGCCCGCGCCGGGCCTCGGTGTAGGCGGCGAGCGCGGCCGGTACGGCGGCGTCGCCCGCGAGGAGGTGCGCCAGCACGACCGCGTCCTCGATGGCCTGGCAGCCGCCCTGGCCCAGGTTCGGCGTCATGGCGTGGGCGGCGTCACCGAGCAGGGCCACCCGGCCGGAGTGGAACCGGGGCGGAGGCGCGGCCAGTTCGTAGAAGTCGTGGTGGAGGATGCCCACGGGGCCGGGACCGGGACCGGGGCCGTGCCGTTGCGACTGCTCAAGGCGGGCCAGCAGTGCGGGGATCGGGTCGTGCCAGGTGCCGAAGCGCCGGATCAGCTCCGCGAGATGGTCGGCCGGCCGCTCACCGGGCCCGGTGACGGCGGTCGCGTACACATAGACCCGGCCGTCGACGAGGGGGACGATCCCGAACCGCTCCCCTCTCCCCCACGTCTCGGCCGCCGGCAGCGCGGGCAGGCCGGCCCCGGACAGCACCGCCCGCCAGCCGGTCTCTCCGGCGTAGCGCGGACCGGGGTGCCGGGGGAAGAGCTGCCTCCGGAGCACGCTGCGCAGCCCGTCGGCCGCCACGACGGCATCCGCACGCAGCTCCCCCGCCGATGTCACCGCCACCACCGCGTCGCCGTCGTCGTCCACCCCGCTCACCGAGACGCCCAGGCGCAGTGCGCCGGGCGGCAGGGCGGTGGCGAGGGCGTCGATCAGGAAGCCGCGGTGCACGGCGCGGGCGGGAAACGCGTAGCGGGAGGCCGCGGCGCCGGTCCGGCTGAGCCACGCGCCGTCGGGGGTACGGAGGCCGAGCGCACCGGCCAGGGGCTCGCCCTCCGAGACCGCGGGCCCCAGGCCGATCGAGTGCAGGGCGCGCAGGGCGTTGGGGGCGAGCACGATACCCGCGCCGATCCCCGTGAGGGCGGGAGCCCGCTCGCACACGGTCACCCGCCACCCGCGACGGCTCAGCGCCACCGCGGCCGTCAGGCCCCCGATCCCGCCCCCGGCCACGACAGCATGACGAACACCCATCAGGAACGCCTCCCCACGCACGCCCTCTACATCTGTAGAGGATCACGCTCCGCACTCTACACCTATAGAGTGCGAACCATGCCTGCTCCCCTCCCCGACCGCCGGGACCTGATCGCCGACACCGCCATCGCCACCGTGGCCGCCGCGGGCCTGCGCGGCCTGACCCATCGCGCGGTCGACACGGCGGCGGGGCTGCCCGCCGGCAGCACGTCGTACTACTTCCGCACGCGATCCGCCCTGATCAGCGCCTGTTACCTCCGCCTGGCCGCACTGACGGTCACCGACGTGGACCGCTGGGAGGAGGAGCACGGCACCCCGGACCCGGACTCCGCCGCCGAGGCCCTCGCCGCGCTGCTGCACCACTGGCTGACCACGGGACGCGAGCGACAGCTGGCCCGCTTCGAACTGAGCCTGGAGGCGACCCGCCGCCCAGAACTCCGCGCCGGCCTGGAGACCGGCGGGCGTGCCGCACGCGCCAGGGCCGCCGCGCTGCTGGCCTCGCTCGGCGCCCCCGATGCGGAACAGGCGGCGGACCTGCTCGTCGCCTGGACCGACGGCCTGCTGTACGACCGCCTCGCCGGGGCCCCGGCCGCGAGCCGCCCGGCACCGGACCCGGCCGAACTGACCCTGGCCGTACGGAGGATGCTCACCGCCCTGCTCGCCCCCTGAGGGCACGGGAACACCCCCGGGGCGCGCGGGCACCCCGGGGACGGCCGAACCGACAGGGCGCTCGCGGATCGACAGGACGCCCCCGGACCGAGAGAGCGCTCCCGGGCCGACGGGGCCGCGATCAGTCCAGCGGGGCCTCGATGGCGCGCACGATGGCGCGCTCCCGGTCACGTACCTCCCGGGCGACGGCCACGAACCGCTCCACGTCCGGGCCGCCGTGCCCCCGCCGCCGGGCGACGGCCACCGTGGAACCGGGGACCCCGGTGAGCGGGACGTACCGTACGCCCGCGAGCGGGGTGTGGCGCCGGGCGCCGGCCACCGTGATCGAGCAGGCCAGGCCGGCGGCGACGAGCTGCAGCTCCTCGGTGTGGGTGGTGGTCTCCCGGACGAGGCCGGGCGGGCGGCCGCCGCGCTGTTCGTCCAGGGTCCAGTAGCTCCGCCAGACCGCGTCGTCGGTACGGCCGACGGCCAGCGGTTCGTCGACCACGTCCTCGGCGGTGAGACTCGCGCGCCCGGCCAGCCGGTGGTGCGGCGGCAACGCGACGACCAGGGGCTCCACGAACAGCGGCAGCACGTCGAGATCGGGCAGGGCGAGCGGGAGCCGGACGATCGCGACGTCCGAGGAGCCGTCGGCCAGCCCGGCGGAGGGGTCGGCGAGGCCGGTTTCGCGCAGCTCCAGCCCGACCTCCGGGCACCGCGCCGAGAACGCGGCCAGGATCGGCGTGGTCAGCTCCAGCGCACCGCCCATGAGGAACCCCAGCCGCACCGTGCCGCCCGGGCTCGCGCTCCGCGCCGCGGCCACCCCGGCGTCCAGCACGGCGAGCGCCTCCCTGACCGAGGCCAGGAACGCCTCCCCGGCCGGGGTCAGCGCCATCCGGCGCGTGGAGCGGTCCAGCAGCCGCACGCCGACGGCCTCCTCAAGGTCGCGGAGCTGCTTGCTGAGCGCCTGCTGGGTGACGAAGAGACGGGGTGCCGCCCGGCTGAGGTTCAGCTCTTCCGCCACGACGACGAAGTTCCGGAGTTTCTGCGTGGCCACATCCACAACTTCTGATGGTAGACGCACACCCGATTCGTTGTTTCCCTCCGGGACGCGGGCGCCCCTACGGTCGCCCCAGGACGCGGACGGGCTTCGACGACAGCGCACCGGGCCCGGTCCCCGCGTTCGCCTCGGCACCTCGTCCACGCCGGGCGAGCCGAGCCGCCCAAGGCCTCGAAACGAGCACCTCAGACACGTCAAGCACCTCAGGCACCTCAAGCACCTCAAGCACCTCAAGCACCTGGAACACCTCGATCACCGCGAACGAAGGAGACCGTAGTGGCGGAGAAGTGGCGCAACTGGGCTCGCCAGCAGAGCTGTTCCCCCGTCCGCGTCGAACGCCCCGAGAGCGAGGAGCAGTTGAGCGAGGCGCTCGTCCGCGCGGCCCGGGACGGTCTGCGGGTCCGGCCCGTGGGCAGCGGGCACTCGTTCACCGACACCTGCCTCACCGACGGCGTCATGGTGGACCAGAGCGGCATGGGGCGCGTCCTCGACGTCGACCGGGCGACCGGCCTGGTGCGGGTCGAGGCCGGCATCAAGCTGCACCGCCTGACCGCCGAACTCCACCGGCACGGGCTGGCGCTGGAGAACCAGGGCGACATCGACACCCAGTCCCTCGCCGGGGCGATGGCCACCGCCACCCACGGCACCGGGGAGCGCTTCCCCAATCTGTCGGCCAATGTCGTCGGCTGCCGGCTGGTCACCGCCACCGGTGAGGTCGTCGAGATCGACGAGGCGGGCGACCCGGACGCCTGGCGGGCGGCGCGGGTCTCGCTCGGGGCGCTCGGTGTGATCTCCGAGTACACGCTGCGCTGCGTCCCCGCGTTCCGCATCCACCGGGTGGACGAGCTGCGCCCGGTGGGCGAGGTGCTGGCCGGTCTGGACGCGCTCGTGGCCGCGTACGACCACTTCGAGGTGATGGCGCTGCCGCACACGGACCAGGTCCTGACCTACGCCTCGCGCCGCACCGACCGCCCCGCGGCTCCGCCCGGCCGGGTCGCCGCGTGGTGGAACGACGACGTGCTCAGCAACGCGGGCCTGGGCGCCGCCTGCCACCTGGGCCGCCTCTTCCCCCGTGCGACGCCCCGGATCGCCCGGGCCGTCACCGGTGCGGTCGGCCGGTACGAGCAGCTCGACGACAGCCACCGGGTCTACGCGCACCGGCGGCGGGTCCGCTTCACGGAGATGGAGTACGCGATCCCGCGCGTCCACGCCGCCGAGGCGCTGGAGCGGGTCCGGGCGCTGATCGTCGACCGGCGGCTGCCCGTGCTGTTCCCGATCGAGCTGCGGTTCACCGCACCCGACGACGCCTTCCTCTCCACCGCGTACGGCCGCGACACCGCCTACCTCGCCGTCCACCAGGTCGCACGGGCCGCGTACGAGGCGTTCTTCCGCGCCGTCGAAGCCATCATGGACGAGTACGGGGGCCGCCCGCACTGGGGCAAGCGCCACTTCCAGACCTCCGGCACGCTGGCCCCCCGCTACCCCGGCTGGCAGGAGTTCCAGGCCGTACGGGCCCGCCTCGACCCGGACGGCGTGTTCACCAACGACTACGTGGCCCGCGTCCTCGGCCCGGTCGGTGCGTCGCCCGCCCGCCCCCGTACCGGAAGGGCCGACCGCCCGTGAACACCGTCGACTACGCCGCCCTCGATCGGGCCACCCGCGAGATCCGGCCACCGTTCGCGGTGCTGGACCTGCGGGCCCTCCACCACAACGCGGAGTCCATGCGCCGCCGGGCCGGGGGCCGGCCGATCCGGGTCGCCAGCAAGTCGGTACGGTGCCGGCCCGTCCTCCGCTCGGTGCTCGCCCTGCCCGGCTTCGCGGGCGTCCTCGCCTTCACGCTGCCCGAAGCCCTCTGGCTCGCCGAGGAGTTCGACGACGTACTGGTGGGCTACCCGACCGCCGACGACGACGCCCTGCGCCGGCTGGCGGCCGAGCCGGCGCTCGCGGCCCGGGTCACCGTGATGGCCGACTGCCCGGCACACCTGGACCGGATAGCCGCGGCCGCCGACGCGGGCGGGCAGCCCCTGCGGGTCTGTCTCGATCTCGACGCCTCGCTCACCGCCCTCGGCGGCAGGCTGCACTTCGGCACGCACCGGTCCCCGCTGCACACACCCGCCCAGGCCCGGGATCTCGCGCGGGCGGTGGTCGCGCGCCCCGGCCTGCGGCTGGTCGGGGTGATGGCGTACGAGGCCCAGATCGCCGGAGTCGGTGACAACGCCCCCGGCGCACCGCTGCGGCGTGCGGCGATCCGGGCGCTGCAGGGGGTCTCCCGGCGGGAACTTCGGCTCCGTCGTGCGGCGGTGGTCGCGGCCGTACGGGAGGTGGCGCCGCTGGAGTTCGTCAACGGCGGCGGCACCGGCAGCCTGGAGTCCACCGCCGCCGAGGCCGCCGTCACCGAACTGGGCGCCGGGTCGGGCCTGTACGCGCCGACCCTCTTCGACACCTATCGGGGATTCCGGCCCCGGCCCGCGGCGTTCTTCGTCCAGTCCGTCGTCCGGCGCCCGTCCGCCGCCCGCGCGACCGTGCTCGGGGGTGGCTGGCCCGCCTCGGGCGCGGCGGGGGACGACCGGCTCCCCACCCCGGTCTGGCCGCCGGGCCTGCGGCTGACCCGGCTGGAGGGCGCGGGCGAGGTCCAGACGCCGCTGACCGGTCCGGGGGCGGCAGGGCTGGCCATCGGTGACCGGGTCTGGTTCCGGCACACCAAGGCCGGGGAGCTGTGCGAGCGCGTCAATGCGCTCCATCTGGTGGACGGCGACCGCGTCGTCGACGTCCTGCCCACCTATCGGGGCGAGGGCCGGGCACTGCTGTAGCGGGAGAATTCTTTCGGGCGGGCCGTGCCGCAGAGACGTGGCCCGCCCGGACGTCGGCCCGCTCAGGCGCAGGCCGGGCAGAGGCCTCGGTACGTCATCTCCACCGAGCCGACGGTGAAGCCGAACCGCTCGGACTCGGGCAGATCACCGAGGGCGTCGCCCGCCGGGTGGACGTCGCGGACCGTGCCGCAGCCGGAGCAGACCAGGTGCTGGTGGGGGCGGCGCGCGTTCGGGTCGTAGCGCTTGGCGCGGCCGACGGTGGAGACCTCCAGCACCTCTCCGAGCGCGACCAGTTCCCCCAGCGTGTTGTAGACGGTGGCGCGGGAGATCTCGGGAAGCCTCGTGGCGGCCCGTACATGCACCTCGTCCGCCGTGAGGTGCACATGGTCGCCGTCGAGGACCTCCGCGACGACACGCCGCTGGGAGGTCAGCCGCCAGCCACGGCCCCGCAGCCGCTGAAGGAGGTCGCTCACTCGATTCACCTGCTTCGTTTCACGGAGGGCTTCGTTTCGGGACATGCGATGCGCGGAAGGATCCCACGGCGCCGCACCCGATCGCTATACTTAGTGCGCTTCTTGACTTAGACGATGTCCATTGTAGGATCGATCCCGGCGACATCCAAGAGACAGGAAGACTCCGGCACGGCAACAGAGACATGCGACGGAACACCGCCGGAACACCGCGCGGCGCCGCCCGTCGGCCGAGCACCCTCCTCGCCGCCACCGTCCGGGACCACCCGGTGCGGCGGTCCGCGAGACCTCGGTCCGGCTCACGGCGAGCCTTCCCACCCCAGCGTGCCCCTCCTGCACGGCCCGAATCCTCCTCCCCCGTTCAGCGCCCCACGACCCGCCGGGTCCGGAAGGATTTCCCATGACCGAGAACCACGAGTCTCACGTCTTCGACCCCGTCACCCCGGATTCGCCCGAGACGGCCGTCCCCGAGGTGCCCGAGGCGCAGGCGAGCGGCTGCCCGGTGGCCCACGGCCGCGCGCCGCACCCCACGCAGGGCGGCGGGAACCGCCAGTGGTGGCCGGACCGCCTCAACCTGAAGATCCTCGCCAAGAACCCCGCCGTGGCGAACCCGCTCGGCGAGGAGTTCGACTACGCCGCCGCGTTCCGGGCGCTCGACCTGCCCGCCGTGAAACGGGACATCGCCGAGGTGCTCACCACCTCGCAGGACTGGTGGCCCGCCGACTTCGGCAACTACGGGCCGCTGATGGTCCGGATGGCCTGGCACAGCGCTGGCACGTACCGCATCAGCGACGGCCGCGGTGGCGCGGGCGCCGGTCAGCAGCGCTTCGCCCCGCTCAACAGCTGGCCGGACAACGGCAACCTGGACAAGGCGCGCCGTCTGCTCTGGCCGGTCAAGAAGAAGTACGGCCAGTCGCTCTCCTGGGCCGACCTGCTGATCCTCACCGGCAACGTGGCCCTGGAGAACATGGGCTTCGAGACCTTCGGCTTCGCCGGTGGCCGCGAGGACGTCTGGGAGTCGGAGGAGGACGTCTACTGGGGCCCGGAGACCACCTGGCTCGACGACGAGCGCTACACGGGCGACCGTGAGCTGGAGAACCCGCTCGGCGCGGTCCAGATGGGCCTGATCTACGTCAACCCCGAGGGCCCCAACGGCAACCCGGACCCGATCGCCGCCGCCCGCGACATCCGCGAGACCTTCCGCCGGATGGCGATGAACGACGAGGAGACCGTCGCCCTCATCGCCGGTGGCCACACCTTCGGCAAGACACACGGCGCGGGCCCGGCCGAGAGCGTCGGCGCGGACCCCGAGGGCGCCCCACTGGAGGAGCAGGGCCTCGGCTGGCGCAGCTCGTACAAGTCGGGCAAGGGCGGGGACGCCATCACCAGCGGTCTGGAGGTGACCTGGACCAGCACCCCGACCAAGTGGGGCAACGAGTTCTTCCACAACCTCTTCGCCTACGAGTACGAGCTGACCAAGTCCCCGGCCGGGGCGCACCAGTGGGTCGCCAAGGACGCGGAGGCGACCATCCCGGACGCGCACGACGCGTCGAAGAAGCACAAGCCGCAGATGCTCACCACCGACCTGTCGCTGCGCTTCGACCCGGCGTACGAGCAGATCTCGCGCCGCTTCCACGAGAACCCGGAGGAGTTCGCGGACGCCTTCGCGCGCGCCTGGTACAAGCTGACGCACCGTGACATGGGCCCGATCCAGCGCTACCTGGGTCCGGAGGTGCCCTCCGAGGTGCTGCTGTGGCAGGACCCGCTGCCCGCGCGCACCGAGGAGCCGCTGGACGCCGCGGAGATCGCGGCGCTCAAGGAGCAGGTGCTCGCCACGGACCTGACGGTTGCTCAGCTGGTCTCGGCCGCCTGGGCCTCGGCCGCGTCCTTCCGCGGCAGCGACAAGCGCGGTGGCGCCAACGGCGCCCGGGTCCGCCTGGAGCCGCAGCGCGGCTGGGAGGCGAACGACCCGGACGAGCTGGCCCAGGTCCTGCGCGCCCTGGAAGGCATCCAGCAGTCCTTCGACGCCAAGGGCGGCAAGAAGGTCTCGCTGGCCGACCTGATCGTCCTCGCGGGCAACGCGGCCGTCGAGCAGGCGGCCAAGGACGCCGGGGTCGAGGTCGAGGTGCCGTTCACCCCGGGCCGGGTCGACGCCACGCAGGAGCAGACGGACATCGAGTCCTTCGCCGCCCTGGAGCCCGCGTACGACGGCTTCCGCAACTACGTCGGCAAGGGCACCCGCCTCCCCGCCGAGTACCTCCTCCTGGACCGTGCCAACCTCCTGACGCTCAGCGCGCCGGAGGCCACGGTCCTGGTCGGCGGTCTGCGCGTGCTGGGCGCCAACTCCGGCGGCTCGACCCACGGCGTCCTCACCGACCGCCCGGGCACGCTGACGAACGACTTCTTCGTGAACCTGCTCGACCTGGGCATCACCTGGAAGTCGACGTCCTCGGCGCAGGACGAGTTCGAGGCCCGTGACGCGAGCGGCCAGGTCAAGTGGACCGGCACCCGCGCCGACCTGGTCTTCGGCTCCAACTCCGAGCTCCGCGCCCTCGCCGAGGTCTACGCGAGCGACGACGCCCGGCAGAAGTTCGTGACGGACTTCGTCGCCGCCTGGGCGAAGGTCATGGACCTGGACCGCTTCGACCTGGTCTGACCTGATCCCGCGTCCGTGGGGCCGGTGCGTGTGCGCGCACCGGCCCCACGGCACGTCGGGGGTCGGCCCGGTCTCCGCCGCTTCCGCGCGCGACCACGCCGGACCCGCAGGGAACGCCTCCAGCGGGCCGCCCCTCTCACGGGCCGCCCCGATCACCGGCCATCGCCCTCGCGCCCGCCGGACGCCCGGCCGTACCGACCCTCGCGCCCGCCGCGCTCGCGGTGTGACAGTGCCCGCCGGCCCTCGGCGTACGGCTTCGCCCCCCACCCCACCCACCGCCGCGTCGACGCCGGGCCCTTCAGGCCGAGCCCCGCTCCGGCGGTCCCCCCACCACCGTGAGCAGGTCCACGACGAAGATCAGCGTCGAGCCCGCCGGGATCAGCGGAGAGGGCGACTGCTTGCCGTAGCCGAGACGCGGGGGAACGATGATCTCGCGCCGCCCGCCGGCCCTCATGCCCCGCACGCCCCGGTCCCAGCCCTTGACGGCCCTGCCACCGCCCACGGCGAACTTGAACGGCTGGTCCCGCTCCCAGGAGGAGTCGAACTCCCTCCCGGACGCGAACGTCACCCCCACGTAGTGCACCTGGACGACCCGTCCCGGCCGCGCCTCGGGCCCGTCCCCGACCACCAGGTCCCGGACCGTCAGCTCGTCGGGCGCGTCCCCTTCCGGAACCTCGACCACGGGCTTCGTCAGTTGGCTCATCACGGCCCCATCGCTCACCACCGGCTTCCCGCTCACGGGCCGACCGGGCACATGGACCTTCCATGCGGCAGGCGATCACGGTACGCGGGAGATGCCGTTCACCGTTCCGTTCGGTATCCCCCTGACCGGAGTACGCCGTTCGCCCGCCCGGTCGCCGCGTCCTTGCCTACCGAAGAGTGCACGAGCAGCCGCTGGTGCCCGACTGCCTGATCAGCGTCACGCGGCTTCGTGCCCGGTCCCTGTACATGAGATCTTGTGTCGGACCGTCCGCCCACGCACCACACTCCGTCCGGGCCGAACAGGGAAGCGCATGGGCGTGACCGGACATGAGTGTTCATCATGCCGTGCCACCATCCGTCACCGGCGGATGTGCTCTGTCAATCCACCGGCGGCTGAGCCATCGTGTGTCGTCGGTACTCACGGACAGCGGCCTCGACCGCCTGAGGAAGAATTTGCCCGAACGCCTCGAGGGTAGGTACACCCCTGGGCACCGCATAGGCAGAGGATCTCCCCCGGCTCATCGTGACAGCCATTGTCTGTTCGAGCTGTTCGGTGAGTTCCGCCTTGGCTGCCTGGCTCTGGCGATCGTCTCGGTTCCCGGGCACGATCACCGTCGTCCAGGGCTGGTTGATCGCGTCGGAGGCGGCGAGCTTGTGGCGACGCTCCTCGTTCTGAAGGGCCCACGGATCGATCAGCAGAATCTCCGGGGTATCTGGTTGCTTTCTTCCCCCTGGACGCCCCGACTCCACGTCGAACGACGTGATGACGGCCTGGTAGTTGAGAGACCGCACCAGATCTTCGGTGACATGGGCCAGAGAACGCGTAGAGGCGGGGTAGTAGGGATTCCAGTCCTGCGCACTGCCACCGTAGTACTCCAGGGTGCGCCCCTCGGGCAGTTGGCGACGTGTGGGCGCCACGACGGTGATCTGGATCGACTTGCAGTCATCCGGCACACTGTTCGACGGTTCGAAGGCACTGCGAACGAGGTGGAGGTCGTGCGATCTACCGGGGCCCAGCCGCACACTCTCAGCGACCGTGACGATGCGCTTCGCCAGCTCGTACACCGCACGTTCGTACTCCTGGGCATAGCGCCGGAGCTTGATCAGCCCGTAGAGCCCGTCGCTGACGTACCGTTCTCCGAAGTATCGATGATTGGACTGCAAGCGCTGTGCTGCGGGCGGAAGCTTGCTTGGCGGCACCGGCACCCAGAGCGCCGGAACGATGGCCTCCGCAGGCCGACCAGACCGTGCTCCGTGATCAATGGCTCGCTGTTCGAAGGCATGCCATTCCTTGCCGCACATCTCGCTGGAGAAGTAGCGCGGGGAGAACAGCGGGACGAAGACCCTGCATTCGGCCAGCATCTCGCTCAGCCGATTCGACCAGTTGTCGCCGGGCAGTATCTCCCGGTCCATGAACCCGGCGACGGAACCGGCGGGCAGATTCGTCATGGCCATCACGTGGCCACACAGATCCTGGAAAAGTCGTTCGACCCACATGTCCGGGGCCGTTTCGCCGCCATATGCCGGCGTGCGCGCGTAACTCAGGAAGAAATACGGGGGCACCCTGCCGCGGGTCCTGCTTCTGCGCTGATCCGGGGCAGCAGAAATGAAGACCTCTGAATCGCTCGCGCCCTCAGCGCCATGATCGGCCGCTGGTTCAGCCGGATTCTCGCTGGTGCTCGCAGTGGGCTGGGCACCGGCCGAGATCGCGCCCATGGGTAGGACGGTATCGGCATCGCGAACTGCGTGGATTTCCTCCCGGTCTGCCAGAACGTGCTCACGGATCGCTGCGGCCTCCGCCGTGCGACCCGCTTGATGGTAGGAGGCGGCGAGGTCGGCACGCGCGGCGAGCGTATCGGGATGATGCTCACCCAGGACCTCCTCCCGGTCGGCCAGCACCCGGAGCTGGATCGCGATGGCCTCGTCCGTCCGCCCTGCTTCGCCATACGAGTGAGCGAGGTTGGCACGCGCGAGGAGAGTGGCAGGATGACGCTCGCCCAGGATCTCCTCCCGGTCGGCCAGCACCCGCTCACGCATCGCTGTCGCCTCCACCGCGCGACCGACTCGATGGTAGGAGGCGGCGAGGTCGGCACGCGCGGCGAGCGTATCGGGATGATGCTCACCCAGGACCTCCTCCCGGTCGGCCAGCACCCGGAGCTCGATCGCGATGGCCTCGTCGAGGCGACCCGCTTCGTAGAAAGAGGCAGCGAGGTTGGCACGCGCGAGGAGAGTGGCAGGATGACGCTCGCCCAGGATCTCCTCCCGGTCGGCCAGCACCCGGAGCTCGATCGCGATGGCCTCGTCGAGGCGACCCGCTTCGTAGAAAGAGGCAGCGAGGTTGGCACGCGCAGTGAGCGTATCGGGATGATGCTCACCCAGGACCTCCTCCCGGTCGGCAAGCACTTGTGTCGCGATCGCGATGGCCTCGTCGAGGCGACCCGCTTCGTAGAAAGAGGCAGCGAGGTTGGCACGCGCAGTGAGCGTATCGGGATGACGCTCACCCAGGACCTCCTCGCTCTCGGCAAGCACCCGCTCGCGGAGAACAGTGGCGTCGGCCGTGCGACCCGCCTCGTGGTAGGAGGCAGCGAGGTTGGCACGCGCAGTGAGCGTATCGGGATGACGCTCACCCAGGACCTCCTCGCTCTCGGCAAGCACCCGCTCGCGGAGAACAGTGGCGTCGGCCGTGCGACCCGCCTCGTGGTAGGAGGCAGCGAGGCTGGCACGCGCAGTGAGCGTATCGGGATGACGCTCACCCAGGACCTCCTCCCGGTCGGCAAGCACCCGCTCACGGAGAACAGTGGCGTCGGCCGTGCGACCCGCTTCATAGAAGGACGCAGCGAGGTCGGCACGCGCGAAGAGCGTATCGGGATGACGCTCACCCAGGACCTCCTCGCTCTCGGCAAGCACCCGCTCGCGGAGAACAGTGGCGTCGGCCGTGCGACCCGCTTGGTGGTAGGAGGTAGCGAGGCTGGCACGCGCGAAGAGCGTATCGGGATGACGCTCACCCAGGACCTCCTCCCGGTCGGCAAGCACCCGGAGCTCGATCGCGATGGCCTCGTCGAGGCGACCCGCTTCGTAATAGGAAGCGGCGAGGTGGGCGCACACGGTGAGGGTGGCCGGATGGCTGTCTCCGAGGAGCTGGACGTATTCGGTCGTGAGTGACTCCAGGAGTCCGATTTTGGCGAGCCAGTCCTGCGGGGCCGACTGCAACGCCTGACTGAGGCGTTCCTGCAGGGGGTCAACGAGGCCCGACTCCGGTTCCGGCGGCACAGGATGCGCCGACGGGCAGGGCGACGAACCAGGTCCAGGGACCGCGTCAGGCCCAGTGGCAAGGGTAGTCGGGACAGTGACACCGAGCTGCCGGAGCACCGAGTCGGCCGCGTCGGCGAAGGGGACCAAGGCCGTCGGCAGACGGGCACCCGTGGCAGTGTGCAGGACGGCGGCGAGTCCGTCCGGAGTCCATGGGCGGCTCGCGATATGCCGGGTGAGGGCCTGGTGGGTACGCCACGCGGTCTGTCGTGTCAGCTTCTGCCGGAGGTGAGCCAAGGCCTCGGGGCGGAAGGTGTACAGGTCGTCTGCTTCCGGGTATCGCCGAACGGTGCAGAGGTCGGCGGTGAGGAGTTCGGCAAGGTCGTCCAAGCGAGCCTCGGGTACCGCCTGTTCCCGTAGCGCATGAAGGATCGGGAGCGTGAAGGTGTCGAGCGCTGCGGCGTGGATGGCGAGCTGGGTGGCCGGCGTCCGGGCGGTCTGAAGAAATGCCTCGGCCCTCGCTGCCGGCTTGGGAGCAGGAGTGACAGCGCGTGCGGCAGAGGGACGGCGAGGGGCTCGTTGCGGTGGACGGCCGGTGTCGGGGATCAGGACGGCAGTGCAACCCTCCGGATCGCTGCGCATCAGCGCCTGAGCCCACCGTCGGAGGTCTTCCGGTTCTGTACCGATGACGGGGACGGCGTTCCAGGAGTGGATGCTGCTTTCCCGGCGCCAGCGGCGTGGTTGCTTCGGTTGGTAGCCCCAGCTTCCGCTGGGAGCCACTGGCTCCGGCGCGGTGGTGATGGTGAGCGGCAGGTCGAGTGCTGTCCGGTGCCAGAGACGGGGCGGGAGGGGGTTGAAGAGGGCGAGACTCGTCGTCCGGCTCCAGACGTGGAGGTGTTTCCAGAGCGCCCCGCCGCGCCATCCCGGTGCAGCGCAGTCGCTGAGGACGAGCATGAGCCGTCGTCCTGGCTGGCCTTCGCGGCATCCTGCTTGGCCGAGGGGGACGAGCGCGCCACGCTGGTCGCGCAGAACCGGGTCAGCGCCGCTCCAGGTGAGATGCCAGGTATTCAGCGTGCGGAGCGCTCCGAGGGAACGCAGAATTCTGTTCAGTCCGTCCAGTGCCGGGTCCCAGACGCTCATGCTGCTGCTGCGGTCCAGCACGACGGTGACGTCCAGCCACCTTTCCGGCATCGGCACGAGGTGTGGCACGAGCAGACCGGTGCGTGCGTAATCCTCGACAGTCGCGTCGATGTGCAATTCCGTCCGGTGCCCGTGCTGCCAGCGCCGCCGAAGCGGGCGCAGCGCCCGCCCGATGGCAAGGGCTTGGGGAAGTGCTGCGGCCTGTCCCAGTGTCAGGCGCACGCCCGGCTGGGTGTCTCCATCGGCCGAGCCGTAGGCGGAGACCTTGTGCCCGCCTCCTGCCGACTGTTCGCGTGAATGGACCGCTGTCTGCGGAACGCCTTCTTGCTGGGCACCCGGAAGCGCGCTCTCGGTGCAGGTGTCGTCCACCGGCGATCCGGATGCTGCGGCATCTCCCTCGTAGCCAGCCGCAGCAAGCAGTACGGCGTCTGCCAGCTCCTCCGCCGTCATTCCGAGCTGGCCGGCGAGCGCGCCGAGCCGACCGAGCAGCTCCGGCAGTTCAGTCACGGCCCAGGCCCTGGAGCAGGAGCTCGGTCAGCTCCTTCTTCTGCTGTTCGTGAATGGGCTGCTTGATGAGGTGGACAGCATTGAGGAGCTGGTCGACGGCCAAGTGCTCGCCGTTGGCCAGCCGTCCGGCGAATCCCGTGATCAGCTCCTGAATGCCTGTCGTCAGCTCTGCTTCCTCTTCGCCGGGGGTGGTCAGGTGGGCGGTGACGATCCCGGTGAGACTCTCCTCCGTCAACACGGGCATCGAGTATCGGATGCACCGTCGACGGAAGGGCGGCGGAAAGTCGCGTTCACCGTTGCTGGTCATGACGATCAGAGGGAAAAGGGTGCACGGGACGACACCGCCCACGACGTCCACGGTCGCGATGTCGTCGTGCAACCGCACCGGCACGCGCTTCCGGTGGTGGCGGGACAGTTCCGGAATCTCGAACTGCCCACGCTCCAGGATGTCCAGGAGGTCGCTCGGCAGGTCAAGGTCGCTCTTGTCGATCTCATCGATCAGCAGGGCACGCGGCCGCTCGACGGCGGCGAAAGCGGTGCCCAGGGGACCGAGCCGCAGGAAGGGCGCGATGTCGTCACCGCGTTGTTGCTGGCCTCGCCTCACCAGCCGAGAGCGTGCCGGGCCGGCTGCGCTGCGCAGGTTCTGCGCGTGGATACGGCCGAGAGCGTCGTAGCGGTACAGCGCCTCGGTCAGGGTGCTGCGCGAAGTGATGTGCCAGTGAAGCTCGCGCCCGAGACCTACCTCGTGGGCCACGTGCTTGATCAGCGTGGACTTTCCGGAACCTGCTGGCCCGGTGAGAAGAAGCGGGCGGTGCAACAGGAGCGCTGCGTTGATGGCGTCGATGAGGCCGGGGTCGGGCCGGTAGGGCACAGCTTCGGGTGCGTCCTGCCCCGGCATGCGCCAGGGGGGAGGCGGTGGAAGCTCCGGCCTGCGCGCGACGCCGTCGCCCCGGTAGTAAGGACTCCAGGTCATGCGGTCTCCTCTTCTGGGCTGCTCAGGGGAGTCTCGAACAATCGGCAGAACGCGAGCCATTGGCGGTCGTGCCACACCCTTCGCACCTGCCGCAGGCCGTCCGGCCTGCCATCGGCAGGCTTGATCACACGGCTGGCTTGCCATTCCTGCTCGTTCTGGATCTTGTTCCACATTCCGTCCACGGTGGCCCGGAACTGGCCGGGAGCAGCGGTGGCGCCCTCGGGCCAGATCAGGATCGGGGTGTAGGCGGCAAGGGCGCTCAGCGTCGTGTCGCATCCTGCGGGGCGTTCCTCCAGGGCCCACGGGCGGCCTGGTTCGGAAGCCAGCCTGTCCGCGAGAATATCCAGATCTGCCATGTCTGCCGGCCCGAGCCAGGAGAGTTCGGCGTTGCCTGCCTCGAGCGCGTCAAGCACTTCCTCCGCGAGGTCGTTCAGCTCGAAGGCGTCCCACTCCGCGTACTCGTCCCGCACGATCGAGCTGTTCCACCGCAGCGTGACTCGATGCGCGATGCCGAGTCTCTGCAGCCCGGTCCGGGCTTCTTCCGGGTGCCACTGTGCCAAAGCCCGCCCGCAGGCCGCGATGTCTATGTGCTGAAGTCTCTCGCCTGCGGGCAGGCGGCTGCGGGCCCACCTGATCGCCTCTTTGATGACAGCAGTCAGCCCGGCTTCGTCGCGGGTGGGGGCCTCGAAGTCGTTGGAGCCGAGGGTCTCGCCCCCTTGGAGCACCCATGCGTGCAGCCGCCTTGGCCATTCCGGCGCGCCTTCGCCGCCGCTGCGGGGTCTCCCCACCATGGAGGGTATGCCCAGCACGAGACGGGTCCGGGCGGACCGGTCAGCCTGCTGGAACTCCTTGTACGCGTCCTTGAACGACACGAGATCCCTGTGGTCGCCGATCCAGTCGTCCAATTCTGCCGGGGCCGTGGTGTCTGCCTCGACCAGGAGCGCGGCGACCAGCCGCCCGAGCGAGGAGCATCCGGACCCTAGATAGGGACTGCCTTCGAGGACCGCGTACTCGACCAGGTCACGCGGTTGCGGATCGCTCACGAGAAATGCGGGGAAGCCCGCCCGCCTGGTGGCCTTGCGCAGCACAGGCGTGCACATGGCCTCCGGGAGGTGCTCCTTCAGGACTTGGACGGTCTTCCTGCACTCCTGCAACCCGGCCTGGATCTCCTCGACCCGGATCTTTTGGGCCGGAGACTGATCGGGACCGCCGGAGGAGAGGAAGGCGGTCAGGGAGGCGTGAGTCCAGCGGGTCGGTCTGTTCGGCCAACCCTCGGTGGACTCGTCGAGCAACTGGACCGCTACGGGTCCGATCTCGGAGCCGGTGCCGTACGAGGCGCGCGCGTTGCGGGCCAGCCAGAGCGGGCTTTCGGCGAAGTCGTACTGATCGAAGACGGAGCGGCCGATGGACTGGCCGCTGCCTTGCTTCAACACCTCCGCACGGACGCCACTCATCAATGCATCGTCCACCAGCAGATGCGGGCCATGGTTCTCCAGCCCGCGCCGGATCACGGCGGTCAGAGCGAGGGAGAGGTTCATGCCGTAGGCATCCTGAGTGCTTGCCGCAGCCATGACGACGGCGAGCCGGACCTGCCCGGCCCTGACCCCGTTGGCCACGGTGTCAGGGGGAGGAGGAGCCGCCCCGGCGTGACAGGTGTCGACGAGCGCGATCACTCCCTCGGCCTCGTTGGCCACCTCCCCTAGGAGCCCTGGAACATCCAGGGCGGAAGCCGAGGAGGCCAACAGAGAACCGCGGACCATGAAGCGCAGCGCGGGGGCGGTGAATCCGTGGCCGAGCAACGCCACGATCAGCACTCCGCCGTCCTGCTGTGCGCGGGTGGCTGCCGCGTGGACGGCCCGCCTCACGTCCTCCGGCGACTGCGGGTCCAGCAGCAGCGAGTCCTCGGTCGGCTCGGCCCCGCCCAGATCCGGATCGGTCAGGACGGAGTGGAGGCCTCTGGCGGCTGACTCCAGCTTTTCGAGGCGGGGCATCGCGGAGCACTGGGAGGCGACCACGATCACGTGACGGACCACTGCGGCGCCTGTCAGAGGCTCTTGAGAGTCTCGGCGACAGGCCCCGCGACCTCTTTGTGCGCGAGGTACTTCGTCGCCGTGTGGGTCCAGATCCCTCTCGTGTCTGTGCGTTCGGTCACCGGCACCACACCCGAGGCGTTCGGGTTCATCCAGCGTTCCAGGCGCGGGCGTGCCACCACGATGTCGTCGCGGTCCCAGAAATTGAGCCAGCGCTCCACCCCGGCCGGCGTGTGCGGCGGTTGAGGTGCCAGTCGCTGAAGCACCAGAGCTCCCATGGCCAGAGGTGACCCCAGAGTGATCCAGAGCGGTACGGGGCCCGAGTACACGTGCAGTGCCTCGTAGGCGACGACCGTTCCGAGGGAGTGCGAGATCACGATGAGCGGCCGCGACGGATCGAGACCGGACAGGACGCGCTCACGGATTCGCGCGTCGAGACTGAGCCCCGCATCGTCCGGCTCCTTCCGGGACAAGTACCGGCCGACCTGGGAGAGGACCGGAAGTAACTGGACTCCGCTGGTCCACTGCGACGCCCGCCGCAAGCCAGGAAGCTGCAGAAGGGTCGTCACCCCGTTGACTGCCCGCCGAACCACTTCTAACGGTCCCTGAGCCTGTAGCACGTCCGGATCGATGGCCGCCTGGATCTCGGCTCGGGCCTTCGCAGTGATCTCCACGGACCGTCGATCGTTGACCGACCCGGCCTGATGTTCGAGCTCCCGGGTCATTTCCTCCAGGAGACCCAGCAGCAGGGGCAGGTCCTCCGTGGCCACTCCGTCGGCAACGCCTTGGGCGTCCTTCTTGCAGAAGAGCTCGCTGTAGTTGGCGAAGCGGGTGTCCGCAGCCCACGACCGGGTGAGCGCCGACACCAGATCCGCGTGACCCGCCGCTCGGGCCCCGTTGGCGAGCGAGGTGGACCACTCTCGCAATTCCCCGTCCGTGGTCCGTACTGAGCCGATGCCATGCACGAAGAGCAACTGCGGTTTTCCGGCCAATGTCCCGCCCCCAATGATCAGCCGCACTACTCAGGGAGGACATTCTACGTAGCCGGCACGCCTCGAAGACCCGACCTATCGATTTCCGCATCAATCAACCTGCCGCGGCCGACGCCTCGTTGAACCGTCGGGCTGCGTTCGGAGCCGTCCGGTGGACGCGCCGAGGGACCATCCCGCACACGTGGGGAGCACCGGGTGGATCCTGGCCGACACCCGGGGCCCTGGAGGGCTGGCCACCGCCCTGTACCGGCTGGCCGCCGCGGGCCGGCAAACGCCGTGGACGCCGTGGAACTGGCGGTGTTCAGGTACATCGTCCGTCACGACGTACGCGGGTACGCTGATCATCTCCTGCCTCGTCTCCATGCCGTCCCTGGGCGCCAGGACGCGGCGGAGTCGCCCCTGCTGCTCGAGATCGCCGATCCGCACCGCCGGATGGCCCTTTGCGGTGGCGCGCACCAGTACCTGCTGAGCGATGCCTACGTGGAGATCGCTCTCTGGCACATGGGCGGGCGGACCGCCGCCTGGAGGCCGTCGAAGCACTGAAGCGCGCGGTGGAGGCCGACCGGCGACCCGCGGCATCGGACCCCGGCCTCTACCGCGATCAACTCATCGACTGCCTCTCTATGCTGACGGACCACCAGAAGACGGCCGGCACGCGTCTGCAGGCGCGTGCCGGCCGCCGTGAAGCTCGTCGCCTCCGCTGGGGCCTGCAGGCGCAGAGCCGTGCCGTCACCTCGATGACCCGCCGTTTCGGGCCGGTCGGGCATCTCAGCCGGGCCGCATCTTGTGCCCGGTGGCGGGAGAACGCGGCCGCCTTGGTCGCACACGGGTGCCGGGCATGGCTGATCGAGTCATGCGGCTTCGCGCCCGCTGCCCAGCCGGATACCTACGGTGGTGGCCGGCGTCTATACGGCAGCTCCTGAGGCTTCGGAAAAGCTCCGCCACTGTTGGTGCGTGTTACCGCCACCGCAGTGGAGGGTACGAAGCCCCCCGCCCAAGCTGTCGTCCAGACACAGGCCCGTCGCCGCGTTCAGATACTCGTTGCCCTGGTCCCAGATTCGGGGCCTCCAGGACTGGAAGGTCGTGCCGCCGTTGCACTCGTAGGTACGCAACTTGAACGCAGCGCTGTCGTCCAAGCACCGGCCCGTCGCCTTGTTCTGCAGCACGATGCCGTGGTCGGAGGACAGATTGCGCCACTTCTGGAAGCTGAGCTGATTGCACTCCAGCGCACGCAGTCCCCCACCATGACTGTCATCGAGGCATCGGCCCGTCTCGACGTTCTCCAGCCAGACAAGGTCCTCGGCCGCCTGCTCCCGGGCCTGGCTCGCCGGCGCGCCGACCATCGCCAGGCCCACCAGGGCCGCACCGACTACCGCCCCACTATCCCTGAAGCGCACCAGGGCTCCCTTCTGCTCATGCATCCGACTCGTACTTGATAGCCAACCTCTCTGGGGGGTTCCAGCCGTTGGTTGGCAATTAACCCTAAAGATGCTGTTCTTTGGCTCCCAGCGAGGCCGACAGCAGCTGGCGTGCCCTCCCGTGCGGCGCCTCGCTCACGGGCCACGGTCGGGGGCTGCTCACACGTCCAGGCAGCCTGACACTCCTCAGGCGTCCAGTCGGCGCTCGCGCAGGCCGCGGTCCGCTCTGCCGCGACACCCGCGGTCTGCTCGACGCCGGAGTGGTCACATCCCCCCTCCGATCCGCCGCCACGGATGTCAGTGCCGGCTGCTTACATGAGCCCATGGACACCGTGCACACGACCGCCGCCCTCCTCCCAAACCCCGCCGAGCTCCGCGCGTACCTGCGTGCGCTGACCGTGCTGGACCAGGCGATCTGCCGTGACCCGCGGTTCTCCCGCTACTCCTTCTCCACCACCTGGGGGCCCGGGACGGAAGCGGCTCTGATGGACAACGGCTCGGGTGACGACTTCTCCGTCCTCTTCGCCCCGGCCGGTGTGCTCGTCCGCGGTTTCGACCACGAGTCGGAGATGAGCCCGTACGGCACGGACGACGAACAGGTCTGGCCCGGTGTCATCGACGAGGTCCCCGCGGCGCTGCGCCCGCTCCTGGACGACCCGGCCTTCGTCGACGAGGGCCTCGGCGCCCCGCGGGTGACCGCCTGCCTGTGGTGGGAGACCGGCGGCAGCACCTGGCGCACCGGTTCGGACATCGAGTTCCCTCCGGGCAGCCCGGACCCGGACGGCTCCGGGCACCTCTTCCGCCTCCTCACCGACCGCTCCCCCGAGGCCGTCCAGGCGCACTTCGAGGAGGACTACGGGCGGCCTGTCTCCCTCGATACCGTCCGCCACGTCCTCGCAGGCCACCCCCTGACCCCTGAAACCGCCCGCGGCCTCAACCCGGCCGCCCTCTCCGACGAGGCACTGCTCCGCCGGATCGCCGACGCCCCCGAAGTCGAGGCGTACCTCGCTGGTGACGGCGAGTTCGACCTCACGCGGACCGACCCCGTCGAGTCGATCGCCCTTCCGGCCGGTCTCCCGGTGGAGCCCGTGGCCGGCTGCAACGCGGGAGGCACCCACTACCTCTGCGGCCCGGCCGGCTCCGACGACGTCCGCCCCGTCCTCTACACCGACTCCGAGGGCCAGGCCTCCCTCATCGCGGAGTCCCTCGCCGAGGCCCTGACTCTGGCCATCGTCCTCCTCCTGGCACGACGCCCTGGCCGGCTTCCGTCCCCCCACGCTCAACGCCGACTACCTTGAGGACAACCCGGGCCACGCCGAGGTCCGCGACCGCCTCCTCACCGCCCTCCGCCTCCCTCCGGCCGCCGAGTCCGAGGTTCTGGCCCGCCTCCTCACCACGGCCGCCCGCACCGTCCCGGACGGCTTCCTCCCTTCGGTCGAGGGCGAGGAGGACGCGGCCTTCGAACCGATGCTCCGTCTGCCAGCCGAGTAGGACACCCCCGCCGCGCACCGTCCTCCGGAGCCGACGCACGCTGCGGCGCAGCCACCACAGGCCTGTGGCGGAGGGTACGGGCCCGGCATCCCACCTCGGCTGCGGAGACCCAGCTGTACCGACTTTCCCCGAGGCCGGAACACGTGCAGGCCCTCCCGGAGCGGACCCCATCCGGATCGGTTCCGCAGAGGTGCGGCGGCGGGAGGACGGCTGACGGCCCCTGACCGTTCACGTTGTCCCGGGCGTGCGCGAACTCCCAGTCCGGCTCGGCGACGGCCCGGCGCAACGCGGCGCTGACGGCCTGCAGACAGCCAGCACAGCACCCCGGCTCTTCCCCGGCCAGAATCCCCCGCCCCATTCGGTCCGAATACCTCGGCCCGCTGCTCCGACGTCACGGCTACAAAAGCCTCGCCAGGCACGACAGCGCCTGTGTTCCTCTGGCCTCCGACCGGCCAGCATCTGACCTCACCGGCCTCACCAGCCTCACCAGCACGAGCATCGGCAACGCCACACGGTGGACCGCATACGCGAGCGGGCCTCGTTCGACTGCATCGCCTGCCGCACGCCAACCCCACAGACCGCGCTCGGCCCGCTCCGAGGACGACCGGGACTCGTTGCCCGCGCGCACCACGCAGCGTCTACCGGCCGGAGGGATCGGTGTACGAGATCGTCTTGCCGGTGGCCTGGGCGTATGCGATCTCCCTGCTCGTGGACTCGCCGATGTACCCGCCCGGGTTGACGACCAGAACCCGGTCAGCCAGGTCGATCTTGCGCAGATGGAGGGCGTCCAGCGCGATCTTCTGCTCGCAGGTGATCAACTCGTCCGCGTCGCCCGGCGCGACGACAATGACACCCGCAAAGGTCAGATCACGGTTCGCCGCACGCATCTCGTCCACGAACCGGGTAGAGCCGCAGATGCAGACGATCTCAGGTCGGTCGCGCACGGCTCAGTCCTTCGGATCGAACGGGAAACCCTCAGTCGCGCGTTGACACTACAGACGGGTCGGAGCCACAGGTGAGGGGCTGACGGCCGATCGGACCATGCAGTGGTGGCCGTGCTCGGAGGAGCGCGAAGATCCGAAACCGGCCGGCCGTACCCGGATGGCGGATACCGTGGATGTGACGGATCACCCGAAAGCTGGGGGCGGCATGGGACTGGCGAACGAAAAGATCATCTCCCAGGTGGAGAACCTGCTGCGGGGCATGGTCGTCATTCCCTCCATCCAGCGCGACTTCGTCTGGATGCGGCCTGACGTACGTGATCTCTTCGATTCCCTCTACCGGGGCTATCCGGTCGGCGCCCTACTGCTGTGGAAGACCGGCCTGAACGTCCCGTTCAAGACTGCGGCCGTCGTCCAGACCGACAGAGCGACAGACCAACCCCTCTATCTGCTGGACGGGCAGCAGCGGCTGACCTCCCTCGCCTGGGTCTACCGACCGCAGTCGAAGGCCGACGGTCGGCACATAGACCTGCGCTTCGACGTGCGTACCGAGGAGTTCGTGACCCCGAGCGCCGTGCAGCGCAAGGATCCGCTCCTGATCCCTGTGTCGTCGCTCCTGCAGGAGAACGTGCAGTTCTATCCGGTCCTCAACAAGGCCGGGGTGTCCCCCGACAACCCGGACTTCGGCACCTGGATGCAGCGGCTGCAGAAGGTGAACAACATCCGGTCTCACCAGATCGCCGTCATCACCTACGAGTCCGACGACTACGAGGAGGTCGCCGAGCTGTTCGCCCGGCTGAACAAGGGCGGCCGACGGCTGTCCAAGGGCGATCTCGTGTACAGCGCCATCGCGGCCCGCTGGTCCACCGGCCTGGACACCATGGACGCCTTTCACCAGGAGCTGCGGGACAGCGACTTCGACCTGAACAGGGAAGCCGTTCTGCGCCTCATGAGCCTCCTCGCGGGCACCGGCGCCCATCACATCAAGCTCATCGGCGCGGAAGTGGACGAGACCGCGCTGAAGGAGGCATGGCACGCCACCGAGAGGGCCCTTCGCTTCGCCATCGACTTCCTGAAAGGCGAGTGCTCGATCCCCCGGTCCGAGATCCTCTCCTCCCCGAACGTCACGATCGTTCCTGCCCTGCTGCTCCATCACCGGAGCGGCAAGCTGCGTCCGGGAGAGGCCCAGCTGCTGCGTCGTTGGGTGTACACGGCGATGGCCTTCAGCCACTACTCTCTGCAGGTCGAGGGCAAGCTCGACGCGGAGGCCCGGCTGATCAGGTCCCGTGCCGGGGAGGACCTGTTCGCCGAGCTCATCCGCAGGGCCTCCGGCCCCCGGTCCCTGGACAGCGCACTGCACCCGAGGGACCTGGAGCAGAAGTACTCCACGCACGCCTTCTTCAAACTGCTCTACATTGCCGCGCTGAGGGACGGGGCGCGGGACTGGGCAACCAACATCGCCATCAACGATCAGCCGATGAACAGCAGTTCCAGAATCGAGTTCCACCACGTGTTCCCTCGCGCCCGGGTCCAGGGGACGTACGCGAAGGAGGAGTGGAACAGCCTCGCCAACCTGGCCTTCGTCACCGGCCAGACCAACAAGATGATCTCCTCCAGGCTGCCCGCCGAGTACATGGCGGGCATCGCGCCGGAGCGCCTGGCGGAACAGTGGATCCCCGGCGACCCGGAGCTGCGGTCCCTGGACCGGTTCCCCGACTTCCTGGCTGCGCGCAGGAGCCTGCTGGCCAACGTCCTCAACAAGCTCCTTGGACTGCCCGCCTACGACGGGAGGGCCATCCGTCAGGACGCCGACGAGATGCCCGCCGACGAGACCGTGATCGCGGAGGACACCTCCGCGCCCGCGCTGGTCAAGGCAGACGTGCAGGCATTGCGCACGGAGCAGGGCGTCGAGTTGCACGCCGTCTACGAAGGCCGGCGTATCACCGCCTACTACGATCCGCCGTCCCGCACCGTGACGATCCCCTCCGGTCCGGGTCGCGGTGTGTACGAATCCCCCAGCGGGGCGGCAGTGGCCATGGTGCGGGCCCTCAACCCGCAGGTCAATCCGAACCGCAACGGGTGGTCGTTCTGGACCGTCACGACCACGGGGGCGCTCCTGCAGAGCATCCGGTAAGGAGGGCAGCGGCGGCAGTGCACCTGGTCTGCCGCCTGGCCACCGGCGCAGAGATCCTCGGAACCGAGGGAGTCCGCTACGACGGGACTGTCGCCGATGCGGACAGCCGTCTCGACCAGGCCGCGCTCGTCAACTGCTCGACACCTGGGAACCGACCGCCTCCGGGAGGCACCGCGCGTACGGCACGGTGCCGAACGGACGTGCCGGTAAGCGCTCGGCGCATGCGCCGCAGTCGTCCAAGTCGGTAACCCTCGACTCGACCGAACTCCGTCAGGGCAACCCCAGCCCATCCGGAGGGCGGGCAACGCACGCCTGCCCGGCGGTGGTCATCACCTCGGAAGGTGATGACCACCCATCTCAGGCCTGCACCTGCCTGCACTCACGTCGATCAGCCACCTCCGCCTCCTCGATGCCCTGCTCCGAGGAGGCGCGCCGATCAGCTGTAGACGCCGAACTCGTGCAGCGAGTAGCCCCAGCCCGTGCCGCGGGCCGTCAGCTGCAGTCGTACGTGGCGGGCCGTTTCGGTCAGGGAGACCGTGTCGACGTCACCGTTGCCGGTCGTCGTCGTGTGGACCGTACGCCAGGCCTCGCCGTCGTCCGAGACCTGGACCTGGTAGGACTTGGCGTAGGCCGGGTCCCATACCAATTGCAGTGTCCGGACGGGCGTCCGTGCGCCGAGGTCGACCGCTATCCACTGCGGGTCGCTCCAGTCGCTGGCCCAGCGGGTGTCGAGCCGGCCGTCCGTGGCGCGCTCCGGCGGGCAGGGGCAATCACCGTACGAGGCCTGCGAGCTGGACGCGGTGGTGGGCTTGCCGAGGGCCACGTTGGTGCCGGTCATCGGCGGCGCGACGACCTTGACCGACTTCGTCTCGATGCCCGCGTTGCCCTTCCCGTCCTCCGACTGGATGTAGACCTTCCACACGCCGAGCTTCTCGGGCGCGGTGACCGCGAACGTGCCGTTGCCCGTGGACCGGAACTGCGCCGGTACGAGCCGCTTGTCGCCGTTGGCGTAGTTGCCGCTGAGGAAGATCCTGTTCGTCACCGGGTCGTTCTCGGGGTCGCGGATGTCTGCCCGTACGGTGAACTCCCCGCCCGCCGGCGCGGACCCGGCCGGTGTCACTGTCATGCCGCTGATGACCGGCGGCAGGTTGTCGCCGGCGTTGGAGCCCGTGAACGCCCTTTTCACCGAGTAGTACGACAGCCGCTTCAGGCCGTCGGGGATCAGGTTGAACCACACGCCGCCGAAGTCGTGCTCCAGGCCGTAGTGGAAGAGGGTCGCGCCCAGAGCCACGCCTTGGTGGCCCGTGGTGCAGTCCCAGGCCTTCGTGTAGCCGTCGCGCTTCTGTACGTCGGTGGGCTCGTCGGGCACACCGTTGGCGTCGTCCGGCACCTCCCACTCACCCTCGGGGCCGGTCTCGGTGATGATGTAGGGCTTGGTGTAGCCGCCCTCCACCCAGTCCTGCCGGACACCGCAGATGTCCCCGTAGGCGTTCATCGAGTACAGGTCGAGGTCGGGGGCGTTGCGCTTGTAGTACGGCCAGGCGCCTGTCCATGCGTCGGTGGAGGTCACCGGGTGGTCGGCGTCGATGGAGTGGATCCTCTTGGCCGCGTCGTTGACGAAGGTCGTGTACGCGTTGCGCTGGGCCTCCAACTCGGCTCCGCTGTAGCAGTTCTGGAGGCCGAGGACGGACTCGTTGCCGACGTTCCACATGAGGGTCGCGGGGTGGCTCTTGTAGGTCTCGACCCACTTGGCGATCTCGGTGAGCATGGTCGTCTTGTACGCGGTGTCGGTGACGTAGTTGGCGCAGCCGCCGCTGCCGGGGCCGCCGCCGGGCTGGAGCCAGAAGCCGTTCATGACGCGCAGGCCGTTCGCGGCGGCCGCGTCGAGGAGCGGTTTGGTGCTCGCGTCCGTACCCCAGGTGCGGACGGTGTTGACGCCCATCGACTTCAGGTCGGGCATGTAGCGCGGGGCGTCCGCCATGGACGGGCCCCAGGTCAGGCCCTTGACCGTGTACGGCTGGCCGCCGACAGTGAGCTGCCAAGCGCCCTGGCGGCCGGTGACCTTGACGGCGCCGCCGGCCGGGGGCGGGGTGTCTCCCTGGGTTCCGTAGACCTGGAACTCCCAGAGGGAGTAGCCGTAGCCGCCGGGGCGGGCGGTGCCGAGCATCCGGACGTAGCGGCCGGATCCGGTGAGGGCGAGGTCGTCGGTGCCGCCGTCGCCGTCGGTGACCTTCCTCAGGGTGGTCCAGTCGGTGCCGTTGTCGCTGGCCTGGATCTCGTAGGCCTTGCCGTAGGCGCCCTCCCAGGTCAGCACCGCCCGGCTCAGGTCGGACCGCTTGCCGAGGTCGATCCGGATCCACTGCGGGTCGGACCACTGGCTGGCCCAGCGGGTGCCGGTGAGGTTGCCGTCGACGGCCTGGGCGGCGGAGAAGCCGTCGCCCTCCTGCGAGGAGGCGGTGGCGGGCTTGCCCTGGGAGATCAGGGGGTCGGCGGCGCGTGCCTCGGTGGGCACGGCAATGACGGTGAGGGAGGAGGCCAGCAGGGCGGCGAGGGTCAGGGTGAGCGCGGGTCCGCGCAGGGAGGGCGGGGCGGGTCTGCGGAGGTGGGGCGTGGCAGGCATTGCGGCTCCTGAAGGGGGTGAGGGAGATGAGGAGGAACAGAGGACGCGGACGGCCGCCGTCGGGGAGGACGGCGACCGTCCGCGGGGAGAGGGCCAGGCAGGTCGAGCGGGGAGTCGTCGTCCTCGGGGCAGTGGTTCACCGCAGGGGACGGATCAGGGGAACGAGACCACCATGGACGGCACGGTCGAGGTGCCGGCCGGGACCGTGGAGGCTCCGGTGCTGTTGATGACGTGGTTGTAATGGCCCATTCCGCCGAGTGACACCACGAGCAGGCTGTGGAACTTCACGCCCGGCTTCACCGGGGCCTTGAAGCCGTGGTCCTGGCGGATCGTGGGATCGACGTTGTAGTTGCAGTAACTTCCCATCCCCCAGCCCTCGTGGACGTCGACCGAGTCGTCGACCCGGTAGGCGGCGAAGCCCTTCGTGTCGCCGTTCTGGATGGCGGCCTGGTCAGGGGCGTCGTACGCCTTCTCGTTCTGATAGAAGATCGTGCGGCCGCGTTCGCCGTACCACTCGACGTCGTACTTGTTGAAGTGCTCCACGAACAGGCCCGTGGCCAGCACGTCGTCGCCGTGGACCCGGACCCCGTAGTCGGCGCGGTTGGTCTCCCAGCCGACGCCTTCACCGTGGTCGGCGCGCCACACCCAGGTGTGGTCGATGATCACGTCGTCGCTGTTGACGACGATGGAGGTGGTGGCCTTGCCCGCGCCCGCGCCGCCGATGCGGACGTAGACGTCCTGGATGGAGGTCGGGTTGGCGGAGTGGTCGGCGGAGGAGTTCTGCGGGCCGAGCTCCAGCAGGGTCGGAGAGTTGACCGTACCGGCGTCGATCAGGAAACCGGCCAGCTTGACTCCGTCGACGTCGGCGACCTTCATCGCGGTCACCCCGTTGTCCGGGATGATCGTCGCGAGGCCGAGGCCGAGCACGACGGTGTTCGCGCGGTTCACGTCGATGGTCTGGTCGACGTGGTAGATACCGGGCGTGAAGAGCAGATTGAGGCCCTGGGCGAGCGCCTGGTTGATCGTGGCGGCGGTGGCGCCGGGCTTGACCACGTAGAACTGGTCCAAGCCGATCGAGGTGCCCTGCGGGGTTCCGTTCCAGGAGACACCGCGCGCGTTGGTGCGCTTGGCGGGGACGAAGACCTTGTACGTGTCGCCGTCGAGGTGGAGGAACGGCTTCTCGCGCGAGATCGGGGTGGTCTGGAGCGTGGTGTAGCGGGGCTCGGGGAACGAGGTGGCGGGTGCGCCCTCCACGCCCGAGAACGTCTGGTTCCAGACGGAGTTGGACCAGCCGCCGATCGAGCTCTCGCGGGTGTACCACTGCTGCTGCGAGTAGTTGCCGACCTGGCCGTCGATCTTGGAGTCGGCGATGTAGCCGCCGCTGGCCCAACCGTAGCCGTTCGGCGCGAGGTTGAGGCCGCCCTTGACGTGCATGCGACGGAAGGAGGCGGCCTGCGAGACGGCCCAGCGGTTGGTGCCGCTGACCGGGTTGATGGCCAGGTTCTCGGCCGAACGCCAGAAGTTCTGGGTCGCGTTGCCGTTGAACCAGCCGGCGTCGACGGTCACGTCACCGTTGATGGTGGTGTCGTCGGGCTTGAGGCCGAGGCCGGAGATCGAGGTGTAGAAGCCGATCTCGGCGTTGAGGTTGTTGTACGTGCCGGGCTTGAAGAGGAACTGGTGGCGCCCGTTGCCGAAGTGCGAGGCCTCCTGCTGGTCGAACACCTCGTCCAGCTTGGCCTGGATGTTGGGCGTGGAGGGGTCGAAGACGTGCACGTTCGGGCCCAGGTCACCGCCGCCGGGCAGCTGCGGGCCACCGGTGCCGCCGGACTCGCCGTAGACCTTGAACTCCCAGAGGGAGAAGCCGTATCCGGTGCCGCGGACGGTGCCGTACACCCGGACGTAGCGGGCCTCACCGCTGATGTTCAGGGTGTCCGTGCCGCCGTCGCCGGTGGTGGTCTGGTAAGCGGTCGACCAGGTGGAGCCGTTGGTCGAGAGCTCGATGCGGTACCCCTTGCCGTACGCCGTCTCCCAGTCCAGGACCACCTGGCTGAGCTGCGTGGTCGCACCGAGGTCGACGCGGATCCACTGCGGGTCGGAAGCGGCGCTGGACCAAAGGGTGTTGGCGTTGCCGTCGACGGCCGCGGTGGCCGGGGTGCCGTAGTTCTCCTCGCTGGAGGCGGTGACCGGCTTGCCCTGCGAGAGCAGTACGGGTGCGGCCTCGGCCTTCGTGGCGGGGACGAAGGCGAGAAGGGTGGCGGCCAGAGCGGTGGCCATCGCAGCAACGATGCCGCGGGTCACCGGTCTGGGTCTGGGGGTACGGCGGCCGGTGCCGTGGGACACCGGGACCGCTGGGGATATGCCGACTGCGGGCATGCGGGGGCTCCTCGAAAGGGAACTACGACGGGAGAGCGCTCTCCCGGAACCTTGCCCGCCCTGCCAGTAGCGGTCAAGGATCCCGACAGCACTTCTCTTTCATCTTTTATTAAGCTGCTACATTCGCGCCGGGATGGCGATGGCGCCCGGCCGGGCGCCACGTGCACGTGGAGTCCCCGTCACCCGACCGAACGGCGACCGTCCTCATATGCGGACATGTGGTTCGCCCGGCTCGGCGGTCCAGCGGCTCGGGCTGCCACCGATGCTCGGCACCCACTCCCCCACCGACGCCGGGGAGTTGGGGTGAGACCGTCGCACCGCGGGACGGGCTGGTGGAACAGCCCGGCGACATCCCCAAGCAGGCGGGAAGCGGCCGGGCCGCGGGGCGGAGCCGTCTGCCGGGTTCACCGCAGACGGTGGGCGGTGTTCCGTGCGGCACCCCGTACGGGCCGGCAGAGGTCGAAGCCACGGGTGTCGCACTGCAGGCCGCCGACGATGCGATGGTCAACCAGGGCCTTGAGAGTGCGCCCCGCCCACGCGTCGAAGCGGTCGCAGCGGGAGGAAGCAGCCGCGACCGCCCGCGAGTCGCACCCGGCTCGTGTCGCCGTTGTCCGGCCACGCCATCGTGAACTCGATCATCGGCCGGGCGACCGGGGTGGGAGGCCGGGCACACGTTGTCGTTGGTGTCCGGCCTGACGACCGGACAGGCCATGCAGGTCCGGCGATTCGGGGGGCCAGGTATTTGCCGTCCCGGCAACCGGGTTCCCGCATACGCGGATCCAGCCACACGTCGGGACTGCTGGGACAGCCTGCCGGGGTGCCGGTGTCGCGGGTGGCCGACCGGTCGGCGCCCACAGCCGCCAGTGCGTCATGTGCGCCGGCTTCACGAGCAGGCGGGTCATGCGCCGGTCCTCGTCGGGGCCGATTCGTACGGCGACGCCGACCGGCGTCATCAGCCTCGGTCTGCGAGGACCGCCCCCTGGTCCCCTTCCCCACGTCTGCCCGGGTGGTCGGCCTCAGTCGTCAACGTGCTTGCCCGACGCGTTGGCGAGCCGTGTCACGAGTTGGTCCGGGACCGGCTTGTGCGGCGGGAAGGTGATGCCCGTCTTGCTCGCCGTGCGGCCCGCTTCGGCAATCGCTTCGGCATGATCCGAGATGGCAGGGGCGAGAAAGTACAGCCCGATCTGCTTGCTGAACGCCGCGTAGCTCGCGACGACCGTGCCCCGGAGCCTGAACCCCGGCATGCCGTACGCCACCATCTCCTCCGCATCCGGGAGGGCCTCGCGCAGGAGGCCCCGGAGGTGGTGCAGAACCGGGCGGAAAGCCTCCGGCGCGGCAGCGATGTAGGAGTCGTGATCGGAGATCGCGGCCATGGCTATGCCTTCCTCTGGGGAGGAGAACTCTAGCCGTGTCCCGTCCGCCCGTTCTTGCAGGTGCTCTCCTTCCCCGCGGGCACTCCAGCACCGCTGATCGACAGCAGACACTCACCAGACGGCCGCCACCACCCCGCTCGCCCCGGCCCGACGCCCCGGATCCATGTTCATGGCGGCAGGTCGCGGTGATAGCGATGATCCCGTCGCGGATGTCGGCCGCCGGGGCCCCGATTGCCGCGAGCACCTCCGGGTCCTGAGGCGCTCCGTTCGCGAGGGCCGGGTGGTACGGGCGGGTCAGGCACCTTCGGATTTGAGCGCGGGGCCGAGAAGGAGTCCGCCGTCGATGACGAACTCCGAGCCGGTGGCGAAGGAAGCCTAGTCGGAGGTAAGGAAGAGCAGAGCCCGGGCGATGTCCGCGGGCTCTCCCAGGCAGGGGATGGCGAACAGCTCGGCCGAGTAGAAGTCGGAGACGGGGGCGTCGCCACCGGCTGCGGGCTCGATGATGAACGGGTGGCGATCACGCCGGGGTGGATGGCGTTGACGCGGATGCGGTCGCGGCCCCGTTCCAGGGCGGCCGTCTTGGTGAGGCCCCGGAGTGCCCACTTGCTCGCCGCGTAGGGGGCGTACATCGCGGTGCCACCCACGCCGGAGGTGGAGGCGATGTTCACGATGACGCCGCCGCCGTTCTGCGCAGCGAGGGGGCAGCCGCCTTGATACCGAGGAGGGCCCCGGTGAGGTTGACACCGAGGACGCGGTCCCAGACCCGGCGTTCGATGGCCTCGATCGAGGCGTCGGGATTCTGCACGTCGGCGTTGTTCACGAGGACGGCAGCGGGCCGAAGTGCTCCTCGGTGACCTGGACGGCGGCGCTCCAAGAGCTCTCGTCGGTGACGTCGAGGCGGACGTACAGCGCGCGGGCGCCGACTTCGGCGGCGATCGCGCGGCCCCTGCTCTCGTCGATGCCGACGATGACGACGTTGGCGCCTTCGACCCGGTAGGCACGGACGTGACTGGCTCCCCCGCCGCCGGCGCCTCCGGTGACGAGCACGCTGCGGTGGTCGAAGCGTCTCATGAAGGGGCCCTTTCCCATTGGCGAGTCGAGTGAACCGCCGACTGCGGCATGCCCGGCCTCACCCGGGGAGCCGCCGCCCTGGCGGCGCGGGTTCCCGTCATGCAGGGCGACACCTCGCCCCGCCCCGGCGACTTCGACGGCCTGGACGCGGGCCCGTATCAGCTCTGGCTCGACCCGCTGCTGCTGGCAGCCTCCGGTGACTCCGAGGGAGCCTGGCAGGCCCTCGGTACCGTCCCCCGGCCGCCGCACGACCTGCTCCAGGAAGCCCTGTCGTGCGTACTCGCCCGAGCCGCAGCCGAGTACGCGGGCGCGGGCAGCGGCCTGGTCTCCTTCGGCCCGGTCACCCGCCACCTGGCCGCCGCCGACGCGGCGATCGAGGCGCACGCCTCCGCCACGGGACGGTAACGGTGGATGAGCGCGGCTCCGGCCCAACCGCCGGGCAAGCCCAACCGGGGACCGCTGAGCAGTCGCCCTTCCACCAGTAGCGCAGCGGCGCGGGAGCCGGCTCGCGTGAGTCGACCGGCGACCGCATCCGACCACGGTGACCACGCCCGGTCCGCCCCACTGGCGCAAACCGTCGACGAGTACGCCAGGTGGGCGGACGAGGCACGCCTGTGTGTGATGCACTCCGGGACCGCTCGATCACGTTCAGGTCCGTACTGCGCAAGGCGTCTCCGTCGGGTGCGCATGCCACGCAGGACCGGCGGCATGGCCTGCGGAGCCGTGCGATCACCCCAGGAAGCTCAACCGCACCTGCCGCTCCGGGTTGTCCTTGTTTGTGTCCACCAAACTCCGTTAAGGCAACCCCAGCCTATCCGGATGGCAACGCCGCCGGTCCAGCCGTGGCCGTCACTCCGCGGGGTGACCACCATGGCTGAAGCATCCGCTCGGCATGAGGTGGCGGGCCGTTCCCAGCCCATCACGCCGGCTTTACTACTTCCTTGTCGACCCGGATCACGAGTCGCAGCGTTCGGTCACCACCATCGCCGTTCCTGCGAGCGCCGCTCCCGCGGGCGCCTCGGCCCACTCGACAAGCAGCAGCGGCTTCTCGCCCACGGACTTCAGCAGGTGAGCGATCTCCTCAGTGGCCGGGGCGGGATGAGCGGGGCTATCCGCTCCCACAGGTCATCGGGTACAAGATCACGTCGGAAGCGAGCCAGAACAAAGCAGTTGAGGAGGGAAGTTCGGCCCGGCGCACACTCGCCCGATGAGCCACGGCACACCATCTGGCAGCTGGGATGAACCCTGGTACCGCGTCCACACCGAGCACTTTGAAGCAGCTTTCATGCCGGACGCCGACGAGGACCTCGATGCGGTGAACGACATTGACGTCGAGGTGCGGCTGCGGGATGGATCTCGGTGGAGTGCAATCATGTGCACGGTTGGTCACGTTGAAACGCTGATGGAGCGGTGGGCGGCGAGCGGCGAAGCTCTGGGAGGACTCTACTTCTGGTGCGCGGACGGGCTCATCGTCCGCGATGCCGGCATCAGCAACATGATCCAGGTCCTCACCGGCCTGGTCGAGAACGGCGAGTTCACGCAGATCCTGCAACGCCTCGAGGACTGACCCCGCTCAGCCCACTCCTCTCATTCTGAAACGATCAGTAAGGCTGTCTGGCGAGCTTCAGCACCCGGCACGCGACCGTGACGGGCACCCCGTCGCCGGTCAGCTCTTTCACGAGCGGGTAGATCCTTTTCCCGGCAGGTTCACCTGCGACAGACAGGCCGCCGCCCGCCGCAGGACCTCGTTCTCCTGCTCCAGCAGCTTGATCCTCCGGCGCGCTTACCGCAGTTCCACGCTCTCCTGGCTGGTCGTCCCGGACTTCGTGCCGTCATCGATGTCCGCGCGGCGCATCCACTTCCACAGCGTCATCGCGTGGCCCCCGACGTCGGCGGCCAGCTGCTCGACATGCGACTTTTTGCAAGATCTGCCTCATATCGGACGGGCACCCTCCCCAGCGAATCTGTTGCTACATCTGATCACGCCCAAGCATGATTCGTAGTACCTTGTCTGCTTCAGCGTTAGGAATGGCCTTGCCGCAACTAGGCTTATGACGTGCAGCCATGGTGCGGTGAGAGCGATGGGGGGAACATCGTGGGTGCCGCGCCGCGTTTCATGGCTGCGAAGGCTCGTCCGTTGCCGGTGCTTGTACTGGCGGACGTGAGCGGAAGCATGGGGGAACCTCGGGAGAAGATCGATGTACTCAATGAGTGCATCCGCCACATGCTCGACGATTTCGCTACCGCCGATGTCGGGCGAGGCGCCATCCACGTCGGCGTGATCGCTTTCAGTCAGAACCGGGCCGAATTGCATCAAGATGTGGTGCCCGCGGCCGAGGCTTCCTGGACCGACATGGAAGCCCAGGGAGGCACTCCGCTCGGCGCGGCCCTCGGACTCGCCGACGAGGTGCTGCGCGATGAGTCAGCCGTACCGGCCCGCTCCTTCTCTCCCACTCTCGTTCTCGTCTCCGACGGCATGCCCACTGACGAGTGGGAAGAGGCCCTCGACCGATTGCTTGACTCCCCCAAGGGTTCTCGAGCCAACCGGCTGGCTGTCGCCATCGGTCCGGACATGACCGAACAGGCGAAGGCCGTACTGCGCCGTTTCGTCAGCGACGAGGCCAACGGCGTGTTCGAGGCACATGACATCGGACGTATTCAGCAGTACTTCCGCTGGGTCACGGTCACCGTTACTCAGCAGGCCCGAAGCACTCGTCCGGACCGGGCACCGGTATTGCGCCCCGACGATCTGTCCGAATTCGGCGCCTGACCCTGTCGGAGAACGCAGCGAGAGGAACATCCGTGGCATCGCGCTGGGATCTCGGCGGTCTGTTGCGGCCCGTCGAGGACGAGTACCACCAGTTATGGCCGCTGTCCCACTCGATAGGTGCCGGCGGCCAGGGCGAGGTATGGCTGGCCCGTGGCGGACGTACCGCCATCAAGATGATCACTGCTCCAACTCAGGAAGCAGCAGAAGCCGTTCACACTCGGCTGCGCCGCATCCAGCGCTTGCCGCTGGACGGCGTTCCGTTGGCCGGCGTCCTCGCCTTGCTCGCTCCGCCGAAGCTCGGTTATGTGATGGAACTCGCCGACGAGATGGTGCCACTGGACACGTTGTGCGTGCCCGACGAGGAAGACCTCGCTGCCTGGTACCTGCGCACCGGCGGCCTGGAACGCCGACTGCGGCTGCTCGCCAAACTCGCGGGTGCCGTCGCCCGGCTTCACTCACGCGCCATCGTGTACCAGGACCTGTCACCCTCGAACGTGCTCGTCTCCGCAGCTCCCGAGCAGCAGGAGATCCGCCTCATTGACGTGGACAATCTCGGTCTTGTCTCGACTGTCGCATCTGCGCCGGTGCACACCCCGGGATACGGGGCACCGGAAATCGTGTCCGGGCGCAGTGGTGCCACGACGCTGGCCGACGCGCACGCACTCGCCGTCCTGATCTTCGAGACCCTCACGGCAAGTCACCCGTTCCGTGGTGACGAGGTTCTGGACTCCGATCCCGTCTACCAACAGGAGTACGCAGACTGTTTCCGCCTTCCCTGGATCGATCATCCCACTGACCGCACCAACGAGTGCACCTTGGGCATCACACCACGGGAAGAGATGCTGTCCGGTCAACTGTGGGGCCTGGCCACCCGGTGCTTCGTGGACGCCGTGACCGATCCTTTGGTCCGGCCGTCGGCTGCCCGGTGGGCCGCAGCGCTGCACTCAGCAGCGGGACAGACGGTCGAGTGCCCGGAGTGTCACTGGAGCTACCGAGCCGCGGCCTCCTCATGTCTGGCCTGCGGCAAGCCCCGAGGACGGGTCTGGCTGCTGCGCCACGGACTGACCGGCCCGGTCGGGACCGAAGACGACACTCCCCTTGTAGAGCTGTCGGAGGTGCCTCTGCCCGACTTCACCGTGCTGCGCCCCGACAGCCTGACGACACTGACGGCCCGTCATACCTCACCCGCCCCGGACCAGCTCGATGCGGTGGTCGCGCATTTGCGGTGCCATGGCCAGGATGTGACTGTGTCAAACCTCTCGCGCGACAGTCTCTGGCTCGACCACCAGGACGGTCGGCCGTGGCGTGAGATCGGTCAGGGAAGCCAGGCAACCGTGCCGGTCGACGGCCGTTCCTGGACGCTTCACTTCGGCAGGCAGGGTGTCATCCATCGCTGGGTACGTCTGATGACGCTGGAGGCGAGCGGGTGAGCGTGCGCCCCAAAGAGCCGGCGATGCCGGCCCGTATGCCGGGCGAACCCGTGCTCCTGTCCTTCCTCTGGCATCGAGTGCCACAGGAGTTCACCGACCAGGCCATCCCCGACGGCGTCGAGGTCCGGCTCCATCACCGGCCTACAGGCCAATTAGACCTGGTCACCGATACCGCCACGTTCGGGATCAGGCCGGCCACTCCGAAGGACGAGCGGAAGCTCGATCGGGTCCAGGCGGCCGGGACCACTTGTGTGGCAGTGACCGCACATCCTGTCCGCCCGCGACCGCCCACGCCCGTCCCGCCGCCTCGGCGCCGTACTGGAAACCCGCATCAGTCCTCGTCGGCGGCCGGCACTCCTTTCACCGTGCGGGTTCACATCTACGCGCCTGCCACAGGACTCGCGGTACCGCTCAGCACCGGACTGCTCCTCGATGTCGACGACGCCGTCCTGGAGGACGCCACCAAGTACGCGGACCGCACGGACACCATCAACGTCGGTTCGCTTATGGAGTTCATGGCACGCGAACTCCTTCTGGAGCCCCGTCCCGGGGCTCCAGCGGACGCAAGGCGCATGGTGGTCTCGGCCGGACCGGCCGGAAGCTTCGCAGCCGGCTTCCGGGTGCACGGGCCAGGGCTCATGGCCGATGTCGAGAAACACAGTGCCGGCTACCGCATCGTCCGCTTGCTCAGCTCGGTCCATGACCGAGGCGGCGCCGTTCAGAAGGCACTCGCCGTCGGATCCATCGAGTTCCGCGACATGACCGCCAGACAGCGGGACCGCGAGAGGATACAGCAGGGCCTCGACCTGGTGGCCAGCCAGAACGGCTACCTGGCCATGTGGGACAGGTACCAGGAGCTGGAGGCGCGCCACATCAGGAGACGCCTCCGCGACTTCGGAAGCATCCGCTACACCGACGTCAAGGTCGAGTCCGACGGCCGCTGCGCGTTCACTGTGGACCTCGGCCGGGCCCTGCCACGTACCCGAGCCGCGTTGGAGAACACAGCTGCGGCCGAACGCGTCGAGCTCGAGGCTGCCGAGAGGCTTCCGGCCTCCGTGACGGACACCGCGATGACCGACCGGGAATGGCTCGTCGCATCCCGCGCGCAGAAGGTGAAGGCCTGGGTCGGAGAACCGCTCGGATACGACAGTGTCACCGAGGTCCTGAGGCTCACTGCGACCCTCAACAACCAGCAGGACCCGCCCCCTCAAGGGTGGCTCTACCTGGCGCACCGCGGCGACCAACGTCGGCTCGACCGGCGCGAAAAGGCCATGCAGCAGCTGCGCACCGACGGAACGCACATTCCTGCGCTGCCGACTCTCCTGGAGGGAGGAACCTGGCCGCAGGCGGCACGGCAGCGAATCACGAAGCTCTCCCCCTCCGCGCTCAGCTGCTTCGCTCCTCACGGACCGACGCCGGCCCAGCGGGAGGCGGTGCTCACCGCCCTCAACACTCCTGACGTCGCGATCATCCAAGGGCCACCGGGCACCGGCAAAACCCAGGTGATCGCTGCTCTGGTCAACCAGTTGGGCGATCTCGCTCAGGGGGGAGATGTGGCCGGGAGCACCCTGTTGACGAGTTTCCAGCATGCGGCGGTGGACCACCTCGTCACTCGTGGCTGGGTCTTCGGGCTTCCACCGCTCAAGGTGGATTCGCGCGGTCGGGGCAGCAAAGTGGCACTGGACACCTGGCGTATCGAGGCAGCCCGTGCTGCCGACCTGCGGTTGCGTGAGCGCCCGGCCGGGCCTCATCTGGCTGCCCGGCGAGCCGCCGCCGAGCTGGCCGCCACCTATCGGGCGGCGCCGGTCCCACCCGAGAGCCTGTCGCGCTTCCTGGACCAGGTACTCACCCAGGTCGGGGACATCGCCGAACCGTCACTGGTCGGGGAACTCCGCAGTCACAGGGACCGGGCCGAACAGCAGCGCATGCGAGCCGCCGCCATGGCCGACCCCGACGTGCGCGCGGATCTGCTGCCCTACATCCGGTCGCTGCGCTGCACCGCAACCGGATTCCACGATGACGGGCCCCGCACAGCCCGGGCGCTGTTGACACGGCTGGCACTCGCCGACAGTCCGCTGTTCGACGGCATCTCTTACCAGGAACCTCTGCGTGCGGCAATCAGCGCCACCGCACCACACACCGAACTGCTCAACGCGCTCACTGCGTTGCGCAATGCCCTGCTCGACCGTCTCACCGCGCGCATCCGGCTTCCAGAGGTCACCGTGGCCGATCCCGCAATCGTCGACCTCCTCGACCGGCTCGCAGCACAGCTCGCGGAAGCGGTGACCCGGTCACCCGACGCCATAGCCGCGGCGCTGCTGGATTACCGGGATGATCTGCGCAGCGACCCAGAAGGTGTCGACGACACACTCCGCGCCTACACCGTCTCGCTGGCCTCGACCTGCCAGCAGGCCGTTTCCAAAGCCATGGTCGATGTCGGCCGTCGGGACGGAGCGTTCGAGTCGGTCGTCGTCGACGAGGCAGCGCGGGCCAACCCTCTGGATCTCCTCATCCCTCTCGCCCAGGCCCGCCGCCGGATCGTGCTGGTCGGTGACCACGCCCAGCTTCCCCACATGCTGGAACCCGACGTGGAGCGCGAGCTGAGTTCGCTCGGCGACGACGTCCGTGAGCGGCTGCAGGAGAGTTTGTTCCAACGACTGGCCCGGCAGTGGGAGCACAGCTCCTCCGACGGGCACTCCCGGTTCGTCCGTCTCGACACCCAGTTCCGCATGCATCCGGTACTCGGCAGCTTCGTCAGCGACAACTTCTACCAGGGGCAATTACGCAACGGCCGTGAGGCGAGTGACTTCACCCACGGGATCGAACGATACGGCGAAGTTCCCGCGGTATGGCTTCCCGTGCCGCAGTCCGCCGGCGGTGAGACCCAACGGGGAACGAGCCGCGCCCGCCACGCCGAGGCCATCGTCATCGCCGCGGAGATAGCCGCGCTGATCGAGCGGTACCCGAGGATGACCTTCGGTGTCATCTCGTTCTACGCCGCGCAGGTCACCGAGGTGTGGAAGGAGCTGAAGAAGGCCGGACTCGCCGAGTTCACCGATGCGGGCGGGTGGCGCCCCGTGACCCGGCTCAGCCGTGACGAGGACGGCGCGCCGCTCGACCGATTGCGGGTCGGCACCGTCGATGCCTTCCAGGGCATGGAGTTCTCGGTCACCTATCTGTCCACTGTGCGCAGCTGCACACCAGTCGCGCGGAACGACGCCAAGCGCGCCTACGGGCACCTGACCGTCGCCAACCGGCTGTGCGTGGCGATGAGCCGCCAGCAGCGGGTGCTGGCCGTGGTGGGCGACGACGACATGTTCGGCCCCGGCAGTCCGGAGGCGGTCAAGCCTCTTGCCGGGTTCCTGAAGCTGTGCCGGAAGGGAGTGGACGGCCGTGTCGTTCGACCGTGAGACCCCTGTCTTCCAGCTGGCCGTCCCACCCCGCCAACGGTACCGGCCCGTTCTCCTGCCCGTGTGGGTTCACCAGGCAACGGCACCGACCGGCTACTCCCGGACACTGGATGTCTTCCAGACCGTGGTGCTGCGCCTGTGTGCCGCCGGGGTCCGCGATGTCGGTGACCTGTCCCGGTTGATCGGGCTGGACACTGCCCTGTGCCGCACGGTGATCGCCCGGCTCGTGGAGGGGCAGCTGATGGCACACGGGCTGCAGCTGACCGAGGCGGGGCGGCGCACCGTGGCCGAAGGCGAAGTCGCCGAGACGGAGCCCCGGCTCGTCCGTGTCTTCCAGGACCCGGCCACCGGAATGCTGTTGCCTCGTATCCTGGTCGCCGATCCCGTACGCGCCGACCTGCGAGCACATCGCGGCCGCTGGGTCACCATCCAGTTCGGTACCGCTGGCGCCTCCCGGGAGGTTAGCGCGCTGACGCTCCGGGCCGGCGGTTCCTGGATGCGCCCGTCGGAACGTGATGTCCTCGAAGCCTGCAAGAGTCACGACCTGGCGGCGCGGGGCCTGCGCGGTGCTTCCCGTGATCCGGACAGCTCTGTGGGGGTGGCCCGACGGATCGGGTTCCATGGTACGGCGAACCCGGCCCATGTCGTGTGCTACGTCGTCGAGGGCAACGACGGGTCCGGACGCATGTGGACCGTGGAGGACCCGTTCGCGGTGGGCGACGGGCGGCCTTTCGCAGATCTTCTGGCCACCCGTGCAGAGACCGACGAGCAGTTGGCCCGCCTGATCGACGACATGCTCGGAAAGAGCCGCCACGACCGGACCACCGCCGCGCGCAAGGTCGACCGGGAGCTCGCCGAGGATGCCCGCGCCGACGTGGTACGTATGCTCGGCGAGGAAATCCGGAACAACTCCGAGGTGTTGACCCACCTTGCGGACATCGAGCTGGCGCTGCTGAAGGACACCGCGCGGGAACGGGAGAACGCCGCACGCAACGCCATTCGCGTCTTCGAGTGCATACTCCCCGAGCTCAACGAACGGTTCCCTGCCCGGATCCCACCATCCAGGGAGCCGGGGGTGCGGGAGCGCACGTTCGTACTGACCGCCCAGCGCCTGGGTGCCACATCCGTGCCGCCGGAGATGCGCAAGTACTGCTCCAGACCGGCCGGCGGGCTGGCCGGAGACGTCATCAGAGCCGTCTGGGCGGCCGGGGAGAACGCGCAGCATCCGCTCGCCGCGTTCATCCGCGAGCGCCCCACCCTCCTGGAGGATCTCGACCGGTCACGCATCCTGCGCAACAACGCGACGCACGGACCGACCGGCGCACCGGCCCCTGATGAGCTGGACCAGATCCGGACTCTCGCCTACGACGCGGCCCGCCACTTGCTCGGTCTGAGCAGCGGCCGAACCACAATCAGCAAGAGGTGAACTGACGACATGGGCAAGAGGCAGACACGCACGCGTCAGAAGGGCAAGGGGACGGTCTGGCCGGGACGGCCGCCCGCTCCTCCGCACACCGAGGCCGCCCGTGCCCGTCAGCCGGCCCCGATGGTTTCCCCCACCGGCCCGAAGAGCGCCGACAACACCACGGCGCTGGTGGAGGAGATACGGCAGGTAGCGGACGAGGCCCAGGTGGTGGTCGCGGCGGGGGCCGGGTCCGACGACTCGAGCTCCAACCTCGCGTCGGCCTGGCAGCGGTACCGTGCACTCGCCGAGCGCCAGGCAGCCGCAGCGACCTCGTTGTCGGTGCAGGCGGAGGCGCTCCGTGCCGAGCAGGAGGAACTCACTGCCGCGGCCGCGCAACGGGCCGAGGAAGCCGCAGCCCTGCAGGAGAGGAGCGCCGCGCTGGACTCCCGCACGGAACTTCTCGACCGCAGGGACCGCGATCTGTCCGACCGCGAGCAGGCGGCCGAAGCGGCATTCACCGAACGCCACCTGGAGGCAGGCCGAGAGCTTGAGGCCTGGCTGACGGAGCAGCGCCGGACGGCCGTGGCCGCGCTGGACACCGAACGCCAGGACCGACAGGCACGGTGGAGCGAGGAACAGCGTCGCCTGGCCGACACTCAGGCGGCGCTGGACGAGCGGGAGAGCGAACTCGCCCAACGCGAGAGAGATCTGCGATCCGCCCGGCTCCAGCTGGAGAACGAACATGAGGACGTCGCCCACGTCAAGGCCGCCCTCAAGGAGCAGCAGGTCACCCGTGCGGAACGGTTCGAACATGAGGTGACGAGCCGTACCGGCCAGTTGCTTCAGCAGATGGAGGAGAGCCGGCACAGGATTACCGTCCTCACCGAGGGGCACGGACGTCTGAGCGTCCGACTCAACGAGTACGACGGCGCATTGGCGTCGCTGGGGGGCATGACCCTGGAGCAGGTCGTCGAGCGCCTGACCGAGCTTCGCGCCGAGAACGCGCGTCTCCTGGAGGAGAACGCCGCCGCGCCACAAGCCGACGCCCTCCTGCTCGAGCAGCTGCGGCAGCAGGTCAAGCGCCTCGCCGCCGACAACGAAGAGCTGGTTCGGGAGCGCGGGGAACTGGAGTCAGCGCTCCAACGTGATCGCATCGCGGTCAACGAGCGTCAGAATTACCTCGAACAGAACAACTGGTTGCGCGCTGCCAACGACCAACTGCAGCACCTGCTCAACGAGGAAGCGGCCAAGCTCCGGGCCACGGCCCAGGTCGGCAAGGAAGGCCAGGCATTTCCGGCCTGCTCGTACATGGACCGGGAGTTCGGCACGCCCCGGCCCTTCGACACACGTACGCCGGCTATGCCAGAGCTGGTACCCCAGCTGCAGGCGGTCATCCGCCAGCAGGCCGGTCTCTCCTACCGTCAGTCCGACCTGCGCCTGGTCCTGGCGGGCATGGCGATGAGCCGTCTCCATCTTTTCCAGGGCATCAGCGGTATCGGGAAGACCGGTCTGGCCCGCGCGCTTGCCATCGCCTTCGGCAGTGACAGCAGCGCCGCCGTGGTGCCCGTCCAGGCCGGCTGGCGCGACCCGCAGGACCTCATGGGCTACTACAACAGCTTCGACCGGATCTTCTACGAATCCGAGTTCACCAAGGCTCTGTACCGTGCCCAGTGCCCGGCTTTCAAGGACCGGCCCTTCTTCATCGTCCTCGACGAGATGAACCTCTCCCATCCGGAACAATATTTCAGCGGAGTGTTGTCGGCACTGGCCATTAAGGACCGGCCCAGTCTGGCACTGACCACGGCACCGGTCAGAAACCCTGCCGACCTGATCATCGACGGAACGCACATAGCCGTCCCGGACAACGTCTGGTTCATCGGCACCGCCAATCACGACGAGACAACCGTCGGCTTCGCCGACAAGACCTACGACCGGGCCTTCGTCCTGGAGCTGCCCTGGCAGCACCCGGACGTACCGGAGACGGCACCCGCGTTCCCGGAACCGCTCGGCCATCAAGGTCTCACCCAGTCCTTCGACAGGGCACAGGCCACCTACGGCGTGCAGGCCGACGGCATCATCGAATTCCTCAACACCCACTGGCGCAATCGTCTCGCGGAGGAACTGCGCATCGGGTGGGGTAACCGGCTCGAGAGGCAAATCAAGCAGTTCGCACCCGTCGTGGTCGCCGCAGGAGGCAGCCCGGGTGAGGCGTTGGACCATCTTCTGGCCACACGCATCCTGCGCTCGGTCCGGGGACGGTACGACATCCATAGCGACACCCTCGACACATTGCGCACCGACCTCGTCGAAAGTCTGAGGCGGTTCGACGGCGCTCACGAACCAACGACGACGCGACGGCTGCTGGACGACGAGCTCCGCTCACGTGGTCGGCAATGAAGCGGGAAGCAGCCGAGCCGGAACTGGACTCCCTCCTCGTCCGTCATCTTCTGGCTCTGTCAGCCCGTCTCAGCGAAGCCGCCACGCTCGACGACTGGCTGACCATGCCTCCGATCATCCTCGATGTCGCCGAGGAGGCCGAGGCCTTGCCGGTGGAGGACGTCTTCGAGCGCGAGTCCGGTGCGCTGCGCGCGGTCTGCCACCGTCCGTACACGCGTCTGCGCACGGTGGAGGAGGTGGTGCCGACGTCCCGGGTCCGCTCGATCGCTTCCGGCGCTGCGGCGCGCCTGGCTTCCCGGCCCGAGGACTGGGCCTCGCACACGCTCGCCGGCGTGCGCCCCAGCCGTCTACTGGCCCGGCGCAGTGAGGAGGACGCCGACATCTACGAGAACCGAGTCGCTGTGGCTGTCCTTGATGTCATGCGGTCGCACCTGCAGCAACGGGTCACACAGCTCAGGGACCTCAGCAGGATGACGGACGATGTACACGGTCTGCTCATGACTTCTGAGGAGACCTCCTGGCGGGCCCGGCGGGACCTGGCCAGGCTGCTGAGAAACATCGAGGACTCCGGTCGGCAACGGGCGGCCGCGGGAACGCGTCTGCGGACCCTGGAATCGCTGCTTGCGGTAGTGGAGGTCATGCTGAGTTCACCGTTGGCGCGCGCGGTCGACCACCGCTCCGCACCACCGCGCGAACTGCATCCCACGAATCTGCTCAGCAGCGACCCGCACTACCGCAGGGTGGCCTCACTCTGGCAGGCCTGCGTCACCGTCGCCACCGTACGCCCCGGGGAGGCCGAGACCGCCCAGCGCCGCCAGGAGATCCGCGTCGCCTTCGAACGGTTCACCGGCCTCCTGCTGCTCCTCGCCTGCACACTGCTTCAGGCCACCCCGGACGCCCATCAGCCGGCTCCTGCCCCCGGCCGGACCACCCGCTTCCGCATGCGCGGTCAGCAGTTGACGGTCACCTGGTCCCGGACAGGCGACTTCACCCTTCACTGGCGTGACCGCCAGGCGCTGCGCGTCATTCCGTTCACGATCGACCTGTGCACGGCTCCCGACGCAGCCTCCATCGCCACTTCGATCTCAGGCGTCTGTCGTGACCGGCCGGCCACCGAGTGCGACGATCTCATCGTCCATCCGGGACTGCTCCAGGAACGCCAGGACGCAGAGCCCCACGTCACCGGGGCGGCGTATCGGATCGGGCACGGCGACGGCTATGCGTCCGGGCAGCATGTCAGCGTTGCCCCGTTGTCCCCACTGGACATCTTCAGCGTCAGCCGTCTGGTGCGGGCCGTCCAATGGGCCACCTTGGGCGCCGACGCGCGCCGCTACCCTCTCACCGTCCCCGTGCCCGCCGGCACGCGTTCCACTGTGGCGAGCTGTGACTGGCTCGAGCCCCGTCCCGACGGTGTGGCGGTCGTGCGCGCCCCAGGCTCGGGGGAGCTTGAGCAGCTCTCCGTCCTGCTCAAGACGGCCCAAGGGCGGCACGCCAGTAATCGAGCAGCGAAGCACGAAGTCCAGCGACTGCGGACTGTTTCCGAGACGTTGAAGGACGCAGCCGTCCAGGCCGAACTGCTCGAAGTGTGCCCGGTGTGTGCCAAAACCGGCTCTCAGCGTCAGACCATGTTCGAGCCCCGCGAAGGCGGCCTGTTCGCAGCACTCTGTTCCGCGTGCCGCACCCGCTGGGAGCTCCGCCGCTGCCTGGCCTGTAGACGGACCTTCCCACTACTGGAACCGGATGGCTCCGCCGCTACCGGAGCCCCCGAGTCCGACCTCGACGGCCGTCTCGGTGGCGCCTTTCTGGCTGTCCCGTGCTGGGCATCGGAGGGCACCGGTCAGTTCATTTGCCCGGCGTGCAGCACCTGCGGCCAGGCGACTCGAGCCGTTTCCTGTCCACGCGGATGTTCAACTCGGACCCCAGACTAACTGGGCGTTTGGTCCTACGTTTGTTCCAGTCAGTTGGCTCGGAACTGAAAAGGCCGCTGAGTTGGCCGGTGGGGGGGATCCAGCGGCAGAGGATCGTCTCGTCCTGACATCTTCTGTCTCCCAGGCCGACGTGACGCCACGCCTTCCGCCCCCTCGTCGGCTGGCCGCCGCGCAGCATATCGCGACGTGCCTCCCCGAAGTGCGAAGCTATCCCCTCGAAGGCGGATGCACCGACCGGACGACGTGCCGGTACAGGAGACGACTCGTGCGGACGAAGCGCCTGCGGGGACGGACGGGGCTCATGCCCCGAGCAAGTGATCCGGTGGAGCTGAGGGCGGCAGGCGTCCTGCGGTACTGCACGGGTGAGACCGTCGAACCGTACGATCGCTGCCCTCGATGCGGTGATTCCCACGAGGTGCGCGCTGCCCCCGACGGGCGCTTCTACCTTATGTGCGGCGACGATCGGGTAGTCGAGGTCACACAGGTGACCAGCAGTGTGGCTGAGCAGAACCGGCGCTCCTGGGAGCCGTACCTCAAGAAGCGTGCGGTGCCCGAGTTGAATCTGGGCTGGCACGTGGTGTTCGAGAGCACGCCGAAGGCAACCTACGGGGGCCGCAAGGGGCACCCTCGTTTCAGGGATCCCCTGACCGTCATCAGCCCGGCCCTGGCTGAGCTGGAACGGCGTGGCGTGAACCGCTTCGGCCCCGGCACGGCCTGTATCGAGCGGCCATTCCATGAGGAGTCGTGCCCGTACGGCGTGCTGAGCGGTACTGGGGTGGCCTTCGGTTGTTCCGTGCCCAGCGAGACGAGTACCGGCTACATCAGCGCAGGCCTGCTGACGGGGTACGACCAGATGCCGGCTTTCAACCCGGACCACTGGGCCGGGAAGGCCGAGAAGAACCGCCGCCAGGGAAAGCCCCCACCGCCCTCTCCCCTCCCGGAACCACTCCGGATGGGCCCGGTGCTGTGGTCGTTCGATCCGGACTTCCTCGCTTCACTGGAGAAGCGCCGGACCGAGGACGAACGGAAGTCGGCCGAGACGACGCGAGCCCTTTTCCCCGGTCGCCACACCGATGCTGAACTCGCCGAACTGGCCCGCCAGGACGTGAGCGAACGGATCACCCTCGCACGATCCCTGAGCTGGCGGATCGCGCTCCCGGCGAACCCGCCGCCCATCGCTGACGCCGACGGCGGAACGGAACTGGTGGACTTGCTGGAAGTCGAGTTCGGGCTGCACGAGGACCTGGCCCTGAAGCTCAACGCGGCTTCCGACCGACCGCGCCGCGAGGTGTTCTTCTGGCTCACCTGGATGCGTTCCTCCGCATGGCACCGCCTCGCCGCCCCGGGCCTGCTGCCCTCGCGGTCTCCGAACGTACCGGCCGGCATCACCGGCCTCTGGGTCGGCTGCCTGCTGGACCAGACCCACGTCCTGCACTGGGACCACGACACCGGCTGGACGCGCTACCCGCTACCGAACCCGCTGCCCATACCCCGATTTTCCTGCTGCCCCTGACGCAGACTGGACAGCACAGCGGCATTTCAGCCCCCCTCCTGGGCCGGGGTCGGACTCTGAGGAGGGGCCCGCTTTCCAGCTATAGGCACTCCGCAGTTGTCCAAGTTGCTAGCCCTCGACTCCACCAAACTCCGCCAGGACAACCCCAGCCCATCCGGATGGCAACGCACGCCGGGCCAGCCGCGGCCGTCACCTCGCGGGGCGACCACCACGGCTGAAGCATCCGCTCGGCATGCGGTGGCGGACCGTTCCCAGCCCATCACGCCGGCGTCACGGCTTCCTTGCCGACCCGGATTACGAGTCGTACCGTTCGGTCACCACCATCGCCGTCCCTGCGAGGACCGCTCCCACGGGCGTCTCAGCCCACTCGGCGAGTAGCAGCGGCTTCTCGTCCACGGACTTCAGCAGATGAGCGATCTCCTCGGCGGTCGGCGCGACCGGAAGGGCACAGCCGACCATGTCGTGGCCTGTCGCGCTGGTGTGGTTCCCGGGCTCCTCCTCGGGATCGTCCGGCACCCATCGGCCGACCTCGATCTCCCACGAAGTCTCGTCGTCGTCTGGCTCCGGCGCTTCGATCGTGAGGTAGAAGCCGTCGGAGTCGAACGGCTCCACGAAGAGGCGACAGCTGGGGTCGTCGAGTGAAGCCCCCACGTCGCCGCCCTGGGCGTGCGCGGTGACCAGCACCCGGAGGGCGGCGATGGCCTTATCCCGTTCCTCCGAGGTGTATACCGACTCGCGTCGGTCGAGCTGCTCGCGCGTCTTGTCGCTCAGCGTGTCCAGCCCGTCGTCGTACTTCACGAGGGGGTGGCCGAATTCCCAGCAGCGCTCGGTCCCCGGATCCTCCTCCGAGGAAGTTCCCGAGAAGTCCGCGAGTCCTGCCTGCAATCCGTGCTTCTCTGCCTCCAGTTCGGCCCGGATCGCTCTGCTGACCGTGTCGGGGAGAGCCGCCATGGCACTTTCCAGGTCGACGAGCGCCTGATGGAGCCGTAGGCAGACGTACTCGAACCACAGACTGTGGGAACCATCGAGAAGAGCGGTGCGGGTGGCAGGGTCTGTGAGCGCGGCAAGCTGCGTACGCGGGTAATAGCCCACACGCCGTTCCCGGCAGTCGTGGATGCTGACAGGGACGGTAGCGAAGGCGGAAATTCGATTGAGGGCGTCAACAACCAGGCCCCCGAGGCGAGGCTCGGCAAGACTCGTCACAGCCTTGGATACAACGCCGTCCGGACCCTCGTAGGTCGCCAGGATCTGCGTCTTTCCACGGGTGGCGTGCTGAGAGTAGATGGTCACGGAACGCCTTTCGGCCGTCCGGCACACGACGGCCGGACAGAACAGATGGGCAGGAAACGGTTAGGAGGTGGTGGCGAGGGCGCTTTCCGACGCTCCGTACCTCAAGACGATCGGAGGTGGCCCAGGTACCGTCCCAGGCTCCATTCCTGCCCGAAGGGTAGCGCATACCCCGCGCTTCGCAAGCAGATATTCAGCGGGTCTGCCACACGAATCGGGTGACATCCGAACTGGTTTGCCTTGTGGGGCGGATTTCGCTGTGCCCAAGCCTCATCCGGAGGAGTTCCGCCAAGACGTCGTGCGGGTCGCAAGGAACCGCGGCGCGGGCCTGACGGTCGAACGGGTGTCCACCGCCTTTGGAGTCCACCCGATGACGCTTTGGAAGTGGATGCGTCGGATGGACATCGACGACGGGACCAAGCCCGGAACGGCCAGTCAGGAGAATGCGGAACTTCAGGAAGCACGGCGGCGGATCAAACTGCAGGAGCAGGAGAACGAGATCCTGCGGGGGACTGCGGCCTATCTATCGCAAGCGCATCTGCCGGAAATGGATCTACCAGCTCGTGAGAGAGCTGGCTGGGGGCGGGTTGCCCGTCACATCCAGTTGATACAGCCGGACTCCGCAACAATCGAGCCTGGCACACGTCCGCGGCATTTTCGGCCACTCAACGACGGCCTCCGGCTGCTCCGCGTAACCTCACCGGCATGGGGGCATCAGAATCCGGTCCGGGCCAGGACTCCGACGACGAGGCACGGCGGCGGCTGAACGCGTACACGTACCTCAGCGCGCCCGAGCGGCTGGAGCACGTCGCGATCATGCGGGTCTTCTGTGGAACGCTGCTGGCGGATCTCGCCGTCCCGGACATCATGGTGAAACTGCGCCAGGTCGGAACTTTCGCCGCGGGGCTCGACGCCGACACCCTCACAGTCCGGCTGGAACAGCTGGTCGCCTGGGGAAACCTGCTGCGCAGCAGCCACACGGTGAACGCGTCCAGCATCAGCGAGTACCAGCGTTCCCGCTCGCGCTACCAGCTGTCGAAACTGGGCGAACGTATCCAGCGGGACGCCGACGGGGTCCTGGCCGAGGCCGACGCCGCCCGCGAGGTGAGCAACGAACTGCTGGCCCTGGTCGAGCGCGGACTACGGGAGCTGGCCGACCTCGTGACCGCGCCGGGCGGCGTCGAGCCGCAGGACGGACTTGAGCGGATCAGCACGCTGTTCGTGCAGTTCAGCGAATTCGCGGACTCCATACGCGACTTCTACGCCTACCTCGGCCAGGTGCTGTCCCGCTACGACCTGGACAGCGCCGAGTACCAGGGCTTCAAGGAGCTGCTCCTGGACTACGTCGAGGCGATCACGGAGGACGTGGCGTTCCGAGCGCCTCGGATCTCGGCGGCGTTGGACACCCTGTGGCCGCACATCCCGGCTCTGCTGGGCCGGCTGGACTCCCACGCCCAGGGGCTCACCGGGCTCTCGACGCAGGCGCAGGGCGAAAGCCGACCGGACGTCCGGATCCAGCGCAGCCGGGGCCGCGAATTCGCGGACTGGGAGGGCCTGCGCGGCTGGTTCAGCAACACCGACGGCCAGGGCAGCCAGGTCGACCAGCTACGCGATGCCACTCTGCGCGCGTTGCAGTCGCTGCTCGCCAACGCCAAGCGAATGCTGCGGTCGGCCACCGGGGGGATGTCCCGGCGCAAGGATCTGCTGCGGCTGGCCCGCTGGTTCGACGAAGCGGCGCCGCAGGACGCACACGACATCGCCGTCGCCGCCTTCGGGCTGTATGGCGCCCGCCATCTGGGCATACCTCCGGCCACCGACGAGGTGGTGCCCGCCTACACAAGCTGGTGGACCGGTCCCGTGGTCGAGGTACCGGTGGCCCTGCGTGAAAGAGGCAGCCGCGCCCCACGGGGCCGGGCCTCAGCGGTAGAGGACCACTCCGCGCAGAAGCGGCTGCTTAGGGAGGCAGCCCGTCAGCGGGCAGCGGCCAGAGCAGCGGCAGCCGACGAACTGCGCAGTGCGTCCGGCCGGTTCGCCGACGTACGACTCACCTCGGCGGCGCTCGGGCTGCTCCTGGAGCTGCTGGCCACAGCGCTCGGAAACGCACAGCTGAGCAGGTCCGTCAGCACGGGCGGGGAGAGGACGGCGGGGTTCGACCTCGACTCGGCCAGCAGTGAAGACGCCGAACTGCGTATCCGCCTCACCGTGCGCCGGACGGCAGGCACGCGAACGATGCTGTACTCGGCCGACGGCGACCTGCTGCTCGACGACCTGGAGCTGGACATCGGCCGCACCTCCGCCGCGGTCGACGGCGAAGCGGAGGCGAGCGTGTCATGACCCTCCCCTCGACTCACGACGTAGCCCTGGCAGCCGAGCGCCGCACCGCCGCCCGCTTGCTGCTCGCTCACCCGCTGGTCGCGTCGGACGGCCCCCACGCCGACCTCTTCCCGCTGATCCGCCGGCACGCCGACTGGCTGGGCAAACGGTTCCAGCAGGTGCTTGGCTACCGCCTGCTGGTCGACAGCTCCTACGCCCGGCTGTTCAAGGCGGGGCTGGGGGCGGGTTCGGGTCATCGGCTGGAGCGCTCCACCGGCACCCCGTTCACCCCACACACGTACGCCTGCCTCGCGCTGGCCCTGTCCGTGCTGGTGACCGCGCCCGAGCAGATGCTGCTGTCCCACTTGGTCGCCGACATCAGGGCCGCCTCGGCCGACGCCGGGATCGAGCTGGAGGGAACGGGCCGGGCGGCTGGGAAGCGGACCCTGGTCGCGGCACTGCGCCAGCTCGTCGACTGGGGCGTGCTCATCGAGACCGAGGGCCAGGTGGCCGCACTCGCGCAGGAGACGAGCGGAGAAGCCCTGATCACGATAGACCGGGAGCTGGCGCGCGTGGTCGTCGCCGGCCCGCTCTCCCAGGCACGGGACGGCGCCGACCTGGTCCGGCGGGCAGCGGACCCGGGCTTCGGCGGACCACGCACCTACGTGCGCCGGATGCTCGTCGAGACGCCTGTCGTTCACCTCGACGAGCTGACCGACTCCGAGCGTGACTGGCTGCGCACCCGGCAGCGCCGAGAAGCCCAGGCTTTCTCCGAACTCCTGGGCCTGGAGATGGAGATCCGTGCGGAGGGCGTGGCGCTGGCAGACCCCGAGGAAGAGCTCACTGATCTGCACCTGCCGGGCACCGGGACCATCGCACAGGCCGCGCTGCTGCTGGCGGAACGGCTCGTGGAGCGGCTTCGGCCGCAGGAACCGGGGCATCCGGCTACCGGCGGGACGCTCGTCATCGGAGTGGCTGCCCCGGACGGCTTGGTGGACGAGGTGCTCGCCGGGCTGGTCGCCGAGTACGGGCAGCGCAGCAACTGGCAGCGCGGCTACCTGGAGGACCTCCCCTCCTTGCGAGAGGCCGTACTGGACCTGTTGGTCCGCATGCGGCTGATGGCCCGCGCGGGCCGGCTGCGCGCCGAGGGCGAAGGGCTGCCGGAGGGATACGTCGACGAGGCTCTCGAAGGACGCACGGTGACCGATGTCCGTGGCGCGCGGCCCAGCGGCGAAGGCTGGGTGCTGCTGGCAGCAGCAGCCCGCTACGCCACCCAAATCACCGTGCGCCCGGCCACCTCAGTCGGCAAGGACACAGCCGTTCAGGAGGAGTTGCCGTTATGACCACCGACGCGCGTGGCCTCGTTCCGCTGCCGCGTTCCGGAGCTGCGACAACCGTCGGCCCCACAAGAGACGGCGGCACCCGCTTCCGGCTGCACCGGGCGGGCATCCAGAACGTCTGGCAGTACGACGAGCAGGAGTTCTCCTTCGGCGACGGACGGCTGCTGCTGCGTGGCAAGAACGGTGCGGGCAAGTCCAAGGCCCTGGAGATGCTGCTTCCGTACCTTCTGGACGGCGACTCCCGGGCACTGGACGCGACAGGCACCGGTCGCACCACGCTCGCGTGGCTGATGCTGGACGGGTTCGAGCAGACCAACCGTCTCGGGTATCTGTGGGTGGAGTTCCGGGGCACAGCCGAGGACGGCGGTCACCACCACCTGACGCTCGGCGCCGCCATCCGCGCCTCGAAGTCGACGCAGAAGGCGCTGCCGACATTCTTCGTCACCCCGCTGCGGATCGGTGAGGACCTGCATCTGGTCGAGGCGGGCAAACCGCTACCGGTCGACAGGCTCAAGGAGATCGTCGGCTCCGACAACGCGACCGACCGTGCGGTCCAGCACCGCTCACGAGTGGCCCGGGAACTGTTCGGCATCACCGACGCGACGCGCTACCGCAACCTCACACAGCTCCTCCATCGGCTGCGGCGCCCGACGGTCGGCGACCGGATCGAACACGGGGGCCTGGTCTCCCTGCTGAGCGAGACCCTGCCAGGGCTCGACGAGGACGTGGTCGAGAAGGTAGCGCGCAACCTCCACGACCTCGACGCCGTACGGGACGAACTCGGCCGCCTGGAACGCACCGACGCGGCCTTGCGCACATTTCTCACCAGTTACCGTGGCTACCTGGCCGGGGTCCTGCGCACTTCCGCCCAGAAAGTGAGCCATGAGCTGGGCGTCCTCGCACAGCGGCGCCGGGCGGCCGGAGACGCCGCTCAGCGGACGAGCGACCTGAGGATGCAGGAGGAGGAGTCGGAGGGCCGACTGGAGACCCTGCGCGACGAAGAGCAGAACGCCCGGACCGACCTGGCCGCCCTGCACGCCAGTCACGCCTACCGCAGCCTGCGCGAACTATCGGAGCGCCGCAGCACGGTGGAGGCGCTGCACACCGCCGCCGCGGCTGCGTTCACGACCTTGAGCAACGCGCACGATACGGAGGAGGGCTCGGCCGAGCGACTGGCCGAAGGCGTCGAACACCTCGGAAGCCGGCTGGCCGAGCTGGGAAGCGAACATCGGGAGCTGCTGGCGCAGGCGGAAAAGGCCGGGCTTCCCACCGGCCATCTCGGCGAGGCGGTGGCCCTGCCGCGAACGGTTCTCGCCCAGGCCACCGAAACCGCGTTGACGACTCCGGACGGGGAGACGCGCGCCGTGCGGCACCGGTCGGCGGCGCGCGTGGACACGGTCACGGCTCAGGAAGGGCTGCGGTCCTGGCAGAACCAGTTGCAGGCCGCCGAGACGGTCGCGAGAAATCGGGCCCGGATGGTTCAGGAGGTGACCCGCCTCATCGCACGGGCGGACGAGGCCCGGGGCGCGGCAGCTCAGGCCGATGCCGAGCGGGAACGGCTGGAGGACGAGGCGGAAGAGGCCGCCGGCCACCTCGACGGCAGCCGTCAGAAGGTCGCCGAGGAGAGCGGGGCCTACTCCCGTCAAGTCGCCGAGTGGGCGGTGCGCACTCGGACTGCACTGGGTCCCGACCTGCCGTCGCTGGACGCCGTCCACGCCACTGTCGGCCACGAGACCTCTACTGACGCGCCGTTCGTAGACCGCACACTGCCGCCCGACATCGACAGCCAGGCGTGGCGGACCGCTCAGGCCGCGTTGGAGCCGTACGGCGAGGAACTCACCGGACGCCGGGACACATTGGCGCTCGACGTCGGCCGACTCGGCGAGGAACTCGACCGTCTGGCGGAGCAGAAGCGGGACTGGGAACGACGTACCGACCCCGAGCCGCCGGCCCCACACCATCGTGCCGCCGCGAGGAAGCCGGGCAGTGGAGCTCCTTTCTACCGGCTCGTGGACTTCGTGGACGAGCTGGCGCCTGCCGACCGAGCTGGTCTGGAAGGGGCGCTGGAGGCGAGTGGCATCCTGGACGCGTGGGTGAGTACGGACGGCGTCCTGCTCGATTCACGCATCCGGGACACCCTTCTCCAGCAGGGCCCCGTGCTGTCCGACGGACCGACTCTCGCCTCGGCCTTGCGCCCAGCCCCTGAACCGGATTGCGGCATCACAACCGAGCAGGTTGAGGGTCTGCTGGCCAGCATTGCACTCGCATCGGCACAAGAGACTTCCGCACACAATGCGGTTTTTTTCGACGGCAGTTGGCGTCTGGGCGTACTCAACGGTCGCTACGACAAGGGCGACACCGAGTACGTGGGGGCCGCCGTACGGGCCGAGACTCGGCGTCGCATCCTCGCCGAGTTGGAGGAGCGAACCACGCAGACGGAACAGCGGCTGGCCGACGTTCGCGGAGCGCTCGCCGTAGCCGATGCCACGCGTCGGGCTCTCACGCTCGCAGAACGGGATTTCCCCAGGGCACGGAACCTCGCGGACGCATGGAGCAGAACCGAGTCAGCAGAACGGACCCTGCGCGGCCTGACCGCCAAGGCGACCCGCGCGGCGCGGCTGGCCGAGGAGACACGCGCTCTCGCGGTATCGGCGCGGACCGAGGCGGATTCCACTGCGACCGCCCACGACCTGCCCCGCGACCCGGCCGCCCTAGACAGGGTGCGCACCGCACTCACCGGCCTGCTCGGCGGTATCGGGCATCTGCGCAGGGCCGTCAGCGGCACTGGTGGGCGGCTCGGTACCAACCAGGCCGATGCCGACCGGTACGGACGAGCCCAAGGGGATCGCCAGGCCGCGGACGAGAGCTACCGGCTCCACCTCGCCGGACTGCGCACCGCTGAGCAGGACCTGCGTACCCGCGAAGAGGCCATCGGATCGTCCGAGGAGGAGATCCTCACCCGCGAGCAGGAGGCCAAACAGCGCATCGCGAACGCCGACCGCGCCCTGCCCGGGGCGCAGAAGGCCCGCGACGACCTCCACGACCAGCGCGTGCGCGCGGAAGAGGACGAGAAGCGCCTGCGCGGAACCCTGGCGGACCAGGAAACGACGGTCATCGACGCCGGCAGCGCTCTTCGCACTGCTCTCGGCCGACCGGAGGTGGTGCTCGGCGCCGGCCTCGACCGGTCCTCGCTGCCCGAGTACGTGTCGGACGATCCCGGCGCGGACGTACGCAGCCGTCTGCGAGCGCTGCGGGCCCTCGCCGACGCCGTGGAGCAAGCCCTCGGCCGCCCGAAGGGCGAGGTGTCGGACAGCACCCTGCTCAACCGTCACACCGATCTTCGCGATCAACTGGCCGGTGGGTTCGACGCGCAGCTGGAGGAGCGCGACGGGATCAAAGTGTGCCGGCTGGTCGACGACCACGGGTCTCATGACGTCGCGGCTGTGGGCGAGCGGATCGCGGTTCAGGCCACGGAGGCCCGAGGGCGGCTCACCGAGCGCGAACGTGAGGTCTTCCAGCGGTTCCTGACCGGCGAGCTAGGCGACCACCTCTCGGCGCAGGTCATCACCGCTGCGAACCTGGTCGCGGCTCTCAACGACACCTTGCGGACCGTGCGCACCTCCCACGGCCTCGGCGTCGAGCTGCTGTGGAAGCTGGACGAGGATGTGGACGCGGATGTACGCGCGGCCGTCGAGCTGCTGCGCAGTCCGTCGAGCCTCAGGACGCGCGAGCAGACCGAGCAGCTGCGCGAGGTGCTGCAACGCCGGATCGAGGACGCCCGCCGTGCCGACCCATCGGCCGGTTACGCCGCCCATCTGCGGACCGCGCTGGACTACCGCGACTGGTTCCGCTTCCACACTTTCGTGGTCGAGGACGCGGCCCCGGGCCGCCGTAGGAAACTGACCGGCCGGACGGGGCTCAGCCAGGGCGAACAACGCGTGCTTTCCTACCTCGTGCTCTTCGCCGCAGCAGCCGCCCACTTCAGCAGCCTCGCCGAATCGGCACCTCACGTACCACGCCTGATCCTCCTGGACGACGCCTTCGCCAAGGTCGATGAACCCACCCACGGCCGACTGGGCCGTATCCTCGTCGACCTCGATCTCGACTTCGTCCTCACCAGCGAGCGGCTCATGGGCAACTGGCCCGAGGTTCCGTCCCTGCACATCTACGAGTGCCTTCGTGATCCCCACGTACGCGGGGTGGCCACCCTGCACTACACCTGGAACGGTCGGCACCGGCGTCTGGTGTCCGTATGAGCGGGCTGCCCGCCGCAACGCGCGACTGGCTGAAGGGACCCGGACTCGCCCGGCTCTGGCAGGGGGCACGTAAACGCCTGGAGAGCAACGGCGTACAGGCCACGGGTTCGCTCCGGCTGACCGCAATGAACGCCCAGGAACGCAACGATCTGTCCCTCCTACTGGGCAAACCCCTCACAGGTGCCGCTGCGACCATACGGCTCGACGTGCTCGACGCACGGCTACGCGCTTCAGCCGCCGGACTCGGACTCAGACGGACTCTGGAAGAACTCGGACCGCCGCTCACCGACCGCCGTGCCGCCCGCGCGGACGTGGCGGCGCGGCGGGAGCGGGTGTGGTCGTCCCTTTCTTCGTCACTGGACGCCTCCCCGCTCGCTGACCAGGAATGGCCTCAGCAGTGGTACGACCTGCTGCGCCGTACCGGTGTTCCGAAAGGAGTGACACCTGAAGCGGCGATATGGACACTCCAGCAGGCGGTCCAAGTCCTCACCGCTCTCCTCGGCCCCGAAGGGGCTGAACGCAACGGCACACGCGGCCGAGGAGAACTCGCAGCCATGACGACCGGCTCCGCCCACGGCCTTGACGACGGCACCTGGCTCGCACGCGTCGTCCAACGCGGCGTCGCCCTCGCCCATGGCACCGAGTTCCCCGACGACGCCGCCGGCCGACGCGCTCTGTGGCGGCTGGTGTCCGTCACGCCGGACGAGGTCTCCAGCACGGTCCTCACCTACGGGCTGCGCCCCGTCGGTGAGGGCTGGCGGGAGCGTGCTCTGCGGGAGCGTGCCGACCATCACTGCGAAGTTCATGTCACACCACGCGACCTCCGTGACTTCCGGCTGCAGCTCCCCGCCGCAACGCTCATCCACATCTGTGAGAATCCGCGTGTTGTGGAAGCCGCGGCGGACGCCGCCTGCGTCCGGCCCATCGTGTGCACCTCCGGCAGTGCCGCCACCGTGGTCTTCACGCTTCTCGACGCCCTCGCCGCCACGGGTTGCCGCTTCGCGTACCACGGCGACTTCGACTGGCCGGGGATCGCGCTGGCCAACCGGGTGATCCGCCGCTACGAAGCCCTGCCGTGGCGCATGGACACTGCGGACTACGAGCGCCTGGCCGCTCGCAGTCAATCCGAGGCCATCCCTCAACTGGCTCTCGACGGTGGGCCGGTCGACGCAGACTGGGACCCAGACCTCGCCCCCGCCATGACCGCCCTCGGAGTCGCACTCCACGAGGAGGCCACCCTCGATCTGTTGGTGGCAGACCTGTCATGCCAGGTGTAGAGCGACGTCAGCATCATGCCGAACTCAACTGGATTGTCAGTCCCTTTCGGCATCAATGACGCTCACACCTGATACGACACCGTGCCCGGGTGGCGCTGACCAGAGGATCACGTCGCGGGGCGGTGCCGACGATTGGAGTCCGATGGCCGCGGCGGAACCACACCTGTCTCTTCCTCACGACTTCCTGCGTACGGTCATCGCGCGGGCGTCCGACGATTCCCCGCCTACCCGCATGGCTGTCGAGGCGATTCGCGCGGCGCCCCCGGGCACGGATCGGGACGGCCTGGCCATGTCCCTGCTTACAGGACCGCTCGCAAAGTCCGCGCCCGAGTGGCTGTTGGCCATGGCAGTGGAGAGCGATCTCAGTCGCGAACCGCGCCCGCACGTGACGACCGAGCGCATGGACCTGTCCCGCGTCGCTCTGTCGCACCAAGCCTGCCCGGAGGCATACAGGGCGCAGGTCCTGCAGAAGTGCCCTGAGGCGCGACTCGGTGCCCTTGGCCGGAGAGAGGGTGGCGCAGCGCTCATCCACGCCGTCGTCACTGAGCTCCGCCGACGGTCGACATCGCGCCTGCCCATCGCCCCCGAGCTGCTAAAGGATCCGACGCCCGCCCAGGTCGTTCTTGGTGAACACGGCCTGCACGAGGACGTGTTCGTCGCAGCCCTCGACTGCCTCCCGATCGGGCCGGACAGGCATGACGGCGAAGAAGACGTCGATACGTGGATGGATCGCCACCGTGCTGCAACCGACGCATGGGAAAGCATGTGGGACGGCGTCCTCCGGGCCCAGACCGAGCATCACCGCCGCCTGCTGGAATGGTCCGCAACGCACCCCGCCGCCGATCGCGTGGTGCGTGAGCACCTGCTCGGATCCATACCTTGGCACGTAGAACCAGCCTTGTTGGAGGAAGTCGCGGCACACGACCTGGAGTCCTTCGAGCGTGCGGTTCTCGTCACCCGGGTTTCCCGGTCCTGCAGGGACGGGCTGACGCCCACGCAGGCTCGGGAGCGCTACGCCGACGCGTTGGCGGCCGCGTCCCAGGAGGAGCGCGACTACGTGGAACGATTCCTCGACGAGGAGATGCAGTCCGAGTCCATCCAGACCGTTCTCTGCCGCCTCGCCGTCGGCTGGGTGGAGCGGGCAGGAAGCCAGACCTGGCGGTTCCTCCTCAACCCCGGCGAGGCCCGGCGTTACGGCCGACCCCGAGAATGGCTGGCGTCCCAGGAGCTCGTCGCCGCCCTCGCCACGCGGTTCGCATCGATCTGCCTTTCCGCTCTGACCCTCTGGGAACCGGAACCCGCCTCGCGCTATCGGGTCGTGCGCGACCTCGGCTGGTTGCACGCCCTCCTCGTCCATCTCCCCGAAGTCACGGAGGAGACGCGGCAGAGGGCGCGTCTTGTAGTTGAGGACACCAAGCGGTCCCTGGCTACCCGATCCAGCACATACGGCCACCCCTCCAGCCATTCCGCGTGGGAAGAGAACCAACGGGCCGAGAAGCTGATGGCCACCATCCTGCCGCTCGTCACGGATCCCGTCCCTGCCCTGCCGGGCCGACGCACGGCCTCCCTCGGCGACCCTCAAAGCATCCGGTTCAGACAGCTCGCCGACGCCGACGAGGCTGTTCTCGTCGCGTACCTGGACCGACACGCGGGGAACGACGCGCTCGTCGAGGAGGCCCTCCTCTCCTTCGCCGCCCGCCCCTACCGAAAGTCCCTCACCTTCGACGACGTACTGGCCCGCCACTCCGCCCCGGAGCAGACTCTGCTCGACCTCACCCTGCACCTGCGCAGGCGCCTGGGCGGCGGACCCGAACTGCGCGGAAGCTGGGCCGAGATCATGCTGGCCCGGCCCGAGTGCCCTCCAGAGCTGCTCCGCCTCCTGCCTGCCTGGTCAGCAGTCAAAGCACGCGGCCCGCGCTACGACACCACTCATCCTGCAGTCGCGGCCTACGTCTCCGAGGTGCTCGGCGACAGTGATGCGGCTTGGCAGCGGTTCGCAGCAAGCCCCATGTCGCACGCCGGCCCGGGCGCCTGGCATCGGCTGGGCGACCTCCTCGGCGCGGCGGTCGACGGAGTAGCGTGGCCGGCACCTCCGCCAGGACGCTGACGGCCTCCGTGTCGATCAGCCTCAGCCTCGTGGACCTACACCCGATCGCCGCGCCACGTACGGAGAGGCGTCAATGGCAGGGTGCGGGCGGTTCGATCCCTGGGAGCCATCGGGGAGCCAACCCGCTTCCCAGGCCCCTTCGAAACCACCCGCGCCCGCGACAACCCGACGCTCTGAACAGGAAGAAGCGACTGTTGCATGATCGGGTGACACCTTGACCTGGCTTGCTAAGCGGCGACCCGGAAGGATGTTGCAGTGCCCAAGCAAAATGAGTACTCGCTCGTCCGCGAACTGGCCGCTGCCCCTCACAGGGTGCCAGCGGCGGTGACGTGCTGGGTACTCAAGATGGCCCGCCAGCCCTACTACCGGTGGCTGGCCGCACCGGTCACCGACACCGAACTCGCCGCGGCGTACAGGGCGAACGCCCTGTTCGACGCGCATCGCGACGACCCGGAGTTCGGCCACCGTTTCCTGGCCGACGAGGCCCGCGCGGCCGGTGAGCCGATGACCGAGCGAACCGCCTGGAAGATCAGCCGCGACAACCGCTGGTGGAGCACGTTCCGCAAGCACCGGGGCCGCGGGAAGACCGTCAAGGCCGGCCCGCCGGTTTCGGCCCACGTAAGCTCTGAACGTCGAGCGTCGCGCTGCCGGTTGCACCAGGAGGCCATCGTGGATCACCTCTTCACCGTCATGGGCGAGGCGGCCACACCGATCGCGCGCACCGGGTTGGCTGCGGAAGGCCTCCTTGAGAGGCAGCACTTGCAGGAGTGGGTGATCGCCCACCCGCAGGTGCTCGGGGAGTCGGTGCTCGTCGTTACCGCGGAGTACGACCGGTGGGCCGACACAGACGGCGTGCTGGCGCGCGACCGGCTGGACGTCCTGGGACTGGACGCAACAGGGCGCCTCGTCGTGGTCGAGCTGAAGCGCGGAACGGCTGATCGGGACGTGCACCTCCAGGCGATCACCTACGCCGCCCTGGTGTCCCGGTTCGACCTCAGCACCCTGGCCCAAGCGCACCGCGACTTCCTGTCGCGCAGGGGACAGAACCTCGACCTCGATGCATGCAGGCAGCGCCTGCTCGATCATGTGGACGGGGAGTGGAGCCCGGAGCTGCTCCAGCGCCCCCGACAGGTGATCATCGCCGCTGACTTCCCCAAGCAGGTCACCCACTCCGTGGTCTGGCTGTCGGAAATGAGCCTCGACATCGACCTCATTCAGGTGGGGCTGTGGAAGGTGGAGGGTCACGTCGTCGCCGGCTTCACCAAGGTCTATCCGACCCCGGAAGTGGAGGAGTTCACGCTCGCACCTGCCCGAGTCGAAGGCGAGGCGGCAGCCAAGAAGCTGCAGGAACGCGCACGCTCACGCAACGCCGTCCACGTACTCGTCGCTGCGGGCCTGCTGCCCGAAGGCACCAAACTGCTCATGACACCGCGCCATGGCACAACGGAAGCCATCCGTAATGCCATCAACGCGTGGGTAGAAGAGGACATCAGCAGAGCAACCGCAGTCTGGACCAACAACACTGCCCAGCCACTGGTCTGGGATGCCGACGGCGCGTCCTACTCCCCCACCGGCCTGGCCAACCACATCTTCACGAGCGTGACGAGCCGCACCGCCGACGGCATACAGGGCACAACATGGTGGGACGTCGACACAAGTCAGGTTCCCAGCGATGTCGACAGCGAAGAATGGGCAACCCTGGCAGGACTCAACCTCTCCGGGCTGGCCAAGCAACTCAACGGCACCCGCAAAGACTGGACGGAGCTGCACACCCTGCTGGGCCAAGTCCCTGCCGGACGATGGACCACCTACGGCGACGTGGCAGCAGTGATCGGCAGCCACGCCGTTCCGGTCGGAAGACACCTGAGTACCTGCGGCCAATGTCCCAGCCCCTGGCGTGTATTGAACGCAGCAGGACGCGTCAGCAACGGCTTCCAGTGGGCGGACCATACCCGAACGGACACCCCCGCAGAAATCCTCGGAACCGAAGGCGTCCGCTTCAACGGGGCTGTCGCCGATGCGGACAAGCGCCTCGGCCCGGACGCCCTCCGGCAACTACTCGACGCCTGAGAAGCGACCGCCGCTGGGGAACACCGCGCGTACGACACGGCACCGAACGGGTGAGCCATTAAGCGCTCGGCGCATGCGCCGCAGTTGTCTAAGTTGGTAACCCTCGACTCCACCAAACTCCGTTAAGGCAACCCCCAGCCTATCCGGATCCCAACGCACGCCTGCCCAGCCGTGGTGGTCACCTCGCGAGGTGACCACCACGGCTGAAGCATCCACTCGGCATGTGTGGCGAGCCGTGCCCAGTCCCCACCACGTCAGCATCACGCCTTCCTTGCCGACCCGATCACGAGACGTAGCGTTCGGTCACCACCATCGCCGTCCCTGCGAGTACCGCTCCCACGCGCGACTCAGCCCACTCGGCGAGCAGCAGCGGCTTCTCGTCCACGGACTTCAACAGATGAGCGATCTCCTCGGCGGTCGGCGCGACCGGAAGGGAACAGCCGACCATGTCCTGCCCTGTCGCGTTGGTGTGGTCCCCTGGCTCCTCCTCGGGGTCGTCCGGCACCCATCGGTCGACCTCGATCTCCCATGAAGTCTCGTCGTCGCCTGGCTCCGGCGCTTCGATCGTCAGGTAGAAGCCGTCGGAGTCGTACGGCTCCACGAAGAGGCGACAGCTGGGGTCGTCGAGTGAAGCCCCCACGTCGCCGCCCTGGGCATGCGCGGTGACCAGTACCCGGAGGGCGGCGAGGTGCGTGCGCGGGGGTAGTAGCCCACACGCCGTTCCCGGCGGTCGTGGATGCTGACAGGGACGGTAGCGAAGGCGGAGATCCTGTTGAGGGCGTCGACGACCGGAACCACGGTGCATCTTGGCCTGACCACTGCCGACGCGCTCCTCGGTTCCTGGCCCGCCGTCCCGGACGACTGGCCCAGCCGATCACCTCCCGCGTCGCGAGATCGATGCAGGTCGCCAGATACAACTTTCCTTCCAGCGTGATGAGTTCGGCCATGTCACGAACCAGCCGCATCCCGGGGCGAGGTGTGGTGAAGTCCCGGCCGATCAAGTTGGCGGCGAACACCGCCCGCTTCGCCTGCCGGGTCAGGCCCCGACGCATGCGGCGGGTGATCCCGACGATCCGGTGCTTGCGCATCAGCCGGTCGACCTTCTTCACATTCACCGCCCGCCCAGCCCGCCGCAGGGCGGCGTGGATCCGCGGGGCGCCGTAGGCGCCGCGCGATCCGGCGTGGAGCACTCGGATCTCGTCGACCAGGCGTTCCTCCGCGCGCCAAGGCGGCCCGGCGCGCGGAGGCGGCCGCCTGGTGCGCGTAGTAGGCAGAGCGTGGCACTCCCAGTGCCCGGCACAGCAGTGCCACGCTGTGACCTGCAAAATTGCCGTCCAATGCCTCCTCCGCATCGATGAAGCGGCACCGCGCGGCGGTGTCTACCTCATTTTGTCTTGCTCGAAGAAGGCGGTCGCGATTCCCAGGATGTCGACCGTCTTATCCAGCTCGCGGACCTTGCGCCGCAGCTGGGCGAGTTCTTCCCGCTCGGCGCTGGTCAGAGCCCCGGCAAGCCCCTCGCCCCGATCGACCTTGGCCTGCTTTGCCCAGCCACGCAGACCCTCCGGGCTCACCCCCAGGTCCCGGGCGACCTCAGTGACCGTCTTGTCCGACGACAGCGCCAGCGCGACGGCATCCCGCTTGAACTCGGCCGTGGACCACGGCTGCACACGGCTTCGTGCCGGTCGACTACCCCTCACCGGTCTCCTGCGAGCCGACCGCGCTGGGCGGCGGTTGCTGGTCGACGCTGTCCCCGTCCCGTGACGTCGTCCACGTCTGAAGTCCCGACGGACCGGAAGGCTGATCCCGACCATCCGGTCATCCGGCCGAAACCTTGCCTCGGCACGTCGCGCTGCTTCCGCTCTCCCCGGATCGCGCCAATTACCCTGCAGGACCGGTGGATTAGTATCCGACCGCAACAGGACGATTTGACGTCCGTTTACGGAAAGCAGGAGAAGCAGCGTGAAGCAAATCAATCCCGTGACTCCCGGCGATATCAGGTACGGGGACCTACGACGGGGTGAGAACCTGCGCTTCGTCGGCGAGCCGGACGAGATACATCTGGTGGGTTCGGCCGCTGAAATAGAGCGCGTCCTTTCCCGGGCCGTACGGGCGGGGAAGCGGGTCGCGGTGCGCAGTGGAGGGCACTGCTACGAGGACTTCGTGGCGCATCCCGATGTGCGTGTGGTGATCGACATGTCGCGGCTTTCGGCGGTCGGATTCGACGAAGAGCACGGCGCTTTCGCCGTCGAGGCCGGTGCCACGCTGGGCGCGGTCTACAAGACGCTGTTCCGGGTGTGGGGCGTGACGCTGCCGGGCGGGGCGTGCCCCGATGTGGGTGCGGGCGGACACATCCTCGGCGGGGGCTACGGCCCGCTGTCGCGGATGCACGGCTCGATCGTCGACTACCTGCACGCGGTCGAGGTCGTCGTGGTCGACGAGTCGGGCGACGCGCGGACCGTGATCGCGACGCGCGAGCCCGACGATCCCCACCATGATCTGTGGTGGGCCCACACCGGGGGCGGCGGCGGCAACTTCGGCGTGGTCGTCAGGTACTGGCTGCGCACCGCCGACACGGACGTACCGCCGGAGCCCGGCCGCCTGCTGCCGCGGCCACCGTCCGAGGTGCTCCTCAACACCACGGCGTGGCCCTGGGAGGGGCTGGACGAGGCGGCCTTCGCGCGGCTGGTCCGCAATCATGGCAGGTGGTTCGAGCAGAACAGCGGCCCCGACTCCCCCTGGTGCGACCTCTACAGCGTGCTGGCGCTGACCCGCAGCCAGTCCGGCGCCCTCGCGATGACCACACAGCTCGACGCAACCGGCCCGGACGCGGACAAGCGGCTGGAGGCGTACCTGGCGGCCGTGTCCGAGGGTGTGGGCGTGCAGCCGTTCAGCGACACCCGGCGGCTGCCGTGGCTGCACTCGACGCGCTGGCCCGGGATCGCCGGGGACGGCGACATGACCGGCCGGGCCAAGATCAAGGCGGCGTACGCGCGCCGGAGCTTCGACGACCGGCAGATCGGCACCCTGTACGCCCACTTGACCGGCACCGACTACGACAATCCGACGGGGGTCGTCGCGCTGATCGCCTACGGCGGCAAGGTCAACACCGTCCCCGCGGACCGGACGGCGGTGGCGCAGCGGGACTCCGTCCTCAAGGTCGTGTACGTGACGACCTGGGAGGACCCCGCGCAGGACCCGGTCCATGAGCGGTGGCTCCGCGAGCTGTACCGGGACGTGTACGCGGACACCGGCGGCGTACCGGTGCCCGGCGGATCGGCCGACGGGGCGTACGTCAACTATCCGGACGCCGACCTGGCGGCCGCGGAGTGGAACACCTCCGGGGTGCCGTGGTCCGAGCTGTACTACAAGGGCGCCTACCCGCGGCTGCAGGCGGTCAAGGCGCGCTGGGACCCGCGGAACGTGTTCCGGCACTCGCTCTCCGTGCAGGCTCCGTCCGTCTGAAGTGACGTCGAGGGGTACGGGTCTCGCGCGCGGAGACCCGTACCCCTCGGTGCTTCCGCCCCTGCTCCCGACGCCTTTCAGCGGTCACTAGGGGATCGATAGGGGTGTAAGGGCCAACCATCATTTGATTACAGTCGGCAACTGCCTTTGCGTGTGCCGCAGGGTGCTGTCTCATGCATTTCACTTAATGGGGGATCACGGTCGCATGTCTCAATTCCGCGACGACTTCACCGAAGTCGGGATACCGGACGACGCAATCGCCATCGTGGGGCTGTCCTGCCGGCTCCCGAAGGCCCCCGACAAGAGCGCGTTCTGGGAACTGCTGAGAGACGCACGGCATGCAATCGGCGAAGTACCCGAAGACCGCTGGAATGCCGGGGAACTTCCGCCGGCCGCACGGCACGGAGCATTTCTCGACCGCGTGGACGAGTTCGACCCCGCGTTCTTCGGCATATCCCCGCGCGAAGCATCGATGATGGACCCCCAGCAGCGGCTGATGCTGGAACTGTCCTGGGAGGCCTTCGAGGACGCCGGCGTACCTCTGCGGCAGGTCCGGGGCAGCCGCACCGGGGTCTTCGTCGGGGCGGTCGCCAACGACTACTCGGTGCTGCTGAACCAGCAGGGGCTGTCCGCCGTCACCCAGCACTCGCTGACCGGGACACAGCGCGCCATCATCGCCAACCGGGTGTCGTACACCCTCGGGCTGCACGGTCCCAGTCTTACCGTGGACACCGCGCAGTCCTCCGGTCTGGTCGCCGTCCACCAGGCCTGCGAGAGCCTGCGCTCGGGCAGCTGCGAACTCGCCGTCGCAGGAGGCGTGAACCTCAACATCGTGCCCGAGAGCGCCCTCGCCGCCGACCGGTTCGGCGGGCTGTCACCGGACGGCCGCTGCTACACCTTCGACGCCCGGGCCAACGGCTATGTCCGCGGCGAGGGCGGCGGGGTCGTACTCCTCAAGCCTCTCGCGCGGGCCCTGGCCGACGGCGACTGCGTCTACTGCGTGATCCGCGGCGGCGCGCTCAACAACGACGGCACGACCGACGGCCTCACGGTCCCGAGCGCGGCCGCGCAGACCGAGGTGCTGCGGCTGGCGTACGAGCGGGCGGGCATCGACCCGGCGGAAGTCCAGTACGTCGAACTGCACGGCACGGGCACCGCCCTCGGCGACCCCATCGAGGCGTCGGCCCTGGGCGATGTCCTGGGCACGGCCACCGGCCGCCGACTGCCGCTGACGGTCGGCTCGGCCAAGACGAACGTGGGCCATCTGGAGGGCGCCGCCGGAATGGTCGGCCTCCTCAAGGCCGCTCTGTCCCTCCATATGCGCAAGATCCCGGCCAGTCTCCACTTCGAGACGCCGAACCCGCGCATCCCGCTGGACGAACTCAACCTGCGTGTCCAGCAGTCGCCATCGGACTGGCCGGAGTCCGGGTTGGCCCTTGCGGGTGTCAGCTCGTTCGGGATGGGCGGCACCAACTGCCACATAGTCCTTCAGGGAATGCCGGTGACCGAGCCCGGCTCCGCGTCCCGTGGCAGGGGTGCGGAGGACCGTGCCGGTGCGGTGGTGCCGTGGATGGTCTCCGGCCGTGGTGAGGACGCCCTGCGGGCGCAGGCCGAGCGGCTGCGGACGTTCGTGGCGGACCGGCCCGAGCTGGACGCGGACGCCGTGGCGCTGTCGCTGGTGACGTCACGCGACTCTCACGAGAACCGGGCGGTCGTCCTCGGCGGAGACCGGGAGAGCCTGCTGACCGGGCTCACGGCTCTGGCCTCGGGAGAGCCTGCGTCTCGGATCGTACGGAGCCGGGGGGCTGTGCCGGCAGGTCAGTTGGCGTTTCTGTTCTCCGGACAGGGCAGCCAGCGGGCCGGGATGGGGCGCGAACTGTACGCCGCCTTCCCTGTGTTCGCGGCCGCGCTCGACGAGATCTGCTCGCACTTCGATCCTCTGCTGGAACAACCGCTGCGCGAGGTGATGTTCGCCGAAACCGACGAGCAGCGAGTGCTGGACCGAACCGCCTACACCCAGCCCGCGCTGTTCGCGCTTGAGGTCGCCCTGTTCCGGCTGCTGGAGTCCTGGGGCATCCGGCCCGACGCCGTCACCGGCCACTCCATCGGCGAGCTGGCCGCCGCGCACGCGGCAGGGCTCTGGACTCTGGCCGACGCGTGCGCTGTCGTGGCCGCGCGCGGACGCCTCATGCAACAACTGCCCATCGGTGGATCCATGGTCGCCGTCGAGGCACCGGAATCCGAAGTCTTGCCGCTGCTGGCCGGGCACGAGGAACACGCTTCCGTCGCGGCCGTCAACGGGCCTCGCGCCACGGTCATCAGCGGCACCGCCGAGGTAGTCGAGGACATCGCCGCACAGCTCGCCACACGCGGACACCGCACCCGACGGCTGAAGGTCAGCCACGCCTTCCACTCACCACTCATGGACCCCATACTCGACGAGTTCCGGCAAATCCTGGCAAACGTCGAGTTCCACACACCCAGGCTGCCCATGCCCGCCGGGGACACGGCCCTCGACCCCGAGTACTGGGTCCGGCACATCCGAGACACCGTCCGCTTCACCGACCAGATCTCCTGGCTCGAACAGCACGACACCACCCGCTATCTGGAAATCGGCCCCGGCGCCGTCCTCACCGCGATGGCCCAGGACACCATCACCCGCGCCGAAGCACTGCTCCTGCCCACCCTGCACAAGAACCTCGACGAGACCCACGCCGTCACCCACGCCGCAGCCGAACTCCATGTCTCGGGCATGGAGATCGCGTGGCTGAAGGTGCTCGCCGATCTGGGCGTCACGCCTTCGCATCGGGTCGAGCTGCCGACGTATGCGTTCCAGCGCCGTCGGTACTGGCTCAAGGAGACGGTCGGGGTGTCGGCCGGTCGCCTCAACGAGACGGCCGACGCTGCGGCGGACGAGGAGGTGGCGGAGTCCGCTCCGCAGGCCGCCCGTTCCGCCGAGGCCTTTCCCTTCGCCGGGATGTCCCAGGAGGACGCGAACCGGGAGCTGCTGGATCTCGTACGACGGCACATCGCCGCCGTGCTGGAGCACGACAGCCCCGAACAGGTCGCGGTGGACGCGCCGTTCAAGCAGCTCGGTTTCGACTCGCTCATGTCGGTGGAGTTCTGTGCCGCGCTCGGGCGGGCGGTCGGTGCGCGATTGCCGTCGTCCGCGCTGTACGACCACCCCACGCCGGAGCAGCTGGCACAGCACCTGCACGGCGAACTCGCGGGTCTGCGAGGAGAGGTGGCGGCGCCCGAGGCGTCCGATGCCTCGAACTCCGACGACCCGATCGTCATCGTCGGCATGAGCTGCCGTCTGCCGGGTGGGATTCGGACGCCCGAGCAGCTGTGGGCGCTGTTGGCGGACGGTGGTGACGCGGTCTCGCCGTTCCCGGCCGACCGGGGCTGGGACCTGGACGCGCTGTACGACGCGGACCCGGTCCGCTCCGGCACGTCGTACGCGCGTGAGGGCGGCTTCCTTCACGACGCAGCCGACTTCGACCCCGCGTTCTTCGGCATCTCGCCTCGCGAGGCCCTGGCCATGGACCCGCAGCAGCGGCTGCTGCTGGAGACCTCCTGGGAGGCTCTCGAACGCGCCGGTATCAACCCGATGTCGCTGCGCAGCAGCAAGGCCGGGGTGTTCGTCGGCGCGACGGCACAGGACTACGGGCCCCGGCTGCACGAGGCGCCCGAGGAGGTCGAGGGCTATGTGCTGACGGGCACGACGCCCAGTGTGGCGTCGGGCCGGGTGGCCTACACCCTCGGCCTGGAGGGCCCGGCCGTCACGGTCGACACGGCCTGCTCCTCCTCGCTCGTCGCCCTGCACATGGCCGCCCAGTCCCTGCGCTCCGGCGAGTGCACGCTCGCCCTCGCGGGCGGGGCGACCGTCATGTCCAACCCCGGCATGTTCGTGGAGTTCAGCAGGCAGCGCGGGCTCGCTCCCGACGCCCGCGTCAAGGCCTTCGCCGACGCCGCCGACGGCACCGGGTGGGGCGAGGGCGTGGGAATGCTCCTGCTGGAGCGGCTGTCGGATGCGCGGCGGAACGGGCATCCGGTGCTGGCCGTGGTCCGGGGTACGGCCGTCAACCAGGACGGCGCCAGCAATGGTCTGACCGCCCCCAACGGCCCCTCGCAGCAGCGGGTGATCCGGCAGGCCCTCGCCAACGCCGGTCTCACCCCGGACCAGGTCGACGCCGTCGAGGCACACGGCACCGGCACCACCCTCGGCGACCCGATCGAGGCCCAGGCTCTCCTGGCCACCTACGGCCAGGACCGCCCGGCCGACAGGCCCCTATGGCTGGGCTCGGTGAAGTCCAACATCGGCCACACGCAGGCCGCCGCCGGTGTCGCCGGTGTCATCAAGATGGTCATGGCCCTGCATCACGGTGTCCTCCCGAGGACGCTGCACGTGGACCGGCCCACCACCCATGTCGACTGGTCGACCGGCGCGGTCAGCCTCCTCACCGAGGAACAGGCCTGGCCCTTGAGCGACCAGCCCCGCCGTGCCGGCGTCTCGTCCTTCGGCGTCAGCGGCACCAACGCCCACGCCATCATCGAGGAGCCCCCGGCCATCACCGATCCGCAGGATCAGCCCGCCGAGCCAGGCGTGGTGCCGTGGGTGATCTCGGCCCGGACCGCCGACGCGCTGCGCGACCAGGCACGACAGCTCCACGCATACGTCGATCAGCGGCCCGAGCCGGCCATCGCCGAGGTCGCCCATGCGCTGGCCACGACCCGGTCCGCGTTCGAGCACCGCGCGGTCGTGGTGGGCGGCAGCCACAGCGAACTCCTCAAGGGCCTCAACGCCCTCGCCCACGGCGAGCCCTCGCCCCACCTCGTGCAGGGCTTCGCGCCCGAAGAGACCGGCAAGACCGTGTTCGTGTTCCCGGGGCAGGGAACGCAGTGGGCCGGTATGGGCGCCGAACTCCTCGCCACCGTCCCCGTATTCGCGGAGGCGATCGCCCGCTGCGAGGAAGCTCTCGCGCCTTACGTGGACTGGTCACTGACCGATGTCCTACGGTCGCGCGCCGAGTTGGACCGTGTCGACGTCATCCAGCCGGTGACCTGGGCTGTCATGGTCTCGCTCGCCGCGACGTGGGAGGACCTCGGTGTCCGTCCGGATGCGGTGGTGGGGCACTCCCAGGGCGAGATCGCAGCCGCGGCTGTCGCGGGTGCGCTGTCACTGGAGGACGCGGCGAAAGTCGTCGCCGTACGCGCACAGATCATCGGCGAACACCTCGCGGGTCGCGGTGCCATGGCCTCCGTCCCGCAGGCAGCCCGTACCGTCGAAGCACAGCTCCCGAACGGTGTAAGCATCGCCGCGATCAACGGCCCCAACTCCACGGTCGTTTCGGGCGACAAGAACGCCGTCGAGGCCCTGGTCAAGGACCTTCAGAACCAGGACGTCCGGGCCCGGCTGATCCCGGTCGACTACGCCTCACACTCCGCGCACGTCGAAACGATCGAGGAGCAGCTGACGACGGCCCTCGCGGGCATCACGCCCCAGGCCGCCGAGGTCCCGTTCTTCTCGACCGTGGAGCCGGGCTTCCTCAACACCACGGAACTCGACGCCGGTTACTGGTACCGCAACCTCCGCCAGACCGTCCACTTCCACACCACCATCGAACAACTCACCCAAAGCGGCCACACCACCTACATCGAGACCAGCACCCACCCCGTCCTCACCTACAGCATCGAAGAAACCGAAGGCACCGACACCACCACCGGCACCCTCCGCCGCAACGAAGGCACCCTCACCCGACTCCTCACCTCCGCAGCACACCTCCACACCCACGGCCACACCATCAACTGGCCCATCCCCGCGGACAATCAGGCGACCGACCTTCCCACCTACCCCTTCCAACACCAGCACTACTGGCCCGCACCGGCTGCCGTACGGCCCGTCGACGCCGTGTCCATCGGGCTGGGCGTCGCAGGTCATCCGCTTCTCGGAGCGGCCGTGGAGCTGGCGGGCACGGGCACGCACCTGTTCACGGGCCGGTTGTCCCTCCAGAGCCACCCCTGGCTGGCGGACCACGCCGTGGCCGGAACCGTGCTGCTGCCCGGCACCGGCTTCCTCGAACTCGCCCTCCAGGCCGGTCACCACGTCGGCTGCGACACCGTCGAGGAACTCACTCTGGAAGCGCCCCTGGTGCTTCCCGAGAAGGGCGGGGTCGACGTGCAGTTGAACGTGGGCGCGCCCGACGATTCGGGACGTCGTGAGCTGAACCTGCACTCGCGGGCGCAGGACGCGGACAGCGACGAGCCGTGGACCCGGCACGCCACCGGCACCCTGGCCTCGGCACAGCAGCCCCTGGGGCCGGACGTCGGTCTGAGCGCGTGGCCGCCAGCCGGGGCTGAGCCGGTGGAGGTCGAGGGTTACTACGACCGGCTTGCCGAGCAGGGCTACGGCTACGGCCCCGCCTTCCACGGACTGCGGGCGGCGTGGCGGCGCGGTGAAGAGGTGTTCGCCGAGGTCGCCCTGCCGGAGGAGGAGTCCGCCGAAGCCGCGGACTACGGAATCCACCCGGCGCTGATGGACGCGGCGCTGCACGCGCTGGGTCTGGGCGTGCTGCCTGCGGCGGGCGAGGGACGGGCGCGGCTGCCGTTCTCCTGGAGCGGTGTGACCCTGCACGCGGCGGGCGCCGCAGCGCTGCGGGTGCGCGTGGGACCGCTCGGGGACGCCGAGGACACGGTGTCCATCACCGTGGCCGACCCGGCCGGCGCGCCGGTCGCCACGGCCGAGTCGCTGGTCGTACGGCCGGTGGTCACCGCGCAGTTGGAGGCGGCCGGTTCGTGCGTGCACGACAGCCTGTTCCGCGTCGACTGGGTGACACCCCCGACGGGGTCCTCCTCCGTCGAGGCCCGGCGCTGGGCGGTCCTCGATCCAGACCCGCTGAAGGCGGGGCAGTCGCTGGAGGAGGCCGGTGTGACAGTGTTCGCGGCCGACGACCTGGACTCCGTGGCCATGCTGGACACCGTTCCGGATGTGGTGGTCGTGCCGCACGCGCCTCAGCCGGCTGGCGCCGACAAGCTCGCTGCGCGGGTGCATGAGGTGCTGTACGGAGTGCTGGAGCTGGTTCAGGAGTGGCTGGCGGACGAGCGGTTCGCCGACTCCCGGCTCGTGCTGCTCACCCGTGACGCGGTGGTCACCTCACCCGAGGACACCCCGGACCTGGAACACGCCGCCATCTGGGGCCTGATCCGCTCCGCGCAGGCCGAACACCCCGACCGGTTCGTGCTCATCGACACCGACGACCACGACAAGTCCACTCACGCGATACCCGGCGCCCTGACGACCGGTGAGTCCCAGATCGCCATCCGTGAAGGCGAGTTCCTGGCACCGCGCATGACCCGGGCCACCCCGGCAACGGCCACAGCCTCCGTCTTCCGTCCCGACAGCACAGTCCTGATCACCGGCGCCACCGGCACCCTCGCCACCCACATCGCCCACCACCTCGTCACCCACCACCAAGTCCACCACCTCGTCCTCCTCTCCCGCCGACCCGCCGACAACCTCGCCACAACCCTCACCGACCTCGGCGCACACACCACCGTCATCACCGGCGACGTCACCGACCCCGACACCCTCACCCACGCCCTCACCGAACACCCCGTCACCGCCGTCATCCACACCGCAGCCACCCTCGACGACGCCACCATCGACAACCTCACCACCCACCAACTCGACACCGTCCTCAACCCGAAGCTCGACGGCGCCCTCCTCCTCCACCAGCTCACCACCCAACTCACCCCCGACCTCGACGCCTTCGTCCTCTTCTCCTCCGCAGCCGCCACCTTCGGCGGACCCGGACAAGCCGCCTACGCCGCCGCCAACACCTTCCTCGACACACTCGCCCACCACCGCCACACCAACGGCCAACCTGCACTCTCCCTCGGCTGGGGCCTATGGCAAGACCGCAGCAACATGACCGACAACCTCACCCACACCGACCTCCACCGCATGACCCGCCACGGAGTCGGCGCCATGAGCACCGAGGACGGGCTGCGGCTGCTGGACGCGGCCTGTGCGACGGGCGAGGCGCATCTGCTGCCTATCCGGCTGGACGTCGCGGCACTGCGGCGGCGGGCCGACGACGAGAGTCTCCCGGTGCTGCTGCGGGGGCTCGCCCGGCGCCGGGTGCGTCGCAGCACCGCGGACGCCGGCACTCGGCGGCCCTCGGAACTGTCGCTCGCCGAGCGGCTCGGCCGGGTGTCCGGTGAGCAACGGGCGCAGGCGCTGGAGGATCTGGTGGTCGCGCAGGTGGCTGCCGTGCTGGGGCACGCGTCGACGGCCGCGATCGAGCCGGACCGTGCGTTCAAGGACATCGGGTTCGACTCGTTGACCGCGGTCGAACTGCGCAACCGGCTCAACACGGCGACCGGGCTGCGGCTGCCCGCCACGCTGGTCTTCGACCACCCGACTCCGCAGGCGATCGCCCGGTTCGTGGAGCGGAAGCTGTTCCCGCAGGAGATCACCCAGGCTCCCGCCCCGGCCGCGCAGGACTCCGTCCGCGACATCGACGCCATCGACCTGGACGCGATCGACGAGATGGACGTCGACCTCCTCATCAACCTTGCTTTCGACGGCGACAGCGCCGGAACCGACGCGGAGCGTGAGTGACCCCATGAGCAACCCCAACGACAAGGTCGTCGCCGCCCTGCGAGCGTCCCTCAAGGAGACCGAGCGGCTGCGGCAGCACAACCGTGAACTCACCGAGCGCGGCCGGGAGCCGATCGCGATCGTCGCGATGAGCTGCCGGTACCCTGGCGGGGTTCGCACCCCGGAGGACCTGTGGCGGCTGGTGGCCGCGGGCGAGGACGCGGTGTCGGAGTTCCCGACGGACCGCGGCTGGGATCTGGACGGGCTGTACGACCACGGCGGATTCCTGTACGACGCGGCCGACTTCGACCCGGCCTTCTTCGGGATCTCGCCCCGCGAGGCCCTGGCCATGGACCCGCAGCAGCGACTCCTCCTGGAAACCTCCTGGGAAGCCGCGGAAAGGGCCGGCATCGACCCGCGGGCCCTGCGCGGCAGCCCTACGGGCGTCTTCGCCGGAGTCATGTACCACGACTACGGCACGCTGGTCGGTGAGTCGCCGGACGCTGTCGAGGGCTATGTCTACAACGGCAGCGCGGGCAGCGTCGCCTCCGGCCGGGTGTCCTACACACTCGGTCTTGAGGGGCCGGCGGTGACGGTCGACACGGCCTGTTCCTCCTCGTTGATCGCCCTGCATCTGGCCGTGCAGTCGCTGCGCAACGGCGAGTGCTCGCTGGCGCTCGCCGGAGGCGTGGCGGTGATGTCGACGCCGACTCTGTTCGACGAGTTCAGCCGGGGGCAGGGGCACGGGCTGGCGCCGGACGGCCGGTGCAAGGCGTTCGCGGACAGCGCCGACGGGACCAGCCTGTCGGAGGGCGTAGGCCTGCTGTTGCTGGAGCGGCTGTCGGACGCCCGACGCAACGGCCACCCGGTGCTGGCGGTGGTGCGCGGCAGCGCGGTGAACCAGGACGGGGCGAGCAACGGCCTCACCGCACCCAACGGGCCCGCGCAGCAGCGGGTGATCCGCCAGGCCCTCTCCGGTGCCGGGCTGACCGGCGCGGACGTCGACGTGGTCGAGGCCCACGGCACAGGCACCAGCCTCGGCGACCCCATCGAGGCACAGGCCCTGCTGGCCACCTACGGCCAGGACCACACCCCCGAACAGCCCCTCTGGCTCGGCTCGCTCAAGTCCAACATCGGCCACACCCAAGCCGCAGCCGGAGTCGCAGGAGTCATCAAAATGGTCATGGCCATGCGCCACGGCCTCCTCCCCCGCACCCTCCACGTCGACACCCCCTCCACCCACGTCGACTGGAACTCCGGCGCCGTATCACTGCTCACAGAAACCACCGAGTGGCCGGACACGGACCGGGCCCGCCGCGCGGCCGTCTCCTCCTTCGGCATCAGCGGGACCAACGCCCATGTCGTGCTGGAGCACGCCGAGCCGGACCACAGCCCGGCCACGGAGGGCGAGGCGGGTGGTGTCGAGCAGCCGTGGGTGCTGTCCGGCAGGAGTGCGGCGGCCCTGCGCGCGCAGGCGGCGCTGCTGCGGGACTTCGTACGGGAGCGGCCGGAGCTGACCGCCGCGCAGGTCGGGCTGTCGCTGGCCACGACCCGGTCGGCGTTCGGGCACCGGGGTGTCGTGCTGGCTGATGATCCGGCGGACCGGCTCGCGGCTCTCGACGCGCTCGCCCATGGCGAGGACTCGCCGTTCCTCGTGCGGGGTGCGGGCACGACCGGTCACAAGGTCGCCTTCCTGTTCTCCGGGCAGGGCACTCAGCGGCCCGGAATGTGCCGGGAGCTGTACGCCTCGTCGAAGGTGTTCACCGCGGCCTTCGACGAGGTCTGCGCGCAGTTCGGTCCGTTGCTCGAACACCCCCTGGCCGATCTGGTGTTCGCCGACTCCGGCACACTGGAGGCGGAGCTGTTGGACCGCACCGAGTACGCGCAGCCCGCACTGTTCGCCGTAGAGGTGGCGCTGTTCCGGCAGTTGGAGGCATGGGGACTGCGGCCGGAGCTGCTCGCGGGGCACTCGATCGGTGAGCTGGCCGCGGCTCATGTCGCCGGGGTCTTCGATCTGCCCGACGCGGCGAGGCTGGTGGCGGCAAGGGGCCGGCTGATGCAGTCGCTGCCCGACGACGGGGCGATGGCCTCGCTGCAGGCGGCGGAGGACGAGGTGCTGCCGCTGCTGGCCGGCCGGACGCACGAGTTGGGCGTCGCCGCGGTCAACGGGCCGTCGGCCGTGGTCGTTTCGGGCCACGTGAAGGCCGTGGAGGAGATCGTCGCGCACTTCGCGGGTCTGGGCCGCAGGACCCGGCGGCTGCGGGTCAGTCACGCGTTCCACTCGCCGCTGCTGGACCCGGTGCTGGAGGAGTTCGCGGCGGTCGCGCGTGAGGTGTCGTACCGGGCGCCACGCATCCCCGTGGTTTCGGACGTCACCGGGGAGACGGCTGCGGACGGGCTGCTGGAGGATCCCGGCTACTGGGTGCGCCACGCGCGTGAGGCTGTGCGTTTCGCCGATCAGCTCACGCATCTGGAGAAGGAAGGCGTGACCGCGTACGTCGAGGTCGGCCCGGACGCCGTGCTGGCCCCGATGGCCCGCGAGAGCCTCGGCGGCCATGCGCTGGTGGTGCCCGTCCAGCGGCGCGACCGTGCCGACGCCGTCGCGCTGGGCACGGCCGTTGCCGAGCTGCACGTCCACGGGATGTCCCCGGACTGGAAGGCGGTGTTCGCCCTCACCGGCGCCCGCACGGTCGAGCTGCCGACGTACGCCTTCCAGCGAAGCGCGTACTGGCTGCCGTCCGGGCCGGCCGCGCCGCAGGCCTCGACGGCCATGCCCCGTGACGGTGACCTGGAGCGGCGCTTCTGGCAGGCGGTCGAAAGCCGGGATCTTTGTGGGCTGGCCACACTGCTCGACGTCGACTCCGCCCAGGAGGCCGACTCCCTCAAGGCCGTGCTGTCGCTGCTGTCGGCGTGGGACCACGGCAGGGCTGCGGCCGACACGTCTCAGGACGCCCCGCTGCCCGAGGACGGCGACGACCTGGCTCGGGCACTGGCCGGGGCGTCCGAGCAGGAGCGGCCCGCTCTGCTGCTGGACGTGGTGCTGTCGGCCGCGTCCGCGGTGCTCGGGCATTCCGATCCGGATGCGCTCCCTGCCGACCAGGACTTCCTCGACGCCGGCTTCGCCTCGCTGACCGCGGTGGAGCTGAGCGGGCGGCTCACCAAGGTCACCGGCATCGACCTGCCGCCCACGCTGGTCTACGACCACCCCACGCCGGCGGAACTCGCCGCGCACCTGCACGAGGAAATGAAGAGGACCACGTCATGACCCCCACACATAAAGAGAGCCCCTGGGTCCGCCGCTATCAGCAGGCGCCCGCCGACGCCGTCACCCTGGTGTGCTTCCCGCACGCCGGCGGCTCGGCCACGTCCTTCCATCCGCTGTCCCGGGCGCTGGCCGGTCTGCTGGACGTGGTGGCCGTACAGTATCCGGGCCGTCAGGACCGGCATCGGGAGCCCGCCTTCGAGGATCTGCACGAGCTGGCCGACGCGGCCTACGAGGCGGTCGTCGAAGCCGTGGGCACCGACCGGCCGCTCGCCCTGTTCGGACACAGCATGGGCGCTGCGGTCGCCTTCGAGGTGGCCTTGCGGCTGGAGCAGCGGGCCGGTGTGAAGCCCGTCTCCCTGTTCGTGTCGGGGCGGCGGGCGCCGTCCCGGCATCGCAGCGAGGATCTGCACTGCAAGGGTGACGACGCTCTGCTGCGGGAGATCCGGGCCCTGGACGGCACCGCGCAGGCGGCGCTGGACGACGAGGACATCGTGCGGATGTTCCTGCCGTCGCTGCGGGCCGACTACAAGGCGATCGAGCGGTACCGCAGCACGCCGGGCGCGACGATCGGCTGCCCCGTCGTCGCGCTGACCGGCGACACCGACCCGAAGACCACCGTCGAGGAGGCCGGGGCCTGGCGGGAGCACACCACTGGCCCCTTCGACCTGCGGGTCTTCGACGGTGGTCACTTCTTCGTCTCGGAACGGACCGACGCGGTCGCCCGGGTCCTGTCCGGGCAGCTGGACCGGTTCCGGTGAGCACGGCCCCGCTGTCCGCCCACCCGCACCGGCCTGGGGTCGCAAGGGGTCGGCTAGGGGTTATCCGGGCCGGGAGGCGCACATAGCGTGACCGCGAATTCAACACCCTCGCCCGAAGCGGCGTCCACGACCACGAACGCACTGTTTTCCACTGCACCTGGGGGAGCCCGAACCATGACCGAACCGCAGACGTGGCGGATTCTCGGCAACGCGGACGCGCACGAGCTGGTGCTCGCCGTGGACTTCGACGCCACCGGCCGCGCCGAGGGCCGTTTCACCGATCTCGCGGCGGGTCTGGCCGGCCTGCCCTTCTCGATCCGGGAGACCGTTCCCCAAGAGGAGGGCACCGGCGCCGGTGGTGCCGGTCCCGTCGAGCGGTGGCTGGAGGAGGTGGCCGCCGACGGCCGCCCGGTCCGCGCGGTGTTCGGCTTCTGCGTCGGCGGCGTCTACGCGGGCGCGATCGCGCAGCGCATCGCCGAACGGCAGAGCCGGGCGCCCGCGCTCGTACTGTTCGACCCCGAGCAGTCCGGCCCGCTGACGCTCTACTCGCAGTTCCACAAGGTCCTCGACTCCATGTCCACCCTGCTGAGCGGCGAGGAGACCGCGCAGGCGGCGGCCGAGGCGCGGCGGGCCCATGAGCAGCACACCGAAATGGCGCCGCTGGGCGCCGCACTCCTCGATGTGTACCGGCGTACCGCCAAACCCGTCTTCGACCGGCTGGAGCTGGACGAGAAGCGGCAGGAGGAGTTCACCGCGGTCTTCGCATCGTTCGTGGGCTATCTGATCGCGGCTGCGGAGATCGACCCCCTGCCGGCGTGGCGGGAGGCCGTCGTCGTCACCTCCTCGTCGCCCGCGAGCGGCCTGAACGGCTCCCGCGGAGCCGGGCGGGACATCGCCGTGGGCAGGGAGCTGCGCGTCGACGTCCCGCATGTCGATCTGCTGCGCGACCCGGGTGTCACCCGCACGGTGGCCGAGCTGCTCGGCACCGAGACACGAGGCTGAGGGGGACCGGCGTCTCCGCACTCGCATACCCCACAGGCGATTTTCGCGCATCTACGAACACGAACCCACGGACGCGAATCTACGGAACGGTTGGAATGCCAGAAGCAACGCAACCCCGGCCCCTCCCGGCCGACAGCAAGGAGCACGCCCTCTGGCTCCTGGACGAGCTGGTGCCCGTCAAGGGCGTCAACAACCTCTCCGTCGCCCTCCAGGCCGACGCGGCCCTGCTCGGCCCCGCGGTCCAGGGCACGGTCGAGCTGCTGCTGCACCGGCACGAGGCCCTGCGCACGGTGTTCCGGCAGGAGGAGGCGGGCCTCACCAAGAAGGTGATCGACGCCGACGCTCTGCGGATCGAGGTCGAGGAGCTGGCGGCAGAGCCGGGTGAAGTCGCCGCTGTCGTGAGCGAGTTCATCGCGCGACCCTTCGACATCGGCGGGCGGCCGCTGGTGCGGGCCGCACTGGTGCGGTGCGCGGACGGTGACGCGTTCTGTCTCGCCGTCCATCACCTCGTCTTCGACACGGTCTCCGGCGCGGTCCTGCTGGACGAGTTCACCGCCGGGTACACGGCGCTGGCCGCCGGCGGCGAACCGCCCGCCGAACTGCTGGCCGCGCAGCCGCCGTACCGGGAGCCGGCTCCCCGGCCCGCCGCCGTGGAGTACTGGCGCGGGCAGTTGGCCGGGGCCGATGCCGCCGGGCTCGCCCTGTGGTGCGGCAGCGAGGACCTGCCCGAGCCGACCCTCACCGGCGACCAGGTCACCGCCGAACTGTCCCCGCGGGCGACCGAGGTGCTGCGCCGGCTGCAGAAGGAGTTGCGCGCGCCGGAAGCCGTGGTGCTGCTGGCCGCGTACGGGCTGCTGCTGGCCCGGCACGGCGCGGGGCCCGACCTGGTGCTGGGCACTCCGGTCAACGTCCGTGCGCGGGAGGCGTCCAGGGCGGTGGGCTACCACGTCAACACCCTGCCGCTGCGCATCCCCGTCGACCTCGGCGGCGGCTTCCGGGGCCTCGTGCGCACCGCCCGCGACGCGTTCCTCGGGGCGGTCGCCCACGCCGATGTCCCGGTCGACGTCCTGACGCCGGAACTGCGCAGGGACGGAGGAGCCTCCTGGCGCAACACCGTCTTCCGGCATCTGTTCAACTACGTTCCCGACGACGGCCGTACGACCTTCCCCCTCGCGGACACCACGGCCCGCAGGCTGCCGGTGGAGAACGGGTTCAGCAAGTTCGACCTCGAGTTCCTCTTCCTGTCCTCCGCGGCCCGGGTGACCATCCGGGCCGCGTACTACACACAGGTCCTGGACCGGGCGGACGTGCAGGGCCTGCTCGAACGCTTCGAGTCGCTGCTGCTCGCGGCCGCGGCCGGGCCTGACCTGCCGATGGGCGAGCTCCCGCTGGCCGGTCCCTCCGACCGGGCGGTCCTCGCCGCTTCCAACGACACCGCGCGCCCGGTGGAGCCGGCCGACGTGCTCACGGCAGTGCGGGAGCGGGTGGCGCTGGCACCGTCCGCGTCCGCCGTGGTGAGCGGCGGCCTCAGCACGACGTACGCCGAGTTGTGGGGGGCCGCCGAACACACCCGGGCCGTCCTCGCGGACGCCGGTGTCGGGGCCGGTGACATCGTCGCGCTCGCGGCGCCCCGCGGGCCCGAACTCGCGGCCGCGACCCTGGGGGTGTGGCTGGCCGGCGCGGTGTATCTGCCCGTCGACCCGGAGCACCCCGCGCAGCGGCTGGCGTACGTCCTGGAGGACTCCGGGGCGCGGGCCGTGCTCACTGCGCCGGGCGTGGGACTGCCGGAGGGGGTCCAGGCGCGGGTGCTGCCGCTGCAGCGGGTCGGGCAGGACGGGCCGCTCCCGGACACCTCGGCGAGCGGGCCCGATCCGGACTCCTGCGCGTATCTGATCTATACCTCCGGTTCGACGGGGAAGCCGAAGGGCACCCTGATCAGCCACCGCGGCCTCGGCAATGTGGTACAGCACTTCGCCGAGGAGCTGAAGGTCACCGCGGAGGACTCCGTGCTGTGGCTGACCACGTTCGCCTTCGACATCTCCGCACTGGAGCTGTTCCTGCCGCTGGTCTGCGGCGGGCGGCTGGTCGTGGCCTCCGACGAGGCCCGCACCGACGGTCGTGCCCTGCTCGGTGAGGTCGTCGCGCACGACGTCGGCATCGTGCAGGCCACCCCGACGACCTGGCGTGTCGTCGCCGACGCGGCCGACGGCCGGCTCACGGGAAGGCGCCTGGTCTGCGGCGGGGAACCGCTGCCGCCCGCGCTGGCCCGCACCCTCGCCGCCTCGGGCGGCTCGCTGCTCAATGTGTACGGCCCGTCCGAGACGACCATCTGGTCCACCTCGGGCCCGGTGCCGGCCGACGTGGACCGCGTGGACGTGGGCCGCCCGATCGCCGGCACCCAGGTGTTCATCGTCGACCCGGACGGCCGGGAACTGCCGGTCGGGGTGCAGGGCGAGCTGTGCATCGCCGGGGCAGGTGTCGCACTCGGCTACCACGATCGCCCTGAGCTGACGGCCGAGCGCTTCGCGGACCATCCCGTGTACGGGCGCCACTACCGCACCGGCGATCTGGCCCGGCTGCGGCCCGACGGCACTGTCGAGCTGCTGGGCCGGACCGACCGTCAGATCAAGCTGCGCGGCCATCGCATCGAGCTGGGAGAGGTGGAGGCGGTACTCCTCGGCCATCCGGGCGTGCGGGATGTCGCCGTGGTCGTGGTCGGCAGGGGCGGGGCGGACGCGGCCCTGGTCGCTTTCGTGGAGTCCCCCGACGGCCTGGCCGCCGGGCTCACGGCTCATGCCCGGTCCCTGCTGCCCTCCGCCGCCGTACCCCAGGAGATCGTGGTGCTCGAGTCGCTGCCGACCACCGCCAACGAGAAGCGGGACCATCTCGCGCTCACCCGTCTCGCCGAGCAGCGCCGTGCCGAGCGCAGTCCGACGGCCGAGGCCGTGCCCGAAGCGCAGTCGGGTGCGGCCGGGCAGTTGCTCGCACTGTGGCAGACCACGCTCGGCCGGACCGACATCGGCCCGGACGCCAACTTCTTCGACAACGGCGGGCATTCGCTGCTCGGCGCGCAGCTCGTGCAGCGCATCGAGAAGACGCTGGGCGTGCCGGTACGACTGACCGATCTGTTCGCCCATCCCACCCCGCTCGCCATGGCCGAGCGTCTCGAAGCCGGAGCCTGAGAAAGCAATGGAGACCGTGAACCAGAAGCACGCCACCGCCCCGTCCGCCGGGACCGTACCGCCGTCGTCGTGGCGGGTCCTGTGGCAGGACACCTTCGACGGGCCGGCCGGTTCGCCGCCCGACCCCGCCCTGTGGCAGGTCGTCACAGGGCAGCCGTTCGGCGCCGGAATCGAGTTCCACACGGACGACCCCGCGAACGTCGGCCTCGACGGGGCGGGGCATCTGAGGATCACCGCCACGCATGAGGACGGGGAGTACCGGGCGGCGTGGCTGGAGAGCCGGCGCGAGGACTTCGTGCCGCGCCCCGGCGGTGCGCTGCGCCTGGACGCCCGGGTGAAGACCGCGGCGGGCCCCGGCCTGGACTGTGCTCTGTGGGCGTGGGGCACCCAGCTGCGGCACAGGGGTGACGAGGACCCGGTGCAGGCCTGGTACCGGGCCGGGGAGATCGACGTCCTGGAGGCGCTGGGCTCGGAGCCCGACTCGGTGTGGGGTGCCGTGCACTCCCCCGAGTGCCACCAGATCCCGTCCCTCGGCATGGGCGCGCGCACCACCGCTGAGGACGGCAGTGCGCTCAGCGAGGACTTCCACACCTACTCGGTGGTCTGGCGGCGCGGCCCCGACTCGATCACCTGGTACCTGGACGGCCGTGAGTATCTGCGGCTGACCCCGCAGGACACCACTCCGAAGGGCTGGCTGTTCGACCAGCCGGTGTACTTCTGCCTGGCCATCATCATCGGCAGCCCGGGCGGCCCGGTCCTGCCGGGCGACCCCAACCCTGCCACGCTGCCGTCGTCGCTGCTCGTCGAGAGCATCACCGTCTCCGAAGAGATCCCGGCGTGACCGCGGGCCCCGATCTCCACGCGCTCGTCGCGGAGCTGGTCGACCGGGTGCTGGACGACCCGACCGGCGCGCTGGGTCCCTCGGTGTACGAGACGGCCCGGCTGGTGTCGCTGGCTCCCTGGCTGGACGGCGACACCGCCCGGGTCCGTCATCTCCTGGACGAGCAGCGGCCCGACGGCTGCTGGGCCGGGCCCGGTGGGTACGCCCTCGTGCCGACACTGAGTGCGACGGAGGCGCTGCTCGCCGTGCTGGGCCGGGAGGGCGGGACTCCGCCGCTGCCGCGTGCCGGTCTCGCCGAGGCCGCGCGTCGGGGGCTCGCGGCGGCGGCCGCCTTGGTGGCCCGGCCGGTGCCGTCGACGGTTGTGTTCTTCATGCTGATCCCGGCCCTGGTGGAGGGCGTCAACGCCCGTCTCGCCGTCCTCGGGGACGCGACGGCTCAACCGCTCGCGCTGCCGGACGGGTTGACCGACGACGCCCTGTGCGCGTTGCGCGGCGGCGCCTGGCGCAATCCGCTGGCCGGTCACTATCTGGAGATCGTCGGCCCGGCCGCCGTCGGCGCCGCGGAGATGGAGCCGGTCGACGGGGTCGTCGGCTGTTCCGCGGCCGCCACGGCGGCCTGGCTCGGCCCGCGCGAGCCGGCCGATCCCACGCATCCCTCGCTACGTTTCCTGCGGCGAGCCCAGGAGCGGGGCGGCGGCCGGGTCGCCGCGATGACCTCGCTCGTCTTCTACGAACGCGCATGGATCGCAGGCAACCTGGCGACCGCGGGGGTGCCGCGCGAGGTGCTCGCCCCGCTGCTGAAGGAACTGCCGGGCGACGTCGGCCGGTCGGGTGCCCCCACCGCGCCGGGATTCGCGTACGAGGCGGAGACCAGCGCGATCGTCCTCGCGGCCCTGGCCCACCTGGGGGCACCCCAGGAGCCCGCGTACCTGTGGCAGTACGACGCGGGCAGCCACTTCATGTCCACGATCCCGGAGCACGAGCCCTCCACGACCACCAACGCCCACATCCTGGAGGCTCTGGGCTGCCACCTGGCCGGCGATCCCGTCGACGCCGACCGCTACCGGGACGCCGTGGCCCGGATCGCGACATGGCTGCGCGACCGCCGGCACCCGGACGGCAGCTGGTCCGACAAATGGCACGCCTCGCCCTACTTCGCGACGATGCGCTGCGCCGTGGCCCTGCACCGGTATGCCAGCCCGGACACGGCCGACGCGCTGCGCGGGTCCGTGGCCTGGCTTCTGGAGCAACAGCGCGAGGACGGCTCCTGGGGCCGCTGGGAGGGCACAGCCGAGGAAACCGCCTACGCGGTACGCACCCTGCTGGAACTGGCCGCCGACGCCCCCTCGGAGGAGGCGGCCGAGGCGGTGCAACGGGGCTGCGCCTTCCTCCTGGAACACGGCCTGAACGTGGAACGCCACCCGTCGTTGTGGATCGGCAAGGAACTCTACGCACCTACCCACCTGGTGCGCGCGGCGGTACTGGGAGCCCTGCTCGCGGCCCGACGATGACCGCGGCCTCCGCCGGGCCCGGCGGAGGCCGATCAGCACCCAGCCCTCCCCCATCCCGGACAATAACGCAACCCAGCCAGTCTATTAACCCGGTTCAGTTATGCTGTGATCCGGGAATTCGCCGACCGGTCATGCCGGGCGGCGCGCAAGACCGTCACTTCGGAAAGGTCGATCGATGACGTCACACGTCCAGGACACGTACGGCACCCAGGAGGCCGTCGGACTCGACGAGGAGCTGGCCCTGGAGCGTGCGTACGTCGCGATGTGCCGCGAGGCGATGACCCGCCAGGTGGACGATGCCCAGTACCAGGTGGTCGCGGGCGAGGGCGTGTCGGGCGACGGCGCGAGCGCCGAGGCGCTGGGCCGCTATCTGCGCACCCGGGCACGGCAGATGGCGGAGGAACCCGACAGCCCGCTGTTCTTCGGCCGGCTCGACTTCGAGGACACGGAGGAGGCGGGGGACCACCGGCGGCAGCGGTACTACATCGGCCGCAGGCGGGTCTCGGAGCACCCGGCCGCACCGCCGCTGGTGATCGACTGGCGTGCGCCGGTCTCACGCACCTACTACCAGGCGAGCGCCCTGGAACCGCGCGGAGTCGCGGTGCGGCGGCGCTTCGGCTGGGCGCCCTGGAGCCACGGCGCTCCGGAGGACCTCACCGGACTGGAGGACGAGCACCTCGACCACGCCCGTGACGAGGGCGACGGTGACGCGGCGAGCGCGATCGTCGCGGCCGAAATCGAGCGGCCCAGGCTCGGCCCGATGCGCGACATCGTCGCCACCATCCAGCCGGAACAGGACAACCTGGTCCGCAGCGAACTGAACGAGTCGGTGTGCGTGCAGGGCGCGCCGGGCAGCGGCAAGACCGCCGTGGGTCTGCACCGCGCGGCGTTTCTCCTCTACACGTTCCCGGAGCGGCTGCAGCGCAGCGGTCTGCTGATCATCGGTCCGAACCGCACCTTCCTGCGCTACATCTCCGAGGTGCTGCCGTCGCTGGGCGAGATCGACATCGCCCAGCTCACGGTGGAGGACGTGGTGGCCCGGCACCCGGTCAAGCGGGTGGACGGGGAGGACGTGGGCGTGCTGAAGCACAGCGACCGGATGGCGACCGTCCTGGAGCGGGCTCTGTACGCCCGGGTGAGGCACCCGGAGGAGTCGATCGCCGTCACCGACGGGTCGTACCGCTGGCGGGTCGACTCGTACGACCTGGCCCGCGTCATCGACGAGGTGCGGGGCATGGGGGTGCCGTACGGCGTCGGGCGCGAGCATGTGCGTTCGCGGGTGGTGACGCTGATCCAGCAGCAGGCCGAGCGGCGGGCCGGGCCGAAGAGTGTCACCTGGGCGCGAAAGATCGGCCGTTCGAAGCCGGTGGCCGCACTGCTGGAGGCCGCGTGGCCGGTGGCGCGGCCGGAGGAGGTCGTGGCCGCGCTGCTGAGCGACCCGTCGGTGATGGAGGAGGCGGCGGACGGCGTGTTCGACGCGGCCGAGCAGCGGGCGCTGCTGTGGGCCAAGCCGCCGCGGTCGGAGAAGAGCGCGACCTGGTCGGTCGAGGACATGCTGCTGCTCGACGAGGTCGCGGGGCTCATCGAGCGTCCCGAGGGCTTCGGCCATGTGGTCGTGGACGAGGCCCAGGACCTGTCGCCGATGCAGTGCCGGGCGATCGCCCGTCGCAGCGCGTTCGGGTCCATCACGGTGCTGGGCGACCTGGCCCAGGCGACGGCGCCCTGGTCGGCGCGGTCCTGGCAGGAGCAGTTGACGTATCTGGGCAAGGCGCAGGCCACGGTCGTCCCGCTGACCACCGGCTTCCGTGTCCCGGCGGCGGTGATGGAGCTGGCCAACCGGCTGGTGGGGGCCCTCGGTGTGGATGTGCCGCCGGCCCGTTCGCTGCGCCACGACGGCGAGTTGACGGTCAGCGAGGTCGACGACGCGGCGGCCGCCACGGTGTCCGCGGTGCGTGCGGCGCTCGACCGCGAGGGTTCGGTCGCCGTGATCGCCGCCGACGACGCGGTGGCCGCGACGTCGGCGGCGCTGCGCGAGGCGGGCATCGAGACGGCGACCGCTGATGCGGTCGGAACGGCCGCCCGGGTGACCGTGCTGCCCGCGACGGTCGTCAAGGGTCTGGAGTACGACCATGTCGTGGTGGTGGAGCCGACCGCGATCGTCGAGTCCGAAGCGCGCGGACTCCACCGGCTCTATGTCGTGGTGACGCGTGCGGTGTCCCGGCTGGACGTCCTGCACGCCCGCCCGCTGCCGGAGCCGCTCGTGGCCTGACCGCGCCGATGTGACCGAGATGTGCGGCCCGGGGACTCCCCCGGGCCAATTTTTCTTTACGGCCTTTTGACGAACTCCCCGGAAGAACATTGCCTTTGGATCGGATGTTGGCCGGATTTCCGTTCCCGGCGGTCGCACTTGCGCCAAATCGCTGTGGCGATAGTCACTGACCGTTCCGCGGACTCCCTGAAGTTGGAGGATGGCTGAAGACATACCGAAGCCTCGGGACCATAGGGAGCATCTTGCGGATGTCCATCGTCGGACGGGACATACAACTCACCCAATTGCACGACCTGCTGACCGCACGCGACTGCGGAGCGGGCCAGATCGCCCTGGTCAGTGGCCCTACGGGGGTCGGCAAGACGGCCCTCCTGCATGAATTCACCCAGCGCGCGGCACAATCCGGGTCGCTCGTCCTGAGAGCGGCCTGCTCACCGATGGAACGCTCCAACGCATGGGGCGTCGTCCACCAACTTCTGTGGCAGACAGGACGATTCAAAGGAGCCTCACAGCATGCGAGTGAAACTCTCGCGGCCATCGGCCGCAGCCTCGCGGCGGTCACCCGCGCCCCGGAGAGCGAACTCGACAAGTCGATGGACGAATTCTGCGCGGCCGTAATGGAAATGGCCGACGAACAACCCCTCGTCATTGCCGTGGACGACCTCCACGAGGCGGACCCCGAGTCGCTGGGCTGCCTCGGCCATCTGGCCCGCCGCATGGTCGCCTCGCGCGTCCTGGCGGTGTTCACCGACCGGCCGGGTGCCCTGCCTACGTACTCCGCCGCGCGCGCCGAGTTCGCCCGCCAGCCCGGCTTCCATCAGCTGCGGGTGCCTCCGCTGACCACGGACGACATCCGGCTGCTGCTGTCCGACCGGCTGGGCGTGCCGGTGGACGAGGCCGACGCCGGGGAGTTCCATGCGGCGAGCGGCGGCAGCCCGCTGCTGGCGCAGGCGCTGATCGAGGACACGCGCAACGCCCTGAACGGCACGGAGGCGGCCTCTTCACGGCCGGTCGCCGGGGAGATGTTCGACTCCGCGGTCGCCGACTGTGCGCACCGCGTCAGCGCGCCCGCGGCCGACCTCGCCCGGCATCTGGCGGTGCTGGGACCGGACGCCCTGACGGTGCTGCTCGATCGCAACAGCACCAGTCCGCCCACCCGGCTCTTCCAGGAGCTGACCCAGGCGGGCCTGCTGGCGGGCCCGGGGCTGCGCCATCCGAGGATGCGCACGGTGCTGTGCGGTGAGGTCTCCGCGGAGGAACGGGCCCGGCTGCACGGGCGTGCCGCGGTGCTGCTGCACGACAACGGCGCGCATCCGGCCACGGTGGCCGAGCACATCGTGGTAGCGGGAGGTATCGCGGAATCCTGGGCACCCCCGCTGCTCCGGGAAGCTGCGGCCGACGCGCTCGCCCACGACGATTTCCCCAAGGCGATGCGGCTGTTCGACCTGGCCCACGCCATCTGCCCGGACGGGCCGCTGCGGGCATCGATCCTGTTCCAGCGCACCCTGTCCGCCTGGCAGGTCGACCCGGCCAAGGCCATGCGCCGGCTGCCGGAACTCAAGGAGGCTCTGGAGGCCGGGCATCTGACGGCCGCCTCGGGGGCGATGTCCCTGATCAAGAACCTGGTGTGGCACGGCTATGTGGGCGAGGCCTCGGACGTACTGCGCCTGGTCGAAGGGCAGCTGGCCGACGATCCGGGCGAGCAGGGCACGGAGGAGGTCGGGGCGCTGCAGCAGTGGCTGTCGGTGCTGTGCCCGCCGTTCCACCGGCGCATGTTCGGCGATGTGTCCCTGGATGTCGCCGACGAGATCGCCCCGGCGGCGATCGCCGCGCAGCCGCGCCTGCACGCGGCGACCGCCCTGTCCGTCGTCCTGCGGGGCGGTGAGCCGGAGCCCGCGGTGGTCAGGGCCGCGCATGTGCTGGAGATGTCCAGTCTGACGCCGACGCTGGAGACCATTCCGCTGGCGCTGATGACGCTGTACTACGCCGACCGCACAGAACAGGTCGACGCCTGGTGCACCACGCTCCTGGAGGCGGCCCGGGAGCGGAGCATCCCTACCTGGGACGCTCTGCTGTCCTCGCTGCGGGCGGCGAACCTGATCAGGCTGGGTCGGCTGCTGGAGGCCGAGAAGCACAGCGAACTGGCGCTGTCCCGGATGTCGTCGCAGGGCTGGGGACTCAGCATCGGTATGCCGCTGGCGAGTTCGGTGTTCGCGCTGACCGCGATGGGCCGCTACGACGAGGCGCGGGCCCGGCTGAGCCGGCCGGTGCCCGAGGCGGTGTTCGAGACGCTGTTCGGCCAGCACTACTTGTACGCCCGGGGCCGTTTCCATCTGGCCACGGGGCGTCTTCAGGCGGCTCTCGGTGACTTCCTGGCCTGCGGGAAGGCGCTGGACAGCTGGGGACTGGGCGACACCACGCTCATCCCGTGGCGCACCGGGGTGGCCGAGGCCCGGCTGCGGCTGGGCGAGCCGGACCAGGCCGTCACCTATCTGGGGGAGGAACTGGCCCGGCACAAGGGCTGCCCGAGGGTGCACGGCAACGCCCTGCGGCTGCTGGCCTCGACGATGGAACCCCGGCGGCGACTGCGGGCGCTGCAGGAGGCGGTGGACGAACTCCAGGACTCCGGAAGCGACTTGCTACTGGCACACGCCCTCGGTGATCTGGGCCGCGTCTACCACCTGCTGGGGCAGTCCAACCGGGCCCGGGTGATCGTACGGCGTGCCTATCGGATGGCGAAGAAGTGCCATGCCGAGCCGCTCGCGCAGAACCTGCTGCCCGACGCGGAGCGGGCGGCCGACGGCCGGGCCTGCACGGCCGGGCACGAGGCGTCCGAGCAGGCGCACGACGTGCTGTCGGAGGCCGAACTGCGGGTCGCCGCCCTCGCGGCGGAGGGGCATACCAACCGCGAGATCGCACGCCGGCTGTTCATCACGGTCAGCACGGTCGAGCAGCACATGACGCGTGTCCTGCGCAAGCTCAACCTGTCCCGCCGTGACGAACTGCCGCAGGGGCTGGACTCTATGGGCGGTTCAGCCGTACCGGCAGTGAGTGGAGCCCGCGGATGAGCGTGCTGGTGCGCCAGCGCATGGCGTCGGTGTCGATGGCCAGACGCATGGCGGGGTACGTGTCGAGCAAGGCGCCGAACGCCACCTGCGCCTCCATCCTCGCCAGTGGCGCGCCGAGGCAGTAGTGGATGCCGTGCCCGAAGGCGACATGGCCGCCGGTGGGCCTGCGCACGTCCAGTGTGTGGGGATCGCCGAAGCGCTCCGGGTCCCGGTTGGCGGACGCCAGTGCGAGCAGCACGAAGTCTCCGGCCGGGATCTCGGTGTCGCCGATGCGCAGGTCCTCGGTGGCGCAGCGGAAGGTGGCGTGCTTCAGCGGGCTCTCCAGCCGCAGGAACTCCTCCACGGCGCCGGGCAGCAGGGAGCGGTCCTGGCGCAGCGCCTCCCACTGGTCCAGGTTCCGCATCAGGTGCAGGGTGCCGTTGCCGAGGGTGTTGACGGTGGTCTCGTGGCCGCCGATGAACAACAGGAAGGCCATCGAGACCAGTTCGGTCTCGGTGAGCCGGTCGTCGACGTCGCGGGCTGAGACCAGGGCGGCGAGGACGTCGTCGGTGGGCGTACGGCGCTTGCGCTCGATCAGCTCGCCGAGGTACTCGATCATCGCGGTCGAGGCGGCGGCGGTCGCGGCCGGCGAGTCGCCGGAGACGAGCGCCTTGGACCAGGACTTGAAGTTCTCCTGCTCCTCCAGGGGCACGCCCAGCAGCAGGCAGATCACCCGGATCGGCAGGGGGAACGCGAACGCGTCCAGCAGGTCCACCGTGTCGTCGTCGGGCAGGGCTGTGAGCAGTTCGCCGGTGATCTGCTCGATCTCGGGGCGGAGCTTCTCGATGGCGCGGCTGGTGAAGGCCTTGTTGACCAGCTTGCGCAGCCGGGTGTGGTCCGGCGGGTCCGAGTGCAGCATGTGGGTGGCGAGGGCGGTGGAGAAGGCGCCGCGCTTGTTGCGGTCGGGCTCGTTCTGCGCGAACAGCCGGTCCGTCCTGTTCAGGTCGGTGCTCAGCCGGGGGTCGGCAAGGGCGGAGCGCACCTCCTCGTAACCGGTGATCAGCCAGACCGGCAGGCCGCCGCAGACGGGAACTCCAGGAGGCATCATCACCCGGTGCGCCGAGCCTTCGGCGTTCAGGCGCGTGTACACGGAGTGGGGGTCCTGCATGAACGCGTCGTCGAGTTCCAGCGGGGCTGAATCCTGAATCATGGGCACATCCTCGGAAATGACGGCTACGGGCTGTTCGCGGGTCGCGCTGAGCCTACGTACGCCCCCGCGCCGACGGCGTTGATCCACGGCCGGAAGAGGGGGTGTAGGGGCCTGGTAGGGGCCGCCCGCCGGGTCTGACGGTCAGTCTCGGCGTGCGGCCTGAGCAGCCACCGGGCCGGGGGATGTCGCCCGGTGGCTGCTCGTCTTCGGGGCGGGGTCAGCCGCTGGGCGCCAGATCACCTTCCGCGGTCCGGACCTGTTCGGCGGGGGCCTGTGCGGGCTTGCGCAGATCGATGGTGATCAGCAGGCCGGCGAGGAGCGCGGCGACGCCGGTGATGCCCGCGGCCCACAGGCTCGCGACAGCGTAGCCGTGCACGGTCGCCTCGGTGACGGCCCGTTCGCCGCGGCCGCCGGAGGCGATCCGGTCGGCGGTGACGCCGGTGGCGATCGCGTTGAGGAGCGCCGTGCCGATGGAGCCGCCCAGCTGCTGGGAGGTGCTGACGAAGGCGGACACCACACCGACCTCCTGCGGCGGCACCCGGTAGGTGGCGGCGCTGATGCAGGGCGAGATGACCAGTCCGACGCCGATGCCGAGGAGGATCTGGGTGGGCATCAGGGTGGAGGCGTAGGAGCTGTCGGGGGTGAGCCGGCCGAGGTTCAGCAGGCCCAGCATCGCGATGAGGAGGCCCGGCACCACCAGCATGCGCAGCGGTACGCGGGGCACCAGCCGGGCGGCGATCTGGGTGGAGGTGAGCACCGTCGCCACGGTCGCGGGCAGGATCGCGAGGCCTGTGCGCAGCGGCGAGAAGTCCATCACCACCTGGAGCTGGTAGGTGAGGATCAGGAAGAGGCCGAACAGACTGACCATGGCCAGCGCGATGGTCAGGCTCGCTCCCGCCCGGTTGCGGTCGGCGACCAGCCGCAGAGGCAGCAGCGGGACCGGCCCCTTGGCCTGGGCCAGGCCGAACGCGGCGAGCAGCACCAGTGCGGCGGCGAGGCAGCCGAGGACGCGGGCCGAGGTCCAGCTGTGGGTCGCCGCCTGGTCGAAGGCGTAGACGAGGGAGAGCATCCCGAGGGCGGAGAGCACCGCGCCGGGTACGTCGATCCGCTGGCGGTTGGCGGGCATGGCCGGCAGCAGCAGCCAGGCCCCGGCCACCACGGCCGCGCCGATCGGCACGTTGACGTAGAAGCACCAGCGCCAGTCGAGCCACTCGGTGATCACACCACCGCCGAGCAGTCCGATGGCGCCGCCCGCGCTGGCGACCGAGCTGAAGACGCCGAACGCCTTGGCGCGTTCCCGCGGTTGGGTGAAGGTGGTGGCGAGCATGGCCAGGGTCGAGGGGACGAGCAGCGCGGCGAACACGCCTTGGGCCGCGCGGGCGGCGACGAGCACCTCGGCGTTCGGCGCGGCGCCGCCCACGACCGACGCGACGGCGAAGCCGACGGCCCCGGCCATGAACGCGCGCTTGCGGCCGACGAGATCGCCGACGCGTCCGCCAAGCAACAGCAGCGCGCCGAAGGCGAGGGTGTAGGCGGTCACCACCCACTGCCGGCTCGCGTCCGACATCCCGGTGTCCTGCTGGGCCCAGGGCAGGGCGATGTTCACGATGGTCATGTCCAGCATGACCATCAGCTGGGCCAGGGCGATCACCCCCAGCCCCCACCACCGATAGCGCACCGACCTCTCGGTGGAGGCCGCTGTTGCCTGTGCCATGTCCTGCCCGTCCTTCCGTCACCGCGGGCGGCAGCCCGTCCGTCTTCCGCGGCGGACACTAGAGCAGATTTCTTAACTAAGTCAATTCAGAGACTCGGTTACCTGATTGCCTCGGTAAGCGATGTGTTAGGATGGCCTGGTGAATGCGCCGATGGGCTTGCGGGAGCGCAAGAAACAGCGAACGCGAGAGACGATCTCCGACACGGCGATCACGCTCTTCCTGAAGCACGGGTTCGACCAGGTCTCGGTCGTCGACATCGCGGCGGTCGCCGAGGTCTCCAAACCCACGCTGTTCAAGTACTTCCCCACCAAGGAAGACCTGGTCGTCCACCGCTTCGCCGACCACCAGACGGTGGCCGGCAGCGTCGTGGCCGAGCGGCCGCTCGGGGTGTCCGCGATCGACGCGCTGCACCAGCACTTCCTGGACGGGCTGACGGCCCGGGACCCCATCACGGGGCTCAACGACGACGAGGACGTCCTGGCCTTTCACCATCTCGTGTACTCCACGCCGAGCCTGGTGGCGCGCGTCAGCAAGTACCTGGCCCAGGCCGAGGCCGCGCTGGCCGAGACCTTGGTGGGCGCGCTCGACTCTGACCGCGAGATCACCGCGGCCCTGCTGGCCGGCCAGGTGATCGCCACCGAGCGCATCCTGGCGTCGGTGAACTGGCGGCGCGTCGTCGCGGGACGGTCCGCGGACGAGGTCCACCCCGAGGCGGTCGCCGACGCCGACCACGCCTATGCCCTGCTCCGCCAGGGCCTGGCGGGCGTCGCCCCGCGGGAATAGGAACGACGACGAAGGCGCCGCCTCCGAAGAGGCGGCGCCTTCGTCGTGCTCCCGTCCTACAGCGTGTCAGCCCGTCCCCTGTGCGGGCTGATCCGAACCGTGGCCGGTCTCCTGCCGGGGCAGGTTGTTGTGGCGCTCGATGTAGTCGGCGAGCCGGTCCATGGGGTCCGTGCCGCGCTCCCTGAAGGCCTTCGCCTGAGAGGCCATGTCGGCCGGGGGCTTGTTCTGACCCAGCTTGTACACGCCGTCGATGCGCCCGATCGGGATCTCGAAGCCCTGGATGAGCCGCAGGTACTCGTCGAACAGCGCACTCGCCCGGCGCGGCAGCGACCAGGGCTCCTTCGGCGCGAGCCGGCTCTCCTGGTCCTCGATCAGATCGTCGAGCTGGCGCATGGTGCGCACCTCGTCCAGCAGCCGCGGTCGCCCCGTGACATGCACGGCGGCGTAGGCCCACGTCGGGAAGTGCGGCTGGGAGACGTAGTGGTCGGGCGAGATGTAGGCGCTGGGGCCCAGGAACGCAACCACCACCTCGACATTGCCGGCGAGCGCCTCACAGATCGGGTTGCCCCGCGAGAGATGCCCACGCAGCTTGCCGTAGGGCCAGGCGTGCCGGTCGAGCACGAACGGGATGTGGACGGCGGCGGGCCGGCCCTCCACCGACAGCGCCATCAGGCCCAGCGGGTACTCCTCGATGAGGTCCCACTGCGTCTCCAGGTCCGGTGGCCGGAAGTAGTCGGGGCGGTAGACCATCTGCGCTCTCCTTTCCGTGGCGCCTGATCAGGCGGTGGCGGCGGGCAGCGTGCCGCCGAGCAGCGAGCCGAGGTAACCGAGCACCGCCGCACTGTCCCCCGACGGCGCGGTGAGCCCGACATAGCCGTCCGGGCGGACGAGGACCAGCGTGTCGGCACCGAGTCCGTACGCCGCCGGCCGTTCGCCGAGCAGGCAGGTCCTGAGGTCGTCCGGGGCCCCGGCCGCCACCTCGCGCAGGGCCGTCTCGCAGCCCGCGCCGAAGCCGACCAGCGTGAAGTGCGGTCCGCGGAACACGTCGAACAGCCGCACGAGCTGGCCGGCCATGTCCAGGCACACCGAGTCCGGGGCCCGGTCGCCCGCCTGTACGCCGGTGTCGGTCTCGCCGAGTATCGCGCGGCTCAGCGAACCGGCCCGGTACTCCAGACCGAGCTGCAGCGTCTCCTGGGTCAGACCGGCCTCGGCGCCGCCGATGCCGCCGGTCATCTCCTCGAACACGGCTCTGGTGCTGGCGACGCTGGTGTCCAGCGTCCAGCGCGCCACCGGCAGCCGCTCCTCCTGGTAGGTGTCCAGCAGCTCCGGCGCCGCCCCGGCGAGGACCAGCGCGAGCTTCCAGCCGAGGTTGTAGGCGTCCTGGACACCGGTGTTGGCGCCCAGCGCCCCGAGCACGGGGTGGACATGTGCGGCGTCCCCGGCCAGGAACACCCGGCCCGCCCGCAGCCGGTCGGCCATCCGTACGTTGATCCGCGAGGTCGACAGCCAGGTCGCGCCATGCACCCGGATCGGCATCCCGGTGGCCCGGTCGACGGCCCGCTGAAGGGCCTGAACCGACGGCTCCATGGGCCGGCCCTCCGCGTCCGCGGGAGGCGTGGCCTGGATCTGCCAGGAGCGCGTACCGCTGAGGGGGCACAGCATGACCACACCGAGGTCGAGGTCCAGCCACTTGTACCAGGCGTCCGGAGCCAGCCCGTCGATCTGGACGTCCCCGACGATCAGCTGCTTCTCCTCCTCGGTGAACCCCTCGAAGGAGATGCCGAGTTGCTTGCGGACCAGACTGCGGCCGCCGTCAGCGCCGACGAGATAGGCGGCCGACAGCTGTTCGGCGCCCTGCGCGGTCGCCAGGGTGGCCGTCACCCGGTCCATATCCGTCTGCTCGAACTCGACCAGCTCGGTGCCCAGTTCCACGGCAACCCCGTACTCGGCGAGCCGCTCCCGCAGGATCTCCTCGACCCGCGACTGCGGCATGAAGTGCAGCCGGCGGAACGGCTCGCCCTGGGTGGGCGCGTTGTCGAGGTACGGGATGGTCTCGTTGATCAGCCGGTCACGGCGGTAGCGCCGGAACGGCAGCCGCTGCGTACCGGACGCCAGAACCTTGTCGATGACCCCGAGGTCGTAGAACACCTCCAGGGTGCGCGGCTGGATACCGGCCTTGCCGCGCGAGGCGGTCGTGAAGCTCTCCTCCTTGTCGATGATCCGCACCGGTACGCCCCGGCGGGCCAGCTCCAGTCCGAGGGTCAGCCCGGTCGGCCCGGCCCCGCTGATCAGCACGCTGACGCTGTCCATACAACCCCGTCAATCCTCGTCGGTCGGGCGATTGCCCAGGTCGGAGCTGCACGCTACGGAGCAGGCGAGACTCCGGCTAACCCCTAGCGATCCCCTACGGCCAGGTGATCCCGCCGCCCGACGCCCGTCGCCGTGGGTAGGGGTTCCGAGGCTGGAGACGGGGTGAAGCCACGGACACGGCACCCTGGTCGTTGCCTGCTCGGTCTCCTGCAGGTGGGGCTGACCAAGTGCGCGGAAGCGTTGGACGGCGGCAAGGGCGTGGGGAGATACACGCTCAACACACTGGGCCGCCGACTCGCCGAGAACCGACTGGGGCCAGCCTTCACCCGAGCCGTCGATCAAGTCACCGAGCGACTCGTCGCCTCGGCCCATCGCGCGTCAGGCCAAGCGCCCCGCTCAGTGCCGACTACACGCCTTGTGCCAATTGAAAGCCTCGTCGCACAGGTGTGACCGGGACAGCGACGTCGGCCGCTGGGACAACAACGCATCCCACTCCGCGACCCGCAAGGGCCGCTCCTCGGTGGGCTACGGTCCCCTCTCGTCACGGAGCCACGGGCCCAGGCTGGGGCGGGTCACGGGATCCGTGGCGCCGGAGACCTCCCAGTCGTCCGCCCAGCCGATGATGTGGGCCCCGACGGAGGCGGCGGCAGTGAGCACGTTCTCGCGCTGGCGCTCAGGCGAAGACGTCGCCAGCTTCACGCGCGACAGCCGCCGCACTCCGAGCAGGCACTTGCCGCATCCGTCGTAGGGTCGTTCGATCGCGCTGAGGCCCATACCGCGCATTTCTTCTCTCCGTTCGAGCGCGCATCGTACGGAGAATCGGCGGCCACGCCCCGCTGAACGATCTTGGTCAGCCGAGGAAGCTCAGCCGCACCTGACGGTCCGGGTTGTCCCGGTTCGTATCCACCAAACTCCGCTAGGGCAACCGTCACGCTACCTGTTCACGTCCCCACGGATCGATCGGCGGACCCGGTCCCAGAAGTGGCCGGGCTCCCTCCGGAAAACACGAAGGTGACCCCTACAAACTGAACTCGGCTACTGCAGCTCGTGACCAACCGGGGCGCCCCGACGAGCCGGTCCAACTGCTGACCGAAGAAGGCCCAGGCGCGACCCGCTCGACACCCAGTACCCCGGCCCACAGGCAGGGCAAGCCGCATGCTGTTCAGGTCGATCGCTTATCGTGCCCGCGCACCGCCGAACTGTCCGCGGTGCGCATTCGGCAAGGAGAGAACGCCGTGAGCAGGATGCCTCCGCCCGCAGTCGGGCTCCCGGACGAACTCCGGCGGCGCCTTGGCGTGCCGGACGCGGTGATGATCGGCCTGGGGTCAATGATCGGCGCCGGAATCTTCGCCTCGCTGGCCCCCGCAGCCCGCGCCGCCGGATCCGGCCTGCTGCTCGGCCTCGCCCTGGCTGCCGTCGTCGCCTACTGCAACGCCACCTCCTCCGCCCGGCTCGCCGCCCTCTACCGGGCCTCGGGCGGCACCTACGTCTACGGGCGCGAACGGCTCGGCCCCTTCTGGGGCTACCTGGCCGGGTGGGCGTTCGTCGTGGGCAAGACCGCCTCCTGCGCGGCGATGGCGCTGACCATCGGCTCCTACGTCTGGCCGGGCCAGGCCCACGCGATCGCGGTGGCCGCCGTGGTGGCCCTGACCGCCGTCAACTACGCGGGCCTCCAGAAGTCTGTCCTGCTCACCCGGGCCATCGTCGCGGTCGTCCTGGCGGTGCTCGCCGCCGTCGCGACCGCCTCCCTGGCGTCCGACGGGGTGGACACGGCCCGCCTGGGGATCGGTGCGGACGCCACGGCGGCCGGGGTGCTGCAGGCGGCCGGGCTGCTGTTCTTCGCGTTCGCCGGCTACGCCCGCATCGCCACCCTCGGCGAGGAGGCCCGTGACCCGGCCCGCACCATCCCTCGGGCCATCCCGATCGCCCTCGGCATCACCCTCGTCGTCTACGCCCTCGTCGCCGTCTCCGTCCTCCTCGTCCTCGGTCCCGGTGGGCTCGCCTCCGCCACCGCCCCACTCACGGACGCCGCCCGGGCGGCCGACGCCGGCTGGCTCGTCCCCGTCGTACGCGTCGGCGCGGCCGTCGCCGCCCTCGGCTCCCTGCTCGCCCTCATCCTCGGCGTCTCCCGCACCACCCTGGCCATGGCCCGCGACCATCACCTCCCCCACACCCTGGCCGCCGTACACCCGCGCTTCAAGGTCCCCCACCGCGCCGAACTCCTCGTCGGCGCCGTCGTCGCCATCGCGGCCGCGACCACCGACGTACGCGGGGCCATCGGGTTCTCCTCCTTCGGCGTCCTGGCGTACTACGCCATCGCCAACGCCTCCGCCTGGACCCTGACCCCCGCCGAAGGCCGCCCGCCCCGGATCATCCCCATCGTCGGCCTGACCGGCTGCCTCGTCCTGGCCTTCGCCCTCCCGCTGCCCTCCGTGCTCACCGGAGCCGCCGTCCTCCTCGTCGGCGCAGCCACGTACGGCTTCCGCCGCGTCAGCACACACCACCAGCAGGGCGTCTGATCAAGTTTTCACGCCGATGTAGGTGATATATCCGTTTCCATTCGCCAGGTTGGAACGGATTCTTCGGTCAGTTCGGCGGATATTTCGTCAGTCATCAGACAGGCGCCTCGGGCATCACACAAAGGAAAAGCTCCCACAACCTGTCTGGCACCAGTTGCCGCCCCACCTCCATGCCATGGACAACGAGGACCCCGGCCAGCCTTCGACAGGAAAGGCGCTCGATGCCGGCACGAACGATTCCCGGCAAGCATCTTCGAGAGGCATGACCGCCATGACCGACTACCTACAGGCCGTCTTCGCGATGCTGGGCCCGAACGGAACTGCCGTTGGACGCGCTGGAGATGGCTTTGTGGGGGCCGAGGATCAAGAAGGGCTCCGACCTCATCCGTCACAGCGACCGTGGGTCGCGATACGTGCCAATTCGGTATATCGACCGGCTCGCAGCCATCGGCGCCTTCGCCTCCGTCAGGTCGGGCGCGGACTTGTATGACAACGCGACGGCAGAGGCGCTGAACGGTACCTCCAAAGGCCGAACTTATAGAGACGCAGCACCCCTGGAAGGACGTCGACCAGGTCGAACGGGCGATCTTCCAATGGATCACCTGGCACAACGGAGAGCGTCTTCACTCCGCGCTCGACTACGTCCCGCCCGCCGAGTACGAGGGAGCCTGCTGGCGAAGCACGGAGCAGACCCCGCAGTCCGCCTGGACCAAGACCACCGGACTCTACGAAACTCGGGGCAGCGCAGGCTGTGCGGCAGGGGTGTCAGGGCGGGAGTCGACGGGCCAACCAGGCCCGTTGTCAGTGGCGTCCGGCAGAATCCGCTTCACCGACCGCCACCATGACCTGGCGTCGCCCGGTAGGAGAAGAGGGTTCCATGCGAGAACTGCCCATGTTCGAACGTCTTTACCCCGATGTCCAGTTGACGTCCCCCTCGGGGAGGTTCGTGCTGCGGTGCGACTCGGAGGGTGTCGCCGTGGTCACGGACACCGATCGCGGTCAGGCCGTCTGGCGGGCGGGCGCAGCTGGACAGCTGTTGCTCGGGCACGGGTACGAGGTCGTCGTCGAGGGCGGGGAGGACGACGAGACGGTGTGGCGTTCCGGTTTCGCCGCGCCCGGGGCGCAGTACCTCGTCCTCACGGATGCCGGCGAGCTGGAACTCCTGGACCGCACACACGTCCGCCTGGGCAACATACGCACCGGACTCACCCACCCTGTGCCGCTCGGGGACGCGGCGCCCGCGGCTGCCATCACCCGGGACGCGTATCTGGTCAAGGAGGGGAAGACGCGCCGGACAGTGGCCCGCCAGCAGGACGGATGGCTGCGGGTCTGCGAGTACGGGAAGAGCGGGGGGAGGAGCTACGCGCTGACGCGTCCGCTGGTCGACTGGTTCGAACGGGAAGGCACCGTGCTCACCTGGCGCCGGCACCTGGCGGGTGGTGCGAAATCCAAGAGCTTGATGCTGTGCCTGGTCGACTCCGCCGGGAGCGTCCTGTGGCACGAGGGCACCCAGCGCCCGCACGGACCGGTCCCCCTGGGAGAGCCCTACGCGTATGGTGGGCCCGCGCTGGAGGCGGGAGGGCGCTTGCGCAACCAGTCCCTGACGTCTCCCACCGGTACGCACACACTGGCCCATCAGGGCAACGGCGACCTGACTCTGTACTGCCACACCGAGCGCCGTGCCGTGTGGTCGACCGGCACGGGGTGGGTGGACGGAGGATGGGCCGAGCTCTCCGAGGACGGTGTCCTCTCGGTCCGCAACACCCATGGTGTCCCGGTGTGGAGTTCCGGCCCGTCCGGCTCGGGGGCCCGCAGGCTCGTGGTCGGAGATGACGGCCGTGCCGAACTGCGTGACGTGAACGGCCGGTCGGTGTGGTCCGCAGGCGCACACACGGCATGCCACGGCCCCACGGCCGACGCCCCGCAGGGTGCCGTGCTGCGCCGAGGACAGACGCTCGGGCGGCACTCCCTCACCTCCCCCGACGGAAGCACCGTGCTCGGACACTGGGACGAACGCCGCCTCGTTCTGTTCGGAGCCGACCAGACCTGGCTCTGGTACGCGCACCTCGGCGAAGCGGCCGAGCCCGGACTGCGGCTCGACGAAGACGGCATGCTGCGCGTTCTCGGCGACGAAGGCCCACCGCTGGGCGGACCGGCTGACGAACTGCGTGTCGAGGAGGGCGGAGTGGTCCTGTGCCGTGCCGACGGGACGGTCGTCTGGCGCGACGGCGAGGCAGTGGCCGAGCCCTCCGCCGCCCCGAACCCGCCCGCACGGGGAGGACTCGTGAAGAGCCTGCCGGACACGGACGAGACCCTGCTGATCCGCACCGACTTCTCCGACCCGACCGCTTGGCAAGCTCTGCTCACGACCGTCATGACACCGAACCAGGACGGCTTCCTCGCGAACGTCCACCCGGTGGATGATCTCGCCTATCGCGACCTGACGACCGAACAGATCCTCTCGGCGGCACACGAGCTGGACACCGAGCTTCTCATCGTGGCCGACAAGGCCGCCCTCACGACGCCGGAGATGCCGCTGCTGGCCCTCCTGCTCTCCGACGAGAACGACGAAAGCGGGGAGGGTGAGGCGCTGCAGACGCACGGCCGGCTCCGAGTCGTAGCCACAGAACTGTGGTCGGTCGAGAACAACATTTCCCTCGCCAACATGGATGGGGAGGACTTCGAGAACGCCGCCCACGACGGTGTCTTCCGGGGCTTCTGACCCTGGCAGGACCGAAGGGGCGTCCCGAAACGCATCAGATGCGTCGAGCATCCTCCGTCAGGCTGCCGAGGTGTGGGTCATCGAACCGTTGGATCGACGGCGGGCTGCCTGTTGCCCGAGCCGGGAATTCCATCAGGGAGCCTTCTCGTGTGACGGCGACATGCCAGAACGCCGTGGAATTTTCCATCACAAATCCCACTCGGTCCATGAATCAGGTGTTTCGCCTGTGGGCTGCATTTGCAGGCGGGAGGACACCGGGTGAGGGTTGAAGGGTCCCAGGAATTCCTTGGGGTGCGATCCAACACCTCGGCCAGGGGCCGGGAGGGGAAGGGAGGGGGCCAGCCATGACATGGCGATGACGCCATTGCGGACGGCTGCCCGAGCCGCGCGCCGGTGGCTCAAATGCTGCGACTACGCGAACCGGGCAAGCGGAAGCGAAGGAGACCCTCAGATGGCTACGCAGGTCAGCAAAGCAGTCCTGGTACGGCTTCAAGCCCTCCCCGGCAGGGAGGACGACGTCCGCGACTTCCTGAGTCAGGGGCTGTCAATCGTTGAGGGAGAGCCCGGGACCGTGAGGTGGTTCGGAATCCAGTTCGGACCCTCGTCGTTCGGGATCTTCGATGCCTTCCCCGACGACGACGGGCGCCAAGCACACCTATCGGGCGCGGTCGCGCAAGCGCTCGGTGAGAGAACGGGTGAGCTCTTCGAGGAACCCACGATCGAGCTGATCGATGTGATCGTGGAGAAGCAGCCCGCTTAAGACCTGGTGGGGACGGACCAGGGCGACGCGTCACTTCCCGGGCGGGGCCGAGGCTCCAAGAGCGCGCAGCTCGAAGCAGGCTCCGCTGGTCCGAAAGGCCCCTTCGACGGACCGTCCTGTTCTCCGCGGTGACCAGTCGGATGCCCGGTGCCGGAGCGTGAAAGCCCATCGCGACAGTCATGAATTGACTCTCGAGGATGCTCGCGGAACGAGGGAGAGGATCGGAGTGTGCATACACGAACCAGTCCGGTGCTGGTGACTGACGCCGGGTCATCGAGTCTGCGTCTGACGATCTTCGGCGACGGTGGTCAGGTCCTCAACGAACACCACAGTGAGTCCCCGCCGGGTAAAGGGGCGACCCAGGCGCTGCTGCAGTTGCTGAGTGAAGGGCCGCCTCCCGGGGCTGCGGGGCACCGTATCGTCCACGGGGGGCCGGAGCTGCGCAGCCATACTCTGCTGGACGACGCTGTGCGCGCCCGCTTGGCCCACGTAGCAGAGCTCGCGCCCCTGCACGTGCCGCAAGCACTGACCGTGGTGGACGCGGCCCGGGATCTGCTGGCGGGAGTTCCCCATGTCGCCTGTTTCGACACCGTCTTCCACTCCGGCCTGATCGCCGCGGCAAGGGAGTACGCGGTACCTGCCGATTGGCGCGAGACGTACGGACTGCGCCGCTACGGCTTCCACGGGCTCTCCTACGCCTGGGCGCTGGCCCGGACGTCTGAACTCCTCGGCCGCCGCCCCGAGCGGCTGCACCTGGTGATGGTGCATCTCGGCGGTGGCTGCTCCGCTTGCGCGGTGCGCGACGGGCGCAGTGTGGACACGACGATGGGCTTCACGCCCTTGGAGGGGCTGGTGATGAGTCGTCGCAGCGGCAGCATCGACCCCGGCGCCCTGATCTGGCTGCTCACACGGAAGAATCTGCCGGCAGTCGAGATCGAGGACATTCTGAATCAGAGGTCCGGTCTGCTCGCCCTGTCCGGCACATCGGGCGACACGCGGGACCTGGTCCGCAACCGGACGGCAGACGACGAGCGTGCCGCACTCGCCCTGGACGTCTTCACCCATCAGTGCCGACGCGGTATCGCCGGGATGGCCGCATCCCTGAGCCGTCTGGACGCTCTCGTCTTCACCGGCGAGATCGGTGAGGATCAGCCCGAGGTCCGTGAGGAGGTGTGCGCCGGCCTGTCCGTGTTCGGCCTCACGGGCGGCCTGCGACCACTGGTCGCCCAACGCCCCGAGATCGTCAGTGAGCCCGGCGCCCGTGTTCCCGTCGTGGTCATCCCCACGGGAGAAGCCCAGCAGATCGACGTCGAGACCCGGGCTCTTCTGGATCGCGGCTGAGACGAGCCGAGGCGCAGCGCGACCAGGGCCATATGAGTAGTCATTCTCATGTTCACCCGCTCCTGGCCGGCTTCCCGCTCACCGGAGCGGTTGAGGTCTGCCGCCGGTGTGCTCCGGTGTGATCCATCAGCCGGATCCGCCCAGGACGATCTTCCATACGCGCGTCGCCACCTGAAGGTTGAGCCGGTCCTCGACGTCGGCGAGTTCCTTGCCGCTGATCTCGCGGATGCGCTGGAGCCGGTAGCGCAGTGTGCTGCGGTGGATGGAGAGAGAGGCGGCCGTTTCGTCGTAGTTGCCGCCACAGTCGAAGTACCGGGCCAGGGTCTCCGTCATGGTCGAACGGTTTCTCGCGTCGTAATCGATGAGCTGCCCGAGCCATTCGCGGACGAAGGCCTCCAGCTCCCGGAGGTTGGTCCCGGGGCCGAGGATTCGATAGAGGCCGAGTTGGTCGAAGAACATCATCCCGTATTGCTTGCGGGAGTGGCGCAGCACTTCCAGGGCGCGCTGCGCCTCCTGATAGTGCTGCGGGAAGTCGTCGGGGGAATCGCACCGCGCGCTCACCCCGATGCTCCCGGACGGTGCCCCCGTGTCCAGAGCTAGTGCCTCGTACAGCGCTCCGGCGTGCGGTCTGTCATCGGCGAGAAGGACCACGTTCTCGGCCCCTCGGGTCAACAGCGAGCGCATGCCCACGGCGGAGGCCGCCCTGCCCACGGCCTGCGCGAAGGAGTCGTCCGCAACCCGGTCCGACCACCGCACCACGACGACGTAGTGGCTGCGCTGCAGATCGTGCCCGACGGCCTCGGACCTGGCGTATGCGCTGGCCTCGTCCGTTCCTGCCAGGAGGTCGTCGGCCAGCTCGCGGTGCAGCCTCAGTTCGACTTCGGCCTGGTTGCGCAGGTGTGCCAGCTCCGGGGCGAGCGACATGACGGCCTGCTCCAACGCGAGCACCGCGTGCTCGTCCGCCTCGTCCCGGGGATCGATCAGAGCCAGCATGCCGAGGATCTCGCCGTGCGGGCGCACGAGAGCGATCAGCCGGCCCCCGATCCTCGTCGGCCCCGCCTCCCGGGCGGCTGCGATGAGCAGTGCGTTCTGGCGCACGGGATCCGGCTCCGGATAGGGGTCGGGCCGACTGGGGCCCGCCCAGGACCTCAGTCGGCCGAAGCGGTCCTCGACCAGTGCGGGAAGCCCCGTCAGCCCGTGGAGAGCGCGGGTGACGGCCTCCTCGTCACCGCCCGAGGCTGCGACGTCGGCCGTAAGCCCACGTACAGCCTGCCGGTACGCCAACTCCCCCACGACGGTGACCAGCTGCCTTTGGAGTGAGGCACGTTCCTGCCTGAGGACGTGCAGCTCCGCTGCCTCCTCCCGGCGGCAGCGGTGCGCGAAGGCGACCGACAGCGCGGCAGCCGTGTGCCGGATGAGTGTGGCGAGCAGAAACCGCTCGGTTCCGGTCGGCCGGGAGCGGGACGTCACCACGAGGTATCCGTGCAGGCCCTCGATTCCGCGCAGCGCCAAGGCCTGACCGCCGCGCCTGCCGGGTACGGCTACAGAGCCGTCCCGCCCCGCCAGGTCCCGTACCTTCGGCTGCACCATGAGGGCGTGATCCTGGCGGTTCCCCGCACTGGGGACCAGCTCGCCGCCCGCTTCGAGCAGGTATCCCGCCTCGGCGGTATAAGGCCCGGCGGCGGCAACGTGGTCCATGGCCAGGCGCAGAATCCTGCTTTCGTCCCAGGTGGCGAAAAGGTCGCGGAGCAACACCGTCAGTTCCTGGAGTGAGCGGCCGCCGGAGGGAAGCGCTCGCGGCTCTCTCGGACCAGTTGCGGCCGGTCGGCTGTGGCCGACGGCTGACCGGCTGCCCTTCTCGTAGGAGTGGCCGTTCAGGTTGTGCGGCCGGCGCTTCCCCATGGGTACCAATCCCGAGCTGTCGGAGGGCCGGACAAGCGCGGTTCCGGGTCACTGCCCGCGAGGCCACTCCGTACGTAATGTCCGTAATCTCACCTTAGTACGTGCAGGGCGAGTGGGCCCATCCGTTTTCGTCCCGCCAGGCGCAGGCGCGGGGCGAATCGGCTCGACATGCTGGGAGCGTTCGGAAGCCTCCGCGTACACGTCGCCAGAAGTAGCGGAATCCGAAGCAGAGCGACGCTACGGGTCGGTAGCCCAGCTCGGGTCCGTTCGGTCCGGGTACAGGAGCCCGGGTGTGAGAACCCCGGGGTGCGCACGGCCCTCCGCGGAGGTCTTCCCCGTTGGTGAACGAAAGCGAACCGGTAATCGGCGCAGGCCGCAGCACCGGGAGGAGTTCCTCATGGCCAGGGCAGTGGGCATAGACCTCGGCACCACCAACTCGGTGATCGCCGCGTGGGAGGGCGGCGAACCGTCCGTGGTTCCCAATACCGAGGGCAACCGGACGACACCGTCGGTGGTGGCCTTCACCGACACCGGGGAGCGCATCGTGGGCCAGATGGCCCGGCGCCAGGCGATCCTGAATCCCAAAGGAACCATCTACTCGGCCAAGCGGTTCATAGGCCGGCACTTCGACGAGATCTCCGACGAGGCGAAAGCTGTGGCGTACGACGTCGTCGAGGGAGACGGCGGGGCGGCCCGCTTCGAGGTGCGCGACAAGCTGTACGCGCCGGAGGAGATCAGCGCACAGGTGCTGCGCAAACTCGCCGACGACGCCTCCAAGCAGCTGGGCGAGCGTGTCACGGAGGCGGTCATCACGGTGCCCGCCTACTTCAACGACGCCCAGCGAACCGCAACCAAGGATGCCGGCCGGATAGCGGGGCTGGAGGTGCTGCGGATCATCAACGAGCCGACAGCGGCCGCTCTCGCGTACGGCATGGACAAGAAGGAGCACGAGACCGTCCTCGTCTTCGACCTGGGTGGCGGCACCTTCGACGTGAGCATCCTCGACGTCGGCGACGGCGTGGTGGAGGTGCGTTCCACCGCCGGGGACAGCCACCTGGGCGGCGACGACTTCGACCGGCGCCTGGTGGACCATCTCGCGGACGGCTTCCAGAAGGAGAACGGCATCGACCTGCGGAACGACCCGCAGGCACTTCAACGACTGTTCGAGGCGGCGGAGAAGGCCAAGACCGAACTCAGCTCCGTCACCCAGACGCAGGTCAGCCTTCCGTTCATCACCGCCGACGCCTCGGGCCCCAAACACCTCACCGAATCCGTCATGCGCTCCACGTTCGAACAGATCACCGGCGACCTGGTGGAGCGGTGCCTGGAGCCGGTCAAGCAGGCCATGGCCGACGCCAAGGTCGGCGAGAGCGACATCGACGAGGTCATCCTCGTGGGCGGCTCCACCCGGATACCTGCCGTGCAGGCCCTGGTCCGACGGCTGACCGGCGGCAAGGACCCCAACATGAGCGTCAACCCCGACGAAGTCGTGGCCCTGGGCGCCGCGATTCAGGCCGGAGTGCTCAAGGGTGAGGTGAAGGACGTCCTGCTGCTCGACGTCACGCCCCTGTCCCTGGGCGTCGAAACGCGCGGCGGAGTCATGACGAAGATCATCGAGCGGAACACCACCATCCCGGTGCGGCGTACGGAGACGTTCTCGACCGCCGACGACAACCAGCCGGCCGTTGATGTGGTGGTTCTCCAGGGTGAGCGCGAGCGTGCCGCCGACAACCGCGTGCTCGGCCGGTTCCAGCTCACCGACATCCGGCCGGCGCCGCGAGGCGAACCGCAGATCGAGGTCACCTTCGACATCGACGCCAACGGCATCCTCAATGTCACGGCGCGCGACGGGGACACCGGCAAGGAACAAGGCATCACCATCAGCGAGAGCTCCAACCTGGACCGCGGTGAGGTCGAGCGCATGGTGCAGGAGGCCGAGCGCAATCAGGGCCAGGACCGGGAGCTTCGCGAAGCCGTGGACGCCCGCAACGAGCTCGACGCTGCCGCGTACCAGGTCGAGAAGCGCCTGGCCGAACTGGGCGACGCGGCCCCCGCGCACGAGAGGGCCCGGGCCGAGATGCTCATCTCCGATGCCCGGGCGGCGGTCAAGGAAGAGGCCGGCGTGGAGCGCGTGCGGCCACTGGCCAGCGAACTCCAGCAGATTCTCGCCGGACTGGCTGCCCAGCCGGGTGCCGCCGCCACGGGCGACCCGGGTCAGGGTGCGTCCGCCGATGCTCCCCCGAGCGGTGGCAGCGACGACGACGTCATCGACGCCGAGTTCGACAAGGGTTGAGGCCGCCATGACCTCCCACCCCGAAGAACCTGACCGGGCAGGCTCGGCCGGCCCGGCTCCGAAGGAGGCCGTAAGCCCTCCTGGCGAGGAGCCGCACCAACCCGGCCCGCTTCCCCGGCCGCAAGCGACGGCGGACGAAACGCGACCCGAGGCGGTCGGCCCCGCCTCCGCGGCGGACGAGCACGCAGCCGCGGTGCGGGAGTTGGAGGACCGCTGGCGGCGCGCCCTCGCCGATCTCGACAACCTGCGCAAGCGTCACGCGAGGGAACTGGAGCGGGAGCGGATGGTCGAGCGTTCGCGTACGGCCGCCGCCTTCCTGCCCGTCCTGGACAACCTCGAACTCGCCCTGTCCCACGCCGACGCCGACTCAGGTGCGGTCGTGGAGGGCGTCCGGACAGTCCGCGACCAAGCGGTGGGCGTCCTCGAACGGCTCGGCTACCCGCGGCATGCGGAGACCGGAGTGGCCTTCGACCCGGCCCACCACGAGGTGGTCAGCGTGGTCGATGACCCCGACATCGAGCCGGGCACCGTCGTGCAGGTGCTGCGCCCGGGCTACGGCGACGGCGATCGGCAGCTCAGGCCCGCCGCCGTGACTGTCGCGAAGCGGGAGTGACCGGCCATGGCACGGGACTTCTACGATGTGCTGGGAGTGTCGCGGACCGCGAGCCAGGACGAGATCCAGCAGGCCTACCGCAAGCTCGCCCGCAGACACCATCCCGACGTCAACAAGGATCCGTCGGCCGAGGAACGCTTCAAGGACCTCAACGAGGCGTACAGCGTTCTGTCCGATCCGAAGACCCGGGCACGCTACGACCGCTTCGGCGAGGACTTCCGCAAGATCCCCGAGGACTACGACGAACGGGTCGCGGCCGGAGCGGGCGGCGGATTCCGTACTCGGCGGACCACCGGCGCAGGCGGCCCCCGCGCCCGGTACACCACCGGCTTCGGCGAGGACTTCTCGGCCGGGGATGTGAACATCGAGGACCTGCTCGGGTCCCTCTTCGGCGCAGGTGCCGGCTCCGCGGGCGTACCGGGAGCCGACCAGGAGGCCGAACTGCCGCTCACCGTCGAAGAGGCGTACAGGGGTGGCCGCCGTACCGTCACACTCGCCGGGCCCACCGGTGAGCCGCGGCGCTACGAGGTCGAAGTCCCGCCTGGCGTCACCGACGGGCAGCGCATCCGGCTGGCGGGGGAAGGCGGGCGGGGCAGTGGTGCCGCACCCGCGGGCGACCTGCACCTCCGGGTGCGCATCCAGTCCCATTCCCCATTCCGGCTGGACGGCCGCAATGTCCATGTGCAGGTCCCGGTGGCCCCGTGGGAGGCGGCCCTGGGCGCGACCGTGCCGGTGCCCACCCCCGGCGGTGGTACGGCCAAGGTCACCGTGCCCGCCGGCTCGTCCAGCGGCCGTCGGCTGCGGTTGCGCGGCGAGGGCATGCCGAACCCGCGTGGTGCGAACGGCGACCTGTACGCCGAGCTCCGCATCGTGGTGCCGCCCACCCTGGGTGACCGGGAGCGCGAACTGTTCGAGGAGCTGGCCGCGGCCTCCTCGTTCGACCCCAGGAGGACGCGATGACCGACCGACCCACGGGAGCGGCGGGCACCGCCCGGTCCGGTCCCGGCGACCGCCCGGTTCAGCCCGTCGCCCACCCCGCCACGGCTCCGACGACTGTCCGCTACGCACTCGTTCCCGTCCCGGGACTTTCCCTGGAGGCCGTCGCCCGCCGATCGCGTCTCCATCCGGATCTGGTCCGCCGGTTCGTCGCCCTCGGGCTTGTCGACGCCGAACGCGATGCCGTCGGCCGCCTGGTTTTCGACCGCGACGCCCCAGCGGTACTTGCCCGCGTCCAGCGGCTGCGCTCCGGACTCTGCCTCAACTACGCATCCATCGGACTGGTGCTCGACCTGCTCGACCGCATCAGCCTGCTCGAAACCGCCCTGCGCGGCCGCGGCACGAGGAGTGATACACCCCCATGGACATGAACCGTCTCACACAGAAATCCCAGGAAGCCCTCCAGGAGGCCCAGTCCGCGGCCGGCCGCATGGGGCATACCGAAGTGGACGGAGAACACCTGCTGCTCGCACTCGTCGATCAGGAGGACGGTCTGATCCCACGCCTTCTGCAGCAGGCCGGAAGCGATGCGGCGGAACTGCGCGCGGCCGTTCGCGAGGAACTCTCCCGCCGCCCGAAGGTCACCGGCCCCGGCGCGGCACCCGGCCAGGTCTTTGTCACGCAGCGCCTCGCCGGCCTGCTCGACGCCGCTGAACGGGAGGCCAAACGGCTCAAGGACGAGTACGTGTCCGTGGAGCACCTCCTGCTCGCCCTGGCCGAGGAGGGGGCGTCAACAGCCGCTGGACGTCTGCTCAACCGGGCAGGGATCACCAGGGACTCGTTCCTGGGCGCACTGACCCAGGTCCGCGGCAATCAGCGGGTCACCTCCGCCAACCCCGAAGTGGCCTATGAGGCGCTGGAGAAGTACGGCCGCGATCTCGTCGCCGAGGCCAAGGAGGGCAGGCTCGACCCGGTCATCGGCCGGGACGCCGAGATCCGCCGCGTCACCCAGATCCTGAGCCGGAAGTCCAAGAACAACCCGGTCCTCATCGGAGACCCCGGTGTCGGCAAGACCGCCATCATCGAGGGTCTCGCCCAGCGCATCGTCCGCGGCGACGTCCCCGAGGGGCTTCGCGACAAGATCGTGTTCGCCCTCGACATGGGGTCCCTGGTCGCCGGCGCCAAGTACCGGGGCGAGTTCGAGGAACGCCTCAAGGCCGTGCTCAGCGAGGTCAAGGCGGCACAGGGCGGAATCCTGCTCTTCGTCGACGAACTGCACACCGTCGTCGGTGCGGGCGCCGCAGAAGGGGCCATGGACGCGGGGAACATGCTCAAGCCGATGCTCGCCCGCGGTGAACTGCACATGATCGGCGCCACCACTCTCGACGAGTACCGCAAACACATCGAGAAGGACGCCGCGCTGGAACGGCGTTTCCAGCAGGTCCTGGTCGACGAGCCCGGCGTCGAGGACACCATCTCCATCCTGCGCGGACTGCGTGAGCGTCTGGAGGTCTTCCACGGCGTCAAGATCCAGGACAACGCGCTCGTGTCCGCAGCCACCCTCAGCCACCGCTACATCACGGATCGGTTCCTGCCCGACAAGGCCATCGACCTCGTCGACGAGGCCTGCGCCCGGTTGCGTACCGAGATCGATTCCATGCCGGCCGAACTCGACGAGATCACCCGACGCGTCACCCGCATGGAGATCGAGGAAGCCGCTCTCTCCAAGGAATCGGACCCCGCGAGCCAGGCCCGCCTGGAGGAGCTGCGCAAGGAACTGGCCGACCTGCGCGGTGAGGCCGACGCCAAGCACGCCCAGTGGGAGGCCGAACGGCAGGCGATCCGGCGGGTGCAGGAACTTCGCCAGGAACTGGAGCAGGTCCGCCACGAGGCGGAGGAGGCCGAGCGCGCCTACGACCTCAACCGTGCCGCCGAACTGCGGTACGGCCGACTCCAGGACCTGGAGCGGCGACTCGCGGCGGAGGAGGAGCAACTGGCCACCCGGCAGGGACAGAACCGTCTGCTGCGCGAGGTGGTCACCGAAGAGGAGATCGCGGAGATCGTCGCCGCCTGGACGGGTATCCCGGTCGCCCGCCTGCAGGAAGGCGAGCGCGACAAGCTGCTGCGCCTCGACGAGATCCTCCGCGAGCGCGTCGTCGGCCAGGACGAGGCCGTCAGGCTCGTCGCCGACGCCATCATCCGCGCCCGCTCCGGCATCCGTGACCCTCGCCGCCCCATCGGTTCGTTCATCTTCCTCGGCCCCACCGGCGTCGGAAAGACCGAGCTGACCAAGACTCTCGCCCGGGCGCTGTTCGACTCCGAGGACAACATGGTCCGCCTCGACATGAGTGAGTACCAGGAGCGGCACACCGTCAGCAGGCTCATGGGCGCACCGCCCGGATACGTCGGCTACGAGGAAGGCGGCCAGCTCACCGAGGCCGTACGCCGCAAGCCGTACTCGGTCGTCCTGTTCGACGAGATCGAGAAGGCGCACAGCGACGTCTTCAACACTCTGCTGCAGATCCTCGATGACGGCCGCATCACCGATGCCCAGGGCCGCACCGTCGACTTCCGCAACACCGTGATCGTCATGACGTCCAACATCGGCTCCGAGCACCTCCTCGACGGTGCCACCGCCGAGGGTGAGATCAAGCCCGACGCCCGCGCGCTGGTGATGGGCGAGCTGCGCGGGCACTTCCGCCCGGAGTTCCTCAACCGCGTCGACGACATCGTGCTGTTCAAGCCGCTGGGCGAGCGGCAGATCGAACGGATCGTGGAGCTGCAGTTCGACGAACTGCGGCAACGGCTGGCGGAACGCCGCATCGACGTAGAACTCACCGATGCGGCGCGAGAAGTGATTTCCCACCAGGGCTACGACCCGGTGTACGGGGCCAGGCCGCTGCGGCGGTACATCTCCCACGAGGTGGAGACGCTGGTCGGACGTGCTCTTCTGCGGGGTGACGTGCAGGACGGCGCGACCGTCCGTGTCGACGCCGAACACGGAGAGCTGGTGGTCACCTACGACCGGCCGGAAGAGGTCCGGGAAGCGAGGGCGGCGTGAACACCACACGGACAACGACGGTGGCCTGCCCGCACTGCGGGCGCGACAACCGTATTCCCGTTGCCGCCGAGGGGCGCCCCAGATGCGGCCACTGCAAGCAGCCGCTCCCCTGGGTCGTCGACGCGGGTGACGGCGACTTCGCCGAAGTCGCCGACAACGCCGTCCAACCTGTCGTCGTGGACCTCTGGGCCACCTGGTGCGGCCCCTGCCGCATGGTCAGCCCCGCCCTCGAACAGGTCGCCCGCGACCTCGCCGGACGGATCAAGCTCGTCAAGGTCGACATCGACAGGAACCCGGTACTCAGTCAGCGGTTCGAGGTCCAGGCAGTGCCCACGCTGCTCGTCCGGGACCACGGCGAGACGGTCGCCCGACAGGCCGGTGCGGCACCGGCCCATGTCCTGCGGCATTGGGTCGAACAAGCCCTGGAAGGCCGGCAGGCCACCGCGGGCCAGTGAGTCGCTGTGCCCGGCTGCCACGAGGGCTCCCCGAACCTCGCGGTGGCGCACTGCATGGGAGGAGAACGTCATGGCCACGATTCCGGATCCGCACCTGGCCATGGTGCGGCCCGTCACACCGCGCACCCCGCAGGGCTGCGAGGAGTGCCTCAAGGAGCACTCCCCGTGGGTGCACCTGCGCCTCTGCCTCACCTGCGGGCACGTCGGCTGCTGCGATTCCTCACCCCTCAAACACGCTCGACGACACGCGGGCAGTACCGGACACCCCATCGTCCAGTCCCTCCAACCGGGCGAGGACTGGCGCTGGTGCTACGTTCACGAGGCTCTGGTCTGATGAGTGCCGCTCAGCACGAGAACGGTGCGGTCCGTGAGACACCGGACCGGTACGGAGCGTTCCCCCGCCTCACACCGGAACAGCTTCAGAACCTGACCGCGCACGGCGAGCGTCGCAGGACCACGGAAGGTGAGGTGCTGTACCGGGAGGGAGAGCCGTTCCGCGAGTTCCTCGCGATCCTCGGCGGCACCGTCGAGATCCTCCAGGACCATGGCGGTCCGGACGAGCGCACGGTGGCACTGCACGGGTCCGGAAGGTTCCTGGGTGAGCTGGGGATGCTTGAGGGGCAGGCCGCCTTCGACACGGCGGTGGTCCGTGAGGCCGGCGAGATCCTCGCCGTGCCGGTGGAGCGCCAGCGCACCTTGATCGGCCGCGACCCCGTACTCGGTGACCTGATCCTCCGGGCTTACCTGGGCCGCCGGTATCTCCTCATCGGCCTCGGCGCGGGTTTTCGCATCCTGGGATCCTGCTACTCGCGGGACACACGGCGGCTGCGGGAGTTCGCCGCCCGCAACCGGCTCCCCCACCGCTGGCTGGATCTGGAGAGGGACGGGGAGGCTGAGGCGCTGCTGCGCCGGTTCTCCATCCGTCCCGAAGAGACTCCGGTCGTCCTGTGGAAGGGCGAGCGGCTGCTCCGCAATCCGAGCAACGCCGAACTCGCGGAACTCATCGGGCTGCCCGCCCCCACGGTGAAGGCCTCCCAGTGCGACGTGATGGTGGTCGGCGCGGGCCCCGCCGGACTCGCCGCGGCCGTCTACGGCGCCTCCGACGGTCTCACCACGATCTCCGTCGACGCCGTGGCCACCGGAGGGCAGGCGGGCACCTCCTCCCGCATCGAGAACTACCTCGGCTTCCCCTCGGGCATCTCCGGAGGAGAGCTCACCGAACGCGCGGTGCTCCAGGCCCACAAGTTCGGTGCCCGTCTCATGGTGTCCGCCCAGGCCGACCGTCTCGTCCCGCAGGACGACGCGTACGTGGTCTCCTTCACGGACGGGTCCCACGTCCGGGCGGGCGCCGTGGTGCTCGCATCGGGTGTCCGGTACCGGAGGCTCCAGGTGCCCGGCGTCGACCGTCTGGAGGGCATCAGCGTCTACTACGCGGCGACCGTGCACGAGGCGAGTCTCTGCGAGGCGGACCCGGTCGCGGTGGTCGGCGGGGGCAACTCAGCGGGCCAGGCGGCGCTGTTCCTGGCGCAGCACGCGTCCGGAGTCCACCTCCTCGTGCGGGGCGGCGATCTCAACGCGGACATGTCCCGTTACCTGGTGGACCAGGTCGAACGTCACCCGAAGATCGAGGTGCTCCTCAACACCGAAGTCCGGGCTGCCTCCGGGAAGGACAAACTGGAGTCGCTGAGCATCGAGGACAACATCCGCGGTGAGCGCCGCCCGCTGCGGGCCACCGCGCTGTTCGTGTTCATCGGCGCCCGCCCGCGCACGGAATGGCTGAGGGGAGCCCTCGCCCTGGACGAGAAGGGCTTCGTCCTGACGGGGGCCGACGCCCGGGCCGCTGCCGACGCGACCCGGTGGGACTCGCTCGGCCGTGGTCCCATGCTGCTGGAGACCAGCCTTCCCGGGGTCTTCGCAGCCGGTGACGTGAGGAGCGGCTCGGTCAAACGAGTTGCCTCGGCCACCGGTGAAGGCGCCATGGCGATTCGCCTCGTACACGAGTACCGGGAGAATGCCGGCAACCTCGTCCGCGGCGGCACCACAGGTCCGGAGAGGCCTCGACCGGAGGCGGACCGGTCCGCACCATGGCGCTGATCCTTGGCCCCCGCAGGGTCGGAAAGGAAACCGCTCGCCGGCTCCCGTCGCGCGGTTCCCCGCGCGATCAGGTACTCAGGAAGGGTGGACATGGACGCGATCAACCCCTTCGTGCAGGTCCGGGGCGCCAGTGAGAACAACTTGCGGAACATCGATGTCGATCTTCCGCGGGACGCGATGGTCGCCTTCACGGGCGTCTCCGGGTCCGGCAAGTCCTCGCTCGCGTTCGGCACGCTCTACGCCGAGGCACAGCGGCGCTACTTCGAGTCCGTGGCACCGTACGTCCGGAGGCTGTTGCAGCAGGTCGGTGCACCGCACGTGCAGGAAATCACCGGACTGCCACCGGCGGTGGCCCTGCAGCAGCGCCGTGGGGCGCCCAGTTCGCGATCGACGGTCGGCACCATCACCACCCTGTCCAATCTGCTGCGCATGCTGTACTCCCGCGCCGGCACCTATCCGGCAGGGGCCGCACGACTGGACGCCGATTCGTTCTCACCGAACACCCCTGCCGGGGCCTGCCCGGAATGCCACGGACTCGGGGTCGTCCACGATGTCACCGAGGACCTCCTCGTCCCGGACCCCTCGCTGAGCATCCGCGAGGGTGCGATCGCCGCCTGGCCGGGCGCCTGGCAGGGGGCCAACCTGCGCAGCATCGTCCATGGCCTGGGGATCGACATCGACCGACCGTGGCGCAGGCTCAAGAAGAAGGACCGGGACTGGCTGCTGTACACGGACGAGCAGCCCTCCGTCTACATCGAGCCGGAGGAGGACCGCGTCGACTACGGCTACCAGGGCAAGTTCTGGAGCGCCCGCAAGCACATCATGCACGTCCTTGCCGACTCCAAAAGCGAGAAGATGCGCGAACGGGCGCTCCGGTTCGTCAGGAGCGTGCCCTGCCCCGAGTGCCACGGCAGCGGACTGCGGCCCGAGGCGCTCGCCGTGACCTTCGCCGGACGTTCCATCGCCGAAGTCAACGCGATGCCGCTCTCCGAGGTCGCGGCGCTGCTGCGGCCCGTCGCACGGCGGTCCGAGCCCGACGCCACCACTTCCACCGCCCGGTCCGGGGAGACGACCGAGGTCGCGGTCCGGATCTGCGGCGATCTGGTCGCGCGGGTCGCCGTACTGCTCGACCTGGGCCTGGGATACCTCAGCCTCGGGCGCCGCTCGACGACCCTGTCGCCCGGCGAGGCGCAGCGCCTGCGGATCGCCACACAACTGCGCTCGGGGCTGTTCGGCGTCGTCTACGTCCTCGACGAACCCTCCGCGGGTCTGCACCCGGCTGACGCGGAACCGCTGCTGGACGTGCTGGAGCGCCTCAAGGCAGCGGGCAACTCGCTGTTCGTCGTGGAGCACGACATGGACGTCGTACGGCGGGCGGACTGGGTGGTCGACATCGGCCCCGGCGCCGGTGAGGGCGGCGGGCGCGTGCTGTACAGCGGCCCCGTCGCCGGTTTTGAGCAGGTGGAGGAGTCGGCCACGAGCCGGTATCTGTTCGGGCGTGCCGAGCCGCTCGAACACCGGCCGCGCACTCCGCACGGCTGGCTGCACCTGAGCGGCGTGTCCCGCCACAATCTGCGTGACGTGTCCGTGGACGTACCGCTGTGCGTACTGACGGCGGTGACGGGTGTGTCCGGTTCCGGAAAATCGACGCTGGTCACGCAGGTGCTCGCCGAGGTCGTGCGAGGCCACCTCGGACTCGGGCCCGAGGATCTTGACGAGGCGCGGCTGGAGGTGGACGTTCAGGACGCGTCGGGGGTCGAGTCGTTCGACCGGCTGGTCCGGGTCGACCAACGGCCCATCGGGCGTACTCCTCGGTCCAATCTGGCCACGTACACGGGGATGTTCGACGCGGTGCGCAAGCTGTACGCGGCGACGGACGAGGCCAGGGCGCGCGGCTACACGGCCGGCCGGTTCTCCTTCAACGTGCCCGAAGGGCGGTGCGAGACCTGCCAGGGCGAAGGATTCGTCGCGGTGGAACTGCTCTTCCTGCCCGGGACCTACGCCCCCTGCCCGACCTGCCAGGGCGCCCGGTACAACGCCGAAACGCTGGAAGTCACCTACCGGGGCAAGAACATCGCGGACGTACTGGCGCTGTCCGTCGACGACGCCGCCGAGTTCCTTTCCGCCGTCCCGCCCGCCGCCCGCAGTCTGGAGACGTTGCGCGAGGTGGGACTGGGGTACCTGCGCCTGGGGCAGCCCGCCACAGAGCTCAGCGGCGGTGAGGCACAACGCATCAAACTGGCCACCGAACTGCAGCGGGCCCGCCGCGGCCACGCGCTCTACCTGCTCGACGAACCGACAGCGGGCCTGCACCCCTCGGACATCGCACTGCTGCTGCGCCAGCTGCACCGCCTCGTCGACGCGGGCAACACGGTCGTCCTCGTCGAGCACGACCTGGACACGATCACCACCGCCGACTGGGTCATCGATCTCGGGCCGGGCGGCGGCGATGCGGGCGGGCGGGTGGTCGCGGCGGGCCCGCCGGCCGAGGTCGCGAAGGCCCGCCGTAGCGCCACCGCGCCCTATCTCGCGGCCCGGCTCGCGCGCTCCTGACGATGGTCCGAGAGGGCTGATCACCCGTCACGGAGAGCAGGCCCCGTACGGGCAGAACGACGGAAATCCGGCCGCTCCGCCCGTACCGGCCGGCCGGGGCCAGCGTGTCATCGCATGGCCGACGCCACACCGGAGGCATTCTGTGGGCATTTGCGGTCGCGGGGACGGACAACGAGAAGGATGCAGTCATGCAAGCGTCGTCGCAGGTCGTCACGGTGGTCGTTCTCCTCGCGGACCCGGACGCGCCGACCATGGTCGCGAAGCGCCTGGCACGGACCCTTCCCGCCCGGCTCGCCGAGAAGTCCGGCCGGCAGAGACGGTTCGCTGTCGAGGTGCTCAGCAGGCCCTTCACCGCGGACGCCGAGGACCCGTCCACGTTGATGCGCCGGATCGTGGAGGACGGACGTGCGGAGAACTGGGACATCGTCGTGGCCCTCACCGACCTTCCGCTGCACTCGCACAGGCGAAGGCTCGTGGTGGATTTGAGCCACGAACACGGGACGGCGTTGCTTTCCCTTCCGTCCCTGGGGGGCTGGCGGTTGCAGGGAAAGGCACGGCGGGTCGTGGAGGAAGCCGTGCTCAGCCTGGCCGCTTCGCGGTCCCCCGGATGTGAGCGAGCTGCCTATCGCCGACCGCCGCTCGGCCCCTTCGCCGGCCGCCTCGCGCCCATCCGCCCGGGCCCTGTCGACGAGGAGGAGCTCGCCGATCTGCGCTACGTCGCCGACGGCCCGCGCGGCTACGTCAAATTGCTCGTCGGCATGGTCCGCGCCAACCGGCCGTGGCGGCTGGTGCCGGGCCTGTCCAAAGCCCTGGCCGCCGCACTCGCCACGGGAGCCATCGCCACGGTGGACGACACCGTCTGGAGCCTGGCCACCTCCCTGGGTACGCCACGCCTCGTCGTCGCCACGGTCGGTTCCGTCGGGCTCATGATCGGCTGGCTGATCGTGGACGCGAACCTGTGGCATCGCACAACGGAAGGATCGCCGGAGGCGAGGCAGCGATCGGTTCTCTACAACACGTCGACCCTGGTGACCGTGAGCATCGGGGCAGCCGTCTGCTACGTCGGCCTGATGGTCGTCAGCTTCGTGTGGGCGCTTTTCGTGCTCAACGGCCACGTGTTCGCCTCCGCGACCCGGCATCCGTTGAACGCGCAGAACTACTGCACGCTGTCATGGTTCGTGGCTTCGATTGCCACAGTGGGCGGCGCGCTGGGGTCGGGGCTGGAGAGCGACGAGGCGATCCGAGCAGCGGCCTATTCCAAGCGCGAACAGGAACGTCGCCACATGCTCCAGGGCGAGCACGATGGCTAGCCGCAGGCACGATGCACACGCACCGGTGGCGACGGCACACGGCCTGTCCCGCCCCTCTCCTCGGCGATGGTGAGATGAACATGATGGTGGCTCCGGCGATCCGGCCGACGCGAGCTGAAGCGGCCTTCCGGCCGGGCCTGCGCCCGTGACGTGGCCGCGAGCCCTGAGGGACGTCCTCCGATCCGGGCTCAGCATCGAGGAGACGCGCCTGGAGCCCCTGCTCGCTCTGCGCGCGGCCGTCGGTGTGGCACTCCTCGTCGGGCCGGCGCTGTGGCTCGGCTCCCCCGCGTACGCCGCATCCGCCGCCCTCGGCGCCTTCTCCGCGGGTGGGGCCACCTTCCAGCGCGCTTGGCGCCCCCGCAAGGTGATCGCGCTCGGCGCGGGCGCGGGGCTGGCGCTCAGCACCCTGGCGGGGTACCTGGCGGCGGGGCACCTCGTGACGTTCCTTCCGCTGCTGGCCCTGTGGACCTTCGGGGCGGGGCTCGCGTGGGCCGTCGGATCGACCGCTGGGATCGTCGCGGCGACGACCGTCGGCAGCATGCTGGTGACCATCACCCTGCCCACGAGCACCGGACGGGCCCTGGAGCACGCCGGGATCATCGCGCTCGGCGGTGCGGTGCAGGCAGCGCTGATCCTGCTGTTCCCGATCCGCCGATGGGGGGCGCATCGGGACGCGCTCGCCGACGCTCTGGCCGCCGTGGCGGACTACGCCCGCCGGCTCCGGCACGACCCGACGGCCGGGTTCGACCCCGAGCCCTTGATGACAGCCCGGGACGCGGCGGCCGTGACGCCGTCCCAGGCTCGCACGCGCCCCGTCGCCCTGCACGGTCCGCGAGGAGTTGCCGAACGCATGGTGCCGGCCATCACCGCGCTGGCCGACCCCCACATCGGCGCCCCGGCCGAGGGACCCGGGCGGGACCGCGCACGGGAACTGCTCGACGCGGCCGCTGAGGTGCTGGATGCGGCCGCCCGGTCGATCCGGCGAGGCACCCCCGTCGAGGTACCGCCGAGAACCTCGGAGCTCCTGCGGGCAGACGCGGAGCACGAGGTGCTCGAAGGTCCGGCGAGGCAGGCCGCCGAAAGACTCAGGCAACTGCTCGGCGAGGCGCTGGAGATCGCGGAGTGCGGCAACGCTCGCAGAAGGCCGCCCGTGCGCCACGGAGGCGCACGCGTCGAGTTCCTGGAGCGCCCGACCCTGTTCCGGCTTGTTCCGGTCGTCGCACGGGCCGTCCGCCGTGAGCTCCGACGCGACTCGCCCGTCTTCCGGCATGCCGTTCGGTTGGCGGCGGTGGCCACGCTCGGCTACCTCATCGCCGCACAGCTGCCCCTGGGGCACGGCTACTGGGCGCCCATCGCCTCGGTCATGGTGATGCGCCCGGACTTCCACCGGACGTACGCGCGTGCGGTCGCCCGTCTCGCCGGGACTCTGGTGGGTGTCGCGCTCGCCACCGGGGCCGTGGAGGCCCTGGGCCCGGACGCCCGTCTCTCCGGTGCGCTGGCGGTGGTCTCGGCGGGCCTGTCGTACACCCTGATCCGTACGGGCTACGCCTACTCCCAGTGCTTCACCGCCGCCTACGTCGTCTTCCTGCTCGGCATGGGCGGCCAGGCATGGCAACAGACGGTTCCGGAGCGGATGACCCTCACTCTGCTGGGCGGAGCCCTGGCCATGCTGGCCTACGCGGTCTTTCCCGCGTGGGAGACGCCCCGGCTACGGGAGCGGCTGGCGGACTGGCTTGCCGCCGACGGCCGCCACGCGGCGGCCGTGCTCCGCCACTTCGCGGCACCGACCGCGGAACGCCGTGCCGACATGCGCAGCGCCCAACTGAGGAGCAGAAGAGCCCGCGCCGCCTGGCAGGAGGCTTATGACCGGGCACAACAGGAACCGGTCCGCCCCAGGGGCCTGACCGCGCAAGAGGCGAAGGACGCTCAGGAGGCGCTCGAAGGTTTCGACAGAGCAGCGACGCTCATGGAGAGCCGCGTCCCGCACGACGACAACCCTTCGACTCCCGAAGTGGAGGCCTTGGCCGAAGCCCTGGAATCGGACATGGAGCAGGCGGCGGCCGATGTGCGCGAGCACAGGGACCCGGACTGGGCACGCGTGGAGAAGGCCCTCCGGACATGGGAAGAAGCCGGTGGCCGGAGCCCAGCGCTACGGAGCGAGGCAGACTTGCAGAAGCACGCCCTGGAGAACCTGGCGACAGCAGTGAGCCGCACCCCCTTGGAGCGCGATGTCGGCTCCCTGCGCGAGGACCAGCGCGTGCGGGAAGCGGTGGAGGCTCAAGGCGATGGTTCGGAACCCGCTCACCGGGGTGGATGACCACCTGGCGCAGCAGGCAGGCGCCCCGCTTCCGGGGTCCGCCTGGTTCGACAGATGGCCAAGATGAGGGAGCGCGACGCAGCGATCAGTCGGTGGGTTGCCCGCGCCGCGATCCAAGCCCTGACGAGTTCCTCTGTCGTAACCCTTCAGACCGAGGTCTTCTTTGTGAAGACCTGTCGGCCCGCGCCTCCCTTGTGTGCCGGCTCGCCAGCGTCACGGGCTGTCTGTCAGGGCCCACTGTCCTCTGCCCAAGATCCGGGCCATACGCGGCTCAGCCGCCTGCAATGCGGTCGTATCACGACCGTTTCCGCAGGTCGGTAACCACGCGAGTCGCGTACCACCAGCAGACGCAGAATCTGCTATCAGATGTCACACGCTCACCTGGCGCCCACTGGGGCTACCCAGTTGGTACGGCCGGATGTTCCCTCTACAGTCGCGCCAGAGCAGCTCACTGACCGAGGAAGCTCAGACGGACCTGACGGTTTGCATTATCGCGATTAGTATCCACCAGGCAGACCGACTGCCAGGTCCCCAGTTCCAGCCGGCCCCCGATCACCGGCAGGGTCGCGTGAGGCGGTACGAGGGCGGGGAGTACGTGGTCGCGGCCGTGGCCCGGGCTGCCGTGGCGGTGCTGCCAGCGGTCGTCCGCCGGGAGCAGGTGGTGGAGGGCGGTCAGGAGGTCGTCGTCGCTGCCCGCGCCCGTCTCCAGGACGGCGATGCCCGCCGTGGCGTGGGGGACGAAGATGTTGAGGAGGCCGTCGCGGCCGGAGGCCGAGCGGGAGAGGAACTCCTCGCACTCCCGGGTCAGGTCCATGACGGTCTCCGCCGTACCCGTGGTGATGTTGAGGACAGTGGTGGTGAAGGAATCAGGCATGGCTCCATCGTCCCTTCCGGGGCGCGGGATGCCACGTTCACGCTCCGGGACGCCGCTGACCGTCTCCTGAACGGATGCCTGCGTTCAGCGCCCTGTTCCGATCAGCTCTGCTCGGCTCGCGCGGTCACATCTACCTGCTGCGGGTGGCATCCGCCGCGTGTCGTCGCGGCTGCTGACGTTCCCTCAGCGTCCCTCGCGTCCCTGTTGACGCGCCTTCCGTCCGGTCCCGGCATCCCTACGCCACCCGGCCCGGAGCCAATCGTCCCGGCGTCCGTGCTACGGGCCAGGCTGCTGATCGCCGGAGGCCGCTGAAGCCTTGGACGTCCCCGGAGGCCGCTGCACCCTGAGACGTCCCCGGGGAGGCGCCGCACTCTGGGATGCCGCCGGAGGCCGCCGAAGCCCGGGATGGGGCGCTCGGGAAGATCCCGGGCGCCCCGCTAGTTAGTAGAAACGTGAACATTCATGGGGTGCGCGAGCTGGACGTGGTCGTGATCGGCGCCGGGCAGGCGGGGCTCTCCGCCGCCCACCATCTGCGCCGCGTCGGTCTGGAGCCGGACCGGGACTTCGTCGTCCTGGACCACGCGCCCCGGCCGGGCGGCGCCTGGCAGTTCCGCTGGCCCTCGTTGACGTACGGCAAGGTCCACGGGATGCACGCGCTGCCGGGCATGGAGCTGACCGGCGCGGACCCCGACCGGCCCTCGTCCAAGGTGATCGGTGAGTACTTCACGGCGTACGAGGACCGCTTCGACCTGCGGGTCCACCGGCCCGTCGAGGTGCGCTCCGTACGCGAGGGAAGCGGCGGGCGGCTGCTCGTGGAGACGTCCGAGGGGGCGTACGCCCCGCGTGCGCTCATCAACGCGACCGGCACCTGGGACCGGCCGTTCTGGCCGCGCTACCCCGGTCAGGAGACGTTCCGCGGGCGGCAGCTGCACACGGCGAACTATCCGGGGCCGGAGGAGTTCGCGGGGCTTCGGGTCGTGGTGGTCGGGGGCGGGGCCTCGGGTACACAGCATCTGATGGAGATCGCGGAGTACGCCGCCGAGACCTTCTGGGTGACCCGGCGCGAACCGGTCTTCCGCGACGGGCCGTTCACCGAGGAGTGGGGACGGGCCGCCGTCGCGATGGTGGACGAGCGGGTACGCAAGGGGCTTCCGCCGCAGAGCGTGGTGAGCGTGACCGGGCTGCCGGTCAACGACGCGGTGCGGCGCGCCCGGGAGCAGGGGGTGCTCGACCGGCTGCCGATGTTCGACCGGATCACGCCGACCGGGGTGGCCTGGGACGACGGCCGTGCGGTGGAGGCGGACGTGATCCTCTGGGCGACCGGCTTCCGGCCCGCCGTGGACCATCTGGCCCCGCTGAAGCTGCGCGAGCCGGGCGGGGGCATCCGGGCCGAGAACACCCGTGCCGTACGGGACGGACGCGTCCATCTCGTCGGGTACGGGCCGTCCGCCAGCACCATCGGCGCCAACCGGGCCGGGCGCGCCGCCGTGCGCTCGGTGCTGCGGCTGCTGGAGGGGGTCGGTGGACGACGGCGTGCGGAGGAGACGGCCGGCGTGGCGGTGTGACGGGGCGGCGGGGACCGGAGCGGCCATGTGCGAGGGCGGGGGCCGAGGTGGCCGTGTGGCGAGTGTTGGGGCAGGGGCCGTGGGCGGGTGCGGGGGCCGGGGGCCGGGTGACGGCGGGGGCTGGTGAAGACCGCTCCTGCGGGCAGGGGCGGTCAGCCCGTGGCCGCTCGGCGGTTGCGGTTGAACTCCTCGACGTTTCGCTGCTGCTCGTCGTAGCTGTCGGTGAAGCGGGTGTCCCCGGGGGCGACCGTGACGAAATACAGCCAGGGGCCGGGCGTGGGGCTGATGGCGGCGCTCAGGGCCTCCTCCCCCGGGTTGCCGATGGGCGTCGGCGGCAGCCCCTTGCGCACATAGCTGTTGTACGGGCTGTCCAGCTGGGTGTCGGCGGTCGTGGTGTCCAGGGTGGAGCGCTTGAGGGCGTAGTTGATGGTGGAGTCCATCTGCAGCGGCATGTCCTTGAGCATCCGGTTGTAGATGACCCGGGCGACCTTGCCCATGTCGGACGCGGTGTCGGCCTCGGCCTGGACGATGCTGGCGATGGTGGCCGTCTCGTAGACGGTGACGTTGTTGCGCTGCGCTCCGGCGGTGATGTGGTCGGCCCCGAACCGCTTGCGGGCGGTGTCCGCCATGTAGCGCAGGAGGCTGGTGGGGGTGGTGGCCGAGTCGATGGGATACGTGGCCGGGAAGAGGTACCCCTCGGGATTGCCCTCGGCCTGCTCGGGCAGTTCCAGGTCCACCGTCGTCGCGGTCCTGTCCGTGGAGCCGGGCTTCAGGCCGAGCGCCCGGTCGACGGCCTCGTACACCTGTGAGGCGCGCCAGCCCTCCGGGATCACCAGGGTGGCCCGCGGGGGCTCCTGCTTCTTCTCCTTCTCGTCGGAGCCGAGCAGGGAGAGCGGGAGCAGGACGGCGGCCGACACGACGAGCAGCGCGGCGACGACCAGGACGATCTTTCCGCGGCGGGTCGGGCGGAGTCTGCGACGGGGACGGGCGTCCGGGGACTCGTTCACCATGCGGGCACGTTAACCCGGTGCACTCGCCCGGGCCGGTAGCCCGGCTGCGGCGTCGGCTCGGGCGACACGAACGCCGTACCGCACCACCAGAACACACGAACAAGGGATCGGGTGTTCGCTGGAACGCGTGATCGTCACCGGATTCGTCGCTCTTCACCCGTCCGGGGCGGGATGATTGCAGAGCGCAGTCAACGGGCTGCAGACCGCTACTGCGCACGTCCCACACATGCATCACGCACAAGGAGAAAGACCAGATGAACTTCCTGACCAACCTGCTGGCCGGCATCGTCCACTTCGTGGGTTGGCTCGTCTGACCATCGCTCCGCCCGGCGCCGTCGCTCCCCGTCCCACGGGAGCGGCGGCGCCGCTGCGTATCCGCGTGGGCGCCGCTACGGAGCCGTGGCCGGGCCCGTGAAGGGCGGCAGGGCGGCGAACCCGGGGGCCACCGTCACTGCCTCCGCGAGCGCTTCGAGGGTCCGGCGGACCCGGGTGAGCGGGTGGTCCGGGAAGTCCGCGTCCCACCGGTCGTGGTCCGCCGCGTGGAAGGGCAGCCCGCCCCGGACCTCGGGGGCGTACGGATGGGGCCGGAAGTACTGCTCGGGGCCGGTCCTGGCCATCACCACCGCCTCCCGCATCCCGGTCATGCCGCGCTCGGCCGCCTGGATCTTCACCACCGTGCTGCAGGTGGCGCGCGGCACGGTGAAACTGCCGATGAAGGCCTGGCCGCTGGGCTGCCCCGGGAGTGGCAGCTTGAGTATCTGGCGGAGGGCGGGCACTCCGTCGAGCCGCTTCACCGAGGCCTCGATGAGCCCGCCGCCCGCCTCCGCCGTGAAGCGGGTCAGGCCGTGGCGCAGGGCCGGGCCGTCGTCCAGGGCGGCCGGCAGGTCCGGCACCAGGTCGAAGAAGTGCAGGGACAGCACATCGCCGTGGTCGTTCAGCCAGGCGTGGGTGTCCACGGTCCGGAAGCCGGGGAGTCCGACCCCGAGGAGAGCGCTCATGCGCGGCGATCATGCCGTACGGGCGGTGGGGCGGTGCCGTCGGGGTGCGGCTACCGGCTGGGCGTCTCAGGGCGCCGGGACCGGGGCCTGGTGCGAGTCGCGGCGGACCAGCGCGGCGTAGCGGCCGTCCCGGTCGAGCAGCTCCTCGTGGGTGCCGCGCTCGGCTATGCGCCCGCCGTCCAGGACGACGATCTGGTCGGCCTCGCGGACGGTGGAGAGGCGGTGCGCGATGGTGAGGGTGGTGCGGCCTTCGGAGAGTGCGTCGATCGCTTCCTGCACAGCGTGTTCCGTACGGGTGTCGAGGGCGCTGGTCGCCTCGTCGAGGATCAGCACCGGCGGGTCGCGGAGGATGGTGCGGGCGATGGCGAGGCGCTGCTTCTCGCCGCCCGAGAAGCGGTAGCCGCGCTCTCCGACGAGGGTGTCGTACCCGTCGGGCAGGGAGGCGATGTGGTCGTGGATCTGCGCGGCGCGGGCCGCGGCCTCGATCTCCTCGTCGGTGGCCTCCGGCTTGGCGAAGCGGAGGTTGTCGGCGACGGAGGCGTGGAAGAGGTAGGTCTCCTGGGAGACGACGCCGACCGCCCGGGCCAGTGTGTCGAAGTCCAGGTCGCGGACGTCGACCCCGTCGAGCGTGACACGGCCGCCGGTGACGTCGTAGAGGCGCGGGACGAGATAGCTCAGCGTGGACTTGCCGGAGCCGGTGGGGCCGACGACGGCGAGGCTGGTGCCCGCGGGCACGGTCACGTCGATGCCCCGGAGGGTGGGGGTTCCCTTGCCGTCCTGGCCGTCGTAGCTGAAGTCGACGTTCTCGAAGGCGATCTCGCCGCGGATCCGGGGCGGGCGGACGGGGTTCTCCGGCTCGGTGATGTCCACCTCGAGGTCCAGGTACTCGAAGATCCGCTGGAAGAGGGCGAGGGAGGTCTGCATCTGCACACCGGTGGAGAGCAGGCTCACCGCGGGGCGGAAGAGACCCTGCTGGAGCGTGACGAAGGCGACCAGCGTGCCGAGGGAGACGGCGGTGGAGCCCGGCTGTGCCGTGAGTCCGGCGACCCAGTAGATGACGGCGGGCATGGCGGCCATGACGATGCCGATGATCGACATCCGCCAGCGGCCCGCCATGCTGGAGCGCACCTCCAGGTCGACCAGGCGCTCGGACTCCTCGCCGAACCCCTTGGTGAGGGAGTCGGAGCGGCCCATCGTGCGGCCGAGGAGGATGCCGCTGACCGAGAGGGACTCGGTCACCGTGGCGGCCATGGCGGCCATCTGTCTCTGGCGCTGGGTGGTGATCCGCTTCCGCTCCCGGCCGACGCGGCGGCTGATCGCGACGAACACCGGCAGCAGGAGCAGCGAGACGACGGTGAGCCGCCAGTCGAGCGCGAGCATGGCGACGACGGTGGCGATGACGGCGGTGAGGTTGGAGACGAGCGAGGTCGCGGTGGAGGTGACCGTCGCCTGCATACCGCCGATGTCGTTGGCGATACGGGACTGGACCTCGCCCGTGCGGGTCCGGGTGAAGAAGGCGAGCGGCATCCGCTGGAGCTGGGTGTAGACGGCGGTGCGCAGGTCGTGCATGACGCGCTGGCCGACGGTGGTCGAGATCAGGGTCTGCAGGACGCCGAAGACGCTGTTCAGCACGGCGGTGAGGATCATGCCGAGCGCGAGCAGCGTCAGTAGTCCCGTCCGCCCCTGGGGGATGGCGGTGTCCAGGATCTCCCGCAGCAGGAACGGGGAGGCGACCGACACCAGGGAGGAGGCACCGACCAGCAGCCCGACCACGGCGAGCCGGCCGCGATAGGGGTGGAAGAGGCGGAGGATGCGTCGCACCTCACCGGGCGCCCGGTCGGAGAGCGGCCGGGCGTCGGGTGGAGGTGACCACGTGGGTTCGTCGGGCTTCATGGGCTCCTTCGGTGGGCATGAGGAACGGCCGGACGGATCCGACGTTCAGAGCTTAGCTCATTGTTACCTATACTCACAATGAACGGGGTCCTGATATTGTTCCCGTATGGACGTCTCAGATTCCCCCGCCGCCGACGCCCCGGATGCGGCCGGACCGGCCGGCCGGTCCCCCGGTCCCGCCGCCGGTCCCGCGACCGACCCCGGCCCCGGTCCCACTCACGACCGGGGCCGGGACCGGGATCCCGACGGCATGCTCGCCGAGCAGCTGCTGCGGCTGACGCGCCGGCTGCACCGCATCCAGAGCCGCCAGCTGGAGCCGATCGGGATCACCCCGGCCCAGTTCCGGCTGCTGCGGACCGTCGCGAGCTACGACGCGGCCCCCCGGATGGCCGATCTCGCCCAGCGCCTGGACGTCGTCCCGCGCGCCGTGACCACGCTGGTCGACGCCCTGGAGGCGAGCGGGCGGGTCCGCCGCGCCCCCGACCCGGACAGCCGCCGGGTGGTGCGCATCCGGATCACCGACGAGGGGCGCGCCACGCTGCGCTCCCTGCGCAACGCGCGCCGGGCCGCCGCGGAGGAGATCCTGGCTCCGTTGACCTCCGAGCAGCGCGAGGTGCTCGGCGGGCTGCTCTCCGCCCTGGTCGACGGAATGCCGGAGCGCCACTGCTGAGACCGGGTGCGCACGGCCCCGGACCGGGGGCCGTGCACCGTACGACCGCCGAAGGGACGCCGACATGCCGCTGCTGGAGCCCGATCCGGAGGCCCTCCGCCCCCGTACGGCCCGTGACCCCGCCGTCGACCGGGTCACCGACCGGAGCGCGGGCGGCACCCCCGAGCCGCTGCGCTCCGAGCTGGTCGCCCTGCTCGGCGCGGAGAAGGTGCTCTGGAAGATCTCCGACCTCGTCCGGTACGCCTCCGACGCCAGCCCGTACCGCTTCCTCCCCCGGGTCGTGCTCGTCCCCGAGGACCTCGACGACGTCTCCGCGATCCTGTCGTACGCCCACGGCAGGGGCCGCGAGGTCGTCTTCCGGGCCGCGGGCACCAGCCTCAACGGCCAGGCCCAGGGGGAGGACATCCTCGTCGACGTCCGCCGCCACTGGACCGGCGTCGAGGTGCTGGACGACGGAGCCCGGGCCCGCATCCGCCCCGGCACCACCGTTCTGCGGGCCAACACCACCCTGGCGCGGTACGGCAGGCTGCTGGGCCCCGACCCGGCGAGCGCCATCGCCTGCACGGTCGGCGGGGTCGTCGCCAACAACGCCTCGGGCATGACGGCGGGCACCACCCGCAACTCCTACCGAACGCTCGCCTCGCTCACCTTCGTCCTGCCGAGCGGCACCGTCGTCGACACCGCGGATCCCGCCGCCGACGAGGAGCTGGCCCGGGCGGAGCCGGACCTCTGCGCGGGGCTGCTGGCGCTCAAGGCGGAGATCGAGGCGGACGGGGAGCTGACGGCCCGCATCCGCAGCAAGTACGCCATCAAGAACACCAACGGCTACCGGCTGGACGCCTTCCTCGACGGCGCGACGCCCGTCCAGATCCTGCGCGGTCTCATGGTGGGCTCCGAGGGGACGTTCGGCTTCATCGCCGAGACCGTCTTCGACACCCTGCCGCTGGACCGGCGGGTCACCAGCGCGCTGCTCTTCTTCCCGTCCCTCCCGGCCGCCGCTGCCGCCGTCCCCCGGTTCAACGAGGCGGGGGCCATCGCGGTGGAGCTGATGGACGGCAACACCCTGCGCGCCTCGGTCAGCGTGAAGGGCGTTCCGGCCGACTGGGCGGCGCTGCCCCGGGAGACGGCGGCGCTGCTGGTCGAGTTCCGCGCCCCGGACGAAACGGCCCAGGAGGCGTACGAGCGGGCCGCCGCCGAGCTGATGCGGGGGCTGGACCTGGTGGCTCCGGCCGCCTCCGTCACCAACGCGTTCACCCGGGACGCGGGGACGATCGCCGGGTACTGGAAGGCGCGCAAGGCCTTCGTGACGGCGGTCGGCGGCTCCCGCCCCTCGGGGACGACGCTGATCACCGAGGACTTCGCGGTGCCGCCGGACCGGCTGGCCGACGCCTGCGAAGCGCTGCTGGAGCTGCAGTCCCGCCATGGCTTCGACGCGGCCGTGGCCGGGCACGCGGCCCACGGCAACCTGCACTTCCTGCTCGCCTTCGACGCCGCCCGGCCGGCGGACGTCGAGCGGTACGACGCGTTCATGCGGGAGTTCTGCGCCCTCGTCGTGGACCGTTTCGACGGCTCGCTCAAGGCGGAGCACGCCACCGGGCGCAACATCGCGCCGTTCCTGGAGCAGGAGTGGGGCGCACGGGCGACGGAGCTGATGTGGCGGACGAAGCGGATCATCGACCCCGGAGGGGTGCTGGCGCCGCGCATCGTGCTCGACCGTGATCCGCGCGCCCATCTGCGGGGGCTGAAGACCATTCCGAAGGTGGAGGCGGTCGCCGACCCGTGCATCGAGTGCGGTTTCTGCGAACCGACCTGTCCCAGCGGGGATCTGACGACCACTCCGCGCCAGCGGATCGTGCTGCGGCGGGAGATGATGCGCCAGGCGGACGGCTCCCCCGTGGAGGCCGGTCTCCTGGACGCCTACGGGTACGACGCGGTGGACACCTGTGCCGGGGACTCGACCTGCAAGCTCGCCTGCCCGGTCGGCATCGACACCGGGGCGATGATGAAGGGGTTCCGCCACCGCAGGCACACCCCGCGCGAGGAGCGGATCGCGGCGCTCACCGCGAGGAACTTCCGGGTGGTGGAGGCCTCGGCCCGGCTCGCCGTGGGGGCGGGGGACGCCATCGGGGAGCGGGGCGGCGACCGGCTCCTGGAGGCCGTGACCCGGCTCGCGCGCCGGGCCGTGCGCCCCGATCTCGTACCGGAGTGGCTGCCCCAGCTCCCCGGCGCCGCCGCCCGCGAGCTGCCGCGGACCGCCCGCGCCGGAGTGAGCGCGGTCTACTACCCGGCCTGCGTCAACCGCATCTTCGCGGGACCGGAAGCCGCACCCGGCCGGGGCCCCCGGACCGGAGCGGAGCGCGCCCCTTCCCTGGCCGAGTCGGTGGTGGCCGTCTCCGCGCGGGCCGGGAAGCCGGTGTGGATCCCCGAGGACGTGGCGGGGACGTGCTGCGCGACGATCTGGCACTCCAAGGGGTACGAGGAGGGCAACAGGATCATGGCCAACCGGATCGTGGAGGCGGCCTGGGGCTGGACGGGCGGCGGGGCGCTGCCGCTGGTCGTGGACGCGTCCTCCTGCACGCTGGGGATCGCCGAGGAGGTCGTCCCGTATCTCACCGATGACAACCGGGAGTTGCACCGGGAGCTGACCGTCGTGGACTCCCTCGTATGGGCGGCCGACGAGCTGCTGCCGGAGCTGACGGTGTTCGAGAAGGCCGGTTCGGCCGTCGTCCACCCGACCTGCTCGATGGAACACCTGGGCGATGCGGGGCAGTTGCGCACGCTGGCCGAGGCCTGTGCCGACGAGGTCACCGTCCCCGACGGTGCCGGTTGCTGCGCGTTCGCGGGCGACCGGGGCATGCTGCACAAGGAGCTGACCGATTCCGCCACGGCCGAGGAAGCCGCCGAGGTCAACTCCCGTACGTACGACACCTATCTCTCGGCCAACCGCATGTGCGAAATCGGCATGGAACGGGCCACCGGCCACCCGTACCGCTCGGCCCTGATCGAGCTGGAGCGGGCCACCCGGCGGCCCCGCGGGCGAGGCGCCGAGGGCTCCGAAAAGGCCTGATCGGCGCGGTTCCGCAGGCCCCGACTGGTTGAACCAGTCGGGGCTTTCGTGTGCCCCGGAGAAAAGTCCATGGTTTGCGCACGGGAGTCCAATCGGGCTCTCTTGCGCACCATCAGCCTCACCGTCCAGGGTCCTACCGAGGCCCGGTCCCTGCGCGCCCGCGCCCGCAGGGGACCGGCCCCGCTCGCGCACGTCCAGAACCCCCACACCCCACCTGGAGGCTCGATGAACGACGACGCCCGGCCCGGACAGACACCGCGGGACCTCCCTCCGCCGAGCACCGGTGACGAGGTGAACCGGCAGGATCCCAGCCGTCGTTCGGTGCTGTGGACCACGGCGGGCGTGGCCGGCGCCGGACTCGGGCTGAGTTCCCTGGCGGGCGGTTCCGCGGCGGCGGCCGGGAGCGCCGCGCCGGAGGCCGCCGAGGCCGTACGGGCCGCGGAGGCCGTGGCCGCCGTCCCCGCCCGGCAGGGCCGCACGATGACGGACGTCCCCTTCGAGCGGCGCTCGACCGTGCGGGTCGGGATCGTGGGCCTCGGCAACCGGGGCGACAGCATGATCGACCTCTTCCTGGCCGTCCCCGGCGTCCGGGTCGTGGCGGTCTGCGACCCGGTCCGGGAGAAGACGGTGAAGGCCGCCGCCAAGGTGACGGCCGCCGGGCAGCCCGCCCCCGCCGTCTACGCCAAGGGCGAGGACGACTACGTCAACCTCTGCCGGCGCGGGGACATCGACTTCGTCTATGTGGCCACCCCCTGGGAGACGCACTTCCCGATGGCCAGGGCGGCGATGCTGAACGGGAAGCACGTCGGTGTGGAGTGCCCGATCGCGATGCGCCTGGACGAGCTGTGGCAGCTCGTCGACCTCTCCGAACGCACCCGGCGCCACTGCATGCAGCTGGAGAACTGCTGTTACGGCAAGAACGAGATGCGGGTGCTGCGGATGGCGCACGCCGGTCTCTTCGGGGAGCTGCTGCACGGCGCGGGGGCGTACAACCACGATCTGCGGCAGCTGATGTTCGACCCGGACTACTACGAGGGCCCGTGGCGGCGGCTCTGGCACACCCGGCTGCGCGGTGACCTCTACCCCAACCACGGGTTCGGGCCGGTCGCCAACTACATGGACCTCAACCGGGGCGACCGGGCCGTCTCCATCACCAGCGTCGGCACCCCCGCCCTCGGCCTCGCCGCGTACCGGAAGGAGCACATGCCGCCGGGCGACCCGAGCTGGAAGGAGTCGTACATCGGCGCCGACCGGACGATCAGCCTGGTGCAGACCGCCCGGGGCCGGGTGATCCGGCTGGAGCACGACGTGTCGTCACCTCACCCGTACTCCCGGATCAACAGCCTCGGCGGCACCCGGGGCGTCTTCGAGGACTATCCGGAGCGGATCTACCTGGAGCCCACGAACACCAACCACCAGTGGGACGACTTCAAGAAGTACGCCAAGTGGGACCACTGGCTGTGGAAGGAACACGCCAACCCGCCGGGCGGCCACGGCGGGATGGACTACATCATGGTCTTCCGGCTGATGCAGTGCATGCGGCTCGGGCTGGTCCCGGACTTCGACGTGTACGACGCGGCCGTCTGGACGGCCCCCGTGCCGCTGAGCCATCTCTCCATCAAGGCCAAGGGCGCCCCGCTGCCGATACCGGACTTCACCCGGGGCGCGTGGAAGAAGGCCAGGTCGGGCATGGACTCGGAGAAGCCCGCCGCCTGACACCACGGGGTCCCGGGCGGCTCGGCCCGGGACCCCGGCGGGCCGGTGCGGGAGCGGTGGAGCAGCCGCGGGAGCGGTCACCGCGCGGCGGCGGGAGCACCGCGAAAACCGGTTGCCCCCGGAGACGGTGGAAGGCGAACCTTGCACGGTTTGGTCACCCCGTATCCGCACGGCCCCGCACAGGCCGGGCGCGTACCGAGCCCTGGGACGTCATGCAGATTCGCGATCTTCCGTACAAGGACCCCGGCGACCCCGACGTACGGTCGGGCCCCCGCTTCCTGTACTGGCTCGGGCGCAATCAGCTCGGCGGACAGCTCAAGGCCCTCGGCTGGGGTCTGCTCCACCAGCTGAGCATCGCCGGGTTCCCGATCGGTGTCGGCCTCGGTGTGCAGGCCGTCGTGGACCGCTCCGGATCGCGCCTGGCGCTCGCCTGCGGTCTGGTCGCGCTCCTGGGCGTCACGATCGGCCTGGGCGACACCATGCTCCACCGGACGGCCGTCACCAACTGGATCACCGCCGCCGCCCGGGTGCAGCAGCTCCTGGCGCGCAGGACCGCGGAGCTGGGCTCCGCCCTGACCCGGCGGGTCGCGGCCGGTGAGGTCGTGGCCGTGTCCACCGGGGACGTGGAGAAGATCGGCTGGTTCGTGGAGGCGCTCTCGCGCTTCGCGGCCGCCGCCACCGCCCTCGTCCTGGTCTGCGTGGGACTGGTCGTCTACCTGCCGTCCCTCGGCGTGCTCGTCGCCGTCGCCATGCCGGTGCTGGCCCTCGCCGTGCTGCCGCTGCTGCCGCCCGCCACCCGGCGCGCCGACGAGCAGCGCGAGAAGGCGGGCAGGGCGACCGAGCTGGCCTCCGACACCGTGGCGGGGCTGCGGGTGCTGCGCGGCATCGGCGGCGAGCAGCTCTTCCTCGGCCGCTACCGCCGCGCCTCCCAGGAGGTACGCAGGGCGGCCGTGCGCTCGGCCCGGATGTGGGCGCTGATCTCGGCGGTGCAGGTGCTGCTGCCGGGGCTCCTGCTGATCTCCCTGATCTGGTACGGGGCGACGCTGGTGCGGGACGGCCGGATCGAGGTGGGCCAGCTGGTCACGGTCTACAGCGCGGCCACGCTCATGATCTTCCCGCTCCGTCATTTCGAGGAGATCGCGATGGCCTACTCCTTCTCCCGGCCGTCCGCGCAGCGGGCCGTCCGGGTGCTGTCGCTGCGCCGCGGCGACCTGACGGCCACCGCGTCGGGCCTTCCCTCGGGCGATCTGTACGACCCCGCCACCGGGCTGATGGCCCCTCAGGGGCAGTTCACCGCCGTCGTCAGCGGCGACCCGGACCGGGCGGGACGGCTGGCGGAGCGGCTGGGCGGCCACGCCCGGACCGGCGACGACGACGGCGAGGAGGCGGCGGAGACCCCGTCGGTGCTGCTCGGTGGCGTGGCGCTGGACGAACTCCCGCTGGAGACCGCGCGGACCGCCGTCCTGGTCCAGGACAAGGACCCGGTGCTGCTCTCCGGCACGCTCCGGGAGCTGCTGGACGTGCCGTCGTCCGGCCTGGTCACCGCCGAGGCGGCGCTGGAGGCCGCGCAGTGCGGCGATGTGCTCGCCGCCCTCGCCCAGGCCTCCCCCGACCACGACGGCGACCCGATGCGGACCCGGATCACCGAGCGGGGCCGGTCGCTCTCCGGCGGCCAGCGCCAGCGCCTCGCGCTCGCCCGGTCGCTGATCACCGACCCGGAGGCGCTGGTCCTGGACGAGCCGACCTCCGCCGTCGACTCGCACACCGAGGCGCGGGTCGCCGCCGGGGTGGCGGCGCTGCGCCGGGGCCGTACGACGGTCGCGTTCGCCTCGTCCCCGCTGCTGCTGGACCTGGCGGACCGGGTCGTCCTGGTCCACGAGGGGTCCGTGGTCGCCGTGGGCACCCACCGCGACCTGCTGCGCACCGAACCGCGCTACCGGGCGGTCGTCACCCGCGAGACCGACGAGGAGGCCGCGGCTGACGACGTCACGGTCCCCGCCCTGAACAACGTCCCGCAGAGCGCCCAGGAAATCGAGGAGAGGGCATGATCGGCGTCGCACCTCCGGCGTACGACCCGGCCGCCCCGGAGTCGGCCACCACACTTCCCGTCGGCACCCCGACGACCGTACGGGGCTACGTACGGGGTCTGCTGCGGCGCCACCGCACGGCGTTCGCGCTGCTGATCGGCACCAACGCGGTGGCGGTCATCGCGTCGATCGTCGGTCCGTATCTGCTCGGCGGGCTGGTGGAGGACCTGTCCGACGGGGTCACCGACCTCCATCTGGAGCGCACGGCCGCGATCTTCGCGCTGGCGCTGGTGGTCCAGACGGTCTTCACCCGGTCCATGCGGCTGCGCGGGGCCATGCTGGGCGAGGAGATGCTCGCCGATCTGCGCGAGGACTTCCTCGTCCGGTCGGTCGGGCTGCCGCCGGGCGTCCTGGAGCGGGCCGGGACGGGCGATCTGCTCTCCCGGATCACCACCGACATCGACCGGCTGGCCAACGCGATGCGCGAGGCCGTGCCGCAGCTGGCGATCGGTGTGGTGTGGGCCGGGCTGCTGGTCGGCGCGCTCACCGTGACGGCTCCCCCGCTGGCACTGGCCGTGATCGTGGCGCTGCCGGTGCTGATCGTGGGGTGCCGCTGGTACTTCCGGCGGGCGCCGTCCGCGTACCGCTCGGAGGCCGCCGGTTACGCGGCCGTCGCCGCCGTGCTGGCGGAGACCGTGGACGCCGGGCGGACCGTGGAGGCGCACCGGCTCGGCGGGCGCCGGGTGGCGCTGTCGGACCGGCGGATCACGGAGTGGACGGCGTGGGAGCAGTACACGCTCTTCCTGCGCTCGGTGCTCTTCCCGGTGGTCAACGCCACGTATGTGACGATCCTCGGCGCGGTCCTGCTGCTCGGCGGCTGGTTCGTGATGGAGGGGTGGCTGACGGTCGGACAGCTGACCACGGGGGCGCTGCTGGCCCAGATGATGGTCGACCCGATCGGGATGATCCTGCGCTGGTACGACGAACTCCAGGTCGCCCAGGTGTCGTTGGCGCGGCTGGTCGGCGTACGGGAGATCGAGCCGGACGCGGGGAGCGCGGAGGTCGGGCCGGAGGGCCGCGACGTGCGGGCCGACGAGGTGCGCTTCGGCTACCGGGAGGGCGTGGACGTCCTGCACCGGGTGTCGCTGGACGTGGCGCCGGGCACCCGGCTCGCGCTGGTGGGCCCCTCGGGCGCGGGCAAGTCGACGCTGGGCCGGCTGCTGGCCGGGATCTACGCCCCGCGCACCGGTGAAGTGACTCTCGGCGGAGCGGAGTTGTCGCGGATGACGGCGGAGCGGGTCCGGGAGCACGTGGCCCTGGTCAACCAGGAGCACCATGTCTTCGTCGGCTCGCTCCGGGACAACCTGCTGCTGGCCCGGGAGGGGGCGCAGGACGCCGAGCTGTGGGCCTCGCTGGCCGCGGTGGACGCCGACGGCTGGGCGGAGGCGCTGGAGAAGGGGCTGGACACGGAGGTCGGTTCGGGCGGGTTCGCGCTGACCCCCGCGCAGGCCCAGCAGATCGCGCTGGCCCGGCTCGTGCTGGCGGACCCGCACACGCTGGTCCTGGACGAGGCGACCTCGCTGCTCGACCCGCGGGCCGCCCGCCACCTGGAGCGTTCGCTCGCCCGGGTGCTGGAGGGCCGTACGGTGGTGGCGATCGCGCACCGGCTGCACACGGCCCATGACGCGGACGTGATCGCGGTGGTGGAGGACGGCCGGATCAGCGAACTGGGCAGCCATGACGAGCTGGTGGCGGCGGACGGGGCGTACGCGGCGCTGTGGCGGTCCTGGCACGGGTGAGGGTGCCCGGGGGTCCCGGAGGGCGGCCCGCGGACGGTGCCGCGGCCGGCCGTACGCCGGGCCCGGCGGGTCACCGCTCGGACGGCGCCCGGTCGGTCAGCGCACGGCCGGTGTGCGGTGGGCCGGTGTGCGGCGGGTCAGCGTACGGTCGGTGAGCGGTGGGCCGGTGTGCGGCGGGTCAGCGTACGGTCGGTGAGCGGTGGGGCTGGAGGAGCTGGTCGACCGGGGCGTGGTCGTCGGTGAGGATCCGGGCGTCCCCGGTCCAGGCGGTGACGGTGCCGCCCGTGGCGATCCGCCAGTCCGTCTCCCGGGTGTCCAGGGCCTCCTGGATGGCCGACGCGTCGAAGGGCCGGTCGGCGGCGAGCACCACCATGTTGCCGCCCACCGGGACGGCGGCCGGGTCCAGGCCGATGTCCACGGGGGCGCCGACCACGGCGACGTACCGGAACACCGAGGCCAGCGTGGCGACTTCGGCGCGGGCGAACTCCAGCCGGCCGTGGTCGATGAGGTTGACCGCGTACAGCCCGTCGTCCCTGAGCACCCGCCGTACGTCCCGCAGCGCCTCCGACGTGGTGAGGTGCCACGGCACGCTGACGCCTCCGAAGGCGTCCCCGACGACGAGGTCGCGACTGTCGTCCTCCAGGCGCTTCAGGCCGAGCCGGGCGTCCTCGACCCGGACGTCGATGCCGGTGGAGGCCCCGAGGTTCAGCCGTTCGCGGTCGATGCGGACGATCCCGCCGTCGATCTCGGAGACGAGGCTGCGGGTGCCGGGGCGGGTGGCCGCGAGATAGCGGGGGAAGGTGAGGCCGCCGCCCCCGATGTGGTGGGCGGCGAGCGGCTCGCCCGCGGGGAACGCGGTGTCGACGGCGGCCGCGATGGCGCGTACATAGCCGAACCTGAGGTACGTCGGGTCCTCGACGTCGACGTAGGAGTGGCGCAGCCCGTCCAGGACGAGGGTGCGGCCGGTGGCCCGCTCGGGGTCCGCGACGACCCGGGCGCAGTGGTAGCGGGTCTCCGCGTCGCAGCCGCCGGGGGCGAACGCGGTGGCGAGGGAGCCCACGACGACGGTGGCCAGCGCCACGGCCGAGGCCCGGCGCCAGCGGCGGGCCCGCCAGCCCGTCAGGACCGCGCCGATCACCAGCAGGGTGCCGAGGCCGATCAGGATGGAGCTGACGGGCAGCCGCGAGATCAGGACGAAGCCGGTGAGGACCGTGCCGACGATGGCGCCGAAGGTGCCCACCCCGGAGAGCCGCCCCACCACCGTCCCGGTCTCCGCGAGGCTGGTGAGCCGCAGTTTGGTGACGAGCGGGGTCACCGCCGAGAGCAGGGCGCCCGGCACCAGCAGTGTGCCCGCCGCGACCAGGAGCAGAGCAGGGGCCGCCCACTCCGCGGTGGTGCGGAGCAGCAGCGGGGTGAGCGCGACGACCACGCCGGAGAATCCGAGGGCGGGGGCGATGAGCCGGTGCGGGTCGGTCCGGTCCGCGACCCGCCCGCCCAGCCAGGAGCCCAGGGCGATCGCGGTGAGGGCGATGCCGATGACCAGGGTGCTGGTTTCGAGGGTGAGACCGAGGTACGGGGCCAGCAGGCGCAGGGCGACGATCTCGACGACCAGCACGGCGGCCGAGGAGCCGAACACCAGCACCGCCGCGGCGCGTTGGCCCATGCCACGGTCGCGGGGCGGCCCCTCGGGGGCGGGAGAGTCATCGGCCGCGGGCGGGGAGGACGGTGTGGTCACCGCAGCATCCTCGCATGCGGGTGCGGGAACTCCGGGCGGCCGGAGGGCGCTTGGATCCCGGTCACTAAGTTGATTAGTATGCGTGGCCCAGCCTCCGCACGGCCCCTCGGTCGGCGGCCGAGGAAGAAGGAGCCCTCCCCCGTGGCCTCCCACCGTCGTCCCAAGCAGTCCTCCAGCCAGGGTTACGCGTCCGTGCTCACGGCGACCGCCGCGGTGAGCGTCGCGCTCTCCGCCTCTCCGGCGTCGGCCGACCCGCTGCCCGATCCGAACAAGAAGGGCGTGCAGGCGCAGATAGACCGCCTCCACGAGGAGGCGACCCAGGCCACGGAGAAGTACAACGGGGCGAAGGAGAACGCGGAGACGCTGCGCAAGGAGGCGGACGACCTCCAGGAGGCCGTGGCCCGCAAGCAGGACGACCTCAACGAGCTGCGGCGCGGGCTCGGTTCGGCGGCCACCGCCCAGTACCGCAGCGGCGGGATCGACCCCTCGGTGCGCTTGCTGCTCTCCTCCGACCCGGACGCCTATCTGGACGAGGCGGCGGTCCTGGACCGGCTGAGCGCACGCCAGTCGCAGGCTCTCCAGCGGTTCCTGTCCGAGCAGCGCGGCCTCCAGCAGAAGCGCACCCAGGCCGGTACGAAGCTCACGGCCCTCCAGGACACCCGCAAGGAGCTGGGGAACCGGAAGAAGGAGATCCAGGGCAAGCTGGCCGAGGCGCAGCGGCTCCTCAACACGCTGACGGCCAAGGAGCGGGCCGAGATCGCCGCCAAGGAGGAGCGCGCCAACCGGACCAGCGAGCGGGTCCAGCTCGGCAACGAGGCCAGCGCCTCCGGCATCACCGCGGGGGCCTTCGCGGCGGCCAAGACCCGGGTCGGCATGCCGTACGTCTGGGGGGCCACGGGCCCGGGGTCGTTCGACTGCTCGGGGCTGACCTCCTGGGCGTTCCGGCAGGCGGGCGTCAGCCTGCCCCGCACCTCCCAGGCCCAGGCCAACGCCGGGACCCGGATCAACTCCATCGGCGCGCTCAAGCCCGGCGACCTCGTCATCATGCGGACCGACCTCAGCCATGTCGGCTTCTACGCCGGGAACGGCCAGATCCTCCACTCGCCGAAGCCGGGAGCGGTGGTGCGCTACGAGTCGATGGCGCGCAGCGGGATGCCGTTCATGTGGGGCGTACGGATCTGAGGCCGCGCCCCCGCCCATGGCCGGGAGAGCGGAACCGGGGCCGCGGGCGGGGAGGGGCGGGGACCGTCACCCGAGTCCGGCGTGGCAGGTCAGCAGGACGGGCAGCAGCGGGGCCATGAGGGCGCCGGTGCCGACCGTGCAGCGGAGCGCCGGATGGGCGCCGGGCTGCGGGGTCAGGACGCGGCGGAGGCGGATGACGACCGACGCGCCGCCGACCGCGAGCGTCCCGCGCGGCGCCCGCCCGGCGGCCAGCGTGAACATCGCCGTGGCCAGCGCGTGGTGCGGGGAGCGGCGCAGGGCCCGGTCGTCGGCGGCCATCTCCAGCAGCAGCGGGATCTGTTCCCGCAGCCCGCGGGCGAGGGGCAGCCCGGGGAAGACCCAGGCGAAGGCGTGGGCCGCCGCGAGGAGCAGATGGTGGCGGCCGTGGATGTGGGCCCGCTCGTGTTCGACGACGGCGCCGAGTTCGTCGCGCGAGAGGGCGTCGACCGCACCGCTGCTGACGACGACCCTCGGGCGGCGGCCCGGCAGGCAGTACGCGGCGGGCTCGGCGTGCTCCACCACCGTGGCCCGCAGCCGCGCCGAGGGGCGCCCCACCTTGTCCAGCACGTCACGGTGGCGGGCGCGCGCCGCCCGGGCCCGTACGGCGTGGAGGGCGAAGCCGGTCAGATGGGCGGCGAGCAGCACGACGAGCGCCACCAGCCCCCAGGAGACGCCCTGGCCGCCGTCCGTCTCACCGCCGCCCAGGCCCAGGGCAGCCCGGCAGGAGTAGAGGATGCCGTGCAGATGCGCCCCGGGGGTGGTCAGGTGCGCGGCGGCCAGTTGCACGCAGAGCGAGAGGGACGCCGCGAGCGCGAACCACACGGCGACCGCCAGCAGCGGTGCGCGCTGCGGCCAGGCGCTGCGGAGCAGCACGCGCGGGGCCAGTACGCCGACGGCGGCGGCGTAGCCGAGGAAGGCGGGGGCGGCGTTCACAGCTCGCCGCCCCGGCCCGTCGCCCGCAGCGCCTCGCGCAACGCGGCGACCTCGTCGTCCGTCATCCGCTCGACGAAGTGGACGAGGGCGGCCGAGCGGTCCCGGCTCGCCCCCAGGGCGTCCTCCATGAGGGCCGCCGCATACGCCTCGCGGCTGCGCACCGGCGTGTAGAGCCACGCCTGCCCCTGCTTGCGCCGGGTCAGCCAGCCCTTGTTGTAGAGGATGGTGGCCACGGTCATCACCGTCGTGTAGGCGGCGGGACGGCGGAGGTTGATGTCGTCGACGACCTCGCGGACCGTCGCCGGTCTGTCCCAGGTCCACAGACGGTCCATGATCTCGGCCTCCAGCTCTCCGAGCCGTCGCATGCCCCGTCCCTACTTCCGTCCCCGCGCCCTCTTCCGATGCGCCCGCGTCCACATTCTAGGTTCGCGCGGCAGCTTCGGGAGTACGCGTCGGACGGGTGCGCGCGGCGGGCGTCACCGGCGCGCGAGCCGCTTCTCGATGAGGGCGCGGAACTCCTCGTACGAGGCGGGGTTGGGGATCCTGAGCCCGTCGACGAAGAACGTGGGCGTGCCCTGGACCCCGAGGCCGAGGCCGTCGCGCTGGTCGGCCTCGATCCGTTCGGTGGTCGCCGGGTCGTTCAGCGCGGCGGTGAACTTCTCCATGTCGAGGCCGAGTTCCCGGGCGTACGCGCGGAAGAGCGCCTCCTTGGACTCGGTGGCCTCGCCCCACTGGGCCTGGGTGGTGAAGAGCTTGCCGTACATCTCCTCGAACTTGCCCTGCTGGGCGGCGGCCTCGACCGTACGGGCGGCGAGCAGGGCGTTCCTGTGGCCCGGCATCGGGAAGTAGCGGGCGATGAAGGTGACCCGGTCCCCGTACTCCGCGCGCAGCTTCTCCACAGCCGGGTAGACCGCTCCGCACGCCTCGCACTCGAAGTCCAGGAACTCCACCACCGTCAGCTCGCTCCGCTCCGGCGAGGTGAGCCGGTGGCTGGATTCCCGTACGGGCTGGGCCTGGGCGGCGGCTTCGACCTCCACCATGCCCCGGTCGCGGTCCTCGGGTGCCAGCAGCAGGAAGGAGCCGAGGCCCGCGGCGAAGGCCGCCAGGATCACTGCGGCGACGATCAGATGCTTCTTCACGGTTCGTTCGTCCTCACGGAACGGGCCGGGCACGGCGGTGGCGCTCGGATGCCCGGCGGGGCAGGACGGGCCCCGTGGGACCCGTCAGGGCAGGCAGAGGCCGCCGGCCGGAGTCGGTCCGGTGCACAGGGGCGGCGCGAGGACGGTGGTCGGAGGGGCCCGCCCCGACCGCAGCCGCGCGAGGACGGCCGACTTCGGGCGCCGGGCGCGCCCCCGGGCCCTGCCGTGCGGCCACGGGACGCCGGGGTCGCGGGCCACGGGCCGTACGAGGGTGAGGAGGCGGCCGACCGCCGCCAGCAGGGGCCGGCCCCGCCCGAGCAGGAGTTCCGTCAGGCCCAGGGCGCGGGCCGCGACGAGCAGGGCGGCCAACTGCCCGGAGAGCAGCACGCCCGAGGGGACATGGGCGGTCGCGCCGTGCCCGGCCCAGAGCGGCACCCCGCCCGCGCCCACCGCACGGCAGACGCCGGGCAGCGCGTACACGAGGTGGTAGGCGAGCTGGGAGACGGCGAGGACCCCCACGACCTGGGTGTCCGACAGCCGCCGCCGGGTCAGCACCACGGCCGCCGGGCCCGCGACCGCCCCGGCCGTCCCGGCGAGCACCCACGCGGGGGCCTCGCAGCGGGCGAGCAGATGGGCGGCGAGCGGCAGCGACACGCACAGCACCGCGAGCGCCCCCGCCCGCACCCCGCGCACGAACCCGGCCGCCGGGAAGGCGGGGCCGGGCGGGCGGAGCGACGGCATACCAGGGGCTTTCGGGGAGAGCGGGTGACGGCAGGAGAGAGGAGGACCGGGGTCGGCCCGCGCCGCACGGCCGCGCACGCACCGGCAGCGTACTCGCCGCACCTCCCCCGCCCTCCGACGGGTCGCGGGTCCGCCGGCCGGGCGGCGGTCCGAATAGGGATGCGGGGCCGATCGGCCGGATGGTCGAATCGTCCGATGTACAGAGATGACGACGGCACGGCCGAGATCCTGGACCGCGGGCGCTTCCCCGAAGCCCGCACCCCCTGGGACGAGCCGGATCTCCGGGCGGAGGCCCTGGAGTGGGTGACGGGGCGGCTGGCGGACCACGGGCTGCGCGAGTGCGGCCGCCGGGAGGTGCGGCTGCGCCCCTGGTCGGTGCTCGTGCGGTGCTCCGTCTCCGGTGGCCCCGGTGACCGGCCGGTGTGGTTCAAGGCCGTGCCTCCGGCCGCCGCCTTCGAGGCGTCCCTCACGGCCGCCCTGGCGGACTGGGTGCCGGACCATGTCCTGGCGCCGCTCGCCGTCGAGGCGGAGCGCGGCTGGTGCCTGCTGCCGGACGGCGGGCCGCTGTTGCGGCGGGTGCTGGACGAGGGCGCGGGCACGCTCGCGGACTGGGAGGACGCCCTGCGGAGCTACGCGGAGATGCAGCGGGCGCTCGTCCCTTGTGCGGAGAAGGTGGCGGGTCTCGGGGTGCCGAGCGCCCGCCCGGACGAACTGCCGGGCCTCTTCGACACGCTGGTGGCGGAGAACCGGGCCCTGACCGGGGAGGAGCGGGCGGCGCTGGGGGCGCTGCGGCCCCGGCTGGTGGAATGGTGCGAGGAGCTGGCCTCGGCGGGCGTGGCCGCCTCGCTGGACCACGCCGATCTCCACGACGGCCAGCTCTTCCGGCCCGCCCCCGGCCGGTTCACCTTCTTCGACTGGGGCGACGCCCTGGTCGGCCACCCGTTCTCCAGTCTGCTGGTCCCGGTGCGGTCGGCCGAGGACCGGTTCGGCCCCGCGGCCCTGCCCCGGCTGCGGGACGCCTATCTGGAGCCGTGGACGGGCGACGGGGTGACGGCGGGTGAGCTGCGGAGGGCGGTGGGCCCGGCGTGGCGGCTGGCGGCGCTGGGCCGGGCCGCCTCCTGGGGGCGGATGTTCCCCGCCCCCGGCACCCCGGCCGCCCCCGGAGGCGCCGAGGCGGCCCACTGGCTGCGCGAGCTGCGCACCCCGCCGCCGCTGTGATCCCGGGCCGCCGCAGGTCCACCGTGCGGCGGCCCGTTCACCCCCGCCAGGAGGCGCGGCGGGGTGCATCCGGTGAGGATGAGGAGTGCATCGGCCGGTATACGGGGCAGGCGAGCGCAGAACCACGCAAGCCCGAGAAGGGACGCAGACCGTGGCACCACCCAGGATTCTCGTCGTCGGCGCCGGCTTCGCAGGTGTCGAATGTGTACAACGGCTGGAGCGCAGGCTCGCTCCGGGCGAGGCCGAGATCGCGCTCGTCACACCGTTCTCGTACCAGCTCTACCTGCCGCTGCTGCCCCAGGTGGCCTCCGGCGTGCTCACCCCCCAGTCGGTGGCGGTCTCGCTGCGCCGCAGCCGCCGCCACCGCACCCGGATCATCCCCGGCGGCGCGATCGGCGTGGACACCAAGGCCAAGGTCTGTGTCATCCGGAAGATCACGGACGAGATCGTGACCGAGCGCTACGACTACATCGTGCTGGCGGCCGGCAGTGTGACCCGGACCTTCGACATCCCCGGGCTGCTGGACCACGCGCGCGGGATGAAGACGTTGGCCGAGGCGGCGTACGTACGCGACCACGTCATCGCCCAGCTCGATCTGGCCGATGCCAGCCAGGACGATGCGGAGCGGGCCTCCCGGCTCCAGTTCGTCGTGGTCGGCGGTGGCTACGCGGGCACGGAGACGGCCGCCTGCCTCCAGCGCCTGACCACCAACGCGATCCGGCACTACCCGCGGCTGGACCCGAAGCTGATCAAGTGGCATCTGATCGACATCGCACCCAAGCTCATGCCGGAGCTGGGCGACCGGCTGGGGCGCGCCGCCCTGGACGTGCTGCGCAGGCGGAACATCGAGGTGTCGCTCGGCGTCTCGATCGCGAAGGCCGCCGCCGAGGAGGTCACGTTCACCGACGGCCGGGTGCTGCCCTGCCGGACGCTGATCTGGACCGCCGGGGTGGCCGCCAGTCCGCTGATCACCACGCTGGGCGCGGAGACCGTACGCGGCCGGCTGGCCGTGACCCCGCAGATGCGGCTGCCGGGGGCGGACGGGGTGTTCGCGCTCGGGGACGCGGCGGCGGTGCCCGACCTGGCGAAGGGCGACGGGGCGGTCTGCCCGCCGACCGCCCAGCACGCCATGCGCCAGGGCAAGGTGATGGCGGACAACCTGATCGCCTCGCTGCGCCGTCAGCCGCTCAGGGACTACGTCCACAAGGACCTGGGGCTCGTCGTGGACCTCGGCGGCAAGGACGCGGTCTCCAAGCCGCTCGGCGTCGAGCTGCACGGGCTGCCCGCGCAGGCGGTGGCGCGCGGCTACCACTGGTCGGCGCTGCGGACGAACGTGGCGAAGACCCGGGTGATGACGAACTGGCTGCTCAACGCGGTCGCCGGGGACGACTTCGTACGGACCGGGTTCCAGTCGCGCAAACCGGCGACGCTGCGGGACTTCGAGTACACGGACGCCTATCTGACGCCCGAGCAGATCAAGGAGCACACGGCGTCGGCGACGATCAAGCACTGAGCACCGGCTCCGAGCCGCGCCCCGTCCCCCGGGGCGCGGCTCAGCGCTGTCGTGCGAGGACCGTCTCCACCGTGTCGGCCTCCAGGGCCGTCTTGTCCTCGCGGTAGCGCAGGACGCGGGCGAAGCGGAGGGTGACACCGGCCGGGTAGCGGGTGGAGCGCTGGAGCCCGTCGTAGGCGATCTCCACGACGAGTTCCGGGCGTACGGTCACGACGTGTCCGTCCTCGCTGGTCGCCAGCTCCCGCAGCTTCTCGGTCTGCCACTCCAGCAGGGCGTCGGTGAGCCCCTTGAACGTCTTGCCGAGCATCGCGAAGGTGCCGTCGGGGCGGCGGGCGCCCAGGTGGAGGTTGGAGAGCCTGCCCGTGCGCCGCCCGCTCCCCCATTCGGCGGCCAGCACCACCAGGTCCAGGGTGTGCACCGGCTTGACCTTCAGCCAGGAGGCGCCTCTGCGGCCCGCGCTGTAGGCGGCGGCCAGGTCCTTGACGACGACGCCCTCGTGGCCGCGCTCCAGGGTCTCGGCGAGGAACGTCTCGGCGGCCCGGCGCGCCGCCGCGTCCGCCGGGTCGGGGACGAGCGTGCGCCGGACCCGCAGGGGCTCGGGGACCAGCCGGGCCAGGGCCGCGTGGCGCTCGGCGAAGGGCAGGTCGAGCAGGTCGACGCCGTCGGCGGAGAGGGCGTCGAAGAAGACGGGCACGACCGGTACGCCGGCGGCAGCGGCGGCCACGTCCCGGCGCGAGCCCACCCGGGAGGCGGTCTCCTGGAAGGGGCGCGGCCTGCCGTCCTCGCCCAGGGCGATCACCTCGCCGTCCAGGATGAACCGCCCGGCGTCCAGCGCGGCCACGGCGGTGACGAGTTCGGGCAGCCGGTCGGTGATGTCGTCCAGGGTCCGGGTGTAGGCGCGGACCCGGTCGCCGTCCCGGTGGACCTGGACCCGGATGCCGTCGAGCTTCTCCTCCACCGCGCAGGGGCCGAGCCTGTCGACGGCCTCGGTGACCGAGGCGGCGGTGTGGGCCAGCATCGGCTGGACGGGCCGCCCCACGGTGAGCCGGAAGGCGGCGAGCGCGCCGGGTCCTTCCGCCAGGAGGGGCCGGGCCACCTCCGGGAGCGATCCGGCGAGCATCACGGCCCGGCGGACATCGGCGGGCGGGGCCTCGGCGGCCCTGGCCAGCGCGTCGGCGGCGACGGCGTCCAGGGCGCCCTGGCGGACCTCCCCGGTGAGCAGGGCCTTCAGGAAGTGCTGCTCGTCGGCGGTGGCGGCGGCGAACAGGGCCCGCAGCCGCTCGCGCCGCCGGGCCTGGGAGCCGGTGCCGGAGATCGCGGCCAGGGCGGTCAGCTCGGCGTCGACCCCGGTGACGGTGAGCGTGGGCTCGGCGGCGGGTTCGACGGGGTCGCCGAGGGAGCGCCAGCCGACGCCGATCCGGCCCTGGGGCAGCCGTCCGGCGAGGTACGGGATGACGACGGGGACGTCCTCGGGTCCGGCGTCCCGGAAGAGCGCGGCGAGGAGCGCCACCTTCTTGGACCGGGCGGAGGTGGCGGCGACCTCCAGGGAGACCTGGGCGAGCTCGGCGAGCAGCATGCGGCCATGGTGCTACGGGCGGGGACGGACCGCCCGCCGAAGAGGCACGGGGCCCACAGCCCGCCGAGGAACCACGGGACGGGCCGCCCGCCGGGGAGGCGCAGGACTCACCGCCCGCCGGGGAGGCGCGGGGCGTACCGCCCGCGCGTGACACGGCCGGCGCGTCATATGAAGTTGAGGGCGGCCGCCGCCCCCACGCCCCCGAGCACCATGAACGCGGGCATCAGGACCTTCATCTCCACCCAGCTGCCGGCCCGGAACCGCATGAACTTCGGCGGGCCGAGCGGGTACCAGCGCTTGCCGGCGATCGGGAGCGGCCACAGGATCGGGCAGCCGGAGACCGTCAGCGCGTCCCCGATGTCGTGGACCAGGGCGCCCAGCACGATGGGCAGCCCGAGCCACATGTACTCCTGTCCGGGGGCGTCGAAGAGCCAGTTCGCCCCGTGGCCGGGCTGGTCCAGGACGCCCGCGAGGATCCAGGCGCTGGTGGCGCCGAGCAGCCAGACCAGGATGTCGCTGGAGACCCGGGCGGCCCTCCAGAGCAGTCCCTCGACGGCCAGCACCAGGTGGACGAAGAGGATCGCGAGGACCGCCCAGCGTCCGCCGGTGACGGCGGCGAAGGAGCAGCCGGCGCCCATCAGGGCGGCGAAGAACCAGGTGTGCGTGAGGGTGCGGTGGCCGCCGGTGCGGCGGGGGTCGGCCTTGCTCTTGGTGGCCTTGTAGACGCCGTAGGAGATCTTGTCGGTGATCTCGCAGAGTGTCTTGGAGATGGGACCGAAGGCCCGTGAGATGGTCGCGGCCTTGTGGTCGAGGTCGGGGGCGAGGGCGGCTCCCGCGCTGATCAGCGCCCCGACGACCAGGACGGGCCACGGCATGGTGTGGCCCGTGGCGGCGGCCGCCGCGCCCACCCCCAGCCAGGCGGCTGCCCCTGACAGAGAGTGTGCCGGTCCCATCATGGTCGCTTCCGCCCCCAGTTCGGCATGGGCCCATCACCGGTGCGGCGCGGGCTGGTTGAGTGCGCAGCGTATCGCCCATGATCTTGGTGGTGCCCGCCGGTTCCCTCATCCGGTCCGAAGACAGGCAAGATGGGGGCGTGACCCTCATCGACCAGCTGCCGCAGACCGCCGACCCGGACGCCCTTTTCGAGGCCTTCTCGTCATGGACCGAGAGCCAGGGCATCACGATGTACCCGGCTCAGGAGGAGGCGCTGATCGAGGTGGTCTCCGGGGCGAACGTGATCCTGTCCACCCCGACCGGCTCGGGCAAGAGCCTGGTGGCGGCGGGGGCGCACTTCACCGCGCTGGCCCAGGACAAGGTGACCTTCTACACCGCGCCGATCAAGGCGCTGGTCTCGGAGAAGTTCTTCGACCTGTGCAAGCTCTTCGGCACCGAGAACGTCGGGATGCTGACCGGTGACGCCTCGGTCAACGCGGACGCCCCGGTGATCTGCTGCACGGCCGAGGTGCTGGCCTCCATCGCGCTGCGCGACGGGAAGTACGCCGACATCGGCCAGGTCGTGATGGACGAGTTCCACTTCTACGCCGAGCCGGACCGGGGCTGGGCGTGGCAGATCCCGCTGCTGGAACTGCCGCAGGCCCAGTTCGTCCTGATGTCGGCGACGCTCGGTGACGTCTCGATGTTCGAGAAGGACCTGACCCGCCGCACCGGCCGCCCCACCTCCGTGGTGCGCTCCGCGACCCGCCCGGTGCCGCTGAGCTACGAGTACCGCTTCACGCCGATCACCGAGACGCTGACCGAGCTGCTGGACACCCGGCAGTCGCCGGTCTACATCGTGCACTTCACGCAGGCGGCGGCCGTCGAGCGGGCGCAGTCGCTGATGAGCATCAACATGTGCACGAAGGAGGAGAAGGAGAAGATCGCCGATCTGATCGGCAACTTCCGCTTCACCACCAAGTTCGGCCAGAACCTCTCCCGTTACGTCCGCCACGGCATCGGGGTGCACCACGCGGGGATGCTGCCCAAGTACCGCCGCCTGGTGGAGAAGCTGGCCCAGGCGGGGCTGCTGAAGGTGATCTGCGGTACGGACACCCTGGGCGTCGGCGTCAACGTCCCCATCCGTACGGTGCTGTTCACGGCGCTCACCAAGTACGACGGCACCCGGGTGCGGACCCTGCGGGCGCGGGAGTTCCACCAGATCGCGGGCCGCGCCGGGCGGGCCGGGTTCGACACGGCCGGGTTCGTGGTGGCGCAGGCCCCCGAGCACGTCATCGAGAACGAGAAGGCCGTCAAGAAGGCGGGCGACGACCCGAAGAAGAAGCGCAAGGTGGTCCGCAAGAAGGCCCCCGAGGGGTTCGTGGCCTGGTCGGAGTCGACGTTCGACAAGCTGATCCAGTCCGAGCCGGAGCCGCTGACCTCGCGTTTCCGGGTAACGCACACGATGCTCCTCGCGGTGATCGCGCGCCCGGGGAACGCCTTCGAGGCGATGCGGAGCCTGCTGGAGGACAACCACGAGCCGCGCCGGGCGCAGCTGCGGCACATCCGCCGGGCCATCGCGATCTACCGTTCGCTGCTGGACGGCGGGGTGGTGGAGCAGTTGGAGACCCCGGACGCGGAGGGCCGGATCGTCCGGCTCACGGTCGATCTCCAGCAGGACTTCGCGCTGAACCAGCCGCTGTCGACGTTCGCGCTGGCCGCCTTCGACCTGCTGGACCCCGAATCGCCGTCGTACGCCCTGGACATGGTCTCGGTCGTCGAGTCGACGCTCGACGATCCGCGGCAGATCCTGGCGGCCCAGCAGAACAAGGCGCGCGGCGAGGCCGTGGGGCAGATGAAGGCCGACGGGGTGGAGTACGAGGAGCGGATGGAGCGGCTCCAGGAGGTCACGTACCCCAAGCCGCTGAGCGAGCTGCTGTGGCACGCCTACGACGTGTACCGCCGGAGCCACCCGTGGGTGAGCGACCACCCGGTCTCGCCGAAGTCGGTGATCCGGGACATGTTCGAACGGGCCATGACCTTCACCGAGTTCACCTCGCACTACGAGCTGGCCCGGACCGAGGGCATCGTGCTGCGGTATCTGGCGAGCGCCTACAAGGCTCTGGAGCACACGATCCCGGACGACCTGAAGTCGGAGGACCTGGAGGACCTGATCGCCTGGCTGGGCGAGATGGTCCGCCAGGTGGACTCCAGTCTGCTGGACGAGTGGGAGCAGCTGGCCAACCCGGAGGTGGAGACCGCCGAGGAGGCCCAGGAGAAGGCGGACGAGGTCAAGCCGGTCACGGCCAACCCGCGCGCCTTCCGGGTGCTGGTGCGCAACGCGATGTTCCGGCGCGTCGAGCTGGCCGCGCTGGACCGGGTACGGGACCTGGGCGAGCTGGACGGCGACTCCGGGTGGGACGAGGACGCGTGGGGCGAGGCCCTGGACGCGTACTGGGACGCGCACGAGGAGATCGGCACCGGTCCGGACGCGCGCGGCCCGAAGCTGCTGAAGATCGAGGAGGACCCGGCACACGGGCTGTGGCGGGTCTGGCAGGCGTTCGCGGACCCGGCGGGCGACCACGACTGGGGCATCCAGGCCGAGGTGGACCTGGCGGCGTCCGACGAGGAGGGCCGGGCGGTCGTCCGGGTGACGAAGGCCGGCCAGCTGTAGGACACCCCCAACGGCACATGGAGAGGCAGCGCATGACGAATCCGGCCGAGCGCCTGGTGGACCTTCTCGACCTGGAGCGGATCGAGGTCGACATCTTCCGCGGCCGCAGCCCCGAGGAGTCCCTGCAACGGGTCTTCGGCGGGCAGGTCGCGGGCCAGGCCCTGGTTGCGGCGGGGCGCACCACCGACGGGGAGCGCCCGGTGCACTCGCTGCACGCCTATTTCCTGCGCCCGGGGCGCCCCGGGGTGCCGATCGTCTACCAGGTGGAGCGGGTGCGCGACGGCCGCTCCTTCACCACCCGCCGGGTGACGGCCGTCCAGGAGGGCCGGACGATCTTCAACCTGACGGCCTCCTTCCACCGCCCCGAGGAGGCGGGCTTCGAGCACCAGCTGCCGCCCGCCCGGATCGTCCCGGACCCGGAGGAGCTGCCGACGGTCGCCGACGAGGTGCGCGAGCACCTGGGCGGGCTGCCGGACGCTCTGGAGCGGATGGCCCGCCGCCAGCCCTTCGACATCCGGTACGTCGACCGGCTGCGCTGGACGCGGGAGGAGATCAAGGACGCCGACCCGCGCAGCGCGGTGTGGATGCGCGCGGTCGGCCCGCTGGGCGACGACCCCCTGGTGCACACCTGCGCGCTGACGTACGCGAGCGACATGACGCTCCTGGACGCCGTCCGCATCCCGGTGGAGCCGCTGTGGGGCCCGCGCGGCTTCGACATGGCCTCCCTGGACCACGCGATGTGGTTCCACCGGCCGTTCCGGGCGGACGAGTGGTTCCTGTACGACCAGGAGTCCCCGATCGCGACGGGCGGGCGGGGTCTGGCCCGGGGCCGGATCTACGACCGGTCGGGGCAGCTGCTCGTGTCGGTGGTGCAGGAGGGGCTGTTCCGGCAGCTGAACGGATAGTTCCGTTCCGCAACGCCCTATTTCACCGGTGGAGTTGGGCGTATCCGCTGACCGGCGGATGATGGACCGGCACACTGTTGGGGTGTCGAACTACGCAGAGCTGTTCCTGGCCGACGGTACGGCGGTCCGCTTCGAGCTGACCGCCCCGGAGGCGTCCCGGCCGGACCCGTCGGAGGAGCCCGGGGAGCCGGTGGACGATCTTCCCGAGGGCATGGGACGCAGTGTCCCGGTGGCCCGGGGGCGCCGGGGCGTGGCCGTCCTGGCAGCGGGTGCGCTGCGCACCGCGCTCCAGCCGCTCGGGCCGCTGATCCAGGAGGTCCATGACGCCGTCCTGTCCGCGGACCGGCCGCCGCAGGAGATCAACGTGACCTTCGGTATCCAGGTGGGCGGCGATCTGAAGCTCGGCGTCGTGACCGGCGCCGGCCAGGCCCACCTCACCGTCTCCGCGACCTGGCAGCCGACCGGGCCGACGGGCTGACGTGGACTGGTTCACCGCGCCCGGCCCGTCCGACTCGGCCGATCCGCAGCGTTTCGTGGTCTCCCTGCTGCGCGCCGACGACAGGAAGACGGCGGGCGCCGGGCTGATGCTGGCCGCCGGGCACCTGCTGACCTGCGCCCATGTGGTCAACGACGCGCTGGGCCGGGACATGTTCGCCGCCGGGCCGCCGCCCCGGGGCACGGTCATGGTCGTGGTGCAGGGGGCCACCAGTACCCGCAGGTACGCGAGCCGGGTGACCCACTGGGTGCCGCCCCGGCGGCTCGACGGGCTAAGCCCGGTCCGCGAGGAGGCGGACCAGGAGTGGCTCGGAGACCTCGCGGTGCTGCAGCTGGAGATGCCGAGGTCCGAGCGGGTGGTGGTGCCGAAGCGGAGGCCGATGGCGGAGGGCCAGTCGCTGCGCGCGTGGCACGCCACCAACCTGCGCAGTTCGTTCGCCGATGTCCGGGTGAAGACGTGTGACGATGTGATCGGGTACGTGGACGGTGAGCCGATGGGTATGCCGATCGGCCCCGCCTACAGCGGGGGGCCGGTCTGGTGGGGTGCGGAGCGCGCCGTCGTGGGGATCGTCGCGGCCCACATCATGCCGCCCGCGGACCCCGCCACCGGCCGCCCGTACGCCTACAGCACCCAGCACATCGCGCGGCGGAGCTGGTGCATCCCATGGCAGCGTGTGGAGGACGAGCTGCGGGCGGCCGGGGCAGGCGAACTCTTCGATCCGGTGCGGCCGGCGCCGGAGGACGATCCGTTGGTGGAGGCGCTGGCGGAGGTGATCGAGAGGGCCCTGCCCTCCCCAGAGCTGCGGACAGACGCGGGCCGTGCGCTGGCGGAGCGGTTCGGCCTCTACGCCCCGCGGGACGGTTCGGCACCGACTCCAGGAGAGTTCGCGCGGCTGCTGGTGGGCGAGGAGCGCGCGATCGCCGCGCTCACCGAGGTGCTGCGGCAGGACCGGGGCGCCGTCAAGGGTCTGCTCGCGGTCGGGCAGTTCTCCCCCACGTACCGCCTCCTCTCGCCCCGGGAGCACCGCAAGCTGCACACGCTGCTGGACGCGTTGCCGGAGCAGGTGCCGGCCCGGCTGCCGGAGATGGTCCGCGCCGCGCTGCCGCTGGCCGCGCCGCTGCCGGTGGGCCCAGGGCCGGCGGGCACCGATGCCCTGTTGGACGCCTTGGAACGCCTTCAGGGGGACAGCCGCAACAGCGCCGACGACAAGGACGTGCGGGTGCCGGCGCTGCTGCGAGTGGTGGAGTTCGTCGCGGTGCTCGGGTCGTCCGCGCACCGCGCCGAACTGCGGCTGTGGAACGACGGCGTGGCCGCCCGGCTGGGGATATCGAGGTCCGCGCTGGGCGAGCGGCGCTCGGACGCCGTGGAGTGGGCGGCGGCGACCGCCGCGACGGGCGGGTCCGCCCGGCTGCTGGCCCATGTCGTGCGGGCCAACGGGGACCGGTTCCGGCTGCGCGTCTGGTGCGACGAGGGGGCGGGGCCCCGGCAGGTGCCGTCGGACGGCGCGGCGACCTACTCGGGGACGGAGGCGGCGGGCGAACTGCTGCGGGTCCTCGAATCCTTGCACCGCGACGAGCACGAGGGGCGGCGGCCGCTGGTCGAGGTCCTCGTCGACCGGGCCGGGCTCGATCTGCCCATCGACGAGTGGGAGTGGTTCGAGCCGGACGGTGTGGTGCCCGGGGTCCTGGGGGCCGAGTACCCGGTGGTCGTCAACTGCCCGGAACTCCTCCGCCGCAACAAGCGTTTCCTTCTTGACTGGCGGCGCCGCTGGCGTCAGCTGGACACAGGCACGGCGCTGCGGTTCGACGACGCGGCGGCCCGACCCCGCGAGGTCTACGCCACCTTGATGGACCGGCTCGACGCGGTCCGGGTGTCCGTCGACGTTCCCGCTCGCCCGCGTGACGAGATCGTTCAGGTGTGTCTGGCCATGGGGGTGCCGGTCGTGGTGTGGGACCGGAGTGGGAGCGGCGGGTCCGCCGCCGTCGAGCACATCTCCCGGGTGGAGACCCGGCGGCTCCCCGAGGGCGTGCGGTCCTACCGGGCCAAGTCCGTGCACGGTCCCGAGCAGTTCCCCGGCCGCCCGGTGCTGGCCTGGGCCGACGCCGACCGGACCGTACCGCAGCTCCAGCTGTCCGAACCACAGGAGACCCGATGAACACACCGACGGCCGGGGACTGGCGGATCTTCCGGGGTGACGGCGTCCGACGCCGGGTGGCGATTCCCGAAGCGCCACCGTGGCGCCGGTTCTCCACGCCGGAGCGGGCGCGCGGGCCACTGCCGTATCTCATCTCCCCCGAGCACGCCGACGTGGTCAACGCCGCCCTGCATCTGCGGCGTCCGTTGCTGGTGACCGGCCCGGCCGGGACGGGCAAGTCGTCCCTGGCGCGGGCGGTCGCCCATGAGCTGAGCCTGGGGACGGTGCTGCGGTGGCCCGTCAACAGCCGCTCCAACGTGCAGGACGCGCTCTACCAGTACGACGCGATCGGGCGGCTGCGGGAGACCACGCGGAGCAGGGACCAGGGCGAGGCGGAGCCCTCCATCGGCGGCTTCATCCGACTCGGCCCGCTCGGCACGGCGCTGGTGCCGGGTTCCTCGCCACGCGTCCTGCTCGTGGACGAGATGGACAAGGGCGATGTGGACCTCCCCAATGACCTGCTGACCGTGTTCGAGGAGGGCTTCTTCGACATACCGGAGCTGGTCCGGCTGCCCGAGGACCAAGGGAGCGTGGAGGTGCTGACGGCCGACGGGGAGGGGACCGCGACGGTGGAGGGCGGCTGGGTGCACTGCACGGAGTTCCCGGTGGTCATCATCACCAGCAACGGTGAGCGGGACTTCCCTGCGGCCTTCCTGCGGCGCTGCGTCCGGCTGGATCTGCTGGTGCCGGACGAGGAGCAGCTGCGGGCCATCGTCGCCGCGCATCTCGGCGCGGAGGCGCTGCGGGAGACCGATGATCTGCTCCAGGCGTTCCTGCGGCGTCGGGCCCCGGGTGAGCTCGCCACCGACCAGTTGCTCAACGCCGTGTTCCTGCGCGGCAGCGGCGTGGACCTGGACGCCGAGGGGTTGCTGGACGCGGTACTGCACCAGCTGTCGGGGACCGTCTGACGATGTCCGGGGAGGGGGCTGCTGACGGGACCGCGAGGGAGGAGGCGGACGACGCGCTGGCTTCCGTGCTGCGGGTGTTACGGGGCACCGGGCACGAGCTCGACCCGCAGCAGGTCCTCGACGTGCTGTGGCTGGCCGGGCGGCTGCCCCCCGGCCCGGAGCTGCCGCTGGCCCGGATCAGGGCGGCTGTGCGGGCCGGTTCCGCTCCGGCCGGGGACGAGGCCGTCGCCCGCGGGCCCGTCACGGGCGGCGCGTCGGATGCTTCCGGCACCCCGGCCGAACCGCCGAGGCCGACCGCCGAGGCCGACCGGCCGGACCTGGACGCACCCGAGCTGTTCGCCGCGCCGCCGCCCGCATCGGCCCGCCCCCAGCCGCCACCGTCCCGCTTCCCCACGGTCGGGCCCCGCTCCGACGACCGGTCCGCCTTGCCGTTGCGCGTACCGGAGTTCAAGGGTCTGGCCGACGAGCTGGCGCTCGGCCGCGCGCTGCGCCCACTGAAGCAGAAGCGGCCGAGCCGGTGGCGGCGGCAGCTGGACGAGGCGGCGACCGCCGCCATGGTGGCGGAGACCGGGCTGCCCGACGTCGTGACGCGGCCGGCCCGCGAGCGCTGGCTCGATCTGGTGCTCGTGGTCGACGACGGCCTCTCGATGCTGTTGTGGCACCGGTTGGCGGGAGATCTGCGGACGATGATGCAGCGGCTCGGCGCGTTCCGCTCCGTCCGCTTCTTCGGCCTGGACACCCGGGCGTCCAACCCTCCGGTGCTGACCGGCCGCCCCTTCGACCCCAGCAGCGGCCGGATGCCGGCGACGGTTGTCACCGACCCCTCGGGCCAGACCCTGATCATGGTGGTCAGCGACGGGATGGGGGCCGCCTGGCGCCAGGGTTCCGCGCACGACGTGCTTCAGGGCTGGGCGCAGGCCGGTCCGGTGGCCCTCGTCCACGCACTGCCCCCGCACCTCTGGGAGGGGTCGGGCATCCAGGCGGAGCGCTGGCAGGCGACCACGCACCGGCCCGGCGGTGCTGGTACCGCGTGGGAGATCACCGACTCCGTGCTGCCCACCGGCCTCGCGGACTTCTCCGGCGTCCCCGTCCCGGTGCTGGAGCCCTCTCCGGCGGCCGCCCGGGACTGGGCCCGGCTGCTGACCTCACCGGGGACGACGGTGGAGCTGCCCCTGCTGGCACGGCCCAGCCTCGAGGCGGCGGTCGGCCCGCCGGGTGCGGCGGGCGAGGTGCAGTCGTTCCGGGACGCGGCGACCCCCGGGGCGTACCGCCTCGCCGCCCATCTGGCCGCCGTCTCACCGGTCTCCGTGCCGGTGATGCGCCTGGTGCGGTCGGCCGTCCCGTGGCGGGCCGGAACGGGGGACCTGGCCGAGGTGTTCCTCGGCGGGCTGCTCCGGCAGGTGGAGGCACCGGTGCCGGGACCACTGCCCGCCCAGCACCGGATCTTCGACTTCGACGAGGAGGTACGGGGGGCCTTGCTGGACACCGTGCCGCGCGCGGAACTGCTGCGCACCAGCCGGGACATCGGACGTTCGCTGGAGCGGCTCGCGGGCCGTTCGCCGGACTTCCCGGCCTGGCTGGCGCACCCCGGCGGCACGGAGCGGCTCCCCGCCGCCTTCCGCTCGTTCACGGTCGTGGAGCAGCGGCTGCTGGCCCGGTTCGGGGTGACCCTGCCACGCCGGGCGGAGGGGTCCGCGGGTCTCGCGGAGGAGCCGGAGCCGCCAGAGCCCGGAGGCTGGGATCGGCTGCTGGACTCCGATCCCGAACGGCTGGGCCCCTACCGGTTGCTGGGCCGGCGGGCGGGGCGGCGTACGGTCGTCTATCTCGGCCGGGACACCCATGGGGGGAACGCGGCCGTGCGGGTGGCCCGGCCGGACCTGCCGACGGGCTCGGCGCAGCTCCTGGCGACGGAGGCGGAGGCGCTGCGCCGGCTGAACGGCCGTTATTCCCCCGCTCTGCTGGCCACCGGGCTCGACGACCGGCCCGCCTGGATCGCGGTGCAGCTGGTGACGTCCGGCACCGACCAGGCACGGGCGCCGTTGTTGCGGGACCTGCTCCAGGAGGTGCCGCCGGGCCGCCAGTCGGCCCTGGACCTCCTGGGCAGCCTGACGCTGGGCTGGCAGCTGGCCGATGCCCTCAGCCTCTGCCATCTGCACGGGCTCGTACCCTCCCGGCTGACCGCCGACCGGGTCCTCGTCACCGGCCGTTCGGTGTCGCTGGCCGGGCTCTCGGACTGCGCCGTGGACGGTGAGTACGCCGGAGGGGGCCCTGCGCCGACGGAGGCAGGCAGCGTCCGGGAGCTGGGCGAGCTGCTGCGGCTGATCAGCACCAAGCGGACGCCGGTACTGCACAGCTCGCAGGGGATGCAGCTCTGGCAGGGCGATTCCTGGCAGCCGCTGCGCGACCAGGTGGTGCACTGCCTGGAAACCGACCCGGCCCGGCGGCCTTCCGCCAGTGAGACGGCCGGCGTGCTGGCGCGGTACGTCTCGATGGTCTCGCAGCGCGTGCCCGATCCCTACGGCCCGGCCACCGACACGGAGAGCCCGCCGGACACACCGCGTCGGCCACTGGTCGAGCCGGGGCCGCCGGACCTCCACCCCGGTGGGCGAGCGCTCGGTCTGACGGCGGTCCGGCGGCGAGGCAGGCACCGGCTGCTGGTCGAGCGTACGTCCCGGCCTCTCGCGTACGGCCGTCGGATCACGCTGATCGGAGCGGAACGGTCGTGCGGGCGGTCCACCACGACCCATGCGCTGGGCGCGGTCATCGCCACCGTGCGCGGCCGACCGGTGCTGGCGCTCGACGGGGCTCCGGATATCGGCCAGGTGTACTCGCGGCTGACCGGCCGGAATCGGGCCACGGTCCGCAGCCTGACGACGCTTCCGCTCAACACCCCGTACGAGCGGGTGCGGTCCTTCACCACCCCGCTGCCCTCGGGACTGGAGGTGCTGGCGCACAGTGCCTTCGGGACCGGCGCCGGTCCCGCGTATCCGGACGAGTACCGCCGGGTGCTGGAGATCACCGATCCCCACTACCCGGTCGTCCTGACCGACTGGGCCTCACCCCGACTCGGGCCACCGGCGCGGACCGTGCTGGACAAGACGGATCGACTGGTCATCTGCTGCACCACCGACACCGGCTCGCTGACCGCGGCACGCGAGACGCTGGACGCCGTGGAGGACCTGGGGTATCCAGCGCTGAGCGGCGATGCCGTGGTGGTGGCCACGCGGCTCAGCGGCACGGGGGCGGTGGGCGCCTCCGAGGCGCAGGTGAGGAAGCAGTTCCCCGCCGCGGGCGGGCCGGTCCTCGTCCCTTTCGACCCGCATCTCTCGGGCGCGGGTGTGGTTGAGGTGAGAAGGATGCGCTCCCGTACGGTCATGGCCTTCCTGGAGCTCGCCGCTCGCGTGGTGGACGCTGAGTGACGCGGATGCTCACGTCCCCGGCAGCGTGTCCTGCTCCACCTCGTGGCGGCGGGTGCGGATGTCCGGGGGCGGCGGGTGCAGTTTGGCGTCGCAGGACGGGCCGAGGCCGGTGCGGCGGGAGTCGGCGCCGGTGAGGGGGCGGCCGCAGAGGCGGCAGCGGATCAGCCGGCGGGACGGGGCGTCGCCGGGGTGCTCCTCGCGGCCGAGTGCGGGCAGTGGTTCGGGGAAGGGTTCGGAAGACTGCACGGGGGAGATCCTTCCTCATCGGGGGCCGTAGCGGCCCCGGCCGGTGCCCCCCGGTGACTGTTCCGCCCGAAAGGACCCCGTACCCCATGACCGAGATCGTCCATGTGAGCGCTCCCGAGCTGGTCACGTACGCCGATGAGATGGCCGAACTGCTGATGGAGACCGTCGAGGAGGGCTCCTCGGTGGGGTTCCTGGCGCCGCTGGAACGGGAGGCGGCGGCCGTCTGGTGGCGGGCGCGGGCGGCGGCCGTGGAGAGCGGGGAGGTCTCCATCTGGATCGCCCGCGAGGGGGGCCGGGTCGCCGGGACGATCGCCCTGGTCCGGGCGCCGCTGCCGAACGCCCGGCACCGGGCGGAGGTCGCCAAGCTGATGGTGCGGCCCTCGGCGCGGGGACAGGGGCTCGGGCGGGCGCTGCTGGCGGCGGTGGAGGAGTTCGCCGCGAGGGAGGGCATCACGCTGCTGATCCTGGACACCGAGAGCGGCAGCCTGGCCGAGCAGGTGTACTGCAAGGCGGGGTGGACGGAGGTCGGCTCCGTGCCGGGATACGCGGCCGATCCGGCGGGCAGCCTCAAGCCGACCACCTTCTACTACAAGGAGCTCACCGGGCCGTGAGCGGCAGCCGGGGAGCGGCACAATGAGCACCACACGCGATGATCAGGGAGAGAGCTTCATGACGCTGCACGACATTCCGCTGCGCACCCTCACCGGCGAACCGACCACCCTGGGCGCCTGGAGCGGCCGGGCCGTCCTGCTGGTGAACGTGGCGTCCAAGTGCGGGCTCACCCCGCAGTACGAGGGCCTGGAGCGGCTGCAGCAGACGTACGGGGACCGGGGGCTGACCGTGCTCGGCGTGCCCTGCAACCAGTTCGCGGGGCAGGAGCCGGGGAGCGCGGAGGAGATCCAGACCTTCTGCTCGACGACGTACGGGGTGACCTTCCCGCTGCTGGAGAAGGTCGACGTCAACGGGGCCGACCGGCACCCGCTGTACGCGGAGCTGACGAAGCTGGCCGACGCGGACGGGGAGGCGGGGGACGTCCAGTGGAACTTCGAGAAGTTCGTGATCTCCCCGGCCGGTGAGCCGGTGGCCCGGATCCGCCCGCGCAGCGAGCCGGAGTCGACGGAGGTCGTGGCGGCGATCGAGGCGCAGCTGCCCGGCTGAGTGCGGGTGTGAAGGAAGGGGGCCGTCCTGGACGGCCCCCTTCCTTCACGGCCTGTCGGCCGGCGGACCGGCTCCTGTCCGGCGGGCCGCTAGCGGATCGGCATGCCCGACAGTGTGCGGGCGATCACCAGGCGCTGGATCTCGCTGGTGCCTTCGAAGATGGTGTAGATCGCCGCGTCCCGGTGCATCCGCTCGACCGGGTACTCGCGGGTGAAGCCGTTGCCGCCCAGGATCTGGATCGCCTGGGCCGTGACGCTCTTGGCGGTCTCGCTGGCGTACAGCTTGGACATGGAGCCCTCGGCCGAGGTGAACGGCTTGCCGGTGGTGGCCATCCAGGAGGCGCGCCAGACCAGCAGCCGGGCCGCGTCGATGCGGGTCCGCATGTCGGCGAGCTGGAAGGCGATGCCCTGGTTGTCGATGATCGGGCGGCCGAACTGGCTGCGCGTCTTCGCGTAGTCGAGGGCGACCTCGTAGGCGGCGCGGGCGGTGCCCACGGCCATGGCGCCGACGGCCGGGCGGGAGGCCTCGAAGGTGGCCATCGCCGCGTTCTTGACGCGCTCGCCGCCCGCCTTGGCGCGCTCCCGGGCGCGGGCGAGGCGCTCGTCGAGCTTCTCCTTGCCGCCGAGCAGGCAGTGGCCGGGGACGCGGACGTCCTCCAGGACCACCTCCGCGGTGTGCGAGGCGCGGATGCCGTGCTTCTTGAACTTCTGGCCCTGGGAGAGGCCGGGGGTGGCGGGCGGCACGATGAAGGAGGCGTGGCCCTTGGAGCCGAGGCCGGGGTCGACGACGGCGACGACCACGTGGACGTTGGCTATGCCGCCGTTGGTCGCCCAGGTCTTGGTGCCGTTGAGCACCCACTCGTCCTTGGCCTCGTCGTACACGGCGCGGGTGCGCATGGAGGCGACGTCGGAGCCGGCGTCGGGCTCGGAGGAGCAGAAGGCGGCGACCTTCACGTCGTTCGCGTCGCCGTACATCTGCGGGATCCAGGTGCCGATCTGCTCCTCGGTGCCGTTGGCGAGGACGCCGACGGCCGCCAGGCCCGTACCGACGATGGAGAGGGCGATGCCCGCGTCGCCCCAGAACAGCTCTTCCATGGCCATGGGGATGCCGAGCCCCGTAGGGTCGAAGAACTGCTGGGCGTAGAAGTCGAGGGAGTAGATGCCGACCTTGGCCGCCTCCTGGATGACCGGCCAGGGCGTCTCCTCACGCTCGTCCCACTCCGAGGCCGCGGGGCGGATCACGTCCGCCGCGAAGCCGTGCAGCCAGTCACGGACCTGCTTCTGGTCGTCGTTGAGATCGAGCGTGAACTCGGCCATGTTCCCCTCCATGCACTGCCGTGAAAACCAAGCGTTACTTGCGGTAACAGCAGTCTGTTACCGGACAGTAGCCGCTGTCAACCGCCCCGGTACTGATCGACAAGGGCGCCGGGCGTGGTGTTACGTTGCGCAGGCGCGAAGAAGCAGACGTGAAGAAATCGCAGGGCCAGGGGCGGGAGAGACGACATGGAGACCACGCGGAGCGCCGAACGACAGCGGACCGCGGCCGAGGCGCGCCGCCGGGAGCTGCTCGAAGCGGCGGACCGGGTGGTGCTCAGGGACGGCCCGCAGGCCTCGATGAACGCGATCGCGGCCGAGGCCGGGATCACCAAGCCCATCCTCTACCGCCACTTCGGGGACAAGGGCGGCCTCTACCGCGCACTGGCCACCCGCCACACCGACGCCCTCCTCAGCGCCCTGCGCGCGGCCCTGGACGCCCCTGCCGAACGCCGGGCCCGGGTCGAGTCCACGCTCGACACCTATCTCGCCGCGATCGAGGCCCGCCCCCAGGTCTACCGCTTCCTGATGCATCCCGCCGACGGGGCGGCCGACTCCGCCTCCCCCGCCGACGCGTCCCTCTCCCCCGAGCAGGGCTTCGACGTCGGCCGCCACTCCGCCCCGCTGCTGCGCCGCCTCGGCGAGGAGCTGGGCCAGGTGATCGTCGAGCGCGTGGACCTCGGGCCGGAGGGCGAGCAGATGGCGCGCATCTGGGGCCACGGCATCGTCGGCATGATGCACGCGGCGGGCGACTGGTGGCTCGCGGACCGGCCGTGCTCCCGCGAGCGGCTGGTGCGCAGCCTGGCGGACCTGCTGTGGGGGCGGCTGACGGAGGCGGGCGACCGGGACGTGAAGGGCGGCCCGGGGTTCTGAACCGCCCGCGTCCCGTGCGGTGATCCGCCGCCTCCCGCGTACAGCAAATCCAGTGCGGCGGTCCGCCGCCTCCCGGGTACGGCACATCCCGTGCGGTGGTCCGCCGCCTCCCGGCCACGGCGGCAGCCCGGGGGTTCCGTGGGCCGCGGCCCCGCCCTCAGCCCTCGGCCCCTGACCTTCGGGCCCACGGCGCGCGGCGGGCCGCGCGCAGGGCCCGGGACCGGCGCAGCCCGGTCAGCCGGTCGGTGTAGACCGTCCCCTCCAGGTGGTCGCACTCGTGCTGGAGGCACCGGGCGAACCACCCCGTCCCCGCGATCCGCACCGGCTCCCCCGTCATCGTCAGCCCCTCGACCACCGCGTGGTCGAAGCGTTCCGTGCCCGCTTCCAGACCCGGAAGTGACAGACAGCCCTCCGGTCCGCGTACGGTAAGACCGTCCGCCTCGACCAGTTCGGGGTTGACGACATGTCCCAGGTGACGGACGTCGTCGTCGTCCGGGCAGTCGTAGACGAACACCCTGAGCGGGACGCCGATCTGGTTGGCGGCGAGCCCGACGCCCTGCGCGGCGTACATCGTGGCGAACATGTCCTCGACCAGCCGCGCGAGCGACGGGCCGAAATCCGTGACGTCCTCACAGGCGCGGTGGAGCAACGGGTCGCCGAGCAGACTCATCTCACGGACGAGTCCGGAACTGCCGGGGATCGGGCGGTTTCGCATGCGGGCAAGCGTACGTTCCGCCGGCACCGGGGAGTTCCCGTGGTGCCGCGGTGCGGTCGCCGCGGCGGACATCGATAGGCTGGGCGCGGACCGATGCAAGGAGGATCTAGGACGATGGCAGGCAACACGGAGCCGTTGTCGCCGCGGGCCAAGCTGGCCGTGACGGCGGGCAAGGCCGCGGCGGCGGTGTCACGCGCCGCGGGGCGGGGCAGCGGATCGGTGATCGGCGGCCGGGTGGCGCTCAAACTCGACCCCGACCTGCTGGGGCGGCTGGCGCAGCACCTGGACGTGATCCTCGTGTCGGCGACGAACGGCAAGACGACCACCACACGGCTGATCGCGGAGGCGCTGCGGGCCGCCGGGCCCGTCGTGTCGAACGCGCTCGGCGCCAACATGCCCGCGGGCATCACCTCGGCGCTGGCCGGCGGCTCGGACGCCAAGTTCGGGGTGATCGAGGTCGACGAGAAGTATCTGGCCGGGGTTGCCCGGGACACCACCCCCAAGGCGATCGCGCTGCTCAACCTCTCGCGCGACCAGCTGGACCGCGCGGCCGAGACCCGGATGATGGCCGAGCACTGGCGCGAGGGGCTCTCCGGCTCCAAGGCCGTGGTCATCGCCAACGCGGACGACCCGCTGGTCGTCTGGGCGGCCTCCTCCTCGCAGAACGTGGTGTGGGTGGCGGCCGGTCAGGCGTGGAAGGACGACGCCTGGTCCTGCCCGTCCTGCGGCGGTGTGATGCAGCGCCCCGGCGACGACTGGTTCTGCGGGCAGTGCGGCTTCCGCCGTCCCGCCCCGAGCTGGGCGCTCAACGGCGACTACGTCCTGGACCCGCACGGTTCGGCCTGGCCGATCCACCTCCAGCTGCCCGGCCGGGCCAACAAGGCCAACGCCGCCAGTTCGGCCGCCGTCGCCGCCGTCTTCGGGGTGCCGCCGCAGGTCGCCCTGGAGCGGATGTACCAGGTGCAGGCGGTCGCGGGGCGTTACGACGTCGTGAACTTCCAGAACCGTGAGCTGCGGCTGCTGCTGGCGAAGAACCCGGCCGGCTGGCTGGAGACGTTCTCGCTGATCGACCCGCCGCCGACGCCGGTGATCCTCTCCGTCAACGCCCGCGGCGCCGACGGCACCGACACCTCCTGGCTCTGGGACGTGGACTACACCCAGCTGGCCGGTCACCCGATCTTCGTGCTCGGTGACCGCAAGCTCGACCTCGCGGTCCGCCTGGAGGTCGCGGGGCTGGACTTCCGGGTCTGCGAGAACCTCGACGAGGCCGTGCAGTACGCCCCGCCCGGCCGTATCGAGGTCATCGCCAACTACACCGCCTTCCAGGATCTGCGCCGTCGTGTCGGCAACTGACCCCGGCCCCGGCCACCTCCGGAGAGGACGAAGCATGAGCAACAACGGTCTGCGTCTGGTCTGGGTCTACCCCGACCTGCTCAGCACCTACGGCGACCAGGGCAACGCGCTGGTCGTGGAGCGGCGGGCCCGGCAGCGCGGTCTGGACGTGCAGCGCGTCGACGTGCGCAGCGACCAGCCGGTGCCGACGTCCGGTGACATCTATCTGATCGGCGGCGGCGAGGACCGGCCGCAGCGCCTCGCGGCGGAGCGGCTGCGCCGCGACGGCGGGCTGAGCCGGGCCGCCTCCAACGGCGCGATCATCTTCTCGGTCTGCGCGGGCTACCAGATCCTCGGCCACGAGTTCATCAACGACCTCGGTGAGCGCGAGCCGGGTCTCGGGCTGCTCGACGTGGTCTCGACCCGGGGCGAGGGCGCCCGGTGCGTCGGTGACGTGCTGGCGGACATCGACCCGCAGCTCGGCCTGGAGCCGCTGACCGGGTTCGAGAACCACCAGGGCGTCACCCATCTCGGCCCGACGGCGCGGCCGTTCGCCCGGGTGCGGTTCGGCCGGGGCAACGGCACGGGGGACGGCACGGAGGGCGCGTTCAACGACACGGTCTTCGGGACGTACATGCACGGTCCCGTGATGGCCCGCAACCCGCAGATCGCGGACCACCTGCTGAAGCTGGCCCTCGATGTGAACGCGCTGCCGCCCACCGACGACCGCTGGTACGAGGCGCTGCGCTCCGAGCGGATCGCCGCCGCGACACAGCCCGCGTGACGACCGCCCGATGAGGCGCTTCCCGCTCGGTTGAGCGGTGTCCGCCTGAGGGGTTTTCCGCTCGATCGAGCGGAGTCCAGCAGGCGGACGGCCGGTTCGGTCCCGCCACCCCGCGCCGGTAGGGTGGCGGGGATCCAACCGGACGACGTGGTCCGGTCGTCGACTTCACGTTGCAAAGGTTTCCGGGCCATGCGCATTGGCGTACTCACCTCCGGCGGCGACTGCCCCGGCCTCAACGCCGTCATCCGTTCCGTCGTGCACCGCGCGGTGGTGGACCACGGCGACGAGGTGGTCGGCTTCCACGACGGATGGAAGGGCCTGCTGGAGGCCGACTACCGCAAGCTGGACCTCGACGCGGTGAGCGGGATCCTGGCTCTCGGCGGCACGATCCTCGGTTCCTCCCGGGTCCAGCCCGCGCATCTGCGCGACGGGGTGGAGCGGGCCCGCGGCCATGTCGCGGACCTCGGCCTGGACGCCATCATCCCGATCGGCGGCGAGGGCACCCTCAAGGCGGCCAACCTCCTCTCCGAGGCCGGGCTGCCCATCGTCGGCGTCCCCAAGACCATCGACAACGACATCGCCTCCACCGACGTCACCTTCGGTTTCGACACCGCCGTCGGGGTCGCCACCGAGGCGCTCGACCGGCTCAAGACCACCGCCGAATCGCACCAGCGGGTGCTGATCGTCGAGGTCATGGGCCGCCACACCGGCTGGATCGCCCTGCACTCCGGGATGGCCGCCGGTGCCCACGCCATCGTCGTGCCGGAGCGCCCCTTCGACATCGACGAGCTGACCAAGCTGGTCGGCAAGCGGTTCCAGGCGGGCAAGAAGTTCGCCATCGTGGTGGTCGCCGAGGGCGCCAAGCCCCGCGAGGGCTCCATGCAGTTCGAGCAGGGCGTCAAGGACGTCTACGGCCACGAGCGGTTCGCCGGGGTCGCCACGCAGCTCGCCGGCGAGCTGGAGCAGCGGCTCAGCAAGGAGGCCCGCCCGGTCATCCTCGGCCACGTCCAGCGCGGTGGCACCCCGACCGCGTACGACCGCGTCCTGGCGACCCGGTTCGGCTGGCACGCGGTGGAGGCGGCGCACCGGGGCGAGTTCGGGATGATGACCGCGCTGCGCGGCACCGACATCGCGATGGTCCCGCTGGCGGAGGCGGTCGAGACGCTGAAGACCGTTCCGGCCGACCGGTACGCCGAGGCGGAGTGCGTGCTCTGACCTTCCGCGCCACGAGAACTGCCCCCGCCCGCGAACGCGGTCGGGGGCAGTTCTACGCTGTACCGGACAACCGGCACGAAACGGGGACGTGTCCCCATCGGGAGTGGACAGATGGATCACAGCGGGCACGGCATGAACATGGATCTGCCGCCGTTCACGCTGGGGCGGGGGCTGGAGCTCTCCGTGGAGCCGTTCTTCCTGACCGGCAGCCTCCTGGCGCTCGCCCTGTACGGGTACGGCGTGGTGCGGCTGCGCAGGCGCGGGGACGGCTGGCCGGCCGGCCGGATCATCGCCTTCACCGTGGGTGTGCTGAGCATCCTCCTGGTGATGTGCACCAAGCTGAACGACTACGGCATGGTCATGTTCAGTGTGCACATGGTGCAGCACATGGTGATCAGCATGCTCTCCCCCATCCTGCTGCTGCTCGGCGCCCCGGTGACGCTGGCGCTGCGCGCGCTGCCGCCGGCCGGGCGGGGGCGGATCGGGCCGCGTGAGCTGCTGCTGAAGCTGCTGCACAGCCGGTACATCAAGATCGTCACGCATCCGGCGTTCACGATCCCGATCTTCATCGCCAGCCTCTACGCGCTGTACTTCACGCCGCTCTTCGACCTCCTGATGGGCTCCAAGGCCGGTCACCTCGGGATGATGGTGCACTTCCTCGCCGTCGGCCTGGTCTTCTTCTGGCCGATCATGGGCGTCGACCCCGGCCCGCACCGCCCCGGCTATGTGATGCGGATGCTGGAGCTGTTCGCCGGGATGCCGTTCCACGCGTTCTTCGGGATCGCGCTGATGATGGCGACCACACCGATGGTGGAGACGTACAGCAATCCCCCGGCCTCGCTCGGTATCGACGCGCTCAGCGACCAGAACTGGGCGGGCGGTATCGCCTGGGCCTTCAGCGAGATCCCCTCCGTGCTGGTGCTGATCGCGCTGGTCTACCAGTGGTACCACTCCGAGCAGCGGGCCGCCCGGCGCTCGGATCGGGCCGCCGACCGCGACGGCGACAAGGAGCTGGAGGCGTACAACGCCTATCTCGCGTCATTGCAGGCGCGACAGTAGCGCGGGGGGCGCCCGCGGGGTGACCATGGGGTGAACGGCCGCGCGGCCGACGAGGAGGGTACGCGCATGTCCGGATCGACGAAGACCATGGGATATCTGACCGTCGGGGCTCTGGTGACGGTGACGGCGTACACGGTGGCACTGGGCAGCAGTGGCTGGCTCTGGTTCGGCTGGGTGGTGCTCGGTCTCTGCACCCTCGGCATGCTGGCCACCCAGGACACCTGACCGCGCGCTGCGCGGGCGGGCGGCCGGGGCCTGCACGGTACGCAGCCCCGACGTCGGCCCGGCAGAGCGAGGTGGACGCACACGGTGTTTTATTACGTCCTGAAGTATGTCGTGCTGGGTCCGTTGCTGAGGGTGCTGTTCCGCCCCCGTATCGAGGGACTGGAGAACATCCCGGAGGAGGGCGCGGCGATCGTCGCGGGCAACCACCTCTCCTTCTCGGACCACTTCCTCATGCCCGCCATCCTCAAGCGGCGCATCACCTTCCTGGCCAAGGCCGAGTACTTCACGGGCCCCGGCATCAAGGGCCGGCTGACCGCCTTCTTCTTCCGCAGCGCGGGCCAGATCCCGGTCGACCGCTCCGGCAAGGACGCCGGCCGGGCGGCGATCCGCGAGGGGCTGGGGGTGCTGGACAAGGGCGAGCTGCTGGGGATCTACCCGGAGGGCACCCGCTCGCACGACGGCCGCCTCTACAAGGGCAAGGTCGGGGTGGCGGTCATGGCGATCACCGCGCGGGTGCCGGTGGTCCCGTGCGCGATGGTCGGGACGTTCGAGATCCAGCCGCCCGGCCAGGTCGTCCCCAAGATCAAACGGGTCACGATCCGGTTCGGTGAGCCGCTGGACTTCTCCCGCTACGCGGGGATGGAGAACCAGAAGGCCGCGATCCGGGCCGTGACGGACGAGATCATGTACGCGATCCTCGAACTCTCCGGCCAGGAGTACGTGGACGAGTACGCGGCCAAGGTGAAGGCCGCCGACCAGGAGGCCGCCCCGCCGAAGAAGTTCCGCGGACTGCGACGCTGACGGCGGATGCGCCGACGGCGGGGCTGGACTGGCGGGAGGCGTTCCCGACGATGCCGCGGAGCTAGGGGGAGGCGCTGTTCCGCCATGCGGCGGAGGACGTGCGGCTGTCCGCGTACGACCGGGGGCGCGGGGTGTGAGGGCCGGGCGGGGGGCGCACGGCCGAGGCCACCCGCGAGCCGGGCGGCAGGGGCGTACGGGCGGGGTCTCCGCCACCGCCGAGCAGCGGCGGAGCACGACCGGGGGCGCCGCGCGTGAGCCGGGCGGCGCCCCCGGTCGTCGGGTTCAGTGACGCGTTACGGCTTGGGGGTGGCGTGCGGGTCGCACGTCACGTCCCGCCGGTCGGTCCTCCCGGTGAGCAGGTAGGTGTCCACCCGGTCGTTGACGCACGGGTTGGCGATGCCGGTGACCCCGTGGGAGCCGGCGCCCTTCTCGGTGATCAGCCGGGAGCCCTTGAACCGCCGCTGCAGTTCGACGGCGCCCCCGTACGGGGTGGCGGCGTCGCGCTCGGCCTGCACGATGAGGACCGGCGGGAGGCCCTTGCCGGACTTCACGTTCAGCGGGGTCTGCTGCTTGGTGGGCCAGGTGGCGCAGGGCAGGTTCATCCAGGCGTTGGACCAGGTGATGAACGGGTGGTCGCGGTGGAGCCGGGTGTGGTCCCGGTCCCAGGTGCGCCAACTGGTGGGCCACTTGGCGTCCGCGCACTCGACGGCGGTGTAGACGGCGTTGCCGTTCTCGGCCGACGCGTTGCCCGCCAGGTCGTCCATGTCGGGGGCGGCGGCGTCGATCAGCGCCTGGGTGTCACCGGCCCGGTAGGCGCTCCAGACCTTGGCGGTGGGCGCCCAGGCGGAGTCGTAGTACGGCGCGCTCTGGAAGAAGCCGATCAGCTCGGCGGGGCCGACGACTCCGCCGATGGGCTCCTTCTTGGCGGCCGCGCGGAGCTTGAGCCACTCCTGCTCGACCTTCTGCGGGGTGTCGCCGATGCCGTAGACGGAGTCGTGCCGCGCGACCCAGGCCTTCCAGTCGTCCCAGCGCAGTTGGAAGGCGACGTTCTGGTTGAGGTTGGCCCGGTACCAGATGTTCTCCCGCGCCGGGTCGACCACGCTGTCGACGACCATGCGCCTCACGTGGGCGGGGAAGAGCGTGCCGTAGACGGCGCCCAGGTAGGTGCCGTAGGAGACGCCGAGGAAGTTGAGCTTCTTCTCCCCGAGCGCGGCCCGGATCACGTCGAGGTCGCGGGCGGTGTTGGGCGTGGTCATGTGCGGCAGCATCCAGCCGCTGCGCTCGGCGCACCCCTCGGCGTACTCGCGGGCCAGCTTCCGCTGGGCGCGCTTGTCGGCCTCGCTGTCCGGCACCGGGTCGGCCTTGGGCGCCCGGACGAACTCCTGCGGGTCGACACAGGAGATGGGCGCCGAGCGGCCCACCCCGCGCGGGTCGAAGCCGACGAAGTCGTAGGCCGCGGCGGTCTTCGTCCAGAGCGGGTTCTTGTTGGTGACCCGGGTGGGGAAGCGCATCCCCGAACCGCCGGGCCCGCCCGGGTTGTAGACCAGGGCGCCCTGGCGCTCGCCCTTGGTGCCGGTGCTGACGTGCCGGTCGACGGCCAGCTCGATCTTCCTGCCGTACGGCTTCGCGTAGTCGAGCGGTACGGTCACCCAGCCGCACTGGATGGGGGCGGCCAGCCCCCAGTCCTTCGGGCAGTCCTTCCAGGCGATGCCGGTCCGGGCCGCCCGCTCGGCGGCGATCCTGACCCCGTACGCCTCGGCGCCCGCCCGGTCGTGGTGGCGGCTGTCGGCGCGTGCGGGCCTCGCCTCCGCGGCGGGCGCGGTGACCGTGCCCGCGATGAGCGTGCCCGCTATCAGCGCCCCGGCCGCGCCGAGCACTGCTGTGCGTCCCACGTGGAACCTCCCCCATCGTCGTCCGATGCGCCGCCGGTGGCGGCGTGGTCTCCATCGGAGCGTTCCGGGGATCCTTTCGCCTGTGGGGTTCCCGATGCCAGGGCGTACACCTGTTTCTTTACCGAACCCATAACCGGTGAGGAGCGTCCGCTCAGCGGACCCGGTCGCTCTCCGCGCCCTCCTTCAGCCCGTCCAGCAGCTCGCGCAGGGCGTCGTCCAGGATCGCGCGCAGCAGGCGCGCGTCGGGGGCCACGGCCGTCACCAGGACGGCGGGGCCGGCGAGCGGGGTGAGGGCGGCGGTGGGGCCGAGGAGGCGGGGGGCGGGCGGGGCGTCCTCGAAGGACGCGTCGGCCAGGAGGAGTTGGCCGACCGCACGGTGGCCGCCGAGGACTGCGGGGCCGTCCCAGCCGCCGGGTGCGCCGGGTCCGTAGGCGAGATGCTGGTCCAGGAGCGGGCGGCCGGCGCGGTGGACGGTGAGGCGGGCGGCGAGGGTGCCGGGGGGTTCGCCGTGGCGGCCGAGGATCTGTTCCTCGCGCAGCAACAGCCGTGCGGTGGGGGCCAGTTCGACACGGGTGGTCTGGTGGAGGTCGCTGCCGTGGGCGGAGACGAGCTGTTCGGGGAGCCAGTGCAGGGTGGCCCGTTCCCCCACGGTCAGGCGGACGTCGTACGTGGACGGCTCGCCGTCGGGCCGCGCGCCCGGGAGCGCCACGGTGGCCGCCGCCGCGTCGACGGTGAGGTGGGCGCCGTCCGCGGCCTCGGCCTCGATCGCCAGCCGGTCGCCGTTGAGCGGTGCGCTCATGGCGCCGACGACGGTGACCCGGGCGCGTTCGGGGAGCGGTGAGCGGGTGCGGCGGAGCGCGAGGGGTCCGGCGCTCTCCAGGAGGGGCAGGGCGGTGGCGCCCCGGCCGTCGGGTTCGGCGCGGAGGCGGGCGGTGGCGTGGACGCTCATGCGGTCCAGGCGGCGAGCTGCGCCCGTACCCAGCCGGCGACCGGCCCGACGCCTTCGGCGGAGGTCAACGAGGTGAAAAGTACGGGGAGTTCGCCGCGCTGCTCCTTGGCGTCCCGGGCCATCCGCCGGAGGTCGGAGCCGACGTGCGGGGCGAGGTCGGTCTTGTTGACGACCAGGAGGTCGGCGGTGGTGACGCCGGGGCCGCCCTTGCGCGGGATGTCGTCGCCGCCCGCGACGTCGATGACGAAGATCTGGGCGTCGACGAGCCCCTTGGAGAAGGTGGCGGTGAGGTTGTCGCCGCCGGACTCGACGAGGATCAGGTCGAGCGGGCCGACCGCGTCCTCCAGGTCCTCGACGGCTTCGAGGTTGGCGGAGATGTCGTCGCGGATCGCGGTGTGCGGGCAGGCGCCGGTCTCCACCGCCTGGATGCGCTCGGGCGGCAGGACGGCGTTGCGGAGGAGGAACTCGGCGTCCTCGCGGGTGTAGATGTCGTTGGTGACGACGGCGATGGAGAGCCGGTCGCGCAGCGTGCGGCAGAGGGCGGCGACGGTGGCCGTCTTGCCGGAGCCGACGGGCCCGCCGAGGCCGATGCGCAGCGCGCGCCGGGTGCCGTCGGGGCGGGTGGCGTCGGCGCTGACGGCGGCGGGGGCGTCGTGGGTGTGGCCGAGGTGCATGGGGCTGCTCCTGTCGGGGTGCGGGTCGGGTGCGCCGGAGCCCGGGGGCCGGGGGCCGGGCCGCTGTGTGCGGGACCGGGAGTGCCTGCCCTTCGGCGCGGGTCGGCGGGCGGCGTCAGGCGCGGTGCTTCGCAAGGCGCCGGAGCGTCCTCGCAGCGGGAGCTGCCAGGGCCTTTCGGCAACGCCGCGAGGTGCCGTGCCGGGCGTCGCCCGCCCGTGCGGAATGGTCGGACACCCCTAGGACGCGAAGAGGCGTACGGGCCAGGCGGCGTGGGCTTCGGCGGTGATGTCGAGGAGGGGGGCGGAGGCGGCGGGCAGGGCGTCGATGCCGTGCCGGGCGGCCGCCGCGGCCCGCTCGGCGACCCGGTCCAACTCCGGTGCGAGACGGGCGAGTACGGCGGTGGCGTGGAAGGGGTCGAGGGAGAGGAGCCGGACCACGGCGGTGGCCGGGCCGCTGACCGTCTCGTACGCGGCACAGTGCGCCGCGTCCTCGGGGCCGAGCCCCGCCGCCCGGGCCGTGAGGCCGAGGACGACGGGCTGGTGGGCGCCGCGCGGGCGGGCCGCGGCGAGGGCGTCGAGTCCGGGGCTCGGCCAGGTGGCGCGGGCGGCCCGCATCAGCTGGCGGCCCAGCTTGCGGGCGGTGGCCCGCAGGGCGGGCGAGGGGGTGCGGGCGTCCGCGGCCTCGTCCAGGGCGAGCGGGTCGAGGCCGCGGGCCGCCGCCGCGGCGAGGGCGGCGGCGGTGAGCCCGGTGGTGTGCAGGCGGCCCCGGCAGAAGGCGGCGAGGTCGTCGGCGGTGCGGATGCGCCCCTGGGTGACGGCCGGTTCGGCGCCGCCGGAGTGGGCGTGGCCTCCGGCGGGGAACCGGCCGTCGGCGAGGACGAGGAGGGCTGCGCGTGACATGTCGGGCTCCGGCTCAGAAGAGGAAGTAGCGCTGGGCCATGGGGAGTTCGGCCGCCGGTGCGGGTTCGACCGGTTCGCCGTCGATGGTGACGGCGAAGCTGTCCGGGTCGACCTGCACGTGCGGCATGGCGTCGTTCTCGCGCATGTCCGCCTTGGTGACCGTCCGGGTGCTGGTGATGGCCCTGAACTCCTTCTCCAGGCCCAGCCGTTCGGGCAGCCCGTCCTCGATCGCCGTACCGGTGACGAAGTTGTACGAGCCGCGCGCCGCCGCGCGGCCCAGGGCGCCGAACATCGGCCGGGGCATGACCGGTTGGGGCGTCGGGATGGAGGCGTTGGCGTCGCCCATCTGCGCGTAGGCGATCTGGCCGCCCTTGATGACGGTCTGCGGCTTCACTCCGAAGAACGCCGGGTCCCAGAGCACGAGGTCCGCGAGCTTTCCGCTCTCCACCGAGCCGATCTCCCGGTCCAGGCCCTGCGCGACGGCCGGGTTGATGGTGTATTTGGCGACATAACGACGGACCCGGCGGTTGTCGGCGCGCCCGTCCCCGGGCAGGGCGCCGCGCCGCTTCTTCATGACGTGGGCGGTCTGCCAGGTCCGCAGGACCACCTCTCCGATGCGGCCCATCGCCTGGGAGTCCGAGGAGATGATCGAGATGGCACCGAGGTCGTGGAGGATGTCCTCGGCCGCGATGGTGGAGGGCCGGATACGGGACTCCGCGAAGGCGAGGTCCTCGGGGACGGCGGGGTTGAGGTGGTGGCAGACCATCAGCATGTCGAGGTGCTCCTCGATGGTGTTGACGGTGTGCGGCCGGGTCGGGTTGGTCGAACTGGGCAGGACGTACGGCTCGGAGACCACGGTGATGATGTCGGGTGCGTGCCCTCCGCCCGCGCCCTCGGTGTGGTACGCGTGGATGGTGCGCCCGGCGATGGCGGCGAGGGTGTCCGCGACGAACCCGGCCTCGTTGAGGGTGTCGGTGTGGATGGCGAGCTGGGCGCCGCTCCCCTCGCAGACGGCGAGGCAGGCGTCGATGGCGGCCGGGGTGGCTCCCCAGTCCTCGTGGATCTTGAACCCCAGTGCCCCGCCCCGGAGTTGGGAGTACAGGGCGTCGCGGGACATGGTGTTGCCCTTGCCCAGCAGCCCGATGTTGACGGGGAAGGTCTCCAGGGCCTCGAACATCCGGGCAAGGTGCCAGGGTCCGGGGGTGACGGTGGTGGCCTTGGTGCCCTCGGCGGGGCCGGTACCGCCGCCGACGAGGGTGGTGATGCCGCTGGAGAGCGCCTGGTCGATGAGGGTGGGGGTGATGAAGTGGACGTGTGCGTCGACGGCTCCGGCCGTGAGGAGCTTCCCGTTGCCCGCGATGATCTCGGTCTCGGGGCCGATCACCAGGTCGGGGTGGACTCCGTCCATGGTGTCCGGGTTGCCGGCCTTGCCGATGCCGGTGATCCGGCCGTCGCGGATGCCGATGTCGGCCTTGACGATGCCCCAGTGGTCGATGACGACCGCGCCGGTGATGACGGTGTCGGGGGCGCCCTCGGCCCGGGTGGTGCGGGCCTGGCCCATGGACTCGCGGATCACCTTGCCGCCGCCGAAGACCGCCTCGTCGCCCGCGTGTCCGGGGCCGCCGGAGCGGTCCTGCTCGATCTCGACGAGCAGGTCGGTGTCGGCGAGGCGGATGCGGTCGCCGGTGGTGGGCCCGAACAGGTCTGCGTACACGGCCCTGTTGAGATCAGGCATCGAGGGCACCTCCGGTCTCGCCGCGCAGGCCGGGGACGATGCGGCGGCCTGCGAGCGGGACGAGTTCGACGTCGACGGGGATGCCGGGTTCGAAGCGGACCGCCGTACCGGCGGCGATGTGCAGCCGCAGCCCGCGGGCGGCCTCCCGGTCGAAGCGGAGCCCGGGGTTGGCCTCCGCGAAGTGGTAGTGGGAGCCGACCTGGACGGGGCGGTCGGCGGCGTTGAGGACGGTGAGGCGGATGACGGGGCGCCCTTCGTTGAGGGCGATGTCACCGGCCCCGTACAGGATCTCGCCGGGGACGACGGGTGGCATCGGCGCGTCCCCCGTCAGACGATCGGGTCGTGGACGGTGACGAGCTTGGTGCCGTCCGGGAAGGTGGCCTCGACCTGGACGTCGTGGAGCATCTCGGGGATGCCGTCCATGACCTCGTCCCGGGTGAGCACCGTGCGCCCGGACGCCATGAGTTCGGAGACCGTACGGCCGTCGCGGGCGCCCTCCAGGAGGTGGGCGGTGATGAGGGCGACGGCTTCGGGGTGGTTGAGCCTCAGCCCGCGCGCCCGGCGCTTCTCCGCCACATCGGCGGCCACATGGATGAGCAGGCGTTCCTGCTCGTGCGGGGTCAGTTGCACGCTTCCACCTCATCGTCTCCCGCCCGGCACCGGCCTCCGGACGCAGCGGGACCATATCCCCGTTCAACAGTTCGTTGAACGGGGAAACCGGCTCCCGCGACCAGGCATTGCACGTTAGGGCGGAAGTTTTTCCGTTGCGTTAACTGGCCTTTTGCGGACCCATGGACATCAGCCCGCGCAACCCGTTCCGCGGAACCTCCGGGCGCACATCGCCGAAGAGCGCCTCCTGCACGATGAAGCCCTGGGCGGTCGCGATCATCGTCCGCGCCACATGGTCGGCCACCACGTCCTCGGAGAGGATCCCGACGCCGCGGTAGGTCCCGACCAATTCGGCCCAGACGCCCCGCATGGTGGCGTACCCCTCGTCGAGCAGTGCGGCGAGCCGCGCGTCGCGCAGGGTCTCGGACCAGAGCTGGACGGCGAGGGCGGCGAAGGTGCGGCGCTCCAGCCCGTACAGCCGCTCACCGAGCACACGGGTGAGCATCCGGCTCAGCAGCACGTCCGGGGTGGGGGGCGGGGAGACCCGGGCGGCCTCCTCGAAGGCGCCGCGGATGGTGGCGAAGGTCTCCTCGGTGATGGCCGCGATGATGTCCTCCTTGCCGGGGAAGTAGCGGTAGACCGCACCGGCGGAGAGGCCCGCCTCCTTGAGGACGTCCTGCATGGACGTGCCGTGGAACCCCTTGCGCGCGAAGCAGCGCGCGGCGCCTTCGAGGATCTGGCGGCGGCGGGCGTCGAGGTGTTCCTGGGATACACGGGCCATGGCCTCAACCTAAAACGAACGTTCCTTCTTGACAAGCGAACCCCCACATGCAGAGAGTGGGAGCCGTACGCAAAACGAACGATCCTTCTCTTTGATGTGGTGCTCGCCCGACCGGCGGCCACCGCCCGGAACGAGGCCCCGTGTCCACTCCCCCGAACCGCCGCGCGGTGGCGGTCCTCCTGCTGATACCCGTGGTGGTGACGCTCGCCCTCTGGGCCTTCGCCTGGCCCGCCGCCCGGATCGCCCCCCGTGACCTGCCGGTGGGCGTGGCCGGCACCGGTCCGGCGGCCGAGCAACTGGAGCGGGGGTTCGAGCGACGGGCGGGCGCCTTCGAGGTGCACCGGTTCGACGGCGAGGCGGCGGCCCGCGAGGCGATCGAGGACCGGACCGTATACGGAGCGGTGGTCGCCGGACCGGAAGGCCCGCACGTGCTCACCGCGTCGGCCGCGAGCCCCGTCGTCGCCCAGTTGCTGCGGGACGCGGTGACGGCACAGGCCCCGGAGGGCACCCCCGTCCGGACCACCGACGTGGTGGCCGCGCCTCCCGGGGACCCGCGCGGCAGCGCACTCGGCGCGAGCGTGCTGCCGCTGGCCCTGGCGGGGATGGGCGCGGGCGCGGCCGTCACCCTGCTCGGGCTGCGCGGGACACGGGCGGCGCTCACGCTGACGGGGTCGGCGGCGCTGGTGGGCCTCGCCGCCACGGCCGTGGCGCACAGCTGGCTCGGCGTGATCACGGGCGACTGGTGGACGGAGGCGGGCGTACTCGGCCTGACCGTCCTGGCGATCGGCTCGGCGGTCGCCGGACTCGCCGCCCTGCTCGGCCCGCGCGGTCTCGGCCTGGGCGCGCTGCTGATGATCCTGCTGGGCAACTCCTTCTCCGGCGTCACCAGCGCGCCCCAACTGCTCCCCGAACCGGTCGGCATGATCGGCCAGTGGCTGCCACCGGGCGCGGGCGGATCCCTGCTGCGTTCGGTCGCCTTCTTCGACGGCAGCGCGGCGGGAGGCCCCGCCCTGACCCTCGCTCTCTGGTCGGTGCTGGGGCTGGCGGCGGTCGTGCTCGCGGGGCGACGCGGGACGGCTGCGAAGGAAGCCCCGACGGCCGGGGCCCCGGCAACGCGGGAGGAAGCGCTGACGGGGTGAGGGCGGCAGCGGGGGCGGGCGGCGGGGCGGGGCTGGAACGGCGGCGGGCGGCGACGAGCGGCGGGGCTGGAACGGCGGCGGGCGGCGACGAGCGGCGGGGCTGGAACGGCGGCGGGCAGCAGGGCGGCGGCCCATCGACGTCCCACGTGAACCGCTCCGCCCCGGGGGGCCACCGGAGCCGATCCAGGTCGATCCGGCCCGGCCGGGGGCAGGCGCGCCGCCCCGGCCGGGCCGTCCGCGAACAGGCCCCGTACACCCGGACTCCCGGGCGCATCCGGCCGCCGGAGCCCGCGGCCCCCGACATGCCCCGCCGCGCGGACGGGTAGTCATCCGATGACGCCGGTGGACCACGCCGCGGAGAGCCGCACGCCCTCCCGGCCGCCGCATGACGCGAGGTGAACCGCCCATGGAGCCATCGGAGTTCCCGCCCCTGCCCGCGCTGACCCGTGCCGAGGGCGAGTTCATCGACTGCTATCTCGCCGTCCTCGACCAGGTGGGACGCATCAACCCGGCACGCGGCAGCGACACCTACAGCGCCCTCAGGGCCGCCCAGGCCCTGGCCTCCGGGGCGGCGGCCCTGCGTGACGCGCTGGCCCTGATGCACGAGCGGGGCGAGCGGCAGATCCACGCGGCGACGCTCGCGCGGGCCCTGCGGGTGCTGGACGGCGAGCGGCGGGCGGGGCGGGTCACGATGCCGCCGACCCCGAACTGAGCCGCCGCGTACGCCGGGAGCGCATTACGGGAGCGGGCCGCGTGGAGCGGTTACGACACGCCCGGTCACGCGATCAATTCTCCTCGCTCGTTCGGCGTAGGCGATCACCCTCCCGAGCGACGGCCCAACTTGCGCTCGGCGTGTGCCCCGTACTCGAAATGCCCGCTTTCGTCGCTGGTACGAGGGCGTGCGCCCGGCTCGTCGGCGGGGGCGAATCCCCCCTGTCCACCTGAATGGATCAGTGGTGAGGAGACTCACAAATCCCTGTTTCGGCTCGGAAATCCGGCACCGAGTAGGTCAAGATCCCTGGGACGACAAGCCCCCGCCACCCGCGGCGGGGCGGTCCGGGTGGACGCCGAGTCCTGCCGCCTCCCGGATGACTGGTCGACAGGAAGTGGATCGGCAGGAGTGGAGGACCCGAGCAGTACGGGCCGACCGGGAGACCGGAAAGGCCCTCGGGGTGAAGCCGCATCGCGCGGCCGGGCAACTTCGCCAGCCCGAACCCGACAGGTCATCCTTCACAGGCGGCTGACGAAGGGTTGCGCATGTCTGCGCAGGTTCATGTCCCGTCTCTGCTCGCCCGGGTCGGTACGGCCTCGGTCCTCACCTTCGCCGTGACGACCACGATGATGGCACCAGGTCTCGTCGACGACGCCGAGGCCGCCACCGCCCACTCGACGAAGGCGCTCAAGATCGCCGCGTCGAAGAAGGGGGCTCCCTACAAGTACGGCGCCGCCGGTCCCAGCCGTTTCGACTGCTCGGGGCTGACTGTCTACTCGTTCAAGAAGGCCGGGAAGAAGCTCCCCCGCACGGCACAGCAGCAGTACAACAAGACCAGCAAGGTCACGAAGTCGAAGCGGAAGCAGGGCGACCTCGTCTTCTTCCACTCCGGCCGGAGCGTCTACCACGTGGGCATCTACGCCGGGAACGGCAAGATCTGGCACAGCCCCAAGTCCGGGGACGTGGTGCGGCTCGCGAAGATCTGGTCCAAGAGCGTCTCGTACGGACGCGTCCGCTGATCCCCTGACAGGGCCTTCGCCGACCTGCCCGGTCGGACGCTCCTCCCCGGTGGATCGCAGTGCATCGATCCCCGGGGAGCCGACTGCCCGGCGACCGGGCTCCGGTACGTCCGGGCCCCGCCGCCTCCGGGCTCCGAACCGTTTCGTCAGCCCTGGACCGGCGCCGCCCAGGGCAGCGAGATCCAGACCGTCTTGCCGCCCTCGGCCGTCGGGACGACCGTGAGCCGGCCGCCGTACTCATGGGCCAGCGACCGGATGATCACCATGCCCCGCCCGTTGTCCTGCCGTACGGCGGCGGGGAGCCGCTGGGGCCAGCGGGGGTGACTGTCCGTCACCCCCAGGCGCAGTTCCTCGTCCCGTTCGAGGCGCAGTTCGACCGTGAAGGTGGGCGACTGGCCGAAGGTGTGCTGCACGGCGTTGGTGGCCAGTTCGGAGATGATCAGCCGGACCGTGTCGGCCAGCTCCGACTCCTCCGAGAGGCCCCATTCGGCCAATGTCCTGGCCACATGTCTGCGGGCCGAGGAGACCGAGACCGGATCGCTCGGCAGGGTGACGGTTGCTTCCTGATGGTCTGCCATGGCGACGCCGTCCCTTTCGCGCCCTGGCCGACCGGCGGCCGGCCAGGATGGTGCTTCGCGCCAGACTGCCACTGTTGAAGCTCCCTGTAACGACGTTCGACCAAGATATGCATATATCTGTCGCCCGAAGCGGTGAATTCGGGTCCCGTACGGGCGGGGCGGCGGGCACACTGGCCCCTCTGCGGGCCCGGATCTTGCGGTGCGTACCGGTCCCGTTTCCGTTCCGCACAGCGCGAGGAGACCCGGATGCTGCACGCCCCCGTCGTCCGACGGCGGAAGCTCGGCGAGGAGTTACGGAGCCTGCGGCACGCCGCCGGACTGACCAGCCGGGACGCGGCGCGCCTGCTCGGCTGGCACCAGTCGAAGGTGAGCCGCATCGAGACGGGCGCCAGCGGGGTCAGCCCCGGCGACGTGACGCGTCTGCTCGACGTCTACTCCGTGCGCGACGCGCAGCTGCGCGCCCTGCTGGACGTGCTCGCGGGATCGGCGGGCGGCGGGGGCGCGGGGTGGTGGCACGCCTACCGGGGGCTGATCCCGCCGCAGTACCGCGACTTCATCAGCCTGGAGTCCCAGGCAGCCACGGTGCGGACCCTGGAGACCTCGGTGGTGCCGGGGCTCCTCCAGACCGCCGGCTACGCCCGGGCGGTGACCCGGGCGTCGGTCGACGGGCTGCCGGCGGACCGGCTCGACGCCCTGGTCGAGGTGCGGCTCACTCGCCAGCAGGTGCTGCGCACGCCTCCGCCGCTGAGGTTCACCGCCGTACTGGACGAGGCGGTGCTGCACCGGGAGGTGGGCGGGCCCGAGGTGATGCGGGATCAGCTGGACCACCTGGCGCACATGGCCCGACTCCCGCACGTGCGGCTCCAGTTGCTGCCGTTCTCGGTCGGCGGGTATGTCGGGCTCGCCTCCCCCTTCGTCATCTTCTCCTTTCCGAACATCTCGGATCTGGACGTGGTCGTCCTGGACCACCTGACGAGTAGCGTCTATCTGGAGCGGAAAGAAGACCTGGAGGCGTACGGTTCGGCCTTCCGCACGCTGCAGACGCACGCGCTGACGCCGGACCGGTCGCTCGAACTCGTCGCCGCGATCCGCCGCGGCTTCCGCTAGCACGGTGATCCGCCGACTCGCCAGGACGTCCGACTGCCCGAGGGGGGCATCATGTCCGACCGTCTCGCACCGCCCGTGTCACTCGCCGCCGAGCCACTGCTCTGGCGCCGCAGCAGCCGCTCCACCGGGATGAACAACTGCGTGGAGACCGCGCGACTCGACCACGGCCCGGACTCCGGCCGCGGCTCCGGCGGCAGCCGCGGCTCGTGCGGCGCGCTCCTCGCCGTACGCGACTCCAAGGATGTGGAGCGGCCGCCGCTCACCTTCTCCGCGACGGCGTGGACCACCTTCGTGGCGGGGCTGGAGCCGCCCCGGTCCGGCTGAGCCCCGGCCGGACGGTCAGCCGAGCGGCGCCACGGCCTCCCGGGGAGCGGTCGACGCGATCGTGGCCACCGCGGCGGTGATCTGCTCCTCGGTCAGGTCCGCCCGCGCGGTCAGCCGCAGCCGGGAGATGCCGTCCGGCACGGACGGCGGCCGGAAGCAGCCGACCGCCACCCCGGCCGCACGGCAGTCGGCGGCCCACGCCACCGCCGCGTCCGCGGAGGGGGCCCGGACGGAGACGACCGCCGCGTCCGGGCGGACCGCCGTCAGCCCGGCCGCGGTGAGCCGCCCGTACAGCTCGCCGGCGACCTCCCCGGCCCGGGCCGCGCGTTCGGGCTCCCGGCGCAGCAGCCGGAGTGCGCCGAGCGCCCCGCCTGCCGCCGCCGGTGCCAGGCCGGTGTCGAAGATGAACGTACGGGCCGTGTTGACCAGGTGGTCGATGACGCGGGCCGGTCCGAGGACCGCGCCGCCCTGGCTGCCCAGCGACTTGGAGAGGGTGAGCGTGGCGACCACTCCCGCACCGCCCGCCAGACCGGCACCCGCGAGCGCGCCGCGTCCGCCCTCGCCGAGCACACCCAGGCCGTGGGCGTCGTCCACGACGAGGGCCGCGTTCGCCCCGCGGCAGACCTCGGCCAGGGCGGTGAGCGGGGCCGCGTCCCCGTCGACCGAGAAGACCGAGTCGGTGACGGCGAGCGCCCGCCCGTCGTGGGCCGCCAGCGCCTTGGCGACGGCGTCCGGGTCGGCGTGCGGGACGACGGCGGTCTCCGCGCGGGAGAGCCGGCAGCCGTCCACGATGGAGGCGTGGTTCCCCGCGTCGGAGACGATGAGGGAACCACGTCCGGAGAGTGCGGTGAGCGCCGCCAGGTTGGCCGCGTAGCCGGAGGCAAGGACGAGGGCCGCCTCGAAGCCGCAGAAGTCGGCCAGTTCCCCCTCGAGTTCGGCGTGGAGCGCGGTGGTGCCGGTGACCAGCCGCGACCCGGTGGCGCCCGCGCCCCAGCGGTGGGCGGCACCGGCGGCGGCCGCGGTGACCTCCGGGTGCCGGGTGAGGCCCAGGTAGTCGTTGCTCGCGAGGTCGAGGAGGCCGGCTTCCGCGCTCCGGGGACGCAGGGCCCGGACGAGTCCGGCCTCGGCCCGGCGGCGGGCCTCGTCGTCGATCCAGTCGAACGGGGCGGAGGGCGGGGCGAAGGACATAGGGCGGTCCCTTTTGTAGGCAGCTCACAGACCCTAGCGGGGTGCGCAGCAGGTCAGGGTGTGGCAATACACACACCCTCCGCCACGTCTGCTGTCCGGTTCCTCCTTGGCTGGAGGCGGTGGCGTAAGCCAGGATCGTCTTTCATGGACCTGCTGAACACGCTGGTGGACAAGGGGCTGCGGCGCGAACTGCCGACCCGCGAAGAAGCGCTCGCCGTGCTGGCGACCTCCGACGACGATCTGCTCGACGTGGTGGCCGCCGCGGGCAGGGTGCGCCGCCAGTGGTTCGGGCGGCGCGTCAAACTCAACTACCTGGTCAACCTGAAGTCGGGGCTCTGCCCCGAGGACTGCTCGTACTGTTCGCAGCGGCTCGGCTCCAAGGCCGGGATCCTCAAGTACACCTGGCTGAAGCCGGACGAGGCGTCGAAGGCGGCGGCCGCCGGAGTGGCCGGCGGGGCCAAGCGGGTCTGTCTGGTGGCGAGCGGGCGCGGTCCGACCGACCGGGACGTCGACCGGGTCTCCCGGACCATCGAGGCCATCAAGGAGCAGAACGAGGACGTCGAGGTCTGCGCCTGTCTGGGTCTGCTCTCCGAGGGCCAGGCCGACCGGCTGCGCGAGGCGGGCGCCGACGCGTACAACCACAACCTCAACACGTCCGAGGAGACGTACGGGGCCATCACCACCACCCACACCTACGCGGACCGGGTGGAGACCGTGCAGCAGGCCCAGGCCGCCGGGCTGTCGGCGTGTTCCGGGCTGATCGCGGGGATGGGCGAGACCGACAAGGACCTGGTCGACGTGGTCTTCGCGCTGCGCGACCTGGACCCGGACTCGGTGCCGGTCAACTTCCTGATCCCGTTCGAGGGCACGCCCCTGGCCAAGGAGTGGAACCTCACCCCGCAGCGCTGCCTGCGCATCCTCGCGATGGTCCGCTTCGTCTGCCCGGACGTGGAGGTCCGGCTGGCGGGCGGGCGCGAGGTGCATCTGCGCTCGATGCAGCCGCTGGCCCTGCACCTGGTGAACTCGATCTTCCTGGGCGACTATCTGACCAGTGAGGGCCAGGCCGGTCAGGCCGACCTGGACATGATCGCGGACGCCGGGTTCGAGGTGGAGGGCGCGGGCACGACGACGCTCCCCCGCCACCGGGCGGACGCGCTGACCGGCGGCGGTTGCGGTTCGTCGGCGTCCGCGCCGGAGCAGGCGGGCGGCTGCGGGTCGCACGAGGCCTCCGGTGGCGGTGGCTGCGGGTCGCACGCCGGTGGCGGTGGCTGCGGTCCGTGCGGCGGTCACGCGGCGGTCGCGGGCGACGAGGAGGGTGCGCCCGCCACGGAGACCGTCGGCGCTCCTGCCGCGCCTGCGGGCGGGCCCGCGCGTACGGATCTGGTGGCCGTGCGCCGGCGCGGTGCGGGGACGGATCTCGCGCCCAATGCCTGATCCGTACGCCCCCGCACTCCCCCGGCCCACCGAGCCGAAGCCGTACGCCCCCGCCGAACTGCGGGCCCTGGACCGCGCGCACGTCTGGCACCCCTACGGCCCGATGCCGGGCCGGCAGGAGCCGCTGGTCGTGGAGTCGGCCTCCGGGGTACGGCTGCGGCTCGCCGAACCCGCCGAGGGGCAGCGCGAGTTGGTGGACGGCATGTCGTCCTGGTGGTCGGCGGTGCACGGTTACAACCACCCGGTCCTCAACGAGGCCGCGCGCGGCCAGCTGGACCGGATGAGCCATGTGATGTTCGGCGGGCTCACCCACGAGCCCGCCGTCCGGCTGGCGGCCCGGCTGGTGGAGATCACCCCGGAGCCGCTCCAGCACGTCTTCCTGGCCGACTCGGGGTCCGTGTCGGTCGAGGTCGCGGTCAAGATGTGCCTGCAGTACTGGCGTTCGGCGGGCCGCCCGGAGAAGCACCGGCTGCTGACCTGGCGTGGCGGCTACCACGGGGACACCTGGCAGCCGATGTCGGTGTGCGACCCGGAGGGCGGGATGCACGAGCTGTGGTCCGGCTCGCTGCCCCGCCAGGTCTTCGCGGACGCGCCCCCGGACGGCTTCGACGCGGAGCCGGACCCCGCCTACACCGCCCGGCTGCGGGAGCTGATCGCCCGTCACGCGCACGAGGTGGCCGCCGTGATCGTGGAGCCGGTGGTCCAGGGTGCGGGCGGGATGAGGTTCCACTCCCCCGGCTATCTGCGGGTGCTGCGCGAGGCGTGCGACGAGCTGGACGTGCTGCTGGTGTTCGACGAGATCGCCACCGGCTTCGGGCGGACGGGCGAGCTGTTCGCCGCCGGGCATGCCGGGGTCTCGCCGGATGTGATGTGCGTGGGCAAGGCGCTGACCGGCGGATATCTGACGATGGCGGCCACGCTCTGCACCTCGCGGGTGGCCGAGGGCATCTCGCGCGGCGAGGTGCCGGTGCTGGCGCACGGCCCGACCTTCATGGCCAACCCGCTGGCCGCCGCCATCGCCTCGGCCTCCGTGGACCTGCTCCTCGGGCAGGACTGGGCGGGCGAGGTGGCGCGGATCGGCACGGGGCTGCGCTCCGGTCTGGCGGAGGCGGCGGAGCTCCCCGGCGTCGCGGACGTGCGCGTCCTGGGGGCGATCGGGGTCGTCCAGCTCGACCACGAGGTGGACATGGCGGCGGCGACCCGCGCGGCCGTGCGCGAGGGCGTGTGGCTGCGGCCGTTCCGGGACCTGGTGTACACGATGCCGCCGTACGTCACCGGGGACGACGACGTACGACGGATCTGCCGGGCCGTGTGTGCCGCGGCGCGGGAGGGCTGACCCATGGCTGTGGTTCGTGCGGTGCTGTGTGCGGGAGGGCCGGCGTGAGCGTCCTGGTGGTGTCCGGTACGGGCACGGAGATCGGCAAGACGGTGGTGACCGCCGCCGTGGCCGCGGCCGCGCGGGGGCGCCGGGTCGCGGTGCTCAAGCCCGCGCAGACCGGGCTCGCGCCCGGGGAGCCCGGGGACGCGGCGGAGGTGGCCCGGCTGGCGGGTGCCCATGTGACCCCGGTCGAACTGGCCCGGTTCCCCGAGCCGTTGGCCCCCGCCACCGCGGCCCGGCGGGCGGGGCTGGACCCGGTGCGGCCGTACGAGGTGGCCGAGGCGGCGCGGAAGCTGGCCGCCGACCACGACCTGGTGCTGGTGGAGGGGGCGGGCGGGCTGCTCGTGCGCTTCGACGACGAGGGCGCCACGCTCGCGGACGCCGCCCGGCTGCTGGCCGCCCCGGTGCTGGTGGTGGCGGCCGCCGGGCTCGGCACGCTGAACGCCACGGCGCTCACGGCCGAGGCGCTGCGCACCCGTGGGCTGGAGTGCCGGGGCGTGGTGGTGGGCTCCCTGCCGGACCGGCCCGACCTGGCGTCCCGCTGCAACATCGAGGACCTGCCGGTGGCGGCGGGCGCCCCGCTGCTGGGGGCCGTACCGGCCGGTGCGGGCGGGCTGCCCGCCGCCGATTTCGCGGCGCGGGCGGCCGGGTGGCTGGCGCCGGAGCTGGGCGGGTCGTGGCGGGTGCCGTCGCTGTGAGGCGGCCCGCGCCGTCCTCGTAGGGGCGGGCCGGTCCCGTACCCGTACGGAGGCATGGCCCCGTGCCCGTGCGCACACATGCCTGTACCGGCGCGTACGGGGGAGAATCGTGGAGGAGAGCCGTACGCCCTCTCCTCCCGGAGGTCCGCCATGCACCTGCGCAGCAGGAAGCTCCCCCGCGACGCCGTCCACCATCCGGTCTTCGCCCGTTTCTACGCCCGGATGAGCGTGACAGCCGATCTCAGGGGCGGCATCGCCGCGTACCGCGAGGAACTGCTCGCGGGGCTCTCGGGGCGGGTCATCGAGGTCGGTGCGGGGAACGGGCTGAACTTCCCGCACTACCCGCGCGCCGTCTCGGAGGTCGTGGCGCTGGAGCCGGAGCGTTCGCTGCGGCAGCTCGCCGTCCGCGCCGGGCTGCGCGCCGAGGTGCCAGTGGACGTGGTGCCGGGGGCGGCGGAGGCGCTGCCGGTGAAGAGCGAGGCGTTCGACGCGGCGGTGGCGTCGTTGGTGCTGTGCTCGGTGCGGGAGTTGCCGAAGGCGCTCGCCGAGATCAGGCGGGTTCTGCGCCCGGGCGGTGAGCTGCGGTTCTTCGAGCACGGGCGGGCGCCGGGCCGGGCCCTGGCCACCCTGCAGCGCACGGCGGACCGGACGGTGTGGCCGCTCCTCTTCGGCGGCTGTCACACGGCGCGGGATCCGCTGGCCTCGATCGAGGCGGCGGGTTTCGAGCTGGGGACGTACCGCAGGCTGCGGATCCCGGACAAGGGGGTGCCGTTCCCTTCGTCGCCGTGTGTGCTGGGCGTGGCCCGCAAGCCGTTCACGGTGGAGTGAGCGGGCCGCGTCCCCTCCGCTCCACCGGCGCGGAAAGCGGTCGACGTCCCGCGCGGGCGGGTGGTGGGATGGCCGCCATGAACGATCTCTCGACACGGTCCGCGACCGCGGCCGACGCGGACCGGGTGCTCGCCTTCTGGACGGTGGCCGCGGAGGGCACCAGCATCAGTGACGACGGCGACGGGGTCGCACGCCTGGTGGAGCGGGACCCGGACGCGTTGATCCTGGCGGAGCGGGACGGGGAGCTGGTGGGCACGGTGATCGCGGGCTTCGACGGCTGGCGCTGTCATCTCTACCGGCTCGCGGTCCATCCGGAGCAGCGCCGCCGGGGTGTGGGCGGTGCCCTTCTCGCGGCGGCGGAGGAACGGTTCGCCGCGCTCGGCGGACGCCGGGCGGACGCCATGGTGCTGGACCGCAACGACCTGGCTCATCGGGCCTGGCGCGCGGCGGGATACGGGCCCCAGCCGCAGTGGAGCCGGTGGGTGAAGCACCTCTGAGGCGGTCCGGGCGGTAGAGGCGGGCCCGGCCGGGCAGACGCTCCACGGTGAGATCCGATTCCGCTCGCCCGATCGCCGCCGGCCCACGACGCCGCGCGCTCCCGCCGCCCCTGCCCGATCATGGGACGGAGGTGAACCGATGACCGAACTGCTTCTGCTGCTCGTCGCCCTGCTGCTCTGTCTCGCGTGCGGTGCCTTCGTCGCGGCGGAGTTCTCGCTGACCACGGTGGAGCGCGGCGAGCTGGAACGGGCCGTCGAGCGCGGCGACCGGGGTGCGTCCAGCGCCCTGAAGGCCGTACGGAGCCTGACGTTCCAGCTCTCGGGCGCGCAGCTCGGCATCACCGTCACCAACCTGGTGATCGGCATGCTGGCGGAGCCGTCCATCGCCCGGCTCATCCGCGGCCCGGTGGAGGCGGCGGGGCTCCCTCCGGCCGCCGCGTCCACGCTGGCCCTGGTCATCGGTACGGCCCTCTCCACGATGGTCCTGATGGTGGTCGGGGAGCTGGTGCCGAAGAACTGGGCGATCTCCTCGCCGCTGACCGTGGCCCGGGCGGTCGCCACCCCGCAACGGGTGTTCACCGCCGTGTTCCGCCCCTTCATCAGCCATCTCAACAACACGGCCAACCGGATCGTGCGCCGTCTCGGCCTCGAGCCGACCGAGGAGCTGGCCTCCGCCCGCAGCCCGCAGGAGCTGGTCGCGCTGGCCCGGCACTCCGCGAAGGAGGGGGCGCTGGAGGCGGACACCGCCGAACTCTTCGTCCGCACCCTGAACCTGGCGGAGCTGACCGCGGAGAACGTGATGACCCCTCGGGTGCAGGTGACGGCCCTCGACCTGCGGGCGACCGCCGAGGACGTGGCGAACGCGACCCGGGCCACCGGGCTCTCCCGCTTCCCGGTCTACCGCGGCAGCCTGGACACCGTGGTCGGGGTCGCCCACATCAAGGACGTACTGGCCGTCCCGGCCGACGAGCGCCCCCGCAGAAGGGTCTCGGAGATGCTGCGCGAACCCGTGCTCGTACCGGAGACGCTCACCGTCGACCGGCTGCTGGACCAGCTCTCCGGCAAGCTCGCGATGGCGGTGGTGATCGACGAGTACGGCGGTACGGCGGGGGTCGTGACGCTGGAGGACATCGTGGAGGAGGTCGTCGGGGAGGTCCGCGACGAACACGATCCGCACGAGACGCCCGATCTGGCGGCGGCCGGTGAGGACGCCGACGGCCGCACCCTGTGGTCGGCGGACGGGGCCGCCCGTACCGACCGGCTGAGCCGGATCGGTCTGCGGGTGCCCGAGGGGCCCTACGAGACGCTGGCCGGGCTGATCGCGGCGGAGCTGGGGCGGATCCCGACCGTGGACGACGCGGTCGAGCTGGCCGGGTGGCGGATCGAGGTGGTGGACGCGACGGGCCGGCGGGCGGCGCGGGCGCTGCTCCACGCACCGCTGCCCGACGCGGAGGAGCGGGCGGAGGAGGAGGGCCGGTGATCGTTCTTCAGCTCTTCATCGGTGTGCTGACCCTGGTGGTCAACGCGTTCTTCGTGGGCGCCGAGTTCGCCCTGATCTCGGTGCGCCGCAGTCAGATCGAACCGGCGGCCGAGGCCGGCGACCGGCGGGCCCGCAGTGTCATCTGGGGGCTGGAGCACGTCTCCGCGCTGCTGGCCGCCGCCCAGCTGGGCATCACGCTCTGCACCCTGGTGCTGGGCATCGTGGCCGAGCCGGCCATCGCCCATCTGCTGGAGCCGGTCTTCGACGCGGTGGGGGTGCCTCATCCGCTGGTGCACCCGATCTCGTTCGTGATCGCGCTGACCGTGGCGACCTATCTGCACATGCTGCTCGGCGAGATGGTGCCGAAGAACATCTCGCTCGCCGAACCGGCCCGCAGCGCGCTGCTCCTGGGGCCGCCGCTGGTCGCTCTGGCACGGGCGCTGCGCCCGGTGATCTTCACGGTCAACGCCTTCGCCAACGCCCTGCTGAAGCTGTTGCGGGTGGAGGCGAAGGACGAGGTCTCGGCGACGTTCTCGGACGACGAGCTGGCACGGCTGGTGCAGGACGCCGGGGAGGCGGGGCTGGTCGACGACCGCTCGGCGGAGCGGCTGCACCACGCCCTGGAGCTGGGCCGCAGGCCCGTACGGGATGTGGTCATGCCGGTGGACCGGGTGCTGTTCACCCGGGTCGGCACCACCCCCGAGGAGCTGGAGCGGCGCTCGCACGAGTCGGGGTTCTCCCGCTTCCCGGTGATGGACAGCGAGGGCCGCATCCTGGGCTATCTCCATGTGAAGGACGCCCTCGACGCCACGCCCCGGGACGCGCCCTTCCCGGTGACGGCGCTGCGCCCGATCGCCCGGGTCCGCGCGGCGACCCCGCTCGACGACGCGCTGACCGCGATGCGGCGCAGCCGGACCCATCTGGCGGCGGTCCTCGACGAGGAGGACCGGCTGGTCGGCATGGTCACGATGGAGGACGTCCTGCGGGAACTGGTCGGCCGCGCGCAGTCGCGCTGAGCACCGTGACGGCCCCCCGGCCGCCGGGGGCCGTCACGGTAGGATCGGTGGGCCATGGAATTGAATGCCTCATACACCAGTCTCGTCGCGGTGGGCGACTCCTTCACCGAGGGCATGTCGGATCTGCTGCCCGACGGCACGTACCGGGGCTGGGCCGATGTCCTGGCCGCCCGGCTCGCGGCCCGCTCCCCCGGCTTCCGGTACGCCAACCTCGCCGTACGCGGCAAGCTCATCGGCCAGATCGTCGACGAGCAGGTGGCCGCGGCGGCGGCGATGCAGGCCGATGTGGTGACCCTCGTCGGCGGGCTCAACGACACACTGCGACCGAAGTGCGACATGGGCATGGTCAGGGCGCGGCTGGAGGAGGCGGTGGAGCGGCTCGCCCCGTCCTGCAAGCAGCTCGTGCTGATGCGCAGCCCCGGGCGGAGCGGTCCGGTGTTCGACCGGTTCCGCCCCCGGGTGGAGGCGCTGTTCGCCCTGATCGAGGAGCTGGCAGACCGGCACGGAGCCTCGGTGGTCGACCTCTACTCCGCGCCCTCGCTCGGTGACCCGCGCATGTGGGACGCCGACCGGCTGCACCTGACGGCCGAGGGGCACCGGCGGGTGGCCGAGGCGGTCTGGCAGACCCTGGGGCTCCCGCCCGAGCTGGACTGGCGGGCCCCGGTCCCCGCCTCCCCGCCGCCGCGCTGGGCGGACCGGCGGATCGAGGACGTCCGCTTCGCCCGCCGCCATCTGGGCCCCTGGATCGGCCGCCGGCTGACCGGCCGGTCCTCCGGTGACGGCCGGTGGGGCGCCCAGTTCGACGCGGCCACCGCCTCGGCCTTCTGGATCACCCCCGCGGACGCCTCGGCCCCGGGGCCGGTGACGGGGTGGCGCCGGGCAGCCGCCGAGGAGGGCACGGACCGGGGGGCGCGGTAGCCGTACGCACCGTAGGGACGCTCGGGGCCGAGGGCGTACGGCAGGGGCGTCGGGGCCGGGCGATACGGAACCGGGGCCGTCCGGGACCGGACGCGGGCGGGGTCGGACGTGGCCGGGATTGGACGTGGCCCGGCTCGGACATGACTGTGACGGGACGTGGCCCGGCTCGGACATGACTGTGACCGAAGGTGGCTGTGACCGGAACATGGCTGTGATCGGGCCCGGTCGGAACCAGGGCCGTGGGAGCCGCGTCCCGCGTGGCCGGTTCTGTTCGCCGCCGGGGCGGCCCGCCGCCGCTCTCTCGTAGCAACCCACAAACCGGACCGCGGCGCCGGCCTGCAGAAACCGACAGTAGAATCCGTTTACGTGACTGCTGTGTCTGCGAAGCCTCGCATCCCCAATGTCCTGGCCGGCCGCTACGCCTCCACGGAGCTGGCCGTCCTCTGGTCCCCCGAGCAGAAGGTGAAGCTGGAGCGTCAGCTGTGGCTGGCGGTGCTGCGCGCTCAGAAGGACCTCGGGATCGAGGTGCCGGACGAGGCGCTGGCCGATTACGAGCGGGTGCTCGACCAGGTCGACCTGGCGTCGATCGCCGAGCGCGAGAAGATCACCCGGCACGACGTGAAGGCCCGGATCGAGGAGTTCAACGCCCTCGCCGGTCACGAGCAGGTCCACAAGGGCATGACCTCCCGGGACCTGACGGAGAACGTCGAACAGCTCCAGATCCGCCTCTCGCTGGAGCTGACGCGCGACCGCACCGTGGCCGTCCTGGCCCGCCTCGGCAAGCTCGCGGCGGAATACCGCGAGCTGGTGATCGCCGGACGCTCCCACAACGTCGCCGCGCAGGCGACGACGCTGGGCAAGCGCTTCGCGACCGCCGCCGACGAGCTGCTGGTGGCGTACGGCCGCCTGGAGGACCTGCTCGCGCGCTATCCGCTGCGCGGGATCAAGGGCCCGGTCGGCACGGCCCAGGACATGCTGGACCTGCTGGGCGGCGACGCGGGCAAGCTCGCCGACCTGGAACAGCGCATCGCCGCCCACCTCGGCTTCGCCGAGGCCTTCACCTCGGTCGGCCAGGTCTACCCGCGCTCGCTCGACTACGACGTGGTGACCGCCCTGGTCCAGCTCGCCGCCGCGCCTTCGTCGGTGGCGAAGACCATCCGGCTGATGGCCGGTCACGAGCTGGTGACCGAGGGCTTCAAGCCCGGCCAGGTCGGTTCGTCCGCCATGCCGCACAAGATGAACACGCGCTCCTGCGAGCGGGTCAACGGCCTGATGGTGATCCTGCGCGGCTACGCCTCGATGACCGGCGAGCTGGCGGGCGACCAGTGGAACGAGGGCGACGTGTCCTGCTCCGTGGTCCGCCGGGTGGCGCTGCCGGACGCGTTCTTCGCGTTCGACGGTCTGCTGGAGACCTTCCTGACGGTGCTGGACGAGTTCGGCGCGTTCCCCGCCGTCGTGGCGCGCGAGCTGGACCGCTACCTGCCGTTCCTGGCCACCACCAAGGTCCTCATGGGGGCCGTACGGGCCGGGGTCGGCCGCGAGCTGGCCCACGAGGCGATCAAGGAGAACGCGGTCGCCTCCGCGCTGGCGATGCGGGAGCAGGGGGCCGAGCGCAACGAGTTGCTCGACAAGCTGGCCGCCGACGAGCGCATCCCGCTGGACCGTGCGCAGTTGGACGCCCTGATGGCCGACAAGCTCTCGTTCACGGGCGCGGCGGGCGACCAGGTGACGGCGCTGGTCTCGCGCATCGAGGAGATCACCAAGCAGCACCCCCAGGCCGCGGCCTACGCCCCCGGCTCGATCCTCTGACCGGCGGCCTCCGCACCGGATGACTCCCGAGGAGCTGAACGCCGCCCGCGACCGCACCGTTCCGGATGTAGCCGCGGGCGGCCTCCGCGTGCTCTTCTGCGGGATCAACCCGAGCCTGACGACCGCCGCCACGGGGCATCACTTCGCCCACCCGGGCAACCGCTTCTGGCCGGTCCTCCACCGCTCGGGCTTCACGCCCCGCAGGCTCCTCCCCTCGGAACAGGCCGAGCTGCTGCCCCTCGGCCTCGGCATCACCAATGTGGTGGCCCGGGCGACGGCACGGGCGGACGAGGTGGACGCCGAGGAGTTCCGGAAGGGCGGGGTGGCCCTCACCGAGCGGGTCGAACGCCTGGCACCGGCGTGGCTCGCGGTCGTCGGCATCACCGCGTACCGCACGGCCTTCGGGGAGCCGAGGGCCCGGATCGGGCGTCAGGAACGCACGATCGGCGGCGCGCGGGTGTGGGCCCTGCCCAACCCCAGCGGGCTGAACGCCCATTGGACGGTCGGGACGATGGCCGAGGAGTACGCCCGGCTGCGCGCGGCGGCCTCGGAGACGGCGTAGAGCCCTCCCGGCCGCGCTGTCTCGGTCCTGCCCCCGGTCCGCGCCGGCTCCCTCCGGTCCGCCGACTCCTCCTGCTCTCCGGGCCGCCGTCTGCTCCCGTCACGGTCGGAACGGTCTGCTGGTCTGCTGGTCTGCTGGTCTGCTGGTCTGCTGGTCAGGACGGTCTGCAGGCCGGAGCGGTCTGCCGGTTCGGGGTGGTCTCCCAGTCCGAGCGGTCCGGCGATTCGGAGCCGACCGCAGTTCGGGGCGGACCGCCGGTCAAGGCGGGTCGACGACCGTCACCAGCACCGTCAGTTCGCAGCCCGGTCCCCCGTCCTCCAGGACCAGCCCGACCGCGATCCACCGTTCCTCGACCCGCCACAGCCGCAGGAACTCGCATCCGGCCACCGGATCCGCCCAGGGGTCGGCCATCACTTCACCCGCCATCATCCGCTCCTGCGCGCTCCACAGGCTCATCACCTGCGGCTCTCCCCAGCGGACGGCGAGCAGGGTGAGCAGGGCGTCGTGCTCCGCCAGACACTGCGCCTGGTGCTCGGGGGCCGACGGCTCGTCGTCGTCCCACGGTTGGTGACCGGCGCGCAGGAACGCCGTGTGGTAGCCGGGTCCGCTGACCCCCCAGTCCGACGGAGTACGTTCCGGGGGGAAGCCCCTGGTGCGCATCCCGTCGATGAGGCGGAGATGGTGTGCGGTCGTCATGACGTCAGTAAACCGTCCGCCGCCGACAGCGGAAGGTGAGGGTGCGCGGTGAACCGGGGGCTTCCGGACGCCGTGGCCATCGGTGTACGGGTGCCGTCGGCGGGCCGGCAGGGCGGTGGGGAATGCTCCGGTTGGCGGTCCGGGGACCGTCGGACGCGGGGATCGAGCCGCGCCGGGCATCGGTATCGAGACAGTGAGGGTCCATGTCGGTTTGATCGCGGTGAAGTTGGGGGGCGGGGCCGTCCGAGGGTGGTCGGCTCGGCGCAGGCGCCCGGTTCGGTGGCTCCGAGAAAGCCCAGGTTGCGGCTCGATACCGGCTTGCGGTGCTGCTCGCAGGGCCTGCGAGCAGCGAGTACGATCCGGCAGACATGCGCGAGAGCTGGGAGGACGCACCGTGAGCCGGCTGACCGGGGGAGATCCGTCGCTGCTGCGACGGATCAATTCAGCGGTGGTACTGCACGCCCTGCGAGGTGCCGGCTCGCCGACGCTGACGGACCTGACCCGGATCACGGGTCTCTCCCGGCCGACGGTGGAAGGCGTGGTCGAGGGGCTGTTCGAGGCCGGTCTGGTGGTCGAGGCCCACCCCGACGAGAGCGAGGCGCGGCGCCAGGGCCGGCCCGCCCGCCGATTCCGCTTCCGGGCGGAGGCGGGGTATCTGCTGGGCGTCGAGATCGGCCCGCACCGGGTGTCGGCGCTTCTGTCGGGGCTGGACGGCCGGGTGACGGGGGCCGGTTCCCGTACGGTGTCGGAGACGGCCGAGGCGGACGAGCGGCTGGACCAGGTGAGGGCCGTGATCGCGGATCTCCTGCGCCGCACCGGGGTGGCCCGGAACAGTCTGCGGGCCGTCGGTGTCGGCAGCCCGGGCATCGTGGAGGCCGACGGGACGGTCCGGCTGGGGACGGCGCTGCCGGGGTGGACGGGGCTCCCCCTGGGGGAGCGGCTGCGGCGTTCGTTCCGCTGTCCCGTCCTCGTGGAGAACGACGCCAACGCCGCCGCCGTCGCCGAGCACTGGAAGGGCGCGGCCACCGACTCCGACGACATCGTGTTCGTCCTGGCCGGGCTGAGCCCGGGGGCGGGTTCGCTGATCGGCGGACGGCTGCACCGGGGGTTCGGCGGGGCGGCCGGGGAGATCGGCGCCCTGCACCTGCTGGGCAGGGACGTGACTCCGGAGCATCTGCTGTCGACCACGGGGACCCCGCTGGAGCCGCTGGACGAGCAGGCGGTGGCCGTGGTGTTCGCCAAGGCCCGGCAGGGCGACGCGGAGGCGCAGGCGGCCGTCGAGCGGTTCCTCCAGCGGCTGGTGCACGATGTGGCGGCGCTGGCGCTGGCGCTCGACCCGGAGCTGGTGGTGGTCGGTGGCTGGGCCGCCGGTCTGGACGGGGTGCTGGAGCCGCTGCGCAGGGAGCTGGCCCGCTACTGTCTGCGCCCGCCCCGGGTGACGCTGTCCCTGCTCGGCGAGGCCGCCGTCGCGACGGGGGCCCTGCGGCTGGCGCTGGACCACGTCGAGGAGCAGTTGTTCGCCGTGGAGGGCGCGGTGACGACCCGGCGCTGAGGCAGGGCGTCACGGGGCACGGGTGGCACGGGACGTCCCGGAGCCCGGGGCGCGGCACAGGACGTCACGGGGCGCGGGTCGGCCGTACGGACCGGCGGCGCCCGGGCCTGCGGGCACGCGCCGACGGGACCTGGGGGCACGCGCCGCCCGGGGAGGCGCTGAACGGCCCGGACAGACGCGCCGATGGCGGCCCGGCCGGTTTCCCGGCGGACCGCCATCGGGTGAGACGCGGGACGGTGGACGTCCGGCCGTGAACCGTCCGTCCGGCGCCGGCGGGTCCCGTACCAGGAGGCCCGGTGTCGGCGGGTCTCCGGGCGGCGCGTGCCCCCAGGCCCGGCGTCGGCCGGTCCGGCTCAGGAGGCCTGGCGCTGCTGCTGCTCGTCGTGGCGGATCTCCAGCGCGCCGGAGTCCCCGAAGGTGAGGCGGCAGGTGTCCGCCCGGTAGGTGGCGACGGAGACGGCCGCCGTGCCGCCCGCGGCGAAGTAGCGGGTGGTGACCACGAGGACGGGGGCGCCGGGGAGCCGGTCCAGCTCCCTGGCGTCGTCCGCGCGCGCCGAGCCCAGCTCCACGGAACGGTCCTGGCCCTCCACACCCAGCCGGTGCAGCTCACGCAGGACGGCGCGGGCGCGCACCGTGCCGGAGGGCGCGTCGATCGCGGAGAGGTCGGGGACCGACGAGGCGGGCACGTAGAGCAGTTCGGCCGCCACCGCCTGGCCGTGCGTGTCGCGGATGCGGCGCACCACGTGGACGGGCCCGCTGCCGGTGCCGAGCATGGCGGCGACGGCGCCCGGGGCCGCCTCGCTGACGCAGTCGACCGGCTGCCAGGCCTCGCCGGCCACTCCGCCCTCCCACTCGTGCTGGGAGGTGGAGACGGCCACTCCGACGCGCGGCGGGGCCACCGTCGTGCCGACGCCCCGTCGGCGCTGCAGCCTGCCTTCGAGTTCGAGCTGCTCCAGAGCCTGCCGGAGCGTGGCGCGCGCGACGCCGAACCGCGCCGCGAGGTCCCGCTCGTTGGGCAGGATCTCACCCACCGCGAAGTCCGAGTCGAGCGCCTCACTGAGCACGGTCTTGAGGTGCCAGTACTTCGGCTCCTGTACCGATTCGAGCTGCGTGGTCCCCACCACTGTCCTCCGCAATCGCCCAGCGACTTCCATGACGCTATTTATTAAAGGTTCCTGTCTTAAGTTGAGACCCTAGGGCGGCGCACCCCCTTGGTCAAGACCAATCCTTATTCCGTAACGGAACGAAACGGGACTTTGGCGCAGAGCGTTCACAAGACGTTCGTGACGCCGTGAGCCGCGCGCAGCATGAAGCCCCACCACCGGGGTGGTGACGGTGCTGCGGACGGGCGGGCGCGACACACGAGCCGCCGGATTCCTCTTGGCTTGAAAGCGCTCCCAACCATAGAACGGCTAGCGAGCGAATGGCACGGACAGCCCGGAGAGCTTGTCCGGATTACGAACGATATAGATACATTGAATGAGGCCGTCCCGGACATCGAGCTGGAGAAATGTGTCCGGCTTCCCACCGACAAAGCACGCCACAGCGGGTCCGCCGTTGAACTCCGCGACCCGCATGTCCCAGTCCGGCCCGACCTCCTGGGCCACCGCCGCGAGGAACCGGCCGACCTTGTCGGCGGTCCCGATCATCCGCAGCGCCGCCTTCGCCCTGCCGCCCGCGTCGCTGACGAGCCGGATGTCCGGCGCCAGGAGGGCCATCAGCCGCTCGACGGAGCCGCCGGACGCCGCGGCCAGGAACCGTTCGGTGAGGTCCCGGCGCTCGGCCGGATCCACGTCATAGCGCGGCCTGCGCTCCTCCACATGGCGCCTGGCGCGCCCGGCGACCTGCCGGACGGCCGGCTCGGTCCGGCCGAGGGCGGCGGCGATCTCGGTGTACGGGAATCCGAAGGCCTCCCGGAGCACGAAGACGGCGCGCTCCAGCGGGGAGAGCGATTCGAGGACGACCAGCACGGCGAAGGAGACGGTGTCGGCCAGGGCCGCCCGCTCCGCGGCGTCCGGGACGGGCGGCACCCCGTGCGGCTCCTCCGTGGCCAGCGGTTCGGGCAGCCAGGGACCCACGTACACCTCCCGACGCGCGCGCAGCCGGCGCAGCCGGTCGATGGCCAGCCGGGTGGTGATCCGCACCAGGTACGCCCTCGGCTCGCGGACCTCCTCCCGGTCCGCCGACGACCACCGCAGCCACGCCTCCTGCACCACGTCCTCGGCGTCGGCGATCCGGCCGAGCATGCGGTAGGCGACACCGGTGAGGACGGGCCGGTGCTCCTCGAAGACGTCGGTCGCGGGGTCGGCGTTCACCGGCTCATCCCAGCCGGTACGGCCGGTGGTGTCCAGCGGAATCGCCCCAGCCCTTGAACTCCAAGCTACTGGAAGGTAATTGTTGTTGACGCAATGTCTACCCATGTCAGGGAGCGGCTCCATGGCGACCACGGTCTCCTTCACCGTCGATACGGCGCACGGCCCCCGTCCGCTCTCCGTGGCGTACGAACGGACCGGTACGGGAGAGCCGCTGGTGCTGCTCCACGGCATCGGCCACCACCGCCAGGCGTGGGATCCGGTGACGCGGATCCTGGCCGCCGAGCGGGAGGTGATCGCCGTCGACCTGCCCGGTTTCGGCGCGTCCCCGGGGCTGCCGGACGGGGTCCCGTACAGCCTGGAGACGGTCCCCGCGATCTTCGGGGCCTTCTTCGGGGCGCTGGACCTGGACCGCCCGCATGTGGCAGGGAACTCCCTCGGGGGCCTGTTCGCCCTGGAGTTGGGGCGGACGGAACTGGTCCGCTCGGTGACCGCCCTCGCCCCCGCGGGCTTCTGGAACCAGCCGGAGCGCCGTTACGCCTTCGCCGTCCTCCTGGCGATGCGCCGTGCCGCGCTGGCCCTGCCGGTGCCGGCGATCGAGCGGCTCTCCCGCAGCGCGGCCGGGCGTACGGCGCTGACCAGCACCATCTACGCCCGGCCCGGCCGCCGTTCGCCCGAGGCCGTGGTGGCCGAGACCCTGGCCCTGCGGGAAGCCACCGGCTTCGACCAAGCGCTGGCGGCCGGTGGCAACGCCCTCTTCACCGACGAGGTGAAGGGCCTCCCCGTCACCGTCGCCTGGGGCACCCGCGACCGCATCCTGCTGCGCCGTCAGGGGATCCGCGCCAAGCACGTGATCCCGGACGCCCGGCTGGTGCGGCTGCCCGGCTGCGGGCACGTCCCGATGAGCGACGACCCGGCCCTGGTCGCCCGCGTCATCCTCGACACCAGCCGCTGAGGGGCGGAGCGCTCTCCGCCGAAGTGCCGCGGCCCGGGGCGCGTCGGCCCGTGCGGGCGCCCGTCCGGCCCGGGCGCGCGGTGGGTCCCGAGATACGCCTCTGACCTGCACGGACCGCTGAGCCGGGGGCCGTTGTCAGTGGTGGGTCCTACCGTTTTCTCCATGACCCGATCCGTTCAGGCCTTGGCCTACGCACGCCCGTCCGCCCTGGAGTCCTCGCAGGTGGGCGCCTCCTTGGGGCTGGAGACCGCAGGCGGTCTCACCCCGCGCGGGGCGGAGGCGCATCCGCGGTTCTTCGCCGGATTCCTCTCCGCCCCGCGCATAGCCGCCCGTGGACTGCTGGCGGTGGCCGATGTGGCCGCCGCCCGCTACTACCAGCGCACCCTGTCCGCCTCCCTCGACCCGGTGGTGACGGGGAACGGGGACCGGCTCCGCTTCGAGTCGTTCTCCGGCTGCTGCGGGGTGTACGCACGCCTCGATGTGCTCCAGGAAGGGCTGGAGGGCGAGCGGACCGGCCACGGCACGACCAATGTGGACGTCAACAACCCGCTCCGGGACGCGCTGTCGCGGATCACGGCGGACGACCCGCTCCATCTGCGGGTGGGCCCCCAGGAGTTGGCGGTCACGACGGTGGACGGGCCGTTGGTGGAGAAGAAGGTCCCGCTGCCGGACCGGTGGCTGCGGGGATTCGCGGAGGCCCAGGTCGCCTCGGCCGGGTTCGATCTGCGGGCCGAACTGTCGGGGGCGCAGGCGGTGGCGTTCCTGCGCTCGCTGCCCCGGCGTGCGGGGAACGCGGCGCGCGGCGCCCAGTGGGTGGTGGCGTCCGGTTCCGCCCTGCGGCCGACGACCCGGCCGGTGCCGGGCGCGGTCTGTCTGCCGGGGCCGGAGCGGCTGGCGGCCCTGGAGCGGGTGCTGCGCCATGCGACGGCCCTGCGGGTGTACGGGCCTCCGGTGGTCGACGGGGCTCCGGTGGCGAGCGCCTGGGAGGTGGTGCTGCCGGGGATGCGGCTCACGCTGACGCTGTCGCCGGACGCGGCGCGCGGGTTCTCGGGCGAGGGCGGGGTCCTGGAGGCGCTGGCCACGGACGAGGCGGCGGCCGACGCCGAGCTGGTCTCCGTGCTCCTCGCGTGGGAGCCCGCGATCGAACCGGCCTCGCTGGCCGAGCAGTCGGGGCTGGGCGTCGAGCGGGTGAGGGCCGCGCTCACCCGCCTCGGCACGGCGGGCCGGGTCGGCTACGACCTGGCGGACGCGGCGTACTTCCACCGTGAGCTGCCGTACGACGCGGACCGGGCCGAGCGGCACAATCCGCGGCTGGTGGCGGCGCGCGAGCTGGCCGGTGCGGGGGCGGTCACGCTGGACGGCGCGGTGGCCTCCGTGGCCTCCGGCGAGCGGCGGTATCAGGTGCGCGAGAGCGACGGAAGACTCACCTGCACCTGTCAGTGGTGGGCGGACTACCGGGGCAAGCGGGGTCCGTGCAAGCACGCCCTCGCCGTGACGATGGTCCGGCGCGGGGCGACGGTCACCGGGGGTGTGCGATGAGCGACCTTCTCACCGCCGTACGCGCGGGAGCGCACCGTGAGGTCCCCGCCCTCGTGCTCGGGCTCGACGCGGCCGGGCGCAAGGCTGCGCTGGCCGAGCTGAAGGAGCTGCGCAAGGAGGTCCGGGGCTGGGACTGGCAGCGCCAGGACAGGATCCGCAAGGCGCTCCATGTGGCCGGGGCCGGGTGTCACACGGGGGCCGCGGGGTGCGCCACCTGGATCGGCGGCCGGGATCTGCGCGGATGGTCCCGGTCCCCGTACCCACTGATCCTGACGGCGCTCGGGGACCGCGATCCGGCCTGGCTCGGTGACCTCGCCCAGCGGCTGGCGGCGAAGTCGCTCAACTCCGACGCGGAGTTCACGTTCATCAGCGAGCTGGCCCGGATGGCCGGCGGCCCGGTCCCGGTGACGGACAGTGTCGTCGAGGGCTGGGTGGAGCGGATCAGCACGGCGCGGTGGCCCGGCAGGTCCGGCCGGACCCCTCTGATCGGCATCCTCCGGTCCGACCCGCACGTCGCGGTGCTCGCGCCCCGGCTGTTCGAGATGGCGGAGCTTCCGGGGCAGGTCAGCTGGTACGAGACGGCGGACTCGACGGACCACTGGCCGGGTGCGCTCCGCACCCTGGCCGAGGAGGGCGTGCTCGACCGGTCGCGGCTGACCGAGCGGTGCGTGACGCGGCTGGTGCGCGGGGGCAAGACCGGTGACCAGCGCTTCTTCCTCACCGTGCTCCAGCAGGTGGGCATCACGGAGGACGAGGAGCGGGAGCGCCTCCGTGACTGGATGGGGATGGCGGCGGACGGCATCTCGGTGGTCGCCGGCCATGCCCAGGACGTGCTGGCGCGGCTGGACGCCCGGGGCGAGCTGTCCACCCGGGACCTGGCGGAGGCGTCGGGCGCGGTGCTCTTCCGCCGGGAGAAGAAGCTGGTGCGCGGCCAGTTGATCCTGCTGGGCAAGGTGCTGGGCCGGGACCCGTCGACGGCGGGCGAGCTGCTGCCGGTGGTGGCGGAGGCGTTCGGGCACGAGGACGTCGCGCTTCAGGAGCGGGCCCTCAAGCTGATCGCACGCCACCTTCCGGCCGACGACGCCGCGCTGCGGGAGGAGCTGTCCTTCGCGGCCCAGCAGTTGGGGCCGATCCACCGGGAGGCGGTCACCGCGCTCTTCGGGGCGGTGGACGAGGACGATGTGGTGGAGGGACCGTACGAGGAGCTGCTGCCGCCGGTGCCGGAGCCGGTCCGGCTCGATCCTGCGCCGGGGAGCGTGGCGGAGCTGGTCGAGGAGGTGTCGGCCCAGCTCAAGTCGCGTTCCTGGCAGGGGGCCACGCCCGGCGCCCTGGCCGCCGCGTCCGGGATCTCGCCCTTCGAGCGCGCGCTGGACGGGCTCGTCCGGGTGGCCCGCACCGACCGGTCCGGGCTGACGGAGGCGTTGCGGGAGGCCCTGGCGGGCACGTGGTACGCCGAGCACGGCATCGACCACCAGCCGGAACCGGCCTACATGACGACGGACCACGCACTCGCCCTGGTGGTGGGCTCACTGCTGGGCCGGGTGTCGTACCAGTCCGTGGTCGAGGGGAGGAGCCGCTGGACCGGCACCGGCACGTGTGCCCACGCGGCGCTCAACGGGGTGCTGCTCGCCCGTACCTGGGAGGCGGCCGGTGACGTGGCGACCGACCGGGTCCCCTTCCTGCTCGCCACCCCCACCTGGCACACCGGATCGCTGGACCCGGCGGAGCTGGTCGAGCGGCTGCGGACATACCGGCGGCTCGGGATCACCCCGGGCCCCGCCGACTTCTCCCAGGCCCTGCTGCGGGTGCGCCGGAGCGGCGCGGAGGAGGCCGCCGACGCCGCCGCGACGCTCGGGACACCGGAGGGCGACCGGCTGGCCGCGTGGATACGGGCCGACGAGCCGCTGGTGCCCGTCCTGCGCCACGGGCTGACCAGCGACCGGCCCTCGGCGGGCAACTGGTGGCAGCGGTCCGCCTCCGGGGTGCGCCAGGTGCTGCTCGCGACCAAGGAACGGCCCCTGATCGAGCGGGAGTTCCCGCGCTCCTTCCACTGGCTGGGACGCCCGCGCGTACCCAACTCCCGGGACTGCTACCACTGGGGCGCGGACCAGAGCCCGCACTGGACCGCGACGCTGCCCGAGGACGGCGAGACCCTGGCGGCCTGGCTGATGCCGGATCTGCTGCGCACCGCCGACGAGGGGCCCCGGGGCAGTGCCTGGTGCCTGCCACGGCTGGTGGAGGCGGGCGGCGAGGCCGGTGTCGCCCTGCACCTCGCCCTGGCCTACGGGCTGGGCGCGCGCCACCCCGAGGACCGGATATCCGCTGTGGACGCGCTCCTCGTGCTGGCGGCGCAGGGACGGCTGGACACCGTACTGCTCGGCCGGGAGCTGGGGGTCCTCGTGGACCACGATCTGGTCAAGGTCAACCGGCTGGCCGACTCGGCCCGGACGGGCGCCGCCACCGGTGCGTACCGGACCGTGCTCGGCGTGCTGGCCCGGGTGCTGCCCACCCTGCTGGCGTACGAGAAGGCGCCCCGCGGCATCGGTGACCTGCTGGCCGTGGCGGCGGAGTGCGCCGAGCGCTGCGGAACGGAGGGGGTCGAGCCGATCGCCGGGCTGGCCGCGACCGCCGGGCGCAAGGGGTCCTCGCAGACCGTCCGGCAGGCCGCCCGCCTGGCGAAGACCTTCAAGGAGTGAGGAATACGGCCGAAAACCGACGATAGGAGTGCAGATCGACACTTAACCCATCAGTCACAAGGTGTTCGTGATCAGGCAACACCAGGCGTTCACAGTAAGGATATGACTCATGTGACGGATGCGATGACCACACTGTTCGGGCACCGGCCCGACGGAAGCCACCTGCTCCTGGCCGTCCTGGTCCTGGCGTCGACCGTGGCCCTGGCCGCCATGGCCGCGATCCACGCCTGGCGGGCCAGGCGCCACAGCAACGATCCCCCGCCCAAGGATCCGGGCACATCCGATCCGGCGCCGGACGGGTCCGCCCGCCCGGCGGACGGCGCCGGGGGCGGGTCCGGCGCCGGGGAAACCGTGCTGTGGCGGATGCGGACGACCGTGCGGGACGCGCCGGGCAGTCTGGCCGCGCTCTGCCTGGTGATCGCCCGGTTCCGTATCGACATCCTCACGCTCCAGACCCACCCGCTGGCGGAGGGCACGGTCGACGAGTTCCTGCTGCGGGCGCCCGCCTCGCTCCCGGCGCAGGAGCTGACCGGGCAGATCGAGGCCGCGGGCGGCACGGCCACCTGGATCGAGCGGGCCGACACCCACGATCTGGTCGACACCCCGACCCGGGTGCTCTCCCTGGCCACCCGTACGGCACTGGACGCGGCGGAACTGCCCCTGGCCCTGCGCCAGTTGCTCGGCCGCTGCACCATCCACTCGCTGCCCGCCGTCTCCGTCACCGGCCGCCCGACCGGGCAGAGCGCCCCGGTCGAAGGCGTCCTGGAGGAGACCGCCATGCGGCTGCGCGACCCGTCCGGCGGGGTCATCTCCGTGGAGCGGCCCTATCTGCCGTTCACGCCGACCGAGTTCGCCCGGGCCCGCGCCCTGGTCGAGCTGGACGCCCGGCTCGGCCCGCGGGTGCCCCGGAGCACCGACATCCTCACCCTCCCCGAGGGCAACGAGATCACCGTGCGCCGCGCGGACCGCAGCGACCTCGCCGCGGCCCGCGCCATGCACGACCGGTGCTCCCCCGACACCCTGGGGCTGCGCTACCACGGCCCGGTGGGCGACGCCGACCGCTATCTCAACCACCTGCTGAGCCCGCGGTTCGGCCGCACCCTGGCCGTCCAGACCGCCTCCGGCAAGCTGGTGGCGCTGGGCCACCTGCTCTGGGACGGCGACGAGACGGAGGTGGCGCTCCTCGTCGAGGACGACTGGCAGCGCCGGGGCATCGGCTCGGAGCTGCTCGGCCGACTGGTGCAGCTCGCGGAGGAGGCGGGGTGCGACAGCGTGTACGCCGTGACCCAGTCCCGCAACACCGGCATGGTCGCCGCGATGCGCGCCCTGGGACTCCCCCTCGACTACCAGATCGAGGAGGGCACCCTCGTCATCACCGCACGGCTGAGCGCCGTTGCGGCGGAGCCGACGGGCGCTACGGGCGCTACGGGCGAACGGACTGCCCGGCCGTCGGACGGGCGGACCGTTCGGCCGTCCGGGCCTGCGGAAGGGGCCCGTCGCTGAGCGCCTGGCACAGGTCGGCCCACAGGTCCTCGACGTCCTCCAGACCCACCGACATCCGCAGCAGCCGGTCACCGACCCCGGCCGCCCGCCGGTCGCCCTCGTCCACGATGCGGTGGCTGATGGAGGCCGGGTGCTGGATCAGCGAGTCCACGCTGCCCAGGCTGACGGCGGGCGTGATGAGCCGGACGCCCGCGATCACGGCGTGCGGGTCCCCGTACACCTCGAAGGAGACCATCGCCCCGCCGATCTCCGGGTAGTGCACCCGGGCGATCCGCGGGTCGGCGGTGAGCCGGCGGGAGAGTTCGGCGGCGGAGGCGGACGCGGCCCGGACGCGTACCGGAAGGGTGGACAGCCCCCGCAGCAGCAGGTATCCGGCCAGTGGGTGCAGCACCCCGCCGGTGGCGAACCGCACCTGACGGAGCGTGGCGGCGAACTCCTCGTCGCAGGCGACGACCCCGCCCATCACATCGCCGTGGCCGCCGAGGTACTTGGTGGCGCTGTGCAGGACGATCCGGGCGCCGTGTTCGACGGGCCGCTGGAGCACGGGGGTGGCGAAGGTGTTGTCGACGAGCAGCGGCACGGTGCCGCAGGAGTGGGCGACGGCCCGGATGTCGATCTCGGCGAGGGTGGGGTTGGCCGGGGTCTCGACCATGACCAGACCGGTGTCCGGCCGGATCGCGTCGGCGATCCCCGCCGGGTCGGTCCAGGTGACCTCGGTGCCGAGCAGCCCGGCGCCCAGCAGGTGGTCGCTGCACCCGTAGAGGGGCCGGACCGCGACGACGTGGCGCAGCCCCACGCTCGCGCGGGCCAGCAGGACGGCGGTGAGGGCCGCCATGCCGCTGGCGAACGCGACGGCGCTGTCGGTCCCCTCCAGCCGGGCGAGCGCGGTCTCGAAGCGGCCGGTCGTCGGGTTGTCGAGCCGCGCGTAGACGGGCGGGCCGTCCGGGCGGGCGCCCGTGGTGGCGAAGGCGTCGATGCGCTCGGCCTCGGCCCGCGAGTCGTAGGAGGGGTAGGTGGTGGACAGGTCGAGCGGCGGGGCGTGCAGGCCGAGGGAGGCGAGGTCGTCGCGTCCGGCGTGCACGGCTTCGGTGGCCAGCGCCCTGGCCGGGGTGGAGGCAGGGGGCGTCATCGAGACTTCGTTGTCCATGACAACAGGCTGAACAGTTACCGGCTCGTAGCGGAGAAAGGCCGTGTTACGTTCGCCGCATGGCTGATTCTGTCGCTCTGGATCCGGTGGATCTGCACATTCTGCGGCTGCTGCAGAACGACGCACGGACCACCTACCGGGAGCTGGCCGCCGAGGTCGGGGTGGCCCCCTCGACCTGTCTGGACCGGGTGACCCGGCTCCGCCGCTCCGGAGTCATCCTCGGCGACCAGCTGCGGCTGGATCCGGCGAAGCTCGGCCGGGGGCTCCAGGCGCTGCTCCTGGTGCAGGTCCGGCCGCACCGCCGGGAGCTGATCGGCCCGTTCGTCGACCGGGTCCGGGCGCTGCCGGAGTCGCGGGCGCTCTTCCACCTCACCGGGCCGGACGACTATCTGGTGCAGGTGGCGGTGGCGGACACGGCGGATCTGCAGCGGCTGGTGCTGGACGAGTTCACCTCGCGCCGAGAGGTGGCCCGGGTGGAGACCCGGCTGATCTTCCAGCAGTGGGAGTGCGGCCCCCTGCTGCCGCCGGGTGAACCGGCCCGCGCCTGACCGCCGCGCGAGGTCCCGGACCCGCGCGACATCCCGGACCCGTGAGCGGCCCCGGACCCGTGAGCGGCCGCCAGGCACGGACCGCAGCCGTCCGGCCCCTGGATCCGCCCGTGATCGTCCGGCGCGCGGGCCGGTGATCGCCGGTCGCACGGGCCGGTGATCGCCCGGCGCGCGGGTCGATGATCGTCGGGCGCGCGGGTCGATGATCGTCGGGCACGGGCGATCCGTGATCGTCTTTCGGACGCTGCCGCCGTACCGGTGGTGACGGAGAGGGGTCGTCCGTTGGAGGATGTCCGCATGTCAGACACTTCGAGCAGTGCGCTGCCCCGTCAGATCGCCGACGCCTACGTCGACGCCCTCATCGAACTCGACCCCATCACCGGCACCTATCTGGGGATCCCGGAGAGCTCGCGCCGCCTGCCCGATCTCTCACCGGCGGGCCAGGAGGCCTCCGCCGACCTCATCCGGACCACGCTGCTGAAGCTGGACGACGCGGAGCGGCTGCCGGGCGCCGACAGCGACGAGGAGCGCCGCTGCGCTCGGCTCCTGCGCGAGCGGCTGACGGCGGAACTCGCCGTGCACGAGGCGGAGGAGGGGTTGCGGACCGTCTCCAACCTCCACTCGCCCGCCCACAGCCTGGTCCAGGTCTTCACGCTGACGCCCACCGCCACGGAGGAGGACTGGGCGGCGGTCCTGGAGCGGCTGGGCGCCGTCCCGGCCGCCGTCGAGGGGTACCGGGCCTCGCTCGGCCTCGGCCTGGAGCGCAAGCTGTACGCCGGTCCCCGGGCGACGGCCACCTTCGTCGGGCAGCTCACCGAGTGGAGCGGCGAGGGCGACAGCGCGGCGTTCTTCGCGGACCTCGTCGCCCCGGCCCCGGAGGCCCTGCGTCCGCAGCTGACCGAGGCGGCCGGGCTGGCGACCGGGTCCCTCGCCGCCCTGCGCGACTGGGTGCGTGACGTCTACGCCCCGGCGATCGAGGGCGCGCCCGACACCGTGGGCCGCGAGCGGTACGCCCGCTGGTCGCGCTACTACAACGGTACGGATCTGGATCTCGACGAGGCTTACGCGTACGGGTGGTCGGAGTACCACCGCCTGCTGGCCGAGATGAAGGCCGAGGCGGCGCAGATCCTGCCCGGCGCGAGCCCCTGGGAGGCGCTCGCCCACCTCGATGTGCACGGCAAGCACATCGAAGGGGTCGACGAGGTGCGCGAGTGGCTCCAGGGTCTGATGGACGAGGCGATCGAGAAGCTGGACGGCACCCACTTCGACCTGGCCGAGCGGGTCCGCAAGGTGGAGTCGCACATCGCCCCGCCGGGCGGTGCGGCGGCCCCGTACTACACGGGCCCCTCCGAGGACTTCTCACGCCCCGGCCGCACCTGGCTGCCGACCATGGGCGAGACCCGTTTCCCCGTGTACGACCTGGTCTCGACCTGGTACCACGAGGGCGTGCCCGGCCACCACCTCCAGATCGCGCAGTGGACGCACGTCGCGGACAGCCTCTCCCGCTACCAGGCCTCGGTCGGCATGGTCAGCGCCAACGCCGAGGGGTGGGCGCTCTACGCCGAGCGGCTCATGGACGAGCTGGGCTTCCTCTCCGACGCGGAACGGCGCCTGGGGTATCTCGACGCGCAGATGATGCGGGCCTGCCGGGTCATCGTGGACATCGGTATGCACCTGGAGCTGGAGATCCCGGCGGACTCTCCGTTCCACCCGGGCGAGCGCTGGACGCCCGCCCTGGCGCAGGAGTTCTTCGGCAACCACAGCGGCCGGCCGGCGGACTTCGTGGAGAGCGAGCTGACCCGCTACCTCTCGATGCCGGGCCAGGCCATCGGCTACAAGCTGGGCGAGCGCGCCTGGCTGCTCGGCCGGGAGAACGCGCGGGCCGCCCACGGTGCCGCGTTCGACCTCAAGTCCTGGCACATGGCGGCGCTTTCGCAGGGTTCGCTGGGCCTGGACGACCTGGTGGACGAGCTGTCACGGCTCTGACCCGGCCCGGCGCCCCGGCCCCTCCCGCCACGGAGGCGGCTCCCGGCCGGGGCGCCGCGCGACGACGTGCGGGCGGTCCGCGCTGAGCGGACGGCCCGGGTGGCGCCGTCGCGGCCCGGGCCCCAGCAGGACGTCACCACCGGCACCACCGGCAAGGCTGGGCAGCCGGGCAGCCGGGCGGCACCCGCCCGCCGCACGCCGCCCGCCCAGCGCCCGCCCAGCGCACGCCCGGCGGCGGTTCAGAGCCGGTGGCGGACCGTCGAGCCGTGCCGCTCCTTGACCACTTCGAGGCGGGCCGGGATGCGGCGGCGCAGATCGGCCACGTGGCTGACGATCCCGACGCTCCGGTCCCGTTCCCGCAGCGAGTCCAGCACGTCGAGCACCTCGTCCAGGGTCTGGTCGTCCAGGCTGCCGAAGCCCTCGTCGATGAAGAGGGTGTCCAGGCGCACGCCGCCCGCCTCCTCGGTGACGACGTCCGCGAGCCCGAGCGCCAGGGCCAGTGAGGCGAAGAACGTCTCACCGCCGGAGAGCGTCGCCGTGTCCCGTTCGCTGCCGGTCCAGGCGTCCACGACATGGAGTCCGAGCCCGGCCCGGCGCCCGCCCGTGCGGGCGTCGGAGTGGACGAGGGTGTAGCGGCCCGCGGACATCCGCTGCAGCCGGGCGGTGGCCGCGGCCGCCACCTGCTCCAGCCGGGCGGCGAGGACGTACGACTCCAGGCGCATCTTGCGTTCGTTGTCGGCGGAGGTCCCGGCGGTCAGTCCGGCGAGCCGGGCGACCCGTTCGTACTCCGCGCGCACCGGCCCCAGCCGCCGTACCTCCTCGGCGACCCGCCCGGAGAGCCGGTCGAGTTCGGCGCACCGCTCGCGGGCGGCCGCACGGCCCGACGCGGCCTCGCGCAGCAGCCACTCCGCAGCGTCGTGGGCGCTCGACGCCTCCGCGGGCCGGGCGGGCGGGTGTTCGGCCGCCTCGCGCGCGTCGCGCTCGGCCCGGCGGTCCGCGACGGCCGCTGCCTCCGCCTGCCAGGCGTCGACGCGGTGCTGGAGATCGCGCTGTGCGGCCGCGTCGAGGAGCGTGGCGGCAGCGGCCCGCGGGGTGTCGAACCCGGCCCTGAACGCCGCGTCGGAGAGCCGGCCGTCGGCCTCCTTGCGGCGCCGGTCCGCGTCCTGCTCGGCGCGTACGGCCTCGGCGGCTCCGGCGAGGAGCGCCACCCGGCGGGTGAGCCGTTCGGCGTGCGCGGCGACGGACGGGGATTCGCCCCGGGCGGCGGCGATCTGCTCCGCCAGCCGCGCCTGATCGCTGTCCAGCGCCTCGCGCGCGGCGGTACGCGCGGCGATCCTCTCGCCGGCCTCCTGGCGCTGCGCCAGCCGCCCGGCGTGCTCCCGTTCGGCGGCGGTGAGGGCCTCCCGTGCGGGGTTCGTCGCGGCGGCGAGGCGGTGGGCCTCGGCATGCTCGTCGGTCAACCGGTCGACGAGGGTGCGGAGTCCGTCCACGGTGGGCGTCCCGGCCGCGGGCCCGGGCTGGTCCCCGAGCGCCTCCGTCTCCGCCGCCGCGTACCGTTCGCGTACGAGTCCGAGCTGCTGTTCCGCACGGGCGCGGGCCTCCTCGGCGGACCGCTGGGCGGTGAGAGCCCGCTCCTCCGTGGCCCGGTCCACATGGCCGTCGCCGGGGCTGGCGGGAGCCGGGTGTTCGGCCGAGCCGCAGACCGTGCAGGGCTCGCCCGCGACCAGAGCGGCGGCCAGCTCGGCGGCGATGCCCCGCAGTCGGCGCTCCTTCAGTTCGAGCCAGAACTCGCGGGTGGCCAGGGCCTGTTCGCGGGCGGCGGTGAGCTGCAGCTCGGCCTGGAGTACGTCGGTGGCGAGGGCGTCACGGCGGTGGGCGGCGTCCAGCCGGCGGCGGGCCGGGGCGAGGAGTCCGGCGAGCTGTTCGGCACGGGTGGCGGCTTCCTGGGCCGCGTCGATGCGTGCCTTCAGGGCCGTACGGGTGGTGTCCCAGTCGGCCAGCCACGCGTCCGCGTCCCGGATCAGCTCCTCGTCGGCCCGGGCCTCGCGGTCGAGCAGGTCGCGCTCCTCGTCGATGCGCGCACTGCGCTCCTCGGCCGCGCGGGCCGCTTCGAGCGCGTACAGCTCCTGCCGGAACCGCCGCTCCAGCTCGGCCAGTCGGTCGGCTCCCGCGTCGGAGAGCTCCGGGGGCAGCGGCGCCCGCGCCCGGGCGAGGGCGTCGCTCGCGGCCCGGTACTCCCGCTCGGCCTCCTCGCACAGCTCCAGCGCGGGGGCCACCCGGTCCGCCGTGCGGGCGCGCTCCAACCGCTCCTGGCAGGCTTCGTGTTCGGGGCGCCGCGCCTCCAGCTCCTCGGCGCGGCGCAGGGTCTCGGCGTACCGCTCCTGGAGGCGGGCCAGTTCGCGTTCGGCCTCCAGGGTTCGGGCGGCGGCGAGTCGGCGGCCCTCGGCTGCCGCGACCGCCGCACCGGCGATGCCGAGCCGTTCCCGGGCGGCGCTGCGGGCGAGGGCGGCCCACTCCAGGACCGCTTCGGCCAGGCCCGGTTCGCCCGCCCGGACGGCGGGCTGCGGCGCCTCTACGGCCGCCGGGCCGCCCGCCTGGGCGATGCGCTGGGCGAGGGCGAGGATCTCCTCGTCGCCCGCCTTCACCCGGGCCTCGGCACCCCGGCGCAGCTCCGCGAGGCGCTCCTCCACGGCGGCGAACCGGCGGGTGTCGAAGAGCCGGCCGAGCAGCTTGCCGCGCGCCTCGGCGTCGGCGCGCAGGAAGCGGGCGAAGTCGCCCTGGGGCAACAGCACGACCTGGCAGAACTGGTCCCGGCTCATCCCGATGAGCTGGACCAGCTCCTCACCGATCTCCTGGTGGGACTTGCTGAGCGCCTTCCAGCCGCCCTCGGGTTCGCGCTCGCGCAGCCGGCTCTGGGCCTTCTCCTGGGTGAAGCCGTCGCCGCGCCTCTTGGGCCGGGGCTGGGCGGGGCTGCGGGTGATTTCGAGGCGCCGGCCGCCGACCGTCAGCTCCAGCAGCACCTCAGTGGGGAGGTCGGCGGGTGCGTGGTCGCTGCGCAGGGTGGCGCCGGGGCTCTGGCGGGCGCCGGGGACGGCTCCGTACAGCGCGTAGCAGACGGCGTCCAGGACGGAGGTCTTCCCGGCGCCGGTCGGGCCGTGGAGCAGGAAGAGCCCGGCGGAGGAGAGGGCGTCGAAGTCGACTTCCTGGGTGGCGCCGAAGGGGCCGAAGGCGGTGAGGGCGAGGCGGTGCAGTCTCATCGGGACACCTCGCGGACGCTCTCGTCCACCCGTACGTCGTCGAACGCGGCGCGCAGCACGGTGCGTTCGGGGCCGCTGGGTCCGCTGCCACCGCGCACATGGGCCACGAAGTCCTCCGCGATCTGGTGGTCGTCGCGGCCCCGGAGGCGCTGGGCGTAGGAGGCGAGCGGGTCCTCGGGCGGCCGCTCGGGGTCGAAGACCAGGTTCAGGGTGTGCGGGAAGCGGGCGGCGAGGCGGGCCATGGGGTCGGCGGGGCGGACCGGGTCGGTGAGGGTGGCCTCGACCCAGGCGTGCTCGTGACGGTCCAGGGCCGGGTCCTCCAGGAGGGTGTCGAGGCGGCCGCGGAGCCGGGCGAGGGGGCGTTCGGCCGGGCAGTCGACGCGCTCGTCGGCGGTGATGGCGCCGCTGCCGTCCAGCTCGATCAGCCACATGGTCTTGCGGTGGTCGGCCTCGGAGAAGGAGTAGGCGAGCGGGGAGCCGGAGTAGCGGACCCGGTCCGTGACCCGCTGGGAGCCGTGGAGGTGGCCGAGGGCGACGTAGTCGACACCGTCGAAGACCCCGGCCGGGACGGCAGAGACCCCGCCGACGGTGATGTCCCGTTCGCTGTCGCTGGGTTCGCCGCCCGCGACGAAGGCGTGGGCGAGGACGACGGAGCGGGTGGTGGCGGGGCGGGCGGCGAGGTCGGCGCGGACGCGGTCCATGGCGGCGGTGAGGACCGCCTCGTGCCCGGCCCTGGGGGCGCGGAGGGTGTCCTTGACCAGGGCCGGTTCCAGGTACGGGAGGCCGTAGAGGGCGACGTCGCCGTGGGCGTCGGTGAGGACGACGGGGGTGGCGCAGCCCTCGGGGTCGGTACGGAGGTGGATGCCGGAGCGTTCGAAGAGGCCCGCGCCGACGCCGAGCCGGCGGGCCGAGTCGTGGTTGCCGGAGATCATGACGGTCGGGACGCCGACGGCGGCGAGCCGGTGCAGCGCCCGGTCGAAGAGTTCGACGGCGGCGAGCGGCGGGACGGCCCGGTCGTAGACGTCGCCCGAGACGAGGACGGCGTCCACCTCGCGGGCCTCGACGGTGGCCACCAGGTGGTCGAGGAAGGCGGCCTGGGCGTCCAGCAGGGGGACGCGGTGGAAGGACCGGCCCAGGTGCCAGTCCGAGGTGTGCAGCAGCTTCACGCGACCGCTCCACCGGTGGGACGGGTGGTGCGCGGCGCCCGCCCGGGCGCCCTGCGCGGCGTGCGCCGTGTGTACGTGGCTCCGCGCCGTGTGCGCTGCATGTCTACGTCGTCCTCCACCCCGTGGGCCGCGCCGGGCGGCCCGTGATCCCGCGACCGGCTCGGACCACGCTAACGCCGCCGGGCCGCCGATCCCGCATCGACCGGGAATTCGCCACCCGTGGGATTCCCCTCACCGCGGGACGGCTCAGACGTCCCCGTACGCCTCGCCCCCCAGCTCCAGCGTGGCGGTCCCGGCGGTGGCGTCGGCCAGCCAGGCGGTGAAGGCGGGGACGTCGGCGTCCGGCAGCCCGATCCCGACGGTGACGGCCTCCGCGTACCGCACCTCGCGCACGTCCCGGCCGGTGGCCCGCAGGTCGTTCTCCAGCTTGCCCGCCCGCTGGTGGTCGACGCGGACGGTGGCCAGCCGGAAGCGCTGCCGGGTGATGGTGCCGAGCGCGTCGAGGGCTTCGCCGACCACTCCCCCGTACGCCCGGATCAGTCCGCCCGCCCCGAGCTTGACCCCGCCGTAGTAGCGGGTGACGACCGCCGCGGCGTACCGCACCTCCCGGCGCATCAGCATCTGGAGCATCGGGACACCGGCGGTGCCGCCCGGTTCGCCGTCGTCGCTGGCCTTCTGTACGGCGGCGTCGGCGCCGATCACGTACGCGAAGCAGTTGTGGGTGGCGGTGGGGTGCTCCTTGCGGACGCGTGCGACGAAGTCCTGCGCCTCCTGTTCGGTGGCGGCGGGGGCGAGCGAGCAGAGGAAGCGCGATCGGTTGATCTCGCTCTCGTGCACGCCCGCGCGGGCGACGGTCCGGTACTGCTCCTGCATCCGTCCACCCTATGCGCCGCGCCGGGCGTGGGGACCGGCGGGAATGACGGGACCGGAACCGGCGGTTGTCCCGGCATGGACAACGAGACAGAGACGATCCGGCGGATTCTCCAGGAGACGGGCGACACCTGGGCGGTGGTGGGCCTCTCCGCCAACCGCTCCCGCGCCGCCTACGGGGTGGCGGAGGTCCTCCAGCGCTTCGGCAAGCGGGTCGTGCCGGTGCACCCGAAGGCCGAGGCGGTGCACGGGGAGCAGGGGTACGCCTCGCTGGCGGAGATCCCGTTCCCGGTGGACGTGGTGGACGTGTTCGTCAACAGCGAGCTGGCGGGCGGGGTCGCGGACGAGGCCGTGGCGGTGGGGGCGAAGGCGGTGTGGTTCCAGCTCGGCGTGGTGGACGAGGAGGCGTACGGGCGGACGCGGGCGGCCGGGCTGGAGATGGTCATGGACCGGTGCCCGGCGATCGAGATCCCGCGTCTGGGGTGAGGGAGTCGCGGCCGGGGCGAGGGGGTGCGGGGCCGGCGTGGATGGGGGCCGCCCTGTACGGGCCGCGCTGGGTGGGGGCCGCCCTTGTATGAGGGCAGCCGTACAACCGGCCGCCCAGCATGGGGACTGCCCGGCATGGGGCCGCCCGGCATGGGGACTGCCCGGGTTGGGCAGGGATCCCCGCCGTGAGCGCCCCTCCCGATGCAGCCCCTCCCCACGCGGTCTCTCCCCACGCGGTCCTTCCCGACGCGGTCTCCCCCCGCGCGGTCTCTCCCGACACGGTCTCTCCTCACCCGGTCCTTCCCGACGCGGCCTCTCCCCGCGCGGTCTCTCGCGACGCGGCCTCTCCGGGCAGCCTCCCTCTCGACGGTGAGCGGCTGATCTCCGGACTGTCCGCGCTCGGCGTACGCCCCGGCGACACCCTGCTGGTGCACGCCTCCCTGCGGACGGTCGGGCCGGCGGCGGGCGGGCCCGCCGCCGTGCTGACGGCCCTGCGCCGGGCGGCGGGGAGGGGCGGGACCCTGGTGGTCCCCTCCTTCACCCCGGAGAACTCGGACACCTCACCGCAGTACCGCGCCCGGGTACGGGGCCTGAACGCGCCGGCGCGCGAGGCGGTCCGCTCGTCGATGGAGCCGTTCGACCCGGCGCTCACCCCGGCCCCCTCGATGGGCGCCCTGGCGGAGACCCTGCGGACGACGACGGGGGCGGAGCGCAGCGCCCATCCGCAGACGTCCTTCGCCGCCCTCGGCCCCGCGGCCGGAAGCCTGCTCGCCGGGCACCGGCCGGACTGCCACCTCGGCGAGGACTCGCCGCTCGCCCGGCTGTACGAGGCCGACGCCCGCATCCTCCTCCTCGGCACCGGCTACGCCACCTGCACCGCCTTCCACCTGGCCGAGTACCGCACCCCCGCCCCTCCCCGCCGCACCTACCGCTGCGTGGTGGCGCCGGGGGGTGTGCGGCAGTGGTGGGCGTACGAGGATGTCGCCCTGGACGACAGCGACTTCGCGGCCCTGGGCGCGGCGTTCGAGGAGAGCGCCGCCCCCGGTGACGTACGGCAGGCACCGATCGGAGCCGCGCCCTGCCGGCTCGTCCGGCTGCGGGCGGCCGTCGACTTCGCCACCGGGTGGCTCACGGCCCACCGCTGACGGCCCACCGCCCACGGCCCGGCAGGACGCGTCGGCCCGCTCCTGGGGTGACGGGGGTGACGTCAGACCCCCAGCCCCGCCACGACCACCGCGCCCGGGAGGGCCGCCAGCGCCTTGCCGGGCACGATGAGCTTGCCCCGGCGGCTGCCGCTGCCGATCAGGACCCACTCCTCGTCCACCACAGCGGGGTCGAGGAGGAGGGGCCAGGCGGCGGGCAGGCCGATGGGCGTGATGCCGCCGTACTCCATGCCGGTCTCGCCGACCGCGGTGTCCATCGCGGCGAAGGAGGCCTTGCGGGCGCCCAGGTGCCTGCGTACGGCGCCGTTGACGTCGACCCGGGTGCGGGAGAGCACCACGCAGGCGGCGAGGGTGGTCTCGCCGCCGCGTCTGCCCGCCACGACGACGCAGTTGGCCGAGGTGTCCAGCAGGTCCCGCCCGTGGTGCTCGACGAAGACGGCGGTGTCGGCCACGGCCGGGTCGGTGTCGACGTGGATGATCCGGTCGGCGGTGATGTCGCCCCATCCGGCGGCGAGAGCCGCCGCGACGGGGGCGGGGAGCAGGTCGAGCCGTCCGGAGGCCGGGGAGGCGTCGTCGAAGGTGCCGATGGGTGCGCGCATGCGGCCTACCGTATCGGCGGCGCTCCTGCCGCCGGCGGGGCCTCGGGGCCCGGGCCCGCTGTCACGGGGTGTCCGGTCCCGCCTTCCCCTCCAGCTCGGCCAGCGCCAGCAGTTGTTCCGGGGTGACGCCCTCGGGGATCGGTACGGGAGCGGGCGTGCGCAGGGGCGGCTGCCAGCCCCGCTCCGGGTCCCAGCTCCGTACGACACGGGCGGGCGCCCCCGCGACCACCGCGTGGTCGGGGACCTCGCCGCGCACCACCGCGCCCGCCGCGACCACCACGTTCCGGCCGAGCCGGGCACCCGGCAGGATCACCGCACCGGTGCCGATCCAGCAGCCGGGGCCGATCTCGACCGGCTCCATGCGGGGCCACTGCTTGCCCACGGGCTCGTGCGGGTCGTCGTAGCTGTGGTTGGTCGAGGTGATGTAGACGTACGGACCGCAGTACGTGTCCGAGCCGATGGTCACCGTCGTGTCCGCGATCACATGGCTGCCGCGCCCCAGCACCACCCCGTCGCCCAGGGTGAGGATCGGGTCGGGGCCCAGGTCCAGGTCCGGCATCATCCCGGCGGTCAGGGTCACCTGCTCGGCGATGATGCAGTGGCCGCCCAGCTCGATCCACGGCTCCCCGAACACGGTGCCCTGCGGGAACGCCAGCCGGGTCCCCTCCCCGATCGCGCCGAAGCGCAGCCGGCCGGGGTGCTCGGCGGTGACGGCACCCGCCTCCCGCGCCCACTCCCAGCCGCGGTGGACCAGCCAGGAGGCGGCACCGCGGCGCCGACGGGCGAGGAAGGAGAACGTGTTGCGGTTTTTCGGCACGGGCTCACGGTAGTCGGCGCGGCGGGCGGCGCTCCGCGCGGTGACCTGTGATGTTCACCCCACCCGCCGCCATGTGCGGGGAGCCGTCGCCTACCGTGTCAGACGGCCCGATCCCGATCGAAGGCCCCACGCGTCACCATCAGGAGCACCACCCCCGAGCGGCACCGGACCACCGAGGAGCAGGCCATGGCGGAGCAGGCGTTGATCACGGGCATGGGCGGCAAGGAGCCGGCCATCGACGCGGACGCGTTCGTGGCCCCGACCTCCGTGGTCATCGGAGAGGTCACCCTGGCCCCCGGCTCCAGCGTCTGGTACCAGGCCGTACTGCGCGCCGACTGCGGCCCGATCACCCTCGGCCCGGACAGCAACATCCAGGACAACTGCAGCGTCCACACCGACCCCGGCTTCCCGCTCACCGTGGGCGCGCGGGTCTCGGTCGGCCACAACGCGGTCCTGCACGGCTGTGTCATCGAGGACGACGTGCTGGTGGGGATGGGCGCCACGGTGCTCAACGGCGCGCACATCGGCGCCGGCTCCCTGGTGGCGGCGCAGGCGCTCGTGCCGCAGGGGATGCAGGTGCCGCCCGGGTCGCTGGTCGCGGGCGTGCCCGCCAAGGTCAAGCGACCGCTGACGGCGGAGGAGCTGGAGGGCATCCGGTTCAACGCGGCCGGTTACGTGGAGCTGGCCAAGGCCCACCGAGCGGCGCACGAGAGCTGAGGAGCCGCCGGGGCCCGTCCGGGCGGGCCCGCGGATGGGGCCCGGCGCACCGGCGCCCGCGCACACCCGTCGTAGTGGCGCCCGCGCACACCTGGCGGACCGGTTCGCGGCGCGGGCGCGCCGGCCGGGGCCCGGCCCGGCGCACGCCCGGCACCCCGGCGCCCGCGCATACCGGAGGCCGCCGCTCCCTCCCCGACCGGAGGGACGGCGGCCCCGGGAACGTACGCCCGCGGGCGTCAGCTGTTGGGGCGCAGGGTCCAGACGACGGTCATCTCGCCGGTGACCGCGCCGTCCGCGCGCCGGATCTCGATGGAGACCGGGAACTCGGGGCGCTCCCCGGCGTCGAGCTGGGCCACGACGTCCGCGATCGGGCGGCCGAGGGTGGCGGTCGCGGTGACCTCGCCCATGGCCAGCTTCTTGTAGCCGATCTCGGCCTTGACGGCGAGCGGCACGGCCCGGGACATCTGGTCCCCGAAGGCGGCGATGACGATGGCGCCACTGGCGGACTCGGCGAGCGTGAACATCGCTCCGGCGTGCGGTCCGCCCACGTGGTTGTGGTAGTCCGCCTGGTCCGGCAGCCGGACGACGGCCCGCTCGGGGGTCGTCTCCAGGAATTCGAGGTTGAGGGTCCGGGCCATCGGAACGGTCGCGACGAGCATCTCGCCCACGGTCATCTGTTCAGCGCTCATGGACCGAAGGTTACTCATGAGTAGCGAGGTTTGACCATCCCCCTGTTACGGCACCGGGACAGCACTGGGACAGGGGCGGGCGTAGCAGTGCACACGCCACCCATCTATGGTTACTGGCCATGTGGCCAGGACAGCAGCCGCCCGGGGGCGAGCAGAACCCGCAGGACCCGAATCAGAACCCGTACCAGCAGCCGGGGTACCAGCAGCCGAATCCCTATCAGCAACCGGGATATCCGCAGCAGGGCCAGCAGCCCGGTCAGCAACCGGGGCAGCAGCCGGGGCAGTCCGGCGCGCCCGGATACCCGCCGGGGCAGCCCGGCCAGCCGCCGACCCAGCCCGGCTACGGACAGCCGGGATACGGCCAGCCCCCGTACGGGCAGCCGGGGTACGGCCAGCCCAATCCGTACCAGCAGCCGACCGTTCCGCAGTACGCCGTCGGGGGCCCGCCCGGCGGACCGAAGCCGGACGGCGACAAGAAGAAGACGACCGTCATCGCCATCGTGGCGGCGACCGCCGTCGTGGTCGCCGCGGTCGTCACCGGCGTCGTCCTGCTGACCGGCAACGACGACGACAAGAGCAAGGACGTCGCGGACGACAAGAAGTCCGCCGCCCCGAGCGCGAAGCCGAGCACCTCGGAGGAGCCCAGCTCCGCACCGGCGGAGAACCCGCGCGGCTCCGAGAACGACCCCAAGCCCCTCATCCCGGGGTGGAAGGTCGTCACCAACCCCAAGTGGGGCACGCAGTTCGACGTACCCGGTGACTGGGAGGTCTCCAGCTCGGGCGTGTTCGCCGGCTTCGAGGACGCCAAGGACCCCACGGGCAAGCCCGTCGCCGGTTTCTCGGCGCCCGCGTACTACAAGAGCAAGTGGTGCGTCGACGACTCCGACAAGGACGGCCGCGACGAGGAGACCGAGCTGGCCGGCGTCGGCACGAAGGGGGCGCGCGGGGCGAAGAACTCCGACGAGGCCGCCAAGGCCGAGGCGGGCACCTGGGTGTGGGCCGCGTACGCCCAGACCGACTCGAAGGACAAGGTCAAGGTCGGCGACCCCAAGCCGTTCACCACGAAGTCGGGTCTCTCCGGCAGCGTCGTGACCGCCACCGCGACCGGTCTGGCCAAGAAGGAGAAGTGCGACACCGACGGCAAGTCGATCGCGTTCTCCTTCAAGAACGGCAACGACGAGTTCTCGACGTGGATCCTCTACGGTCCCAAGGGAGTCGACGGCGAACTGCCGGACACCACCATCCAGCAGATCCTGAGCACGGTCCGCCTCTCGGCCGACAAGCCGACCGGCTGACAAGCCGACCGGCGCTGCCTCGTATGCGCGATAGCGTCGGCCGCCGCGCGGCCCGCTCCGGGAACGCTGTCCCCCGGATCGGGCCGCGCGGCGTACGTATGGCCGTCCGCCCGTGCGGGCTCAGCCGATGGTGAAGGCGCCGTCCGGGGGTTCCGGCGAGGCGACGGCGTCCGTGTCCGGCACCGGGCGCGCCCCGGCGACGAGCCGGACCAGCGCGTCCCCGTCGGTGACCCGGGCCGGGAAGGCGTCGGCGGCGCAGCGGCGGGTGAGCGGTGCCGTGTCGATCGGGGCGTGCGAGGCGAGCAGGACGACGTTGCCGAAGCGCCGTCCGCGCAGCACGGCAGGTTCACCGATCACGGCGAGCCCGGCGAAGACGGTGGCGAAGTTGGCCAGTTGGGACCGGAGGAAGGCGAAGGGCGCGCTGTCCGCCAGGTTGGCGGCGTAGATCCCGTGGGGCCGCAGCGCCCGTCCGGCGGCCCGCGCGTACTCCACCGACGTGAGGTGGGCCGGGATCCGGGAGCCGCCGAAGACATCCGCGACGACGAGGTCGGCCGACCCGGGCGGGGCCGCCTCCAGCCGTTCCCGGGCGTCGGCGGCGTGCACGGTGATGCCGCTGCCGTCGGGCAGCGGGAGCTGGTCCCGTACCAGCCGCAGCAGCCCCTTGTCCGCCTCGATCACCTCCTGCCGCGAGCCGGGGCGGGTGGCGGCGACGTACCGGGGCAGGGTGAGCGCCCCGCCGCCCAGGTGCAGGACGTCCAGCGGGGCGCCGTCGGGTGCCGCGCAGTCCAGGACGTGCGCGAGACGCCGTACGTACTCGAACTCCAGGTACGTCGGATCGTCGAGGTCGACATAGGACTGGGGTGCGTCGTCGACCGTGAGCAGCCACGCCCGGTCGCGGTCCACATCGGGCAGCAGGCGGGCGGTGCCGCAGTCGACGTCGCGGATGACGGGTATCGGCTCGTTCACCCCTCCATTCTCGTTCACCCCTCCGTGGCCGCCGCCGCTGCCCGCCACCCCCGGGCGGCGGGGTGGCGGGCAGCGGCGGTCCTCAGAGCAGGCCGGTGACCGTGCCCGCGCCGATAGTGCGGCCGCCCTCGCGGATCGCGAAGCCGAGGCCGGACTCCAGCGGGACGTCACGGCCCAGCTCCACGGTCATGGTGACCGTGTCGCCGGGGCGCGCGACGGCGGTCTCCCCGAGGTCGACGTCACCGACGACGTCCGCCGTACGGATGTAGAACTGCGGCCGGTAGCCGGTGGTGACCGGGGTCGACCGGCCGCCCTCCTTCGCCGACAGGACGTACACCTGCGCGGTGAACCGGCGCCTCGGCCTGACGCTGCCGGGCGCGGCCACGACATGGCCGCGGCGGACGCGGTCGCGCTCCACCCCGCGCAGCAGCAGCGCCACGTTGTCCCCGGCCTCGGCGGACTCCATCGGCTTGCCGAAGGTCTCCAGGCCGGTGACGACCGTCTCGACGTCCGCGCCGAGCACCTGCACCCTGTCGCCCACGCGGACGGTGCCGCGCTCCACGGCGCCGGTGACGACCGTGCCCCGGCCGGTGATGGTCAGGACGTTCTCCACGGAGAGCAGGAACGGCGCGTCGGTGTAGCGCACCGGCATCGGTACGTACGTGTCGACGGCGTCCAGCAGCCCTTCGATCGCCGCCGTCCACCGTGGGTCGCCCTCCAGCGCCCTGAGCCCGGAGACCCGGACGACGGGGACGGAGTCACCGCCGTACCCGTGCGCGGAGAGCAGCTCACGGACCTCCAGCTCGACCAGGTCGGTCAGCTCGGGGTCGCCCGCGTCGGCCTTGTTGAGCGCTACGACGATGTGGTCGACGCCCACCTGACGGGCCAGCAGGACGTGCTCGGCGGTCTGGGGCATGATCCCGTCGAGCGCGGAGACGACGAGGATCGCCCCGTCGAGCTGCGCCGCGCCCGTCACCATGTTCTTGACGTAGTCGGCGTGGCCGGGCATGTCGACGTGCGCGTAGTGGCGGGTGTCGGTCTCGTACTCGACGTGCGCGATGTTGATGGTGATCCCGCGCTGGGCCTCCTCGGGGGCCCGGTCGATCCGGTCGAAGGAGACGTAGGAGGTGGAGCCGCCCCCGCGCTCGCTGAGGACCTTGGTGATGGCGGCGGTGAGGGTGGTCTTGCCGTGGTCGACGTGGCCCATGGTGCCGATGTTGAGGTGCGGCTTGGTGCGTACGTAGGCCGTCTTGGACATGGCGCGTTCCTTTGAGAACTCGAAGCTGGACACAGCCCCGATGCCCGACGAGGGCTCGGAACCGAGAAGAGAGAAGACCCCAGGGCCCCGCCGACCCTCCCCTTGCGGGGTCCGCCGGACTGTCGGGGGAGGGTCAGCTTCGGGCGCCGCCGAGGGGCGCTGCGGCAGCGAAGGCTGCGGTGGTGGCTGCGACGGCGGCTGCGGCCATGTCGCTCACGGCAGCCTTCGGCGCGTCCGCGACTGCGGACGGCGCTGCGAGGAAGGCGTACCGGAACATGCCTCTGATCATGGCGGGGCGGGACGGCCGCGTCGAATGGTTTTCCGGCGGCCCCGCTCCGTGGGCTCGGAGGTTCGGGCCCGGGGGTTCGGGCTCAGAGGTTCTTCAGCGCCTCGCGCACGGAGAGCGGGGAGAGACGGGTCCGGGCGCCCTCGACGAAGTCGCGTACGGCGGAGGGGTCGGTCTTGGCGTACTCCCGCAGCGCCCAGCCGATCGCCTTGCGGATGAAGAAGTCCGGATGGTCCGCGCGGCGCAGGCAGTAGCCGAAGAGGCGGTCGGTGTCGGTGGCCTCCTTGTAGCGCAGCTGGTGGAGCAGGGCGGTACGGGCGACCCACAGGTTGTCGTCGTCGATCCACCGGTCCATGGCGCGGGCGAGCGCCGGATCGGCGGTGACGAGCGGCCCCGCGACATGCGCGGCCAGCGTGTCGATCGTGTCCCACCAGGGGGTGGTGGTGACGAGGTGGCGCAGGACCGGCAGAAAGCCGGAGGAGCAGGAGGAGACGTACCGGCGGAGGTAGTCGACGGCGAAGTACTGGTACTCGCGCTCGGGCAGCTGCCAGCAGCGCAGCGCGATAGCGGTGCAGTCCCGTTCGTCCGGCCGGCCGGTGCCCGCCAGTACGGTCCTCGCCAGAGCCCGGCGCTCGGGCGTGGGGATCCCGAGGAACGGGGCGATGTGCTTCATGTACGCGGCGGCGCCCTCGGCCCGTTCGGGGTCGGCGGCCGGGGCGTACACCTCGGTCAGCCGCGCGAGAACGGTGTCGGCGAGCGGACTGTCCGGTACGGCGGGGGCACGCGGTACGGCATCAGGTGGCGGACTGTCCGGTACGGCGGGGGTGCCCGGCCCGGCGCCGGGAGGCGGGCCGTCCGGTACGGCGGGGACGGAGGCTGCTGCGGGGTCCACGCGACGCACATTACGGCGATCACACGCCGTTTTCGGTTAGTCTCCCCGAATGTTCGACCCCGTCCCCACCGCCCCGCCCGCCGGCGCCACGGCGCTGCGCCGCTCCAAGGCGCTGCTCTCCCCCTGGTCCCGGTTCTCGCTGCTGGTCGCGGTACTGCTGGCCGCCGCGTCGACGATGCTGCTGTTCGAACCACAGCGGCTGCTGGCGTCGGGCTGGCCGGAGCAGCTCACGGGCGGCGGCGCGGCGATGCTCTTCGGGCTCGCCTACGGGGCGCTCACCGTGGCGTTCGTGCCGCGCCCGCTCCTCAACCTGGCGGCGGGGGCCCTCTTCGGTACGCAGACGGGGCTGGCGGCGGCCCTGGCGGGCACGGTCCTCGGCGCGGGCGTGTCGTTCATGCTGGGCCGGGTCCTGGGCCAGGACGCGCTGCGCACGCTGGTGCGCGGCAAGGTGCTGACGGCCGCCGACGGGGTGCTGAGCCGGCACGGTTTCCGCTCGGTGCTGGCGCTCCGGCTCTTCCCCGGCATCCCGTTCGCCGCCGCCAACTACTGCGCGGCGACCTCGCGGATGGGCTATCCGCCCTTCCTCCTGGCCACCGGGATCGGCTCCATCCCCAACACGGCGGCGTACGTCATAGCGGGCAGCCAGGCGGCCTCGCCGACCTCCCCCCTCTTCCTGGCGGCGACGGGATTCATCATGGTGTCCGGTATCGGCGGCGCGCTGGTCGCCTGGCGCAAGCGCCACCGGCTCGGCCGGGACACGCCGGACAACTGAGCGCGCGACGGCACGTGGATGACCCTCGCGGTCACCCTTACGTTCACTTTCGGGCGATACGCTGCCCGCGATCTTCTCCTCGTCGATCCCCGCCCTCCTTCCTCCGCTCCTCCGTTTCTCCGTTCTTCTCCCCTCTCTCTTCCTTGACCGCACTCCGCACGCAGCCGACGGGCCCCGTGTCCTCGGCCGATGCACGATCACCCTCGGGATGGCCAAAGCCCCATGAGCTGGTTCGAATCATTCGTCCTGGGACTCGTTCAGGGACTGACCGAGTTCCTGCCGATCTCCTCCAGCGCCCATCTGCGGCTGACCGCCGCGTTCGCCGGCTGGCAGGACCCGGGGGCCGCCTTCACCGCCATCAGCCAGATCGGCACGGAGGCCGCGGTGCTGATCTACTTCCGCAAGGACATCGCGCGGATCCTGTCGGCCTGGTTCCGCTCGCTGACGGACAGGACGATGCGGAGCGACCACGACGCCCAGATGGGGTGGCTGGTCATCGTGGGCTCGATCCCCATCGGGGTGCTCGGCATCACGCTCAAGGACCAGATCGAGGGCCCGTTCCGGGACCTGCGGCTGATCGCGACGACGCTGATCGTCATGGGCATCGTCCTCGGCATCGCGGACCGGCTCGCCGCGCGCGACGAGGCGGGCGGCAAGCACCGCGCGGTGAAGGAGCGCAAGACGCTCAAGGACCTGGGCATCCGGGACGGTCTCATCTACGGCTGCTGCCAGGCGATGGCGCTGATCCCCGGCGTCTCCCGCTCGGGCGCGACCATCAGCGGCGGTCTGCTGATGGGCTACACCCGCGAGTCGGCCGCCCGCTACTCGTTCCTCCTGGCGATCCCCGCGGTGCTCGCCTCGGGCGTGTACGAGCTCAAGGACGTGGGCGAGGGCCATGTCTCCTGGGGGCCGACGATCTTCGCGACGCTGGTCGCCTTCGCCGTCGGCTACGCCGTCATCGCCTGGTTCATGAAGTTCATCACGACCAAGAGCTTCATGCCCTTCGTGATCTACCGGGTGGCGCTCGGCATTCTCATCTTCATCCTCGTCTCGGCCGGTGTCCTGAGCCCGCACGCGGGTGAGTCCGCGGGCTGACCCTTCGGTTGTGCGGCCCTGCCCGGCGGACAGCCGGGCAGGGCCGATCCAGCAGCGCAGCAGCCAGCAGCGCGGATAGATGTCACCACCGTAGAGCGAGGGTCTGACAACGCCGGTCCGGCGGACGGTTCTCAGCAGACCGCTCCCTGTGACCCGCTCCCGGTGAGACGTCTTCGGCGCCACGTTCTCCGTGAGCCGCTCCCGGGAGCCGCTCCCGGCGAGCCGTTCTCAGCGATTCCTTCTCAGCAGGCCGCCGTCAGTCAGTCGTCAGCCCGTCGCTGTCAGCCCGTCGCCGCCAGCCCCGTCGCCGCCAGGACCGCGTCGACCGTCTCCGCCACCGTCAGCTCGGCGTTGTCGATCCAGACGCCCTGGCCGGTCAGCTCGGTCCGCATCGCCGTGTCCAGGAACGACCAGTCCGTCGTCAGGGTCTTGTCCCGGGCGAGGTTGCGCTGCCCCGCCGTCGCCGCGCCCGGGGCCAGCACCACGAAGTGCAGCGGCCCCACGGCGATCTGCCGCCGGTAGTAGGCGAGGTGGGCCCGGCGGACGACCACGTCGTCGAGGACCGGCAGGAACCCCGCGCCGACGAAGCTGCCGGCCAGCAGGCAGGCGTTGCGGGCCCGCAGGAAGATCTGCCGGTCCGCCTCCGCGTCCCGCTCCGGGGTGGGCCACCGCCCGCCCCGGACGATCAGCTCCTGGAGGGCGTCGACCTCGATGTGCGCCGAGGCGGCGAACCGGGCCGCCAGCGCGGCGGCCACCGTGGACTTGCCGCTGCCGGGAATGCCGCTCAGCAGGACGGCGCCCGCCGCCGGTTCGATGTCCACCGGCACTTCGCTCCAGGTCATGGTCCTCCTCGCCCTCTCCGGTCCCACCGGACCGTCCGGTCATTTCCGGCCGTCGGCTGTCCGGCCGCCCGCCGGTGATCGTAGGTCAACACCGGTGCCGGGAACTTCCCGGCACCGGCCCCCGACTACCTGGAGAAGAGCCCCGGCGACCGACATCGACACGGCACAGCCCGGCGGCCCCACGCGGGCCGGGAGGAGACCGAGAAGCATGCACTGGTACGAGGACGACGCGCTCTGGTCCGATTTCGCCCCGACCATGTTCCCGCCCGCCCGGGAACGGTCCGCCGCCGCCCTCGTCGCCTCCTCGCCCCTGCTGGACTTCCCACCGGGCTCACGGGTCCTGGACCTGGCCTGCGGACCGGGGCTGTTCGTGGTGCCGCTGGCGGCGCGCGGATACACGGTGACGGGCGTCGACCTCTCGCCGACGATGCTGGAGCGGGCCCGCGCCGCGTGCGAGGCGGCGGGCGCCGAGGTCCGGCTGGAGCGGGCCGACATGCTCACGTACACCGAGCCCGGCGCCTTCGACGTGATCCTGAACGTCTTCACCTCGTTCGGCTACTTCGAGGCCGCCGAGGACAACCTCCAGGTGCTCCGCAACGCCTGCGCGAGCCTCGCGCCGGGCGGGCAGCTCGTCGTGGACGTGATGGGCAAGGAGGTGCTGGCGGGCTGGATCGGCCGGCCCAAGGCCGTGGACCTGCCGGACGGTTCGTACGTCGTCCAGCGCGACACCGTCCTCGACAGCTGGCGGCGGCTGCGCACCGACTGGACGCTGGTGCGCGGGGACACGGCCCGTACCGCCTCCATCCACTCCTGGCTGTACTCGGCCGCCGAACTGCACGCCCTCTTCGAGGAGGCGGGCCTCACCGACGTGGAGTGCTTCGGCGGCTTCGACGGCTCGGGCTACGACCAGCACTCCGACCGGCTCATCGTCCGCGGGCGGCGCAAGTGAGGTCCGGGGCGCGGCAGTCGGCCGCCGCCGCGACCGTGCACGAGCACATCACCGACGCCGTGAAGAGCCCGGACCTGATCCGGCTCGACGGTGACCTGGTGCTCGCGCGGTTCGAGACGATGAAGGTGTACGCGGCGCTCGGCGCGGTCCGTGCGCTGCTGCGCCGGGGCCGGGTGGTGCCCGGTCAGACCCTGGTCGACAGCTCCAGCGGCATCTACGCGGTGGCGCTGGCCATGGCGTGCCACCGCTACGGGCTGCGCTGCCACATCGTGGCGTCCACCACCGTCGACGCCACGATGCTCGCCCAGTTGGAGGTGCTGGGCGCGACCGTCGACCGGATGCCGCCGTCCCAGAGCCTCCGCCTGGACCAGGAGCTGCGCGTCCGGCACGTCCGCCGACTCCTCGCGGAACGGCCGGACTTCCACTGGATGCGGCAGTACCACGACGCGGTGCACCACGAGGGGTACCGGGAGTTCGCCGACCTGCTGACCGCCTCGCTGCCCGAGGGCCCGCTGACCGTGGTGGGGGCGGTCGGCACGGGGGCGTCGACCGGTGGACTGGCCCGGGCGCTGCGGGAGTCGGGGCGGGTGGTCCGGCTGGTGGGGATCCAGCCGTTCGGCAGCGTCACCTTCGGCAGCGAGCAGTTCAGCGACCCGGAGGCGATCATCGCGGGCATCGGCAGCTCGATCCCGTTCGGCAACGTCCACCACGAGCTGTACGACACCGTGCACTGGCTGGACTTCCGCCACGCGATGGCCGGTGCGGTCGGACTGCTGCGCCGGCACGCGGTGTTCGCCGGGCTCTCCACCGGAGCGGCGCATCTGGCGGCCTCCTGGGAGGCGAAGCGCGATCCCGGCCGGCTGCATCTGGTGCTGGGCGCCGACACCGGACACCGTTACGCCGAGCGGGTGTTCGCCCGTCACACCGAGGCCCTGGACCCGGCCGGACTGCGGCCCCGGCCGATCACCTCCCTGGAGGCGCTGCGGCCGCCGTGGTCGGTGATGGAGTGGGGGCGGCGCGCCGCGCCCGAGGCCGCCCGCCTGCCCGAACAGGGCGGTGCCCCCGCCCCCGTACCGACCGTGGAGATGCAACCGTGACGATCGCCGCCCTGGAGTCCCTGTCGTTCGGGCTCGGCCGGATGGCCGAGGCCGCCGAGGAGTCCGGTCACCGGCTCTGCCTGCTGACCGGGGACCGCTCGGTGTACCGGCACGAGCTGGCCACCCTGCCGCCCGACGCCCTGGACGTGGTGGACGTCGACACCGACGACCCGGCGGCGGTCCGCCGGGCGCTGGCCGCGCTGCCCGCGCTCGCCGGGCTCATCAACACCACCGACACCTGGAGCGTCCCGGCCGCCGAGCTCTCCGCCGAACTGGGGCTCCCCGGACCGGATCCGGCAGCGGTCCGGCTGCTGCGCGACAAGCGCCGGGTCCGGGAGGCGCTGCACGCACAGGGGTTGAGCCGGTCCACGGCCGTGGCCGTTCCGGCCGGGCCGGAGGGCGCGGAGGAGGTCCTGCGGACGGTCGGTCTGCCCGCCGTCCTCAAGGACTCCTCGGGCACCTCGTCACGCTCGGTCTGGATCGCACACGACGAGGAGGCGCTGCACCGGGCGGTGGCGGAGGCGGCTCAACAGCCCTTGAAGGGCGAGCTGTTCGCGGAGACGTTCCTCGCCGGTCCGCTGTACAGCGCGGAGACCCTGAGCTGGGAGGGAACCACCCGGCTGCTCGGAGTGCTGAGCCGCCAGACGTCCCGGACGGCGGTGGTACGGGAGGAGGTCGCGGCCTTCCCGGTGGCGCTGCCGGACGGGGAGCGGGCCGCGATCGAGGCGTGGGTGGGGCGCGTGCTCGAAGTCGCCGGTCACCGGCGGGGGTTCGCACACGTGGAGTTCATCCTGACCGCCGAGGGACCGGAGTTGGTGGAGATCAACCGGCGGATCGGGGGCGCGCTGGTGGGCGAGGTGCTCTGCCGGTCGCTCGGCACCAATGTGTACACGGCGATGATGGACGAGGCACTGGGCCGTCGCCCCGCGCTGCTCGACGCCCCGCTGGAGGGCGGCCGGGGCCCCGCGTACGGCTTCGTCCTCGTCTACGCCGACCGGCCCGGGGTCCTGAAGGGCTGGCACGGCCTCGGTGAACTCGCCGCCTTCCCGGGGTCCGTGGAGTGGTTCCCCGTACGCGAACCGGGCGAGCACCTGCCGAACGTGGGCGACCAGCGCGGGTGCACGGGGATGGTGCTGGCCCAGGCGCCGACGGCGGAGCTGGCGCAGCACCGGGCGTGGAGTGCGGCGGTCCGCGTCCGGCCGGTGATCGCGGACACCCGGTGAGGCGAGCCGGGTGAGCGGTGAACGGGCGCTGGTGCGGTGGCGGTTCACCGGTCCGCAGGGGTTCCTGCTGGCGGGCTCGTTCCTCATCACGCTCGGCAGCTTCGCCGTGCTGCCGTACATGTCGGTCCTGCTCCACCAGCGGCTCGGCCTCGGGCTGGGGACGGTCGGCACCGTGCTGGCGGTGGCCTCACTGATCCAGTTCGCCGGGGGCGTGGCCGCGGGGCCGGTGGCCGGGCGGATCGGGCTGCGGCGGTCGATGCTGCTGGCGCTGGGCTTGCGGACGGCCGGATTCGCCGCGTTCGTACCGGGGTTGACCAGTCCCGTCCTGGCGGTCGGCGCGCTGCTGCTGGTGTCGGCGGGCGCGGCGCTCTACCTCCCGGCCAACAAGGCCTATCTGGTGGACGGTTCGCCGGAGCCGGACCGGCCGAGGCTTCTGTCGGCGAGCAGTTCGGCGTTCAACGCGGGGATGGCGCTGGGTCCTCCGGCGGCGGCCCCGCTGGTGATGGGCTCCCCCGGGGTCCTGTTCACGTGCGTGGCCGGGCTGTTCGCCGTGGTCGGGGTGGGGCACGCCTTCCTGCCGCGCGACGCGGTACGGCCGGCGGCGGCCGACGCGCCACCGCCCCCGACCGGCGAACGGCGTTCCGGGCTCTCGCCGTTCCTGGTCACGGTGGCGAGTGTCTACGCGTTCATGTTCTTCCAGCACTACCTGGCGCTCTACGCCGTCCCCCGGACCTCGGCCGGGTTCTACGGTGCGGTCCTGATGGGATACGCGGCCCTCCTCGTCGTCGCCCAGCCGCTGCTGGCGGAGCGGGTCGCCGCCCTGAGCTATCCGGCGGCGCTGCGGTGGGGGTTCGGGGCCATGGCGGCGGGCATGGCGGCCATCGCCGGGGGCGGGCACGCGGGGATCGCGGTGGGCGGGGTGCTGATCTGTCTGGGCGAGATCGTGCTCTTCCTCAAGAACGACCTGGAGGCGCTGGCCCGTAGCTCCGCTCCCCCGGCCACCGTGTTCGGCAGGCAGCGACTGGCGGCGGGCATCGGGGCGTTCGCCAGCGGGTTGGTGGGCGGCCAGCTGTACGCGGCGGCCGAATCGGCGGGGTCGGCACGGGCGTTCTGGGCGGTTGTCGGCCTCCAGTGCGTGCTGCTCCCGGTGCTCCTGCTGAGCGTGGGCCGCCGTACCGCCCGGGGCCGGTCGGAGCCCCGGGCGGAGACGACCGCCGGCTAGACGGCGGTCGGCAGGGCGGCGGTCGGCAGGGCTGTGACGGATACGGGGGTGCGGGACACGGCGGGGGCGGAGGCGACCGGGACGGACGCGGGAGGGGCGAGGGTGCTCACCGGCCCGCCCGGCCCGCCCGGCGCGCCGCGCTCCCCCGGCTCCGTACGCCACTGCCCGGCCAGTTCCCTGCGGGCGCGCGCCACCCGGGAACGGACCGTACCGACGGGGCAGCCCGCCGCGTCAGCCGCCTCCTCGTAGGAGAGCCCCACCACCTGGGTGAGGACGAAGGCCTGGCGGCGCGCCGGGTCCAGGTGGCGCAGGGCGTCGAAGACCGCGACCGACTCGTCGAAGCCGGGGAGACCGCGCGGCTGGGCCCGCTCCGCTGCGCCCTGCCAGTCGGCGGTGTCGGCGGTCCGGGGACGTACGGCGGCCGTGCGGTGCCGGTCGATGACCACGCGCCGGGCGATGGAGAGGAGCCAGGTGCGGGCGCAGGAGCGTCCGGCGAAGCGGGCGAGGCCGCTCATGGCCCGTACGTAGGTCTCCTGGGCGAGGTCGTCGGCGCCGGGGACATCGGCGCTGAGGTAGGCGACGAACCTCCGGACGTCCTCGTAGGTCGCCCGGACGAACCGGTCGGCGGCCTCCCGGTCACCGCCGCCGGCGGCCAGGGCCCAGTCGGTGATCTGCCCGTCGTTCTGCCGGGCGGCGTACACCCGGGGCCGGGGCGCGGTGACCGTCGGCTGCGGGGCGTGGCGGCCCGGTCCGGAGGGGCCCGTTCCGGAGGGGCCCGGTGCGGGCAGGCCCAGTGCGGGGAGGCCCGATGCGGAGGGCCCCGGTGCGGGGGTGGGGGGCAGGGAGGGGGTGGCAGTTGGGGTCACAGCTGTCCTTCGCGTCCTGGCGGAGCCGTGGTGCGGTGGTCGCCCGGCTCCGCGTGGCCGGCCGTCCGGGCCCTGGGGCGGTCCGGCGGCAACGGCATGCCTGTCACGGGTGTGGGCGCGGGAGCGCACACCCGTAGCGCCCCCGGCGGGTCACACAGGACCGGCCGGGCGGCTGGGGATCACAGGGAGGGGACGGGAGACGGCGGACCGCGCCGGGAGAGGACGTGCGGGGCGAGCAGCCCCTGGGGGCGGCGGCCCGGCCTGCGGCGGGCGCGCGGCCGGACGGGCCGCCCGGTGGTGGGCGGGGCCGCCGACCAGAGACGCCAGGCCGTCCGCAGCGGAGCCCGTACGAAGAGGGCGAGGCTGCGGCCCAGCCGGGCGAGGGCCACTTCGCCGCGCCAGAGCCACCAGCCGCAGATCAGCCCGGCGAGGGCGTGGGCGGCGGCCATGGGGCCGGTGAACACCGAGTCGGCGAAGGCGCCGAGAAGCTCCGTCAGCACGGAGGTGGTGTCGGGGACCGGGTGCGGAGCGGGGACGTGGGGCATCTCGTGCGCGTGGTGCACATGCTCCGCGGCGGCCGGCGGCACGCTCGTCGCGGAGTCCGCCGACGCGTGGGCCCCCGTCACGGCGAAGTAGGCGTGCAGCCCCAACTGGCCCAGGACATGGGCCGCGACGGTGACCGGGGCTCCCCGGGCACGGCGGCCGAGCCACCAGCCCGCACCGGCGACGGGTACAAGGACGGCCGCCAGCGGCAGGAGCGGCAGGGGACCGCCGGACATCAGGGCATGGCCGAGCCCGGACACGGCGACGCACACGACCGCGAACAGCGCGGTGCGGGCGAGGCGGAGTGCGGTTCCGGCTCCCATGGCGGCCATCGTGCCAGCCGTACCCGCCCCGTGGAGAAGACCAGCAGATGCGGAAACAACGGGAGTTCACCCCGTTTGCCCCACGCGCAACCTGTGTGATTCATGTCACACACCACTCGCGGGAACTTCCCCCCGGCTCCCACCGACTGCTCCAACAGCACGCCTGCACAAGCCTCGTGGCCCGGGGCCCACGCAGCCGCCCCGCCAGCCGACGCCCCCACGAAGAGGCCGCATGACGAACCAGTCCCCCACACCCGAGCCGGCGGCGGCCGCCGAACTCCCCTCCGAACCGACCGAGATCACCCGGCCCGACGCCCGACGGCCCGGCACGGACAAGCCGCGTACCGGCGGACGCGTCACCCTCCGGTCCGACCTGCGGGCCTCCTGGCTCGACGGGCTGGTGGCGCTCCTGGTGACGGCGGCGGTCTTCGTCCTCCTCTACATACGGATCCGCAACAAGACCTCCTCCACGGTCTCCGTGATGCCGTTCATGGCCGACGCGGGCGGCTTCTGGATGTACTTCCTGAGCCAGGCGTTCGGCTGGTCCGCTCTGCTCTGGGCCTGGGGCACGGTCGTCCTCGGGCTCCTGCTCTCCGGCTCCCGTCCGCGGTGGCTGCGGATCTCCGGCCCGCGCCTCGAACGGCTGCACCGCACCACGAGCCTCAACACCATCGCGCTGATCTTCGCCCACGCCCTCTTCTTCGGCGCCGAGCTGTTCCGGCACGACACGGCGGCCTGGAACTCCGCGCTGGCCACGGCCTTCGTCGAGACGTTCGTCCCCGGCGGCTACGGCTCGGGGACCGGGCAGATCGCCATCCCGATCGGCCAGGCGGCCCTGTACCTCGCGATCCCGCTCGGCCTGCTCTTCTACGTGCGCCACCGCTTCGGCCCGAAGACCTGGCGGGTCCTGCACCGCTTCGTGATCGTCGTGTACGTGCTGAGCGTCTGGCACACCCTGCTGTACGGGACGAACGTCTGGTACGACGGCTGGTTCCGCACCAGCGTCTGGCTGCTCCAGCTGCCGATCGCCGCTCTGCTGCTGGTCCGGCTGCTGCGCCCGGCCCGCCGCTCCGAGAAGCTGCCCCTCTCGCCCGGAGCCGCCCCCTCCCGGACCGGCTGGGGCCTGCGGCTCGCGGGCAGGCTGGCGGTGGTCGGCGTCATGGTCGCGCTGGTCGTGGTGGTGGTCAGCGGAAGCGACGGCGGCCGGACGGTACCGCCGGACGACACCTCGTCGACGCACAACCACGACTGACGGGCGGTCGGCCCCGGGGGTGGGCCCGGCGGCATGACGTCCGGCGGAGCCACCTCCGGCGGCCGGGGGGGCGGTGGCGGCGCGAGGCACGGACCGGCCCTACGAGCCTGAGCGCGGGCCCCGGGTCGCGGCCGTGGCATGGGGTCCGGCGGCGGCGCCCCGGCGTCGTACGCTCGGGTCCATGACCACCCATGATCTTCCCGTGATCGCCGCCGTCGACGGGTCCACGCACAGCCGGCAGGCGCTCGACTGGGCCACCCACGAGGCCGTACGGCGCCGGCTTCCGCTGCTGATCGTCCACGTCAGGCCGCTCACCCGGACCGCCGACGAGGAGACCCGGGCGCGGGAGGCGGACGAGCTGCTCGCCGAGGCCGCACGCCGGAGCGAGGCGCTCGCTCCGGGGCTGAACCCGTCGACGCTGGCCCCGCTGGACTTCCCGGCGGCCGCCCTGGTCTCGCTCGGCCGCGACGCGTCGATGGTCGTGGTCGGCTCGCGCGGGCTCGGCGGCTTCCGCTCACTGCTGATCGGCTCCAACAGCCTGGCCACCGCGTCGATGGCCGGTTGCCCGGTCGTCGTCGTGCAGGACGCGGGACCCGGCGAGGACGACCGGCCGGAGGAGGCCGACACCTTCTCCGACATCGTGGCGGGGGTGGCCGCCGACGAGAGCAGCGAGGCGGTCCTGGAGTTCGCCTTCGCCACCGCGGCCGCCCGCCCCGGGGCACGGCTGCGGATCGTGCACGGCTGGACGATGTTCTCGTCCATGCTCGCCGGCGGGCCGGTCTTCGACCGGGAGAGCGCGGCGGACTCGGCCCGGCGCGGGCTGGCCGAGCTGACGTCGGGGTGGCAGGAGCGGTATCCGCAGGTGGAGGTCGTCCGGGAGCCGGTCAACGGCTCCGCCTCGCGCACCCTGGTGACGGCCTCGGCCACGGCGGCGCTGACCGTGATCGGCCGCCGCAGGGGCGGGGAGTCGCTCGGCCTGGGCCTCTCCCCGGTCGCGCAGACGACGCTCACGCATGCGCTGGGGCCGGTCGCCGTCGTACCCTGCTGAGGGTTCCACGCCGTGAACTCCCCCATCACACAGCTCTCTTGACGCCCGTGCAGCCCTCTTGGCGGGACGGTCCGCCTGGCCGAGACTTGACCGATGACACAGCGTGTGGCACTCGCGACCGTGATGGACCGGCTCGCCATCGATGATGTGATCACCGGGTACGCCGTGACCGTGGACGACGGCGACTGGAGCGCGTACGAAGCCCTGTTCACCCCGGACGGCCGCGCGGACTACACGGGAGCGGGCGGGGCGGAGGGCCCGGCGGGCGAGATCGCGCGGTGGCTGACCGGGACGATGCGCCTCTTCCCGGTCCGCCAGCACCTGATCGTCAACCGCCGCATCGAGCTGGAGGACCTGGGCGGCTATCCGGGCGACCGGGCGCGGGTGCGGGCCGACTACCTCAACCCGATGCGCCTGGCCCGGGAGGGCGAGACCTCGGGGACCGGTGACACGGCCCCGGACTTCGTCTTCGGCGGGCGGTACGTCTTCGAGCTGGACCGTACGGAGCCGGGCTGGCGGATCCGTACGGTCACCGTCCACGAGAAGTGGCGCCGCACCCCCGGTCCGGCCTGATCCGCACACCTCGGGCGAGCCCCGGCCGCGTCCCGCCTCCGGTGGGGATCACCTCCCTCACACTGGGTACAGAGAGCTGATCCGGCAGGTCACGCGCCTGCTCACCCGCGCGGGACGAGGAGGCACGGCATGCGGAGGTGGTGGGCCGGAGAGCGTCCGGCGTCCGGCGGACGGACGGGGAGCGGGCCCGCGCAGGACGGGACTCCACCCGGCGGACCGCCACCCGGCGGACCGCCACCCGGCGGACCGCCACCGGGCAGTGCCCCGGAGGGCGGAACACCACCGGACGGATCGCACGGGACGGCCGGACCACCACCAATCGGCCCCCCGCCATACGGGACGCCACCGGACGGGACACCACCGGACGGGCCATCAGCAGGCGGGCCACCGCCGAGCGGCCCCCCGCCGTACGGAACGACACCGGACGGGCCACCAGCAGGCGGGCCACCGCCGGACCGGTACCCCGGAGACGCGCCTCCCCCCGCCGCCTCCGCCCACCGGTCGTTCCCCGCCTCCGGCTGGGTCCGTTGGCTGGCCGCCCTGCTCGCCGGGGCGCTGCCCGCGCTCACGTTCCCCGCGCCCTCGCTCTGGTGGCTGGCCTATGGCGCGCTCGTCCCCTGGCTGCTGCTGATCCGCTCGGCGGGGACCGTGCGGCGGGCGGCGCTGGACGGCTGGATCGGCGGGATCGGCTTCGTCATCGCCGTGCACCACTGGCTGATGCCGAGCCTGCACGTCTTCATCGTGCTGCTGGGTGCGCTGCTCGGACTGCTGTGGGCCCCCTGGGGCATCCTGGCCCGGCGGCTGCTCGGGGGCAGGCCCTCGGTGCGGCGGGCCGCCGCCGCGGTGGTGGCCGTGCCCTCGGGGTGGCTGGCGATCGAGCTGGTCCGCTCCTGGGAGGGGCTCGGCGGGCCCTGGGGGCTGCTCGGGGCGAGCCAGTGGGAGGTCGCCCCGGCGCTGCGGGTGGCGTCGGTGGGCGGGGTGTGGCTGGTGAGCCTGCTGGTGGTGGCGGTCAACACCGGGCTCGTCCTGCTGGTGGCCGCGCTGACCGGCGCCCGGACGGCGGCCGGGGGCCTGCTGGTCGCGTGCGCCCTGGCCGTGGCCGGGGTGGGGGTCTGGGCCCCGCAGCCGGTGATCACGGGGACGGCCAGGATCGCCGTCGTCCAGCCGGGGGTCATCGCGGGCCCGGACAGCGTCGAGCGGCGTCTCGCCCGGGGCGAGGAGCTGACCCGTACGGTCGCGGGCCGGGATGTGGACCTCGTCGTCTGGGGCGAGAGCAGCATCGGGGCGGGCGCCTGGCAGGCCCCGGGGACCGCCCGGCGGCTCGCGGCGCTCTCCCGGGAGACCGGGGCCGACCTGCTGGTCAACGTGGACGCCCGGCAGGAGGACGGCTCGGGCCGGAGCGGGATCTTCAAGTCGGCGGTGCTCGTGGGGCCGGACGGCCCGACCGGGGACCGGTACGACAAGATGCGCCTGGTGCCGTTCGGTGAGTACGTCCCGGCGCGCGCCCTGCTCGGCTGGGCGACCTCCGTGGGCAGGGCGGCGGGTGAGGACCGGCTGCGCGGCGACCGGCAGGTGGTGATGGTCCTGCCCGACGGCGACCGGGGGCTGCGGATCGGCCCGCTGGTCTGCTTCGAGTCGGCGTTCCCCGACATGAGCAGGCGGCTGGTCCGGGACGGCGCCCAGGTACTCGTCGCCCAGTCCGCCACCTCCACCTTCCAGGAGAGCTGGGCCCCCGCCCAGCACGCCTCCCTGGGCGCCCTGCGCGCCGCCGAGAACGGCCGCCCCATGGTGCACGCGACGCTCACCGGCATCAGCGCCGTGCACGGGCCGCGCGGGGAGCGGATCGGTGAGCCGCTCGGTACGGAGGCGAGCGCGGCGGCCGTGTACGACGTACCGCTGACGCGCGGCACCACGCTCTACGGCCGCTTCGGCGACTGGGCGGTGTACGGGGCGCTCGCCGTACTGGCCGCCCTGTGCGGGGCCGAGGGGCTGCGGGCGCTCAGGAGGAGGCCTGCTCCAGGGCGTCCCTGACGATCCGCTCACACAGTTCGTGGGTGGCCAGGGCGTCCCGGGCGCTGAGCACTTCGCCCCCGCGGACCGCGTCCAGGAAGGAGTGGACGCACGCCTCGATGCCGCGCTGGCGGGCCACCGGCACCCAGTCACCGCGCCGGCGCACGCTGGGCTGACCCTTGTGGTCGACGATGTCGGCCAGGTTGAGGACCTGGCGCTTGGTGTCCCGGCCGGAGACCTCCAGGATCTCCTCGGTGGAACCGTTCAGCCGGTTCATCATCCCGATCGCGGTGAAGCCGTCGCCGGAGAGCTGGAGCACGACGTGGTGCATCAGACCGTCGACGATCCGGGCGCGGACGGTGGTGTGGTCGACGGGCCCGGGGACCAGGAAGCGCAGGGTGTCGACGACATGGATGAAGTCGTCGAGCACCAGGGCCCGGGGGTCCTCGGGCAGCCCGACCCGGTTCTTCTGCATGAGGATCAGCTCGCGCGGGTGCTCCGCGCACTGGGCGTAGCCGGGCGCGAAGCGGCGGTTGAAGCCGACGGCGAGACCGACCCCGCGCTCCTCCGCGAGGTTCACCAGCCGCTCGGACTCCGCGTACGTGTACGCGATCGGCTTGTCGACATAGGTGGCGACCCCGGCGTCGAGGAGCCGCTCCACGATCTCCGGGTGCACGGCGGTCGGAGCGTGCACGAAGGCCGCGTCCAGCCCCTGGGCGAGCAGCGAGTCGAGGGTGGTGTGGCGGGCGCCCGCCGGGATGCGGTGGGTGTCGCCGACCGCGTCGAGCGTGGCGGGCGTACGGGTCTGGAGGTGCAGCTCGACGCCCGGAACGGCCGTCAGCACCGGCAGATATGCCTTCTGCGCGATGTCGCCGAGCCCGATGCAACCGACCTTCACAGGGGTCTCCCTCTCGCCGTGCCGAAGTACCGGAGTCTCCGAAGTCCTGCCGTTCTCCGAAGTCCCGAAGTCCTGAACTCCCGAGGTCCCGAGGTCCCGAGGCCCCGGACTTCCGGAGGTGCGTTTCCCGGCAGCATACGGGGCGGTCGGCGGCCCGCTCCCATCGGCCGTCCGGCAGGGAAATACCTGGCCAGGATCGTGATCGTGGCCCAGGATGACCGGCATGACTCCCCCGGAACGCTCCGAGCCCGCCATCGACGCCGCCGAACGCCCCATGCTGGAAGGGTGGCTGGACTACCACCGCGAGACGCTCGCCACGAAGTGCGCGGGGCTGACGGACGCGCAGCTGCGCGAGGCGTCGGTCCCGCCCTCCGCGTTCACCCTGCTCGGTCTCGTACGGCACCTGACCGAGGTGGAGCGCTTCTGGTTCCGGGAGATCCTGGCGGGCGAGGAGCTGCCGGACCTCTACTGCACGGAGGAGGAGCCGGACGGGGACTTCACCGTGACGGAGTCGGACACCTGGGCCGGGACCGAGTCCGTCTGGCGGGCGGAGATGGCCGCGGCCCGGAAGGTGGCGGCCGGCCACCGGCTGGACGACCTCTCCCAGGGCGTCGGCTCGGCGGGCAGGCCGTTCAACCTGCGCTGGATCTACACGCACATGATCGAGGAGTACGCCCGGCACAACGGCCACGCGGACCTCGTACGGGAGCGCGTCGACGGCGCCACGGGCGTCTGACCGTTCCCGGCGGGCGGCCGCGTCCCCCGGGGCCGGCGCGCTCCCTGCGGCCGGGCACGCGTCCCCCGGGCCGGGCTCATTTCCAGCGGGCGGGAACGCCCCCGCTGCCAGGCACGCTTCCTGCGGCCGGGCACGCCTCCAGCGGACCGGAACGTTCCCCGCGGCCGGGCACGCTCCCTGCGGCCCGGCGCGTTCCCTGCGCGGCGGCGCGTTCCCCGCAGGGCGGCGCATTCCCTGCGCCCGTGCCCGCACACTGCCGTCCGGTGCCCGGGCCGCACGCCTCCCCCCGGAGCCGGTGCCGATGCGGGCCCCAGGGCGTGGCGCCGTGCTGACCGGGTCACTCGTGCGGGCCATTCCTCGCCCTCGGGCTGCCCGAGCGGCGGCCCGCACCCCAGAGTTGCCCGTGTGCAGCGAACCAGATTCACCACGAGTCTCCTGATCGGGGTGGCCGTGGCCGCCGTCTCCGGGTGTGTGTCGGTCGATCCGCAGCCGGGGCCCGTGCGGCCGCCGCGGGCGGAGAGCGGCGGACCGGCGCAGGACGTGATCCCGCAGATCGTGCAGCCGCCCGGCCGCGAGGCGCTGGAGGCCGTCGTGGAGCCGAGCCCGTCGCCCGGCAGGCCCGCCCGGCCCGCGCCGCCCTCCGGGACCGCTCCGGAGGCCCGGCGGGCGGGGCCCCCGTCGGCGCCCCGGTCACCGGAGCGGGCGGCACCGCCACCGCGCCGGACACCGTCCCACCGGGTCCCGGGACTCACTCCGCCCCTCCTCGCCCCGTCCGGCGTCCTGCCGGCCCTCCCCCGGGCCCGCGGCGGTCTGCACGACGTGTGCGCGCTGGGCCGGGGATACGGGGGCTGGCCCGCGGGTTCCCGGGAGAACCGGATCTGCGAGAAGACGTACGGCCGCTGAGAGACGTACCGGGCGCGCGAGACGGCCGCCCGCCCTGTCCGGGGCAGGCGGTCACATGCCCCGGATCCGCAGCTCCAACTGCTCGATGGCGGCCCGGACGCCCTCGCCGTGCCCCTCATGACCGGCACCGCCGCCGCCCTCCTCCAGGGCGTCCGCCGCATCGCGGGCCTGGCGGAGGTGGATACGGGCCGCGTCGGGGCGCTGGAGCTTCAGATAGTCCGCCGCCAGATTGAGGTGCAGCGCGGGAGTGAAGGCCCGGACCGCCAGGGTGTCCCGGTGGTCGGCCGGCCGCTCGCCCCGCAGTGCCTCGGCGGCCGTCAGGGCCCGCAGGTCCCAGGCCAGCTCGTCGCCGGGGTCGTCCTGGGTGTCGGCCAGGTAGTGCGCGAGGGTGCAGCGGTGCAGGGCCTCGCCGTCGGTGCCCAGCTCCGCCCAGAGAAGGCCGAAACGGTTGCGGGCCTCCTCGCGGTCGCCGGCGTGGAGCAGCATGACCGCCTGGCCGATCCTGGTCATGACGGCGTCCTCGGACGCCTCCTGCTGCTCCACCACTGCGGTCTCCTCTGGCCCGTCCAGCCGGTCGCGGTCCTTCGACGCTAACGCCGGTGGTCCGCAATCCCGCTCAGACACGGGCGATCGGCTCGGCCCGGTCGAGCAGGGCCGGTCGAGCAGGGCCGGTCGAGCAGGGCCGAGCCGTACCGCCCCCCGTGGCTCGGCCCGCTCGGCCGCTCAGCCCGCCGAGCCGAGGTCCGGGATGCGCCAGTCGATCGGCTGGTGCCCCTGGGCGGCGACGGCCTCGTTGATCTGGGTGAAGGGCTGGGAGCCGAAGAACTTCTTCGCGGAGAGCGGCGAGGGGTGGGCGCCCTTCACCACGACGTGGCGCTCCTCGTCGATCAGGGGGAGCTTCTTCTGGGCGTAGTTCCCCCAGAGTACGAAGACGGCGGGGTCGGGGCGCTCGGCGACGGCCCGGATCACCGCGTCGGTGATCTTCTCCCAGCCCTTGCCCTTGTGGGAGTTGGCCTCGCCCGCACGCACGGTGAGGACCGCGTTCAGCAGGAGGACGCCCTGCTCGGCCCACGGCATCAGATAGCCGTTGTCGGGGATGGGCAGGTCCAGCTCCTGCTGCATCTCCTTGTAGATGTTGCGCAGGGAGGGCGGCGTCTTCACGCCGGGCCGCACGGAGAAGCAGAGCCCGTGTCCCTGGCCCTCGCCGTGGTAGGGGTCCTGACCGAGGATGAGGACCTTGACCTTCTCGTACGGAGTGGCGTCCAGGGCGGCGAAGACCTGCTCGCGGGGCGGGTAGACGGGTCCCTTGGCCCGCTCCTCCTCGACGAAGTCCGCCAGCTCCTTGACGTACGGCTTCTGCAGTTCTTCGCCGAGGACGCCGCGCCAGGACTCGGGCAGCAGGTCGATATCGGTCACGTCCACAACCTCCGGTGAGCAACAAGTTCTTGATCCCAGAACCTACCGCCCGCCACTGACAACGGGCCCGGGGAGACCGACTCCCCGGGCCCGTACGCGTACCGCCGAGCGGTACTACCAGCTGGCCTTGCGGTACAGCTCCCACATCTGCATGACGGTCTGCGGGTCCAGTGCGCGCTCGCCGCCGCCGATGTCCTCGCCCGAGGCGACGTACAGCTTGCCCTGCCAGAGCGGCAGCAGCCGGACGTCCTCGACGAGGATCTGCTGCGCCCGCTCGAACTGCCTGCTGACCGCGCCCCGGTCGCTCTCCTGCCGGGTTGCGGGGATCAGTTGCTGGGTGATCTCCTTGTTGCGGTACGGGGTTCCGGTGACGCTCTCCTCGCCGACGAAGGGGGCGATGAAGTTGTCCGGGTCCGGGAAGTCCGGGAACCAGCCACGGCCGAAGACCGGGTAGTCGCCCTGGGTGAAGCCCTCCTGGAAGGTCTTCCAGGGGGCGCTCTCCAGCGTGATGTCGAAGAGCCCGGAGTCCTCCAGCTGCCGCTCCAGTTCCTCGAACTCGGGCTGGGTGGAGGAGCCGTAGCGGTCGGTGGTGTACCAGAAGGTCATCTTCACCGGCTCGGTGATCCCGGCCTCGGTGAGGAGTTTCTTCGCCTTCTTCACGTTCGGGTCGCCGAAGGTGTCGAAGAAGCTGGTGGTGTGGCCCGAGATGCCCTTGGGGATCATCGAGTAGAGGGGCTCTGCGGTGCCCCGGTAGACCTTGGCGACCAGGGCGTCACGGTCCACGACGTGGGCGATGGCCTTGCGGACGGCGGGCTTGGAGGCGGCCGGGTCCTTGGGGTTGAAGACCAGGAAGCGGATGTCCGCACCGGTGGTCTCGATGATCTGGAGGCCGTCGTTGCCCTCCTTCTTGTCCTCCAGTCCGACGACCTCCTCGGCGGTCAGACCGCGGTAGGTGGCGTCGATCTCCTTGGCCTTGAGGGCGGCCACCATCTGGGCGGACTTGTCGAAGTACTTGATGGTGACGGCGTTGTTCTTCCGGTTGGCGAAGCCCTTGTAGTCGGGGTTCTTCGTCAGCTCGGCGGCGGCCCCGGCCTCGTAGGACTCCAGGAGGTAGGGCCCGGAGCCGGTGACCTTGCCGTCGTCGCGGATCTTGTCCTTGGGGTAGTCGCCGGGGGCGACGAGCGACATGGCGGGCGTGGCCAGGATGAACGGGAAGGTGGCGTCGGACTTGTTCAGGTGGAAGATGACGGTGTCGTCACCCTTGGTCTCGATCCGGTCGAGGGAGCCCAGGAGTCCGGCCGGGCCGCCCTTGAAGTGGATGTCCACGACCCGGTCGATGGAGTACTTCACGGCCTGGGCGTCGATCTTCTCGCCGTTGGAGAACTTGAGGTTCTTCTTGAGCGTGCACCGGTAGGCCATGCTCGTGGCGTCGGTGAACGTGCAGGTGTCGGCCGCGTCCGGCTCGGGGCTCGTACTGCCGGTCGGGAAGCTCATCAGCGTCTGGTAGATGTTCCGCATCAGCTCCCAGGAGCCGTCCCAGGCCGCGGCGGGATCCAGCGTCGAGGGGGAGCTGGTCGTCCCGACGACTATCTTCTGATCTTCTTCCGATCCGCTGTCGGAAAGAAGACCGCAGCCGGCCAGCAGAGAAAGGGAAGCTAGGGCTGCAGCAGCCTGCAGACTGGCCCGGTAGAACACGTGCACGCTCCTCGATCAGCCATGGGTCGGCAGACCATACCGCAGCGCCCCGCCGGAGCGATCCGTCGGTCCGGCGGGGCACCCGAGTCAATCGGGCCAAACCGGTTCAGGCCACTCTCAGCCCACACCGGCGTTGAGGAAAATCCCTCCGTCGACCACCAGCGTCTGCCCGGTGATCCAGTCCGACTGCGCCGAGGTCAGGAAGGCGGCGGCGCCCCCGATGTCCTCGGGCACGCCGAGCCGGCCCAGCGGATAGGCGGCGGCCGCCTCCGCCTCACGGCCGTCGTAGAGCGCCTGGGCGAACTTCGTCTTGACCACGGCGGGCGCGATCGCGTTGACGCGGACCACCGGCGCGAACTCGTGCGCCAGTTGGAGCGTCAGGTTGATCATGGCCGCCTTGGACATCCCGTACGCGCCGATGAACGGCGAGGGCGAGACCCCGGCGACGGAGGCGATGTTGACGATCGCCCCGCCGTTCTCCTTCTGCCAGGCCTTCCAGGTCTGCTGGGCGAAGCCGAGCGCCGAGATCACGTTGGTCTCGTAGACCTTGCGGGCCACGTTGAGGTCCATCTCGGCCATGGGGCCGAAGACCGGGTTGGTGCCCGCGTTGTTCACCAGGTAGTCGACCCGGCCGAACGCCTCCATGGTCCGCTCGACCGCGGCCGCCTGGTGGGCCTCGTCGTGGGCCTTGCCGGGGATGCCGATGACCCGGTCGGCGCCGAGCCGCTCCACGGCCTCCTTGAGGGCGTCCTCGCCCCGCCCGGTGATGGCGACCCGGTCGCCGCGCGCCACGAGCGCCTCGGCGACCCCGTAGCCGATCCCCCGGCTGGCGCCCGTGATGAGGGCGACCTTTCCGCTGTCCTGCACCGTCATGATGTCCGCTGCCCTTCGGATCAGTTGAGGGGTCCGCCGGCCACGTACATGACCTGGCCGGAGACGAAGCCCGCGTCGTCGCCCGCGAAGAAGGCGATCGCGTTGGCGACGTCCTCGGGACGCCCGACGCGCTGCACGGGGATCTGGGTGGCGGCGGCCGCCTGGAACTCCTCGAAGCCCATGCCGACGCGGGCGGCGGTCTGCGCGGTCATCTCGGTGACGATGAAACCGGGGGCGACGGCGTTGGCGGTGACGCCGAACTTGCCCAGCTCCTTGGCGAGGGTCTTGGTGAGCCCCTGGAGCCCCGCCTTCACGGCGGAGTAGTTGGCCTGGCCGCGGTTGCCGAGGGCCGAGGAGGAGGAGAGCGAGACGATCCGGCCGAACTTGGCCTCCACCATGTGCGCCTGGACGGCCTTCGCCATCAGGAACGCGCCCTTGAGGTGGACGTTCATCACGATGTCCCAGTCGGACTCGCTCATCTTGAACAGCAGGTTGTCACGGAGGACGCCCGCGTTGTTCACCAGGATCGTCGGTGCCCCCAGCTCGGCGGCGACCCGCGCGACGGCGGCTTCCACCTGGGCACCGTCCGACACGTCGCAGCCGACGGCGAGCGCGGTGCCCCCGGCGGCGGCGATCTTCTCGACGGTGTCCTTGCAGGCCGCCTCGTCGAGGTCGAGTACGGCGACGGCGCGGCCCTCGGCCGCCAGGCGTACGGCGGTGGCGGCGCCGATGCCCCGCGCCGCTCCCGTCACGATGGCGACGCGCTGCTCGGTGGTGGACATGCTTGGTTCTCCTCGCCCTTGGAATCGCGGCTCAGCGGACGTCGGAGCGCCTCCCTGTCCGGGAGACCCGATGGCTGAGCAACCGCTTAGTACCTTCAGCAGACGAGACGCTAGAAGCCCTGACACCCGGTGTCAACGGCACGCGACGCAGGGGGCCGCACGTCACACCGGCCGGTGGCCCCTTGTGGTACCGACCGGTGTACGCGGCACCGAGCACCCGACCACCGACCACGCGCACCAGACACCCGGCACCCGACACCCGACCACCAGTCACCCGCATCGGGCATCCGACCGCCAACCACCCGCACCGGACACCCGGCACCCGGTCACCAACCACCCGGCATCGAGCAGCAAGCACCAAGCACCAAGCACCGGACAGGCGACTCAGCGCACCAGCAGATCGAGCAGCCGCTCCACCTCACCGGCCGGATCGGTGGTGAGCCCGCTGTGCACGGCCCCGGGCTGGACCACCGTGGAGCGCGGGGCGATCAGCCAGCGGAAGCGCCGCCCGGGATCGTCACCGGCCGCCTGCCCGGCCCCCTCACCGCCGCCGCAGACCCCTTCCACCGCGCGGAGGGCGGCCCGTACGCCCACGACGTCGGCGTCCGGGTCCAGCACCCTGAGCTTCGCCTCGTCCAGATGCGTACGGGCGGCGACGAACGAGTGGGCCCGGCAGTAGACGATCACCCCCGCGTTGAAGCACTCCCCGCGCTCGACCCGGGGGACGACCCGCAGGAGCGCGTACTCGAAGACATCGCGGCGCGTCATCGGTCGCCCTCCCGGCCGGCAGGTGCGGCGGTCCCGGCGGAATCGCCTTCGGCCGGTTTCGGCCGGGGCGGCAGCCGGTCGGTGAGCCAGCCGGGGGCCTGGGAGGGCCGGTCCGCGGTCGGCGCGCCGAGGGTGATCCGCTCATGGATGGAGGCGGCCCGGGCGAGCAGCGGAGCCACATAGGCCCGGCGCACCGCGTCGGCGGACGAGAACCCGGGCTCGTCCTCCAGCCATACGTCGGGGACGTCGGCGGCCACGTCGGTGAGCAGCTCCTCGGTGACCAGCGGGGCGAGCTCGGCGGCCGCCGCGGCGATGTCCGGGGCGAAGGGGGCCAGCACATGGTCGGAGGCGTTGTACGGCTTCGCCGCCGAGACCTCCGCGCCCGGCCAGTTGTGGTGCCAGATCATGGTGGCGCCGTGGTCGATGAGCCAGAGGTCGCCGTGCCAGACCAGCAGGTTGGGGTTGCGCCACGACCGGTCGACGTTGTTGATCAGCGCGTCGAACCAGACGACCCGCCCCGCCTCGGCCGGACCCACCGCGTAGGCGAGCGGGTCGAACCCGAGCGAGCCCGGCAGGTAGTCCATCCCCAGGTTCAGCCCGCCGCTCGCCTTCAGCAGCTCCTGCACCTCCTGGTCGGGCTCGGCGAGCCCGATGACCGGGTCGAGCTCGATGGTCACCAGCTCCGGCACCCGCAGCCCCAGCCGCCGCCCCAGCTCGCCGCAGATGACCTCCGCAACAAGCGTCTTGCGGCCCTGACCGGCCCCGGTGAACTTCATGACGTACGTACCGAGGTCGTCGGCCTCGACGATTCCGGGGAGCGACCCGCCCTCCCGCAGGGGTGTGACATAGCGGGTCGCTACGACTTCTTCCAGCACTTTCCCAGGCCACCTATCTTTTCGGCCTTGCACTTCACGGAACGCCTCTGTGGGGCATCGCGGCTGAGACCTCCGGTCGATGACCCTGGGGAGAATCCGGGGAGTGTCGGCCGATGAGCCGGTCTCCCCTTCTCCCCCCGGCAGACCGTCGAACGCGCCGCGCCCCTTGCTGCCGGCCTCCGGCATGAAGGGAACATCGTAATCGAGGGTGATCGTCGGCGAGGAGTGCCCGGGCCATCGACTGATCATCGAATCCCGAACGACCACCTTGCACGGGACAGCCTCCAAAGAAGGCGGCAGCCTTCAGGACCGCCCCCAGATGGGCGGTGACGCGTATCGGACTGCCCCCGCATGGCCGGCAAGCACTCCACCAAGGGAAGCAGCCCCGCCCGACAGGCAGTTCGAGGCCGATGGGCGGCGCGCCGCGACGGCAACAGGACCGCGCGGCCGCACACCTGCCTCCCGGGCCGCAGTGCACCCATCACCCAGGAGACTTCCCTGCGGAGAAAGATCCGGTGCCGCGCCGCCAGAGAGCGCGCAGGCCCGCCCTCCCGCACAGTGAGTCGTAACGCCCGCGCCGCCGCGTACCTACTGCCGGGCGCGGGACGGCACCCCGCGCGCTCCGGCGGCCCCCGGTTCGACCACTTGCAGATTGGAAACCAATCGGTTACCAATAAGAGGGTGGACCCCTTCACCGCGCTGGCCGACCCCGTACGCCGTGACCTGCTGCGCGCCCTTGCCTCGGGCCCGGCCCGGGTGGTCGACCTCGCGGCCCGGCATCCGATCAGCCGCCCCGCGGTGAGCAAGCATCTGCGCCTGCTCGCCGAGGCAGGGCTGGTGACTGCCGAGGACCGCGGCCGCGAGCGCCACTACGCGCTCGCCCGCTCGGGCCTCGCCCCGGTCCGCGCCCTGCTCGACGAACTCGCCGGGCGCCGCGCCCCGATCCCCGAGAGCGCCTTCGACGCCCTCGATCTGGAGGTGCGCAGAACCGTCCACGACCGCCGGACCGGTGCCGACACCGGTACCGGAAGACCTCAGGAGGAATCCGCATGACCAGCACCCCCACCGGGCGTCGCACGACCATCGACGGCCTGGACAGCATCGCCTTCGACCGCACCTTCCGGGCCGGCATCGAGGATGTGTGGGCGGCAGTCACCGAGTCGGACCGTCTGGCCCGATGGATCGGTGAATGGACCGGCGACCCGTCCAGCGGCTCGGTCGACTTCCGCATGCTCTACGAGGGCGACGAGCACCCGGCCGAACGTTTCACCATCCAGAAGTGCGAGGCTCCCGAACGCCTTGTTCTCACCTCACAGGTGCCTGGCGAGGAAATCGTCTGGCACATCACTCTCTCGCTCGTCGAGCACGAGGGAATCACCACGCTCACCTTCACACAGTCCGTCGGCGACGACCCGGCGATGGCGGGCGGAGTCGGCCCCGGCTGGGACTACTACCTCGACCGGCTGGTCGTCGCCGAGGCCGGAGGCGACCCGGCATCCATCGACTTCGGCGACTACTACCCGGCCCACCAGCAGCACTACCTCGACATGTTCGCCTGAGCACGGGGGGGGCGCCGCGTACGCGGTGACGGCACGCCCCACCAGATCGACCTCCGGCCAGGATCCGGCGGCCGGTCCCGCTCCGTTCCCAGCGTGGCCCGCGCTCTCCGCGCGAGCGGAGGTGAGCCGATGGCCTCGCTGGACCTTCTTGCCGCCGCAGCCCACCACCTTGTCGGCTTCAACCGCCGAATACGGCGAGAAGCAGTACCCCATCGCGCCGACGCCGCCGACCGGCAGACGATGCGGGGAGTCCGCGCCCTCGTTCGGTCAAGGCCGACCACCGGCCGGCACCCAAGCCCTGGTCCGCACGCGCCCTACTACGTCGAGAAGAGTTGAAGGCCGTCCGCCAGCCACGGGAGTCAGGGGAGTACCGCCGGCCCCGGGGAGCGCGTGGAGAGAATGGACCGCGTGACACATCACGATCACGAAGGACGCTGAAAGATCTATCAGCGCGGGTCAAGGGCGGTCACAACCGAATCAGGACAGGTCAGCGCCACACCGTGGTAGGCAGCTTGAAGACGTACGTACCAAGGCCAACGGCCTCGACGATCCCCCGGGAGCGACCCGCCCTCCGGCAGGGGCGTGACATAGCGCGTCGCTGCAACTTCCTCCAGCACTTTCCCAAACCATCTATCTCTTCAGCCTTACGCTCCATGAGCGGACCGTCGGCGGTGGCACGCCCCTTGCTGCCGGGTTCCGGCATCGAGTGAGCACGGTAGCCGAGGGGTTTCATCGGTGTGGAGTATTCCGAACCGGGGTAGCGAGGTCCCCCTTGCATTCCAGACCGAGCAAAATGAATCGCAATCACTCCGGAAGTCCACCGCCAGCATCATAAATCGTGACGGCCCGCCGGCTTGTCGGCGGGCCGTCACGGAAGATCGAGGTCAGTTGAGCACTTCGTCACTCAATTCAACCACGACTGCTTCGGGAATCTCAAGCGCTCCAATTATCCACTCCGCCGCTTCCGCCGAGAAGAGTTCCTTGGTCGCACTGAGAAGGAATCCGTGCGTAGGCGGATTGTATGCCTCGCGCTGCAGTACGAACTTCCCTCCGTCGGGCAACGCGAAGGCGAAGCACAACCACTCGCCCAAATCATCCATCCCGACATCGGGTCGACCCCAACGGCGATACAGAGCTATGAGATTAACCTCAACCAGCGCCAAATATCGAGTTCCCTTCGACGGCAGCTCTTCATCGGCGATTCTTCGCAGGCCCGTAAAGTTCAGACTCATTTGCACATCCTACGTTGCCTCCACGATGACGATCTCCGGCCTGGTTTCGCAAATTGAAATTACGGAACCAGATCGGAGCCCTTAGCCAGCGAAGGCTTCCATTGCGTCCAGGGCAGCCCGCGCCGCCCGGACGACCAGGCCCCAGGAGGGTGCGGCCAAGTAGGTTTCGTCGGGCGCATCCCCTAGCTCTTCGATCAAGGGGTCCATGAGGTCAGCCAGCCGCCTCATGGCCGCTACCTCCCGCCGGTTTCGAAGCACTTCCCCTAGCGCGGCCTCCGGATCCTCAAGCACTCGAAAGTCGTCATAGAGGATATGAATGACAAGCGACAGATCGTCCGAAGCTCCCCCCTTCGGGAAATCCTTCGCGATCCAAACTCTTGATTGATATTCCTCGTCCCCAAGTGACTGCAAGGCTGCAGACACATGGATTCGCGCGTCAGAGAATTCCACACCCCCCAGCTTCACTGAGGACTGTTCCAATTCTCCCACTTCGCCCCCCCAAGGGAATATGCGCCATCATCGCCCCGTACTCCAAATCCTTGATGGTACCGCGGATTGGATTTCCATCACGTCCAATGATTCGACCACCGGAGTTGACTACAGCGTGATCCAAATCCTGGAAGGACTGAGGGTTATTCGGGTTGCCCTTGTCGATTCTAATTCCGTCCCGCTTCGGCCCCGACCAGCGAAACCCCGTCCCCTTCCTTGTAGGTTTCATGGGACCGAAATCACTCGGAATCTTGGATAGGGTGCCCTCTCGAAGCCAACCGTCGATTTTGGAGGCAATTCCACCATACCCGCCTGGGCTGGTACGCGGCAGGCTCCCCCCGGCTGCTCCACCAGTTCCGATTTCAGCGGCGATTTCTGCACAGCCTGCTGGGTTGGCGAGCAAGCGGCCGCGATCTCGGGCCCGACTGCGGCAGCCACGAGCGCCAGGCGACGCCGGCGTTCACGCCGGTGGCGATTTCGCGGCCCGCACCGGCTTGGCCAAGTCGCTGAGCTTCAGGTTTTCACGCGCGCCGGTGCGGGCGGAGTGGAAAGGGGTTGTCCCACCCCCTCATCGGAGGGCTGCGTCGGCGTTCCCCTTCGGGGGCTCAGCAGCATGCGGGAAGCGTTCCGCGAGCCGCTGGAGCAGGTGGGCGTAGGCATCGCGGTGTGGCCGCCGGGGATGGGACTGGCCCAGCTCCCAGCGCACCACGGCGAGGCGCTGCACGCCGACCGCGTCCGCGACGTCCTTCTGTGTGAGGCCGGCGGCGAGGCGCAGTTGGGCGCGCACGCGCGGCGGAGGCAGGACGTTGTCCAGGAGGGCATCGACCCGCTTCAGGGCTTCCAGCTCGGACATAGCGCAACTCCCCATGCTCGGTGGATCTCTGAAAACATGCACTACACAGCTGACGCGGTACGGCCGATGTCGCACGGCCGGGGCGGTCGCACACGGCATCCGGCGTACGGACGCGTGGTCATGCGGCGTGATTCCCTTCTCCAGGAGGCTGTTCTCGACCTGGGGTACGGACGGGGTGACCTGTCGGGGCACGGCTCGGCTACGGTCTGTCGAGATGTGCGAGGGCGTACCGGATCGCGGCGAGCGCCTCGTCGTTGGTGGCGTTGAGCTGTCTGGCGGCGGCGGCGTAGGCGCTTGCGTGCTCCGCGAGCTTCACCTCGATGTCGGTGGTGGCCGACGGGGCGATGACCTGGGTGCCGGAGCCGCGGCGGCTTTTGACCAGGCCTGCGGCCTCGAGTTCGCGGTAGGCCCGCACCACGGTGTTGTTGGCCAGTCCGAGGTCGGAGGCCAACTGGCGTACGGACGGCAGTCTGGCCCCCTGGCCCAGCCGGCCGACCGCGATGAGATCGGCCAGTTGCGCGCGGAGTTGCTCGTACGGCGGGACGGGGGACGCGTGGTTCACGCCGATACTGATGCCGTCGGCGGTCATGACCCAGCCTTGATGTAGGCCTGCGGCAGCAACAGCACGCAGAGACAGTGACCCGCGGTCGTCGCGGAGATGAGGACGGCGACCGCCAGTCCCGAGATCGCGCCGCCGTTCGTCGCGCCCTGGCAGGGCACACTCAGCGCCCCGAGGCCCATCATCGCGGAGACGGCGAAGAGAGGAGCGCTCACCAGCACTCCCCACGCCCCCACAGCCGCCCGGACTTTGACGCGGCGTTGGCCGTCGTCCCCCGAGCGCGCGGTGATCCGGCGCAGGAGCAGCGCGCAGGCAACCGTACCGACGGCGAGACCGCCCAGGACCGGCCAGGCGTGGACGGAGCCGGGCCAGGGTGAGAGCAGGTAGGTGCCGGCCGGGCAGGTGACGGAGAGGGCCCGCCCGGGGCGGCCCTCGGAGTCGGCCGAGGCCATGGCGGCGGCGACGGTCAGCAGGACCAGCAGGGCGACGGCCTGCACGGCGAGTGCGACCGTCAGGGATCGGGGCACGTAGTCGCGGATGCGGCGCGGCGTCATGTCGGCCGCTCTCAGCCAACGGGGCTCCGGCCGCCCGATCATGTCCGCCGCGAACAGGCCGGCCATGACACAGAGACCGAACACGGGAAATCCGTAGAGCAGGTCCACGACAGGCTCGGAGCTGAAGGTCACCAGCACGTTGGCGGCCAGGCCGGTCGCCACGCCTGCCCATCGGACAGGGGTGTCCGGACCCACCCGCCACGTGCGTTCCGTTCCTGCGGCAGCCGACATGCCACCCCCCTTCCCCAGCACCAGCTGTATCAACTACCTGACACAATCACTCAGAGAATCCAACTGTGTCAAGCAGTTGACACGCTTGCCGTGGGGTCACCGCAGCCGGCTCCGCCCTCCTTCGCCGGGGTGGCGTGCCGCCGTTCACCGGACGGCTCGGGGGCCGGTCCTCCGTCGAGCCGTTCCTGCCGGATGCCGGCGGGACGTGACGGAGGCCATCACGGGGAACGGCCCCGGAACCGACACTGTCCCCGCCGGCGGACCGGCGGGGACAGTGCTCAGGGCCGACGGTGAAGGCCCCTGTTCGGTGCGGGGATCAGATGATGCTCACGCCGTAGACGCTGAGCGCCTCGGTGACGGGCTGGTAGAACGTGGTGCCGCCGGAGGAGCAGTTGCCGCTGCCGCCGGAGGTGAGGCCCAGAGCGGTGCTCCCGGAGAAGAGCGCGCCGCCGCTGTCACCGGGCTCGGCGCAGACGTTGGTCTGGATCAGACCGGTGACGATGCCGTCGGCGCCGTAGTTGACGGTGGCGTTGAGGCCCGTGACCGAACCGCCGTGCAGGCCGGTGGTGGAGCCGCTGCGCTGGACCGACTGGCCGACCGAGGGGTCCGCGGCGCCGTCGATCTCCTGGTAGCTGCCGTTGTAGAGATAGACACGGCCGTCGGCCGCGTTCGGGTCGGAGTGCCGGATGATGCCGTAGTCGTTGCCGGGGAAGCTGGATCCGGTCGTGGTGCCGATCGACCACGAGCTGCCGATGTTGGTGCAGTGGCCCGCGGTCAGGGCGAACTTGGTGCCCGCGCCGTCCTGCACGTTGAAGCCGAGGGAACACCGGGCCCCGCCGGTCGTGATGGCCTCGCCGCCCGCGATGAGCTTGCTGAACTTGCCGGGCGCGTGCTTGACCTCGAGAGCGTCGGCGTTCGTGCCGGCCTCGCTCCTGATCTTCGCGATCTCGGCCTTGGTGACCGTGCTGTCGACGGTGACGACGACCTTGCCCGACTCGGCGTCGACGTACCAGGCGGTGCCGCCGATGTCCGCGGTACGGACGGAGTCGGCCGTCTGGCTGAGCTGGGTGGCGCTGAACGTCTTCGGGGCGGGCTGGGCGGCCGCCGTGGCGGCGGGTACGGCGAGTGCCGCGGCGGCGGCGAGGGCGGTTGCCCCGGCGATGAGTCGTGCTCGTCTCGACATGCTGTGGGGGTGGGAGAGTCGCACTGCAAGTCCTCCAGATCGTGGGGGGAACTCGGGGCGTTGGGTGGACGCCCATGACACGTCATCAGGAGTCAGGTGATCAGGCCGACGTGTCCCTGACAATGTTGTTTCATGCTGGACAGGCCTGTGCGCCCACACAAGACCCCCCGCGCCGGACTGGCTGAAAAGCGACTGGTCCACCGGGCGTCAAAGCTCCCAAATCTACTGATTGACGACGGGAGAAGAAGAGGGATGGCCTGAATGGGGTGACCTCTCCAGTGGGTCGCCACCCCTACGGAGCGGGCCGCAGGGGCGGTCCGAGACGGGCCGGAGGGGGTCCGCAGAGGCAGGGCGGAGACGGGTCCGAGACGGGCCGGAGGCCAGCCGCAAGGGCGGACCCGAGGCGAGCCGCCGGAACTACCGCCCGGTACTCGCGGATGTTATGGGCCGCCGACATTGGCGCACCCGCACGGCCCCTCACATACTCCTGTGGACGGCAGGTTGACGGGCCACGAACAACCCCGAAAGGCCAGTGGACCCGGCGCCTCCGCACCTCCCACACCTCCCACACGAAGGACCCCCATGCCTCTCCCCAGGCCCCTGCTCGCCGTCGGCCTCGCCCTCGGCATGGCCGTCGCCGCCCCGGCCTTCACCGGCACCGCGACCGCCGCCCCGAACCCCATCGTCGGCGGCGGACAGGCCACCACCACGTACTCCTTCATGGGCTCCATCCAGGTCAACGGCGGCCACTACTGCGGCGCTTCGCTGATCTCCCCGGGCTGGATGGTGACGGCGCTGCACTGTACGTACGGCAACGGCGCGCTCCCGCCCTCCGCCCTCCGCGTCCGGATCGGCTCCAACGACCACCTCAGCGGCGGCACCCTGGCGAGCGTCTCGCAGATCGTCCGCCCCTCCAACAGCCAGAGCATGCCGGGCCAGGACATAGCCCTGCTCCGCCTCAGCAGCCAGGTCGCCAACACCCCCGTGCCCATCACCGCCACCACCCCGCCCGACAACACCGCCACCCGGCTGCTCGGGTGGGGCCAGACCTGCCCGCAGCGCGGCTGCTCCACCGGCGCGCCCCGCTACCTCAAGCAGCTCGACACCAAGGTGCTGCCCGACAGCTCCTGCCTCGGGATGGTGAACAGCCGCGAGCTGTGCATCGCGGGCACCACCTCCAACACCGCCTGCTACGGCGACTCCGGCGGCCCCGCCCTGGTGAACCGGAACGGGCGCCTCGAACTGGCCGGCGCCACCAGCCGCAGCGGTTCCAACAGCACCACCTGCGGAGTCGGCGGCGCGGTCTACACGGACGTGGCCGCCTGGCGGTCCTGGATCGAGCAGTACACCGGGGCGCTCTGAGCCGGTCCCCGGCACGGCAGCTCCCGGGGGCTCCGACCCGGGCCGGGAGGGACGGTTCCCCGGGCGTCCTGAGCCCGGGCCCGGAACCACGGTCTCCCCGGCGTCCTGATCCCGGACCCGACTCGAAGGTTCCCCGGGGACTCCGACCCGGACCCGGCACAGCGGCGCCCCGAGCCCGTTGCGCCCGGGCCCGGAACGGCGGCCCCCGGGGCACCCGGGTCCGCGTCCGGCCTGGTGGTTCCGGGGCGGTCGGGCCCCCACCCCGGCCACCCCGGAACCACCGCGAACCACCTCATGCCTCGCGCATGGACATGCCATACGTGAGTGAACTAGCCTCAATCAGCCATGGACCTGGAACTGCGGCACCTCCGCATTCTGCTGGCGATAGCCGAGGCGGGCAGCCTGACCAGGGCAGCCGCCGCCCTGATGCTGTCCCAGCCGGCCATGACCACACAACTCCGGCGGATCGAGGCGTCGTTCGGCCAGCCGCTCTTCGAGCGGTCGGCGCGTGGAGTGGTGCCCACCCGGGCGGGCGAACTCGTCATCTCGCACGCCCGGGACGCGGTGGTCAGCGCCGACCGGATCCGCAGCTACCGGCTCCGGCCCGCACCGGGCCCGGAGCCGGTGACGGTCGGCGGCAGTTCGGGGCCGCTGCTGAGCCATCTCACCCTCCACCTGCCCGCCGTCCTGAGCAATCCGGTCACCTTCGTCCAGTTCCCGGCCACCGGGGACGCCATGAGCCGCCTCGGGGACCGGTCCATCGACGCGGCGTGCCTGGTGGATCTGGAGGGCTTCGGTACGACACCGGCCGACGGCGTCGTCGTCGACGTCATCGGCCTCGAACCGGTGGTGGTGATCCTCCCCGCCGGGCACGCCCTCGCCGGCGAGACCCGGATCGACCTGGCGGGCCTGGCCGACGAGACCTGGCTCCTGCCCCCGCACGACCCCGGCTGCGACGACTACGGGGCGCTGGTCCACGCCTGTGCGACGGCCGGATTCGTGCCACGGTTCTCGCCGCACCGGATCGGCGATCTGAGCATCCTGTGCGACCTGGTCGCCCAGGGCGTCGGCCTCACCCTGGCCCAGGGGTCGGCCCGGGCGCGCGAGGGAGTGGTCATGCGAAGACTCGCGGGCGACCCCCTGCTCGGGAGACATCTGCTGGCCCTGCACCGCGACTCGCCCCTGATCGCCTCCCGCCCTCTCCTGCTCGGTCTCGTCCGGGACGCCTTCAGCGCCCGCTGCGTCGAGCCCGGCTGAGCGGACCGGCCGGACGACGGCAACGAACCGGCCATCCACGCACGTGATGGCCGGCCGACATGAGCACAGACCGGCGGGAGACCCGCATACTCCCGACCAGACGAATTGACAGTCCACCGACAACACTGCCGATGGACGAGAACCGCGGGAGGGCCACCCGCCCTCCCGCCAGGGAACAGCCCAGCGAAAGGACAGCCATGCCCCGCTCCAAGTGGTTCGCGGCGGCCGGTACCGCCGCCGCCATCACCATGCTCATGGCCCCGGCGACCCACGCCGTCTCCGCGCCCTCGCAGACCGCACCGGCCCGCGCCGCCGCGGTCACGACCCTCTACTACGACTCCACCCGGGCCGCCGGCTGGGAAGCGGCCATCACCGCCGGGGTCGCCTCGTGGAACGCGAACGTCGCCAACGTGAAGCTGGCCAAGGCACAGCCCGGCACCCGTGCCGAGATCCAGATCATCGCCACCAACGGCTGGCCGCAGGCGACGCTCGGCCCGGTCCGCCCCGGCGGCCAGGCCCGGGTGGAACTCGGCAGCCTCGCGGTCACCGACGGACACGACAAGACCCGCATCGCCGCCCACGAGATCGGCCACAACCTCGGCCTGCCGGACACCAAGCCCGGCCCGTGCTCCCAACTGATGTCGGGCTCCAGCGCCGGGACCAGTTGCAAGAACTCGGTGCCCAACGCGGCCGAGCGGTCCCGCGTCGAGTCCGCGTACGCGGGCCGTGGAGCCGCCTCGCTCACCCCGGCCGACGGACGCGTGCTGGTCGACGCGCACTGACCGGCACGCAGGGGGAAGGCCGGGCGGCGGGGCAGGGTGACCCGCCGCCCGGCCGCATGCCCTTATCCGCGACAGCCCCCCGTACGGACGCGCCGGCACCCACCTCGCCCCCGCCCGCCCGGAGGCGCATGACCTTACCCGCGCCCGCGCCCGCCCTCGTACGGACACGTCGGCGCCCCCTCCTCCCCGCAACGCCCGGAGCCGCATGGCCGGAGCCGCCTGGCCGGAGCCGCACGCCCGGAGCCGCACGCCCGGAGCCGCAGGGGCCGTAGCCGTGAATCCGTCTCCGTACGCGATCGGCCTCCGCACCGATGAACACGCGCGCGCCCTCCCCCGTACCCATGGCCGAAGCCATTGCCATGGACACCGATGAAGGGAACGGCCGCGATGAGCGCAGCGCAGGAGCACCGGACCGTCGAACGCCGCACGCTCGTCCTGGCGGTGGGTGCGGTCGGGGCGGCCGCCGCACTCACCGCCTGCGGGGGTTCGGACGGGCCGGGCGGCGGCTCGGGCGGTACGGACCCGGTCGAGCAGCCGGGGAGCGGCGGGGCGGGCGGGGCCGTCCTGGCGAAGACGGCGGACATCCCCGAGGGCGGCGGCGTCGTCTTCGCGGCGCAGAAGGTGGTGGTGACGCAGCCGAGGGCCGGTGAGTTCAAGGCGTTCTCGGCCACGTGTACCCACCAGGGGTGCGCTGTCAGGGGCGTCACGGACAACGTGATCACCTGCCCGTGCCACAACTCGACGTTCGACGCGGAGACCGGCAGCCCCACCGCCGGGCCCGCCACCCAGCCGCTGCCCGCACGCGAGATCTCGGTGGAGAACGGGGCGATCACCCTGGCGTAGAGGCGGGTCCGTTCCGTCTGCGGGGGGCCTTCCACCCGCCCAGGACCGCGTCGGTGGTCGTGATGGTGGCGACCAGGGCGAGGGTGTTGCGGATCATCGCGGGGGTGTAGTCGGCCGGCACCCCCGCGATGGCGTCGGACGGGACGACGGCCGTGTAGCCGAGGTTGACGGCGTCGAACACGGCGTTGGGGATCGCGACGTTGGCCGAGACCCCGGTGACGACGAGGGTCCGGCAGCCGAGGTTGCGGAGGAGGGCGTCCACATCGGTCCCGGCGAGCGGCGACAGCCCGTGCAGCCGTCGTACCACGAGGTCTTCCTCAGCCACCTCGATGGGCGGCGCGATCCGTACGGCCGTGGTGCCGGTGTGCTGCTGCACGGGAAGCCGGCCGACGGCGCGGAAGAGGCGGGCGTTGCGGTTGGCCCCGCGCCCGTCGGGGCGGCTCTCCGCGACGGCGTGCATGACCTGGGCCCCGCTCCCGTGGGCGGCGGCGACCAGTCGGGCGATGTTGCCGAGGGCCCCCGACGACCGCGCCACGCGCGCGAGTTCGGGCAGTGCGCTGCCCGGCCCCACGACCCCCTGCTGACATTCGACGGTCAGCAGTACGGTGGTGGCGGGGTCGAGCAGGGCGGCGAGTTGTTCCTGGGACTGGCCGGACACCACGGCGCTCCTCCTGCGGTCTGCTCCCGTTGCGTCGGGGAGAGGAAGGCCCCATGATTTCTGACAGTACGTCAGATGACAAGGAGCAAGGGGAGGACAGCGCGTGACCGACACCCAGCGGCGCGGCCGCCGGATCATGATGACCCCCGGGGAACGGGACGCCTACCTCCGCGAACAGCGCACCTGCCGGGTCGCCACGCTCGCCGCCGACGGCCCGCCGCACATCGGCGCGCTCTGGTTCGTCTGGGACGGCACCTCGCTCTGGCTCTACTCCATCACCCGCAGCCTGCGCTGGTCCCAGCTGCGCGAGGACCCGCGGATCGCCGTGGTGGTCGACGACGGGGAGGCGTACGACGAGCTGCGCGGCGTGGAGCTTTCCGGTACGGCGGAGTTCGTCGGCGAGGCCCCGCGCACGGGTGAGCCGTGCCCCGAACTCGACGTACCGGAACGGCTGTTCCCCGCGAAGTACTTCGGGATGACGGAGATGCCGCACGACGGTCGGCACGCCTGGCTGCGGCTCACCCCGTCCACCGTCACCTCGTGGGACTTCCGCAAACTGGCGGACCTGGGGCGGTAGTCGACCCGCGCCGCCAGGTCGGCGGTCACCCGCCGGTGGAGCCCGCGGAGGGTTTGGAGACTTCGAAAGGCCCGGCGGCTTCGAAGGGCCCGGAAGCCTCGGAGGAAGCGGAGGCCATGGGGGATCCGGAGAGCTCGGGGGAACCGGAGGCTTCGGACGCCACCTGCTCCGCCGCCGCCCGCAAGGCGTCGACCGCGGCCCGGACGGAGGGGCGGCGGTCGGCGTCCGTGCGCCAGACCGCGTGGATGTGGCGGCGCATGGTCTGCCGTACGGGAACCAGGGAGACGCCCTCGGGAACGGGGCCCCGGCCCAGCCGCGGCGCCACACAGACGCCGAACCCGGCGGCGATCAGAGCAAGTTGGGTGTGATGCTCACCGGCCAGATGGGAGATGCGCGGCTCGATCCCCCGGGAGCGCAGGGTGAACATGAGCCATTCGTAACAGAATTCACCCTCCGGCCAGGAGACCCACTCGTCCTGCGCGAAGTCCTCCAGCTCCACTTCGGACCGCCCGGCCAGCGGATGCCCGGCCGGCATGGCGATGTCCGGTGCGTCGTCGAGGAGTTCGACCTTGGCGAGGCCACCGGGGACGGGCAGCCGCTTGTTGCTCCAGTCGAGCGCCACGGCCACGTCGACGTCGCCGCGCAGCACGGCCTGGAGCCCTTGCTCCGGCTCCAGTTCCCTGGTCCGCACCTTCAGTTCGGGGTGATCCGCGCGCAGAGCGGTGAGAGTGCCGGGCAGCAGCCCCCGGGCCGCCGTAGGGAAAGCGGAGAGCGTCACCTGGCCGACCACCTCACCGCGCTGGGCCTCGATGTCGGACTGGGCCAGCTCCACCTGTGACAGGATCCGCGCCGCATGGTCCGCGAGGAGGCGGCCCGCGTCGGTGAGGCGGACCCCCCGGCCGTTCCTGGCCAGCAGTTGCTGCCCGACCTCGCGCTCCAGCTTGGCCATCTGCTGCGAGACCGCCGACGTGGTGACGTGCAGGCCCCCGGCGGCCCCGCTCACCGAGCCGTGCCGGGCGAGGGCGTCCAGGGTGCGCAGCCGCTCCAGATTCAACATGTCCGCTCCAGGTTCGACATATAAGCGATGCTACGCGAACAAGCACAGAAACTCTCGCTTGTTCTAAGGAGTGCTGTTCGTCATCGTGGAGCCATGAGCGCCCCCTGCCAGCAGCCCACCACCCCCGCGGCCGCCCCCTTCGCCCCGCCGGCCACCGCCGTCCCCCTGCCGGCCACTCCCACCGCCACCGTGCCGCGCCCGGCCGTCGACTGGCGGATCCGGTTCGCCGCGCTCTCCCTCATCTGGGGGTTCAGCTTCCTGCTCATCAAGGTGGGAACTCAGGGGTTCGCGCCGTTCCAGGTCACCCTCGGGCGGCTCCTGGCCGGGACCGCCGTCCTGGCCGTCGCGATGGCGATGCGCCGGGAGCGGCTGCCGCGCTCACCCCGGACCTGGGGGCACATCACGGTCGCGGCGTTCTTCCTCAACGCCCTGCCGTTCTCGCTCTTCTCGTACGCCGAGCTGACCATCCCCTCCACCCTCGCCGGGATCTGCAACGCGACCTCGCCCCTGTGGGGCATGGCCCTCTCGGTGGTCGCCCTCTCCGAGGACCGCCCGACCCGCCGCCGCGTCGCGGGCCTGGGCGTCGGCTTCCTCGGGGTGCTGACCGTGCTGGGCGCCTGGCAGGGCTTCTCCGGCCTGGACCTGCCCGGTACGGGGATGGCGCTGCTGGCCTCGTTCAGCTACGCGGTCGGCTGGATCTACGTCCGCCGTACGCTGGCGGGCACCGGCTCCTCGACGCTCACCCTCACCGGCAGCCAGCTCTTCGTCGGCACGCTGCAACTGGCCGTGGTGACCCCGGTGTTCACCTCCGCCCCGGACACGTTCCCGGTGCTGCCCACGCTCTCCGTGCTGGCCCTCGGCGCACTCGGCACGGGGCTCGCCGTGCTGCTCCAGTACGGGCTGGTCCAGGAGGTCGGCCCGACGACCGGGCAGATGGTCACGTACTTCATCCCGGTGATCGCCACCGCGGCGGGCGTCGCCCTGCTCGGCGAGCAGCTGACCTGGAACACCCCGGTGGGCGCGGTGATCGTGCTGGCCGGAGCGGCCCTGACCCAGAGCCGCCCGTCGACCACGGCCAACCGCCCCGGGCCCCGGTTCCGGCCCCGGACCCGGTTCCGTGCGGCGGACACCCGGCCGGAACGCCTCAGCCGTACGTGACCGGCCGCGCGACTCCGGCCGCCGCCGCCACCGCGTCCGCCAGCGGCCCGATGTCCGCCGCCGTCAGCCGGGAGACGGTGAGCCGCACCGCCTGGGGCGTGGACATCCGGAAGCGTGCCCCGGGTGCCACGGCCCAGCCCGCGTGGAGGAGCCGCGCGACGGCCCCGGTCTCGTCGCTGACGGGCACCCACACGTTCATCCCGCTGCGCCCGTACGCCGTCACCCCGCGTTCGGCCAGGGCGTGGACGAGGGCGTCACGACGCTCCCCGTAGGACCGGGCGACGGCGGCGGTGTCGACGGCGCCCGAGGTCCACAGGTGGAGCACGGCGCGCTGGAGCAGCCGGCTCACCCAACCGGGGCCCAGCCGCTGCCGGCCCGCCACCCGGTCGACCGTGACCGCGTCCCCGGTGAGCACGGCGACCCGCAGGTCGGGACCGTACGCCTTGGCGGCCGAGCGGACGAGGGCCCAGTGGTCCGTGGTGCCAGCCAGCGGGTGCAGGGGCAGGTCGACGATGGCGTGGCCGTGGTCGTCCTCGATCAGCAGCACGTCCGGGTGGCGGGCGAGCACCGCCCGCAGCTCCCGGGCGCGGCCCGCGCCCATCGAGGCGCCGGTCGGGTTCTGCGCGCGGCCGGTGACGACGAGCGCCCGCGCCCCGGCCCGCAGCACCCGCTCCACGTCCGCGGCCACCGGCCCGTCGTCGTCCACCCCGACCGGCACGGCGCGCAGCCCGAGCGCGGGGACGAGGTCGAGCACGCTGCCCCAGCCCGGGTCCTCCACCGCCACCGCGTCGCCCGGCCGCAGATGCGCCGCGAGCACCCGCTCGATGGCGTCGAGGGAGCCCGAGGTCACCGCGACGGGACCCTCCGGCACCCCGTCGGCGTCCATCGCGGTGCGCGCGTACGCGGCGAACTCGGGGACCACGGGCGCCTCGCCGTAGAGCCCGGGGTGCTCCGCGTCGACCGCGGCCGCCGCGGCGAGCGCCGGGCCGAGGGCGGGCAGCAGCTCGGGATCCGGGTTGCCCTCGCCGAGGTCACGGACGCCCGGCGGCGCCTCGATGCGCAGGGAGCCGCGGGGGGTGCTGGCCGGACGCGACCGGACCCGGCTCCCCCGGCGCCCCGCCGTCTCGATCACTCCGCGCTCGCGCAGCGTCCGGTAGGCGGCCGCCACCGTATTCGGGTTGACCTCCAGATGCGCGGCCAACTCCCGCATCGGGGGCAGGACATGGCCGGGCGGCAGCTCGCCGGAGCCGACCCCGCGCTCCACGCTGGCGGCAATCTCCGCTGCACGCCGCCCACTGATCCGATACTCTCCTAGCACAAACAACACTATGCACTAGTGCAATGAGATCGGCAAGGGACGCATCATGCAGGACACCGCACCGCCCACCCCCACGGACCGGGACAGCGCCGCCCCCTACACCCCCACCGCCCGCACCGTACCGACCCGGGCCAAGGAGCGCGCCTCCTACGACCGCGAGCTGGTCCACTCGATACTCGACGCCGCCTGCCTCTGCCACCTCGGGTTCGTCCGGGACGGGGCGCCCGTCGTGCTGCCGACCCTGTACGGGCGGGTCGGAGAGCGCCTGTACGTCCACGGATCGACCGGCTCCCGCCCGCTGCGCAACGCCCGGACCGCCGCCGGCCCGGGGCTGCCGGTCTGCCTGACCGTCACCCACGTCGACGCCCTGGTGCTGGCCCGGTCCGCCTTCCACCACTCGATCAACTACCGCTCGGTGGTGGTCCACGGCACGGCGACGACCGTGACCGACCCCGAGGAGCGGCGCATCGCCCTCGACGCGATCGTCGACCAGGCCGTCCCCGGCCGCTCGCGGGACGCCCGTCCGGCCGACGCCAAGGAGCTGGCCGCCACGGCGGTGATCCGGCTGGACCTCGACGAGGTCTCCGCGAAGGTCCGCACCGGCGGCCCCAACGACGAGCCGGAGGACCTCGCCCTCCCCCACTGGACCGGCATCGTGCCGCTCACCCGGGGCTACGGGTCCCCGGTCCCGGCGGACGACCTGGACCCGGCCATCGGCGTACCGGACTATCTGCGTGCGCTCTGACGCCGACCGGCCGCGGAAGGCCGGACCAGAGGAGAGGGACGGGGCGAGGGACCGGGGCCGGAGAACCGGCACCGGCTCCGGCCCCTTCCCCGCCCGACCCCCTACACCGCCACGGCCCCGGGCTCGGCTTCAGCCGCCCGCCGCCGCGTGACAGCCGCGCCCCGCGCCTCGGCCAGCGCCAGCCCGGCCACCGCGGTCAGCAGGAGCAGGGTGCCGACGACGGTGGCCGCCGTCAGCCGCTCCCCCAGGAGGGTCACCGCGATGACGGCCGCGCTCACCGGCTCCAGGAGCATGATCACGGAGACGGTGGCCGAACGGACGGCGGCCGCCCCCGCGAAGTAGAGGGCGTACGCGAGTGCGGTGGGGACCGCGGCCACGTAGACGAGCAGCCACAGCACCTGCCCGGTCTCGGCGGTGTGCGGCACGAGCCCTTCGACCGCCGCCATGGGCAGCAGCCCCACCGCTCCGATGCCGAACGCCCAGGCGCTGGTGGTCAGCGCGTCACCGCCCCCGCCGTCCCGCCCGAGCCACCGGGTGAGCAGGGTGATCGCCGCGTACCCGGCGGCGGACAGCAGCGCGAGCAGCACCCCGGCCGGCACGACCTCACCGCCCTCACCGCCCAGGACGAGCACCGCGAGCCCGGCCAGCGCACCGGCCACGGCGGCGAGACCGCCCGGGCCGAGGCGTTCCCCGAGCAGCACCCGCGCACCGACGGCGATCAGGACGGGCCCGGCGCCGAGGGTGACGACGGTCCCGACCGCGAGACCGGTGGCGTCCACCGCCGCGAAGTAGGCGCTCTGGAACACGGTCAGCCCCACGCCCGTACCGAGGATGCGCAGCAGCCGGCGGCTCCGGCGCTCGACCGGCCGGGGCGTACGGCGGGGACGCAGGGCGAGCGCCCCGGCCAGCAGGACGAGGCCCCCGGCGCAACGCCAGAAGGAGAGGGCGAGGGGGCCGAGGTCGCTGATCCGGAAGATCAGGGAGGCCGCCGCACCGGCGGTGCCCCAGGCGACTCCGGCGACGACGAGATACAGCAGGCTCCGCCCCACGGGCAGAGCGGGAACACCGGGCATGGCCATGTGACTTCTCCAGAGGAAGACAGCGGGTGGTGGTCGCTCGACTCCGCACGCGGGCAGCGACGGACCGCTCGGGGACTGCCCGAGCCCGGTCTTCGTCAGGAGTGGCCGCCCGCGCTAGGCGGCAGGCGGCGGAAGCACGGTCAGATGCATGGCCCACACACTAAGGTGCGGGCCGCCCGGCGGACAACTCGCTCTCGGCGGCGCCCGCCGCCGCTCCCACCCCCGCGGCCACCGGCCCCGCGGGCGGCCTCGGCGTGGCCGACTGGGCGATGAACGCGCCGGTCAGAACGACGAACCCGCCGATGAGCTGCGGGGCGGAGAGGTGTTCGCCGAGCAGCACCCAGGCCAGCACGGTCGCGATGACGGCTTCCAGGCAGGCGACGACCCCGGCGACCTGCGGCGAGAGCATCCGGACGGAGACGACGCCGGTGCCGTACGCGAGCACGGTGGCGACGAGCACGATCCAGCCGAGCAGCACCCAGGCGGGGACCACATCGCCGTCCATGCCGGCGCTTCCGCCGAGCAGCGACCAGTCCATGCCCCACGGCCGCGCGACGACGGTGAGGACCAGGGCTCCGACGATCAGTCCGTACGCGATGACGCCCAGCGGATGCGGAGGTTCGACGCGCCGCCCGTCACTGCCCCTGCCCTCCTGGCCGCCGTGGTCGGAGAGGACGAAGTACCCCACCTGGCAGCAGGCCGCGCCGAGGGCGAGCAGCAGGCCGAGGGCGTCGAAGCCGAGCCCGGCCCAGACCTCGACGACACAGGCGAGGCCGCCGACCGCCAGGACCACGCCGACGGCGGCCGCCCGGGTGACGGGCCTGCGCTGGACGAACCGGACCCAGCCGAGGACCAGCGCGGGGGCCAGGTACTCGACGAGGAGCGCCACCCCGACCGGGATACGGGAGATGGCGGCGAAGTAGCAGGCCTGCACACCGGCCACGGCGAAGAGCCCGAACCCGGCGAGCAGCACGGGCCGCTCGCGTACGAGATTCCGGTGGCGCCAGGCGACCGGCAGCATGATGAGGGCGGCGCCCGCCACCCGTAGCCACACCACGTGCAGCGGGTCGAGCCCCGCCTCGATCAGCGGCTTGGCGGCCACTCCGGAACCGCCGAACGCGAAGGCCGACAGAAGGGCGAGCCCCAGGCCTGCGCTTCTCCTCTGGGTACCCCGAGACGCGTGCATCGGGACATCATGACAGCACGCGACAGTACCGTCATCTCTGTGACACCTGACGAGACGCGTACCTGGGTCACACCTGCCCAGACGCGCGCCCCTGGGGCACCTGCCGAGACACGCGCCCCGCACGCCGCACCCTCACACAGCCACCCCACCCGGGCGCCCCCACACAGCAGCCCGCCCCGCCACGGTCACGCGGAAGCCGCGCCCCGCACCCGAAGCCCCGCCGGCCGCACCGTCATCCCCACCAGGACGCCTCCGTCGTACGTTCCTCCGCCCGCTCCCCCAGCCACCGCGCGTCCACACCGGCCCGGCCCAGCACCTCCACCGCACGGCACTCCCCGTCGGCGGCCAGGGCGGCGAGGAGGTCGAGGCCCCGGGCCCGCCGCTCCCCGCGGAGACCTGCGCGGTGCAGCGCCCCCTCCATCGCGGCGAGGGCGGACGGTGACCACCCCTCGGCGCACGCCGCCGGATCCCGCGCCGGGTCCCGGACGACTGGCACGGTTCCGGAGTCCTCCACCGATCCCTGCCAGCGGAGCCCGTAACCGATGCTGCGCTGTACGAGGTAGCCGAGAACCTTCGCCAACTGCGGTCCTCCATCGAAGACTTCACGGACCTCGGGGTCACTCTCGACGAGGGAGTGCAGCAGGTGGGCGGTGTCGATCTGCCGGTCACCGTCGCGCAGCGCGCGTCGGCGCGCACCCGTCACCACCGTGGCCAGTTCGACGGTGAATCGGTCCTCGGGGCTGTCGGGCCCGTGGGGTCCGACGGGGTTCGGGGCGGGTTGCTCAGGGATCCGCGGCGTCCGGTTTTGCACTACTCCACCCCATCAGTCCCGGGCCGCGGAAGCATCGGCAGGGCGGCCCATTCACGCGTCCCACCCAAGGTGGGCCCGCCGGAACGCCCCCTCCTCCTTGCGGATGAGATCCCCCCGAGGCGTACAACCATGACTGTCAGGGGGGCGCGCCGCCTTGCGCCGCACTCCCCCGGGCAACCGCCATCCCCCGCGCGGACGTCCCTCACACCACAGGGCACAACAGCAGGCGACGCGAGGCAACGCGTGTAGGGCAACGGCGCACATCGGCTCCGGGCGGAGGGAACCACGGGTGTTCTGGATGGTCGCGCTGCTCGCGGAGGACGGGATGCAGTACGTCTACCGCGTGTACGCGCCGGACGACGCCCTCCCCGCCGATCTGTTCTGGGCCGCCTTCCACTGCCATGACGACGGCCCGCACCCGCGCGCGTCGGACCGCTTCGACGCGGCCGAGATCTGGCGGAACCGGCAGCCCCAGCAGATCTGACGGTACATCAGTATTGAATGTTGGAGCCGCCGCCGTTACGTTCCGCGACACCGTGACACCGTTACCGGACGAACCAGGGGTGGTCGCATGGCCGAAGTCAGCGCGGAGGCACGTATGGAGGCACCCGCCGGGAAGGTCTGGGCGCAACTGACGGACTTCTCCTCGTACGGGGAGTGGAACGCGACCCACACCAGCTTCCCCCGGGGCGGGCCGGCCACGCTGGAGAAGGGGGCGGCCTACGAGGAGAACATGAAGCTCATGGGCTTTCCCGCCGAAGTGACGTGGACGGTCGACGAGTTGGAGAGCGGCCGGCTGCTGACGACCCGGGGCAAGGGCCCGATGGGGGTCGCCCTGACCATGCGCTACTCGCTCACCCCCGCCCCGGACGGGGAGGCCACCACGGTGCGCATCGAGGGGGAGTTCACCGGTGCGGCTGTGTCGATGATGGGCGGCAGGCTCAAGGACTCCGCGACGGCGGCGCTCCAGGAGTCGCTGCGCAGGCTCGACGGCCTGGTCACCCCCTGACGGTCACCGAGCAGACCCGTCGGGGGCCCCGCGGCCTGCGGGGCCCCCGACGTCCCCGGCGACCGGACACGTGGAATCCACCGGCTCAGTGCTCGTCGGCCAGGATCAGATAGAGCTTCTTACGGGCGTCGTTGATCACGGCCAGCGCCTTCTGCCGCTGGTCGGGAGAGCCGGTCTTCCAGACCTGCCCGAACGCCTCCATCAGCCCGAACCCGGCCTGGCGGATCTCGTTGACACCCTCCCAGTCCACACCCCGCCCGGCCTCCTCCCAGGGAGCCTCGGGCCCGGACTCGGCCTCGCCGCGCCCGGATTCGGTGAGCGCGAAGAGCTTCTTGCCGCCCTCGCTCGCGCTGACGATCAGCCCCTCGTCCTCCAGCATCTGGAGGGTGGGGTAGACCGAACCGGGGCTGGGCTTCCAGGCCCCGCCGCTGCGCTCGCCGATCTCCTGGATCATCTCGTACCCGTGCATCGGACGGTCCTTCAGCAGGGCCAGGATCGACGCCCGCACGTCACCGCGCCGCGCCCTCCCCCGACCGCCGCCCCGGCCACGCCCGCCCCCGAAGGGCCCGCCACCGAACGGCGGCCCGAACGGCCCGAAGGCGGCCCGGCGCCCGTCGGGACCACCCCGACCGTGACGACCCTGATGACCGGGCCCGTAGTGCCCCGGCCCGTACCCCTGCTGGTGCTCGAATCCCTGTGAACGCATGACCGTGCTCCTTCCATCGTCGATCCATCGCGATGCCTCAACGATATATCGGAAACTATCGTCCGGCAAGGCGTCCCCGATCCGGCCCCGGCCCTCCTCTCCCGTCCGGAGCCCGGCACCGACGGCGAGGGCTCCCCCGGCGCCCACCGGAAGCACCGCCATGAGCCAGGCACACCGGAGCCCCGCCCTCTCCCCCGGCGACGCCCGCCCCTGTGCGACCTGCGCCGACCGCCGCACCGACGGCGGACAGGGGCCAGTGACCCCCGATTGGCCGTGGTCCCCGGAGGCGCGGGCGTCCTACGGTCGCCCCATGAGGATTCGTATCGTCGACGCGTTCACCGACCGCCCCTTCTCCGGCAACCCGGCAGGGGTCCTGCTACTGGATTCCGCAGCCTTCCCCGACGCCGAACGGCTCCAGGAGATCGCCACCGAGGTCAACCTCTCCGAGACGGCCTTCGCCCACCCGCTGCCGCCCGGTGGCGAGGCCGACTGGGCGCTGCGCTGGTTCACCCCGGCCACCGAGGTCGACATGTGCGGGCACGCCACGCTCGCCACCGCGCACGTCCTGCACACCACGGGGCGGGCCACCGGCACCGTACGGTTCACCGCACGGTGCGGACTCCTCACCGCCACCGCCCACCCGGACGGCACCCTCACACTCGACTTCCCCACCGCCCCGCTCCAGGAGGCCGCGGCGCCGCCCGGTCTCGCGGAGGCGCTGGGCACGGAACCCGTCTCGGTCCACGACACCGGTGAGCACGTCGGCGACCTCCTCGTCGAGGTGCGCGACGAGGCGACCGTACGGGGACTGGCCCCGGACTTCGCCGCCCTCGTCGCCCACGCGCGGCGCGGCATCATCGCCACGGCCGCCGCCGACGACCCCGCCCGTGGCTACGACTACGTCTCGCGCGGCTTCTTCCCGGGCGTCGGCATCGACGAGGACCCGGTGACCGGCAGCGCCCACACCGCGTTGGCCCCCTTCTGGTCGGCCCGACTGGGCCGGGACGACCTCACCGGACTCCAGGCGTCCGCCCGCTCCGGCCTCGTACGCACCGCTCTGCGCGGCGAGCGCACCCTGCTGACCGGCAACGCGGTCACCGTGATCGACGGCGAGCTGCTGACCACTCTCTGAGCCCGCGACCGGCCGACCCGCCCAATGCGCCTGAGCCCGCGACCGGGCCGCTGCACCTGAGCCCGCGACCGGAACCGCCCCTACGGCGTCGGCAGCCAGTCCACCTTCCCCGCGAGCAGCGCGTACCCGACGAACGCCCCGATGTCGAGCAGCGTATGGGCGACCACGAGCGGCCCCACCCGCCCCCAGCGCCGGTACAGCAGGACGAAGACGACGCCCATCACCATGTTGCCGATGAAGCCGCCGATGCCCTGGTAGAGGTGGTACGAGCCGCGGAGCACGGAGCTGGCGACCAGCGAGGCCATCGGGCTCCAGCCGAGCTGGTCCAGCCTGCGCAGCAGATACGCGACGACGATCACCTCCTCCACCACGGAGTTCTCCGCCGCCGAGAGGATGAGGACGGGGAACTTCCACCAGACGTCGGGCAGCGACTCCGGTACGACGGTGAGGTTGAAGCCGCTCGCCCGGGCGACCAGGTAGAAGGCGAGCCCGGCGCTGCCGATGCCGGCCGCGACCAGCGTCCCGCGGCCGAGGTCGGACCACGGCCTGGTGCGGTCGAACCCGATGGTCCGCAGCCCCGCCCCCTCCCGGATCAGCAGATGCGCCACCAGGGCGACCGGCACCAGAGCCGTTGCGATCCCGAACATTTGCCAAGCCAGATCAAGCCATGGACGGCCCGGCGCGTAGGAACCGTTGAGCGTCGCCGCCTGGTCCTTCAACCCCCCCGGCTTCGTCAGCGATCCGACAAAACTGATGAGCGAGGAGACGGCACTCGCGCCCAGGGAGAGGGCCAGGACCAGCACCGTCTCCGACCGCAGGATCCTTCGCGAATCGCCCACTTGGGGATAAGAATCAGCCACGCGCCCACCCTTCACCGGTCCACCTGCCTTCTGTTCTGCAATCGCGTCTCATCCCGCCCACCGTCCCGCTAGGGTCTCGAATGCAGGTACGAAGATCATGCGCGACAGGCCGGGGGACGACCACCATCACCGATGGTGCGGTCCCCCTTTTTTTCCTTGCTCACCGTTCGTCTTTCGCCTTCAGGGGGGCTCCACCGACATGGGACGTCACAGCTTGCCCGACGCCTACGCGCCGGAAGAACGCGGGGAGGCGTCTCCACGGCGCAGGCGTCGCACGATCGCCGTCGCCACCCTGCTCGTCCTCGCGGTGGCGACGGGGGCCGGGGTTGCGGTCAAGGGCGGACTGCTGTCGTTCTCCGAGTCCTGCGGGGACTCCGCCGTGCGCCTCACGCTCGCCGCTTCCCCCGACATCGCACCGGCGGTCCGGGAGATCGCCGAGCGGACCCGGGCGGACGAGGTGAAGTCGGACGGCCACTGCCTCGACGTGGAGGTGGTCGCCCGCGACTCCTCCAAGGTGGCCGAGGCACTCGCGGGCGGCGGGCCGCCCGGCTTCCAGGTCTGGCTGCCCGACTCCGACCTCTGGCTGGACCGCGCCGAAGGCCTCGGTACGGGCGTCCCCGTCTCCCCCTCGGACTCCATCGCCTCCTCGCCGGTGGTGGTCGCCATGGTGCCGTCGGCGGCCGGGCGTCTGGGCTGGCCGGAGAAGACATACTCCTGGGCCGAGCTGGTCGCCACGGCCATCGGGACGGAGAAGATCCGCCTCGGCGCGGCCGATCCGGCGCGCAGCGCCACCGGTCTGCTCGCCCTGACCAGCATCGGCGGCTCGTCCGCGCGGCAGGGCGGGGACAGCGACACCCGTGTCGCGGAGACGGCGAAGGTGCTGGCCGAGCGGATGTCGGACAGCGACGCGCAGGTGCGGGAGACCGTGGCGCGCAGCGGCTCAGGCGCCGAGGAGGGCAACCCCCAACGCAACCAGGCGGTCCTCATATCCGAGCAGGCCGCCTTCACCCACAACGCGGAGGCCGCCGACAGCGGTCGGCTGAACCTGTTCCACCCCGAGGACGGCACCCCGCTGCTGGACTACCCGTACACCCTGGTCGACGAGGAGGAGCTGACCCTCACCCAGTCCCGGGCGGCCCTGCGCTTCATGACCCTGCTCAACGACAAGGGTGCGCGGGCGGTGTTCGCGCGGTACGGGTTCCGCCCGGCGGACGGGTCGGCCGAGGACGCGGTGGCCGCGTCGGCGGGCGCCAGATCACCGCAGCCGTACGCCACATCGGCGGCCGAGGCCCCGTCGGCGAAGCAGCTCCAGGAGATGCTGGGAATGTGGACGATCACCGTCCAGAGCGCCCGGCTGACCACGGTGGTCGACGCCTCGGGCTCCATGTCCACCCCGGTGCCCGGGCGCGGCCAGTCCCGGATGGACGTCACGAAGGAGTCGCTGATCCAGGCGCTCGCCCAGTTCACACCGGACGACGAGATCGGGCTGTGGGAGTTCGCCACGACGCTGGACGGCACGAAGGACTACCGGAAGCTGATGCCCACCCGGCGGCTGGGCGACCCGGCCCAGGGCGGCTCGACCCACCGGGAGAAGCTGTCAGCTGCGTTCGCGGGGCTGCAGCCCGTGCCGGGCGGGGCGACGGGGCTGTACGACACGGTGCTGGCCTCGTACGAGGAGGCCCGGTCGACCTATGTGAAAGGCAAGTTCAACGCCCTGGTGATCCTCACCGACGGCTCGAACCAGGACGACGACGGCATCTCCCGGAGCGCGCTGACCTCACGGCTGAAGGAGCTGGCCGATCCCGAGCGCCCGGTGCCGGTCATCGCCATCGCCGTGGGGCCGGACGCCGACCGCGAGGAGGTGGCCGAGATCGCCCGGATCACCGGCGGCGACGGCTACGAGGTGAGCGACCCGGCGGAGATCCAGGCCGTCATCTTCCAGGCCATCATGGCGGCCGGACAGAACGGGCGCGCCGCCCAAGAGTGAGGGCGGCGGCGTACGGCGGGGTGCGGCGGGGCGGCCCGCTCCGCGCACGTCCGGCGCTCCGCGGCTTCCGTCCGCGTACGGAAGCCGTCGGCCCGACCCGTATACGGGACCGCGCCCCGCAGTCGTACGGAATCGCGCTCTCCCGTACGAGCGCGCGCCCCGCAGTACGGGGGCGCTCCCGGCGTACGGGAACACGCCCCCGGACGCGGACACGCCGGCCGCCCCCGCTCAGGGCGCCGGGAACCCCACCGGCCAGGTGTGCACCGGCTCCCCCGCGTGCATCAGCTCGGCATAGCGCCGGGTGGTCGCCGCCAGGGCCGCGTCCCGGCCGAGTCCGGCCTCCAGGGCCCGGCGGTAGGTGGCGACCTGCCAGGAGGCTCCGTTGACCCGCCGCTTGCACCGCTCCTCGATGACCCCGAGGTAGCGGTCCCGGTCGGCGGGCTCGATCTGCCAGGCGTCCAGCCCGGCCGCGGCGAGCGGCAGCAGTTCCTCCCGTACGAGCTGGACGGCGGGGATCTTCGCCAGTCCGCCCGCGCGGCCGGGGCGCGGCCAGAGCAGTTCGGCCTCGATGCCGTGGCGGCACGCCTCGGTGAAGTTCTCCGCGGCGGCCTCGAACGGCAGCTTGCTCCAGACCGGCCGGGACTCCTCGGCGAGCGCCCGTACGAGCCCGTAGTAGAAGGCGGAGTTGGCGATCACGTCGGTGACGGTGGGGCCGGCCGGGAGCACCCGGTTCTCCACCCGCAGGTGCGGGACGCCGTCGACCGTGCCGTACACCGGGCGGTTCCAGCGGTAGACCGTGCCGTTGTGGAGGACCAGCTCGGCCAGCTCCGGCACCCCGCCCTCGTCGAGGACCCGCAGCGGCTCCTCGTCGTCGCAGATCGGCAGCAGCGGCGGGAAGTAGCGCAGGTTCTCCTCGAACAGCTCGTAGGCGGAGGTGATCCACCGCTCCCCGAACCAGGTCCGGGGCCGTACCCCCTGGTTGGCCAGCTCCGGCGGCCGGACGTCGGTGGCCTGCTGGAACAGCGGGGGCCGCGACTCGCGCCACAGCTCCTTGCCGAAGAGGAACGGGGCGTTGGCGCCCAGCGCGATCTGTACGGCGGCGACCGCCTGGGCCGCGTTCCACACGTCCGCGAACCGGTCGGGCGTCACCTGGAGGTGCAACTGCACCGAGGTGCAGGCCGATTCGGGGGCGATCGAGGGCGAGGAGCAGACCAGGTGGTCGACGCCTTCGATATCCAGGGCGAAATCCTCCCCCCGGGCGGCCACCATTTGATCGTTGAGCAGGGTGTAGCGGTCCACGTCGGAGAGATTGGCCGAGACCACGTCGTGCTCGCCGAGCGTGGGCAGGATTCCGATCATGACGATCCCCGCGTCCACCTCACCGGCCTTGCGGTGCGCATAGGCGAGACCGGTCCGCAGCTCCTCCGAGAGCTGATCGAATACCCTGCCGCCGAGCCGGTGCGGAACGATATTTACTTCCAGATTGAACATCCCGAGTTCGGTCTGGAAATCCCGGCTCGCGATGCGTTGGAGCACTTCCTGATTCATCATCCGCGGCAGACCGTCGGTTCCCGCGAGATTCAGCTCTATCTCCAGCCCCATCAGGTTTCGGGGCCGGTCGAACCTCCGCTCCGCCAGGAGTCTTCCCAGCCCCTCCAGACACTGGTTGAGCTTGGTGCGGTATGCCTGCCGATCGGACAGGTCAACGGCGCCCGCCACGACCTTCTCCCCCATCGAGGGGTCCCTCCTCCAGTGGTCGGCCCGCCGACCGGGCCGCTCGCATCACGATCGATAATGCCCAGCGGGAGTGATCCGTAACGCCCCACACGCCACCGGAAACCCGCTAGGCTGGATGAAGGAGACCTGGGGCACATTCCGGTGGCATGCGACGGACGGCATTTCCCCCCGGAAAGTGCCCCTCGGAAACACCGGCGAGTTTCGGCCTACCGCTCCACCGAAAGAAGCCCAGGCAGGGGCGGTAAACGGCCGAACAAATCGCCAGGAAAACCCCGTTCCGAAGTCCGGATGTCGCCTTGTGCGAAATATCCCCGACGGCTAGCGGAAACACTGTGTGAACACCCGTCGTATAAACTCCGCCTGACGAGGCAGAGAGTTGACGCAACCGGCCCGTCATCGGCCTCATCCGGCCCCGCATGCCGACAGCGCCGTCTGCACCGCACCCGCCCCGTATCACCGTGTCTCCGAAGTGAGAGGCGACCCACCATGCCGCTGCATGTCCCCTCGGCTCCCGCGCCCGCCCTGCGCAGCGTGTCCGCGGCCCTCGGTTCTCCCACCGCGGTCCGCCAGGCCCGCACCTCCGCCCTCCGGTCCGCCCAGGGACCGCTGAGCCCCGAACTGCCCCTGCCCGTCCATGTCCTGGACCGCATCGCCCCGACCGGGACCGTGCCCCGGACCCGCCTGGCGGCGTGGCGCTTCCTGATCCGGAGCGAGGGCCGCGCGATCGCCGCCGCCGACATCATGCTCACCCCGGACGGCTGGAGCTTCTCGCACTTCTTCGAGGGCCCCTACCTCGCCTCGACGGAGCTGGCGGTCCGTCAGGCGGAGGCCTCGCCCACCGCGTACCAGGCGAGACTTCTCTCCATCCCCGAGCTGTACATGCTCACCCTCTGGCTGCACGACGACACCGAGGACGACGCCTCCACCGGGGTGCTCGCCCCGGCCGACGTCCTGGTGCCGCTGGCCCCGGCGCCCCCGGGCATCGCCGCGCACCGGCCGCACCGGGTGGCCGACCTGCTGCCCGTCATGACCCTGCGCGTGGGGCCGGGACCGCTGCTCAGCTCCGCCTGACCGGCGGCCGGGGAGGACACAGCCCCCGTGGTGCTCCGCCCCGTGACGGGGCGGAGCACCACGGGGGCTTTCCCCTACCCACTCGGACTAGCCCCATCCGGCCACCCCGAACCACCCGAAGGGACAGTGCAGTTGCGGTGAACCGTCCGCGCGGGTGACGCGTCATGGGAGGAGTAAGGGAGCTGGAGCGAAATCCCTGCGGAATCATCCCCGTGGGGCAACACTGGGACCGGACCGACTGATACGGGGGCGGCCATGAACCTCTCATCCAGCCGCAGGACACTCGACTCGACGCAGCGAAAGAACGCAGCCATGTGCCAACACCAGCCACCCTGCCCCACCGCCGACTCCCCCGACCGGGAGGCGGCCCGCCTGACGGCCCACCACCCGGAACAGGGGTGGAGCCTTCTGTGCAACGGCGTCCTGCTCTTCGAGGACACCGGCGAGCTACTGCCTGACGGGCAGATCATCGCACCGCACCGGCCGCTGGCGACGGGCAGCGTGGTGAAGGCCGCCTGACGGCGGCCGCACGGACGACGTAGCGGTACCGACCGCACCGCAGGGACAGCGCGGTACGGAGAAGGGGCCGGCCCGGGGAACTCCCCGCACCGGCCCCGACGCATGAATGTCAGCGCCCGACCCCGGAGGGTCAGCCGTCGTACTCCTCCAGCGGCGGGCAGGAGCAGACCAGGTTCCGGTCACCGAAGGCACCGTCGATCCGGCGCACCGGCGGCCAGTACTTGTCGGTGGCCGAGACACCGGCCGGGAAGACGGCCTCCTCGCGGCTGTAGCCGTGCGTCCAGTCGCCACCGAGCGCGGCGGCGGTGTGCGGGGCGTTGGCCAGCGGGTTGTCGTCCGCGCTCCACTCGCCGGAGGCGACCTTCTCGATCTCGGCGCGGATCGCGATCATGGTGTCGCAGAACCGGTCCAGCTCCGCGAGGTCCTCGCTCTCGGTCGGCTCGATCATCAGCGTGCCGGCCACCGGGAACGACATGGTCGGCGAGTGGAAGCCGTAGTCGATCAGGCGCTTGGCGACATCGTCGATGGAGACGCCGGTCGCCTTGGAGATCGGCCGCAGGTCCACGATGCACTCGTGGGCGACGAGCCCGGCCGGGCCGGTGTAGAGGATCGGGTAGTGCGGCTCCAGGCGCTTGGCGATGTAGTTGGCCGCCAGCACCGCCACCTGTGTGGCGCGCTTGAGCCCCTCGCCGCCCATCAGCCGGACGTACGCCCACGAGATCGGCAGGATGCCCGCCGAGCCCCACGGGGCGGCCGAGATCGGGCCCACACCTGTCTCCGGGCCCGCGGCGGGCTGGAGCGGGTGGTTGGGAAGGTACGGGGCGAGGTGGGCGCGGACGCCCACCGGGCCGACGCCTGGGCCGCCGCCGCCGTGCGGGATGCAGAAGGTCTTGTGCAGGTTCAGGTGCGAGACGTCGCCGCCGAACTTGCCGGGCTTGGCGAGCCCGACGAGCGCGTTGAGGTTGGCGCCGTCCACGTAGACCTGGCCGCCCGCGTCGTGCACCTCGCCGCAGATGTCCGCGACGTGCTCCTCGAAGACGCCGTGCGTCGACGGGTAGGTGATCATGAGGACGGCCAGCTCGTCGCGGTACTGCTCGATCTTGGCGCGCAGGTCCGCGACGTCGACCTCGCCGTCGTCGGCGGTCTTCACCACGACGACCTTCATGCCGGCCATGACCGCGCTGGCGGCGTTGGTGCCGTGCGCGGAGGAGGGGATCAGGCAGACGGTGCGCTGGTCGTCTCCGTTGGCCCGGTGGTACGCGCGCACGGCGAGCAGGCCCGCGAACTCGCCCTGGGAGCCGGCGTTGGGCTGGATGGAGACGGCGTCGTAACCGGTGACCTCGGCCAGGCGCTCCTCCAGCTCACGGATGAGCGTGAGGAAGCCCTGGGCCTGGTCGGCCGGGGCGAAGGGGTGCAGCGCGCCGAACTCGGGCCAGGTGATGGACTCCATCTCGGCGGTCGCGTTCAGCTTCATGGTGCAGGAGCCGAGCGGGATCATGCCCCGGTCCAGCGCGTAGTCGCGGTCGGCGAGCTTGCGCAGGTAGCGCAGCATCGCGGTCTCGGAGCGGTGCTGGTGGAAGACCGGGTGGGTCAGGATGTCGTCGGAGCGCAGCAGCGTCCCGGGCAGCGCGTCGGCGGCCGAGCCGTCCAGCGCCTCGATGTCGCCGTCGGCGCCGAAGGCGGCCCACACGGCGGCGATCTGGGCGCGGGTGGTGGTCTCGTCGCAGGCGACGGAGACGTGGTCGGCGTCGATGCGGCGGAGGTTGACCCCGCGTTCACGGGCGTCCGCGACGACGTCGGCGGCCTTGCCGGGCACCCGCACGGTCAGGGTGTCGAAGAAGGAACCGTGCACGACCTCCGCACCGGCGGCACGCAGGCCCTCGGCGAGGATCGTGGCGTACCGGTGGGTGCGGCGGGCGATCGTGCGCAGCCCGTCGGGGCCGTGGTAGACGGCGTACATCCCGGCCATGACGGCGAGCAGCACCTGTGCCGTACAGATGTTGCTGGTGGCCTTCTCGCGGCGGATGTGCTGCTCGCGGGTCTGGAGGGCGAGGCGGTAGGCCTTGTTGCCGTCCGCGTCGACGGAGACACCGACGAGGCGGCCGGGCAGGGAGCGGGCGAACTTCTCGCGGACGGCCATGAAGCCGGCGTGCGGGCCGCCGAAGCCCATGGGCACGCCGAAGCGCTGGGTGGTGCCGACCGCGATGTCGGCGCCGAGCGCGCCGGGCGAGGTCAGCAGGGTGAGGGCCAGCAGGTCGGCGGCGACGGTGACGATCGCGCCCAGCTCGTGGGCCTGCTCGATGACGGGCTCGATGGCGCGGACGGCCCCGGAGGCGCCCGGGTACTGGAGCAGGACGCCGAAGACGCCGCGCTCCGCGATCTCGGCGGGGATGCCCTCGCTGAGATCCGCGACGACGACCTCGACACCGGTCGGCTCGGCGCGGGTCTGGATCACCGCGACGGTCTGGGGCAGGGTGTCGGCGTCGACCAGGAAGACGCCGTTCTTGACCTTGCCCACGCGCCGGGAGAGCGCCATGGCCTCGGCGGCGGCGGTGCCCTCGTCGAGCAGGGAGGCGCCGGAGGTGGGCAGCCCGGTGAGGTCGGCGACCACCGTCTGGAAGTTGAGCAGGGCCTCCAGGCGGCCCTGGGAGATCTCCGGCTGGTACGGCGTGTAGGCCGTGTACCAGGCGGGGTTCTCCATGACGTTGCGCAGGATGACCGGCGGCGTGAAGGTGCCGTAGTAGCCGAGGCCGATCATCGGGGCGAGGACCTTGTTGCGGTCGGCCAGCGAGCGCAGCTCGGCCAGCACCTCCGCCTCGGTGCGGGCCGAGGGAAGGTCCAGGGCCTCCGCACTCTTGATCACATCGGGCACCGCGGCGGCGGTCAGCTCGTCGAGGGAGCCGTAGCCGACCTGGGCGAGCATCTTCGCCTGGGCCCCGGCGTCGGGGCCTATGTGGCGCTGCTCGAACGGAATGCCCTGCTCCAGCTGGGAGAGCGGAGTGCGACGGGGGGTCATGGTGGAGGCCTCCTGGTCTGTCACGACCTGCGAGGGGCACCACGGCGCGGGTGCCCGGACGGCCTCCCCCTCTGTCATCTCAACCTGAGAGCTTCACCGGCCCGCCCGGGGGGCGTGCCGGCTTTCACCGTCGGTGAGGGTCGAGTCCGTCCCGGCCTGCGCCCGCACGAACCCGCCCTGCTTTCCAGAGTGACCTCGTCCGTGCGGTACGGGGGCCTGAGAGATTCCGGGGAGGATTTGCTCCTTCGGCGCCTCCGGATTCTGCACCGGAGGACTCTCCCGCACGGGGTCAGCAGCCACGTGCCAGCCTACCAGCGGCCATCCCCGCGGAGTCCTCGAGTGGCCGACGCCACGGATCTGCACTTGTCTTGGTCCTGGTGGAGCGAGAGGGGCCCCTGGAGGGACCGGGAACCACCCTTGAGCAGTGGCGACCAGTGGGAGGCACCGTGCAGACCGATATCGATCCGCGCCGCCTGATCGGCCGCAAGGCGTTCGATCGCAAGGGCACCAAGATCGGAACGGTGGATGAGGTCTATCTGGACGACGCGACCGGTGTGCCCGAGTGGGCGGCCGTGCGCACCGGCCTCTTCAGCCGGGACGCGTTCGTCCCGCTGGAACCCAGCGAGTTCGTCGACGACACCCTGCGGATCCCCTTCGACCGCGCGCTGATCAAGGGCGCCCCGGACTTCGGCGTCGGCCGGCACCTCTCCCCGGAGCAGGAGCTGCAGCTCTACCGGCACTACGGTCTGGACTCCTCCCCGGCCGCGGAGACCGGTCCCGACCGCGACTTCGGCAGGCTGGCCGGCCAGGAGGAGTAGTCGACCGGGTCGCGGACCAGCGGCAGCGGGTCGGCCGGCGTCAGCTCCGGGTCGTCGATCCGGAACGTGCGGACCCGGCCGACCGGCCCGCCGGGCTCCTCGAACCGCACGGTCACCCGCCCCACCCCGCTCCCCTGCACCCAGCCGTGCCCGTGCGCCGCGTGGTGGACGTCGTGTCCGGCGGGCCAGCGCCGGGCGGCGAGCTGCTCGGCGCTCTCGGGCTCCTCGTCGGCGGCGGGCCCGGCCCCTTCCGCGCCGCTCTCCGGAGCCTGCCGCTCCGGCTCCCGCACCCGCTCGGCCAGCTCCCGGGCGTCCGCGGCCTGTGCGAACAGATCCTCCTGGGTGAAGTCCGCGAGCCCCGTGACGCCCACCCCGAGCAGCCGTACGCCCCCGGTGGTGTCGACGGCCTCCAGCAGCCGCCCGGCCGCCTCACGGACCACCGTGGGGTCGTCCGTGGGGCCCCGGAGGGTCTCGGAGCGGGTCAGGGTGGAGAAGTCGTACCGGCGGACCTTGAGCACCACCGTGCGCCCCGACCGGTGGGCGGCCCGCAGCCGCTCCACGCACCGCACGGCCAGCCGCTCCACCTCCGCGCGCACCCGCACCCGGTCGTGCAGGTCCACGTCGAAGGTGTCCTCGACCGATACGGACTTGGCGTCCCGCTCGGCGACCACCGGCCGGTCGTCGAGCCCGAGCGCCATCCGGTAGAGCCCGTGCCCATGGGCCTTGCCGACCAGCCGTACGAGCTCGTCCTCGCCCGCCTCCGCCAGGTCGTGGACCGTCGTCATCCCGGCGCGCCGGAGGTGGTCCCCGGTGGCGGGGCCGACGCCGGGCAGCGTCCGTACGGGCATGGGGGCCAGCAGCTCACGCTCGGTGCCGGGCTCTATGAGCACCAGCCCGTCCGGCTTGGCCTGCTCGGAGGCGATCTTGGCGAGCATCTTGGAGCCGGCGAGACCGACCGATCCGCTCAGCCCGGTCACCGCCCGGATGGCCGTACGCAGCCGCTCCCCGGTGCCGCGGGCCGAGGCCGAGTCGTCGGCGGTCCCGCCCGCCTCCAGGTCGACGAAGGCCTCGTCCAGGCTCAGCGGCTCGACCAGCGGCGAGAGCCGCCCCAGCAGCTCCATGACCTGCTCGCTCACCGACCGGTACAGCTGGAAGCGGGGCACCAGATAGGCGGCGTTCGGCGCGAGCCGCCGCGCCTGGGCCGTCGGCATCGCGGAGTGGACGCCGAGGACACGTGCTTCGTACGAGGCGGTGGCGACCACGCCCCGGGGGCCCAGACCGCCCACGACGACGGCCTTCCCGCGCAGGCTGGGCTTGGCCGCCTGCTCCGCCGAGGCGTAGAAGGCATCCATGTCCAGGTGGAGGATGGTCGGCGCGGGTCTCACACCTCCGATGCTGCCCTACGCCACTGACAACGGGGCGGCCCGGCACTCCGTGGAGTGCCGGGCCGCCCCGTTTCCGTTCCGTCCGCTCAGCGGCTCATCCGGCGCGGTTGCGGCGCCGGGCCAGCTCGTCGGCCGGGTTGTGCCCGATGAGGGTCTCACCGGTGTCGACCCGCTCGCCGTGGAGCTGGGAGAGCGCCGTGTCCACATCCCGCCAGACGACGCCCACGGCGATCCCGAAGACTCCCTGACCGCCCTGGAGGAGGCTGACGACCTCGTCCGGCGAGGAGCACTCGTAGACCGTCGCCCCGTCGCTCATCAGCGTCATGCGTTCGAGGTCCTGGAAGCCCCGGGCCCGCAGGTGCTGGACCGTGGTGCGGATGTTCTGCAGCGCGACCCCGGTGTCCAGGAACCGCTTGACGATCTTGAGGAGGACCACGTCCCGGAAACTGTAGAGACGCTGGGTCCCCGACCCGTAGGCCGGCCGGACGCTCGGCTCCACCAGCCCCGTACGCGCCCAGTAGTCCAGCTGGCGGTAGGTGATCCCCGCCGCCGCGCACGCCGTCGGTCCGCGATAGCCGATATCGCTCGCCGCTGCCACGCCGTCCGTCGCCACCGCGGCCGGCGCAGCCGGCTGCCTGATGGCGTGGTCGGCTCCACTGCCGTGCTGCGGATACGGCCCACCCGCCGCCGTACCGTCGCCGCTGCTTCTCACGCCGACCTCCGTCCTTGACCTGCCCACTCGAAGGTAGGCAGTCACTGGGGGTGCGTCAACGATCGCCACACTCGGCACGCCGAGTGATAATCACCCTGAGGGTGGTTTCCCGTGTCCGGCTTCCGGGAAAGGCTTCTCGAATGCGCTGACAAAACCCCCTGCGGGAGCGTCACTGGCTGTTGGTCCCGAAGTCCTCCGGTGAGATCTGGTCGAGGAATTCGCGGAACTTCTCCACCTCGTCCTCCTGCTCGTCGGGGATCGCGATGCCGGCGTCGTCCAGCACACCGTCACTGCCGTAGATCGGCGTGCCGGTGCGCAGGGCGAGCGCTATGGCGTCGGACGGCCGGGCGCTCACCTCGACCCCGCTGGCGAAGACCAGCTCCGCGTAGAAGACCCCTTCGCGGAGGTCCGTGATCCGGACCTCGGTCAGCTCCTGGCCCACGGCCTCGAGCACATCCTTGAACAGGTCATGGGTCAGCGGCCTGGCCGGAGCCATGCCCTGCTGGGCGAAGGCAATGGCGGTCGCCTCCCCCGGACCGATCCAAATGGGGAGGTACCGGTCGCCTCCCACTTCACGCAGGAGAACGATCGGTTGGTTGGAGGGCATTTCCACCCGGACACCGACAACGTCGAGCTCGTTCACACAGCAACCCTAGGACGTGCTCGCCATGTTTGGGTAGTCGGGCTCCGCCGACCTCAGTGCAGACGGCTGCGCAGAGCGGTCTGGACGAGCGCGGCGTGCAGCCGTACGGAGAGTTCCGCCAGCTCGTTCGCCGTCGCCTCGGCGTGCGCCCTGGTCTGCGGATTGCGGTGCAGGCGCAGCGGCGCGACCAGCTGCTCGACCAGACCGGCCTCACGGTCGGCGGAGGCCCGCATGGCCCGCAGATGGCGCGGCTCCAGGCCGAAGCGGCCGAGGTCGGCCACCAGCCGCGCCACGGTCACCATCTCGGCGTCGTAGCCGCCCTCGGGAGCCGCGACGATGAGCCCGTAGGACTCCCACTCCGCCAGCTGCTCCTCGTCGACCTGGGCGGCCGCCAGCAGCTCGGGACGCCCGATCCGGGCGGCGGTCGCCGCCCCGGGTCCGGACTCCCACACACCCTCGCCCAGATCCCGCTGTGTGCCCGGTGAGGGCAACACGGGCTGCTCACCCCGGGCCAGGGCGTCCAGGTGCTCCCGGATGACCTTGAGCGGCAGATAGTGGTCCCGCTGCATCCGGAGGACCTGGGCCAGCCGCTCCACGTCACCGGGGGCGAACTTCCGGTAGCCGGACGGAGTCCGCTGCGGCTCGACGAGCCCCTCGGCCTCCAGGAAGCGGATCTTGGAGATCGTGACTTCCGGAAACTCTTCGCGCAGCCGGGTGAGCACCGTACCGATGCTCACCCAGCGCGCGTCCGCGGTGGCGGTGCCGTCACCGGCACCGCCTGTCGGTGTTCGCAGCATGGGCCTTCCTGGGGGTCCCCCCGGACGGTTCCGAGGGCTGGTCACACGCCCCGCGGGCTCGCATAGAAGACCAGGCGGTACTTCCCGATCTGGACTTCGTCGCCGTTGGACAGCAGGACCGAATCGATGCGCTCACGGTTGACATAGGTGCCGTTGAGACTGCCGACGTCACCCACGGTGAAGCTACCGTCCGGACCCCTGTGGAACTCCACATGACGCCGCGACACGGTCACGTCGTCGAGGAAGATGTCGCTCTGGGGGTGCCGGCCGGCGGTCGTGAGATCGCTGTCGAGCAGGAAACGGCTGCCGGAGTTCGGGCCGCGGCGCACGACCAGGAGCGCCGAGCCACCGGGGAGCGCGTCGACGGCGGCCTGGGCCTCCGGGGAGAGCGAGGGCAGGGCCGTCTGGCCCGTCGCCTCGGCGTCGTACGCCTCGAGACCGGAGATCGAGATCGTGGACGTCGTCTCCGAGGCACGCTCGGGGACACCGCCCCGCAGCGGCGTACCGCAGTTGGAGCAGAATCGGCTGGCCTCCGCGTTGCGGTGGCCGCACCTCGTACAGACCGGCATCGACGAGCCCTCCGGGGTGAACCCTCCACCCGTACTCGCGGCTGATGGTTCGCCGAAACCTATGCGCCCGGCACCGGCAGGGTCAACGGACGACACGCCGGGAGCACCCGGAGCACCGCCACCGGACACCTCATCGCGGAAGAGCGGGCGCTCCGCCTCCTGCTCCCCGCCCTGGCCGTGGCGCGGAGCGCGGTGGCGGGCAGCACTGTTGCTGTCCTCGCGTGCGCTCTTCCCGAACAACTTCGCAAACAACTTCACGGGCGATTCCCCTTGACCGACATAGACCCGCCCGTGGGGCAGGACGAACCCTGAATGAACACACCTGCCGACCCGGACATCTTCACAACGTCCGTATCCACCCGACAGTTTCCACCACGCACCACCAATCCGGTGCGCCGACCCCCCGCAACCCCCCGCCCTCGTCGACCGGCACTCCGGCCCGGCGCGATCACGGGGACGACGACCGAGCGTAGTCAGGCCGCTTCGCCGCTCGCAAGGCGTCGACGACGATGTCCTCGGAGCGCTCCACCACGGCGGTGGCCTGCTCCTTCTCCAGCGTCTGCACCACACCGCCGGGAATGTTGAGGGCGGGCTCCAGGTCCTGCGGCTTGCCGATGACCTTGAACTCGTACGGTGCTTCGATCTTCTTGCCGTCCACCTGGATGTCACCCCCCTCACCGGCGAAGTACGTATCGGCCACCACGCGGACCCCGTTGACCTCGATGGCCTCGGCCCCGGCCGCGCGCAGCTCCTGGACGGTGTCGAGGAGCTTGTCGGCCGCGACCGCGCCGGACGGGTCGCCGATCGTCAGCGTGATCCCGGGCCCCTGGGCCGCCACCGTACCCGCGAGGATCCCCAGCTGCCGTTCCTTCTCCAGCGTCTGCTTCCGGGCCTCCTCGGCCTGGTCGGAGCTGTTCTCCAGCTCGGTGCGCTGGTCGTCCAGGCGCTGCTTCTCGTCCTCCAGGCGCTGGGTGCGGTCGTCGACCTCGTCGAGGATCCGGACCAAGTCCTCCTGGCGCGCCCCGCGCAGGGCGCTGTCGTCCCCGGTGGACCGCACCTGGATGGCCAGCCCCAGACCGAGCCCGAACAGCAGCACGGCGACGATGAGTTGGGCCCGGCTCACCCGCGGCGGCCACAGGCCCGCCAGCAGGCGCTGGCGTCCCGAGACCTCCTCGGCCGCGGGCGGCCGCGCGGGGGCGTCCTGAGCGGCGGGCGGGACGGCTTTCGGCTGTTCCGGCTGTTCGCCGCGGGGGTTCTCGTCGTGGTTCATCGGCCTCAAGCCCGGAAGACGTGCCGGCGGATCGCGGCGGCGTTGGAGAAGATCCGGATGCCGAGCACGACCACCACACCGGTGGAGAGCTGAGCGCCGACACCCAGTTTGTCGCCGAGGAACACGATCAGCGCGGCGACGACGACGTTGGAGAGGAACGACACCACGAAGACCTTGTCGACGAAGATGCCGTCGAGCATGGCCCGCAGACCTCCGAAGACCGCGTCCAGCGCGGCGACCACGGCGATCGGGAGATAGGGCTCGACCACCGCCGGTACCTCGGGCCGGACCAACAGTCCGACCACGACTCCCACGACGAGGCCCAGTACGGCGATCACGATGTGCCCTTCCCTGATTCTGCCGCATCACTGCCGGCGGCCTTCGGCTCTGCTGTACGGACGATCAGGCTGGGGGCTGCGGGCAGCCGCACCTTCGCCTGATCGGACAAGCTGGTGCGGATGTCGAAGCTCTCCTTGAGCGCGTTGAGGTACTGGCCGTCGGCGGTCTCCCGGAACGCGGCGGCGAGGTTCTTCCCGTCCCCCACCGCGAGCACCGTGTACGGCGGGACCAGCGGTCGGTTGTCGACCAGTATGGCGTCGCCCGCGGCGCGGATCGCCGACAGTGCCGTCAGCCTTTGCCCATTGATGGCGATGGCCTCGGCGCCGGCCTCCCAGAGACCGTTGACGACCCGCTGCATGTCCCGGTCGCGGACCCGGCCGGTGTCGGCGAAGCTCGACGACTCCCGGGGCCCGCCACCGCCCTGGTCGGTGTTCTTGGCGTCGTCCACGACGAGTTTGACCCCGGGCCCTTCCACCGGGGTCGCCCCGGAGAGCAGGGCCACCAGCTCCCCCTGGTCCCCGCCGTGCCGCTCCAGGGCCTTGCGCTGCCGCTCGCCGACATCGTGGCGGAGCCCGTCGACCTCGGACTCCAGGGTGTCGGCGGCCCGCGTCTCGGCGTTGATCCGGTCGATCAGCTCCTCGCGCTCCTTGGCGACGACCGGGGCGGAGACCCGCGCCTCGGCGGCACCGAGGGTCACCACGAGGGCGGCCACCACCAGACCGGCGGCGAGCCACAGCTTCGACCTGAGCGTGCGGGGCAGCCCGGCGCTCCCGTCGGCCTTGCGGCGGGCCGAGGCCTCCGCGTACCCCTCGTCGAGGCTGTGGTCCATCACGTTGTTCAGCAGCGACATGGAGGCGTCGGGGCGTGCGGGCGGCGAGGATGTGCTCCGATCGGGGGGCTGCTGCGACATGCCGCACATCGTCGCACGTCACCACGGCTGCCGCCGAATGGCCCCACCGGTGCACCGGAACGCCCCCGACGGGGAGTTCCGGCGCACCGGCCTCAGCAGGTCACTCGCCCGCGCTCTCCACGACGGCGGACCACTCGTCGAGCAGCGCCTGCGCCGAGGCGTCGTCCGGGCCCTCCGCCCACAGATGGGTGACGGCCTCCGCCCGGTCCGGCAGCACCATGATCCACCGTCCGTCCGCCTCGACCACCCGGACGCCGTCGGTGGTGTCCACGCTGCGGTCCCCGGCCGCCTCCACGACCCGGCGCATGACGAGCCCCTTGACCGCCCAGGGCGTCGCGAGGTCCCGGCGCAGGACATGGGCCCGGGGAATGCGGGCGTCGATCTGGCTCAGGGTGAGCTGGGTCCGCGCGACGAGACCGATCAGCCGGACGAAGGCGGCCGTCCCGTCGAAGACGCTGCTGAATTCGGGAACGATGAACCCGCCGCGCCCGTCTCCCCCGAAGATGGTGGTTTCCTCGCGGCCCACCCTGGTCAGGTCGTCGGGCGAGGTGGTCGTCCATTCCACCTGTGTGCCGTGGTACGCGGCCACCTGCTCGGCCACCCGCGTGGTGGTCACCGGCAGGGCGACCCGTCCGCTGCGCCGCTCGGCCGCGACGAGGTCCAGCATCACCAGCAGGGCCCGGTCGTCCTCGATGATCCGGCCCAGCTCGTCCACGAGGGAGAGCCGCTCACCGACCGGGTCGAACCGCACGCCGAAGGCGGCCCGCGCCGAGGAGACGATCTCCCCGAGGCGTACGAGGCCGGCGCGGCGGGTCTCTGCGGACTCGGTGGGCCGCGACTCGTCGAGCCCGGGGTTGATCGTCAGGGCGTCCACACCGAGCCGCCCGAGGAGGCTGGGCAGGACGAGCCCGGCCGACCCGTTGGAGGCGTCCACGACGACCTTGAGCCCGGAGTCGGCGATGCCGGCGATGTCGACGTTGCGGAGGAGGGAGCCGGTGTACGAGTCGAAGACGCTGGACGGGAAGTGCAGGTCCCCGATCTCGCCGGGGAACGCCCTGCGGTACTCCTGCCGTGCGTAGACCCGGTCCAGCTTGCGCTGCTGCGCCTGGGAGAGATCGGCGCCCCGCTCGTCGATGAACATGATGTCCACCGAGTCGGGCACCCCCGGCGACGTACGGATCATGATGCCGCCCGCGCTCCCCCGCGCCGTCTGCTGCCGGGCGACGGGCAGCGGTACGTTCTCCAGGTCGCGTACGTCGATGGCGCTGGCCTGGAGGGCCGAGATCACGGCCCTCTTGAGCGCCCGGGCGCCTCGGGAGTGGTCACGGGCGGTGGTGACCGTCGAGCCCTTCTTGAGGGTGGTGGCGTAGGCGCCCGCCAGCCGGACCGCCAGCTCCGGGGTGATCTCGACGTTCAGGATGCCGGAGACGCCGCGCGCCCCGAAGAGGTGGGCCTGGCCCCGGGACTCCCAGATCACCGAGGTGTTGACGAACGCGCCGGCCTCGATGGTCTTGAACGGGTACACCCGCACATTGCCCTGGATGATCGACTCCTCGCCGACCAGGCATTCGTCTCCGATGACAGCGCCGTCCTCGATCCGGGCCGCCCGCATGATGTCGGTGTTCTTCCCGACGACGCAGCCGCGGAGGTTGCTGTGCTGCCCGATGTAGACGTTGTCGTGGACCACGGCCTTATGGAGAAAGGCACCCGTCTTGACGACGACGTTGGAGCCCACGACCGTGTGCTCACGGATTTCCACGTCCGCTTCGACCTTGGCGTAGTCACCGATGTACAGCGGTCCGCGGAGCACGGCGTCGGGGTGGACCTCCGCTCCCTCGGCGACCCATACGCCGGGCGAGATCTCGAAGCCGTCGATCTCGACGTCGACCTTCCGCTCCAGGACGTCGGCCTGGGCCTTCACATAGCTCTCGTGCGTGCCCACGTCCTCCCAGTAGCCCTCGGCGATATAGCCGTAGATCGGCTTGCCTTCCTTCATCAGCTGGGGGAAGACATCACCGGACCAGTCGACGGAGGTGTCGGCCTGGACGTAGTCGAAGACCTCGGGCTCCATGACGTAGATGCCCGTGTTCACGGTGTCGGAGAAGACCTGGCCCCAGGTGGGCTTCTCCAGGAAGCGCTCGACCTGGCCGTCCTCGTCCACGATGGTGATGCCGAATTCCAGCGGATTGGGGACCCGGGTCAGACAGACCGTGACGAGTCCGCCCTTCTCCTTGTGGAAGGCGATGAGATCGGTGAGGTCGAAGTCGGTGAGCGCGTCACCGGAAATGACGAGGAAGGTGTCGTCCTTCAGCGCCTCCTCGGCGTTCTTCACACTCCCCGCGGTGCCGAGTGGCTTCTCCTCGTTGGCATAGGTGAGCTCCATCCCGAGCTCCTCGCCGTCCCCGAAGTAGTTCTTGACGAGGGAGGCGAGGAACTGGACGGTCACTACGGTCTCATTGAGCCCATGCCTCTTGAGAAGCCGCAGTACGTGCTCCATGATCGGCCGATTGGCCACGGGCAGGAGCGGCTTGGGCATGCTCGAGGTCATGGGGCGCAGGCGTGTGCCTTCGCCACCAGCCATCACGACGGCCTTCATGTCGGAAACGTCCTCCTAGAAGAGACGACGGTCAGCCGATTTCGCCCGTCGGGGCATCATGCACTCAAGACATCAGACCAGGGGCCGGCCACACTGCACGGCACCACGTCAACGAGCTGGATCGGCTACTGCATCCGCCTTGACGAGTCGGCGGACCTGGACCACGTAGAGGATCCCTGCCCACCAATACAGAGTTGTACCCCATCCTGCGAACGCCCATCCGAAAACGGCTGCCACAGTAGCCAGCCAACCACTCCCGTCGCTGAGCAGCAACAAGGGGAAGGCGTACATCAGGTTGAAGGTTGCAGCTTTTCCGAGGAAGTTGACCTGCGGCGGCGGATAGCCGTGGCGTCGCAGGATTGCCACCATCACGAGGAGCATCAGCTCACGGGCCAGCAGGGCGGCGGTGAGCCAGAGCGGCAGGATCTCGCGCCAGGTGAGACCCAGAAGGGTGGAGAGGATGTAGAGCCGGTCGGCGGCCGGGTCCAGGAGCCGGCCGAGACTGCTGATCTGGTTCCACCGCCGGGCGAGCTTGCCGTCCAGGTAGTCACTGATACCGCTGAGCATCAGCACCAGCAGCGCCCAGCCGTCGCTGTTGGGGCCACCGAACACAGGGCGGAGAATCAGCCACAGGAAGAGCGGTACCCCGACAAGGCGAGCCATGCTGAGGATGTTGGGGATGGTGAGGACCCGATCCGTCTGGACCCGAGTCTCCTGGACCTCCACCCGGGGGCCTCCTGTGAAGAACGTGCGAATGATGCCCCCCGACCTTACCCTCACCCTCGGTCGCCACCCGCACAGGGGTGGCGGCAGAGCGCTGGAGAGGTCCGGAACGCAGAAAAGCCCCGCACCATACGGTGCGGGGCTTTCCCACAAAAATTGTTCGGCGGCGTCCTACTCTCCCACAGGGTCCCCCCTGCAGTACCATCGGCGCTGAAAGGCTTAGCTTCCGGGTTCGGAATGTAACCGGGCGTTTCCCTAACGCAATGACCACCGAAACACTATGAAACTATGAACACCGGACATAAACACGGCCGTTCATTATTTCAGAACCAACACAGTGGACGCGAGCAACTGAGGACAAGCCCTCGGCCTATTAGTACCAGTCAGCTCCACCCCTCACAGGGCTTCCACATCTGGCCTATCAACCCAGTCGTCTACTGGGAGCCTTAACCCCTCAAAGGAGGTGGGAATACTCATCTCGAAGCAGGCTTCCCGCTTAGATGCTTTCAGCGGTTATCCTTTCCGAACGTAGCCAACCAGCCATGCCCTTGGCAGAACAACTGGCACACCAGAGGTTCGTCCGTCCCGGTCCTCTCGTACTAGGGACAGCCCTTCTCAATATTCCTACGCGCACAGCGGATAGGGACCGAACTGTCTCACGACGTTCTAAACCCAGCTCGCGTACCGCTTTAATGGGCGAACAGCCCAACCCTTGGGACCGACTCCAGCCCCAGGATGCGACGAGCCGACATCGAGGTGCCAAACCATCCCGTCGATATGGACTCTTGGGGAAGATCAGCCTGTTATCCCCGGGGTACCTTTTATCCGTTGAGCGACAGCGCTTCCACAAGCCACTGCCGGATCACTAGTCCCGACTTTCGTCCCTGCTCGACCCGTCGGTCTCACAGTCAAGCTCCCTTGTGCACTTACACTCAACACCTGATTACCAACCAGGCTGAGGGAACCTTTGGGCGCCTCCGTTACTCTTTAGGAGGCAACCGCCCCAGTTAAACTACCCATCAGACACTGTCCCTGATCCGGATCACGGACCCAGGTTAGACATCCAGCACGACCAGAGTGGTATTTCAACGACGACTCCACAACCACTGGCGTGGCCGCTTCACAGTCTCCCACCTATCCTACACAAGCCGAACCGAACACCAATATCAAACTATAGTAAAGGTCCCGGGGTCTTTCCGTCCTGCTGCGCGAAACGAGCATCTTTACTCGTAGTGCAATTTCACCGGGCCTATGGTTGAGACAGTCGAGAAGTCGTTACGCCATTCGTGCAGGTCGGAACTTACCCGACAAGGAATTTCGCTACCTTAGGATGGTTATAGTTACCACCGCCGTTTACTGGCGCTTAAGTTCTCAGCTTCGCCACCCCGAAGAGCAGCTAACCGGTCCCCTTAACGTTCCAGCACCGGGCAGGCGTCAGTCCGTATACATCGCCTTACGGCTTCGCACGGACCTGTGTTTTTAGTAAACAGTCGCTTCTCGCTGGTCTCTGCGGCCACCCCCAGCTCACGGAGCAAGTCCGATCACCAGGCGTGGCCCCCCTTCTCCCGAAGTTACGGGGGCATTTTGCCGAGTTCCTTAACCATAGTTCACCCGAACGCCTCGGTATTCTCTACCTGACCACCTGAGTCGGTTTAGGGTACGGGCCGCCATGAAACTCGCTAGAGGCTTTTCTCGACAGCATAGGATCATCCACTTCACCACAATCGGCTCGGCATCAGGTCTCAGACTATATGCACGACGGATTTGCCTACCGTGCGTCCTACACCCTTACCCCGGGACAACCACCGCCCGGGCTGGACTACCTTCCTGCGTCACCCCATCGCTTACCTACTACAAGTCTGGTTCATCGGCTCCACCACTACCCTCAACTCCGAAGAGATCGGGCCGGCTTCACGGACTTAGCATCGCCTGATTCAGTACTGGGCGTTTCAAAGCGGGTACCGGAATATCAACCGGTTGTCCATCGACTACGCCTGTCGGCCTCGCCTTAGGTCCCGACTTACCCTGGGCAGATCAGCTTGACCCAGGAACCCTTAGTCAATCGGCGCACACGTTTCTCACGTGTGTATCGCTACTCATGCCTGCATTCTCACTCGTGAACCGTCCACCACTGCCTTCCGGCGCGGCTTCACCCGGCACACGACGCTCCCCTACCCATCCATACTCCCGTTGAGGATATGTGTATGAATGACACGACTTCGGCGGTACGCTTGAGCCCCGCTACATTGTCGGCGCGGAATCACTTGACCAGTGAGCTATTACGCACTCTTTCAAGGGTGGCTGCTTCTAAGCCAACCTCCTGGTTGTCTCTGCGACTCCACATCCTTTCCCACTTAGCGTACGCTTAGGGGCCTTAGTCGATGCTCTGGGCTGTTTCCCTCTCGACCATGGAGCTTATCCCCCACAGTCTCACTGCCGCGCTCTCACTTACCGGCATTCGGAGTTTGGCTAAGGTCAGTAACCCGGTAGGGCCCATCGCCTATCCAGTGCTCTACCTCCGGCAAGAAACACACGACGCTGCACCTAAATGCATTTCGGGGAGAACCAGCTATCACGGAGTTTGATTGGCCTTTCACCCCTAACCACAGGTCATCCCCCAGGTTTTCAACCCTGGTGGGTTCGGTCCTCCACGAAGTCTTACCTCCGCTTCAACCTGCCCATGGCTAGATCACTCCGCTTCGGGTCTAGAGCGTGCAACTCAAACGCCCTGTTCGGACTCGCTTTCGCTACGGCTTCCCCACACGGGTTAACCTCGCTACACACCGCTAACTCGCAGGCTCATTCTTCAAAAGGCACGCAGTCACGACACACCGAGCAAGCTCGATGTGCGACGCTCCCACGGCTTGTAGGCACACGGTTTCAGGTACTATTTCACTCCGCTCCCGCGGTACTTTTCACCATTCCCTCACGGTACTATCCGCTATCGGTCACCAGGGAATATTTAGGCTTAGCGGGTGGTCCCGCCAGATTCACACGGGATTTCTCGGGCCCCGTGCTACTTGGGTGGTTCTCAAACGAGCCGTTGATGTTTCAGCTACGGGGGTCTTACCCTCTACGCCGGACCTTTCGCATGTCCTTCGCCTACACCAACGGTTTCTGACTCGCCTCACAGCCGGCAGACTGTGAAAGAGAACTCCCACAACCCCGCATACGCAACCCCTGCCGGGTATCACACGTAAACGGTTTGGCCTCATCCAGTTTCGCTCGCCACTACTCCCGGAATCACGGTTGTTTTCTCTTCCTGAGGGTACTGAGATGTTTCACTTCCCCTCGTTCCCTCCACACTGCCTATGTGTTCAGCAGCGGGTGACAGCCCATGACGACTGCCGGGTTTCCCCATTCGGAAACCCCCGGATCAAAGCTTGGTTGACAGCTCCCCGGGGACTATCGTGGCCTCCCACGTCCTTCATCGGTTCCTGGTGCCAAGGCATCCACCGTGCGCCCTTAAAAACTTGGCCACAGATGCTCGCGTCCACTGTGCAGTTCTCAAACAACGACCAGCCACCCACCACCCCACCCCAACAGGGGCAAGTTCACTGGGACCGGATCAGAAGGCAGACCAAACGGCCGCACCCTCAGACACCCAACAACGTGCCCGACACGATCCCTCAACTCCTGTGTTCCACGCCGAAGCAGTACTGACAGAAACCGATAGACCGTGCCGAATAGTCAACGTTCCACCCATGAGCAACCAGCACCGGACACTCGCCGGTGTACTGGCCCCTGACCAGGCAAAGCCTGGTAAGAAGTGCTCCTTAGAAAGGAGGTGATCCAGCCGCACCTTCCGGTACGGCTACCTTGTTACGACTTCGTCCCAATCGCCAGTCCCACCTTCGACAGCTCCCTCCCACAAGGGGTTGGGCCACCGGCTTCGGGTGTTACCGACTTTCGTGACGTGACGGGCGGTGTGTACAAGGCCCGGGAACGTATTCACCGCAGCAATGCTGATCTGCGATTACTAGCAACTCCGACTTCATGGGGTCGAGTTGCAGACCCCAATCCGAACTGAGACCGGCTTTTTGAGATTCGCTCCGCCTCACGGCATCGCAGCTCATTGTACCGGCCATTGTAGCACGTGTGCAGCCCAAGACATAAGGGGCATGATGACTTGACGTCGTCCCCACCTTCCTCCGAGTTGACCCCGGCAGTCTCCTGTGAGTCCCCATCACCCCGAAAGGCATGCTGGCAACACAGAACAAGGGTTGCGCTCGTTGCGGGACTTAACCCAACATCTCACGACACGAGCTGACGACAGCCATGCACCACCTGTATACCGACCACAAGGGGGGCACCATCTCTGATGCTTTCCGGTATATGTCAAGCCTTGGTAAGGTTCTTCGCGTTGCGTCGAATTAAGCCACATGCTCCGCTGCTTGTGCGGGCCCCCGTCAATTCCTTTGAGTTTTAGCCTTGCGGCCGTACTCCCCAGGCGGGGAACTTAATGCGTTAGCTGCGGCACCGACGACGTGGAATGTCGCCAACACCTAGTTCCCAACGTTTACGGCGTGGACTACCAGGGTATCTAATCCTGTTCGCTCCCCACGCTTTCGCTCCTCAGCGTCAGTAATGGCCCAGAGATCCGCCTTCGCCACCGGTGTTCCTCCTGATATCTGCGCATTTCACCGCTACACCAGGAATTCCGATCTCCCCTACCACACTCTAGCTAGCCCGTATCGAATGCAGACCCGGGGTTAAGCCCCGGGCTTTCACATCCGACGTGACAAGCCGCCTACGAGCTCTTTACGCCCAATAATTCCGGACAACGCTTGCGCCCTACGTATTACCGCGGCTGCTGGCACGTAGTTAGCCGGCGCTTCTTCTGCAGGTACCGTCACTTGCGCTTCTTCCCTGCTGAAAGAGGTTTACAACCCGAAGGCCGTCATCCCTCACGCGGCGTCGCTGCATCAGGCTTTCGCCCATTGTGCAATATTCCCCACTGCTGCCTCCCGTAGGAGTCTGGGCCGTGTCTCAGTCCCAGTGTGGCCGGTCGCCCTCTCAGGCCGGCTACCCGTCGTCGCCTTGGTAGGCCATTACCCCACCAACAAGCTGATAGGCCGCGGGCTCATCCTTCACCGCCGGAGCTTTCAACCCCCACCCATGCAGGCAGAAGTATTATCCGGTATTAGACCCCGTTTCCAGGGCTTGTCCCAGAGTGAAGGGCAGATTGCCCACGTGTTACTCACCCGTTCGCCACTAATCCACCCCGAAAGGCTTCATCGTTCGACTTGCATGTGTTAAGCACGCCGCCAGCGTTCGTCCTGAGCCAGGATCAAACTCTCCGTGAATGTTTACCCGTAATCGGGTGCACACATCACGAGAGCGGAACAACAAGGTCGGAATAAGACCCGTCGTTCACAGCGTCCTCGCTGTGTATCGCCTACCACCACCACATGGTGACCGTAGGACTTTTCAAAGGAACCACCAACCTGCCGAAACAGGCCGGGGTATCAACATATCTGGCGTTGACTTTTGGCACGCTGTTGAGTTCTCAAGGAACGGACGCTTCCTTCGGTCCCGTATCACCGGGCCCCTCCGGGCGCTTCCCTTCATTCACTTCTCTGTCCTGCTGTCTTGCGTTTCCGACTCTATCAGACGCTTTCCAGCGTCCGAACCCGGTCGAAGCGGGTCCTGCTCCTCGCTTTCCAGGGCTCTTCGCTTTCGCGCTTTTCCCTTTCCGGCGAGTCCGACTCTATCAGGCCTTTTCCGTTTCCTTGACCACGTCCTGCGGGCATGCCGAAGGAGGGTTCATTGTTAGGATCTGGGCTTGAAGGTCGCCGCCGACCCCCGACTCAAAGTCGTGTTGGGGTCAGGCAGGAGTACGACAGTACAGGCCGCCGGGGACCGAGGCAAATCGCTTGCGGTGCACCCCTAGGCCTGTCAACCGGGCGGTCTCGGGCGGAACCGGGACTTCATATGACTTACTCTGCTGAGCAGTACGCCGTCCCCACATCAGCCGCGGCGGCGACACCTGAATCTCCACCCCCTGGGAGGCTCCCCATGACCAACGTGACGTCCCCTCTTGCCGGCCGCGCCATCGGACTCACCGAGGTTCCCGACCCGGTCTTCTCCGGCGCGATGGTCGGTCCCGGTACCGCCATCGACCCCGTACGTGAGCCCTCCGAGGCCGTATCCCCCGTCGACGGCATCGTCGTCTCCCTCCACCCCCACGCGTTCGTCGTCGTCGACGCCGACGGACACGGGGTGCTGACGCACCTCGGTATCGACACCGTCCAGCTCAACGGCGAGGGCTTCGAGCTTCTCGTGAACAAGGGGGACACGGTCTCCCGCGGTCAGAGCATCGTTCGCTGGGACCCGGCGGGCGTCGAGGCCGCCGGCAAGTCACCCATCTGCCCCATCGTGGCCCTGGAGGCCACCGCCGAATCGCTCTCCGACGTCCGTGAGGACGGGGACGTGAAGGTCGGCGACGCGCTGTTCGGCTGGCAGTGACCCCTCGGGCGCAGTGACAAGGCAGTTGCACAACCACCGCGGTGACACGGTCACCGCACAACCGGAGACGGGTGAAATGGAGACAACGCTGCGAGGCGTCGGCGTGAGCCACGGTGTGGCCATCGGCGAGGTTCGGCACATGGGTACGGCGGTGCTGGAGCCGCCCGCCAAATCGATTCCCGCCGAGGAGGCCGAGCGCGAACAGGGGCGCGCCCGCCAGGCGGTGGAGGCCGTGGCCGCCGATCTGATCGCGCGCGGCAACCTGGCCGGCGGCGAGGCACAGCATGTGCTCGAGGCGCAGGCCATGATGGCGCAGGACCCCGAGCTGATGTCCGATGTCGAGCGGCGGATCGCCGTGGGCAGCACCGCCGAGCGCGGGGTGTACGACGCGTTCGCCGCGTACCGGGCGCTGCTGGCCAACGCCGGGGAGTACCTCGCGGGCCGGGTCGCCGACCTCGACGACGTACGGAACCGGATCGTGGCGCGGCTGCTCGGGGTGCCGATGCCCGGGGTGCCGGACAGCGACGAGCCGTATGTGCTGATCGCGCGCGACCTGGCGCCGGCCGACACGGCGCTGCTGGACCCGACCCTGGTGCTGGGCTTCGTGACCGAGGAGGGCGGGCCGACCAGCCACAGCGCGATCCTGGCGCGGGCGCTCGGTGTGCCGGCCGTGGTGGCTCTGCCCGGCGCCGGTGAGCTGGCCGAGGGCACGGTCGTGGCGGTGGACGGCTCCACGGGCGAGATCTTCGTGAACCCGAGTGCCGAGAAGCGGGAGGAGATGGAGAGCGCCGCTGCCGCCCGTAAGGCCGCGCTGTCCGCGTCCACCGGTCCCGGTGCCACCTCCGACGGGCACAAGGTGCCGCTGCTCGCCAATGTCGGCGGTCCGGGCGATGTGCCCGCGGCCGTCGAGGCGGGGGCCGAGGGTGTGGGGCTGTTCCGCACCGAGTTCCTCTTCCTGGACGACAGCAAGCAGGCTCCTTCCGAGGAGAAGCAGGTCGCGGCCTACCGCGCGGTGCTGGAGGCGTTCCCCGAGGGGCGCGTCGTCGTGCGCGTACTGGACGCCGGCGCCGACAAGCCGCTGGACTTCCTGACACCGGCCGACGAGCCGAACCCGGCGCTGGGCGTGCGGGGGCTGCGGAGTCTGCTGGACCACCCGGAGGTGCTGCGTACCCAGCTGACCGCGCTGGCCAAGGCGGCCGAGGGTCTGCCGGTCTACCTGGAGGTCATGGCGCCCATGGTGGCCGACCGCACCGACGCCAAGGCGTTCGCGGACGCGTGCCGTGAGGCGGGGCTGCGGGCCAAGTTCGGCGCGATGGTGGAGATTCCGTCGGCCGCTCTGCGGGCGCGGTCGATCCTCCAGGAGGTGGAGTTCCTGTCGCTGGGCACCAACGACCTGGCGCAGTACACCTTCGCCGCCGACCGTCAGGTGGGTGCGGTGTCGCGGCTCCAGGATCCGTGGCAGCCCGCGCTGCTGGACCTGGTGGCGCTCTCCGCCGAGGCCGCCCGCGCCGAGGGCAAGAGCTGTGGCGTGTGCGGTGAGGCCGCTTCGGACCCGCTGCTGGCCTGTGTGCTGACGGGGCTGGGGGTCACCTCGCTCTCGATGGGCGCCGCGTCCATTCCTTATGTGCGCGCCACGCTGGCCAAGTACACGCTGGCGCAGTGCGAGCGCGCGGCGAACGCCGCCCGGTCGGCCGACTCCGCGGATGAGGCCCGCAAGGCCGCTCAGGCGGTGCTGTCCGGCGAGTAGGCACGCCGCGGTTGTTGTGTGTGCAGGAGGGGCTCTCCGCCGAGGGGCGGGGAGCCCCTCCTGCCGTGTGTGGTGTCAGCGGTGCGGTTCCGCCGGGTCGGCTCCGATGTCGAACCCCGCGCAGTACTCCACGCCGGATTCCGGGGAGACGGGCTCCCCGGTGTCGGCGTCGGTGCAGTAGGCGTTGAAGACCTCGCCCGCGGTGAGCGGGGCGAGGGCGCCGTACGCCAGGCGCCAGCCGTGGACGCGGTCCGGGGTGTCGGGGGCGCTGGTGCGGAGGACCACTCCCCCGGGTGTCTCCAGGGCGATGGCCACCGCGAGGACGCTGGCGAACTCTGCGCCCTCCGTGGCGTCGAGGCGTGCCGGTCCTGTCGCGTCGCGGTGGGTGTTGAGGACCGCCAGGAGCTGGTCGCTCTCCGTGGGGGTGGAGCAGACCAGGTGGTGCGTGCCCGGGCCCGCCGCCTCCAGCAGGCGGGTGAGGAGGTGGGAGGCCCGGTCGAAGGCGGCGCGTCCGATGTCCTGGCCGCAGTCGGCGCAGGCGCCGAGGTCCGCGAGGAGGAGGGTGGCGTACTCCCAGGTGGCCTGGCGGGCCGCGCGGGAGACCAGGAGCGGGATGAGGTCGGTCAGGCGTTGGCCGGTGTAGGTGACGGTGGCGCCGGCGGCGGCGATCTCGGCGGTGAAGCGGCTGCGGCAGGCGCCGGTGTCGGCGTCGAGCCCGGACTCCGCGCAGAACTCGGCGTACTCCTCGGGGTCGAAGAGGGCGACCGTGGTGTGGATGCCCTGGGCCGTGAGGCTCTTGAGCAGGGTCTCCACCTGGTGGAGGTAGGCGGTGTGGTCGTCGAAGGGGAAGGTGCGGTAGCGGCGCATGGCCGCGAAGTCCTGCTCGTCGGCCAGGAGGGCGACGGTGCTGGGGGCTTCGCGGCGCAGGGTGCGTCGCAGGGTGGTGCCGTGTGTGGTGGTGCCGTGCTTCTTGTCGTGCTTCGGGCTGTGCTTGGTGTTGTCCTTCTGCGCCATGTGTCATGTCCCCCTGTGCGCGGTGAATCCTTGCTCACTCAGCGTAATCAGGGGGACTGACAACCGGTCCGGGACGGCTTACCGGCGGCGGCTCGCGGCCAGTTCGGCGTAGAAGTGGAGGAGGTCGAGGTTGTCGACCGAGCCCGGGTTGACCGCCTTGGCCAGTTCGGTGCCCTGGAGCAGGCGCTTGACCGGGACCTCGATGCGCTTGCCGGTGAGGGTGTGGGGGATGGCGGGGACCTCGATGACCTCGTCCGGGACGTGGCGCGGGGAGAGGTTCTCGCGGATGGTCGCCTTGATGGCGGCGCGGAGGCCGTCGTCGAGGGTGGCGCCGTCGGCGAGGTGGACGAAGAGCGGCATCCAGTAGCCGCCGTCGGGCTCTTCGAGGCCGATGACGAGGGACTCGCGGATCTCGGGGAGCCGTTCGACGGCCTCGTAGATGTCGGCGGAGCCCATGCGGACGCCCTGGCGGTTGAGGGTGGAGTCGGAGCGGCCGTGGATGACCACCGAGCCGCGGCCGGTGATGGTGATCCAGTCGCCGTGGCGCCAGACGCCGGGGTACATGTCGAAGTAGCTGTCGTGGTAGCGGCTGCCGTCGGGGTCGTTCCAGAAGCGGATCGGCATGGACGGGAGCGGGTTGGTGACGACCAGCTCGCCCACCTCGTCGGTGAGGGGCTTGCCCGAGGGGTCCCAGGACTGGAGGTCGGTGCCGAGGCAGGGGGCCTGGAGTTCCCCGATGTGGACGGGGAGGGTGGGGACGGCTCCGGCGAAGCAGGAGCAGACGTCGGTGCCACCGCTGACGGAGGCGATCCAGAGGTCGGCGGCGACCTCGTCGTGGAGCCAGCGGAAGCCGTCGGGCGGGAGCGGGGAGCCGGTGGTGGCGACGCACTGGATGCGGGAGAGGTCGAAGTCGCGGCCGGGGTGGATGTCGGCCTTGCGGCAGGCCATGACGTAGGCGGCGGAGGTGCCGTAGAGGGTGGCGCCGGTCTGTTCGGCGACCCGCCACTGGGCGCTGACATCCGGATAGCCGGGGCTGCCGTCGTAGAGGACGACGGTGGTGCCGGTGAGGAGGCCGGAGACGAGGAAGTTCCACATCATCCAGCCGGTGGAGGTGTACCAGAAGAAGCGGTCCTCGGGGCCGAGGTCGCAGTGCAGGCCGAGCTGCTTGAAGTGTTCGAGCAGGATGCCGCCCTGGGACTGCACGATGGCCTTGGGCAGCCCGGTGGTGCCGGAGGAGTAGAGGACCCAGAGCGGGTGGTCGAAGGGGACCTGCTCGAAGACCGGCTCGGTGTCGGCGGAGGTGAGGGCGGCCCAGGCGAGGGCGCCTTCGGGGGCGTCGGTGCCGAGCAGCGGGATGTGGACGACCGCGCGCAGGGTGGGCAGTTCGCGGCGGAGTTCGGCGACGGTCTCCGTGCGGTCGTGCTCCTTGCCGCCGTAGCGGTAGCCGTCGACGGTGAAGAGGACGACGGGTTCGATCTGCTGGAACCGGTCGAGGACGCTGCGGGCGCCGAAGTCGGGGGCGCAGGAGGTCCAGACGCCGCCGACGGCCGCGGTGGCGAGGAAGGCGACGACGGCCTGCGGGATGTTGGGGAGGTAGCCGCTGACGCGGTCGCCGGGGGTGACGCCGAGGGCGCGGAGTTCGGCGGCCAGCGCGCCGACCTGGCGGCGGAGGTCGGACCAGCTGATGGGGAGCTGGGTGTGGGTCTCGTCCACGTAGAGGAGGGCCGGGGTGTCGGCGCGGGCCGGGTCCTCGGCGGTGCGCAGGGCATGCTCGGCGTAGTTGAGGGTGGCGCCGGGGAACCAGGTGGCGCCGGGCATCGCGCGGTCGCCGAGGACGCTCTCGTACGGCGTGGAGAAGCGGATGTCGAACCACTCCGCCACCGCCTGCCAGAAGGTGTCCAGCTCGTCGACGGACCAGCGGTGCAGGGCCGCGTACCCGCCCTCGGCCGGGGCGCCGAAGCAGTCGGCTGCCCAGCTCTGGAAGCGGGTGACGGCGGCAGCGGCGATGCGGTCCGGGCTCGGCTCCCAGAGGGGGGCGTCGGGCGTGGCTGCGGTCATGGGGCGGCTCCCTGGCTGGACGGGTACGCGGGTGGCGTGTCGGCGCGCACGGGCTGGGGTGTGCGCGTGAGCGGCTGACACGGACGATGCCATGTGATCGTCTTCGGCACCAGGGTGGGTCGGCGTGACGCGGGGCTCGGCGGGGGTGGGCCTGCGGGGGGTGCCGGGACGTCGGTGGGGCGGGGCGGTTGCGCGGCGGAGCGGGTGAACGGGAGTTGAACGGGAGGTTCTGCGGTCCGGGCGGGTGGCATGGTGTGCGCCATGGACGGTCGTGACCTGGTGCGTCGGGTGAGTTGGGTCGGTTCGGTACGGGGGCTGCGCACGCTGCGCGCGGCCTGGCGCCGCCGGTCGGCGGATGCGAAGGCGTTGCCCACGCGCGGTGCGGAGCGGGCCCGGGTGCCCGGTGCTCTGGTGGGGGCGGAGCCCGGGCCGGGCGGGGGCGTGGTGAGGTTCGCCCGTTCGGAGCTGCGGGTGCGGGTGGCGGTGGGCGGTGCGGTGTTCTGGGCGTGGGACGGGGCCGATCCGCTGCCGTCGTACGCGCTGGCGGGCGAGGTGCCCGCGGCCGATCCGCGGGCGGTGCTGGAGCCGGGCCAGGACGGTGGCTGGCAGGTGGTCTCCGAGCGGCTGACGGTGGTGGTCTCGCGGACGGGTGCGGTGGAGCTGCGCACGCCGGGCGGGGTGCTGTTGCGGCGGGAGTTGCCGCCGCGCTGGTGGGAGCCGGTGGACGGGGGCACGGTGCGGTGGGTGCAGCGGTCGGAGGTGCCGGCGGACGCCCGGTTCTTCGGGCTGGGCGGGCGGGCGTCGGGGCCCCGGTTGCGGGACGGGGCGTACGGGCTGTGGAACACCGATCCGGGCGGCCGGTTCGGGCCGGGGGACGACCCGCTGTATCTGACGATGCCGGTGCAGGTGGTGGTCTCGGACGCGGGGACGCATCTGGCGTTCCACGACAACACCTGGGCGGGGCGGGTGGTGGTGCGGGAGGGCGCGGAGGGGGCGGGCTCGGGGCACGACCGGCCGGGCACGTGCGAGGTGCGGATGGAGGGCGGGCCGCTGCGGTGCTGGGTGGTGGCGGGGACGCCGGCCCGGGTGCTGCGCGGGTGGACGGCGTTGACGGGCGCGCCCGCGGTGCCGCCGTCCTGGGCGCTGGGGCCGCAGCACGCCCGCTGGGGGTTCGGCGGCGAGCGGGAGGTGCGGCGGGTGGTGGCCGGGTACCGGGAGCGGGGGCTTCCGCTCTCCGTGCTGCATCTGGACATCGACCACTACGACGGCCATCGGGTGTTCACGGTCGACCGCGAGCGGTTCCCCGGTCTGCCCGGGCTGGCGAAGGAGTTGCGGGCGGAGGGGGTGCGGCTGGTGTCGATCGTGGACCCGGCGGTGAAGGCCGAGCCGGGGGACGCGGTGTTCGACGCGGGGCTGGCGGTCGGGGAGCGTGGGGCGTACGTGCGGGACGCGCGGGGGCGGGTGGTGGTGGGCGAGGTGTGGCCCGGGGCCTGCGTCTATCCGGATTTCACTGATTCGCTTGTGCGGGAATGGTGGGGATCTCTGTATGAGGAGCGGCTCTCGCAGGGCTTCTCGGGGGTCTGGCACGACATGAACGAGCCGGTGTCGTTCGCCGCGTTCGGTGACCCGTCGCTGCCCCGTTCCGCCCGGCATGTGCTGGAGGGCGCGGGCGGCGACCATCGCGAGGCGCACAACGTGTACGGGCTGGCGATGGCCCGTGCCGGATACGAGGGGCTGCTCCGGCTGCGCCCCGAGGAGCGGCCGTTCCTCTTCTCCCGGTCGGGGTGGGCGGGGCTGCAGCGGTACGGGGGCACCTGGTCCGGTGACGTGTCGACCGGGTGGCCGGGGCTGCGGGCCTCCCTCTCGCTGGTGCTGGGCCTCGGGTTGTGCGGGGTGCCGTACTCGGGTCCGGACGTGGGCGGGTTCGACGGGTCGCCGTCACCGGAGCTGTATCTGCGGTGGTTCCAGCTGGGCGCGTATCTGCCGCTGTTCCGTACGCACTCGGCGATCGACGCGGGGCGGCGGGAGCCGTGGGAGTTCGGGCCCGAGGTGCTGGAGCACGCGCGGGCTGCGCTGGTGGAGCGGGAGCGGCTGCACCCGTACTTCGTGACGCTGTCCCATGTGGCGCGGCTGTCGGGGGCGCCCTATGTGCGGCCGGTGTGGTGGACGGCGCCGGGCGACCGGGGGTTGCGGGGGTGCGAGGACGCGTTCCTGCTGGGCGACGCGCTGCTGGTGGCGCCGGTGCTGGAGGAGGGGGCGGACCGGCGGGTGGTGCGGCTGCCCCGGGGGCGCTGGTACGACACGGTGACCGGGCGGGCGTACGAGGGGCCGGGGCCGGTGGTGGTGGAGGCGCCGCTCTCGCGGATTCCGGTGCTGGCCCGGGCGGGGGCGGTGATTCCGGTACGGGACGCGGACGGGGAGCTGGAGCTGGAGGTGTGGGCCCCGGCTCCGGGGCGGTCCGGGGGCGGGCTGGTGGTCCGGGACCCGGGTGACGGGTGGGCGGAGGCCGGGCTCGAACGGTATGTGGCGCGGTGGGAGGGGGACCGCGTGGTGGTGGAGCGGGACGGCGGCGGTGAGGGGGGCCCGGCGGTCGGTCTCCCGGTGCGGGTGCGCGGGGTGGTGGAGGGGGCGGAGGGCTGAGCGATCCGGGTCCGGTACGTCCCGGGGGCCGTACCGGACCCGGAGCCTCAGCCGTAGCGGCCCGCGAACCAGGCATTGGCCGCCTCCGTGTGCAGCGGGAACGTCAGCGGGCGCGGGGCGGGGAGGATCTCGTACCCCGATGTCTCGTGCGTGGGGACGGAGGGCGGCAGGCCCGACAGGGGGCGGGGTGGGAGGAGCCCGAAGAGCAGGAGGTGGCCTGCGGTGTCGCTGAGGGCGTCGGCGAGGCGGACGTCCCGGGCCGCCGCCTCGATGCCGGTCTCCTCGCGCAGTTCCCGGACGACCGCGTCGCGCCAGTCCTCCGTGTGGTCGACGAAGCCGCCGGGGAGGGCCGTGCCGCCCTTCTGCGGTTCGATGGTGCGCGTGATGACGACGAGTCCGGTCGGGCCGGGGCCGGTCACGGGGAGCAGGGCCACGGCGACCGGGAGCGGGTTGCGGTAGGCGGTGGTGCCGCAGCGGGCGCAGGTGCGCGGCCAGGTGCCGGGAGCGGCGAGGGCGGTGTACGGGGCTCCGCAGGTGGAGCAGTGGGAGTCCCTGACGTACGGGGACGGTCCTCCGGCGGGCGGCGGGACGGGGCTGCTGGTGGGCTCGGACACGGGCGGACTGTAGCCGATCGTCCTTCCGCCGGGGGCGGGAAGCTGATAGACGGTGTGGCCATGACAGGAATGCGTACCGCTCTCCGCGCCCTGGCCACCGCTGCCGCCGCCACTGCCCTGCTGGCCGGCACGGCCCTCTCCCCCGCGCCCGCGCAGGCCCGCACCCCGCCCGCGAAGGCGCCGGAGGGGTTCGTGGCGTTGCGCGCGGTGGATCCGACGATCATCCAGGAGATGCGCTACACCACCGCGCACACCTTCCTCGGTGAGCGGGTCGACGGCTATCGGCAGCCGGTCTGCATTCTCACCCGGCCCGCCGCCCAGGCGCTGCACCGGGCGCAGCAGCGGCTGTTGCGGCAGGGCTATGCGCTGAAGGTGTACGACTGCTACCGGCCGCAGCGGGCCGTGGACCACTTCGTGCGCTGGGCGAGGGACCTCGACGACCAGTCCACGAAGGGGGAGTTCTATCCGCGGGTCGACAAGTCCCGGCTCTTCGAGGACGGTTACATCGCGGAGAAGTCCGGGCACAGCAGGGGCAGCACGGTGGACCTGACGCTGGTCCGGCTGCCGGCGCCGCCGACCAGGCCGTACCGTCCGGGCGAGAGGCTGACGCCCTGCTTCGCGCCGAAGAGCGAGCGGTTTCCCGACAACTCGGTGGACATGGGCACCGGTTACGACTGCTTCGACACCCTCTCGCACACGGACGATCCCCGGATCCAGGGGGTGCAGCGGGCCAACCGGCAGTTCCTGAGGCGGACGTTGGCCGAGGTGGGGTTCGTGAACCTGCCCGAGGAGTGGTGGCACTTCACCCACAGGCCCGAGCTGTTCCCGGACACCTACTTCGACTTCCCGGTGGACCGCCGGGCGGTCGCGGGGCGGTGAGGGGGCGGTACGGAAGAGGGGTTCGGCGGGGGTGGTGAACGGGCGGACCGGGACCACCCCCGTGGGCTCCGGCCCGCCCGTTCTCCCTTTCGGACGCGCAAGGGGCGTGTTCGGTTGCCGATCGGGCGGCTACGGTGCCCGTATGTCACAGCAGACGTTCGATTCGTACGAGGAATTCTGGCCGTACTACGTCGCGATGCACTCCCGCGCCGCCACGCGCTGGGTCCATCTGACCGGCACGCTGACCGGGCTCGCGATCTCCGTCTACGGACTGGCGCGGGGACGGAAGCGGTATCTGGCGGCGCTGCCGCTGATCGGGTACGGCACGGCCTGGCCGGCCCACTTCCTGATCGAGAAGAACAACCCGGCGACCTTCGGGCATCCGGCGTGGTCGCTGCGCGGGGACGCGCAGATGATCCGGATGATGCTGGCGGGCCGCGACGCGGAGCTGGCGGAGACGGCGGCGAAGTGGCTGGCCGAGCACGGCAGCGACTGAGCTCCGGGAGGGCCCGGAGGTTCCGTCCTGGCCCTCGCCGTGCGCGGACGCCCGTGGCACACTTCTGACGTTCCGTCAGATCAGGTGTCGGGGAGGGGCTTTGTCGCAGACGCGGGTACCCGTCGTGGCCGGTTGGTTCACCGAGGGCGCCACCGATGAGGAGTTCCGACTGCTGGGCACCCGCTGCTCGGCGTGCGGGACGGTGTACTTCCCCCGGGAGGACGGCCACTGCCGCAACCCCGGTTGCCCAGGCGGGGAGTTGGCGGAGGTGGCGCTGTCGAAGCGGGGCACGGTGTGGTCCTGCACCGACGGGCGGTACCGGCCCCCTCCCCCGTACGTCAGCGACCCCGCCGTGCCCTGGGTGCCGTACACGCTGGTCGCCGTGGAGCTGGCGGCCGAGCGCATGGTGGTCCTGGGGCAGGCGATGCCCGGGGTGGGCGTGGCGGATCTGCCCGTGGGGTCGGTGGTGGAGGTGGTGCCGGGCGTGCTGGACGAGGACGCGGCGGCCGGCACCGTGCACACGACCTGGCACTGGCGGCCCGTGGCGGCGAAGGCGCTGCCGTGAGCGGCGATGTGGCCGTGCTCGGGGCCGGGATGCATCCGTGGGGCAAGTGGGGGCGCGGCTTCGTCGCGTACGGGCGGGCCGCCGCGCACGCCGCTCTCGCCGACGCGGGCATCGGGTGGCCCGAGGTGGGGTCGGTGGTGGGCGCGCAGACGGTCCGGGGCGGCTATCCGGGGTACGTGGCCGGGGCGACGTTCGCGCGGGCGCTGGGGTGGCAGGGGGCGCGGGTGACCTCCGTCTACGCCGCGTGCGCGTCGGGCGCGCAGGCCATCGAGGCCGCGCGGGCGCAGATCCTGGCGGGGATGGCCGACGTGGTGCTGGTGGTGGGGGCGGACGCGGCGCCGAAGGGGTTCTTCGCCCCGGCGGGCGGGGAGCGGCCGGACGACCCGGACTGGCTGCGGTTCCGGGTGCTCGGGGCGACGAACCCCGCGTACTTCGGGCTGTACGCGCGGCGCCGGATGGCGGTGTACGGGGACTCGCCGGAGGACTTCGCGCTGGTCAAGGTGAAGAACGCGGCGGCGGGGGCGCTCAACGCGTACGCCCGCTACCGGACTCGCGTGACGGCGGAGGAGGTTGCGGCCTCGGCCGTCGTCGCGGATCCGCTGCGGCTGCTGGACATCTGCGCCACCTCCGACGGGGCGGCGGCGCTGGTGCTGTGCGGCATGGAGTTCGCGCGGCGGCGGGGGGTGGCCGATCCGGTGCGCATCCGGGCGGTCTCCACCGTGACGCCGACCTTCCCGAGGGCCGTCCTCGATCTGCCGGACATCGGCACGGACTCGGCGGTGGCCGTGGAGCCCTCGCCGGTGGGCTTCCGGGCGTCGATCGCGCGGGCCGCGTACGAGGAGGCGGGGGTCGGGCCGGAGGATCTGTCGCTGGCGGAGGTCTACGACCTGTCCACGGCACTGGAGTTGGACTGGTACGAGGACATCGGGCTCTGCGCTCCGGGTGAGGGGGCCGCGCTGGTACGGGAGGGAGTGACCGCGCTGGGCGGGCGCGTCCCGGTCAACGCGAGCGGCGGGCTGGCCTCGTTCGGCGAGGCCGTGCCCGCGCAGGCCATCGCCCAGGTGTGCGAACTGACCCAGCAGTTGCGGGGGCGGGCCGGGGGCCGCCAGGTGCCGGGCGCCCGGGTGGGCATCACGGCCAACCAGGGTCTGTTCGGGCACGGTTCGGCGGTGATCGCCGTCCGCTGAGAAGCTCCGCCGGGGCGCCGCGTCGAGACGTCGCGTCGGGACGTCGCGTCGGGACGTCGCGTCGGGACGTCGCGTCGGGACGTCGCGTCGGGGCTCCGCGTCAGGGGGTGCGTCGGGGAGCCACGCCGGGGGCCGTCTTGGGCGCATCGCTCCGGAGCGGCGCCCAGGGGATCTCTTTTCGTATAACCATGGCTTGACGGGGCGTCACGATCGCAGAACACTCACAGCCCGGTCCGCCGGACGACGTGCGGCCCGTACCCCTGTCGGCGGGGGTACGGGCCGCACGCGTACCCCGGCCGTCAGGTGTTCAGGTGGTCACGGGCGGGCGGTCCCGCGCCGCGCGCTCCAGGGCGTGCTCGACCACCGCGACCAGGACGTCACGGACCGACGCACGGTCCCGCGCGTCGCACAGCAGCACCGGGACCCCGGGGTCGAGATCGAGCGCGGCCCGCACGGTCTGCGCGGGGAACCGGCCCGCCCCCTGGAAGCAGTTGACGGCCACGGTGAACGGGATCCGGCGGCGCTCGAAGTAGTCGACCGCCGCGAAGCAGTCCTCCAGGCGGCGGGTGTCCGCGAGGACCACCGCGCCCAGGGCCCCCTGGGCCAGCTCGTCCCAGAGGAACCAGAAGCGGTCCTGGCCCGGTGTGCCGAAGAGGTAGAGGACCAGGTCCTCGCGGAGCGTGATCCGGCCGAAGTCCATGGCGACCGTGGTGGTCGTCTTGGACTCGACGCCCGCGAGGTCGTCGACCGGGCGGCCCGCCTCGGTGAGGCGTTCCTCGGTGCGCAGGGGCCGGATCTCGCTGACCGCGCCGACGGCGGTCGTCTTGCCCACCCCGAAGCCTCCCGCCACCAGGATCTTCAGGGTGATGGGCTCGACGGGCCGCTGCTTGGCGCGGCTAGAGCGCCCGAAGGCCATTGATCACCTCACGGAGAATGTTCACGTCCGGCAGTTCGGCCGGCGGAACGGGGCGGGTGACGTGCACCAGCTCGTCCTCGACGAGATCGCCCACCAGGACCCGTACCACCCCTACCGGGAGGTCGAGTTCGGCGGCGAGCTCGGCGATCGACTGGGGCGCGTCGCTGCAGAGTTCGACGATGGCGACGTGTTCGGGCGAGAGCGTCTGGTCCCGGCCCGGGTCCTCGGCCGCCGGTTCGGGCACGACGAGCGCGATGAGGTCGAGCCGGTGCCGGGAGGCGCTGCTGGTGCGCCCCCGGGTCATGGCGTACGGGCGGACCACGGGGCCGGCCTCGGCGTCGTACCAGCGCGAGGACCGGGGGTCGGCGGCGGTGGCCGACGGAGCGTCGGGGCTCCCGGCCCCGCCGTCCGTGCCGGAGCCGGTGGCCGGGTCGCGGGGGGAGTCAGCGCTCATGCCCGCCCCTCACCCTCCGGCGGGCTGACCGGTCGTCCGCGGGGCGTTGGCCAGGTGGGCCCCCACGCGCTTGACCATGAGCGTCATCTCGTACGCCACCTGGCCCACGTCGGAGTCCGCGTCGGCCAGGACGGCGAGACAGCTGCCGTCCCCGGCCGCCGTGACGAAGAGGAACGCCTCGTCGAGTTCGACGACGGTCTGGCGGACCCGGCCCGCGTCGAAGTGGCGTCCCACGCCCTTGGCGAGGCTGTGGAACCCGGAGGCGACGGCGGCCAGGTGCTCGCTGTCCTCCCGGGTCAGGTCCTGCGAGGCGCCGGTGGCCAGACCGTCGCTGGAGAGCACCAGCGCCTTGCGGATGCTGGCGACGCGCTGGACGAGTTCGTCCAGCAGCCAGTTGAGTTCGCCCGAGCCCTGGCGTGCGGAGTCGGGTGCTGCGGCGTTCGGTGCGGTCATCGACCGTTCCCTCCCGGAGTGGTTCCTGGTGCTGTTCCCTCGGAGCCGGCCGCGTCCTCGGCGTTCTGCCGACGACCGCGCTGCCAGCCGCGCTGGAGTGATGCCATGCGATTGCGTACTTCGTCCGCGTCCCGGTCGAAGTCGTCGACCGTCTCGGCGGGCGCCCGGTACGGAGTCCGGTCGGCGGAGTCCTCACGGAGCTGGGGGGCGAGGCTGGCCTGCCGGACCCGCCGGGGCAGCCCGCCCACGGTGTCGGGGGCGGTGTCGCGCTCGGCCTCGACGGTGGTGCGGGGTGGTTCCGGAGTGTGCGGCGGCTCGGCCTCGGTGAGCGGTACGGGGTTGCGCCGGGCGGCACGGGCGGCCCAGGGGGTGGTGTGCGCGACCGGGCCGGTCGGGGTGCGGGGCACGGCGGCGGGCGGCCCGTCGGCGGTGGCCGGGCGGGCGTCCGGGGCCGGGTCGTCCACGCGGCGGCCGCGGTCGGTGACCAGGGTCGGCGGCGTACGGCGGGGCAGCGGCACGGGGCCCCTGGGGCGCATCGGGCGGACCTCGGCCTTGCGGCCCTCACCGTCGTGGTCGCGGGCCTGCTGGTGCTGGTCGCGGCGGGCGTCCCAGGCCTCGTCGTCGCGGTCGGAGCCCCGTCCGTCCCGGTCGTCGTCCGTGCGGCGCGTGCCACCGCCCCCGCCGCGGCGCGTACCCCCGTCGTGGTCGTGGAACGGGTCGCGGCCGTCCTCGCGGCGCAGGTCACGGGCGCGGAAGATGCCGCCGCGTTCGCTCTCGGTGTCCTCCAGGTCGGAGACCCCGTCGAGCACGGGTCCCAGAGCGGGGTCGAGGGCCGGGTCGGAGGCGCGGTCCAGCGGGTCTCCGGCGAGGTCCAGGGGGCCGATCGGGGCCTCCAGTTCGACCGGGCCGTCGAGCACCGCCGGACCGGTGAGGCCGGTGGGGACCGGGGAGAGGACGGCGGACCTCCCGTTGGCCCTGCGCTCCCCGCCCGACGACGCGGTCTCCTCCGCCCTCCGCCCGGGGTCGGCGCCCCGGCCGCTGCCGATCGCCCGTTCGGCCCGGCGGTCGAGCCGGAAGCCGGTGCCGTGGGTGTCGGGGGCCTCGGTGAGGAGGGCGGCGGGGATGAAGACGACCGCGGTGGTGCCCCCGTACGGCGATTTCTGCAGGGAGACCCGGACGTTCTGGCGCTGGGCGAGGCGGCTGACCACGAAGAGGCCGAGGCGGTCGGTGTCGGAGAGTTCGAAGTCGGGGGTCTCCGCGAGCCTCAGGTTGGCGTCGAGCAGGACCTCGGGGGCCATGCCGAGCCCTCGGTCGTGGATTTCGAGGGTGAAGCCGTTGGAGACGCGCTCGCCGTGCACGTGGACCGCGGTGTGCGGGGGCGAGAAGACGGTGGCGTTCTCCAGGAGTTCGGCGATGAGGTGGGTGAGGTCGGCGACGGCGGGGCCGCCCACGCCGATCCGGGGCAGCCGCCGGACCTCGATGCGCTCGTAGTCCTCGACCTCGGCGACGGCGGCCCGTACGACGTCCATGAGCTGGATCGGCTTGCGCCACTGGCGGGACGGGGCGGCGCCGGAGAGGATCACGAGCCCCTCGGCGTGGCGGCGCATGCGGGTGGTGAGGTGGTCCAGCCGGAACAGGTCGGCCAGTTCGTCGCTGTTCTCGGTGCGGCGCTCCATCGCGTCCAGCAGGGTGAGCTGGCGGTGCAGGAGGACCTGGTTGCGGCGGGCGAGGTTGACGAAGACCTCGGAGACGCCGCGCCGCATGTCCGCCTGCTTGACGGCGGCCTCGACGGCGGCGCGCTGGAGGGTGTTGAGCGCCTGGCCGACCTGGCCGATCTCGTCGCGGTCGTAGGTGAGGTGCGGGGCCTCGGTCTCGACGTCGACCTGCTCACCGGCGGCCAGCCGGCGCATGACGCTCGGCAGCCGGACACCGGAGACCTCGTGGGCGTCCTTGCGGAGCCGGGAGAGGTCGCGGACCAGCTCACGGCCGATCCGTACGGAGACGAAGATCGAGACGATCAGGGCCAGGAAGCCCAGGACCCCGGCGACCCCGGCCAGGGCGAGGACCCGGTACCCGGCCGGTTCCGAACGGTCCTGGAAACGGTCGGCCATCTCCGTGGAGTCGGCCGCGAGCCGGTCGAGGACGGGCGGGGCGGCCTCCTGCCAGCGTGCGGTGTCGACGGCGCCCGGGCGCTTGGTGGGTCCGGCCGCGATCAGGGCGTCCTCGGCGGTCCGCAGCGGTTCGGCGTCCGGGCTGCTCCAGAACTGCTCGACGCGGCGGCGTTCGGCGGCGGGGAGGTTCTCCAGGCTGACGTCGTACAGCAGCCGGCGCTGGGCCACCAGGCCGGATATCTGGCGGAGTTCGGCGGTGGTGAAGCGGCCCGCGATGAGGCCGGAGGCGATGAGGGCGTCCTCCCGCGACAGCATCTCGCGGGCCCGGGATATCCCGACCAGCGCCCGCATCTCCTTGTCCAGCGAACCGTTCTTCGTGGTGTGGAGACCGTTGAGGAAACGGTACGCCGGGTCGACGAGACGGTTGTAGAAGTCCAGCGCCTTGGCCCGGCCGATGGTGCGCCTCTCGACCGAATCGCGCAGCGATCCCAGGCCGTCGACGGCGGTCAGGATCGCGTCGAGACGGGTCCGGGACTCGGGGTCCAGCGCCTCTCGGACGTCGTCCCGCCCGGCGCTCTCCCTGACCTCGGCCACGATCCGGTCGGTGTCGGCGCGCCGGCTCAGCAGGAGGGGGAGGGCGTCGGAGGCGCGGGGATCGGCCAGGAAGACGAGGGTCTGGCGGCGCTCGGCCTGGACGGTGCGGACCGCCTCCTCCAGGGGCCCCGCGACCTTCTCCACCGTGTTGCCGACGTTGATCAGCTCGACCGCCTGACGGCCGGTGACGTAGGTGGCCAGGCCCCAGAGGCCCGTGAGCGAGACGAGCGGCACCAGCAGCAACGCCACGATCTTCCTGCGGATGGACTTCCCGCGAAAGCGCATGGCCTCCCCCAGATCGACCCCGCTCCGCGGGGGTGGTCTTCTCCCGGTCGTCCCTCGACCCTGCCCCGACGTTCGCCCCGCATCCACCGGTGCGCATCGGACCGACGCGGGCGAGGGTCCGTCCTACGTCAATAAACGGCGCGAGCCTACTACTGACACAGAGACAACTCGAAGACACGTCCGGATGATTTTCAGCCGTCCGAACGGGATTTGGTGGTGGGTTGCCCCGGTATTCCCAGAGATGAAGTTCGCGAAAGCGGCAGAGGATACCCAACGACCCCCCGCTCAGGGGCCCATATCAGTTGGCTGGAATTATTCGTTCCGTAGCCTTCTGGGCCCAGAGGCGGCTTTCAGGGGGAATCTTCGGGGCGGTTGGTTCGTCCATATGTACGGGGTAGACGCACGACGGGGCACGCGCGGCAGTACGAGCTCGTCCGCCCGCGTAGAACCGGCGCAAGCCGGGCAGCCACCCTGAAGTCGGACAGTGGTGGGGAGTTGAAGGACGTGAGCACGCAGGAGCGCGGAAGCGCCGGAGCACCGGTCGGCACCGCGAGAGCGGACGCCGTGGACGAGGCACGGATTCCGCGGCAGTTGTGGGTGGAGGAGCCGGCGGGAACACGGCGGATGCCGGACGCCGTGCGGACGGCGGCGGTGCGCGCCGTGCTCGTCATGGCGCTGACGATCATCCAGGCGGTGATCGCCTTCCTGTGCACGCTGGCCGGCTCCTGGCTGGCCTTCCCGATGGTGCTCAGCAGCGTGGCCAGCACGGTGGTCGCCACCTGGGCGGTGCTGGACGTGTGGGTCACCCGGCAGGTGTGGAACCAGCGGCACGGCGTGGTCTCCGCGCCGAGCAGCACGGCCCGGCAGATGCGCAGGGAGCGGCGGCGGGCCCAGCGGGCGGCGCGAGCGGCGGAGCGGGACGAGGCGGACGGCAGGATACGGGGGCGGCGGGGGGCCGGGGATCTCTCGCGGGCGTGAGCTTCCCGGGTCTGCCCTGTGCCCGGTGTGACCTCGCGTGGGCTTCGGCTTCCCGGCGTCGGATTTCCGGCGTCGCTCTTGCCCGGCGTGGTCGCGCGCGGGCGTGGTCTCCCGGCCGGTCTCTCGCGTGAGGCCGCTGCCGGGCCCGATCACACCTCATCCGCGGGCCCGGTGGCACCTGATCGGGTCATCGGGCCCGCGGCAGCGGGAGGTTACGCCTCCGGCTGCGGCTGGGACGGGGGCCGCGGCTCCTCGGACTGCGGTGCGCTCCGCTTGAACATGCGGGTCGCCGTGATCTCGCCGTGGACCGTCTCGCCCTCCGGGTCCTGCTGGGGCAGCCCGGGGCGCAGGTGCTCCTCCACGCTGATGTACTTCAGCCCGGCCCTCAGGTCCGCGTCGTTGCGCAGGCGGATGACCAGTGGGAACTCGGCGAGCGCGGTCGTGTCGAAGAGCCCGGTCGTATAGAGCAGCTGGACGCCCAGCGCGTCGGAGACCGCGCGCTGGAGTTCCAGCAGATACGTGGCGTTGGCCCGGCCGATCGGGTTGTCCAGGAACAGCGTGCCCGCGTGCCGGTGCCGGTCGCGGCCCCGGTCGTTGCTGCGCAGCGCCGCCATCGTGCAGTAGAGGGCGATGGCGGCGGTGAGGAGCTGGCCGCCGGAGAAGACGTCGCCCATCTGCCCGACCGGGACCCGCTCGGCGCGGAGCACGGCGTCCGGCTTGAGGATCTCCACGGCGATGCCCTTGGGCCGCAGGGCCGCCTCGACGCCCCGCAGCAGCAGGGACATGCCGTCCCGGCGCAGGTCGGAGTTCTTCTTGAGGGCGGCGCGCGTCGCCTCGTCGATGACCTCCCCGAGACGCTCGGTGAGGGTGGCCTGGTCGGGTTCCTCGAAGCGGATCCGGAGGAACTCCTGCCCCGACCACTCCCCCAGCCCCTCGGGGAGCTGCGAGAGCCGCTGGGCGGAGCGGAGCGTGGCGAGGGCCGACTCGACCAGGCCGCGCAGCCGGTCGACGATGGAGTCGCGGTTGCGCTCCAGCTGGACCAGCTCGTCGGTGAGGACGCGGAGCCGGGGGGCGAAGGCGTCGGCCCACTTCTGGGCGTGCTCCGGAAGCGCCAACGCGGGCAGTTCGCGGATCTGCTGGCGGGCCGGGGTGCGGACCTGCTCGTAGCGGGTGGAGTTGGCGTGCCGTACGAGGACGTCGCTCGCCTCCCGTACGGCGCTCTCGGCGGCCGAGAGGTCGGTGGCGCAGCCGCGCAGGGAGCGGCGGGCCTCGGCGGCGGAGTGCCGGGCCTCCTCCAGGGTGCCCGGGTACGGCTCGGGGGCCTCGGTGGGCTCCTCCGTGCCGTGGTCGCGGAGCAGGTCGCGCAGGAGGGCGGCGGTCTCGTCGAAGCCGCCCGCCGAGTCCTCGGCGGTGCGGTGGGCGTGGAGCAGCTCGCTGTGGGCGGCGCGGGCGGTCTCCAGGGCCGCGGTGGCGGCGGCCAGCTCGGCGGTGGCCGTCCGCAGGAAGGCCTGGGCCTGCTCGGCGTCGGCCGGGACCAGCTCGTCGGGCAGTTCGGTGTGGTGCGGCCGCTCGTCCCCGGGGGCCAGCCGTTCGGCCTCGCCCCGGAACCGGCCCAGCTGCTCACTGGCGGTGGAGGCCCGGGTCTCCAGGAGCTGTACGTGGGACTCGGCGCGGGCGGCCGCCGCCTGGCGGGAGGGGCCGTCGGCGCCGTCGGTGCCTTCCAGGAGCTGGGCGGCGCGGGTGCGGACCTTGTTGGTGAGCCGGTCCAGCTCCGCGAGGGCGGCGCTCTCGTCGCTCTCGGCGCGGGCCTGCTCGGCGCGGAGGTCGGCGCCGACGCCGACCTTCTCGTAGAGCTGGGATGCGGCCCGGTAGGCCTCGCGGAGGGTGGGCAGCGCCGTGCGGGGCTTCGTCTCGTCGGGCTCCGGGAGGGCCTCCGGGGCGCCGGCGATCTCGGCGCGTTCGGCGCGCAGGGCGCGGGCGGTGCGGCGGGCGTCGTCCCCGGCGCGCTGGGCGGCCCTGCGGTCCTCGTCGGCGGAGCGGGCCAGGTCCAGGCAGACCGCGGCGCGGGCCTCGGCCTCGGCGGTCTCGTCGGCCAGTTCGCGGAGGCGGACCTGCCAGCGGGCCCGCTCCCGCAGCCGGTGGGCGAGTCCGGCCAGCGCGTCCGCGACCCGGCGGGCGCGCTGGGCGGCCTCCTGGCGCTCGTCGCGGACCCGGGCGGTGTCGGCGGCGGCCTCGTCGGCCTCGGCGCGGGCGGTACGGGCCTCCGCGAGGGCGGCTTCGGCGCTCTCGGCGGCCGTACGGGCGGTGGCGGCGGCCTCGGCCAGCTCGGCGAGCATGCCGGGCGGGCAGTCGGCGCGCCAGGAGCCGATGCGGGCGGCGAGGGCGCGGTCGCCGGAGAGCCGGGCGGCGAGCGTGCGGATGTCCTCGTCGCGGGCGGCGGCGCGGGAGCGCAGGGCGTGGCGCTCCTCGTCGGCGGCGTGCTCGTCGTGCATGGCCGGGTTCGGCGGGACGAGGAAGACTCCGTCGTGCTGGGCGTCGGAGCCGGTGGCCGGGTCCGGGACGGGGGCCAGGAGGGCGGCGGCGGTGCCGACGGCGACGGCCGAGCGGGGCAACAGGGCCGCGCCGCCCAGGACTTCGCGGGCACGGGTGTGGGCGTCGGGGTCGGTGATGACCACGCCGTCGACCAGTTCCGGGCGGGCGGCGAGGACGGCGGCGTGGTCGGCCGGGTCGACGGCCTGGGCGAGGTACCGCCAGCCGGGCAGGGCCGGGATGCCGTGTTCGCCCAGGTATTCGACGGTGGCGAGGACGTCGGGGCTCGGGGGCAGCAGTCCGCCCTCGCCGAGGGCGCCGAGGATGCGGGCGTCGTCGGCGGCGGCGGTGCGCAGGTCGAAGAGGCGGCGCTCGGCGGAGGCGACGGACTGGTCGAGCAGCTCGCGCAGTTCGTCGGCGCTGCGGTCGAACTCCTCGGCGCTGAGCGGCTGGTGGACGGCGGTGGGCTGGTCGGCCAGGGCGACCGCGCTGTCCGGGGCCTCTTCCGCCGGGCTCGTTCCGGTGCCGTCGTCGCCCGGCGACGCCGTACGGGAGGGGGCGCCCCGGTCCGGCGCGGGCGGCTCGTCGGCGGCTTCCCGGCGGGGGTGCGGGACGCCCGGGCCGGTGGGCAGGCCGAGCAGGTCCGCGAGGCGCGGGTCGGCGGCGATGGAGGCGGCGGCCCTCAGCTCGTCCTCGTGGCTCTGCTCCGCGGCCTTGGCCCCGTCGGCGGCGCGGGCGGCGGCCAGCTCGGCGCGGCTCTCGGCTGCGGCCGCCTCGCGCGCGTGGTCGGCGGCGGTGCGGGCGGCCTCGCGGGCGGTGTCCCAGGCGGCGACGGCGGCCTGTTCGGCGTCGCTGGCTGCGAGGGCGGCGCGGGCCGGGTCGGCGTCGGGTGCCGTGTTGTCGAGCCAGCCGGCCCGGACGGCCTCGCCGGTCTCCTGCTCGACCTCCGCGAGGCGCTGGCGCAGATGTCCGGCCTCGCTGCGGGCGCGCTGGGCCTCGGTGGCGGCGGTGGTGGCGTCGCGGTGGGCGCGCTCGCCGGTGGCCTGGAGGGTCTCGGCGCGCTCCTCCTGTTCGTTGGCGACGCGCTCGCCGTCCTCGGCGGCGAGGTGCAGCGCCCGTACGAGGTCGGCGGCGGCGGTGGCACGGGCGGCGAGGGCGGGGGCGGCGTCGCGCTCTGCCTCGCGGATGGCGGCGGCGACCCTGGCGGAGCGGTCGGCGGCGGCGCGGTGGCGCAGGACGGCTTCGGCGGCCTGCCAGGCGGCGTGCAGCGTACGGGCCTCGGCCAGCTCCTTGCGTCCGGCGGCGGCGCTCTTCTCGGCTCCGGCCAGGGCCAGGGAGGCGTGGCGGTAGGCGAGTTCGGCGGCGATGAGGGAGCGGCGGCCGCGGGCGGTCTCGGCCTCGGTGACGGTGTGGGCGGCGGCGGTGACCCGCTCGGCCAGCTCGGCGGTGCGGCCGCGCTCCTCGGCGGCGCGGGCGGAGAGGCGGCGGGCCAGGGTGCGGGTGCGGCGCTCGGCCGCGGCGTGGATGTCGCGGGCGCGGGCGCGGGTGTCGGTGGCCTCGACGATCCGGCCGAGGAGGTCCACGGAGCCCGCGGTGAAGTCGCGTTCGGCGGTCAGCTCGGCGCGGCGGCCCAGCTTGCTGCCGAAGCCGCTGACCAGGTCGGCCAGGCCGTCGGTGTCGCGGGTGTCGGTGACGGCGCGGAGCAGGAGGTCGGTGAAGTCGGAGTCCTTCTTGACCGCGAAGAGTCCGGCGGCCTCGCCTTCGTCGGCGTTCATCTCGCGCTGGTAGCGGAAGAGTTCGGGGTCGAGCCCGAGGTCACCGAGGTGTTCGTTCCAGCGGTCGTGGATCTCTTCCCAGTGCACGTCGAGGTGCTGGTAGAACTTGCCCGCGTCCACCAGGGCGTCGCGGAACCCCTTCATGGTGCGGCGCCTGCCCCGGGCGCCGGAGACCCCTTCGGCGGGTCGGCCGACGGCGGTGGCCTCCGCGACGGGCAGGCTGTCCAGGCTGAGTCCGGGGCCGGGGCGGAAGGAGTACCACGCCTCGGCGAACTTCCGGGGGTCGTTGGAGACCTGCCGCCCGCGCCACTCGCTGACCTTGCCCACCACGACGCACTCACCGGTCAGGGTGTGCTGCCATTCCAGGGCGACATGGCCGCAGTCGTCCGCGAGCAGGAACTTGCGGAGCACGCCGGAGCTGGCGCCGCCGAGGGTGTTGCGGTGGCCGGGGAGCATCACCGAGAAGATCAGCTTCAGCAGGACGGACTTGCCGCCGCCGTTCTCCAGGAAGAGCACGCCCGCCGGGGCGGGGCGGCGGGGCGGACCGACGGGCTCGTCCTCGAAGAACTCCGCCTGCGCGGGGGCCGGGTGGGGGACGGGTTCGCCGACGCCGCGCAGGTCGAGGACGGTGTCGGCGTAGCGCGCACCGGCAGGCCCGATGGAGTAGAGGCGGACCCGGGACAGCTCGTACATGGCGGCGGACTCTCGTCGTTCGGAGAAGCGGTGGTGGAGCGGCAGATCGTGGCGGTGGGGCGGCGGGCGCGGGCGGGTCAGGAGGCGTGGAAGGGCAGGCCCGCGTCGGCGGCCAGCTCCAGGTCGTCGGCGTCGGGCGGCGGGAGCAGGGTGGCGGAGCCGTCGGTGACGGGGACGACGCCCAGCTCCAGCAGCTCGGCCATGGCGGCGCTGCCCGCCATGTCGCGGACCTGGAGCTGGTAGCGGGCGGTGGTGCGGTAGGCGCCGCCCGCGTCGTCGCCGGTGCGCTGGAGGAAGCCGGAGTCGGTGAGGAAGGCGACGGCCTTGCCGATGATGCCGGTGGTGGATCCGGCGAGGCGGCGGGCGTCCTTGGTGGCGCCGGTGGCGCTGCGGCGGGCGTAGACGCGCCAGCCGGATTCGAGGCCGGGGGTGCCGGTGGCGGGGTCGGTGTTGTCGCCCTGTTCCTCGGCGCGCTCCTCCAGGCGCCTGCAGGCCTGGCGTACGAAGGCGTCGACGCCGTTGACCGTGATGCGGCCGATGTACGCGTCGTCCGCGAGGTCCTCGGGGCGGGGGAAGGCGAGGGCGGCGACGGCCAGGTGGGCGAGGCCGTGGAGGAAGCGGTCGGCGGAGTCGGAGGAGGCGCGGCGGGCGTAGTCGCCCATGCGGACGGCGAAGACGGAGTCCTCGGCGGCGGTGACGGCCATCCCGGCGCGCGGGGAGACCTCCAGGACGATGAGGCCGAGCCCGGTGGCGACGGCGTCCGCGAGCCGGGCGAAGGCGCTGTCCTCCCGGTAGCGGCGGAGCAGCTCGGCGTACTCGGCGTCGCGGGCGGGCAGCAGCTTGGGCTGGAGGCCGAAGGAGACCAGGCGGGCGGCGTCGGCGGCGTCGGCCGGGGTGACGGACGGCTGGCCGGTGGGTCCGTCAGGGTGCGCGGGGGCGGAGTCGCCCGCGTACGGGGTGGAGGGGCCCGGGTGGGGCGGGGCGGAGGGGCCCGCGTACGGCGTCGGGGAGGGGGCGTGCGCGGAGGGCTCGGTCCACGCGTCGGGGCGCTCGGCGTCGTGGTCGCTCACGGCTGGGACTCCTCGGTACGGAAAGGGTGGTGCGGGTGGGGGGAGCGGGCGGCGGGGCCGGCGGCCGGGGCGGTGCGGTGCGCGGGGCCGCTCATGAGGCCTCCTGGCGGTCCGCGGCCATGCCGACGGCGTCCAGCAGGGCGGTGCCCACGATCAGGTCGGCGCCGCCGAACTCCGGGTCCTCCAGCTGCGTACCGTCGTCCACCGCGAAGAGCAGGCGGCGCTCGCCCTGGCGGTAGGCGGTGCCGACGGGCGGGCTGGCGGCGTGCACGGCGAGCAGGGCGACCAGGTAGGGCAGGTCGGGGTCGCTGCGGCGGGCCTCCGCGAGCAGCCCGGAGAGCCGGCGCGGGGCGTCGTGCTCCAGGTCGAGCAGGGCCATGGCGCTCGCCAGCTGGGCGTCGCTGAAGCGGCTGTCGTCCGGGGTGGCGATCAGGTCGGGCTCGGGCATCTCCATTCCCAGGTGCTCCCGCTCCAGGGGCGGGGTGAGCAGCATGTCGACCAGGTCCCCGACGCGGACGGAGGCGGGGGTGCGCAGCCCGGTGCCGTGGGCGAAGAAGGCGTCGGTGGCGCGGGTGGACTGCTCGACGGGGAGCGGCAGGAGCGGGGCGAGGAGCTGCCCGTACAGATCGAGGCCCGCGTGGGCGGCGGGGGTGGCGAAGGCCTGCCGGTCCTGCTCGGCGCGGAAGAGCGGCCCGGCCTCCAGCAGCCGGGACTGGAGCTGGGTGTGGCGGCGGATGCAGTCCTTGACGATGTCGACCAGCTCGGCGGCGCGGCGCTTGTGCTCGGGCTCCTCGGCCTCGTCGCGCGCCTTGCGGATGTTGGTGAGGATCGCGTTCTCGTGGCGGTAGCGGTCGGCCACGTGGTCCAGGGCCTCGGCGATCATGTCCGGGACGGTGTTGAGCCAGTCGACCGCGCGGACGTTGCGCCGGGTGGCCTCCAGGGTGCGGCGCAGCGTCTCGGCGTACTGCACGGTGCGGTAGCGGGCCTGTTCGGCGGCGAGCTGGGCGTCCGCGAGGCGGCCCCGGCTGATCAGAACCTCCAGCTTGACCTCGGCGGCGATCTGGGCGCTGGTGACATCGGTGTCGAGGGCGCCGACGAGGACGTTGACCGCTTCGTCGGTGGCGCGCAGATAGACCGTGCCGCCGTAGCCGGGGACCTCCTCGATCAGCTTGAAGTCGTAGTCCCGGCGGATGTAGACACCGTCGGGGCCGAAGGTGCCGTAGACGGCGCGGAAGCCCCGGTCGACGCTGCCGACGTTGATCAGGTTCTCCAGGACCCAGCGGGCGACCCGTTCGTGCTCGGCGGCGGGGCGGCCGGGGGCCTGGGCGGCGACGCGGGGCAGCAGCCTGGCCACTATCTGGTCGTGGTCGGCCCCGGTGTCGAAGTCCATGTTGAGCGTGACGTGGTCGATCGCGGCGAGGGCGACCTCCGCCATGGCGTAGACCGTGTACTCCCCGGCCAGGTTCGCCTTGCGCGCGTCGAGGTCGTGCAGCGGCGCCGTGCAGGCGAGCGCGCGCAGCCGACGGGCGAGCCCCTCGTCGGCGGCGGGGCCCGGGGCAGGCCTCGGCCCCGCGCTGAGCTGCGGCGCGGCGATGTCCGTGTCGGCAGGCGAAGTCACGAGGGACAGATTAGGTCCTCGCACTGACAACGGTCGAAACGGCGTTTATGCGACCGGCGCCGGAGGGCACCGCGGCGGCCGGACCGCGCCACCACGATTCGGAGCTACGCGCCCGCATCCCCGTACCCCCCGCCGCCCGGCGTCCGCACCACGAGTACGTCGCCGGCGGCGAGCTCCGCGGTGTCGCACCCCTGCAGCGGGTCCGTCCCGCCGTCCGCCCGCTCGATGTACTGCTCCCCGAGCGCCCCCGGTCTCCCGCCCCCGGCCCCGTACGGCGGGATCCGGCGGTGCCCGGAGAGCAGCGTCACCGTGACCGGCTCCAGGAAGCGGAGGCGGCGCTCCACTCCCCCGCCGCCGTGCCACCGCCCCGCGCCACCGCTGTCCTCGCGGACCGTGAAGCTCTCCAGGCGTACGGGCAGCCGCCACTCCAGGATCTCGGGGTCGGTGAGGCGGGAGTTGGTCATATGGGTCTGTACGGCGTCGGTGCCGTCGAAGCCGTCGCCCGCCCCGGAGCCGGAGGCGATGGTCTCGTAGTACTGGACGCGGTCGTTGCCGAAGGTGAGGTTGTTCATGGTGCCGGACCCCTCGGCCTGGCCGCCGAGCGCCCCGTACAGCGCCCCGGTGACGGCCTGCGAGGTCTCCACGTTGCCCGCGACGGTGGCCGCCGGGTAGGCCGGGTCGAGCATCGATCCGGGCGGGATCCGTACGTCCAGGGGTTTCAGGCAGCCGCTGTTGAGCGGGATGTCCTCCCCCACGAGGGTGCGGAAGACGTACAGGACGGCGGCCGTCACCACGGAGCGGGGCGCGTTGGTGTTGCCGGGCTGCTGCGGGGAGGTGCCGGTGAAGTCGATCACCGCGCTGCGGGCCTCCCGGTCGACGGTGAGCGCCACCCGGATCTCGGCCCCGCCGTCGGTCTCGTACCGGAAGCTGCCGTCCTGGAGCCCGGCGACGATCCGGCGTACGGACTCCTCCGCGTTGTCCTGGACGTGTCCCATGTAGGCCGTGACGACGTCCGTGCCGAACTCGCCGGCCATGCGGCGGAGTTCCGCGATGCCCTTCTCGTTGGCCGCGATCTGGGCGCGGAGGTCGGCGAGGTTGGTGTCCGGGGAGCGGGAGGGGTACGGGGCGGAGGCGAGGAGTTCGCGGGTCTCGGCCTCCCGGAGGTGCCCGTCGCGGACCAGGAGCCAGTTGTCGAAGAGCACGCCCTCCTCGTGGACCGTCCGGCTGAAGGCGGGCATGGAGCCGGGGGTGGTGCCGCCGATCTCGGCGTGGTGGCCGCGCGAGGCGACGAGGAACCGGAGCGTCCCCTCGTCGAACACGGGGGTGACCACGGTGATGTCGGGGAGGTGGGTGCCGCCGTGGTACGGGTCGTTGACGGCGTACACGTCCCCGGGGCGCAGGGTGTCCCGGTTGCGCCGGAGCACCTCCTTGACGCACTCCCCCATGGAGCCGAGGTGGACCGGGATGTGCGGGGCGTTGGCGATCAGGTTGCCGTCGGCGTCGAACAGGGCGCAGGAGAAGTCGAGGCGCTCCTTGATGTTGACGGAGTGGGCGGTGTTCTCCAGGCGGACGCCCATCTGCTCGGCGATCGACATGAAGAGGCTGTTGAAGACCTCCAGCAGCACGGGGTCCACCCGGGTGCCGACGGCCGTCCGGGCGGGCCGGGGCCTGGCCCGGGTGAGCACCAGGTGGCCGGTGGGGGCGGCCGTCGCCTGCCAGCCGGGGTCGACGACGGTGGTGGCGTCGTCCTCGGCGACGACGGCGGGCCCGGTGACGGTGTCGGCCGGGCGGAGGTCCTCGCGCCGGTGGAGGGGCGCCTGCCGCTCACGCCCCTCGGCGTAGAGGGTCACGGTGGCGCGGGGGCGGAGGGGGCCCTCGCGCGGTCCGGGGCCGAGGGGGCTCGCGCGGTGCTCGCCGGTGGTGCCCGTGGCCTCGACGGAGACGGTCTCGACCACGATCGGCTGGTCCATGGTGAAGCCGAACCGGGTGCGGTGCGCGGCGCCGAACTCCTCGGTCATCGCGGCCACGGAGCCCGGCTCCACGGCGAGCGCCGCGTCCGTCCCCGCGTACCGCAGCAGGATCCGGGCCCGGGTGCCGATCGCGGAATCGGGCACTCCGTCGGCCCGCAGGTCGTCCCGGGTCCGGTCGGCCAGCTCCGCGCGGAGCTGCTCGACGCGCTCCCGTACGGTCTCGTCCAGCTCGGCCTCCACGGACTGCTCGCGCATCGCGGTGGCGTCGGCCAGGCCGATGCCGTACGCGGAGAGCACCCCGGCGAGCGGGGGGATCAGGACGGTGTCGATGGACAGGGCGTCGGCGACGGCGCAGACGTGCTGGCCACCGGCGCCGCCGAAGCCGGTGAGGGCGTAGCGGGTGATGTCGTGGCCGCGCTGCACGGAGATCTTCTTGACGGCGTTGGCCATGTTGAGGACGGCGATCTCCAGGAAGCCCGCCGCCGCATCGGCCTCGGTGGGCCGCTGTCCGGTGGCGCGCCCGATCTCGTCGGCCAGCTCCGCGAACCGGTCGCGTACGACGTCGGCGTCGAGCGGCCGGTCGCCGTCGGGGCCGAAGACGGCGGGGAAGTGGGCGGGCTGGATGCGGCCGAGCATGACGTTGGCGTCGGTGACGGTGAGGGGGCCTCCCTTCCGGTAGCAGGCGGGTCCCGGGTCGGCGCCCGCGGAGTCCGGGCCGACCCGGTAGCGGCGGCCGTCGAAGTGGAGCAGCGAGCCGCCGCCCGCCGCGACGGTGTGGATGCTCATCATCGGGGCGCGCATCCGCACCCCGGCGACCTGTGTGCCCAGCTCCCGTTCGAACTCCCCGGCGTAGTGGGACACATCGGTGGAGGTGCCGCCCATGTCGAAGCCGATGACCCGGTCGTGGCCGGCCTGCCGCGAGGTGCGCGCCATGCCGACGACGCCCCCGGCCGGGCCGGAGAGGACGGCGTCCTTGCCCCGGAACGCGGCGGCTTCGCGCAGTCCGCCGTTGGACTGCATGAAGAGCAGCCGGATGCCTTCGAGTCGGGCGGCGACCTCGTCGACGTACCGGCGGAGCACGGGTGAGAGATAGGCGTCGACGACGGTGGTGTCGCCCCGGGGCACCAGCCTGATGAGCGGGCTGACCTCGTGGGAGGTGCTGACCTGGGTGAACCCGGCCTCGCGGGCGGCCTCCGCGACGGCTTGTTCGTGGGCGGGGTGGCGGTAGCCGTGCAGGAGGACGACGGCGGCGCTGCGCAGCCCGTCGGCGTGGGCGGCCCGCAACCGCTCGCGTACGGAGTCGAGTTCGAGGAGCCGTACGGTGCGGCCCTCGGCATCGGTCCGTTCGGGGACCTCGATCACGCGCTCGTGGACGGGCTCCGGGAGGACGATGTGGCGGTCGAAGAGGCGGGGCCGGTTCTGGTACGCGATCCGCAGCGCGTCCCGGAAGCCCTCGGTGACGAGCAGGACGGTGGGCTCGCCCCTGCGCTCCAGGAGGGCGTTGGTGGCGACGGTGGTGCCCATGCGGACGGCGGCGACCCGGTCGGCGGGCACCGGCTCGCCGTCACGGAGGCCGAGGAGGAGCCGGATTCCGGCCACGGCGGCGTCGTCGTAGCGCCCGGGGTCGTGGGAGAGGAGCTTGCGGGTGACCAGCCGACCGTCGGGGCGGCGGCCCACGACGTCGGTGAAGGTGCCGCCCCGGTCGATCCAGAACTCCCAGCGTCCGGTCATGGCGCCATTCTCTGCCTGCGGGCGCGAACCCGCAGGCAGAGCGGGGGCCTACTCCTCGAAGAGCGCCGCCAGCCGGGGCAGCCGGCGGCGCGTGGCGTCGGCGTCCTCCACGTCCCAGGTCTCCCCGCCCGGCTCCCGGGTCGGTATCCGGCCACCGTGGGCGCTCTCCACGGCGGCGTGGAATCCCTCGGCCGCGCCCCCGGCGCGCGCGTACGCCTCCCTGACCGGTCCCTCCAGCGTCTCGTAGCCGATCCAGCCGCGCTCGCCCCGGCTCATCCGGACCACGACGGGCAGCTCCGCCAGGGAGTCCGGGTCGGCCACCGCGCGGGTGAAGACCTCCCGGCCGAGCAGGACGAGCCCGTCGCGGAAGTCCATGAAGCCGTCGTCGCCGCAGCCGCCCTCGATCAGATACGCCGCGTTCCACAACGGCCACCGGTAGGCCGAGGCGGTCACCCCGTACGCCGTCACGGCGAAGTCCACGATCCGCGCGGGCTCCAGGGCCGCGAGCACCTCGGTCAGCGCGTCGGGCAGGGGGTCGTCCGGCGCGTCCCGGTCGTCCGCCCGGTCCCCGGCCGCCTCGCGGGCCCGTTCGACGAGCCCCCACCACTCGTTGATGTCCATGGTGAGAAGCGTAGGAGGGGGGTCTGACAACGCCCCCTCCCCTCCGCGGACCGCCCGGTCAGAGGGCCGGTGCGTCGGGTCCGATCCGGCTGCGGACCGCCGTCTGCACCTCGGCCTCCTCGGCCGGGTCGGCGGCGAGGCGGCGCAGCCGTTCGGCGACGCGGATGTCCCCGGTCTCGGCGTGCAGGGCGGCCACCTCGCGGGTGGTCTCCTCGCAGTCCCACAGGCACTCGACCGCGAACCCGGTCGGGAAGGAGGGGTCGGTGGCGGCGAGGGCGCGGGCGGTCCGGCCGCGCAGGTGCGAGGAGGACGTCTCCCGGTAGATGTGGCGCAGGACGGGGGCGGCGCAGCCGATGCCGAGGCGGCCGGCCCCGTCGACCAGGCACCAGAGCCGGGGGGCGTCGGGTCCGTCGCCGCGCACGGCCTCCCGGAGGGCGCCGAGGACTTGGGGAGCGTCCTGGGCGGTGCCTCGGCAGGCGAGGATCCCGGCGGCGGAGGCGCCGAGGGCGTCGGGGCGGCGGGCCCAGCGGCGGGCGCGCTCCACGGCCTCGTCCCCGGTCATCCGCTCGAAGGCGGCGACGGCGGCGTCGGCCACCGTGCGGGCGGGGCCGGTGGCGGCGGTCTCGATGAGGTCGAGCACGGCGGGGTCGGCCGCCTCGGCCAGGTAGTGCAGGGCGGCGCAGCGGGCGCCTTCGGAACCGTCGCGGGCGGCCAGGAGGATCCGGGGACGGTCCTCGGGTCCGGCGACGGCGGAGAGGCAGCGGGCCGCGGGGACGTGCAGGGCGCTGCCGCGCTCCAGGGCCTGCTGGGCCCAGTCGAAGACGGCCTCGACGCTCCAGCCGGGGCGGGGGCCGCCGGAGCGCATCTGGCGCTGCCAGCGGTCGAACGAGCCCTGTTCGGTGGCGGCCCGCACCCGGGCGCCGACCGCTTCGCGCGGGTCGTCGGCCCAGAGCCGCCAGGGGCGCGGCTCGAAGGAGTCGCGGACGGCGGCGGCCAGTGCGGCGGTACCTTCCTCGGTGGCCGGAAAGCGACCCAGGACGGGGAGGGCGAGGGAGCGCAGGCCCGCGTCGTCGTCGCGCAGGGCCAGCTCGTCCAGGGCCCAGGCCCAGTTGGCCCCGGTGGCCGCGTAGCGGCGGAGCAGGGCCAGGGCGTCGTCGCGCCCGTAGGAGGCGAGGTGGCCGAGGACGGAGAGCGCGAGTCCGGTACGGGAGTCGTCGGTGTCCGTGTGGTCGTCGGGGTCACCGAGGTGGCGCTCGATCTCCTCGATGCCGCCGTCGAGATCCAGGTAGAGACGGGCGTAGTAGAGGGAGCGGTTCTCCACCTGCCAGTCGTGCCGGGGGTCGCTCACCACGCAGTGGTTGAGGGCGGCGAGGGCTTCGGGGCGCGGTGCGGCGAGCGCGTGGAGCGTGCCGTCGCCGCGGCCCCTCTGCAGCAGGCCGAGCAGGGTGCCGCTCGGCGCTATGAATGGATCGAACATGGGAGAAGGCCTCACATCAAGCTGTCGACGCAACCGGGACTGTGCAGTGCCCCGTGCCGGTGGGCACGAGGGGGGTGTACGGGGACACCCCTACGCCGCGCAGTGACATGATCGGCCGACCGCCGTCTTCCGCTTGGTGTAGAGCATCTTCCTCTGCCTCTCGTCGGTGGCCCGAAACGGACCCGCGACGTCATGATGACCCAGCCATTTCGCCACCGCGACCACATTTACGACGGACCGGTCAGCGGACCCCTCGGCGGACACGCCCGCGGGCGCGCCCACCGCCCGCTCAACGGGCACCGAAGCGTTCCAGCAGGTCGGCCTTGCCGAACATCTGCGCCGTGTCCCGCGCGGAGGGCGTTCCGGCGGCCGGGTCGGCGCCCGCGGCGAGCAGGGCGTCGATGACGGCGGCCTCGCCCTTGAAGACGGCTCCGGCCAGCGGCGTCTGCCCGCGGTCGTTGGCCCGGTCCGGGTCGGCGCCGCGGGCGACGAGGGCGGTGACGGCCTCGGCGTGCCCGTGGTAGGCGGCGAGCATGAGCAGCGAGTCCCCCCGGTCGTTGGTGAGGTTGGCTGGGACGCCCGCGTCGACGTACGCGGTGAGCGCCTCGGTCCCGCCGGTGCGGGCCAGGTCGAACACCTTGGTCGCCAGCTCGACCACCTCGGGATCGGGAGTTTCGCTCATTGCGCGGGCCGCCTTTCCTTGACCGTGCGGGCGGCCGGGGCCGCCGTGGTTGACCGGGGGGTGTACGGCGGGGGGCCGTACGAGTGAATCGACAGGGTACTGCTCCGGGTCGCACATGACCGGGCCCGGTTGCGGCAAAAGATCACCGCGGGTGGTTCCTGCCCGGCACGGGCGGCGAAATACCGCGCGCGGGCCACGGGTCACGCTCCGCCACTCCAGTGAAAAAGCGCTTTATTCACCTGATTGCACCTTTTATCGTATAGATACTTCGCGTGATCCTGGAAGGACTCATGGTGACTGTCCCCTCAACCAGGAGATCCACTCATGATCCTTTCCATCTCGGGCGTGGTCCTGCTCGCCATCGTCGTCTTCCTGTTCTTCAAGAAGGACGGGCTCAAGGCATCCCACGCCATCGTCTGCGCGCTGTTCGGCTTCTACCTGGCCGGCACCGCGATCGCGCCGAGCATCACGGCAGGCGGGGCGAGCCTCGCCGGCCTGCTGGGCGGGATCAAGTTCTGACGCTCCACGACCGCTCCCACCCCTTCAGGAGACAGCTGTGGCCCGGCGACCACTCCCCCGCATTCTGAGCAGCGGCAGCGCCTCGATCACTCGCAGCAGAGAGATCGCGCGCACGGCCGCCGACAGTGCCACCGATGTGCTCCACCCGCTGATCACGATCGTCCGTGGTCTGCGGCTGCTGGCCGTCTCCGGCCGGCAGAAGTGGGTCGCGACCCCCAAGGAACGGCGTGGTCCCAAGCTGTTCCTGGCCGCGGCCTGTCTGCTCGCCGTGGCGCTCGTGCCGTACGGGCCGATCCTGGCCCTGATCACGGTGATGGGCGCCGCCGCGTGGAAGGGGCGGGAGCGGACCCCCGTGAAGACCGGCCCGGACGAGGCGGAGTCCACCCGCCTGCGCGCCCTGTACGAGGCGCTCGTGCCGTACTTCTCGGTGGCCGACGACCCCGAACCGCTCTTCGCCCACGGCGGCGACTGGGAGAAGGCCTTCTCCGGTTACGCCTTCGACGACGACGGGCGCCTCGTCCGCCTCCAGGTCTCCTACCCGGCCTACTTCACCGACGGCGAGGCCGCCGCGCGGGCCCGGATCGAGCAGCTGCTGCACACCAAGTCGGGGCGCGGCCGCGAGTACCACTTCGCCTGGGACGAGGAGGCGAACCGCCTGGTGATGACCGTGCTCGGACCGCTCTCCACCGCCGTCGCCGCCCAGCGCTTCGTCACCGCCCCCGGCGAGACGGTCCTCGGCTTCACCGACCCGGACGCGGTACGCCGTACGGTCCCGGTCCGGGACGGCGACACCACCGTGGACGCCGCCCCCGTCGTCTGGCGGACCGGCAGCCGCTCCACCGAGCCCCACCTGCTGGCGGTCGGCCAGCCCGGCAGCGGCACCACCACCCTGATCCGCTCGATCGCCCTCCAGGCCCTCCAGCAGGGCGACGTCCTCGTCGTGGACGGCAGCGGCACGGGTGAGTACGGCGCACTCGTCGGCCGCGCCGGGGTCCTCGCCGTCGAGTCCGGCCTCGGCGGGGCGCTGGCCACCCTGGAGTGGGCGGCCCACGAGACGGAGCGGCGGCTGATCTTCGCCAACCGGGCCCGCCAGGGCGGCCACCCCCTCCCCGAGGACATCAAGCGCCCGCTCTGGATCCTGCTGGACCGCCCCGGCGTCCTCGGCCATCTCGCGGCGGCCGACGGCAGGCCCGACCCGCAGGAGCTGCTCCAGGTGCCGCTGCGGCACGGGCGGGCGGCCGGGGTCACCGTCGTCCTGGCCGACCAGTTCGACGCCCTGGAGACGCTGGGCGAGACCGTACGGACCCACACCCGGGCCCGGGTCGTCCTCGGCCCGGCCTCGCCCGAGCAGATCACCGCCGTGCTGGGCGCCGGGCCGAACACCACCCCGCCGGCGGAGGTCCCGCCCGGACGCGGTTACGCCCGCCTGGGCACCGGGCCGGTGCTGCGGCTCCAGGTCCCGGCGACCCCGGACCCGTACGACGAGGACGCGAGCGAGGCCCACCGGCAGGCGGTGCTCGACGTGCTGCCGGAGCGGCCGGGGGACGAACGGCCGGTCGCCGCCCCGCGGCCGGACGACGCGCCCGCCGCCGTGGACGCCCACGACGACCGGGACACCGCCGAGGTGCCGGTGGCGGTCGAGGCCGTACCGGCCGGGCAGCTGGCCAAGGCGAAGGCGGCCATCGCGGAGGGGTGAACGGGCCCCGCACGCAGGGACGGACGGAGACAGGACGGGCGGGGAGCGGGCCGGACGGCCGCTCCCCGCCCGTCCTCATGCGCCGTGGAACCTCTCGGGCCGCGCAGGTCCCGCGCGCCCGGCGCGGACGCCCCCGGTCCGGCCACCTCGGCTCCCTCAGGCCGGTCGAACCCGTCGAGACCCTCAGGGCCGTCGCGACCCTCAGGCCACGAAGCTCCGCGGTGCGTCCGCCCCCGCGCCCGCGCCCGACCGCACCAGCTCCACCGCCGCCGCCAGCCGGACCGCCGCCTCCTCCGCGACCGGGCCGCCCACCGTGAACGGCAGCCGCACATAGCCCTCGAACGCCCCGTCCACCCCGAACCGCGGCCCCGACGGCACCCGTACGCCGACGCGCTCGCCCGCCACCGCCAGCCGGGAGCCGGAGAGCCCTCCCGTACGCACCCAGAGGGTCAGCCCGCCGCGCGGCACCGCGAACTCCCACTCCGGCAGTTCCCGGCGCACCGCCGCGATCAGCTGGTCGCGGTTCTCCCGTGCCTGGTCGCGCCGCATCTCCACCGCCTGCTCCCAGCCGCCCGTGCCCATCAGCCAGTTGATGGCGAGCTGTTCCAGGACCGGGGTGCCCATGTCCGCGTAGGCGCGGGCGGAGACCAGGGAGCGGATGACGTCGGGGGCCGCCCGGACCCAGCCGATCCGCATCCCGGCCCAGAACGCCTTGCTGGCCGAGCCGACGGTGAGCACGGTGCTGCCGGCCGGGTCGAAGGCGCAGACCCGGCGGGGCATGGCGGTGTCGGGGTCGAGGCGGAGTTCGCTCATGGTCTCGTCGACGACCAGGACGGTGCCGGCCGAGCGGGCGGCGTCGACCAGGTCGCGGCGCTGCTGCTCGTCCGCGAGCGCGCCGGTCGGGTTGTGGAAGTCGGCCACCACATAGGCGAGCCGGGGCGCCGAGTCGCGCAGCACCTGGCGCCACCGGTTCATGTCCCAGCCGCCGATGCCCTCCTCCATCGCGACCGGGACGAGCCGGGCGCCCGCCTCGCGCATCAGCTGGAGGATGTTGGCGTAACTGGGCGACTCGACCGCGATCCGTTCGCCGCGGCCCGCGAAGAGGTGGCAGATGGCGTCGATGGCGCCCATCGCCCCGGTGGTGACCATGATCTGTTCGGGCATGGTGGGGATGCCGAGTGCCGTGTAGCGCTCGGCGATCATCCGCCGCAGGGCGGGCAGCCCGGCCGGATAGTCGCCGTGCGTGTGGGCGTACGGGGGCAGTTCCTCGACCGCCCCCTGGAAGGCCCGGGTCAGCCAGGGCTCGGGGGCGGGCAGGGAGGCGCAGCCCAGGTCGATCATGGAGCCGAGCGACTCCGGGGGCAGCGGTTCCAGGCCGCGGGCGGGCAGCGGGTTGCCGGCCGGGACGGCGGTCCAGCTGCCCGCCCCGCGCCGCGACTCCAGGAACCCTTCCGCGCGCAGCGCCTCGTAGGCGGCGGCGACGGTGGTGCGGCTGACGGCGAGGGCGAGAGCCAGTTCGCGTTCGGCGGGCAGCCGGGCGGCGACCGGGACCCGGCCCTCCAGCACCAGCAGCCGCACGCCGTCGGCCAGCGCGCGGTAGGCGGGCGGCTTCCGTCCGCCGGGACCGGTGGGCCGGGGCTGCTGGGCCTGGAGCTGCCGGGCGAGCTGGGCCGCCCCCACGGTCGAAGTCCACTGCGCCATCGAAATCAGTCCACCTTCCTCGAATTGGCCATATCTGGTGGCCGATCCCCTGCCACAGAGTGACACGCAGCAGTCCACTACCACCACACCAGGGGGCAACGCGTGTCCAGGACCACCGACCGGAGGCCCACTCATCTCACCCGGCGGCTGGTCCAGCTGTACGCCGGTCTGACGCTGTACGGGGCGAGTTCGGCGCTGCTGGTCCGCGCCGGACTCGGTCTGGAGCCGTGGGGCGTCCTGCACCAGGGCCTCGCGGAGCTGACCGGCATCTCGATCGGGGTCGTCTCGATCATCGTGGGCGCGATCGTGCTGCTGCTCTGGATCCCGATGCGGCAGCGGCCGGGGCTCGGCACGGTCTCGAACGTCTTCGTGGTGGGCCTGGCGATGGACGGGACGCTCGCCTTCGTCGGGGAGGTGGACGGCCTCGGGGCCCGGATACCGGTGATGGTCCTGGGGATCGTGCTCAACGGGGTGGCGACCGGCCTCTACATCGCGGCCCGCTTCGGCCCGGGCCCGCGCGACGGGCTGATGACCGGGCTGAACCGGGTCACGGGCCGCTCGATCCGGCTGGTCCGGACGGCGATCGAGGTGGCCGTCGTGGTCACCGGCTTCCTGCTCGGCGGCTCGCTCGGGGCCGGTACGGTCCTGTACGCCCTGGCGATCGGCCCGCTGGCCCAGCTCTTCCTGCGGGTCTTCCAGCTCCCGGCGCCCGCCCCGGCGGCCAGCGGACCGTCGCCCCTCACTCCGCCCACCGGGGCGGCCACCCCCACGCCGCCCGCCGGACCCGCCCCTGTTGCCACCCCTCCATCCGGGCAGGCCATACTGCCGCAGTGAAACCGAGCCGCCACCCCTATCTCGACCACGCGACACCGCTCGCCTTCGCCCACCGCGGCGGGGCGGCGGACGGCGTGGAGAACACCGCGGCCGCCTTCCGCAGGGCGGCCGCGGCGGGCTACCGCTACTTCGAGACCGACGTCCACACCACGGCGGACGGCCGCCTCGTGGCCTTCCACGACGCCACCCTGGACCGGGTCACCGACGCCACTGGCAGGATCTCCGCCCTGCCCTGGAGCGAGGTGCGCCGGGCCAGGGTCGGCGGCACCGAACCCCTCCCCCTCTTCGAGGAGTTGCTGGAGGAGTTCCCCGAGGCCCGCTGGAACGTGGACCTCAAGGCGGAGCCCGCCCTGGCACCTCTCCTGGAGCTGATCCACCGGACCGGCGCCTGGGACCGGGTCTGCGTCGGCTCGTTCTCCGAGGCCCGGGTCGCCCGCGCGCACCGCATCGCGGGCCCGCGCCTGGCCACCTCGTACGGCGTACGCGGCGTCCTGGGGCTGCGGCTGCGCTCCTGGGGCATCCCGGCGGCACTGCGCACGGGGGCGGTCTGCGCGCAGGTTCCCGAACGCCAGGGCGGCATCCCCGTGGTCGACGCCCGCTTCGTCCGCACCGCGCACGCGCGGGGGCTCCAGGTGCACGTCTGGACGGTCAACGAACCGGATCGGATGAGGAGGCTCCTGGACCTCGGGGTGGATGGCATCATGACCGATCACATCGAGACGCTGCGTACGGTGCTGAGCGAGCGGGGGGCCTGGTCCTGACGCCGGGTCCGTCCGCGTCCGCACGCGAGAACCGAGGGGGCGCGGGTTGAGCACCGGCACCACAGGAACAGCCGAACCGGCCGGCCGACCGCCGGGCGACGCGACGGCGACCGCCCGCAAACGGGAACAGCGCGGCTGGTACTTCTACGACTTCGCCTGTTCCGTCTACTCCACCAGCGTGCTGACCGTCTTCCTCGGTCCCTATCTGACGTCGATCGCCAAGGCGGCGGCCGACCCCGACGGTTTCGTCCACCCCCTGGGCATCCCCGTCCGCGCGGGCTCGCTCTTCGCGTACTCCGTCTCGGCCTCCATCGTGGTGGCCGTGATCCTGATGCCGATCGTGGGCGCGGCGGCGGACCGTACGGGACGGAAGAAGCCGCTGCTGGCGGCGGCCGCCTACACGGGGGCGGCGGCGACGGCCGGGATGTTCCTCCTGGACGGCCACCGCTATCTGCTGGGCGCGTTCCTGCTGATCGTGGCGAACGCGTCGATCTCGGTGTCGATGGTCCTGTACAACGCCTATCTGCCGCAGATCGCCACCCCCGAGGAGCGCGACGCGGTCTCCTCGCGCGGCTGGGCCTTCGGCTACACCTCGGGCGCCCTGGTGCTCGTCCTCAACCTGATCCTCTACACCGGCCACGAGTCCTTCGGGCTGACGGAGTCCGACGCGGTACGGATCTGTCTGGCGTCGGCGGGTGTGTGGTGGGGCGCGTTCACCCTCGTACCGCTGCGCAGGCTGCGCGACCGGCGGGTCGCGCCGGACGGGGAGGGGGCCGTCGGCTCCGGCTGGAAGCAGCTGATGGCGACCCTCAAGGACATGCGGCGCCATCCGCTGACGCTCTCGTTCCTGCTCGCCTATCTCGTCTACAACGACGGGATCCAGACGGTGATCTCCCAGGCGTCCCTGTACGGCTCCGAGGAGCTGGGGCTCGACCAGTCGACCCTGATCGTCGCCGTGCTGCTGGTACAGGTCCTGGCGGTGGCGGGGGCGCTCGGGATGGGCCGGCTCGCCCGGGTGTACGGCGCCAAGCGCACGATCCTGGGCTCGCTCGTCGTCTGGACCGCGATCCTGGTCGCCGCCTATCTGCTGCCCTCCGACGCGCCCGTCTTCTTCTTCGTCCTGGCGGCGGCCATCGGGCTGGTGCTGGGCGGCAGCCAGGCCCTGTCCCGCTCCCTCTTCTCCCATCTGGTGCCGCGCGGCAAGGAGGCGGAGTACTTCTCGGCCTACGAGATGAGCGACCGGGGTCTGAGCTGGCTGGGGCCCCTGGTGTTCGGTCTGGCGTACCAGCTGACCGGCAGCTACCGGGAGGCGATCATCTCGCTGATCGTGTTCTTCGCCCTCGGCGCGGTGCTGCTCGCGAGGGTGCCGGTGCGGCGGGCGATCGAGGCCGCGGGCAACCCGGTACCCGGACGGATTTAGACGTCGAAGTCAAAGGCCGGTAGTGTACGCCTTTGGCCTGCCCGGAGGACCGTTACTGCGAGTGGAAGAGGCTCGACCGTTGGGTGACAACACCCACGAGAGGTGACAAACCGGGCAAGGGTGGGTACTCAACCCAGATACAGCAGCGGCACGAACGGGCGACGCATGACCGGCGACGGGAATCTTTGCCACCGACCGGACGTTGACCGGATGACGACGACAGCGACATTTTGTCCTGTGGGCGACAAGCCCGGGAGGCACGATTCATGAGTGAGCGAGCTCTTCGCGGCACGCGACTTGTGGTTACCAGCTACGAGACGGACCGCGGCATCGATCTGGCCCCGCGCCAGGCGGTGGAGTACGCATGCCAGAACGGACATCGGTTCGAGATGCCGTTCTCGGTGGAGGCGGAGATTCCGCCGGAGTGGGAGTGCAAGGCGTGCGGCGCCCAGGCACTCCTGGTGGACGGGGATGGCCCCGAGGAGAAGAAGGGCAAGCCTGCGCGTACGCACTGGGACATGCTCATGGAGCGGCGTACCCGCGAGGAGCTGGAGGAGGTGCTGGCCGAGAGGCTGGCCGTCCTGCGCTCCGGCGCCATGAACATCGCCGTGCACCCGCGGGACAGCAGGAAGTCTGCCTGACCCTCGACCGCGTACCACCGCAGCGTGATCCCGCACTCCGCGGGAGAGCGCACCGAGCGCGACAACAGCACAGCATCAGAGCCGCGGGCCGTGACACAGAACATGTGTCACGGCCCGCGGCTCTTGTCACGTGTACCTCTGGTCACATGCAGGGCGCCGCAGCGCGCGGCCTCAGGGGGTGAGCGGCGGACGCGGGTCCCGGGGGCCGTCGTCGGGACCGGAGGGGGGCCGTGTGCCGTCCTCGCGGATGACCTCGCCCTGGACGACCTTTCCGTCCGGCCGGTGGATCCGGGCCTGCTGGAAGGCGTCCGAGAAGCTGCCGGGGGACGCGGCCCGCATCCGGCGCTCCAGGGACTGCTCCGCCCGGCGGCTGATCAGGGTGCGGACCGGGGGCACCAGCAGGAGGAGACCGGCCGCGTCCGAGACCAGGCCGGGGATCAGGAGGAGCAGCCCGCCGAGCATCAGCAGTCCGTTGCCCCGGCCGCCCTTGCCGCCGGCGACCTGCGGGGCCTCCGCGGCGCCGGGCTGCCCCGGCATCTGCTGGAGGGTCTCGGTGAGGTTCTTGAAGGCGCGGCGCCCGGCGCGCTTGATCACCACGGTGCCGAGGACCGCCCCGGCCACCAGGAGCAGCAGGACGGTGAGCCCGTTCGTGGCCGAGGCGACCAGGGTCAGGAGCCAGATCTCCAGGACCAGCCAGGCGGCGAGGGCCAGGGGCAGGAATCTACGGACGCGTGAGCGCCGGGGACGGATCGGGGGCGGGGTGCCGGTCGTCATGCATCCAGTGTGCCCGTACGGAGGTGGAAGCGGCGCAAGGGGGTGATCATGGACCGCCCCGCCGAGCCGTCACCGCGACGCGGAGTCGTCACCGCGACGCGGAGCCGGGTGACCGCGACCCGCCCCCGTACGAACGCCGACGGAGCCTCGGGCGGCCGTCAGGGTTTCTTGCGGCCCAGGACCTTGTTGGCGCGGGAGCTGATGCCCCAGCCGGTGACCCGCCACAGCGCCTCGACGAGGATGTCCCGGCTCATCTTGGAGTCGCCGACCTCGCGGTCCACGAAGGTGATGGGGACCTCGACGACGTGGTAGCCGGCCTCGACCGAGCGGCGGGCCAGGTCCACCTGGAAGCAGTACCCCTGCGAGGCGACCTCGTCGAGTCCGAGGCCCTTGAGGGTCTCGGTGCGGAAGGCTCGGTAGCCGCCGGTGACGTCGCGGACGGAGAGGCCGAGGGCCACGCGGGAGTAGAGGCTGCCGCCCCGGGAGATGACCTCGCGGCTCTTGGGCCAGTTGACCACCCGGCCGCCGGGCACCCAGCGGGAGCCGAGGACGAGGTCGGCGCCCTTGAGCGCGGTGAGCAGCCGGGGCAGCTCCTCGGGCTGGTGGGAGCCGTCGGCGTCCATCTCGACGAGGACGCCGTAGCCGTGCTCGGTGCCCCAGGCGAAGCCCGCGAGATAGGCGGCGCCGAGCCCTTCCTTGCCCTTGCGGTGCAGGACGTGGACCTGGTCGTCGGCCGCGGCGATCTCGTCGGCCGCCTTGCCCGTGCCGTCGGGGCTGTTGTCGTCGGCCACCAGGATGTCGGCATCCGGCACGGCCGTGCGCACCCGGTCGACGATCGGCCCGATGTTCTCGACCTCGTTGTAGGTCGGGATGATCACCAGCACCTTGCCGAGCGGGCCGAACTGCCTCTGACCGCCGTCGTTCACTACTGCCCCTTAGAGTCCGTACACAGAGGGACACCATATCCAGCACACAGCCACCGGGGGCCTGCGCGGTCGTGTCTCGCGTGGCACAGGCCGGTCAGACGGACGGAACCGTGGACAGAATCCGGGCGGAACCGCGGATTCGCGCGGGATTCGGACAGGCGGACGGAACTGCGGATCGGGGCCCGGCGCCCTTCGGGCCGACCTGGGACCCGCTGGCTGCGGGTCGACCGAGAGCCGTTGTCTACTGAACGTCCGGGCCCCACCCGGGTCGCACCCTCCGTCCGGCTGAAACCTTCCCTCGCCCCCGAGGCGCGGGCGCTGAACCTGGCTGTCAGTGGCGGTGCGCCGGTGCGGCACACCACCCCATGACCCAGCGGCGTTCGACGACTGCGTGGTGGCTTCACCGGTCGGACGTCCTGTGGTGGACCCGGCCGAACCTACCGGCCCGTGGGCGCGTTCTGTCAACACCCGTGCGACCTGCGGCTTTTGCCCAAATTGCCTGGTCAGTGCCGGGGATGCGCAGGTCGCGCACGCGGGAGTGAGCCATCGATCGGCGGTACGGAATCCACCGACGTCACTCGTTCGGGCGTACGTAGACCGTTTGTCCGGAGACCACCGTCCGCAGGCAGACCGGCAGTTCGGCCCCGGGGGTCAGGTCCGGCAGACCGGGTGTGCCGGAGCGCGGGTCGGTGGACCAGCGGGCGACCCGGTCGTCGGGCGCCTGGACCAGGAGTTCGGCGGTCCGCCAGACGGCGTAGTCGGCCGGGGCGCCCGGCACCAGGAGCCCGGCGTCGTCGCGGCCGATGGCCCGCCAGCCGCCCCGGGTGTGGGCGGTGAACCCGGCCCGGACGGAGATCCGGTGCTCGGGGGTGCGGTGGTGGGCGGCGGCCCGCACGGTGCCCCAGGGGTCGAGCGGGGTGACCGGGGCGTCGGAGCCGAAGGCGAGCGGGACCCCGGCGCGCAGGAGGGCGGCGTACGGGTTCAGGGTGGCCGCCCGCTCCGCGCCCAGGCGCTGGGCGTACATGCCCTCCGGGCCGCCCCAGGCGGCGTCGAAGGCGGGCTGGACGGAGGCGGTGAGGCCCAGCTCGGCGAAGGCGGCGATGGTCTCGGGGGTGAGCATCTCGGCGTGCTCGACGCGGTGGCGGGCGGCGCGGACCCGGGCCGGGCCAAGCGTCTCGGCGGCGGCGCGGACGCCCGCCACGACAGCGGTGACGGCCGCGTCCCCGATGGCGTGGAACCCCGCCTGGAGCCCGGCCTCCGTGCAGGCGGTGACGTGGGCGGCGATCCGGGCGGCGTCCAGGTGGGCGGTGCCGGTCCCCTCCCCGTCGGCGTACGGCTGGTGGAGGCAGGCGGTGTGCGAGCCGAGGGAGCCGTCCACGAAGAGGTCGCCGGCCGCGCCGATCGCGCCCAGCTCCCGGATGCGGCGGGCACCCTTTCCGTCCGCGATCTCCTCGGCCCAGAGGCCGAACACCCGGGGGCCGGGCCGCTCGGCGGCGAGGGCGAGGAGCCCGGTGAAGTCCTCCTCGTCGGAGATCTCGGGCCCGCCGCACTCGTGGAGGGTGCCGATGCCGAGGGAGGCCGCGTGGTCGAGCGCGGCGCGCTGGGCGGCGGTCCGCTGGGCCGGGGTGAGGGCGGCGTGCGCGGCGGCCCGTACGGCGTGGTGGGCGTCGCCGGTGAGGGGGGCGTCGGGGTGGTATCCGGCCAGCTCGGTGACGCCCGGGACGAGGTCCAGCAGGGCGGTGGTGACGACGGCGGAGTGCACGTCGATCCGGGGCAGGTAGAGGGCCCGGCCGCCGGCCGCCTCGTCGAGTTCGGCGCGCGAGGGGTAGCGGCGCTCGGGCCACCGCGCGGCGTCCCAGCCGTGGCCGAGCAGGACGTCCCCGGCGCCGTGCCGGTTCGCGAACGCACGGACCAGGCCGAGGGCTTCGGCGAGCGTACGGGCGCCGGAGAGGTCGAGGCCGGTGAGGGCCAGACCGGTCGCGGTGGTGTGCACATGGGCGTCGGTGAACGCCGGGGTGACCAGGGCCCCTTCCAGGTCGACGACCTCGTCGACGCCGCTCGCGAAGGCGTCGGCGGCCCCTTCGGAGCCCACCCAGGCGACCTGCCCGCGCTCCACCACCATCGCGGTGGCGAACGGATCGGCGGGACTGTGGACGTCTCCCCCGCGCAGCAGCAGGGTGCGGTGGTCGGGGGCGCTCTGGGGGGCGGTGCTCTCGGTCATGGAACCAGTCTCGCGCCTGCCGGGAGCCGCCCTTCCCGCGCCCCCCTCAGACGCGCGGCGGCCGGGCCTCGTACGGGGTGGAGAGCACCACGGTCGTCCGGGTCGAGACGCCGGCCAGCGAGCGGATGCGGGTGAGCAGGTGCTCCAGCTCCAGGGGCGTGGCGACCCGCACCTTGAGGATGTAGTTCTCGTCCCCGGCGACGCTGTGGCAGGCCTCCAGCTCGGGCACCCCGGCCAGCCGCTCGGCGATGTCGTCGGGCGCGCTGGGGTCGAACGGCTTCACCGAGATGAACGCGGTCAGGGGCAGCCCGACGGCCTCGGGGTCGACGACGGCGGCATAGCCGCGGATCACCCCGCGCTGCTCGAGCCGGCGGACGCGCTGATGAACGGCCGAGGTGGACAGGCCCGTGGCCTTGCCCAGGTCGGTGTAGCTCATCCGCCCGTCCTTGACGAGCAACTCAACGATCTGACGGTCCAGCTCCTCCATGCGGATCAACCTATGGCCCCGGACGCCCATCGGCACAGTCGCGCGGGTCACGGTTCGGCACCTGCGGGCAGCATGTGACGAACGCCACAGACCTACGGGTCGGTAGCGGGGCCACTCGCGGTTATCGGCCGCGCGCGGAGGGAAGTGCTTGCTGTGGTCGAGGCCGTGGCGCTGTGCCGGCCCACCCGAGGGGGGAAGATCCCATGCAGAGCACGAAGCTCACCGCGCGTACCGAACCGGAGCCCGTCGATCCCGACGAGGACGAAGGCGCCGATGTGTACGACATGTTCGAGATGTTCCGGGTGGTCTGCCCGGACTGCGCCCAGCCCATCGCCCTGCTGGCCGACGAGGACGTCCTGCCCGAGCACGCCCGGTGCCCCTCGCCGTGGAACCCGTTCGGCCTCACGGTCTGCTCCGGCACCGGCCGTACGGCGGCCGACGCCCGGCCCGCCGACGAGACGCTGGACCCCCAGGAGCAGGAGGCGGGGCTGCTGCTGACGCTTCCCCAGGGACTGGACTGGCGGATGCAGCCGTTCTCCCACGCCGGGGGCCCCGGCTCCCGTCCGCTGCGCATGGACCGGATGCGGCGCGAGGCCGCCTGAGCCGCCGCCCGCGGCCGTAGCACTGACGACATCACCGCGATTCCGGCCCCTCCGCCGCACACGGGGTGGCCCGCTGTCTGCCCGCACCACGACGGCCCGTCCGCCGTGGTGCCCGCAGAGCACATCCTCCGCGCCGGCGCTCCGCCCGCGGGCACCCGCCGAACTGGCACTCGGATCGGACGGGCAGTGACCCCGGCCCGGCCCGGCGCGTTCACCCCGTATGACCACGCTGCCTTCACCCGTCGGCTCGGGCCGCCGCCGGCTCGCCCCTCCGGTCTCCGAAGAATCGGTTCAGCAGCCGCTGCCCCCGCCTCGCCCGACCGGTGACTCCCCGACCGCCTCTCCCCTCGATCCGCCCATCTACAGCGACCTGCTGCGGCATTGGCGGAGCAGCGGCCGGACCGTGCCGGGCCACCGCGACCCGGAGTGGGCCCGGGCCGCCGCGCTGCCCGTCCGGCCGGACCGGCCGCCGAGGGTCAGCGGGTCTCCGGACCCGCGAGGTGGCGCGCGATGACCATGCGCTGGATCTGGTTGGTGCCTTCGACGATCTGCAGGACCTTGGCCTCGCGCATCAGCCGCTCGACCGGGAAGTCCTGCGTGTAGCCGTAGCCGCCGAGGACCTGGACGGCGTCGGTGGTCACGCGCATGGCCGCGTCCGTGCAGAAGAGTTTCGCCATGGCCGCCTGGCGGGAGAAGGGCTCGCCCGCGTCGCGCAGCCGGGCCGCCTCCAGGTAGAGCGCCCGGCCGGCCTCGATCTGGGTGGCCATGTCGGCCAGCATGAAGCGCAGTCCCTGGAAGTCCGCGATGGGGCGGCCGAACTGGCGGCGGTCGGTGGCGTACGCGACGGCCGCGTCCAGGGCCGCCTGGGCGACCCCGATCGCGCAGGCGGCGATGCCCAGGCGGCCGGAGTCGAGCGCGGAGAGGGCGATGGCGAAGCCCTGGCCCTCCTCGCCGATGCGGCGGTCGTCACCGACCCGTACGCCGTCGAAGTTGAGCTGGGCCGTGGGCGAGCCCTTCATGCCCATCTTCTTCTCGGGGAGCGCGGCGTTCAGCCCCTCGGCGTCGCCGGGGACGAGGAAGGCCGTGATGCCGCGCGGCCCTTCGACGCCGGTGCGGGCGAGCACGGTGTAGAAGTCCGCGATACCGCCGTGGGTGATCCACGCCTTGGTGCCGGTGACGACCCAGTCGTCGCCGTCGCGCACGGCCTTGGTGCGCAGGGAGGCGGCGTCGGAGCCGGAGGCGGGCTCGGAGAGGCAGTAGGCGCCCAGCAGACCGCCGGAGAGCATCTCCGTGAGGTGTGCGGCCCGCTGCGCGTCGGTGCCGTATCCGGCGAGGGCGTGGCAGGCCAGGGAGTGGACGCTGACGCCGAGGCCGACGGTGAGACGGGCGGCGGCCAGCTCCTCCAGCACCTGGAGGTAGACCTCGTAGGGCTGGTCACCGCCGCCGTGGCCGGAGCCGTAGGGAAGCCCGAGGAGGCCTGATTCGGAGAGGAGGGTGAAGACCTCGCGCGGGAAGCGGCCGGCTTCCTCCTCCTCGGCCGCCCGGGGAGCGATCTCCTTGGACACGATGTCGCGGACGAGCGCGACGAGCTGCCGGGACTCCTCGGTGGGCAGACGGCGTTCCACCGGCTGCGGGGCACGGTCGGACATGACGGCGCTCTCCTCCCTGTCGGGCGTTGCGACGGGCGCGCGCTCGGGGTGTGAGAGGCGCCGCCGGGTGATCTCTTCCCGGTGCGGGACCGGGAGGAAACAGACTGCCCAGCCGATCCTGCCCGCCCGGGTCTCGGGGGGCGTGGGTCAGCGGCTGTGGCGGGTTGAGTATGCCCGATCGAATGCGTCCCGTCACGGGGTGACGTGCTGGTCAGAGGGGATGGGGACCACCGCGTTGATCAGGGAATTGGTCCGAACCATTGACCCAACTGGTCTAGTCCTCCTACGGTTTCCCCCACGAACGCCTTACCGCGTTCATGCCAAACCGGGCGCGTACGGCCCGGAGTCCGGCCCTGCACCCCCCCCACGCACCAGCCCTCCCCCACGAGGAGCCACGATGCTCAGACTGCACCGTCCCCGCGCCCGGCTCCGGGCGCTCGCCGCGGCCGCCTGTACGGCGGCCCTCGGCGCCACCCTGCTCGGCGTCGCGGGCACGTCCCCCGCCGGAGCGGCCCCCGCCGACCGGCCGGCCGCGGCCACCGCCTCCCCCACGGCGGCCGGCGACAAGGTGATCGGCTACTTCACCAACTGGGGTGTCTACGACCGGAACTACCACGTCAAGAACATCGTGACGTCGGGTTCGGCCGAGAAGCTCACCCACATCAACTACGCGTTCGGCAACGTGCAGAACGGCAAGTGCACCATCGGTGACGCCTACGCCGACTACGAGAAGGCGTACACCGCGGAGGAGTCGGTCGACGGGGTCGCGGACACCTGGGACCAGGAACTGCGCGGCAACTTCAACCAGTTGCGCAAGCTCAAGGAACTCCACCCGGACATCAAGGTCCTCTGGTCCTTCGGCGGCTGGAGCTGGTCGGGCGGTTTCGGTGAGGCCGCCCAGAACCCCGCCGCCTTCGCGAAGTCCTGCTACGACCTGGTCGAGGACCCCCGGTGGGCCGATGTCTTCGACGGCATCGACATCGACTGGGAGTACCCCAACGCCTGCGGCCTGACCTGTGACACCAGCGGCCGGGACGCCTACGGCGAGCTGCTGGGCGAGCTGCGCAAGGCCTTCGGGAACGACAACCTGATCACCTCCGCGATCACCGCGGACGGTTCCGACGGCGGCAAGATCGACGCGGTGGACTACGCCGGGGCGGCGAAGCATCTCGACTGGTACCTGCCGATGACGTACGACTTCTTCGGCGCCTTCGCGGCCCAGGGGCCGACCGCCCCGCACTCCCCGCTGACCTCCTACCCGGGCATCCCGACGGAGGGCTTCAACTCCGACGCCGCGATCTCGAAGCTGAAGTCGCTCGGCATCCCGTCGGAGAAGCTGCTGCTGGGCATCGGCTTCTACGGCCGGGGCTGGACCGGGGTGACCCAGTCCGAGCCGGGCGGCAGCGCGACCGGGGCGGCGCCGGGGACGTACGAGGCGGGCATCGAGGACTACAAGGTCCTCAAGGACAGCTGCCCCGTCACGGGCACGGTGGCCGGTACGGCGTACGCCCACTGCGGCACCAACTGGTGGAGCTACGACACCCCGGAGACCATCGGCACCAAGATGGCGTACAAGGACGACCAGGGCCTGGGAGGCACGTTCTTCTGGGAGCTGAGCGGAGACACCCAGAACGGTGAGCTGATCAAGGCGATCAGCTAGCCCGCACGGGTACGGGGGCGCAGGGGTGGGATGCCGGGCCGGCACCCCACCCCTGCGGCGTTTCCCGCGAGGGCCCGCCCGGCTCTTCGTCTGGCTGAAAATGCATGGGAACTTTTTCGGCCAGCTGGCCGACTACTGCCGCATGGGAAGAGACCAGGACGCACACCCCACGGGCGAGAGCGGGCCCTGGGCTGGCTATTTTGTCTCCATGCGTGCACCGGGCAGCTGGCCGACACGGGCGGCCAGGGGTCTGCTCTGCGGTGCCGCATGTCTGATTCTCGGCGCCGTGAGCCATGTCGCCGCAGGCGGACGACTGCCCGGCGCGGGGGTGCTCGGCCTGCTGTTCGCCGCCCTGACGGTGCAGGGGGCGCTGCTCTTCGGCGGGGGACGGCGGCGCTTCGACGTCGTGACGCTGGTGCTGGGCGGGACGCAGTTCGCGCTGCACCAGGCCTTCCACGTCCTGTCCTCCCCGGGCGGGGCCCACCGCCCGGCGACGGCGTCCGGGCACGGTCACGGCCCTGAGCACGGTCACCACATGGCCGGGTCCCCGGATGCCGGTGACGGTCACGTCATGGACGCCGGGATGACCCTGGCCCATGCGGCGGCCACCCTCGGGACGGCCCTCTGCGCGATCCACGGGGAGCGGGTGCTGCGCCGTCTCGCCGCCCTGTTCCTCCCCCGCCTCGCCCTCCGGCCGGTCCCCTCCCCGCTCCCGGGTCTCCCCCGGTCGCGCCCGGCGCCGCCGGGGGTCGTCCCCATGCGCTTCGGGGCGCTCCTCGCCCGGTCCCGCCGTCGGCGCGGGCCACCGTCGGCAGCCGTGGCCTGACGGCCTCTCGCTTCCCTTCACCCGGGCAGGACCCGGTTCCCATCGGCAGGTGCACGGAGCCTCCTCCGGCCTGCCCTCCGAGGAGCACCCATGTCTCAGACTTCGCACAGACCCGAAGACACCACGAACCAGAACACCGACGGTCCGGAGGCCGCAGGCCCGGAGACCGGCGGCGCGGACACCGGCGGCGCGGGCAGCCCCGTGAAACCCGGTCCCGGACAGCCGCCGGGCCGCTCCTGGGAGGCCGTACGGCATCTCCTGGCCCGGCTGCACTTCTACGCGGGCGTGCTCGTCGCCCCCTTCCTGCTGGTGGCGGCCCTGACCGGGCTGGCGTACACGCTCACGCCCCAGCTCGACCAGCTCGTCTACGGCGACCGGCTCCGGGTCGAGCGGGTCGGGGAGACGGTCCGGCCGCTCTCCGAGCAGATAGCCGCCGCGCGGGCCGCCTACCCGGAGGGCACCACGGCGTCGGTGGTCACCCCGCCGGGGCCCGAGGACACCACGCGGGTGGTGCTCGCGGTGCCCGAGCTGGGCGAGAAGCAGCGCACGGTCTTCGTGGACCCGTACACCGCCGAGGTACGGGGTGAGCTGACGACCTGGTTCGGGTCGACGCCGCTCACCACCTGGCTCGACGACCTCCACCGCAACCTCCACCTGGGCGAGACGGGCCGCCTGTACTCCGAGGTCGCCGCGAGCTGGCTGTGGGTGGCCGTGGCGGGCGGGCTGGTCCTCTGGATCGGGCGGCGCAGCCGGGGCCGGCGCCCGAAGTCGGCCCGGGGCGTGCTGCTGCCCGAGCGCGGCGCGCGCGGAGTGCGGCGGACGCGCGGCTGGCACGCGGTCACCGGGGTGTGGCTGGCCCTGGGGCTGCTCTTCCTCAGCGCCACCGGGCTGACCTGGTCGAACTACGCGGGTGAGCGGTTCGGGCGGCTGCTGGACGCGGTGAACGGCAACGCCCCCGCCCTCGACACCACGCTCCCGGGCGCCGAGGCCCCCGCGGAGGACCACTCCGAGCACGCCGGGCACGGCGGTTCCGGCGGAGCGACGGCCGACGCCGACCCGGCCGGCTTCGACACCGCCCTCGCGGCGGCCCGGAACGCGGGGCTCGGCGGCACGGTGGTGGTCACGCCCGCGGCGGACGCGGCGAGCGCCTGGACCGTGGCGCAGAACGACAACGTCTGGCCGGTGCACTACGACCGGGTCGCCGTGGACGCGAGCACCGGCGAGGTCACCTCGCGCACCCGATGGGCCGACCACCCGGCCCTGAGCAAGCTGAGCAAGCTCGGTGTGCAGGGGCACATGGGCGTGCTGTTCGGGGTGGTCAACCAGATCGCGCTGGCGATCGTCGCCGTCGGCCTGACGGCGGTGACCGTCTGGGGCTACCGCATGTGGTGGCAGCGGCGCCCCACCCGCGCCGACCGCCGGGCGCTCGTCGGCCGGGCACCCGAGCCCGGGGCGTGGCGGCGGCTCCCGCTGCCGGTCCTGGTCCTGGGCATCCCGGCGGTCGTCGCCCTCGGCTGGGCGCTGCCGGTGCTGGGGGTGACCCTGGCCGGGTTCCTGGTGGTCGACGCGGTGGTGGGCGCGGTGCGCCGGCGGCGTACCGCCTGAGGGCCGGCCCCGGACAGGCCGTGCGGACGGCTCCTCCACGGGCGGGCCGTACGGGGGCCTCCCGGCCCGGATCACTCCGGCCGGGCGGCCCCCGCCCCTCTCATTTGCGGGCGACGCCCGCGTACATCGCCACATCCACGCTCGGGGTCTCCGGCCGCCACGCGGAGCAGGAGACCACCCCGGGCTCCAGCAGTTCCAGGCCGTCGAAGTAGCGCGCGACGGCGGCGGGCGTCCGCTGGGTGAGCTTCGGGGTGCCGTGCTCGTTCCAGAACGCCACCGCCTCGTCGACGTCCGGCATGCCGGGGTGGGTGACCGTGTGGGAGAGGACGAGGTGGCTGCCGGGGGCGAGCGCGTCCATGAGCCGGCGGACGACGGCGTACGACTCCTCGTCGTCCTCGATGAAGATGACGACACCGAGCAGCATCAGGGCGACCGGCTGCGAGAGGTCGAGGGTCTTCGCCGCGGCGGCCAGGATCGTGTCGATGTCCCGCAGGTCGGCGTCCAGGTAGTCGGTGCGCCCCTCGGGCGTGCCGACCAGCAGGGCCCGGGCGTGGGCGAGGACGAGCGGGTCGTTGTCCACGTACACCACCCGGGAGTCGGGGGCGATGCGCTGGGCGACCTCGTGCGTGTTGTCCGCGCTCGGCAGCCCCGTACCGATGTCCAGGAACTGCCGGATGCCCTGCTCCTGGGCCAGGTACCGCACGGCCCGCCCCAGGAAGAGCCGGTCCGCCTTCGCGTACTCCCCGATGCCGGGGTGCAGTTCACCGATCCGGTCGCCGGCTTCCCGGTCGACCGGGTAGTTGTCCTTGCCGCCGGTCCAGTAGTTCCATATCCGGGCGGTGTGCGGCCGGGACGTGTCGATGCGCGATTCGGTGTCGGTCACTCCGTCAACGTAGCGCAACACCCGTAACTCCCCGGTGCCGGCGACGTGTTGCCCTCGGTTGTCCCCGTTGTCCGGAGCGGACAGGACCGGGCCCGGCGCGGCTGCCCGCCGGGCCCGGTGGGTCAGAGCAGTCCCAGCGAGCGGAGCACCAGCCGCTGGGCCGGTGTCGGGTCCTGGGGCCAGAAGACGTAACAGACCCCGCCCGAACCGCTCCTGACCCGGCCGGTCGCGTCGTAGCGCTTGGTGCGGAGCCAGATGTTCTCCCACTCCCGGCGCCGGTAGACGCGGCGCACCGCCGGGTTGTCCGGGGACGCGGGGTCGTTGGCGATCACGTCGCCGGTGGGGGTGAAGCCGACCACCGTCATCAGGTGGCCCGCCGTGCCGTAGCCGGCGCCGGTCAGTTCCTCCTCCAGGAAGGACTGCGAGGTGATGACGGGGATCCCGGCGCGCACCAGCCGTTCCAGGTCGGTGAGCGTGCCGAGCCGGGTGACGACCGCGTTCAGGTCCCGGTAGGTGGCGGCGTAGGCGGCGTTGAAGGGCCAGTTGCCGCAGCCGCCGTACTGGTGGTCGTAGGTGGAGCGGGCGGCGTGGCAGACCTGGGGGTCGGGCAGGCCCGGCCGGACCCAGGCGAGGTCCTCGGCGGTGGGCCCGCGGCCCCAGTACTCGATGATCATCTGCGAGGAGGTGGGGCTGCACCAGGCCTCGCCGCCGTTGTCGTACTCGGGGTACTGGCCGATGTGGACGTTCTGGGAGTAGCGCGGGACCCGCAGTTCGCGGGAGTGGACCGGGGTCGACGCCGGGACCTCGAAGCGGTCGGGGACGGCGGAGGCCATCGCGCCGACGCGCCAGAGGGTGGGGGTGAGGCGGCTGCCGGGGGTGCGGTGGAGGGTGACGCGGATGCGGTACGAGGTGAACCGTACGCCGGTCGACGCGTCGTCCACCGAGAGCACGTCGGTCCACACCGAGCTGTGCGCGTCCCCCTGGCCGTCCACCGAGGTGCGGCGGATGTCGCCGTCGCCCGAGGCCCAGCGGCCCATCACGAACCAGGGTGTCGTGGTGCCGTCCGCGTAGGCGGCGCTCAGTTCGACCGCGATCCAGGTGCCCGCGGGTGTACGGGCGTTCCAGGAGGTGATCAGCTCGGTGGCGGGGACGGCGGAGCGGTGGGCGGGCGAGGTCCAGGTGGCGTACTCCCAGGCGGCCGTCCCCCCGGTGTGCGGGTCGGTGTAGTCGGTGCGGCCGGCGGGGGTGGCGATGGCCAGGCCTGGGCGGGGGCCCGCGAGGACCCGGGTGCCGTTGGCGGAGCCGTGGCGCCAGTCGGTGTACGTGTGCCAGAAACGGTTGTCCACGAGGGGGGAGGCTGCCTGGGGTGCGGAGGGGCGGGGGGCGGAGGGTGCCGGTGCGGCGGCGGCAGGGACGGCGGCGGCGGGCACGGCGGCGGCCGCGGTGCCCGCTCCGGCCGCTGCCGCGAGTGCGGCGGTCAGGACGGTTCTGCGCGTGGTCGGACTGGTCATGGACGAGACCCCCGAGTCATGGGTGGGAGCGGGCCGTGGGTGGACCGGTCGGCCGGGTGGGGTGGAACGGTCGCCGCGCCGGGTGACGCGCCCTCTATGCCGGTTCCCGCGGCGGGGCCGTCGCCAAACTGCCCGGGCCGTCATCCGGGTCACCGCCAGAGGTCCGGACCACTGGCGTGACCTGCGGTGGACCGGGTTCCGCGCGGCCGGGGGCGCCGGGGCGGGGCCCGTACGCTGGGGTCATGGACGACCTGGCCCGCCACGCCGACACCCTGCGCTCGCTGCCCGCCTCCTGCGGGCCGGTCCGGCTCGTGGCGGTGGACGGGCACGCGGGGTCGGGGAAGAGCACGTTCGCCGGGCGGCTGGCGGCGGCGCTCGGCGGTGCGCCGGTGCTCCATCTGGACGATCTCGCCACCCACGAGGAGCTGTTCGGCTGGACGGGGCGGCTGCGGGACCAGGTGCTGCGGCCGCTCGCGCGCGGCGAGGACGGGCGGTACGCGCCGTACGACTGGGCCGAGCGGCGCTTCGGTCCGGCGCGGACGCTGGAGGCGGCCCCGGTGGTCCTGGTGGAGGGAGTCGGAGCGGGGCGCCGGGAGGTGCGGCCGTGGCTGGCGGCGCTCTGCTGGATGGAGCTGGGTCCGGCGGAGTCCTGGGGGCGTGGCCGGGCACGGGACGGTGCCGGGCTCACGGAGTTCTGGGACGGCTGGACGGCCGCCGAGGAGCGGCACTTCGCGGCGGACCCGTCGCGGCCGCACGCCGATGTGCTGGTACGTCAGATGTCCGAGGGATACATGTGGTTGGAGGGGCCCGGTGCGAACGCGGCGGTGAACCGTTTCGTCACCGAGGGTAGGCGGACACCGCCTCCGTACTGAGCAGTCGGAAATCGGCCCGGAAGTGCCTCAACTCCGCTTGACCGGGGGGCCTTACTGGTCTTACGTTCTCATTGTGCGGCTTTTCGGAGCCCCCACAGACGCGAAGCCCCCGGTTGTTCCCCCGTGACCGGGGGCTTCGTCCTGTGCGCACACCGCCGCCCGGCGACCACGCAGAGCGATTCGCTCACCCTCGGTCACCGACCGCATGATCCCCTGTTGACCGGACCGCTCCCACCTGCGCAGGTACGATGCACCTCGGTGTGGTCAATTCCCTTCCCCCACGCAGTGATTCGGCACGCTCCGGTGGGCATGCTGTGCGGGCGGGACATCCTGGGGGAACAGTTGGCGTGGGGGACCTGATGGACATCGGCACACAGGGCGCACAAGCCCCCGCCGACCTCGCCTGGCTGCGCGGCATGGACGCCTACACGATGGGCGCCTACCCGCAGGCCGAGGAGGAGTTCAGAGCTGCGGTACGGATCGATCCCGGCATGGCGGACGGCTGGCTCGGCCTCCACGCGCTGCGCATCGACACCGCCACCGCGCTGCTGCGCATGTACCGGCACCGCGACCGCTTCGGCGAGCAGCGGGCCCGGCACCGCCGTCCGCTCAACTCCTGGTACTGGCTGGGCTGGTGGGTTCAGCCGCTGCTGGAGAGCCCGCGCGACCTGCTCCTCGCGCACGCCTCGCACTGGCTGGACGGACGCCATGTGCCGGAGCTGGACCGGGCGTTGGCGGGGCTGCCGCCGGTGGACACCGATCCGCAGGTGCGGTTCCTGCACGCCTGCCGCTCGTACCTGGTCAAGGACTGGGAGCAGCTCGTGCGGTACACCGAGCAGCTGGTCGACGACCCGATGCTGGGCATCGAGGCGGGGCTCTTCGGCGGGATGGCCCGGGTGCGGCTGGAGATGTACGGGCAGGCCGAACCGCTGCTCGCCGCCGCCCTGATGCGCTGTCGCAGCGAGCAGCCGCAGCGCAAGGAGCTGCGCTACTGGCTGGCGCGGGCCCACGAGGGCACCGGGCGCAGCGCGGCGGCCCTGCCGCTCTACCGGGCGGTGCACCGGGTCGATCCGGCGTTCATGGACACCTCGGCCCGGCTGGCGGCGATCTCGGAGGGCGACGGCTACGACGACTCCGCCGATCTGGCCGCCGTCCTGCTGACCGGCATCGGCTCGGGCGGCGCCGGCGGTACGGGGGCGGAGGTGCTGCCGGACGGCGACACCGCGCCGGTCACGGAGCTGGTGGACGGCCGCGAACCGTGGCCGGTCGGGGAGGCCGGGCTGCTCGACGAGGGGCCGGAGCCCGTGCCGACCGCCCCGGTCGAGGGGTTACGCCGCACCCGGATCCGTAAGCCGCCGCCCTTCCCGGCCGGGCCGAGCGATCCCGTGCTGCTGGCCGAGGCGCTGGCCCAGCTGGAGCGGATGGTCGGTCTGGAGCCCGTGAAGCGGCAGGTGAAGGCGCTCTCCGCGCAGCTGAACATGGCCAGGCTCCGGGCCGAGCAGGGGCTCCCGGTCCAGCCACCCAAGCGGCACTTCGTCTTCTCCGGCCCGTCCGGCACGGGCAAGACGACGGTGGCGCGGATCCTGGGGCGGGTCTTCTACGCCCTGGGGCTGCTCGGCGGCGACCATCTGATCGAGGCCCAACGCTCCGATCTGGTGGGCGAGTTCCTGGGGCAGACGGCGGTGAAGGCCAATGAGCTGATCGACTCGGCGCTCGGCGGGGTGCTCTTCGTCGACGAGGCGTACAGCCTGGCCAACTCCGGTTACAGCAAGGGCGACGCGTACGGCGACGAGGCGCTCCAGGTCCTGCTGAAGCGGGCCGAGGACAACCGGGACCACCTCGTCGTCATCCTCGCCGGGTACCCGGAGGGCATGGACCGGCTCCTCGCCACCAACCCGGGGCTCTCCTCCCGCTTCACCACCCGGGTCGACTTCCCGAGCTACCGCCCGCTCGAACTCACCGCGATCGGGAGCGTGCTGGCCGCCGAGAACGACGACGTGTGGGACGAGGAGGCGGTCGACGAGCTGCGCTCCATCAGCGGCCATGTGGTGGACCAGGGGTGGATCGACGAGCTGGGCAACGGCCGTTTCCTGCGCACGCTGTACGAGAAGAGCTGCGCCTACCGCGATCTGCGCCTCTCCGGGTACAGCGGCATGCCGAGCCGGGAGGACCTGTCCACGCTGCGGCTGCCCGACCTGATGCAGGCCTACGGCGAGGTGCTGTCCGGGCGCGGCCCGGTGGGCCGGGGGCAGCAGGAGCCGGGCGGGGTCTGAGCCCCGGCCGGGGCGGGCCGGGAGCGGAGGCCTGCCGGCACCGGCGGGAGCCGGGCGGTCCGGGGTCCTGCGCCCGGTGTGGGCGGCGCGTCGGTCAGGGGGTGCCGTCGCCCGCGGACCGGGCCTCGGTGAGGGCGCGCAGGGCGCGGGCGTCGCGGATGGCCTGCTGCTTGGCCATGCCGGGCTGGATGCCGAGGGCGGGCAGGCTGGTGCCGTCGCTCAGGTCGAGGAAGACCCAGGGGTCGCCGGAGCGCAGGTTGACGCGGAGGATCTCCTCCCAGGCCAGCCTGCGGGTGCGGGTGAGGTTGACGACGGTGACCCCGGCCTCGTCGGCCTCCACCTTGGGCCTGCTGAGCAGGGCCAGGACGCCGAAGAAGAGCACGGCGACGAAGACGAAGCTGATCCGCTCCGCCACGTTGAGCCGCTCCAGCATCAGCGCGACGACGGTGATGACGAGGAACATCGCCAGCCCCACGCTCAGCAGGACCACCCGGGTGAGGGTGGGCCGGAAGACGACGGGGAGGGCGGGGGCTTCGGGCCGGGGCGCAGACATCGGGGTCTTCTCTCGCGGGGGTGTGCGGTGGCCGGAGGGGCACCCCGGGCCGGGGCGCCCGGGGGCCGTCAGAGGCGGCAGGCGTGGATGGCCGTGGTGAGGATGGCGCGGGCGCCCAGCTCGTACAGGTCGTCCATGATCCGCTGGGCCTCCTTGGCGGCGACCATGGAGCGGACGGCGACCCAGCCCTCGTGGTGCAGCGGGGAGATGGTCGGGGACTCCAGGCCGGGGGTGAGGGCGACGGCGCGCTCCAGGTGCTCGACGCGGCAGTCGTAGTCCATCATCACGTAGGACCGGGCGACCAGGACGCCCTGGAGGCGGCGGAGGAACTGCTGGACCTTGGGGTCGTCGGTCGGGGCGCCGTTGCGGCGGATGACGACGGCCTCGGAGGTCATGATCGGGTCGCCGATCACCTCGAGTCCGGCGTTGCGCATGCTGGTGCCGGTCTCGACGACGTCCGCGATGATCTGCGCGACGCCCAGTTCGATGGCGGTCTCGACCGCGCCGTCGAGGTGGACGATGGACGCCTTGACGCCGGACTCCTTGAGGTGGGCGGCGACGATGCCCTCGTAGGAGGTGGCGATCGTCATGCCGTCGAAGTCCTGCGGGCCCGCGGCGGTGCCGGGCTTGGTGGCGTAGCGGAAGGTGGAGCGGGCGAAGCCGAGCTGGAGGATCTCCTCGGCGTCGGCGCCGGAGTCCAGGAGCAGGTCGCGGCCGGTGATGCCGATGTCGAGCCGGCCGGAGCTCACGTAGATCGCGATGTCCCGGGGGCGGAGGTAGAAGAACTCGACCTCGTTCGACGGGTCGACCAGGACCAGCTCCTTGGACTCCTTGCGCTGCTGGTACCCGGCCTCATGGAGCATGGCCATCGCAGAGCCGGAGAGTGCACCCTTGTTGGGGACGGCGATGCGCAGCATGGGGTCAGGTTCCTTTGTGCGGAGGGGGAAGCAGGGCTGTGACGTGCGGTGCTCGGGGCGTGCTCGGAGAGGCGTGTGCTCAGAGATGGGCGTAGACGTCGTCGAGCGAGATCCCGCGGGCGACCATCATCACCTGGACGTGGTACAGCAGCTGGGAGATCTCCTCGGCGGCGGCTTCCTTGCCCTCGTACTCGGCGGCCATCCAGACCTCGGCGGCCTCCTCGACGACCTTCTTGCCGATGGCATGGACGCCCTTGTCCACCAGTTCGGCGGTGCGCGAGGTCGAGGGGTCGCCCTCGGCGGCCTTGAGCTGGAGCTCGGCGAAGAGCTCTTCGAAGGTTTTGTTCGCCATGATGGTCCTCAGAATACGGGGTCGCCGGAGGGCACTCAGCGCCAGGGTTCGCTGACGGTCCGCAGCGTGGCGGCGGTGGCCACGGCGGCGGTGACCGCTTCGTGCCCCTTGTCCTCGTTGGACCCTTCGAGGCCGGCCCGGTCGAGGGCCTGCCCCTCGGTGTCGCACGTCAGTACGCCGAAGCCGACGGGGACGCCGGTGTCGACGGTGACCTGGGTGAGGCCGACGGTGACGCCCTGGGAGACGTACTCGAAGTGGGGGGTACCACCCCGGATGATCACGCCGAGGGCGACGATCGCGTCGTAGCCGCGGCCGGCGAGCACCTTGGCGACCACGGGCAGCTCGAAGGAGCCGGGGACGCGGAGGAGCGTCGGCTCGTCGATGCCCAGCTCGTGCAGGGCGCGCAGGGCGCCGTCGACGAGACCGTCCATGACTTGCTCGTGCCACTGGGCCGCGATGACGGCCACCCGCAGGTCGGCGCAGTTGCGTACGGACAGTTCGGGTGCACCCTTGCCGCTCATGGTTCTCCTGTTGCTGGTTAAGAGAGGTGTTCGTTACTGGTTGGCGCAGGTCGACGCCGGGGTTCCGTCGAGCCACGGCAGATCGTGGCCCATGCGGTCGCGCTTGGTGCGCAGGTAGCGCAGATTGTGCTCGCCGGCCTGGACGGGCATGGGTTCCCGGCCGGTGACGGCGAGTCCGTGGCGCAGCACGGCGTCGGTCTTCTCGGGGTTGTTGGTCATCAGCCGGAGGCTGCGTACGCCGAGGTCCTGGAGGATCTGCGCGCCCGCCGCGTAGTCGCGGGCGTCGGCGGGCAGGCCCAGCTCCAGGTTGGCGTCGAGGGTGTCCACGCCGCGCTCCTGGAGTTCGTACGCGCGGAGCTTGGAGAGCAGGCCGATGCCGCGCCCCTCGTGGCCCCGGAGGTAGACGACGACGCCCCGGCCCTCCTCGGTGATGCGCCGCATGGAGGCGTGCAGCTGGGGGCCGCAGTCGCAGCGCTGGGACTGGAAGATGTCGCCGGTCAGGCACTCGGAGTGGATGCGGACGAGGACGTCCTCGCCGCCGTTCTCCGTGAGGTCGCCGTGGACGAGGGCGACGTGTTCGACGCCGTCGGCGGTGGAGCGGTAGCCGTACGCGGTGAAGTCGCCGAACTGGGTGGGCAGCCGGGTCGTGGCCTCGCGGCGGACGGTGGGCTCGGCGCTGCGGCGGTAGGCGATCAGGTCCTCGATGGAGATGATCGTCAGGCCGTGCTTGCGGGCAAAGGGGACCAGCTCGGGCAGGCGCAGCATGGTGCCGTCCTCCCCCGCGATCTCCACGATGGCCCCGGCGGGGCGGAGTCCGGCGAGCCGGGCGAGGTCGACGGCGGCCTCGGTGTGGCCGTTGCGGACGAGGACGCCGCCGGAGCGGGCGCGCAGCGGGAAGATGTGGCCGGGGCGGACGAAGTCGGCGGGGCCCGCGACACCACCGGCGAGCATCCGGAGGGTGGTGGCGCGGTCGGCGGCGGAGATGCCGGTGGTGACACCGTGGGCGGCGGAGGCGTCGACGGAGACGGTGAAGGCGGTCTGCATCGACTCGGTGTTGTCCGCGACCATCTGCGGGAGTTCGAGCCGCTCCAGCTCGTCGCTCTCCATGGGGGCGCAGATCAGGCCGCGGCACTCGCTCATCATGAAGGCGACGATCTCGGGGGTGGCCATCTCGGCGGCGATGACGAGGTCGCCCTCGTTCTCGCGGTCCTCGTCGTCCACGACGACGACGGGGCGGCCGGCGGCGATGTCGCGGATGGCCTGCTCGACCGGGTCCAGGGCGAGGTCCTCGGAGAGCGGGTCGTGGCCGGGGTGCAGCCAGGTGGGCTGGGCAGTCATGCCGTGGCTCCTTCCAGAGCGGGTGTCCGCGTACGCAGCCACCAGTCGCGCATGCCCCACAGGACGAGGGCGCCGTAGATGATGTAGACGAAGCCGGAGAAGGCGAAGCCGTTGGCGAAGTTGAGGGGGACGCCGACCAGGTCGACCAGGAGCCAGGCGAACCAGAACTCGACCATGCCCTTGGCCTGGGCGTACATCGCGACGATCGTGCCGACGAAGATGTACGCGTCCGGCCACGGGTCCCAGGAGAGCGAGGGGAAGGCGGTGAACAGGCCGCCGACGGCGAGGGTGCCGAGGGCCGCGGCGCCGATCAGCACGGCGCGCTCGCGCCAGGTGGCGAAGCGGACGGCGATGGAGCCGTCCTGGGCCTGCTGCTTGCCCCGGTTCCAGGACCACCAGCCCCAGAGGGCGACGACGATGACGACGAGCTGCTTGCCCGCGCTGCCGGAGAGGTGGGCGGAGGCGAAGGCGACCAGGAGGATGGCGCCGGAGAGCAGTTGGGCGGGCCAGGTCCAGATGGAGCGCCGCCAGCCGAGGGCGAGGGCGGTGAGGCCGATGACGTTGCCGATCATGTCCGACCACTTGATGTGCTGGCCGAAGACGGTGAAGGCCTCGGAGTTGAGCCAGGAGACGGCGTTCATCGCGGGTCCTGCCCGGACCGGTCGCCCAGCAGCCGCTCGACGTACTTGGCGATGACGTCCACCTCCAGGTTCACCGGGTCGCCGGGCTGCTTGCGGCCGAGCGTGGTCAGGGCGAGGGTGGTGGGGATGAGGCTGATGGTGAAGAAGTCGGCCGCCGCCTCGACGACGGTGAGGCTGACGCCGTCGACCGTGATGGAGCCCTTCTCGACGACGTACCGGGTCAGCTCGGGCGGCAGGGAGACCTTGACGATCTCCCAGTGCTCGGAGGGGGTGCGCCCGACGATGGTGCCGGTGCCGTCCACATGGCCCTGGACGATGTGTCCGCCGAGCCGCCCGCCGAGCGCCATCGGGCGCTCCAGGTTGACCCGGGAGCCGGTGGTGAGGGCGCCGAGGCTGGAGCGCTTGAGGGTCTCGGCCATCACATCGGCGGTGAACTCGCCGTCGCCGGTGTCCACGACGGTGAGGCAGACGCCGTTCACCGCGATGGAGTCGCCGTGCTTCGCGCCCTCGGTGACGAGGGGGCCGCGCAGCCGGAAGCGGGAGGCGTCGTCGAGCTGCTCGACGGCGGTGACCTCACCCAGTTCTTCGACAATTCCGGTGAACACTCAGTTTCCCTTCCGAGCAGGGGCGGGGGCGGCGGTGATGCGCAGATCGGGGCCGATCGGGACGGTCTCGGTCACCTGGAGGCGCAACGCCTGCGCGATCGTGGTGATTCCGGCGTCACCGAGGGCGGCGGGGCCGGCCCCGAGCAGGACCGGGGCGAGATAGCCGACGACCTTGTCGACCCTTCCCGCGGCGACGAAGGCCCCCGCGAGGGTCGGGCCGCCTTCGAGGAGTACGGAGCGGATGCCGCGGGTGTGCAGGGCGGCGAGGAGGGCGTCGACGTCCAGGCCGGAGCCGGTGGCGGCGCGGGGCAGCCGCAGGACGACGTCCTCGGGGAGGTGGCCGGCGGCGGCGTCCTCCGCGACGGCGACCAGGGTGGGGGCCGTGCCGTCGAGGACCCGGGCGCCGGGCCGGACGGCGGTGGCGCCGGTGTCGACGACGACGCGCAGCGGCTGGGTGGCGCCGTCGATGCCGCGCACGCCCAGCTGGGGGTCGTCGGCGCGGGCGGTGCCGGAGCCCACGATCACCGCGTCGGCCTCGGCACGGAGCCGGTGGACGTCGGCGCGGGCCTCGGGCGAGGTGATCCAGCGGCTGGTGGCGTCGGCGGCGGCGATGCGGCCGTCGAGGGTGGCGGCGTACTTCCACAGGACGTGCGGGCGGCCGAGGCGCACCGAGGTGAGCCAGGCGGCGTTGCCCGCCTCGGCCTCTTCCGCGAGGAGCCCCTGCTCGACCCGGATTCCGGCCGCGCGCAGGGTGTCGGCACCCCCGGTGGCCTGCGGGTTCGGGTCGCCGACCGCATAGACGACCCGGCTGATCCCGGCCGCTTGCAGGGCCTGGGCACAGGGGCCGGTGCGGCCGGTGTGGTTGCACGGTTCGAGGGTGACGTAGGCGGTGCCGCCCCGGGCCCGCCCGCCGGCCGCGCGCAGGGCGTGGACCTCGGCGTGCGGCCCTCCGGCGCGCTGGTGGAAGCCTTCTCCGGCCACGGCTCCGGAGGCGTCGGTGATCACACATCCGACGACCGGATTCGGGCTGGTGGAGCCGAGACCGCGGGCGGCGAGCGCGATCGCTCGGCCCATGGCGGTGATGTCGGCTGCGGTGGCCACCGGGTCCTCCTGCCTCTTCGGGCACGGACTCCGGGGCCTGTCGATGACGACAGATGAAGCGGCTCACCAGGGGAAACGCCGGAAACCGAAGAGAGGACGCAGGGGTCCGGCGAAACCCGGCCATGCGTCCGCCGACGGCGGCGTACCCGATGACGAACCGCCGCGCACTGCCTCCCATCCGGACTTTAACCGTCGGTCCAGGAATCTCACCTGGTCAACCGGCCGCTGGCTGCGGACGGGTCGCGGACTATAACCGCCGGTTCGGAATTGCACCGACCCCGGAGTGCGCTGCTACTGGTACGCAACCAGTCTGCCACGGACTCCCCTCGGCCAGGCGGGTGAGTTCTGTGGGCTGGGTCACAGGAGCGAGGGGCCGGAGCGCGGGAGCGGGGCCGCGGGCACGGGTGCGGAGGAGCCGGGGCGGGCGCGGACAACTGGCGCAAAACCGTCGGAGCGAAACCCGACAAGGTGGTCGACAACGTAGTCATCCAGAAAGTCGCACGATAAAGGTCCAGACCTATTGACGCACTGGTCTAGTCCTCTTAATCTCTGCGTCACCTCGGAGGTTCGGTCCCACGGTGTGCGCACACCGGGACCCCGACAGACCCACCCCCTTTTTTCAGCCAGTTGTGTTCTGCCGACCTCCCCAGGAGGAACGACCACATGCTGTCCCCCACCAGAGCGAGAGCCACGCTCCTCGCCGCAGGCGCCGCCATCGCCGGCCTGCTGATGACCTCCCTCGCCGCCACTCCGTCGGCGGCCGCCACCGACCACGAGTCCTGTCGCCCGGACGGGCTGTACAAGACCCCCGGCGTCGACACCCCGTACTGCACCGTCTACGACACCGACGGCCGCGAGAAGATGGGCGACGACCACCAGCGCCGCGTCATCGGTTACTTCACCAACTGGCGTACCGGCAAGGACGGCCGGGACCCCTATCTGGTCCCGAACATCCCCTGGACCAAGGTCACCCACCTCAACTACGCCTTCGCGCACGTCGACAGCGCCAACAAGCTCTCGGTCGGGCCCGACAGCCCCGACAACGCCTCCACCGGCATGACCTGGCCGGGTGTCGCAGGCGCCGAGATGGACCCGTCGCTGCCCTACAAGGGGCACTTCAACCTGCTGACGAAGTACAAGAAGCAGTACCCGGACGTGAAGACCCTGGTCTCCGTGGGCGGCTGGGCCGAGACCGGCGGCTACTTCGGCCCGGACGGCAAGCGCGTCAACTCCGGCGGCTTCTACTCGATGGCCACCAACGCCGACGGTTCGGTCAACACGGCGGGCATCAACACCTTCTCCGACTCGGCCGTGGACTTCGTCCGCAAGTACGGCTTCAACGGCGTCGACATCGACTACGAGTACGCCACGTCCATGAAGGACGCGGGCAACCCGATGGACCACGCGCTGGCCAACGGCCGCCGCGCGGGCCTGGTCAAGGGCTACGACGCCCTCATGAAGACCCTGCGCGAGAAGCTCGACCGCGCGGGCGCCGCCGACGGCAAGCACTACCTGCTCACCGTCGCCGCCCCGTCCTCCGGCTACCTGCTGCGGGGCATGGAGACGTACCAGATGCAGAAGTACCTGGACTACGTCAACATCATGTCCTACGACCTGCACGGCGCCTGGAACGAGTACGTCGGCCCGAACGCCCAGCTGTTCGACGACGGCAAGGACAACGAGCTGGCGCAGGCCGGTGTGTACACCACCTCGCAGTACGGCGGGGTCGGCTACCTCAACACCGACTGGGCCTTCCACTACTTCCGCGGCTCCATGCCGGCCGGCCGGATCAACATCGGTCTGCCGTACTACACCCGCGGCTTCAAGAACGTCCAGGGCGGCACCAACGGCCTGTGGGGCAAGGCCGCCGCGACCAGCTGCCCGGCCGGTTCCGGTCTGACCAAGTGCGGTGACGGCGCGGTCGGCATCGACAACCTGTGGCACGACAAGGACGACAACGGCCAGGAGGCCCCGGCCGGCTCGAACCCGATGTGGCACGCGAAGAACCTGGAGAAGGGCATCGCCGGTGACTACCTCACCGACTACGGCTTCCCCGCGAACACCCAGCTGACCGGCACCTACGTCCGCAACTACGACTCGACGCTGGTCGCCCCGTGGCTGTGGAACGCCCAGAAGAAGGTCTTCCTCTCCACCGAGGACGAGCAGTCGGTGAAGCGCAAGGCCGACTACGTGGTCGACCAGGGCATCGGCGGCACGATGATCTGGGAGCTGGCGGGCGACTACCAGTGGAACGCGGCCAAGGGCCAGTACGAGAACGGCAACACGCTGACCACCGCGATGTACGACGCCTTCAAGACGGCGGCCCCGTACGGCGCGAAGCGCTCCACGGTCGACCTGCCCACCCAGGCCGTGAACATCGACGTCTCCTTCGGCCAGTTCGCCCTCGGTGACTCCAACTACCCGATCAGCCCCAAGCTGAAGATCACCAACAAGACCCAGGCGACGCTGCCCGGCGGCACGGAGTTCCAGTTCGACTACGCCACCTCCGCCCCGGCCAACGCCAAGGACCAGTCCGGCTTCGGTACGTCGATCGTCCGCAGCGACCACACCGCCGCCAACAACATCGGCGGGCTCAAGGGCCCCTACAACCGGGTCTCCCTGAAGCTCCCGGCCTGGCAGACCCTGGCCCCCGGCGCCTCGGTGGAGCTGGACTTCGTCTACTACCTGCCCACCTCGACGCCGTCCAACTGGACCGTGACCTTCGGCGGGAAGTCCTACGCCCTCGCCGGTGACCTGGCCCGCGGCACCACGCTGGTCGAGCCCGGCACCGGCACCAACCCGACGCCGACCCCGACCCCGGACCCGACCGGTCCCACCCCCACTCCCACCCCGACCCCGACGCAGCCGGGCGGCACCTGCTCGGCCCCGGCGTGGAACGCGGGCACCGAGTACCAGGGCGGCGCCGTCGTCAGCCAGGACGGCCACACCTGGAAGGCCTCGTGGTGGACGAAGGGCGAGAAGCCCGGCACCACCGGCCAGTGGGGCGTCTGGAAGGACCAGGGCGCCTGCTAGTCCGCCTACGGGGGTGAGCGCATCGCCCCCGTGACCTCCCCGCACCACGCGTGAAGCCCCGGCAGCCACTGCCGGGGCTTCACCCGTTGCCGGCCGCGCCCGAGCCCGAAGGGCCCGCCGGAACCGTGCCGCCCCGGCTCGCGTACGGGCCGTGCGACCGCGCGGGCCGTGCGTGCCGTCCGGGCCGTGCGACCGTCCGGGCCGTGCGACCGTCCGGGCCGTGCGACCGTCCGGGCTGTACGGGCCGTGCGACCGTCCGTGCCCTCCGTGCCCTCCGTGCGGTACGGGCCGGACGCCCCTGCCCCGCGTCCGGCTCTCAGCCCACGGGGGCGAACAGCGCCTCCTGGGCGGCGTCCCGGGCGGTGAGCAGCGCCCCGCGCAGGACCGCCCCGTCCCCCAGCGAGCCCGCCCGGACCTCGGTGCGCAGCGGGGACATCACGGCGAGGCGCTCCTCGACCCGGGCCGCGAGCGGGGCACCGCCCGCCTCGCCGACCGCGCCCGCCAGGAGGACGCAGCCGGGGTCCAGGACCGAGACGACGGCCGCGGCCCCGAGGGCGAGCCGGTCGGCCAGCTCGTCCAGGAACGGTTCCCCCCGCTCCCCCGCCGCCAGCGCGGTGCGCACGGCCGCCACGGCGGTGGCGTCGGGGGCCGCGCCGTCGGGCAGCTCGATGCCGTGCCGGACCGCCAGTTCGCAGAGGGCCGCCGAACCGGCGAGGGAGTAGAAGCCGCCCGCGCAGTCGACCGCCGAGGGCAGTCCGCTCACGCCCGGCACCGGCAGGAAGCCGATCTCGCCCGCACCCCCGGAGGCGCCCTGCCGCAGCCTGCCGTCCAGCATCACGGCGGCCCCGATGCCCTGGCCCAGCCAGATGAGGACGAAGGTCTCCCGGTCCAGGGCGGCCCCGGCCCGGTGCTCCGCGACGGCGGCGAGGTTGGTCTCGTTCTCGACGAGGACGGTCGCCGGCAGCCGCTGCTGGAGGACCCGGACCAGGGCCCGGTGCCAGGCGGGCAGCTTGGAGGTGTCGCGCAGTTCGCCGGTGGCCGGGTCGATCAGGCCCGGGGCCCCGACGCCGACGCTGTGCAGGGGGACGGACCCCGCCTCGCGGGCGGTGCGCTCCAGGAGGGCCACGGCCTGTTCGACGGCGGGCCCGGTCCCGGCCTCGTCGGTGATGGGCAGGGCGGCCTCCGCGAGGGTGGCCCCCAGCAGGTCGGCGACGACCACGGAGACGCTTCCGGTGCGCACGTCTAGGGCGGCGAGCCGGGCCCGGTCGGCGACGATCCCGTACAGCTTGGCGTTGGGTCCCCGGCGGACGGCGCCGGACTCCCCGACGACATGGATCAGACCGGCGCCCTGCAGCCGTTCGACCAGGTCGGCCACGGTCGGGCGGGAGAGTCCGGTCAGGGTCTTGAGCTGTGCGGCCGTCAACGGACCGTCCTGCTGGAGCAGTTGCAGGGCGAGGCGGTCGTTGATGGCCCGAGCCGTGCTCGGTGATGCGGGCATACCGGGATCCTTCCAGACCGCCACGGGGCCCCTTTCCCGGGTCGGCGGAGAGGGGCCGCCCGAAAGAACTATTTATCAGGCAGGGTTCCTGATAGTTTACGCGACGCAGTCCGGCCGCCTCGCGACGCACGCGGCACTCTCAGGGCTCACGACGCACGCGGCACTCTCAGGGGAGGGCACAGCCCGTATGACGAAGGAACCGACCGCCGCCGCGGTCCACAGCCTGGAGCAGGTGAAGCGGGCCAGGGTCGCCGTCGCCGCCGTCTTCGCGGTGCACGGGGCGGTGACCGGCAGTTTCGCGACCCGGGTGCCGTGGATCCAGGACCATGCCGGGGTGAGCGCGGGCCAGCTCGGCCTGGCGCTGGCCTTCCCCGCGATCGGCGCCTCGATCGCGATGCCGCTGGCGGGCCGGATCAGCCACCGGTTCGGCGCCCGGACCGCCCTGCGCGGACTGCTGGCCCTGTGGACGCTGGCGCTGATCCTGCCCGCCCTGGCGCCGAACCTCCTGACGCTCTGCGCCGCCCTCTTCGTCTACGGGGCGACCGCCGGGATGTCCGACGTGGCGATGAACGCGCTGGGCGTGGAGGTGGAGAACCGCCTCGACAAGTCGATCATGTCGGGGCTGCACGGCATGTGGAGCGTGGGCGCGCTGATCGGCTCGGCCGCGGGCACGGTGGCCGCGCACGTCGGCGCCGACGCCAGGCTCCACCACACGCTGGCCGCGCTGGTGCTGACGGCCCTGGGACTGGCCGCCTGCCGGGGCGTGCTGGACCTGCGCGGCGAGCCGGACGAGGAGCCGCCGCCGCGCTTCACCCTGCCGCCGAAGTCGGCGCTGGTCATCGGGGCCGTCGGGTTCTGCGCGGTCTTCGCGGAGGGCGCGAGCCTGGACTGGTCGGCGGTCTATCTGCGGGACGTCCTGGGCAGTTCGGACGGGGTCGCGGCCGCCTCGACCACGGCCTTCGCCCTGACGATGGCGGTGGCGCGGCTGGCCGGGGACCGGATCGTGGACCGGTTCGGCGCGGTGCGGACCGTACGGGTGGGCGGGGCGCTGGCCACGGCGGGCGGACTGCTCGTGGTGTTCTCGCCCTCCCCGGCGGCGGCGATGGGCGGATTCGGGCTGCTGGGGCTCGGCGTGGCGGTCGTGGTGCCGCTGGCCTTCGCGGCGGCCGGGCGCAGCGGACCGAACCCGAGCCAGGCCATCGCGGGCGTCGCCACCATCACGTACACCTCCAGCCTGATCGCCCCCTCGGCGATCGGCGCACTGGCCGAGACTACCTCGCTGGTGGCCTCCTTCGGCGTGGTGACCGCGCTGGCGTTCGGCCTGGTGGCGGGCGCCGGGGTACTGCGGGCGGGCGACCGGAAGGGCACCGGCTCCGGCCCGGCGGCCGGCGGCGCGGGGACGGGCGGTACGGCGGCGGGCGGTACGGCGGCGAAGAGCCCGGTGGGCGGCTGAGGCTCGCCCGGGCGGGTGGCGGGATACGGCCCGCCGCGGGGCCGCACCCCGGACCACCGGCGGCCGGCCCCCGCCCACCGGCAGAGCATCCAGCCGTCCCGGCTCCGGCCCGCCGGGAAGGCCGGCCCTGCCAGAACACACGGAGGTCCCGGTTCCGGCCCACGGGGTGGGCCCGGCCCTGCCAGCACACCCCGGCCGTCCCGGCTCCGGCCCGCCCGGGGCCGGGGCCGCCCCGGCGGCGGAAGGCCCCGGCGCACCACTACCATGGCGCTGATCTTTTCCGCAGGTGAACACCGAACACCTGGTCGCGCAGCGTCGCGGACCGGCCGGCACACCGAGCAGACCTTCAGGGAGCAACCATGAGCCTCGGCGTGCGCTGGACCTTGCACGGGGACGGGAAGACCCCCGCGCCCGGGGCGGTGGTCCGCCCCGACGAGCGGCTCTCCTGGCCCCGTACGTTCGGACTCGGCGCCCAGCACGTGGTGGCGATGTTCGGGGCGTCCTTCGTCGCCCCGGTGCTGATGGGCCTCGACCCGAACCTCGCGATCATGATGTCCGGGGTCGCGACCGCGATCTTCCTGCTGGCCACCAAGGGCCGGGTGCCCAGCTATCTCGGCTGCTCCCTCTCCTTCGTCGGGGTCGCGGCCACCATCCGGGCGAGCGGCGGTGACAGCGCGACCGTCACGGGTGCGGTGCTGGTGGTCGGCGCGGCGCTGTTCCTGGTGGGCCTGGCGGTCCAGCGGTTCGGCGCGCGGATCATCCACGCCGCGATGCCGCCGGTGGTGACCGGCGCCGTCGTGATGCTGATCGGGTTCAACCTGGCCCCGGTGACCGCCTCGACGTACTGGCCGCAGGACCAGTGGACCGCGCTGCTGGTGATGCTCTTCACCGGCCTGGCCGTGGTCTGTCTGCGCGGCTTCCTCTCCCGGATCGCGATCTTCCTCGGGCTGGTCTTCGGCTATCTGCTCTCCTGGGTGCTGGACCTGGTCTTCGGCAAGATCCACTCCCCGGCGGGCGGCGCGGAGGCCGTCGACCACTGGCGTCTGGACCTCTCCGCCGTCGGCCAGGCCGACTGGATCGGGCTGCCGTCCTTCCACGCACCGGCCTTCGAGTGGTCCGCCATCCTGGTGGCCCTGCCCGTGGTGATCGCGCTGGTCGCGGAGAACGCGGGCCATGTGAAGGCCGTGGGCGAGATGACCGGCGACCCGCTGGACGACAAGCTCGGCACCGCCATCGCGGCGGACGGCGCGGCCTCCATGCTCTCCACCGCCGTGGGCGGCCCGCCCAACACCACGTACTCCGAGAACATCGGCGTGATGGCGGCCACTCGCGTCTACTCCACGGCCGCCTACTGGGCCGCCGCCTGCTTCGCCCTGCTCTTCGGCCTCTGCCCCAAGTTCGGCGCGGTCGTGGCGGCGATCCCGGGCGGGGTGCTCGGCGGCATCACCGTGATCCTGTACGGGATGATCGGCCTGCTCGGTGCGCAGATCTGGCTCAACGGCCGGGTGGACCTGCGCAATCCGCTCAACCTGGTCCCGGCCGCGGCGGGCATCATCATCGGCGTCGGCGGGGTCAGCCTGAAGATCACCGACAACTTCGAGCTGGGCGGCATCGCGCTCGGCACCCTCGTCGTGATCACCGGCTACCACGTGCTGCGCGCCTTCGCCCCGGCCCACCTCAAGACCCAGGAACCGCTGCTGGACGCGGGGACGTCGGCGTACGACGAGGGGACCGGGACCGTCGAGGGCGCAGAACCCGGCACGAAGCCCGGAGACAGTGGGAAGCCCGGGGACGGCGGTAAGCCCGGACGCTCCGAGCAGGCCTGAGCGGGCGCCCGGCGCTCCTCGAACCCCTTTTCCGGCACGGCCGTTCGTCCGTTCCGATGAACCTCCCGCCGGTCGGTGCCGTGCCGGGCCCGGGACTGGGACGCTCCGCACATGACGCAGACCGAACAGTCCATGGAACCGGCAGTGCGCTCCCGCCTCCACCGGTGGCCGCCCGGAGACGGGATCGGGGTGTTCCACGACGTACGGGGGGCGGTCGTCGGGGCGGAGCACCGAGGCGGCGGTTCCCTGGAGGCACGGCTCGCGGAGCGGTATCTGGCGGCGCTCGACGCGGCGGAGGCGGGCGGGTGTACGCCGGAGTGCCGGCGGCCGCTGTTCCAGTACCGCCACCACCCCGGCGTACGCCCCGTACAGTTCGCGCTCGCCGGTCTCCATGCGCACATCGCGCACGACCTGGCCCTGGCCGTGGTGGACACCTGCCGTGCGCGCGACTGCGAACCGGCCGCGCTGGAAGGGGAGTTCGAGCGGGTGGGCGATCTCCTCACGCTGCTGGAGGAACGGATCCACGACGAGCTGATGCCGGACCCCGACCTGCTCCGGATCACGGACCCGCTCACCCATCTGGTGAGCTCGTGGAGCCTGGAGCGGGCCCGTGAGGCGGCCTGGTCGGCGGCCCGGGTGCTCTGCCATCTGCGCGGATCCCCGGCGCTGGCCGGGGAGTTCAGGGAGCGCACGGAGGCGGGCGCCGGGCTCGTGGTGCGCTTCCTGCTCACCCCGGCCGCCGACGCCCGCGCGCCCGTGTGGCTCCCGGCTCAGTCCTCCGGCAGTTCCACCGGCGCGATCTCGTCGTAGAGGTCGCCGGGACCGGGGTTGGTCGGGTCGGTGGCCCCGCCGAACTGGTGCATGACGCCCCACACCGCGTTGAGCGCGGTCTGTACGGCGCCCTCGGCCCAGCCCGCCGTCCAGGAGATGTCGTCCCCGGCGAGGAAGATCCCGCGCTTGTCCTCGGGCAGCCGGTCCTGCATGAAGTGGGTGAACAGCCGCCGCTGGTAGCGGTAGTGGCCGGGCAGGTTGGCCTTGAACGCGCCCATGAACCAGGGCTCGTTCTCCCAGGAGACGGTGACCGGGTTGCCGATGATGTGGCTGCGGATGTCGACGTTCGGGTAGATCTCGCCGAGCGACTTGAGCATGACCTCCATGCGCTCCTTCGGGGAGAGCGGCAGCCACTTGAGGCTGTCGTCGCACCACGTGTAGGAGAGGCAGATGACGGCGGGCTTGTCCGGGCCCTCGTCCAGGAGGTACGTGCCCCGGGTCATCCGGTCGGTGAGCGTCATCGACATGGTGTCGCGGCCGGTGGTCTCGTCCTTGTCCAGCCAGAACGGCCGGTCGACGGGGACGAACAGCTTGGACGACTCCATGTAGTGGGTGCGCTCCATCGCCGTCCAGTGGTCGATCGGGAAGAGCGCGTCATCGCAGTCGATCTTGGAGAGCAGCAGCCAGGACTGGCCCGTGAAGACGGCGGCCCGGAAGGTGCGGATGTCGCCGGTGGCGTCGGTGACCGTGATGCGGTTGCCCGCCGTACGGGTCAGCCGGGTGACCGCGCCGCGCGGCTCGCCGCCGTGCAGGGAGGCGAGCGAGGTGCCGAGCGGCCAGTGGACGATCTTCTGCGGCTCGCGGTCCCACAGGCGCAGCGGGAGCTGCTGGCTGCCGCCGACGATGCCGCGGTGGTGGTCGTCGGCCTCGGTGTAGACGACCCGCAGGATCTCCAGGATGGAGTTGGGGAAGTCGGTGTCCCAGCCGCCGGTGCCGAAGCCGACCTGGCCGAAGATCTCGCGGTGGCGGAAGGACGTGAAGGCCTCGGAGTCGCAGAGGAAGCCGTAGAAGGTCTGGTTGTCGAGCCGCTCGACGAGCTGCGACCAGATCTCGCGGATGCGCGGGACGTCGCGCTCGCGCAGCGCCCGGTTCATGTCGGAGAAGTCGGCGCCCTCCTCCAGACAGGCGCTCCAGGCGTCGGCCACATCGCGGTAGACCTGCGGCAGGTCGTCGACGGTCTCGGCGTAGTGCGACTCGCCCTTGAGGTCCACGACGGTGGAGGGGGTGGCCGGGGAGAGGGGGTTGGGGAACGCGCGGGTCTCCAGGCCGACCAGGTCGATGTAGTGCTGGAGCGCCGTGGAGGACGGCGGGAAGCGCATGGCGCCCATCTCGGCGGTGAGCGAGGGGTCGCAGCCGTCGAAGCCGACGGTCCGCAGCCGGCCGCCGATCCGGTCGGCCTCGTAGACGACGGGCTTGAGGCCCATCTTCATCAGCTCGTACGCGGCGATGACGCCGGAGAGCCCGCCGCCGATGACGGCGACCTCCTGGCCGTGCTCGGTCGCCGGTATCTGGCCGAGGCCGGCCGGGTGGGCGAGGAAGTCGTCGTACGCGTACGGGAAGTCCGGCCCGAACATGGTGATCGGCGGGGCGGTGGCGTCGGTGTGCTGGACGGCGTTGGGCACCGTGGACGTCATGGGGTACGGACTCCTTGCGCGGTACGGAAGTTCGGGGAGGGTCGGGCTCAGGCGACGGAGCCGTAGAGGCCGGGGCGGCGGTCGCCCAGATACGGGTTGGCGGCGCGGGAGGCGGCCAGGAACTCCGGGTCCACCTCTCCGATCACCAGTTCCTCGCCGCGGCCGGCGCGGGTGCGCACGGTGCCGTCGGGGCCGGCCAGGCAGCTCAGCCCGACGAACTCGAACTCGCCTTCCGGGCCGGTCCGGTTGACGTACGCCACGTACAGCTGGCTCTCGAAGGCCCGTACGGGGATGACGGATTCGGCGACGAACTGGAAGGGGTGCATCTGTGCGGTGGGCACCAGCAGCAGATCGGTGCCGGCCAGGGCGTGCGCCCGTACGTTCTCCGGGAACTCGACGTCGTAGCAGATCAGCAGGCCGATCCGGACGCCGTCCAGCTCCGCCTGGACCACGGTCTCCTCGCCCGGGGTGAACCACTCCTGCTCGAAGCAGCCGAAGAGGTGGGTCTTGCGGTAGTTCGCCAGGCGCGTGCCGTCGGGGCCGATCAGCTGGGAGGAGTTGAAGATCCGCTCGCCGTCGCGCTCCGGGTAGCCGTAGAGGACCGCGAGGCCGTGGCGTTCGGCGATTCCGGCGGCGGCCCGCGCGCCGGGGCCGTCGACGGGCTCGGCCAGCTCGGGGACGGCGTCCCCGATGGCGTAACCGGTCAGGAACAGCTCGGGGGCCACCAGCAGCCGGGCCCCGGCGGCGGCGGCGCGCGCGGCGGCCTCGTCCAGCGTCTTCAGGTTCGCCTCGACGGCGCCGGGCCGGCCGGAACTCTGGAGCAGGGCGGTGCGCAACGGGGGCATGGCTGACCTCGGACGGTGCGGGCGGGGTGGGGAGACGTATCGAAGGTACGTGTCGCCGCTCGGCCCGGACAAGGCGCGAGTGTTGCGCATCGACCGTCGATTCGTTGCGCCCCGGGGCCCGCCGGCGGCGAAATGTTGCGTCGGCCATCACCGCAGGTCAGCGGGGTGATGTGCGCCACCTCCCGGGGCGCTGTACGGGCCCCTGATCAGGCCGGCGGGGCCTCCGCCGAATAGCGGCGCAGGAGCGGGGAGAGGACCAGGACGGACTTGGTCCGTTCGACGTACGGCTCCCCCGCGATCCGCTCCAGCACCTGCTCGAAGTGGCGCATGTCGGCGGCGAAGACCTGGACCACCGCGTCGGCCTCACCGGTGACGGTGGAGGCCGAGGCGATCTCCGGGTAGCGGGCGAGGCCCTGCTTGATCGCGTCCGGGGAGGTGTTGCGGCTGCAGTAGATCTCGATGAAGCCCTCGGTCTCCCAGCCGAGCGCGGCCGGGTCGACGCGGACGGTGAAGCCGGTGATCGCACCCTCGGCGCGGAGCCGGTCGACGCGGCGTTTCACGGCGGGGGCGGAGAGGCCGACGACGGCGCCGATGTCGGCGTAGGAGCGCCGGGCGTCTTCGGCGAGGGCGTGGACGATGCGTTCGTCGAGGTCGTTCAGGCGCACGTCGGGCGGTTCACTTCTCTGCGATGGGTCGGGCTGCGGGAGGCGGCGGGTGTGCCGCCTCCCGCAGTAGACCATGAGCCGCCGCCGGGGGCGTGCCCGGCGCAGGGGAAGGCCCGTGCGCCGGGCGGGTGGCCCGTGGGTCAGAAGGGGAACTGCGAGCGGCCGTGCTGGACGGAGATCCACTTCTGGGTGGTGAAGGCCTCCACCATCGACTCGCCGTTCAGCCGGCCGAGCCCCGAGCCCTTCTCGCCGCCGAAGGGGACGATCGGCTCGTCGTGGACGGTGCCGTCGTTGATGTGGATCATGCCGGTGTGGATGCGCTGCCCGACCCGGACGCCGCGCTCGATGTTGCCGGTGTGGACGGCGCCGCTGAGGCCGTACGGGGTGTCGTTGGCGATGCGGACGGCCTCGTCCTCGCCGTCGAAGGGGACGATCAGGGCGACCGGGCCGAAGATCTCCTGCCGGAGGACGGGCGAGTCGGCGGGCAGGTCGGTGAGGACGGAGGGGCTGACCAGGTTGCCGTCGGCGCGGCCGTGCAGCAGCGCGGTGGCACCGGACTCGACGGTCTCGTCGACGAGCCGGGAGATGGACTCGGCCTGCGAGGAGTTGATCAGCGGGCCGATCTGGGTGGCCGGGTCGGCCGGGTCCCCGACGGTGAGGGAGGCGACCTTGGCGACGAACTTCTCGGTGAACTCGGCCTCGACCGCCCGGTCGACCAGGATGCGGTTGGCGGCCATGCAGACCTGGCCCTGGTGGACGTAACGGCTGAAGACCGCCGCGTCGACGGCGTACTCCACGTCCGCGTCGTCGAGCACGATCAGGGCGCTGTTGCCGCCGAGTTCGAGGACGGCGCGCTTGAGGTTGGCGGCGCAGACGGTGGCGACGTGCCGGCCGACCTTGTCGGAGCCGGTGAAGGAGATGACCTGCGGTACGGGGTGCTCCAGCAGGGTGTCACCGATCTCCGCGATGTCGGTGACGACGACGTTGAGCAGCCCGGCGGGCAGTCCGGCGTCCTCGAAGACCTTGGCCAGGAGGGTGCCGCCGCAGATGGGGGTGTTCTGGTGCGGCTTGAGGACGACCGCGTTGCCGAGGGCGAGGGCGGGGGCGACGGACTTGAGGGAGAGCAGGAAGGGGAAGTTGAAGGGGCTGATGACGCCGACGACCCCGACGGGCACCCGGTAGACGCGGTTCTCCTTGCCCTCGGTGGGCGAGGGGAGGATCTGGCCGGCCGGGCGCAGGGCGAGCTGGATGGCCTCGCGCAGGAACTCCTTGGCCAGGTGCAGTTCGAAGGCGGCCTTCAGGTGGGTGCCGCCCAGCTCCGCGACGATGGCCGCGGCGATCTCCGGCTCGCGCTCCTCGACGATCCGCAGCGCCTTCTCCAGGACCGTGCGCCGGGCGTACGGGTTGGTGTCGGCCCACGCCTGCTGGGCGCGCTCGGCGGCGCGGTAGGCCTGGTCGACCTCCTCGGCGGTGGCCACGGGGATCGAGGCGAGCTTCTCCCCGTCGAAGGGGTTGAAGTCGATGATGTCCCAGGACCCCTTCCCCGGCCGCCACTCGCCGTCGATGTACTGATGGGCCAGGTCAGTGAAGAAGGACATGAGATCCCTTACCGCAGAGAGGGAGGCAGCTGATTGCGGTTCATATTACTGAGCTTTCAACAGAGTTGAAGCGGGATCCCGGCCACCTGGGAAGGGCCCGTCGAGGGGCTCCCGGAAGGCCACCCCAGAGGGACATCTCGCCAGGACCCCCGCCGGGGTCCCGGAACGCCGCTGCCCCTCCCGGTACGCATGACCGGAAGGGGCAGGGGTGCCGGGGGCGGGGAGGATCAGCTCCAGCTGGCGTGCAGCGGCTTGCCCTCGGCGTAGCCGGCGGCGCTCTGGACGCCGACGACGGCCTTCTCCGCGAACTCCTCCAGGGAGGCGGCACCGGCGTAGGTGCAGGAGGAGCGGACGCCCGCGATGATCGAGTCGATCAGGTCCTCGACGCCCGGGCGGGCCGGGTCGAGGAACATCCGCGAGGTGGAGATGCCCTCCTCGAAGAGCGCCTTGCGGGCCCGGTCGTACGCGGACTCGTCCGAGGTGCGGTTCTTCACGGCGCGCGCCGAGGCCATGCCGAAGGACTCCTTGTAGGAGCGGCCGTCGGCGGACTGCTGGAGGTCGCCGGGCGACTCGTACGTCCCCGCGAACCAGGAGCCGATCATCACGTTGGAGGCGCCGGCGGCGAGCGCCATGGCCACGTCGCGCGGGTGGCGGACACCGCCGTCCGCCCAGACGTGCTTGCCGTGCTTCTTCGCCTCGGCGGCGCACTCCAGGACGGCGGAGAACTGCGGCCGACCGACGCCGGTCATCATGCGGGTGGTGCACATGGCGCCGGGGCCCACGCCGACCTTGATGATGTCGGCGCCCGCCTCGATCAGGTCGCGCACGCCCTCGGCGGCGACGATGTTGCCCGCGACGATCGGGACCCGCGGGTCCAGGGCGCGTACCGCCTTCACCGCGGCGATCATGGATTCCTGGTGGCCGTGGGCGGTGTCCACGACGAGGGTGTCGACACCCGCGTCCAGGAGCTGCTTGGCCTTGCCCGCCACGTCGCCGTTGATACCGACGGCGGCCGCGATGCGCAGGCGCCCCTGGGCGTCGGTGGCGGGGGTGTAGAGGGTGGCACGCAGGGCGGCCTTGCGGGTGAGGATGCCGACGAGCCGGCCGTCCTCGTCCACGGCGGGGGCGAGCTTGCGATTAGCGCCGTCGAGCTTGTTGAAGGCGTCGCGCGGGTCGATGTCCGCGTCCAGCAGGACCAGGTCCTTGGACATGACCTCGGAGAGCTGGGTGAAGCGGTCGACACCGGTCAGGTCGTGGTCGGTGACGACGCCGACCGGGCGGCGCTCCGCGTCCACGACGACGCCCGCCCCGTGCGCCCGCTTGGGCAGCAGGGAGAGCGCGTCGGCGACGGTCTGGCCGGGGGCCAGCTCGATCGGGGTGTCCAGGACGAGGTGGCGCGTCTTGACCCAGGTGATGACGTCGGTGACGACCTCGATCGGGATGTCCTGGGGGATGACGACGAGCCCGCCGCGCCGGGCGACGGTTTCGGCCATCCGGCGGCCCGCGATGGCGGTCATGTTGGCGACCACGAGCGGGATGGTGGTACCGGTCCCGTCCGGCGAGGAGAGGTCCACGGCCTGGCGGGAGCCGACGGCGGAGCGGCCCGGAACCATGAAGACGTCGTCGTACGTGAGGTCGTACGGAACCACGGAGGAGTCTGTGTAGCGACCGGTGCCCGGCTCAAGAAAGCGCATAAATATCATTTTTTCATACGAAACGGCGCAGGTCGTTTCCACGAAGACACAGCAATGGACCCCCGCGTTCGTCCGTTCCTCCAAAACGATCCTGGAGGCCTCCTGAGAGGTGGCCGGGGGCCCCGGGCAAGTGGAACCTGCCTTACCCACGGACTCTACCCGAACGGGATTCGAATCATTCGTGATCACCATCCCTGGACCCGGTGACAACGGGTCAGGTAGCTTCAAAGCCGCAGGTCTCGGGGGTGTCCGAGGTGCCGCTCCGGCACATCGGCGGCCTCGGCACACCGTTTGACCGGAGAGGATCCAGATCCGCCTGTGGACAGCGAACTGCCGGACATCTACTGCCCGTTCCCCCAGCGGACGAACCCGCACGTCGGGCACGTCCGTGGCCATCTGGCCGCCTGGGTCAGACAGACGGGTCTGGTGCACCGCGAGTCCGCGATGAACCGCTTCGAACAAGCCGATTTCGGCGCGTTCGTCGGCATGGTCTACCCGACGGCCGATCCGGAACACCTCGATCTGGTGGCCGATTGGTTCGTCTGGCTCTTCCTCGTCGACGACCAGCTCGACGACGGCCACCTCGGCCGCTCCCCCGAGCTGGTACGCGCCGTGGTGGACCGGATGCGGGCCGTGGTGGACGGCACCGCCCCGGCGCCCCTGCAGGGCGAGGAGCTGCCCGCCGCCGTGATCGCCCTGATGGACCTGTGGGAACGTACGACGCCGAACGCGGCCCCCCACTGGCGGACCCGGTTCGCCTGGCATCTGGTCACGTACCTCACGACGGCCACCACCTGGGAGGCGGGCAACCGTGCCGAGGGCGTGGTGCCGTCCGAGGAGACGTACATCGCCAAGCGGCGGCACACCGGGGCCATCCACGTCTGCATGGACCTCATAGAGATCGTCGCCCGGATCGAGGCGCCGGAGTCGCTCCACAACGACCCCCGGTTCATCACCGCCCTGGAAGCCGCCTGCAACCATGTCTGCTGGGCCAACGACGTCTACTCCTTCGAGAAGGAGCAGGTGCTCGGCGAGATCCACAACCTCGTCCACCTGGTCCGCCATCACCGGGGCCTCGGCGAGCAGCAGGCGCTGGACCATGTCGCGGAGCGGCTGGCGCTGGAGACGGAGCGGTTCCTGACCGCCGAGGACGAGCTGCTGGAGCTCTATCCGGAGCTGATCGGGCTGCTGGTGCCCTATCTGGAGGGGATGCGCAGCTGGATGCGGGGGAACCTGGACTGGTCGCGCCTGACCCCGCGCTACAACCCGGCCGACGTGGGCCAGTACGAGGAGCCCGAGCAGTATCTGGAGGAGACCGTGCTGGGCATAGCGCCCGACCACGCGGAGGCAGCACCGGGCGCGGCGGAGGTCCCGCGCCAGGCCTGCGCCGCGGAGGCCCCGCGCCAGGTGTGAAGCGCCGAGGCCGCTCGCCGGATCCGCGGCACCGAGGCCTTACGCGCTACGGGAGGAGGCCGGGCACCCCGACGGGTGTCCGGCCTCCTCCGCCGTGTGCGCCGGGGTCACTCCCCGTCCGGGTCCGCCCGCTCCAGCGCCGGGCGCACCCCGGCGGCCGACTCGGTGAGCAGATAGTCGGCGGCGGCGGTGTCCGTCACCAGGCTGGTGACCAGACCGGACCGGAGTACGGCCCCGATCGCGGCGGCCTTGCGCAGACCGCCCGCGATGGCCACCACCTCGGGGATCCGGCGCAGCCGGTCCGCCTCCACGGTGATGCAGCGCTCGCCCAGGTCGCGCCCGACCCGGCGGCCGTCGGCGTCGAAGAGGTGCGCGGACATCTCGGCGGCGACGCCGAGCGAGGCGTAGTGGGCGCGCTCCTCGTCGGAGAGCATGTCGTGGACCGTGGAGATGCCCGGCTCCCAGGAGCCGATGGAGACGGCGGCGACCGTCACCTTGTCGAAGTACTCGAAGGCGCGGGCGATGCCCGTCTGCTCGCGCAGCGCGGCGGCCGTCGCCGGGTCGGGCAGGAGCATCGGGGCGTAGATCGGGTGGGCCTCGCCGCCGGAGACCTGGGCGGCCCGGCGGACCGCCTCGACCGAGCCTCGCTCGGCGGTGCCCGCGTCGTACACCCCGGTCAGCTGGACGACCGTGCAGGGCGGGAGGCGGTCGAGCGCCGCCGCCATGTGGATGGTGGAGCGGCCCCAGGCCAGGCCGAGCACATCGCCCTCGGCCACCAGCTCGCCGAGGAGGTCGGCCGCGACCTCGCCCAGGTTCTCCGGGTCGGGGGCGTCGTCCTGCTCCTCGGCCGGGGACTCGACGACGACCGCGTGGCGCAGCCCGTAGCGGGCCCGGAGCGCGTCGGAGCGTTCGGCGTCCAGCTCGGCCGGCACCCGGATCTCGATCCGTACGAGATCACGTTCCAGGGCCGTCTCCAGGACCCGGGCCACCTTGAAGCGGCTGACGCCGAACTCCTCGGCGATCTGGATCTTGGACTTGCCCTCCAGGTAGAACCGGCGGGCCATGGCCGCCGCCTGCACCAGCTCCGCGGGTCCCATCCGCATGGCTGACCGACCCGCCGAGATGCCAGACACCGCGATCTCCTCACTGCTGTTCACACGCCCGATACGCCGTCATCCTGTCAGATCCGGCGATCCTTGATCAGCCCCGTCGGGCCGCGTTCATCTGCCCTTTGTTCAGTGGCCGCATGCCCAGGGTGCGGCGGCCGTGGCCGCCTCCGCCTGGGCCCGCAGACCTCGCACCGCGCCCGCCGGGTCGTCGGCCCCGTAGACCGCCGATCCCGCGACGAAGACGTCGGCGCCCGCCTCGGCGCACCGCTCGATCGTGGTGGCCGAGACCCCGCCGTCGACCTGGAGCCACAGCTCCAGACCGTGCTTGCCGATCAGTTCCCGGGTGCGGCGGATCTTCGGCAGCATGATGTCCAGGAAGGCCTGGCCGCCGAAGCCCGGCTCGACGGTCATGATCAGCAGCATGTCCAGCTCGGGGAGCAGGTCCTCGTACGGCTCGATGGGCGTGGCGGGCTTGAGCGCCATCGACGCCCGCGCCCCCTTCGCCCGGATCTCCCGCGCCAGGCGCACCGGCGCGGCGGCGGCCTCGACGTGGAAGGTGACCGAACCGGCGCCCGCCTCCGCATACTGCGGGGCCCACCGGTCCGGGTCCTCGATCATGAGGTGGCAGTCCAGCGGGGTGTCCGTGGCCTTGCCCAGCGCCTCGACGATCGGCACGCCGAGGGTCAGGTTGGGCACGAAGTGGTTGTCCATCACGTCGACATGGAGCCAGTCCGCGCCTTCGACGGCCTTCGCCTCCTCGGCGAGACGGGCGAAATCGGCGGACAGGATGCTGGGGTTGATCTGCGCCATGCCCCAAGCCTGCCATGTTCCGCGCCGGTTCCTCGCCTCGGCGGTCGCCAAAGGCTCACCCGGCCATCACAGTTCGCACATTCTGCGCATTTTGCCAGCGCTTTACTTTTCTTTTGCCGTGTGGCGGGACCGGAAGCGACCGTTTGTCAGGGCGATATTCAGCCGGTCCTGCGCAGCAGAGCGAGATACATGGCGTCGGTCCCGTGCAGGTGCGGCCAGAGCTGGACGTCGGGTCCGTCGCCGAGGGCGGGCACCCCCGGCATCAGCGGCCGGGCGTCCACCCACTCGGCCTCCACCGGCTCGCCGCCGCGCCCCTTCAGGACGTCCTCGACGACCACCCGGGTCTCCGCGAGATGCGGCGAGCAGGTGGCGTAGCCGACCACGCCCCCGACCCGTACGGCCTTCAACGCCTCGCGCAGCAGGGCGCGTTGGAGCGGCGAAAAGGCCTCCAGGTCCTCCGCGCGGCGCCGCCAGCGGGCCTCGGGGCGGCGGCGGAGCGCGCCCAGGCCGGAGCACGGCACGTCCATCAGGATGCGGTCGAAGGTGCCGGGGAGCCACGGCGGGCGGGTGCCGTCGGCGGTGATCACCTGGTACGGACCCGGGTTGCCGGCGAGCGCCCGCTCGACCAGCCGGGCCCGGTGCGGCTGCTTCTCGGCGGCCAGCAGGGTGGCGCCCCGCCCGGCGGCGAGCGCGGCCAGCAGGGCGGCCTTGCCGCCGGGGCCCGCGCAGCCGTCCAGCCAGCGGGTGTCCCGGCCCTCCACGGGGACGGCGGCCAGCGCGGCGGCGACCAGCTGGCTGCCCTCGTCCTGGACGCCCGCCCGGCCCTCCTGGACCGCCGTCAGCGCCCCGGGCTCGCCGCCCTCGGCCATCCGTACGGCGTACGGGGACCAGCGGCCCGGCAGCGCGTTCTCTTCGCCGAGCGCCTTGACCAGCTCCTCGGTGGTGGAGCGGCCGGGGCGGGCCACCAGCGTCACCTCGGGCCGCTCGTTGTCGGCCTCCAGCAGGTCCTCGATGCCCGCCCGGCCGCCGCCGAGCGCGTCCCAGAGCGCCGAGACGACCCAGCGCGGGTGGGAGTGGACGACCGCGAGGTGGTCCTCGGCGTCCTCCTCGTACGGCGGGGCGACCTTCTCCACCCAGCCGTCCAGGTCGTGCGCGGAGACCTTGCGCAGCACCGCGTTGACGAACTTCGCCCGCCCCTCGCCCAGCACCACCCGGGCCAGCTCCACGCTGGCGGAGACCGCCGCGTGGGTGGGGATGCGGGTGCCCAGCAGCTGGTGGACGCCCATGTTCAGCACGTCCAGCACCGGCGGGTCGACCTCGCGGAGCGGCCGGTCGATGCAGGCCGCCACGATCGCGTCGTACGTGCCCTGGCGGCGCAGCGTCCCGTAGACCAGCTCGGTCGCCAGCGCCGCGTCCCGGCCGTCGAAGTCGCCCTTGGCGCGGGCCTTCTTCAGCAGCGGGGGCAGCACGAGGTTGGCGTACGCGTCCCGCTCGTCGACGGCCCGCAGCGCCTCGAAGGCGAGGAAGCGGACGGGGTCCTTCTTGGGGCGGCGGTGGGGCTTGGCGGGACGGCGACGCGGCTGGTCGTTCACGTGGAAGGTGCTCCGCTGAGGGTGAGGGGACGAACCCTCCCAGCGTACGTCGCCGCCACCGGGCGCCCGAACGGGCGCCCGGAACCCGGAAGCGGGGCTCTCACGGGCCCAGCACCACGACGAGGGCGGACAGCGCTCTCAGGGCCCGGCAGCTCGCCGGGGCGGGCAGGGCCCTCAGATACCCAGCAGCTCGCCGGGAGCGATCCGGACGCCGCGCGCCCAGTCGGCGGCCTTCATCGGCTTCTTGCCCTGCGGCTGGACCCAGAGCAGCTCGACGGCGTGCGAGCCGGTGCCCGCGTACACGTTGTTCTTCGCCGCCGACAGCTCGCCGGGCGCCAGGTCGGTGCGGTCCAGCACCGGCGTGGCCTGGACGAGCTTGAGCCGCTCGCCCCGGAAGAGGGTCCAGGCACCGGGCGCGGGGGTGCAGCCGCGCACCACGCGGTCGACCCGCAGAGCGGGGGCGGACCAGTCGACCTGGGCGTCCTCCACGGTAATCTTGGGAGCCAGGGTGACGCCCTCGTGCGGCTGCGGCACGGCGTGCAGGGTGCCGTCCTCGATGCCGTCCATGGTGGCCGCGAGCAGCCCGGCCCCGGCGAAGGCGAGCCGGGTGAGCAGGTCACCGCTGGTGTCGGTGGGGCGGATCTCCTCGGTGAGGACCCCGTAGACCGGCCCGGAGTCGAGCCCCTCCTCGATCAGGAAGGTCGAGGCACCGGTCACCTCGTCCCCGGCCATCAGGGAGTGCTGTACGGGCGCGGCGCCGCGCCAGGCGGGCAGCAGCGAGAAGTGCAGGTTGACCCAGCCGCGGGCGGGCACGTCCAGGGCCGCCTTGGGCAGCAGGGCCCCGTAGGCGACGACGGGGCAGCAGTCCGGGGCGATCTCGCGCAGCCGGGCGAGGAAATCCTCGTCCCTGGGCTTCACCGGCTTGAGCACCTCGATCCCGGCCTCGGCCGCCCGCTCGGCGACCGGGCTGGCCACCAGCCGGCGACCGCGCCCGGCGGGGGCGTCGGGCCGGGTCACGACGGCGGCCACCTCGTGGCGGTCGGAGGCGATCAGGGCGTCCAGGGCGGGGACGGCGACCTCGGGGGTGCCGGCGAAGACGAGCTTCATGGGTGGCTGACTGCCTCTCGGGCTTCTCGGACTCCTGCGCCGCGCGGGCGGGCCAGGACGTACGGTGACGAGCAGCACACCAGTCTAGGGGGTGGCCCCGGGGGCGCACGGAGGGCCGCGAGCACACCGCTGACCAGGAGAGCGGCAGCTCTGGGCGCGTCGGTGCCCCAGGGGGCTCATCCCTTTCCGCCCGCCCGGCGATCAGGGGGCGCACGTGCGCCGCGCACGCCCCGTACATATGCACATACGCCCCGATAGCGTGACCACATACCCGGCTCGGGCGTTGGTCAAAGGAGATTGACCGAAGCGGGTCGCCCGGATGCGGCCCGATCCCTTTCAACGCCGGTTCGAGAGGCTTCTTCATGGCCGACCACGCAACCCACGACGCCCAAGCGCGGGCCAGCCTGCATCTTCTGGTGCGGGACATCGAGCGGGTGCGGCGGCAGGTGGACGCGCTGCGCACACTCACCGCCCAGCTGGGCAACGTCTACCGCCCGCGCCGCTCCGGCCCCTCCGCGGGCTTCGTCGTCTACGGCAGGGCCCCGGCCCCCACCGTCCGCCTCGCCCAGGAACTGCGGGACAGCGTCGAGACCCTGGTCACCGCGGCGGTGGACTTCGACCGCTCACTCGGCTTCTCCTGGGACGCGGTGGGCTCGGCGCTGGGAGTCACCAAGCAGGCGGTGCACCGCCGTTACGGCACGCGCCGGGCCTCCGCTCAGTCGGGGAACGCCGAGACGAAGGGCGACACCACGACGGCCCCCCGCCCGGTCGCCGTGGGCCCCGGCGCGGGATCGCCCGTACCCACGGTGCCGGCGGCCCGTTCGATGCCGCCGCAGCCGTCGGCGGTCCAGCCGATCCGCGAGGAGCTGCGCCCCGGAGCCTTCCCCGGCCCGCGCAACGGCTGACCGCAGGGCCTGTCACGTAAGCCCCCCGGAGCGGCGGTCTCCCCGGCCCGCCGCCCCACCCGCCTGTTGCTCCGGACTCTCCTGGCTGCTCCAGGAGACGCTCCCGCCCGTCTGCCGGATGTGTCTCCGGGCCTCGGCTGCCACGGCTCCGGTCGGCCTGCTCGGCCCTCGCCCGGTTCGCGGTCCTCCCTGCCCGGACCGGCGGGGCGCGTCAGCCGGGACAGGCCCTGCCCGGCGCCCCGGCCGGCATCGCTCAGGATCCGCCTGCCCGCCGCCCGGCCACCGTCCTGTGTTCCCGGCTCTCCTGGCCCGGACCGCCCAGGGTCATTCCGTGCGCGGGCGCGGTCGAGGCCCGGTGTCTCGGTGTACCGGGTTTTGCCCCGCCCGCACGCCGACGTCGTCGTACTGCGTACCGCCCGGGCCTCGGACCGGCGGAGGTGGCGGACCCCATGCCGACGACGGTCATCCCCCGGCGCCCCGGCCGACGCCCGCCCGGTCACCGCCCCGCTCCCGGCGGGACCGGCCGGGTTCTCCTCCGCCGCTGCCGCGGACCGGGCCCAGGCCGCGGGCCCGTCCGAGCGGGCCCCACGGCAGGACCGGCCACCCGTCGGCTCACCCGATGTCCGGCGGATCGATCCTGATCCGCACCTGCTCTCCCCCGCCCTTGGCCGTACGCGCCGCCTGGGCCGCCTTCAGAGCCGCCGCGAGCGCTGCTCCGCGCCCCGGCACCACCCGGATCAGGACGCGCTCCCAGCTCTCGCCCGCCGGGGCGTCCGAGGGGCGGCGGGGGCGGCCGGGCTCGGCGGACGGAACCGGGACCGGGCCCAGGAGCTCGGCCTCCGGCGGCAGGGCGGCCATGGTGAGGAAGGTCGCCAGAGCCTCGGCGGGGCCGGTCACCGAGGCCATCCGGGAGACCGGGGGGAAGCGCAGCTCGGCCCGGTCCGCCAGCTCCCGGCGGGCGAACCCGGCCGGGTCCCAGCGGACCAGGGCCTGCACCGGGCGCAGCGTCGGCTCGGCGACGATCACCACCGTGCCGCCCTCGTCCTGGCCACGCACCAGCGCCCCGGCCGCAGTCCACCGGCGCAGCGCCTCCTCCCCCGCCCGCAGGTCGGGCCTGCCGAGCATGGCCCAGCCGTCCAGGAGGAGCGCCGCCGCGTAGCCGCCCTCGGCTACGGGCTCGGCGCCGGGTGTGGAGACGACCAGGGCGGGGGCGGCGGGCACCGCGTCCAGGATGTGGTCACGCCCCGAGGTGCGGACGGGCACGGCGGGGAAGGCCCTGCCCAGCTCCTCGGCGGTGCGGCGGGCGCCGACGATCCGGGCCCGCAGGCGCTGCGCACCGCACTCCCCGCAACTCCAGGCGCGCTCGGCCCGCCCGCACCAGGCGCAGTTGAGATCCTGCTGGTCCGGGGCCTCCAGGGGCCCGGCGCAGTGGCGGCAGCGGGCGGGGGTGCGGCAGCGCTCGCAGGCGAGGCGGGGCGCGTACCCCCGGCGGGGGACCTGGACCAGGACCGGGCCGGTGCGCAGGCCCTCGCGCACGGTCTGCCAGGCGAGGCTGGGCAGCCGGGCGGAGCGGGCGGCGCCGTCCCGGGCCAGCTCGCCGTCGCCGACCGTACGGATCAGGGGCGCGGCCCGCCGCAGCTGCTCCCGGTCCGCGAGGAGGGGCAGTGCCCAGCCGCTCTCCACGAGCTGGGCGGCCTCGACCGTGCAGCCGAGCCCGCCGAGCAGGAAGGCGCACCGGCCCTGGGCGGCGCGCAGCTCAAGCACCTCGCGGACGTGGGGAAAGGGGGCGTTGGTGTCGCTGTGGCTGGAGTCCCCGTCGTCCCAGACGGCGACCAGGCCCAGATCCCGGACGGGGGCGAACATGGCGGCGCGGGTGCCGACCACCGCCCGGACCGAGCCGCGGCGCACCGCGAGCCACTGGCGGTAGCGCTTCTCGGGGCCGGAGTCGGCGGTGAGCAGGGCGTGCCGGCCGGTGCCGAGGACCTCGGTCAGGGCGGCGTCGACGCGCCCCGCGGCCCGCCCGTCCGGGACGACGACGAGCGCGCCGCGCCCGGAGGAGAGCGTGGCGGCGACGGCACGGGCGATCTCGGCGGGCCAGTGGGGGCCGGGCAGGGCCGTCCAGACGGCTCGGGGGGCACCGCCCTCGGCCAGGGCGCGCAGGAAGGCGGGGCCCTGGCCGTACCGCTCCCAGGTGCCCGGCTCCGGGGGCGGGGGCGGCGGCAGCGGCTCCGGGGACGGCTTGGACTCGGCGCGGCCGTTGCGGGGCGGGACGGCGAGCTGGAGGACGTCCGCGAGGCTGCCCGCGTACCGGTCGGCCACGGCCCGTGAGAGGGCGAGCAGTTCGGGCCCGAGGACCGGCTCCGGGGAGACCACGTAGGCGAGGGCGGCCAGCGCGCCCTGATAGTCGGACTCGGCGCGGCGCTCCACGATGAACCCGTCGATCAGGCCGCCCCCCTCGCGCCGCCCGCCCTGGACGTTGCGCCGCCCGGCGCCGAACCGCACCCGCACGCGCACACCCGGCTGCGCCTCGGCGTCCAGCTCCGCCGGGACCGCGTAGTCGAAGTACTGGTCCAGGTGCAGGACGCCCTTGTTGACCAGCACCCGGGCGACGGGCAGCCGCTCGGCCAGCGCGGCCCCCCGCCAGGTGCGGGGTTTGGCGCGCGGCACCTTGGCCCGGCGGACGGTCTCCCGGATCAGCGCAAGCTGCTCCGGCGCCCCGGCACCGGGCCCGTCCGTCCCGGCGCCCGGGTCGGCGGGCCGATCGTTCTCGCTGCTCACAGCCACATTCCTACCAGAAGGCACTGACAGCGTCGGCTCCCCGGACAGCGTGCGGCAGGCGGGCAGAGCAGCGGGGCCCGGCCACCGCGTTCGGTGTCCGGGCCCCGCTGTCGCTCGCTGCTGGCGCCGTGCGGCCCTTACAGACCGGCGGCCGCGCGCAGCGCGTCCACGCGGTCGGTGCGCTCCCAGGTGAAGTCGGGGAGCTCGCGGCCGAAGTGCCCGTACGCGGCGGTCTGGGCGTAGATCGGGCGGAGCAGGTCGAGGTCGCGGATGATCGCGGCCGGGCGGAGGTCGAAGACCTCACCGATCGCGTTCTCGATCTTCTCCGTGTCGATGGCGGCGGTGCCGAAGGTCTCGACGAAGAGACCGACCGGCTCGGCCTTGCCGATCGCGTACGCGACCTGGACCTCGCAGCGGGTGGCGAGCCCGGCGGCCACCACGTTCTTCGCCACCCAGCGCATCGCGTACGCCGCCGAGCGGTCGACCTTGGACGGGTCCTTGCCGGAGAAGGCGCCGCCGCCGTGGCGGGCCATGCCGCCGTACGTGTCGATGATGATCTTGCGGCCGGTGAGGCCGGCGTCGCCCATCGGGCCGCCGATCTCGAAGCGGCCGGTCGGGTTCACCAGGAGGCGGTAGCCCTCGGTGTCCAGCTTGATGCCGTCCTCGACGAGCTGCGCGAGCACGTGCTCGACGACGAACTCGCGGATGTCGGGCGCGAGCAGCGAGTCCAGGTCGATGTCGCTGGCGTGCTGCGAGGAGACGACCACGGTGTCCAGGCGGACCGCCTTGTCACCGTCGTACTCGATGGTGACCTGGGTCTTGCCGTCGGGGCGGAGGTAGGGGATGGTCCCGTTCTTCCGCACCTCGGACAGGCGCCGCGAGAGGCGGTGCGCGATGTGGATCGGGAGCGGCATCAGCTCCGGGGTCTCGTCGCAGGCGTACCCGAACATCAGGCCCTGGTCGCCGGCGCCCTGCTTGTCGAGCTCGTCCTCATCGCCCTCGACCCGCTTCTCGTACGCGGTGTCGACACCCTGGGCGATGTCCGGCGACTGGGCGCCGATGGAGACGGAGACGCCGCAGGAGGCACCGTCGAAGCCCTTTTTGGAGGAGTCGTAGCCGATCTCCAGCACCTTGTTGCGCACGAGGTTGGGGATGTCGGCGTAGGCCTTGGTCGTGACCTCGCCCGCGACATGCACCAGACCGGTGGTGATCAAGGTCTCGACGGCGACGCGCGAGGCGGGGTCGTCGCGCAGGAGCGCGTCGAGAATCGTGTCGCTGATCTGGTCAGCGATCTTGTCGGGGTGACCCTCGGTGACGGATTCCGAGGTGAAGAGACGGCGGGACACATCGCTCCCTGGGGTTGCAGCGGCTGCTGGCTGATCATGGGCGGTACGTCCGAGAGCTGCGCTCGGCACACACCGTCGACCAGTTTATCGGTCACGCCCGGCGGACGGGGGGTCCGTCTCGCCCCTTGGAGCGCGACAGCCCGTGACACGGCGGACACCTGAAGGATAATCCACCCGTTCGGACGGGTGTTCCCTCCCGTTATGAGTCCTTTCGGCTCGCCGGAGAGGGGGTGATTGTCACATCTCCCGCAACCGCCCCGAAACGAGGTCCCAGACCGTGTCCGCGAGCGCTTCCTTGGGTCCGTACGGCACCGGGGTCTCCGTCCCGTCCGCCCCGAGGACGACCGCCTCGTTCTCCTCGGAGCCGAAGGTCCTGCGCTCCCCCACCTCGTTGACCACGAGCAGGTCGCACCCCTTGCGGCGGAGCTTGGCCCGGCCGTTGGCGAGGACGTCGTCGGTCTCGGCGGCGAACCCCACCACGAGCTGACCCGGCCGGGCCCGGTCGGCGGCGACCTCGGCGAGGATGTCGGGGTTGCGGACCAGGGGGACGGCGGGCGCCTCCTCGCCGTCCTTCTTCTTGATCTTGCCGGGGGCGTACGCGGCGGGCCGGAAGTCGGCCACCGCCGCCGCCATGACCACGACGTCCGCGTCGGCGGCCGCCTTGAGGACCGCCTCGCGCAGCTGGACCGCCGTCCCCACCCGTACGACATCGGCCCCGGCCGGGTCGGGCAGCTGGGTGTTGGCCTCGATCAGGGTGACGCGGGCGCCCCGGGCCACGGCGGTACGCGCCAGCGCGTACCCCTGCTTGCCGGAGGACCGGTTGCCCAGGTAGCGCACCGGGTCCAGGGGCTCTCGGGTGCCGCCCGCGCTGATCACCACATGGCGGCCCGCGAGGTCGGGCTCGGTGACCCCGCGCGCCAGCACCCGGCGGCAGACCTCGAAGATCTCGCCCGGGTCGGGCAGCCGGCCCTTGCCGGTGTCGACGCCCGTGAGGCGCCCGACGGCGGGCTCGATGACGACGGCGCCCCGGCGGCGCAGGGTGGCCACGTTCTCCTGGGTGGCCGGGTGCTCCCACATCTCGGTGTGCATGGCGGGGGCGAAGACCACCGGACAGCGGGCGGTCAGCAGCGTGTTGGTGAGCAGGTCGTCGGCGAGCCCGTGGGCGGCCTTGGCCAGCATGTCGGCGGTGGCGGGGGCGACGACGACGAGATCGGCGCCCTGCCCGATCCGTACGTGGGGCACCTCGTGGACGTCGTCCCAGACCTGGTCGGAGACGGGGTGGCCGGAGAGCGCGGACCAGGTGGCGGCGCCGACGAAGTGCAGCGAGGCGGCGGTCGGGACGACCCGTACATCGTGCCCGGACTCGGTCAGCCGGCGCAGCAGCTCGCACGCCTTGTAGGCGGCGATGCCCCCGCTGACCCCCAGGACGACCTTCGGCTTGTCCACTGCGTCTCCCCGCACTCGGCAACGTAAGAACGTGACTCCCATGCTGCCTCACCGCACCGCGCGTGTTCACCCGGCCCCGGACACACCTCAGGCCCGGCGGGCGGGCCGCCGGGCCTGAGGTGGAACGAGGTGCGTGCCGTCCTGCTTACTGGGCGGGGCCCTCGATGGGCTCCGAGGTCAGCAGGCCCGCGTTGATCTCGCGGAGCGCGATCGACAGCGGCTTCTCGTGCACGTGGGTGTCGACGAGCGGACCGACGTACTCGAGGAGACCCTCACCGAGCTGCGAGTAGTACGCGTTGATCTGGCGCGCGCGCTTGGCGGCGTAGATGACCAGGCTGTACTTCGAGTCGGTGGCCTCGAGGAGCTCATCAATCGGCGGGTTGATGATGCCCTCGGGCGTGGTGATGGAAGAGGACACTCTCTGCCTTCCGAAGGGGGTGTGGATCAAAGATCAGGAGATCCGGGACCAGGAGGTCCGGACGATCACGCAGATCCAAGAAACGATCACGCAGATCTAAGCCTGAAGCATCAAGGCTAGCAGCTCGCGGGCCACGTCCTCGACGGAGGTGTTGACGAGCGTCGTATCGAACTCGGCCTCGGCGGCCAGTTCGATCTTGGCGGCGGCGAGCCGGCGCTCGATGACCTCGGGCGCCTCGGTGCCCCGGCCGGTGAGCCGGCGGACCAGCTCCTCCCAGCTCGGCGGGGCCAGGAAGACCAGGCGCGCGTCGTCCATCGACTGCCGGACCAGCCGGGCGCCCTGGAGGTCGATCTCCAGCAGGACCGGCTCCCCCGCCTCCAGGCGGTCGAGCACCGCCCGGCGCGGCGTGCCGTAGCGGTTGCCCGCGAACTCGGCCCACTCCAGCAGCTCACCGTTGGCGATGAGCTTGTCGAACTCCTCGTCGTCCACGAAGAAGTAGTGGACGCCGTTGCGCTCCCCGGGGCGCGGCTTGCGCGTCGTGGCCGACACGGAGAGCCAGACCTCGGGGTGCACGGAGCGCATGTGGGCGACGACCGTGCTCTTGCCGACCCCGGAGGGGCCGGAGAGCACGGTCAGCCGCGGACGGACGTCCGGGGGTACGGGGGACGTCCCCCGGGATGTTGCAGCCATGGACCGATTATCCAGGTTCTCAGGGGTGCCTGAGAACGCCGGGCGGAACGGAGGCCGGAACGTCAGGCGGCGCTGCCGCCGAACTCGCGCTCCAGGGACGCGATCTGGTTGGAGCCGAGCCCCCGGACCCGGCGGCTCTCGGAGATGCCGAGACGCTCCATGATCTGCTTGGCGCGGACCTTGCCGACGCCGGGCAGGGACTCCAGGAGGGCGGAGACCTTCATCTTCCCGATGACGTCGTTCTCCTGGCCCTGCTTGATGACCTCGTGGAGGGAGGCGCCGGAGTGCTTGAGTCGATTCTTGACCTCGGCCCGCTCCCGGCGAGCCGCGGCGGCCTTTTCGAGCGCGGCTGCGCGCTGTTCAGGGGTAAGGGGCGGAAGAGCCACGCCTACGTCACCTCGGATGTCGATCTGTCGGATACGGACCGGTGGGAAGGCCGGACGCCCTCCACCAGGTGAGCGACGAACACACTGTGCTCGGCTGCTCTCGACGGAGACTAGCGGCCAAGGCCGCCGTAGTCAGCGAGAACAGACGAAAAGTCCTGGTCAGCCTTGGCCGACCAGGACATTTACCGCATAACCACCGGGTTTCCCGTCAGTAACTCGTCAACAGCCTGTAAACGTGCCAGGGTCAACTGCCGGAGACGGCATCGCGGACCTCGTCCGCGAACCGCGCGGCTGCTTCGCGCAGCCCTGACGCGTCCGGACCGTGGCGCAGCACGCCCCGGCTCACGCTCGGCACCACGTTGCCGACCGCCGCCCCGAACACCCCCGGAAGGTCCGCCGGGGTCGCCCCCTGGGCACCGATGCCGGGCGCGAGGAGCGGTCCGTTGATCGCCAGGTCCACCCCCGCGTCGCCGAGCGTCGCCCCGACCACCGCGCCGACCGACCCGAGCGGGGCCGCGCCCGCGTTCTCCGCCGCCATGTGGTCGAGCATCAGCTGCGCCAGCGAGCGGCCGTCGGCGGCGGTGGCGCGCTGGACCTCGGCGCCCTCCGGGTTGGAGGTGAGCGCGAGGACGAAGACGCCCGCGCCGGAGACGGCGGCCGCGTCGAGCGCCGGGCGCAGCGAACCGAACCCGAGGTACGGGGAGACCGTGACGGCGTCGGAGAAGAGCGGGGAGTCCTGGTCCAGGTAGGTCGCCGCGTACGCCCCCATGGTGGAGCCGATGTCACCGCGCTTGGCGTCCATCAGGACCAGCGCCCCGGCGGACCGCGCCTCCGCGACGGCCCTCTCCAGTACGGCGATGCCGCGCGACCCGAACCGCTCGAAGAACGCCGACTGGGGCTTGAGGACGGCGACCCGGTCGGCCAGCGCCTCCACGACGGTCCGGGTGAAGCGCTCGAGCCCGGCGATGTCGTCGTTCAGCCCCCAGGAGGTGAGCAGGGAGGCGTGCGGGTCGATGCCGACGCAGAGCGGCCCGCGGGTGTCCATGGCGTGACGCAGCCGGGCGCCGAAGGGTTCGGGGGTCACAGGGCGGCCTTCTTCCGGGTCTCGGCGCCGACGGCCTCGGCGAGGGTGGCGTACGGGGACGCGGCCAGCCGGGCGGCGAGGCCCTTGTGGATCGCGCGGGCGTAGAAGGGGCCCTCGTAGATGAAGGCGCTGTAGCCCTGGACGAGGGTGGCCCCGGCCAGGATGCGCTGCCAGGCGTCCTCGGCGCTCTCGACGCCCCCGACGCCCACCAGGGTGATCCGGGTCCCCACACGGGCGTACAGACGGCTCAGGACCTCCAGGGAGCGCTCCTTGAGGGGCGCGCCGGAGAGTCCGCCGGTCTCGGCCACCAGCGCGGGATCGGACGTCAGGCCGAGCCCCTCGCGGGCGATGGTGGTGTTGGTGGCGATGATCCCGTCGAGACCCAGCTCCACGGCGAGGTCGGCGACCGCGTCCACGTCCTCGTCCGCGAGGTCCGGGGCGATCTTGACGAGCAGCGGGACGCGGCGGTCGGTGACGGTACGGTCGGCGGCCTCGCGGACGGCGGTGAGCAGCGGCCGCAGCGACTCGGTGGCCTGGAGGTTGCGCAGCCCCGGGGTGTTGGGCGAGGAGACGTTGACGACGAGGTAGTCCGCGTGGGCGGCGAGGGCCTCGGTGGACTTCACGTAGTCGGCGGCGGCCTCGGCCTCCGGCACGACCTTCGTCTTGCCGATGTTGACGCCGACGGTGGTGCGGAAGACCGGGTTACGGGAGGCGAGACGGGCGGCCACGGCGGCGGAGCCCTCGTTGTTGAAGCCCATGCGGTTGATCAGCGCCCGGTCCGCGACGAGCCGGAAGAGCCGCTGCTTGGGGTTGCCGGGCTGTGCCTTGCCGGTGACGGTGCCGATCTCGACGTGGTCGAACCCGAGCATCGCCATACCGTCGATCCCGACCGCGTTCTTGTCGAACCCGGCGGCCAGCCCGAACGGCCCGTGCATCCGCAGGCCGAGGGCCTCGGTGCGCAGCTCCTTGTAGCGGGGGGCGAGAGCGGCGGCGACGAAGGTGCGCAGGACGGGGATGCGGGCGACGAGGCAGATCCAGCGGAAGGCGGTGTAGTGGGCCTTCTCGGGATCCATCCGCTTGAAGACCAGGCGGAAGAAGAACTTGTACATGGAGAGATGTCCTCACAGAGAGGGGGACACCGTTTCCGGTGTCCCCCTGCTGGGCTGCTAGTCGCGGGCCGCTGTCAGCTGCTCGGCGTGTTCTTGGAGTGAGCGGACGCCGACGTCGCCGCCGTTGAGGGCGTCGATGCCCTGGACGGCCGCGGCGAGTGCCTGGACGGTGGTCAGGCACGGCACGGAGCGGGCCACGGCCGCGGTACGGATCTCGTACCCGTCGAGCCGGCCGCCGGTCCCGTAGGGGGTGTTGACGATGAGGTCGACCTCGCCGTCGTGGATGTGCTGGACGATCGTCTTCTCACCGTTGGGACCGGTGCCCTCGGACTGCTTGCGCACGATCGTGGCGTTGATCCCGTTGCGCTTGAGGACCTCCGCGGTCCCCGAGGTCGCCATCAGCTCGAACCCGTGCGCGACGAGCTCACGGGCCGGGAAGATCATCGAGCGCTTGTCCCGGTTGGCGACCGAGATGAACGCCCGCCCACGGGTGGGAAGCGGCCCGTACGCCCCGGCCTGCGACTTCGCATACGCGGTGCCGAAGACGGAGTCGATGCCCATGACCTCACCGGTGGAGCGCATCTCCGGCCCCAGGACCGTGTCCACACCCCGCCCGTGGATGTCACGGAACCGCGACCACGGCATCACGGCCTCCTTGACGGAGATCGGCGCGTCCAGCGGCAGCGTGCCCCCGTCACCCGTCTTCGGCAGCAGGCCCTCGGTGCGCAGCTCGGCGATGGTGGCGCCCAGCGAGATGCGGGCGGCGGCCTTGGCGAGGGGGACGGCGGTGGCCTTGGAGGTGAAGGGCACCGTGCGGGAGGCGCGGGGGTTGGCCTCCAGGACGTAGAGGATGTCCCCGGACAGGGCGAACTGGATGTTGATCAGCCCGCGCACCCCCACCCCCCGGGCGATCGCCTCGGTCGAGGCGCGCAGCCGCTTGATGTCGAACCCGCCCAGCGTGATCGGCGGCAGGGCGCAGGCCGAGTCACCGGAGTGGATCCCGGCCTCCTCGATGTGCTCCATCACACCGCCGAGGTACAGCTCGGTGCCGTCGTAGAGGGCGTCGACATCGATCTCGATCGCATCGTCGAGAAAACGGTCCACCAGGACCGGGCGGGTGGGGCTGATCTCGGTGGACTCCGCGATGTACGACTCCAGACGCGCCTCGTCATACACGATCTCCATCCCCCGCCCGCCCAGGACGTAGGAGGGGCGTACGAGGACGGGGTAGCCGATCTCGTCCGCGATGGCCTTGGCGGCCGCGAAGGTGGTGGCGGTGCCGTGCTTGGGCGCGGGCAGTCCGGCTTCGGCGAGGACCTGGCCGAAGGCGCCGCGGTCTTCGGCGGCGTGGATCGCTTCGGGGGAGGTGCCGACGACGGGCACGCCGTTGTCCTTGAGCGCCTGGGAGAGGCCGAGGGGGGTCTGGCCGCCGAGCTGGACGATGACGCCGGCGATGGGTCCGGCCAGCGATTCGGCGTGGACGATCTCCAGGACGTCCTCCAGGGTGAGCGGCTCGAAGTAGAGCCGGTCGGAGGTGTCGTAGTCCGTGGAGACGGTCTCCGGGTTGCAGTTGACCATCACCGTTTCGAAGCCCGCGTCGGACAGGGCGAAGGAAGCATGGACACAGGAGTAGTCGAACTCGATGCCCTGCCCGATCCGGTTCGGACCCGAGCCGAGGATGATCACCGCGGGCTTGGTCCGGGGCGCGACCTCGCTCTCCTCGTCGTAGGAGGAGTAGAAGTACGGCGTCCTCGCCGCGAACTCCGCGGCGCAGGTGTCGACCGTCTTGTAGACGGGTCGGATGCCGAGCGCGTGGCGGACCTCGCGCACGACGTCCTCGCGCAGGCTGCGGATCTCGCCGATCTGCGCGTCGGAGAACCCGTGCCGCTTCGCCTCCGCGAGCAGCTCAGGGCCGAGCTTGTCGGCGGCGGCCAGCTCGTCGGCGATCTCCTTGATCAGGAAGAGCTGGTCGACGAACCAGGGGTCGATCTTCGTCGCGTCGAAGACCTCCTCCTGGGTGGCACCCGCCCGGATCGCCTGCATGACCGTATTGATCCGGCCGTCCGTGGGACGTACCGCTTCAGCGAGGAGTTCCGCCTTGTCCCCCACCGGCCCGGTGAAGGCGAACTGCGAGCCCTTCTTCTCCAAAGAGCGCAGCGCCTTCTGGAGGGCCTCGGTGAAGTTCCGGCCGATCGCCATCGCCTCCCCCACCGACTTCATCGTCGTCGTCAGCGTCGAATCAGCCGAGGGGAACTTCTCGAACGCGAACCGCGGGGCCTTCACCACCACATAGTCAAGCGTCGGCTCGAAAGACGCCGGGGTCTTCTCCGTGATGTCGTTCGGAATCTCATCCAACGTGTAACCGACGGCCAGCTTGGCGGCGATCTTGGCGATCGGGAAACCGGTGGCCTTGGAGGCAAGCGCCGAGGAGCGCGAGACGCGCGGGTTCATCTCGATCACGATGACCCGCCCATCGGTGGGGTCGATCGCGAACTGGATGTTGCAGCCACCCGTGTCCACCCCGACCTCGCGGATGATCGCGATACCCACATCCCGCAGCCGCTGGTACTCCCGGTCCGTGAGCGTCATCGCCGGGGCAACAGTGATCGAGTCACCGGTGTGGACACCCATCGGGTCGAAGTTCTCGATGGAACACACGACCACGACGTTGTCGTTCTTGTCGCGCATCAGCTCCAGCTCGTACTCCTTCCACCCCAGGATCGACTCCTCCAACAGCACCTCCGTGGTCGGGGACAAGGTGAGGCCCTGGCCGGCGATGCGGCGCAGTTCCTCCTCGTCGTGGGCGAAGCCGGAACCTGCCCCGCCCATGGTGAAGGAGGGGCGGACGACGACCGGGTAGCCACCGAGGGTGTCGACACCCTTGATGACGTCGTCCATGGAGTGGCAGATCACCGACCGGGCGGACTCCCCGTACCCGATCTTCTCCTTCACCGCCTCGACGACGCCCTTGAAGAGGTCGCGGTCCTCGCCCTTGTTGATCGCCTCCACATTGGCGCCGATCAGCTCAACCCCGTACTTCTCCAGCACACCCTGCTCATGCATCGAGATCGCCGTGTTCAGCGCGGTCTGGCCACCCAGGGTCGGCAGAAGCGCATCAGGGCGCTCCTTCGCGATGATCTTCTCCACGAACTCCGGCGTGATCGGCTCCACATACGTGGCATCCGCGATCTCGGGGTCGGTCATGATCGTGGCCGGGTTGGAGTTGACCAGGATGACCCGCAACCCCTCGGCCTTCAGCACCCGGCAGGCCTGGGTGCCGGAGTAGTCGAACTCGGCGGCCTGGCCGATGACGATCGGACCCGAGCCGATGACCAGGACGGACTGGATATCGGAGCGCTTAGGCACGCTGGCCCTCCATCAGAGAAACGAAACGGTCGAACAGGTAAGCGGCATCATGCGGACCGGCCGCCGCCTCGGGGTGATACTGAACACTGAACGCCGGCCGGTCCAGCAGCTGCAGCCCCTCCACCACCTGGTCGTTCAGACACACATGGGACACCTCAGCACGGCCGAACTCCGTGTCGGACACCCGGTCCAGCGGGGCGTCGACAGCGAAGCCGTGATTGTGCGCGGTCACCTCGACCTTGCCGGTGGTGCGGTCCTGCACCGGCTGATTGATCCCACGGTGCCCGTACTTCAACTTGTAGGTACCGAAGCCGAGCGCCCGGCCCAGGATCTGATTGCCGAAACAGATACCGAACAGCGGAGTCGACCGCTCAAGGACGCCCCGCATCAACGCCACCGGGTGATCGGCGGTGGACGGGTCACCAGGACCGTTGGAGAAGAACACGCCGTCCGGCTTCACCGCGTACACCTCCTCCAGGGTGGCGGTCGCGGGCAGCACATGCACCTCGATACCCCGCTCCGCCATCCGGTGCGGCGTCATCCCCTTGATCCCCAGGTCCACCGCGGCGACGGTGAACCTCTTCGTACCGATCGCGGGGACGACATACGCCTCCTTCGTCGCCACCTCGGCGGAGAGGTCGGCGCCGGTCATCTCCGGCGCCTGACGCACCCTCGCCAAAAGCGTGCCCTCATCCGGGATCGCATTCCCGGAGAAGATCCCCACCCGCATCGCACCCCGCTCCCGCAAATGGCGGGTGAGAGCACGGGTGTCGACACCACTGATCCCCACCACACCCTGCGCCGCCAACTCCTCATCCAGCGACCGCTGCGCACGCCAGTTGGACGCCTTACGCGCAGGATCACGCACCACATAACCCGAAACCCAAATACGACCCGACTCCGGATCCTCATCGTTGACGCCCGTGTTCCCGACATGCGGGGCCGTCATGACGACGACCTGGCGGTGGTACGAGGGGTCGGTCAGCGTCTCCTGGTAGCCGGTCATGCCGGTGGAGAACACCGCTTCGCCGAAGGTCTCCCCCACAGCCCCATAAGCACGGCCGCGGAAGGCGCGACCGTCCTCCAGGACGAGTACGGCGGGGGTCTGTGCCCCCCGGGTGGAGAGGGTCATCGTGCGGTGCCTTCCGTCGTGGTGCTGGTGAGTTCGGTGGCGGCCGGAGCGCCGGCCAGGCTGTTGACGGCGTCGACCCAGGCCTGGTGCTCGGCCGCGTGGTCGGAGCGGAACCCGGAGTCGATCAGGGTCTCGCCGTGCGCCCAGGTGATGATCAGCAGGCCGCCCTCGGGGAGGACCTTGCCGGCGAGCGCCTTGTCGAGGCGGGCCTCGCGCAGGGACTCGGCCGGGATGAAGAAGTCGTTCGCGCCGGGGCGTACGACGTCCAGGCCGCGGGCGGTCAGCGTCAGCTCGGCACGGCTGCGGGTGCCGAGGCCGTGCGCGACGATCCGGTCGAGCCACTGCCCGGCGGTGGTGGAGGCGTGGTAGCGCCCCTCCAGCGTCAGCAGGATCTCGTCATCGGCGAAGCCCTCGGGTGTGGTGGCCGGCTCGGGCAGGTCGGACTGGAGCCGTCCGCGCCATTTCCAGCCCTCGCGCATCAGCCAGTAGACCAGGGCGATGAAGACCAGCAGGCCGATCACCCAGGCGATGCGGGCGGACCAGTCCGTCACTTCCGCCGACTTCTGCTCGGCGGCCAGGAGGTACAGGGGGGTCAGTGTTGTCACGCGAGCTTCCCGTCGACGACCGTGGCACGGCCCCGCAGGAAGGTGTGGGTGACGCGGCCCGGCAGCTCGCGCCCCTCGTAGGGGGTGTTACGGCTGCGGGACGCGAAGCCCGCGGGGTCCACGGCTCCACGGTATGCCGGATCGACCAGCGTGAGGTTGGCGGGCTCACCCGCCGAGACGGGACGGCCGTGTCCTTCGAGCCGGCCGATGACCGCGGGGCGGAACGACATGCGGTCCGCGACGCCCGCCCAGTCCAGCAGGCCGGTGTCCACCATCGTCTGCTGGACGACGGAGAGCGCGGTCTCCAGGCCCACCATGCCCATGGCGGCGGCCGCCCACTCGCAGTCCTTGTCCTCGTGCGGGTGCGGGGCGTGGTCGGTGGCGACGCAGTCGATGGTGCCGTCCGCGAGGGCCTCGCGCAGGGCCATGACGTCGGCCTCGGTGCGCAGCGGCGGGTTCACCTTGTAGACCGGGTTGTAGGTGCGGACCAGCTCGTCGGTGAGCAGGAGGTGGTGCGGGGTGACCTCGGCGGTGACGTTCCAGCCCTTGGACTTGGCCCAGCGGACGATCTCCACGGAGCCGGCGGTGGAGAGGTGGCAGATGTGGACGCGGGAGCCGACGTGGGCGGCGAGGAGGACGTCGCGGGCGATGATCGACTCCTCCGCGACGGCGGGCCAGCCGCCGAGGCCGAGTTCGGCGGAGACGATGCCCTCGTTCATCTGGGCGCCCTCGGTGAGGCGGGGCTCCTGGGCGTGCTGGGCGACGACGCCGTCGAAGGCCTTCACGTACTCCAGGGCGCGGCGCATGATCACCGCGTCGTCGACGCACTTGCCGTCGTCGGAGAAGACCTTCACCCCCGCGGCCGAGTCGTGCATCGCGCCGAGTTCCGCGAGCTTCTTGCCCTCCAGGCCGACGGTGACGGCGCCGACGGGCTGGACGTCGCAGTAGCCGGACTCCTTGCCCAGCCGCCAGACCTGCTCGACGACGCCGGCGGTGTCGGCCACGGGGAAGGTGTTGGCCATGGCGTGGACGGCGGTGAAGCCGCCGGCCGCCGCGGCCTTGGTGCCGGTGAGGACGGTCTCGGAGTCCTCGCGGCCGGGCTCGCGCAGGTGGGTGTGGAGGTCGACGAGGCCTGGCAGCAGGATCTGGCCGGCCGCCTCGACGACGGTGGCGCCGTCCGGGGCCTCGATGCCGGTGCCGACCTCGGCGACGGTCTCGCCGTCGATCAGCACGTCCTGCGGCTCACCGCCGAGGATGCGCGCACCGCGGATAAGGATCTTGCTCATGGTTACTTGGTCTCCTCGGTACGGGCGGGGGCCTCGGTACGGGCGGGGCTCTCGGTACGGGCAGAGCCTTCGGGACGGGTGGGGGCCGACAGGGCGGTGTCGGAGCCGCCGAGCAGCAGGTAGAGGACGGCCATCCGGATGGAGACGCCGTTGGCGACCTGCTCGACGACCGTGCAGCGGTCGGAGTCGGCGACCTCGGCGGTGATCTCCATGCCGCGGACCATCGGGCCGGGGTGCATGACGATGGCGTGCTCGGGCATCTTGGCCATGCGCAGGCCGTCCAGGCCGTAGCGGCGGGAGTACTCGCGCTCGGTCGGGAAGTAGGCGGCGTTCATCCGTTCGCGCTGCACACGCAGCATCATCACCGCATCGGAGGTCGCCAGCACGTCGTCCAGGCTGTAGCTGACGTCGCAGGGCCACTGTTCGACGCCGACGGGCACCAGGGTGGGCGGGGCCACCAGGGTGACGTGGGCGCCCAGGGTGGTGAGCAGGTGGACGTTGGAGCGGGCGACGCGGCTGTGCAGGATGTCGCCGACGATCGTGATGCGGCGGCCTTCCAGGTCGCGGCCGAGACCGGCGTCGGCCCCGACGAGGCGGCGGCGCATGGTGAAGGCGTCCAGCAGGGCCTGGGTGGGGTGCTCGTGGGTGCCGTCGCCGGCGTTGACCACGGCTCCGTCGATCCAGCCGGAGGTGGCGAGCCGGTAGGGGGCGCCGGAGGAGCCGTGCCGGATGACGACGGCGTCGGCGCCCATCGCCTCCAGGGTCAGCGCGGTGTCCTTCAGGGACTCGCCCTTGGAGACGGAGGAGCCCTTGGCGGAGAAGTTGATGACGTCGGCGGAGAGCCGCTTGGCGGCGGCCTCGAAGGAGATGCGGGTCCGGGTCGAGTCCTCGAAGAAGAGGTTGACGACGGTCCGGCCGCGCAGGGTCGGGAGCTTCTTGATCGGCCGGTCCGCGACCCGGGCCATCTCCTCGGCGGTGTCGAGGATCAGGACGGCGTCGTCGCGGGTGAGGTCGGCGGCCGAGATGAGGTGGCGCTTCATCTGGGGTTCTCCGGTGGCTGGAGGAGGGTTCTGAAGGCGTGCGGGCGCGCAGGAGCGGCTCGTACGTCCCCCGGAAGGGCGTACGGCGGGCTGTGGGGCTACTGCTCGTCCGCGGGCGCGGCCTGCTGGACACCGAGCAGCACGGCGTCGCGGCCGTCCTCCTCGGCGAGCTGGACCTTGACCGTCTCCCGCAGCGACGTGGGGAGGTTCTTGCCGACGTAGTCGGCGCGGATCGGGAGTTCTCGGTGGCCGCGGTCGACGAGGACGGCGAGCTGCACGGCGCGCGGGCGGCCGATGTCGCCGAGCGCGTCGAGGGCGGCGCGGATGGTGCGGCCGGAGAAGAGCACGTCGTCGACGAGGACGACCAGCTTCCCCTCGATGCCCTCGCCGGGGATGTCGGTACGGGCCAGGGCCCGGGCGGGGCGCAGCCGCAGGTCGTCGCGGTACATGGTGATGTCGAGGGAGCCGACCGGCATCTTCCGGCCGGTGATCTCTTCGAGTTTGTCGGCGAGGCGGCGGGCGAGGAAGACGCCCCGCGTCGGGATGCCGAGCAGCACCACGTCGTCGGCGCCCTTGGCGCGTTCGACGATCTCGTGGGCGATACGGGTCAGAACACGGGCGATGTCGGGGGCCTCGAGAACGGGGCGTGCCGCGTTGCCGGTGTCGTCGTGCTGTGCGTCCATAAGAAACGGACCTCCTTCTCCGCCTCACGGGACGGACCTTAAAGGACGTCGAAATTACGTCATCCACGGTATCAGGGCTTGTGTGAGGCCCTGGACCCGCCCCCTGGGAGGTACCGGGTCCGGCCCATTCGGCTTGACGCAGCCAAGTAACGCTGCGTAACCTCACAGTGAGTTACCAGCCACGCGGCGGAGCCGCACACTGTTCCAGCGTCCGGGGAGCCATATGTCCAGCGAATACGCAAAACAGCTCGGGGCCAAACTCCGTGCCATCCGCACCCAGCAGGGCCTCTCCCTCCACGGCGTGGAGGAGAAGTCACAGGGTCGCTGGAAGGCCGTCGTGGTCGGTTCGTACGAGCGCGGCGACCGTGCCGTGACCGTGCAGCGCCTCGCCGAGCTGGCGGATTTCTACGGGGTCCCGGTGCAGGAGCTGCTGCCCGGTACGACGCCGGGCGGGGCCGCGGAGCCGCCGCCGAAGCTCGTCCTGGACCTGGAGCGCCTCGCCCACGTCCCGCCGGAGAAGGCCGGTCCGCTGCAGCGCTACGCGGCGACCATCCAGAGCCAGCGCGGTGACTACAACGGCAAGGTGCTCTCGATCCGCCAGGACGACCTGCGCACCCTCGCCGTGATCTACGACCAGTCGCCGTCCGTGCTCACGGAGCAGCTGATCAGCTGGGGCGTGCTGGACGCGGACGCGCGCCGCGCGGTCTCCCACGACGAGAGCTGAGACCGGGACCGGGAGGTCCGGGTCGGCCGCTCGCACCGGACCCGTCAGCAGAAACGTGCCGCCGGGCCGGCGGAAGCCTTCGGGCTACCGCCGGCCCGGCGTCTTCGTGTCGTCCCGGCAGTGCGTCGTGCCGAAGGGCCCACGGTCGGCTGACCGTGGGCCCTTCGTGGCGTGCGCGTGGCGGAGCCGCCCCGCACGGGGCGGGCTACTGCTCCCGGCGGAGGTTCGGCTTGAGGTCCTTGAAGCGGGCCAGCAGGCCGTTCACGAACGACGGGGAGTCGTCGGTGGAGAACTCCTTGGCGAGCTGGACCGCCTCGTCGATCACCACGGCGTCCGGGGTCTCGTCCATCCAGATCAGCTCGTAGGCGCCGAGCCGGATGATGTTGCGGTCGACGACCGGCATCCGGTCGATCTCCCAGTCCACGGCATAGGTGACGATGAGGTCGTCGATCCGGTCCGCGTACTCCGCGTACCCCTCGACCAGCTCCATCGTGAATTCGCCGACCGGCGGCTGACGGTCGTCGGTCCGCGAGTGCCGGACCCAGTCCGCGAGGACGCTGCGCACGGACTCGCCGCGCTGGTCGGCCTCGAAGAGGATCTGGAAGGCGCGCTTGCGGGCCTTGTTCCGGGCGGCCACGGTTAGCTGTTCACCCGGCCGAGGTAGTCGCCCGTGCGGGTGTCGACCTTGATCTTCTCGCCGGTGGTGATGAAGAGCGGCACGCCGATCTCGTAACCGGTCTCCAGGGTGGCGGGCTTGGTGCCACCGGTGGAGCGGTCGCCCTGGACGCCCGGGTCCGTGTGCTGGATGGTCAGCTCGACGGCGGCGGGCAGCTCGACGTAGAGCACCTCGCCCTCGTACTGGGCGACGGAGGCGGTGAAGCCCTCGATCAGGAAGTTGGCGGCGTCGCCGACGGCCTTGCGGTCGACCATGAGCTGGTCGTACGTGTCCATGTCCATGAAGACGAAGTACTCGCCGTCCATGTACGAGAACTGCATGTCGCGGCGGTCGATGGTGGCCGTCTCGACCTTCACGCCGGCGTTGAACGTCTTGTCGACGACCTTGCCGGAGAGCACGTTCTTGAGCTTGGTGCGCACGAAGGCGGGGCCCTTGCCGGGCTTGACGTGCTGGAACTCGACGACGGACCAGAGCTGGCCTCCGTCGAGCTTGAGCACCAGGCCGTTCTTGAGGTCGTTCGTGGAAGCCACGGTTGCGGAATCTCCTGGACTGAAGCTGGTGGAACGACCGGGGATGCGCGCTAGAGCGCGAGCAGTTCCTTGGTCGTCATGGTGAGTAGCTCGGGTCCGCCGTCCGCCTCGGGGCGCACGACGAGCGTGTCATCGATCCGGACACCGCCCCGGCCCGGGAGGTGGACCCCCGGTTCGACGGTGACCGGCACACAAGCGTCCAGTTTACCCATGGCTGTCGGTGCCAATTGCGGGTCCTCCTCGATTTCCAGCCCCACACCGTGTCCGGTCCACGGCTGGAGGCCCTCCCCGTACCCCGCGGACTCCAGCGGATGACGGGCCGCGCGGTCCACCTCGCGGTAGGCGGCGCCCGGTGCGAGGGCCTCCCGGCCTCCCCGCTGAGCGGCGAAAACGAGGTCGTACAGCTCGATCTGCCAGTCGGCGGGGGCGGTGCCGATGACGAAGGTCCGGCCGATCTCGCAGCGGTAGCCGTGGTAGCTCGCGCCGAGGCGCACGGAGAGGAAATCGCCCTCCTCCACCCGCCGGTCCGAGGGACGGTGGCGCCCCTGGCCGGAGTTGGGGCCGGTGGCGACGGAGGTGGCGAAGGCGGGGCCGTCCGCCCCGTGGTCGACGAGGCGGCGCTCCAGCTCCAGGGCGAGATGGCGTTCGGTGCGGCCGACCAGGATCGATTCGAGGAGTTCGCCGAGGGCCTGGTCGGTGATCTCGGCGGCGATCCGCAGACAGCCGATCTCCTCCTCGTCCTTGACGATCCGCTGCTGTTCCACGGTGAAGCCCAGATCGGCCAGGAGCAGGCGCGGTGCGGCCGTCGCCATGGCCCGGTGCCGGGCCACGGTCAGGTCGTGCTCCTCGACGGCGAGCGAGTCCACGCCGAAGGACGCGGCGAGGCCGGCGGCCTCCACCACCGGGTCCCCGTCCGGTACGGGCAGGACGTCGACCCGGAGCGCCTCGTCGGGGCGCCCGTGGCCGGACTCGCCGCTCGGCGCGCGGGGGCAGAGCAGGACGTCCTCGCCGGGGCCGAGCAGCAGCACGGCCCCGGGGGGCGCTCCGCCCGCGAGATAGCGGACGTTGGCGGGGCGGGAGACCAGCGCGGCCGCGGACCCCGCGGCGGCGCACCGGTCGCGGAGCAGCCCGCGTCGGACGGCGTGCACCTCAGACATGCTCCGAGCGTACGAGCGGGGGCGGCTCCTCGCTCGGTCGGCGCAGCCGACCGGGGGGACGGGCGCGGGGGCCCGCCGCTCCGGCCGGGCGCTACCAGGCGGGAGGGGAGGCGATGGAGCGGGCCAGCACGTCGTCCAGGACCCGGGCGGTGGTCTCGACGTCGTAGGTCGAGTTGTCGATGATCGGGAGGCCGGAGCCGTACCAGCCGGCCATCCGGCCGTGGATGCGGGCGACCTCCTCGTCGGAGAGGCGGCGGTTGCCGCTGCGGGCGGCGTTGCGCTCCAGGACGACCTCCAGGCCGGGCAGCAGCACGACGGGGAGGAGTCCGGGGCCCACATGGCGCTTCCAGCCGCCGAGGCCGACGACCGGGCGGTCGGGGAAGACGGCGTCGTCGAGGATGCAGGAGATGCCGTTGGCGAGGAAGTTGCGGGCGGCGAAGCCGCAGGTGCGGCGGGCCAGCCGGTACTGGGCCTCGGAGTGGTCGTTCCAGCCCGCCTGCGGGTCGGCGAACCCGGAGCAGACCCACTCACGGACGTCGTCCAGGGAGACATGCGCGGTGGGCACCCGGCGGCGGGCCGCCCAGAGCCGGGCCACGGTGGTCTTGCCCGCACCGGCCGGCCCGATCAGCAGCACGGCGAGCGTGGCACTGCCGGTGCCCGGCTCGGCGAGCGGCGCGGGCAGGGGGACGGGCCCGCCCGGGGGCAGCTGGACATGTCCGGTGGCCTGCCCGCCGGAGGGCGGCGGGGTGGGCCCGGTGCCGCCCCAGCCGTAGGGCTGGGCCTGCGGCTGCGACGGGTGACCCTGGGCCGGTCCCTGCGGGGCCTGACCGGGCGCGGGCGGCGGGACGGCCTGACCGGGCGCGGGAGAGCCCGGCACCTGCCCGGGAGCCGGAGGCTGGGCGCCATGACCGTGTACCGGCGGCTGCCCCGCGACCGGTGGCTGCTGGGGTATCGGGGGCGGGCCGGGGTGCTGCTCCTGGTGCGGCCGGCCCGGCAGACCGTGCCCGGGTCCTTGGGGCGGCGGCAGCGGGGCCCCCACTGGGTGCTGCATCCGGTGGCCACTCCGTCTCGTAACTGCGACTGACGCTGATGGGACGGCTACCGTACCTTCCCGGGCCGTCTCAGGGGGAACGGCCCGGGAGGGTGCGGAGTGCCCGTGGGCACCGGGGAGTGTCAGTCCGTCAGTTCGTCGGCCAGGGCGCGCAGGGCGAGCCGGTAGGAGCCGATGCCGAACCCGGCGACCGTGCCCGTGGCCACCGGGGCGACCACCGAGGTGTGGCGGAACTCCTCGCGGGCGTACGGGTTGGAGATGTGCACCTCGATCAGCGGGGCGGTGCGCTGGGCTGCCGCGTCCCGCATCCCGTACGAGTAGTGCGTGAAGGCGCCCGGGTTGAGGACGACCGGGATCGCACCGTCCGCCGCCTCGTGGAGCCAGCGGATCAGTTCGCCCTCGTCGTTCGTCTCGCGTACGTCGACGTCGAAGCCCAGCTCCTTGCCGAGCGCGGTGCAGGTCTCGACGAGTCCGGCGTAGGAGGTGGCTCCGTAGACGTCGGGTTCGCGGGAACCGAGGCGGCCGAGGTTGGGGCCGTTGAGGACGAGGACCCTGCGGGTCACGCGGAGACCTCCCCGTAGGCGGCGAGCAGCACGGCCGGGTCGGGGCCCTCCAGGACGGTGGGCTTGCCGAGGGCGTCCAGGACGATGAAGCGCAGCAGGTCGCCGCGGGACTTCTTGTCGACCTTCATGTTCTCCAGGAGCTTGGGCCACTGGTCGCCGCGGTAGGTGAGCGGCAGGCCCACCGACTGAAGGATGGTGCGGTGCCGGTCGGCGGTGGCGTCGTCGAGGCGTCCGGCGAGCCGGCCCAGCTCGGCGGCGAAGACCATGCCGATGGAGACGGCGGCGCCGTGGCGCCACTTGTAGCGCTCGTTCTTCTCGATGGCGTGGCCGAGCGTGTGGCCGTAGTTGAGGATCTCGCGGAGGCCGGACTCCTTGAGGTCGCTGGAGACGACCTCGGCCTTGACCCGGATGGAGCGCTCGATCAGCTCGGCGGTGTGCGGCCCGGCGGGCGTGCGGGCGGCCTCCGGGTCGGACTCGATCAGGTCGAGGATGACCGGGTCCGCGATGAAACCGGCCTTGATCATCTCGGCCATGCCGGAGACGTAGTCGTTGACCGGCAGCGACTCCAGCGCGGCGAGGTCGCAGAGGACCCCGGCGGGCGGGTGGAAGGCGCCGACCAGGTTCTTGCCCTCGGCGGTGTTGATGCCGGTCTTGCCGCCGACGGCCGCGTCGACCATGCCGAGCACGGTGGTGGGGACCGCGATCCAGCGCACCCCGCGCAGCCAGCTGGCGGCGACGAACCCGGCGACGTCCGTGGTGGCGCCGCCGCCGATGCCGACGATCACGTCGGTGCGGGTGAAGCCGGTCTGGCCGAGCGCCTTCCAGCAGTAGGCGGCGACCTCGACGGTCTTGGCCTCCTCCGCGTTGGGCAGCTGGATGGCGATGGCCTCGTACCCCTGGTCGGCGAGGTCCTGGCGGACCGCCTCACCGGTCTCGGCCAGCGCCTCGGGGTGCAGGACGGCGACCCGCTTAGCGCGGTCGCCGATGAGCTGGGGCAGCTCGCCGAGGAGCTGGTGGCCGACGAGGACCTCGTACGGGTCGGAGCCCGCCGAGCCTGCGACCTGAATGCGGGTGGGGGCCTGCTGCGTCATGCCGGTGCTCTCCACGCCGGGGGCGGCTGCGCCCTCCGGCAGTTCCAGTGCGTCGATGATCGCCTGGGCGACCTCTTCGGGGGTGCGGTCGTCGGTGGCGACGACCGTGCGGGCCACCTCTTCGTAGAGGTGGCGGCGGGCGTCCATCAGCTCGCGCCACTGCCGGCGCGGGTTGACGGCCAGGAGGGGGCGGGCGGCGCCCAGTCCCACCCGGCGGACCGCCTCGTCCACGTCCATGGAGAGGTAGACGACCGGGTGGCCGGCCAGCAGTTCCCTGGTCGCCCCGTCCAGGACGGCCCCGCCCCCGAGGGAGAGGACGCCCGCGTGTCCGGCGACGGCCGCGGTGACCGCCCGGCGCTCCAGGGCCCGGAAGTGCTCCTCGCCCTCGTCGTAGAAGATCTCCGCGATCGGCTTGCCCGCCTCGGTGACGACGTCCGCGTCGGTGTCCCGGTAGGTGGTGCCGAGCCGGGCGGCGAGCAGCTCACCGACGGTGGACTTGCCGACGCCCATGGGGCCGACGAGGACGACCAGGGGGCCGCTCATCGGATCTGGAGGTGGTCGAGGTACGACTGCACGTTGCGGTGGGTCTCGGCCACGCTGTCGCCGCCGAACTTCTCCGCGACGGCGTCGGCCAGGACCAGGGCGACCATCGCCTCCGCGACGATGCCCGCGGCCGGGACGGCGCAGACGTCGGAGCGCTGGTGGTGGGCCTTGGCGGCCTCACCGGTGGTGACGTCCACGGTGGCCAGGGCGCGCGGGACGGTGGCGATGGGCTTCATCGCGGCGCGGACGCGCAGCAGTTCACCGGTGGTGAGCCCGCCCTCGGTGCCGCCGGAGCGCCCGGAGGCGCGCCGGATGCCCTCGTCCGTGGCGACGATCTCGTCGTGCGCCTTCGAGCCGGGGACCCGGGCCAGCTCGAAGCCGTCCCCGACCTCGACGCCCTTGATGGCCTGGATGCCCATGAGCGCGGCGGCGAGCCGGGCGTCCAGGCGGCGGTCCCAGTGGACGTGCGAGCCGAGTCCGACGGGCACGCCGTACGCCAGCACCTCGACGACCCCGCCGAGGGTGTCGCCGTCCTTGTGGGCCTGGTCGATCTCGGCCACCATCGCCTTGGAGGCGTCGGCGTCCAGGCAGCGGACCGGGTCGGCGTCCAGCTTCGCCACGTCGGCGGGGACCGGGTAGACCCCGTACGGCGCCTTCGCGGCGGCCAGCTCGACGACATGGCTGACGATCTCGATGCCCGCCGTCTCCTTGAGGTAGGAGCGGGCGACGGCCCCGAGGGCGACGCGGGCGGCGGTCTCCCGGGCGCTGGCGCGCTCCAGGATCGGCCGGGCCTCGTCGAAGCCGTACTTCTGCATCCCGGCCAGGTCGGCGTGGCCGGGGCGAGGCCGGGTCAGCGGGGCGTTACGGGCCGACTCGGCCAGCACGGCGGGGTCGACCGGGTCGGCCGCCATGACCTGTTCCCACTTGGGCCACTCGGTGTTGCCGACCATGACGGCGACCGGGGAGCCCATGGTGAGCCCGTGGCGTACGCCGCCGAGGAAGGTGACCTCGTCCTGCTCGAACTTCATCCGAGCCCCGCGGCCGTAACCGAGCCGTCGCCGGGCGAGCGCCTCGGCGACCATCTCCGTCGTCACCGGGACGCCGGCGGGAAGGCCCTCCAGCGTCGCCACCAGTGCGGGACCGTGCGACTCGCCTGCGGTCAGCCAGCGCAACCTGCTCAACGGTGCTCCTCATGCTCGCGCCTGAAAAATGCGACGGCATGGCCGGGTGCGCGGCCCCGGCCCGCCGCCGTCGATCCTCCCACGACTGTGGACGGTGTCCGGCCGCCGGTCCAGCAACCGGACGCCTGTTCATCAGGTCGAATGCGTCAGCGCCCCGCGAGCGCCGCTTCCCCGGCCCGCCGCATGGCCGCCAGCGGGGCCGGGGAGAGGCCCGTCATCTGCTCGACCTGGAGCAGCGCCTGATGCACGAGGAGGTCGAGCCCGCCGACGACGGCTCCGCCGCGCGCCGACCAGCCGGCGGCGAGAGGGGTCGGCCAGGGCTCGTACAGCACGTCGAAGAGGATGCCCGGCCGCTCCGGCACGCCGGTGGCGAGGGCGTCGGTGGTGCCCGCCGGGGTGGTGGCGATGACCAGCGGCGCGTCGAGCGCCCGTCCGCCGTCGGCCCAGTCGGCGACCCGGACGTCCACGCCGAGCCGCTGCCCCCAGCCGCGCATCTCGTCGCCGCGCTCCTTGCTGCGTACGTAGGCGGTGACGGGTCCGGCGCAGATCACCGCGAGCGCGGCGAGGGCGGAGGAGGCGGTGGCTCCGGCGCCCAGGATCGCGGCGGACTCGACCTTCTCGACACCGCGCTCGCGCAGGGCGGCGATCATGCCGGGGATGTCCGTGTTGTCACCGACCCGGCGCCCGTCCTCGGTGAACACGACCGTGTTGACGGCCTCCACGGAGGCGGCCGTCGGGCTGATCCCGTCCAGCAGCGGGATGACCGCCCGCTTGAGCGGCATGGTCAGGGACAGCCCCGCCCACGCGGGGTCCAGCGCCTCGACGAAGCCGGGCAGCGCCGCCTCGTCGACCTCGAACCGGTCGTAGGACCAGTCGTCGAGGCCGAGTTCGGCGTAGGCGGCCCGGTGCAGCACCGGGGAGAGCGAGTGGGCGATGGGCGAGCCGAGGACGGCCGCCCGACGGCGGATATCAGCCAAGTCCCTGCTGCTCCTTCCACTTGTCGTTCAGCTTCTCGTGCTCGTCGATGGTCTTCGTGAATTCGGTCTTCTTGCCGTCGAGCGAGATGAAGAACATCCAGCCGTTCGACGTCGGGTTGAGCGATGCCTTGAGGGCGTCGACGCCCGGATTGCTGATCGGCCCCGGCGGAAGACCCGTGTGGTAGTACGTGTTGTACGGGTCCGGGTTGGAGCGGATCTCCTTGGTGCTGATCTTGATCTTGCTCTGCTTCATGAGGTAGTTGAACGACGAGTCGAACTCGACCTTGCGGTTGGTGACCGTGTTGTCGGGCTTGAGCCGGTTGTAGACGACCTCGGCCATCTTGCGGAAGTCGTCGTGCGTGAGACCCTCCGCCTGCACCAGACTCGCCACCGTCAGCACCTGCCAGGGGCCGTCCAGCTGGTACTTCTTGGCGGCCGCCTCCAGGTCGAGCTTGTCGTACTCCTTGTTGGCCCGCGTGACCATCCGCTTCAGCGCGTCCTCGGGCTTCGAGCCCTTGGCCACCGGATACGCGGCCGGGTACAGGAAGCCCTCCAGCGGATCCTTCACGTCCGGGTTGTCCTCGACCCAGTCGGGCAGGCCCAGGGACTCCGCCTTGGTCTTGGCCACCTTCTCCGTGCTGCCCTTGTCCAGGCCGAGCCGGGCGTCGATCTTCTCGTAGACCGTGACGTTGCGGGTGCCCTCGGGGATCACCAGGAGGTTCTGGCTCTTGTTGTCGAGCATCAGGGCGACCGCGGAGGCTCCCGACATCTCCTTGTTGAGGAGGTAGACGCCGGCCTGGATCGACTTGCCCTTGGGGTTGTCGTTCTGGGCCGCGACAAAGGCGTCGGAGGACTTGATGACGCCCTTCTTGCGCAGGATGTTGGCGATGTCGTAGCCGAGCGCCCCCTCGGGGATCTCGACCTCGACCTGCTCGTCCGTGCCCGATCCGGCGTAGTCGGCCGGGGCGCCGAACTTGTCCTTCCAGAAGTTGTAGCCGACGTACGACACTCCCCCGAGGCCGCCGACCAGGACGAGGGAGACCACCAGGCAGGCGCAGCCGTTGCGGCTCTTCTTCTTGGTCTTGCCGCCCCGGCGCTCCCCGCTGCCGCGCTCGCGGCGCGCGGCGCGCGAGGAGTCGTCGTCCGGGTCGTCGTCGCCGTCGCGGGGCTCGCGGGAGTCACGGCCGGCGGGTTCGTCGGAGCCGGTGAAGAAAGGATGCGTCTCTTCCTGCGGCTCGTCCGGGTCCCAGTCCGTCGACGGCTTCCCCTGCTGCTCGGGCTGCCCGTGCTGGGGGGTCTGCTGGGACTGGGCCTGCGGGGACTGCTGCTGCCCGGGGGCATCGCGGCGGCCCGGCGGCTGCGGCGGGGGGTAGGCGTCGGGCGTGCCGTAGTAGTCGTGCGATTCACCGTAGCCGTGCGCCTGCTGCTGGGCGTACGGGTCCTGGGGCCCGGCCCCGTACGGCATGGCGGTCCCCTGCCCGGTGTCCCAGCCGCCGTCGTACTGCGGCTGGGGGTAGGACTGCTGACCGTACGGGTCCTGCTGCGGCGTGCCGTACTGCTGGTGCTGCTGGTGCGAGGGGTCGTACTGCTGCTGCCCGTACTGCTGGTGCTGGTCGTACGACGGCTGCTGCGGGTACTGCTGGTGGTTCTGGTGCTGCGGGTGGTTCTGGTGCTGCTGGGTGTACGGGTCCTGCGGATAGGACTGCTGCTGGTCGCCGTACTGGCCCTGGCCGTGGGCGGCCTGCCGGCCTTCCCATCCCTGGTCCCCGTACAAGGGGTCCTCGGGATGCCACGGTTCGGAGCCGGGGCCCCGGCCATACTCAGTCATCGATCCCCTAGAGCCGCGAGACGACGTTCCGTCTCTTCGCTTCGCTGAGCGGTGTTTGTTCGAATCCACCGCCGCATCGCGCGGAACGTTACCGTATCGCGATCAGACAACCACTTCGACGCCCTCTCCCGGGGGACTGCCTGACGCCCGTTCGGACTCCAGAGCGTTCTGGAGGATCACCACAGCGGCAGCCTGGTCGATGACAGACCGGCCCTTCTTGGACTTCACACCCGAGGCGCGCATGCCCTGGGCGGCCGTGACTGTGGTCATCCTCTCGTCCACCAGCCGCACCGGGACGGGGGCGATCGAACGTGCGAACACCTGGGCGAAGTCGCGGACCTTGGCTGCCGCCGGTCCCTCGCCGCCGCCGAGGGAGCGGGGCAGACCGAGGATCACCTCGATCGGCTCGTACTCCTCGACGATGGCCGCCAGCCGCCGGTGGGCGGCCGGGACATCGCGTCCCGGCACGGTCTCCACCGGCGTGGCCAGGATCCCGTCGGGGTCGCACGAGGCGACCCCGATCCGGGCGTCCCCGACGTCGACGGCGAGCCGTCGTCCGCGGCGCATCCGTGTCATCCCGTCCGTCACGCGGTCTCGGTGACGAGGCGTTCGACGGCGGCGACGGCGTCGCCGATGGCGGCCGGGTTCGTGCCGCCGCCCTGGGCCACGTCCGGCTTGCCGCCGCCACCGCCACCGAGCGTCTTGGCGGCCGTACGGACGAGGTCACCGGCCTTGAGGCCACGCTCGCGGGCGGCCTCGTTGGTGGCGATGACCGTGAGCGGGCGGCCGTTGGCCGTGGTGAACAGGGCCACGACGGCCGGGCGGCCGCCCTGGATGCGGCCCCGCACGTCCAGGACCAGCTTGCGCAGGTCGTCGGCGGAGGTGCCGTCGGGGACCTGGCCGGTGACCAGGGCGACGCCCCGGACGTCCTTGGCGGAGTCGGCCAGTCCGGCGGCGGCCGCGAGGACCTTCTCCGCGCGGAACTTCTCGATCTCCTTCTCGGCGTCCTTCAGCTTGCCGAGCATGCCCGCGATCTTCTCCGGCAGCTCCTCGGGGCGGCCCTTGACCAGCTCCTGGAGCTGGGCGACGACCGTGTGCTCCTTGGCGAGGAAGTTGTACGCGTCCACGCCGACCAGGGCCTCGATCCGGCGCACGCCGGAGCCGATGGAGGACTCGCCGAGCAGCTTGACCAGGCCGAGCTGGGCGGTGTTGTGGACGTGGGTGCCGCCGCACAGCTCCTTGGAGAAGTCGCCGATGGTGACGACCCGGACCCGCTCGCCGTACTTCTCGCCGAACTCCGCGATGGCGCCCTGCTTCTTGGCCTCGTCGATCGACATGACCTCGGCCTGGACGTCGAGTTCGCGCGAGAGGACCTCGTTGATCCGCTGCTCGACGTCGGTGAGGACCGTGCCGGGGACGGCGGCGGGCGAACCGAAGTCGAAGCGGAAGCGGCCCGGCGAGTTCTCGGAGCCGGCCTGGGCGGCCGTCGGGCCGAGCGCGTCGCGCAGCGCCTGGTGGGTGAGGTGGGTGGCGCTGTGGGCGCGGGCGATGGCCCGGCGGCGGGTGGCGTCGATGGAGGCGAAGACGGGGGCCCCGACCGTGACCTCACCGACCTGCACGACGCCCTTGTGGACGTGGACGCCGGGGACCGGCTTCTGGACGTCGCGGACCTCGATCACGGCACCGGTGTCGAGCCGGATGCGGCCGGTGTCCGCGAGCTGGCCACCGCCCTCGGCGTAGAAGGGGGTGCGGTCGAGGACGACCTCGACCTCGTCGCCCTCGGTGGCGGCGGGCGAGGGCACGCCGTCGACCAGCAGACCGACGATGGTCGACTCACCGGCCAGGCTGGTGTAGCCGGTGAACTCGGTGGCGCCGGAGGTGTCCGCGACCTCGCGGTAGGCGGAGAGGTCGGCGTGACCGGTCTTCTTGGCGCGGGCGTCGGCCTTGGCCTTGTCGCGCTGCTCCTGCATGAGGCGGCGGAAGCCGTCCTCGTCCACGGAGAGCCCCTGCTCGGCGGCCATCTCCAGGGTCAGGTCGATCGGGAAGCCCCAGGTGTCGTGGAGCAGGAACGCCTTGTCCCCGGCGAGGACCTTGCCACCGGCGGCCTTGGTCTCGGTGACCGCGGTCTCCAGGATGTTGGTGCCGCCCTTGAGGGCCTTGAGGAAGGCGGCCTCCTCCGCGAGCGCGACCGTCTCGACGCGCTTGCGGTCGGTGATCAGCTCCGGGTACTGCTGCCCCATCGTGTCGATCACGACGTCGATCAGGTCCTTGACGACCGTGCCGGTGGCGCCCAGCAGGCGCATGTTGCGGATGGCGCGGCGCATGATGCGGCGCAGCACGTAGCCGCGGCCCTCGTTGCCCGGGGTGACACCGTCGCCGATGAGCATCACCGACGTGCGGATGTGGTCGGCGACGACGCGGAGCGAGACGTCCGTGGACCGCTCGGCGCCGTAGCGGACGCCGGTCAGCTCGGTGGCCTTGTCCATGACGACGCGCAGGGTGTCGGTCTCGTACATGTTCTGTACGCCCTGGAGGATCATCGCCAGGCGTTCCAGGCCGAGACCGGTGTCGATGTTCTTGGACGGCAGGTCCCCGAGGATCGGGAAGTCCTCCTTGCCGTCGCCCGCGCCGCGCTCGTACTGCATGAAGACCAGGTTCCAGATCTCCACGTACCGCTCGTCGTTGACGGCCGGGCCGCCCTCGACGCCGAACTCGGGGCCGCGGTCGTAGTTGATCTCCGAACACGGGCCGCAGGGGCCGGGGACGCCCATGGACCAGAAGTTGTCCTTCTTGCCCAGGCGCTGGATGCGCTCGGCCGGGACGCCGATCTTGTCGCGCCAGATGGCCTCGGCCTCGTCGTCGTCGAGGTAGACCGTGATCCAGAGCTTCTCGGGCTCCAGGCCGAAGCCGCCGTCCTCGACAGAGTTGGTCAGGGCCTCCCAGGCGAGCTGGATGGCGCCTTCCTTGAAGTAGTCCCCGAAGGAGAAGTTCCCGCACATCTGGAAGAACGTGCCGTGGCGGGTGGTCTTGCCGACCTCTTCGATGTCCGGCGTACGGACGCACTTCTGCACGCTGGTGACGCGCGGGGCGGGCGGCTTGACCTCACCGAGGAAGTACGGCTTGAAGGGGACCATGCCCGCGGGGACGAGCAGCAGAGTCGGGTCGTCCGCGATGAGCGACGCCGAAGGCACGACGGTGTGGCCGCGCTCCTCGAAGAAGCTCAGCCAGCGGCGGCGGATTTCAGCCGACTCCATTAGTGGTCCTCATTCCGGTTGTTCGATGGGGAGGGAAGCGTGCGGTACGTGCCGGGGCGGGCGGCGGACTCGGCCGACGCTTCCACGGCGTAGTGCCGCTGTACGGGGAGGTCGGGGTCGACCGGTGCCTCGAGGCCCAGCGCGCCGCCCAGTTCGGCTTCGCGCCGGACCATGTTCTCGCGGACGTCGAGGGCGAAGTCCTTGAGCTTGTGGCCGGTCTCGATCGCCTTGTCCGCGGCCTGCGCGGCAAGGCTCTCGGGCGTCAGCTGCCTGAGCTTGCGGTTGACCTTGGTGGTGGCCCAGACACCGGCGGCTGCGCCGGCGGTGAACCAGAAGGTGCGGCGGAACATCGCTGGATCAGTCCTTCTGTCCGCGGGGGTTTCGGCGGTCGCGCTTGCGTCCGCGCGCCGAGGGGACGGTCCGGCCGACGATCACCGTACGGCGGCCGGAGGAGCGGTCCCGGGCCGGTTCCGGTTCGGGAGCGGTGCGGCGGCCGAGGGCCTGCCGGACGCCGTAGCCGAACGCGGCGACCTTGACGAGCGGTCCGCCGAAGGTGGAGGCGACGGTCGTGGAGAGCGCGGAGGCGTTGGAGGTGACCTCCTGGACGTCGCTCGCGATGGCGTCGACCTTGTCCAGCTGGGTCTGCGCGGACCGGACCGTCGCCGAGGCGTCGCTCAGCAGCGGGACGGCCTGTTCGGTCACCTCCGCCACGAGTCTGGTGGTCGCCCTGAGCGTCTGGGCCAGCCTCACCAGCACCACGGCGAGGAACGAGACCAGGATCGCCCAGAAGACGGCCACGATGATCCCGGCCACCTCTCCACCGGACACTGTGCACCGCTCTCTGCTCGTCGCTCGGCCCCCTCGGGGGCATGTCCCACGAGCCTATCGCGCCGGGCATCTCCTCCCCTACCGCATTCCCGGCGGGCCCCGGGGCATTCCGGGCGGGACGGACGGGAGCCGGCCGACGCGATTGCACGGAGAGCTTCGGGGTCAGTACTCTGCGTGTTTCATGCGACACCTGCAGCGCCGTGCCACGCACCCGGACCCTCCCGGCCCCCTCTCCTCCGCCCCGGCTCGTGACGTCCCGGCCGGCAACGTCCCGGCGGAGCTGAACCGGTTCGTGGGGCGCACGGACGAACTGGCCGCGCTGCGCGGGCTGTTGGAGGACTCCAGACTCGTCACCGCCGTCGGGGCGGCGGGCGTCGGCAAGACCCGCTGTGTCAGCAGGGTCGCCGCGCTGCTGGAGAAACGGTACTGCGACGGGGTCTGGCTCACCGACCTGTCCCCCGTGCACGACCCCGAGCTGCTGGAACACGCCGTGGCCGAGGCGCTGGGGCTGACCGACCACACCAGCAGGCCGCCCCGCGCCGCCCTCGTCGAGCACCTCCGCGGGCGCCGGGCCCTGCTGGTGCTGGACGGCTTCGAGCACCTGGTGGACGCCTGCGCCGATCTCGTACGGGAGTTGCTGCGCCGGGCACCCGGCCTGCGGGTGCTCGCGGCCGGGCGCCGCCCCCTCCTGGTGAGCGGTGAAGTGACGTTCACCCTCGCGCCTATGTGCGAGGCGGACGCGGTGGAGCTGTTCGAGGAGCGGGCCCGCGCGGTGCGGCCGGAGTGGCGGCCGACGGCGGCGGACCGGGCGGCGGCGGAGGAGCTGTGCCGCCGCCTCGACGGGGTGCCGCTGGCGCTCGAACTGGCGGCGGGACGGCTGCGGGCCCTCTCGGTCGAGCAGGTGCTGCTGCGCCTGGACGACCGGTTCCGGCTGCTGACCGGCGGCAGCCGCGGCGCTCCGCCCCGCCACCGGGCGCTGCGTACGGCGATCGGCTGGAGCCATGAGCTGTGCACGCCCGCGCAGCGGTTGCTGTGGGCGCGGCTCTCGGTCTTCGCCGGGCAGTTCGACCTGGAGGCCGCCGAGTACGTCTGCGGCGGTGCGGGGCTGCCGGCCGATTCCGTGCTCGACGTGCTGGAGGAGCTGCTCGCCCAGTCGGTGGTGGAGCGCGAGGACACCGCTGGCACCACCCGCTACCGGCTCCTGGAGTCGGTGCGCGAGTACGGGGCGGAGTGGCTGGCGGCCGCCGGGGACACCGGGCGGATGCGGCGGCGCCACCGGGACTGGTTCCTGGGGCTCGCCACCTGGTGCGAGCTGGACTGGTTCTCACCGCGCCAGGCGGAGGTGGCGGCCCGGATCCACAGCGAGCTGCCGAACCTCCGGCGGGCGATGGAGTGCTCGATGGAGAGCCTGGAGGAGGTGCACCTCGCCCAGCACCTGGCGGGCTCGCTCTGGTTCTACTGGGCGGGGTGCGGCCGGCCCGCGGAAGGCCGGTACTGGCTGGAGCACGTACTGGAGGAGCCGACCCCGTACGACGCCTCCCGGCTCAAGGTGCTGTGGGTGCTGGGGTATGTGGCGGTGCTCCAGGGGGACCCGGTCGGGGCGGTCTCCGCCCTCCAGGAGTGCCGGGAGGAGGCCGAGCGGTCCGGGGACTCCACGGCGCTGGCGTACGCGGTCCACCGCGCGGGCTGCCTGGCGCTCGTCACGGACGATCCGGCGCGCGCCGAGGAGCTGCTGCGGGACGCGCTCGGCCGCTACCGGGAGATCGGTGAGCTGAACAGCGCTGTGCTGATGGCCCAGGTCGAACTGGCGATGGCGGTGGCGTTCCTGGGCGGTCCGGACGCGGCGGCGGCCATCTGCGAGGAGGTCCGGGAGGTCTGCGAGGACCACGGGGAGCGGTGGGCGCTGGCGTACGCCCTCTACGTCCTGGCCTACGCGGCGCTGCGGCGGGGGCGGCCGGAGCAGGCGCGGCGGATGCTCGGGGAGTGCCTGGTGATCGGCCGGACCTTCGACGATCTGCTCTCGACCGCGCTCTCGCTGGAGCTGCTGGCGCTGGTGACGGCGGTGGAGGGCGACGGCGAGGAGGCCGCGGTGCTCCAGGGGGCGGCGGCGCGGATCTGGCCGTCGGTCGGGCTCCAGCTCTTCGGCTCGGTGTACTTCGGCCGGCCGCGCGCGGAGTGCGAGCAGCGGGTGCGGCGTGAGCTGGGGGACGCGGCGTACGAGGCGGGGGTGCGGGCCGGGCGGCGGCTGGAGCGCGGCGCGGCGGTGGCGCGGGCCCTGACGGCCGGGGCCGAGGCCGGTGAGGACGTACGGGAGCGGCGCGACACGCCCGGGGCGGAAGCGGGTTCCGGGAGCGGGCCGGACTCCGGGAGCGAGCCGGGGGCCGCTTCCGAGGCGGGGGCCGCGTCCGAGCCGGGGGCCGCTTCCGAGGCGGGGCCCGGGGGAACGCGAAGGCCCGCCGCCTCCCGGATGACACGGGAGGGGCGGGCCTGAGCGCTGGTGAGAGCGGCTACGCCTGGATCAGCGGGCGTAGTACTCGACGACGAGCTGCTCGTCGCAGATCACCGGGATCTCCTTGCGGTTCGGGTCCCGGTCCAGGCGGAAGGCCAGGGCCTTCAGGTTCACCTGGAGGTAGCGCGGGGTCTCGCCCTCGGTGTCGTAACCACCCTCGCGGGCCACCTGGAAGGGGACCTTGGAGCGGCTGCGCTCGCGGACCTGGACGATGTCGTCCGGACGCACGCGGAAGGAGGGCTTGTCGACCTTGCCGCCGTTGACCTCGATGTGGCCGTGGACGACCATCTGGCGGGCCTGGTAGATGGTGCGGGCGATGCCCGAACGCAGGACCAGGGCGTCGAGACGGCGCTCGAGCTCGACGACCAGCGCCTCGCCCGTCTTGCCCTCGGCCTTCTTGGCGCGGTCGTAGGCGCGCGCCATCTGGCGCTCGCTGATGTCGTACTGCGCACGCAGGCGCTGCTTCTCCAGCAGACGGACCTTGTAGTCCGAGTTCTGCTTGCGGCCACGGCCGTGCTCGCCCGGCGGGTACGGACGCGCTTCGAAGTACTTGACAGCCTTGGGCGTCAGGGCGATGCCGAGGGCACGCGACTTCTTGACCTTGGGACGCGACTGGTTAGGCACGTTCTCCAGACCTCCGTTGTAGGTTAGGTTAGGCTTACCTTACTCAAGGAGATCGCATGTCTCGCCCTGGGAACACCACTCACGTCACGGACAGCACAGACAGCGGCAGCACCTCTTCAGAGGGTGCTGCTACGACGGAAGGCCGATCTGATCGTGGTCAGCCGCGTCCCAGCGGGCTTGAAACCACTCGGATGCCGTCAGCAGCCGAGCGCACACGAACTCTCGTACAGAGTACCTGCTCCGCGCTGCTGGTCGTACCGGGGCTCGATCTGGCCCGCGCCGAACCCCTGATGCCGGACACGCGGAGCGTGGGTCCCGAGGGCGATCTGTTCCTCGAATTCCCCGCGGACTCCCCGGCCGTCCGGGCCGCGACGCACGCGCAGGGCGACGAGCTGACCGCCGTGCTGGAGATCACGGATGTCGCCCCGGTCTCCGTACCGCACCGCATCCGGGGCCGGGCCTGGATCTCGGGCTGGCTCACCTCCGTACCCGGGCTCGCGGCGCCCGGCCGGATGATGCTGCGCCTGGAGTTCGGCGAGGCGTACGTGGACGACCTCTGGGGCGCCGAGGACATCGACGCGGAGGACTTCCGGGACGCCTCCCCCGATCCGCTGGCCTGCCACGAGGCGGAGCTGCTCCAGCACCTGCACGCCGCCCACGAGGACCAGATGCGCACGCTGTGCGCGCTGCTCGGGGAGCGCACGGCCCGCGCCTACGCCTCGCACCGGCCGGTCGCCGTGCCCGTGGCCCTGGACCGCTTCGGGCTGCGGGTGCGCTTCGTGGAGGACAAGGGGTCGTGCTTCGACGCGCGCTTCGAGTTTCCGGAGCCCGTACGGGACGTCACCGAGCTGCGCCGGGCAATGCACACGCTCTTCGAGGCGGCCGCGTCCTGACCGCGCTCCGGGCGGCTCCGGGCGGGACGCAGGTTCCGGACGGGACCGGGGTGGTTCGGGACGGAGCACTGGTGGTTCAGGACGACGTGTCCGGGCCGCCGCCCTGGCGGCCCAGGCGCTCGCGGACCCGCTCGACCACCTCCGCGTACCTCGCCTCGGCGCCGTGCCGGGTGGGGGTGTAGTACCGCCGGTCGCGGACCGCGTCCGGGGCGTACTGCTGGGCGGCGATACCGCCCTGGACGTCATGCGGATAGACATAGCCCTGGGCGTGGCCGAGCTTGGCGGCGCCCTTGTAGTGCCCGTCGCGCAGATGGGCCGGGACGGGGCCGGCGAGCCCCTTCCGCACGTCCTCCTGCGCGGCGAAGATCGCGAGCGTCGCCGCGTTGGACTTCGGCGCGAGGGCGAGGGCGATCGTGGCGTGGCTCAGGGTGAGCGCCGCCTCCGGGAAGCCGATCATGGCGACGGCCTGGGCGGCCGCCACCGCTGTCGGCAGCGCGGTGGGGTCCGCGAGCCCGATGTCCTCGCTGGCCGAGATCATCAGCCGCCGGGCGATGAACCGGGGGTCCTCCCCCGCCTCGATCATCCGGGCCAGATAGTGCAGGGCCGCGTCCACGTCGGAGCCGCGGATGGACTTGATGAGCGCGCTGGCCACGTCGTAGTGCTGGTCGCCGTCCCGGTCGTACTTCACGGCGGCCCGGTCGACGGTGGTCTCGACCGTCTCCAGCGTGATCTCCGCCTCGTGCGTGGCGAGCGCCGCACCGGCCGCCGCCTCCAGAGCCGTGAGCACCCGGCGCGCGTCACCGCCCGCGATGCGCAGCAGATGCGCCTCCGCGTCCTCGGGCAGCGTGAGCGCCCCGCCGAGGCCGCGCTCGTCGGTCAGCGCCCGGCGCACCAGATCGCGCAGGTCGTCGTCGGTCAGCGGCTCCAGGGTGAGCAGCAGGGAGCGTGAGAGCAGCGGCGAGATCACGGAGAAGTACGGATTCTCCGTGGTGGCCGCGATCAGGGTCACCCAGCGGTTCTCCACGGCGGGGAGCAGGGAGTCCTGCTGGGCCTTGGAGAAGCGGTGGATCTCGTCCAGGAAGAGGACGGTCTCCTTGCCGAAGCCGCCGGAGGCGCGGCGCGCGCTCTCGATGACGGCCCGGACCTCCTTGACGCCCGCGGTGATCGCGGACAGCTCGACGAAGCGCTTGTTCGTGGCCTTGCTGACCACATACGCGAGAGTCGTCTTCCCGGTGCCGGGCGGGCCCCACAGGATCACCGAGGAGGCGCCGGCCGGACCGCCGCTCCCCTCGACGAGTCGGCGGAGCGGCGAGCCCGGCTTGAGCAGATGCTGCTGGCCGACGACCTCGTCCAGGGCACGGGGGCGCATCCGGACAGCGAGGGGGCTGGCGGACGGGTCCTTCTCCTGGCGGTCTTCGGCGGCTGCGGTAAAGAGGTCGGGCTCCACGTCATGAAGCCTATGCGACCCCACCGACAACGCCCCCGGCCGCCTGCGGAGAGGCGGCCGGGGGCGTCGGTTCGGCGGTCGGGATCAGCTGGTCCAGAAGTCCCACCAGCGGGTCAGGATCAGCATGCCGATGATCCCGATCCACAGCACCGGCGGCACCCAGTGGAACTCGGTCAGTCCGTTCCGCAGCCAGGCGGGCGCGGGGAGGATGCGGTGCTTGACGTTGTGCGTGGTCACGTAGCAGAACATGATGATCGTGGCGACCCAGGCGAGGCAGCACCAGAGGCAGAGCGAGTTGATGTTGTACAGCGACTGGTACTGGAGCCAGGTGCAGAAGCCGACGCCGAACAGGGTGCCCGCGTTGAGGCCGAGCCAGAACCAGCTGCGGTAGCGGGCCCCGGCGAGCAGGCCCATACCGATGGCGATGACCATGCCGTACGTGACCAGGCCGAGCATCGGGTTGGGGAACCCGAAGGCCGAGGCCTGCTCGCTCTTCATGATGTTGCCGCACGCGACGACCGGGTTGAGGCTGCAGCCGGGGGTGAAGGAGGGGTCCTCCAGCAGCTTGAACTTGTCGATCGTGATGACCCAGGAGGCCAGCAGTCCGGCCGCGCCGGTGATCACCAGGAGCAGGGCGAGACCCCGTCCGGCCCCGAAGGTGCGCTTGCCGCCGTCCTCCTCCTGGTCGGATGAGGGCTGGTGGTCTACCGCTGCAGTCGTCATATCGCCGTTCCATCACTGAGTGGTCAGCCGGGCATGGTCATTGTGCCGCACCCCCGGACGGGTCATCCGTTCGATGGACATAAAGGCGTACGACCGGTGGCCGGGAAGCGCCCTCCGCCGCAGGATGCCCGGGTGCGCGGCGAAACCCGGGGTGGACGGGCGCGAGGATGAATCGGCGGCTGCCGTGTTGACGCGGGCGAGGTCCGCCACGGCCGGAGGGCGGCGGCCGCGGAGCCTTGGGAGGCCCCGCACACACGGAGAGGGCGCGGACCGGAGGCCTGAAGCCCCCCGCCCGCGCCCTCTCCCAACGGCCGTGCCGGGTCCACTCCGTACGGCCGCTCGGCCGCGCAGGGTCCTCCCCGTACGGCCGGCCTGCTCAGCCGAGCCGGGTCGTCAGCTCCGCGACCACGTCCGCGAGCGCCACCGCCGTCTGCTCGCCGGACTCCATGTCCTTGAGCTGGACCACGCCCTCGGCCAGATCGCGTTCGCCCGCGACCAGGGTGTAGCGCGCGCCGGAGCGGTTGGCGCTCTTCATCGCGCCCTTGAGGCCCCGGCCGCCGAAGGCGAAGTCGGCGGCGACGCCCGCGCGGCGCAGTCCGGTGACGACCGCGAAGAGCGCCCGGCGGGCCTCGTCGCCGAGCGGGACCGCGTACACGCTGGTGGTGACGGGGAGGTCCAGCTCGACGCCCTCGGCCTCCAGGGCGAGGACCGTGCGGTCCACGCCGAGGGCCCAGCCGACGGACGGCAGCGCGGGGCCGCCGATCATCTCGGAGAGGCCGTCGTAGCGGCCGCCGCCGCCCACCGCGGACTGGGAGCCGAGGCCGTCGTGGACGAACTCGAAGGTGGTGCGGGTGTAGTAGTCGAGGCCGCGGACCAGCTTCTCGTCGTCCTCGTACACCACGCCCGCCGCCGTGAGCAGCGCGCGGACCTCCTCGTGGTACGCCTTGCAGGCGTCGCAGAGGTAGTCGCGGAGCCGGGGCGCGTCCGTGAGCTGCTTCTGCACGTCGGCCCGCTTGTCGTCCAGGACGCGCAGCGGGTTGATCTCGATGCGGCGGCGGGTCTCCTCGTCCAGGTCGAGGTCGCGCAGGAAGGTCTGGAGCGCATCGCGGTAGACCGGGCGGCACTCCTTGTCGCCCAGCGAGTTCAGCAGGATGCGGAACTGCCGCAGGCCCAGCGAGCGGTACGCCTGGTCGGCCAGGATGATCAGCTCGGCGTCCAGGACCGGGTCCTCGGTGCCGATGGCCTCGGCGCCCACCTGCGAGAAGTGGCGGTAGCGGCCCTTCTGCGGGCGCTCGTAGCGGTAGTACGAGCCGGAGTACCAGAGCTTGACGGGGAGGTTGCCGGCCTTGTGGAGGTTGGCCTCCAGGGCCGCGCGCAGGACGGACGCGGTGCCCTCGGGGCGCAGCGCCAGCTGGTCGCCGCCCTTGGTGGTGAGGGTGTACATCTCCTTGGTGACGATGTCGGTGGACTCGCCGACACCGCGCGCGAACAGCTCGACGTTCTCGAAGCCGGGCGTCTCGATGTAGCCGTAGCCGGAGTCGCGCAGGGGCGCGGAGATGGCCTCGCGCACCGCCAGGAACTTCGCGGAGTCCGGCGGGATCAGGTCGTAGGTGCCCTTGGGGGCCTGGAAGGTGCTCACGTAAATAGGTCTCTCGTCTACAGTCCTCGGCGCGGCGCCGCGTCCAGTCCGTTCAGGAACGGGTTGGCGGCACGCTCGCGGCCGATGGTCGTCTGGGGGCCGTGGCCGGACAGCACCACGGTCGAGTCGTCGAGGGGCAGGCACACACGGGCCAGTGACCTCAGCAGCTCGGCGTGGTCGCCGCCGGGCAGGTCGGTGCGTCCGACGGAGCCGGCGAAGAGCAGGTCGCCCGAGAAGAGGACCGGCGGGATGTCCGCGGCCTCGGGCATCGTGAACGTCACCGACCCCCTGGTATGGCCGGGCGCGTGCGAGACGCCGAACTCCAGCCCCGCCAGGGCCAGCTTCGAGCCGTCGGTCAGCTCCTTGAGGTCGTCCGGCTCCCCCACGGTCAGCTCGCCCATGAGCGGCATCCCGATCGAGCGGCCGAGCGCCTTCTCCGGGTCGCTCATCATGTAGCGGTCCTCGGGGTGGATCCAGGCGGGGACGTCATGGGCGCCGCAGACCGGGACGACCGAGGCGACATGGTCGATGTGGCCGTGGGTGAGCACGACGGCGACGGGCTTGAGCCGATGCTTCTTCAGCGTCTCCTCGACGCCCTGGGCGGCCTGGTGGCCCGGGTCGATGATCACGCACTCCTCACCGGCGGCGGGGGCGACCAGATAGCAGTTGGTCCCCCAGGCCCCGGCGGGGAACCCGGCAATGAGCACGATCGTCCTTAATGTTCGTCCGGAGGATGCGGTGGTGGCATGGGTCGCAGCAGTTCAGAGCCTACCGGCGCTCCTCATGACACAGGTAACCCATATACGGTACGGGCAGTCCAGACCCGAATCCCCCGACGTGTCCCCGACGTCACGACGTAACAAGGAGCCCAACCGGTGTCCAGCAGCGAACAGCGGAGGCGGCAGCTCGCCCGGGAGAAGTTCGAGCGCCAGCAGAAGCGCCGGGAGGAAGCCCGTCGCCGGACCAGGCGCATCACCGCGATCGTGGCGGCGTCGGTGGCCGTGGTCGCCGTCGTGGGCGTGAGCGCGTTCATGCTGTCGGGCAAGGACGACGACAAGGACGGCAAGAGCGAGGCGGCCGCGAGCCAGAGCCCGGAGCCGACGCCCTCGGAGACCGAGAGCAAGGCGCCCGAGCCGCCGATGACGATCGACAAGAAGGCGGCGTACACGATGTCGCTGGGGACGAGCCAGGGCGACATAGCGTTCGCCATGGACGCCTCGAAGACCCCGCACACGACGAACTCCTTCAAGGCGCTCGCGGACAAGGGCTACTTCGACGGGACCAAGTGCCACCGCCTCACCACGCAGAACATCTACGTGCTCCAGTGCGGTGACCCGAAGGGCGACGGAACGGGCGGCCCCGGCTACAACATCCCGGACGAGAACCTGACCGCGCTCGGCAAGGCGGGCGACGACGGTGCGGTGACGTTCCCGGCGGGCACGGTGGCGATGGCCAACACCGGGCAGCCGGACTCCGGCGGCAGCCAGTTCTTCCTGGTCTACAAGGACACCAAGCTGCCCCCGACCTACACCCCGTTCGGCAAGCTCGACAAGGAGTCCCTGAAGGTCGTCGAGACGGTCGGCGCCGCGGGTGTCGAGGGCGGCGCCGGTGACGGTGCGCCGAAGAAGGCCGTGGAGATCAAGAAGGCGGCCGTCGAGAAGGACTGATCCGGGCGTACGGCCCCGGGGCGCGTACGGCGTCCCGGGCCGCCGGGCGGGAGCGAAGAATTTCGGCCGCGCGGAGTGCGGACAGCCGGGTGGCCGGTCGCCTAGATTGGCGTTGTGCAGGGCGGGCGAGGCCCGCCCGAGGAAACTGTGGACGATGCCCGGGGGGCGAACCCCCTCGCAGGCATCAGGTGGAGGAGGCGCTGTGAGCAGCGACCCGTGGGGCCGCGTCGATGAGACGGGCACCGTGTACGTGCGTACAGCCGACGGCGAGCAGGTCGTCGGATCGTGGCAGGCCGGTTCGCCTGAAGAGGCTCTGGCCTATTTCGAGCGCAAGTACGACGGCATTGTGGTCGAGATCGGCCTCCTCGAACGGCGGGTGAAGACCACCGATCTGTCGGCGAAGGACGCGACGACCGCGATCGACCACCTGCGGCAGCAGGTGGACGAGCACCACGCGGTGGGCGACCTGGACGCGCTGCGCAAGCGGCTGGACGCGCTCGTGACGACGGTCGACGCGCGGCGCGAGGAGCGCAAGGTCCTCAAGGCCAAGCAGACCGACGAGGCCAAGCAGGCCAAGGAGGCGCTGGTCGCCGAGGCCGAGGAGCTGGCGAAGAGCGAGCAGTGGCGCGCCGCCGGTGAACGGCTGCGGGCGCTGGTGGACACCTGGAAGGGTCTCCCCCGTCTGGACCGCAAGTCGGACGACGAGCTGTGGCACCGCTTCTCGCACGCGCGCTCGGCGTTCTCCAAGCGGCGCAAGGCCCACTTCGCCGCGCTGGACGCCCAGCGCGAGGAGGCCCGCAAGGCCAAGGAGAAGCTGGTCACCGAGGCCGAGTCGCTCTCCGGTTCGACGGACTGGGTGGGCACGGCCGCGCGCTACCGCGATCTGATGACCGAGTGGAAGGCGGCGGGCCGCGCCCAGCGCGAGGCCGAGGACGACCTGTGGAACCGCTTCCGCGGCGCCCAGGACGTGTTCTTCGCCGCCCGTGGCGAGGTCTTCGCGGAGCGCGACGCCGAGCAGGGCGAGAACCTCAAGCTGAAGGAGGAGCTCGCCACCGAGGCCGAGAAGCTGGTGCCGGTGAAGGACCTGAAGGCGGCCCGGGCCGCTTTCCGGGGGCTCAACGAGCGCTGGGAGGCCATCGGCCACGTGCCGCGTGACGCCCGCCCGAAGGTCGAGGGCCGGATGCAGGCGGTGGAGCGGGCGCTCCAGGAGGCCGAGGAGTCCGAGTGGCGCCGGACCAACCCGGAGGCGCGGGCCCGTGCCGAGGGGCTGACCGGTCAGCTCCAGGCGGCGGTGGACAAGCTGCGCGGCCAGATCGACACGGCGCGCGCCCAGGGCAACAACGCCCGCGCGGACAAGCTGGCCAGGGAGCTGGAGGGCCGCCAGGCGCTGCTGGACCAGGCGCTGAAGGGCCTGGAGGAGTTCGGCGGCTGACGCCCCGTCCCCGTGGAGAAGCCCCGGTACGCGCGCTGCGTACCGGGGCTTCTTCCGTTGCCGCTGTCACGGCCCGCGGACTTCCGCGTTGCCGCCGTCACGGCCCGCGGGCTTCCGCGTTGCCGCCGCTACGGCCGCCCGCGGGCTTCCGCCGCCGCTGTCACGGCCTGCGGGCCGAGGTGACCCGGTAGACGTCGTAGACGCCCTCCACGCCGCGTACGGCCTTCAGGACGTGGCCCAGGTGCTTGGGGTCGCCCATCTCGAAGGTGAAGCGGGAGGTGGCCACCCGGTCGCGGGAGGTCTGGACGGCCGCCGACAGGATGTTGACGTGCTGGTCGGAGAGGATCCGGGTGACGTCGGAGAGGAGCCGGGAGCGGTCCAGCGCCTCGACCTGGATGGCGACCAGGAAGACCGAGGACTGGGTGGGGGCCCACTCCACGTCGAGGATCCGCTCGGGCTGCTGGGAGAGCGACTCCACGTTGACGCAGTCGGCGCGGTGCACGGAGACGCCGCTGCCCCGGGTGACGAAGCCGATGATCGGGTCGCCGGGGACCGGCGTACAGCAGCGGGCGAGCTTGACCCAGACGTCCTCGACGCCCTTGACGACGACGCCGGGGTCGGCGTTGGCCCGGCGCTTGCTGCGGCCGCCGTGCGAGGGCGGGGTGGCTTCGGCCAGGTCCTCGTTGGCCTCGTCGTGGCCGCCGAGGGCCTGCACCAGCTTCTGGACGACGCCGGCCGCCGCGACGTGGCCCTCACCGATCGCCGCGTACAGCGAGGAGATGTCGGGGTAGCGCATCTCGTGGGCGAGGGTGACCAGGGAGTCGCCGGTCAGGATGCGCTGGATCGGCAGGTTCTGCTTGCGCATGGCGCGCGCGATGGCGTCCTTGCCCTGCTCGATGGCCTCGTCACGGCGCTCCTTGGAGAACCAGGCGCGGATCTTGTTGCGGGCGCGCGGTGACTTGACGAAGCCGAGCCAGTCCCGGGAGGGGCCCGCCCCGGCCGCCTTGGAGGTGAAGACCTCCACCAGGTCGCCGTTGTCCAGGGTCGATTCGAGCGGGACGAGCCGCCCGTTGACGCGTGCTCCTATGGTCCGGTGGCCGACCTCGGTGTGGACGGCGTACGCGAAGTCGACGGGGGTGGCGCCGGCGGGCAGCGCTATCACGTCGCCCTTGGGTGTGAAGACGAAGACCTCGTTGCGCGAGAGGTCGAAGCGCAGGGACTCCAGGAACTCGCTGGGGTCCTCGGTCTCCTTCTGCCAGTCCAGGAGCTGGCGCAGCCACGCCATGTCGTTGACGGTGTCCTGGCCACGGCCGGTGTTCTTGGGGACGTCGGTACGGACCTTGGAGGCGCCCGCGACGGCCTCCTGCTTGTACTTCCAGTGGGCGGCGATGCCGTACTCGGCGCGGCGGTGCATGTCGAACGTACGGATCTGGAGCTCGACGGGCTTGCCGCTGGGACCGATCACCGTGGTGTGCAGCGACTGGTACATGTTGAACTTGGGCATCGCGATGTAGTCCTTGAACCGCCCGGGCACCGGGTTCCACCGGGCGTGGACGGTGCCGAGCGCCGCGTAGCAGTCGCGGACGGTGTCGACGAGGACGCGGATGCCCACCAGGTCGTAGATCTCCGCGAAGTCGCGGCCCCGCACGATCATCTTCTGGTAGACGCTGTAGTAGTGCTTGGGGCGGCCGGTGACGGTGGCCTTGATGCGGGCGGCGCGCAGGTCGGCCTGGACCTCGTCGGTCACTATGGCCAGATACTCGTCGCGTTTGGGGGCCCGCTCCGCGACGAGCCGGACGATCTCGTCGTACATCTTGGGGTAGAGGATCGCGAAGGCGAGGTCCTCCAGCTCCCATTTGATGGTGTTCATGCCCAGCCGGTGCGCCAGCGGGGCGTAGATCTCCAGCGTCTCGCGGGCCTTCTTCTCCTGCTTCTCCCGCTTGAGATAGCGCATGGTGCGCATGTTGTGCAGGCGGTCCGCGAGCTTGATGACCAGGACCCGGGGGTCCTTGGCCATGGCGACGACCATCTTGCGTACGGTCTCGGCCTGGGCGGCCTCGCCGAACTTGACCTTGTCCAGCTTGGTGACGCCGTCGACGAGCAGGGCGACCTGGTCACCGAACTCGCGCTTGAGGGTGTCCAGGCCGTACTCGGTGTCCTCGACGGTGTCGTGGAGCAGCCCGGCCATCAGGGTGGCCGGATCCATGCCCAGCTCGGCCAGGATCGTGGTGACGGCGAGCGGGTGGGTGATGTACGGGTCGCCGCTCTTGCGCTTCTGGCCCCGGTGCCAGCGCTCGGCCACCTGGTAGGCGCGCTCGATCTGGCGGAGGGTGGCCGTCTCGATCTTGGGGTCGTTGCCCCGGACCGTACGGAGGAGGGGTTCCAGGACCGGGTTGTACGGGCTGGAGCGCTGCACGCCCAGGCGGGCGAGGCGGGCCCGCACCCGGTTGGAGGAGCCGCCGGAGCGGGAGGCGGATCCGGCCGGGGCGGCGGGCTTCACGGGGGCCGGCGGCGGGGTGGGGGCCGGGGGCTTCGGCGGCGGCGTGCCGGAGGGCTTGGCGGTCGGCCCGGCGGCCGGGCTCGCGGGGGCCGGGGAGGTGCCGGCCGGTTTCCCGGCGGACGGGCCGGACGGCTCGGCGGCCGAGGGGCGCGCGGAGGACGCGCCGGGCTCCGGGGGCGCGGGCTTCGGCGCGTTCGAGGGCGCGGCCTTCGCGGGCGTGGCGGGGGCCGCCGCGGGCTTGTCGGGCTGCGGGGCGGCGGCTGACTGGGCCTCGTCTGGCAAGAGCGCTCCTCGTGCGGATCCGGGGTACCCGGAGAGCCCATGGTAACGATCCCCCGGCAGGTCCTCGCCCGGGGACGGTGAGAGCTTGGAGAACGAAGGGCGGGCACCCGGATGTTCCCGGGTGCCCGCCCTTCCTGTACGGAGGTGCTCAGACCGTGATCAGGGCCTCCAGCGGAGCGCCCCGCAGCCCCGGCTCCAGCCGGGCCCGGCCCGCCAGGAAGCCCAGCTCCATGAGGACCGAGACGCCCGCGACCTGGGCACCGGCCCGCCGGATCAGCTCCAGCGAGGCCTCGGCGGTCCCGCCGGTGGCGAGGACGTCGTCGATGACCATGATCCGGTCCTCGGCGGTGAGGTCCTCGGCGTGGATCTCGATCTCCGCGCTGCCGTACTCCAGCTCGTAGGACTGGGCGAGCGTGGCGCCGGGGAGCTTCCCGGCCTTGCGGACCGGGACGAAGCCGAGGCCCGCCCGGACCGCGACCGGCGCGGCCAGGATGAAGCCGCGGGCCTCCAGGCCGACGATCTTCGTGGCGCCGTGCCGTACGCACAGCTCCGCGAGGGCGTCGGTGAGCGCCGTGAAGGCCACCGGGTCGGCCAGGAGCGGGGTGATGTCCTTGAACACCACACCCGGCTTCGGGTAGTCCGCGACATCGCGGATCCGGCTGAGCAGCAGCTCCCTGGTCGATCCGGTGGTGCTGGTCATCAGCGCTTCCCCGGCGTGCGGCCGTGCGAGCGGGGGCTGCCGATGGCCGAGCCCGCCGTCGCGGCGTCCTCGCGCGGCTCCTCGGGAGCCTCGTCCTCGGGGGACTCGCCCTTGGCGGCCGCGGCCGCCCGCTTGGCGAGGATCCGCTTCTTCAGCGCCTTCATCTGCGGGTCGCGTTCCTTGAGGTCGGCGACGAGCGGGGTGGCGATGAAGATCGAGGAGTACGCACCGGCGGCGAGACCCACGAACAGCGAGAGCGAGATGTCGTTCAGCATGCCGGCGCCGAAGACACCGCCACCGATGAAGAGCAGCCCGGCCACCGGCAGCAGCGCCACCACGGTGGTGTTGATGGAGCGGACCAGGGTGCTGTTGATCGACCGGTTGGCGATCTCGCTGTAGGTGAAGCGGGTCTGCTTGGTGATGTCCTTCTGGCCCTCCTTGAGGCTGTCGAAGACCACCACCGTGTCGTACAGGGAGTAACCGAGAATGGTCAGCAGACCGATCACCGTACCCGGGGTGACCTCGAAGCCGACCAGGGCGTAGACACCGACCGTGATGGTGATGTCGTGGATCAGCGCGATGAGGGCGGCGACGGCCATCCGCCACTCGAAGGCGATGGCCAGATAGATCACCACCAGGACCATGAAGACCCCGAGACCGGTCCAGGCCTTGTTGGCGATCTGCTCACCCCAGCTGGGGCCGACCAGGTCCGCGTTGATCTCCTCGGCGGGGATGCCGAGCTCGTCGGAGAGGGTCTCCTTGATCTCGTTGGCCTTGGCGGTGTCGACCTCGGTGATCTGGATGCGCAGACCGCCGTTGCCCAGCTCCTGGACGATGGCCAGGTGGCCGGAGGCCTCGGTCGCCACGTCGGTGGCCTGGGCCGTGGAGATCTTGGCCTTGGTGTCGGTCGTGAAGACCGCGCCGCCCTGGAACTCGATGCCCATGCGGAGACCGCCCACCGCCACGCCGATGATGGCCGTGATGGTGATCAGGATCGAGACGCCGTACCAGATCTTGCGGTTGCGGATGAAGTCGTAGCCGACCTCACCGCGGTAGAGCCGGGCGCCGAGATTGCCGAGTCGCGACATCTCACGCCTCCTTCGGTTCGATGGGGGCGTTGACACGGCGCGAGCGGCGCAGCGGCGGCTGGGCGCCGAGCCGCTTCGGGTCCAGACCGGACCACGCACCACCGTTGGAGAAGAACTTCGTCCGGCCCATCAGCGTCATGAGGGGCTTGGTGAAGAAGAACACCACGACGACGTCGAGCAGCGTGGTCAGGCCGAGCGTGAACGCGAAGCCCTGCACCTTGCCGACAGTGACGACGAAGAGCACGGCGGCGGCCAGGAACGAGACGAAGTCGGAGACCAGGATGGTGCGCCGGGCGCGCGGCCAGGCCCGCTCGATGGCGGGGCGGAGCGTGCGTCCCTCGCGGATCTCGTCGCGGACACGTTCGAAGTAGACGATGAACGAGTCCGCTGTGATGCCGATGGCCACGATCGCCCCGCAGACCGCCGGCAGGTTCAGCGCGAAGCCGATCGCCGGGCCCAGCAAGGACATGATCGTGTACGTCAGCACACCGGAGACCACGAGGCTCAGGAGCGCGATGAAGGACAGGCCCCTGTAGTAGACCACCAGGTAGATGACGACCAGCAGCAGACCGATGGCACCGGCGATCAGCCCGCCCTTGAGCTGCTCGCTGCCGAGGGCGGCGGTGACGGTGGTGACGCTGGCTTCCTTGAAGGTCAGCGGGAGAGCACCGTAGGAGAGGATGTTGCCGAGCTCCTCGGCCGACTGCTGGGTGAAGCTGCCGGAGATCTGGGCGTTCTTGCTGAGCGCGGTGCGCACCGAGGGAGCGGAGACGACCTCGCTGTCGAGGACGATCGCGAACTGGTTCATCGGCGGCTGCTGCTGGGAGAGCCGGCCGGTGATCGTCTGGAACTTCTTGGCGCCGGCGGAGGTGAACTCCATCGACACGATCCACTCGCCGGTCTGCTGGTCGATGGCGGCCTTGGCGTCGTCGACGTCGCTGCCGGAGACCTCGGCGGGGCCCAGGATGTACTTCTCGTAGCTGCCGGGGACGTTCGAGCCGCAGGCGACCGTGGAGTCGGTGGCCTTGGCGTTCTTGCCCGCCTCGGACCGCTGCTTGGGGTCGGAGCAGTCGAGCTTGGCGAACTCCTCCTGGAGCTTGGCCGTCGCCGGGTCCGCGGAGGGCGTGGCCTCCGGGGTGCCGGACGGCTCGGGCTCACCGGATCCCGTGGGGGTCGGCGTGGGGGCCTTCAGGGCCCCGGTGACCGCGCGGCCCTGGGTGGTGGAGCTCGGGGAGGGGGTGGCCTCCTCGCCGGTGGCCTCCTCGCCCTTGTCCTCGCTCTTCGGGGACGCCTCGCCGCTCGGCGTGGCGCTGCCCGAGGGGGTCGGGGAGGCGGAGGGTGCGGGACCGCTCGCCGCCACCGTCAGAACGGGCCGGAAGTACAGCTGCGCGGTCGTACCGACCTGCTGCTGCGCCTGCTTGGAGTCCGTGCCCTTGGGGATGTTGACGATGATGTTGCGATCGCCCTGGGTCTGAACCTCTGCCTCGGAGACGCCGAGCCCGTTGACGCGCCGCTCGATGATCCCGACCGCCGTGTCCATGTTGGTCGGGTTGATCGCGTTCGGCTTACCGGGCTGGTTCTGTGCCTCGAGTGTGATCGACGTACCGCCGGCCAGGTCGATGCCCAGCCTGGGGGCGGTGTGTCCGGACAGGAACATCCCGCCGGTGAGCGCGACCATGGCGATGAGGATCAGAGCCAGGGCACGCCCCGGCCTCCCATGACCGCCGGACGGCCCTCGTCCCTTCTTGGGTGCTGCCACCTTCTCGTTTCTCCCTGTCCAACCGCCCTGCGCCGGGTACGCGCCCGGGCGGCCATGAAGTGTTGTGGGGACCCACCCCCGCCAGACGGCCTCGACGGTCCCGGGGACGCCCCGCGCCGATGGGCGCGCGACGTCCCCGGGACCGTGTGAGAACTACTTGGTGCCGGTCTCGCCGTCGGCCTTGCCCTCGCCCTTGGCGTCCTTGGCCGCCGCGTCGTCCTTGGACTCGGCGTCGTCGTCGGCCGCCTCGTCCTTGCCCAGGTCGATCTTGGCGATGTCGGCCTTGTCCGCGCCGGGCTCGCCGGTGAGCGAGGAGGCGTCGTCCGGAACGACGGTGCCGTCCGCGTCCAGCTGGTCGTCGTCACCGTGGACGATGCGGTTGTACTCCGCGTCGTCCAGGACGGCGCCGATCGCGTTCTTCGCGTAGATCGCGTGCACGCCCGGGGCGACCTCGAGGAGGACGGTGTCGTCGTGGACTTCCTTGACGGTGGCGTACATCCCCCCGATCGTCCGGACGCCGGTACCGGGCTGCATGTCGTTGCGCATCTGCGCGGCCGCCGCCTGCTTCTTCTTGGCGGAGCGGGTCATCAGGAACATGGCCCCGATGAGCACGATGAAGGGGAGGAGAGTCAAGATATCCACGGGACGGGAATTCCTTCGCACGACCGCGCTGGAATGCGGCCTGTATATACGGGGGTGGGTACACCGACCTGTAAGGGCGGCATCGGCGGAGTCTAGATGAGTCCGCATCGATGGAACAACGCCCAGCATCGCACCCTGGTTCCGCTGTGGGTCAACCTGTGATGTATCACGCCCCGAACAGACCCTGTTGTCCCTTTACGCCGTGGGACGGCGGAACGAGTCCCAGGTGGGCCCAGGCGGCGGGGGTGGCCACCCGCCCGCGCGGCGTCCTGGCCAGCAGCCCTTCCCGTACGAGGAACGGCTCGGCGACCTCCTCGACGGTCTCGCGCTCCTCCCCCACGGCGACGGCGAGGGTGGAGAGGCCGACCGGCCCGCCGCCGAAGAGTTTCAGCAGCGCGCCGAGCACCGCACGGTCCAGCCGATCGAGTCCGCGGGCGTCAACCTCGTACACCTTGAGGGCCGCGGCGGCGATCTCGCGGTCGATCGCACCCTCGGCCTTGACCTGGGCGTAGTCCCGGACCCGGCGCAGCAGGCGGTTGGCGATACGGGGGGTGCCCCGGGAGCGTCCGGCGATCTCGGCGGCCCCGTCCGCGTCGATACCGACGTCCAGGAGGCGGGCGGAGCGGTGGACGACGCGCTCCAGCTCGGCGGGGGCGTAGAACTCCATGTGCCCGGTGAAGCCGAAGCGGTCGCGCAGCGGGGGCGGGAGCAGCCCGGCCCGGGTGGTGGCGCCGACCAGGGTGAACGGCGGCAGTTCGAGGGGGATGGCGGTGGCGCCGGGGCCCTTGCCGACGATGACGTCGACGCGGAAGTCCTCCATGGCCATGTACAGCATCTCCTCGGCGGGCCGGGACATGCGGTGGATCTCGTCGAGGAAGAGGACCTCGCCCTCCTGGAGGGAGGAGAGGATCGCCGCGAGGTCGCCGGCGTGCTGGATGGCGGGGCCGGAGGTGATCCGGATCGGGGCGTTCATCTCCGCCGCGATGATCATGGAGAGGGTGGTCTTGCCGAGTCCGGGGGCGCCGGAGAGCAGCACGTGGTCGGCGGTGGCTCCGCGGGCGCGGGCCGCCTTGAGGACCAGGTCGAGCTGTTCGCGGACCTTCTCCTGGCCGACGAACTCCTCCAGGTCCTTGGGGCGCAGGGCCGCTTCGACCGCGGTGTCCTCGCCGTCCGCGTCCGCGTCGACCAGCCGGTCGTCGAAGACCGGGCCGGTCGGCTCGTCGGTCTCGGGTCCGGTCTCGTCCCAGTTCATTTCGGGGCCTCTTCGGTGGTTCGGTGCCGGTCAGCGGGCGCGGTTGAGAGTCTGCAGGGCGGCCCGCAGCAGCTGCGGCACGGGGGGTGCGGCGCCTTCGGCCACTGCCGCCTCGGCCTGCGGGGCGACGGCGGTCACGGCCTCCTCGGCCTCGCGGCTCGCGTAGCCGAGGCCGATCAGCGCGGCCTGGAGCTGGTCGCGCCAGCCGGAGGTCGCGGGCGTGCCGATGCCCTGCTGGCCGATGTGCGCGCCGACCGGCTCGCCGAGCCGGTCCTTCAGCTCCAGCAGCAGCTTCTGGGCGCCCTTCTTGCCGATGCCGGAGACGGCGGTCAGCGCCTTCTCGTCGCCGGTGGAGACGGCCAGGCGCAGCGCGTCGGGGCTGTGGGTGGCCAGCATGGCCTGGGCGAGCCGGGGGCCGACGCCGCTGGCGGTCTGGAGCAGCTCGAAGACCTGCCGCTCGTCGTCGTCCGCGAAGCCGTACAGGGTGAGGGAGTCCTCCCGGACGACGAGCGAGGTGGCGAGCCTGGCCTCCTGGCCGATCCGCAGCCCGGCGAGGGTCTGCGGGGTGCACTGGAGGGCCATGCCGACACCGCCGACCTCGATGACGGCCGTGGTCGGGGCGAGAGCGGCCACCGGGCCGGAGACGAAGGCGATCATGCGGCGGGGCCTTTCAGCGTGCGGGAGGTGCGGGGGGCGGCGGCTGCGCCGGGGGTACGGGGGGTGGCGGGCTTGCGGGGCGCCGTCGGGGCACGGTGGGCCGCCACCGCCTGCTGGAGCCTGTTCTGCGCGGGGGCCCGCCAGATGTGGCAGATGGCCAGGGCCAGGGCGTCGGCGGCGTCGGCGGGCTTGGGCGGGGCGTCCAGCCGCAGCAGCCGGGTCACCATCGCGCCGACCTGGGCCTTGTCCGCGCGGCCGGAGCCGGTGACGGCCGCCTTGACCTCGCTGGGCGTGTGCAGGGCGACCGGGATGCCCCGGCGGGCGGCGCAGAGCATGGCCACCGCGCTGGCCTGGGCCGTGCCCATCACCGTACGGACGTTGTGCTGGGCGAAGACCCGCTCCACCGCCACGTAACCCGGGGCGTACTCGTCGAGCCAGGCCTCGATGCCCCGCTCCACGGCGACGAGCCGGTCGCCCAGCTCCGCGTCGGCCGGGGTGCGCACGACACCGACGCCGAGCATGGTCAGCGGGCGGCCCGCCACCCCCTCGACCACGCCGACACCGCACCGGGTCAGTCCCGGGTCAATGCCCAGAACCCGCATGGAGCCCCCCTGTCCTCGCCGCTCGCCACGCCCACTCGTTCATCTGTTCCCGCAGGCTATCGGCTCGCACCGACAATCCCGCGCAACCAGAAGACGACGGGCCGACGGGGAGTGTCCCCGTCGGCCCGTCGTACCGTGCTGTGCCGGCCGCGCCTCAGGCGTCGACCTTCTCCATGACCTCGTCGGACACGTCGAAGTTGGCGAAGACGTTCTGCACGTCGTCGCTGTCCTCCAGCGCGTCGATGAGCTTGAAGATCTTGCGCGCGCCCTCTTCGTCCAGCTCGACCTGCATCGTCGGCAGGAAGTTGGCCTCGGCGGAGTCGTAGTCGATGCCCGCCTCCTGGAGCGCGGTGCGCACCGCGACCATGTCGGTGGCCTCGCTGACCACCTCGAAGGTCTCGCCCAGGTCGTTGACCTCCTCCGCTCCCGCGTCGAGCACCGCGCCGAGGACGTCGTCCTCGGTCAGCTCGCCCTTGGGCACGATGACGACGCCCTTGCGGTTGAAGAGGTACGAGACGGAGCCCGGGTCGGCCATCGAGCCGCCGTTCCGGGTCATCGCGACACGTACGTCGGAGGCGGCGCGGTTGCGGTTGTCGGTGAGGCACTCGATGAGCACCGCGACACCGTTGGGGCCGTACCCCTCGTACATGATCGTCTCGTAGTCGGTCCCGCCCGCTTCGAGGCCGCCGCCGCGCTTGACGGCGGAATCGATGTTCTTGTTCGGGACGGAACTCTTCTTCGCCTTCTGGATGGCGTCGACGAGCGTCGGGTTGCCATCGGGGTCGACGCCGCCGGAGCGGGCCGCTACCTCGATGTTCTTGATCAGCTTCGCGAAGAGCTTGCCGCGCTTGGCGTCAATCACGGCCTTCTTGTGCTTCGTCGTAGCCCATTTAGAGTGGCCGGACATCTGCCTTCTCCTTCGCGTCACCAAAATCGAGTCGAACCCGAGAGATCCTACCGGGGTCCGCTCACTTCACCGCGCGCACCATGTCCACGAAGAGGGCGTGCATACGGTGGTCGCCGGTCAGTTCGGGATGGAACGACGTGGCCAGGGCGTTCCCCTGCCGTACGGCCACGATGTGGCCGCCGTGCTCCGCGATGACCTCGGCCCCGGCCCCGACGGACTCCACCCAGGGGGCGCGGATGAAGACGCCCTCCACCGGGCCGCCCTCGATCCCGGAGACCGCGACGGCCGCCTCGAAGGACTCGTTCTGCCGGCCGAAGGCGTTGCGCCGCACGATCATGTCGATGCCGCCGACGGTCTCCTGGCCCGAGCGGGGGTCAAGGATCTTCTCGGCCAGCAGGATCATCCCGGCGCAGGTGCCGTAGACGGGCATCCCGGCCCGGACCCGCTCGCGCAGCGGCTCCATCATGCCGAAGAGGACGGCCAGCTTGGACATGGTGGTCGACTCGCCGCCCGGGACGACCAGGCCGTCGACCTCGGCAAGTTCCTCGGGGCGCCGGACCGGCCTGGCCAGGGCGTCCGCCGAGGCCAGGGCGATCAGGTGCTCCCGTACGTCGCCCTGGAGCGCCAGGACGCCGATCACAGGGGTGTCGCTCATCAGTGGTTACCAGCCGCGGTTGGCGTAGCGCTCGGACTCGGGGAGGGTGTCGCAGTTGATGCCGACCATGGCCTCGCCCAGGTTACGGGAGGCGTCCGCGATGACCTTGGGGTCGTCGTAGAAGGTGGTCGCCTTCACGATGGCGGCGGCGCGCTTGGCCGGGTCGCCGGACTTGAAGATGCCGGAGCCGACGAAGACGCCCTCGGCGCCGAGCTGGCGCATCAGCGCGGCGTCGGCCGGGGTGGCGACACCACCGGCGGAGAAGAGCACGACGGGCAGCTTGCCCAGCTCCGCGACCTCCTTGACCAGCTCGTAGGGCGCGCGCAGGTCCTTGGCGGCGGCGTACAGCTCGTTGTTGTCGAAGCCGCGCAGCCTGGCGATCTCGTTCTTGATCTGGCGCAGGTGGCGGACGGCCTCGACGACGTTGCCGGTGCCGGCCTCGCCCTTGGAGCGGATCATGGCCGCGCCCTCGGCGATGCGGCGCAGGGCCTCGCCGAGGTTGGTGGCGCCGCAGACGAAGGGGGTGGTGAAGGCGAACTTGTCGCTGTGGTTGACCTCGTCGGCCGGGGTGAGGACCTCGGACTCGTCGATGTAGTCGACGCCGAGGGACTGGAGGACCTGGGCCTCGACGAAGTGGCCGATGCGGGACTTGGCCATGACCGGGATGGAGACGGCCCCGATGATCTCCTCGATCATGTTGGGGTCGGACATCCGGGCCACGCCGCCGTCCTTGCGGATGTCGGCCGGGACCCGCTCCAGGGCCATGACGGCCACGGCGCCCGCGTCCTCGGCGATCTTCGCCTGCTCGGCGTCGACGACGTCCATGATCACGCCGCCCTTGAGCTGCTCGGCCATACCGCGCTTGACGCGGGCGGTGCCGGTGGCGGGGGACGCGGCGGACTGCGGGGTGCTGGGAAGCGTGGACACGGGACCTCACTCGATGAAAGACGCTGGATACTGCGCCACCGAGGAAACGCTGTGCCACCGGTCCACAGCAAGGGCCAATAGGGAGGCTGTGGATCGTTTTGGCCCCCCTGTCCGCTCCCCGCTCAGGCGCCGGGACGGTCCGCGAGGGCCACCGGAGGGGCGTCGTCCATCTCGAAGGCGAGCGGGAAGGGCGCGTGCCCGGCCAGCCGGAACAGCCGTACGGTGCGGTGCCGGCGCAGGGCCCGGGCGGCGCGTACGGAGTCGTTGTGGAAGCGGCGGGCCATCGGTACGCGGCGTACGGCGGCGGCCAGTTCGGTGGCAGCGTCCTGGCCGCCGGGGACCTCCTTCACCGCCTCCATCTGGGCCGGTTCGCCGAAGACGGCGCGCAGGGCGGCGCTCAGCTCGCTCTCTGCGACCTCGCGCTGGTCCTCCTCGGCCTGGCGGGCGGCGTGGGCGGCCTCGTACAGGACGATGGAGGCGGCCGGGTCCAGGACGCCGGAGGTGGCCAGCTCCTGGGTGACCGAGGCGCGGCGCAGCAGTTGGGCGTCGAGTGCGGCGCGGGCGGCGTCGATCCGGGAGTGCAGGCGGTCCAGGCGGCCGGCGGTCCAGCTGAGGTAGACGCCGATCGCGATGAGCGCGACGACGATCCAGACGATGAGGGTTACGGTCACGGACCCACACGCTACCGTCGCCGGGGTCCGGTCCTTCAACGGGAGGCCGGGCCTCTGCCCCGGCAGAGGCGCAACGCCCCGGCCCCCGCGGGAACCCGTCCCCCGGGTCCGGAGCCCGCGCCACGGCCCGTGCCCTCAGTCGCGCGCCAGTCCGAACCGCGCCCGCAACCCGGACCGTTCGTCCGCCGCGACCGAGGCGGCTCCGTCCGTCACCGTCTCGTACACCGCGAGGATGTCGGCCCCCACGGTCGCCCAGTCGAACCGCCGTACGTGGGCCTCGCCCCGCTCCCGCAGCCCGGCCCGGCGCTCCGGGTCGCCCAGCAGCCGGATCGCGGCGGCGGCCAGCGCGTCGGCGTCCTCGTTGGCGAAGAGGTCGCCCGCCGCGCCCTGGTCCAGCACCTGCGCGAAGGCGTCCAGGTCGCTGGCGAGGACCGGGGCGCCCGCCGACAGGGCCTCCACCAGGATGATGCCGAAGCTCTCGCCGCCCGTGTTCGGGGCCACGTACACATCGACGCTGCGCAGCAGCCGGGCCTTGTCCTCGTCGCTGACCATGCCGAGGAACTCCACGCGCCCGCGCAGCTCCTTCGGCAGCGATGCCACCGCCTCCTCCTCGTCCCCGCGCCCCGCGACCAGCAGCCGGGTCTCCGGGCGGGCGGCGAGGATGGCGGGGAGCGCCTTCATCAGGACGGGGAGGCCCTTGCGGGGTTCGTCGATGCGGCCGATGAAGCCGAGGGTCTGCCCCTGCCACTCGGGCTTGGGCTCGGCCTTGGCGAAGAAGCCGACGTCGACGCCGTTCGGGATGACCACGGCGTCCCCGCCCAGGTGCTCGACCAGGGTGCGCCGGGCGTACTCGCTCACCGCGATCCGCGCGCTGATCTTCTCCAGGGCGGGCTGGAGGATCGGGTACGCGGCGATCATGGCCCGGGAGCGCGGGTTGGAGGTGTGGAAGGTGGCCACGATCGGGCCCTGCGCGGACCAGCAGGCGAGCAGGCCGAGCGAGGGGGAGGTCGGCTCGTGGATGTGGATGACGTCGAAGGTGCCGTCGTGGAGCCAGCGGCGGACCCGGGCAGCGGAGAGGAAGCCGAAGTTCAGCCGGGCGACGGAGCCGTTGTACGGGACGGGGACGGCCCGGCCCGCCGAGACGACGTAGGGCGGCAGCGGGGTCTCGTCGTCGGCCGGGGCCAGGACGGAGACGGTGTGGCCGAGGCCGATGAGGTGTTCGGCCAGGTCCCGGATGTGGAACTGGACGCCGCCGGGGACGTCCCAGGAGTACGGGCAGACGATGCCGATCTTCACGTGTGTTCTCCCCGGCTTCCGTTCTTCGTGTGCTCTCCCCGGAGTCCGGTTGCGCCGGGCGCGCCCGGGGGATCGGTCCTCACGTGCGCTCTCCCCGGGGCTCCAGGTCGTCCAGCCAGAGGCGCTGGAGCATGTGCCAGTCCTCCGGGTGTTCCGCGATGCCCCCGGCGAAGGCGTCGGCCAGGGCCTGGGTCATGGCCGCCGTCTTCTCGGCACGGGTGCCTTCCTCCGGGACCCCGACCGCCGGGTGGACGCGGGCGCCCATCACGGGCGTGCCGTCGTACCAGAGGATGACCGGCAGCAGCAGCGCGCCGGTCTGCTGGGCGAGCAGGGCGGGCCCGGCCGGCATCCGGGCGGTGGCGCCGAAGAACGACACCTCGACCCCGGAGGCGGAGAGGTCCCGGTCCGCGACGAGGCAGACCAGGCCGCCCGCGCGCAGCCGCCGGGCCAGCGTCCCGAAGGCCGCCCCGCCGCTGTGCGGCAGCACCTCCATGCCCAGGCCCTCGCGGTAGGCGACGAACCGGTCGTAGAGGGACTCGGGCTTCAGCCGCTCGGCGACGGTGGTGAAGGGGACCTTCAGGTCCGTGGTGACCCAGGCGCCGGCCAGGTCCCAGTTGCCGAGGTGCGGCAGGGCCAGGACGACCCCGCGCCCGCTGTCGAGGCCCTCGGTGAGCAGGTGGGCGTCGGTGACGTCGATGCTCGCCCGGATCCGCTCGGGGGTCCAGGTGGGCAGCCGGAACGACTCCATCCAGTAGCGCATGTACGAGCGCATCCCGGCCCGGGACAGCTCCGCCAGCCGCTCCGGGCCGGCGTCCGGGACCACCCGGGCCAGGTTGGACTCCAGCCGCAGCACGCTCTTGCCGCGCCGCTTCCAGGCCCGGTCCGCGATCGTGCGGAACAGGGCCTCGGCGGCGGGTTCGGGCAGCTTCTTGACCGCGCCCCAGCCGAGCCCGTACAGCCCGTCGGTGATCCGGCCCTTGATCGCGCTCATCGGTCGGCCGGTCCGCCGGCGGCGGAGGCGGCATCGGCCTCGGCGGCTTCCCGGCGTACGGTGACCACGCGCTGGATCAGGGTGACCAGGGAGCCCACGGCGACGATCCAGAGCGCGATCGGGAGCAGGATGTCGATGTGCGGGACGCCGAACTTGTGCAGTCCGGCGAGACCGGCCGCGACCAGCGAGATGACCAGCCGCTCGGCCCGCTCCACCAGTCCGTTCACCGCGACCGGCAGCCCGATCGACTCGCCGCGCGCCTTGGTGTACGAGACCACCTGACCGCTGGCGAGGCAGAAGATCGCGACCGCGCAGAGGATGGTGTCGTCACCCCGGCCCGCGTACCAGAGGGCGAACCCGGCGAAGATCGCCCCGTCCGCGACCCGGTCCAGCGTCGAGTCGAGGAAGGCACCCCACCGGCTGGAGATCCCGGCCTGCCGGGCCATGTTGCCGTCGACGAGGTCGGAGAAGACGAACAGGGTGATGACGATGGTGCCCCAGAAGAACTCCCCCATCGGGAAAAAGACCAGCGCACCCGCCATCACTCCGGCCGTGCCGATGAGGGTGACCGCGTCGGGGCTGACCCCGAGGCGGAGCAGCAGGGCGGCGAACGGTGTGAGGACACGCGTGAAAAATGCACGCGCGTACTTGTTCAGCATGGCTTTCCCGAGGGTTCGGCTGGCCGAGCGGCCCCATCGGCCACCGGCTGGCCCATCGTAGTCACGACCGGTGCCCTTCACCGGACGGGCACCCGCGGGCTGGGGTGTCACCGCACCGGCCGGCCCCCGGATGCGGCCGGGGGCGGGCCGCATGGACGCCTCGACGCCCGGGTGCCAAGCTCGAAGAACCGAGCAGAAGGACATCCGCGGGCGGTCGGCACCTCGTCGCCCCGCCCGCACCGCGCCACCCTCCGGGAGGCCCACCATGGGCGAGAAGGCACACGCACACCCCGGGGCCGCCGGGGGCGTACCGGCGGCCGGCCACCCCTCCGACGTACGGAACGTGGTGCTGGTCGGCAGGGCCCACTCGGTGGAATCCTCCGACGCCGCCTTCCGGACCGCCGGGGCGCTCGCGCTGCGCGAGGCCGCCGCCGATGCCCGGATACAGCTCCTGGAGCCGGTCCGCGAGGTCGCCGTGCTGGTCCCGGACGACTATGCGGGACCGGTGGTGAGCGATCTGTCGGGGCGGCGCGGCCGGGTGGTGGGCACCGAGCAGAGTCCCGGCGGGCGCACACTCGTGCGGGCGGAGGTGCCGGAGACGGAGATCGGCAGATACGCGCTGGACCTGCGCTCGCTGACCCATGGCACCGGCCGGTTCGACCGGACGCACGCCCGGTTCGAGGCGATGCCACCGCAGTTGGCGGAGAAGGTGCGCGCGGAGCGGGGAGGGGGATCACCCGGCGCGTGACCGGCGCACTGTCGCAAACACCGACCGCGTCCTTTCGGGTGACGGGCGGTGCGGGGGCGCGGACGATACGCTGTGGTCGCAGCTCAGAAGGTATGCCGCGTACGGTAGTTGGGCACACCGCAGGAGCAGACCGTGCGGCGAGTGGGGGCGACAGACACAGTGGCCAACGACGTTTTCGACTTCTCACCCGGGGCGCAGATCCCGATCCAGGGGTCAGGCGGCCAGTCGGTGGCGACCAACGCCCTGGCTTCGGCCGCGTACCGGGACAGTCCGGTGGAGGCGATCCTCGACGCCAACAGCGAGTGGCACAAGTCGTCGGTGAAGGCGGGCGCCTCCAAGCTCTTCAAGTCCGACTACTTCAAGCCGAATCTGGGGGAGGCGTTCTCCCGGGCCGTGCAGACGCGGATGCTCGGCGGCTCCCGGGCCGCGCTCATCCAGTCCTTCGGCACCGATCCGCAGACGGTGGTGGAGCACTGCCTCTCGGCGACCAACCTCCGTAAGGCGCGCGACACCCGGCTCACGCTGATCACCGGGGTGTTCGGCTTCCTGTTCCTGCCGGGGATGATCCTCTGGGTCATCGCGTTCCGGATCAAGGACGCGCTCGCCAAGTCCAAGGACGCCGCGTTCCGGGCGGTCGGCACGGTGCTGCTGGCCGCGTTCGGGGTGGGCGCGCTGATCCTGCTGTGGAAGCTGCCGACGGACGGCTTCTGGCCGCTCTACGTCCGGGGGGCGATCGTCGCCCCGGTGATCGGCTGGTTCCTCGCCAAGCGCGTCGCGGAGACCTCCGCCCAGGATCTGCGGGCCCGCTGGGAAGGGCTGCTCTCCGGCACCGGGGTGATCGCCAAGATCCCCGAGGCGGTGCCGAAGAACCCCAACGAGACCGCGCGCGAGGCGCTGCGCCAGGGGCTGGAGAAGCTCTCGGCGGAGCAGCAGTCCAACGCGGTCTTCTACGCCGGCCCCAAGGGCATCCTGGGCATGGGCACCCGGTGGGGCAGCTGGCAGCTGGCCGAGGAGCTGACGCCGAAGGACCCGACGAAGGAGATCCACCAGTTCCGCAGCTGGGACCTGGTCCGGATCATCCACGACCAGCTGAAGATGCTGGAGCGCGGCCCGCTCAACACCGGCGGCTTCCCCAAGCCGTCCGTGAAGCACTGGATCGTCTCCCCCATCGGGGAGAACGCCGACTCCGTCTCCCGCCCCGACGGCGAGGACGTGGCGACCTTCCAGGTGAAGCCGCACGAGATACAGCGGATCTGCAACCACCAGCAGTTCGGCAGCGGCGACCGGCACTATCTGGGCGTGCAGTTCACGCTCTGGGACGGCCAGCTGGTCATCACCATGATGATCACGGTCACCGTGCTCCACGAGACCCTGCGCATCGAGGTCACCGGCCATGCGCTGGGCCCGGTGCACGGGCTGTTCTTCGCCAAGCCCGCCGCCCGTACGAAGACGGTCAACAAGACCGTGCGGTTCTGGGAGACCCGGGACATCCAGCTGCCGGTCGTGGAGGCGCGGGAGGTCGTCCGGCTGGCGCTGCGGGCGCCCTTCACCTGGTATCCGCCGATCCTGGACTACCTGGGCGGCAAGATAGTGCTGCCGGAGCCCTTCGGACTGCGGCACGCCTGGGCCGCCAAGCCATGGAACCACCGCTTCATGGCGGACGACGCGATGCGGGCGGCCACCCCGGTGCTGCGGGTGGTCCACTCGGCGGCGATGCGCGTCCTGCAGGAGAACGGTGTGGACACCGAGCGCTTCGACAGCCGCTCGATGGTCCTGAGCGGCCTCGTCCAGGACCCGGCCCCGCGCAAGGCCGACGTGTACGACGCGTAGCGAAGGCGCGTACGCAACGGGAAGGGCCCCGCCGGCACGACCGGCGGGGCCCTTCCTCGGGTACGGGACTGCTCGCCCGCCCCCTCCGCGTCCGTAGGCCGCGGGCTCAGCCCGTCGGCCAGGCGTCGGCCAGCATCTTCCGGGTGTCGCCCAGCAGCTGCGGCAGCACCTTGGTGTGGCCGATGACCGGCATGAAGTTGGTGTCCCCGCCCCAGCGCGGCACCAGGTGCTGGTGCAGATGGGCGGCGATCCCGGCCCCGGCGACCGAACCCTGGTTCATCCCGATGTTGAAGCCGTGCGCCCCCGAGGCGGCGCGCAGGGCCGCCATCGCCCGCTTGGTGAAGTCCGCCAGCTCGGCCGTCTCCGGACCGTCCAGCTCGGTGTAGTCGGCCACGTGCCGGTAGGGGACGACCATGAGGTGCCCGCCGTTGTACGGGTAGAGGTTCAGCACCGCGTAGACGCGCTCGCCGCGCGCCACCACGAGCCCGTCCTCGTCGGATTTCGCCGGAATCGAACAGAACGGACAGCCGTCCTCGGCCCCCGGGCCGCTCGGCTTGTCCTGGCCCTGGATGTACGCCATCCGATGGGGTGTCCACAGACGCTGAAACGCGTCCGGCGTCCCCACGCCGATCTGCTGCTCCGGCTCACTCGTCATGCCGATCAGCATATTGCGTCACCCGCACGGACCGTGTCGCCGGGGCCGCGCCGCTCCCCCGCCCGCGATGCTGAGGCGATGAGCGACCGACCCGGCCCCGAGGCGACCGCGCGGCTGACCCGCTGGGAGCAGCACACGGAGGTGCCCCTGTTCGTCGCGGGGCTGCTCTTCCTCACCGGGTACGCGGTCCGGGTGCTGGCCCCGCACGACGCCCAGCCGTGGCACGACATCTCGCTGGCCCTGGTCTGGTCGACCTGGCTGCTCTTCCTCGCCGACTATGTGACGCGGCTGCGGCTCAGCGGTCTGCGCTCCCGCTTCCCGCGCGTCCACTGGCTCGACACCGCGGTCCTCCTCCTGCCGCTGCTGCGACCGCTGCGGATGGTGCAGGTCTACCAGGCGGTGCAGCGGCGCCACGACCGGCCGCGGCTGGACCTGTACGCGCGGGTGATGGCGTACGCGGGCATGACCGCCGTCCTGCTCGGCTTCGCCGCCTCGCTCGCGGTCTACCACCTGGAGCACCGGGCCCCGGGCGCCTCGATCCGTACGTTCGGGGACGCGGTGTGGTGGGCGTGCGCGACGCTCACGACGGTCGGCTACGGGGACGCCACCCCGGTCACGTTCTGGGGGCGGGTGGTCGCGGCGGGGCTGATGGCGTGCGGCCTGGCACTGCTGGGCGCGGTGACGGGGTCGTTCTCGTCCTGGCTGATCCAGGTGTTCGCCCGGGAGGACGAGAAACGGCCCCCGGAGCGGGGTTAGCGCTCCGGGGGCCGCGACCGGCGGCGGGATCAGACCTGGACTCGGTCCTCGACGGCCTTGGCGATCTTGGCGATGGCCTCGTCGACCGGGACGCCGTTCTCCTGCGAACCGTCGCGGTAGCGGAAGGAGACAGCACCGTTGGCCATGTCCTCATCACCGGCGATGATCATGAACGGGACCTTGTTCTTCTGCTGGTTGCGGATCTTCTTCTGCATCCGGTCCGAGGAGGCGTCCACGTCCACCCGCAGCCCCTGCTTGCGCGCCTTGGCGGCGAACTCCTGGAGGTAGGGGATGTGGGTGTCACCGATCGGGATGCCGACGGCCTGGACCGGGGCGAGCCAGACCGGGAAGGCGCCCGCGTAGTGCTCCAGGAGCACGGCGAAGAACCGCTCGATGGACCCGAACAGGGCGCGGTGGATCATCACCGGGCGCTGCTTGGAGCCGTCCGGGCCGGTGTACTCCAGGTCGAAGCGCTCCGGCAGGTTGAAGTCGAGCTGCACGGTCGACATCTGCCAGGTGCGGCCGATGGCGTCCTTGCACTGCACGGAGATCTTCGGGCCGTAGAACGCGGCGCCGCCCGGGTCCGGGACCAGCGGCAGGCCCTGCTTCTCGGCGACCTGGCGGAGCGTCTCGGTGGCCTCCTCCCAGGTCTCGTCGGAGCCGACGTACTTCTCCGGGTCCTTGGTGGACAGCTCCAGGTAGAAGTCGGTGAGCCCGTAGTCGCGGAGCAGGTTCAGCACGAAGGTGAGCGTGCGGTCCAGCTCCTGGGCCATCTGCTCCTTGGTGCAGTAGATGTGGGCGTCGTCCTGCGTGAAGCCGCGCGAGCGGGTCAGGCCGTGCACGACGCCCGACTTCTCGTACCGGTACACCGTGCCGAACTCGAAGAGGCGCAGCGGCAGTTCGCGGTAGGAGCGGCCGCGCGCGTCGAAGATCAGGTTGTGCATCGGGCAGTTCATCGGCTTGAGGTAGTAGTCCACCCCGTCGTCGAGCTGCATGGGCGGGTACATGCCGTCGGCGTACCAGTCCAGGTGGCCGGACTGCTCGAAGAGCTTGCCCTTGGTGGCGTGCGGGCTGTAGACGAACTCGTAGCCCTCCTCCTCGTGCCGGCGGCGCGAGTAGTCCTCCATGGCCCGGCGGATGACACCCCCCTTGGGGTGGAAGACCGCGAGACCGGGGCCGATCTGGTCGGGGAAGGAGAAGAGGTCCAGCTCGTTGCCGAGCTTGCGGTGGTCGCGCTTGGCGGCCTCCTCCAGGAACTCCAGGTGCGCCTTCAGCTCGTCCTTGGTGGGCCAGGCGGTGCCGTAGATGCGCTGGAGCATCGGGTTCTTCTCGCTGCCGCGCCAGTACGCCGCCGCGTTCCGCATCAGCTTGAACGCCGGGATGAACCGGGTGGTCGGCAGGTGCGGACCCCGGCAGAGGTCCTTCCAGCACAGCTCACCGGTCTTGGCGTCCAGGTTGTCGTAGATGGTCAGCTCGCCGCCGCCCACCTCGACGTTCGCGCCGTCCTCGGAGGAGGCGGAGCCCTTGATGCCGATCAGCTCCAGCTTGTACGGCTCGTCGGCCAGCTCCTCGCGGGCGTCCTCGTCGGAGACCACGCGGCGGGAGAACTTCTGGCCCCGCTTCTGGATCTCCTGCATCTTCTTCTCGACGGCCTTGAGGTCCTCGGGGGTGAACGGCTTCTCGACGTCGAAGTCGTAGTAGAAGCCGTCCTTGACCGGCGGGCCGATGCCGAGCTTGGCCTCGGGGAACAGCTCCTGCACGGCCTGGGCCATGACGTGCGCGGTGGAGTGGCGCAGGATGTCGAGGCCGTCCGGGGAGGAGATCTCCACGGGCTCGACGCTCTCTCCGTCCTGGAGCACGTACGAGAGGTCCTTCAGCTCGCCGCCGACGCGCGCGGCGACGACGGTGCGCTGACCGGGGAAGAGCTCACCGGCGGTCGTGCCCGTCGTCACCACGTGCTCTTCCCGCTCGGAATCGCGTTGGATGATCACACGGACGTCTGACACCGGTCTCTCCTGACTGAGGGGGATGCCTGCCTTGATCTGGCAATGCAAGACGAATCGTACCGAGCCCTCAGCCCCCGATGCGAACGCCTTCCGGGCCGCCCTACGGCTCCTCCCCCGCGCACGCCTCCTCGAAGAAGTCCACGTTCTCCTGGAGCGCCTTCATCAGCCGGTCCCGCTCCGCCTCGTCGACCTGGACGGGCGCGACCTGCGAGGCCCCGGTGAGCCGCCGGAAGCCGCCGCGCCGCTCAAGACGTCCCTCCACCCGCAGCGGCAGCCCGACCAGGTGGGCGTGGCCCGCGATGCGGTACGCCTCCTCGTCCAGCTCCACCCGCACGTGCGCGACCTCCGCCCCCGCGAGCACCCGCAGCCGTACGATCCCGGGTCCGCGCGGCCCCGAGCGGCGCAGCCGGACCACCGCGCCGGTGATCCGGACCGGGACGGCGGGCTCCTCGCGCAGGTAGCGGGCCCCGGCGGAGCGCAGGGCGGGCAGGTCGCCCGGGGAGAACTCGACGGGCGCGGGGCGGGCCGGGCAGCCGTCCGGGGTGCCGGCGGCGGGCGCCCACCGCACATCGATCCCGGCCCCCTCGGTGCCGCGCACCAGGGCCACCAGCGCCTCGGTCAGCTCCCGGCTGACCCCCGCCGCCACCGCGCTGTCGAACGCCTCCATGCCCCCGGTCGCCCGCTGGTAGTCCACCGCCTCCCGGGTGGCGTGCAGGGCGTGGCAGAGCTGGACGGCGACGGCCCGCCCGGAGTCGACGGGGACGAACGCGGTGATCCGGCGGCCGCCCGGCGCGGGCCCGATGAGAGCGGAGTCCGCCGCCGCGCGGGCCTTCGCGCGGCGGCGGGCCCCGTGGTATCCGGCCCGGCCGCGTGCCGCGAGCGCCCCGGCGAGGAGGATCTGCCGGGCCGCCGAGCGCAGCTCCTCCGCCTCCGCCCACCCGGAGGCGCCCGCCGCCCCGGCCGCCGTCTCGGGGACCTCCCGCCACCAGCGGATCTCGTCGCTGGGCACCGCCAGGGCCACCAGGACGTCCCGGGCGGAGGGCGCGGCGCTGCGCGAGAGCGCGGTGAGCGCCTCGGAGAGCAGGTCGTCGGCATCGGGGAAGGCCGCGTTCTCCGGGACGAGCAGGCCGGCGCCGGCGGTCGTGCCGGGCGGGGACCAGCGGCTGTAGCGCCCGGCCGCCCCGCCGCGCCGCTGCCAGCCGTACCGGTCCAGGAGCGCGGTGAGCACGGCCGGGTCCGGGAGCGGGTTCCCCTCGCCGCCCGGGTCGGCGTACTCCCTGCTCATGGCCGGATGCGACCGGGCGCCGGGCAGCTCCACCGGGCCCCGGGGTTCGTCCGTCGACCGGTGCATCAGGGTCTCCCTCCGGCCCCGACCCGGGCCATGATGTCGCAGAGTGCGCGGTCGTCGAAGACCCGTGAGGTCGGAATACGCACGGTGGTCCGGTACCGGCCCGTCACCGCGTGGCCGGCCAGGTTGGTCCAGTAGCAGCAGTGCCGCAGGTCAAGGCTGCCGGGCCCGGCGCGCAGCCACTCGTCCTGGCTGCGCGGCACGATCATCACCACCAGGATCTTGTGGACCGCGACCGGGGTGCGGGCCAGCTTGACGAGATGGGCGTTGTCGAGGGTGAAGGAGAACGCCCCGCCCGCCGGGTGCGGCGGTATCTGGTAGGTGCACTTGAGCTGCACCTTGATGGTCACTTCGTCGTCGACGGTGTGGGCGGCGGCGCCGTGGCTGACGTGCCAGTCGATGCCGTTGTCGGGGAAGGGCTGGGAGAGCGAGCAGCCCGCCGCGGCGGCGACGGCGTGCAGATAGCCCACCTGGAGGGTCTCCATACAGGCGGTGGTGGCGAGGGAGCCGCGCAGCGGTGCGGTGCGCCGTTCCACCGGCCCGAACCCTTCGGCGCGGGCGGGCGGCCCCCCGGGGTCGGGCTGTGCGAGCGCCATGGCTCCGTTGCCTTCCGGACGTGCCGTCAGAGGTGGGAGATCGGGAACGAGGTCGGAGAGGACGGAGGAGGGAGACGGCGCCGGGAAGAAGTGCGCCGGAGACGGCCGGGATGCAACTCCCCTGCCCCTCACCTGTGTTGTCACCGCAGGAGAACGCCCGCAAACGGCGTATCAGGCAAACGGCACGGGTATCACCGATATCGGGCAGAGGAATCATTCCATCTGCCGTGCAGGTGCGAGGAGTTCGGGGATGATGCACTGGTTCGAAGGGCCGCTGGCCGCTTTTGACACGGAGACGACAGGCGTGGACGTCGAGCAGGACCGGATCGTTTCGGCCGCTCTCGTCGCGCAGGACACGACGGGCGGGCGCGTCCGCACCACCCGCTGGCTGGTCAACCCGGGCATCCCGGTGCCCGTGGGGGCCACCGAGATCCACGGTCTGACGGACGATCATCTGCAGCGCAACGGCCGCTGGCCCGCGCCGGTGGTGGACGAGGTCGCCCGTTCGCTGGCCGAGAGCTGCGCGACGGGCCGGCCGCTGGTCGTGATGAACGCGCCGTTCGACCTGACCCTGCTGGACCGCGAACTGAAGCGGCACCGCGCCTCGTCGATGGCGGGGTACCTGGCGGACGTGCCGCTGCGCGTGATCGACCCCCGGGTGCTGGACAAGCACCTGGACCGCTACCGCAAGGGCCGCCGCACGCTCAAGGATCTGTGCGAGCTGTACGAGGTGCCGCTCGACGGCGCCCACGACGCGGCGGCCGACGCCACGGCCTCCCTGCTTCTCGTGCGGGCGATATGCCGGCGCTTCTCCTCGCGGCTGGAGCGGCTCTCCCCCGCCGAGCTGCACACCCTCCAGGCGACCTGGCACGCGGCCCAGGCGCGCGGCCTGGAGGCGTGGTTCACCAAGAGCGGGACCCCGGAGGCGGTGGATCCGGCGTGGCCGCTGCGCCCGGCGCTGCCCGCCGCCGCGTAACCGGCCGACGGCCCGGACATGCGAAAGCCGGTCCGCCGTGATGCTGGCGGACCGGCTTTCCCCGGTGGGCGATACTGGGTTCGAACCAGTGACCTCTTCGGTGTGAACGAAGCGCTCTCCCACTGAGCTAATCGCCCGGGAACGGGTTGAACCATACAGGCCTCGGCGGGCTTCGTTCAAACCGCTTCCGCCCGCGCGGCCCAGGAGCCGGCCGGGGGACGTACACAGGCGCGGAAACGCGGAAACTGAGTATCCGAGCGCATGTACGAGGCCGGGGGCCGGGGCCACACTCCCGTACATGGAACACGTGCCGCCGCCCGCCGAGGAACTGGCGCTCCTCGACCGAGAACTGGCCCAGCTCGACGCCCGCCGCGCCCAGTTGCTGACCCGCCGCGCCTGGCTGGTCGCCGCGTTGCGGCCGACGGCTCCGGACGCCCCGCGCTGGAGCACCCCGCCCCTGGGCCACGGCTGGGCCCCTGCTCAGCCGTGGGGGGCCGCCCCGACGGCCGCGAAGCCCTCCACGCCGCGCAGCGCGCAGAACGTGCTCCTGACGCTGGGCGGGCTGCTGCTGACGGTCGCGGCCGTCGCGTTCACCCTGGTCAGCTGGGGCTCGATGGGCATCGGCGGCCGGGCGGCCGTCCTGGCGCTGGTGACCGCGGCCGCCCTCGCGGCCCCCGCGCTCCTGCTGCGCCGGAAGCTTGCGGCCACGGCGGAGGCGCTGGCCGCGCTCGCCCTGGTGCTGACGCTCCTGGACGCGTACGCGATCCACGCGGTGGCGACACCGGACGCCGACGGGCTCACGTTCACGGCCATCGCATCGGCGGTGCTCGCGGCCCTCTGGACGGCCTACGGCCTGTCGCTGGGCAAGCTGCACCTGCCGCTGCCCGCCGCCGTGTTCTTCGTCCAGTGGCCGCTGCTGCTGGGCGCCGGGGCGGCCGGGGCGCCGGCGCTCGTGGTCGGCTGGGCGCTGCTGGCGACGGCCGTGCTGGACGGGGCGATCGTCCTGTGGGGCAAGGGTCTCGGCGTACGGGTCACGGCGGGCATCGGCCTGGCGGTGACGGGGTCCGCCGCGCTGCTCACGGGGCTCGGCGAGTCACTGACGGCCGACGGCACGCTCGGCGCGGTCCTGCCGGGCCTGCTGCTGCTGACGGCCGCCGCGGCGGCGCTGGCCGGGGCATGGCGGGCCCCGGGCGGCTACGCGCGGCTGGGCGGCGCGGTGGCCGGTCTGGCTGGGGTGGCGGCGGCCGGCGGGGTGCTGCGGGCGGCGGTGCCGGGCGCGTGGCACGTGCCGGTGTATCTGCTCTGCGGGCTGGCCCTGCTCTCCGTCGTACGGGTACGGGTGCCGCGCGCCGCCGGGCGCGGGGTGCTGCTGGCGTCGGGTGCGGTGGTGGCCGGTGCGCTGGTGTGGGCGCTGCCCGGGGTCGCGGCGGTGCTGCTGGGACCGGTCCAGCTGGTGGCCGGGGTGTGGGCGGGGGCGCCGGACGGGTTCCGGGGTGCGCTGGGCGAGGCGATGGCGTGGCCGGAGCAGGCCGCGGCCCCACTGGCCCTCGCGGTGGTGGCCGGAGGCCTGGGCGCCGCGTACCGCTGGTGGCCGACGCTGGTGCGGCTCGCCGCTCCGCTGGCCGCCCCGGGCGTGAAGGCGCGCGACGCGGCGGGCGCGGGGGCGCTGGCCCTCGGCTGGGGCGCCGTGCTGCTGGCGGCGGCGACCCTGGGGGTTCCGTACCCGGTCGCGGTGGCGTTGGAGACGGTGCTCGTGGCGGGGCTGCTGACGGTGGCGGTACTGGGTGCCGGCCGGGGCGCGGGGATGGCTGGGGCCGGTTCCGGTGCGGCCGGTGCCGGTACTGGTGTTCCTGGTGCCGGTTCCGGCTCGGGTGCGGGTCCCGGCGGGGCGGCGGGTGGCTCGGAGCCGTACGCCGGGACAGCGGGTGCCGGTGCCGGCCCCGGTGGCGCGACGGGCCGACGCGGTCCGTCCGCCGTGGCGGTGACCGCGCTGGTGCTGGCGGTCGGCGGGGCGGTGAGCCTGGGGCTGCTGTCGCTGGCGGCGGAGGGGGCGACGTACGCGGTGCTCGGGGCGCTGGTGGTGCTCTTCGCCGGGGCGGCGCTGCGGATGCGCCCGGTGGTGGAGCGGGCCGTGCTCGCGGTGGCCGCGGTGGTGTGGGGCACGGCCCTGACCGGGTGCGTGGCCGGGTCCCTGGGGCTCGCCCCGCACGAGGCGGCCCCGCTGCTGCTCGTGGTGCCCGCGGTGACGGTGCTGCTGGGGGCCCGGCTGCGGAACCACCCGGTGGCGCTGCCGGTGGAGCTGGCCGGCGGGCTGGGCGCGCTGGCGGCCATCGGTCTCGCGGTGCCCCGGGCGCCGTTCCTGGCCCTGGTGCTCGCCCTGTGCGGGGTGCTGGCGGCCGGGGCGGCGGTGCGCCCGGAGCGGCGGCCCGTGGCGGGATACCTGGCGGCGGTGCTGTTCGTGACGGCGACCTGGGTGCGGCTGGCGGCGTCGGACGTGTCGGCCCCGGAGGCGTACACCCTGCCCGTGACCGTCCCCGCCCTGGTGATCGGCGTCCTGCGCCGGCGCAAGGACCCCGAGGCGTCCTCCTGGACGGCGTACGGGCCGGGGCTCGCGGCGACGCTGCTGCCGAGCCTGGCCGTGGCCTGGGGCGACCCCGACTGGCAGCGGCCGCTGCTGCTGGGCGTGGCGGCGCTGGTGATCACGCTGCTGGGGGCGAAGTACCGGGTCCAGGCTCCGCTGCTGCTCGGCGGCGCCGTCCTGGCCCTGGTCACCCTGCACGAGCTGGCCCCGTACGTCGTCCAGGTGGCCGGTGCGCTGCCGCGCTGGCTGCCCCCGGCGCTGGCCGGAATGCTGTTGCTGGCCGTGGGTGCCACGTACGAGCAGCGGCTGCGGGACGCGCGGAGGCTGAAGGACGTGCTGGGCCGGATGCGGTGAGCCCCTGTTGCCCGCCCCCCCCCGTGCGACGGGGGGGCGGGCAACGCAACGGCCCCCGAGACTTCGGAAAGTCTCGGGGGCCGTTGTCCGGGTGGGCGATACTGGGTTCGAACCAGTGACCTCTTCGGTGTGAACGAAGCGCTCTCCCACTGAGCTAATCGCCCGGGCGCACGGCAAACATTACCCCATGTCAGCGGTGGTCCCGACCGCCCCGGCGCCGCTTCCGCGCGCTACTCGTCGATGGTCCACGGCAGGACGAGCCCGAACTTCCAGACGTAGATCCCGACCAGCACGGCCATGATCACCAGGCCCACGGTGGTGAGGATGATGTTGCGCCGCCGGACCTTGGGGTCGAGGGCCCGCTGGGCGGCCTCGGTGACCTTGCGCTTCGTCCAGCGCAGGACCAGCTGGGCCCAGACGAACTCGGTCGCCCAGATCGCCATGCCACCGAAGATCACCAGCCAGCCGGGCCCCGGCAGCACCAGCATCAGCACGCCGGCCACGACCACGCCCAGGCCGACGACGAAGACGCCGACCTGCCAGCTCAGGTGGAGCGGCCTCGACGCCTTGATGAAGCCCGGCGCCCGCGATCCCAGCTCCCGTTCCGCCTTGCCCGTGCCCCCCGGGGCGGAGGCCGCGACCGCCTGTTCGGCGGTCCCGGTCCGCTCGTCACTCTCCGCGTTCATGAAGCTCAACCTACCCGAACCGTCACCTTCACTTGAATGGACGCATGACTCAAAGTTACACACCGCTGGACGAGGGACCCGAAGCATCACAAATGGGTCAGAGGGGTTTACAACGCCACCGTAGGTGGCATGTCGATTTCGCCGACGTGCGAATCCCCGAGCGCACACTGAGCGAAAGGCCCTGGCGCTTATGAACACCACGGTCAGCTGCGAGCTGCACCTGCGCCTCGTTGTGTCGAGCGAGTCCTCACTGCCTGTTCCCGCGGGCCTGCGGTATGACACGGCCGATCCCTATGCCGTGCACGCCACCTTCCACACCGGAGCGGAGGAGACGGTCGAGTGGGTTTTCGCCCGTGACCTCCTTGCCGAGGGGCTGCACCGGCCCACCGGCACCGGAGACGTCCGCGTCTGGCCATCCCGGAGTCACGGCCAAGGCGTCGTCTGCATCGCACTGAGTTCCCCGGAGGGCGAAGCCCTGCTCGAGGCTCCGGCGCGAGCCCTGGAGTCGTTTCTGAAAAGAACCGACGCCGCGGTTCCGCCCGGCACCGAGCATCGGCACTTCGACCTCGACACGGAACTCTCCCACATCCTGGCCGAGAGCTAGCCAGGCCGAGAACTGCCGACGCCGTCCGACTCGGGGAGACGGCGTCGCGCGGACAACCGCATAGGGCTGACCCAGGCGCCGTCGCCGCGGAACCCACCGCGGCGGCGGCGCCCGGGCGTGCGCCCCGGGGTCCGGCGGGCGTGCCCGCTCCCCCGCGGGTCCGCACCGGGCCGGGGAACGGGGGCGGGCAAGCCAGTAGAGTCAGCCGCCATCGGCAGGCGCCCGTCTGCCGGAGGCCAGGGAGCGAAGCGTGCTGATCCCCCACGACACCCGGATCGCCCTCGACACGGTGGTCGATCTGGTGAACACCGCACCGGAGAGCGAGCCGCCCGAGGACGGCCCGGCGGACGGACTCGTGGACGGCCCGGAGGACGGGCTCGACGATGTCGCGGCGCTGTACGCCTTCGCCGAGAAGCACCAGATCAGCGGCGTCGGCGCCCTCGGCGAGAAGGACCTCGGAGCCGTACGGGACGTCCGGAGCCGGTTCGCGGAGGTCTTCGCCGCATCCGACGCCCGTACCGCCGCCGACCTGGTCAACCGGCTCGTCGCCGCGGCCGGGACCACGCCCCAGCTCACCGACCACGACGGCTACGACTGGCATGTGCACTACTTCGCGCCGGACGCCTCGCTCGCCGACCATCTCGCGGCCGACTGCGGCATGGCCCTGGCCTTCATCATCGTGGCCGGCGAGCAGGAGCGGCTGCGGCGGTGCGAGGCGCCCGGCTGCGGCCGCGCCTTCGTCGATCTCTCGCGCAACCGCTCCCGCCGCTACTGCTCCAGCCGCACCTGCGGCAACCGGCTCCACGTCGCCGCCTACCGGGCCCGCCGCCGGGAGGCCGGTTCATAACAGGAAGAGGTCGTGCAGCGCCGCCATCAGCAGCAGGCTCCCGATCACCGTGAGGAAGATCATCAGGGGTGGCTGGGAGAGCGCGAAGAGGCAGCCACGGGGCTCTTCGGCGGGGTCGGCCATGGGTGCGGGGACTTCGCCCCGGGATGTGTCCACCATTTCGGGGCGATCATGACGCACCCGGGACCCGGTTGGCGATCAACCTGCCCCCTTTCCGCGGGAGTTCACCGTCCCGTGGTGCTCAGGATTCGCTCCGGCGTCCGAGATGCCGTCAGGCATTCGGGCCTCCGCCGCGGAAACGGCCCGCTCCGGATGCCGTGTCTCAGATGCCGTGCTTCTTGAGGATCGCCTCGATGTCGCTGAAGTCGTCGGCGGGAGCCGCGGCCTCCTGCCGCCTCTTCGGCTTCGCCGCCGCTCCCCCGGCCGCCGGCCGGGCCTGGCCCGCGGTGGAGCCCGCGCCGAGCGAGGGCGTGGAGGCGCCCGGGGCGACGGCCTCGTCGTGCTCGGCGGCGCGTGCGGCCCTGCGCTCGGCGCGCGTCGTACCGCTGCGGCGCTCGATCGCCCGGGTGGTCATGAAGAGCAGCCAGGAGAGGCCGAGCACACCGAAGCCGATCCAGACGCTCGGCTTGAACGCGATGCCCGAGACCCACGCGACGACCCCGGTCAGGACCAGCCCGAGCGGGACGAGGGAGTAGGCGGCGATCCTGGCCGCGGTGAGGAACCGTTTGCGGTAGGCGGTGATCGCGGCGATGCCCAGGCCTGCCGCCGACGCCGCGGAACAGATGGTCTCGGCAAGCATCGGGGCCTCCAGCCGCGTGGGGAAACGTCCCTTCCATCCTGCACCGACGACCGGCTCCGGGGCCACGGCGCCGGTCCACTTCAGGGACATTTCAGGGCCGGGCTCCTCCGCAGGTGCCGGTCACGGCCCTCGGCCCCGGGTGCGGATGGGGAGTTGTCGGCCCGGCCTGGAAGACTGGCCGCATGAGCGATTCCACCCCCGCGGCACCGGTCGTCCTCGACGTCTGGTGCGACCTCCAATGCCCCGACTGCCACCGGGCCCTCGGTGACGTCCGCGCCCTGCGCGCCCGGTACGGCGACCGTGTCGACATCCGGCTGCGGCACTTCCCGCTGGAGAAGCACAAGTACGCCTACGCCGCCGCGCAGGCCGCCGAGGAGGCCGCCGCCCAGGGGCAGGACTGGCCGTACATCGAGGCGCTGCTCGCCAGGACCGAGGACCTCGGCAAGGGCGGTGAGCCGGTGCTGCTCGACGTGGCGCGTGAGCTGGGCCTGGACGCGGAGGAGTTCGACACCGCGCTCATCGACGGCCGCCACCTGCTGATCGTCGACGCCGACCAGGCCGAGGGCAAGGCGATCGGGGTCACCGGCACGCCCACCTATGTGGTCGGTGACGAGCGGCTGGACGGCGGCACGAGCCAGGAGGGGCTGCGCGGGCGGATCGAGGAGATCGTCGACCGGCTCCTGGCCGACCGGGGCTGACGCCGGACGCCCCGGCTCCGCGCCGTACCGCCCCACCCCCGCCGCGCCGCAGCCCGGCTGCGCACCGCCCCTCCGCCGCCCCGGCCGGAGGCGCTCCGCCGTACGCCCTGCCACCGCCGTCCGGCCGCAGCGGCTACAGCGCCTTCGCCAGGTTGTACCGCGTCGTCGCGTAGCCGAGGGACTCGTACAGGCGCAGCGCGGGGGTGTTGGCGGCGAAGACGTGCAGGCCGAGGTGGTCGTGGCCCCAGGAGCGGGTCTCGTCCCCGGCCAGAAGCATCAGGGCCCGCCCGAAGCCGCGGCCCCGGTGCTCCTCGCGCACCTCGACGTCGAAGACGAACCCGGCGGTCCGGCCCGGCTCCAGCTCCCGCAGGGCCAGCCAGACGTGGCCGACCACCGCGCCTCCGTGGACGAGCACCCGGAACCGTACGTTCTCGGTGGCCAGCCCGTCCGGGAGGTTCCCCGCGTGGTCGGCCTCGGACTTGAGCCGGGCGTGCTCGGGCGGCACGCCCCGGTCGACCCATTCCTGGGCGTACGAGCGCACCGCCTCGCCCAGCCACTCCGCGTACTCCTGCTCGCTCATCGGGCGCGAGCCGAGCCCTTCGGGGAGCGGGACGCTCTCCGGGCCGAGGGTCTTGACCATGTTGCGGCTGCGTTCGGTGTAGCCGAGGGCGGCCGCCAGCCGCCGGGCGGGCTCGTTCTCGGCCGGGATCTCGGTCCGCACATGGGTGCAGCCCCACCCGCGCAGCACCTCCTCGGCCGCGAGCACGGCGATGGTGCCCCGGCCGCGCCGACGCCGCGCCTCGTCGACGTTCAGGGAGCGCACCACCCCGGCCGAGGCGCCGAACGCGTCGTCCGTGCTGATCGATACGGCGCCGACGGGCAGGCCGTTGTCGCAGACGTCGTAGCTGCGCGCCCGCGCCCCGGCGGCGCCTTCCTGAAGCGGCCCGGACGGCCGGAGTGTCGTGGTCACCAAGGGTTTGTATCCCCTGGACGGGCGCACGTCACGCGCTTTTCCGGCCCGACCGGAAAGGGCCTACCGGCCGGGCCGGCTCATCAGGGCCGCGTGTCGGGGCTCGCGGGCCAGGTTCCACGGGCGAGGCGGGCCTACGGATCGAGGTCGTTCCCGGCCCGCTCGTCGAAGATCCGCATGGCCTTCGCCGTCACCGGCCCGGGCTCCGGCGCCAGTTCCCGGTCGTCCACGCGGTGCACGGCCTGGATGTCGCGGAGCGTGGAGGTCAGGAAGATCTCGTCGGCCTCGGCCAGCACCTCCATCGGCAGATCGCTCTCCTCGGCGCCGGTCCACTCCACGGCCAGGGCGCGGGTGATCCCGGCGAGGCACCCGGAGGCGACCGGCGGGGTGTGGATCCTGCCGTCCAGCACGACGAACACGTTGGAGCCGGTCCCCTCGCAGAGCCGGCCGGCCGTGTTCGGGAAGAGCGCCTCGGAGGCGCCCCGCTCGCGGGCCCGGGCGAGGGCGACGACGTTCTCCGCGTACGAGGTGGTCTTGAGCCCGGTGAGCGCGCCGCGTTCGTTACGGGTCCAGGGGACCGTGATCACCGCGGTGGTGTCCGGGCGGCGGCTCACCCCGTCCAGCGCGACGACGAGGCTGGGCCCCGCGGTGCCCCGGTCGGAGCCGAGCGGGGAGAGGCCGCCGGTGTAGGTGATCCGCAGCCGCCCGAGGGGGACGGGGTTGGCGTCGACGACCGCCGTCACGGCCCGGCGGATCTCGTCCAGGTCCGGGGCGGGCAGGCCGAGGCCGCGCGCGGAGCGGGTGAGGCGGTCGAGGTGGCGGGTGAGCGCGAAGGGCCTGCCCCCGGTGGTGCGGACCGTCTCGAAGATGCCGTCGCCCACGGTCAGCCCGTGGTCGAGCACCGACAGCCGGGCGTCGTCGGCGTCCCGCAGTCCGCCGTTGACCCAGATCCTCATGACGTGGTCCTTCCTGTCTGCCCGAACCCGGTCTGCTCGAACGTGCCCGACGCTACAGCCAGCAGCCGCGACGCCTTCAGCTCGGTCTCGTCCCACTCCCGCTCCGGGTCGGAGCCCCAGGTGATCCCGGCCCCCGTCCCGAACCGCAGAAGCGGCCCGGGGCCGGACCGGTCGATCCAGAAGGTCCTTATGCCCACGGCCAGGGAGGCCGTCCCCCGGTCGGCGTCGACCCAGCCGACCGCACCGCAGTACGGCCCGCGCGGGGACCGCTCCAGCTCCTCGATGATCCGCAGCGCGCTGGACTTCGGCGCGCCGGTGACGGAGCCGGGCGGAAAGGCCGCCGCGAGCAGCTCCGGCCACCCCGCGCCCTCGGCCAGTTCGCCGCGCACGGTGGAGACGAGGTGGACGAGGCCCGGGTGCTTCTCGACCACGCAGAGGTCGGGGACGGTGACGCTGCCGGTGGCGCAGACCCGGCCCAGGTCGTTGCGGACCAGGTCCACGATCATCACGTTCTCGGCGTGGTCCTTCTCCAGCAGGTCCGCCTCGGTCCGCCCGGTCCCCTTGATCGGCCCGGACTCGACGGTCCGCCCGTTCCGGCGCAGGAACAGCTCCGGGGACGCGGTGGCGACCTCCACCCCGTGGCCGGGGAGGCGGATCGTTCCTGCGTACGGTGCCGGGTTGCCGCGCGCGAGCAGGGCGGTCAGGGCGTCCACGTCGGCCCGGCCGGGCTCGGCCTCGGGCAGCGGGGCGGAGAGGACGCGGCAGAGATTGGCCTGGTAGACCTCGCCCGCCGCGATGTGTTCACGGATCCGCCGTACCCCCGCCGTGTAGGCGTCACGGTCCAGCGAGGTCGTCCACTCCCCGCCCCCGGGCCCACGCCAGGCTCCGGGCACGGGGGCGGGCACCTCCTCCCTGCGTACGGAGGAGAAGCGGGCGCAGACCGTACGGCCCTCGAAATCCGCGCAGACCGCCCAGAAGCCGGACGAGTCGAGAGCGGCGGGATCGTTGGTCACGTCCTGGAGACCGGAGGCGACGAGGCCGCCGAAGCGGGCCATGGGAGCGAGGGGGAACACTCTGCTGAGTCTAGGACCGCCCGCGGTGACCTGCGTCGGGGCGAAGGCACGGCGGCGGACGGCGGCGGTACGGCGACCATCTGCGCAAACGCGTTTTTGTACTGGCCCGGGAATCCGCTAGAGTTCAACACGTCGCCGGGACGCGCAAGCGGAACGGGAAAGACAAGCGGACGTAGCTCAGTTGGTAGAGCGCAACCTTGCCAAGGTTGAGGTCGCCAGTTCGAACCTGGTCGTCCGCTCGCAGAAGGTGGGGGTTCTTCCCGGACTCCCATCCCTGGTGGAGTGGCCGAGAGGCGAGGCAACGGCCTGCAAAGCCGTCTACACGGGTTCAAATCCCGTCTCCACCTCCAAGGACGATTAGCTCAGCGGGAGAGCGCTTCCCTGACACGGAAGAGGTCACTGGTTCAATCCCAGTATCGTCCACTGATCCGCAAGGATCACCGGTCCGTAAGGATCACCCGCGCGATTAGCTCAGCGGGAGAGCGCTTCCCTGACACGGAAGAGGTCACTGGTTCAATCCCAGTATCGCGCACGCAGTACACAGCGGTACGCACAGAGTCATTCCCGCGCGATTAGCTCAGCGGGAGAGCGCTTCCCTGACACGGAAGAGGTCACTGGTTCAATCCCAGTATCGCGCACCACCGAGAACCCCCGGTCGTCTCCACGACCGGGGGTTCTTCCGTCGTGCCGGTGGCCGGTCAGGACGAGAAGAGCATCCGGCCGAAGCCCTTCTGACGGCGGTGGCCGTAGTGCCCGCCGTAACCGGCACCGTGCTGCGGGGCGCCCCAGGCGGGGCCGTGGACGGGAGGGGCCGCCTGCGGGTAGGGCTGCTGCGGGGCGGGCGGCGGGGGCGGGGCCTGCTGGGCCCACTGCGACTCCAGGCGGGTCAGCGACTCCAGCTCGCCGTAGTCGAGGAATATCCCCCGGCAGCCGCTGCACTGCTCGATCTGGACGCCGTTGCGGTTGTACGTGTGCATCTGCGCGTGACACTTGGGGCACTGCATCATTCGGCTCGGCTCCTCGCCCTCGTCGTGCCGCCGCCGGAATGCCCGTCCGGCCGCGGTCGGTTCAGCCTACGACGCGGACCCGGCCGCCAACTCGGGTGGGAACGTAGCGATTCGGGCACAGGAATCGATCATCAGCTGTTCCATCTCGTCCGGCTCCCGCCCCTCCGCGGCGCACTTGGCGAGGGCGACGGCGGCCGTCTGGACCGTCAGCGCGCGGGCGGGGACGTCGAGTCGCGGCCAGGGGTCGCCCTCGGCCGGCACCGCGGGTCCCCCGGCGGACCGGTAGGCCTCCAGGAACAGCAGCCAGTCCTCGGGGGCCAGCACCCCGGCCGCGTACCAGGCGGCGGGCCGGGCCAGGTCCCAGGCCGGGTCGCCCCACCCCGCGTCGTCCACGTCGATGAGCAGCCAGGGCCCGTCCGGGGCGGGGTGGCGCACGAGCTGCCCGAGGTGCAGGTCTCCGTGGCAGAGGAAGCGCGCCCGCCCGGCAGGGGGCGCGGCCTCGCCCCGGGCCCACCCCGGCAGGGCACACCACGCGGCCCGTACGGGGAGGGTCGCGCCGCCCCCGGGCAGTGCGGCGTTCATCCGCGCGACCGCCCGGGCCGCCTTGACCGGACCGCGCATCGGCGGGAGCGGGGCCGGCAGGGACGGGACGGTCCGGTGGAGTCGGGCGAGGAGGGTCGCGGCCCCGGACCAGGGGGCGGCGTGCGGAGCCTTGGGGTCGACGGGGGCTCCGTACGGCCAGAAGGTGACGGGCCGGGAGGCGGTCTCCGCCGTACCGGCCGGGCCGGGTGCGGTGAGCGGTGCGAGGAGGATGCCGGTCAGCTGCGGCGCGGCGGCCAGGGCGAGCCGGGCCGCCAGGGCCTCGCGGTCGCTGTCCGCGGCGTGCGCCTTGGCGACGACCGGCCCGCTGCGGACGACGGTGCCGTCCGCCCGGTCCGCCAGAAGCCGCGGCGGCTCGCAGGCGCAGGAGCTGCCGCCGGGGGCGCCGGGCGGGTGGTGGAGACGGTGCGCGAGGAGGCCCAGTTCGCGGATCACGGGGGCGGGGGTGGGGGTGGGCGTGGAGGGTTCTGGAGTCGGAGCGGGGGCCGGGGGCTCCGGGGGCCCTGCCCCGGGGGACGCCGGTCCAGGGGACGCCGCTCCGGGGGACGGGGGTTCGCGGTCGTCTGAGGTCGAGGGCGAGGTGGTACGCAACGGTTCCCCCGGCGTCGGTCGGGCCCGGCCCTGCCGCCGGTCACCGGTCGAGCGTACGCTGCAGGCGGGGTGGAGGCCGGTAGAGGCGCCGGGTGAGGTGGGGTGAGGTGAGGTGCGTACGGCCGGGGTGGGCGGCCCGTACCGCCGGCGCGGGTCTCCCGACGGGGGGCGGGACCGCCCGCCGGGAGACGCGGGACCGCCCGTCGGGAGGCGCAGGACCGCCCGACGGGAGACGGGGCGCAGCCTGGCGGGAGGCCCAGGGCCGCACGCCTACAGAAGCAGGGCTCCCCGGCAGGAGGCGCAGTCCCAACCAGGCGGAACAAAGCGGAGCTGCCCGGCAGGAGATGCAGGGCCGCCCGGCTGCCGGAGCCGGGCTGTCCGGCGGGCGGAACGGGGCGTCCGCCCGGCGGAACCGGCCCTGACAGCGCGATGTCCGGTCAGCTCCCCAGCTGACCGGACAAACGCTGCCGTCCGCCGCACCCCCGTCCCCACGGGGCTATTGGCCCGATACCCGGGTCCGGACCGCTCTTCCGGACCCTGGGCGCCGCTCAGCGCCCCAGCATCACCGCCACGGACGACGCCTGTGTGACCACCGCGTCCCAGCCGCCGAAGACGACCGCGAGCAGGGCCGCCAGGGGAAGGACCATGGCCGTCGCCACCAAGGGGTGGCGCGTGCCGGACGGGCGGGCGCCGAACGCGGCGTAGGCCTTGCGTCCCTGCGTGCGGATCATGGTCCGCGTTGCCGTGTCCGACATGGTTCCTCTCCTGACCTGATGGGGAGCGACGGGCGTGTGACCTCGGGGGACGAGTGCTGCGCCCGCCGCTTGACCTCAACATTAGGTAACCGGCGGGCACCGGGCGTCATGCCCGCGTACCCAATCCCGGGCCTCCCGGAGGATGAGCCGTCACCCGTCCGCGTACTCCCCTGGGTGGAGACGGGCCGGCCGGCCTTGGGGTCATCCCGGAGGGGACGGAGGGGGAAACCGCCCCGGGGGAGGCTCCCGGCGGGTGACTTCACTCACTCCGGGCACCCTCCTTCGGAGGGTGTGTGGTGCTCCGCGGCGCCCTCCCGGAGCCGTCGTCGTGGGCCCGCGGCCGATGACCCCACCCCCTCCGGCAGACCTATACCGGCCATGATGGCTTGATACAACACCCCTTGTTCGAAAGGCCCTTGTCGCCCCGCTCGGGCCGACGGACCCGGAACCGCCGCTCCCTGACCGGCCTTCACCTCTCCCGCCGGGCACGGACAATCGAATCCCCGGCGAGGGCGCGGCCTCTGAGCGCACCGGGCGCGGGGTACGTAAGCTGTGCCTCGTCAGGCGGACCAGGCAGCGGGGATGGGCAGACGATGGCGATGATGCGGCTCCGGCGCGAGGACCCGCGTCTCGTCGGCTCGTTCCGGCTGCACCGACGGCTCGGCGCCGGCGGCATGGGGGTGGTCTACCTCGGCTCCGACCGGCGCGGTCAGCGGGTGGCGCTCAAGGTGATCCGGCCCGACCTGGCCGAGGACCAGGAGTTCCGTTCGCGGTTCGCCCGCGAGGTGTCGGCGGCGCGGCGGATCCGCGGTGGCTGTACGGCCCGGCTGGTCGCCGCCGATCTGGAGGCCGACCGCCCGTGGTTCGCCACGCAGTACGTCCCCGGCCCCTCGCTGCACGACAAGGTGGCCGAGGAGGGGCCCCTGTCCGCCGCCGAGGTGGCCTCGATCGGTGCGGCGCTCTCCGAGGGCCTGGTCGCGGTGCACGAGGCCGGGGTGGTCCACCGGGACCTGAAGCCGTCGAACATCCTGCTCTCCCCCAAGGGCCCCCGCATCATCGACTTCGGCATCGCCTGGGCGACCGGGGCCAGCACGCTGACCCATGTCGGTACGGCGGTGGGATCGCCCGGCTTCCTCGCGCCCGAGCAGGTCCGGGGCGCGGCGGTGACCCCTGCGACGGACGTCTTCTCGCTCGGTGCCACCCTGGCCTACGCGGCGATGGCCGACTCCCCCTTCGGGCACGGCAGTTCCGAGGTGATGCTCTACCGCGTCGTGCACGAGGAGGCGCAGCTCCACGGGGTGCACGACGCGCTGGCCCCCCTGATCCGCGCCTGCCTCGCCAAGGACCCGGAGGAGCGGCCGAGCACGCTCCAACTCTCCATGCGGCTCAAGGAGATCGCGGCGCGCGAGGCCCAGGGCCTCCACGAGGGGCGGCCCCCCGTCCAGCGCTCGGCCCAGGACGCGGACCGGCCCACCGGCCGTCTCGACGGCCCGTACACCGAGCAGCAGACCCGCCGCGCCGAAGGCCCGTCCTCGGCCGGCCGCCCGCAGCAGGGCCGCCGCCCCGGTCCCTCGCGTTCGGGGGCGCCGCGCACCGGTGGGTCCCGGCCGCAGCGGCCGCGCGGCACCACGGGTTCCGGGAAGCGGCCGGGCAGCACGACCAGCGGACGGCCGGGCACCCGGCCCGGGGCCCGTACCACGTCGGCGGGACGCCGTCCGGCCAATCCGCGGCTGCTCCGCCAGCGGCTGGTGGTCTTCGTGGTGGTGACGCTGCTGGTGGCCCTCGGGATCGCGGCGGCCCAGGGGTGCCAGGGGCCGGCGCGTGGACTGGGCGGCGGGAGCGGGCATGCCGTCAGCGTGTCGCAGGAGCGGAAGCGGGAGCGCGCGCCGGAGCAGGAGCGGGAACGGGAACGTGCGCCGGAGCAGGTGCTGACGCGGGGACAGGCGCAGGTGCCGGTGTCCGCTCAGGGGGTGTAGGGAGAGCGGGTGCCCGGGTCCGGGGGCGGCCTTCGTCGTACCGGGGGCTCCGGCTCGCGTCCCGTACCGCTGTCCCCGTCCTTCCGGCGCCCGTCCCGTGCCGGTGTCTCAGCTCTCCGGACGGCCCGTCGCCACCGCGTAGAAGGCCACCGCGGCCGCCGCACCGACGTTCAGCGAGTCGACACCGTGCGCCATCGGGATGCGGACCCACTCGTCGGCCGCCACCAGTGCCTTCGTGGAGAGCCCCTCGCCCTCCGCGCCCAGCATCAGCGCCACCCGCTCCAGCCGGTGCGGGGCCGCCTCGTCGATGCTGGTGGCCTTGGCGTCGGGGGTGAGGGCGAGGAGCCGGAAGCCCGCCTCCCGTACGGTCTCCAGCCCCTTGGGCCAGGCTTCGAGGCGTGCGTACGGGACGGAGAAGACCGCGCCCATCGAGACCTTGACCGAGCGGCGGTAGAGCGGGTCCGCGCAGTCCGGCGAGAGGAGGACGGCGTCCATGCCGAGGGCCGCCGCGCTGCGGAAGATCGCACCGATGTTGGTGTGGTCGTTGACCGACTCCATCACCACCATCCGGCGGGCGGTGGTGAGGAGTTCCTCGGCGGTGGGCAGCGGCTTGCGCTGCATGGAGGCGAGCGCCCCCCGGTGGACGTGGTAGCCGGTGACGCGTTCGGCCAGCTCGGGCGCGACCGCGTACACCGGGGCCGGAACCTCGTCGATGACGTCCCGCATGACATCGACCCACTTGGCGGAGAGCAGCATCGAGCGCATCTCGTACCCGGCGTGCCGGGCTCGCCTGATGACCTTCTCGCCCTCCGCGATGAAGAGGCCCTCGGCGGGTTCGCGGCGTCTCCGCAGCTCGACGTCGGTCAGGCCGGTGTAGTCGCTCAGGCGCGGGTCGTCGGGGTCGTCGACGGTGATGAGATCTGCCACAGGGTGATACTGCCTTGTCCGGTCTGCGGTGCCAACGCCCGCGGTGGGATGCGTAACCGCGGGTTACTCGGTGGGGGTCGGATTCAGTCGGCCGACGGGTCGTCCGACGGGGGTGCCGAGTCCGGGCCCACCGCGACGACGTCGCCGATGACGATCACGGCGGGCGGGCGCACCTCCTCGGCGACCGCTCGCTCCCCGACGTCCGCGAGGGTCGCGTCCACCCGGCGCTGGGCCGCGGTGGTGCCCTCCTGGACCAGAGCGACCGGGGTGGCCGGGTCCTTGCCGTGGGTGATCAGGGCGGCGGCGATGGCGCCGATCTTGTCGACCGCCATCAGCAGGACGAGGGTGCCGCGCAGCCGGGCGATGGCCGCCCAGTCGACCAGCGAGCGCGGGTCCTCGGGGGCGACATGGCCGCTGACCACGGTGAACTCATGGGCCACCCCCCGGTGGGTGACCGGGATACCGGCCGCACCGGGGACCGAGATGGTGCTGGAGATGCCGGGGACGACCGTGCAGGGGATGCCCTCGGCGGCGAGCGCCTGGGCCTCCTCCATGCCCCGGCCGAAGACGAACGGGTCGCCGCCCTTCAGCCGGACGACGGCCTTGCCCGCCCTGGCGTGCTCGATCAGCGCCTGGTTGATCGCCTCCTGGGCCATGTACCGCCCGTACGGGATCTTCGCCGCGTCGATCACCTCGACGTGCGGCGGGAGTTCGTCGAGCAGGTCGCGGGGGCCGAGGCGGTCCGCGATGACCACGTCGGCCTCGGCGAGGAGGCGGCGGCCGCGCACCGTGATCAGGTCCGGGTCGCCGGGGCCGCCGCCGACCAGGGCCACGCCGGGGGTGCGGGTGCGGTGGTGCGGGGCGGCGAGGGTGCCGTCGCGCAGGCCCTCGACGATGGCGTCGCGGAGGGCGGCGGAGTGGCGCGGGTCGCGGCCCTGGGGGGTGGCGTTCAGGACGGCGACGGTGATGTTGTCGATGCGGCCGGTGGCCGGGGTCCAGGCGGTCGCGGCCTCGGCGTCGTCGGCCCGGACGCACCAGGTGCGGGTGCGCTCGGCCTCGGCGGAGGCCGCGTCGTTGGCGGCGGTGTCGGAGGAGGCGACCAAGGCGTACCAGGTGTCCGCGAGGTCGCCGTCCTGGTAGCGGCGGCGCTCCCAGCGGATCTCGCCCGCGTCCGCCATGGCCTCGACGGAGGGGGTGGCGGACGGGGAGACCAGCGTGATGTCGGCCCCGGTGGCGATGAGCTGCGGCAGCCGGCGCTGGGCGACCTGGCCGCCGCCGATGACCACGGTGCGGCGGCCGTGAAGACGCAGGCCTACGGGGTACGCGGGGTGGTCGGCGTTCTCGGTGCGACCGGTACCGGCGACGCCTTCGGCGCTTTCGGCGTGACCGGCGCTCTCCGGGTGACCTGCGTGGTCTGCGTGCTCGGCCATGGCGGTGCGGGCTCCTCGGGCGGGGTGCTGCGTAGCGGCCGCTGCGACTGTGGAGCGGCTGTGACGTGCGGAAGTAGGGGTTGCCGGGTCGGGGAAAGGATACGGGGTGGTGGGGGGCGGGGCCCGGGGGCGGGGGCCGTGGGCGTGCGGGCGCCGGGAGGGGCGGGGGCTGCGCGGGGACCCGCGGCGGGCCGGCCCGCTGCCCGCCGCCTCCCGGAAGCGGGGCGCCGCCCCGGACCCCGCACTGTCGGCATGCGCGGGAAGGGCGCGGACGAGCCGGGGTTCGGGGCGGCGCCCCGGACCCCGCTCCTCACACGCCGGAGAGGCTGATCGGCCTACTTCTCCGTCACTCCGGCCGCGTCGAACGTCGCCACCTCGTGCATCGCCCGTGCCGCGCTCTGCACGATCGGGAGCGCCAGCAGCGCGCCCGTGCCCTCGCCGAGGCGGAGGTCCAGGTCGACCAGCGGGCGCAGGCCCAGCTTGTTGAGGGCCGCCACATGGCCGGGTTCCGCGCTGCGGTGCCCGGCGATGCAGGCCGCGAGGGCCTCGGGGGCGATGGCGCGGGCGACCAGGGCCGCCGCGCCCGCGCTCACGCCGTCCAGGACCACCGGCGTACGCAGGGAGGCTCCGCCGAGGAGGAAGCCCACCATCGCCGCGTGCTCCAGGCCGCCGACCGCCGCGAGGACGCCGATCGGGTCGGCGGGGTCCGGCTGGTGGAGGTCGAGGGCACGGCGTACGACATCGACCTTGCGGGCGTGCATCTCGTCGTTGATGCCGGTCCCCCGGCCGGTCACCTCGGACGCGTCGATCCCGGTGTAGACGCAGATCAGCGCGGCCGACGCGGTGGTGTTCGCGATGCCCATCTCACCGGTGAGCAGCGCCTTGTTGCCCGCCGCCACCAGGTCCCGGGCGGTCTCGATGCCCACCTCGATCGCGGCGAGGACGTCCTCCCGGGTGAGGGCGGGGCCCGTGGTGAAGTCCGCGGTGCCCTTGCGCACCTTGCGCGGCAGCAGGCCCGGGGTCGCGGGCAGGTCCGTGGCGACGCCGACGTCGACGACGCAGACCTCCGCCCCGACCTGCGCGGCGAACGCGTTGCAGACCGCTCCCCCGCCCAGGAAGTTCGCGACCATCTGGGCGGTGACCTCCTGCGGCCACGCCGTGACGCCCTGGGCGTGCACCCCGTGGTCACCGGCGAAGATCGCGACCGCCGCGGGCTCCGGGATCGGCGGCGGGCACATCCGGGAGAGGCCGGAGAGCTGCGCGGAGATGATCTCCAGCATGCCGAGCGCACCGGCGGGCTTCGTCATCCGCTTCTGCCGCTCCCACGCCTCCCCGAGCGCCTTGGCGTCCAGCGGGCGGATGGCGGAGATGGTCTCCTGGAGCAGGTCGTGCGGCTCCTCGCCGGGCAGCGCGCGCCGGCCGTACGTCTCCTCGTGGACGACCCAGGAGAGCGGGCGGCGCTTGGACCAGCCCGCCTGCATCAGCTCGGGCTCCTCGGGGAACTCGTCGACGTAACCGACACAGAGGTACGCGACCACTTGCAGGTGCTCGGGCAGGCCGAGCGCGCGGACCATCTCCCGCTCGTCGAAGAAGCTCACCCAGCCGACGCCCAGGCCCTCCGCACGGGCGGCCAGCCACAGGTTCTCCACCGCCAGCGCCGAGGAGTAGGGGGCCATCTGCGGCTGCGTGTGGCGGCCCAGGGTGTGCCGGCCGCCCCGGGTCGGGTCGGCGGTGACGACGATGTTGACCGGGGTGTCGAGAATCGCCTCGATCTTCAGTTCCTTGAACTGCTTCGCCCTGCCCTTGGGGAGCGACTTGGCATAGGCGTCACGCTGGCGCTGGGCCAGTTCGTGCATCGAACGGCGCGTCTCGGCGGACCGGATGACGACGAAGTCCCAGGGCTGCGAGTGGCCCACGCTGGGCGCGGTGTGGGCCGCCTCCAGCACCCGGAGCAGGACCTCGTGCGGGATCGGGTCGCTGCGGAAGCCGTTGCGGATGTCCCGGCGCTCGCGCATGACCCGCAGCACCGCTTCGCGCTCGGCGTCGTCGTAGCCGGGCGCGGGCGGGGTGAAGGGCTCCTCGGGGGCCGCCTCCGCCACCGGCTGTTCGACCGGCTCCTCGGCCAGATCCGGGGTCTCGATGACCTCGGGGCCCGTCCCGTCCTCTGCCTCGGGCTCCGGCGCCGGGGTGGTGGCGGCCGGGGGCGGAGTCGGCCGTACGGGCTCCGCCGGCGCCTCGGCGGGCTGCGCCGTCGCCGGTTCCGACTCTTCCGGAGCCGCTGCTTCCGGTGCCTCCCCGGGCTGCGGGGCGGGCTCGGCGGCAGCCGCCTGCACGGGGACGGGGGCGACGGGAGCCTGGACCTCCGCCACCGGCTCCACCGTGACCGCGGGCTCCCCGGCCTCGGGGGCGGCCTCAGCCACGGGGGCCTCACCGGTCTCCGTGGCCGGCCCGGGCTCCGGGCTCTCCTCGGCCGCCGGGGCCGGGGACTCCGGGGCTGCCGCATCCGCCGGGACGGGCGGCGCCTCGGGCGTCTCCACCGGTGCCTCGGCGGGCAGCCCGGCCGGAACCGCCGCCTCTGCCGGGGTCTCGGCGTCGGGTGCCTCGGTGGGCGCCTCGGGGACGACCGTTTCTGCTTCGGCTTCTGCGGGGGCCGTCTCCGCCGGGAGGGCTCCCTCAGGGGCCGTCTGCTGTACCGGCTCGGCCCCGGCCACAGCCTCGGGCTGAATCTCCGCCTCAGGCTGAACCTTCGCCTCAGGCTGGATCTCTGCTTCGGCCCCGGCCCCGGCCACAGCCTCGGGACCGACGAACGGCTCGTCCAGCTGCTGTTCCCCCTCCACCGGCTGCTCCGGCGCGGCAGGAGCGGCTGCCTCCGGCTCGATCACCTCGGGCTCCACCGGAGCCTCCACCGGGGCCTCGGGCTGCACCGGCTCTGCGGGCGCCTCGGCCGCGACCGGCTGCTGAGCGACGGGCTCCGGCTCCACCTGGGCCTCGGCCTCCACCTCCACCTCAGGCTCAGCCTCCACGACCGGCACCGGCTCCACGGACTCCACCGGAGCCGCGGCCTCCGGCTGCTGCGGCGGCGGGCCCCACGGGGCCGCGCCCTGCGGCGGGATCTCGCCCAGCTGCGGCCCCGGCAGCACCGGAGCCTCCTCTGCCGGGGCCTCGACCGGGGCCGCGAAGGAGTCGGGGGCGGTGGCCGGCGGGCTCGCGTGGCGGGCCGGGGGCGCGGTCCGGACCGCTCCGGCGGGGCCGCGGTCGGCCAGCGAGCGGACCACGCCGCCGCCCTGCGTACCGCCGTACGCCGGGGCCTCGGCCGAGGCCGGGCCCCGGTGCAGCGGGCGGCGGGCCGGGGCGGGAGCCTGCGCGGGAGCGCCGACCGGAGCGGGGGTCTGCGCGGGAGCGGGGGCCGGGTGAGGGATCCGTACGCCGTTGAGGTCCACGGAGCCCGTGTCGCGGCCGCCCGACTCGTGCGTGCCGTGCGGCTCGGCGGGGACCGGGGCCTCCTGGCCGTCCGCGGGGAGCTGCGGCTGTGGCGCGTACGGCGGCTGCTGCCCGTCCGGGAGCTGCTGCGACGGCTGCTCCGGCACGGGCGGGACGGTGGAGGCCTGCGCCTCCGGGGCGGAGACGGCCTCGGGAGCCGCCGCAGCGGCGGGGGCGGCCTCCGGCACCGGCACCGCCTCGGCCACGGCCGTGGCGGGCACGGCATGAGCCGCCACGGGCTGAGCGGTCCGGGAAGCGGCCGGGAAGCCCTGCGGAGCCCCGGCCGGGGCCGCCTGGGCCTGCGGCTGGACCGTCTGCGGGTCGCTCCACGCGCCCTGGGAGGCCGGCATCAGCAGGAGGTCGTCGTCCTCGGGGGCGTGCTCGGAGGGGTCGAGGAAGGTGTACGCGCCCGGGGCGGGGATGCCCGGCTGCTCCACCATGCCTGCGTTCTCCGGCAGTCCCTCGCCCGGGATCTGGCCGGTGTCAGTCATGCGTACCCCTCGCCCATCGTCAGTGCTCCTTCGGCCCTTCGCCCGGGACGCCGAACCACGGCACGCCGGTGCTCGTCATGAAGAACGAGCGGGCTCGCCGCGCGGCACGAACCGCCCGCGGACCTGGTCCTATTCTCGCGGTCGTTCGCCACCGTGACAGGCAGTTCCGCCACGGCTCGCTGTGGACTGCGCCACGTCGCGCGTCCCCCGGTTGCTGCCGTACCACAGAGCGGAACAAAACAGTCCACTTTTCCGGACATTGACGAACGAAGCGACGAACGTCCGGGCGCGGTACAACAATCGGCCAGCCTACCTCCCGTACCGGACGGAAAGGTCAGGGGGCGAGGTCCGAACGCCGTGCGGAGAGAAGGAAGACGACGGACCGTTCACGCTCGATCCACACCTCGGTGTCCAGGTCGACGGACTGGAGGAGCGAGCACTCGGCGGTGTAGCCGTTGCCGGTGAGCGCCGCGCCCAGGGCCTCGGCCTCGTCCCGGGTGGAGGCGTGGGTGACGATGCGTTCCGGACGCCGGTCCACGACCGCGCGGACCACCTGGACGCCCCCTCCCCCGACCCGTACGACATCGGGTTCGGGCAACCGTTCCAGGACCTGCGGGGCCCGGCCGCAGACGATCTGGAGGGGCACTCCGAAGGCGCGGGCGGCGGCGTCCGTACGGGAGCAGGCTCCCGGGTCGGCGTCCACCGCCAGCACGGCCGCCCCGAAGCGGGCCGCTTCGACGGCGAGGGCGCCGCTGCCGCAGCCGATGTCCCAGACCAGGTCGCCGGTGCGGGGGCCGAGGATGGCCAGCTGGGCGGCGCGCAGCTGCGGGAACTCCCCCTCGCCGGACTCCCGTACGCCTTCCGCTCCTGCCTCCCGGTAGGCCTCGGGGGGCAGGGCCCAGCCCCGGATGCCCGGGGGCTGGGCGGGGCGGCGGCCGGCGATCCAGGCGGCGGGGGCGGTGGTGGCGGTCTCGGGGCCTCCGCCGCCGACGACGATGACGACGTTGGGATCGCGCCAGGTGTGGTCGGCGGCCTTGTCGGAGGTGAGCACGGTGACGCGTTCACGGCCGGTGCCCAGTTCCTCGCAGATCACGAAGGTGCGGTGGACGCCGTCCAGGAGCAGCGCGAGTTCGGCGGGGCCGGCGCCCGGTGAGGTGAGGACGGCGACCTTGTGGTGGGCCCGGCAGACGTTGACGGCGCGGCGCAGGGTGCGCGGGTGGGCGACGACGATCTGGGCGTCGTCCCAGGGCATTCCGGCGCGGGCGAAGGCGGAGGCGACGGCGGAGACGGCCGGGACGACCTCGACCTCCAGGCCGTGTTCGGGGGCGCGCAGGGTGCGGACGACACCGAAGAAGCCGGGGTCGCCGTCGGCCAGGACGACGGCGCTGCCGCGGTGGCCGGCGATGCGGCGGGCGGCCAGGTCGACGCTGCCGAGGCGGATGCGCTCGGCATCCTCGGGCACTTCGGGCAGGGCGAGGTGGTGGGCGGCGCCCGCGACGAGCGTGGCGGCCGAGAGCGCGGCCGTGGCCGCCCTGGTCAGAGGCGAGCCGTCCCAGCCGATCACCGTGACCCGGTCGGCCATCGTCGTCTGTCTCCTGGGGTGTCGGAGGGAGCGAGGGGGTGCCCGTGCGCGTGCGGGGTGCAGGGTGGGCAGGGGTGACAGTACCTGGTCCGGGCCGGAGGCCGGCCGGGGGCCTCGGGGAGCCCGTGCCGGAGGCCCGTCGTGCTCACTTCCAGTCGTTGTACGTGCCGTAGCCGCCGGCGTCGGCGAGTTGCTCGGCGACGCCTTCGAGGTCCTCGGGGAGGAGCCCCCAGACGATCAGGTCGGTGCGGATGTCGGTCCAGCCGCCGTCGGTGCCGTTCTCCGTGCGGGTCCGGGCGATCCGGGCGTTGCGCAGGACGCCCTCGCTGATGCACCCGAGCTTCTGGGCGACCTGCTGGGCGGCGGTGTTGTCCGCGGGGGTGCGCAGTTCGAGGCGTTCGAAGCCCTGGTCGCGGAAGAGCCACTCCGCGACGGCCAGCACCGATTCGGTGGCGTACCCCTCGCCGCGCGCCCAGGGGGCGGTGATGTAGCGGACCTCGGTGGCCAGGGTGCGCCAGTCGGTGTTGAGGAGCTGGACGCTGCCGACGAGCCGCTGGGTGAGGAACTCGGTGACGGCGAGGGCGATGCCGTGGCCCGAGGTGCGTTCCCCGGGGGCGATTCTGCGGACCCAGCGTTCGGCGTCGACCTGGCTGTAGGGATGCGGTCCGTCGGTCCAGGCGACGACCGTCTCGTCGTTCATCATCTCGATGTACGCGGGGATGTCGGCCATCTCGAAGGGGCGCATCACCAACCTGTCCGTGCTGATGGAGACGGACGGAAAGGTGGTAGTCATGCGCAGCTCCATGCAGAAGACCGGTTAAAAGCACAGCATGCAGCATCGGGTGCGCGTCGCGCATGGCCGGGTCCGCGCGGCGGAGCCCCGCGCCTTCCGGGGAAGGGGCGGGGCTCCGTCGGTCAAGTGCCGGTCGGGGTTCAGGACTTGGCCGGGGCGCCGAAGGCGGCGACGATCGAGCCCTGGTAGGTGTCGTCGATGAACTTCTTGACCTCGTCGGAGTTGAGGAGCTTGGCGAGCTTCTCGACGCGCGGGTCCTTCTCGTTGCCTTCCTTGACCGCCAGGAAGTTGGCGTACGGGTTGCCCTCGGCCTTCTCCAGGGCCAGGGCGTCCTTGGCCGGGGAGAGCTTGGCCTCCAGGGCGTAGTTGCCGTTGATGACGGCGGCGTCCACGTCGTTCAGGGCGCGGGGCACGGTGGCGGCCTCCAGCTCCTTGAACTCCAGGCCCTTCTTGTCGGTGATGTCGCTCAGCTTGGCGCTGGTGCCGACGCCGTCCTTGAGGGTGATCAGGCCGTTCTCGGCGAGCAGCTGGAGGGCGCGGCCGCCGTTGGTGGTGTCGTTGGGGACGGCGACGGTCTGGCCGGCCTTGATGTCCTTGATGTCCTTGAGCTTCTTGGAGTAGAGGCCCAGCGGCTCCAGGTGGACGTTGACGACCGGGACGATGGTGGTGTCGTTCTTCGCGTTGAAGTCGTCCAGGTACGGCTTGTGCTGGAAGAAGTTGGCGTCGACCTGGCCGGACTGGGTGGCGGTGTTCGGCAGGACGTAGTCCGTGAACTCCTTGACCTCCAGCTTGAGGCCCTCCTTCTCCGCCAGGTTCTTCTTGACGAAGTTCAGGATGTCGGCGTGCGGCGTCGGGGACGCGGCGACGACGAGGGCCTTGGAGGTGTCGGCCTTGGCGCCGCTCTCGCCCTTGGAGGCCGGGTCGGAGTCCGTACCGCAGGCGCTGAGGCCCAGGGCGAGGGCGGCGACGGAAGCGGCGGCTGCGGTGATCTTGATGTTCTTGCGCACGAAAAGTGCCTCTTTCTTCATGGTGGTGGTGCGCCCGGACAAGGAGTTCGGACTTGGTGGGGAAGGGAAGTTCAGGGGCCTCGGGGAGCCGGATCCTCAGGAGGCGGTGCGGCCGCGGCGGGCCAGCAGCCGTACGGCGAGGTCGCCGATCAGCTGGATCACGCTGACGATGACGATCAGGAGGGCGACCGTGATCAGCATGAACTGGTTGTCGAAGCGCTGGAATCCGTAGGTGACGGCCTTGGAGCCGAGCCCTTCGCCGCCGACCGCACCGGCCATCGCGGAGTAGCCGATGAGCACGATGAGGGTGGTGGTGACGCCCGAGACGATCGAGGGCAGGGCCTGCGGCAGGAGCACCTTGCGGACGATGGTGGGGATCGAGCCGCCCATCGACTGCACCGCCTCGACGAGCCCGTGGTCGACCTCCCGGATCGCCGTCTCGACGAGCCGGGCGAAGAACGGGATGGCGCCGACGGCGAGCGGCACGATCATCGCGGTGGGGCCGATGAAGGTGCCGACGACCCAGGTGGTGAAGGGGATCAGGGCGATCAGCAGGATGATGAAGGGCAGCGAGCGGCCGATGTTCACGATCACGCCGGTGACCTTGTTCACCACGGTGTTCTGGAGCAGTCCGCCCTTGTCGGTGAGGACCAGCAGGACACCGAGCGGCAGTCCGCCGGCGACGGTGACCAGCGTCGACCACAGCACCATGTAGAGGGTGTCCAGAGTGCCCTGGGTCAGCAGGGGCTGCATTTCGGACCAGGTCACTTGACGACCTCCTTGGTGAGAGCGGCGGGCGTCTGCTCGGGGCCGGTCGCGGCGGCGGGGCTCTCGGCGGATCCCGCGGTCGCGGCGGCGGCCTTCGGGTCCCGCGGGCCGTTCTCGTCCTCGACGACCTCGGCCTGGAGGCCCTGTTCACGCAGGAAGCCGATGGGGACGACGTTCTCCTCGAACCGGCCGGGCAGCTCGATGCGCATCCGGCCGATCTGCTTGCCGCCGACGGTGTCCATCGCGGCGCCGAGGATCGATATGTCGATGTTGTACGTACGGGAGAGCTGCGAGATCACCGGCTGGGAGGCGGCTTCGCCGTGGAAGGTGACGTCCACGACCGTGCGGTCCGGCCCGGAGGCGGTCCCGCCGACCGGGAACAGCTCGCCCGCCAGCTCGGAGCCGGGGGTGGCGAGCAGTCCGCCGACCGTGCCGGACTCCACGATCCGGCCGCGCTGCATGAGGGCGGCGGAGTCGCAGATCGTCTTGACGACGTCCATCTCGTGGGTGATCAGCAGGATGGTCAGACCGAGCTGCTGGTTGAGGTCGCGCAGCAACTGGAGGATGGAGCGGGTGGTCTCGGGGTCCAGGGCGGAGGTCGCCTCGTCCGAGAGCAGCACCTTGGGGTCTCCGGCCAGGGCGCGGGCGATGCCCACGCGCTGCTTCTGGCCGCCGGAGAGCTGACCGGGGTAGGACTTCGCCTTCTCGGCGAGGCCGACCAGGTCGAGGAGCTCCTTCGCCTTGCGGGTCCGCTCCTGGCCGGAGACGCCGAGGATCTCCAGGGGGAGTTCGACGTTGTCCAGGACGGTGCGCGAGCTCAGCAGGTTGAAGTGCTGGAAGACCATGCCGATCCGGGTGCGGGCCGCGCGCAGCTCCCTGCCCGCCCGCCGGCCGCGGCCGGCGAGGGCGGTGAGGTCCTGGCCGGCCACGGTGACCGTGCCGGAGGTGGGGCGCTCCAGCAGGTTGACGCAGCGGATGAGGGAGGACTTCCCGGCGCCGCTCTGTCCGATGACGCCGTATATCTCGCCCTCGCGGACGTGGAGGTCGACTCCGTCGAGTGCGGTGACCTCGCGGTCGCGCGACTGGTAGACCTTCGTGAGGCCCGTCGTGGTGATCACAGGGGGTTTCCGTCACTGTCGAGTGCGCGGCGCGGGTGTCCGCCGGGCACGGGGCAAACGTCTGAAGAGACTGATGCGGGCTGGTCGGCCGGTTTACGTCTCAGCACAGCTGTGTACGGCGGTCGGCCGGGGACAGCGCATGCTCGGGCGGCTCGTTCCACAGGGGGCGAACGGCACAGGCTCGGTCTCGCTTCGGGGCGCGAGGCTCAGGCTGGGGCCCTCAGAAGGCGCGCATTCGACACATACAACGAGCACCGGGCGTACGGATCGCCTCGGTCGCAAGGGTGCGGCTGCTCGTCGTGGTCATGGGCCCAAGTAAAACAGACGTAACTGCGGAGCGATCCCGCATGTCCGCATAGCGGACGGCCGTGGACAGCCCGCGGCGATGCCCCGGGCCGCCGCACCGGCGGACGAGAAAAACGCTCTGACCTGCACTTATAGAGGTGAAGGCGGGGGCCGTAGGGGGCCGTGGGCGGGGGCCGGAGGGGGCGCCAGGGGTGCCAGTTGTGGCAAAGGCCACGGTCACGGCCTCCTCCCGGGACCCACGCGGGACACACACCGGAGCCGCGGAGGACGGCGTCGGCGCAGGTCGGGGGCGCACGCGGGCGGGTGGCACGGCCGTAATACCCTCGCTACATGCTTGACGCCCTGACGGTCGCGGTCGCCGTGACCGCGCTCGCCCTCGCCGCCTGGTGCGGACACGCCGCCTACAAGGACCAGCCGACGAAGGACTGGCACTTCATCGGGATGGCCGTGGTGACCGTGCTGGCCCTGGCCCAGCTGGTGGTGGGCATCGTGCAGCTGGCGCGCGGGGAGCGTCCGGAGCAGGGGACGGCGGTGTTCATCGCCTATCTGATCGGCTCGTTCGCGGCCGTACCGGCGGCGGGCGTCCTGTCGTTGTCCGAGCGGACCCGCTGGGGCTCGGTGACGGTGGCCGCGGGCGCGCTCGTCCTGGCGGTCCTCGAAGTACGGCTCTACGACATCTGGGGTAACTGACGTGAGTGACACCGAACGGCGCCCGGACCCCTCCCCCGAAGCCGTGACCGCAACCCCCGCCTCCCCCGCCTCGAAGGGGTCCTTCGAGCTGGGCACCGGGCCGGGCCGGGTACTGGTCTGGTTCTACGGGGTGTTCACCGTCGCGGCGGCCTCGCGCTCGATCGTCGAGGTGATCCGGGGCTTCGACCGGGCGCCGCTCGCCTACTCGCTCTCGGCCGTCGCCGCCGTCGTCTACGGGTTCATCACGTACTCGCTGGTGCGCGGGGGCGAGAAGGCCCGCCGGGCGGCGCTGGCGTGCTGCGCCGCCGAGCTGCTGGGTGTCCTGGTCGTCGGCGCCTGGACGCTGGCCGAGCCGTCCGCCTTCCCCGACTCCACGGTCTGGTCGGACTTCGGGATGGGCTACCTGTTCATCCCGGTGATCCTGCCGGTCACCGGGATGATCTGGCTGCGCCGCGCGAAGCGGGCCTGAGGCGCCCCGGTTCCCGAGCGGGCCGGGCACCTGGCGGCCTCGGCCCCCGGCCCCCTTCGGGCCGGTCGATGCCCCGGCCTCCTCGCGAGGGGGCCGGTCGGGCCGGAGGTGTCCGGGCACCCGTAAGGCGCCCGCTCAGGCCGGAGGTGTCAGGTCACCCGTGAGGCGCCCGGTCAGGCGCTGGCCACGAACTCCTGGGCCGCGACTTCCTTCTCCAGCAGGATGAGCCGGACGCCGTCCGTACCCGTGGCGTTGCCGACCTGCGCGTACCCGGCCCGCCGGTAGAGCCGGAGGTTGCTCTCGCTGCGGTGTCCGGTGTGCAGCCGGAAGCGGGTGGCCGCGCGCTGGGCCGCGAGGGCCGACTCCGCCGCGTTCAGCAGCCGGGTGCCCAGCCCGTGGCCCTGGAGCCGGGGGTGCACGCAGAGCTTGCCGATCTGGCCCGTACCGTCCGGGTCGGTGAAGCCGCGTACCGAACCGACGACTTCGTCCCCGAGGCGGGCCACGAACACCAGGTCGTCGGCGACTTCGCCGCGGACCGCGTCGAGGCTCTGGACGAGCGGGTCGATGCGGTAGTTGTCGTACAGCTCGGCCTCGCGCTGGAAGCAGAGGTACTGGAGCCGGAAGATCTGCTCCACGTCCTCGGCCGTCGCCGCCGAGATGATCACGCTCATGCCCATGTGTGCACGCCTCCCGCTCACCTGTCCGCCCGGTTGCCTATCGCCCTCTTCCCCGCAGTTCAGGGACGGCAACCTCCGCCGCGAGCATTCTGCGCAGACATCCAAGGCAACGGGAACGGATCGGGCCCAAACTCCCCTGTGAGATACCCAACTCCCCTGCGATTTCCCGGTATGTCGGGTCGGCGGGCGACAGCATCGCCTCCAGCAGCCGGCCGCAGCGTCCGGGCAGCCGGGCCATCGCGGCCCGCAGCGCCCGGCCCTCGGCGGCCCCGAGAGCGGTCCGCTCCGGACCGGTCACGAGCGGAGCGGCGGGTTCCGTCCCGGCGTACGGGCGTTCCCGCCGGACCGTACGGCGGCCGCGCCGGGCCTCCGCCCGTACGGTGTCGCGCACCCAGCGGGCCGGGTCGCCGGGCGGGACCGCTCCGGTGGGGCGTTCCAGCAGCCGCAGCCACACCGTCTGTTCGAGGTCGGCGGGGTCGAGCCCGGCGGCGGGCGCCTCGGCCCGCGCCTCCGCGCGGACCAGGGGTTGTAAGGCGCGGACGGTCCGGGCGGTGGCGGCGGACCGGTCGGGTTCATGATCGAGAAGCGTCATGCCCCGGCAAACGCGGCGGCGGCGCGCCCGGTTGCCCCGCACGGGCGGCACCACCCGACCGGGGCACCGACGGGCCCGGCGGCTGACGCCCGTACCCGCGCACCGGCCGCCGGGCCCGACCGCCGCACCCGAGGGAGCCGGCGGACCCGTCGTGCGCGCCCGTGCCGCCGGTCCCGTCCCGTACGGAAGGAAGAAGAGGTCAGCGGCCGGAGAAGTCCGCCGCCGCGAGCAGGGCGGTGTCCGGGTGGTCGGTGAAGATGCCGTCGATGCCGGTGGCGAAGTACGCGGCGTAGGCGCCGAAGACGTCACCGTAGGCGTTGGGGTCGGTGCCGCGCCGGAAGTCCGCGGGCAGGAAGCTGTTCTCGTTGCGCAGGGTGTACGGGTGGAGGCGCAGGCCCCGGGCGTGCGCGTCCTTGACCAGCGTGGTCGGACGGGTGAGCCGGCCCGCGGCGTCCTTGGGGATGATCAGGTCGAGTGTGGGGCCGATGCCCTGGGCGTAGGAGGCGATCCACTTCAGCCCGGCGGGCTTGATCAGGTCGGCCACCGTGCGCGGGTCGCCCGACTCGACGAAGTCCCAGGGACGGCTGGTGGGCCCGGAGAGCAGGACGATGCGCGGGGTGTCGACCAGGCGGGCGAGGCGCTGGATCGAGCCGGGCTCGAAGGACTGGAGGATGAGCGGGGAGGTGCGGCGGTCCCGGCCGTGGCGGCGGAGCAGCCGGGCGAGGGGCTCCTCCAGGCCGAGGCCCAGGCTCCGGAAGTACGTGGGGTGCTTGGTCTCGACGTACAGCCAGACGGGCTTCCTGCGCTTGCGGCCCTCCTGGTCGGCCCAGCGCAGGACCTCCTCGAAGGTGGGGACCGTCCAGCGGCCGTCGTAGAGGGTGTTGTCCGGGCGGTTGCCGGGGATGCGCTCGGTGGCCCGCAGGGTCTTCAGCTCGGCGAGGGTGAAGTCCTCGGTGAACCAGCCGGTGGAGGAGACGCCGTCGATGGTCTTGGTGGTCCTGCGGCCGGCGAACTCGGGGTGGTCGGCGACGTCCGTGGTGCCGGTGATGTCGTTCTCGTGGCGGCAGACGAGGTGGCCGTCCTTGGTGGGGACGAGATCCTGCTCGACGATGTGCGCGCCCAGGTCCAGCGCCAGCTGGTAGGAGCCGAGGGTGTGCTCGGGGCGGTAGCCGCTGGCCCCGCGGTGGCCGATCACCGTCGGCACGGGCAGGTCGCGCAGCGAGCCGTGGCCGTTCCCGGAGCCGCCGCGTCCGCGCTCGGCGGCCTGGGCGGCGGTGCCGGTCAGGCCGAGGGCCGCCGTGCCGAGGACGGCGGCGCCCAGAAGGGTCCGCCGGCCGGGGGTACCGGTCACACGCTCCGTCATGATGCTCCTCGCTGGGTGAAGTCGGGGTTCCGCGTTCTGCCGGGCGAGGCCCGATCGTAGGCATCGGGACGGGCCTACGGGGCGGACCGGAGGCGAACTCGGCGGAAACACACGTCAACACCACGTATCCACTCCGTGAACCCGATGTGCGATCAGCCCATACCCGCGAGTATCGTCCTCACCTGCACAGTCCAACACTTCGCACCACCGGACACCACACCGCACCACCCCACTCGACATCCTGGCCGGCCCGGCCACGACACCGGAGGAACCCGTTGTCCCGTCTCACGGTCTTCAAGGCAGTGCTCGGACCGATCCTGCGCCTGATGTTCCGCCCCCAGGTGGAGGGCGTGGAGAACATCCCCGGGACCGGGCCGGTGATCCTCGCGGGCAACCACCTCACCTTCATCGACTCGATGGTGATGCCGGTCTGCGTCGACCGGCCGGTGTTCTACATCGGCAAGGACGAGTACGTGACCGGCAAGGGCTTCAAGGGCCGGCTGATGGCCTGGTTCTTCACCGGCGCCGGGATGATCCCGGTGGACCGGGACGGCGGCCGCGGCGGGGTCGCGGCGCTGATGACCGGGCGCCGGGTGCTGGAGGAGGGGCAGGCCTTCGCGATCTACCCGGAGGGCACCCGCTCCCCCGACGGCCGGCTCTACCGGGGCCGTACGGGCATCGCGCGGCTGACCCTGATGACGGGCGCCCCGGTGGTCCCGTTCGCCATGATCGGCACCGACAAGCTCCAGCCGGGCGGTGCGGGGCTGCCCCGGCCGGGCAAGGTCACGGTGCGCTTCGGCGAGCCGATGGAGTTCTCCCGGTACGAGGGCATGGACCGCGACCGCTATGTGCTGCGGGCGGTGACCGACTCGGTGATGTCCGAGGTGATGCGGCTCTCCGGCCAGGAGTACGTGGACATGTACGCGACCAAGGCCAAGGCGGCCTGAGCCGCGGCGCAGCCGCCGGAGCGCACACGGCGCAGCCGCCCGAGCAGGGCCGCGTACAGGACGGCGCACAGGGCGTGTACGAGAAGGGCCCGCTCCCCGGTCTTCCCGGGGCGTGGGCCCTTCTCCGTGCGGAGGCCGCTACGGGTGCTCGACCCCGTCCTCCAGCTTCTGGCCCCGCAGCAGGAACCACGCGGCGACGGCCGCCGCGATGAGCACCGCCGAGCCGACCCCGGCGGCGGACCGCATCCCCTCGACGAACGCCTCCTGGGCCGCCGAGACCAGCGGGGCCGCCTGGGCGGCGGGCAGGGCGGTGGCCGCCTCCACGGCTCCGCCGAGCGACTCGTGGGCGGCCGACTCCACGTCGGCGGGGATGCCCGCCGGGGTAGGGAAGCCCCGGTAGACGCCGGTGACGATGGAGCCGAGCAGGGCGATACCGAGGGCGGCGCCCAGCTCGTACGCCGTCTCCGACACGGCGGAGGCGGAACCGGCCTGCTCCGTCGGGACGCTGGAGAGGATCACGTCGGCGGTGACGGTGAAGGAGAACCCGGCGCCGACGCCGACGATCAGCAGCATGGAGCCGAGCAGCGGGTAGCCGGTGTGCTGGTCGAGCAGGGTCACCGTGCCCAGCGCGAGCCCGACCGCGCCGAGCCCGCCCGCCACGACCGAGCGCACCGAGAACCGGCGGGCGGCGAACCCGGCCAGCAGACCGGCGGTCACCGCGCCGACGGCGGCGGGCAGTTCGGCGAGCCCCGCCTCCAGCGGCCCCCGGCCCTGGACCAGTTGGAGGAACTGGGAGAGGAAGAAGACCAGACCCGAGAGACCGAGGATGGTCAGCAGGTCGGCGAGGACCGCGCCGGAGAAGCCCCGGTGCTGGAAGAGCCGCATGTCCAGCAGGGGCGCGGGCAGCCGGAGCTGCCGGCGGACGAACCAGGTGATCCCGAGGACACCGACCGCGGCGGCCACGGCCGGACCCCAGCTCAGCCCGTGCGAGGCCGTCTCCTTGATCGCGTACACGACGCCGATCATGCCGACCAGGGAGAGCCCGACGCTGAGCATGTCCCAGGGGCCGGGGGCCGGGTTCTTCGACTCCGGGATCAGCTTGACGCCGACGACGACGAGCACGGCCATCACGGGCAGGTTGATCAGGAAGACCGAGCCCCACCAGAAGTGTTCGAGCAGGAACCCGCCGACGACCGGGCCGACCGCCGCGCCCGCCGAGGCCATGGCCCCCCAGATGCCGATGGCGAGGCTGCGCTCGCGCGGATCGTGGAAGAGGTTGCGGATCAGGGCGAGGGTGGACGGCATCAGGGTGGCGCCCGCGACACCGAGCAGCGCCCGGGCCACGATCATCATCTCGGGCGTGGTGGCGTACGCGTTGAGCACGGAGACCGCGCCGAACGCCACGGCACCGATCAGCAGCAGCTTCTTGCGGCCGATGCGGTCACCGAGGGAGCCCATCGAGACGAGCAGACCGGCGATGACGAAGGAGTAGACGTCACCGATCCAGAGCAGCTGGTTGCCGGTGGGGGCGAGGTCCTCGCTGAGGAAGGGGGTGGCGAGGCCGAGGACGGTGGCGTCGACGGCCACCAGCAGCACGGCGAGGACGAGCACGGCGAGCGCGATCCACCGCCCCGGGCGGCGCACGTCGTCCACGGTCTTCGGGTGCTGGTCGATGCTGGTCACTGCTCTGCTCTCCGGCGTGCTCCGTCGAGCAGCAGCTCGACGATCATGTACTGGAAGTCCTGTGCGGCGACCCGGCCCGCCTTGACGGACCAGGCGCCGGTGCCGACGAGCCCGTAGAGGGCCTCGGTCAGCCAGGCGGGGGTGAGGTCGATACGGAACTCACCGCGCTCCTGGCCGCGGCGGAAGAAGGCGGAGACCCGGGCATCGGCCCGGTTCCAGCCCTCGTTGACCTGGTCGCCCTCGAAGAGCTGGTTCTCGTTGACGAGGAACGAGAGCAGCCCGGCGCTGGGCTCGACGGCCGCCATGAGGCGGCGGAGCCCCTCCTCCGAGGTGCCCTCGTCGAGCCGGGCGGTGTCGAGGGCCGCCTCGAACTCCTGGAGGCCCAGGTTCTCCAGCGCCTTCACCAGCGCGTCGCGCCCGGCGAAGTGGCGGTGGAGGGTGGCGCGGCCGATACCGGCCGCTCTGGCGACCTCGTCCATGGTGGCGGTCGATTTGTGGGTCAGCAGGGCGGCGGCGCTGCGCAGCACCTGCTCACGGTCGAGAGTCATGAGACGACCATAGCCCATGTGAGACATTCTTGTCTCATCAAAAAGTGCGGGGCAGCCCGGGTGGTCAGCGGGTGGGACGAGAGCCGCGAGGAACCTTGCGTCCCGCGAGCGACGGGACCGGCACCAGCGGCGCGAGAGGGAGGGAGGAAAAGAGATCGGCAGGAGGTGAACCCACTCCTTGCCACTCTTAACTTATAGCGGATGGGGGGTCTTGCCGCAAGGCCCCCCAAATGCCGCAGAATCGACGGCCGAAGCCGGGCTCAGGAGCGCCGGCTGCGGGAATTCGACGTCGACAAGGGCGGAACTGTGATGATCGACGTAATCGTCGTCGGCGGTGGACCGACGGGCCTGATGCTCGCCTGCGAACTGCGGCTGGCCGGCGTGCGGACCGTGGTGCTGGAGAAGCTGGCCGAGCCGACCCGGGAGAGCCGGGGGCGCGGTCTGCATGTGCGGAGCGTGGAGGTGATGGACCAGCGCGGGCTGCTGGACCGGTTCCTCGCGGTGAGCGAGAAGTTCCAGGTGGGGGGCTCCTTCGGGGGGATCCGGAAGCCGTGGCCGAAGCTGCTGGACACGGCCCACCCGTACGGCCTCTCCACCCTCCAGCCGGTCACCGAGCGGCTGCTCCGGGAGCGGGCCGTCGAGCTGGGCGCCGAGATCCGGCCCGGCCACGAGGTGGTCGCGGTGGACCAGGACGCGGAGGCGGTGACCGTCGGGCTGGCCGACGGGACGCGGCTGCGCTCCCGCTATCTCGTCGGGTGCGACGGCGGCCGGAGCCTGGTCCGCAAGGAGGCGGGCATCGCCTTCCCCGGTGAGCCCGCCACGGTCGAGACGCTGCTCGGGGACATGGAGCTGGCCGAGGACCCCGACGTGGTCGCCGACGTGGTGGCGAAGGTGCGCGAGAAGGAGCTGCGGTTCGGCACCATCCCCAACGGGGACGGGACGCACCGGGTCATCGTGCCCGCCGACGGCGTCTCCCAGGAGCGGGCGGGCGCGCCGACCCTGGAGGAGTTCCGGGCGCGGCTGCGGACGGTGGCGGGCACCGACTTCGGCGTCCACACGCCCCGCTGGCTCTCCCGGTTCGGGGACGCCTCCCGCCAGGCCGAGCGGTACCGGGCGGGCCGGGTGCTGCTGGCCGGAGACGCGGCGCACATCCACCCGCCGACCGGTGGACAGGGGCTCAACCTCGGGGTGCAGGACGCGTTCAACCTCGGCTGGAAGCTGGCCGCCGAGGTCAACGGGTGGGCACCGGAAGGGCTGTTGGACAGCTACCACAGCGAACGGCACCCGGTGGGCGCCCGGGTGCTGGAGAACACCCGCGCCCAGATCACCCTGCTGGGGACCGGTCCGGGGGCGGCCGCGCTGCGCGAACTGCTCGCGCGGCTGATGGACTTCGAGGAGGTCGACGCGTACGTCACCGGGATGGTCACCGCCGTCGACATCCGCTACGACCTCGGCGAGGGCCATGAACTGCTCGGCCGACGCCTGCGGGACGTCCGGCTGGCAGGGGGCGGCCGCCTCTACGAACTGATGCGTGAGGGCCGCGGCCTGCTGCTCGACGGAACCGGCCGGAGCGGTGACGGCGGCGGGCGGCTCTCGGCGGCCGGCTGGGCGGACCGGGTCGACCAGGTGGCCGACGCGGCGGAACCGGCCGGTGAACTCGGCGCCCCTGCCGTCCTGCTGCGGCCCGACGGCCATGTGGCGTGGGCGGGGACGGGCGAGGACCAGGAGGGGCTGGCCGCCGGGCTGGCCCGCTGGTTCGGCGCACCGGCGCCGACCGGCTGAGCCGCCCCCGTACACCCCCGCCCGACCAGGACCAGCAGAACGGAACGCCCACCATGCCGACCAGCGCCTTCCGCCTCCCCGGCCATCTCTCCCCCAAGGCCGCCCCCGCCCTGATCGCCGCCGACGAGGAGCACTTCGCGGCCGTCGCCCGGACCCTGGAGGAGTCCGTCGCCGAGCTGACCGCCCGTCTCGACGCCGAACGCCGGGCGCCCGGCGGCACGGGCCGGCAGGCGATGGACCGGGACGCCGAGATCCACCGGCTCACCGCCCGGCTGCGCACCCTGCGCCGCTTCGGGCTCGACCTCTGCCTCGGCCGCATGGTCCCGGAGGACGGTTCCGCGCCCGTCTACGTCGGCCGGCTCGGCCTCACCGACAGCGCGGGCCACCGGCTGCTGGTCGACTGGCGCTCCCCCGCCGCCGAGCCGTTCTTCGGCGCCACCCACGCCCGGCCGACGGGCCTGGCGAGCCGCCGCCGCTACCGCTGGACGGACGGCCGGATCAGCGACTACTGGGACGAGGTGTTCGCCCCTGACGCCTTCGCCGGACACGCGGCGCTCGACGACCAGTCGGCGTTCGTCGCGAGCCTCGGCGCCAACCGCTCGGAACGGATGCGGGACGTGCTCGGCACCATCCAGGCCGACCAGGACGCCGTCATCCGGGCGGGCTCACGCGGCACGCTGGTCGTGGACGGCGGTCCGGGCACGGGGAAGACGGTCGTCGCCCTGCACCGCTCCGCGTACCTCCTGTACGCCGACCCGCGCCTCGCCCACCGCCGGGGCGGCGTGCTGTTCGTCGGCCCGTCCCGCCCCTATCTCGGGTACGTCGCGGATGTGCTGCCGAGCCTCGGGGAGGAGGGCGTGCAGACCTGCGTCCTGCGGGACCTCGTCCCCGAGGGAGCCACGGCGGGGGCCGAGACCGACTCCGAGGTGGCCCGGCTGAAGGCGTCGGCGGAGCTGGTGCGGGCGGTCGAGACCGCCGTACGGTTCTACGAGGAGCCTCCCACCGAGCCGCTGACCGTCCAGACCCCCTGGTGCGACCTCCGGCTGACCGCCGCCGACTGGGCGGTGGCGTTCGGGACCGCCGGACCCGGGGCCGTGCACAACGAGGTGCGCGACGAGGTGTGGGAGGAGCTGCTCACCCTCCTCATGGAGAAGTACGACGGCGACGGGGCCGCGCCCGAGCTGGTCCGGAAGGCGCTGGGGCAGGACCGGGAGCTGCTCGCCGCCTTCGACCGGGCGTGGCCGCTGCTGGATCCGGCCGATCTCGTCGGTGACCTGTGGTCGGTGCCCGCGTATCTCCGGCTGTGCGCGCCCCGGCTGAGCCGTGAGGAGGTCCGGCTGTTGCAGCGCGCGGAGGCGCGGGCGTGGACGGTCTCCGATCTGCCCGTCCTGGACGCGGCGCGGCAGCGGCTCGGGGACCCGGAGGCGTCCCGGCGCAGACGCCGCCGGGAGGCGGCCGCGGCCGCCGAGCGCGCGGGCATGGACCAGGTCGTCGACGCGCTGCTGGCGGACGAGACCCTGGCCGACGCGGACGCCGACAGCGAGGGCGCGCTGGTCATGCTGCGGGGCCAGGACCTCAGGAACTCCCTGGCCGGTCCGGAGGCGTCCGGGGAGAGGGCGCCGGACCGGCTGGCGGGCCCGTTCGCACACATCGTGGTGGACGAGGCGCAGGAGCTGACCGACGCCGAGTGGCAGATGCTGCTGGTGCGCTGCCCCTCGCGGAGCTTCACCGTCGTCGGGGACCGCGCCCAGGCCCGGCACGGGTTCACCGAATCCTGGCGGGAGCGGCTGGAGCGGGTCGGGCTCGACCGGGTGGCCCTCGCCTCGCTCACCGTCAACTACCGGACGCCGGAAGAGGTGATGGCGGAGGCCGAGCCGGTGATCCGGGCGGTGCTCCCGGACGCCAATGTGCCGGTCTCGATCCGGTCGGGCGGTCTGCCCGTCGTACGTGGCCGGGTGGCGGACCTTCAACCGGTCCTGGACGGCTGGCTGGCCGCGCACGCGGAGGGGACGGCCTGTGTGATCGGCGCGCCTCGGTTCCGGGAGCGGCCCCGGGTGCGGTCGCTGACCCCGGAGCTGTCGAAGGGGCTGGAGTTCGACCTGGTGGTGCTGGTGGAGCCGGAGGCGTTCGGGGCGGGCGTGGCAGGGGCGGTGGACCGGTATGTGGCGATGACCCGGGCGACCCGGGAGCTCGTCGTCCTGACGGGCTGACGAGCCCCTGGGGCCGGGCGGGCTGACGACCCCAGGGGGCCGGGCGGTACCGCGCGTGCTCAGTGCCAGGGCAGGGCGGCGCGGTGGCGCCAGTACGACTCCGGCTCCTCCACCAGGGCGTCCAGCCGGGCCCGCTGCTCCTCGTCCAGGCCGACGACGGGGGCGTGCAGGTTCCCGGCGAGCTGGGTGGCGGTGGCGGCGCCGGAGAGGACGACCCCGACCCAGGGCTGGTGCAGGACGAGCGCCAGGGCCACCGCGTCGCCGCCCACCCCCGCGTCGGCGGCGATCTCCTGGAACACGGCGGGCGCCTCGTCCCCGGCGAGCCGCCCGTTGGCCATGCCCTCCTTGACGATCACGGTGAGCCCGGCGTCATGGGCCTCGGCGAGGGCGGGGGCGGCCGAGGTCTCCAGGGCGTTGTAGGTGGCCTGGACGGTACGGAAGAGGGGGTCGCCGTCGACCGTGAGCGCGAGGGCGGCCCGGATGGCGTCGGCCTGGGCGGGTCCGCTGGTGGAGAAGCCGATGGCGACCCCGTCGGCGGCGAGGGCGGCCAGGCTCTCGTGGAGTTCCTTGTCCGCGAGGGCCGGGCTGTCGGGGGTGAGGGAGTGGATCTGGTAGAGGTCGAGCCGGTCGCCGAGGAGTTCGCGGGTCTCGGCGCGCTGGCGCTCGAAGGTGGCGAGGCTGTGGTCCTTGACCTCGTGGGTCCCGGCGTCGGTGCGCCAGTCGCCGGTGTAGGTGTATCCCCATTTGGAGCCGACGACGAGGTCGGTGAAGGAGGGGCGGGCGTCCAGCCACTCGCCCAGGAACTCCTCGGCGCGGCCGTAGGAGCGGGCCGTGTCGACGTACCGGACGCCCTGCGCGTACGCCGCGTCCAGCAGTTCGTGCGTACGGGCGCGCAGGGCCGCCACGTCCCGGCCGTCGGGGAAGTCCTCGTCGCGGTGGAGGTTGATGTATCCGGGCCTCCCGACGGCTGCGAGTCCCAGTCCGATGTGGGCGGTCGGGGTCGTCGCGTTGGCCAGGGCGGTGAAGGGCATCGCGGGCTCCTCGGGGTCGGTTGCGGATACTCCTACCCCGGTCAACGTAGCCCGCGCCCCTCTCCGTACACCTGCGACGGGACCGTGCGTACGGGGCGCCACCCCCGTACGCACGGTCCCGGGCCGGCTCCGGCCTACCGGCGGGCGTCGGCCCAGGCCTGCTGGGCCTCCAGGTCCTTCTTCACCTCGGCCAGCTGGACGGCGACGGCGGAGGGGGCCGTGCCGCCCCGGCCGCTGCGGGAGGCGAGGGCGCCGCGCACGTCGAGGACGGTGCGGACCTCCGGCGTCAGGTGCTCGGAGATCTTCGCGAACTGCTCGTCGGTGAGCTGGTCCAGCTCGATGCCGTGCTGCTCGCACTCCTTGACGCAGGCGCCCGCGACCTCGTGGGCGACCCGGAAGGGCACGCCCTGGCGGACCAGCCACTCCGCGATGTCGGTGGCGAGCGAGAACCCCGCCGGGGCCAGCTCCTCCATCCGCTCGCGGTTGACGGTGAGCGTGGCCATCATGCCGGTGAAGGCGGGGAGCAGGACTTCGAGCTGGTCGCAGGAGTCGAAGACGGGCTCCTTGTCCTCCTGGAGGTCCCGGTTGTAGGCGAGCGGGAGCGCCTTGAGCGTGGCGAGGAGGCCGGTCAGATTGCCGATGAGGCGGCCGGACTTGCCCCGGGCCAGCTCCGCGATGTCCGGATTCTTCTTCTGCGGCATGATCGAGGAGCCGGTGGAGAAGGCGTCGTGGAGGGTGACGAAGGAGAACTCCTTCGTGTTCCAGATGATGATCTCCTCCGCGATCCGGGAGAGGTTGACGCCGATCATCGCGGTGATGAAGGCGAACTCCGCGACGAAGTCCCGCGAGGCGGTGCCGTCGATGGAGTTGCCGACCGAACCGTGCTCGAAGCCGAGGTCGGCGGCGACCGCCTCCGGGTCGAGCCCGAGCGAGGAGCCGGCGAGCGCCCCGGAGCCGTACGGGGAGACGGCCGTGCGCGCGTCCCACTGGCGCAGCCGCTCGGCGTCCCGGGAGAGGGACTGCACATGGGCGAGCACATGGTGGGCGAAGAGCACCGGCTGGGCGTGCTGGAGGTGGGTGCGGCCGGGCATCGCCACGTCCGGGTGGGCCTCCGCGAGGCCGACCAGGGCGCCCTGGAGGTCCGCGATCAGGCCGCCGATGGTCCGGGCGTGGTCGCGCAGGTACATCCGGAAGAGCGTGGCGATCTGGTCGTTCCGGGACCGCCCGGCGCGCAGCTTGCCGCCGAGGTCGGGGCCGAGCCGCTCCAGGAGCCCGCGCTCCAGGGCGGTGTGGACGTCCTCGTCGGCGATGGTCCCGGTGAAGGAGCCGTCCGCGACATCGGCTTCGAGCTGGTCGAGCCCGGCGAGCATCCGGTTCAGCTCGTCCTCGGTGAGCAGGCCCGCCTTGTTCAGGACGCGGGCGTGGGCGCGGGAGCCGGCGATGTCGTAGGGGGCGAGCCGCCAGTCGAAGTGGACGGAGGCGGAGAGCTTGGCCAGCGCCTCGGCCGGTCCGTCGGCGAAACGCGCGCCCCAGAGCCGGACGTCACCGTTGTTGCTGCTCACTGCGTGCTCCTCAAAAGGCAAAGGCGTGGGGCCGGGGTGCGGATATGCGGCCGCCTCCCTGCCACGTGACGACGGGGAGGCGGCTGTACAACGAGAAGGGGTCGGGCGAGGTGCGCGTCAGGCTATGCCTGCAGGTCCCGCTTGGCGGCGATCTTCGAGGAGAGGCCGAAGATCTCGATGAAGCCCTGCGCCTTGGACTGGTCGAAGGTGTCGCCCGAGTCGTAGGTGGCGAGGTTGAAGTCGTAGAGCGACTCCTCGGACTTCCGGCCGGTGACGACGGCCCGGCCGCCGTGCAGGGTCATCCGGATGTCGCCGGTCACGTGCTGGTTGGCCTCGTTGATGAAGCCGTCCAGGGCCCGCTTGAGCGGGGAGAACCACAGGCCGTCGTAGACCATCTCGCCCCACCGCTGCTCGACCTGCCGCTTGTAGCGGGCCAGCTCGCGCTCGACGGTGACGTTCTCCAGCTCCTGGTGGGCGGTGATCAGCGCGATCGCGCCGGGCGCCTCGTACACCTCACGGGACTTGATGCCCACGAGCCGGTCCTCGACCATGTCGATCCGGCCGATGCCCTGGGCGCCGGCCCGCTCGTTGAGCTGCTGGATCGCCTGGAGGACGGTGACGGGCCGGCCGTCGATGGCGACCGGGACACCCTCCTTGAAGGAGATGACGACCTCGTCGGCCTCGCGCGGGGTGGCGGGGTTGGAGGTGTACTCGTAGATGTCCTCGATCGGCGCGTTCCAGATGTCCTCCAGGAAGCCCGTCTCGACGGCCCGTCCGAAGACGTTCTGGTCGATGGAGTACGGCGACTTCTTGGTGGTGGCGATCGGGAGGTTCTTCTCCTCGCAGAAGGCGATGGCCTTGTCCCGGGTCATCGCGTAGTCCCGGACCGGGGCGATGCACTTGAGGTCGGGACCGAGCGCGGAGATACCGGCCTCGAAGCGGACCTGGTCGTTGCCCTTGCCGGTGCAGCCGTGGGCGACGATCCCGGCGTCGTGCTTCCGGGCGGCGGCGACGAGGTGCTTGACGATGGTCGGCCGGGAGAGGGCCGAGACCAGCGGATAGCGGTCCATGTAGAGGGCGTTGGCCTTGATCGCCGGGAGGCAGTACTCCTCGGCGAACTCGTCCTTGGCGTCCGCGACCTCGGCTTCGACGGCACCGCAGGCGAGCGCGCGCTTGCGGATGACGTCCAGGTCCTCGCCGCCCTGGCCGACGTCCACGGCAACGGCGATGACCTCGGCGCCCGTCTCCTCGGCGATCCAGCCGATGGCGACGGAGGTGTCCAGGCCGCCCGAGTAGGCGAGTACGACGCGCTCGGTCACGGGTTTCTCCTTACGGTGCAATCACTGATGGGTATAACTATGCAGTGGTCCGTATGCTTTGTCAAAGCGGCAGGTCAGGGCGGCGGGCCCAGGTGCATCGCCCGCGGATGGCAGCACTGGGCCGTACGGAGCAGGTCCGGTGGGGCGTCGGTCCCGGTCGCCGTACGGTCCGGACATGCGCCGACCTCTGCCGACCCTCGCCGTCCTCCTCGCCCTGGCCACCGGCTCCCTCGGGGCCGCGCCCGCCGACACCCCGCCGCCGCTCCCGTACCGGCTGGCGGACACCGGCGGCGGCTCGCAGCTGATCACGGCCGAGGCCCCCGGTACCGGCTCGACCACCGGCACGGTGACCTGGTGGGAGCGGCGCGGGGGCCGGTGGGCGGAGAAGGGCTCCGCCCCCGCGCGGTTCGGGGCGAACGGGCTGGCCGAGGGGGCGGGCCGGGAACAGGGCACCGGCACCACGCCGACGGGGCTGTACGACCTGCCGTACGCGTTCGGCATCGAGGACGCCCCGGCGGGGACGCGGTATCCGTACCGCAAGGTGAACGAGGACTCGTGGTGGTGCCAGGACAACGCCTCGCGCGCGTACAACCGCTGGGTGGAGCCCCGGCCGGACCACTGCCGGGCGGACGAGGCCGAGCACCTGGTCACGTACGGGACGCAGTACGCCCGGGCGCTGGTGATCGGCTTCAACTACGACCGTCCGGTGCGCGGCCGGGGCGCCGGGATCTTCCTCCATGTGAACGGGCGCGGGGCGACGGCGGGTTGCGTCTCGGTCCCGGCGGAGGCCATGGCGGAGATCCTGGCCTGGGTGCGGCCGGAGCGGCGGCCGCACATCGCGGTCGGGACCTCGTCGGGCCCGACCGCGATCACGCGCTACTAGGGCCTGTCGTCGAACTGCCGTCGTCGCCCGGAGGGCGGCCGTGCGACGGGCCGGCCCTGGTTCTCCGGCTCAGCGGTCGTTCTGAGCGAGCCTCAGCAGATGGTCGGCGAGCGCCTGGCCGCCGCTCGGGTCGCGGCTGATGAGCATCAGCGTGTCGTCGCCCGCGATGGTGCCGAGGATGTCGTGCAGTTCGGCCTGGTCGATGGCCGAGGCGAGGAACTGGGCGGCGCCCGGCGGCGTACGGAGCACCACCAGGTTGGCCGACGCCTCGGCCGAGATGAGCAGTTCGGCCGAGAGCCGGCGCATCCGCTCCTCCTTGGCCGAGCCGCCGAGCGGGGCCTGCGGGGTGCGGAAGCCGCCCTCGCTGGGCACCGCGTAGATCAGCTCGCCGCCGGTGTTGCGGATCTTGACCGCGCCCAGCTCGTCCAGGTCGCGGGAGAGCGTCGCCTGGGTGACGCTCAGCCCGTCGTCCGCGAGGAGCTTGGCCAGCTGGCTCTGCGAGCGGACCGGCTGCCGGTTCAGGATGTCCACGATCCGGCGGTGGCGGGCGGTGCGGGTCTGCGGCACGGACGGCCCGCCGTGCTCGGTCTCCTGCGCCTCGGTCATCGTCGTCGCCTCATTCTCCGGAGGGTCATGCTCCGGATCGTCCGTCCCCGTGTGCCGCGTCGAGAGCGCCCGGCAGGATCTCCAGGAACGCGTCCACCTCCGCGTCACCGATGATCAGCGGCGGCATGAGCCGTACGACATCGGGGGCGGGCGCGTTCACCAGGAGGCCGGCTCCCTGGGCCGCCTGCTGCACCTGCGGTGCGAGGGGTCCGGTGAGCACGATACCCAGCAGCAGCCCGCTGCCGCGGACATGGGAGACCAGCGGGTGTCCGAGCGCCTCCACGCCGTCGCGGATCCTCTCCCCGAGCCGCTTGACCTGGTCGAGCACGCCGTCGGCCGCGAGGGTGTCCAGGACGGCGAGTCCGGCGGCGCAGGCGACCGGGTTGCCGCCGAAGGTGGTGCCGTGGTGACCGGGCTTCAGCAGGTCGGCGGCCGGGCCGAAGGCGACGGTCGCACCGATCGGCAGCCCGCCGCCGAGCCCCTTGGCGAGGGTGACGATGTCCGGCTCGACGCCTTGGTGGGCCTGGTACTCGAACCACTGGCCGCAGCGCCCGATCCCGGTCTGCACCTCGTCCAGGACGAGGAGGGTGCCGGTGGCGCGGGTGATCTCGCGGGCGGCTTCCAGGTAGCCCTTGGGCGGGACGACGACGCCGTTCTCGCCCTGGACCGGTTCGATGATCACCAGTGCGGTGTCGGTGGTGACGGCCGCGCGCAGGGCGTCCACGTCCCCGTAGGGGACATGGGTGACATCACCGGGGAGCGGGCGGAACGGCTCCTGCTTGCCGGGCTGGCCGGTCAGCGCGAGCGCGCCCATCGTCCGGCCGTGGAAGCCGCCGTCGGTGGCGACCATGTGGGTGCGCCCGGTGAGCCGGCCGATCTTGAACGCGGCTTCGTTGGCCTCCGCGCCGGAGTTGGCGAAGAAGACCCGGCCCTGGCGGCCGAAGAGCTGGAGCAGCCGCTCCGCGAGGGCGACCGGCGGTTCGGCGATGAACAGGTTCGACACATGGCCGAGGGACGCCACCTGGGTGGAGACGGCCTCGACGACGGCCGGGTGCGCGTGGCCGAGGGCGTTGACCGCGATGCCGCCGACGAAGTCGAGGTAGCGGGTGCCGTCGCCGTCCCAGACGTGCGCGCCCTCGCCGCGGACGAGGGGCAGGCGGGGGGTGCCGTAGTTGTCCATCAGCGCGCCCTGCCAGCGCGCGGTGAGTCCCGCGGCCTCGGCTCCGGTGCCGGTCGTCATGATTCCCCCAGTCCGGGCAGTTCGGGCCCTGTGTGTACGGCGATGGGAGCGTCGGGCACGACCATCGTGCCGATGCCCTCGTCGGTGAAGATCTCCAGCAGGATCGAGTGCTGGACCCGGCCGTCGATGACCCGGGCGGTCTCGACGCCGTTGCGTACGGCGTGGAGGCAGCCCTGCATCTTGGGGACCATGCCGCTGGACAGCTCGGGCAGCAGCTTCTCCAGCTCGCTCGCGGTGAGCCTGCTGATCACGTCGTCGCTGTTGGGCCAGTCCTCGTACAGCCCCTCGACGTCCGTGAGGACCATCAGCGTCTCGGCGTTCAGGGCGGCGGCGAGCGCCGCGGCCGCGGTGTCGGCGTTGACGTTGTAGACGTGGTGGTCGTCGGCGGAGCGGGCGATGGAGGAGACGACCGGGATGCGGCCGTCGTCCAGCAGCGCCTGGATGGCCCCGGTGTCGATGGCGGTGATCTCCCCGACCCGGCCGATGTCGACGGACTCGCCGTCGATGGTGGGCCGGTGCTGGGTGGCGGTGATGGTGTGGGCGTCCTCGCCGGTCATGCCGACGGCGAGGGGGCCGTGCTGGTTGAGGAGGCCGACCAGTTCGCGCTGGACCTGTCCGGCGAGGACCATCCGTACGACGTCCATCGCCTCGGGCGTGGTGACGCGCAGCCCGGCCTTGAACTCGCTGACCAGGCCCTGCTTGTCGAGCTGGGCGCTGATCTGGGGGCCGCCGCCGTGCACGACGACGGGCTTGAGACCGGCGTGGCGCAGGAAGACGACGTCCTGGGCGAACGCGGCCTTCAGCTCCTCGTCGATCATGGCGTTGCCGCCGAACTTGATGACGACCGTCCTGCCGTGGTGCCGGGTCAGCCAGGGCAGCGCCTCGATGAGGGTCTGCGCCTTCGGGAGTGCGGTGTGCTTCCGCGCCGTCGTCATGAGCTGTACGCGCTGTTCTCGTGGACGTAGTCCGCGGTGAGGTCGTTGGCCCAGATGACGGCGGACTCGGTGCCCGCCGCGAGGTCGGCGGTGACCTTGACCTCCCGGTAGCGCATGTCGACGAGGTCGCGGTCCTCCCCCACGCCGCCGTTCTTGCAGACCCAGACGTCGTTGATGGCCACGTTGAGCTGGTCCGGCTCGAAGGCGGCCTTCGTCGTGCCGATCGCGGAGAGGACACGGCCCCAGTTGGGGTCCTCGCCGTGGATGGCGCACTTGAGGAGGTTGTTGCGGGCGATGGAGCGGCCGACCTCGACGGCGTCGTCCTCGGTGGCCGCGTTGATCACCTCGATCCGGATGTCCTTGGAGGCGCCCTCGGCGTCCCCGATGAGCTGCCGGGCGAGGTCGGCGCAGACGGCGCGTACGGCTTCGGCGAACGCGTCCTGCTCCGGGGTGATGCCGCTGGCGCCGGAGGCGAGGAGCAGCACGGTGTCGTTGGTGGACATGCAGCCGTCGGAGTCGACCCGGTCGAAGGTGGTCCGGGTGGCCTCGCGGAGGGCGGCGTCCAGTTGCGGGGCGGCCACGTCGGCGTCGGTGGTGAGGACGACGAGCATGGTGGCGAGGCCCGGGGCGAGCATGCCGGCGCCCTTGGCCATGCCTCCGACGGTCCAGCCGTCGCCGCCCGCGACGGCGGTCTTGTGGACGGTGTCGGTGGTCTTGATGGCGATGGCGGCCTTCTCGCCGCCGTGCTCGCTGAGGGCGGCGGCGGCCTGCTCGATGCCGGGGAGGAGCTTGTCCATGGGGAGCAGGAGCCCGATGAGCCCGGTGGAGGCGACGGCCACCTCTCCCGCGCTGTGCCCCTCCAGCACCTCGGCGACCTTCTCCGCCGTGGCGTGGGTGTCCTGGAACCCCTTGGGTCCCGTACAGGCGTTGGCGCCACCGGAGTTGAGGACGACGGCGGTGACCGCGCCGCCCTTGAGGACCTGCTCCGACCAGAGCACGGGCGCGGCCTTGACGCGGTTGGAGGTGAAGACGCCCGCGGCGGCGCGACGCGGCCCGTGGTTGACCACGAGGGCCAGGTCCGGGTTACCGCTCTCCTTGATCCCCGCGGCGATGCCCGCCGCCGAGAATCCCTGTGCTGCCGTGACGCTCACTGCATCTCCTTCTTCGCTTCTCCGACCGCGCGGCGCGGCGCGGCTCTCCTGGCCCTCGGCGGCCCGGCGGCCGCGCGCTCGACGCTCACGGTGCGACGCCGATCGTCGAGAGGCCGGTGTCCTCGGGCAGCCCGAGGGCGATGTTCATACTCTGGAGGGCGCCGCCCGCGGTGCCCTTGGCCAGGTTGTCGATGGCGGCGACGACGACGATCCGCCCGGCGGCGGGGTCGTACGCGACCTGGATCTGCACGGCGTTGGAGCCGTACACGGAGGCGGTGGCGGGCCACTGCCCCTCGGGCAGGAGATCGACGAACGGCTCGTCCGCGAACGCCTTCTCGTACACCGCGCGCAGGCCCTCCGCGCTCACACCCGGCGTGGCCTTCGCGCTGCACGTGGCGAGGATGCCGCGCGCCATGGGGGCGAGGGTGGGCGTGAAGGAGACGGTGACCGGCCGGCCTGCGGCGGCGCTGAGGTTCTGGATCATCTCGGGCGTGTGGCGGTGGCCGCCGCCGACGCCGTACGGGGTCATGTTGCCCATCACCTCGGAGCCGAGCAGGTGCGGCTTGGCCGCCTTGCCCGCCCCGGAGGTGCCGGACGCGGCGACGACGACGGCCTCCGGCTCGGCGATACCGGCCGCGTACGCCGGGAAGAGCGCGAGCGAGACGGCGGTCGGATAGCACCCCGGCACGGCGATCCGCTTCACCCCGGCGAGCGCGCCCCGCCCGCCCGGCAGCTCGGGCAGCCCGTAGGGCCAGGTCCCGGCGTGCGGGGACCCGTAGAACGTCTCCCAGTCCCCCGCGTCCTTGAGCCGGAAGTCGGCCCCCATGTCGACCACGAGCACCTCGTCCCCGAGCTGCTCGGCCACGGCGGCGGACTGCCCGTGCGGGAGCGCCAGGAAGACGACGTCGTGCCCGGCGAGCACCTCGGCGGTGGTGGGCTCCAGCACCCGGTCGGCCAGCGGCCGCAGATGCGGCTGGAGCGAGCCGAGGGTCTGGCCCGCGTTGGAGTGCCCGGTGAGCGCCCCGATCTCGACCCCGGGGTGCGCGAGCAGAAGTCGGAGCAGCTCACCACCGGCGTATCCGCTCGCCCCTGCGACTGCTGCGCGTACCACCATCGGAATCCTCCTCGTTGATGGCATGACTATACGCATGACTGCACTTTTATGCAATCAGGGGGTGAATCGCTGCACTCCTGGTCGAGACCCGGCGTGCCGGCGACGGCCCGAGCTTGCTCGCGGCAGCGCGGGGAGCGCCTCGGGCGGTGAGCACCCCGGGCTTGACGCTCAGTCGCACGTTCCGGCGTATCGGCCGGCTGCGGGGCCGTGGGCCCGACCGCCCTGCAGCGCGGGCCCGCGACCAGGCTCCGGCCCCATGACGGCCACCGCCCCCTCGCTGGTGGCACTCGGCCGGGGACTGCTGCGCGTCGGGCTCCGCACCCCTCCCCACTGACCTGAGGCACATGGCCGTATGGCTGAACGCCGAAGCGGATCACATCTGGCTGCACGCCGACGCCGAGGTCATCGACACCACGCGCCCCCGACACCCGCCGAGGCCGCCCGGCGAATCGTCGAGGACGTGATGAACTGACGCTGCGTCAAGGCATGTTGTAGCGCACCAGAGCCCTGGCGACCGGTTCGCCGCTGCGCTCGGCGTACGTCATCCGTTCGCGGACCTCCCGCAGCGTGCGGGGGCGGTAACCGGGGCCACCGCAGCAGCTCTTGTGGAAGCCGACGTCGGCGTTCAGCAGCACGGTCAGCGTCCGCCAGGCCGCCGTGTCCCGTCGGCGGGGCGGGGCGAACGCCGAGCCCGCGTGGATCAGCGGCTCGGCGCAGCGCGGGCAACTCCGCTGCCTCGTGCGGTCGTAGGGCTGCTTGTACGACGCCCGGCAGGCGAGGCAGACGTACGAGGTTCTCGCGGTGGCCATGGGGCCAGCCCAGGAATCCCGTCACCGGGTGGCCAGCGAGTTCCGGCGCGCGCGGTCACCGGCAGTCGCAGCCGGTGGCGTGGAGCAGGAGGGACACCGCCGTCGCCGCGGTGCCCGTGGACCCGGTCACCTCCGGGGCAGCGAGGCGCCGACGGGGGACGCCCGCGGCGCAACGAGGCGTAACGGAGGGCTGGGACGGCCTGCCGAGTCGGTGGTGTCGCCGTGGAGCCCTCACCAGTAGCCGTCCGCACGTGTCGCCGTGGAGCTCTCACCCGCAACTGTCCGCACGTGTCGCCGTGGAACTCTCGCCCGCAGCCGTCCGCACGTGTCGCCTGGGAACTCTCGCCCGCAGCCGTCCGCACGGCCGGAATACCGCGGCAGGGACCGAGTCCCCCTACCGACCCCGCGGCTTTCCGCGCTTGCCCGCCGTCCTGCTGCCGCCCTTCGGGACGCCCGCGCGGCGGCCGGAGCCGGGCTGCTGGGCGGTCTGCCTGCCCTGCTGCTTTCCGCCGGAGGCCGGCTTGCCGGAGCGCTTCGGCTGGGGCTTGGCCTTCGGCGTCTGCTGCTGGGCCGCGCGGCCGCGGGTGCTGTTGACCGTGCGCCCCCGGACGATGCCGATGAACTCCTCCACCAGATCCGGCGTGGGTTCCTCCTGCGGCCACGACAGGGCGACGCGGGACTCGGGGGCCTCCGGGACCGGGCGGTAGGTGAGGTCCTTGCGGTGGTGGAGGCGGGCCAGGGACTGCGGGACCAGGAGGACGCCCACGCCCGCCGCCACCAGCTCGATCGCGTCCGCCGTGGTGGCCGGGCGCTCGATCGCGGGGCGGCCGGGGAGGGTCTCCCAGTCCAGGACGTCGTCGAGCGGGTGCAGGACGATCTCGTCGGCCAGGTCGGGGAGCGTGACCTCCTCCGCGGCGGTGGCGGTGTGGTCCTTGGGGATCACCACGACCGTCGTCTCGGTGTAGAGGGGGATCGCGCTGAGGACGTCCCGGTCGACCGGGAGCCGTACGAGTCCGGCCTCCGCACCGCCGTCCGCCAGCAGCCGGCCCGCGTCGGCCGGGGGGACCTGGACCAGCTCCAGGGGGGTGCCGGGCAGCCGCTCGTGCCAGACCCTCACCCACTTGGCGGGCGTCACACCGGGTACGTACGCGAGCCTGAAGGATGAGGGTGTGTCCGAGCCTGTCACGGGTTCAGGCTACCGGTCCGTGGTCGGAGGTATGTCCTGTGGTCGATACCCTGGACCCATGACGTCGCACAAGACCGCCCAGACCATGAAGCCCGCCACCGCGGCGAAGAAGCTGGGTGTGTACCTCCAGGCCACCCCCGCCGAGTTCCAGGAGGGTGCCGTCTCGCGCACCGAGCTGAACACCCTCCAGACCGACCCGCCCGCCTGGCTGGTCGAGCTGCGCCGCACCGGGCCGCACCCCCGTCCCGTCGTCGCGGCGAAGCTCGGCGTCTCCATCGCGGGGCTGGCCCGCGGCGGGGTCACCGACGCCCTCACCACCGAGCAGATCGACGCCCTCAAGGCCGAGATGCCCGAGTGGCTCCAGAAGGAGCGGGCGACCCAGGCGGAGGTCCGCAAGGAGACCGCCCGCATCAAGGAGCGCAACGCGGAGCGGGCCGCCCGGTCGGACTGACTTCCGGTCGGACTGACCGGGAGCCGGTCTGGAGGGCCGTAGGACAACGGGAAGCCCGGCCGACGCGATGGCGTCGGCCGGGCTTCCGTGCGTGCGGGCCCGAGGGCCCGTACGTCGGTCAGAGAACGCCGGACTCGGCGATGGTGACCTTGGCGCGGGTGCGGCCGCTGGAGGAGCCCAGCGCCTCGATCTTGCGGACCAGGGCCATGCTGTCGTCGTCGGCGACCTCACCGAAGACCACGTGCTTGCCGTCCAGCCACGGGGTCAGCACCGTGGTGATGAAGAACTGCGAGCCGTTGGTGTTCGGGCCGGCGTTGGCCATCGAGAGCAGGCCCACGCGGTCGTGCTTGAGCTTGAAGTTCTCGTCGGCGAACTTCTCGCCGTAGATGCTCTTGCCGCCGGTGCCGTCGCCGCGGGTGAAGTCGCCGCCCTGGAGCATGAAGTCCGTGATGACACGGTGGAAGGACGAGCCGGCGTAGCCGAAGCCCTTCTCGCCGGTGGCGAGCGCGCGGAAGTTCTCCGTCGTCTTGGGGACGACGTCGTCGAACAGGTTGAACGTGATCCGCCCAGCGGGCGCGTCGTCGATGGTGATGTCGAAGTAGACCTTGGTTGTCATGGTGACATCCTCACATTCCTGGCAACCGCAGGTGAAACCCGGGTTGGGTCGGCGGTGGGGAATGTCGCGCTCCGGTCATCCCCGGGCGGTGTCTCCGAGGGCCGCGTACACCGCGTCCACCAGGGCCGTCTTCCGGGGGTCGTCGGCCACGCCCGCCCCCATCCGGTTCATGACGTACCCGAGGGCGATGCCCGCTTCCGGGTCGGCCAGCCCGCAGGAGCCGCCCGCGCCGTCGTGGCCCATCGCCCGCGGGTTGGGCCCGTAGGAGCGGTTGCGGCCGCTCAGCCAGAGGCCGAGCGCGATCTCCGTCTCCTGGGCGAAGGCGTCACCGAGGACCAGGTCGCGGCAGGCGCCCTGGCTCTCGCGGACGCGTTCGACGGCCTGCTCGGAGAGGATCCGGCGGCCGTCCAGGGTGCCGCGTCCGGCGAGGATCCCGTAGAGCGCGGCGACCGCGCGGGCGGTGCCGTGGCCGTTGGCGGCGGGGATCTCGGCGGCGCGCCACCCGGGTGTGTTGGCGGCGGCCCGGCCGGTGGGCGGGTTGAGCAGGGAGGCGACGGCGACCGGCTCCATCCGGGCCAGGAGAGCGGCCTGGGCGGCGCGGTCGGTGCGTTCCTGGACGAGTTCGGCGAGCCGGTGGGTCTCCTTCTCCGGGAGGCCGAAGGTGAAGTCGATGCCGAGCGGTCCGGTGATCTCCTGCCGCAGGAACTCCCCCGGCGGCACCCCCGTGACCCGGCGGACCACCTCACCGACGAGGAATCCGTACGAGATCGCGTGGTAGCCCGACCGGGTCCCCGGCTCCCACCAGGGGGCGGTGGCGGCGAGCCGCGCGCAGGTGAGCTCCCAGTCGTACAGGTCGTCCAGCGTGTGCGGTACGTCGATCCCGGCGACCCCGGAGCGGTGCGAGAGGAGGTGGCGTACGGGAACGGCCTCCTTGCCGGCCGCCGCGAACTCCGGCCAGTACGTGGCCACGGGGGCGTCCAGGTCGAGCAGGCCCCGGTCCGCGAGGAGGTGGGCGCAGAGGGCGGTGGGGCCCTTGCTCGTGGACCAGACGTTGACCAGGGTGTCCCGCTCCCAGGGGCGGGTGCGGGCCTCGTCGGCCCAGCCGCCCCAGAGGTCCACCACGGGCCGGCCGTCGAGGAGGACGGTGACGGCGGCGCCGAGTTCGCCGCGGGCCGTGAAGTTCTCCTCGAAGGCCTCCCGGACCCGGGTGAACCGGTCGTCGCAGTGGCCGTGGACCTGTGCCATGGGGCTCCCTCGGTACGGTGCGGGATCGGTGTCCCCGCAACGTACCGACCGGTCGGGCCGGAGGGAAGAGCGGGCCCTGCGGAGGGGCCCTGCGGAGGGGCCCTGCGGAGGTCGGCGGAGGTCAGGGGAGCTCAGCGGAGGCCGGACTCCAGGCTGAGGCTCCAGCGGCCGGGGGAACCGGCGAGCGTGATCGTGGAGAGCGGGCGGACGTCCACGTTCCAGTACGCGGTCGGCGGCACGTTCAGCGCGTAGACCAGGGCCGCCCGGATCGCGGCGGGCTCCGCGACCGCGACGATGAAGCCGTCGCAGACCGGGCGGGTGTCCAGCCAGCTCCCGATGCGCCCGATGAAGGCGAGGAGCGATTCCCCGCCGTGCGGGGCGCCGCCCGGGTCCGCGAACCAGGCGTCGACGGCGGCCGGTTCCCGGGCGGCCACCTCGGCCAGGGTCGCACCGCGCCAGCGGCCCATGTCGCAGTCGCGCAGGGCGGGCTGGGCCATCGGGGCGTAGCCGAGCGCGTCGGCGGTGGCGCGGCTGCGCGGGCTGGGTGAGCAGTACCGCAGTTCGGCCGCCCCGAGCGGGACCAGGGTGTGGGCGACGAGCTGCACCTCGTGCCAGCCGGCGTGGTCGAGCGGCCGGTCGTCGTCGAAGCGCTCGGCCAGGCGCGGCGAGGTGCGCGCCGCCGCGACCAGGGTGACCCGCTGCGTCATGGCCGGATGCGTCATGGCCGGATCGTGGTGCCGAACGACTGTCCGGTCAAGAGGGCACCTGTCGGGGGCCGCCCCAGACGTTCGCCGGGGGTGTGGGGCGGTCCGGCCGGGCGGGGGTGGGGCGGTTCGCCCGGGCGCGTGGGGCGAGGCTGCACGACTGCCGGGGTCGCGGTGGGCGCGGGGCGGTCCGGCCGGGTGGGTGGGGCGAGGCTGCGCGACTGCCGGGGTCGCGGTGGGCGCGGGGCGGTCCGGCCGGGTGGGTGGGGTGGACCGTCCGACCGCCGCCCCGCGCCACCGTCACCCGCCCGGCGCCTCCCCCGGCCCCCGCGACCCGGCGTAGGCCGCGTCGTACGCCGTACGGAGCCGGCGCACGCCCTCCGCGATCTCGCCCGGCCCGGAGACCGCGGCGAAGCTCAACCGCACGTGGCCTGCCGGGGGTTCGGCACAGAAGTACGGGGTGCCGGGGGCGATGGCGACCGAGGCCCGCAGGGCGGCGGAGGTGACGGCCGTCTCGTCGGGGGCCGTTCCCGCGCCGGTCGCCGGGATGCGGAGCCAGAGGCTGCCGCCGCCCGCCGGGACGTGGGGCAGGGCGAGGGCGGGCAGTTCGGAGCGCAGGGCGGTGGCCATCACCGTACGGCGGCCGCGCAGCTCCGCCGCCACCGCGGCCAGGTGGCGGCCCCACGCCGGGGAGCCGACGAGTTCGAGCGCGGCCTCCTGGAGCGGCCTGGGGACGAAGAAGCTGTCGACGACCTGGATGGCGCGGAGGCGTTCGAGGACCGGGCCCCGGGCGGCCAGGGCGCCGACCCGGAGGCTGGGCGAGGTGACCTTGGTGAGCGAGCAGACGTGGACGACCACCCCGTCGGGGTCGTCGGCGGCCAGCGGCGGCGGAAGCGGTCCGGCGTCCTCGTGAACCAGCCGGCGGGCGAAGTCGTCCTCGATGACGAACGCCCCGGCCGCCCGGGCGATCGCCAGGACCTCGGGACGGCGGGCGGGGGCGAGGGTGGCCCCGGTGGGGTTCTGGAAGAGCGGCTGGGTGACGAGGACCCGGGCCCCGGTGGCGCGGAAGGCGTCGGCGAGCAGTTCGGGCCGGATACCGTCCGCGTCCATCGGGACCGGGACCGGGCGCAGCCCCGTGGCGCGGGCGACCGCGAGCATGCCGGGGTAGGTGGGTGACTCGACGAGGACCGGGGCGCCGGGCGGGGCGAGCGCGCGCAGGGCGGTGGCCAGGGCGCTCTGGCCGCCCGCGGTGATCAGGACGTCGGCGCCGGAGACCGCGGGGCCGATCTCGCGGGCGAACCAGGAGCGCAGTTCGGGCAGTCCGTCCGTGGGCGGCCGCCCCCAGGCCCCCGGGCGGCGTCCGGCCCGGGCGAGGGCGGCGGAGAGGGCCCGCTCCGGCTGGAGGTCGGCGTGCAGATAGCCGCCGTTGAACTCGATGGTGCCGGGCGGCGGCGCGGCGAGGGTGGCCAGCACTCCGGAGGCGTCGACCGTACGGGGCACGACCTCGGGTCCGCCGTCGCCGCTCAGCGACACCTCCTGCCAGGAGGTGTCCCCGGGGGCGGGCACCTCGGCCCGGGGTTCGGCCCGGAAGGCACCCGAGCCGGGGCGGGTGGTGACCAGTCCCTCGGCGGCGAGCTGGGCGATGGCGCGGGAGACCGTGACGGGGCTGACCCGGAAGCGTTCGACGAGGGCACGACTGGAGGGCAGCTTTCCACCGGGTGAGTAGCGGTTCAGCTCGGCACGGAGGGAAGTGACCAGCTCGGCCACGCTGCTACGCTCTTGCATGAGAGCAAAGGATAGCGCTACCGGTTCCGGAGCGATAGCGGTCGAGGGTGGTACGGAGACCGTCCCGGGCCCGCCCACAGCCCCGGCCCCGACCGCGGGCACCGCCCTGGCCGCAGGCGCCGCCCCGGCGCCGGCCGGTGGGACCACCCCGACCGACGGCACCGCCCCGGCCGCCGCAGGCACCTCCCCGGGCCCGGCCCCGGTCCGGGCCATCCCGGCCCCGGTCCCGTCCGCGCCGCAGCCCGGCCCCAAGGCCTCCGCCCGCCGGGGCACGTTCCTCGCCTCGCTCGGCGTCGTGGCGTTCTCGCTCACCTTCCCCTCCACCGCCTGGGGCCTGGAGAGCTTCGGCCCCTGGTCCCTCGTCGCCCTGCGCTCCACGCTCGCCGCCCTCATCGCGGGCTGCTTCCTGCTGGCCGTGCGGGCGCCGGTGCCCGAGCGCCGCCACTGGGCCGGGCTCGCGGTGGTGGCGGGCGGGGTGGTCGTCGGGTTCCCGCTGCTGACGACCCTGGCGCTGCAGACCTCCACCACCTCGCACGCCGCCGTGGTGGTGGGGCTGCTGCCTCTGACGACCGCCGTGCTGGGGTCGCTCCGTACCGGGGAGCGCCCTTCCCGTACGTTCTGGGTCGCGGCCCTCGCCGGGGCCGCCGTCGTCATCGGCTTCACCGTGCAGCAGAGCGGCGGGGCCCTGACCTCGGGCGATCTCTATCTCTTCGGGGCGCTGCTGGTGTGCGCCGCCGGGTACACCGAGGGCGGCCGGCTGGCCCGGGTGATGCCGGGGTGGCAGGTGATCGGCTGGGCCCTGATGCTCTGCCTGCCGTTCGCGGTGGCGGGCAGCGCGGTGGCCCTGCCGCTGGAGCCGGTCCGCCTCACCACGCACGGCGTGCTCGGCCTGGTCTGGGTGGCCGCCGGGTCGACCTTCTTCGGGCTGTACGTCTGGTACAAGGGCATGGCCGCGATCGGCGTCCCCCGGGCCAGCCAACTCCAGCTCGCGCAACCGCTGCTGACGCTGGCGTGGTCCGTCCTGCTGCTCGGCGAGGAGGTGTCGGCGGCGGCCCCCCTCGCGGCGGTCGCGGTGCTGGTCTGCATCGCCGCCACCCAGCGGTCCGGGCGGCGCGTCGTCCAGCGCATCGAGGCGCCCGGGGACCGGCCCCCGCGGTGAGGGGAGAGGGAACGGGGCCGGGGCCGAGCCGCCCCGGCCCCTCGCTGCCGCCGCTCGCGGCCGCCTCCCGGCCGGCACCGGACCGCTCAGCGCGGGGCGCGCACCCGGTCCTGGTAGTGGTCGGCCACCACCCGGGCCATCGCGCCGATCCGGTCCGCCGCCACGTGCTTGGCGGAGAAGAAGATGTGCCCGGCCACCTCCCCGTGGTCGCGGGCGAGCGTGAGGTGGCGGGAGAGTTCCGCCGGGTCCTGCCAGGGCGCGGCCTGGGCCGGGTCGCCCGCCTTGTAGAGCGCCTCCCCCACGTACAGGCCCACCCCCGTGCCCCGTACGGTCGCGTCCCACCAGGCGAGGACCTTGGCGTAGTCGGCGGCCGTCTGGCCGATGTGCCAGTAGATCTGCGGGCAGATGTAGTCGATCCAGCCCTCCTTGACCCATCTACGGGTGTCGGCGTGCAGGTCGTCGTAGGTCTCGACGCCCGCCCGGGTGTCGGATCCCGCCGGGTCGGTGGCCTTGTTCCGCCAGACGGCGAAGGGGCTGATGCCGAACCGGACGCCCTGCCGGGTCTGCCGGATCCGCTCCCCCATCTCCCGCACCAGCCGGTCCACGTTGTCCCGGCGCCAGGCGGCCCTGTCCGCGAAGGCGGAGCCGTACCGCTCGTAGGCGGCGTCGTCCTGGAACTCCTGGCCCGCCACCGGATACGGGTAGAAGTAGTCGTCCCAGTGGACCGCGTCGATCTCGTAGCGGCGGACGGCGTCCAGCATGGCGTCCTGGACGAACCGGCGGACCTCCGGAAGGCCGGGGTTGTAGTAGAGCTTCCCGCCGTACGGAAGGACCCACTCCGGGTGCCGCCGGGCGGGGTGGGAGGCGGCGAGCCGGGTGGGGTCCGTGTGGTTGGCCACCCGGTACGGGTTGAACCAGGCGTGCAGCTCCAGGCCCCGGTCGTGCGCCTCGCGGACGGCCGTGGCGAGCGGGTCCCACCCCGGGTCCTGGCCCTGGACTCCGGTCAGGCAGTCGGCCCACGGTTCGTACGGGGAGGGCCAGAGGGCGTCCGCGGTGGGGCGGACCTGGAACACCACCGCGTTGAGCCGCAGCCGGACGGCCCGGTCGAGATGGGCGATCAGCTCGGTCCGCTGGGCCGCCGCCGTCAGCCCCGGCCTGGAGGGCCAGTCCAGGTTGGCGACCGTGGCGATCCAGACGCCGCGCAGTTCGCCCCGCGCGAGGCGGTCCTCGCCGCCGCCCCCGCCCCGTACGGAAGGGGCCGTTGCCATCGCCGCCGCGTCACCGCCCGTCGTCATCGCCGCCACCAGTCCCGCCGCGCCCGCCACCAGCGACCGCCGGGTCATTCCTCCACGTCCACCGCGTCCACGTCGCATACGCCACTCGTCCCTTCACGTCGACCGTCACCCCCATCGCTGTACGTAACCGGATGATGCCCGTTCGTAGCCCTCCGACCCGCGGGTCGTCGGGGCCGGATCGCGGAGTAACGTCGTGGGGTCGAGGCGGGCACCGGAATCACACGGGACCCTGCAATGCGGAGAACAGCGAAAGGCACGAGGTGACGGACTCTATGGCCGACATTGCACGCGTCGGGGTGGTGGGCTGTGGCCAGATGGGCGCAGGGATCGCGGAGGTGTGCGCCCGCAGCGGCCTCGAGGTCAAGGTCGCCGAGACCACCGGCGAGGCGCTGGAGATCGGCCGCACCCGGCTGCACAACTCCCTCTCGAAGGCCGCCGAACGCGGCAAGATCACCGAGCAGGAGCGGGACGAGACCCTCGGCCGCCTCAGCTTCACCACCGACCTCGGGGAGTTCGCGGACCGCGACCTCGTCATCGAGGCCGTCGTGGAGAACGAGCAGGTCAAGACGGAGATCTTCCAGGTCCTGGACCAGGTGGTGGTCCGGCAGGACGCGATCCTCGCCTCCAACACCTCCTCCATCCCGCTGGTGAAGCTGGCCGTCGCCACCTCGCGCCCGGACCGGGTCATCGGCATCCACTTCTTCAACCCGGCGCCCGTCCAGAAGCTGGTCGAGCTGATCCCGGCGCTGACCACCTCGGACGAGACCGTCAAGCGCGCCGAGGCCGTGGTCCACGACGTGCTGGGCAAGCACGCGATCCGCGCCCAGGACCGGTCGGGCTTCGTGGTGAACGCGCTGCTGATCCCGTACCTGCTCTCCGCGATCCGGATGTTCGAGTCGGGCATCGCGAGCCGCGAGGACATCGACAACGGCATGGAGATGGGCTGCGCCCACCCGATGGGGCCGCTGAAGCTCGCGGACCTGATCGGCCTGGACACCGTGGCCTCGGTCGCGGACTCGATGTACGCGGAGTACAAGGAGCCGCTGTACGCCGCTCCCCCGCTGCTCCAGCGCATGGTCGACGCGGGGCGCCTGGGGCGCAAGACGGGGTCGGGGTTCTACCCGTACGCCTGAGCCTCCCCCGTCACTTCGTGGAGCCGGTCCCGGACGATCCCGGGGCCGGCTCCTCGTGCGTAGGGAGCGGGCCCGTGCCTCTCCCGCGTACGGGGGCGAGGCCCGAGTCCTCCTCGTGCGTAGGGGGCGGGACCCGAGTCCTCCTCGGTGTACGGGGGCGGGGTCCGTGTCCTCCTTCGCGTACGGGAGCGGGCCCGTGAACGCCCCTCAGCCCAGCCGCAGGTGGTGCAGCATCAGCAGCGCCGCCGCCATGTTGGCCGCGGGCACCTCCCCCCGGGCGATCATGTCCGGGATCACCTTCAGCGGTATCCACTCACGGCGCGAGGACTCGAAGGCGTCCTTCGGCGGGCCCGTGTACTGCCCCTCCTCCGCCCAGAAGAGGTGGTGGCGGGCGTCGGTGAGGCCGTTGGCGGGCTCCACGGTGAGGAGCGGGCGCAGCGGGCCTGGGCGCCAGCCGGTCTCCTCCTCCATCTCGCGGGCCGCCGCCGCCGCGATGTCCTCGCCGTCGTCCACGACCCCGGCGGCCAGCTCCCACCCCCAGCTGTCGGTGATGAAGCGGTGGCGCCACAGGAGCAGCACCTCGTCCGCCCCGTTGACGACGGTGGCCGCGGCGACCGGGCGGAGCCGGATGACGAAGTGGTCGAGATGGCTGCCGTCGGGCAGCTCGACATCCGCCAGGTTCACCCGGAACCAACGGTTCTCGTACACCTTCTGTTCGTTCAGGTTCGTCCACTGCACGTTTCTGCCGCCTTTCGACATGTTGGGGGCAACATGCCAGCAGGGTCGGCCGCGAAGCGGAACGAACGACGGGGTGCGCGGCGCAGCTCACAGAGGCACGCGGAGCGCCCCGCCGATGAGATCGGCCGTCTGTACGGCGTCGGCGCAGCCGCTCTCCGCCAGCTCCCGCCCCACCTGGCGCAGCCGGTCGCGCATCCGCTGGGACTCCATCCCCCGGGCCCGCTCGGCCATTTCGGCCGCCGTACCGGCTGCTCGGTCCGGTTCGCCCTGGAGCAGCTCGATATGGCTGAGCATCGCGAGCCGGTGGACGCGCCCCCGGTCGTGCGCCGGGGCGCGCACGGCGGAGGCCGCGTGCTCCCGTGCCGCGTCCAGGTCCCCCAGGCTGAGCAGCGCCTCCGCCACCTGGACGTCGACCAGGCCCGGCTGGACGTATCCGGTCTCGTCCGGCTCCCGCCCGGTGTGGATCCGGTCCGCCTGCGCCTGGGCCCGCGCGATGCGGGCGCGGGCGCCCGCCGCGTCACCGAGCTGTGCGTACGCCTTGGCCTGCATGGCGTGGAGGTCGGCGGCGAGGGCCGGGGTGATGTGGTCCCCGGCGGCCCGCAGCGCGGCCTCGGCGAAGGCGATGGAGCGGCGGTGTTCCCCGAGGAAGAGCGACTGGGTGGTCAGCAGGGCGATCACATAGCCGCCGAGCGCCCGGTCGCCGCTGGACTTGGCGAGCCGCAGCGCCTGGTGGAAGTAGCGCTGGGCGAGACCGTGGGCGTCGGAGTCGTACGCGCAGATGCCGGCCACCGCCACCAGGGCCGCCGTCGCCCGGTGGAGCCGGCGGCCGAGGGCGTCGCTGTGGCCGCCGCGGAGCAGGGGCGCGGCCTCGGCGTTGAGGAAGCGGACGATCCGGGGCCTGGTCGCGATGCCGCCCGCCTTGCGGTAGAGCTGCTCGTAGTGGTCGCGGGCGGAGCGGAGCGTCTCTATGTCGGCCATGCTGACCCGGCCGGGGCCCGGGCGGGAGACGTCGGTGTCCTCGGGCGGGTTCTCCCACTCCCAGACCGGCATCACCGCCGGGGTGCCGGTGACGGCGGGCACGGCGGCCAGGCCGGGGCGCTGCTGTTCGTCGGAGCGCCAGAGCGCGGTGGCCCGGTCGACGAAGCCGGAGAGGGAGGCCGGATGGGCGGCCGTCTCCGTGCCGCAGCCGCCGGAGGTTCCCATGCCGATGTCGTCGAGGGCGACCGGGCGGGCCAGCCGGGCGGCCAGCACCTCGCAGATCAGGTCGGGCACCTGGCCGCGCGGCCGCTGGCCCTTGAGCCAGCGGGAGACCGCCGTATGTTCGTAGCGCAGGCCCAGGCCCCTGGCCCGGCCCGCCCGGTTGACGTGACCGGCGAGCCCCGCCCGGGACATCCCGGCCTCGTCGATCAGGGATTCGAGCAGGACATTCGGCTCCATCGTCCCCCCAGATGCGTGTCGCAATGAGCCTAGTGGAGCACGATTCACACGGGGTGTGAACGGAATGCCCGAACCCTCCTGCTGTGCACTCTGCCGCGCGGGGACCGGGGTCGGTTGAATGGGCTCCCTCGCAAGAGGCGGCCGGGTCGTCGGCACCCCCTCGTAAGGCCTACGACCCGCACCCGCGCCGTCCGCACCGCCGGCCTGCCCGACACTCCGTGGCCGTGCGGACGGCGCCGGATCGCACGACCCACTGCCCAACGACGAAGGAGGGTGGCTGCGGGTCGGGACCGGAACCGCGCTTCCTCCCGGTTCCGTGTCCGGTCCGCGTGCGGTCCCTCCGCCGCCCGGCGGGAGAAGGAGAAGGGGCGTATCCGGTGGCCGGATACGCCCCTTCTCCACGCCCGGAGGGTGCTACGCCCCGCGCAGCACCGCGCCCGTGCGCTCGGCGGCCAGGGCCACCGCGCTGTCGCGGGCGGCCGAGGCCTCCTCGACGGTCAGCGTGCGGTCGGCGGCGCGGAAGCGCAGCGCGTACGCCAGGGACTTGTTGCCCCCGCCGATCTGCTCGCCGGTGAAGACGTCGAACAGCCGCAGCGATTCGAGGAGTTCACCCGCGCCCTCGCGCAGCGCCCGCTCCACGTCGGCGGCCGGGACGTCCCCGGCGACGACGAGCGCCACATCCTGGGTCGCCACCGGGAAGGTGGAGATCCGGGGCGCCTGGAGCGCTCCGTCCACGGCCTGCTCCAGGACGTCCAGCTCGACCTCGGCGGCGCAGGTCCGCTCCGGCAGGTGGAGCGCCTTGATCACGCGCGGGTGGAGTTCGCCCGCGTGTCCGAAGAGGGTCTCCTCGCCGTCCACGGTGACGTACAGCGCGGCGCAGCGGCCCGGGTGCCACGGGGCGTGCTGGTCGGCGCGGACGGTGACCTCCACACCGGCCTCGGCGGCGATCGAGCGGGCCGCCTCGACGGCGTCCGCCCAGGTGGCCGGGGTGCCCTTGCCCCACCAGCCGGCCTGCTCGCGGGCGCCCGCGAGGACGACGGCGGCGCGGCGCGGCTGGCGCGGCAGGGCCGCGTCGAGTCCGGCGATCTCCTCGTCGGTGGGGCGGCGGTCGACGGGCAGCCGGACGGCGGGGGTCTCCTCGCCGGTCGGCCGGAAGACCAGGCCCGTCTCGAAGAGCGCCAGGTCGTGGCTGCCGCGGCCGTCGTTGCGCCGCAGCGCGCCGAGGAGGCCCGGCAGCAGCGTGGTGCGCAGCGAGGGCTCCTCGTCGGAGAGCGGGTTGACGAGCTCGACCGTACGGCGGCGCTCGTCGTCCTTCTCCAGGCCGAGCTGGTCCAGGACGGCGTCCCCGATGAACGGGTAGCTCAGCGCCTCGACGTAACCGGCTCCGGCCAGCACCCGGCCGATGCGGCGGTGGAGCCGCTGGCGGTCGGTGAGACCACGCCCGGAGGGGGGCGTCGGCAGGGTGGAGGGCAGGTTCTCGTAGCCCTCCAGCCGGATGACCTCTTCGGCCAGGTCGTTCGGCTCGTTCAGGTCGGGCCGCCAGGACGGGACGGTGACGATCAGCTCGTCCTGCCCGTAGACGTCGCAGCCGACCTCCTGGAGGCGGCGGACGACGGTCTCGCGCCCGTACGCCACACCCGCGACCCGGTCCGGGTGGTCGGCGGGCATCGCGATGGTGCGCGGGGCGGAGGGGGCGGTGATCTCGGTGACCCCGGCCTCGGCGGTGCCGCCCGCGAGGAGGACCAGCAGGTCCACCGTGCGCTGCGCGGCAGCGGCGGCGGCCTGCGGGTCGACGCCGCGCTCGAAGCGCTTGGACGCCTCGGAGGACAGCTTGTGGCGGCGCGCGGTGCGGGCGATGGAGATCGCGTCGAAGTGCGCGGCCTCGATGACGACCTCGGTGGTGAGGGCGTGCTCGCCGTCCGCGTCGGCGATCTCGGTGTTGGCGCCGCCCATGACGCCCGCGAGGCCGATCGGCCCGCGGTTGTCGGTGATCACCAGGTCCTCGGCGTCCAGCACGCGGACGGTGCCGTCCAGCGTGGTGAGCTTCTCGCCCTGCTGGGCGCGGCGGACGCCGATCGGCCCGTCGACCCGGTTGCGGTCGTAGGCGTGCAGCGGCTGGCCCAGCTCCAGCATCACGTAGTTGGTGATGTCGACGGCCAGCGAGATCGGGCGCATCCCGGCCTTCTGCAGGCGGCGCTGCATCCAGATCGGGGAGCGGGCCTCGGGCTGGAGGCCGGTGACGGTGCGGGCGGTGAAGCGGTCGCAGCGAAGCGGGTCGGAGATCTGGACCGGGTAGCCGTACGCGTTGGGCGCGGGCACGTCCAGCAGCGCCGGGTCGCGCAGCGGCAGCCCGTAGGCGGTCGCGGTCTCGCGGGCGACCCCGCGCACGGACAGGCAGTAGCCCCGGTCCGGGGTGACGGCGATGTCGAGGACCTCGTCGACGAGCTGGAGCAGCTCGATGGCGTCGGTGCCGACCTCGTGCTCCGGCGGCAGCACGATGATGCCGTGCGTGCCGTCGTCGCCCATGCCCAGCTCGTCGGTGGAGCAGATCATGCCGTGGGAGGTCTTGCCGTACGTCTTGCGGGCGGCGATCGCGAAGTCGCCGGGCAGGACCGCGCCCGGGAGGACCACGACGACCTTGTCGCCGACCGAGAAGTTGCGGGCGCCGCAGACGATCTCCTGCGGCTCGCCGGTGCCGTTGGCGGAGCCGACGTCGACGGTGCAGAAGCGGATGGGCTTCTTGAACCCCTCCAGCTCCTCGATGGTCAGGACCTGGCCGACGACCAGGGGGCCCTTGAGGCCCGCGCCGATCTGCTCGACGGTCTCGACCTCGAGGCCGACGGAGACGAGCTTGGCCTGTACGTCACGGCCGGTCTCCGTCTCCGGCAGGTCGACGTACTCCCGCAGCCAGGAAAGCGGGACGCGCATCAGATCTCCATCCCGAACGGCCGGGTGAACCGGACGTCACCCTCGACCATGTCTCGCATGTCTTCGACGTTGTGGCGGAACATCAGCATCCGTTCGATGCCGAACCCGAAGGCGAATCCGCTGTACTTCTGGGGGTCGACACCGCAGGCGGTGAGCACCTTGGGGTTGACCATGCCGCAGCCGCCCAGCTCGATCCAGCCCTCGCTGCCGCAGGTGCGGCAGGGGCGGTCGGGGTTGCCGACGGACTCGCCGCGGCAGACGTAGCAGACCATGTCCATCTCGGCGGACGGCTCGGTGAACGGGAAGAAGTTCGGCCGCAGCCGGGTCTTCATGTCCGGCCCGAAGAGCGCCTGGACCATGTGGTCCAGGGTGCCCTTGAGGTCGGCCATGGTGAGGCCCTCGTCGACGGCGAGCAGCTCGATCTGGTGGAAGACCGGGGTGTGCGTGGCGTCCAGCTCGTCGGTGCGGTAGACCCGGCCGGGGCAGACCACGTAGACGGGCGGCTTGCGCTCCAGGAGCGAGCGGGCCTGGACGGGCGAGGTGTGCGTCCGGAGCACGACGCCGGACTCGTCACCCTCGGTCGCCCTGCCGTCGGCCGTGGTGCCCCGGACGAAGAAGGTGTCCTGCATCTGGCGGGCCGGGTGGTCGGGCACGAAGTTCAGGGCGTCGAAGTTGAACCACTCCGCCTCGACCTCGGGGCCCTCGGCGATCTCGTAGCCCATGGCCACGAAGACGTCCGCGACGCGCTCCATGATCGTCGTCAGCGGGTGGCGGGCGCCGGCCGGGACGCGGTCGTAGGGCAGTGTGACGTCCACGGCCTCCTCGACGAGCACCCGGGCGTCGCGCTCGGCCTCCAGCTCGGCCTGGCGGGCGGCCAGTGCCTTGGAGACGGCGCCGCGGGCCTGGCCCACGCGCTTGCCCGCCTCGGCCTTGGCCTGCGGGGGCAGGGCGCCGATCTCGCGGTTGGCGAGCGACAGGGGCGAGGTACCTCCGGTGTGCGCGGTCTTCGCCTGGGCGAGCGCGTCGAGGTCGCCGGCGGCGGCGAAGGCGGCGAACGCCTCGTCCCGCATGCGCTCGATCTCTTCCGGTTTCAGTGCCTCGACCTCGACTGGGTCGTACGACTTGTTCGGTGCCGACATCTCTTCCCGTGCTTCCGATTGGCTGGTGGCGCGACCCGGCTGGAGACCGCTGGACGCAAAGGTGCCAAAGGTCGAGTCTAAAGGCCGCAGGACGGTCGGGGCGCCCGCGGGCGCCTCACCCCAGATAGGCGGGTGCGCTCACGGGCAGGATAAATCGGAACTCGGCCCCGCCGCCGGGCCCCCGGTCGACGGTGATGGTGCCGCCGTGCGCCTCGACGATGCCCTTGACGATGTAGAGGCCGAGGCCGGTGCCGCCGCGCTTGCTCCCCCGCCAGAAGCGGGTGAAGACACGGCCCATCGACTCCTCGGGGATGCCGGGGCCTTCATCGCTCACGGTGACAGCCGTTCCCGTCTCGTCGCAGCCCGGCGCGGGTGCGGGGGCGATGTCGATGGTGACGGTTCCCTCGCCGTGGCGCACCGCATTTTCCAGGAGGTTCCCGAGGACCTGGTCGATCTTGTCGGGGTCGGCCCAGAGGTCGGGCAGCGGCCCCCGGGCCCGGACCCGGAAGCGGTCGGGGGCCTGTCCGGCCGCCATGAGCGCCTGGATGTGGCGGGCGACGGCGGCGGCGATGTCGACGGGCTGGCGGCGCAGCTCCAGCCGGCCGGAGTCGATACGGGAGATGTCCAGCAGCTCGGCGATGAGCCGGGTGACCCGTCCGGCGTCCGCGTCCACGGTCTCCAGCATCAGCCGCTTCTGGTCGTCGGTGAAGCGCTCCCATTTGGCGAGCAGGGTGGCGGTGAACCCTTTCACCGAGGTGAGCGGGGAGCGCAGCTCATGGGCGACGGTGGCGATCAGCTCGGCGTGGCTGCGTTCGGTGCGCCGGCGGGCCTCGGTGCCGCGCAGCGAGACGACCACCCGGCGTACCGGCCCGGTGGGGTGTTCGCGTACGTAGCGGGCGGAGACAAGCACCTCACGGCCGCCGGGCAACAGCAGGTTCCGCTCGGGCTGGCCGCCCCGGGTGGCGAGGCCGCCGTACGGGTCGGTCAGCGCCCACCAGCGCTTGCCCTTGAGGTCCTCCAGCGGGAGGGCCACCGCCAGGGGGCGGCCGAGGGCCTGCGAGCGGGGGGTGGCGGTGATGCGCGCGGCGGCGGCGTTGAAGCAGACGACGCGGCCGTTCTCGTCGGCGACGACGAGCCCGTCGGGCAGGTCGTCGGGGTCGAGCCCGGGGCCGTCCACGCGCGCGGCGGCGGTGTGCGCCGGTCCCGGCGAACTCATGCCGACAGCCGTCATTCCCGTATCCCCACCTCTCGAACCGGTGCAGTGGGCCCCCGAGTTCGTCACCCTACTAGCCGTCGGGGAACCGGCGACACCCTGCGGGGGCGCGCGGAGGGAGTGCGCCGGTGGACGACGTACGCGAATGGCCGGGACCGTTCGGTGACGGAGCGTCGGGCGGGCCCGTGGACGCCGGGCAGCGGGGTCCGCGCGTCCGGTGCCGGGGGGGCGTACGCGGGGGGAGCCGGGCTACGCCTCCGGTGCGCGGCGCGGGCGCTGGGCGCGGGCGGAGGCGTAAAGGCAGACGGCCGCGGCGGTGGCGAGGTTGAGGCTCTCCGCCTTGCCGTGGATGGGCACGCGGACGACGGCGTCGGCCAGCGCCCGGGTCTCCTCGGGCAGCCCCCAGGCCTCGTTGCCGAAGACCCAGGCGGTCGGGGTCCCCATGGTGCCCGCGTCCAGCTCGTCGTCCAGGTCGTCGTCCCCGGCCCCGTCGGCGGCGAGGATGCGCACCCCGGCGTCCCGGAGCCCCCGCACGGCCTGCTCGACCGGGACGCCGACGGCGACGGGCAGATGGAAGAGCGAACCGACCGACGCCCGTACGGACTTGGGGTTGTAGAGGTCCACCGAGGCGTCGGTGAGCACCACCGCGTCGGCGCCCGCCGCGTCGGCGCAGCGCAGCACCGTGCCGGCGTTCCCGGGATCGCGGACGTTGGCCAGAACGGCCACCAGGGTGGGCCGGGCGTCCAGGATCTCCTGGAACGGGGAGTCCAGGAAGCGGCAGACGCCGATGAGGCCCTGCGGGGTGACGGTCTGCGAGACGTCGGCGAGGACGTCGTCCCCGGCCAGATGGACCCGGGCGCCCGCCGTGTGGGCGGCGGCGACGATGTCGGCGTACCGCTCGGCGGCCTCGGGGGTGGCGAACAGCTCGATGAGGGTGGGCTGTCCGTCCCCGCCCCGGTGGGCGGCGGCCTCGCGCACGGCCTGGGGCCCCTCGGCGATGAACCTGCGCTCCTTGCCGCGGAAGTTGCGGCGGGCCAGCCGGCGGGCGGCGGCGACGCGCGGGGAGCGCGGGGAGATCAGTTCGGGGGTGCCCATGGTCGGCGGCGGGCCTCTCTGCTCTGCGTGCGGCGGTGGGATCGGCGTACGGGGGCGTACGGCGGCGGGGGCCGCGCGTGAAGGGGCGTACGGCGGGCGTACGGCCGTGGGCGCGGCGGCAACGCACCGGACCCGCAGACGGCGGGCGCCTGCGGGTCCGGTTCACGTACTACCTGGAAGGTGGGGCCTGGATCAGGCGGCCTTCGGGGCGTTGACGTCGCTCGGGAGGGCCTTCTGGGCGACCTCGACGAGGGCGGCGAACGCGTTGGCGTCGTTGACCGCGAGCTCGGCCAGGATCTTGCGGTCCACCTCGATGTTGGCGGCCTTCAGACCCTGGATGAGGCGGTTGTACGTCATGCCGTTCTGGCGGGCAGCGGCGTTGATGCGCTGGATCCACAGCTGACGGAAGTCGCCCTTGCGCTTCTTGCGGTCGTTGTAGTTGTAGACCAGGGAGTGGGTGACCTGCTCCTTGGCCTTGCGGTACAGGCGCGAACGCTGACCGCGGTAACCGCTGGCCTGCTCGAGGATCGCCCGGCGCTTCTTGTGGGCGTTGACTGCCCGCTTGACGCGTGCCACTTGTTAACTCCTTGTAGCGGGGCCGTGGGTGTCTTCACACGGCCCGGAAACGAATTGGTCCCGGTGTGATCGAGGTCGTGCCCCCGGAACGGACCGGGGGCCGGGCCTCACTTGCCGAGAAGCTTCTTGATCTTCTTGGCGTCGGCCGGAGCCACGACGACCGTGCCGGTCAGCGAGCGGGTCTTCTTGGACGACTTGTGCTCGAGCAGGTGGCGCTTGCCGGCCCTCTCGCGGAGCACCTTGCCGGAGCCGGTGATCTTGAAGCGCTTGCTGGCACCGCTGTGCGTCTTGTTCTTCGGCATCGCGCCGTTCTCTCCTCGTCAGTGGCGCCCCCCACGGTGCGGGGCACCGGACTGCGGGGGCGTCAGTCTCTATGGGTTTCCGGGGGGACCCGGGGCCGCCTGGGTGGCGACCCCTGAGGTCACGCCTCGGAAGGTGTCTCGCCCGAAGCCTCGGCGGCGCCGTCCTCGGGCGCGGCGTCGGTCGGACCCTGACGCCCCGCCTTGCGGGCGGCCTGGGCCTCGCGGGCCTCGGCCATGGCTTCGGTCTTCTTCTTGTGCGGGCCCAGAACCATGATCATGTTCCGGCCGTCCTGCTTCGGGTTGGACTCGATGAAGCCCAGGTCCTCCACGTCCGAAGCGAGACGCTGGAGCAGTCGGAACCCCAGCTCGGGACGGGACTGCTCACGACCACGGAACATGATCGTGATCTTGACCTTGTCGCCCTGCTTGAGGAACCGGACGACGTGACCCTTTTTGGTGTCGTAGTCGTGCGGGTCGATCTTCGGCCGGAGCTTCATCTCCTTGATGACCGTGTGCGCCTGGTTCTTGCGCGCCTCACGGGCCTTCATGGCCGACTCGTACTTGAACTTCCCGTAGTCCATGAGCTTGCACACGGGCGGACGGGCTGTCGCCGCCACCTCGACCAGGTCGAGGTCGTATTCCTGTGCGAGTTCCAGGGCCTTGGCAAGCGGAACAATCCCGACCTGCTCGCCGCTGGGACCGACAAGTCGGACCTCGGGAACGCGAATCCGGTCGTTGATGCGGGGCTCGGCGCTGATGGATCCTCCTCGGTAGCACCACGCGACCGCCTGGCGGACAGCCGCGTAACGTCTGTAACGTCATGACCAACCGGGCCGGAAGCGCAAAAATGCCCCGGACGGGACACAGGCGGGGCTCCTGGAACTACCGGAGCACCGCCACGGTGAACCCGCGGGGCGCATCGGGCGGCTCCATCGTCCGTACGGAACGATGGGGACCGCCTGACCGGTGACCCGCCGTCCGGTGCGGACGGTCAGGTGGGAGATCGGAGCCTCCACTTGTGGGCCGGGCACACAGGTGTCCGGCCGGTCGTTGTCACAGGTTAACAGCCGACCTGCCAAGGCGCTAATCCCCGGGTGCCGGGCCTCCCGGGGACAGGGCCCCGGCGGCCGGGCCTTATCGTGTGGGCATGAGCGACGCGACCCCCACCAGCAGTGAGAACCCCGGCTTCGACGCCATGGCCCGCGACATCGCGGAGGTCCCCGCCGTCGAGGTCATCGTGACGGTCGCCGTCAACCTGATGAGCGCGGCGGCGGTGAAGCTCGGCCTCACGGAGGAGGGCGAGGAGCACAAGGACCTGGACGAGGCCCGCAAGCTGGTCCACGCCCTGGCCGGGCTGCTGGACGCCTCCACCACGGAGATCAGCACCTTCCACGCCTCGCCGCTGCGCGACGGCCTGAAGTCCCTCCAGCTCGCCTTCCGCGAGGCCTCGCTGGTGCCGGACGAGCCGGGCAAGGGTCCGGGCGAGAAGTACACGGGCCCGGTCTACGGCTAGGCCTCTGCCGCCTGTACGGACGTGAGCCCGCCGCCCTGTCGCAGGGTGGCGGGCTCTGTCGTGCGCGGCCTCGGCGCCTCGTCCGGACGGGCGTGCGCGGCTCAGCGGCTGAAGAGCGGCTCCCCCGGCGCGGCGGCGCCGGCCGGGAGCAGGGCCAGGTCCAGGCCGCCGACCAGCCGGGCCCTCAGAGCCTCGCTGGCGGAGAGCGCCCCGGCCACCCGGCGGGCCGTCTCGGCGGGGTGCGCGTCCGGGGCGAGGACCAGGGCGAGGGTGCCGTCCGCCCGGCCGGGGCCCAGGTGGGCGCGGAGCACGGCGGGCTCGGCGGCGACCACGTCCCGGACGGCGTCGAGCACCGCCGGGTCCTGGAGCGGGTCGGTGCTGGTCCGGTTCTCCGCCAGGGCCAGGAGCGCCTGCCCGCTCAGCTCGAAGGCGACGGGCCCGGCGAGGTCCAGCACCAGGGTGTCGGCCTTCTCGTGCGCGGCGGCCTGCAGGGCCTGGTGCAGCGGTACGGCGACGGGGCGCGCCTCGGGGTCCCAGCGGGCCAGCGACGCGGTCGAGGTGAAGGCGGGGAGCGCACGCCGGTCACCGGCCTTGAGGGTGGGAACGGCCATGTCGCTGGTCTTCTCGCGCCGCAGTCCCTTCTCGTCCTCTTCCACCTCACCGAGGACGGCGACGACGGGGACGAGGAGCCGGGCCTCCCGGAGGGCCGTGAGGACCGGGCCGACGGCGGTGCGGTCCTTCGACCAGGCGTCGAGTGCGCTGGTCAGGGCCGGAGAGGCCGAGCCGTCGTCGTCGGAGAAACCGGGGTCCGGGATGTTCTTGAGCGCCACGGGACGAGCGTAGTGCCTGGGGCCGGGGCCAGGAGGCCAGGGGTGGCGGCTCAGCGGCGGCCGGGGGCGTTGCGGCCCCGCCAGAGGACGACCGCCGCCGCCAGCAGGGCCGCGCCGAGGCCGCCGGCGAACGGAGCGGCCCAGTTGACCGGGTCGCCGTCGGCGGGCGGCGGGGTGGGGCCGGGGCCGAAGTACTCCTCGCGGTGGCCCGCCGGGGCGGCCTGGGCGCCGAGGTCGCCGGGGCGCAGCCGGGAGCCCGCCTCGATGGCCTCCGCCGGGTCGACCATCCCGTACCCCCGGGCGTCGTCGCGGCCCCCGGCGGGGGCGTCGCGGGCGGTGTCCGCGAGGAGCTTCTTGATCTGGGCGGGGTCGAGGCCGGGGTGGGCCGCGCGGACCAGGGCGACGGCTCCGGAGACGAACGCGGCGGCCGCCGACGTGCCCCACTCGATGTAGTAGTGGCCGTCCGGGTTGGCCACGACGATGTCGACGCCGGGCGCGCTGACGGTGGCGTACCAGCGGCGGGTGGAGAAGGAGGCGTGGGTGCCGTACTCGTCGACGGCGGTGACCGCGATCACGCCGGGGTAGGCGGCCGGGTAGGAGATCCGGTCGCCCTTCTCGCCGCCGTTGCCCGCCGAGGCGACCACGGGGATGCCCTTGGAGAGGGCGTACTGGATGGCGGAGTCCTCGCCCGGGTCGGGGTGGGCGGACTCGCTGTCGTCGCCCAGGGAGAGGTTGATGACGTCGGCGCCGTTGTCGGCGGCCCAGCGGATGCCGTCGGCGAGGGCGGTACCGCGGGTCTTGCGGGCCTCGGCGCGGGCGGGGTCCTTGGACTCCAGAATGACCCGGACGGGCAGGATCCTGACCTCGGGGGCGATGCCGAGGACGCCGTCGGCGCGGCCGGGGCCGTTGCCGCGTCCGGCGATGATCCCGGCCATCGCGGTGCCGTGCAGGGCCCAGGAGGAGTCGCCGCGCTCGGCGCCGAAGCCGACGAGGTCCTTGCCGGGGAGCACCTGGCCGACCAGGTCCGGGTGGGAGCCGTCGACGCCGGTGTCCAGGACGGCGACGGTGATGCCCGCGCCCTTCGTGGTCTGCCAGGCGCGGTCGGTGTGCAGGGCCGCCAGGGCCCACTGCTGGTCGCGGATGGCGTCCGCGTGGGCGGGGGCGGCGGGGGTGAGCGCGAGGACGGCGGCGGCGCAGACCGCGGCGAGGACGCGGCGGGGTCGTCGTCGGGTCATACGGGGGGCTCCACGAGATCGGTGACGGTCTTGCGGAGCCCTCGCTCCACCCGGTCCGCGATGCCCCTGGCCTCGTGGCCGAGCCCGGCCTGGGCGATGTCCGTGTCGGCGCCCGTCTCGGTGGCCGCGTCGGCGGGCTGCGGCTCGGGGACGGTACGGGCGTCGGCGAAGCCGGAGACGGCGAAGACGACGACGGGGATCTCGGTGAGCGGCCGGACGGTCCAGCTGGCCCGCTGCCGGTCGCCGAACCCGGCGGCGAGGGTGCCCTCGGGGGCGTACGTACGGGGCATCAGGTCCTTGCGCCCGGCGAGCCTCTGCTCGGTGAACCGGGTGCTCAGGGCCTGCATCCCGGCCTCGTCGGCCTCGGTGACGACCACGCCGACGGTGGTGACGGAGGAGCGGGTGACGTCGGTGTAGGTGGCCCGCACCATCCGCTCGCAGCCGACGGACCGCAGGGTGGTGCGCAGCAGCGGGTCGAGCCCCTGGGAGCAGTCGCCGTCCGGGGCGACGGAGAGCCGGATCCAGGTGCGGTCGGTCCCGCCGGGCCCGGCGCCGGTGCCCTTGAGGGTGGGCGGGAAGAGGGTGTCGACGGGGACGGTGTGCCAGACGGTACGGCCGGTGGCGTACGGGGTCCGGGTGGGTTCGGCCGAGGAGTCCCCGGTCAGCCAGGCCCCGGTGGCCGCCCCGCCGATCAGCCCGAGCCCGAGCACGACACAGGCCGCCGCCGAGACCGCCCGCCACCGCTGTCGCCCGGACGGGACGGGCCGCAGCCGGGTGGTGGTCTCCACGGGCGTCTCGGGGTAGCCGTAGCGCGCCGGCACGCGGTACGCCCCCGGGGGCGGCGGCTGCGGAACGGCCCCCGGCGCCGGGGTGAGGTCGACGGCCCCGACGGGCCTGCGCCGGGTGGTGAAGGCGGCGGGCGGGCCGGGGTGGGTGGTGAAGGCGGCGGGCGGGCCGGGGTGGGTGGGAGCGGGACCGGCGGCCGGGGGCGCGGACGGCCCGGGGCCTGCGGTGGGCGGTGGCGTCCGCGGGGGCGCGGGGGCCCCGGCCGGGTTCGGTGGTACGGGCGGGGCGGCGGGCACGGCCGCGGTCGCCGCGGGGTCCGTCCGCGCGGCCGTCGGAGCAGCGGACGCCGGTGGGGCGGGAGGCCTCGGGGCGGGAGGCCTCGGGGCGGGAGGCCTCGGGGCGGGAGGCCTCGGGGCGGAAGTGGAAGGTACCGGCTCCGTCCGCTGCGCGGGCGCGTGCGGGGCCGTCGGCCGGGCGGGGGCCTGCGGGGTCGTCGGCGGGTCCGCGGGGGTCGGAGCCGTGGGAGGAGGGGGGACCGCCGGGGAAGCGGAAGGCGGTGGGGAGGCCGGGCGCGGGGGTACGGGAGCGCGTTGCGCTTCGGTACTCATCCGGCCCCCTGGTTCACTTCCCGTACCGACCACGGATCACCGCCGCCGTCAGGCGCGTTGGTGCTCGCGTGCCCGTCACTCTACGGGCTGCGGGCCTACGGCGGGGAACGGGACGTCCGGCCTCGGCCGATCTGCCCCGAACGTCCCCTACCCAGGGGTAGCGCTCTCTGGCAAGCTGCGGCCATGACTGCCCGCGCCGCCGACCGGGCCCGGTACGACCGGGCCACCGCCCATCTCGACGCCCCACTGGCGATCGTCGATCTGGAGGCGTTCGACGACAACGCCGACGATCTCGTGGCCCGGGCGGGCGGGAAGCCGATCCGGGTGGCGAGCAAGTCCGTGCGGTGCCGGGCCCTGCTGGAGCGGGTGCTCGCGCGGCCCGGGTTCGCCGGGATCATGTCCTTCACCCTGGCGGAGTCGCTCTGGCTGGCGCGGGCCGGGTTCGACGACGTCCTGCTGGCGTATCCGTCCGCCGACCGGGCCGCCTTCGCGGAGCTGGCCGCCGATCCGAAGCTGGCCGCAGCCGTGACGGTGATGGTGGACGACCACTCCCAGCTGGAGCTGATCGACGCCGCCCGGGCCGGTGGCCGGGAGGAGATCCGGGTCTGTCTGGAACTGGACACCTCGCTGCGGCTGCTGGGCGGCCGGGTCAGGATCGGCGCGCTGCGCTCCCCCCTGCGCTCCCCTGCCCAGCTCGCCGAGCTGGCCCGCTCGGTGGCACGCCGGCCCGGGTTCCGGCTGGTGGGGCTGATGGCGTACGAGGGGCATGTCGCCGGGGTCGGGGACGCGGTGGCCGGGCGGCCGCTGCGGTCCCGGGCGATCCGGCTGATGCAGACCGCCGCCCGCAAGGAGCTGGCGGTCCGGCGGGCCGAGGTGGTGCGGGCCGTACGGGCGGTCGCGCCGGAGCTGGAGTTCGTCAACGGCGGCGGCACCGGCAGTGTGCAGCACACGGCGGCCGAGGCCGCGGTCACGGAGATCGCCGCCGGGTCGGGGCTGTACGTGCCCCGCCTCTTCGACAACTACACCTCGTTCACCGCCCGCCCGGCCGCGCTGTTCGCCCAGCCCGTGGTGCGGCGGCCCGGCGTGGGCGTGGTGACGGTGCTCGGCGGCGGCTACCCGGCGTCGGGGGCGGCGGGCGCGGACCGCTCCCCCGTCCCGTACCTCCCCGAAGGGCTGCGCTACGACGCGCAGGAGGGCGCGGGCGAGGTCCAGACGCCGTTGCTCGGCTCCCCCGCCGACGATCTGCTGATCGGGGACAAGGTCTGGTTCCGGCACGCCAAGGCCGGTGAGCTGTGCGAGCGCTTCGACGCGCTCCGGCTGATCGAGGGCGACCGGGTCACGGCGACCGTTCCGACGTACCGGGGGGAAGGGAAGACCTTCCTCTGATCCCGGGGGCGTTCAGGGGCCGATCGTCGAGCCCACGCCGCCGTTGGTCGCGCTGTCCCCGATCGGGCGGATGGACCGGGTGATCGTGTCCATCAGGGAGAGCGGCAGCTCCGGCCGGTCCGCGTCGAAGGCGAACCGGACGATCACCGGGGTCCCGGTGCCCGCCGTCGAGGGGAACGCCACGGACTGCACCACCCCGCCGGGGCCCTTCCCGGTGACGACCCGCCAGCGCACCAGGTGGCCGGTGCGCCCGGCGACCGCGACCGGACCCTCCTCGAGCACCCGGTGGGAGGTGATCCCGCCGTGGGTGCGCCGGCCGAGGACGTCCTCCCCGTAGGCCTTGTCGGCGGCCGTGGTGATGTCGGCCTCCGCGATGGCCTTGGGGTCGGTCTGGTCGGCGCGGGCGGTGTGGGTGGAGACCGTGCCCCGGTAGCAGAGGCCGGAGGTGCCGGGGCAGTCGTAGGAGAGGGCGGTCCGGACGGTGGGGACGCCTCCGGTGGCGGTCCTCGCCTTCTCCCAGCCCTCGGGCACCGCCAGCGTGATCCCGTTGAGCTGGTCGACGAGGACGGCGGGGTCGTCCCCCGGGGCGCCGTCGTCCGAGGAGGGCGTGGTGGAGGGGGCGGGTGTGGCGGTGGCCGGGGCGGAAGGGCTGGGGGCCGGGGCCGCTCGCGTACCGCTGTCGTCGCGGCCCAGCAGGACGACGGCGGTGACGGCCGAGCCCAGGACCAGCAGGCCCGCGAGGGCGATCGCCAGGACCTTCGTCCGACCGCCGCCCCGGCCGACGGGCTGCGGGGGTCCGGACGTCCGGGGTGCGTACGGCTGGTGGGCCGGATCGGACGCGTACGGCTGCCCGGCCGGTTCGTACGGGGCGCCGGCGGCGCCGAGCGGGCGGGTGTGCGCGGTCCAGGCCGTGCCGTCCCACCAGCGCTCGGTGCCGGGTGTGCCCGCGTCCGGGTACCAGCCGGGCGGCGTCGCGAAGGTCATGGGGCCACTCTAGGCGGCGGCCGCCGGGGGTTCGCAGCCGCTACGGGGCACCCGGCACCCCGCTCCGGCCGGTGCGGGAGAGCAGGTCGCGGGCCGGGCCCGTGGGGCGGTGGCCCGCCGGCCAGACGGCCCGCAGCTGGCGGCGCAGCCGTACGCCCGCGACCGGGATCTTGACCAGGCGGCGGGCGGACAGCTCCTCGCCCAGGGCCAGTTCGCTCAGGACGCACGGTCCGGCGCCGCTCTCCGCCGCGCCCTTCACGGCGGTCGTGGAGGAGAGCTCCAGCAGGGGCTGGGCGAGCCCGCCGTGGACGGCTAGGGCCGCGTCCAGGACCTGCCGGGTGCCGGAGCCGTGCTCGCGCAGGATCAGCGGGGTGGCGGCCAGTTCGCCGGGGAGCAGCGGGGTGCGGCGGCGGGCCCAGGGGTGGGCGGGGGCGACCACGACGACCAGGCGGTCGTGGGCGATGACCGTGCCGTCCAGGCCCTCCGGTATCGACAGGCCCTCGACGAAGCCCAGGTCGGCCTCGCCGGTCACCAGGCGGCGGGCGACGTCCGCCGAGTTGCCTGCGTGGAGCGAGACGGCGGTGTCCGGGCGGTCGGTGCGCAGGGCGATCAGCCAGCCGGGCAGCAGGTATTCGGCGATGGTCATGCTGGCCGCGACCCGCAGCCGGGAGTCCCGCCGGTCGCGCAGTGCCTGTGCCCCGGCGTCGAACGCCTCGGCGGCCTCCACCACCCGGCGCGCCCAGTCGGTGACGAGCGCGCCCGCGCCGGTCAGCCGGGAGCCGCGCGGTGAGCGGTCGATCAGAGCCACGCCGAGCTGCCGTTCCATGGAGCGGATACGGCTGGAGGCGGCGGGCTGGGTGATGCCGAGGTCCTTGGCGGCCCGGCCGAGGCTGCCGTGGCGGGCGACGGCGAGCAGCAGTTCCAGCGCCCCGAGGTCGGGGACCCGGTGGGAGAGGGGGGTGGGGGGCACGGGCGTCTCACTGCTCATAAATTCACCTTATGACCTCATAGGGGCGGAGTCCCTGGTGGGCCCGGGCAGGCGGGCGAAGAATCATGGCATGGCCATCTTTCCGCAGACCAGCGCCCCCCTGTCGGCCCCCGGCACCGCTCCCCTGCCCTCTCCGGAGGGGCCGGGTCCGGACGGTGCGCTCCCGGGCGGCCGACGTGCGCACGGCCCACGCCCGGACGGCCCCGGTCGGGCCGCCGATGCGGGTCCGGACGGTGCGCGGCCACGGCTGCCCGCGCTGCGGCACATCGGCCCCAACTGGTACGCGAGCGTCATGGGCACCGCGATCGTGGCCGCCGCCGGGGCGGCGCTCCCGGTCGGTGTGCCCGGCCTCCGGACCGCGTGCACCGCCGTCTGGGCGCTCTCCGCCCTCCTGCTGGCCGCCGTCCTCACCGCCCGGGCCGGACACTGGCTCCACCACCGCGACCAGGCCCGCGCCCACCTCCTGGACCCGGCCGTCGCCCCCTTCTACGGGTGCCTCTCCATGGCGCTGCTCGCGGTCGGCGGGGCGACGCTGACCGTGGGGGCGGACGTCATCGGCGCACGGGCCGCGCTCGCCGTGGACGTGGTGCTCTTCGTCGCGGGGACGGCGATCGGGCTGGGCGCCGCCGTGGTGGTCCCGTATCTGATGGTCGTACGGCACCGTCCGGCGCCGGGGACCGCGTCGCCCGTCTGGCTGCTGCCGCTGGTCGCCCCGATGGTCTCGGCCACGCAGGGGGCGCTGCTGGTGCCCCATGTGCCCGGGGGGCAGGGGCGGGAGGCGCTGCTGCTGGCCTGCTACGCCATGTTCGGGCTCTCCCTGCTGGCCACGCTGGTGGTGCTGCCGCTGGTCTTCGCCCGGCTCGTCCACCACGGTCCGCTGCCCCTGGCGCTGACCCCGACGCTCTTCCTGGTGCTGGGGCCGCTGGGCCAGTCGACGACCGCCGTCAACCAGCTGGCCGACGCGGCTCCGGGGGCGGTGGCGAGCCCCTACGCCTCGGCGTTCGGCGCGTTCGCCGTGCTCTACGGGGTGCCGGTGATGGGGTTCGCGGTGCTGTGGCTGGCGCTGGCGGGCGCGATGGTGATCAGGGCGGCGCGGAACGGCATGGGGTTCGCGATGACCTGGTGGGCGTTCACCTTCCCCGTCGGTACGTGTGTGACGGGGGTGGCCGGACTGGCCCGGCACACCGGGCTCTCCGCCCTGACCTGGCCGGCCGTGGCGCTCTACGTGTTCCTGGTGGTGGCGTGGGCGGTGGCCGGGGTGCGGACCGTACGGGGGGTGGTCAGCGGAGCGCTGACGGCAGCTCCCGGGCGGCCCGCGCCAGCGACGGCCCGTACCAGGTGAGCAGGCGGCCGTCGACGAGGGCGGCGGGCAGGCGGGGGAAGGCCTCGGGCCCGTCGTCGGCGGTGAAGCGGTAGGGCTCGTCCGGCAGGACGACCAGTTCGGCACCGGACGCGTTCAGCTCGTCGAGCGGGATGCGCGGGTAGCGCTCGGCGTGGTCCGCGTAGACGTTGCGCACCCCGAGCCGGGCCAGCAGGTCGCCGGCGAAGGTGTCGGAGCCGAGCACCATCCAGGGGCGGCGCCAGATCGGCACGACGGCGGGCCGGGGGTCGTCGGACGGCGCGGGGAGGGCGGCCCAGGCGGCCTCGGCCTCGTCCAGCCAGCGGGGGCGGGGCAGGCCGCAGCCGGCGGTGAGGACCCGGTCCAGCTCGGTGAAGGCCTGCTCCAGCGTGCGGACCCGGGTGACCAGGACGTCCAGTCCGGCCGCCCGCAGTGCGGCGAGGTCGGGGGCGCGGTTCTCCTCCTCGTTGGCGATCACCAGATCCGGGGCGAGGGCGGTGATCGCGGCCACGTCCGGGTTCTTGGTGCCGCCGACGCGGGCGGCGGCGAGATCCGCCGGGTGCGTGCACCAGTCGGTGACGCCGACGAGCAGCCCGGGGGCGGTGGCGGCAACGGCCTCGGTGAGGGAGGGGACCAGGGAGACGACCCGGGGGCGGACGCTCGGCGCTCCGGGCCGGGTCGGCACGCCGGACGGGCCCCCGCGGATCGTCCCGTCGGACGCTCCTTCGGGCCCGGTCCGCGCGCCGGAGGCGCCGTCGGACCAGGTCGGCACGTCGGACGCCGCCTCGGACCGTTCCGGCGCGTCGGACGCCCCCGGTGCTCCTGATGCTTCCGGTGCTCCCGGCACTTCGGACACCCCCTGCTCCCCCGCCTCTCCCGGTCGCTCAGCGGCGCGAGTCGTACGTGGCGTCGATGTGCTCCGCGACGGCGACGAGCAGGAGCCGGGTGCCGGGGCGGGTGGCGCGCCAGCGGTGCCGTACACCGCCGGAGAGGAACAGGGTGTCGCCGCGCTCCAGCCGGTACGCCTGGCCCTCCGCCTCGACCTCGGCGGCGCCCTCCACGACGTACATCAGCTCGTCGTTGCGGTGCTGGAACTCGCGCCCGAGGTCGATCTCGCCGGTGAACTCCAGGGCGCTGAGCTGGTGGCGGCCGCGCACCACCCGGCGGATGCCGTCGCCCTCCTCGCCCCGTACGACGTCCACCGCGCGGGCCGAGTCGGCGGCGGCCCGCAGCCGGGAGGTGGTGGTCTCCAGGGCCTCGGCGACCCGGTCGAGGGAGCGGGCGCTGGGGCGGGCGCGCTCGTTCTCGATCTGGCTGAGGAAGGGCACGGAGAGCCCGCTGCGCTCGGCGACCGCGGCCAGCGTGAGGCCCAGGGTGCGGCGTCTGCGGCGGACCGCGGCACCCACCCGCGGTGTGTCCTTGTCGTCCATGAACGGCTCCCTCCCGCCTCAGCCATCCTCCCGGCTGCCAGCACCTTACGCACATGGTTGCGCAAGACGTCCGGTAATCGGCCTTCGGACAGCCGGAAGGGGTGGGCCCCGCCCGTCGGCGGCACCCACCCCTTCACCTGCGCTTTTACCGGAACGGAGCCGCTACAGAGGCGCCATGGTGTCCGCGATGCCCGGGTTGTCGGCCATCCAGGCCTTCACGGCCTCCTCCTCGTGGCCCGCGCCGCGCTTCTGGATCTCGTTCTCCAGACCGCCGAGCTGCTTCTCGTTCAGCTCGAACTTCTTGAACCACTCCGTCAGCTGCGGGTACTGCTTCGGGAACTCCTTGGAGGCGATCGTATGCAGCCGGTCGCCGTCACCGAAGGTCTTCTTCGGGTCCTCGAGCTTGGTGAGCCCGTACTCGTTGTACGCCCAGTGCGGGGTCCAGAGCAGGACGGCGATGGGCTCCTTCTTGGCGTACGCGCGCTTCAGCTCGGCCAGCATGCCGGGCGTGGAGGAGTCGACGACCTTGTACTCCCCGTCCAGGCCGTACTGCGGCAGGACGTTCTTCTTGAGGTTCTCCATGGTGGCGGTGCCGGGCTCGATGCCGACGATCCGGCCCTTGAAGTCGGAGCCCTTGCCCTTGAGGTCGTCGAGGGACCGGACGTCCTTGACGTAGTCGGGGACGGCGACCTCGATGGAGGTGGGGCCGTACCAGGAGCCGAGGTTCGTCAGCTTGTCGCCGTACTTGTCCCAGTAGTTCTTCTGCGTGTACGGCAGCCAGCCGTCGAACTGCACGTCGATCTGGCCGCGCGACATGGCGGCGTACATCGGGCCGACCTCGAACTGCTTGAGGTTGATCGTGTAGCCGCGCTCCTCCAGGACCGCCTTCCACAGGTAGGTGGCGGCGATGTCCTCCTCCCAGGGGAACCAGGCGACCTCGACGGGGCGCTCGCGCTCGTCCTTCCCGCCCGCGGCGACCTGCTGCGCCCCGGCGGCCTGCGCGTTCTCGGCGCCCTCGGGGAGCGGGGTCCACTTGTCCGCGACGCCCGGGTTGGCCTCCAGCCAGATGCGGACGGCCTCCTGCTCCTTGCCCGCGCCGGTCTTCTGGATCTCGGCCTCGAGGCTGGTGAGCTGCTTCTCGGTCATCTTGAAGCTCTTGAGCCACTTCGCGACCTCGGGCCGGTCCTTCGCGAAGCCCTTGCGGGAGAGGGTGTGCACACCGTCGCCCTCGCCCCAGAGCTTCTTGGGGTCGGCCAGCTTGGTGAGGTCGTACTCGTTGTAGGCCCAGTGCGGCGACCAGAGCGGGACGACGATCGGTTCCTTCTTGGCGTACGCGCGCTTCAGCTCGGCCAGCATGGACTGGGTGGAGCCGTCGATGAGCTTGTACTCCTTGTCCAGGCCGTAGCCCGGCAGGAGCTTCGACTTCAGCAGGCCCATCTCACCGGCGCTGGGCTCGATGCCGACGATCCGGCCCTTGAACTCGGAGGCCCGGCCCTTCAGGTCCTCCATCGACTTGATGTCGCTCATGTACGCCGGGACGGCCAGCTCCAGCGAGGTGGGGGCGTACCAGGCGCCGAGGTCGTCCAGGCGGTCCTGGTACTTCTCCCAGTAGCTGGCGTGGGTGACGGGGAGCCAGGAGTCGGTCTGGAAGTCGATCTGGCCGTTGGCCATACCGGTGTAGAGCGACCCGGCCTCGTACTGGGTGACGTCGACCTCGAAGCCGCGCCGCTCCAGCATCTCCTTCCACAGGTACGTGGAGGCGATGCCCTCGTCCCAGGGGATGTAGCCGATGCTGACCTTCTTGCCCGCGCCGATCTGCGCGCTGCCGGAGGCGGTGGCGTCCTTGGCGGAGCCGCCGAAGACGCCCATGCCGCCCGCGACGAGCGCGAGGGCGAGGATGCCGGCGACCGCGACGACGGGCTGCGGACGGTACGTCCAGATCTTCCAGCCCTCGGCGGCGGCCTGGGCCTTGGCGGCGGCGCGGCGGCCCAGCGGGGAGACCTCGCGGCCGAGCGCGCCGGTCATCCGGTCCAGGTACATGGCGAGGATGACGATGGAGATGCCCGCCTCGAAGCCGAGACCGACGTCGATGTTGCCGATCGCGCGGTAGACGGAGCCGCCGAGGCCGCCGCCGCCGACCATGCCCGCGATGACGACCATGGAGAGGCCCAGCATGATGACCTGGTTGATGCCCGCCATGATCGTGGGGAGCGCCAGCGGGAGCTGGATGCGCAGCAGGGTGTTGCGCGAGGTGGTGCCGAACGCCTCGGCCGCCTCGACGAGTTCGCCGTCGACCTGGCGGATGCCGAGTTCGGTCATCCGGACGCCCGGGGGCAGCGCGAAGATGATGGTGGCGATGATGCCGGGGACGACGCCGACGCCGAAGAAGATGACGCCGGGGATCAGGTAGACCATGGCGGGCATGGTCTGCATGAAGTCCAGGACCGGCCGGATGATCGCGCTGACGGTCTTGGACCGGGAGGACCAGATGCCGAGCGGTACGGCGATGACCAGCGTGACGATGGTCGCGACGAGCACCAGGGTGAGGGTGTCCATCGCCTCCGCCCACAGCTCGACGGAGTCGATGAGGGTGAACCCGGCGAAGGCCAGCAGCCCGGCCGGCAGCCCGCGCAGCCACCAGGCGATGATCGCGACGATGCCGGCGAAGAGGAGCGGGTGGGGGGCGGAGAGGACGGCGGCTATGCCGTCGAACATGCCCCCGACGACCGTACTGATCGCGTCGAAGAGCCAGGCGAGGTGCGTCTGCAGCCAGTCGACGGCGGAGTCGACCCAGTCACCGAGAGGGAGCTTAGACACGGGCCACCTTCTTCAGTCCGTCCAGCCCGCCGTCACCGTTCGTTACGGCATCGTTGTCGGAGGCTGTGACCTGCGGTGATTCCGTGGGCGTCATCGGGTCGCCGAGGACGGCGAGCAGCCGGGCGCCGGGGACGACGCCGACGAGCCTGCCCTGGGTGTCGGTGACGGCCACCGGGTCCGCGCTGGTGGAGCAGGGCCCGAACAGCTCGATGACCGGCGTGGACTCCCCGACCGTGGCGGGGGCGGCGGTGAGGACGTCCTGCGGGGTGCGCAGTTCGGTGCCGGCCTCGGTGGTGGAACCCATCACGGTGTGCGGTTCGGCCATGATGGCGCCCGCGGTGAGGACCCGGGAGCGGTCGACGTCCTGGGTGAAGGAGGCGACGTAGTCGTTGGCCGGGGTGACGAGGATGTCCTCGGCGGTGCCGAGCTGGACGATCCGGCCGTCGCGCATCACGGCGATCCGGTCGCCCAGGCGCATGGCCTCGTTGAGGTCGTGGGTGATGAAGACGATGGTCTTCTTCAGCCGCTTCTGCAGCTCCAGGAGCTGGTCCTGCATGTCACGGCGGATCAGCGGGTCGAGCGCGCTGAAGGACTCGTCCATGAGGAGCAGGTCGGCGTCGGTGGCGAGGGCGCGGGCGAGGCCGACGCGCTGCTGCATGCCGCCGGACAGTTCGTCGGGCCAGGAGTCCTCCCAGCCGGCCAGGCCGGTGAGCTGGAGGGCCTCGGTGGCGCGCTCGATCCGCTCGGCCTTGGGCACGCCCTGGACCTCCAGGCCGTAGGCGGCGTTGTCCAGCACGCTCCGGTGCGGGAAGAGCGCGAAGTGCTGGAAGACCATGCTGATCTTGGTGGAGCGCACCTGGCGCAGCTCGCGGGGGGCCAGGGCGGTCAGGTCCTGGCCGTCGAAGAGGACGCGTCCGGCGGTGGGTTCGAGGAGCCCGTTGAGCATCCGCAGCAGGGTGGACTTGCCCGAGCCGGAGAGCCCCATCACCACGAAGATCTGGCCCGGCTCCACCGTGAAGGAGGCGTCGATCACCGCTGCGGTCGTTCCGTCGGCCCGGAGTTCGTCGCGGTCCGCGCCGTCCTCCAGCTTCCGGACGGCTTGATCGGGTCGTCGGCCGAACACTTTGTACAAGTTTTCGGCTTGCAGCCTTGACACATGCACCTCACGGGTTGAACTGAAAAAACGGTCTGCCGCCCCCGCCGGCAGACCGTGGAGCGGTGCGGATTCGGCCCGCGTGGCCCGTGCCCCCGCGAAAAAGGGACGTGGTTCGCTCCGGTGGCGCGCCTGCCCGTCCTTACACGGAGCAAACGGAAGAGTGATCCAGCTCACGTCAGCGATGCTTTTCGGTCACCGGGAGCCATCGGCGGCGACTGTCAGTGGTGTGGGGCATCATCGGTTCCGTGACGCGACGCCTGATGCTCCTCGACACCGCCTCCCTCTACTTCCGCGCCTATTTCGGCGTCCCCGACTCGGTGCGCGCACCGGACGGGACCCCGGTCAACGCCGCGCGCGGGCTGCTCGACTTCATCGCCCGCCTGGTGCAGGACCACCGGCCGGACGAGCTGGTGGCCTGCTGGGACAACGACTGGCGCCCGCAGTGGCGGGTGGACCTGATCCCGACGTACAAGGCGCACCGGGTGGCCGAGGAGACGCCCGCCGGGGAGACGGACGAGGAGGAGGTCCCGGACACGCTCTCCCCGCAGGTCCCGATCATCGAGGACGTGCTGGACGCACTGGGGATCGCCCGGGTCGGCGTCACGCCGTACGAGGCGGACGACGTGATCGGCACGCTCACCGCCCGCGCGACCGGTCCGGTGGACATCGTGACCGGCGACCGCGACCTGTATCAGCTGGTCGACGACGCCCGGCGGGTGCGGGTGCTCTATCCGCTCAAGGGGGTCGGCACGCTCCAGCTGACCGACGAGGCGTGGCTCCGCGAGAAGTACGGGGTGGACGGCGCGGGCTATGTCGACCTGGCCCTCCTCCGCGGCGACCCGAGCGACGGCCTCCCGGGGGTGCCCGGCATCGGCGAGAAGACGGCGGCCAAGCTGCTGGATGCGTACGGGGACCTGGCCGGGATCATGGCGGCGGTGGACGACCCGAAGGCGAAGCTCACCCCCTCGCAGCGCAAGCGGCTGGACGAGGCGCGCGACTATGTGGCGGTGGCGCCGAAGGTCGTGCGGGTGGCGGCGGACGTGCCGCTGCCCGACTTCGACCCGGCGCTCCCCCGCGAGCCCCGCGACCCGGCCGCCCTGGAAGCGCTTGCCGGGCAGTGGGGGCTGGGCGGGGCGCTTCAGCGGCTCCTCACCACACTCCGGGCCTGAAGTGTTAACTTAGGCATACCTAAGTCATAGGGGCCGGAGGTGTCCGGCCCCGTGCGCCGATACGTGCGCGGCACGGATCCGTCCACCGGCGGACCCGCCCGTACGTCACAACCCAGGGAGAACCTCGTGGCAGAGCGGCCGGCCCGGCAAGGACCCAAGGCCCAGGGGGCGCAGGTCGTGCGCACCGAGCAGATCACCCCGCACATGGTGCGGGTGGTCCTCGGCGGCGAGGGGCTCGCGGACTTCTCCCTCGACGGCTTCACCGACCACTACATCAAGCTGTGCTTCGCCCCCGAGGGCGCGGACTACCCGCACCCGTTCGACATCGCCGCCATCCGCGAGAGCCACCCGCGCGAGCTGTGGCCCACGACGCGGACGTACACGATCCGCTCCTGGGACCCGGTCGCCCGGGAGATGGCCGTCGACTTCGTGGTCCACGGCGACGAGGGCCTCGCCGGGCCGTGGGCGCAGCGCGCCGAGGTCGGCGAGCAGGTGACCTTCCTCGGCCCCGGCGGCGCCTACGCCCCGCAGGCCTCGGCCGGCTGGCACCTGCTGGTCGGCGACGAGAGCGCCCTGCCGGCGATCGCCGCCTCGCTGGAGCAGATGCCGGCGGGCGCGCTGGTGCACGCCTTCGTCGAGGTGCCGGACGCCTCCGAGGAGCAGAAGATCGTGTCGCCCGACGGGGTGGCCGTGACCTGGCTGCACCGCGGCGACCGGCCGGTCGGTGAGCTGCTGACCGCCGCCGTGAAGGGGCTGGACTTCCCCGAGGGCGAGGTCCAGGCGTTCGTGCACGGGGAGGCGGGCTTCGTGAAGGAGATCCGCCGCTATCTGCGCGTGGAGCGGCAGATCCCGCTCGCCCAGCTGTCGATCTCCGGCTACTGGCGCCTCGGCCAGAACGACGACGCCTGGCGCGCGGTGAAGCGCGAGTGGAACGAGCAGGTGGAACGCGAGCAGGAGGGGCCGACGGCAGCCGCGTAGCGCTCCGTCGGGGACGGGGCGGGGCCGGGCCGCGATCCCTCGGCCAGGGCCCGTGGAGGGCGCGCGCCCCTGTCTCCAGGGCCCGGCGACGGTCACGCAGCCCCAGGGCGCGGCGTCAGTCGGGTGCGCTCCGGGCCAGAGAACGGACGCGCACACTCCGGGCCAGAGAACGGTCGTGTGCGCCCAGGGCGAGACCACGGTCGCGTCCGATCCGGCCGGAATCCGGGTCCGGCAGCGAGCACGTCGGCCGGGCCCCGGTGGCAGCGTCCGGGCCACCGCCAGACCCGGGCCCCGGTGGCAGCCGCCACACCCACCCCCCGCTCAGGACCCCGCCCACCGCACTCCCGGTGAGCGGGGTCTCCGCGTCCGCCGGGGGGGCGCCCCGACCACCGGGCCTCAGACCCCCGCCGCCCCCGCACCTCCCGCACCGTCGGACGCACCGGCAGCCCCACCGTCACCGGCAGGCACCTGACCGCCGCCCGCGCCCAGCCCCTCGTACAGCCGGAACGAGACGTCCTCGTGGGCGAGTCTGCGCAGCGCGCCGAACATGGCCTCGCCCAGGACGGTGCCCACGACCACGCTCTCGACCAGATCCTCCCGGGCCACCCGGCGCTGTACGTACCCGATGTCGGCGCGGGCCACGGATTCGGCCGCGTCCGCGTACCCCTCGATCAGGTCGACCAGACCGCCGTGGCCGACCCGGCGCAGCGCCGAGATCACCCCGGCCAGCGACTCGGCGGCCGTCGTCCCCGCGCTCACCTGCCAGTCGCGCCGCCGCAGCAGTTCGGCCACGTCCTTCCGGGCCTGTTCCAGCTCCGGGCCGCTCTCGCCCTCCTCCAGCGGTGTGACCCCCTTCGCCGCCGCACCGAGCACGTTGAGCACCGGCTGCGCGGGATCGTCGGCGGCCTTCAGGACCTCCCCGATGGTGGCGAGCGAGAGGCCGCCCACCTCCAGCAGGACCCGGATCAGGCGGAGGCGCCGTTCGTGGCCGGGGCCGTACTCCGCCTGGTTGGGGCTGGTCAACTCCCCGGCGGGCAGGAGCCGTTCCCGTACGTAGTACTTGATCGTCGGCACCGGAACCCCGGACCTACGACTCAATTCACCTATGCGCACCGCGTGTTCGCCTTTCCGCCCTTGCCGGATCAGACCGCCATCATAGATAGTGCCCCTACCGGATAGCGGCAAGTGCCACTATCCATACACTCGTTCTCAGGGGGTCTCCCATGCCGTCATGGCGTTCCTGGCACCGCCCGTTAGTCGTCTTCTCCGCCGTGATGGCCCTCGGGGCCGTCCTGTCCTCCGTGGGTCTCGCGGTCGACGACCGGGTCCTGGTGGGCGCCCCGATCTGGGCGAAGCCGTTCAAGTTCTTCCTCTCCTTCACCGTCTACGGCCTGACCCTGGCCTGGATGCTCACCCGGTCGACCCGGGGGCGCCGGACCGGCTGGTGGGCGGGGAACGTGGTCGTCGCCACCGGCATCGCCGAGATGGCGATCATCACCGGGCAGGTCGTCCGCGGGAAGCGGAGCCACTTCAATGTCGGGACACCGTTCGACCAGGCCCTGTTCACGGCGATGGGGATCACGGTCATCGTGCTGTGGACGGCCACCCTGGTCATCGGCCTCCTGCTGCTGCGCACCCCGTTCGCGGACCGGGCCACCGCCTGGGCGATCCGGGGCGGTGTGGTGATCGCGCTGGCGGGCGCGGCGATCGGCTTCCTGATGACGCTGCCCGGCGCGGAGCAGCGGGCCGGGGGCAGGGCAGACCCCGACGTGATCGGCGCCCACTCCGTCGGCGTGCCGGACGGCGGCCCCTCGATGCCGCTGACCGGCTGGTCCACGACCGGCGGCGATCTGCGGATCCCGCACTTCGTGGGCATGCACGCGCTCCAGCTGATCCCGCTGTTCCTGATCGCCCTGGTGGTGCTCGCGCCCCGGATCGCCCGGTTCCGCGATGCCGGGCTGCGGCTGCGTCTCGTACGGGTGGTGACGGCCGGTCACGCGGGTCTGGTGGCCCTGACCACCTGGCAGGCGCTGCGCGGGCAGCCCCTGGTCCGCCCGGACGCGGTGACGCTCGTCGCGGCCGGCGTCCTCCTCGTGGCGGTGGCCGCCGGGGTGCGGATGGCGCTGCGGCGGCCGCCCACTCCCGTACAGCGGAGACCCGAACCGCAGGAATCCGAACCGTCCTCCCGCAGCAAGGAGTTCACCGCATGACGAGCGCCGGTACCCTCTTCGACCTCACGTTCCTCCTGGCCGCCCCGTTCTGGCTGCTGATGATCCTCGCGCCCGCCTGGTCCGTCACCACCCGGATCGTCTCGTCGCCGCTGACGGCGGTGCCGGTCGCCGTGGTGTACGCCGTCCTCGTCGCGCCGGTCCTCCCCGAGGTCTGGGCGGCGGTGACCGGGCCCGAACTCCCCGGTTTCCAGGAGCTGATGACGCTGCCCAACGGCGCCGCGGCCGTCTGGGCCCACATCATCGCGTGGGACCTGCTGGTCGGCCAGTGGATGTTCCTCCAGGGCCGGAAGCTCGGATTCTCCCCCTGGCTGACGGGCCCGCTGCTCGTCCTCGCGATCCTGCTCTCACCCCTCGCACTGCTGCTCTTCCTCGCCCTGCGGGCCACCCTGCGCCGCACGTCCCGGCCTGACGCGGCCCGGACCGACGGAGCTCGGGACGCGGCCCGGACCGGCTCCGCCCCGCCGGTCGCGTCGGGCGACTGAGGCGCGCCGCCGCGCCGCACGGCCCGGCGGGACAGGTTCTGGAAAGATCGCGGCCGTGGGACCAATCCGCACATCCACCGGCTCCGAATCACTCCTGGAACCGATGACGTCCCGGGAGGAAACCCGCGTGAACGAAGCCGTACAGATCAGCGGGGTGCCCTCACCCGGACCCGATCTCCAGGAGCTCCTGGTGCGGGTCGCGCGCGGGGACCAGGAGGCGTTCGCCCACGTGTACGACGCGGTCTCCGGGCCCGTGCTCGGCCTCGTACGGAGCATCCTCCGCGACCCGGCCCAGTCGGAGGAGGTCGCCCAGGAGGTGCTGGTCGAGGTGTGGCGTACCGCGCCCCGCTTCCAGGCCTCCCGGGGCAGCGCGATGAACTGGGTGCTCACCCTCGCCCACCACCGGGCCGTCGACCGGGTCCGCTCGGCGGAGGCGGCGGCGGCCCGGGAGCACCGGGCGGCGCTCCTGGACCGGACGCCCGCCTTCGACGAGGTCTCCGAACAGGTGGAGACCCGGCTGGAGAGGGAGCAGGTGCGCCGCTGTCTGCGCACCCTCTCCGAACTCCAGCGGCAGTCCGTGACCCTGGCCTACTACCGGGGCCTGACCTACCGTGAGGTGGCGGAACTCCTCACCGTGCCCCTGGGCACCATCAAGACTCGACTGCGCGACGGCCTCATCCGGCTGCGCGACTGCCTGGGGGTGAGCGCATGAGCACGGCCGAACTGCACACGCTGACCGGGGCCTATGCCCTGCACGCGCTGCCGGAGGACGAGCGCCGGGAGTTCGAACGCCATCTGGCCGACTGCGAGGCCTGCGCCCAGGAGGTGCGGGAGCTGTCGGCGACCGCCGCCCGGCTCGGCCTGGCCGTCGCCGAGGCCCCGCCGCGCGAGCTGCGGGACCGGGTGCTGCGGGAGATCACGACCGTACGCCAGGAGACACCGTCGCACGGCAGGCCCGGGCGTGCGGCGGGCGGGCGCACCGGCCGCTGGTCCGCCTACGCCCTGGCCGCCTGCCTCGCGGCGGCGGCCGCCTTCGGCGGGGTGGCGGTGTGGCAGAACCAGGTGGCGGAGAACGCGCGTCAGGAGGCGGACCGGGCCCAGCGGCAGAACGAGCAGCTGGCCCAGGTGCTCTCCGCCCCCGACGCGAGGACCAGCTCCGGCGAGCTGACCGGCGGCGCACGCGGCACGGTGGTCGTCTCGCAGCAGCAGAACCGGGCGGTGTTCCTGGCCTCCGGGATGGCTCCGCCGCCGAGCGGCAAGGTGTACCAGATCTGGTTCAACGACGAGGGCACCATGCGTTCGGCCGGTCTGATGGACCCGAAGGCCGGCGATGACGCGGTGCTGCTGGACGGGCCGGTGGACCGGGCGACGGGGATGGGGATCACGGTCGAACCGGCGGGCGGCTCGGCCGAACCGACCTCGGACCCGGTGGCCCTGATGGACTTCCCGACCGTCTGACCTCCTGCCTTCCCCCCACGCTGCAAGGAGCGCCCGTTCCATGAACGTCGCGGTGGTGCTGTTCACCTCCGATCTCCGTCTGCACGACAACCCGGTGCTGCGTTCCGCCCTGCGGGACGCGGACCGGGTCGTCCCGCTCTTCGTCCGGGACGAGGCCGTCCACCGGGCCGGGTTCGACGCCCCCAACCGGCTCGCCTTCCTCGCCGACTGCCTGGCCGGTCTCGACGCCGGGCTGCGGAAACGCGGCGGCCGGCTCGTCCTGCGCACCGGCACGGTGGCCGGGGAGGTGCGCCGGCTGGTCGAGGAGACCGGGGCCCGGGCGGTGCACATGGCCGCCGGGGTGAGCGGGTACGCGCAACGGCGTGAGGAGGAGCTGCGTACCGCCCTGGCGGACACCGGCTGCGAACTGCGCCTCTATGACGCGGTGGTCACCGCGCTCGCTCCGGGCCGGGTGGTCCCGTCGGGCAAGGACCACTTCGCGGTGTTCACCCCGTACTTCCGCCGTTGGGAGGCGGTGGGGGTACGGGGCACACTGGGCGCGCCGCGCACGGTCCGGCTGCCCGACACCACCCTCGCCTCCGACGACCTGCCCGCCCGCGCCGACGTCGAGAACGTCTCGCCGGGTCTGGCGGACGGCGGCGAGGAGGCGGGCCGCAAGCTGATGAAGGCCTGGCTCGACGGGGACATGGGCGACTACGCGGACGGCCACGACGACCTCGCGGGGGACGCCACCTCCCGGCTCTCCCCGCACCTCCACTTCGGTACGGTCTCCGCCGCCGAACTGGTCGAGCGGGCCCGGGAGAAGGGCGGGCCGGGCGCCGACGCGTTCGTGCGGCAGCTGGCCTGGCGCGACTTCCACCACCAGGTGCTGGCCGCCCGCCACGACGCCTCCTGGTCCGACTACCGGCCGCGCGGTGACCGCTGGCGCTCGGACGAGGACGAGATCACCGCGTGGAGGACCGGGCACACCGGCTACCCGGTGGTGGACGCGGCGATGCGGCAGCTGGCGCACGAGGGGTGGATGCACAACCGGGGCCGGCTGCTGGCCGCGAGCTTCCTCGCCAAGACGCTGTACGTGGACTGGCGGGTGGGCGCCCGCCACTTCCTGGAGCTGCTGGTGGACGGCGACATCGCCAACAACCAGCTCAACTGGCAGTGGGTCGCGGGCACCGGCACGGACACCCGCCCCAACCGGCTGCTCAACCCGGTGGCCCAGGCCAAGCGGTACGACCCGCACGGCGACTACGTACGGCGGTGGGTGCCGGAGCTGGCGGAGGTGAAGGGGGCGGCGGTCCACGAGCCGTGGAAGATCAAGGATGAACTGGACTACCCGGAGCCGGTGGTGGACCTGGGCGAGGCGCGGGCCCGGTTCGAGCGGGCGCGCGGGCTGGACTGACGGTACGAGGAAGAGGAAGGGCCCGCTCCGCCGAGGTGGAGCGGGCCCTTCCGCGTGATCAGGCCCGCCGGGGCGGCCGGGGGAAGAAGCCGCTGGTGCGGGCCCGGTACTCGGCGTACCCGGGCCGGTCGGCCATGTGGCGTTCCAGCAGGGCGGCCCCGCTCCCCTTGGTCAGCAGGAGGCTCATCACCACCGGGGCGACGACGGTCGCGGCGGCTGCGGCGGGCGCCTGGCAGACGAAGAGGAACAGCCCCCACCAGACGAGGAAGTCGCCGAAGTAGTTCGGGTGGCGGGTCCAGGACCAGAGCCCCCGGTCCATGATCTTCCCCTGGTTGGCGGGGTCGGCCTTGAACCGGGCGAGCTGGTGGTCCCCGATCGCCTCGAAGGCGAGCCCGACCGCCCACAGCACGGCGCCCGTCCAGGCCCACCACGCCATCGGCCCGGTCAGGTACTGCGCGGCCTGCACCGGCAGCGAGACCAGCCAGACCAGCGCGCCCTGGAGCAGATAGACCTTGCGCAGGGCGTAGAGCTGGGGGTGGCCCGGCGCCTTGGCGAGCATCTTCTCGTAGCGCGGGTCCTCGCCGTGGCCGCGCCCGCGGCGCCCGATGTGGACGGCGAGCCGCAGCCCCCAGACGACGGTCAGCACGGTCACCACCAGGCGCCGCACCTCGTCCCCGCCACCGGCCGAGAGGCTGTAGGAGACGAGGGCGACGGCGGCGAATCCGAGGCCCCAGGCGACGTCGACGATGCGGTGGACGCCCTTCTTCAGGGCGATGGCGAAGGTGACGAGCATGACGGCGAGGGCGGCCCCGGCCGCGCCCGCCAGCCCGCCGGCGAAGGCGCCCCAGTCGAAGCCGCTCACCGGTCCGCCCCCCACCACTCGGCCCGGGTGGCCGGCATCGCGGCCTTCCCCGCCCGGTCGGGACGTACGCAGAGGATCTGGTCGACGCCCATCCGCCGCTCCTCGAACGCGAGGGAGCCGCCGACGAGGTAGAGCCGCCAGACCCGCGCGGTCTCCTCCCCCACCAGCGCGGTGAACTCCGCCCACCGCTCCTCCAGCGTCCGCCGCCAGGCGTCCACGGTGAGCACGTAGTGCTCGCGCAGGGCTTCGACGTCCCGCACTTCGAGCCCGGCGCCCTCCAGCAGCCCGACGGTCTCCCCGACCGGCCGCATGTGCATGTCCGGGGCGATGTACGCCTCGATGAACGCGCCCCCGCCCGGGGCGTTCGCACCCCGCGACATCTGCTGGACCAGCACCCGGCCCCGGGGGCGCAGCGAGTCGTGCAGGATGCGGGTGAAGGCGGGGTACTCGGCGTCCCCGACGTGCTCGCCCATCTCGATGGTGGAGACGGCGTCGTAGGCGCCCCGGGTCTCCGGCCGCTCCGCGATGTCCCGGTAGTCGATGTTCTCGACCTCGACCAGCTCCTCCAGCCCGCGTTCCGCCACCTGCCCGCGGACGTACGCGGCCTGCTCGGCGGCGAGCGTGACGGCGGTGACGCGGACGCCGTGGTGCTGGGCCGCGTACAGGGTCAGCGAACCCCAGCCGCAGCCGATGTCCAGCAGCCGTGCCCCGGGCCGCAGTCCGAGCTTGCGGCAGATCAGCTCCAGCTTGTCGCGCTGGGCGTCGGCGGGCCCGTAGCCGGGGGCGTCGCTGGTCCAGTAGCCGCAGGAGTACGCCATGGTCGCGTCGAGGAGCAGCGCGTAGAAGGCGTTGGAGAGGTCGTAGTGGTGGCTGATCGCCGCCCGGTCCCGGGCCTTGCTGTGCAGGGTGCCGCTCAGCCCGGCCCGCGCGGCGGGAACGGGCGGGCGGGGCCCGGCGGCACCGAGGCGCAGGGCGGTCCCGACGGCGGTGAGCCGGTCGGAGAGCGAGAGCACGGGCGGGGCGAGCCCCCGCTCGCTCACCGCGCGGCGCACGGTGCGCAGCACATCGCCCAGGTCGGCGCCCTCCTCCGGCGCGAGGTCGAGGTCGCCGGTGATGTAGGCCTCGGCCAGGCCGAGTTCGCCCGGGGCCCAGAGCAGCCGGCGCAGGGCGCGCCGGGAGCGCAGGTGCACGGTCGGGGCGTCCTCGGGCCCGGCCTCGCTGCCGTCCCACATCCGTACGCGGACGGGCAGCGCGCCCCCGAGCAGCCGCTCGGCCAGGGGGACCAGCCGCTGGGCGGCGCCGGTGGCGGGGCGTGCGGGGTGCCGGGTCACGGTGGTGTTCACTGCGCCTCCTGGGCAGGGCTCTGGTCGCGGGTCAGGAGCAGTTGCTGCACATCGAGGTAGCCGGAGCGGAACCCCGCCTCGGAGTAGGCGAGATAGAAGGTCCACATGCGGCGGAAGACGGCGTCGAAGCCGAGGGCGTCGACCTCGGCGGAGCGTTCGGTGAACCGTTCGCGCCAGAGCCGCAGCGTCTCGGCGTAGTGCGCCCCGTAGCCGCTGCGCCGTACGGTCCGCAGCCGGGTGTGCTCGGTGGTGACCCGTTCGATCGCCTCGGTGGAGGGCAGCAGTCCGCCGGGGAAGATGTACTTGTGGATCCAGGTGTACGTGGCCCGGCTGGCGCGCAGCCGGTCGTCGGGCATGGTGATGGCCTGGAGGGCCACCCGGCCGCCGGGGGCGAGCAGCCGGTCCAGGGTCGTGAAGTAGACGGGCCAGAACTCCTCCCCGACCGCCTCGATCATCTCGACGCTGACGACGGCGTCGTACTCGCCGGTGACCTGCCGGTAGTCGCAGAGCCGGATCTCGACCCGGTCCTCGTACCCGGCCGCGCGGATGCGGGTACGGGCCAGCTCGCGCTGTTCGGCGGAGAGGGTGACGGAGACGACCCGGGCGCCGCGGGCGGCCGCCCGGAGGGCCAGTTCGCCCCAGCCGGTGCCGATCTCAAGGAGCCGGGTGCCCTCCCCGACCCCGGCGGCGTCCAGGAGGAGGTCGATCTTGCGGTGCTGGGCGGCCGGGAGCAGGTCCTGCGTGGCGGGCAGGCTCCGGAAGACGGCGGAGGAGTAGGAGAGCGTCCCGTCGAGGAAGAGGGCGAAGAGGTCGTTGGAGAGGTCGTAGTGGCGGCTGATGTTCTCCCGCGAGCCCTCGGGGGTGTTGAGCTGGGCGGCGGGCTTGCGCAACGCCCAGAGGGAGCGCAGCCGTTGGAGCGGGGCGGGGACCAGGTCGGCGGCGTTGCCGGCGAGGACGGTGAGCACGGCGACGAGGTCGGGCGCGTCCCACTCCCCCGCCATGTAGGACTCCCCGAAGCCGATGAGCCCGCTCGCGCCGATCCGCCGGAAGAAGGCCTCGGGCTCCCGGATGTCCATCAGCGGCCCGCCGAGCCCGATGTCCTCCGTCCCGGCGAGCCGGGCGCGCAGGGGGAGGCGGGCGAGGGCGCGGCGGACGATGCGTTCCGCGAGGGCCGTACGGAGGCGGGAGGCGCGGGGCGGGGCGGCGACGTCGGGCCAGCGGGCGGGGTCGACGCCGGGGCGCTGCTGAACGGCCGGGCCGGGGAGGGACGACGGAGCGGCACCGCGGGCGGGTTCCGCCGGGCCGGGGACGCCGTTCCGCGCCGCGGGGGCCGGGACCGACGCGGGGGTGGGTTCGGCCGCGGGGGAGGCCGGGGCCGACGCGGGGGTGGGCTCCAGCGGGCCGGGGGTGGGTCCCGTCGGCAGTGGGTGGGTCGGCGCGGTCACTGCATGCCTTCCTGTGGGCGGTGGTGGGGACGCGGCTGCACGGGGAGGCCGCGCAGATAGAGCCGGATGCCGTGCAGCCGGATGGCGAGGGAGACGGCGACGGTGGAGAACGGGTGGCGCAGGGCGAGCCGGACCAGCGCCCGTGGGGTGGCCGGGCGGCGGGTGCCCCGTACGGTCGCGGTGAACGGACGGCCGCCCGCACGCTCCAGGTGCACGGTCAGATCGAGCCGCTCCCCGGGCTCGGGCAGCCGCATGCGGTAGCCGCCGTCGACGGGGAAGAACGGCGAGACGTAGAACTCCTTGCCGACGACGGCACGGCCGTCCCCGTCCGGGTGGAGCAGATAGCCGTGCCGTTCGCCGTACGTGTTGTGGACCTCGGCCACCACACAGAGCGGGGACCCGTCGGCGCGGTGGCACCAGTAGACGGTGAGCGGGTTGAAGACATGGCCGAGGACCCGGGCCTGGGTGAGCATGGTGACCGTGCCGTCGGCGAGGTCCACGCCCCGGGCGGCCAGGAAGCGGTCCAGCCCGGCGCGGATGGTGGGCGCGGTGCCGCCGAAGTGGTCCCGCGCCTCGAAGCGGGCCAGCGCCCGCAGCGCGCGCGGCAGCCGGGGCGGGGCGTCGGGGTCGATCAGCCAGAGATAGGTCCGGTGCCGCAGCGCGTACCGGCCGGGCCGGGTCCGCACGTGCGTGATCGTGCAGGGGTACAGGGCGCTCACGGAGCCGCTCACCGCACCGCTTCCACGGACGCTCACCACGTCACCCCCAGGGCGGCGGCGGCCTCGGCCCCCGAGCGGCAGCCGTCCTCGTGGAACCCCCACCCGTGGTAGGCGCCCGCGAAGGCGGTGACGGGTCCGGAGAGGGCGGGCAGCCGGGCCTGGGCGGAGACGGACTCCGGGGTGTAGACGGGGTGTTCGTAGACCATGCGGGCGCGTACGGAGGCGGGGTCGACCCGGTCGGAACCGTTGAGCGTGACGACGAACCGCTCGGGCGCGTCGAGCCGTTGGAGCCGGTTCATGTCGTAGCTGACGGTGACGTGGTCGGCGTCGGCGGCGCAGGAGGGCATCAGGTAGTTCCAGGAGGCCCGGGCGCCCCGGCTGCGGGGCAGCAGCGTGGTGTCGGTGTGCAGGAGGGTGGGGTTGCGGGAGTAGGTGAAGGCGCCGAGCGTGGTGCGTTCGGCCTCCGTCGGATCGGCCAGCAGCCGGAGCGCCTGGTCGGGGTGGGTGGCGATGACGACGGAGTCGTACGGGGTGGTGGTGCCGTCCTCGGTGGTGAGTTCGACGCCGTCCGCGTGGCGGGTGACGGCCCGGACGGGGGTGGAGGTGTGGACGGCGGCCAGCTCTTTGACGACGCGCTCCACGTAGGCGTGCGAGCCGCCGGTGACGGTGCGCCAGACCGGGGAGCCGCCGATGGTGAGCATGCCGTGGTGGTCCAGGAAGCGGAAGAGGTAGCGGGCGGGGTAGCGCAGGGCGGTGACCGGGTCGCAGGACCAGACGGCGGAGACCATGGGGGTGAGGAAGTGGGCGTGGAAGTAGGGGGAGAAGCGGCCTCGCCGGGTGAACTCCCCGAGGGTCATCTCGGTGGCGGGCCCCTCCGGCAGCGCCAGGAGCGCCCGTGCGGCCCGGTGGAAGCGGGGCACTTCGGCGAGCATCCGCAGATACGGCCCCCGGAGCGCTGACCGGGGCTGGGCGAGAAGCCCGACGGCCCCCCGGGCGCCGGCGTACTCCAGGCCGCACCCTTCGCACCGTACGGACATCGACATCTCCGACTCCTGGGTGGCGACGCCCAGTTCGTCGAAGAGCCGCAGGAGGTGGGGGTAGGTCCGCCGGTTGTGCACGATGAAGCCCGAGTCGACGCGGTGCACCCGGCCGTCGGAGGCGGCCAGTTCGTGCGTGTGGGCGTGGCCGCCGACGCGGTCGTCCGCCTCGTACAGCGTGACGTCGTGCGCCTCGCGCAGAACGTGGGCGGCGGTCAGTCCCGCGACCCCGCTCCCCACCACGGCCGTCCGCCGCCGCTCCCGTGCCATCCCGGTTCCCTCCGCCGCTGCTGAGCTGTCCGGAGCAGTGCCGCACCGCTCCTCTGACCTGCATTCGTCGCAGGTGGCCGGAAGGATTGGTCGATGATCGGAAGTAACTCGATCGAGTGAACGCGCCATCCGGACCAATCCGTCGGGCAGGCCGCGCCGAATTCCTCGTGTGACAGCAGATCGGGGCCGGCCGCAGGAGCGAGGCGGCTCCTGGTCGGACGGCCGGCTCCGGCGCCGGGCCCGTCTCCCGCGGCTGGGAGACGGCCCCGGTGGCCAGGGGCCACCGCCGGTTCCCCCGCACCACCCCTGAACACCGTTTCTTTTCCCTCATCACCTTCGATCCAGGAGAGACACCATGAACACCCTCCGCTTCCGCCGCACCGCCGTCGCCGTGGCCACCGCCGCCGTGCTGCCGCTGGCGCTGACCGCCTGCTCCTCGGACGACTCCTCCAAGGACGCGGCGGCGGGCTCGACGCCCAGCGCGGCCGCGTCGACGAGCGCCGCGCCCGACGACTCGATGACGATGGACGAGCCCTTCGGCCCGGCCTGTGCCTCGGTGCCCAAGGACGGCGCGGGCTCGTTCGACGGCATGGCGAAGGACCCGGTCGCCACGGCCGCGTCCAACAACCCCGAGCTGTCGACGCTGGTGACCGCCGTGAAGCAGGCCGGCCTGGTCGACACGCTCAACAACGCCCAGAACATCACGGTGTTCGCGCCGACCAACGAGGCCTTCGCGAAGATCCCGAAGGCCGACCTGGACGCCCTGCTGGCGGACAAGGCCGAGCTGACCAAGGTCCTGACCTACCACGTGGTGGGCGAGAAGCTGACGCCGAAGCAGCTGGAGAAGGGCTCCTTCGACACGCTGGAGAAGAGCAAGCTGACCACGGCCGGTTCCGGCATGGAGTACACCGTGAACGACTCCTCGAAGGTCGTCTGCGGCAACGTCCCGACGGCCAACGCCACGGTCTACATCGTGGACTCGGTCCTGATGCCGCCGAAGTAACCCGGAAGCGGAGGGCGGTGTACCGCACCCCTGGCGGTACACCGCCCTTCTCCATGCCCCAGGGCCTCCGCTGCCGCCCTACCCTTGCCGGATGATCACACCGCGCACACTCCCCCGGGCCGACCGCGTGGCCGGTGCCGTCGTCGGCTCGGCCGCGGGCGACGCGCTCGGCGCCCCCTTCGAGTTCGGCCCGGCGGGGGTCTTCTCGGCCCGCTTCCCCGACGGCGCCGGCCTGCTGTGCGGGGGCGGCGGCTGGGACCCGGGCGAGGCGACGGACGACACACAGATGGCGGTGCTGGTCGGCGAATCGCTGCTGGAGTGCGGCGGGTTGGACCTGCCGGACGTGTTCGACCGGTTCCGGCGGTGGGCGGCGAGCGAGCCGAAGGACATCGGCCTCCAGACCGAGGACGTCCTGACCAACGGAGAGCCGTGGGACCGGGCCTCGGCCCTGCACTTCCAGGTCAACGGGCGGGCCGCCGGCAACGGTTCGCTGATGCGGGCGACCACGTCGGCGGTCTACTTCGCCCGCGCCGGACGTACGGCGACGATGGAGGCGGCCCGCCGGATCGCGGCCCTCACCCATGGCGACCGCGCCGCCTGGGAGGGCACGGCGGTCTTCCACGAACTGCTCCGGGTGGCCCTGACGGGCGAGGACCCGCTGACCGCCGTCCCGAGGACGCTCGACGAGGTCCACCCGGACCACGGCCCGCGATGGGCGACAGCCCTGGCCCCCGGCTGGCACCCCGCCCTGGCGACCGAGTTCAACGGGGCGGTCTGGCCCTGCCTGGCCACCGCCCTGTGGGCGCTCCGCACGACGGACACGTTCGCGTCCGCCCTCGCCGCCGCCGTCGACGTGGGCGGGGACACCGACACGGTGGCCGCCGTGACGGGCGGCCTGGCCGGCGCGGTGTACGGCATCGACGCCGTCCCGGACCGCTGGACCACGCTCCTGCACGTACCGCTGCCGGGATACGGGGACCGGGTACTGCGCACCCCCGAGCTTCTCGGCCTGGCCGCACGCCTGGACAGCGAAGCCCCCCAGAACTACACATAAGGCAGAAATAAGAGCAGAATGGACATATGGGTGCCTGGCGCACACTCCGCACGGCGTCGGGGCCCGCAGGACCGAAGGAGACGAATCTCATGAGCAACGTCTCGGACGCCAGGAGCACCGTCAGAGGCGACCTGTCAGGTCACCCCGACGCCTCCGAAATGCGCGCGCGGTACGACAGAGTGATGGGCGGTCGTGATGTGGCCCTGGTGGACGCTCCGGTGTTCCTCGTCGGCCTCTACTGCGCCGTCTCGCCGTGGGTACTCCACTTCACGGCCAGCCAGCCCGCGCTGGTGACGCACAACCTCGTGATGGGTATCGCGATCGCCGTACTGGCCCTCGGCTTCACGATGATGCCCGAGCGCATGTACGGCCTGAGCTGGGCGATGTGCGCGATCGGTGCGTGGATCATCGTGTCGACCTGGGTCGTCGGAAGCAGCCCGGACGCCGGAGTGGTGGTCAACAACATCATCGTCGGCGGATTGACGGTACTGCTGGGCATGGTCTGCGCCGGAGCAGCCATGAGAAGCCGCACCACCACCTGACGCCACCCACCCGGACCCCGCCCCCACCAGCCGCTCCGGCGCCTGAGGAGCGGGGTCCGGGGCAGCGCCCCGGTTCCGGGAAGGGGCGGGCAGGGGAACAGGCCCGCCGCAGGCGCCCCACCGCAAGGACCGGCCCGGGCAACCCACCCGCAACCACGCCCCCCGGCTCCCCGCCCCACCCCGCCGTCAGCCGACAGAGCTGTACGCCACGACCCCCCGCAACACCGCGTCGACCGCCTTCCGCGCATTACGGGCGACGGAACTCCCCGCACTCCCCTCCCGAGGAGCCGCCGCGGCCACCTGCCCCAGCACGTCGATCACCTGCTTGCACCACCGTACGAAGTCCCCCGCCGGCATCTCCGCCTCGCGCAGCACCTCGTCCAGCGTGCGCCCGGAGGCCCACATGTAGACGGCCCAGGCGAAGCCGAGATCGGGCTCGCGCTGCCCGACGCCCTCCGTCTGGTTGATCTTGAAGTCGTCCTCCAGGGCATCCAGCCGCCCCCAGATCCGCACCATCTCGCCCAGCGCGACCTTCGCCGGCCCCGACGGCAGCTTCGGCGCCACCGCGTCATCGGCCTGGCGCGCCTCGTACACCAGGGCGGAGACGCACGCGGCCAGCTCAGCGGGGTTGAGCCCTTCCCAGACGCCGTCCCGCAGGCACTCGCTGGCGAGCAGGTCCAGCTCCCCGTAGAGCCGGGCCAGCCGCCGTCCGTTCTCCGTGACCTCGTTGCCCCGGAGGTAGTCCAGCTCGGTGAGGAGCGCGACGATCCGGTCGAAGGTGCGGGCGATCGTGTTCGTCCGCCCCTCGATGCGCTTCTCCAACTGCCGGGTGTCCCGCTGCAACCGGTGGTAGCGCTCGGCCCACCGCGCGTGGTCCTCCCGCTCGTCGCATCCGTGGCAGGGGTGCGCGCGCAGCTCGGCCCGCAGCCGGGCGATCTCGCGGTCGTCGGCGGCGGGCGCCCGCCCCTTGCGGTGCCGGTCCGGCACGATGTGCCCGGCCTTCGTCCGCAGCGCGGAGGCCAGGTCCCGCCGGGACTGCGGCGAGCGCGGGTTGAACGACTTCGGCACCCGCATCCGGTCCAGCGCCTCCACCGGCACCGGGAAGTCCATCGAGGCCAGCCGCTTGACCTGCCGCTCGGCGGTCAGCACCAGCGGCCGCGGCCCGTCGTGGTGGTCGAAGCCCCGGTGCCCGTTGGCCCGCCCGGCGGGCAGCCCCGGATCCAGCACGAGCGCCAGCCCCGCGAACTTCCCGGTCGGGACGTGGATGACGTCGCCCGGCTTCAGCTTCTCCAGCGAGGAGGCCGCCGCCGCACGCCGCTGCGCCGCGCCCTGCTTGGCCAGGTCCGTCTCCCGGTCCTTGAGGTCGCGGCGCAGCCGCGCGTACTCCTCGAAGTCACCGAGGTGGCAGCTCATGCCCTCCTTGTAGCCCTCCAGGCCCTCCTCGTTGCGCTGTACCTGCCGCGAGATCCCGACCACCGACTTGTCCGCCTGGAACTGGGCGAACGAGGTCTCCAGCAGCTCCCGCGACCGGTGCCGCCCGAACTGCTGCACCAGGTTGACGGCCATGTTGTACGAGGGGCGGAAGCTGGACCGGAGCGGATACGTCCGCGTCCCCGCGAGTCCGGCCAGCGCCGTCGGGTCCATGCCGCGCTGCCAGAGGACCACCGCGTGGCCCTCGACGTCGATGCCGCGGCGTCCGGCCCGGCCGGTGAGCTGGGTGTACTCGCCGGGGGTGATGTCGGCGTGCTGCTCACCGTTCCACTTGACGAGCTTCTCCAGGACCACCGAGCGCGCGGGCATGTTGATGCCGAGCGCCAGCGTCTCGGTGGCGAAGACCGCCTTCACCAAGCCCCGTACGAACAGCTCCTCGACGACCTCCTTGAACGTCGGCAGCATGCCCGCGTGGTGCGCGGCGATGCCCCGCTCCAGCCCTTCGAGCCACTCGTAGTACCCCAGGACGTGCAGGTCCTCGCCGGGGATGGAGGCGGTCCGCTCCTCGACGATCTCCCGCACCAGCCGCCGCTTGTCCTCGTCGTTGAGCCGGAGCCCGGCGTACAGGCACTGCTGTACGGCGGCCTCGCAGCCGGCCCGGCTGAAGATGAACGTGATCGCGGGGAGCAGCCCCTCGTTGTCCAGCCGCTCGATGACCTCGGGCCGCCCGGGCGTCCAGATCCGGCCGCGCTGGCGCCGCTCGCGCTCGCGGTCGGCCTCGCGGACCATCTTGCCCCGGCGGCGGTCGCGCGGGTTGTACCCCTGCTGATTCTCCATGCGGGCGAGCCGCACCAGGTCGGGGTTGACCTCGCGGCGTCCGGCGCCGCGCCCTCCGTGGTCGGTGGTCTCCTCGAAGAGGTCGTACATCTTGCGTCCGGCCATCACGTGCTGCCAGAGCGGCACCGGCCGGTGCTCGGAGACGATCACCTCGGTGTCGCCGCGCACGGTGTCCAGCCAGTCGCCGAACTCCTCGGCGTTGGAGACCGTGGCCGACAGGGAGACCAGCGTCACCGACTCCGGGAGGTGGATGATCACTTCCTCCCAGACCGCGCCCCGGAAGCGGTCGGAGAGGTAGTGGACCTCGTCCATGACGACGTAACCGAGGCCGGAGAGCGACTGCGAGCCCGCGTACAGCATGTTCCGCAGCACCTCGGTGGTCATCACGACCACCGGTGCCTCGGAGTTGACGCTGTTGTCACCGGTCAGCAGGCCGACCTTGTCGGCCCCGTACCTCTTGACCAGGTCCGCGAACTTCTGGTTGGAGAGCGCCTTGATCGGCGTGGTGTAGAAGCACTTGCGGCCCTGCTCCAGGGCCAGGTGCACGGCGAACTCGCCGACGATCGTCTTGCCCGACCCGGTGGGGGCCGCGACCAGCACCCCCTTGCCCGCCTCCAGTGCCTGGCAGGCCTCGATCTGGAACGGGTCCAGTCCGAATTCGTACATCTCCCGGAAGGGCCCGAGGGCCGTCGCCATCTCGGCCGCGCGGACGCGGGATGCCTGGTATCGCTCAGCTGGTGAGAGGTCCTCTGTCATCTTGGCTACGAGCCTACCCGCCACCTCCGACACTCAGCCCGATCTTTAAATCCGCCGGGCTCCTCACCCGGTGAGCACCCGCACGGCCCCCGGCACACAGGTCGCGGTGAGCGGCAGCGCGCCCAGCGGTTCACCGTCCGCGTACGCCGTGACACCGGCCGCCGCCAGCTCGATCGAGGAGACCCGGTGCGTGGTGACGGCCGGGTGGCTCAGATGCGTGCCCTTGTAGACCTTCGGGAACACCTTGAGGAGGGTGGTGCGGGAGCACTCCCCCACCACGGTCACGTCGAAGAGGCCGTCGTCCATCGCGGCCCCGGCGCAGATGCGCATGCCCCCGCCGTACGTGGTGCCGTTGCCGACCGCGATGAGCGTGGCCCCGATCTCACGGGCCTCTCCCCCGTCGAGCCGGATGCGGTACGGGATCGGGGCGAAGGCGGCGAGTTCGGCGAGGATGGCCAGGTCGTACGTGAACCGGCCGCCGATCCAGCGCATCCGGTTGCCCCGGTCGTTGACCCGGGAGTCGAAGCCGGAGGCCAGCACGGAGCCGAACCATCGCTCCCCGACCCGCCCGAGGTCGATGTCCCGGTGGCCGCCCGCCTTGAGCGCCCGGGCCGCCAGCGCTCCCGCCGCGGCCGGGTCGCGGATCGGCAGGCCGAGCGCCCGGGCGAAGTCGTTGCCGGTGCCGACGGCGACGACCCCGAGCGGTGTGCCGGTCCCCGCGACGGCCTGGAGGGCGAGGGACACCAGCCCGTCCCCGCCCACGGCTATCAGCGCCCCGGTCCCCGCCGCCACAGCCTCCCGCGCCCGGCGCAGCGCGTCGCCGGCGTCCTCACCGAGGACCGTACGGACGGAGAATCCGGCATCCCGCAACGCGGAAGCGGCCGGCTGCGCGGCGTGCGCGCCCCGGCCGCGTCCCGCGGTGGGATTGACGAAGAGGGTGATCTCGCTGGTCACCCTTCCGGACCCTACAAGGTCAGGTGATGTCGTCGTAACCGTTGAGCCGGTGCGGTCCCGGCCCGTCCGCCTCACCGGATGCCTGCCCCGGCAGCGCCCTGCGCGGGTCGGTCACCGGCTCGATGCGGCCGACCGGTTCGGGGGTCAGGTCGAGGTGCGAGGCCTCGTCGTCGCTCAGCTCGGCGTCGGGGTTCTTCCGGTTGCGGCGCTTGTCGTTCAGCAGGGAGAAGCCGACGGCGATGAAGTAGAGGAGGGCGAGCGGTCCGGCCAGCAGCAGCATGGAGATGGGCTCGCCGCCGGGCGTGGCGAAGGCGGCGAAGACGGTGAGGCCGACGATCATCCCGCGCCACCAGCCGAGCATCCGCTTGCCTGTGATGACGCCCGTCATGTTCAGCGCGATGAGCAGCAGGGGCAGCTCGAAGGCGAGCCCGAAGACGATGACCATGCGGACGAGCAGATCCAGATAGCTGTCGAGCCCGATCTGGTTCTGCACGTCGTCGGGGCTGAACCCGAGCATGATCTCCGCGGTCTGCGGAAGGATCGCGTAGGCGAGGTAGCCACCGGCCAGGAAGAGGGGTGCGCCCACGACCGCGAAGGCATAGGCGTAACGCTTCTCGCCCTTGTGAAGCCCCGGGGCCACGAACGCCCAGAGCTGGTACAGCCAGATCGGGGTGGCCAGCAGGACGCCTGACATCAGCGCGACCTTGAGCGCGTTGGTGAACGGGCCGATCAGGGTGTCCGTCTTCAGGAGCGCGCAGGACTTGCCGTCGACCGTGGTGACGACGCCGTTCTTGCAGCCGACCGAGTCCTGAATGGGCGCCAGGAGGAACTCGTAGATCTCCTTCTGGAAGAACGCCGCCACGATCATCACGACGACGATCGCCAGCACGGCCTTCAGCAGCCGGTTACGCAGCTCACGCAGGTGATCGAGGAGGGGCATCCGCCCCTCTGCGTCCTTCTCCTGCTTGCGGGCAGACTTGAGCAACCCACTTCCCTCGTCTCGTGCGGCGGCTGTCGGCGGAGCGTGTCGGCGGTCAGCTCTGGGTGGTGGGCTTGGGCTCGTTGACCGGGCGGGAGCTGGTGACGTCTCCCGGGGCGGCCTGGATCGTGCGGGCGGTGGTGGACTGCGGGGGCGCCGGGTCCGCGACGGTCTCCGTGGTGGGCGTGGCGGTCGCCGCGTCGTCCTTCTTCATGGCCTTGGCCTCGCTCTTGAGGATGCGGGCCGACTTGCCGAGCGAACGCGCCATGTCGGGAAGCTTCTTGGCACCGAAGAGCAGCAGGATGACAGCGATGATCAGAACGATCTCGAGGGGCTTCAGATTGCCGATCATGTGCGACTTCCTTCTCACTGAGGCGGCTGGAGGATGGGCTCGCTACCCGTTCGACCGGGCATACGTCCGATCATTGCGCTTGACAGCGATCGTAACCCGCAGGGGTAAACGCGAGGCAATGCCCGTGCGTACTGCGGCTTGCGGCCCGTACCTCGCTGCCTGGGCCGCCCCATGCAGCGTACCCCTCGGGGCTGTCGGGCATCAGGGCGCGGGCCTGCCGCGCCGGGCCGTCACCGCAGGCTGTCGCCGGTGGCCGCGAGGCGGGTGGCCGCCCGCTCCAGGTCTTCCGACGCCTGGCTGATCCGCTCGGTCGTGGCGGTGACCTGGCGGCCGAGCCGCTGCGCCTCGACGAAGACCTTGATGCCGAGGACGCCGAGGACGGCGACGCCCAGGAATCCCAGGGCGATGGCGAGCATGGGCCAGAACATGGGGGCGTGCCTCTTCCTACGGGCGGTGCGGGGGCGCTAGGGCGTGGCGTGCAGGCGCAGGGTGCGTACCCCGCCGCCGGTGAGCAGTTCGATGATGCGCTCCCCCGCGGGCTTGCGGACCGGAGCCGCGCACTGGGGGCAGGTGAAGGTGTAGAAGGTGGTACGGCGGCTGGCGCCGATGGCCAGCCGCAGCGCTCCCGCGGCCAGCTCGAAGCGCCCCCGGCACTCGGGACACGCGGCCCGGAACCGCACGGCGGCGGGCACGGGCACCGGAACGGGCCCGGTACGGACGGTGGCGGCGGCGTTCGGAGCGGTTCCACCGGGAGCGCCGGTACGGACGGTGGCGGCGGCGGCGTTCGGAGCGGTTCCACCGGGAGCGCCGGTACGAACGGTGGCGGCGGCGTTCGGAGCGGTTCCACCGGGAGCGCCGGGAGCGCCGGTACGAACGGTGGCCGGCATCAGGTACGTCGGGTGCATCTCGTCTCCGCTCCCGGCCCGCTCAGAGCGTCTCGTCGTACGCGGCCAGCGCCTCGCGGGCGGCCGTGCGGGCGCTCTCGGCCAGCTCCGGCGGGGTGACGATGCGGCCCTCGCCGCCCAGGCGCAGGGCGAGGCGGCGCAGCGAGGCCGGGTCGGGGGTGCGCAGGGTGATGCGGAGGCCGCCGTCCGGCAGTTCCTCGGCGCTGTCGTGCGGGTAGTACTCCGCGACCCAGCGGCCGCCGGTGGTGACCTCGATGACGACCTCGGGGTCCTCGGCGGCGGGGTGGACGAGCCCTTCGGAGAGGTCGCGCAGCTCCAGCTCGGGCGGGGCGGCGGGGGCGTCCAGGAGGCGGATCTCCGCGACCCGGTCGAGCCGGAAGGTACGGCGGTCCTCCGAGAGCCGGCACCAGCCCTCCATATAGGTGTGGCCGACGGCGAAGAGCCGGATCGGGTCGACCTCGCGCTCGGTGAGTTCGTCGCGGGCGGGCGAGTAGTAGCGCAGCCAGAGGCGGCGGCGCTCGGAGATGGCCCGGTCGACGTCCGCGAAGACGCCGCCCTCGGACTCGAAGGTCACCGAGAGCCGGGAGCTGGCGGCCCCGGACTCCCCGGCCGCCGTCTCCAGCTTGGCGGTGGCCCGGAGCAGGGCCTCGCGGTCGCTCTCGCGCAGCCCGGGCAGGGTGGCGACGGCACGGGCGGCGACGAGCAGGGCGGTCGCCTCGTCGGCGGCGAGCCGGAGCGGCTCCGCGACGTCGTCCGGGTTGTGCCACCAGATGCGGTCGCCGTCGGTGTCGATGTCGAGGAGGTCGCCGCCGCGGAAGCTGGTGCCGCACATGGGCAGGACGTCGAGGTCGGAGATCAGCTCGTCCTCGGTGATGCCGAAGGCCCGTGCCACGTCCTGGACGTGGGCACCGGGGCGCTCGCGGAGGTAGGTCACCAGGGAGAGCATCCGACGGGTCTGGTCGATCGCGTTCGTGGCCATCGCTCGGTTCCTCCTAGTCCTTGGCCACGGCGCGCAGCCGGTCCACCACATCGGCCCGCAGATCGGCGGGTTCCTCCACGACCACGTCCGGTCCGAACTCGACGAGCCAGGCGTCGAGACCGTGTCCGTACGGGATCTCCAGCTCGTCCCAGCCGTCGCCGCGCTCCCTGACCGATATCGCCCGCGACCGCAGCGGGTAGCCGGCCCCGGCGCGGAGCCTGATCCGGGCGGTCCGGGTGGCGGTCTCGCCGGCCCAGCTCTCCACGGTCTCGCGGACGGTGACGACGTCGGGCACCTCGGCGGTGAAGGCTCCGGCGCGGGAGCGGACCCTGCCGGTGATGCGGGAGAGCCGGAAGACGCGTTCGGCACCGCGGCCCCGGTCCCAGCCCGCGAGGTACCAGTGGCCGCGCCAGCATTCGAGGGTCCAGGGCTCGACCTGGCGCTGCTCGGGGGCGGCGGAATTGGCCTTGCGGTAGTCGAAGGTGACGGGGCGGCGGTCGCGGCAGGCGAGCATCAGCGGCTCGAAGGCCGCCTCGTGGACCGGGATACGGGGTTCGAGGGCGCTGTGCACCTCGTAGGCGTCCTCGGCCTCGGGCATGCCGGCCGCGCGGAGCTTCTGGAGCGCGCCGCTGGCGGCCCCGGCGAGGCGGGCCTGCTGCCAGACCTTGGCGGCGAGGCCGAGGGCGGCGGCCTCCTCGGCGTCCAGGGTGATGGGCGGCAGCCGGTTGCTGTCGCGGCGGGCCAGATAGCCGGTGTCGCCGTCCAGGTTCTCGACGGTCTCGATGACCAGGCCCAGCTCGCGCAGGTCGTCCTTGTCCCGCTCGAACATCCGGTTGAAGGAGTCGTCGGAGCCCGCTTCGAGGTAGGCCTCGATGGAGCCGCGGAGTTCGCGCTTGCTGAGCGGGCGCCGGGTCCCCAGGAGGCACAGCGCGAGGTTCATCAACCGCTCGGCCTTGGCAATCGCCATCGACGCCCTTTCTCTGGTGCTCTACGACGGTCGACCGTACCGCCCCGGGGTGTCGGTTCCAAAGCGAGCCCGTGGTCCGGACCACGGCGCGGTCCGCCGGACGGCGAGGGCCCCCACCGCACCGGTGGGGGCCCTCACTCACGCGTCCGGGACGGCTCAGACCGAGACCAGGTCGCAGACGAAGATCAGCGTCTCGCCCGGGGCGATGGCGCTGCCCGCGCCGCGGTCGCCGTACGCGAGGTGCGCCGGGATGGTCAGCTGGCGGCGGCCGCCGACCTTCATGCCCTGCACGCCCTGGTCCCAGCCGGAGATGACCTGGCCGACACCGAGCTGGAAGGCCAGCGGGGTGCCGCGGTTCCAGGAGGCGTCGAACTCCTCGCCGGTGGAGAAGGCCACGCCCACGTAGTGGACCTGGACCCGGTCGCCGGCCTTGGCGACGGGGCCGTCGCCCTCCCAGATGTCCTTGATCTCCAGGTCGGCCGGCGGCTCGCCACCCGGGAAGTCGATCTCGGGCTTCTCGATGCTCACGGAATTGCTCCTCAAAATGATGAACTGGGCAACCGGGACAGTCTTACATCCCCGGCCGGGACGGCCTCACATCTTGGCAAGGACGTCCACGGCGAAGACCAGCGTGGAGTTCTTCGGGATGGCCTGCTGCTGCTGGTCGCCGAAGGCCTGGTCCGGCGGGATGACCAGGAGGACGCGGCTGCCGACCTTCTTGCCGACCAGGCCGTCCTTGAGTCCCTTCAGGGTGACCTGGGCCAGCGGGAAGGTCTGGGTCTTGCCCTGGGTGTAGGTGGAGTCGAACTCCTTGGCGTCCTTCCAGATCATGCCCACGTAGTTCACGACGACGCTGTCGGTCTCCTTGATGACCTCACCGTCGGACTCCAGGATGTAGGTGGAGGACAGCTTCTTCGGCGGGTCGCTCTTGGGGATGGTGACCTTCGGCGCCTTGCCGTCGTCGTTGGTGCCGACCTTGGGCAGGTCGATGTTGTCCTGGGCGACCTCGGTGCCCTTGGCGGAGGCCGGGATCTGGATGGCCTTCAGGATGTCGACGACGAAGACGAGGGTGGCGTTGGGCTTGATGTCGCCCTGGCCCTGCTCGCCGTAGCCGAGGTCCGGCGGGATGACGAGCTGGACGCGGCTGCCGACCTTCTGGCCGACGAGGCCCTTGTCCCAGCCCTGGATGACCATGCCCGCGCCGAGCGTCAGGTCGAAGGGCTGCTTGCGGTCGAAGCTGTTGTCGAACGGCTTGTCGGAGTCCCACGACTGACCGAGGTAGTTGACCTGGATCGCGTCGCCGTTCTTGAGCTTCGCGCCGTCCCCCTCACTGATGACCTCGGTCTTCAGCTCCTTGGGCGGGTCTCCCTTGCCCTTCGAGAGGGTGGGCTTCTCGCCGAACTTCGCACCCGCGGTGATCGCGGGCACGCCGTTCTTGGACGAGGCGGAGTCGGAGGCCTTGTCGTCGCTGCCGCAGGCCACTGCCGACAGCAGCAGGAGGGGGGCGACGAGAAGGCCGGCAATTCGGCGCACTGGTTCCTCAGATCTCAGGGGGCACGGTGGTTGGTCCGAACCACTCTAGGCCGTGGAGAAGGCCCCGTACGAGGAACGTACGGGGCCCTGTCGTACGACGGAGGTCCGGGGGCGCCCCCGGCACCGCTCACATGCCGGCGATCAGCTTCTCCACCCGCTCGTCCACGGAGCGGAACGGGTCCTTGCAGAGCACCGTGCGCTGCGCCTGGTCGTTGAGCTTGAGGTGGACCCAGTCGACGGTGAAGTCCCGCCGCTGCTCCTGGGCCCGGCGGATGAAGTCGCCGCGGAGCCTGGCCCGGGTGGTCTGCGGGGGCACGGACTTGCCCTCGAAGATCTTCAGGTCGTTGCAGATACGGGCGGTCTGGCCCTTCTTCTCCAGGAGGTAGAAGAGACCCCGGCGGCGGTGGATGTCGTGGTAGGCGAGGTCTATCTGCGCGACCCGCGGGTTCGACATGGTCATGTTGTGCTTGGCCCGGTACCGCTCGATGAGCTTGTACTTCATGACCCAGTCGATCTCGGTGTCGATCCGGTCGAGATCCTCGGCCTCGACGGCGTCGAGCGTGCGGCCCCACAGCTCCAGGACCTGGTCGACGGTGCCGGTGCGGATGCCCCGGCGCTCGACGAAGTCCACGGCCTTCTCGTAGTACTCCCGCTGGATCTCGATGGCCGAGGCCTCGCGGCCGCTGGCCAGGCGCACCTTGCGGCGGCCGGTGAGGTCGTGGCTGACCTCGCGGATGGCCCGGATCGGGTTCTCCAGGGTCAGGTCGCGCATCACCGTGCCCGCCTCGATCATGCGCAGCACCAGGTCGGTGGCGCCGACCTTGAGCAGCATGGTCGTCTCGGACATGTTCGAGTCACCGACGATGACGTGGAGGCGGCGGTACCGCTCGGCGTCGGCGTGGGGTTCGTCGCGGGTGTTGATGATCGGCCGGGAGCGGGTGGTCGCGGAGCTGACGCCCTCCCAGATGTGCTCGGCGCGCTGGCTGACGCAGTAGACGGCGCCGCGCGGGGTCTGGAGCACCTTGCCCGCCCCGCAGATGAGCTGCCGGGTGACGAGGAAGGGGATGAGGATGTCCGCGAGCCGGGAGAATTCTCCGTGCCGGGCGACGAGGTAGTTCTCGTGGCACCCGTAGGAGTTTCCCGCCGAGTCGGTGTTGTTCTTGAAGAGATAGACGTCGCCCGCGATTCCCTCCTCGTGCAGGCGGCGTTCGGCGTCGACGAGCAGGCCTTCGAGAATGCGCTCGCCGGCCTTGTCGTGCGTGACCAGCTCGGTCACGTTGTCGCATTCGGGGGTTGCATATTCCGGATGCGATCCCACGTCGAGGTAGAGGCGGGCGCCGTTTCGCAGGAAGACGTTGCTGCTGCGGCCCCATGACACAACACGGCGGAAGAGGTAGCGCGCCACTTCGTCAGGTGACAGTCGGCGCTGTCCCCTGAACGTGCACGTGACGCCGTACTCGTTCTCCAGCCCGAAAATGCGGCGGTCCATGACTGAACATTACGCCTTACGGCCGGTGCTGAAACCGGGTTCGACAGCACCGTTGCGATCATTTTCCGATCCCGCCACGACCCGGGCCGCGGAGGCGGGGGGCACCGGGGCACCCCGGAGGACCCTTCCGGTGGCCAGCAGGACGGCGAGGGCGGCCACTCCCCCGGCCCCCGCGACGGCGAAGCTCCAGGCGGTCGAGCCCAGTTCGACGGCGGGGCCGGCGGCGGCCGTGCCGACGGCCGCGCCCACCCCGAAGGTGGTGACGAGCCAGGAGAACGCCTCGGTCACCGTGCCGCGCGGGGCGTGCCGGTCGACCACGATGAACGAGCAGGCGATGGCCGGGGCGAGGAAGACACCGGCCAGGGCGGCGAGGGCGGTCATGGCGGGGACCGACGGGGTGAGCATCAGCGGCAGGTAGCCGAGCGCCAGCAGCGCCACGATGACGCGCAGCCGCTTCTCCGGCTCCCCCGACCACTGCCGCGCCCCGTAGCCGAGCCCTCCGATCAGGGCGCCGAGCCCCAGCGCGGCCATCAGCCAGCCGTACACCGACTCCCGGCCGTGGTCGTCGGCGTAGGCGACCCCGGCCACGGTGATGGAGCCGAGCGCGAGCCCGACGAAGAAGAACGCGCCCAGCAGGGCGAGGAGCCCGGGCGAGCGCAGGGCGCCCAGCCAGTGGGCCTCGCGGGGCGCGGAGCGCCAGGTGCGGGAGGGCTCGGAGAGGACCACCGACAGGGCGCCGAGGACGCCGATGGCGTTGATGACGAGCAGGGCGGCGGCCGGGGACCAGAGGGAGACCAGGAGCGTCACCAGGAGCGGCCCGACGGTGAACATGATCTCCTGCGCCACGGCGTCCAGGGCGTAGGCGCGGTGCACCCGGTCCTCGCGCTTCAGCACGGTGGGCCACAGGGCCCGCAGACCGCCCTCCAGGGGCGGGGTGGCGACTCCGGCGAGGACCACGGCCGCGTACGCCAGCGGCAGCGAGCCGAGTCCGGCCACGGCGAACAGGGCCATGCCGACCGCGGAGAGCACGGCGGCGGGGAACTGGACGCGCGGCTGCCCGTACAGGTCGACGGCCCGGCCGAGCAGCGGCTGCCCGACGGCGGTGGCCAGCCCGTACGCGGCGGCCAGGGCGCCGGCCAGGGTGTAGCTCCCGCCCTCGGCCCGGGTGAAGAGCACGATCGCGATGTGCGCGGTGCCGTTGGGCAGCCGCCCCACCAGCGTGCCGGTCAGCAGCCGGGCGGCGTGCCGCGCCCGGAGGATGTCCAGATATCCCGCGGCCATTCCCTGCCCCTCTCCGCCGGACGGCTGCCACCACCCGGGGTTTTACGTATAACGTCGAGCGTCATACGTACCATGTGCGCAGCCCGCCGGTCCACCTCGCGGCGGCACGGAACCAGCCCGCACGGAGGCCCGCGTGACCGACCCGCACCAGCCCGCTCCGCCCCGGCCCACCAGCCGCGACGTGGCCCGTGCCGCGGGCGTCTCGCAGGCGACGGTCTCGCTGGTGCTGGGCGGGAAGTGGCCGGGCCGGGTCTCCGAGGCCACCGCCCGGCGGGTCCGGGAGAGCGCGGCGGAGCTGGGGTACCGGCCCAATCTGGCCGCCCGCAGCCTCCGGCTCGGCCGGACCAGGACGGCCCTGCTGGTGGTGCCGGCGCTCACCAACGAGTTCTTCGCCCGGGTCTACACGGGGGCCGCCGCCGTCGCCGCCGAGCACGACTTCGGCGTGGTGCTCTACCCCTCGCCGGACGGCACGGGCCCGGCCCGGGACCCCTTCGCCTCGGCGCGCGCCTCGCTGGACGGGGTGATCGCCTCCTCGATGGCCTCCGACGCGCTGAGCGCCCTGCACGGGGCCGATCTGCCGCTGGTGATGCTGGACAGCGACCCGGCCGGGACGGACGCGGCGGCCCACGTCAACCTGGACATCGCCGACGGCATGCGCCAGGTCACGGACCATCTGCTGGGCCTCGGCCACCGCCGCTTCGTCCATCTCGCGTCCGCCGTGGACACCTGGACGTTCGCGGTCCGCGCCGGGGCGCTGCGCGAGGCCGTGGACGCGGTGCCGGACGCCGAGGTGCGTACGGTACGGGCCCCGCTCGACGTACGGGCCGGCCGGGAGGCGGCCGAGCAGGCGCTGACCGTCGCCGGGGAGCGGCCCACGGCGATCGTCTGCGACGACGACATCCTGGCGGCGGGGGCCTGCAAGGCGGCCCGGCGGCTCGGGCTGCGGGTCCCGGACGACCTCTCGGTCACCGGCTTCGACGACCTGGCCCTGGCCACCGCCGTGGAACCGGAGCTGACCACCGTGCAGCTGCCCGCCGAGCAGGTCGGGGAGCGCGGCATGGCGGCCCTGCTGGCGGTCCTGGAGGGCCGCGGGACCGAGGCGGACAGCCTGCCGGTGCGGCTGGTCGTCCGCGGCTCCACGGCGCCACCGGCCGCCGCCTCCCGGGCATGACGGATGCCCCCGGGCCGGGGGCCCGGGGGCATCGGGGAGCGTGCCCGGCTACTCCTCGGTGGAGCCGGAGGAGCTGCCGGTGCCGGTGTCCGGCCCGGCCGTGTCGGTCTCCTCCACGTCGGACGGGGCGTCCGTCGGGGTGGTGCTCGCCGCCTCCGCCTCCAGCAGCCGGGTCAGCTGGCGGCCGACGATCCGCTTGAACTTGCGCTGCTGGGGCCGCGTACGGTCCAGCACGGCGACTTCGAGGCGCTCGGCGGGGATCTCCCGCTCGCCGCCTCCGGGCTCCCGGGAGAGCGCCTGGACGGCCAGCTTGAGCGCCTCGGCGAGCGTCATGCCGTCGCGGTGGCGCTGGTCCAGGAACCCGCTGATCTGCTCGGCGTTGCCGCCGACCGCGACCGAGCCGTGCTCGTCCACGATCGAACCGTCGTGCGGCAGCCGGTAGATCTGGTCGCCCTCGGGGGCGGTGCCGACCTCGGCGACGACCAGCTCCACCTCGTACGGCTTCTCGGCCGCGCTGGAGAAGATGGTGCCGAGCGTCTGGGCGTAGACGTTGGCCAGCCCACGGGCCGTCACATCGTCCCGGTCGTAGGTGTATCCGCGGAGATCGGCGTAGCGGACGCCGCCGATGCGGAGGTTCTCGTACTCGTTGTACTTGCCGGCGGCCGCGAAGCCGATCCGGTCATAGATCTCGCTGAACTTGTGCAGCGCGCGGGACGGGTTCTCGCCGACGAACACAATGCCGTCGGCGTACTGCAGCACAACGAGGCTGCGACCACGGGCGATGCCCTTGCGGGCGTATTCCGCCCGGTCGGCCATGGCCTGCTGGGGTGAGACATAGAACGGCGTCGACACCGGCTATCCGTCCCTTTCTGTCAGTGACGAGTGCTTCTGCGGAGGCTCGGAGTCCGGATCAGAGCAGCGCGGCGCGCGGGCCGTCGGGCTGCTCCAGGCGGCGCTCCAGGATGGAGCGCGCGATGTCGGAGGACTCCTGGTCGCTCAGCCTCCGGAAGCCTTCGTCGGTGATGACGGTGACGATCGGATAGATCCGGCGGGCCACGTCCGGACCGCCGGTCGCCGAGTCGTCGTCCGCGGCGTCGTACAGCGCCTGCACGACGAGGGTGAGGGCCTGCTCCTCCGTCAGGTCGTCGCGGTAGAGCTTCTTCATGGAGCCCCGGGCGAAGATGGACCCGGAGCCGGTGGCGGCGTAACCGTTCTCCTCCGAACGGCCGCCGGTGACGTCGTACGAGAAGATGCGGCCCTTCTCGCGGTCGACGTCGTATCCCGCGAAGAGGGGGACCACGGCGAGACCCTGCATGGCCATGGCCAGGTTGGAGCGGATCATGGTGGAGAGCCGGTTGGCCTTGCCCTCCAGGGAGAGCTGGGCGCCCTCGACCTTCTCGAAGTGCTCCAGCTCCAGCTGGAAGAGCTTGACCATCTCCACGGCCAGTCCGGCGGTGCCGGCGATGCCCACCGCCGAGTACTCGTCGGCCGGGAAGACCTTCTCGATGTCGCGCTGCGCGATCATGTTGCCCATGGTGGCGCGCCGGTCACCGGCCAGGACCACGCCACCGGGGAAGGCGGCCGCGACGATGGTCGTCCCGTGCGGCGCCTCGATCGCCCCCTGGAGCGGCGGCAGGCTCCGGTTGCCCGGGAGCATCTCGGGCGACTGGTCGGCCAGGAAGTCCATGAACGAGGACGAGCCCGGCGTCAGGAAGGCAGCTGGTAGACGCCCGGTGCTACGAGTGTTGGCTTCCACGCGTTTCCCTCCAGGTATGCGATGGCCCTGCGCAAGAGAGTCAGGATCATCCCCCAACTTGCCGATGGCCGAATTGCCGTTGAAGCGACGTACGCCACGGACCCTACCCGCCCGGGGGCGGTGATCCACATGTTCGGCGGACGGATCTGCGCGGATCCCGCGCCCGCCGGCCGGTGGCGCTCCTCAGGGTGGTGAGCGGGGTGACGGCGACCGCCGCGGCGGTCGCCGTCACCCCGTCTCCCCCGGTTACTGCGGTCGCCCGGAAACCTCCCGGGCGTTCACACTCGTGGACTACTGTCCACCCTTCTGAACGAAGGAGCGGACGAAGTCCTCCGCGTTCTCCTCCAGGACGTCGTCGATCTCGTCCAGGACCGAGTCGACGTCGTCGCTCAGCTTCTCCTGGCGCTCCGCGAGGTCCTCGGACGCCTGCGCGTCCTGCGCCTGCTCCTCGACCTCCTCGGTGGAGCGCGTCGCCTTCTGCTGTCCGCCGCCGGTGTCCTTGGTCGCCATGTAGCTCACCCCGCTCGGTTCGAAGCAATCGAAGCTCTTGATCAGACCCTACCCACGGGGTCCGACATTTGGCCCGGTAGTTGGTGAACGTCCGGGCCTCGGTTGATTGATTCCCAGCCCGGACACCTTTCAGCCGCCCGAGAGCTCCCGGACCAGCTCCTCCGCCGTACGGCAGCGGTCGAGCAGGCCCTCGACGTGCTCCCGGGTCCCCCGCAGGGGCTCCAGGGTGGGCACGCGCTGGAGCGAGTCGCGGTCCGGCAGGTCGAAGATCACCGAGTCCCAGGAGGCGGCCGCCACGTCGTCGGCGTACTGCTCCAGACAGCGGCCCCGGAAGTAGGCCCGGGTGTCCTCCGGAGGCTTCGTACGGGCCCTGGTGACATCGTCCTCGTCCAGGAGCCGCTTCATCCGCCCGCGGGCCGCCAGACGGTTGTAGAGGCCCTTGTCGGGACGTACGTCGGCGTACTGGAGGTCGACGAGGTGCAGCCGGGGGGCGTCCCAGTCCAGCGAGTCGCGGCGGCGGTAGCCCTCCATCAGCTCCCGCTTGGCGATCCAGTCCAGCTCCCCGGCCAGGCTCATCGGGTCGGTCTCCAGCCGGTTGAGGGTGTCCTCCCACCGGGTCAGGACGTCCTTGGTCTGCTCGTCGGCGTCGGTGCCGTACCGCTCGTCCACGTATTTGCGCGCCAGCTCGAAGTACTCCATCTGGAGCTGTACGGCGGTGAGTGTCCGGCCGCTGCGGAGCGTGATCAGGTGGCGGAGGTCCGGGTCGTGCGAGACCTGGTGGAGGGTGCGGACGGGCTGGTCGACGGCGAGGTCGACGGTGATGAAGGCGTCCTCGATCATGGACAGCACCAGGGAGGTGGTGCCGAGCTTCAGATAGGTGGAGATCTCCGAGAGGTTGGCGTCGCCGATGATCACATGGAGCCGGCGGTACTTCTCCGCGTCGGAGTGGGGCTCGTCCCGGGTGTTGATGATGGGGCGCTTGAGCGTGGTCTCCAGCCCGACCTCGACCTCGAAGTAGTCGGCGCGCTGGCTGATCTGGAAGCCGTGCTCCTGGCCGTCCTGGCCGATGCCGACCCGTCCCGCTCCGGTCACGACCTGGCGGGAGACGAAGAACGGCGTCAGATGGCGCACGATGTCCGAGAACGGGGTCTCCCGCTTCATCAGGTAGTTCTCGTGCGTGCCGTAGGACGCGCCCTTGTTGTCGGTGTTGTTCTTGTAGAGGTGGATCGGCTGGGCACCGGGGATGGCGGCGGCCCGCTCGGCGGCCTCGGCCATGATCCGTTCGCCGGCCTTGTCCCAGAGGACCGCGTCGAGCGGGTTGGTGATCTCCGGTGAGCTGTATTCGGGGTGTGCGTGGTCGACGTAGAGCCGGGCACCGTTGGTGAGGATCACATTGGCCAGGCCGATGTCCTCGTCGGTGAGCTGGCTGGAGTCGGCGGTCTCACGGGCGAGGTCGAAGCCTCGCGCGTCACGCAGCGGATTCTCCTCCTCGAAGTCCCAGCGGGCGCGTCGCGCCCGGTGCATCGCCGCCGCGTACGCGTTGACGATCTGGGACGAGGTGAGCATGGCATTGGCGTTCGGGTGACCGGGGACGGAGATCCCGTACTCCGTCTCGATGCCCATCACTCGCCGTACGGTCATGCGGCCCTCCTTGCCCGGCGTCGGTCCCGTCCGGGAGCGACGCTCAAGTACCGCTGCTTGTCCGGTGCGTGTGCGGTGCCCGTGACCGCACTGCGCGACTCGGCGGTACCGCAGAGCCTAGAGCGCCTCTGCGCCGGTGGGGAGATCAATTACGACATTGCTCCGGCATGGCCGGAACGGGGGAAAACGACCGGCTGCGGATACCTCTCCAGGCATCCGCAGCCGGTCGGCGTATTACAGGTACTGGCCGGTATTGGCCACCGTGTCGATGGAGCGCCCGGTGTCCGCGCCCTGCTTTCCGGTGACGAGCGTGCGGATGAAGACGATCCGCTCGCCCTTCTTGCCGGAAATCCTGGCCCAGTCGTCCGGGTTGGTCGTGTTGGGCAGGTCCTCGTTCTCCTTGAACTCGTCCACGCAGGCCTGCAGGAGATGAGCGACCCGCAGCCCCTTCTGGCCCTGTTCCAGGAATGCCTTGATGGCCATTTTCTTTGCCCGGTCGACGATGTTCTGAATCATCGCGCCGGAGTTGAAGTCCTTGAAGTAGAGGACTTCCTTGTCGCCGTTGGCGTACGTCACCTCGAGGAAGCGGTTCTCCTCGGACTCCGTGTACATCCGCTCCACGACCGACTGGATCATGGCGTGGGCGGCGGCCTCGCGCGAGCCGGTGTGCTCGGAGAGGTCGTCCGCGTGCAGCGGCAGCGAGGGGGTCAGGTACTTCGCGAAGATGTCCTTCGCGGCCTCGGCGTCCGGACGCTCGATCTTGATCTTCACATCGAGCCGGCCGGGGCGCAGGATGGCCGGGTCGATCATGTCCTCGCGGTTGGAGGCGCCGATGACGATGACGTTCTCCAGGCCCTCCACACCGTCGATCTCGGCGAGCAGCTGCGGGACGATGGTGTTCTCCACGTCCGAGCTGACGCCGCTGCCGCGGGTGCGGAAGAGGGACTCCATCTCGTCGAAGAAGACGATGACGGGCGTGCCCTCGCTCGCCTTCTCCCGGGCACGCTGGAAGACCAGGCGGATGTGCCGCTCGGTCTCACCGACGTACTTGTTGAGCAGCTCGGGTCCCTTGATATTGAGGAAGTAGCTCTTCCCCGCGGGCTGCCCGGTCACCTCGGCGACCTTCTTGGCGAGCGAATTGGCGACGGCCTTGGCGATGAGCGTCTTGCCGCAGCCGGGCGGGCCGTAGAGCAGGATGCCCTTCGGCGGTCGCAGTTCGTGCTCCTTGAAGAGGTCGGGGTGGAGGTAGGGCAGTTCGACCGCGTCGCGGATCAGCTCGATCTGGTCGCCCAGACCGCCGATCTTGTCGTAGTCGATGTCCGGAACCTCTTCGAGGACGAGCTCCTCGACCTCGCTCTTCGGGACCACCTCGTAGACGTAGCCGGACCGGGAGTCGAGCAGCAGGGCGTCGCCGGGGCGGATGGTGATGTCCAGCAGCGGCTCGGCGAGCCGCACCACCCGCTCCTCGTCGGTGTGCCCGACCACCAGGGCCCGCTCGCCGTCCTCAAGGATCTCCTTGAGGGTGACGATGTCCCCGGCCCGCTCGAACTCCATGGCCTCGACCACGTTGAGCGCTTCGTTGAGCATGACCTCCTGGCCGCGCCGGAGGTCCTCCAGCTCGACGCTGGGAGACACGTTCACCCGGAGCTTGCGGCCCCCGGTGAAGATGTCGCAGGTGCCGTCCTCGTTGGCCTGCAGGAAGACACCGAAGCCGGCCGGCGGCTGGGCCAGCCGGTCGACCTCCTCCTTGAGGGCCACGATCTGGTCACGCGCCTCACGGAGCGTGTTGGCGAGCCGCTCGTTCTGTGCGGACACGCCTGCCAGATTCGTCTGCAATTCGACGATCCGCTCTTCGAGAATCCTCGTATGACGCGGAGAGTCGGCGAGCTTACGTCGCAGGACGGCGATTTCCTGCTCGAGATAGGCAACCTGGCCGGCTGGGTCCTCGGACCCGCGCGCGGGCCGGATGCCGCGGTTGATGTCGTCGTCGTGGGCTGCCACGGTCCTCACCTCCTCCATGGGGAGCTGGACGCTTCCTGACCCTACCTGGGCTGGTGGTGATTGAAACCCCTAGATCACAAAGACTGCGGGGTGTGTCCGATCTTCACCCTTGCGCTCTCCCTCACGCCAAGGGAATACCCACCCTTCGGCGCCGGAAAGCCGCCGGTTGTATCGTCGAAGCGTTCAACACCCGTCAGGGCTGGCTCCCATGGGTTCGGATACGCAGGAACGGCAGGACACATGAGCGTGCAGCAGGACGCGCCGGGCGACGGTGACGCGCAGGACCTGGAGGTCTGGATCGACCAGGACCTCTGTACGGGCGACGGCATCTGCGCGCAGTACGCGCCGGAGGTCTTCGAGCTGGACATCGACGGCCTGGCGTACGTGAAGAGCGCCGAGGACGAGCTGCTGCAGGACCCGGGCGCCACCACCCCGGTGCCGCTGACGCTCCTCCAGGACGTGGTCGATTCGGCCAAGGAGTGCCCCGGGGACTGCATCCATGTCCGGCGGGTCAAGGACAGCGTCGAGGTGTACGGGCCGGACGCGGCCTGATCCGTGCGGTGACGGCCCGCCCCGTACGGCCGCCCCCGCCCGTACGGTCCCGTCACACGGCGCGGGCCAGGTCTCCGGTCGTGCGGACGAACGCCGTGCCCTGATACCGCCAGGAGGCCTGTTCCTCCTGGTCGGGGCAGCAGCGGGGGACCTCCAGCGAGGAGTAGCCGAGCAGGGTGGCCGAGACGCGTCCCTCCCGTACGGCGAAGTCGGTGACGGTCTTCCTGTCGGCGGGGTCCACCAGGGTCGCCACGACCCTCGGCGCGGCCCCGCTCCCCTGGGTCAGCACGTAGATGCCGCTCGGCGGGGTCCCGGAGCCCGCGTCGCAGTGCACCACGGCGACCGTCTCCGGTCGTCCGTCCCCGTCGAGGTCTCCGGGGGCCTGATCGGCCACCGTGGTCCCGGCTCCGCCGCACTCCAGGGGGAAGTCGACCTCCGCCGGGTCCGGGGCGGCCACGGGCGTGGTGGTGCGCTTCTCGGGGGCCGTGGCGGTGGCGGTGGCCGTACGGGGCTGGAGCAGCCCAGCCAGGGCGACGACGGCGGCCATGGCGGCGGCCGTGGCCAGCCAGTGCACCGGCTTCGTGGCGGTGTGCGCGAGGTCCGGGAGCGCGGAGGTCTGCACGCGGTGTGTCTCCATGTGGTTCCTGGGAGCCCGGGAGGGGCGGGGCACCCCGAGGGGTGGCCAGCATCGTGCCACACCTCACACGCCGGGGGAACGGCGGGGTGTGCGCCGGTTTCACGGCAGGGGCGCGTTCCGGACGGCAACGGGAAGGCGCCGCCGTGGAGTTCCCCGGTCGGTCGGGGAACTCCACGGCGGCGCCGGTTCGTTGGGAGGGTCAGCCGCGGTCGGCGGAGCCTCCGCGGCTCTGGCTGCCCGGCCCCTCGTAGTCCTCGCCGTAGGCGCCCTTGGAGGGGCGGCGGCGGCGCAGCGGCGGCTCGACGCCGTCCGCGAGCCGGCGGGCGGTGACCAGGAAGCCGGTGTGGCCGATCATCCGGTGGTCGGGGCGGACGGCGAGGCCCTCGACGTGCCAGTTGCGGATCATCGACTCCCAGGGCTGCGGTTCGGCGAAGCAGCCGATCTCGCGGATCGACTCCACCGTGCGCGAGAGCTGGGTGGTGGTGGCCACGTAGGCGCAGAGGATGCCGCCGGGCACCAGGGCCTTGGAGACGGCCTCCAGGCACTCCCAGGGGGCGAGCATGTCCAGCACGACGCGGTCGACGTCGGTGTCGGAGAGGTTGTCCTGGAGGTCTCCGACGGTGAGCTGCCAGGCCGGGTGCGGCGAGCCGAAGTAGCGCTCGACGTTCTGCCGGGCGATCTCCGCGAAGTCCTCACGGCGCTCGTAGGAGTGCAGCATGCCCTGCTCGCCGATGGCCCGCAGCAGGAAGGTGGAGAGGGAGCCGGAGCCGACCCCCGCCTCCACGACGCGGGCGCCGGGGAAGATGTCCGCGAAGGCCAGGATCTGGCCCGCGTCCTTGGGGTAGACCACGGCGGCGCCGCGGGGCATGGAGAGGACGTAGTCGGGGAGCAGGGGGCGCAGCGCGAGGTAGGCGACGTTTCCCGTGGTGCGGACAACACTGCCCTCGGGAGCACCGATCAGCTCGTCGTGCTGGAAAGAACCCTTGTGGGTGTGGAAGTTCTTGCCGGCTTCGAGCGTGAAGGTGTAGTGGCGTCCCTTGGGGTCGGTGAGCTGTACCTGGTCCCCGACCTTGAAGGGCCCACGTCGGCGGGCGGCACCGGTCGGTTCAGACATGTGACCAGCCTACCGGTGCTTCGGGGCCCCTTCAGGACTCGGGGCGGGCCATGGCCTTGACGAAGGCGCGCTCGACATCGGCGGTGGAGAGGACTCCGTAGATCTGGCCGGTCTCCTCGACGACCAGGTACTCGGTGGCCGGGGTGGCCTTGAGCCGGTCCAGGAGGGCTTCGCCGGCCAGTTCGGCGGGGATCCTCATGCCCTCGGTGAGGTCCTGGGCGAGGCCGCTGACGGCGACCCAGGGGCGGCGGTGTTCGGGGACGCCGACGATGGCGGCCTCGCGGACGACGCCCTTGGGGTTGCCCTGTCCGTCGACGACGACGAGTGCGCGGGCGCCCGCCTCGTTGGCCCGGCGCAGCGCCTCGGAGAGGGGGGTGGCGGACTCGACGGGGACGGCGCGGCGGGTGAGGGTGCGGGCGCGCAGGTCGGGCAGGTGCTCGCGGAGGCGGGCCATGCGCAGGCTGTTCCCGGCGCCGGTCCAGATGATGCCGGCCAGGATCGCGGCGAGGAGCGCGTCCATGACGGTCTCCACCCCGCCGATCTCCTGGTTGGCGCTGCCGACGGCCCCGGTGTGGGTGAGCAGCGGCAGTCCGATGAGGACGGTGACGGCGAGGCCCCGGCCGACCCAGGCGGCGGCGACGGTGCCGCTCATGGGCTTGCCGGTGATCTTCCAGACGACGGCGCGGAGCATCCGGCCGCCGTCGAGGGGCAGGCCGGGGAGCAGGTTGAAGGCGGCGACGATGAGGTTGGAGATCATCAGCCCGGCGAGCAGGACGCCGGGGACGGTGCCGGGCTCGACGAACTGCATCGCGCCGTAGAAGACCCCGCCGAGGACGAGGGAGAGGAGGGGGCCGACGAAGGCGAGGATGAACTCGCGGCCGGGGGTCTCGGTCTCCTTCTCGATCTCGGAGACGCCGCCGAAGAACTGGAGCTGGATGCGGCGGACGGGCAGCTCGTAGCGGAGGGCGGCGACCGTGTGGGCCAGTTCGTGGACGAGCACGGAGGCGTAGAAGGCGATCGCGAAGAAGAGGGCGACGAGATAGCGGGCGCCGCCCAGCTCGGGCAGGACCCGGTCGAGCTGGCCGCCGAAGACCCAGGTGATCAGGGCGGCGACGACGAACCAGCTGGGCGCCACGTAGACGGGTACGCCGAAGGGGCGGCCCATGAGCAGGCCGCCGCCCGGCTCGGCGGGGCGTCTGGGCTGCTCGCCACCGGGGGCGGCGCCGGGGCCGGTTCCCCCTGCGCCGGGCTGCGGCCGCCCGCTGTCGCCGCTCTTGTCCACGTGGTCCCTTCGGTTCGGTGGGTGGCCCGCGCCACGATCACGCCGTCGCGAGGGTCTGCCGTCGATGGTATGCCGCTGACTGTCGGTGGCGGGCCGTAGGGTCTGGGACATGACCTCCGTGCCCCGGCCGCCGCAGCCGCCTTCGTCCCTGTCGCCGTCGCGGGCGAGCGATTTCATGCAGTGCCCTCTGCTCTACCGCTTCCGGGTCATCGACAAACTGCCGGAGAAGCCCAGCGAGGCCGCTACCCGGGGCACGCTGGTCCATGCGGTGCTGGAGCGGCTGTTCGACGCCCCGGCGGCGGACCGTACGGCGCCGAGGGCGCGGGCGCTGGTGCCCGGCCAGTGGGACCGGCTCCTGGAGGCGCGGCCGGAGCTGGGCGGGCTGTTCGCGGACGATGCCGGGGGCGAGCGGCTGGCGCGCTGGCTGGGCGAGGCGGAGCGGCTGGTGGAGCGGTGGTTCTCGCTGGAGGACCCGACGCGTCTGGAGCCGGCGGAGCGGGAGATGTTCGTCGAGACGGAGCTGGAGTCGGGGCTGCGGCTGCGCGGGGTGATCGACCGGATCGATGTGGCGCCCACCGGTGAGGTGCGGATCGTCGACTACAAGACGGGGAAGGCGCCGCGGCCGGAGTATTCCGAGGGCCCGCTGTTCCAGATGAAGTTTTACGCGCTGGTGATCTGGCGGCTGAAGGGGATCGTGCCGCGCCGGCTCCAGCTGGTCTATCTGGGCAGCGGCGACGTGCTGACGTACGACCCGGTGGTGGCGGATCTGGAGCGGGTGGAGCGCAAGCTGCTCGCGCTGTGGGAGGCGATCTCGCTGGCGACGGAGACCGGTGACTGGCGGCCGCGCCCGACGAAGCTGTGCGGCTGGTGCGACCATCAGGCGGTCTGTCCGGAGTTCGGCGGGACTCCCCCGGTCTATCCGCTCTCGGTCCGCCCGGCGGAGCCCGGCGAGGGTGACCAGGGCAGAATGGAGGCCGTCCGGGCCGAGGCCGGCCGACCCGTGGCTCTTGAGGGCCTGTAAGGAGTTTCCGTGGCGATCCGCGTCCTACTGGTCGACGACCAGCCGCTGCTGCGCACCGGTTTCCGGATGATTCTGGAGGCCGAGGGCGATCTCGCGGTGGTCGGTGAGGCCGGTGACGGTCTGCAGGCCATCGACCAGGTGCGGGCGCTGCAGCCCGATGTGGTGCTGATGGACATCCGGATGCCGCGGATGGACGGGGTGGAGGCGACCCGCCAGATCACCGGTCCCGGCAAGGACGGTCCGGCGAAGGTGCTGGTGCTGACCACGTTCGATCTCGACGAGTACGTGGTGGAGGCGCTGCGGGCGGGGGCGAGCGGGTTCCTGCTGAAGGACGCCCCGGCGGCCGAGCTGGTCCAGGCGATCCGGGTGGTCGCGGCGGGCGAGGCGATGCTCGCGCCCAGCATCACGCGGCGGCTGCTCGACAAGTACGCGGACCATCTGCCCTCGGGCGAGGACCCGGTGCCGGACGCCCTGCACACGCTGACGGACCGTGAGGTGGAGGTCCTGAAGCTGGTGGCGCGGGGGCTGTCCAACGCGGAGATCGCCGCGGACCTGTTCGTCAGCGAGACGACGGTGAAGACGCATGTGGGCCATGTGCTGACGAAGCTGGGCCTGCGCGACCGGGTGCAGGCCGCGGTGTACGCGTACGAGAGCGGGCTGGTGCGTCCGGGCGCCCAGTAGGAGCCCCGGAAACGCGGCCGGTAGGCCCTGGAACGCGGCCGTCCGGCCCGCCCCCGGGTGAGTGGGGGCGGACCGGACGGCTTTCGCGGTTCCGGGTCCGGGGTCAGGCGTTCTTGTTCAGCTCCCAGAGCTGGAGTTCGGAGGTGGCGCTGATGGAGCGCTCGACGCCCGCGACGCCGCTGCGCGAGGCCACGTACTGCTTGCCCTGCCAGATCGGCAGGACGGGGACGTCGGTGGCGACGATGTCCTGGAGCTTCTCGTAGGTCGTGGCGGCGGCGCTGCGGTCGGCCTCGCGGCGCGACTTGGGGATCAGGACCTCCTGCGCCTCTTCCGACCGGTACGGCGAGTTGAGGAAGTTGTTCTTGTCCAGGAACGGGGCGGTGTAGTTGTCCGGGTCCGGGAAGTCGGGGAACCAGCCCATGCCGTAGGCCGCGTAGTCGCCGCGCTTCTGCTCGGGGCGGTACTTCGACCACTCCTTGCCCTCGACGTCGACCTTGAAGAGGCCCGAGCGGTTCAGCTGCTGCTGGAGCGCCTTGAACTCCTTGGCGGTGGCGGAGCCGTAGTGGTCGTTGGTGTAGTGCAGGGTGAACTTCACCGGCGTCTTGACCCCGGCCTTCTCCAGCGTCTCGGCGGCCTTGGCGGTGCTGGGGTCGCCGTACTTGTTGAAGAAGGCGTTGGTGTGGCCGGTGATGCTGGAGGGGATCAGCGAGTAGAGCGGCTCGGCGGTGGTGCCGTAGACCTTGCCCGCGATCTCGCCCCGGTCGATGATCTGCGCCATAGCCTGCCGTACGGCCTTGTTGACCACCGGGTCCTTGGTGTTGAAGCCGAGGTAGCTGATGGCCAGGCCGGGCATCTCGGTCAGCTCGATGCCCTTCTTCGGGCTGACGAGCATCTCGCGGGCCTGCTCGGGGGACATGGCCCGGGTCATCATGTGGATCTTCTTCTCCTCCAGCGCCTTGCCCATGGCGTCGGCGTCGGGGAAGAGGTCCATCTCGACCTTCTCGTTGAGGACCTTCAGCTCGCCCTTGTACGAGGGGTTCTTGGTGAAGACGATCCGGGTGATCCGGCCGTCCTCGGTCTGCGGCTTCATGGTGTAGGGACCCGAGCCGTCGACCTGGAAGCCGGTGCGCGCCTCCTTCGCCGGGTACTTCGCCTTGGGGACGATGCCGGCGGCGGGGGTGGCGAGCTTGTACGGGAAGGTGGCGTCGGGCGTGTTCAGGTGGAAGACCACCTGGTTGTCGCCCTTGGTCTCGATCATGTCGATGTTGGCGAGGAGTCCGACCGGCCCGCTGTCGGAGTCGATGTCGATGACCCGCTGGATGGAGTACTTCACATCCTCGGCGGTGACGGGGGTGCCGTCCGCGAACGTGAGGCCGGGCCGCAGGGTGCAGCGGTAGCTCTCGTTGGCGGTGTCGGTGAAGGTGCAGCTCCGGGCGGCCTCGGGGATCGGCGCGCCGCCGCCGACGGGGACGCTGGTCAGGGTCTGCACCGTCTGCCGCAGGACGTTCCAGACGCCTGCCTCGTACCCGATGGCCGGGTCGAGAGGAGCGGGGTTCTCCTCGGAGGCCACGAGCTGGTCCGTGGTGCCGACGACGATGGCGCCTTCGCCACCGGCGCCGCTGTCCGTGCTGCCGCAGGCGGCGAGCACGGGGGCGAGCAGGCCGACGACGGCCGGCAGCACCAGGGTCTTGCGGTTCATACGGGCTTTCTCCCTCATCACGGTGGGTGAGGAATCAAAGTTAGTAGCCGCCGGTGGCCGCTCCGACCGCACGCGGAGCGGCCTCTTCGCCTCCGGCGTCCGGAGGGGGCGATATTTGATCACCATTCCGGACAGACCATCCGATGCCGGCGAACCACAGGGCGCTCACAGGTGAGGAAGCTCACCCGCCCGCCCTCTTCACATTTCCCGCCCATGGCTGATTCACGTCCATGGAAAGGTGCCGGAACGCACACGGAACGTTCAACACGAAACGATGTTCCACGCCGATCGCCGGGCCTGAGCGCTCAGCCCGTGGGGGTGATGAGCCGCCGCAGGAAGGGCAGGTCGACCTCTTCGAGGGAGCCGACGACCACCCGGCCCGCGGCGGGGGCGATGGGGGCCACGGAGGGGACGGCGACCACCCGGCACCCGGCCGCCTCGGCGGCGGCCACCCCGGTCGCGGTGTCCTCCACGACCGCGCAGCGCCACGGGTCGGCGCCGAAGCCCGCGGCGGCGGTGAGATAGGGCTCGGGGTGCGGCTTGGTCCGGGTGACCTCGTCCCCGGCGACCGTGAGCGCGAAGTGGTGGTGGCCGACCGAGTCCAGCACCCGGTCGATGATCCGGCGGTGGGAGGCGGAGACGAGCGCGGTGGGGATCCTGGCCGCGGACAGCTCGGCGAGCAGCCGCTCGGCGCCGGGCATCAGCGGCACCCCGCGCAGGATGCGCTTCTCGAAGCCGTCGTTGAGCAGCACGGTCAGCTCGTCCATGGCGATGTCGGCGCCGGTCACGTCGATGAGGTAGCCCGCGCTGCGGGACATCGGTCCGCCGACGACGACATCGCGCCAGGCCTCGTCCAGCTCGTGTCCGAGTCCGGCGAAGACCTCCTTCTCGACGTCCCACCAGAAGCCCTCGGTATCGACCAGGGTTCCGTCCATGTCGAGAAGGACCGCCTGCAGGGCGGCGCCTCCGGCCGTGCGGGTCAAGGACGCGGGGACCGTACTGGTCATCCGGCACACCTTCCGTAAGGGACGAGAAGGCCGGCCGCCATTCCCCGAAGTCGGGAGGGCGACCGGCCTGCACTGGACCGACCAGTGTACGACCTGTGCGGCTACGGTGCGCGAACGGCGCGGGGCCGTGGTGCGACCGGGCGGCTACCGGGCGTTGAAGTACTTCGCCTCGGGGTGGTGGATGACGATGGCGTCGGTGGACTGCTCCGGGTGCAGCTGGAACTCCTCGGACAGCTCCACCCCGATCCGCTCCGGCCGCAGCAGGTCCGCGATCTTCGCGCGGTCCTCCAGGTCGGGGCAGGCCCCGTAACCGAGCGAGAAGCGCGCGCCCCGGTACTTCAGCGCGAACATGTCCTCCACCTCGGCCGGGTCCTCGCCGCCGAAGCCCAGCTCGCTGCGGACCCGGGCGTGCCAGTACTCCGCCAGGGCCTCCGCGAGCTGGACGGAGAGGCCGTGCAGCTCCAGGTAGTCGCGGTAGGAGTTGGCGGCGAACAGCTCGGCGGTGGCCTCCCCGATCCGGGAGCCGACGGTGACGACCTGGAGGCCGATCACATCGGTCTCGCCGGACTCCTCGGGGCGGAAGAAGTCCGCGAGGCAGAGGCGGCGGCCGCGGCGCTGGCGCGGGAAGGTGAAGCGGGTGCGCTCGGAGCCGTCCTCGTGGAGGAGGATCAGGTCCTCGCCCTTGGAGACGCAGGGGAAGTAGCCGTAGACGACGGCGGCTTCCAGGAGGTTGTTGGACTGGAGGTGGTCGAGCCAGCCGCGCAGGTGCGGGCGGCCCTCGGTCTCCACCAGCTCCTCGTACGTCGGCCCGTCACCGGTCCTGGCCTGCTTCAGGCCCCACTGCCCCTTGAACAGGGCGCCCTCGTCCAGCCAGGAGGCGTACTCCTTGAGCGGGATGCCCTTGATCACCCGGGTGCCCCAGAACGGCGGCTCGGGGATCGGGTTGGTGGTGGAGACGTCCGAGCGGACCGAGCCCTCGGGCTCCTGGACCTCCAGCACGGGGACGTCCTTCTTGGGGACCCGGCGCTGCTTCAGCTCGGGCAGGGCCGCTCCCGGCACCCCGCGCTTGACGCCGATCAGCGCGTCCATGAGGCGCAGCCCCTCGAAGGCGTCGCGGGCGTAGCGCACCTCGCCCTCGTAGATCTCGTGCAGGTCCTGCTCGACGTAGGCCCGGGTCAGCGCGGCGCCGCCGAGGATCACCGGGAAGTCGGCGGCCATCTTGCGCTGGTTCAGCTCCTGGAGGTTCTCCTTCATGATCACGGTGGACTTCACCAGGAGGCCGGACATGCCGATGACGTCGGCGCGGTGCTCCTCGGCGGCCTCCAGGATCGCGGAGACGGGCTGCTTGATGCCCAGGTTGACGACGTTGTAGCCGTTGTTGGAGAGGATGATGTCGACGAGGTTCTTGCCGATGTCGTGGACGTCGCCGCGGACGGTGGCGAGCACGATGGTGCCCTTGCCCTCGTCGTCGGACTTCTCCATGTGCGGCTCCAGGTGGGCCACCGCGCTCTTCATGACCTCGGCGGACTGGAGGACGAACGGCAGCTGCATCTGGCCGGAGCCGAACAGCTCACCGACGACCTTCATGCCCTCCAGGAGGGTGTTGTTGACGATGTCCAGGGCCGGGGTGTCCTGGAGGGCCTCGTCGAGGTCGGCCTCCAGGCCGTTCTTCTCGCCGTCGATGATGCGGCGCTGGAGCCGCTCGTCCAGCGGGAGGGCCATCAGCTCCTCGGCCTTGCCCGCCTTCATCGACTTCATGTTGACGCCCTCGAACAGCTCCATGAGCTTCTGGAGGGGGTCGTAGCCCTCGGCGCGGCGGTCGTAGATCAGGTCGAGGGCGACCTTGACCTGCTCCTCCTCCAGCCGGGCGATGGGCAGGATCTTGGAGGCGTGCACGATCGCGGAGTCCAGGCCCGCCTTGACGCACTCGTCGAGGAAGACGGAGTTCAGCACGACGCGCGCGGCCGGGTTGAGGCCGAAGGAGATGTTGGAGAGGCCCAGCGTGGTCTGGACGTCCGGGTGGCGCTTCTTCAGCTCGCGGATCGCCCCGATGGTGGCGATGCCGTCGCCCCGGGACTCCTCCTGGCCGGTGCAGATGGTGAAGGTCAGGGTGTCGATGAGGATGTCGGACTCGCGGATGGACCAGTTGGTGGTGAGGTCCTCGATGAGCCGCTCGGCGATGGCGACCTTGTGCTCGATGGTGCGGGCCTGGCCCTCCTCGTCGATCGTCAGCGCGATCAGGGCGGCGCCGTGCTCGGCGGCCAAAGCGCTGACCTGCGCGAACCGGGATTCGGGGCCGTCGCCGTCCTCGTAGTTGACCGAGTTGAGCACGGCCCGGCCGCCGAGCTGCTCCAGTCCGGCGCGCAGGACGTCCAGCTCGGTGGAGTCCAGCACGATCGGCAGGGTGGAGGCGGTGGCGAAGCGGCCGGCCAGCTCGGTCATGTCCGCGACGCCGTCACGGCCCACGTAGTCGACGCAGAGGTCGAGCATGTGGGCGCCCTCGCGGATCTGGTCGCGGGCCATCTCCACGCAGTCGTCCCAGCGGGCCTCCAGCATGGCCTCGCGGAACTTCTTGGAGCCGTTGGCGTTGGTGCGCTCGCCGATCGCCAGGTAGGCGGTGTCCTGTCGGAAGGGCACGTGCTGGTAGAGCGAGGCGGCGCCGGGCTCGGGGCGCGGCTCGCGCTCGGGCGGGGTAAGCCCCTGGACCCGGTCCACGACGGCCTTCATGTGGGCCGGGGTCGTACCGCAGCAACCGCCGATGAGGGAGAGGCCGTAGTCCCGGACGAACGTCTCCTGGGAGTCGGCGAGGCCGTCGGGGCCGAGCGGGAAGTGCGCGCCGTCCTTGGTGAGGACGGGCAGGCCGGCGTTGGGCATGCACATCAGGGGCGTACGGGAGTGGCGCGCGAGATAGCGCAGGTGCTCGCTCATCTCGTCCGGGCCGGTGGAACAGTTCAGGCCGATGAAGTCGATGCCGAGCGGCTCCAGGGCGGTCAGGGCGGCCCCGATCTCGGAGCCGAGCAGCATGACGCCGGTGGTCTCGAAGGCCAGGGAACAGATCAGGGGCACGTCGGCGCCGAGGGCCTCCATGGCCCGGCGGGCACCGATGATGCTGGCCTTGGTCTGGAGCAGGTCCTGGGTGGTCTCGACGATCAGGGCGTCGGAGCCGCCCGCGAGGAGTCCCTCGGCGTTCCGCTGGTAGCCGTCGCGCAGGATGTCGTACGTGATGTGGCCGAGCGAGGGCAGCTTGGTGCCGGGGCCGATCGAGCCGAGGACCCACCGCTGGCGGCCGTCCTTCGCGGCGAACTCGTCCGCGACCTCGCGGGCGATGCGGGCGCCGGACTCGGACAGCTCGTGGATCCGGTGCGCGATCTCGTACTCGTTGGCGGCGGAGTGGTTGGCCCCGAAGGTGTTGGTCTCCACGCAGTCGACGCCGACCGCGAAGTACTCCTCGTGGACGGAGCGCACGATGTCGGGGCGCGTGATGTTGAGGATCTCGTTGCAGCCCTCGAGGTTCTCGAAGTCCTCAAGGGTCGGGTCCTGCGCCTGGAGCATGGTGCCCATCGCACCGTCGGCCACCACCACCCGGGTGGCGAGCGCCTCGCGCAGGGCTGCTGCGCGGGTCCGGCTGTCGGGGGCGGGTGTCGGCAACGAGGCCATGGATGATCTCCCAGGGATGCGACGGCTGTCGGCTTTGCGTCCTTCTCGGGGAAGGCGCACCCCGTCAGCGTAGCCGGACAGCCCGACAGGTGGTCGGTCCGTCCATGGGGCGGACTGCATGCTGTGCGGATGCGGGCGCGGCGGGCCGCCCGGAGGAGACTTTCCCCCGGAGTCCGGCGCAGGTCGGCATCGACCGATAGTGTTCAGCATTGTCGAACCGAGGTGGAGGAGTACGGCGCGATGGCCAAGAACATCCAGTCGCTGGAGCGGGCGGCCGCGATGCTGCGCCTGCTGGCGGGCGGCGAGCGGCGGCTCGGGCTGTCCGACATCGCCTCCTCCCTGGGGCTGGCCAAGGGCACCGCCCACGGAATCCTCCGCACGCTCCAGCTGGAGGGGTTCGTCGAGCAGGACGCCGCGTCGGGGCGCTACCAGCTGGGCGCGGAGCTGCTGCGCCTCGGCAACAGCTATCTCGACGTCCACGAGCTGCGGGCCCGCGCCCTGGTCTGGACGGACGACCTGGCCCGCTCCAGCGGCGAGAGCGTCCACCTGGGCGTGCTCCACCAGCACGGGGTGCTCATCGTGCACCACGTCTTCCGGCCCGACGACAGCCGCCAGGTGCTGGAGGTCGGGGCGATGCAGCCGCTGCACTCCACGGCGCTGGGCAAGGTGCTGTCCGCGTACGACCCGGTGGCGCACAGCGAGGTCATGGAGGCGGAGCGCCGCTCGTTCACCGGCCGCACGGTGACGGCCTCCGACGAGTTCGAGGCGATGCTCGACCTGATCCGCGCCCAGGGGTGGGCCGCCGACGCCGAGGAGACCTGGGAGGGCGTGGCGGCCGTCGCCGCACCCGTCCACGACCGGCGCAGGATGCCGGTGGGCGCGGTGGCCGTCACGGGGGCGGTGGAGCGGGTGGCGCCGGGGGGCGTGCTGCGCCCCGAGCTGATCGCGGCCGTACGGGACTGCGCGCGGGCGGTCTCCCGGGACCTGGGCGCCGGCCGCTTCTGAGGGCCGGAGGGCCCTCCCCGCCACGTCCGCCCCGAGGGTGGGGGCCACCTCCGCCACGTCCGCCCCCGAGGACCGCGCGCCGACTCCGTCACGTCCGCCCGCGAAGGCCAGGGACCGCCTCCGCCACGTCCGCCCCCAAGGCCAGGCACCGTCTCCGCAGCGCCTGCCGCACCCCGGGCAACGCCTGCCGCACCCCCCGGCCGCGCCCTCCGCCACGACGCCCGCCGCACCGCCCGGGCCCCCGCCGCCACGATGCGCCCACTCGCGCGTTCGCGCGTCCGGGCGCATCGTGGGGTAACGATCGCGTCGCGCACCGAGTCCTCGGCCACAGAACCCTTGACGCTTCCTTCACTCGAGGGAAACACTGCCGCTCAACGGTCGGCATTGTCGAACGCCTAACGGCAATACGCGTTAGGGTGTGACAGTGCCAAGGGCCGGTCAAGCCCTACAGATGGGGTGCCCACGCCTCGTGGACACCTGATCTGGGGCGCGGATCACCGGAGGGACCCGGTGTTCCGCTCTCCCCTGGACGAAGGACGAAGGAGTCGCGGGTGTCCAGCTCCGACATATTCATCGGCGAGACCATCGGTACCGCCGTACTCATCCTGCTCGGCGGCGGTGTCTGTGCCGCCGTCACGCTGAAGCGCTCGAAGGCCCGCAACGCGGGCTGGCTGGCCATCACCTTCGGGTGGGGCTTCGCCGTGCTGACCGGCGCCTATCTCGCCGGCGGCGTCTCGGGCGCCCACCTCAACCCCGCGGTCACCCTGGGTCTCGCCATCCAGGGCGGCACCCCGTGGGGCGACGTGCCCCTCTACCTCGGCTCCCAGCTGCTCGGCGCGATGATCGGCGCCGTCCTGGTCTACGCGGTCTACTACGGGCAGTTCCACGCCCACCTGACCGACCCGGAGATCGTGGGGACGAAATCCCCCGACGAGGGCATGGTCGACCAGACCTCCGCCCCGAAGGCCGGCCCGGTGCTCGGGATCTTCTCCACCGGCCCGGAGATCCGCAACGGTGTGCAGAACGTCCTCACTGAGGTCATCGCCACGGTGGTGCTGGTCCTGGCCATCCTGACCCAGGGCCTCAACAACGAGGGCAACGGTCTGGGCACGCTCGGCGCCCTGATCACCGCCCTGGTCGTGGTCGGCATCGGCCTCTCGCTCGGCGGGCCCACCGGCTACGCCATCAACCCGGTCCGCGACCTCGGACCGCGCATCGTGCACGCCGTGCTGCCGCTGCCGAACAAGGGTGGTTCGGACTGGGGCTACGCCTGGGTACCCATCGTGGGTCCGCTCATCGGTGGCGCCCTCGCCGGTGGGCTCTACAACCTGGCCTTCGCCTAGCCCACCCGGGTATCAGCGCCGTAACCCCTTTCACTCCACAGACCTCCGGGAGCACACCGTGACCGACGCACACACCACCGGCACCCACGGCAGCGGGCCGTTCATCGCCGCCATCGACCAGGGCACCACCTCCAGCCGCTGCATCGTCTTCGACAAGGACGGCCGGATCGTCTCGGTCGACCAGAAGGAGCACGAGCAGATCTTCCCCAAGCCGGGCTGGGTCGAGCACGACGCCACCGAGATCTGGGAGAACGTGCAGGAGGTCGTCGCCGGGGCCATCGTCAAGGCCGGCATCACCTCCGCCGACGTCAAGGCGATCGGCATCACCAACCAGCGCGAGACCACCCTGCTCTGGGACAAGAACACCGGCGAGCCGGTGCACAACGCGCTGGTCTGGCAGGACACCCGCACCGACGCGCTCTGCAAGGAGCTGGGCCGCAACGTCGGCCAGGACCGCTTCCGCCGCGAGACCGGGCTGCCGCTCGCCTCGTACTTCGCCGGGCCCAAGGTCCGCTGGCTGCTCGACAACGTCGAGGGGCTGCGCGAGCGCGCCGAGGCCGGCGACATCCTCTTCGGCACCATGGACTCCTGGGTCATCTGGAACCTGACCGGCGGCACCGACGGCGGCGTCCACGTCACCGACGTCACCAACGCCTCGCGCACCCTCCTGATGAACCTGCACCGGATGGAGTGGGACGAGAAGATCCTCTCCTCCATCGGCATCCCGGCCGCGGTCCTCCCCGAGATCCGCTCCTCCGCCGAGGTGTACGGCAACGCCAAGGGCGGCATCCTCGACGGCGTGCCCGTCGCCTCCGCGCTCGGCGACCAGCAGGCGGCCCTGTTCGGCCAGACCTGTTTCGCCGAGGGCGAGGCCAAGTCCACGTACGGCACCGGCACCTTCATGCTGATGAACACCGGCGGCACCCCGGTGAACTCCTACAACGGGCTGCTCACCACCGTCGGCTACCAGATCGGCGACAAGCCCCCGGTGTACGCCCTGGAGGGCTCCATCGCGGTCACCGGTTCGCTGGTGCAGTGGATGCGCGACCAGATGGGCCTCATCAAGTCGGCCGCCGAGATCGAGACGCTGGCCTCCTCGGTCGAGGACAACGGCGGCGCCTACTTCGTGCCCGCCTTCTCCGGACTGTTCGCCCCCTACTGGCGTCCCGACGCCCGGGGCGTGATCACCGGTCTCACCCGTTACGTCACCAAGGCGCACATCGCCCGTGCCGTCCTGGAGGCCACCGCCTGGCAGACCCGCGAGATCAGCGACGCCATGACGAAGGACTCCGGGGTCGAGCTGACCGCGCTCAAGGTCGACGGCGGTATGACGTCCAACAACCTGCTGATGCAGACGCTCGCCGACTTCCTGGACGCGCCGGTGGTGCGCCCCATGGTCGCCGAGACCACCTGCCTCGGCGCCGCCTACGCCGCCGGTCTCGCCGTCGGCTTCTGGCCGGACACCGACGCGCTGCGCGCCAACTGGCGCCGGGCCGCCGAGTGGACCCCCCGCATGGACGCGGACACCCGTGCCCGCGAGTACAAGAGCTGGCTCAAGGCCGTCGAACGGACCATGGGCTGGGTCGAGGACGAAGAAAGCTGACGAGGAGCATTCACCATGACCACCCTGCAGAGCGTTCCCGCCCTCGGAACGCACCCGGCCTCCGGCTCCCTGCCGAGCCGCGCCGAAACCCGGGAGCAGCTGTCCCGGGCGACGTACGACCTCCTGGTCATCGGCGGCGGCATCCTGGGCATCTCCACCGCCTGGCATGCCGCGCAGTCCGGGCTGCGGGTGGCTCTGGTGGACGCCGGTGACTTCGCCGGCGCCACCTCCTCCGCCTCCTCCAAGCTGCTCCACGGCGGTCTGCGCTACCTCCAGACCGGCGCGGTCAAGCTGGTCGCGGAGAACCACTTCGAGCGGCGCGCGGTCTCCCGCGAGGTGGCCCCGCACCTGGCCAACCCGCTCACCTTCTACCTGCCGGTCTACAAGGGCGGCCCGCACGGCGCGGCCAAGCTCGGCGCGGGCGTCTTCGCCTACTCCGCGCTCTCCGCGTTCGGCGACGGCGTCGGCCACGTCATCTCCCCGGCCAAGGCCCAGCGCGATGTGCCCGAGCTGCGGACGGACGACCTGAAGGCGGTCGCGGTCTACCGCGACGACCAGATGAACGACGCCCGCATGGCGCTGATGACGGTCCGCGCGGCGGTCGACGCGGGCGCGGTCGTCCTCAACCACGCGGCCGTCACCGGCCTGCGCTTCACCCGGGGCCGGGTCACGGGCGCCGAGCTGAAGGACGGCGTCGACGGTACGGAGTTCGGCGTCACCGCCCGGCTCGTGCTCAACGCCACCGGCCCGTGGGTCGACCACCTGCGGAAGATGGAGGACCCGAACGCGGCCCCCTCCATCCGCCTCTCCAAGGGCGCCCACCTGGTCCTCAAGCGGACCCGGCCGTGGCGGGCGGCGCTGGCGACCCCGATCGACAAGTACCGGATCACGTTCGCGCTGCCGTGGGAGGACATGCTGCTCCTCGGCACGACGGACGAGGAGTACGAGGGCGACCCGGCGGACGTCTCGGTGACCGAGGCCGACACCGCGCAGATCCTCGACGAGGCGGCGTTCTCGATCAGGGACCAGCAGCTCTCGCGCGACCTGATCACCTACTCCTTCGCCGGTCTGCGCGTACTGCCCGGCGGGCCCGGCGACACCTCCAAGGCCAAGCGCGAGACGGTCGTCACCGAGGGCCGCGGCGGGATGCTGTCGGTGGCGGGCGGCAAGTGGACGACCTTCCGCCACATCGGCCGTACGGTCATGAACAAGCTGGCCGCCCTGCCCGGGCACCCGCTGGCCGAGGACATGGAGCCGATGAACCGGCTGCCGCGGAAGCTGCCGCTCCCCGGCATCGCCAACCCGAACGCGGTCGCCCACCGGCTGCTGATCGACGGCCCGGCGCCCGGCCCGCGCATGGCCCCGGACACAGCCCGCCACCTCGCCACGCACTACGGCTCGCTCGCCTTCGACATCGCGCGGCTGGCCAACGAGAACCCGGCGCTGGCCGAGCGCGTCCACCCGGACGCCCCGGAGATCTGGGCCCAGGTCGCCTACGCGCGCGACCACGAGTGGGCCGAGACGGCGGACGACGTGCTGCGCCGCCGGACCACGCTGACGATCCGGGGGCTGGCGACGGACGAGGTCCGCGACGGCGTCGAGAAGCTGCTGGCCGACCGGGACTGACCTCCCCACGGGGTACGAGGACGGGGGCGGCTTCCCCACGGGAGCCGTCCCCGTCCTCGTACGCCCACGGGACTCCCGCGCCCCCGGGCACGCGCCACACTCCCGCCATACGCGCGCAACGTGCCGCGGGGAGAGTGGAGGCCATGAGATTCTCGGTGCTCTCCCTGATCGGCCACGACCCGCACCCGCTGACCGGTGAACTCCCCTCCCCCGCCGACCGGTTCGAGGAGGTGATCGCCACCGCGTCCGCAGCCGAGGAGCTGGGCTTCGACTCCTGTTCGGTCGGTGAGCGGCACGCCGGGGCGTTCCTCTCCTCCAGCCCGAGCGTGGTGCTCGGCGCGATCGCGGCCCGTACCTCCACGATCCGGCTGCTCACCGGGGTGACCGTCGTCGCGATCCTCGACCCGGTCCGGGTGGCGGAGGACTTCGCGACGCTGGACCAGATATCGCGGGGCCGGATCGAACTGGTCGTCGGGAAGGGCGCCGAGGCGGGCCACTTCGACCTCTTCGGGCTGGACGAGGAGCGGCAGTGGGACCTCCAGAAGGAGAAGTACGAGCTGCTGCGCCGGCTCTGGACCGAGGAAGGCGTCGACTGGGAGGGCGAGTTCCGCCCGCCGCTGAAGAACGTGACCACGGTCCCCCGCCCGTACGACGGTCTCCCCAGGATCTGGCACGGCTCGGCCACCAGCCTCAACTCCCCCGAGCTGGCGGCGAAGCACGGCGATCCGCTCTTCACCGCCAACGCGATCCAGCCGCGCGAGGCGTACGCGAGGCTCATCGCGCACTACCGGGAGCGGTTCGAGGCGTACGGGCACGATCCGGCGGACGCCCGGGTCGCGGCGGGCTCCGGCGGACTGCTCATCGCGGACAGCTCGCAGGCGGCGGTGGCGCGGTACAAGGAGCTGTACGAGGCGCGGGTGCGGCAGACCTTCAAACCGCATCTGGCGGGGAAGGCCGGCTACAACACCCCGTTCCGCACCATCGAGGACGCGATCGAGGGCGGCCCGCAGCTCATCGGCTCCCCGCAGCAGATCATCGACAAGATCCTCGGCTGGCACGGCGTCTACCGCCACGACCTCCAGTCGGTCACCGTGGACGGCTTCGGGCTGAGCCGCCCGGAGCAGCTGGAGACGCTCCAGCGGTTCGCGGAGGAGATCGCCCCGGTGGTGCGGCGGGAGGCGCCCTCCACGCTCTGGCGGTGAGGCGGAGGTGCGGGCGGACGGGGCCGATGCACTGTTCGGCCCGATGATCCACTCCTGCTGGCAAGGTTCACCCGGCCGTGCAAACGGGCTGCGGCCGGAGGGGCCCGAAGCCGTAAGGTTGCTCCGTACGTATGGAGTCAGCGGAAGGAGGCCCGGGTGATCGAGCTCGAGTCGGTGCCCGAGCTGGTCGACCCGGTCATGGTGGCCGCGTTCGAAGGCTGGAACGACGCCGGTGACGCCGCCTCCACAGCGGTCGGCCATCTGGACCGGGAGTGGAAGGGCGAGGTGTTCGCGGCGCTGGACGCCGAGGACTACTACGACTTCCAGGTCAACCGGCCCACGGTGTGGCTGGAGAACGGGGTGCGCAAGGTCACCTGGCCGACGACCCGGCTGTCGGTGGTGCGCGTCGGCGGGGAGAAGCCCAGAGACCTGGTCCTGGTGCGCGGGATCGAGCCGTCGATGCGCTGGCGCTCGTTCTGCAACGAGATCCTCGGCTTCGCCCATGAGCTGGGCGTCGAAATGGTCGTCATCCTGGGCGCGTTGCTCGGGGACACCCCGCACACCCGGCCGGTGCCGGTGAGCGGGGTCACCTCCGACCCGGATCTGGCGCGGACGATGCAGCTGGAGGAGACCCGCTACGAGGGTCCGACGGGCATCGTCGGCATCCTCCAGGAGGCGTGCACCCATGCCGGGGTGCCCGCGGTGAGCCTGTGGGCGGCGGTGCCGCACTACGTGTCGCAGCCGCCGAACCCGAAGGCGACGCTGGCCCTGCTCAACCGGCTGGAGGACCTGATCGGGCTGCGCATCCCGCTGGGCGAGCTGCCCGAGGACGCGCGGGCCTGGCAGCTCGGCGTGGACCAGCTGGCGGCCGAGGACAGCGAGGTCGCGGAGTACGTCCAGACGCTGGAGGAGGCGCGGGACACCGCGGAGCTGCCCGAGGCATCCGGTGAGGCCATCGCCCGGGAGTTCGAGCGGTATCTGCGGCGCCGGGACGGCGGTCCCGGACCGGGCGGCCATGCGACGGAGAGCGGGGACGGGACGTATCTGCGCGACCCGTCCAGCAGCCGCGCCCGCCCGCCGAAGCCGCCGCGCACGGACCCGGGGCCGGGCCGGAAGCCGGAGGAGCGCCCCGAGGACAAGGGCCCCGACGAGTCGTCCGGGGAGGGCTCCGGCGGGGAGTGATCTCCGACGCGCCGTCAAGGGCCGGGCGCCGTACGGGATCCGATCCCGTACGGCGCCCTTTCCGTGGCCCCGGTCCGCACGCGGGCGGATGACGGACGGGACCGGCCCCGGACCTCTCCACGAAGTCCGGGGCCGGTGCGGTGGGTTCCGGGGGCGGCGGCGGGCCGCCCATCCGTCCTACAGGGCGACCCCCAGCAGGGCGTCGACGGTACGGGAGACGAGGCCGGGTGCCCCCTCGTCGCTGCCGCCCTCCGCGCTCTGGAGTGCGACCCAGCGGTCCACGGCGGCGAGCGCCGTGGGGGTGTCCAGGTCGTCGGCGAGGGCCTCGCGGACCTCCTCCACCAGGGCGTCGGCCGAGCGCCCGTCGGGGCGTGAGACCGCCGCGCGCCAGCGGGCGAGGCGCTCGACGGCGTCGGTGAGGACCTGGTCGGTCCACTCCCAGTCGGCGCGGTAGTGGTGGGAGAGCAGGGCGAGACGGATGGCCGCCGGGTCCACGCCCTCGCGGCGCAGGGCGGAGACGAAGACGAGGTTGCCGCGGGACTTGGACATCTTCTCGCCGTCGAGGCCGACCATGCCGGCGTGGACGTACGCCTTGGCGAACGGGTGCTCGCCGGTCAGCGCCTGGGCGTGCGACGCGCCCATCTCGTGGTGCGGGAAGACCAGGTCGGAGCCGCCGCCCTGGATGTCGAAGCCCATACCGAGGTGGTCCAGCGCGATGGCGACGCACTCGATGTGCCACCCGGGGCGGCCTTCGCCCAGGGAGGCCCCGTCCCAGCTCGGCTCGCCCGGGCGGGCGGCCATCCAGAGCATCGGGTCGAGGGGGTTCTTCTTGCCGGGGCGCTCGGGGTCGCCGCCGCGTTCGGCGGAGAGCAGCCGCATGGCCGCCGCGTCGAGGCCGGAGACCTCGCCGAAGTGCGGGTCGGCGTCGACGGAGAAGTAGACGTCGCCTTCGAGGTCGTAGGCGGCGCCCGCCTCCCGCAGCCGCTCGACGAGGGGCACGATGCCGGGTATGGCCTCGACGGCTCCGATGTAGTGGCGCGGGGGCAGCATCCGCAGGGCGGTCATGTCCTCGCGGAAGAGCGCCGTCTCGCGCTCGGCCAGCTCGGACCAGTCCTGACCGTCGCGCACGGCCCGCTCCAGGAGCGGATCGTCCACGTCGGTCACGTTCTGGACGTAGTGAACCTGCCGCTTGGTGTCGAGCCACACGCGCTGAACGAGGTCGAACGCGTTGTAGGTCGCCGCATGACCCATGTGGGTCGCGTCGTACGGCGTGATGCCGCAGACGTAGATGCGGGCGACGGGACCGGGGTCAAGGGTGATCCGTCCGCCGGTCGCGGTGTCGTGGATCCGAAGGTCGCGGCCCTTGCCGGGCAGGGCGGGGACCTCAGAAGCGGGCCAGGCATGCATGTCATGAGCGTAACCGGACGATCCTTCCGGATACGAACCGGATCCGGATTCCTGTCCGAAGAGACACTCTTGCGATAAACCTTCGAAAGACTGTACGGAACGAGCTTCCGCCGGCTCCCGTCGGCGCCCGCTACACGGGCGGCCAGGGGATCGGGGGCCACTGCCCGCTCGGCTCCGGGTGCGCCTTCGTGTCCAGCAGCACCGCCACCCGCGCCCGCAGGGCGTCCAGTTCGGCGGCCGTGATGAGTTGCGCCATCCGGGTGGCCAGCGGCTCACCCGCCGCCAGCTCCCCGGCGAGCCGGGCGAGCACCACCAGCGCCTCCTCGGTGAGCGGCTCCCCGGCCCAGCCCCACAGGAGCGTGCGCAGCTTGTCGTCGGCGTTGAAGGTGACCCCGTGGTCGATGCCGTACAGCAGCCCGCCGGGGCCCGGCAGCAGATGGCCGCCCTTGCGGTCACCGTTGTTGATCACCGCGTCGAGCACCGCGAGCCGTCGCAGCCGGGGATCGTCCGCGTGCACCAGCAGCGCGGTCCTCCCGTTCCCGACGTCCGCGTGGCCCACGGCCTTCCAGCCCTCGCCCGGCTCGTCGCCCTCCACCAGGGCCAGCACCTCGGGCGTGGCCTCACCGGGCCCGGGCCCGTCGATCCAGAGCTGGCACATGCCCTGCCCGTAGGGCCCCTCGCGCAGCACGGTGGGCGGCACCAGGTCCCAGCCGGTGGCCCGGGAGATCTCGTACGCCGCCACCTCCCGCTGCGCCAGCGTCCCGTCGGGGAAGTCCCAGAGCGGCTGCTCGCCCGCGACCGGCTTGTAGGCGCAGGTGCGCTCCTCGCCCTCGTACGCCACGGTGCAGTGCAGCACCGCGTTGGACGCCCCGCCGACCTGGCCGAGGACGGTGAGCGTGCCCTCGGTGAGCAGGGTGGTCAGGTCCGTGTCCGTCAGGCTCCGCGACGGTATCCGTTCTGGCGCGGGCATACGTGTCCTTCCGGATCGAGCGGCAGGCTGCACAGCGGGCACGGCGGACGGCCGGCGTTGACGACGTCCAGGGCGCGCTTGGCGAACGCGCGGGCCTGGGCTCCGCTGAGCCGGACGCGGAGCATCGGCGGGCCGTTCTCCTCGTCCTGGAGGAGCTTCTCCTCGGCCTCCGCGAGGTCGTCCTCGGAGTCCGCGTCCAGCTCGACGAGGGCCTGCGCCTCGACGATCATGCGCTGCTCGTCGCCGTCCCAGGCCAGGGCCATGGTGCCGACCCGGAACTCCTCCTCGACGGGGACGTCCAGGGGGGCGGTGTCCGCGACGTCGGTGGGCGCCACGGCGGGCACCGGCGAGTTGCCGCCGGTCCGCCGGACCACCTCGTCGAGCAGTTCGTCGATCCGCTCGGCCAGGGCGGCCACCTGGGTCTTCTCCAGGGCGACGCTGGTGACCCGGCCCTTGGACGAGGCCTGGAGGAAAAACGTACGGCGGCCAGGCAACCCGACCGTGCCGGCCACGAATCGGTCCGGTGGGTCGTAGAGGAACACCTGACGGGACACGTCCTGTCTCCCTTGAGAATCGATGGGCGGATAGCGGCGCTACGGCGCGTCCACCCTACTGCCCGCGGAGATCACGGCGCGCCCCCGCCGCCCCCGACCGCCGCGTCCGACGTGCCGTCACCCGCGGCGGACGGCTGGGCGCCCGCCCCGACGGACTGTTCGCGCGGTGCCAGGGGGGCGAGGTCGCCGGTGTCCCCGACGCGCAGGAGGAAGGGGCGCAGCCGGGTGTAGCGGATGGCGGTGACCGAGCAGGGGTCGACGTGGATGCGCTGGAAGAGGTCCAGATGCATGCCGAGGGCGTCCGCGACGAGGGACTTGATGATGTCGCCGTGCGAGCACATGACGTAGGCGGCGTCCTCGCCGTGCTCCGCCGCGACCCGGTCGTTCCAGTCGCGTACGGCGTCGACGGCGCGGGCCTGCATGGCGCGCATCGACTCGCCGCCGGGGAAGGCGGCGGCGGAGGGGTGCTGCTGGACGACGGACATCAGGGGCTCGTCGGACAGCTCGGCGAGCTTGCGCCCCGACCAGTCGCCGTAGTCGCACTCGCTGATGCGCTCCTCGGTGTGCGCGGCCAGTCCGGGGCGGGCCTCCAGCAGCGGCCGGAGCGTCTGGTGGCAGCGCTCCAGGGGGCTGCTGACGGCGACGGCGAGCCGGAGAGCGGCGAGCCGGGCGGGCAGAGCGGCGGCCTGTTCGGTGCCGCGCTCGTCGAGCAGGACCCCGGGGGTGCGGCCCGCGAGCACTCCGGCGGTGTTGGCGGTGGAGCGTCCGTGGCGTACGAGGATCAGCGTCGGCATACCGGCCAGGGTAGATGTCCCGTGGCGCCCGGTGCGAGAGAGGAGCCACGGGGAAGGAGACGACGGTGGACCGCCTTGTACGTCGTGGTCCCTGACCTCCCGAGGATGCCGAATGATCGTGGACTGTGCCATCTACCAGGACGGCCGCCGGGCCGAGGGGTCCGGCGACCTCTCCGAGGCCCTCGCGCAGGCGCGCAGGTCCGGTGACGCCTTCCTCTGGATCGGCCTGCACGAGCCGACCGAGGAGGAGTTCGGCCGGGTGAGCCAGGAGTTCGGGCTGCACCCGCTCGCGGTGGAGGACGCGCTCCGCGCCCACCAGCGGCCCAAGCTGGAGGTGTACGACGACTCCCTGTTCGCGGTCCTGAAGCCGGTGGTCTACGAGCCGGACCACGACACGGTGAGCGCCGACGAGCTGATGGTCTTCATCGGTGACTCGTTCGTGGTGACGGTCCGGCACGGGGAGAGCGCCCCGCTCGCGGACGTCCGCCGCCGTCTGGAGTCGGAGCCGGAGATCCTGGCGCACGGGCCGACGGCGGTCCTCTACGCGATCAGCGACGCGGTGGTGGACCACTACATCGACGTGGCCGGGGAGCTCCAGGTGGACCTGGAGGAGCTGGAGACCCAGGTCTTCGCCCCGAGCGGGAGCGGCGGCTCCTCGAACACGGCGGCGACGATCTACACGTTCAAGCGGCAGGTGCTGGAGTTCCGCCGGGCCACCGGTCCGCTGACGGCGCCGATGACCCGGCTGGCGGGGGCCGGGGTGCCGTTCGTCCACCAGGAGGCGCAGCCGTTCTTCCGTGACGTCGCCGACCATCTGACCCGGGTCAACGAGCAGGTGGAGGGGCTGGACCGGCTGCTGTCGGACATCCTCTCGGCCCATCTCGCACAGATGGGGGTGCGGCAGAACGACGACATGCGGAAGATCTCGGCGTGGGCGGCGATGGCGGCCGTCCCCACGATGGTCGCGGGCATCTACGGCATGAACTTCGACCACATGCCGGAGCTGCACTGGGCCTGGACGTACCCGGCGATCATCCTGTTCATGGCGGCGGCGGTGCTGGGCCTGCACCGCCTGTTCAAGCGGCGCGGCTGGCTCTGAGCCCGTACGGGGTCCCGGAGCCGGGGAGTCCCCGCCGGATCACGCGAACTCCGGTTCCGGTACGGCCCGGCCGCCCAGGGCGTCCCGGCGTCCGGGCATCTCCAGGCTGACCATGCGCCGCCAGCCGCCGAGGCGCTCGTACGCGTACACGGCGTGGATCCCGGCCGCCAGCGTCAGGGCCTTGGCGCGCGGCCAGCCCAGCAGCCGTCCCATCCGGTCCATCACCGCGAGGCTGACGTCGCGGTACACCTCGATCTCCGCGAGGGCGCACTCGCGCATGGTCCGCTGGATGGTGCGCCCGTGGCCCTCCCGGGCGAGCCGCAGCAGCTCCTCGTGGCAGTAGGCGAGGTGGTTGTCCTCGTCGTCGGAGATCATCCGCACCGCGCGCCCGATGTCGGGGTGGTCGGAGAAGTACCGGCGCAGCAGCCGCATCTGTTCGGACGCGCGCTGTTCGGTGATCCGGCTGTGGGCCAGATAGGTGATGATGTCGCGCTCGGTGAGCCGCTCGTCGCCGCGCAGCCGGGAGTGGGCGAGGCCGATGCCCTGCTGTTCCAGGAGCATCGTGTAGTCGGTCTCCGGCGGGACGTCGGCCGGCCGGAGCCCGCGCTTCTTCAGGAGGGCGTTGAAGATCCGGCCGTGCTTGTCCTCGTCGGCGCCGTGGCGGACGATCCGGGGCGCCAGGGAGCGGCAGCTCTCCGGGACCAGCGCGGCGATGCGGGCGTTCTCCCAGCCGCCCTGGGACTCCCCGCTGGCGGCGATGGAGCAGAAGAGCCGGTAGGCCTCGTCGTCGTCCAGGATCTCCTGGAACAGGCCGCGGGCTGAGAGCATGAGCGCCACCTCCGTGCCGGACCCCGCGGAACGGTCGCCGCGGGGCAGTAGTGCGCAGAGCAGCAGTCAAAAGCGCCCGGACGCGGTCGGCAACCGGAGCGGCCGAGGAGGCGCGGCGCGTTCCCGGCGTAACCCCTGGGCGCGCGGCGCGTTGTTCCCGGTGACGGCCGTGGCGGGGAAGACCCCCGAGCCCCCACCACGGCCGTAGTGCTGTCCGGAGGCGTCACGCGAGTCCGGAGCGCTCCAGGGCGTCGGTCCCGGCGCGCAGGGCGGTGAGCCGCTCCTCCAGGGTGAAGCCGGCGGGGGCGAGGTTGAGCGTGGTGACCCCGGCGGCGGCGTACGCCTGCATCCGCTCCGCGATCCGCTCGACGGGGCCGAGCAGCGCGGTCTGGTCGATCAGCTGGTGCGGTACGGCGGCCGCGGCGCCGGCCTTGTCGCCGTCCAGGTACTTGTCCTGGATCTCGGCGGCCTCCTTCTCGTACCCCATGCGCTGGGCGAGCTGGTTGTAGAAGTTCTGCTTCCGGCTGCCCATCCCGCCGACGTACAGAGCGGTGTACGGGCGGAACATGTCCGCGAGGCCCTTGACGTCGTCACCGACGGCGAGCGGGAGCGTCGGGGAGACGTCGAAGCCCTCCATGGTCTTGCCGGCCTTCTCCCGGCCCGCGCGCAGAGGGGAGATCGCGGTCTCCTCCAGATGGTCGGCGGAGGGGAAGATCAGCAGGGCGCCGTCCGCGATCTCGCCGGTCTGCTCCAGGTTCTTCGGGCCGATCGCGGCGATGTAGAGCGGGATGTGCTCGCGCTCCGGGTGGACGGTGAGCTTGATCGGCTTGCCGGGACCGCCGGGCAGCGGGAGCGTCCAGTGGTCCCCCTCGTACGAGAGCCGCTCGCGGGTCATCGCCCGGCGGACGATCTCGACGTACTCGCGGGTGCGGGCCAGCGGCTTGTCGAACCTGACGCCGTACCAGCCCTCGGAGACCTGCGGGCCCGAGACGCCGAGGCCGAGCCGGAAGCGGCCGCCGGAGAGCGAGTCCAGGGTGGCGGCGGTCATCGCCGTCATGGTGGGCTGGCGGGCCGGGATCTGCATGATCGCGGAGCCCACGTCGATGGATTCGGTCTGGGCCGCGACCCAGGTCAGGACGGTCGGCGCGTCGGAGCCGTAGGCCTCGGCGGCCCAGCAGACGTCGTAGCCGAGCCGGTCGGCCTCCTGGGCGACGGCGAGGTTGTCGCCGTCCATGCCGGCGCCCCAGTAACCGAGATTGATGCCGAGCCGCATAGCCGCTCCCCTTACTGATCAGTAACGTCCCGTCCCGGGGACTCTAGCGCGGGTGGCGGCGATCCGGCAGGCCCGCGCGACCTCCCGTTGTCCACAGGCTTCCACCCGGTGGGGCCGTGGCCAGTAATCTCGCGCCCATGGAGCAGAGGCATCTCGGCCGCACCGGCCTACGCGTGTCCCGGATCGGGCTCGGCACCCTCACCTGGGGCCGGGACACGGACGAGCACGACGCCGCCGACCAGCTCAAGGCCTTCTGGGACGCGGGCGGCACCCTGGTGGACACCGCCGACGTGTACGGGGGCGGAGAGGCCGAACTCATGCTCGGGCAGCTCCTGGACAGCCTCGTGCCACGGGAGGATCTGGTCATCTCCACGAAGGCGGGCAACGTCCCCGACCCGTACCGCAGGGTCAACGGCTCGCGCGGGCATCTGCTGGCCGCCCTGGACGCCTCGCTGGAGCGGCTCGGCACGGACCACGTGGATCTGTGGCAGGTCCACGCCTTCGACCCGCAGACCCCGCTGGAGGAGACGCTCCAGGCGGTGGACCTGGCGGTCTCCTCGGGCCGGGTCCGCTACGCGGGCGTGTCGAACTTCTGCGGCTGGCAGCTGGCCAAGGCCGCCACCTGGCAGCTCGCCGCGCCCGGGGTGCGCACCCGGCTGGCCAGTACGCAGATGGAGTACTCGCTGCTCCAGCGGGGCATCGAGCGGGAGGTGCTGCCCGCCGCGCTGGACCTCGGCATCGGGGTGCTGCCGTCCTCGCCGCTGGGGCGCGGGGTGCTGACCGGCAAGTACCGCCAAGGGACCCCGTCCGACTCCCGGGGCGCCTCCGAGCTGCTGGCCCCCTTCGTCGAGCCCTATCTCGACGACGCGGCGGCCCGGATCACCGACGCGGTGGCGACGGCGGCGGACGGGCTGGCGACGAGCCCCCTGCAGGTGGCGCTGGCCTGGGTGCGGGACCGCCCCGGGGTGGCCGCCCCGATCGTCGGCGCGCGCAACGCCGCGCAGCTCACCGAGGCGCTGTCAGTGGAGACGCTTACTCTTCCCTACGAGATCTGCCAGGCGCTCGACGATGTGTCGGCGCCCGTGCACCGCTATCCCGACCAGGACTGGAGCACGCTGTGACTGCGCTTCCCGGGGAGACCCCCGGCACCGCCGGCACGGACACACCGGAGGGCGACGAGCCCGCGGAGGCCACCGACACCGGGGCCCCCGCGCGCGCCGAAGCGCCCGACGCCGCCGACGCCGGGGCCACGGACTCCGGGGCCTCCGCCGCCGGCACCGGTGAGGCTGTGGAGGCTGCCGCCGATGAGGCCACCGGGTCCACCGAGAACACCGGTGACACCGCGGGCGCTGCCGCCGACGGGGAGGGGGAAGGGGACGGGGACGCCGCCGCGCCCGCGCTCTCCGAGGCACAGGCCGAGCTGGCCGCCCAGCGGGAGCTGCGCGAGCGGATCGCCCAGCGCAAGGCGGCCAAGGACGGCCCCGTCGCCGCCGGTACGAAGCTGAGCGGCACCGCGGCCGACCTGCTCGCCGCCGTCCGGGCCGTGGAGAGCGGCGCGAAGGCGGGCACCGAGTTCTTCGACTCGCACCTCGGCACGCCCACGCCCCGCCGCGCCGCCCCGGCCCCCGCCGCAACCCCCCGGCGCCCCGATCCGGCCGCCGCCCCCGTGGAGCGCCCGGCCGCCTCCCCCGAGGCCGTGGACGCGGTGCGGGCGGTCCTCACCGAGGGCGGGGCCCCCGAGGCACTGGCCCGCCCGGCCACCGGGACGCTGGGCGAACAGACCGCCGAGCTGCTGCGCGCCGACCCCTGGCAGCTGCTGGCCGTCCCCGGCGTCCGGCCCGAGCAGGCGGACGGCTTCGCCCGGGCCCTGCTCGGCGCCGGCTGCGGGCCGGACGACGGGCGCCGCACGGCCGCCCTGGTCGGGTGGGTGCTGGAGCGCGCCGCCCTCCAGGGGCACACCGCGCTGGACGCCGAGGCCGTGCGGGCGGCGCTCGCCGAGCGGGCGGTGCCCGACCCGGACGAGGCCGTACGCCACGCCGTGGAGGAGGGCGTGGCCCTGGTCTTCCAGGAGGGCGCGGAGGCCGGGTTCGAAGGAGAAGGGGACGCAGAGGCCGGGGACCCGGCGGAAGAGGGCGCCCCCGAGGGCGAGGAGGCCGAGGCGCCGGAGCCGGTCCAGGTGCTGCTGGGCCTGGACCGCTACGCACTGGCCGAGGAGAGCCTCGCCGACGGCCTGGCCCGGCTGCTGAACGCCTGCGAGAAGGGCGCCGACTGGGCGGAGGCGGCCGCTGCCGCCCCCTCCCCCTCGGCCGCCGAGCTGATCCGTACGGCGGCCACCGCCGGGCTCGTCGTCCACAGCGGCGGCGAGGCGGCCCGGGCCGAGCCCGCCGCCCTGATCGCCGCGGCGCGGGGCCTGGGGCTGCGGGCCCTGGGCGCCGCCCACAGCGAGGACGGCCGCCGCAGACTGGCCGAGGCCGTCGGCGCCCCGGAGGCGGCGGTCACCCTGGCCGGGCTGCTCTCCGGCACCGAGGGCCCGGGCCGGGACGAGGACGGGGCGCTCGCCCTGGACCTGCTGGTGGTGCTGGACGCCCCGCAGCTGGACGTGGAGGGCGCGGCGGTCCTCGTCGAGGCGCTGGCGGACGGGGCCCGGCTGGTGCTGAGCGGTGACCCCGGGGTGCTGGGTTCGGCGGGGGCCGGGCGGGTCTTCGCCGATGTGCTGGCCGCACGCGCGTGCCCGCAGGTCGTCTCCCGTACGCCGGACCCCGGGCCCATCGGCGAGCTGGTCTCCGGGATCGGCATCGGGGAGCTGAACCAGGTGGCGGCCCCGGGCAAGGAGGTCGTGATCGTCCCCGTCCGGGACGCGGGCGAGGCGGTCCACCGTACGGTGCAGCTGGTCGCGGACTCGGTGCCCCGGGCGTTCTCGATCCCCGCCGCCGACACCCAGGTCATCACGGTCGGCCATGGCGGGGCGGCCGGGACCCGGGCGCTCAACGAGGCCCTGAAGCAGCGGCTCAACCCCGGCCCCGGCCGGTTCGGCGGGTTCGACCCGGGCGACCGCGTGGTCCATGTCCCCGCGCCCGGCCGCACGGTGCCCGGAGTGGTGCGCTCGGCCGACGTGGAGGGGCTGCATCTGGACTGCGACGGCACCCCCGTCGTCGTACCGCAGGAGCGGGTGGAGGCGGTGGTGCGGCACGGCTGGGCGCTCAGTGCCCACCAGGCGGCCGGGATGCGCTGGCCCGCCGCGGTGGTGGTGCTGCCGGGCGACGCGGCGGCGGGGCTCAGCCGCCCGTGGGTCTACACGGCGTTCGGCCGGGGCGAGCGGCATCTGTCCGTGGTGCACGGGGTGGACCAGGCGCTCCCGCACGCGGTGGCGCAGGTCCCGGCCCCGGAGCGGACGACCCGGCTGCGCCCGCTTCTGGAGGCGCTGCCGACGCCCGACGCGGCTTCCTGACCAGCACGCGCGAGCGGGCCCCGGCGCACCACCGCGCCGGGGCCCGCTGCCCTGTCATGCGCGGCCGGCCGCCGGTTCGTCCAGCTCCTCGTCGAGCTCCTCCTCGTCGAAGACGGCGCTGACGTCGAAGCGGCAGACCACCAGCTCGGGGTCGGCGTCCTCGAAGGGTGCGGCGAGCCACTCCCCCGGCTCCGGGAGCGCCTCGGCGGCGGAGACCCAGAGGGTGGAGTCACCCTCCTCCAGGCCGAACTCCTTGTGCCGGGAGGCGATCTCGTCGGGTTCGTACTCCCCGAAGAGCATGCCGAGCGCGGCGTGGACGCTGGTGCCGACCACCGGGGTGGCGGAGCCGTTCGCGCCGGGTCCCGCGTCGAGGTCGGCGAGGCGCTGTGCCTGGGCGAGCAGCCGCTGGGGTTCCGCGACCGCGTAGTCGCGCCGGATCAGCACGCTCAGCGCGCTGGGCTCGGCGGGTCCGGCGTAGGGCGGCAGGGTGTCGTCCGCGCCGGGGATCTCGAAGGGGGTGACCTCGTCGTAGCGGTCGTAGAGGAGTTCGTCGTAGACCTCGGCAGCGGCGGCCAGTGAGTTGAACGCTTCGTAGACGGCGGGGTCGTCGTCCCCGGTACGGCGTTCGACCGCGTCGAGGTGACGGTCGATCGCGGCTTTGACCGCCTCGGCGGCGGCACGTACCTCGGCAGCGGTGGGCTGCGCAGCATCAGACATAGTGCAGACGCTATCCGTACCGGGGCTCTGCCCGCACAATAGATGCGATGCCGGAATACGAATTTGTCGACGTGTACGTGCCGCGCGGGGTCACCCGCCAGGAAGCGGCCCGAATCCTGACCGACCACGCCGAGTACGGACACTGGGAACTGGACCGTCTGACGCTGCGCCTGGACGGCAGCCGGAGGGTCCGGCTGCGCCGGCGGATCATCCGTCAGCTGCGAGCCACCTGGTGACACCAGCGGTCACCCGGGGCCACGGGTATCCGATGCCCCGGGCGTCCGACGAGCGATGACACGGGAACGGGCCCCGCGGATCGCGGGGCCCGTCCGTGTTCACCTGCTCGCTGTCCGTACCGCTGTTCCCGGTGTACGTGCCCGGGTCAGGCGGCGCTGCGGGAGCGGCGGTAGAGCACCGATCCCAGGCCGGCCAGCATCAGTCCGGCGCTGGCCGGGATGAGCATCTCCATGCCGCCCGCACCGGTCTGGGCGAGCTGCTCCTCCGGGTCGAGCTGGGGCTCGGGCGCGTTCGGCTCGGGCGGCTGGTTGGCCGGCGGGTCGACCGGCTTCTCCGGCGTGACCGGGGGCTTCTGCGGCTCCTCCGGCGTCGGGGGCGGCGGAGGCGGTGTGGCGTCGTTGGAGCAGCTGTTGCCGAAGGTCGGGTTCAGCAGCCCGATGACGGAGACGCTGTTGCCGCAGACGTTCACGGGGACGCTGACCGGCGCCTGGACCATGTTGCCGGAGAGGATGCCGGGCGAGCCCTGCGCGACCCCTTCCGCACCGGCCCCGCCCGCCCGGTGACGGCCCGTGCCGGGCTCGCCGGTCCGGTCGGTGGCGGTGGTGTCCCCGGCCTGGGCCGTGTTGCCGGCCTGGGCCCCGTCGGCGGAGCCGCCGCCGATACGGTTCTGCGTTCCGGAGCCGTGGCTCGGCGCCGACGGCCCGTTCTGGCAGTCGTTGCCGAACGTCGGGTTGATGAGACCGCCGACGGTGACCGAGTTGCCGCAGACGTTGACCGGGATGTCGATCGGGACCGAGACCGAGTTCCCGGACAGCACGCCCGGTGAGCCGGTGGCCGTCGAGGCCGCCCCGGCGTCGGCGTGGGCGTAGCCGCCACTGAGAGCGAGGACCCCGCCCGCCGCCGCCATGGTGATCAGGCCTTTACGAGTGACCTGTCGCATAGGTTCGTTTCCTGCCTTCTGCCTTCCGAAAAACCCCCGGACATGACCGTGCGGGAGCCGAATGCCGAACGGTCCCGGAGTGCATGGCACGCACTCCGGGACCGACCGAGCTCAAACCCTTACGGGTTGACGCAACGTCACGCGTTGACGCAGGTGTTGCCGAAGGCGGGGTTCAGCAGCCCGATCACGGAGACCGTGTTGCCGCAGACGTTCACCGGCACGTGGATCGGGACCTGGACGACGTTGCCGGAGAGCACGCCGGGGCTGCCGATGGCCGCACCCTGGGCGCCCGCGTCGGCGGAAGCCATGCCCGCACCCGCGAGAACGAGGCCACCGGTGGCAGCCGCAACTGCGACGACCTTCTTGATCATGATTCCTCCTAGTTGGAAAGTGCGGTCCCAGCCGCGGACCGCAAAACTTGTAACGAGGAGGGGGGAGCGGGGCTACGTGTGAACGGCCCGTTTCACTCTTTCGGTCATATACGCACAGGCGGGCGAATTGCGGACGGGACCGGTCAGCTGTGGTCGATGAACCGGTCGAGCACCCGCACCCCGAACTGCAGACCGTCGACCGGGACGCGCTCGTCGACGCCGTGGAACATCCCGGCGAAGTCCAGCTCCGGGGGCAGCTTCAGCGGGGCGAAGCCGAAGCCCCGGATGCCCAGGTCGTCGAAGGACTTGGCGTCGGTGCCGGCCGAGAGCATGTACGGCACGGCGCGGGCGATCGGGTCCTCGGCCACCAGCGCGGTCTGCATGGCGTCGACCAGGGCCCCGTCGAACGTGGTCTCCAGGGCCTTGTCCGCGTGGACGTCCTCCCGCTTCACCCGGGGGCCCAGGATCCGGTCCAGGTCGGCGAGGAACTCCTCCTCGTATCCCGGCAGGAACCGGCCGTCGACGTGGGCGGTGGCCTGGCCCGGGATCACGTTGACCTTGTAGCCCGCGCCGAGCTGGGTGGGGTTGGCGGTGTTCTGGAGGGAGGCGCCGATCAGCTTGGCGATGCCGCCGAGCTTGGCCAGCGTCTCGTCCATGTTCTCCGGGTCCAGCTCGGTGCCGAGCGCGTCCGACAGCTCGTCCAGGAAGTGCCGCAGGGTCTTGGTGACCCGCACCGGGAACTTGTGCCGCCCCAGCCGCCCGACCGCCTCGGACAGCTCCGTGATCGCGTTGTCCTTGTGGATCATCGATCCGTGCCCGGCGGTGCCGTCCACGGTGAGCTTCATCCAGTGCATGCCCTTCTGGGCCGTCTCCACCAGATAGAGCCGCAGGTTCTCGTTGACGGTGAAGGAGAAGCCGCCGACCTCGCTGATCGCCTCGGTGACCCCCTCGAAGAGCCCCGGGTGGTGGTCGACGAGATACCGGGCCCCGTACGTCCCGCCCGCCTCCTCGTCCGCGAGGAAGGCCAGCACGATGTCGCGCGGGGGCTTGCGGCCGGTGCGCATCCGCTCCCGTACGACCGCGAGGGTCATCGCGTCCATGTCCTTCATGTCGACAGCGCCCCGGCCCCAGACGCAGCCGTCCGCGATCTCCCCGGAGAACGGGTCGTGCGTCCAGTCCGCCGCGTTGGCCGGGACCACGTCGGTGTGCCCGTGGATGAGCAGGGCGGGCCGGGAGGGGTCCTCGCCCTCGATGCGCGCGACGGTGGAGGCGCGGCCCTTGTGCGACTCGAAGATCTGCGGCTCCAGCCCCACCTCGGCGAGCTTCTCCGCCACGTACTCGGCGGCGAGCCGCTCACCGGGGCCCGAGTGGTCGCCGTAGTTGCTGGTGTCGATCCGGATGAGGTCACGACAGAGGTCCACGACCTCCCTCTCGGCGTCCCCGACGCCGACGGCCCTGCCCGTGCTGCTCTCGCTCACGCTGCTTCCTTCCGCTGTCGCTGTGGTGCTCCCTCCCATCCTCCCGCGCCCGCGTCCCGCACCCAAGGGCGTGCATCCCCCGTCACGCACCGTTCACAGCCATCGGGGCGTGATCGAGCACCCTCGAATGTTTGCTATGGTTTTCCACGTCGGAACGGGCACGGGCCCGCGAGACAGACACCTTGTCCGGGTGGCGGAATGGCAGACGCGCTAGCTTGAGGTGCTAGTGCCCTTTATCGGGCGTGGGGGTTCAAGTCCCCCCTCGGACACCAGCGGGAGCCCCACTTCGGTGGGGCTCTTTTGCGTCACCGGGGCCAGAGCCGAAAGGGGCGGGCATGAGGGGCCGCAGGAAGGCGTCCGCCGGGCCCCTCCCCCAGCGGGACGGGATCGACGCCGTACGGGTGCGGCTGACGGAGGATCCGGGCGGGGCGTGGTCCACGGTCGGGGAGTATCTGGTCGCGCGGTTCGGCGGGGCGATCGGGGCGGAGCGGGTCGCGACGATGCTCGACGCGGAGCGGTTCGTGGGGGCCGACGGAGTGCCGGTGCGGGCCGGTGAGCCGTACGCCGCCGGGCTGACGCTCTGGTTCCACCGGGACTTCGCGGCCGAGGAGCCGGTGCCCTTCCCCATCGGGATCGTGTACCGGGACGCACATCTGGTGGTGGCGGACAAGCCGCACTTCCTCGCCACCACGCCCCGGGGGCGGCACATCACGCAGACCGCGGTGGCCCGGCTGCGGCGGGAGCTGGGGGTGCCCTCGCTCCAGCCCGCGCACCGGCTGGACCGGTTGACGGCGGGGCTGGTGCTCTTCGTGGTGCGGCCGGAGGAGCGGGGCGCGTACCAGACGCTGTTCCGGGACCGGCTGGTGCGCAAGGAGTACGAGGCGGTGGCCCCGTACGACCCGGAGCTGGCCCTTCCGCGGACCGTACGGAGCCGGATCGTGAAGGAGCGCGGGGTGCTCGCCGCCCGGGAGGAGCCGGGAGAGCCGAACAGCGAGAGCCGGGTGGAGCTGGTGGCGGCGCGGGGCGGGCTCGGGCGGTACCGGCTGGTGCCCGCCACCGGGCGGACGCATCAGCTGCGGGTGCACATGAACGCGCTCGGGGTGCCGATCCGCCACGATCCGCTCTATCCGGTGGTGGCGCCGGAGGGGGCCGGGGAGGACTGGGACCGGCCGTTGCAGCTGCTGGCGCGGCGGCTGGAGTTCACCGATCCGGTCAGCGGAGAGCCGCGCCGCTTCGTGAGCGGGCTGCGGCTCTCCGCCTGGCCGGAGGGGTGAGGCTCCACCTGCTCAGTGGCCGCGCTTGATCCAGTCGTCGAGCTGCGGGGCCTCGGCGCCGATCGTGGTGGGGTCGCCGTGGCCGGTGCGGACCGTGGTGTCGCCGGGGAGCGTGAGCAGCCGGTCCCGGATCGAGTCGATGATCGTGGGGAACGACGAGAAGGAGCGGCCGGTGGCGCCCGGGCCGCCCTGGAAGAGCGTGTCCCCGGTGAAGACCGTGGCCAGCTCGGGGGCGTACAGGCAGACCGCGCCGGGGGCGTGGCCGGGGGTGTGCAGGACCGTGAGGGTGATGCCGGCGATCTCCAGTTCCTGGCCGTCGGCCAGCGGGCCGTCGGGGGTCCGCTCCGGGTGGGTCTGGAGCCAGAGCGGCAGGTCGTGCGGGTGGAGCAGGATCGGGGCGCCGGTGGCCTCGGCGAGGGCCGGGGCGGCGTCGATGTGGTCGTTGTGCGCGTGGGTGCAGACGATGGCGCGCAGCGTGCGGCCGCCGAGCGCGGTCTCGATGGCCGCGGCGTCGTGGGCGGCGTCGATGACGATCGCCTCGGTGTCGTCGCCGACGATCCAGACGTTGTTGTCGACGTCCCACTCGCCGCCGTCGAGGGCGAAGGTGCCGGAGGTGACCAGGTGGTCGATGCGGGCGGTCATCAGAAGACCACCACCGAGCGCAGGACGTTGCCGTCGTGCATCTTGGCGAAGGCCTCCTCGACGTCGCCCAGGCCGATGGTCTCGGTGACGAAGGCGGCGAGGTCCAGGCGGCCCTGCTGGTGGAGGTCGACCAGCATCGGGAAGTCGCGGGAGGGCAGGCAGTCGCCGTACCAGGAGGACTTGAGCGAGCCGCCGCGGCCGAAGACGTCCAGGAGCGGGAGTTCGAGCTTCATGTCCGGGGTGGGGACGCCGACGAGGACGACCGTTCCCGCCAGGTCGCGGGCGTAGAAGGCCTGTTCGTACGTCTCCGGTCGGCCGACGGCCTCGATGACGACGTCGGCGCCGTTGCCGTCGGTGAGGGCGCGGATCGCCTCGACGGGGTCGCTGGTGCGGGAGTTGACGGTGTGGGTGGCGCCCATCGTCCTCGCCGTCTCCAGCTTGCGGTCGTCGATGTCGACCGCGATGATCTTCGCCGCTCCGGCGAGCCGGGATCCGGCGATGGCCGCGTCACCGACGCCGCCGCAGCCGATGACGGCGACCGAGTCGCCGCGGCCGACCTGGCCGGTGTTGATGGCGGCGCCGATGCCCGCCATGACGCCGCAGCCGAGGAGTCCGGCCACCTCGGGGGCGACCTCCGGGTCGACCTTGGTGCACTGGCCGGAGGCGACGAGGGTCTTCTCCGCGAAGGCGCCGATGCCGAGGGCGGGCGACAGCTCCGTGCCGTCGAGCAGCGTCATCTTCTGCTTGGCGTTGTGGGTGTCGAAGCAGTACCAGGGGCGGCCGCGCAGACAGGCACGGCACTGGCCGCACACGGCACGCCAGTTGAGGATGACGAAGTCACCGGGGGCGACGTCCGTGACGCCCTCGCCGACCGACTCCACGACGCCCGCCGCCTCGTGGCCGAGGAGGAAGGGGAACTCGTCGTTGATCCCGCCCTGCTTGTAGTGCAGGTCGGTGTGGCAGACACCGCACGCCTGGATCTTCACGACGGCCTCTCCGGGGCCGGGGTCCGGGATCACGATCGTCTCGACCCTGACCGGCTCGTTCTCCCCCGGTGCGATGACCGCCTGCACCTGCTGTGGCATAACCCTGCTCTCCCTGCTTCCGCGCTTCGCGAAGATCGAACGCGGACCACCGTACGCCCCGGGGCGGCTTCCAGGGGTGCCTTGCCGGTCAGGCCGGACCCCGCGAGCCCGGCGTGATGGGCAAGGCGCCCCCTAGGGAGCGAGCACGTCCAGTTCGTGCAGGGCCCCGACCGCGATCTCCTTGGTGATGCGCTCGGCCGCCTCCGGATCGCCCTCGCGCACCGCCTCCGCGAGGCGTACGTGGAGGGTGACGGCGGCGGGGTCGGGGTCCTCGAACATCACCTGGTGGTGGGTGCGGCCCGCCAGGACCTCCGCGACCACGTCCCCGAGGCGGGCGAACATCTCGTTGCCGGAGGCGTTGAGGACGATCCGGTGGAAGGCGATGTCGTGTTCGAGGTAGCCCTCCAGTTGCTGGCCGCGGGAGGTGGCGACCATGCCGAGGGCGCGTTCGGTCAGCTCGGCGCACTGCTCGGCGGTGGCGTGGCGGGCGGCGAGGCCCGCCGCGACCGGCTCGATGGCGGAGCGCAGGACCGTGAGGGAGCGCAGCTGGCGGGGGCGGTCGGCGCCGGCCAGCCGCCAGCGGATGACCCGGGGGTCGTACACGTTCCACGTCTCGGTGGGGCGGACGGTCACCCCGACCCGGCGGCGGGACTCCACCAGGTGCATGGACTCCAGGACCCGGACCACTTCGCGGACCACCGTACGGGAGACGTCGAAGCGCTGGGCCAGTTCGTCGGTGCGTAGGACGCTGCCGGGCGGGCACTGGCCGGAGGTGATCTCCAGACCCAGGGTGTCCAGCACATGCGTATGCAACCCCTGGCTCTGTGTGGTCATGGGGCAAGCCTACGGGGCGGCCCTCCGGAACAAAAAGTACGACGTATGTGTCACAGACTCTTGAATAAGTCGTACCTAATGGGTTTCAGTAGCGCGACGGACCGATGTCGAGGACGACAGCGAGACAGCGAGGCACCCCATGAGCACCCCCCACGTCGTCGTGGTGATGGGCGTAGCAGGAACCGGCAAGACCACGATCGGTCCCCTGCTCGCCGCCGAACTCGGCGTTCCGTACGCCGAAGGCGACGACTTCCACCCCCCGGCCAACATCGAGAAGATGTCGGCCGGCACCCCCCTGGACGACGACGACCGGTGGCCGTGGCTCGACGCCATCGGTGAGTGGGCGCGCGGGCGGGCGGGGCTCGGCGGGGTGGTCTCCAGCTCGGCGCTGAAGCGGTCGTACCGCGACCGGCTGCGGGCCGGGGCGCCCGACGCGCTCTTCCTGCATCTGACCGGCGACCGGGCGCTGATCGAGGAGCGGATGGCGGACCGCAAGGGGCACTTCATGCCCACCGCGCTGCTCGACTCCCAGTTCGCGACGTTGCAGCCGCTCCAGGCCGACGAGGCCGGGGTGGATGTCGACGTGTCCGGCACCCCTACGGAAATCACCCAGCGAGCCGTCGCCGCGCTGCGCCGGCTCGACACCTAAGGACCACCACCGTGACCAGTCTCAGCGTCGAGATGCTGGCAGCGGACGCCGCCGAACCGATCACCTCGGCAGGCAACGCGCAGCTGGGCATCGCCGTCCTGGCGGGCATCGCCGTCATCGTTCTCCTGATCACCAAGCTCAAGATGCACGCGTTCCTGGCGCTGACCATCGGTTCGCTGGCGCTCGGCTCCTTCGCGGGGGCGGCGCCGGCCGACACGATCGCCAGCTTCACCGCGGGCCTCGGCTCCACCGTCGCGAGCGTGGGCGTGCTCATCGCGCTCGGCGCCATCCTGGGCAAACTGCTCGCGGATTCGGGCGGGGCGGACCAGATCGTCGACACCATCCTGGCCAGGGCGAGCCGCGGGGCGATGCCGTGGGCGATGGTCCTCATCGCCTCGATCATCGGACTGCCGCTCTTCTTCGAGGTCGGGATCGTGCTGATGATCCCGGTGGTGCTGCTCGTCGCCAAGCGCGGCAACTTCTCCCTGATGCGGATCGGCATCCCGGCGCTGGCCGGACTCTCCGTGATGCACGGGCTGATCCCGCCGCACCCCGGCCCGCTGGTCGCGATCGACGCCCTGGACGCCAACCTCGGGGTGACGCTGGCGCTCGGCGTGCTGGTGGCCATCCCGACGGTGATCATCGCCGGTCCGGTCTTCTCCCGGTACGCCGCGCGCTGGGTGGACATCGAGCCGCCGGAGAAGATGATCCCGCAGCGTCCTTCCGAGGAGCTGGACCGCCGTCCGAGCTTCGGCGCCACCCTGGTGACGATCCTGCTGCCGGTCGTGCTCATGCTGCTCAAGGCGCTCGTCGAGATCGTCGTCGACGACCCGGAGAACGGGTTCCAGCGGGTGACGGACGTGATCGGTTCGCCGATGATCGCGCTGCTCGCCGCCGTGCTGCTGGGCATGGTCACCCTCGGCCGGGCCGCCGGGTTCACCCGGGGCAGGCTCGCCGGGACCGTGGAGAAGTCGCTCGCCCCGATCGCGGGCATCCTGCTGATCGTCGGCGCGGGCGGTGGCTTCAAGCAGACGCTGATCGACGCCGGGGTGGGCCAGATGATCCTGGACTTCTCCGAGAACTGGGCGATCCCCGCGCTGCTGCTCGGCTGGCTGATCGCCGTCGCGATCCGCCTCGCCACCGGCTCGGCCACCGTCGCCACCATCTCCGCCGCCGGTCTGGTCGCCCCGCTCGCGGCCGACATGTCGACCTCGCACGCGGCCCTGCTCGTGCTGGCGATCGGTGCCGGTTCGCTCTTCTTCAGCCATGTGAACGACGCCGGGTTCTGGCTGGTGAAGGAGTACTTCGGGATGGACGTCGGGCAGACGGTGAAGACCTGGTCGGTCATGGAGACGATCATCTCCGTGGTGGCCATCGCCTTCATCCTGCCGCTGTCGTGGCTGCTGTAGCCGCCTCCGTACGAGGGAACGCCCGCCCCGGTGCCGTACCGGGGCGGGCGTTCCCTTTGGCGTACGGGGCCGGGGCGGGCGTTCCCTTTCGTGTACGGGGCCGGGGCGGGCGGCTCCTTCCGCGCGGGCACGGAGCGGTCAGCGGCGGCCCGACTCGCTCTCGGCCGCCTTCTCCAGCTGGAACGCCTCGTTGCCCAGCCCGATCCGGGCGTGCACCTCGGGCTTGACCCTGCGCAGCACCGCCCCGTAGACCAGACCGCCGACGAGGGCGAGGACGATCACGCCGGGCAGCAGCCAGTTGAGGGCCGAGCCGGAGCCGGAGCCCACGAGGACGTCGAAGTCGCGGACGGTGAAGACGGCGATCGACAGCAGCGCGATCCCGGCGAGGCCGGAGGCGACCAGGCGCGGGGCCTGGACCCGGCCCGCGCCGCGCTTGACGAAGAACGCGATGACGGCGAACGAGGCGGCGGCCATCAGCAGGATCACGCCGAGCGCGCCCACGTTGCCCATCCAGGTGAAGAGGCGCAGGACGGGGACGGTGGGGTCGCCGATGTGGTTGTCGTCGCTGAGGGCGAAGGCCAGGACGATCACCGCGGAGATGACGGACTGGAGCAGCGAGCCGATGCCGGGGGCGCCGCTCGCCCGGTTGGTGCGGCCGAAGCGGGCGGGCAGCAGCCCCTCGCGGCCCATCGCGAACCCGTAGCGGGCGACCACGTTGTGGAAGCTGAGGAGCGCCGCGAAGATGCCGGTGACGAAGAGGACGTGCAGGACGTCGGTGAAGGTGGAGCCGAGCCGGGTCTCGGTGAGGCCGAAGAGCATGCCCGGGCCCTCCTTCAGGGAGGTGTCCGCGATGGAGGCCGGTCCGACGGCCACGGTCAGGGCCCAGGAGCTGAGGGCCAGGAAGACCGCCGCGTACCCGACGGCGAGGAACATCACCCGGGAGACCACGATCTGCGGACGGCTCGTCTCCTCCGCGTAGACCGGCGCCTGCTCGAAGCCGACGAACGCGGCGATGCAGAAGCAGAGCGCGGTGGAGAGCCCGGCCCCGGTGAGGGTCTCGGGGTTGAACGCCTGGAACGAGAGCCCCTCGGGGCCCGGTTCGGAGACGGCGGCGATGTCGAAGACCACGACGAGCACGCACTCGATGACCAGCAGGACGCCGAGCACCTTGGCGTTGAGGTCGATCTTCAGCCAGCCGAGGACCCCGACGACGACCACCGCGATCAGCGCGGGTATCCACCACTGCACGTCGACACCGGCGTACGTGGAGAGGATGACGGAGGCCTCGAAGCCGAGGATCCCGTAGATGCCGACCTGCATCGCGCTGTACGCCACCAGCGCCACCAGCGAGGCACCGGCACCGGCGGTCGGGCCGAGGCCGCGGGCGATGTACGCGTAGAAGGCCCCGGCGTTGTGGACGTGCCGGCTCATCTCCGCGTAGCCGACGCTGAACAGCATCAGGACGGCGCCGAGGATGACGAAGAGGAGGGGCGTTCCGACGATGCCCATCACACCGAAGACCGTGGGCATCACCCCGGCGACCACCATCAGGGGGGCGCTGGCGGCGAGCACGGAGAGGAGCAGGCCGGGGGTGCCGAGGCGGTTGGCGCGCAGGGCGCGGTCCTCACCTTTGTAGGTGTTGATCCCGCCGGTGTCGCCGGTCTGCCGGGTCGTGCCGGTCTGCCGGGTCGTGCCTGGAGATGAACTGCCCGTCGACATGGCGGAGGTGGTCCCTTCTTCGGTCTTCGGTCGATTGGTGCTCGACGCCCGGCGTCCGCGGTGATCGGTCCGCGGGTTCCCGGGGTGGGCGCGTGGGTCAGGGCGCGCCGAGTGCGTGGTCGCGGGCGGCGGTGAACGCGGTGTACGGGTCCTGGCCCGCGTACGACCAGGGCGCGGCCGTGGCGTACGGGCCGATGCGGTGGAAGAGGGCGGCGGCCTCGGCGGTGCGGCCCTCGCAGACCTTGGCGTGGGCCAGGAAGTTGAGGTCGACGCGGTGGCGGGGGTGGTCCTCGCGCTCCCATTCCAGCCACCAGTCGAAGGCGGCCTTCATCACCTGCCGGGCCCGCCGCCCCGACCAGTGCCCGGAGGCGACGGGGTCGTCCGGCTCGCTGCCCGCCGCCACGAGGACGCGGTAGCGCTCGGCGTGGGCGACCACCGGCAGGACGGCGAGCGGTGAGTCGGCCGGGGCCTGTTCGGCGGCCCAGGCGGCGAAGTCGTACACCTCGTGGAGCGGGTCCTGCCCGCTGTCGGGGCGGCTCTCGGCCAGTTGCGCGGTCATCACGTGGTGGGCGTGGTGGTGCTCGGGGTGGCGGGAGCGGACTTCCTCGAAGAGCCGGCCGGTCTCGTCGCTGCCGTCCTCGCGGCCCCGGTCGAGGATGAGCAGGGCGAGCCACGGGGTGGGGTCGTCGGGGGTGAGCCGGGCGGCGGCGAGACACGCCTGCCGGGCGAGGGCCGCCTCGTCGGCCCTCGCCTTGGGGCGCAGAGCCCGTACGGCACGGGCGCAGCCGAGGAGGGTGGCGGCGTCGGCGCTCTCGGGTTCGGCGAGCAGCCAGTCACCGGCCCAGTCGGCGGCGGAGGGGATCTCGGCGAGGCAGAGCAGGCGGTGCCCCCGGCGGTCCCAGTCCTTGCCGGTCGCCACCAGCAGGGCGCGGGCATCGCCCCATCGCCCCTGGGTGAACTGGGTCCGGGCGTCGATGAGTTCGAGGTCGTCCAGGGCCGGGTCGAAGGCATGGTCCGAGCGGCCGCCCCGGCGGCGGGAGCGGCCCAGGGGCGGCGGAGGCGGGGACATGCCGCAGACTTCTTTCGACGCGGTGTGCGAGCGGATGATCGCGCACAGCAAAGCGGTAGGGGGCGCCCCACGTCAAGGGCAGGTCTACACCAACTCTTCTCCGATCGCGGAGAGTTGGCTGGAAGCCGTCGGGGCGGACGGGCCGTTCCCGCAGGCCGCGGCGGGGTGGGCGGGGCCGGGGTGACGCCTGACACACTGGAGGCATGGAGCCTCGTGAACCCCTGAAACCCTTCCTTCTCGCCTTCCCCGGTCCGCTCCGCGACCGGCTGGTGGCGGCGGTCCTCTCCGGCGAGAAGGTCTCCACCTCCGGGCTGCTGGCCGAGTACGAGCTGGAGCAGGAGGAGCTTCCGCCGGTGGGCGAGCGCTCCGCGCTGATCGATTCGCGGGGGCGGGAGGTGGCGGTGATCGAGGTGACCGACGTACGGGTGCTGCCGCTCGGGGAGGTCGGCCTGCAGCACGCGCTGGACGAGGGTGAGGGGTACACGTCGGTGGCGGAGTGGCGGGCGGGGCACGAGCGGTTCTGGCACGGGGAGGAGATGCGGGAGGCGTTGGGGGATCCGGCGTTCACGGTGGACGACGCGACGATGATCGTCGCGGAGCGGTTTCGCGTGGTCGAGCGGTTGGGGTGACCGCGGAACCCGGGCGGGCCGCACGGCTCGGGCGGTCCGCACAGCTCGGGCGGGCCGCACGGCTCGGGCGGGCCTTCGGCGGGATGGAGGACGCCGGCGCTCCGCCCCGGACCCCGCTCCTCCGGCACCGGAGGGGCTTGGAGGGCGGGCCCGGTCCTCGAACCGTCAGGTGACTGCCTCTGCCGCCGCCCGGCCCGCCGCCCTCCCCGAGAAGATGCAGCCGCCGAGGAACGTGCCCTCCAGGGAGCGGTAGCCGTGGACTCCGCCGCCGCCGAAGCCCGCCGCCTCGCCCGCCGCGTACAGGCCGGGGAGCGGGGTGCCGTCGGCGGTGAGGACCCGGGAGGAGAGGTCCGTCTCCAGGCCGCCCAGGGACTTGCGGGTCAGGATGTTCAGGCGTACGGCGATGAGCGGGCCCGCCGCCGGGTCCAGGATGCGGTGCGGTTTCGCCGTGCGGATCAGGCGGTCGCCGAGGTAGGCGCGGGCGCCGTGGATGGCGGTGACCTGGAGGTCCTTGGTGAAGGGGTTGGCGATCTCCCGGTCGCGGGAGGTGATCTCGCGGCGCAGGTCGGCCGCGTCGATGAGGCCGTCGCCGGTGATCGCGTTCATGCCCCGGACCAGGGCGTCGAGGTCCTTCTCCACGACGAAGTCCGCCCCGTGGTCCATGAACGCCTTGACCGGTGCGGGCACGTCCGCGCGGGCCCGGCCGATCACGTCCCGTACCGACTTGCCGGTCAGGTCCGGGTTCTGCTCGGAGCCGGAGAGGGCGAACTCCTTGCCGATGATCCGCTGGTTGAGGACGAACCAGGTGTACCCGTGGCCCGACTTCATGATGTGTTCGAGGGTGCCGAGCGTGTCGAAGCCGGGGAAGAGCGGGACCGGCAGCCGCTTGCCCCGGGCGTCGAGCCAGAGGGAGGAGGGGCCGGGCAGGATGCGGATGGCGTGCTTGGCCCAGATCGGGTTCCAGTTCTCGATGCCCTCGGTGTAGTGCCACATCCGGTCCCGGTTGATGTGGTGGGCGCCCGCCTCCTCGGCGATGCCCAGCATCAGACCGTCGACATGGGCGGGGACGCCGGAGAGCAGCTTCTCGGGCGGGGTGCCGAGCCGCTCGGGCCACTGGGAGCGGACCAGGTCGTGGTTGCCGCCGATGCCTCCGGAGGTGACGATCACCGCCTGGGCCTTCAGCTCGAAGGTGCCGGTCGCCTCCCGGCTGCTGGCGGTGCCGCGCCCGGCCCCGCTCGGCTCCAGGATCTCGCCGGTGACGGTGTCCAGCGCCCCGGCCGTGCGGGCGAGACCGGTGACCCGGTGGCGGAACCGCAGCTGGACGAGCCCCTTGGCGACGCCCTCGCGCACGCGCCGCTCGAAGGGGGCGACGACGCCGGGGCCGGTGCCCCAGGTGATGTGGAAGCGGGGCACGGAGTTGCCGTGGCCGGTCGCGTCGTAGCCGCCGCGCTCCGCCCAGCCGACCACCGGGAAGATCCGCAGCCCCTGCCGGTGCAGCCAGGAGCGCTTCTCACCGGCCGCGAAGTCGACGTACGCCTCGGCCCACTTCCTCGGCCAGTGGTCCTCCTCGCGGTCGAACCCGGCGGTGCCGTACCAGTCCTGGAGGGCCAGCTCCCGGCTGTCCTTGATCCGCAGCCGGCGCTGCTCGGGCGAGTCGACGAGGAAGAGGCCGCCGAAGGACCAGTGGGCCTGTCCGCCGATCGACTGCTCGGGCTCCTGGTCGAGGAGGATCACGGAGCGGCCCGCGTCGGCCAGTTCGGCGGTGGCCACGAGTCCGGCGAGCCCTGCCCCGATCACGATCACATCAGCGTCGTACGCCATGGGTTCCATCCTGTTCGGGGAGGGGCGGGGAGGGGCGGCGGGGTGACAAGTTACCCGTGCGTCAGATCTTGGGTACCGGCCGCTGCCACGTCAACCACCCGAGTGCTGTTGGATGAAACGCATGACGCCTTCCGAGGAGATCCTGGACATCGTCGACGAGAACGACGAGGTCGTCGGGCAGGCCCCGCGCGGCGAGGCGACCGCCCGGGGGCTGCGCCACCGCTGTGTCTTCGTCGAGGCGCGGGACGCCGAGGGGCGGGTCTTCGTCCACCGCCGCACGGCGACCAAGCTGCTCTTCCCCTCGTTCTACGACATGTTCGTCGGCGGGGTGGTGGGCGCGGGCGAGTCCTACGACGCGGCGGCGCTGCGCGAGGCGGAGGAGGAGCTGGGCGTCGCGGGGCTGCCGGAGCCCGAGCCGCTGTTCCGGTTCCTCTACACCGGGGGGAAGCACTCCTGGTGGTCGGCGGTCTACCAGGTGCGGTGCGAGCTTCCGGTCTCGCCGCAGGTCGAGGAGGTCGCCTGGCACGCCTTCCTGGACGGGGCGGAGCTGGAGGAGCGGCTCGGTACGTGGCTGTGGGTGCCGGACGGGGTGGAGGCGTACCGGCGGCTGAAGGAGTTCCGGGCGCTCTCCTCGTAAGGTGCCCGTGTGAACAAGATCGCGCAGAGCGTACGCCTGTGGTTCGCGCCGCAGCGGATCCGCGAGGAGGGGGACACCCCCGACTACCGGTTCTCCCTGGCCAACGAGCGCACGTTCCTCGCCTGGATCAGGACGGCCCTGGCCCTGATCGGCGGCGGCTTCGCCGTGGACCAGTTCCTGCCCGACCTGGCCTGGGGAGTCCGGGCCGGGCTCGCCCTGGGGCTGCTCGCCGCCGGAGTGCTGTGCGCGCTGCGGGCGGTCAACCACTGGGTGCGGTGCGAGCGGGCGATGCGGCGCGGGGAGGATCTGCCGGTCTCCCGCTTCCCGACGGTGCTCGGCCTGGTGGTCGCGGTGGTGGCCGTCGCGATGGTGGTGGTGGTCCTCTTCGGCTGGGAGGGCCGGTGACGGCGGTACGGGACCGGGACCCCGGGCTGCAGCCCGAGCGGACCCGGCTCGCGTGGCGGCGTACGACGCTCTCCGCCACGGTGGTGGCCCTGCTCGCCGGGCGGCAGGCACTGCACAGCGGCGCGGCCCCGGCCGCACTGGTGGCGGTAGCGCTGACCGCGGTCGCCTGGCTGGGGTTCCTGGCCGTCGGCCACCGCAGGGTGCAGCGGCTGGGCGTCCCACGGCCCGATGCGATGGCGCCGCGCGGGGCGCTGACGGCGGCGCTGTGCACGGTGGCGTTCGCGGTGTTCGCGGTGGCCATGCTGTTCTGAGTGCGGCGCGGGGGTCCGGGCGCGGCCCCGGGGATTGCGGGCGCGGCCCGGTGTTCCGGGTACGGCCCGGTGTTCCGGGTACGGCCCGGTGTTCCGGGTACGGCCCGGTGTTCCGGGTACGGCCCGGGATCGCTCAGGCCTCCCGTGGCCGTCCCGGGGGCAGGTTCCGCCGGCTCCGGGGCGGTTTTGCCGGTCCCGGGGCCGTTCAGGCGTCCCAGTCCACCGTGACGACGATCTTCCCCCGCGTACGTCCCTCCTGGTTGAGCCGGTACGCCTCGGCCGCCTGCTCCAGCGGGAGGACCCGGTCCACGTGGACGGTGACGATGCCCTGCTCGGCCAGTTCCGCGAGCTGCGCCAGGTCGGCCGCGTCGGGGCGGACGAAGGCGTAGCGGCCGCCGTACGAGAACACCTCGCTGTCCGCGATCGAGGCGAGCCGGCCGCCCTCGGCCAGGGTCTCCGCCGAGACCCGCAACGCCTCCCCGCCCACGGTGTCGAAGGCCGCGTCGAAGCCGTCGGGGACCAGCTCCCGCAGCCGCTCGGCGAGGCCCTCCCCGTAGGTGACGGGCTCGCCGCCCAGGCCGCGTACGTACGCGTGGTTGCGCTCGCTGGCGGTGCCGATGACCCGGCACCCCTCGTGGCGGGCGATCTGCACGGCGAGGGAGCCGACCCCGCCCGCCGCCGCGTGGACCAGGACGGTGTCGCCGTCGCGGATCTTCAGGGTGCGGTGCAGCACCTGGTAGGCGGTGAGCCCGGCCAGCGGCAGTCCGGCGGCCTCCTCGAAGCTCAGGCTGAGCGGTTTGCGGGCGAGGGTGCGCACGGGGGCGGCGACGTACTCCGCGAACGTACCGCGGGAGAGGAAGTCCTCCCGGACGTAGCCGATCACCTCGTCCCCGACCGCGAACTCGTCGACGGCGACGCCCGGTTGCACGACGACGCCGGAGACGTCCCAGCCGGGGATCACCGGGAAGACGGCTTCCAGGCCGCCCTGCAGGAACCCCTCGCGGGCCTTCCAGTCGACCGGGTTGACGGCGGCGGCCCGCACCTTCACCAGGACCGCGTCGGGGCCGACCTTGGGGTCGGGCCGCTCGCCGTACTCCAGGACATCGGCCGAACCGTACGCGCTGTAGCTGATCGCCTTCATCCCTCGACCTTCGGCGCGGGTCGGGGCGCGCGCAACTCAGGGCGGACGAGGGTGTGCGGCGGCAGCGGGGCACCCGGGGCGCGGCCGGGGCGCCCGAGGCCGCCGGGCGCGGTGGTGACGCGTTCCCGGCGTCCGATCGCGGGAGCGCACTGGACGACATACCGACTGGTCGGCATCATGGTCGTCGACCGTCCTGATTCCCTGGTCCCATCGCCCGGAGGTACGCCCCATGAGTCCCGTCCCCCCACCAGGTCTCGACCCCGAGCTGCTGCGCGGCCATCTCGACCGCGAGCGCCCCGGGCTGGTGCGCGGACCGCTGGAGGCCCGGCTGATCGAGGGCGGGCGGTCGAACCTCACGTACACCGTCACCGACGGGACCGGACGGTGGGTGGTCCGCAGGCCGCCGCTGGGCCATGTGCTGGCCACCGCGCACGACATGAAGCGCGAGCACCGGGTGATCAGCGCCCTGCACCCCACCGCCGTCCCCGTGCCGGAGCCGGTGCTGCTCTGCGAGGACGAGGCCGTGCTCGGTGCGCCCTTCTACGTCATGGAGCACGTCGAGGGCGTCCCGTACCGGACCGCCGAGCAGCTCGCGCCGCTGGGTCCCGAGCGCACCCGGGCCGCCGCCCTCGCGCTCGTCGACACGCTGGTCGACCTGCACGCGGTGGACCCGGAGGCGGTGGGGCTCGGGGACTTCGGGCGGCCGGAAGGGTTCCTGGACCGGCAGCTGCGGCGCTGGGGCAAGCAGCTGGACGGCTCGCGCAACCGCGAGCTGGCCGGCATCGACGAGCTGCACGCCGCCCTCGGCCGCGAGCTGCCCGCCTCGCCCGCGCCCACCGTCGTCCACGGCGACTACCGCCTGGACAACGTGCTGCTCGGCCCGGACGAGCGCATCAACGCCGTCCTGGACTGGGAGATGTCCACGCTGGGCGACCCGCTGACCGACCTCGGGCTGCTCGTCATGTACAGCTCCGAGCTCGACCTGCCGCGCTCACCCGTCTCCACCACCAGCGGCGCCGCCGGCCACCCCTCCCCCGCCGAGCTGATCGAGCGGTACGCCGCCCGGTCGGGCCGGGACACCTCCGCCATCTCCTGGTACACCGCGTTCGCCTGGTTCAAGCTCGCCGTGATCCTGGAGGGCATCCACTACCGCTACACCCTCGGCCAGACCGTCGGCGCGGGCTTCGACCAGATCGGCGATCTGGTCCCGGTCTTCATCGAGCACGGCCTCACCACCCTCAAGGAAGGCTGATCACCCATGGACTTCGCATTCGACGCCCGTACCGAGGAGCTGCGGTCCCGGCTGCTCGCCTTCATGGACGAGTACGTGTATCCGGCCGAGCCGGTCGCCGAGGAACAGCGGGCGCAGCTCGCCTCGCCGTGGGACACGCCCGCGATCGTCGGGGAGCTGAAGGCCGAGGCGCGGCGGCAGGGGCTGTGGAACCTCTTCCTGCCGGACGCGGAGTACGGGGCCGGGCTGACGAACCTGCAGTACGCGCCGCTCGCCGAGATCACCGGCCGCTCCCCGCACCTCGCGCCGATCGCGCTGAACTGCGCGGCGCCGGACACCGGGAACATGGAGGTGCTCTTCCAGTTCGCCACCGACGAGCAGAGGAAGCAGTGGCTGGAGCCGCTGCTGGCCGGAGAGATCCGTTCCGCGTTCGCGATGACGGAGCCGGAGGTGGCGTCATCGGACGCGACGAACATCGAGACCCGGATGATCCGGGACGGCAACAACTACGTCGTCAACGGGCGCAAGTGGTACATCTCCGGCGCGATGAACCCGGACTGCGCGGTCTTCATCGTGATGGGCAAGACCGACCCGGACGGCGCCGACCTCCGCCGCCAGCAGTCGATGATCCTGGTGCCGCGGGACACACCGGGTGTCGAGGTGCGGCGCGCCATGCAGGTGTACGGGTACGAGGACCACTCCCACGGCGGCCACGCCGAGGTGGTCTTCCACGACGTACGGGTGCCGGCGGCCAACCTGATCGGCGAGGAGGGCGGCGGTTTCGCCATCGCGCAGGCGCGGCTGGGCCCGGGGCGGATCCACCACTGCATGCGGCTGATCGGGATGGCGGAGCGGGCGATCGAGCTGATGTGCCGTCGGGCGGTGTCCCGTACGGCGTTCGGCAAGCCGCTCGCCTCGCAGGGCGTCGTACAGAACTGGATCGCGGACGCCCGGGTGACGGTGGAGCAGCTGCGGCTGCTGGTGCTGAAGACGGCCTGGCTGATGGACACCGTGGGCAACAAGGGGGCGCACACCGAGATCCAGGCCATCAAGATCGCCACCCCGCGCGCGGTGGTGGACATCCTGGACTCCGCGGTGCAGCTGTACGGCGCGGGCGGGGTGAGCCAGGACTTCCCGCTGGCCGAGCTGTGGGCGTCGGCGCGGACGCTGCGGCTGGCGGACGGTCCGGACGAGGTGCACCAGCGGTCGCTGGCCCGCCGGGAGATCAAGCGGTACGTGTGAGAACCGGGTGCGGCCCCCTCCCGTAGAACTGTGGGAGGGGGCCGCACCGGGGTCATGTCACGGGGTCACGTCACGGGATCACGTCACGGTCAGAAGGTGAGCTTCCAGCTGTCGATGTAGCCGGTGTCCTGGCGGGCGATGTCCTGCACCCGGAGCCTCCAGACGCCGTTGGCGGCCTTGGCGGAGGCGTTGACGGTGTACGTCGTGATGACGTTGTCCGCCGAGTCGCCGCTGCTGGAGTTCTTCAGCCGGAAGGCGGCGCCGTCCGGTGCCAGCAGGTCGATGACGAGGTCGCCGCGGTAGGTGTGCTTGATGTCCACGCCGACCTGGAGTGCGGCGGGCGCGTTGCCGGTCCGGCCGGAGACGGTGACCGGGGAGGTCACGGCCGCGCCGGCGTCCGGGATGGCGACATCGGCGTCGTTGGAGAAGACGGTGCCGGTGGGCGGCTCGCCCGTGGAGCCCGCGGAGAGGGTCCAGACGGCGTGGGCGGCGGCGTCGCTGTTGCGGTCCAGGGCGGTGTCGTTGATGTTCGCCGTGGTGTCGCAGGAGGAGTGGTAGCAGCGGTCGAAGGCCTGGCCCTGCGTCCCTCCCCACTTCTGCACCTGGGCCGCGGTCTTGGTGCGGCTGGCGCCGGTGAAGAGGCCGCCGACGGGGACGCCCGCCGACTTGAACGGGGCGTGGTCGGAGCGGCCGTCGCCCTCGGTCTCGATCTCGGTGGGCACGCCGATGCCCGCGAAGTAGTCCTTGAAGGTCTTCTCGATGACCGGGTCGTCGTCGTAGACGAAGTAGCCGGCGTTCGGCGAGCCGATCATGTCGAAGTTGAGGTAGCCGGAGATCTTCGAACGCTCGGCGGACGGCAGGTTGTTGACGTAGTACTTGGAGCCGATCAGGCCCAGCTCCTCCGCTCCCCACCAGGCGAACCGCAGGTGCTTGTCGGGCCGGTAGCCGGCGCGCGAGACGGCGAGGGCGGTCTCCAGGACGGCGGCCGAGCCGGAGGCGTTGTCGTTGATCCCGGCACCGGAGGAGACGGAGTCCAGGTGGGCTCCGGCGAAGACGACCTTGTTGGGGTCGCCGCCGGGCCAGTCGGCTATGAGGTTGTAGCCGGTGGCGCCGCTGGAGGTGAACTGCTGGAGCGTGGTGGTGTATCCGGCCGCGTCGAGCTTGGCCTTCACGTAGTCGACGGACGCCTTGTAGCCGGGGCGGCCGTGGGCGCGGTTGCCGCCGTTGTTCGCGGCGATCGTCGAGAACTGCGTGAGGTGGGCCTTGACGTTGGCCAGCGGGATGTCGGGCGCCGCGACGGCGGCGGTCGTGGCCGGGGCCGCCTGCGCGGTGGGCGCGGCGGACGCGAGGAGGGCTGCGAGGGCGACGGCGGCGACGGCCGCCGGGGATCTGCGCAGGGTGAGGCGGTTCGGTCTCATGGTGGGGCTCCGGATTCCGTTCGGGGACTGACGGAACGTGCGGGGGGCACCCGGCCGCGTGGAACGTACGGCCGGGTCCTGGAGCTGGTGGTGCGCACCGCGAGGCCGACGGCCGGTGCGATGCGTGACCGATGGTCAATGAGGTGACAGTGTTCCGTCAAGAGCGGAAAGCGGACATGTCAGTTCCATTAACGAACACATATCGGCGTTTGGATGTGTTCAACCGGCTCTGAACAGGCCTGCGTTGAACCGGCCGGTGTTACGGGCGCAGGGCGCGCAGCAGCAGGTCCGCGAGGTGGTCGGCGACCTGCTGGCAGGTGAGCGGGCCGTCCGGGCGGTACCAGGTGGAGAGGTGGTGGACCGAGCCGAAGTGGTAGTCGACCACCAGGTCGGCCGGGGTGGCGGTGGAGAACACGCCGCTGCGCTGGCCCTCCTCGATCAGCGCCCGGAACCGCTCGTGGTAGCGGCGGCGCTCCACCCGTACCTGCTTGTTCTTCTCCGGGCTCAGGTGGTGCATGGAGCGGAAGAAGATCGCCGCGTCGTCCAGGTTGTCGATGGTCGTGACGACCACGTCGGCGGCCGCGTCGCGCAGCCGCTGCTCGACCGGCGCGTCGGCGTCCGCGAAGGCGTCGAGCCGCTCCTGCTGGAGCCGCAGCACCCGGGCGTACACCTCTTGGAGGAGGTCCTCCTTGGAGCCGAAGTAGTGGTAGAGCGCCCCCTTGGTGACGCCCGCCGCCTCGACGATCTCCTGGACCGAGGTGCGGTCGTACCCGCGCTCGGCGAAGAGCCGGGTGGCGGCGGCCAGCAGCCTCTGGGGGACGGGAGTGCCGTTCTGCTCCGTCGCCTTGGCCATGAGCCGCCACCTGCCTTTCGTACCGTGCGTTCGCTGTTTCGACGTGGTTCTAACGGGAGGAACGCAGTTCCCGCCTGAGGATCTTCCCACTCGTGGTCTTCGGCAGCGCGGCCAGGATCTCCACCTCGCGCGGCCGGACCTCGAAGCCGGAAGCGTTGATCATGCCCTTCTCGCGGTCGACGACGTGGAGCCGCCCCGCCGCGCCCATGGACCCGACGTCGCCGTGAAGGCGGTGGCGGGGCCGGGCGGCGGGGCGGGAGCCGGTGGCGGCCGGGTCGGTCATGGGCCGGTCGCCTCCCACTTCTGCTGGAGGCGGTTCATGTTGCCCATCCACCGGTCGGGGTCCTCGGCCCGGGCCCGGTAGTACCCGGCGACCTCCGGGTGCGGCAGGACCAGGAACCGGTCGGACGCCATGGCGTCGAACAGGGCGTCGGCGACGGCGTCCGGCTCGATGGCCCCGGGGGCGAGCACCAGTTCACCGGCCGATCCCGCGGCGGTGAGCATATCCGTCCGCACCCCCTGCGGGCAGATCGCGTGGACCTTGATGCCGCGGTGGCGGTAGGTGAGCGAGAGCCACTCCGCGAAGGCGACCGCCCCGTGCTTGGTGACGCTGTAGGGGGCCGCGCCGATCATCGTCAGCAGTCCGGCGGCGGAGGCGGTGGTGACGAACCGCCCGCCACCGCGCTCCAGCCACTCCGGCAGCAGGGCCCTGGCCGCCCGGACGTGGGCCATCACGTTGACGTCCCAGGCGGCGGCCCAGACCTCCTCGTCCGCGAACGCGTCACCGGGCGAGGCGAGTCCGGCGTTGGCGCAGTAGATGTCGACCGTGCCGCCCAGCGCGTCCCGGGCGGCCTCCACGATCTGCGAGGCGTCCCCGGCGACGGCGATCCCGCCGATCTCCTCCGCGAGCGGTTCGACACGGGCGGGGTCCAGGTCGTTGACGACCACCCGGGCGCCCCGCTCGGCGAACCGGCGGGCCAGAGCCGCGCCGATCCCGCCCGCGGCTCCCGTGACCACCACACCGGCACCCCGCACCGCGTCCGCCCCACCTGTGGTCATCGCCGTCCCGCCTCTCCCGTACGCCCGCATTCCGGTCCGTCAGCACCGGCAGACTAACCGGTCGGTATGTCATCGGGAAAGGCCCCGGAGCGGCGGACCGGCGCGGGCGGTCTCCACGGCCGGGGTCGTTCCGCGCGGCCCGTCGCCGCGCTAGCGTGCGTGGCCATGACAGTCGGCGCACGATCATGGAGGTAGCGGAATGAACCTGTCCCGACGTGGTGTGCTGGCGGCGGGCGGCGCCCTGGGAGCACTGGCGGCGACCGGCAGCGCTCCCGCCGCCGCAGCGGCCGCTTCCGTACGGGACCGGGGCCGCCCCCGGGTCCGTACCGGCTTCGACCGGCTGGCCGCCGACGGCTACCGGCTGCTGCGCGGCCGCACGGTGGGGATCGTCACCAACCCGACCGGGGTCACCGCCGACGTACGGCACATCGTCGATGTGATGCACGAGGACGCCAGGGTGAACCTGACCGCGGTCTTCGGCCCCGAGCACGGCTTCCGGGGCACCGCACAGGCGGGCGGCTCGGAGGGGCGGTACGACGACCCGGCGACCGGGCTGCCGGTCTACGACACGTACCTCAAGAGCGGGCGGGACCTCGCGGACGTCTTCACCGCGTCGGGCGTGGACACGGTGCTCTTCGACATCCAGGACGCGGGCGCCCGCTTCTACACGTACATCTGGACGCTGTACGACTGCATGGAGGCGGCCGCGCTCGCGGGCAAGCGGCTGGTGGTGCTGGACCGGCCCAATCCGGTGACCGGGCGGGCGGCGCTGGGGCCGGTGCTGGACCCGGCGTTCGCCACGTTCGTCGGCCGCCGGGAGATCGCCCAGGCGCACGGGATGACGGTGGCGGAGCTGGCGCTGTTCTTCAACGCGGAGTTCCTGCACGAAGATCCCGTGCGGCTGGAGGTGGTGACGATGTCGGGGTGGCGGCGGTCGGACTTCTTCGACGAGACGGGGCTGCCGTGGGTGCCGCCGAGCCCGAACATGCCGACGCCGGAGACGGCCCTCGTCTACTCCGGCACCTGCCTCTTCGAGGGCACCAACCTCTCCGAGGGCCGGGGCACCACGCGCCCCTTCGAACTGCTGGGCGCGGAGGGCGTCGACCGCCACTGGGCCGCCGCCGCCAACGCGCTGCGACTGCCGGGGGTCGCCTTCCGGGAGGCGTACTTCGCGCCGACGTTCTCCAAGTTCCAGGGGAAGACGGTGGGCGGGGTGCAGGTGCACGTCCAGGACCGGGAGGTCTTCGACCCGGTCCGTACGGGCATCGGCCTGCTGGTGACGGCGAAGCGGACGTGGAGCGGGTTCGCCTGGCGCCCGGACAACTGGATCGACAAGCTCACGGGGAACACCAGGGTCCGCACCATGATCGACGCGGGGGCGGACACGGACGCGGTGGTGGCCGCGTGGCAGGCGGACCTGACGGCGTTCCGGGCGAAGCGGCGGCGGTATCTGCGGTACGGGGGGTAGCACGGGGCTGTACGGGCCCGGGGCACGGCGCTCCTCCGGGAGGCCTCGGTCCTCCGGCCTCCGGGAGGCGGCGCCCCTCCTGGAAGCGGGACTCCTCCGGGAGGCTTCGGTCCTCCGGGAAGCGGGGCCCCTCCGGGAGGCGGGACTCCTCCGGGGCAGGCGGCGCTCCTCCGGAAGGCCTCGGTCCTCCGGCCTCCGGGAGGCGGGGCCCCGGGCCGGCCGGTCCCGGCGCTCCGGGCCGTCTCAGCCCGTGAGGTCCAGATCCCCGAGGTACTCGCCATCGGCGGTCAGCCCCCGCTTGCGGTAGCCGAGCCCGAGATAGAACGCCTCCGGGCCGCCCTCCCCCGGGTGCCAGGTCACCGTCGAGACCGTCCCGCCGCGCCGCCTGATCTCCTCGTTCACCGCACCCACGGCGAACCGCCCGTATCCCCGCCCCTGCTCCCCGGCGGCGACGGCCAGCCGCCAGAGGCCGGAGCGCGGCGGGGCGTCCGGCACGCCCGCGTCGTAGTCGAACGGGACGCCGAAGAAGGCCATCACGAAGCCCACGATCCGGTCGCCGTCACAGATCAGGCGGGGCCAGGCGATCTCGGGGTGCACATAGGCCTCGGCCAGGGACTGCGCGACCGGCGAGACGAACTTCCGCTGCTCAGGAGCGACTTCCAGCCGACAGGCTTCGAGGACCGTGTCGGGTGTGACCTCTTCCAGGCGCGGGGATGCTGCTGTCATACGGGCAGCCAACCTCACCCGTCCGGGCCACCGCCACCGACTTTCCCCGCCCGCGCCCGCATCGCGGTGCGCCCTCGCACCACCGCCCGCGCGCCCTTCCGCTTCCGTCCGTGACACCCGTCCGACATGGGGAGTCTCAGCCAATGGACGGTTTCCATCTTTCGATGGAGCCGAAACGGGCAGGCGTACGTCCACTCCTTGACGCCGATGGACGAACGACGGAGGTGGCGGTGACATGGCCGGTTTCCGGAGTCTTGCGAGACAGGTCCGCGATCCACGGAGCGATCTGGCGCTGCGGCGGTACTCGCTGCGCAAGTGCCTGGAGAGGTTCGCCCCGTACGGGCACCGGGCGACCTGGGACCATCTGTGCGCCCGGCACGGGATCGACCCCGAGGACCGGGCACCCGATCCGGCGCGGCTGCTGGCCGCCCTGGAGGAGCTGGAGGAGGCGCGGGCCATCTGGCTCGCCTACGAGGCGGGGTTCGCGGAGCGGCGGCGGCGCGAGAAGCACGAGGGCCTGCGGCGGCCGGGCGCCTTCGACGACTGGCACCGGCGGACGTGGGGCGGCCACGGGGTGGCCCGCTGCGCCGACCCGGAGGTCCACCCCAGCGAGCCGCTGGCCGAGGTGCTGCGCCGGCTGATCGCGGCGCTGGGCTCCGGCCCCGGCTCCGCCTGCCCGGTCTGTGCGGACACCGGGATCGAGTGGCGCCAGGAGCGGGCACGCGATCAGGAGGCGTGGGCGGGTCCGGTGTGCACGGGGTGCGGGATCGCGGTGCCCCAGCCGGTGCTGACGGACCATGCGCTGGCCAGGGCCCGGCTGATACGGCACCGGAGGCTCGCGGCGGCGGCCGCGTAGGAGGCTCCGGAAGCCGGTGGCGACCGCCGCCTGGAAGCCCTGGGCTCCGGCTTGTCGCCCGTTCGGGGGCCTGCTGCCGGTCCGTGCCGGTCACCGTTCGGGGCTGCTGCCCGCTCCGAGGCTGCTGCCCGGTCCGTGCCGGTCGCCGGTCGCAGCTGCTGCCCGATCGGGGCCGCTGCCGGTCCGGGGGCTGCTGCCGGTCCGGGCCTGCGGCCGGTCCGGGCCTGCGGCCGGTCGCGGCCAGGTGTCGGCGCGGTCCTGCCGCCGGGCCGGGTCCGTTGTCAGTGGTGGATGTCACCATCGGGGACATGATCCAGGTCTGCCTGAACGGCCGGCGTGGTGCGGACGCCTCGGCCGCCGTACCCCTGTCCCCCGAAGCGCTGGCCCGGTCGGCGGCCGAGGCCGTCGCCGCCGGGGCCACCGACATCCATGTGCATCCGCGGACCCCCTGCGGGCAGGACACGCTCTCGCCCCGGGTGGTGGCCGCGACGCTGACGGCGATACGGGCGGCGGTGCGCGTCCCGGTCGGGGTGACGACGGGCGCCTGGGCCGAGCCGGATCCGCGGCGCCGGGTGGAGCGGGTGCGGGAGTGGACGGTGCTGCCGGACCACGCCTCGGTCAACTGGCACGAGCCGGGCGCCGAGGAGCTGGCCGCCGCGCTGCTGGAGCGGGGCGTGGCCGTGGAGGCGGGGCTCTGGTCGGGCACGGAGGGGCACCGGCTCTTCCGCCGCTCCCCGCTGGCGCCCCGGGTGCTGCGGGTGCTGGCGGAGGTGACCGACACCGATCCGGCGACCGCGACCGGCTCCGCCCGGCTGCTCCTGGCGGAGGTGGGCGCCGCCCACGGCCGCCCGGTGCTGCTGCACGGGGAGGAGGGCGGGGCCTGGCCGGTGGCCGCACTGGCCTTCCGGCTCGGTCTCGGGGTGCGGATCGGCGCGGAGGACGTGACGGTGCTGCCGGACGGCCGCCCGGCCCGTTCCAACGCGGAGCTGGTCGCCGCGGCGGCGCGGTTACGGGAGGAGGCCGCGCTCTAGGAGGGGTGCTCTAGGAGGGGTGCTCCTCCGCCGGATCCCGCCTGCGCTCGGGCATCAGGCGGGAGCCGGTGATGCGTTCGCCGGAGATGTCGTCGGGGTTGGAGAGGACACAGGTCTCCAGCGAGAGACAGCCGCAGCCGATGCAGTCGGTCAGATGGTCGCGCAGCCGGTGCAACTGCTTGATGCGCTCGTCCAGTTCCTGGCGCCAGGTCGCGGAGAGGCGGGCCCAGTCGTCCCGGTTCGGCGTGCGCTCCTCGGGCAGCGAGGCGAGGGCGTCCCGGATCGTGGCCAGCGGGATCCCGACGCGCTGGGCGGCCCGCACGAAGGCGACCCGGCGGAGCGCGTCACGCGAGTAGCGGCGCTGGTTGCCGCTGGTGCGGCGGCTGCTGATCAGCCCCTTGGACTCGTAGAAGTGCAGAGCGGAGACCGCGGCGCCGCTGCGCGCCGAGAGCTGGCCGACCGAGAGTTCGTGGAGTGTCTGCGGAAGCTGGGGCACTCGTCAAACCTACTGCCATGTCGTTGACAGGAGCGCGCCGCGCCAGGATGCTGAGCAAGCGCTTAGACACCTCGCGCCGCAGGGTGCGGCACGCCGGAAGGCAGGGACCGGGAACATGGCAGAGCCGAAGATCTTCACGTCCGCGCAGGAGCTGCTCGACGGAGTGGGCGAGCAACTGGGCCACAGCGACTGGCTGGAGGTGGACCAGAAGCGGATCGACCTGTTCGCCGAGGCGACCGGCGACCACCAGTGGATCCATGTGGACCCGGAGCGCGCGGCGTCCGGGCCGTTCGGCACGACCATCGCGCACGGCTATCTGACGCTCTCGCTGCTGCCGGCGCTGGTCCCGCAGGTGATGCGGGTCGAGAACATGAAGATGGGCATCAACTACGGGACCGGCAAGGTCCGTTTCCCCTCCCCCGTCCCGGTCGGCTCACGGCTGCGGGCCACGGCGGTGCTGACGAACGTCGAGGAGGCGGGGGGCGGGGTGCAGGTCACGGCCCTGGTCACGGTCGAGCGCGAGGGCGGCGAGAAGCCGGCGTGCGTGGCCGAGTCGGTGTCGCGCTACTACTTCTGACCTACTGCTGAGCGGTGCCGGGATCCTGGAGCCGCCGCGGGGCCCCGACCATGCGCAGGACGAGGTCGGCGTAGAGCGCGCCTACCTCGTCGGGCGTGCGGCTGCCCTGGGCGTTGAACCAGCGGGCCACGTCGATGCAGAGAGAGAGCACGGCGAGGGTGGTGCCGGGGACGTCGGGGACGTCGAACTCGCCCGCCCGCACACCCTCGCTGATGATCCGGCGCACCACGGCGTCGCTCCGGCGGCGCAGTTCGACGATCTCGGTGCGGTGCTCGGGGCCGAGGGCGTCCAGCTCGTACTGGACGACACGGGCGGTGGTGTGGCGCTCCGCGTGCCAGCGGACGAAGGACCGCACGGCCCCGGCGAGCCGCTCGGCGGCGGTGCCGTCCCGGTCCGCCTCGGCCTCCAGGAGGTACAGCGCCCGGTCGTGGCCGATCTTGCTGATCCGGTGGAGCAGCTCTTCCTTCGTCTTGTAGTGGATGTAGAGCGCGGCCGGGCTCATCCCGGCCCGGCCGGCGATGTCACGGGTGGTGGTCGCGTGGTACCCGCGCTCGGCGAAGGCGTCGACCGCGGCGACGAGGAGCCGCCTGGCCGCCTCGGGCGTGACCTCGCCCCAGGCGGCGTCCTCGGCGCTCGTCTCCTCCGGCGTACTCATCGCCCGGTGCCCCTCTCCGTCAACAGGACGAACACCATACCCCGAACCTGAGCAAGCGCTTAGGGGCGTCTCGGGGGCCGGTACGGGATTCAGAGCTTCTGGAAGGGGTCGTGCTCGGCGAGGATCTTCTCCAGCCGGGCCTGGTCGACCCGGCTGACGATCTGCCCGGCCTCCTGCCGGTCCCGGATCACCTTGGCGAGGGTGAAGCAGGACGTGACGAGGTAGAGCACGCCGATGGCGAGGAAGCCGCGCACCCAGGCGTCGGCGTCGAGGAAGAAGATACCGAGGGCCACCGCGCCCATCGCCACGAGGAAGGAGGCGACGGCCTGGCCGTAGAAGGCGGCGGTGCTCTGCTGCTTGACCGATGTCGTGTCACTCATGGGCACAGCATCCGCCGACGTGGCGCACGCCACATCCGTGCCCGTACTCAGGCGGGTACTCAGACGGGCGTGCGAGCCGCGGCGGCCGGTGCGGACGGGTTCAGAACGCCGAGACGCCCGTCAGCGCGCGGCCGATGATCAGCTTCTGGATCTGGCTGGTGCCCTCGTAGAGCGTCATCACGCGGGCGTCGCGGAGGAGCTTGCCGACCGGGTACTCGTCGATGTAGCCGTAGCCGCCGAAGACCTGGAGGGCGTTGTTGGCGCAGCGGACGGCGGCCTCGGAGGCGTACAGCTTGGCCTGGGAGGCGGCGGTGGCGAACTCCCGCCCCCGGTCGATCAGGTCGGCGACCCGCCAGGTGAGCAGCCGGGCCGCCTCGACGTCCACGGAGATGTCGCTGAGCAGCTCCTGCACGAGCTGGTGGCCCGCGATGCCCTTGCCGAACTGCTCGCGCTCCCCCGCGTACCGTACGGCGGCGTCCAGGGCGGCCTGGGCGATGCCGACACAGCCCGCCGCGACCGACATCCGCCCCTTGGCGAGGGCCGACATGGCGACGGTGAACCCCTTGCCCTCGGGGCCGAGGAGGGCGGCGGCGGGGACCCGGACGTCCTCCAGGACCAGTTCGGCGGTGGCCTGGCCGCGCAGGCCGAGCTTGCCGTGGATGGTGCGGCGGGTGAGGCCGGGGGTGTCGGTGGGGACCAGGAAGGCGGAGACGCCGCGGTGGCCGGGGCTGTCGTTCGTCCGCGCGAAGAGCAGGACGACATCGGCCCAGGTGCCGTTGGTGATGAACGTCTTGGTGCCGTTGATGACGTAGTCTCCCCCGCTCTCGGCTCCGCTCGAACGGGAGGTGCCCCCTCCGTCGCGCACGGCGCGGGTGGCGAGGTTCCCGGCGTCCGAGCCGGTGCCGGGTTCGGTGAGGCCGAAGCAGCCGATCGCCTCGCCGGAGGTGAGCCGGGGCAGCCACTGCCGCTTCTGGTCCTCGCTCCCCCAGGTGGCGACGGTCTTGGCCACCAGGCCGAGCGAGACCGAGACGATCCCCCGGACCGAGGAGTCCCCGCGGCCCAGCTCCTCGGTGACCAGGCAGTACGCGAGGTGGTCGCCGCCGGAGCCGCCGTACTCCTCGGGGACGGTGAGGCCGAGGAAGCCGAGCGCGCCGAGCTTCTTCACGATCGCCCTGTCGACGTTCTCGGCCCGGTCCCACGCGACGACGTGCGGGGTGACCTCCCGGGCCACGAACTCCTCGGCCAGCCGACGGACGGCCTCCTGCTCCTCGCTGAGCTCCAGGTTCATGGCGCGCCGCCCCGCCTTTCGTGGACCGCTCGAGCGGCCCTTTAATTAGCACTGCTAGTTTCTGGTTCGCAGCGCCTACTATGAGCCGCATGGCCCGACCGCGCAAGCCCCTCCTGAGCAGAGACCGCATCGTCGAGGCGGCGAGCGCGCTCGTGGACGCCGAAGGACTGGACGCCGTCTCGACCCGCCGGCTGGCGGCGGAGCTGGGGGTCAGCGGGCCCTCGCTCTACAACCACTTCCGCAACAAGGACGAGATCCTCGACGCGGTCGCCGACGCCGTCTCCGTACAGGTCGACCTGTCGATGTTCGACGAGTCGGACCCGCGCGACTGGCGGGAGGCCCTGCACGACTGGGCCCTCTCCTACCGGGCCGCCCTCGCCGCACACCCCCACATCGTCCCGGTCCTCGCCCGCGGCCCCGGCCGCCGGCCGGCCGGACTGCGGGTCGCGGACGCGGTGTTCGGGGCGATGGTCGGGGCGGGATGGCCACCGGCCCGGGCGACCCGGATCGGGGCGCTGATGCGGTACTTCATCACCGGCTCGGCGCTGGGCTCCTTCGCCGGCGGCTTCGTCGACGACGAGAGCGCGTACGACCCCGCCGACTACCCGCACCTCGGCCAGGCGCACCTGCTGGCCGAGCGGCGGCGGGAGGTGGACGAGGGGGCGTTCGAGGTGGGACTGCGGGCGCTGCTGGACGGGCTCGCGCTCCAGTACGAGGAGTACGGTGCGGCTGACGGCGGGGCCGCACCTTCCGGCCCGTCCGGCGTTTGAGGACGGAACCGGTGCGTGGGGGCGGCGGCATCCGTGCTTCCCTGCCACGGAGGGGCGCCCCGGTCCACCGGCGGGGTTCCATCCTCAAACGCCGGACGGGCCTCAAACGCCGGACGGGCTGGGTGGCGGCCGGACGGGCTGGGATGGTGCGGGCCTGCGTCCTCCAGCAGACTGGGCCCAGACGCGGAAATCCGGCTGGGCCGGTGGAGGGACACCGTCATGACGCGGAGCACCAAGGCGCACGGCAACCGTAACGGCGGCAGGAAGAAGGCCGACGGCGAGGAGGCCGCGCGGGCGGCGCGGCACGGGGGGCCGTATCTCGACGGGTTCGAGGTGGCCGACAGCGGGGACGACGACCCGGTGCTGGTGGAGCCGGACGGCCATGCCCGGGACGCCTGGCGGGAGGACTACCCGTACGAGCACAAGCTCCGGCGCCGCGACTACGAGAAGGCCAAGCGCGCCCTCCAGATCGAGCTGCTGAAGCTCCAGCACTGGGTCAAGGAGCGCGACGAGCGGCTGGTGATCCTCTTCGAGGGGCGGGACGCGGCGGGCAAGGGCGGCACGATCAAGCGGTTCACCGAGCATCTGAACCCCCGTGGTGCCCGAATAGTCGCGCTGGAGAAGCCCACCGAGCGCGAGCGCACGCAGTGGTACTTCCAGCGGTACGTGGCGCATCTGCCGAGCGCCGGGGAGATCGTGCTGTTCGACCGCTCCTGGTACAACCGGGCCGGGGTGGAGCGGGTGATGGGGTTCTGCACGACCCGGGAGTACCTGGAGTTCATGCACCAGGCGCCCGGGTTCGAGCGGATGCTCGCCCGGGACGGCATCCACCTGGTGAAGTTCTGGTTCTCCGTCTCGCGCAACGAGCAGCGCAACCGGTTCATGATCCGGCAGATCGATCCCGTACGGCGGTGGAAGCTGAGCCCCGTCGACCTGGCCTCGCTGGACAAGTGGGACGAGTACACCGAGGCGAAGGAGCTGATGCTGTTCCACACCGACACGGCCGACGCGCCGTGGACGGTGGTGAAGAGCAACGACAAGAAGCGGGCCCGGCTGGAGGCGATGCGGCACGTGCTGGACCGCTTCGACTACCCGGGGAAGGACCCGAAGGTCGTCGGGGTGCCGGACCCGCTCATCGTGGGTCCGGCCTCCCGGCTGTTCGAGGAGGGCGAGATGGACGCCCGGCTGCTGGGGCCGGTCGCCTCGACCTCCCGGACGACGGACTACTAGGGCCTGTCGTCAACTGCCGTCGTCGCACGGCAGGCGGCAGGCGGCAGTTGACGACAGGCCCTGGCAGCGCTCTAGAACACCACCAGCGCCCGGCCGCCCTTGCCCGCGACCATGTTGTCGAAGGCGGCCGGGATGGCGTCCAGTCCGATGCGTTCGGTGACCATCATCGACAGGTCGAACCGGCCCGCGCGGATGTGGTCCGCCAGGGCCGGCAGATCGCGGGCCGGGTCGCTGTTGCCGTAGACGCAGCCCGTCAGGGACCGGCCCCAGTGGAAGATCTCCAGGGCGTTGAACGTGACCTCCTGGTCCTTGCCGCCGATCCCGACGACCGTCGTACGGCCGCCGCGCCGGGTGGACTCCCAGGCGGCCCGGATGGTCGCGGGGCGGCCGACGCACTCCACGGCCACGTCCGTGCCCTGGCCGCCGGTGAGCTTGCGGATCTCGCGCGGGGTGGTGGCGGAGGCGATGACGTAGTCGGTGGCCCCGGCCTGGCGGGCCAGCTCCTCCTTGGCCGGGGAGACGTCGACCGCGATGATCTTCGAGGCGCCCGCGATCCGGGCCGCCTGGAGGACGGCGAGGCCGACGCCGCCGATCCCGAACACGACGACGCTCTCGCCCTCGCGGACCCGGGCGCTGTGGTGGACCGCCCCGTAGCCGGTGAGGACCGCGCAGCCGAGGAGGGCGGCGTCGGTGAGGGGGATGCCGTCGGGGGCGGGGAGGACGCAGTTCGCGGCGACGACGGTCTCCTCCGCGAAGGCCGCCACGTTGAGGCCGGGGTGGAGTTCGGTGCCGTCGGCCGTACGGGCGTGGAGGTTGGCGGTCCCCTTCAGGGCGTCGGCGCAGAGCCAGACCTCGCCGATCCCGCAGTGGAAGCAGGCGCCGCAGGAGGGCGCCCAGTTGAGGACCACGCCGTCGCCGGGCGCGACGTGCGTGACGCCCTCACCGACCGCCAGGACCGTACCCGCTCCCTCGTGGCCGAGGACGGCGGGCACCGGGACCCGCATGGTGCCGTTGGACAGGGACAGGTCGGAGTGGCAGACCCCGGCGGCGGCGAGCGCGATGCGCACCTGGCCGGGGCCGGGCTCCGGCAGGACGATGTCGGTGATCTCCAGCGGAGCTCCGACGGCGGGCAGTACGGCGGCGCGGACCACGAACAGGCTCCTCGGTCTCGTCTCGAAGGGGTGCGGGGGTCAGAACTGGAGCGACTTCGTCTGGAGGTACTCCGCCAGACCGTGCGCCCCCAGCTCCCGCCCCACGCCCGACTGCTTGTAACCGCCGAAGGGGGCCAGCGGGTTGAACCGGCCGCCGTTGATGTCGACCTGCCCGGTCTCCATCCGGCGGGCGAAGGCCACCGCCTCCTCGTCGTCGGCCGCCCACACGGCTCCCGCGAGCCCGTACACCGTGCCGTTGGCGATACGGAGGGCGTCGTCCACGTCCTCGTACCGGAGGATCGAGACCACCGGGCCGAAGATCTCCTCCTGGGCGATGGTCATGTCCGGGGTGACGTCGGCGAAGACGGTGGGGCTCACGTAGTAGCCGGCCTCCAGGGGCGCTTCGGGGCCGCCCGCGACCAGCCGGGCGCCCTCCTCCATCCCCTTCTGGATGTAACCCCGCACCCTGGCCTGCTGCTTGGCGTTGACGAGCGGGCCGACCCGCTCCCCGGGCACGTACTTGAGGACGGCCTCGGCCGCGAGCGTCACGGCCTCCTCGTATCGCTCGGCGTCGACCAGCATCCGGGTCCACGCACTGCACGTCTGGCCGGAGTTGGACATCACGTTGGCGATGCCGACGTTGACCGCCTTGGCGAGATCGGCGCCGGGCAGGATCACGTTGGCGGACTTGCCGCCCAGTTCGAGGGCGACGCGCTTGACCGCCCCTCCGGCGGTGGCGCCGATCTGCCTGCCGACGGCGGTCGAGCCGGTGAACGAGACCAGGTCGACGCCCTCGTGCGCGGCGAGCGCCTGTCCGGCGACCGGGCCGAGACCGGTGACCAGGTTGAAGACCCCCGGCGGCAGCCCGGCGGCCTCGGTGGCCTCCGCGAAGAGCTGGGCGGTGAGCGGGGTGTCCTCGGCCGGCTTGAGGACGACCGTGCAGCCCGCGGCGAGCGCGGGGGCGACCTTGGCGACGATCTGGTGGAGCGGGTAGTTCCAGGGGGTGATCGCACCGACGACGCCGACCGGCTCCAGCAGGACGGTGGAGGTGCCGATCTTCTCCTCGAAGGCGTACGAGGCGGCCAGTTCGGCGTAGGAGGCGGCGACCAGGATCGGGAGACCCGCGTGGACCGTCTGCGAGAGGGGCAGCGGTGCGCCCAGCTCGGCGGTGATCGTCTCGGCCAGCGCGTCCTTGCGGGCCGCCAGGGCGTCGCTCAGCGCGGAGAGGCGGGCGGCGCGCTCGGCGGGCGGGGTGGCGGCCCAGCCGGGGAACGCGGCGCGCGCGGCCCGCACCGCCGCGTCGACGTCCTCGGCCGTGCCCGCCGGGACATGGCCGATGAGCCGCTCGTCGGCCGGGTTCACGACGGCGATCGTGTCCTGGCCGAGGGCGGGCCGCCACGCGCCGCCGATGTACATCTGGTCGTGGGCCTTCATGGCTGTTTCCTCCCGGACGGACTGGACGGGCTGTGCCGACGCCGGCGTACTGGACGTTGACGACGTACTGGACGTGCCGACGTACTGGACGCGCCCATGTACTGGGGCGTACGGTCCCGACCGCCCAAACTAGCGCCGTTAGTTTTCCGGCGCCAGGGAGTCCCCCGAGACGCCGGTCACGCCGGGAGGCGTACGCCCCCGGGGGCACGCCACCAGGGCTCTCCGTCGGGTCGGAGCGGTCAGGGCCGTCAGGGCGCGTCGGCCCGGGGCGCGCCCCGCTCGCGTACGGGATCGGGCGCGGGCGGTACGGGGGTGGGCTCCGGTCGTACGGATCTCCGGCCCGGCCCACCGCCCCGGAGGCCGAGGCCCGCCGCCGCCAGCAGCAGGGCGCCGAGCAGCGCGAACGGGGCCGCCGCCCCCGCCGTGCCCGCGATCAGGCCCGCGGCGGCGGGGGCGGCGGCCTGGCCCAGCCGGTTGCCGGTCAGCCGCAGGGCGAGGGCGGTGGACCGGGCGTCGGCGGGGGCGGCCTGCACCACCGTGGTCATGGACAGCGGCTGGCCGACGCCGAGGCAGAAACCGAGGGCGGCCAGCATCACGGCGAGCGCCGGTACGGGAACCGGGAGGACCATCCCCGCGCAGATCAGCCCGGCCAGCAGGCAGCTCGTGGCCAGGAGGGCCGTCCGGCCCAGCAGCCGGAGCATCAGGGGCATCGCGAGGCGGCAGGCGATGGAGGCGGCGGCCCGCAGGCTGAGCAGCAGCCCGACCGTGGCGGGGGCGATCCCCCGGTGCTCGCCGACGACCGGCAGATAGGCGGTGAGGATATCGGTGGCGGAGAGGACCGCCATGCTGATGAAGATCCCGGCGGGGACGCCCCGCGCGCCGAGGATGGCGGTGACCGGGACCCTGGCCTTGGCCTTGGTGTTCGACTTCCCGGCCGGAGGAGCGGCGCCGAGCGTACGCCGGTGCTCGATGCGCCAGAGCGAGGTGAGCGCGACCGCGCAGACCGCCGCCGAGACGAGGAGCGCGAGGGCGCTCGTACGCCCCAGAGCGCCGCTCTCGCCGGAGATCAGCGCTCCCGCAGCGATCGGGCCGACCAGCTGGCCGAGCGAGGCGCCGATGGTGAAGTGGCCGAAGTTGCGGTCCTGTTCGGCCGGGGCGGACTGCCGGGCCACGATCGACTGCGCGCCGATCACGAAGCAGAGGTGGCCCAGGCCCATCACCCCGCTCCACGCGGCCATCGCGGGGAGCGAGGAGACGACACCGCTGAGCGCGCAGCCACCGGAGATCAGCACGACCCCGATGGGCAGCAAGGGCGCGCACCGGCCGTGGTCGGTGCGGCGGCCGAGCGGGACGGCGGCGAACAGCGGCAGCAGGGCGTAGACCCCGGCGATGACACCGACGGCCGTCTCTTCCCCAAGCTCTCAACTCCGTTCGAGCAGGGGAGACCCCACTCGCCCAGCGCGAGAGCCCGGTAGGAGACGGCGGGCCGCGCCATCGACACCGCCCCCTGCGCGAAGGCGAAGGCGATGACGAGGCGCAGCAGCCAGCCCCTGCCGGGCCCGGGTCGCGGTGCGGATGACATCAGAAGGTGTCCAGGGGTACGGGGGTCATCAGATCGTGCCGAACAGGATGCCCGCCCCGAGCACCACCAGCGAGGTGAGCACCGCCCACTTCACCGTGAACCGGGTGTGGTCACCGAACTCCACCTTGGCCATGCCGACCAGGACGTAGACGGCGGGGACCAGCGGCGAGGACATGTGCAGGGCCTGGCCCGCCAGCGAGGCGCGGGCGATCTCCAGCGGGGAGACGCCGTGCGCCGCGCCGGCCTCCGCGAGGACGGGGACGACGCCGAAGTAGAAGCCGTCGTTGGACATGAAGTAGGTGAGCGGCAGGCTGAGCAGACCGGTGACGACGGCCATGTGCGGGCCCATCGCGTCGGGGACGGCGCCCACGACCCAGTCGGCCATGTGCTCGACCATGCCGGTCCCGGTCAGGACGCCGGTGAAGACGGCGGCGGCGAAGACCATGCCGGAGACGTTGAGGACGTTGTCGGCGTGGGCGGCGATCCGGGCCCGCTGGTCGGGCATGTGGGGGAAGTTGACGGTGAGGGCGAGGGCGGCACCGAGGAGGAACAGCACCGGGATCGGCATCAGTTCCATGATCATGGCCGTCAGCAGGGCGACGGTCAGCCCGGCGTTGAACCAGTAGAGCTGGGGGCGGAGGGTGGGCCGGTTCGGGTCGAGGCCCTTGAACTCCTCCTCCTCGCCCGCGCCTTCGGTCCGGTCCGCGTCCGTGGTCCCGGAGGACGGGAACTCCGGGGCGGACGGGGAGGGCGGGGCCGCCGGGGAGGACAGGGCGGCCGGGTTCTTGCGGAGCCGGACGCCACCGCCCGTGCCGGCGCCACCCGTACGGCCACCCGCCGCACCGCCACCCGAGCCACCACGCGTACCGGCCCCCGTGCCACCACGCGTACCGGCGTCCGCAGCCGCGCCACCGCTGCGGCCTCCGCTCCCGCCGACCGTGACGGTCTCCCGCTCCGGCTCCCGCACCAGCGCCTCGTCCAGCGTGAGAACACCCAGGCGCTTGCGCTCGCGGAGGCCCAGCACGTACGCCAGCAGGAAGACGGCGAGCAGTCCGACGGCCAGGGCCGGGATCATGGGGACGAAGATCTCGGAGGCGTCCAGCTTGAGCGCGGTGGCGGCGCGGGCGGTGGGGCCGCCCCAGGGCAGGGTGTTCATGACACCGTTCGCCGTGGCCGCCACCCCGGTCATGACGACTAGGCTCATCTTGAGGCGTTTGTAGAGCGGGTACATCGCGGAGACGGTGATCATGAACGTGGTCGAGCCGTCGCCGTCCAGCGAGACGATCGCGGCGAGCACCGCCGTACCGACGACGATCCGCATCGGGTCGGCCTTGCAGAAGCGCAGGATGGCCCGGACGATCGGGTCGAAGAGGCCGACGTCGATCATCACGCCGAAGTAGACGATGGCGAACATCAGCATGGCGGCGGTCGGCGCCAGGTTGCCGACGCCGTCGATGACGTAGTCGCCGAGCTTCGCTCCCTGCCCGACGGCGACACAGAACAGTGCGGGGATCAGTACCAGCGCCGCGATCGGCGACATCTTCTTCGTCATGATCAGGACCAGGAAGGTCGCGATCATGGCGAAGCCGAGGATTGTCAGCATGGGGGATACCTAACGTTCATCCTTGAACTTCCACCGGTCCCGGCGGTCGGTCCGGACGACGTTAGGGGCGCCTCCGAAGAGTTAACAAGACGTTGACGTGTGAGCAATACGAGCAAAACCCCAGGTCAACGCGGTGCTGTCAACCGATGGCGGGGTCAGCCGCATGGGGTGACGGTGACCGGGATGGCGTTGAGCACCGCCGTCCCCGAGAGCGGGTCCAGGAGGGTGCCGTCGAGCAGCTGGTTCACGTTCGCCCCGGGGGTGGCGGCGGCCACGGACATCCGGGTGCCCGGACGGCTGTGGCCCCAGCCGTGCGGGAGGCTCACCACTCCGCTCCGTACGGTGTCCGTGATCTCGGCCGGGGCCTCGATCCCGCCGCCCGCCGACTCGATCCGTACGGTCGTCCCGTCCTTCAGCCCGAGCCGGGCCGCGTCGTCGGGGTGGATCTGGAGGGTGCAGACGTTGGAACCGCCACCGAGCGAACCGACGTTGTGCATCCAGCTGTTGTTGGAACGCAGATGTCGGCGGCCGACGAGGACGAGCGGCGCGGGCCGGCCCTCCAGCGCCCGGCGCAGGCGCGGCAGATCGGCGGCGACCGGGGCGGGGAGCAGCTCGATCCGGCCGGAGCGGGTGCGCAGGACCTCCGGGAGACGGGGTTTCAGCGGGCCGAGGTCGATGCCGTGCGGATGGGCGAGGAGTTCCTCCAGCGTCAGTCCGTACGGGCCGAGCCGCAGCATGAGGTCCAGACGGCGTTCGGGGCCGCTGCCGCCGGTGAGTCCGGCCGCCGCCTCCGGCGGGGCGCCGGCCTTGCCGAGCGTGGTGGAGATGGCCAGGTCGTCGACGGCGGAGGGCGGGGCTCCGTGCATCCCGCTCACCGCGAGGACCAGCCGGGCGTGGATCTCGCTCTCGTCCATCCGCCCCTCCTCCAGGGGGACGGGGGCGGGGGTGTAGCGGACCTGGTTGTGGACGGCGAAGGAGTTGAACGCGAAGTCGAAGTGGGCGCTCTGCGAGGGCGGCGGCGGGGGCAGGACGACATCGGCGTGACGGGAGGTCTCGTTGAGATACGGGTCGACGCTGACCATGAAGTCGAGGTGACCGGCGAGGGCGGCGTCGAGCCGGTCGCCGTCGGGGGCGGAGAGGACGGGGTTGGCAGCGAGCACGATCAGGGCGCGGATACGGCCCTCGCCGGGCGTCTCGATCTCCTCCGCGAGGGCGGCGACGGGGAGTTCGCCCTTGGCCTCGGGATGGCCGGAGACCCGGCTCGCCCAGCGGCCGAGGGCGAAGCCCTTGCCGGGGGTGGAGCCTTGACCGGGAGCGGCGGGGCGCGGGGCGCGGGCCGTCGCGGAGAGCGGGAACAGCGCGCCGCCGGGGCGGTCGAGGTTGCCGGTGAGGATGTTCAGGACGTCCACCAGCCAGCTGGCGAGGGTCCCGTGCTCGACGGTGCAGCTGCCGATCCGCCCGTACACGGCGGCGGTGGGGGCGGCGGCCAGTTCCCGGGCGAGCGCGGTGATGGTGGCCGCGTCCACGTCGCAGGCGGCGGCGACCGCGTCCGGGGTGAAGTCGGCCAGGGCGGTGCCGAGTTCGTCCAGGCCCTCCAGCTGCCCGGTGAGCGCCCCGGGCTTCACGAGCTGCTCCGCGAAGAGCACCTGGGCCATCGCGGCGAGCAGCAGGGCGTCGGCCCCCGGCCGGATCGCCACGTGCCGGTCGGCGAGCCGGGCGGTACGGGTGCGGCGCGGGTCGATCACCGTGAGCGTGCCGCCGCGCCGGCGCAGCGCCTTGAGGCGGCCCGGGAAGTCGGGGGCGGTGCAGAGGCTGCCGTTGGACTCCAGCGGGTTGGCGCCGATCAGGAGGAGGTGGTCGGTGCGGTCGAGGTCCGGTACGGGGATGGCGTGCGCGTCGCCGAAGAGCAGACCGCTGGAGACGTGCTTGGGCATCTGGTCCAGGGTGCTGGCCGTGAAGACGTTCCGGGTGCGCAGGGCGGCCAGCAGCAGGGGCGGGTAGAGGGCGCCCGCCATGGTGTGGACGTTGGGGTTGCCGAGCACCACGCCGACGGCCTGCGGACCGTGGGCCTCGGTCAGGGCCGGTATCCGGGCGGCGACCCGGTCGAACGCCTCGCTCCAGGCCGCCTCCCGCAGCTCGCCGTCCTCCCCGCGCACCAGCGGGACCCGCAGCCGGTCGGGGTCGGCGTCGAGTCCGCCGAAGGACGCCCCCTTGGGGCAGATGAAACCCCGGCTGAAGATGTCGTCCCGGTCGCCGCGCGCTCCGGTGACGGTGGTCCCCTCGATGGTGAGGGTGAGGCCGCAGGTGGCTTCGCAGAGGGGGCAGATACGGGGTGCGGTGCGGGTACCGGCTCCGGTCTCGGTTCCGGTTCCGGTACGGGATGCGTGGGACATGGGCCCTCCCCGGGCGACGGCGCGCGTACGGCAGTGAACGGCACGGCGAGCATACCGACCGGTACGCATGACGGGGAGGTACGGGAGCGCCGGGGTTGAACCGGGCCGGGATGACGGAGGTTCCCACTCCGCGCCCCGGGCGCCCTCAGTCCAGGATCTGCGCGAGGTAGGACAGGACCAGCGTCCGGGTCTCGGCCACGATCGCCGGGTCGCCCTCCGGGTCCGTACGGAAGGCGAGCTGGAGCAGCGCGTCGGCGGCCTCGACGCTGACCAGGATGGCCCGCAGCAGCTCCGGCCCGGGATCGCGGCCGAGGTGCCCGGCGAGGAGTTCGGCGAGGCGGTCCGCCAGACGCCGGTTGGCGTCGTCCGCCGGGCCCTCGGCGGGCGACGGGGGCCCGAAGTCGACCAGGGCGAACCCCGGCACGGTCCGCTTCATCTCCAGGTACTCGTCCAGCACCGCGTCGATCGCGCCACGCCAGTCCCCGGCGGGCACGGAGTCGAGCCGGGCCGTGATGCGCTCGGCGTACAGCTCCAGGTTCCGCAGCGCGAGGGCTTCGACCAGGGCCCGCTTGTTGGAGAAGAAGCGGTAGACGGAGCCGATGGGCACCTCGGCGCGCAGGGCGACGTCACGGGTGGAGAGCTGTTCGTAGCCGGTCTCGTCGAGCAGTCCGGCGCAGGCGTCGAGTATCCGGGCGAGCCGGTCGGCGCTGCGCTGCTGCACGGGGGCGCGGCGGAGGTTCGGGTTCGGGTGGTGCACGGACCCATGATGCCGTGAGCCCCGGGAACCGGAGTGCCGGACCTCCCCGTACCGCCCGCGCCCGGACATCGCCCCCTCCCGCATCCGGACATCGCCCCCTCCCGCGTCCGGGCATCGGTTCCTCCGCGTCCGGGCGACCGGGCCTTCCCCCGCCCACCGGACGCGACACGTACGCACCCGGCACCCCCTCGACCGCATACGCCCCCGTACACGCCCCGAATGGCGTGATCCCTGCCGTTGACGCGCCCCGCCTCCTATTCCTACGGTGTCCTATAGGATTCGTTGTCCGGCGGATCCACGGGCTTCATCGGCATCGGGAGTGCGGGATGAGCGGGTTGAGCGGGATCGAGCAGGCCAGGAAGACGGCGGAGGCGCTGACGTACTCCTCCGGTTTCGGCAACGAACACAGTTCGGAGGCGATCGCCGGGGCGCTGCCGCACGGCCGCAACTCACCCCAGCGCGCCCCCCTCGGCCTCTACGCCGAGCAACTGAGCGGCTCCGCCTTCACCGAGCCCCGCGCGGACAACCGCCGCTCGTGGCTCTACCGGATCCGCCCCTCCGCCGCCCACCCGGCCTTCACCCGGACCGGCAACGGCGATCTGCGCACGGCGCCCTTCACCGAGTCCGTGCCGGACCCCAACCGGCTCCGCTGGAACCCGCTCCCCGACCCGGCCCCCGGCACGGACTTCGTCAGCGGGCTGTGGACCCTCGGCGGCAACGGTGACGCCACCCAGCGCACCGGCATGGCCGTGCACCTCTACCACGCCAACACCTCCATGACCGACCGGGTGTTCAGCGACTCCGACGGTGAGCTGCTGATCGTCCCGGAGCGCGGCGGACTGCTGCTCCGCACCGAACTGGGCCTCCTGCGCGCCGAACCGGGCCATGTGGCGCTGATCCCGCGCGGGGTCCGTTTCCGGGTGGAGCTGCTGGACGAGACCGCGCGCGGGTACGTCTGCGAGAACTACGGCCGCCCGTTCACGCTCCCGGACCTCGGGCCGATCGGCGCCAACGGCCTGGCGCACGCCCGGGACTTCCTGGCCCCCGTCGCCGCGTACGAGAACGAGGACCGGCCGGTGGAGGTGATCAACAAGTACTGCGGGAACCTCTGGACCGCCACGTACGACCACTCCCCGCTCGACGTCGTCGCCTGGTACGGCACGCACGCTCCGTACGTCTACGACCTGCGCCGGTTCAACGTCATCGGCACGATCAGCTACGACCACCCCGACCCCTCGATCTTCACGGTCCTGACCTCGCCGTCCGACACCCCGGGCCTGGCCGGTGTCGACTTCGTGGTCTTCGCGCCGCGCTGGCTGGTCGGCGAGGACACGTTCCGGCCGCCGTACTTCCACCGGAACGTGATGAGCGAGTACATGGGGCTGATCGAGGGCGCGTACGACGCGAAGGCGGACGGCTTCGTCCCCGGCGGCGGCTCGCTCCACACCATGATGTCGGCCCACGGCCCGGACCGGGAGACCTTCGACCGGGCGAGCGCGGCGGAGCTGAAGCCGCAGAAGATCGACGACGGTCTGGCGTTCATGTTCGAGACCCGGTGGCCCATCATCGCCACCCCGCAGGCGGCCGAGGCCGACCACCTGCAGCGCGGCTACGACGACGTGTGGCAGGGTCTGAGCCGCAACTTCCGGCCGTAGGCACAGGCGACGGGCGGGCGAGCGGGCGGCGGAGCGGCCCGGAGGACGGGACGGGGACGACGTGACAGACAGCCATGAGACGGCGACGGGCGAGTTCGCGACGCGCGCGGACGTCGATGCCGGTGAGGGTTCCGGGGCGGCCTCCGCACCCTCCACCGCCCCTTCCTCCGTGCCCTCCGCCGCGCCTTCCCCTGCCCCTTCCTCCGCACCCTCCTTCGCCCCCGACTCGCTCGTGCTCAACCGGAAGCTGCCGCTCTGGTACCAGGTCTCCCAGTCGCTGCGGGCGTCCATACTCGGCCGCCCGCAGGATGCCTCCCTCCGGCTGCCCACCGAGGAGCAGCTCGCCACGCACTACGGCGTCAGCGTGCTCACGATGCGCCAGGCGCTGAAGGAGCTGGAGACGGAGGGGCTGATCAGCAGGCACCGGAGGCGGGGCACGTTCATCGAGCCGCGCGCCCGGCGGGCCACCCCGGTCCGGCTGCTGGGCTCGGTCGACGCGATCGTCGCCCAGCAGTCCGGGGACGCGACGACGGTGCTCGGCCACGGGGCGGTGCCGGTGCCGGGCGATCTCGCCGAGTTCTTCCCGGACTGCGGTGAGGTGGTCAGCTTCCGGCGGCTGCGCCGCGACGGCGAGAGCGGCGAGCCGACCAACTGGGCGGAGAACGCCGTACGGCCCGAGGTCGCCGCCCGGATCGACCTGGCCGACCTCGAACGCTGGCCGATGACGAAGGTGCTGCACGACATCGTCGGGGTCAAGATCTCCCGGATCACCGACACCGTCGAGGCCCGGCTCGCGGACCCGGTCACCGCCGACCTGCTCCAGGTCCCCCTGCTCAGCCCGATCCTGCACTACACGGGCGTGACGTACGACGAGAGGGGCCGCGTGGTGGACGTGGCCCGGATCCGCTACCGGGGCGACCGGTTCTCCTTCTCCCTCACGGTGGAGGCCCGCTGACCCGTCCCCCGGGCGCGCCGCCCCGCCGTTACGATGCGAACGGGTCACGGCGGCCCCGGTTTACGGCGGACAGGGGAGGGCGGCTCGGTGGCAGCGCGCAGGGCGGCGGCGACTGCGAAGGCTACAGATGCGGCTTCGGACAAGGACATGAGCACGGGCGCGGACACGGGCACGGGCACGGCGAGAGCCAGGGCCACGACTACAGCCACAGCGGCAACCGCAGCCACAGCCACGATCACGGACGCCCCCGACGGTCCGGACTCCCTGGAGCTGGACGAGCTGATGCCGTGGTCGGTACGCCCCCTGAGGACCGGCCGTTCCTGGGTGGCCGGCCCCGATCCCGCCGCGCTCCGGGCCCGCTGGGAGCGGCTGGCCGCCGCCGAAGGGGCCGAGCAGGAACGGCTGTTCCGCCCGAGCCGCTCCCGTACACCGCACACCGCCGTCGCCGCCCTGCCCGGACGGTCCGGCCGATCCGCCGCCGCCACCGGGACGGGCGGCGAGGCCGCCGTCAGCACCGGCCGCTTCGCGCGGGAGCCGGGCGCCTGCCCCGATCCCGTACGGATTCTGCACGGCCCGTTCGACGAGCAGTGGCTGCTCCCCGACCACCGGCTGATCGACGCGGCCCGCCCCGAACTGTGGCGGGTCAGCGACGAGCGACAGCTCTTCGCGGTCGAACACGGTTACGTGCCCCAGGGCATCGGGCCCGCCCCCGCCCTGTCGGTGACCCATCTGCTTCCCGACGGGCACTCCCCCGCCGGGCGGCCGGGCCGGATCAGGCCGCTGTACCGGCGGCCCGGTGGCACCGACCCCAACCTGGCACCGGGGCTGCTGGCCGCGGTGCGGGCGCGGCTGGACCCGGAGGCCACACCCGAGGCCGTCCTCGCCTGGGCCCTGGCCGCCGCCGTCCCCGCCCCGGCCGGCTGCCGGATCCCGCTGCCCGCCGACCCCGAGGTGTGGGCGGCCGGGGTGGAGCTGGGCGAGGAGCTGGTACGGCTCCAGCTGCGCGGGGCCCGGGGCGGGGAGCGGCCCCGGCTGCCGGGCGGGCGCAGGCCCTACGTCCGGGCGGCGCTCCCGGCCCGGCCGCCCGGGATCGCGTACGACGCGGAGGCCGGGGCGCTGGTCATCGGGGAGGGCCGGATCTCACCGGTCCCGGCGGAGGCCTGGGAGTTCACGGTGAGCGGGGTGCGGGTGCTGGAGCTGTGGTTCGGGCGCCGGGCGGCGGCCTCGGTGGGCGCGGTGCCCGAGGGGGCGGACGCGGACGGGCTCGACGCGGTGGGGGCGCGCGGGTGGACGCCCGAGTGGACCTCGGAGCTGCTGGAGCTGATCACCGTACTGGCTCTGCTGGACGGGGTGCGGCCCCGGCGGGAGGCGCTGGCGGCCCGGCTGGCGGGGGCGGCTCGGATCTCCCGGGAGGAGCTGCGCGCGGCCGGGGTGCTGCCGGTGCCCGCCTCCGCCCGGCGCCCGGCCTCGGTCCTCGGCCACCAGGAGGAGGGACCGGAGGGGCAGTTCGCGCTGCTGTGAGGGGCGCGAGCGCGCCGTGGACGGCGGGAAGGATGACAGATCCGCCGGTCACGCGGTAAGCACGGGCCATGGATACCTCGCCCCTCCCCCTCGACGGCATCACCGTGGTGGCCGTCGAACAGGCCGTCTCCGCCCCCTTCGCCACCCGCCAGCTCGCCGATCTCGGGGCCAGGGTGATCAAGGTGGAGCGCCCGGACGGCGGTGACTTCGCGCGCGGCTACGACACGGCGGCCCGGGGGCTCGCCTCGCACTTCGTCTGGTGCAACCGGGGCAAGGAGTCGCTGGCCGTCGATCTGAAGGACCCCCGGGGGCTGGCGGTGGTACGGGAACTCGTCGCCGGGGCCGATGTGTTCGTACAGAATCTGGCACAGGGCGCGGCGGCCCGGCTCGGGCTGGACGCCACGACGCTCTGCGCGGCGCACCCGCGGCTGGTGGCCGTGGACATCTCCGGGTACGGGGAGGGCGGGCCGTACGCCCACAAGCGGGCCTACGACATGCTGGTGCAGTGCGAGGCGGGGCTGGTCTCGGTGACCGGGACGGCCGGGCAGCCGGTGAAGGCGGGCATTCCGGCGGCGGACATCGCGGCGGCCATGTACGCGTTCTCCGGGGTGCTGGCGGCGCTGCTGCGGCGTGGGACGACCGGGCGCGGCGGGCCGGTGCGGGTCTCCATGCTGGACGCGCTGGCCGAGTGGATGGGCCACCCGCTGCACCAGGGGATGCACGGGTCCGCGACCCCGCCGCGTACCGGGCTGGCGCACTCGGTGATCGCCCCGTACGACGCGTACGGCACGGCCGACGGCGAGCGGGTGCTGCTCTCCGTGCAGAACGACCGGGAGTGGCGGCGACTGGCCGAACAGGTGCTCGGGGAGCCGGAGTTGGCGGAGGACCCGGACTTCGCGACGAACACCGCGCGGACCGCGAACCGGAGGCGGACGGACGAGGTGGTGGGGCGGGCGCTGGCCAGGCTGACGGCCCGGGAGGCGGTGGACGCGCTGGAGGCGGCGGGGATCGCGTGCGCCCGGCTGAACACCGTGGCCGATGTGGCGGCGCATCCGCAGCTGGCGGCGCGGGACCGGTGGCGGGAGGTGGAGTCACCGGTGGGGCGGTTGCGGGCGCTGCTGCCGCCGATCACGCTGCCGGGCGGGGCGGAGCCCCGGATGGGTGCCGTACCGGCGCTGGGGGAACACACCGATGCGCTGCTGCGGGAGCTGGGGATGACGGATGAGCGGACGGCGGCGCTGCGCCGGGACGGGGTGGTCGCCTGACCCGCCCCGGGTGGTGGGAGGGATCGGCTCGCGGGCCCTCCCCGAACGGTGGGGTGGACCGGGCACCGGCCGGCCCCGGGCCGGCTGGGTTTGGACCGAGCGCAGGGCCGCCCCGAGCGGTGGGCCGGCCCCTGGTGGACCCGTCAGTGGCGGCTGCCGAAGAGCGAACGCCGCAGTCGCCGCAGCGGGGCGAAGAGCGACACACGGGCGCTCCTGCTCCGGCGGGTGTGCGCGGCATCACGCGAGGTCAGCTCACGCATCAGCAGCGTCGCTTCCGCCGCCTCGCGCTGCGGCACGACAGGTCCGCCGAGCACCGCGAGATGGCGGTCGAGGCGCGTACTGGTCGCACCGCTTCCGCAGGTGATGGCAGGCACTCGCGGCCTGCTCCGCACCGTTATCTGTTCCATGTCACTCCCCACCCGTACGAGGGCACCCGGTCCGGGCAGGTTAACCCTATCGCCCCACGGTGACACACGGGTATCCCGCCCGCAGGATCGAGCACATACATACGGAGGTTGACGACCAGTTACCGAATTCGCCTGATTCCCGGGCGACTTCGGACAGTTCGGATGGGTTGAAGGGAGGTGCGGGAGACCCCGGCGACCGGGGCCTCCCGCACGGAGAGCCGACCGATGGAGCAACCGGCTTGTCAGGCAGCTGAGTTGAAGACCGGCAGATAGCCGCCCGACTGTCCGGCGGCGGTGGGGTGGTAGGACTCACCGATGTTGAGCCAGTTCACGCTGTGCAACCAGGAACTGCTGGAGCAGATCTCGTGACCGGTGAAGGTCGTCCTGACGTCACCGAAGGTGAAGCCGTGGTTGGCGGCGCGCTTGGCGGTGGCGGTGTTCAGGTGGTCGGAGGCGCCGTTGATGGCGGCGCGCTCCCGCTCGCTGAGACCGGCCACGCAGGTGCCGCTCAGCTGGTAGAAGCGGGGGTAGCCGAGGACGACGACCCGGGCGTTGGGAGCCTTGGCCTTGATGGCGTTGTACACGGAGTCGAGGCGGCCGGGCAGGGTGGAGTCGACGTAGGCGCGGGCGGTGGCGATGCGGTTGAGGCAGGTGGCCTCGGACTGGAGGACGCAGGTCGTCATGACGTCCGCGAAGCCCGCGTCGTTGCCGCCGATGGAGATGGAGACCAGGTCGGTGGAGGCGTTGAGCGGCCCGAGCTGACTGCTCGTGACGTCGTTGGTGCGGGCACCGGAGCAGGCGGTGAAGGCGAAGCTGGACGGGGAGTTGGCGTTGGCCCAGAGGCGGGGGAAGGCGCGGGTGCTGCGCTTGCAGTCGCCGCTGGCGCTCTCGTAGCTGCCGGCGCCGACACCGGAGGAGTACGAGTCACCGAGGGCGACGTAGTCGACGGCCTTGGCCGACGAGTCGGCGTTCGCGATCCCCGCACCGGTCAGGGCGAGGGCGGCACCGAGCAGGAGCGAGGACGAGAACGCCACAAGTCTGGACATCTTCACGGGGGCACTCCTTGGGGGTGGGGGGAGTCGGTGAGCAGGGGGTATCTGCGCTACTCCGTAGTAGCAGTGCGCCGGGCCTACTGGAAGTGTTCATGCCAAAAATAAGTTCCGAGTGCTTCCGCCCGCCGTCCGGAGTTCAACGCGCGCGCCTTGACGCGCCGGTGGCGTTCCGTCACGTCGGGTGTCGGATCCGGCTCTTCCGGGTATCGGTCCATCACGTCCGATGCGGTCGTCCACCCGGGGAAACCCGGTGCACGGGGTGGCCCCGTGCCGGATCATGGGCGCCATGCCAGCCAATCCCGAATCCGCTCTGCCGATCCAGCTCAACGTCGACGACAGCGATTCACCGTCCGACGTGGTCGACGCACTCTTCCTCGGCCGCTTCGCGACGGGCGAGCAGCCGTACTCCCACAGTTCGTCCCTCGACCGGGTCAAGGCCGGGGCGACCCTGCTGCCCCCGCACGCCTCGGTGCTGCGGTCCGCACGCGACGACGACCGCAGCGCCACGCTGGCCGAGGGCGACGGCTGGACCCTGCTGGTCTCGCGGTGGAAGCACGGCGCGGACGTCACGGTCACCGCGACCAGCTCCGAACTGGCGGCGAAGGTCCTCGGCCAGGCGACCGACGGCGCCCAGGACGAACCGGAGCCGCAGCCCGACAACGTGACCATGGGCTTCTGGTACGTCTCGCCGCGCCGCGGCCCGTACCGCACCACCCGGCAGATCACCGCCGGGAGCTGGGACGAGATCCGCCCCAACTACACCGCCCCGGTGGCCGACGCCATGGACCGGCTGATGAAGGTCACCCCGGACGACATCGCGGGGAGGCTGCTCCTGCTGCACGGGCCGCCGGGCACCGGCAAGACCTCGGCGCTGCGCACGCTGGCCCGCTCCTGGCGGGACTGGTGCCAGGTCGACTGCGTACTGGACCCGGAGCGGCTCTTCAACGACGTCGGCTATCTCATGGACATCGCGATCGGCGAGGACGACGGCTCGGCGAAGGGCCGGTGGCGGCTGCTGCTCCTGGAGGACTGCGACGAGCTGATCCGGGGCGAGGCCCGGCACACGGCGGGCCAGGCTCTGTCCCGGCTGCTGAACCTGACGGACGGCCTGCTCGGCCAGGGCCGGAACGTGCTGGTGGGGGTCACCACCAACGAGGACCTGGAGCGGCTGCACCCGGCGGTCGTCCGCCCGGGGCGCTGTCTGGCCCGGATCGAGGTGGGCCCGCTGACCCGCCGGGAGTCGGTGGCCTGGCTGGGCACGGAGGAGGGCGTAGGCCGCGAGGGCAGCTCGCTCGCGGAGCTGTACGCCCTGCGCCGGGGCACGGGCCCCGCGTCGGTGCCGAAGCAGGACGCGGGGGCGGATGCGGGGCTGTATCTGTAGGAGGGGGTACGGGGGTGGCCTCCCCGCCGGCGTACGCAGAGGGGCCCGACCCGCTCGGCCGACGGGTCCGCCTCCTCGGCGGGCTCATGCCGGGGGGCGGGCCCGAGCCCCTCGGCAGACGGGGCCCGCCTCCTCAGCGGGCGTACGCCGCCCGTACCGCGTCCTGGGCGAGCGCGAGGGCCCGTTCGCGGGAGAGCCCGAGGCGCTGGGCGGCCTCCGCGTAGCCCTGCGCGGCGGCCGCGGCCTTCTGCTCGGCCGCTCCCCCGGCGGCCGCGATGAAGCTCCCGTTGCGCCCCCGGGTCTCGATCACGCCGTCGGCCTCCAGTGCGCGGTAGGCCTTGGCCACGGTGTTGGCGGCGAGGCCCAGCTCCTCGGCGAAGCCGCGTACGGTCGGGAGCCGGTGGCCGACGGGGAGCGCGCCGGAGCGGGCCAGTTCGGAGAGCTGGAGCCGCAGTTGCTCGTACGGGGAGATGCCGGAGTCCGGGTCCAGGACGATCTTCTCAGTCACCCGCCGATTGTCCCCCACCGCCGGAAAAAGGGGAGGCGATCGCGGCGGGGCCGCGCGTAACCTCCGCCGCATGACAGTGATTGTGCGCGATTTCCGGCCGTCCGACGCCGAGGCGTGGACCCGCGTCCGGCGGACGGTGGTCCCGTATCTGGTCACCACCCCGCGGCAGGTCGTCCACGACCTGGCGCACGCCCATCCGGACCGCCGCTACCGGCTGCTGGTGGCGGAGCGGGACGGCGAGATCGTCGGCACCGCGCAGGCCGGGATCGCCCACGACAGCCCGGAGCCGGGCCAGGGCTTCTGCACCCCGCACGTGCTTCCCGGCCACACCGGCCACGGGGCGGGCTCGCTGCTGCTGAGCACGGCGGAGGAGCATCTCGCGCAGGCCGGGGCCACGGTCGTGCACGCCTGGGTGCTGGACACACCGGAGAACCTGGAGTTCGCGCGCGCCCGCGACTACCGGCCGGGCCGCTCCGCCCACTTCCAGCACCTGGACCTGGCGGGCGGGACCCTGCCCCCGCTCCAGGAGGTCCCGGCGGGCGTCGAGCTGAGGCCGGGGTCCGACTTCGACGACGACCCCCGGCCGCTCTTCGAGGCGGACGCCCAGGTGACGCTGGACGAGCCGAGCGACATCCCCACCGAACTGGACGACTACGAGGACTGGCTGACGACCGTCTGGCGCCACCCGGCCTTCGACTCCGCGCTGACCACGGTGGCCCTGGCGGACGGCCGGGTGGCGGCGTTCAGCGCGGCGGGCACCGACGGGGAGCGGACGTACACCAGCAATATGACCGGCACGCTGCGGGCCTACCGGGGGCGGGGCCTGGCCAAGCTGGCGAAGAACGACTCGCTGCACCGGGCGCGGGCGGCCGGCTACACGGACGCCTACACCTCCAACGACACGGGCAACGGCCCGATGCTCGCCATCAACAAGTGGTTCGGCTACACGGTCCGCGCCACGGAGGTCCGCCATGCCCGCACCCTCGGCTGAACCCGGCACGCCCCGCCTCCGGCCCGTCACCGTCGTCCTGACGAAGGCGGGCCGCACCAAGATCAGGTATCCGGCGGAGCCGGTACGCGACGACGGCACCCGGATCACCGTCCGGGCGCCCTGGGCCGCTCCGGAGGCCCGGGATTTCGGCTTCGTACGGTTCGAGCCGGGCGATGTGCTCACCGAGCACTACTGGCGGGACCGGTGGTACGCGGTGAAGGAGGTGCGCGCCGGGGACGGCGGGCTGAAGGGCTGGTACTGCGACATCACCCGGCCCGCGGTCCTGGTGGACGGGGTGCTGACGGTCGAGGATCTGGACCTGGACCTGTGGGTGTCGGCGGACGGCTCCTCCGTACTGCGGCTGGACGAGGACGAGTTCGCGGCGAGCGGGCTGGCCGGGCGCGACCCCGGGGCGGCCGGCGCGGCGACCGCCGCCCTGGACGAGCTGGAACGGCTGGCCCGGACGCAGGGCCCGAGCGGCCTCAGGGACCTGCTGACCTGACCGCGCCCCGCGCCCCGCCCCGCCGACACGGCCTCGGAGCCTGCACGGCGGGGACACTCAGGGGCTGCACGACGGAGCCGCAAGGCCGGGACGACAGGGCCCGGGGACGGGACGGCGGGGGCTCAGGGGCTGGGCGTGGACATGGACTCCACCACCAGCTCCACCTCGTACCCCGCCGCGTCCTCCAGATAGGCGGCGCGGTGGCCCTCCCCACCGGCGTACGGATGGCGGTCGGGATACAGCAGGCGCCAGCCGTACGACGGCGCCTCGGCCGCCAGGGAGTCCAGCGCGGCCCGGTCCGCGACGTGGAACGCCAGGTGGTTGAGGCCCGGGCGGCGGCGGTCGTGGTGGCCGGCGGTGAGGTCCGGGGACTGCTCGACGACCACGTAACCCTCCCCGCGCCGCCAGCTGCGGCCGTGCGCCCAGCGCTGGTACGGGAGATGGCCGAGCCGCTCCAGCAGCCACCCCCAGCTCCGCTCGGCGGCCGCCAGCTCCGGCACCCACAGCTCGATGTGGTGGATCTGCCCGGTCCGCTCCGTGGCGGAGGGGAGGAGCACGACCCGGCGGGGGCCGTCCGGCCGGTGGGCGACCGGGTCGCCGTCCTCGTGCCAGTGCATCAGGAAGTGCTCGCCCGACCGGTAACCGTCCAGGCCCGCGCGGCAGTAGGCGACCATGTCGTCCGGGAGGGCGTCCAGCGGGAACCAGTCCAGCTCGGAGCACTTCTCCGGCTCCGCGTTGCGCGGCGGGCGCCCCTCGTCGTACTCCGCGAGGAAGAACCACCCCATGCGCGCCCCGCCGCCGGGCCCCCGGTGCTGCATTACGAGGGCGACCCGCACCTCCTCCGGGTCCAGGACGACACCGATCTCCTCGGCGGCCTCCCGGAGCATCGCCTCGCGGACGTCCTCGCCGTCCTCCGCGTGGCCGGAGGGCAGGTGGAGCAGGCCGTCCGCGTACCCCGTACCGGCGCGGCGGGCGAGCAGGACGTCCGGGCCCCGGCGCAGGATCAGGTGGACGTCGACGACCTCGGTGTGCCGGTGGGGCGGCTCGGCGCGGGCGACCAGGGCATACCGCTCGTCGTCGACCTCCCTGCCCCAGAGCCGCGCGTCACCCGCCAGGTCCTCGTGGTGGACGCGCTCGGTGTGTGCGGCGAGGAGGGCGGTGACCCGCTCCGCCGGGAGCCCGGCACCGCCCCACACCCCTTCGATCAGGACCAGCCGCCCACCCGGCCTGAGCAGCCGGAACCAGTGGGCCAGGGCCGCCGCCGGATCGGGCAGCAGCCAGACGACGTGCCGGGCCACGATCACGTCGAACGCCCGCTCCCCCACCGGCGGCCGGGCCGCGTCGCCGACGAGGACCTCCGCCCCGGTCCCGGCGAGCTTGGCGCGGGCCAGCTCGGCCATCCGGGGCGACCGGTCCACGGCGGTGACCCGGTGCCCCTGCCCGGCGGCGAGCAGCGAGAGGCTCCCCGTACCGCACCCGAGGTCCAGCACGTCGCCGCGCGTGGCGGGCAGCCAGCCCTCCAGCCGGGCGGCCCACGCATCGCGTACGACGGGGTCGAGCAGCCCGTGGTCGGGCTCCTCGTCGAAGGATCCGGCGGCCGCGTCCCAGTCGATCGTCGTCATGCCGTCGATACTCTCAGCCACCACTGACAGCGCCGGATTTCCCTTTCTCCTGCCGGTCGCCCCGCCGCCGTACGACGGCCAGCCGGTACACCAGCGGCCAGGCCAGGATCAGCGCCACGATCACGTAGACGGTGACGGAGAACGGGGTGTTGACGAGGCCGGTGACGCTGCCGTCGCTGATCTGGAGCGCGCGCCGCAGTTGCTGCTCGGCGGCCGGTCCGAGGATGACCCCGATGACGGCGGGGAGCACCGGCAGCCCGTACCGCCGCATGCCGAACCCGATCAGACCGATGATCAGGAGGATCACCAGGTCCAGCGACTCCCCGCCGACCGCGTACGCGCCGACGGCGGCGAAGAAGAGGATGCCCGCGTAGAGGTAGGGGCGCGGGATGCGCAGGAGCTTGGCCCAGACCGGGGCGAGCGGCAGGTTGAGGGCGAGCAGCAGCACCATGCCGACGAAGAGCGAGGCGATGAGCCCCCAGACCAGCTCGGGTTCGCGTTCGAACAGCAGGGGCCCGGGCTGGATCCCGTACTGCTGGAAGGCGGCGAGCATCACGGCGGCGACGGCGGTGGTGGGCAGGCCGAGGGTGAGCATCGAGACGAGGGTTCCGGCGGCGGAGGCGGAGGCCGCCGACTCCGGTCCGGCGACGCCCTCGATGGCCCCTTTGCCGAACTGGGCGCGGTGCTTGGAGAGCCGTTTCTCCGTGACGTAACTGAGGAAGGTCGGGATCTCCGCGCCGCCCGCCGGTATCGCGCCGAACGGGAAGCCGATGAGCGGACCGCGGAGCCAGGGCTTCCAGGTACGGCGGAGGTCGCCGCGGCCGAGCCAGGGGCGCCCGACGGGGATCGGCTCGCCGGTGGTCCGGCGCAGATGGGCGGCGACCCAGAGGGCCTCGCCGATGGCGAAGAGGCCGACCGCGACGATCACCACGTCGACCCCGTCCGCGAGTTGGAGCGAGCCGAAGGTCAGACGCTGCTGGCCAGTCATCTGGTCGAGGCCGACGAGTCCGACGGTGAGGCCGATGAGGAGCGAGGCGAGCCCCCGGATGCGGGAGGCGCCGAGGACGGAGGTGACGGCGATGAAGGCCAGCACCATGATCGCGAAGTAGTCCGGAGCGCCGATGCCGATGGCGAGGGAGGCGACCGTCGGGGCGAGGGCGACCAGCAGGATCGTGCCGATCATCCCGCCCGCGAAGTGGCCGATGGCCGCGGCGGCCAGCGCCTGGGCGCCGCGGCCGGCCTTCGCCATCGGGTTGCCCTCGATCGCGGCGACGACGGCGGCGCTCTCGCCGGGGGTGTTGAGGAGGATCGAGGTGGTGGAGCCGCCGAACATCGCCCCGTAGTAGATCCCGGCGAACATGATGAACGCGCCGGTCGGGTCGAGTCCGTACGTCACCGGGAGCAGCAGCGCCACGGCCATGGCGGGCCCGATGCCGGGCAGCACCCCGATGGCGGTGCCGAGCAGGACGCCGATCGCGGCCCACAGCAGGTTCATCGGGGTGAGCGCGGTACCGAAGCCGTCGAGGAGGGAGTTGAGGGAGTCCATCGGTCAGATCACTCCCATCAGCGGGCCGCCCGGGAGGGGGACACCGAGGAGGTTGTCGAAGAGGAAGTAGGTGGCGAGGGAGAGCGCGGCGGCGATGAGCGGGTCGCGGTCGTAGTGGCGGCTGCCGAGCGCGTAGGCGGAGCCCCAGAAGAGCAGGGCCCCGGCGACGGGGAAGCCGAGGGGGCCGATCAGGACGGCGGTGGCGAGGAAGACGCCGCTCAGCAGGAGGACGGTGCGCCAGTCGGCGGGCTCGTCGAGGTCGACGTCCTCCCCGCCCTCGGCCTCGCCGCGCCCGCCGCGCAGGACGTCGACGGCGAGGAGGACCGCGACCAGGAGGAGCGCGGAGCCGACGACGAAGGGGACGGTACGGGGGCCGATGGGGCCGCGCTGGGCGATGTCGACGCTCATGGTGAGGGCGTCGGTGAGGACGAGGGCGCCGATGGCGAGGAGGAGGACGCAGACGCCGAGTTCGGAGTGGTCGCGCAGCCAGGAGCGGGGGGTAGTGCTCCGGTCCTGGGCGGGCCCTCTGCCGGAACCTGTGGCTCCGGCAGACCCTTGGGGCGCGGCGGGCCCGGCGGGTCCGGCGGGCCCAGTGGATGCGGCGGGTCCGGCGGATGCGGCGGTTCCAGCGGTTCCAGCGGTTCCAGCGGTTCCAGCGGTTCCAGCGGTTCCGGCAGATTCTTCAGGCCCGGTGGATTCGTCAGGCCCGGTGGATTCGTCAGGCCCGGTGGATGCGGCGGTCACAGCCCCAGCTCCTTGAGTACGGTGCCGACGCGCCGGTCCTGCTCGTCGAGGAAGTCCCCGAAGGGCTCACCGGCGAGGAAGGCGTCGTCCCAGCCGTTCTTCTCCAGCGACTCCTTCCACTGCTTCGACGCGTGCAGCTCGGTGATCAGGCCGATGAGCTTGGTGCGTTCGGCGTCGGAGAGGCCGGGCGGGGCGACGATGCCGCGCCAGTTGGTGAACTCGGTGTCGAGTCCGGCCTCGCGCAAGGTGGGCGCGTCCATGCCGGGCACCCGCTTCGGGCCGGTGACGGCGAGGAGGCGCAGTTCGCCGGCCTCGATCTGGTCGCGGTACTCACCGAGGCCGGAGACGCCGAAGCCGACCTTGTTGCCGAGGACGGAGGCCAGCAGCTCCCCGCCGCCGTCGAAGGGGACGTAGTTGACCGCCTTGGGGGCGATCCCGGCGGCCCGCGCCATGAGCATGGGGGCGAGGTGGTCGGGCCCGCCGGGCGACGATCCGCCGCCGACGGGCACCGCGGCGGGGTTCTTCTTCCAGGCCGCGAGGAGGTCACCGATGGTGCGGTACGGGGAGTCCTTGCCGACGACCACGATGTCCGGCTCCTCGGTGAGCCGGGCGATGGGCGTGGTGTCGGCGAGGGTGCTCGGGGACTTGTTGGTGTGGACGGCGCCGACGACGCCGAGGCCCATGGAGAGGGCGAGCTTGCCGTTGCCGTGCTCACCGACGAGCCGGGTCAGGCCGACCGTACCGCCGGCTCCCGGCAGGTTGAACACCTCGATGTTGTGCGTGAGTCCGGCGTCCTCGGCGTTTCTGGCCATGGTGCGGGCGGTGATGTCGTAGCCGCCGCCGGGGGTGTTGGGGACCATGAAGCGGAGCCCGGGGATCTGGGTGCCGGTGTCGGAGCCGTCGCCCGTGGCGAGCAGGGGCGGCCCGACAAGCACCAACAGGGCCGCTCCGAGCAGGGCGAGGGGAGTGCGCAGTCGCACGGGTTCCGCCTTTCGCTGTGAAGTGGCCCACATGTTGCCCCCGCGTTACGGGCATGTCTCTCTTCCGGAATCAACGGACGTTGTGGTCGTTGCGGTCGCGCCCTAGCGTGTCGGCGTGACGACGGTGCTGGTGGTGGACGACGACTTCATGGTCGCGAAACTGCACAGCCGTTATGTGTCCGCGATGGACGGCTTCACGGTCGTCGGGGTGGCACACAACGGCGCCGACGCCCTGCGGGCGGCCGAGCAGCTGTGCCCCGATCTGGTCCTGTTGGACATCTATCTGCCCGACATGGACGGGATCGACGTCCTGCGCGCCCTGCGCACGGCGGAGGGACGGGACACCTCGCGCCCCAGCACGGACGCCCTGTTCATCACGGCGGCCAAGGACGCCGGAGTGATCCGGGCGGCGCTGCGGGCCGGGGCTCTGCACTACCTCATCAAGCCGTTCAACCGGTCGGCGCTCCAGGAGCAGCTGCGCCATGTCGCCGCTCTCCGCACCCGCCTGGACGAGTTGGGCGAGGCCCGTCAGGAGGATGTGGACCAGATCTTCGGCCCCCGCCCACCCGGCTCCCGGGAACTCCCCAAGGGCCTGGCCGCCCCCACGGCCGACCTGGTGGAACGCACCCTCCGCGCCCACCCCGAGGGCCTCTCCGCCTCGGAGTGCGCCGAGGCGGGCACCCTCTCCCGCGTGAGCGCCCGCCGCTACCTGGAGCACTTCGTGGGCACGGGCCGGGCGGAGGTGACCCTGCGGTACGGGGGCACGGGGCGGCCGGAGCGGCGGTACCGGTGGGTGGGGTGAGGCGGGAAGGGCCGGGGACGGCGAGCCGGGCCCCCGCCCACCGGAAGGGGTGGGCGGGGGCCCGGCGGTGCCGTCCGTCCGCACGAGCGCGCGTCAGCCGTCACCGGGGTGATGCGGTCCTCACCGGGATGATGCCGTCCTCACCGGGGTGATGCGATCCTCACCGGGGTGCTGCGGTGGCGCAGGCCTCACCGTTCAGCCTGAAGACCCGGGGGTCGTGAACGAGGCCGGTGGGCCGGCCGTTGAATCCGAACCGTACGGTGGCCCCGGGGGCGACCGTGGCGTTCCAGGCCAGGGCTTCGGCGCCGACCCGCGGGCCGCTCTGCCGGATGTCGGCGCCCCAGGTGTCGGTCACCCGCTGCTGGTCGGCGAAGGTCCAGTCGAGCCGCCAGGACGGGAGGGGACGGTCGCCGGTGTTCTTCACCTCGACCTGGGTGGTGAAACCGTTGCTCCAGCGCTGCGAGGTGTAGGTCACCTCGCACCGCGTCGGCACGGGCTCACCGCCGCCCAGATCGTCGACGTAGGAGGCGACCCAGGCGAGGGGGGCGTTCCAGTTGATGGTGATCTCGTTGGTGGCCCAGGACTCGATGTCGTCGATGTAGCACATCGCCGGTGCGCAGCCCTTCAGTTTGGCCTGTGCGACCGGGTCCTCGATCGACGCGTTGGGGCCGCCGGCCAGTGATCCCGGTGCGGGGTTGGGCAGGGCCGGGTCGAGCTGGTTGGCCCAGAAGCGGTGGTGCTGGTTGCGCGCGTCCCGCTCGCCGTACCCGGTGACGTACGACCGGTTCAGCGGGTTGCGGCCCAGCAGGTAGTCGAGGCCGCGCAGCACGGCGTCACGGTAGACGGTCCTGCCGGTCAGGTCGTGCGCGGAGCCCAGGACGATCATGTTGTTGGCGACCTGGCTGTTCGAGCCCCAGACGTAGTGCCCGCCGTCGGGAGCGTACGGGAGTCCGTAAGCGGCCCGGGCCGCGTCGGCCGCATAGCCGTCGGCCGCCCCGGTCACCATGGCGCGTACCGTGGCGAGCTGGTCGGCCGACAGCCCTCCCGGGACGGTCGCGAGGTTCAGGGCGCCGAGACCGGCGACCGAACCCCATGACATGCCGCCGCGCGGGAAGACCGCGTCGGTGTCGCCGTGCAGCGGGGAGCGGAGGAGCTCGGTCCGGTAGGTGTCCTCGCCGGTGGTGAGGAAGAGTTCGGCCGCGGCCCAGTAGAACTCGTCCCGCACGTCGTCGTCGCTGTAGGCGCCACCGCCCGTGCCGTCCTGTGGATCGGCGAGGATGTCCGGGTGGTTCCCGGCCGCCGTCCACGCGGTCCGGGCGGCCGACCGGCACCGCTCGGCGAAGTCCGGGTCGTGGACCTGGAAGAGGCGGGCGCACTGGGCGGCGGTGGCCGCCAGGTTGAGGGTGGCCGCCGTGGTCGGCGGGTGCAGTTCCCGGGGCTGGGGATCGCGGTCGGGCCGGAGCGGCAGTCCGGTCCACTCCTTGTCGTGCAGCTTGTGGTGGGCCATGCCGGCGAGGGGCTCGCCCGCGGGGACCTGCATCCGCATGAGGAACTCCAGCTGCCAGCGCGCCTCGTCGAGGATGTCGGGCGTGCCGTTCCCGTGCTCGGGCAGCCGGAGCCTCCCGTCACCGAGCGGCCCGGCGTCGGCGGTCGGCGCGTACAGGGTCCGTTCGTACGTGGACATCAACTGGGCCACCGCTATACCGCCGTTGACCACGTATTTGCCGTGGTCGCCGGCGTCGTACCAACCACCCCTCGCGTCGAGCCGGTAGTCGCACACGCCCGGCTGGCAGGGCACGTCGTCGTCGCCCTGATTGGGGCTCACCCCGATGTGTCCGGCCGGGCGCGCGTAGCGTTCGCCCACGATGTCCGCGTCGATCTCGATACCGCTGCGGTTGTGGTAGAAGTACGCGAGCGCGTCGGTGCGCAGCGAGGCGTAGAGGTCGTCGCCGATGGCGAACGGTTCGCTCCGGTCCCCCGCGACCGTGACGGTGTACCCCTCCCCGGCGGTGGTCACCGCGGTGAAGTCGAAGGTGTGGACGTTCTGCCGCGAGGTGGGGTCGGTGCCCACCGGGGTGGTGGTGCCGTCGGCCACGCGGGCGCCCGCGGCCGATTCGAGGGTCCAGCGCAGCGGCCCGGTCGCGTCGGTGACGACGGTGCCGCTCTTGGGCCCGTGGGTGAGGTAGCCGACCTGGTTGACCCGGACCGGCGATCCGGTGTCCGGTTCGTACGGCGGCGGCGCGCTCCCGCCGCGCAGCGAGACGTCGTCGACGCAGAAGGTGACGGCCTCGGCGCCGCCCCCGACCTGGAAGACGAGTTGTGCCGCGCCGTGGTCGGCTCCGGCCGTGAAGGTCTCCGTGACCTGTGCGGCGGTGGTCCCGATCTGCCGGGCGGTGGCCAGCTCCGTGGTCCACGGTTCGGTCGCCATCTGCACGTTGGTGCGGATGGTGACGGGCTCGGTGGCTGTCGCCGTGTAGCTCAGGGTGTAGGCCGCACCGGCGGTCAGGGAGAGGCCGTTCTGGCCGATGATGGCGTCCCAGGGATTGGCCGTGCCCGCGGGTACGTCGGCGCACAGGCGCCCGTCCAGGACGGCGACGGGACTGTTCGCCGTCGACCACCAGGGGGCGGTGCCGGCGGAGAAGTCCCCGTTGACGATGAGTTCCGGGGCCTCGTCGAGAGGCTGGACCGCGTCGGCGGGCGCGACGAGGGAGCCGGCCATCAGACAGGCGGCCGCCGTGACGCCCGCTAAGACACTGACGCGTCGGGGGCGGCCCGGGTGGTGGTACGGACGGGGCAGGAGGGGCGGGAGTGACGGCACGCTGACGTCCTTGGGAGTGAGGGGAGGAGGGGGCGGGTGCACCGGCACCACCCCCTGCGGTGTACACGACACATGGGAGCGCTCCCAAATCTGAGTGAGCCGGACGCACCCGTCAAGCAGTTGAACAGGATTCACCGTCGGCGAAGGCGGCTCGACGCCCCATGGGGACCCTTCCATCCCGCTCTCCGTACCGTGCGAAGCATTCCGTCCGACGGGTTGTCAGGAGCACGGCACGCTTCTATGGTCCGTAGTACCTCCAGATGGGAGCGCTCCCAGTCATGGGCGGCGGGTGCTCCCCGTTCCGCGATCGTCCCTCCCCCTCCGGCTGTCTTCCGCAGAGAGGTTCCGATGCGAGCGCGACCGGAAGGCTGTCCCCACACAGGCACAGGAGACCTCATGGCCAGACGCAAGAAGCTGTTCACCTCACTGGTGGCGGTGCTCGCGACACTGCTCGGCGGCATCGGCCTGACGTTGATGGGCCAGAGCAGCGCGCAGGCCCACGGCGCCACGATGACCCCGGGATCGCGCACCTACCTCTGCATGCTCGACGCCAGAACGGGCACCGGCGCCCTGGACCCGACCAACCCGGCGTGCAAGGCCGCGCTCGCCGAGAGCGGGGCGAACGCCCTGTACAACTGGTTCGCCGTGCTCGACTCCAACGCCGGTGGCCGGGGAGCGGGTTACGTACCGGACGGGACGCTGTGCAGCGCCGGGAACCGGTCGCCGTACAACTTCACGGGCTACAACGCCCCGCGCTCCGACTGGCCCAGGACCCACCTGACGTCCGGCAGCACGATCCGGGTCAAGCACAGCAACTGGGCGGCGCATCCGGGCTCCTTCCGGGTGTACCTGTCCAAGCCCGGCTACTCTCCCAGCACCGCCCTGGGCTGGGGTGATCTGGAGCTGATCGACACCGTCACCGACCCGCCGCAGTCCGGCGGGCCCGGCACGGACGACGGCCACTACTACTGGAACCTCGACCTGCCCTCGGGCCGTTCGGGCGACGCGGTGATGTTCATCCAGTGGGTGCGCTCGGACAGCCAGGAGAACTTCTTCTCCTGCTCCGACGTCGTCTTCGACGGCGGCAACGGCGAGGTGACCGGCATCCGGGGCTCGAACGGCACCCCGACCCCCACCCCGACGCTCCCGCCGAGCCCCACACCCACCGACCCGCACACCGGGTGCATGGCCGTCTACAGCGTCACCAACTCCTGGAACGGCGGCTTCCAGGGCTCCGTCGAGGTCATGAACCACGACACGACAGCGCGTGACGGCTGGGCCGTGCAGTGGAAGCCCGGCCCGGGCACCACGGTCAACAGCACCTGGAACGGCGCGCTGACCACGGGGGCCGACGGCACCCTCACGGTCAGGAACGTCGCCCACAACCGCACCATCGCGCCGGACGGCAGTGTCACCTTCGGCTTCACCGCGACATCGACCGGCAACAACTTCCCGGTCGGCTCGATCGGCTGCACAACTCCGTAGCCGCCCCCGGCCCCTTCGACACGGGAAGCGCGGGTCCCCGCATGCCGGCGGGGACCCGCGCTGCGCGCGTGGCGCCCCCACGCGACTCCACCCGGCGGATCACCGGCAGCACCGGCCCCGGCACGGATCCTGCGACGGATCCCGTCGGCCCCCGAGGAGATACGCGGCTGATCGGCGCCCATCGTCCGGAGCACGTCACCGTAGAGCGGGGCCCGTCTCAGCGCCCTCTTAGCCCCTCCTTAATAGGACCATAAGGATCTCCCCCACCCCGTCCCAGCAGGGGTTTTCGGCGTTTCGAGGGGCTAGCTTGCTGAGCGCCGGGACGGATTCAGGGACCGGCGCCCCACTGTTGTGCCGCTGTGAAGGAGAACCCTCCATGACCGCTCGTCGCAAGGCCGCCGGGATCGTCGCCCTCGGTTTCGCACCGTTCGCGCTGGCCGGACTCGCCGCTGCCCCGGCGCTCGCGCACGGTTCGCTGACGGACCCGGTGAGCCGGGTGTCGGCGTGCTTCGCGGAGGGGCCGGAGAGCCCGGTGTCGGCGGCGTGCAAAGCGGCGGTGGCGGCGGGGGGCACGCAGGCGCTGTACGACTGGAACGGGGTGAACATCGCCAACGCGGCCGGTAAGCACCGGGAGTTGATCCCGGACGGCAAGCTGTGCAGCGCGGCCAACGACAAGTTCCGCGGGCTCGACCTGCCGCGCGCCGACTGGCCGGCCTCCCCCGTGAAGGCGGGCAACCACACCTTCAAGTTCCGGGCCACCGCCCCGCACAGGGGGTCCTTCGAGCTGTACATGACCAAGGCGGGGTACGACCCGACGAAGCCGCTGGCCTGGTCGGACCTGGAGGCGAAGCCGTTCGCCGAGGTCACCGACCCGAAGCTGGTGGACGGTTCGTACGTCTTCGAGGGGAACATCCCGGACCGGGCGGGGCGGCAGCTGATCTACACCGTGTGGCAGCGCTCCGACTCCCCCGAGGCCTTCTACGCCTGCTCCGACGTGGTCTTCGGTGGCGGGTCGGGCGGTGCCGGTGGTGGCGAGGCACCGACGGAGGAGAAGCCTGCGGGTGAGGCGCCCAAGACCGACGGTGGCGCTCCCGCTCCTGCGCCCGCGCCCTCCGCGCCCGCCGCGCCTTCCGAGGACGACATCACCAAGGGTGCCGAGAAGTCCTCCGTCGAGCACAACGGGCACGGCGACGACGACGCCGGCACCGGCGCCAAGGTCAATGTCGCCGCTCCGGCCCCCGGGGAGAAGACCGAAGCCGAAGGTAACGCGCCGCAGGCCAACGCCGTCGGGCAGGGCGACGTGCTGGCCGAGACCGGAGGGTCGAGCAGCAGCACCTACCTCGCGGTGGGCGGGGCCGCCGTGCTCGCCGTCGGCGCGGGCGTGCTCTTCGCCTCGCAGCGCCGCCGGGCCACCGCCTCCGGTGGCCGTCACGGCCGTTGACCCGCTGAGGCGCTGCCGCCCCGGGCGTCCGGGGTGAGGCGGCCATGAACCGGCCGAGGCCGTTGTCCGCCCCACCGGACGACGGCCTCGGCCTGTGTGCGTCAGCCGACCACCGAGGCGCAGGTCGTCGGCGTGGCGCGGGCCGGGTCCAGGGCGTTGTTCACCTCGTGGAAGGCGATCCGGGAGACGGTGGCGATGGCCAGGTGCTCGGACAGGTCCAGCGGGCACAGGTCCTGGAGCAGGACGTTGCGCACGTTGGGGCCGTTCAGGTACTGCGTGCGGTACGGGGTCACCACCTGGTCGTACTTGGTGGCGATGACCGTGTAGCGGACGCCGGGCACGGTGTCGCCGCCCGCCGTGAGCTTGGTGATGAAGGGCGAGCCCACGACCTGGTCGGCGAGGGCGGGGGTCTTGTCGTTGATGAACTTCTCCACGCCGGGGAAGTACGGCAACAGGTTGGTGAGGCCGAGCAGCGTGGTGCCGTGGTTGCTCGGGGCGATCCCGATCAGGGCGTTGACCTTGGCCGCGCCGCCGAGGAACTTCAGGTAGTAGTTGGGCATCATGCCGCCCTGGGAGTGGCCGACGATGTCGGTCTTCGGGGCTCCGGTGGCGGCCAGCACCTTGTCGACGAAGACGCTGAGCTGCTCGGCGGACTTGTCGACAGGTCCCAGGCCGTGGAAGAACGGCACGCCGGGGAGCTGGCCGTAGTCGAGGGAGAAGACGCAGTAGCCCCGGTTGACCAGGTAGGGGGCGAGACCCAGCCAGTTGTCGACCGAGTTCCCGAAGGTTCCGTGGACCAGGACGACGGGGCGGGGATGGGCGGCGGAGGGCTTGCAGGAGTAGTCGTTCCAGCCACGTGAGGTGGCCGTCGCGGCGGTGGGGCTCGCCGCGGTCGCGGTCGCCGTGGGGGCGACCAGCAGGGTGACGGCCAGGAGGAAGGCGGCGAAGACGCTGCGCGTGCGGGGGACGCGCGCAGCACGGAACCAGGGCAGCATCGAGTGGTCTCCTTGCGGCTCAAGGGAGGTGCGATGGCGGTGCGCCCTGTGGCCCGGACCACAAGCTTTATGTGCTCATGCCAAATTACGCACGAGTAAGGTTCGGTGGGAAGTTACGCGTCGGTAAAAAGTGGCTCGGTCTCGATGCAGGGCGAGGAGCGGGCGCTCGGCTCTCCCCGCCGGGCGCCGGAGCACCCCCCGTCCGTCAACCCCGCCGTTCAGGCCGCCAGTCCCGCCGGCTTCACCGCGCCGGGGCCGAACCTCTCCCGCAGCCGGTCCGCCACCTCCTCGATCCGGTGCGACCGCTCGTCCGCCGGGTCGAAGGTGAGCTGACGGGAGGCGCGGGCGGCGTCGGCCAGCCCCTCCGCGCGCAGCGCGATCCCCCGCACCCGGGCCCGCTGGAAACCGAAGGACTCGTGGATCCGGTAGGCGAGGGCCGTGAGCGCGGCCGAGTGCGCCGTCGGCTCCCCCAGCGTGCGGCTCCGGGTGAGGGTGGCGTAGCCGGTCCGGTCCGCGTACCGCACCGAGAGGGCCAGCGACCGGCACACCTGCCCCTCGCCCCGCAGCCGCGCCCCCAGTTCCTCGGTGAGCGAGAGGAGGGCGCGGCGGTGCTGCTCGGGAGCCAACTCGTCGTGCGGGAAGGAGCGTTCGGCGGCGAACGAGCGGGCTGCGGCGTTCGGGACGACCCGGGTGCGGTCGATGCCCCGCGCCCGTTCCCACAGCTCACGCCCGGTCCGTACGCCAGTGATGCGCTGGAGCGTGGCCAGGGGTGCGGCGGCGATCCGGCCGACGGAGTCGAGCCCGTAACCGCACAGAGTGCGGGCCATGGACGTGCCGACGCCGTCCAGGGCGGCGGCCGGGAGCGGGGCGAGGAACGCCGCCTCCGCGCCCCGGGCCACCACGAAGGTGGTCCCGGGCGCGGCCCGCCGGGCGGCCATGCGGGCCACCATGGGGTTGGGCCCCGCCCCGACCGCGCAGTCCACCCCGTGCAGGGCGAGCGCCCGGACCCGGATCAGCGAGGCCAGGTCCTCCACGTCCCGCCCGAAGTAGCGGAGCGCGCCGCCCACGTCGGCCAGCGCCCCGTCGGGCGGGGCAGCCTCCACCACCGGGGTGAACGCGCCCAGCAGGGACAGCAGTTCGGTGTAGGCGGCGCTGCCGGGAGGACCGCCGGCGGTCCTGCGGAACCGTAGGCACAGAACTCCCGCCGGATCCTCCGTCATCCCGCGCTCCCCTGCGACCGGTGCCACAACTTCCTTCCGGTGGGCGTTCCCTCGCCGGGCGGCTGGAGGTCGGCCCAGGGGTTCATCTCGTAACCGGTCTCCATCCGTATACGACGCCCCGTCCCGGGCTCCGCCTCCTCGGCGGCTGCCTCCGGCCCGCCCTCCGCCAGTCGGGCCGCGACCGCGTCCAGCCCTCCGGTGCGCCGGAGTTCGGCCAGTTCGGCGAGGTTCCAGGCCACCCGGCCCACCACGCTCAGACTGCGCGCGCCGCGCCGCTGCACCACTCCGCGCACCAGCAGCAGCCAGGAGTGGAAGACGGTGTGGGCGCAGGCGGCGTGGCTGTCCTCGAAGAACGCCAGGTCGGCCAGGCCGGAGCCGTCGTCCAGGGTGGTGAAGACGACCCGGCGGCCGGAGCGCATGGGGGGCGTCTGGGTGGCCACCTTCGCCCCGGCGACCAGGACGGTCTCGCCGTGCCGGGCCTCGCGCAGCCGCTTGGCCGAGACCACTCCCAGCTCGTCCAGGAAAGCCTGGTGGTCCCCCATCAGATGACGCGAGACGTCCATGCTCAGCACCCCGAGTTCGGCGCTCAGCCGCTCCGCCTCGTTGAGGTCGGGCAGTCCGAGCGAGCCCGTACGGTCTCCGTCGTCCAGCGGGAGCTGCCCGCCGGGGGCTGCGGAACCGGAGCCCCGGTGGGCCCGGTGGAGTTCGGAGAGGTGCAGCAGCAGATCGCGGCGGTTGGCGCCGAAGGCGTCCAACGCGCCCACCTGCGCCAGCCGTTCGGCCACCGGGCGGCCCGGCCGGGCGCGCCGCCAGAAGTCGAGCAGCGAAGTGTACGGCTGCCCCTCCTCGATCCGGGCCGCCTCGGCCTCGCTGATGCCGTGGACGTCCGAGAGCGCGAGCCGCAGTCCCCACGCCCCCTTCCGGTCCCGGGCCTGCCCCAGTTCCTCATCATCAGACACCAGTTCGATTCTATGAGCGACCGCCGACCGGTTCACGTCCAGCGGCAGCACCGGCACCCCGCGCCGCCGGGCGTCCGCGAGCAGCAGCCGCTTCGGGTACATCCCGGGATCGTGCGTGAGCAGACCGGCGTAGAAGGCGGCCGGATGGTGCGCCTTGAGCCAGGCCGACTGGTAGGTCGGTACGGCGAACGCGACGGCGTGCGCCTTGGCGAAGCCGTAGCTGCCGAACGCCTCGATGATCTTCCAGGTGCGGGCGATCACCTCGGCGTCGTACCCCCGGGCCGCCGCGCGCAGCGGGAACCACTCCCTGATCCGGTCCCGCGACTCCGGGTGCGAGAGACCGCGCCGCACCCGGTCGGCCTCGCCCCGGCCGCAGCCGGTCATGATGTGGATCATCTCGATGACCTGTTCGTGGAAGACGACCACGCCGTAGGTGCCTTTCAGCGCTTCCTCCAGGTCACGGTGGGGGTAGCGGACCGGCGCGCGGCCGTGCCGGGCCTCGATGAACGGCCGCACCATGTCGGCGGCGACCGGCCCCGGCCGGAACAGCGAGATGTCGACGACCAGGTCGTGGAAGGTGGCGGGCTGGAGCCTGGCGACCAGGTCGCGCTGGCCGGGCGACTCGATCTGGAAGCAGCCCAGCGTCTCGGCGGAGCGGATCAGCCGGTACGTCTCCGGGTCGCCCTGCGGTACGGCGTCCAGGTCCACCTCCGCGCCCGAGGTCCGTTTCACCTCGGCGACGGCGTGCGCCATCGCGGACTGCATCCGTACGCCCAGCACATCGAGTTTGAGCAGCCCGAGGTCCTCCACGTCCTCCTTGTCGAACTGGGACATCGGGAAGCCGTCACCGCTGGTCGGCACCACCGGCGTACGGCCCATGAGCCCGGCGTCCGAGAGCAGCACCCCGCACGGGTGCATGGCGATCCCGCGCGGCAGCGCGTCGAGCCCCTCCACCAGCTCCCAGAGGCGCCCGTACTTCTCCTGGTCCCGCGCCACCTGCTTCAGCTCGGGCAGCTCCTCCATCGCGGCGCGCGCATCACGGGCCCGGATGTGCGGGAACGCCTTGGCGAGCCGGTCGGTCTCGGCCGGGTCCATGGAGAGCGCGGCCCCGACGTCGCGGATCGCGTGGCGCACCCGGTAGGTCTCGGGCATGGCGACGGTGGCGACGCGTTCGGGGCCGAAGCGTTCGATGATCCGGCGGTAGACGTCGAGCCGGCGGGCCGACTCCACGTCGATGTCGATGTCGGGCAGGACCATGCGGCGCTTGGAGAGGAAGCGCTCCATGAGCAGCCCGTGCTCGACGGGGTCGGCGTGGGCGATACCGAGGAGATGGTTGACCAGGGAGCCCGCCCCCGAGCCGCGCGCGGCGACCCGGATGCCCATCTCCCGCACATCGTCGACGACTTGAGCGACCGTCAGGAAGTACGAGGCAACGCCCCGGTGGGCGATGACGTCCAGCTCCTCGTGCATCCGGTCCCAGTACGCGCGGTCGCGGTCGTAGCCGCGCAGCACCATTCCGGCGGCGGCCCGGGAGGTGAGCACCCGCTGGGCGGTACGCCGGTCGGCGCCGACCAGGCGGGGCTCGGGGAAGTGGATGCCGTCCAGCCCGATGTCGGTGACGGGGTCGACCCGGCAGGCCTCGGCGGTCTCCCGGGTCTCCGCCAGCAGCCGGGCCGCCGCGCCCCGGCCGAGCCCGGCGGCGGAGGCGATCCGCTCGGCGGTCTCCCGCATGGCGCCCTCGCCCTTCAGCCAGCGCTCCCCGGTGTCCAGGGGTGAGCGGCGCGGGTCGAGGGGGACGAGCCTGCGGGCGGAGTCGAGGATGTCCGCGATGGGACCCTGCCCCGGGTCGGCGTACCGGACGGCGTTGGTCAGCACGGCCCGTACGCCCTGTTCGGCGGCGAAGCCGAGGGTACGGGCGGCCAGCCGCGGCGACCCGGGCCCGGCGCCCGGGCGCCCGTGGTCGACGGCTTCGAGGCGCAGGGCGTCGCCGTACAGCTCACGCCAGGGCGCGAGGAGCGCGGCGGCCCGGTCGGGACGGCCCGCGGCGAGCGCCCGGCCCACCTCGGAGGCGGGTCCGAGCAGCACGATCAGCCCGTCGGCGGGCAACGCGGCCCGGCCGACGACGGGCGGACCGATGACGGGCTGACCGGCGACGGGCTGACCGGCGACAGACGAACCGACGGCAGGCGGAGCGGCGACGGAGAGGGGGCCGGATCCGTCGAGCGGACCACCGGCCTCACCGACGCCCCCGGCACTCCCCGCTCCCCGGGCGCCCCGCGCATGGGCCGAGGTCACCAGTCGGCACAGCTCGGCCCAGGCGTGGGCGCCGTCGCGAGCGAGGAAGGTGACCCGGGGTGCGGATTCATCGACAAAGGCACCCCCGCGCGCAGGGGTGCGCAGGCGCACCGTCCGGCGAGCCCCCTCCCCGTACGACGCCACCGCGAGGTCCACCCCGAAGATCGGCCGGACCCCGCCGCCCCCTTCTCCCGCTTCGGTCCCGCCCTCGGCGCCCATGCAGGCCTTGGCGAAGCGGATCGCTCCCGCGAGGGTGTCGCGGTCGGTCAGCGCGAGCGCGCCCGCCCCCTGCCCGGCGGCACGCTCGACGAGCCGCTCGGGGTGCGAGGCCCCGTACCGCAGGGAGAATCCCGAGGCGGTATGCAGGTGCGTGAAACCGGACATCCGCACCTCCTGGACCATTCCGACCGTTCCGTCACTCACCACCCCCTGCTCTCCACCATAGACCAGCTTCGAACATTCGTACGATAACCGGTGCGCACGCCTTCCGGGCGGCCCGGACCAGGTGACGTACAGCCCAATTCTTGAGGTCGGATCGACACAGGGGGTAGGAATGACAGGTGCATGACGACATTCTGGAGCGGCCTCGTCCACCCGACGAGGAGCACGGCCGGGACCACTCCTTCCACCCCCACGGAGGTCGCTCATGCGTCGTCGTCTCATGGCCCCGCTCGCCGCGGTCGCCCTGTCGCTCCCGCTCACCCTGATCAGCACCACCACGGCGTCGGCCGCCCCCGCCGACAAGCCGCAGGTGCTCAGCTCCTGGACCCAGACGAGCGCCGCCAGCCACAACGCCTGGAAGGCCGCCCGCAGCAATCAGGGCGCCTGGTCCGCGTACGGCTTCGACTGGTCGACCGACTACTGCAGCAGCTCCCCCGACAACCCCTTCGGCTTCCCCTTCCAGACCTCCTGCGCCCGCCACGACTTCGGCTACCGGAACTACAAGGCCGCAGGCACGTTCTCCGCCAACAAGGCCCGGCTCGACTCCGCCTTCTACGAGGACCTCAAGCGGGTGTGCGCCGCCTACTCCGGTGCCAAGCGGACCTCCTGCAACAGCACGGCCTGGACCTACTACCAGGCGGTACGCGCCTTCGGTGTCGCCCCGGCCACCGCCGAGGCCGCCCACCTGGCGAAGGCCGCCTGACCCGCACCCGGCCCCGGTGCGGACGCGACGGACACACGGGAGAGGCCCCGGCAGGGACCGGGGGCCTCTCCTCCGCACGTCGGCACGGGGTCTCGTACGTCGGTACGGGGTCGCGCGTCGACACGGGGTCGTACGTCGGTACGGAGCCGTACGTCGGTACGGTGCTGCGTCAGCGCGGTGTTGCGTCAGCCGATCTCGGCCCCGTAGGCGGCGAGCGCCTCGGGAACCGGCTGGAAGAAGGTCGTGCCGCCCGAGGAGCAGTCGCCGCTGCCGCCCGAGGTCAGACCGAGCGCGGTGCTGCCCGCGAAGAGCGCGCCGCCGCTGTCGCCCGGCTCGGCGCAGACCGTCGTCTGGATGAGGCCGTTGACGATGTCTCCGTTGCCGTAGTTGACGGTGGCGTCCAGCGCGGTGACCTCGCCGTCGTGCACCTGGGTGGTGGAGCCGCTGCGGACGACCGCCTGGCCGACCGTCGCGTCCCCCGCCCCGGTGATCTGCTGGGTGGAGCCGTCGTAGAGGTTGACCTCGCTCGGGTGCGCGATGTCCGAGGTGTACTTGACCAGGCCGTAGTCGTTCTCCGGGAAGCTGGAGCCCTCGGTGGTGCCGATCGCCTGGCCGCCCTGGCTGTCGGACCAGCTGGCGACCGACTCGGTGCAGTGGCCGGCGGTGAGGAAGTACGGCTCGCCGTCCTTGACCACGTTGAAGCCGAGCGAGCAGCGGGAGCCGGAGCCGTAGATCGCGTCGCCACCCGCGATGAGCGGCTTGAACTCGCCCTCGGTCTTGTTCAGTTCGGCCTTGCCGCCGAGCCCCTCGACCACGGCCGAGAGCTTCTTCCAGGCCGCGCCGTCGACCGTGCGGTCGGCGGTGACCAGGACCTTGTTGCTGACCGGGTCGACGGCCCAGGAGGTGCCCGGGATCGTCGCCTTGTCGGTGAGGGTCTGCCGGGCCGACTTCAGCTCGGCGAGGGAGTGCTCCACGACCTTGGCCTTGCCGCCCGCCTGACGGACCTGCTCGGCGGCGGCCTCGTCGACGACGTTCACGACGAGGGCCTTGGCCGCGCTGTCGTAGTACGAGCCGGCCGCGTCCGCGCCCAGGTCCCGGTCGAGTGTGGTGGCGAGCTTTCCGGCCGCGTCCGCGCTGAGCGTCTTGACCGTGAACTGGGGCACGTCGTCACTGGCGTTCGCAGACTGGAACGTGAAACCCGCTACGACCAGGGCCACCACGGCCGACCCTGCGACCGTCGTGCGCTTCCTGGATATGCGTCGATGCTTCAATTTCGACCTCCTGTGGGGCCGTGCACGGAGCATGTGGGGTGCCCGAACACGGAGGATGGGTCGCCCACTATTCCGAGGGGACCAGGAGCACACAAGGTCGACTTCCGGACGTGCACACGGCACCGACGCTTTGCCCGCGCCATGTTCACTTACCTCGGGTCACGCCATGTCGGTTCCGTTCGCGAACACCCGGTGCAACCGGTGGCGGCCCCTGGGTGAGGACTAGTCCTGTCCGGTATTCGCCCCTGCGGAGGGCCGACCGGGCGCCGGCAGACCGTCGGCAGGACCCCGACGGGACGGTGATGAGATCCCGACGGGGAGTGCCGGTGGGCGCCCTGATGGGTCATCATCGAAAAGCGGCAGACGCCGGGGGACCGAGCTGAGGAGGCGCGGGTGCGCGGTCGGGTGCGCGCGGCGGACGGGCGGCATCTGATGGTGGAGCGGTTGGGGGACCCCGGGGGCAGACCGGTGTTCCTGCTCCACGGGACCCCGGGCAGCCGGCTCGGACCCGCTCCCCGGGGCATGGTCCTCTATCAGCGCCGTACCCAGCTCATCACCTACGACCGGCCCGGATACGGCGGCAGCGACCGGCAGGCGGGCCGCCGGGTCGCCGATGTCGTCGAGGACGTCCGGGCCATCGCGGACTCGCTCGGGCTGGAGCGGTTCGCCGTGGTCGGCCGGTCCGGCGGGGCCCCGCACGCGCTGGCCTGCGCGGCGCTGCTGCCCGAGCGGGTGACCCGGACCGCCGCCCTGGTGACGCTGGCCCCCTGGGGTGCGGCCGGGCTCGACTGGTTCGACGGGATGGCCGCGTCCAACGTGCGCGCGTACTCCACGGCCGCCAGCGACCCGGACTCCTTCACCGAGTCCTTCATCGTCCGGTCGGCACAGATCCGGCAGAACCCGGTGCGGCTCCTGGACGATCTGCGCCGGGAGCTGACCGACTCCGACCGGATGGTGGTCAACGACGCGGGCATCCGCTCCATGCTGCTGCGCAACTACAGCGAGGGGCTGCGGACTTCGGCGTACGGGTGGATCGACGACGCGATCGCGCTCTGCAGCCCCTGGGGGTTCGACCCGGCCCTGATCACCGGCCGGGTGCTGCTCTGGCACGGGGTGAAGGACGTGTTCTCGCCCGTCGGCCACTCCCGCTGGCTGGCCGGGCAGATCCCGGGCGCCACCGCCGTACTGGAACCGGCGGCGGCGCACTTCGACGCGCTCTCCGTCCTGCCCGGCATCCTCAACTGGCTGCTGGACGAGCGGGAACACCCGCCCGAACGGCCACTGCCCGCCCCGGCACCGGGCTGACCGGACGGGAGGGGCAGGGACCGGACGGGGAGGAGCCGGGCCGACCGGACCGGAGGGGCAGCGACCGGGGCAGGGGGCCTATGCACCCCCGACCACCGGACCCGCCGCCGGACCCGCCGCCGGACCCAGCCCCCGGTCCGGCCCCCTGCCCCAGCCCCCGGTCCGGTGCCCCGGCGGCCGGTCCGGTGCACCGGAGGCACCACCCCCAAGACCCCTCACACCGCCAGCGGTTCCAGCTCCCGCCGGAAGCGGCGTTCGTCGCGGGCTATCTGGGTCAGCGGGTGTTCGTCCCCGAGCTGCCGGGAGAGTTCGCCCAGCACCTCGACCCGCACCCGCACGGCCTCCTGCTCGCGGCCCAGCGCGTCGAGCGTCGCCGCCATGTTGGAGATCATCGCCAGGGTCTCGGGGTGGTTCGCCCCCAGCGCCTGGCGCAGCTGCACCGCCAGCCGCTGTTCCGTCTCCAGGACCAGCGGGAGGTCGCCCCGGTCCGCCGTGGCGTTGGCCAGGTTCATGACGCAGAAGAGCGTGTTCGGGTGCTCCCGGCCGAACCGCTCCCGCATCGAGGCCACCACCAGCGTCAGAATCTGCTCCGCCCGCTCCGCCTCCCCGGTCCCCGAGAGGTAGACGCCCAGGTTGTTCTGGGCGGCCAGGGTGTACGGGTGCTTCTCCCCCGGCACCTTCATGTACTGGTCCACCACCTCCTGGGCGGTGTCCCGCGCCTCCACCGCCTCCCCCGCGGCGAACAGGTCCGCCGCCAGGTTGAGGTCGCAGGCCAGCGAGTCGGGGTTGGCGGAGGTGTACTTCGCCTTGTACCGGGCGCGGGTGGCGACCGTCAGCCGGCGGGCGTCCTCCAGCCGGCCGGCCCGCCGCAGCGACACCGCCAGGCTCTTGGCCGCGCTGAGCGTCGTCGGGTAGGTGCGGCCGAGCGTCTCCTTGAAGCTCTCGTAGGTGCGGCTGAGCAGCCCCACGGAGTCCTCGTACCGCCCCACCTCGCGCAGGTCGCGGGCGAGATTCATGGCGGAGGAGAGGGAGTACGGGTGCTTGGCGCCCAGCACCTCGGTGCGCCGGTCGTAGACGTCCTGGTCGATCTCGCGGGCCCGCGCGTACTGGCCGATGCTCCGCAGGTTCAGGGCCAGGTTGTTGGCGGCGGCCAGGGTCCTGGGGTGCGAGTCGTGGAAGATCTGGCCGAAGCCCTCGTGGGCCTCGGTGGCCAGCTCGATCGCCCGCTCGTAGTCCCCGAGCAGACCCAGGTCGATCGCCAGGCTGCTGGTGGTCATGTAGGTGTGCGGGTGCTCGGGGCCGAGCACCTCCCGCTGCCGGTGCAGGGTGAACTCGTCCAGCTCCTTGGCCTCCACGTAACGCCCGCGCGTGCGCAGGATGTTGGAGAGGTGGAAGCAGAGGTAGAGGTACTGCAGATCGCGCTCGCCCAGCATCTCCAGCCAGGTCTGCCGCAGCTCCTCGCCCAGCGTCCACGCGGTCCTGACGTCACCGCGCTTCCACAGGTAGCGGACCCGGTCGATGAGGAGCCTGCGGGTCTCGGGCTCCTTGCAGTGGCGGGCGTCGGAGGGGCCGAGGTGCGGCCAGATCGTGGCGAAGCGCGGCCAGGTCTCCGGGTTGTCGATCGGCTCGTCGTCGTCGGGCCGGGCGCCGGCCAGGATGCGGTGGACGACATGGCGGGCCTCGCGCTGCTCCTCCTCGCTGAGCTGGGCCTTGATCACGGCCTGGACGAGGCGGTGGACCTGGATGGAGTTGGAGACCTGGTCGACCTTGGCGAGGGCGAACCGGCCGATCTCCCGGATGACCCGGCCCAGCACCAGCTTCTCCTGGAGCGAGGAGTCGTACGGCTTCAGCGCCTCGATCATCTCCTTGCTGTAGAGCAGGTTGGCGGAGATCGGTTCGGGGGCGAAGAAGGCGCAGAGCTGGAGGAGGCGCACCGCGGCCGGTGAGCGCTCCTTGAGCCGGGCTATGGAGATGTTCCAGGTGGCGGCGACCGGTTCCGGGTAGCCCGCGGGCTGGTTGAGGGCGAGGACCTGGGGCGCCTGGCGGGCGAGCTGTTCGAGGTAGGTGTCGATGGGGGTGGCGGTCTCCGCGATCCAGGCCGCCGCCTGTTCGACGGCGAGCGGCAGGTCGCCGACGGCGGTGGCCACCTGGTCGGCGTCCTCGTCGCTCAGCCCGGGGGCGCGGCGCTGGAGGTGTTCGACGGACTCCTCGCGGAGGAAGACGTCGACGGGCAGCGCGTCCCCGTGCTGGGACCAGCTCTGGTTGCGGGAGGTGACCAGGATGTGGCCGGAGCCGCCCTGCGGGAAGCGGCGGCGCAGGGTCTCGGGGTCGTCGGCGTTGTCGAAGACCAGCAGCCAGCGGTCGGAGGGCACCCCGCGGCGCAGCAGGTCGACGGCCTCCTGGGAGGCGGCCGCCATGTCCTCGCCGCCCTGGGCGCCGAGCCGGACGGCGAGTTCGGCGAGGGAGGCGACGACGTCGTCGGACTGCTCGGACGATATCCACCAGACGAGGTCGTAGTCGGCCATGAAGCGGTGCACGTACTCCAGGGCGACCTGGGTCTTGCCGACGCCGCCGAGCCCGTACAGCGTCTGGGGCTGGGGCAGGACCACGGCCATGCCGCCGCCGAGCTGGTCGCGCATCCGCTCCAGGACGAGGGAGCGGCCGGTGAAGCCGGGGTTGCGGGGCGGTACGTTCCAGATCCTCGGGACGGTGCCGGGGAAGCGCGGTCCGGGGGTCATCCCGTCGACCAGCTGGACCGGCCGGTCCAGGGCGCGCATCAGGGCCGTGGTGGCGTGCACCTCGTCCAGGCGGAAGAGGTCGACCGGGTTGCGGTCGATGTACGGGGCGGTCAGGCGTACCTCCCCGACGCGCAGCGGCAGCAGCCGGCGCCGGCCGCCGCCCGGGTCCTCGGCGACGGCCCGCTGCCACAGGTCGACCGCGCGCTGTGACTTGAGGTAGGCGGCGGAGAGGAGCACCACGGTGCGGGCGGCGGTCTCGGTGGTGAGCGCCCCTTCCTCCGGGGGCCGTTCGGCGGAGACGTCGCGCGGGACGACCCGGAAGCCGGCCCGGGTGAGGACCGCCTCGATCCAGTCCGCCCACATCCGGTTCTCCGCCACATAGCTGAGGAGGAGGTCGGCGGGGAGGGCGGGGCGGCGGCGGGTGAAGGCGTCCCGGATGCGCAGCCGCACCTCTTCGCCGACCGGGGGCATCGAGGTGATCTCGCGGTCGGTGATGACGGCGGTGAGCCGTTCGAAGGCGGAGAGCAGGGAGTTGGTGAGGCCCGTCTCGTCCCCGAAGGTGGCGAGCGTCTCCTCGTAGGCGTAGTAGGGGCGGTAGGGGATCTCCACCGCGCCCCAGTAGGCGGTGAGTTCGTCGCCGGACAGGTCGCGGGGCAGCCGGTCGAACTTGAGCCGGGCCAGCGCCCGGCCGGCGTCCGCCTTCTCCTTCTCGCCCTCGTCGATGCGCATCGGGACGGGGAAGATCCGGATCGGGCGGCCGGTGTAGCGCTCGGAGATCTGGCGGGCGACGGAGGCGGCGCCGTCGATGGACTGGTCGCTGAGGGTGAAGCAGTCGACGAGGACGTCGGGGAGGTGGACGGTGCAGATGTCCGCGATGTCGCTGAGGCCGGTCCGGCTGTCGATGAGGACGTAGTCGTAGTGGGTCTTCATGTCCTCGCGCAGCGCGTCGAAGAAGTGGCCGCCGCCGAGCCGGTCGTAGAAGTTGTCCCAGTCGAAGGTGGAGACGGTGGCGGAGTACTCGCGGTTCTGCCGTCCGGCGGAGACGAAGTCGAGCGTGCCGCCCTTGGGGAACTCCCAGCCCAGCACCTCCGGGGTGAGGGAGACGGCGTGCGGCTGGATGCGGGCGTAGTCGCGGTGCCAGTCGTCGGCGCGCTGGGCGGGGCTGGTCGCGGCCCAGGCGTACTCGGTGATCAGGTCGATCACGCCGGTGGTGGCGCCGAGGGTGGCGGGTTCGAGGAAGGGGTGGAAGAACCGGTGGAGTCCGGGCGCCTCCAGGTCCCAGTCGACGGCGAGCACCCGCTTGCCGTTGGCGGCGAGGATCCAGGCGGTGTTGGCCAGGGCCATGGTGCGCCCGGTGCCGCCCTTGTACGAGTAGAAGGTGACGATGCGCCCGTCACGACCGGCACTCATAGGTCCTCCGCTTCCGTCGCAGGGTCGTGCGGGTCGGGGGTGAAGCTGGTGTGGCCCATGGGGCCGGTGAGCCGGGTCCGTTCGCCGTGGCCGCCGCCTCCGGGGCCCGGCGGGTAGGCCGTGGCGTGCCGCAGATACTGCTGGGCGGCGACCTCGACGACCTGGGGCAGGAGCTGGCCGAACGCCTCCATCGTCGGCACGCCCCGGGCGGCGGCCCGGCAGAAGGCCCGTCCGTGGCGCATCTTGGCCGGCATGGTCGCTTCCAGTCTCCGGGTCAGTTCGGCCTCCGCCGCCCGGCTCTGGTGGTCCTCGCGGCTCCACGGCACGACCATGGTCACCCAGGGCCGGTCCTCCGCGTCGAAGGCGGCGAGCCGGCGTCTGCGGTCCTCGTCCTGGAGGGCCCAGCGGTCGACGAGCAGGATCTCGGGGGTGCTGGGCGGCGTCTTGCCCTCGGGGCGGCCGGACTCCTCGTCGAACGAGGTGATCTGGGCCTGGTAGTTGAGCGAGCGGACCAGTTCCTCGGCGACATAGGCCAGAGGGCGGGCGGCGGCCGGGTGGTAGGGGTTCCAGTCCTGCGGGTGGTCGCCGTAATACTGGCTGTCGCGCCCGTCGGGCAGGTCGTGGCGGGTGGGGGCGGCGATGGTGATCCGCATCGGGCGGGGGGCGCCGACCCCGCTGCTCGGGGAGCCGAAGGCACTGGGGGCGAGGCGGTAGTCGACGGGTCTGCCGGTGTCGATGCGGACGGTGTCGGCGACGCGGACGATGCGTTTGGCCAGTTCGTAGACGGCCCGTTCGTACTCCTGGGCGAAGAGCCTGAGTTTGATCAGACCGTAGAGGCCGTCGGTGACGTACCGTTCCCCGAAGTCGCGGTGGTTGAACTGTAACCGCTCGGCTGAGCCCGGGAGTTGGCTGGGCGGGACCGGCACCCATAGCGCCGGGACGATCGCTTCGGCGGGCTGGTTGGAGCGGGCCCGGTGGTGGATGGCCCGCTGCTCGAAGGCGTGCCACTCCTTGCCGCACATCTCGCTGGCGAAGTAGCGCGGGGAGAAGAGCGGCACGAACACCCGGCAGGTGGCGAGGACTTCACCGAGCCGTTCCGACCAGCCCTCGCCGGAGCGTATCTCGCGGTCCATGAAGCCGGCGGAGGCCCCGGCGGGAAGGTCGGTCATGGCCATCACATGGCCGCAGAGGTCGCGGAAAAGCCGTTCGACCCACATATCGGGGTCCGTTCCGCTGGCGACCCCCGGAGTGTGCGCGTAGCTCAGAAAGAAGTACGGCCGATGGTCCGCCGCTCGCTGCTGCGTCGATGCGTGCACACGACCCCCGTCCTGTGTGAGCACTCGCATCCGGGGAGAAGGAAGGGAATGCGAGCGAATTCATCATTCCGGAGCGGACTGCGCTCCACCCCCCTGCCGTTCGGTCATTGAACGCTACTTTTCAGTCAACCGCGTCCGTCTTCACCGCACTGCCGTCCGGTCCGTACCGGTCTTGCAACCGTTCTTCCCTGATGTCCCGTCTGTTCCGTTGATCTCTTTACGCATCACGGCGAGCAATTGTTTACCGTCGACGGTCGTCTCGGCCGCTTCCTCGATCAGGTCGAGCGCTTGCGGAACCCCGGCGAGGAACTCCGGGGCGAAGAGGGCGAGCCCGGCCCGCTCATAGGTCTCCGCCAGCAGCCGGGAGAACGGAACGGCCTCCTCCTGCCGCCCCCGCTCCTCCTGCCAGGGCAACCGATGATCCCAGGAACCGTCCGACGCGTACAGATCCGTGACCTGGCACAGCGCCCGCAGCTTCGCCCGCCGGAACCCGCGCAGCAGGGCGGTCGCGAGGGTGCGGGCGTCGCCCCCTGCCGCGATCCCGAGCGCCCCGTACCCATGGCGCCCGGCCTGGACCGGGGAGCCCCCGGTGAGCGGGGTGAGGGTGGTGAGGACGGCGGCCGCCTCCGCGACCTGGTCCGGCACGGTCTCCGCCAGCAGCGCCCAGGCCTCCGCGAGCGTGGCGGACCAGGCGGCGGCGCCGGGCCCGTCCAGCCGGTGGGCGGTGGGCGCCTCGAAGCAGGAGCGGTACGGATCGAGATCGTCGAGGAGTACGTGTACGGGACCGGGGCCGCGTACGTCTCCGGGTTCGGGGGCCGGTACGTGACCGGGTCCAGGGTTCGGTGCGTGACCGGGTCCGGTGCTGGGGCCGGGGCGGTCGGCCGTCGCCTCCGGGGCGCGTACGGACCGGACGCCCGCCCCCAGCGCGCGTACGGGCCGCCAGTGCGCGCCCTCTCCGGCTCCGCGTGCGATGTGCAGCACGGTCGCTCCGGCGCGTACGGCGAAGCCCTCGCCCTCCGCGCGCACCACTGCCGTCCCCGGCTCCCCGGCCCCGCCGATCCGGACCTCCCCCAGGGTCGGCAGGAAGAGGCGGCCGTCGCGGTGGACCACCGGGACGGCCAGGTCGAGACGGGCGTGCACGGCGGCGGCGGCCACCGACGCGGCCAGCCGCTCCACCGGGGGCCCGTCCACCGGCCGGCCGGCCACCACCGCCTCCAGGGTGTCGATCAGCCAGGTCCGGGTGTAGGGGTGGGCGAGGACCAGGTCCAGCCCCGCCTGGCCGGCCGGGGAACTCTCCACCTCGGCGGCCAGCTCCCACGCCTGCGCCCAGGTCTCCCCGCCCGCGCCGTCGAGGCTGTCGTGGAGGTGGGCGAGCAGGGTGCGGGTCAGATCCTGCTGGGCGGCGAGCAGTTCGCCCGGATCGCGGACGGCGGGCGACTCGCGCGCGGCTGCCGTGCGCTCCTCGATGCCCCGGATCAGCGCGGCCAGGTCGGCGCAGTAGACGGAGGGGTTGTCGAAGCCGCCCGCCGGGCTGTAGCGGTGGGTGTAGAGCCCGCCGCCGCACGAGCGTACGACGGGGCAGCGGCGGCAGGTCGCGCTGACCCCGGCCAGACCGAGCTGGCGGGCGCGGATCCCGGGGTGCGCGGCGACCTCGTCGAAGCTGTGGGTGAAGACGTCGAAGCCGGTGGCCGCGGCCCCTTCGTAGGCGCTCTTGAGGGAGTCGACCTGCTCCAGCCGGCCGTCGGTCTCGACGACGACCAGGTCCGTGGGGGCGAGCCCGAGGGATTCGGTGAGGCTGGGGCCGCCGTCGAGGGTGGAGAGGACCGAGGAGAAGAGGCGGACCGGCATCGGCCGCCCCTGTTCCTGCCAGCGGTCGAAGACGGTGAGCAGCCACGCGGCGTAGGCGGTGGGCGATCCGTCCGGGCGCGGCGGCGGCTCGGCCCAGGTGGCGTGCGGCAGGAGGAAGTCGATGAGGGGCGGCCGGAGTTCGGTGAGCGCGTCGAGGACCGCGACCGGGTCGTTGGCGAGGTCGACCGTGCAGAGGAGGCCGAGATCGAGGTGGCGGTAGCGCTCCTGGCGGAGCAGGTCCACGGCCTTGAGGACCCGGGCGTGGCTGCTGCGGCCGTCGGCGTAGCGGCGGTGGCGGTCGTTGGCGGCGCGGTCGCCGTCGAGGGAGATGCCCACCCTGACGTGGAACTCGTCGAACAGGTCGAGGTAACGGGGGCTGAGCTGGAGGCCGTTGGTGTGGATCCGCAGATCCAGTTCGGCGATGCCCGCCAGGGCCGAGGTGAACTCCTCGCAGACCAGGCGCAGTCGGGCCGGTCCGGCGAGCAGGGGCTCCCCTCCGTGCAGGATCACTGTCACGGAGGGCAGGGCGTGGGTCCCGGCGTGTTCGGCCAGGCGTCGAGCCGTCCGGGAAACAACCTGGTCAGAGATCGTCTTCGGCCGGGTTCGCCAGCTCTGATCAGCATGTTCGTAGACATAACAATGGTCGCAGGCCAGATCGCACCTGCTGTGAACCTTCAGAACGATTTCGCGGAACGGGACCGCGGGTCCTGTCATTCCCCCAGTCTAGTCCAGCATTCCGGGCCGGAATTCCGTCGGCGCGAAAGCCTTCGGAGGGGAACCGAATCCTTCGGAGAGGGTCTCAGAGAGCGGAGTTGAAAGTGGAAATGCGGGGAAGGCGACCGCCGGCCGCGGGAACCACGCGCGCGAGCTTCCGGGCGGCCCGGCCGCCGGAGAGATCGATCTTGGCGAGCGGCACACGGCTCTCCTTCGCATCAGCGAAGATGGGGGATGATTCGTAGGTCTTCACGGCCGTCCTAGAGGGGTTCGTTCCGGTCAGGGGGGCACCACCGCCAGTTGCACCATTGCAGTGCCTGGCGGCACGACTTTACTCTCAGGAACAAGGTGCGCAACTCGTGTCGCGGCCTCGTAGTCCGAGTGACATACGGGACTGCTCCAAATGGTTCGGAATCTTTCATTCCGACAACGGAGCCCCGACTACATGGGATACGGGAGTGAACATGACGGCGATTCCCGGACCTCTTCAGAGCATGGTCTTCAGGAACGCCGACCTGCCCGCCCTCTTTCACCGTACGGACGCCATCGCCGTCTCCCGCCAGCGGGAGGCCGCGAACACCACCCGGGCCCAGCTGGCGCTGCTCGTGGCGGGTGCGGTGCCCGCGGCGCTCCCCTGGCACGCCGACGACGGGCCGGCCGTCCAACTCCTCTACGGAGCCTCGGTGTTGGCGTATCTGGGTGTCCTGTTCACGACCTATCTCGCCTCCCGCCGCAAAGCAAAGTCGCACTGGCAACTCAACCGTTCCGCGGCGGAGTTCATCAAGTCCCTCTGCTGGCGGTACGCGGTCCACGGTTCACCCTTCGACACCTCTGCCCGGCACCCCGAGGCGCTCTTCGCCAGCCGGCTGGAGGAGGGGCTCCAGGAACTGCGGAAGGTGGGCTGGACGGACCCCCGGGAGACGATGGCGGAGAAGGACGGCGCGGTCATCACGGAATCCATGCGGGAGTTACGGGAGAAGGCCTTCACCGTCCGCAAGGAGACCTACGTACGGGACCGGCTGATCGAGCAGCGGCGGTGGTATCGCAGACGGCGGCTGACCTCCCGGCGCGGCGCGCTCGTCTGGTCCGGGGCGATCGTCGCCCTGACCCTGCCCGCGCTGGTGCTGAGCGTGCTGCAGACCTTCGGGGTGGGGCGCTCGCTCGGGCTGACCGGGGTGCTGTCGGCGGCCGGCGCGGCCTGTCTCGCCTGGAACGAGCTGCGCCGCCACCATCCGCTGGTCTCCGCGCACTCCCTGGTGGAGGACGATCTGGAGTCGATGCAGGCCGCGATGGAGACCACGCTCACCGAGCGGCAGTGGCCGGTGGCGGTCTTCGAGACCGAGCGGATCGTCTCGCCCGAGCACACGGACTGGCTGGTCCGGCACCGCACATGACGGATCATCAATTCTGGGTCAGCCCCGCTCCACGCCGTCCCGCCAGATGACGGTGACCGGGCGGCCCAACGTGCGGGCGTAGTCCACGATGTCCCCGGTGCCGCCGAGGCCCCGGGCCGGGTGGCCGTCCCAGACGGCCAGCAGCAGGTCGCAGTGGTCGGCGATGTAGGCGCCCGCCGCGTAGTACGCCTCGTCGGTGGAGTGCGGGAAGTCGAGCCGGATCTCCTGGGCGGCACGGGACTTCAGGAGCCGGTAGCGGGCGAGGTCGGCGGCGGTGTCGAAGCAGGCCTCGTAGTCGCCGCTGGGGATCACCGCCGTCAGCTTGGCGCCCCGGGCGAGGGCCAGATCCGCGAAGAGCTGGTCCGCGCCGACGGCCAGGCTGGAGAGCACCTCCGTGGCGCCGTCGAGCCCGGCGAGGGCCGAGCGCAGTCCGGCGAGCACATGGCTCCGGGCCCGGACGGGGATGGTGCGGTGACCGGTGATCCCGATGCGATTCACGGAGCTGGACCCCCTGGTGTCGGCGCTTCCCGTGCGGCCCGTCCTCGCGCCATCGTCTCAGGCGCCGGGGGCGTGCGGGAGCCCCCGTCCGGCGTTCCGGACGGGGGCTCGGGGGTGCGGTCCGCACCGGGCCCGGCCGGTACGTCGGGGGGCGGGCCCGGTGCGCCGGGTCAGGGGCCGCGGTGCGCCCCGTACGCCGGTCAGTACACGCTGACGCCGTACGCGTTCAGGGCTTCCACGACCGGCTGGAAGAAGGTCGTGCCGCCGGAGGAGCAGTTGCCGCTGCCGCCGGAGGTGAGGCCGATCGCCCGGGTGCCCGAGTACAGCGGGCCACCGGAGTCGCCGGGCTCGGCGCAGACGTTGGTGCGGATCATGCCGTACACGACGTCGCCGCCGCCGTAGTTGACCGTGGCGTTGAGGCCGGTCACCGAGCCGCTGCGGGTTCCGGTGGTGGAGCCGCGGCGGGTGACGGCCATCCCGACGGTGGCGTTGGCGGCGCTGGTGATGTCCTGGCCGCCGACCGAACCGTCCTTGGGGATCGTGGTGTTGGTGTAGCGCACGATGCCGTAGTCGTTGTTCGGGAAGCTGGACCCGGAGGTCGTGCCGAGCACGGTGGTGCGGGCGGAGTTGGCGTACCAGGTGCCCGTGCCGTTGGTGCAGTGGCCGGCGGTCAGGAAGTAGTAGGTGGAGCCGCTGCGGACGTTGAAGCCCAGCGAGCAGCGTCCGGTGGCGGAGTAGATCGCGTCGCCGCCGGAGATCAGCTTGCTGAACGTGCCGGGCGTGCGCTCGATGGTGAGGGCGGAGGCGTTGGCCCCCGCGGCCTTCTTGATCTGCGCGATCTCCGCCTGGGTGACCGTGCTGTCCACGGTGACCAGGAGGCGGTTGGTCTTCGGGTCGATGTTCCAGGCGGTGCCCGCGATGTCGGCACCGAGGACGGCGTCGCTCGCGGAGGCCAGCTGGTTGGCGCTGAACGTACCGGTGGGTTCGGCACTGGCGGTGGGGACGGTGAACGCCGCGACGGCGGCGAGTCCGGCGAGGACGGCCGTGGTACGGACACGTCTCCCGTGGTTGCGGCGGGGGTTGGTGCGCTTGATCCTCACTTCGGGTTCCTCCGAGGGGAATCGGGGGCCCTCCTGTGGGGTGGCGGGCCCGTGAGACGCAGTCGGGGGCGTGTCCGGATCTCGAATTCGCCATGCCCCTGACAATCGCTGACGGGAGTATCGAGGCGTCCGGACAGCAGACGCAAGGATGCCTTTCGGCCACGCGGGTCCCACCCGCACCCCGGCCCCCGGCAGCCGTCGGGCCGCCGGGGGCCGGGGTGCGCGCGGGTCCGGGAAGCCCGTGCGGGTCAGGCGTCCAGGCGGTTCCGCTCCCCCGCCGCGACCGGCACGGTGAGGGTGTTGCCCGGGGGCGGGAAGGGGCAGAGGAAGTGGTCCGCGAAGGCGCACGGCGGCAGCAGCGCGCGGTTGAAGTCGATGCTCAGGCCGCCGTCCCCGGCGGGCGTCCCGGGGCGCAGGAAGCGGAAGCGGTAGCTGCCGTTCCCGCTGGTGGCGTCGGCGAAGACGGCCCAGAGCGAACCGTCCTCCTCGACCGTGACCTGGAGCGTGTGCTCCTCCCCGGCCACCGTGAAGGCCAGCTCCCCGCCGAGCCCGAGCCCCCGTTCGGCCCCGTCCGCGTTCGCCACCCGGACGTCCCGCTCCTCGGGGTACGGCCGGAAGGTCCCCGGCACCACCCAGGCCGGGTCGTACGGGGTGGCGTCGACGGTCGAGAAGGCGTGCCGCGCGGGTGCGTCCGGGTCGAAGTCCCGTACCGCCCAGAGCCCTTCGCGGCGGATCACGGCCAGTCGCCGGTCCCCGAGCGCCACCCGGGCGTCGTCGGCGGGGCCGCTGTCCGCGCCGAGCCGGACCTCGCCGGTCAGCGGCTTGCCGTCGACCACGATGCCGTCCTCGGCGGTGGCGGTCAGCACCACCGCGTCACCGTCCTCGCGCCACTGGCCCGGGACGGCCGGAATTCGCCCTTCCGGGTAGTCGGAGAGCCAGTGCGTTCCGGTCAGGGCGAGCGGGCCGTACGGGGCCGCGATCGCGAGGACGCGCCCCTCGTGCCACCGCCGCCACTCCTCGGCCGCCTCGTCCGGTCCCCCGGCCTGCTGGTGCTGTCCTGCGTCCGTGCTCATATGGTCAACCTTTCCACACCGGCTCCGCGAGGCCGAGGTGCGACCGCAGCGTGGAGCCGGAGTATTCGGAGCGGAACGCGCCGCTCTCCTGGAGGAGCGGGACGACCCGGTCGACGAAGTCGTCCAGGCCGCCGGGGGTGAGATGGGGGACGAGGATGAAGCCGTCGGCCGCCCGCTCGTCGACGAACGCGGTCAGCTCCGCCGCGACCGTCCGCGGCGAGCCGATGAAGGACTGCCGGGTGGTCGTCTCGATCACCGTCTGGCGCAGGGAGAGCCCCTTGGCCGCGGCGACCGCCCGCCACCGGGCGACCACCGCGAACGGGTCGCCGTGCAGGACCCGCCCCTTGACCAGGCCCGAGTCGACGACCGGGTCGACCTCGGGGAGCGGCCCGTCGGGGTCGTACGCGGAGAGGTCGCGGCCCCAGAGCTGTTCGGCGGCGAGGAGCGCGTTCTGCGGGGAGACCTGCTGCCGGCGGATCTCGTACGCCCGCTCCTGCGCCTCGGCGTCGGTGTCCCCGACCACAACGGTGACCCCGGGCATGATCTTGAGGTCGTCGGGCTCCCGCCCGTACGCGGCGAGCCGGGCCTTGACGTCGGCGTAGAAGGCGCGGCCCGCCTCCAGGGTGCCGTGCCGGGTGAAGATGATGTCGGCGGCGGAGGCCGCGAACTCCCGGCCCTCGCCGGAGTCCCCGGCCTGGATGACCACCGGGTGACCCTGCGGGGAGCGGGGCACGGTGAACTCGCCGGAGATCGTGAACTGTCCGCCCTCGTGCGCGAAGGGGCGCGACGCGCCGTCCGGGGTCCAGGAGTCCCACAGCTCCCGGGCGGTGGCGACGAACTCGGCGGCCCGGGTGTAGCGCTCCGCCCGGTCCAGATAGCCGCCCCGGCGGAAGTTCTCCCCGGTGAAGGCGTCGGAGGAGGTCACCACGTTCCAGGCGGCGCGCCCCTCGCTGAGGTGGTCGAGGGTGGCGAGGCGGCGGGCCAGTTCGTAGGGCTCGTTGAAGGTGGCGTTGACGGTGGCGGCGAGGCCGAGCCGTTCGGTGACGGCGGCCAACGCGCTCAGCACGGTCAGCGACTCGGGGCGGCCGACCACGTCGAGGTCGTGGATGCGCCCGTTGTGCTCGCGCAGCCGCAGCCCTTCGGCGAGGAAGAAGAAGTCGAACTTGCCGCGCTCCGCCGTCCGGGCCAGATGGACGAAGGAGGAGAAGTCGATCTGGCTGCGGGAGCGGGGGTCGGCCCACACGGTGGTGGCGTTGACGCCCGGGAAGTGGGCGGCCAGATGCATGGTGCGGGCCACGGTCAGGCCCCCTTCGACGCGGTCGCGGCACGCGCGTAGCGGCTGGCGGGGCGGGTGAGGCCCAGGTGTTCGCGCAGGGTTCCGCCGGGGTGGAAGGTGCGGAAGAGGCTGCGGTGCTGGAGGAGGGCCACGGTGCCGTTGACGATCCTTTCGAGGTCGCGCTCGGGGGTGATGGGCGTGAGGTGGAAGCCGTCGGCCGCGCCCGAGCGGTGCCACTGGGCGATGAGGTCGGCCAGGTCGACCGGTCCGCCGCGGAAGTAGGTGCCGCGGGCGGCGAGCCGGGGACCGCTCTCCAGTCCGGGTTCGGGAGCGCTCTCGACGTCCCCGAGGTCGACGGTGAGCGCGACCAGGACCCGCAGCGCGTCGGGGTCGCGCCCGTGGGAGGCGGCCCTGGTGCGCAGTTCGTGGCGGAGGGCGGCGGCCTGTTCCGGGGTGGTGGCCCGGATGTGGATGACGTCGGCGTGCCGGGCGGCGGCCTCCTTGGCGGGGGCGCCGACGGCGTCGATGACGGTGACGGGGCGGCCCTGGGGCGGCCGGGGCACGATGGCCGGGCCCTTCACGGTGAAGGTGGAGCCGGTGAAGTCGACGTAGTGCAGCTTGTCCCGGTCGATGAAGCGTCCGGTCGCGGTGTCACGGATCTCGGCGTCGTCCTCCCAGCTGTCCCAGAGCCGCGCGGAGACGTCGGCCACCTCGCCGGCCTCCTGCCACAGGGCGGCTGGCGCGGCGGCGGGGCGGCGGCCGAAGAGCCGGGCCTCCGCCTCGGTGGTGGAGACCTCGACGTGCCAGCCGGCCCGGCCGTTGCTGACCCAGTCCAGGGAGGCGACGGCCGAGGAGACGTGGAAGGGCTCGGTGTGGGTGGTGGTGACGGTGGGGACGAGGCCGATGCGGTCGGTGGCGGGCGCGACGCGGGCGAGGACCGCGAGCGCGTCGAGCCCGGGGCGGGCGAAGGAGTCGCCGAGGGTGACGTAGTCGAGGGCGCCGCCTTCGGCGAGCCGGGCGAGGCGGAGGTAGTGGCCGGCGTCGTAGTGCGGCGGGCCGCCGATCTCGGCGGCCAGATGGAGGGAGGTACGGGCGGACATGGCGGGACCTCTCGGGTCGACGGGTGGGGCGGGGGTCTCGCTCCGGGGGTGTCCGGCCGGCCGGGCCGTGGCAGTGGGACCGGCCGGCCGGAGCCCTCGGGTGGTCATCGGCGGTGCGCGACCCCGATGGGGGTGCCCCGGGTCAGCTCTTGGTCTTGGGCAGGCCGGGCGGGTTGATCTCGGACTTCTCCACGGCCTCGCCGGTCAGGCCCCAGCGCTCCAGGACCTTGCCGTACGAGCCGTCCTCGATGATGTGGTCGATCGCGGCGGCGTACGCCTCGACCAGGCCGCTGTCCTTCTTGGTGGTGGCGGCGATCTTGCCCTGGAGGCCGCCGCCGGCCCCGGAGATCTGTCCGGCGATCTCGCTCTGGCCGGCCGTCGCCACGTGGTAGGCGGCGGACGGGCTCGGGCCGAGGTGGGCGTCGATACGGCCCGACTGGAGCGGCAGGTAGTAGTCGTTCTCCTTCTGGAAGTACTTGATCTCCACGGGCTTGCGCCCGGCCCTGACGTTCTCCTCGCTCCACTCGACGAGGATCTTCTCCTGGTTGGTGCCGGAGGAGACCGAGATCGTCTTGCCGGCGACGTCGGCCGGGCCGTTCACCTTCCAGCCGGAGCCCTTCTTCGCCTCGAAGGCGATGTTGTCGAGCCGGTAGGTGGCGAAGTCGTACTTCTCCTTGCGCTCCTCGGTCACGGTGACGTTGGAGAGGACCGCGTCGAACTTGGAGCTGTCCAGGCCGACGAAGAGGTTCTCCCAGGAGACCTGCTCGAACTCCGGCTTCAGGCCGAGGGTGTCGGCGACCAGGGTGGCGATGTCGATCTCGGAGCCGATCCGGGTCTTGTCGTCGGTGGCGTAGAAGCCGAGCGGCGGCACGGCGTCCGCGCTGGCCCCGACCTTCAGCGTGCCGCGCTTGCGGATCTCCTCGGGGACGAGGCCGGCGATGGCGTCGGCCTTCTTGCCTCTGAGGCGGTCCTGGTCGGGGCTGGTGTTGATCCCGGTGTCCTTCTTGTCCTTGGACGCGGCCACGTCGGTGGAGGCGTCGGGGTTGCCGCAGGCGGTGAGCAGTCCGGTGGCGGTGAGCGTGGCGATGGCGAGGGTGATGCTGCGGCGGACGGACACGTACGTACTCCTTGTGGATGATGCGGATGAAAGGGACACGAAGGCGGTTCAGAGGACCTTGGAGAGGAACGCGCGGGTGCGTTCCCGGGCGGGACGGTCCAGGACGTCGGCGGGCGGGCCCTGCTCGACGATCCGGCCCTCGTCCATGAAGACGACGGTGTCGGCGACCTCACGGGCGAAGCCGATCTCATGGGTGACGACGATCATCGTGGTGCCGCCGTGGGCCAGGTCCTTGATGACGTCGAGGACCTCACCGACCAGCTCCGGGTCGAGCGCGGAGGTCGGCTCGTCGAAGAGGAGCAGCTTGGGCTCCAGCGCGAGGGCGCGGGCGATGGCGACGCGCTGCTGCTGGCCGCCGGAGAGCTGGCCGGGGTAGGCGGAGGCCTTGTCGGCGAGGCCGACCCGGGCGAGCAGCTTCTCCGCCGCCTCGACGGCCTCCTTGCGGGGGCGGCGCAGGGCGGAGACGGGCGCCTCGATGATGTTCTCCACCACGGTGAGGTGGGGGAAGAGGTTGAAGTTCTGGAAGACGAACCCGATCTTGGTGCGCTGGCGGAGCACTTCGCGTTCGCGGAGTTCGTAGAGCTTGTTGCCGTCCCTGCGGTAGCCGACGAGGGTGCCGTCGACGCTGATCCACCCCTGGTCGACCTTCTCCAGGTGGTTGATGGTGCGCAGCAGGGTGGACTTGCCGGAGCCGGAGGGGCCGAGGATCACGGTGACCTCGCCGGGCCGCACGGAGAGGTCGACGCCGCGCAGCACCTCCAGGGAGCCGAAGCTCTTGTGGACGGCGCGGATCTCGACCATGGCATCGCTGGGTGCGCTCATCGCACGGCCCCCTTGGCGTAGTGACGTTCGACGTAGTACTGGATGACCGAGAGGGCGGTGGTGAGGAGGATGTACCAGGCGGTGGCGACCATCAGCAGCGGGACGACCCGGCCGCTGCGGCCGTAGACGACCTGCACCTGATAGAAGAGTTCGCCGATCGCCATGACGGAGACGATCGAGGTGCCCTTGAAGAGCGAGATGATCTCGTTGGCCGCGTTGGGCAGGATGGAGCGCATCGCCTGCGGCAGCACGATCCTGCGCAGCTGGCGCAGCTTGGGGATGCCGAGGGCGGCCGCCGCCTCCAACTGCCCGCTGCCGACGGCGAGTACGCCACCGCGGACGATCTCCGCCGCGTAGGCCGCCTGGTGCAGCGCGAGTCCGAGGACGGCCGCGCTCACCGCGCCGACGAGGTTCATCGTGTCGAAGGTGAAGAAGCCCGGCCCGAACGGGATGCCGAACTGCAACTCCTTGTACAGATAGGCGAGGTTGAACCAGAACAGCAGCTGCACGATGAGCGGGATCGAGCGGAACGCCCAGATGTAGCCGTACGCCACGGTCCGCAGGAACGGGCTGGCCGACAGCCGCATGAAGGCCAGCACGATGCCGAGCGCGAAGCCGAGCGCCGTGCCGTAGAAGGTCAGCTGGAGGGTGAGCCAGACGGCCTTGAGGATGACCGGCGCGGCGAAGAACTGCGCGAAGACGTCCCACTCCCAGCCGGGGTTGGTGACCAGCCCGCTGATGAACTGGGCGACCAGGACCGCGGTGACGGCGATGGCGGCCCAGCGCCAGGGGTGGCGGGCCGGGACGACGGTCAGCTCCCCGTAGTCGGTGCCGGGGCCGGCGGCCTTCTTCGCGGCGGGTCCGCCGGGGGTGCCGGCGGCTGGGTCGATGGGCGGATCGCTGGTGAGCGACATGGCGGGGTCCTTGGGAGCGGTGGTGGCGGTGGTACGGGGGCGGGCGCGGCGGCTCAGGAGGCGAGCCGGTCCCGACAGGAGAGGTCGCGCAGGAAGGTGAGCGCGGCGCGGGCCGCGTCGTCGTTCTGGCGGAAGGCGGGCCCGCCGGTACGGGGCCGGGTGAAGGCCCCGCTGTTGCGTGCGGTGGTGAACGGGCCGAGGGCGAAGCGGCGCGGGTGCGGGGTGCCGTCGCGGTCCAGGACGCGGCTGTCGGCAGGGTCCACGGCGAGCAGGCCGGTGTCGGTGACGGCGGCCCCGCCCTCGTACAGGGTGTGCAGCAGCGGGCTGGCGGTGTGCCGGAGCGAGGGGTCCGGGAGGCGGGCCTCGACCAGGGCGCGGGCCTCGGTGCGGGCGCCGGGCACCGTGGGGCTGGTCGCCCGGAAGAGGCCGCGCTCCTCGTCGGCCGTCACGGTGACGGAGGCGCCGAGGAAGCGGACGATCCCGGCCCGGGAGAGGGCGAGGAGCTGTTCGAGGCGGGGGCCGGGCGGGCCGGAGGCGAGGTAGCTGAAGAAACCGTGCCACCAGCTGCCGATGTCTCCGAGCCGGACGAGCTGGGCGTAGGCGGAGAGCAGCCCGACGAAGACCGCGAGGTCCGCGCTGTGCTCCGGGTCGTGACGGCGGGTCAGGTCGTCCGTGATGTAGGCGCGCAGCCCGTCCTGGAGCGCTTCGGGGCTCTCGTACGTGATCCCGTCCAGCGGCCGGTCGAGCGCCGCCAGGTCGAGCCGGTCGGCGGGGTCGGGTACGGCGGCGGCGACGAGGCCGTCCAGTTCGGGGCTGCCGGGGTCGGCGGCGGCGTACTTCGCCTCGAAGACCTCGAACTCCAGGGCGGTGCGCTCGGGGTGCGCGGTGAAGAGCCGGTGGTAGTGGGCGTGGCCCAGCTCCTTGGCGACCAGCGGCCACACGTCGCGCCGGAAGTCGAGCGGTCCGGGGCGGCCGAGCAGCCCGTCGGCCCATCGCGGGGTCAGGTAGCGGGGCGGCGGGCGTTCGCCGGTCCAGGTGTAGCCGATCTTGGAGTGGTACGGGACCCCGCGCCGCGACCCCACGTACAGCACGGGCTCCTGTCCCGAGGGCACGTAGACGCCGTTCTCGTGGCGGCCGCCGCGTCCCTCGGTGAGCAGGACCATGAGGTCGACGAAGGCGAGTCCGAAGCCCCGGACGATGACCGGTTCCCCGGCGGGCAGGGCGCTGAGGTCGGTGTCGGCGGTGAAGTCGGGCGGCAGGTGGATCAGCCCGTGCCGGGCCGCGAAGGTGCTCAACTCTGCCTGTTCCGGGTCGGGTTCGGCGTCCAGGTGGCCGACGGTCAGGACGACGAGGTCGGCGAGGAGGGGTGCGGTGCGGTCCTTCAGCCGGACGCGCTGGCGGCCGCCGCGGGGGCCGGTGACGGCGAGGGCGGTGGTGCGGTGCTCGTGGACGGTGACGGTGGGCGGCAGGGCGGCGAGGGCGCGCTGGTAGGTCCAGCGGAGGTAGGCGCTCTGGAGCCGCCGGCTGGGGAAGGTCTGGCCGGTGAGGCCGTGGATCTCGGCCAGGACGGCGGGCTCGGCGTCGGGGGTGACGCGCCCGGCGCGGACGTCCTCGGCCCAGGCGTGCAGGGCGGGTCCGTCGACGACCGGTCCGGCCAGCTGGACCGTGTCGTCGGTGAACATGGTGACGTCCTCCGCCATGGAGTTCATCCAGAGCAGCGGTGACTGGTCGGGGCGCCAGATCCGTCCGCCGCCCGCCGGGTGGGGGTCGACGAGATGGATGTCCAGAGGCGAATCCCCGTACAGCTCAAGGGCGTTGGCGGCGATGCGCTCGATGACGCCGGTGCCCCGCGGGCCGCCGCCGATCACCACGAGGGTGGGTGCGGCGCTCATCGCGCACCCGCCGTGCCACGGGCGTAGTAGCGCTCGACATAGCGCTGGCCGATGCTCAGCAGCGAGGTGACGAGCGCGTACCAGAGGGTGGCGACGAGCAGCAGCGGGATGACCTCGTAGGTGCGGTGGTAGACGAGCTGGACGGAGTAGAGGAGGTCCTGCACGGCGATGATGCTGACGATGGAGGTGCCCTTGAGGGTGCCGATCAGCATGTTCCCGGCCGGCGGGACGATGGAGCGCATGGCCTGCGGCAGCACGATCCGCCGGAAGCGCCGCCAGGGGCCGAGCCCCAGGGACTGGGCGGCCTCGACCTGGCCCCGCTCGACGGAGAGGATGCCGCCCCGGACGACCTCGGCGGCGTACGCGGCCTCGTGCAGGGTCAGCCCGATGACGGCGATGGAGACCGGGCCGAGGAGGGTGACGGTGTTGACGCCGAGGATCTGCGGGTACAGGGCGCCGATGTTGAACCAGAACAGCAGCTGGACCAGGATCGGCGTGGACCGGAAGAGCCAGACGTACCCCCAACTCACCGCCTGCAGAACGGGGTTGCCGGAGAGTCGCAGCACGGCGAGGAGTGCCCCGAGCGCGAAGCCGAGCACCATGACGACGGCGGTGAGCCACAGGGTGAGCCAGAGCCCGCGCAGGACGGTCGCGGTGCCGAAGTAGGCGAGGACGACGTCCCACTGGAAGGCCTCGTTGCGGATGACCGAGTCCAGCGCCAGAGCGAGCAGGATGATGACGGCAACTGCCGCCGCCCAGCGGCCTGTTCGGCGGACGGGGACGATGCGGGGCACCGCACGGTCGCCGTCGTTCTTCACGGGCGGTGGCGCGGAGGAGGAGGGAGGCAGCAGATCGGTCTGCGGGGGCATGCGGAGGCTCCGTGGATGCTGAGATCGAACACGGGGCGTACCTTCACACCACGAACCACACGTGGACCGGGCCCCTCAGCGCCGGTCCGCCTCCGAGATAAACGGTGAACACGGCGCGTTGTCAAGCCTGTCCACACTCTGAGCCGTATGTCTCACGTCGGTTGACGTCCACCCGGATGCCTGTTCCACTGAGCCCATGCATTCGCAGCAGTGGCTGGTCACCCGCTCCCACATCGACTTCGGTCGCGTGTGGTCCTCTTCCTGTTGAGCTGACCCTCTGCTGTTCCGTTCTCCCTGCTCACGCCCGCTCTGAGGCGTTCGAGCACTGTTCCTCGCGTGACTTCACCTCCACCACACCGCGTCGCCCTCCCCTCGCTCCGCCGCGCCGTTCCGCGCGTCCGCACCACTGAACCTCCCGTCGCCGCTCCGCGCCCTCCCGGGCCCGGGGCCGGTCGGCGTACCTCGACGAACCCGGAGAAAGAACAGAGCCATGCCCAGACCACGCCAGAGCGCCCTCTTCGCCCTGATCGCCGCCGCCGCGCTGACCCTCTCCGGCTGCGCCGACCCGGCGGAGCCCGGGGCGAGCACCACCGAGAAGAGCGGGGCCGGGAAGGGGGACGCCCCCACCACCGACGTGGTGTCCCAGGTGAAGAAGGACGAGGCCGCGGCGAAGCTGCTGCCTGAGGAGGTGCGGAAGGCCGGCACCCTGCGGATCGCGGCGGCCACCGGCTCCCCGCCCGGCGCCTTCTACGAGAAGGACGGCACCACGCTCTCCGGCGCGGACATCGACTTCGCTGACGCCGTCGCCAGGGTGCTCGGCATCGAGCTGAAGCGCGAGGTGGCCTCCTTCGAGGCGATCCTGCCGGCGCTCGGCAGCGGGAAGTACGACCTGGGCACCGGGAACTTCGGCGTCACCGACGTGCGCCGCAAGACCATCGACTTCGTGACGTACATCAACGACGGCCAGGGCTTCGCCGTCCGCGACGACAGCGAGCTGAAGCAGGTCACCGACCTCACCGACCTGTGCGGCCTGAACGTCGCCACCGGAGCGGGCACCACCTTCGAGGTGACCCTCCAGGAGAACCTGCCCCGGTGCGCGGAGAAGGGCGAGAAGCCCTACGAGGTGAAGACCTACGCCGACCCGACGGCGGTCTGGCTCTCCCTCAAGCAGGGCCGCACCGACGTGAACATGTCCACCATCAACGGGCTGCGCTACGCGGTGAGCCAGCAGGACGGGGTCCGCTTCCTCAACGAGTACAAGCGGCTCGACGTGGGCTTCGCCTTCAAGAAGGGCAGTCCGCTGACCCCGGCCTTCCAGGCGGCCGTCAACCAGCTCAAGAAGGACGGGACCTACGACCGGATCCTCACGAAGTGGGGCACCACCGAGTCCGCGATCGAGACCTCGCAGATCTCGCCGCCCGAGCTGAAGGGCCCCGAGCCGAAGTAGTCCGGCGGCGGGTCCGCGGGTGCCCGCCGGCAGTCGCACCGGCGGGCACCCGCGGGCTCAGCAGTCGCAGCCGCAGGACTCGCCGCAACAGCAGCAGCCGTCACCGCACTGGCTGCAGCAGTCGCACGCCTCGCAGCAGTCCCCGCAGCTCTGGCAGGGTGCCTCCCGCCGCTCCCGGCTCCACGGGTCCTCGTAGCTCCCGCAGCACATCTGGCAGGTGCAGGCGAGTCCGGCCCACACCAGGCAACCGGCGATCAGCCCGCGCCGGTCGCGCGGCGGCCGGGGCGGGGGCGGCGCGGCGGGACCGCCGGGGGTGGGACCGTACGGGTTCCCGGGGGTGGGACCGTAGGAGTTGCCGGGCGGCGGGCCGTACGGATTCCCCGGCGGCGGCCCGAAGGAGCCGTCGGGCGACACCAGCCCCTGGGACACGTCCAGACCCTGGTGCGAGCAGGACGACGTGCCGAACGCCCGGTCCACCGAGCGCCGCAGTTCATGGGCGAGCAGGACGTGGACCAGGCGGCCGTCCGTGAACTCCACCTCGCGCAGCGCCAGCCGTACGCCGTGCAGCGCGTCGTCGCAGAGCCGGCGCGCCTCGGCCGTCGGGGTGCCGGTCGCCGTGAGCGGGTTCCAGGCACCCGACGCGGCGTCGGCCTCCCGGTCCTCCACGGCGTCCAGCAGATGCGCGAGCCGGCCGAAGAGGCGTCCGGCCTCCGCGAGCGGGGCCGCGTTCCGCGGCTTCCCGGCGAGGACGGCGGTGTGGGCGAAGGCCGCCGCGGTGGCCGTCTCGGTGGGCTCGGTGACCGTCAGCAGGGGGGTGCCGGGCCCGGCGAGCGTCTCGATGCCGGTCTGCCGGTCGACCGCGTCGACGAGGAGGGCGGTGTCGAAGCCGAGCGCCGCCCCCGTACGGGCACCGGCCCGGTCCCAGCCCGCCGCCACCCGGCGGGCCGCCGCCGCGACCGGCCGCCGGGCCAACAGCCCGTCCCGGTCGGCCACGTGGTCGCGCACCTTGGCCGAGGCGAGGACGAGCGAGACGGCGGCGGCGAGCCTGGCCCCCTCACCCATCGCGACCGGAGCGGTCCGCATGGCGCGCAGCGGGCACGGCCCGGCGGTGCGCCGCCCGGCCGGAGTGGTCCCCGTCTGAGCCTCCGTCAGGACCGAGACGATCAGACCGTCATAGTTCGTGACAATCCGGGCGAACTGTCCGTGATCCGCCCTCAGAGCCAGGCAGAGACCGCAGAGATGGGCCATCCACTCGGTCCGCAGACCTTCGGAGAGCCGGTGGGTACAGGGCCTCACGATTCCGAACACGACGATCCCCCGCGAGCCGTTCCAGCCGGTGCGCGCCGTTCGCGCACCCGGGCGCCGTGCATCGTATCGAGTGATCCGTTCACCCGTACGTCCCCCAGGTCACCCGTACGGACCGGCGCATCATATTTTCTCATCAGAACCCCCTTTATCCAGGAGGAACCCTGACGAACCGCCATATGTTCTGCACCAGTAACGTCACGAATCACCTGCGCGGCGACTATCCACTTGGCGCGGTATCCGCATCATGGACGACCATAGGGATACGTAAGAGATGCGGAACACCAAGGAACCGCGGTTGAGAGGAGGCGTCCATGGGATCGGTGCGCAAGGCAAGTGCCTGGCTGGGCCTCGTGGAGGACAACGACGAGCGGTACTACGACGACGAGTACACGGAGGGTACGGAGACGGGCACGGGCAACCAGGCCTGGGTCACCGACCCCCGGGTCCAGGTGGCCGCCGAGGCGGCCGAGGAGCGGGACCGCCGGATCGCCACGGTGACGCCGGACAGCTTCCGCGACGCCCGGGCCATCGGTGAGCTGTTCCGGGACGGCGTGCCGGTGATCGTCAACCTCACGGCCATGGACCCCGCCGACGCCAAGCGCGTGGTGGACTTCGCCGCCGGGCTGATCTTCGGTCTGCGCGGCTCGATCGACCGGGTGGCCACCCGGGTCTTCCTGCTCTCCCCCGCCGACACCCAGGTGGTGGCGGGCGAAGCCGCCGGCCGGAAGACCGACGGCTTCTTCAACCAGAGCTGAGCAGGGCGCTCGCCGGAAAGTTCCGGTCAGCGCCTCCGGCCGGCACGCCCCGCGGGACGTGCCGCGGTCACCGGAAGGCGTCGAGACCGGTGAGCGCCTTGCCCAGCACCAGCTGGTGCATCTCCACGGTGCCCTCGTACGTGAGCACCGACTCCAGATTCGTGGCGTGCCGCATCACGGGGTACTCCAGCGAGATCCCGTTGGCCCCGAGGATCGTGCGCGCGGTGCGGCAGATCTCGATGGCCTCCCGCACGTTGTTGAGCTTGCCGAAGCTGACCTGCTCGGGGCGGAGCCGTCCCGCGTCCATGCGCCTCCCCAGATGGTGGGCGAGCAGGATGCCCTTGTGCAGTTCGAGGGCCATGTCCGCGAGCTTCGCCTGGGTGAGCTGGAAGCCGCCGATCGGCCGGCCGAACTGTTCCCGGGTGCGCGCGTAGTCGAGCGCCGACGCGAAGCTCGCCCGCGCCGCGCCCATGGCGCCCCACACGATCCCGTACCGCGCGTGGCTCAGACAGCTGAGCGGACCGCGCAGCCCCTTCGCCTCCGGCAGCACCGCGTCGGCGGGGAGCCGGACGCCGTCCATGACCAGTTCGCTGGTGACCGAGGCGCGCAGCGACCACTTGTGGTGGATCTCCGGTGCCGAGAAGCCGGGGGTGTCGGTGGGGACGACGAAGCCCCGGATGCCCCGGCCCTCGTCGCCCTCGTCGGTCTGCGCCCAGACGATCGCGACCCCGGCGACCGAGCCGTTGGTGATCCACATCTTGCGGCCGGTGAGCACCCAGTCGTCGCCGTCGCGCTTGGCGTACGTCCGCATCGCGGCCGGGTCGGAGCCGTGGTCGGGCTCGGTCAGCCCGAAGCAGCCGATGGTCTCGCCCGCCGCCATGCCGGGCAGCCACCGCTGCTTCTGCTCCTCGGAACCGAAGCGGTGGATCGCGTACATGGCGAGCGAGCCCTGTACGGAGACGAGCGAGCGGATCCCGGAGTCGGCCGCCTCCAGTTCCAGGCAGGCCAGCCCGTACTGGACGGCGCTCGCCCCGGCGCAGCCATAGCCGTCGAGGGACATGCCGAGCGCGCCGAGCGATCCCAGCTCCCGGGCCAGCTCCCGGATGTCGGGCAGCTCCCCCTTCTCGTACCACTCGGCGATGTGCGGCAGGACCCGGTCGGCGGCCCAGGTGCGGACGGTGTCGCGGATAGCGAGGTCGTCGGGGCCGAGCAGATCGTCGATGCCGAGGGGGTCGGTGGCGTCGAACGGCGGGAGCTTCGACGGCTTCGCGGACTCGGTGCTGGACATGAGGGTGCCTCCGGCGGCTCGCACGGTGTCCGGAAGGGCGGGGTCCGGCCACGCCTTCCGAAAACTAGCAGTGGTAGTCAGGGCGTCGGGGAGACGTTACGGCTCAGTGTGCCGCCCGTCCAGGGCCGGTCGCCTCGGCCGGCTCGCGCCGCGCGGGGAGCGTCACGCGCCGGGCCGGGCGCTCGGCCGTCGCGGGCGCCGGACGGTCTGCGGCCTTGGATCCGGCGGCCGGGCGCGGGGAGGCCTCGGGCCCGGCGGGGGCGGGGACGCGGGGCTCGTCGGCACCGGCCCCGGCCTCGGGCGCGAGGACGGCTTCGGGCCCGGGGACGGCTTCGGGCCCGGGGACGGCTTCGGGCCCGGGGACGGCTTCGGAGCAGAACTCCTTCGGCGGGCACTCCATCGCCCTCGGCAGCCGCAGCGCGGCCAGCGCGCCGAGCAGCAGGAGCCCGGCGCTGACGAGGAGCGTGATGTGCAGCCCGCCGACGAAGGCGTGCCGGGCCGTGGAGCGCAGCAGGTCTCCGAGCGGGCCGCCCAGCTCGGCGGCGACCTGGTAGGCCTCGCCCAGCGAGTGGGAGGCCTCCGCTCCGGCCCGGGCGGGGACGCCCTGGTCGCGCAGGGAGGCGAGGCCGGGGGCGTAGGCGGCGTTCATGACGCTGCCGAGGAGGGCGATGCCGAGCCCGGCGCCGAGCTGGTAGGAGGTCTCGCCTATCGCCGCGGCCCCGCCCGCCCGCTCCGCCGGGGCGTCGCTGAGCATCGACTCGTACGCCCCGAAGAGCGTCGTCTGGAGCCCGAAGCCGAGCAGGACGAAGGCACCGGCCAGCAGGGCGGGCCGGTCGTGGTGGCCCATCGAGGTGAGCAGCAGCACGGAGGAGGCCGTCAGCACGAAGCCCCAGCCCACCATCCTGCGGGGGCCGAGGCGGCGCAGGGTGTACGAGCCGGTGGCGCCCGCGGCCATCGCGGCGAAGGTCAGCGGCAGCAGCCGCAGTCCGGTCTCCAGCGGGCTGAGCCCCAGCACCAGCTGGAGGTACTGGACGGCGATCAGCTGGAGGCCGACCAGGGCCAGCATGGCGAGCACGATGCAGCCGACGGCGGTGGAGAAGGCCGGGCGGGCGAACATCGAGATGTCGATCAGCGGGTGCGTACGGCGCTTCTGGCGGCGTACGAAGAGGACGAGCAGCGCCAGCCCGAGGGCCAGCGGGACCAGCGCGACCGGGTCCAGGAGTGCCGCCCCGCCGCCCAGCCGCTTGACGCCGAGGACGACTCCGAGCACCCCGGCGGCGGCCATCAGTGCGCCCAGCACGTCCCACGGCCCGTCCTGGGAGCCGCGCGACTCCGGCAGCAGCCAGCGGCCGAGCGGCAGGATGACCGCCATCAGCGGGATGTTGATCAGGAAGACCGAGCCCCACCAGAAGTGCTCGACCAGGAAGCCGCCGACGACCGGCCCGGTGGCGGCGCCGACCGCGGCCACCGCGGTCCACACCCCGATGGCGAGCGCCCGTTCCCGCCGGTCGGGGAAGACCTGGCGCAGGATCGACAGGGTGGCGGGCATGATCATCGCGCCGCCGACGCCGAGCAGGGCGCGGGCCGCTATGAGGACGGCCGGGGTGTCGGCGCTGACGGCGAGCAGGGAGGCGGCGCCGAAGAGGCCGTAGCCGAGGAGCAGTACGCGCCGCCTGCCGACCCGGTCACCCAGCGTGCCGAAGAGGATGAGCAGGGAGGCGCAGACGAGGGGGTAGGCGTCGACGATCCACAGGAGTCCGGTGGCGCTCGGGCGCAGATCCTCGGTGAGCGAGGGGACGGCGACGTGGAGCACGGTCGCGTCGAGCGCGACCACCAGCAGGCTGAGGCAGAGGACGACGAGGACGACCCAGCGGTTGGCGCCGTCGGCGGCGCTGCGCAGCCGTGCCGCGGCCGTGGTCGTCCCGGACATCTCCGTACCTCCCGATGGGTCCCTCGCGCTCGGTGGACCGGCGGGGACTGTGGCGTGTCGCGTCTCCGGGGCCCGGCATCGACGGGCGAGTGCGCCGTCAGCGTACGCGAGTTCGGGCTGCTGACACGTGGTCCACCTCATACGCCGGTCCGCCACACAGTGTGTCGTACGCCACTGCGGCCCCACCGGTGGGGCCCCGCACCGCGCCCCGCCGGGCGGGCCGGGGGGCGGGGTGCGGCGGTGCGCCCCTCCCCCGAATGGCCGGATCAATTCCCGCGGATTCCCCCCGTACGAAATTGCCCGGAAGATCAAACACACTTCCGAACGGGACGCCGGGAAAAGGGGACGCAAGATCACGGGGTTTGTTCTCCGGGGCCGGAAAAAGTAACCCCGCTGAGACGAAGTCCACATCACATCGTCATCACAAAGCGGCCGGATTGGCCTGCACGCACACTCACTCGCTGTAACGTCGATTGGGTGCGTACCGACATCTTCGCCCGCCTGGACCGGGAGCCGGAACCGCCGAAGATAGTGGCACCGCGGATGAGCCGTCACCGCATCGCCCTCTTCGGCGGGACGTTGGCGTTCTATCTCGCCATCGTCTTCGCCGTGCTCGTGACGTCCTGGCTGGTGGCCCTGGACTGGAAGGTCATGCTGTTCCGGCCCTACCAGCAGTGGCCCGAACTGCACGCCTTCCTCGACTACTACGTCGTGCTCGGCCAGCGCGGCCCGACGGCGGTGATGGTCGCCTGCTGGCTGGGCTGGCGCTCCTGGCGTCAGCACACGCTCCGGCCGCTCCTGGTCCTCGGCACGGCCCTGCTGCTGCTGAACGTGACGGTGGGCGCGGTCAAGCTGGGTCTGGGGCGGCTCGGCCCGCACTACGCGACGCAGATCGGCTCGGCCGAGATGTTCGCCGGCGGCGATATATTTCCCTCCGGTCACACCGCCAACGCCGTCGTGACCTGGGGAATCCTCGCCTATCTGGCCACCACGCCCCGGGCCAGGCGCTATCTGTCGGCGCTCTCCGCCACCGTCTCGCTGGGCGTCGGCCTCACCACCGTCTACATCGGTACGCACTGGCTCAGCGATGTGCTGCTGGGCTGGGCGGCGGGCCTGCTCATCCTGCTGGCGCTGCCCTGGTTCGAGCCGCTGATCGCCCGGACGGAGAGCTGGATCTTCGACGTACGCGAGCAGTGGCGGGCCCGGCGCAGGGCCGTCCGTCCGGCGGTCGCCCCGCAGGACGGGCCGCAGCCGGTGCTGCTCCCGCAGTCGATCGCGGGCGAGGGGGCGGCCTTCGCGGGCGCGGCGGCGACACCCGTCATGCCCGCCGCAGCCGCCGCGCAGAGGGTGACCGGAGGGTCCACGGCCACCGCGACCGCCACGGCGACCGGGGCCCGGGCGCGGGCGCACACCCCCACCGTCTGCCCGGAGCGGCCGCCGGTGGCCCCGGCGGGCAGCCGCCGCCCGCCGCAGCACCCGGACCACGGCTCCCGGAGCACCGCGAGCCCGGCGGGCCGATGACCGGCGGCCAGAGGCCTTAAGGCCCCCCGCGTACGGCGAAGGCCCCGACCACACCCTGGTGGTCGGGGCCTTCGCCGTACGCGGTCGTATCCGGGGCCAGGGGGCCGTCAGCCGACCCAGCAGCGGGTCACCGTGGCGTCCTCGACCTGGAAGTTGATGCGCCCGGAGCGGAACTCCATCGTCATGAACGAGCCCGGCGGGACCGCCCGGACCGTGTCCCAGCCACGGCTTCTGGCCAGCTGCTCGGCGGCGTCGGCGGCGAGGCCGACATACGCGTCGGGGGCGTCGTCGGGCTGTTCGGGAGGGGTCGGTAGAGAGGCCATACCCCTCACCGTAGGCGGCCGCGGGGCCGGACGGAAGGCCGGAGCGGGGCCCGGCCCGGCATGCTCACGTGCCGTCGCGGTCACGCTTGTGTCACAGAATCCCCACACGCCCATATCCCGCCCTATTCACCCGGACAGCCCGCCGGGAAGCGGAGGTGCGAAATGGCCGGCGGCCCCCGTACGGCCGCACCGCGGGGCCGTACGCCGCACTCCGGAAACCCCCTGGGTGACCTGGCGCTTTTACCCGGCCGGGCCCCGTCACCCGAATGGGCGGAGCACCGGGAATTCATGCTCCCTTATACCTGTCCTACATTTCCTCACGCTTCATCCACGGTTCCCCCTCCCGCGCGGAACCGGGAGGAATCCCACGATCCGGCGAGCGCCCGGTCCAGCCGGTCCCGGGCCCGGGCCATCACCTCGATCAGCTCGGGCGGCTCCACCACCTCGAAGTCGATCCCCATGAGCAGCACGTGGATCACCAGGACCTCCAGGTCGGGCGCGCCCACGGTGAGCCGGCAGTTCCGCTCGTCGACGGGCTCCAGCACCCCGGCGGAGGGCGAGACGCGCCGGGCGGCCTCCGCCACCGGGGCCTTCAGCAGGAGCACCGCCCGCGCCGCGTAGGCGGAGACCGAGACGCCCCGGGAGACATAGGCGGCCAGGTCCTCGGCGGGCGGGGTGCGGGGCGCGAAACGGGGGCCGTGCGGGGGTGTCGGGGTGATCCGGTCCACCCGGAAGGTCCGCCAGTCCGCCCGGTCCAGGTCCCAGGCGACGAGGTACCAGCGGCGCTCGGTGCAGACGAGCCGGTGCGGTTCGACGGTCCGGCGGGAGTCGGAGCCGCCGTGGGCGCGGTAGGAGAAGCGGAGCCGCTCGCTGTCCCGGCAGGCCCCGGCGAGTTCGGTGAGGAGCGCCGGGTCGACGGTCTCGGCGTCCGCCCCGTGCAGCATCGGCACGGTGAAGGCGCCGAGCGCGCTCACCCGGCGCCGCAGCCGGTTCGGGAGCACCTGCTCCAGCTTGGCCAGGGCGCGTACGGAGGTCTCGCCGATGCCCTCGACGCCGTGGCCCGCCGCCGTACGCAGCCCCACGGCGACCGCCACGGCCTCCTCGTCGTCCAGCAGGAGCGGCGGCAGCTCGGCCCCGGCGCCGAGCTGGTAGCCGCCGCCGGTTCCGGGGCTGGCGTTCACCGGGTAGCCCAGCTCGCGCAGCTTCTCCACGTCCCGGCGGACGGTGCGCGGGGTGACGCCGAGCCGTTCGGCCAGATCGGCGCCGGACCAGTCCCGGTGGGCCTGGAGCAGTGAGAGCAGGCGCAGCAGTCGTGCCGAGGTCTCCAGCATGGGGAGGAGTCTGCCAGGGCTTGCGGACAGGAGCTGTCCGCAAGCCCTGGCCCCGGCCGGCTCAGGCGGTGGCGGGCCGGGGCTCCACCCGCACGGAGAGGTCGTTGCCGACGGAGTAGCAGGGGGTGGCCATGGCGCCCCCGGCCACCGGACGGCCCGGGTAGACGAAGGTCTTGTGCCGGGTCCAGACGTCGTCCAGGATGCGCGAGATCCGCACGGCTTTCGCTCCGGGAGCCGGGATCAGCCAGAGCCACCAGAGCTGCTCCCCGGCGACCGGGCCGGTGACCAGCGGGGCGTAGGGCAGGGTGAAGGCGAAGCCGCCCGGCTCCCCGGTGGCGGTGAGCGGGACCCGGTGGAGGCGCGCGGGGTCCCCCTGGAGCCGGGCCTCGACCACGGCGTCCTCCCCCGCCCCGGCCCCGTACAGCACGCCCTCGACGCTCATGCCGGCCGGGCCGACGCGGATGGCGCCGGCCTCGGCGTGCGGGGCGCGGACCCAGCTGCGGACCGCGAGGCGGCCGTCGAGGGTGGGGTAGGGCACCCGCCAGCGGACGGCGGCGGTGGCGGCGTCGGGGGTGCGGTCGACGAGGGTGCGCAGATCCCGCAGACCGGGCAGGACCGCCGGCGGGTCCGCGGAGCCGGGCTCCTCGACGTAGGTGTCCCACCAACCCTCGGGCAGGTCGGTGGCGGATTCCAGCACCGCCCGCAGCCGGCCGGGGGCGCTGCTGCTCAGCGGGAGCCGGACCGTGGTGCCCTCCCCTCCCCTCCGGCGCAGGAGCAGTACGGCCCCGGAGGCGGGGGCGGTGGCGGGGGTCAGGTCGAAGGTGAGCGTTCCGGCCGGGTCGGCGACGCAGTCGGCGCGTACGGTCGCGTCGGCGGTGGCGGTGGCGGTCATGCGGTCCTCCCCTTGCGGAGCACGTCGGCGGCCTTGTAGCGGAGGGCGTACGCCCCGTCGAGCACGGTGCCCCGGGTGCGGTGCAGCGCGGTGCGCAGCGGGCCGTGGCTCCGGCTGCCGGCGCCCCGGGCGACGAGCTCGGTGAAGAGGCTCTCGTGGCGCTCGGCGATCCGCGCCGGGTCGAAGCGTTCCGACGCGGCCAGCGCGGCGCGGCCCATCCGGTGGCGCAGGCCGTCGTCCTCGATCAGCCGGAGCAGCGCGGCGGCGACCGCGTCGGTGTCGCCCACCGGTACGAGGCAGCCGTCGACGCCGTCCTCGATGATCTCGGCCGGTCCGTGCGGACAGGCGGTGGCCACGACCGGCAGTCCGCCGCGCATCGCCTCGACGATGGTCATCCCGAAGGACTCGCGCTCCGACGTGACGGCGGCGATCGACCCCTTGGGCCACTCGGCCTCCAGCGGGCTGGCCGCGCCCATCAGGAACACGTGGTTGTGCAGGTCCAGCCGGTCGACGAGCGCGCGCAGCGTGGCCTGTTCGTCGCCGCTGGCGTCCGCTCCGCCGTAGATCCGCAGCCGCCAGTCCGGGCGGGCGGCCGCGACCTGGGCGAAGGCCCGTACGAGCAGGTCGTACCGCTTGACCCGGTGCAGCCGGCCGGCCGCGACGACCCACTTCAGATCGCCGTCGGCGGGCGGGCAGCCGGGCACGGGTACGGCGTTGGGGATGGCCTCGATCCGCACGCCGGGCAGCTTCATCCGGCGGCGGTAGTCGGCGGCGTCGGCCCGCGTGACGGTGGTGAGGGCGTCGAGCAGGGTGTACCGGTGGGCGATCTCGCGCCGCAGCCGGTAGCCGTGGTTGTCGAGGGTCAGGTGCTCCTGCCCGACGCGCACCGGGCCCCGGCGGGTCTGCCGGCTGATGTGCACGTTCAGCCCGGGGCGGGTGCCGACGACGACATCGGCTTCGAGCGTCCGGAGGTGGTCGGCGATCCGGGCGTCCGTGAGCCTGCTGTACTGCTTGTGCCGGCTGTCGCCGCGCGGGAACACCACGGCGGGCCGGGCGTGTTCGGCCGCGTCCCCCTCGTAGGTACCGCTCTTCCTCCGCAGGTCGACGAGGTGGCGGAGCGTCACGCCCTCGGGCGCGCCGAGCTGGGGTGTGTCGCGGTGCCGGAGGACGGAGACGATCTCGACGTCGTGCTGTTCGGCGAGGGTGCGGGCGAGCGTGAAGGTCGAACGGATCGTCCCGCCGATGCCGTACGCGTTGTGCAGAAGAAATGAGATATGCATGGAGCCGCCGTTTCCCCCTGGTCGGGCCGGTACTGCGTGACTGTATGTCCCGGTGGTTCACCACCTGTTCCGCCGCCCCGTTCCACCACCTCGAACGGGTCCGGAATCCGGGCGGATTCCGCCGTGGAATGCGTCGCACCCTCCGGTACCCCCGCCGCACCGCCGGAACCGCGGCTGACCAGCCCGTTCCCGGAAGCCGCGGGTCCGGATAACGCTCGGCGTCCGGTCCCCGCGCATTCGCCGGGGACGGCCGGTTGATTTCCCGGCCGCCTGTCCGCCCCCGTTCCGGCGCCGCATTCCTCCGTGCTTGACGTGGGAAATAGCGGGGAGGTTGCCTGCGTCCGGGGAAAATCTCCGGAGAATACGTCCGACCGCCCCGCCCAGTTCTCCGAGGGGCCGGAGGGCCGCTCCCCGAAGAGGCCGGGGGTCGACTCGTCGATGTAGCGATGAGTCGACATGCCCCTCACTTCCGTCCCCGCCGGTGCGTGACCCCGGCCGCGGATCGCCCGTTGTCTCTTCATGAGCCGGGAACTCCCCGGCCCACGCACCGAGTCCGAGGAGCCACCCGTGCCGCGCATGCTCGACGTCAGCCAGGACGTACGCGCCGAGATCGGCGACGACGAAGCCGACCGGCTGCTCGTCGGCGACGACACCCCCGGCAGCTACGACTGCACCTCCTGCCGCACCCCCGGCGACTCCGACCAGGAGCGCACCAGCACCGTGCTGTTCATCGGGGACGAGACGGCCGTGCTCGCGTTCGCCCACGCGACGTGCATCCCCTCGCAGGTCGTCAAGGTCGCGGAGGACCAGCTCCAGGGCGCGGTGCGCAGCATCACCGGCAGCGAGCAGAAGAATACGGAGGGGCGCATGCCCGAACAGGCCGTCCTCGGCATCACCAGCGGTCTCGTTCTCATCGAGGACGATGTCCGCCCGGCCCTGGTCGTCGAACCGACCGGCCCGGTCGCCCGGCCCGGCACCGACGGCAGCGGGGGCGACGAGTTCCTCCAGCTGCTGCTGGAGCAGGGCTTCCACCCGGCGCCGGACCTGCACACGCTGCCCGCGCCGCTGCCGGGCTGGTCGGTGCTGCTCGCCGTGGGCCAGCTGCACGCCGTGCTGCAGCCTGGCTCCGGCGGCGGGAACCCGGTCGCCTGGTGGCAGGCCCACCAGCCGCTCCAGGTCACCGACGGCTGGCGGGCCGCGGTCAACAAGTCGCAGCAGGTCCTGGTCTTCGCCGCCCCGGCCGGCACCATCGGCCAGCAGCCGCGCGAGGACCTGCTCCGGGACGCCCTGGAGAAGGCCGCGGTCAACGGGGTCCTGGTCGCCGCCTCGATGCCGCTGGCCGGGACCTGAGCATGTCCGCCCCGCTCGGGCACCCCCGCCGAACAGCGTTTTCTCCGGCGGAACCGCATCCGACGGGCGACGAGGTCGTTGGCACCTACGTGCACTCATACGACCCGTCCCGCCAGCACCAGAGCCAGATTCCTGCCATGCGTCCCGCGCAGGATCCATCGGCGGGTGCCTCCGCCACCCCGATCTACGACGCGCTGTACTCCGAGTACCGGCGCTCGTTCCGGGCGCTGCCGGGTGACCGGAGCGGTGAGGAGAACCTCCGCTTCCCGGCCTTCAGCGCGGGGTTCTTCGCCTCCCGGGCCCCGCTGCCCGGCCACCCGTCCCCACCCGGGTCCGCCCGGCAGACCGGGTCCGGCGGCGCCCAGAGCCACCACACCGGGACCCTCGGCTCCTGGCAGCGGGTGGGCCGGCACGCCGGGCGCCCCCGGCCGGCGGCGCTTCCGCCGGGCTCCCGGGAGTCCTGAGAGCGGGTACGGGAGAGCCCCGGCACGGTCCCTTCGTACGGGCCGTGCCGGGGCTCTCCCGTGTGCGCTACTTGTTGCGGCCGCGCTTCTCGCGGACCCGGACCGAGATGTGGATCGGGGTGCCCTCGAAGCCGAACTCCTCACGGAGCCGGCGCTCGACGAAGCGGCGGTAGCCGTGCTCCAGGAAGCCGGAGGCGAAGAGGACGAACCGGGGCGGCTTGGTGCCCGCCTGGGTGCCGAACAGGATGCGCGGCTGCTTGCCCCCGCGGATCGGGTGCGGGTGGGCGGCGACGATCTCGCCGAGGAAGGCGTTCAGCCGGCCGGTGGGGACGCGGGTCTCCCAGCCCTCGATCGCGGTCTCGATCGCCGGGACCAGCTTCTCCATGTGGCGGCCGGTGACGGCCGAGACGTTGACGCGCGGGGCCCAGGCGATCTGCGCCAGCTCCGTCTCGATCTCGCGCTCCAGGTAGTAGCGGCGCTCCTCGTCGAGGGTGTCCCACTTGTTGAAGGCGACGACGAGGGCGCGCCCCGCCTCCACGGCCATGGTGACGATCCGCTGGTCCTGGACGCTGATGGACTCGCCGGCGTCGATCAGGACGACGGCGACCTCGGCCTTCTCCAGGGCGGCGGCGGTCCGCAGCGAGGCGTAGTAGTCGGCGCCCTCCTGGAGGTGGACGCGGCGGCGGATACCGGCGGTGTCGATGAACTTCCAGGTGATGCCGCCGAGCGTGATCAGCTCGTCGACCGGGTCGCGGGTGGTCCCGGCCAGCTCGTTGACGACGACCCGGTCCTCCCCCGCGACCTTGTTGAGCAGGGAGGACTTGCCGACGTTCGGGCGGCCGATCAGGGCGATGCGGCGGGGGCCGCCGGGGGCGGTGCCGAACCTCTGGGCCGGGGCGTCCGGGAGCGCCTCCAGGACCGCGTCCAGCATGTCGCCGGTGCCGCGGCCGTGCAGCGAGGAGACCGGGTAGGGCTCACCGAGGCCGAGCGACCAGAGGGCGGTGGCGTCGGCCTCGCCGCTCTGGCCGTCGACCTTGTTGGCGCAGAGCACGACGGGCTTGCCCGCCCGGCGCAGCAGCTTGACGACGGCCTCGTCGGTGTCGGTGGCGCCGACGGTGGAGTCGACCACGAAGACCACGGCGTCGGCCGTCTCGATGGCGTACTCCGCCTGGGCGGCGACGGAGGCGTCGAGGCCCAGCACGTCCTGTTCCCAGCCGCCGGTGTCGACGACCTTGAACCGGCGTCCCGCCCACTCGGCCTCGTAGGTGACGCGGTCGCGGGTGACGCCGGGCTTGTCCTGCACGACGGCCTCGCGGCGGCCGATGATCCGGTTCACCAGGGTCGACTTGCCGACATTGGGGCGGCCGACGACGGCGAGCACGGGGAGCGGGCCGTGACCGGCCTCGCCGAGAGCGCCCTCGACCTCCTCGGCGTCGAAGCCCTCCTGCGCGGCAAGCTCCATGAACTCCGCGTACTCGGCATCGCCAAGCTCTCCGTGCTCGTGGTCCGAGCCGCCGGAGTGAATCTGGTCGTTCATGAAGTCCGTTCCTCTTTGCATCATCATCGATGGACCGCGATCAGCGCCGTCCACTACTCAAGTCAGGTCAAGTCTGGCCTATCGGCCGGTGAGGCGCTTGGCGCTCTCCAGGTGGGCGGTGAGCCGCTCCTGGATCCGCAGGGTCGCCTCGTCCAGCGCCTTGCGCGTCCGCCGCCCGTCACCCGCGGCCGCGTCGAAGGCGTCGCCGAAGACGACGTCGACCCGGCTGCGCAGCGGGGGCAGCCCCCGTATCAGCCGTCCGCGGCGCTCGGTGCTTCCCAGGACGGCGACGGGGACGATCGGCGCCCCGCCGCGTACCGCGAAGTACGCGAGTCCGGCCCGCAGCGAGGCGAAGTCGCCCTCGCCCCGGGTGCCCTCCGGGAAGATCCCGAGCGCCCCGCCGTCCGCCAGCACGCCCAGCGCGTGGCTGATGGCGGTGCGGTCGACGGTCGTACGGTCCACCTCGATCTGGCCGATCCCGTGCAGGAACGGGTCGAGGGGGCCGACGAACGCCTCCTTCTTGATCAGGAAGTGCACCGGCCGGGGCGCGGTGCCCATCAGCATCGGGCCGTCGATGTTGTGGGAGTGGTTCACCGCGAGGATGACGGGTCCGGCGGCGGGCACCCGCCACGCGCCGAGCACCCGCGGCTTCCAGAGCCCGTACATCAGGCCGATGCCGATCCGCCGCCCGACCGCGGCACCGCGCAGCGTCGGCGCCGCCGTGGCGTCGCTCACGCGGCGGTCCGCTTCTCCTCGACGAGGGTGACGACGCACTCGATGACCTGCTGGAGGGTCAGCTCGGTGGTGTCCACCTCGACGGCGTCGTCCGCCTTGGCGAGGGGGGAGGTCTTGCGGCCGGAGTCGGCGGCGTCCCGCCTGATCAGGGCCTCGCGGGTGGCCGCGAGGTCGGATCCCTTGACCTCACCGCTCCGGCGGGCGGCGCGGGCCTCCGGGGAGGCGGTGAGGAAGATCTTGATGTCGGCGTCGGGCAGCACGGTGGTGCCGATGTCCCGGCCCTCGACGACGATGCCGCCCTCGGCGCCCGCGGCGATGGAGCGCTGCAGCTCGGTGATGATCGTGCGCACCTCGGGGACCGCGCTGACCGCGCTGACCTTGGAGGTGACCTCCTGGGTGCGGATCGGGCCGGAGGCGTCCTCGCCGTCGACGGTGATCGTCGGGGCGGACGGGTCGGTGCCGGAGACGATCACCGGCTTGGCGGCGGCGGTGGCGATCTCGGCCGGGCTGGCGACGTCGATGCCGTTGTTCAGCATCCACCAGGTGATGGCCCGGTACTGCGCGCCCGTGTCCAGGTAGCTCAGGCCGAGCTTGGCGGCGACGGCCTTCGAGGTGCTCGACTTTCCGGTGCCGGAGGGCCCGTCGATGGCGACGATCACGGCGGAGCTTGCGGTTTCCACGGCGGTGGACACCTTCCTGGTACACGGGGTGGGGACGGACGGGCCACGGGAGGCCTCGTACCAGGTTACCGAGTGCGGGGCGCGGCCTTGTACCCCGTACGGCTCAGACCTGGGGACCGTACGGGGCGGCCGGCGCCCCCGGCGGGTGGGACGCGCGTGTCCCGTACGCCCCTGGGACGCGCCCCCGCCGGTCCGGGGTCAGGGTCCCGCCGGTGCGGGGCCACGTCCCCGTCCGTCCGGGGTCAGCCGCGGACGGACCAGCCGCGTTCGGTCAGGGCCGCCGCGAGCACGGGGGCCGCGCTCGGCTCGACCATGATCTGGACCAGGCCCGCCTGCTGCCCGGTGGCGTGCTCGATGCGGACGTCCTCGATGTTGACCCCGGCCCGGCCCGCGTCGGCGAAGATCGCGGCCAGCTCGCCCGGCTTGTCCCCGATGAGGACGGCCACGGTCTCGTAGGCGGCCGGGGCGGCTCCGTGCTTGCCCGGGACCCGGACCCGGCCCGCGTTGCCACGGCGCAGCACGCCCTCGATGGCGTCGGTGCCCGCGCGCCGCCGCTCCTCGTCCACGGAGTCCAGACCCCGCAGCGCGGTCACGGTCTCCGCCAGGTCGGCCGCGACCCCGGCCAGCACGTCCGCGACCGGGCCCGGGTTGGCGGAGAGGATCTCCACCCACATCCGGGGGTCGGAGGCGGCGATCCGGGTCACGTCCCGTATGCCCTGCCCGCAGAGCCGCACGGCGGACTCGTCGGCCTCCTCCAGCCGCGCGGCGACCATGGAGGAGATCAGCTGCGGGGTGTGCGAGACCAGGGCGACGGCCCGGTCGTGGGCGTCGGCGTCCATCACCACGGGCACGGCCCGGCAGAGCGCGACCAGCTCCAGGGCGAGGTTGAGGACCTCGGTGTCGGTCTCCCGGGTCGGGGTGAGGACCCAGGGGCGCCCCTCGAAGAGGTCGGCGGTGGCGGCGAGCGGGCCCGAGCGCTCCTTGCCCGCCATCGGGTGCGTACCGATGTACGGGGTGAGGTCGAGGCCCAGCGCCTCCAGCTCCCGGCGCGGGCCGCCCTTGACGCTGGCCACGTCCAGGTAGCCCCGGGCCACCCCGTCGCGCATGGCGGTGGCCAGGACGGTGGCGGTGTGGGCGGGCGGTACGGCGATCACGGCCAGGTCGACCGGCCCGGCGGGCGGCTCGTCGGTCCCGGCGCCGAGCGCGGCGGCGGTGCGGGCCGACTCGGGGTCGTGGTCGACGAGGTGGACGTGGATGCCACGTCCGGCCAGGGCCAGGGCGGCGGAGGTGCCGACGAGCCCGGTTCCGATGACGAGGGCGGTTCTCACTGGGCGATGTCCTTGCGCAGGGCGGCGGTGGCGCCGAGGTAGACGTGGCTGATCTCCGCGCGGGAGAGGTAGGTCTCGACGTGGGCGAGGAGCCGGACGACGCGGGGCATGGCCCCCTCGACGTCCAGCTCCTGGGCGCAGATCAGGGGGACGTCGACGATCCCGAGACCGCGCGCGGCGGCGGCCGGGAAGTCGCTGTGCAGATCGGGGGTGGCGGTGAACCAGATGCTGATCAGGTCGTCGGCGACCAGCTCGTTGCGCTCCAGGACGGCCGTGAGCAGCTCACCGACCCGCTCCTCCATGTGTCCGGCCTCGTCCCGCTCCAGCTGGACGGCGCCTCGGACCGCTCGTACCGCCACGTCCTGACTCCTCGCTCGTTCACTTCCGCGCTGCTCCTGATCACCCTAGAGGGGCTTCGCGGGGTCCGGCTGCCGCGCTCTCCAGGTGAGACGGGCGGTGGCGTGGACCGCGAGGAGCAGCTGCCAGATCCGGCCGGCGAGTTGCCCGGGGGTGGCGGTGATCTCCCCGTGCACCCAGTCGGCCAGCGTCCCGGTGAAGATTCCGGCCACCGCGCTCGCGGTGAGGTCGTGTCCGGGTTCCGCCGGGCGGCGGGCGTCCAGCTCGTCGAGGCTGCGCTGCCGCAGCTCCCGGTGGAGCCGTTCGCCGAGCGGCCCGCCGCCGCCTTCGCGCAGGAGGCCGCGGTAGACGGGCGCCCGGGCGTGGACGGAGGCGAGGAGGGCGGCGAGCGGGGCCGGGGGCGCGTCCGGGCCGGGCGGGGCGCCCTCCCAGGCGTGCAGGGCGTCGACCGCCTCGGTGACGACATCGGCGCAGGCGTCCACCGCGAGGGCGTTCAGGTCGTCGTAGTGGAGGTAGAAGGTGGCGCGTCCGACCCCGGCCCCGCGCACCACCTGCGCGACGCTGACCCGGTCGAGCGGCCGGTGCTCGCAGGCGGCGAGGAGGGCCGCCCGGAGCCTGGCCCGGGTGCGTGCGGTACGGGGGTCGGCGCTGCCGTCGGTGACCGCGGGCGTCAACGGGGCTCAGCCCGCGAGCAGGACCGCGCCGAGGGCGATCGCGGACGGTACGGCCTGGACGTAGAGGATCTTCCGGCTGACGGTGACGGCCCCGTAGACCCCGGCGACGACCAGGCAGCCGAGGAAGAAGACCTGGGCCTGGAAGGCGACGGGGTCGGCGGCGAGGAGGCCCCAGACCAGTCCGGCGGCCATGAAGCCGTTGTAGAGGCCCTGGTTGGCGGCGAGGGTGGCGCTCTCGCGGGAGAAGGCCGCGGTCGTACCGAAGGCCTTGCGGCCGCGGTCGGTGTCCCAGAGGAACATCTCCAGGACCAGGAAGTAGGCGTGGATCAGCGCGACGAGCGCGACCAGGGTCTGAGCTGCGATGTGCATGGCGAACGGCCTCCCGGGGCGATTTCCTGGACGACTGTACAGGAAGTACCTCCGGCCCGCCCGGTTGCTTCACCTCCGCGCTCCCCGCCGCCACCATGGCGGGCACGGATCCCCCCACTCACACCTGACAACTGGAGAGCCCATGAACGCACGGCGAAGGACGGTCCTGGCGGCGGGCGCGGCAGGGGCCGCCGCCCTGGTGACCGGCTGCGGATCGGACGCCGACGGGGGCGGTGGCGGGGACACGGCCGCCACCTCGCCCGGCACCTCCCCGGACGCCTCCCCCGGTGGCGGGCAGCAGCTCGCCTCGACCGAGGACATCCCGGTCGGCGGGGGCACGGTCTTCAAGGAGCAGAAGGTGGTGGTGACCCAGCCGGAGGAGGGCGAGTTCAAGGCGTTCTCCGCCGTCTGCACCCATGCGAGCTGCCTGGTCTCGACGGTCAGCGACGGCACCATCAACTGCCCCTGCCACGGCTCCAAGTTCTCCCTCACCGACGCGGCGGTCGAGGCCGGTCCGGCGACCCGCCCGCTGCCGGCCGAGCGGATCACGGTCACGGACGGGGCGATCCGGCTGGGCTGAGCAGCGGGGCCGCCCCCGCCCCGGCCGGGGATTTCCGGATGTGGCCCGGCCCGTCGTCCACGTACCCTCACGGCCATGATCACTCCCGCCGACGAGGCTCTCGTACGTGACCACACGGTCTACGCGTGTGTGATGGGCTCCCGCGCGTTCGGGCTGGCGACGCAGGACAGCGACACCGACCTGCGCGGGGTGTACGCCGCCCCCACCCCGCTGTTCTGGGGCTTCACCAAGCCCCCGACCCATGTCGAGGGCCCGGCCCCCGAGCAGTTCTCCTGGGAGCTGGAACGCTTCTGCGAGCTGGCGCTGCGGGCCAATCCGAATATGCTGGAGTGCCTGCACTCCCCGCTGGTGGAGTACGTGGACGCCACCGGCCGGGAGTTGCTCGCCCTGCGCGGGGCGTTCCTCTCCCGCCAGGCGCACACCACGTTCGTCCGCTACGCGCTGGGCCAGCGCAGAAAGCTGGAGGCGGACGTCCGGCTGTACGGGGAGCCCCGCTGGAAGCACGCCATGCACCTGCTCCGGCTGCTGGCGAGCTGCCGGGACCTGCTGCGCACCGGTGAGCTGCGCATCGAGGTGGGCGAGGCGCGCGGGGAACTGCTCGCGGTGAAGCGGGGCGAGGTGCCGTGGCCGGAGGTGGAGCGCCGGATGAACCGCCTGGCCGAGGAGAGCGAGGAGGCGGCGGAGTCCTCCCCGCTGCCGCCCGGACCGGACCGGGCGGCGGTGGAGGACTTCCTCGTACGGGTGCGGAGGGCGTCGGCACGGTAGTACGGGCGCGCCGGGGTGTCGGCCGGGGCGGGGCGCGGGCCGACCACCGGAAGGCCGGCCCGCGCCGGGGTGAGAGGAGTGGGTCTCGTCGCTCAAGCGTCCCAGAGCGCCGCCAGGGAGAGCAGGTCGCTCCGGTACTCGATGCGTTCCGACCACTCCTGGGGCCAGGCCCCCGCGCCCAGGTGGGCTCCGGCGAAGGCGCCCGCCAGGCAGGCGATCGAGTCGGAGTCGCCCCGGGTGCAGGCGGCCCGGCGCAGGGCGGTGAGCGGCTCCTCGGGGAAGAGCAGGAAGCAGTGCAGGGCGGTCGCGAGGGCCTCCTCGGCGATCCAGCCGTCGCCGGTGCGCTCGCACGGGTCGGTCTCCGGCGACGGGTCGCGCAGGGCCTCCTGGAGGGCGGCCAGGGCGTGTTGGCACTCGTCCCAGCCGCGGCTGATGAAGGCCTCGGGCGAGGTGTCCCCGGCGTACCGCCACAGGTCGCCCAGCCAGCGGGTGTGGTAGCGGCCGCTGTTCTCGTACGCGTAGCTGCGCAACTGGCCGATCAGGCCGAGCGGTTCGGCGCCCTGGGCGAGCAGGAGGACCGCGCGGGCGGTGAGGTCGGAGGCGGCGAGCGCGGTGGGGTGGCCGTGGGTGAGGGCGGCCTGCAGCTGGGCGGCCCCGGCACGCTGTTCGGTGCTGAGGCCGGGGACGAGGCCGATGGGCGCGACCCGCATGTTGGCGCCGCAGCCCTTGGAGTGCGTCTGGCTCACCTCCTGCCAGACGCCGGTGGTTTCCAGGAGGCGGCAGGCGGTGAGGCAGGTGGTGCCGGGGGCCCGGTTGTTGTCCGGCGAGTGGTACCAGGCGATGAACTCCCGGCGCACCGGGTCCACCATGCGCTCCGGCGTGAGCAGTCCGCTGTCCATGGCGGTGCGGATGGACCGGCCGAGCGCGATGGTCATCTGGGTGTCGTCGGTGACGAACGCGGGGGTCGGCAGCTCCATCCCCCGCCACGGGCCGCACTTGGCGAGGATCGAGGGCACGTCGTCGAACTCGGTGGGGAAGCCCAGCGCGTCACCGAGCGCGAGCCCGGTCAGCGAGCCGGTGGCCGCCTGCTTGGTCAGTCTCCGGGTGGCGATGGTCATGGCGTTCGTCCTTCCGGGCGGGAGAGGGGTGCGTCGGCGGGCTGCGGGCGGAGCAGGGGCGGGTGGAGGGTCGTGGCACGGCCCGCCCGGTGGAGCGCGGCCGGTTTGCCCCGGCCGCCCGTGCGGCGCGGGGGGCCGTCGACGGGCTGGACGAAGCCGGGCGCGCCCAGGACCTTGCGGCGGAAGTTGGGGCGGTCCAGTTCGACGCCCCACACCGTCTCGTAGACCTGCTGGAGTTCCCCGAGGGTGAACTCGGGCGGGCAGAACTCCGTGGCCAGGCAGGTGTATTCGAGCTTGGCGCCGATCCGGTCGCGGGCGTCGGCCAGGATCCGGTCGTGGTCGAAGGCGAGCGGTCCGGTGGCGCCCGCCGCCCACCATCGCGCGCTCGCCGCGTCGCCGCCGCCGCGCGGTTCGGGGAGGTCCGGCAGGAGGGCGGCGTACGCGACGGAGACGACCCGCATCCTCGGATCGCGGTCCGGGTCGGTGTAGGTGCGCAGCTGCTCCAGGTGGAGGGCGTCCACGGCGTCCGGGCCGAGTCCGGTCTCCTCGGCCAGTTCGCGGCGGGCGGCCTCGTCGGCGGACTCGCGGGGCAGGACGAAGCCGCCCGGCAGCGCCCAGCGCCCCCGGAAGGGGTCCTGGCCGCGCTCGACCAGCAGGACGTGGAGCGCCGCGTCCCGGACCGTGAAGACCGCGAGGTCGACGGTGACCGCGAACGGCGGGAAGGCGTGCGGGTCGTACCCCTCGGGTACGCCGGTGCTCATCGCTTCTCCGGGAGGGGTGCGGTGAAGTCCCAGCCGGTGGCGAGGAGTCCGTCCACGGCGGCGACGGCGGCGGCGAGCCGGGCCTCGGGCGGGCCGGTGATCTCGACGAACCGGCGTCCGGTGCGGGTGAGTTCGGCGCGGAAGCGGTCGGTCATCCAGGGGCGCAGCTCCTCGCCGTCGCGCAGCCCGTCGTCCTCGAAGGCGACGCCCTCGTGGTCGGTGAGGAGCCAGAGGTGGTGCGGGGCGGCCCGGTCCGCGATCTCCTCGACGAGGGGGTTGCGGCCGCCGACGTACCGCTCGTGCCAGACGGTGGTGGCGAAGGAGTCCGTGTCGCAGAAGAGGACCGGGGAGCCGGTGCGGGCGGCGGCCTCCTCGCGCTCGTTCTGGGTGCGGGCGATGGCGGGGAAGTCGTCGGTGGTGAAGGTGACGTCCTCCCAGACGGCTCCGGGCCACCGCTCGCGCAGCTCGGCGAGCTTGCGTTCGCTGTACTCGCGCCCGTACTCCGCGACGTACCCCGTCCGCGCCCAGACCCCGCCGCGGGCGCGGTAGTGGCCGGTGAGCGCCCGCGCCAGGGTGGTGGTGCCGGTGGACTCGGCGCCGAGGACCACGATCCGGCGGGCGAGGGCGGCCCGCACGGGCGGGCGGAGGAAGTCCCAGCAGCCGACGGGGTCCTTGCGGACGGCGGTGCCGGAGACCGGGAAGCGGGTGCGGTCGGGGTCGACGAGCACGGACGCGGCGCCGAAGCGGCGGCCCAGCTCCTCCCCGTACGCCTCCGAGGTGAAGACCGCGTCGACGCGGTCGGGGACGGCGGCGGTGAAGACGGCCATGTGCGCGTCCCAGACCGCCGGGTCGGTCACGTCCATGTGCGTGTCGTCGACCGCGCCGACCACCGTGACGTCCGGGTGCGCCTCGCGCATCCAGGCCACCCGGTCCGCGAGCGGGACGGACTCCACGGAGGCGGCGCAGACCAGCACGGTCAGCCGCTCACAGCGGTCCCGGGCGGTCTCGACGAGGTGGTGGTGGCCCGCGTGCGGCGGGTAGAACTTGCCGAGGACCAGGCCGTGTCCGTAGCGCTTCACGCGGCGGCCACCTCCAGCGGGCGGGCGGTGCGGGCGGTCAGGTCGCGGTGCCAGCTGCGCAGGCCGACGACGCAGAGCGCGAGGAACCCGGCGTACAGCAGCGAGGTCAGATACAGCCCCTTGTGGGCGTAGAGCGGGATGTAGACCACGTCCGCCGCGATCCAGAGCCACCAGGACTCCAGCCGCTTCCGGCACTGCCCGTACGTCGCCATCAGCGAGAGCGAGGTCGTCAGGGCGTCCCAGAACGGGACGGTGGAGTCGGTGGCCCGGGAGAGCAGCAGGGTGATCCCGGCGGTCCCCACCACCCCCGCCGCGAGCAGCCAGGCCCATTCGGTGCGGGTCGTCCTGCGCACCGGCAGGGTCGTGGTGCCTGGTCCACCCCCGTGGGTCCAGGTCCACCAGCCGTACGCGGCGAGGGTGATGAAGACGATCTGGAGGCCGGCGTCGGCGTACAGCCCGGCCTGGGCGAAGAGCAGGATGAAGAAGACGTTGTTGGCGATGCCGATCGGCCAGTTGGCGATGTGCTGGCGGGCCACCAGCCAGACGCAGAGCGCCCCGCTGCCGAAGCCCAGCACCTCGGTCCAGCTGACCGGGGTGTCCAGGACCGTCACCAGGGGCTGTTGCAGGGGATCGAGTATGTCCGCGAGGCTCACGGGCCCGCCTCCTTCTTAATAGTCACTCTGACTATAAAGGGTGGGCGGAGGCGGCAAAAGGCCCGCGGCCGGTTCTGTTCGGGAAAGTTCGAACAGAACCGGCCGCGGGCCGTGGAGAAGAGCGCTGCTAGAGGCCGACCTCGCGCATCAGCATGCCGACCTCGGTGTTGGTGAGGCGGCGCAGCCAGCCGGACTTCTGGTCGCCCAGCGGGATCGGCCCGAAGGACGTCCGCACCAGCCGCTCGACCGGGAAGCCCGCCTCGGCCAGCATCCGGCGCACGATGTGCTTGCGGCCCTCGTGGAGGGTGACCTCGACCAGGTAGTTCTTGCCGGTGTTCTCGACGACCCGGAAGTGGTCGGCGCGGGCGTACCCGTCCTCCAGCTGGATGCCGTCCTTGAGCCGCTTGCCGAGGTCGCGCGGCAGGGGGCCCTGGACGGCGGCCAGGTAGGTCTTCTTCACTCCGTACTTGGGGTGCGTGAGGCGGTGGGCCAGCTCACCGTGGTTGGTGAGCATGATGATGCCCTCGGTCTCGGTGTCGAGCCGGCCGACGTGGAACAGCCGCGTCTCGCGGTTGGTCACGTAGTCGCCGAGGCACTGGCGGCCGTCCGGGTCCTCCATCGAGGAGACGACGCCCGCGGGCTTGTTCAGCGCGAAGAAGAGGTACGACTGGGCGGCGACGGTCAGCCCGTCGACCTTGATCTCGTCCTTGTGGACGTCGACGCGCATGCCCTGCTCGACGACGATCTCGCCGTTGACCTCGACGCGGGCCTGCTCGATCAGCTCCTCGCACGCGCGGCGCGAGCCCATGCCGGCCCGGGCGAGGACCTTCTGCAGCCGCTCGCCCTCCTGCTCGGCGCCCGGGTGGGTCTTGGGGAGCTTGATGTCGGGCTTGTTCGCGTACCGGTCGCGGTTGCGCTGCTCGATCTTGGCGTCCAGCTCGCGGGGGCGGGCCGGGGCGCCTCGACGGGGGCCACCGCTGCGGCCGCCGCCGCCCTGTGCGGGCTTGGGGCCGCCCTTGGCGCCGCCGCGGGCCGCCGCGCCACGGCCCTTGCGGGGGCCGTCCTGGCCGTCCCGGGCGCCGGGGGCGTCGTTGCCCACGTCGTAGCGGCGCTCCTCGGGGCGGGGGCGGCGGGGGCGCTGCTCCTGCTCGTCGCGGCCGCCCTGGTAGCTGCCACGCCCGTCCTGGGAACGTCCGCCCTGCGAGCCCGAACGCCCGCCCTGGCCGAAGGGCCGGCCACCCTGGCCGCCGGGACGCCCGCCCTGGCTGCCGCCGCGTCCGCCCTGACCGCCGGAGGGACGACCACCCTGGCCGCCGGGACGCCCGCCCGAGGCTCCGGGCCGCCCGCCCTGGCCGCCGCCGCCCTGGCCGCCGCTCCGGCCGCCCTGACCGCCGCTGCCGCTTCCGCTGTTCCTGCCACTGCTTCGCATCAAAATTCCGTCTTGTCGTCTGCGTGAGTATCCGGGGTGTCCGGTGCGTCCGGATCGAACGACGGCACACCCTCTAGCGTCTCAGCCTCGATCGCGTCCGCCTCCGGGAGGAAGGGCGCGAGCTCCGGGAGCTCGTCCAGGCCTCGCAGGCCCATGCGCTCCAGAAAGTAGTTCGTCGTCCTGTACAGGATCGCACCTGTTTCGGGTTCCGCGCCCGCCTCGGCCACCAGACCCCTCTGGAGGAGGGTCCGCATGACGCCGTCGCAGTTCACCCCGCGCACCGCCGAGACCCGCGACCGGCTCACCGGCTGCCGGTAGGCGACCACCGCCAGGGTCTCCAGCGCGGCCTGGGTGAGCCGCGCGTGCTGGCCGTCCAGGACGAAGCCCTCGACGGCCGCCGCGTACTCCGGGCGGGTGTAGAACCGCCACCCGCCCGCGACGAGCCGCAGGTCGAAGCCCCGGCGCTGCGCGGTGTACTCGTCGGCCAGCTCCCGCAGCGCGTCCGCGACGGCCCGCCGGGGCCGCTGGAGCACCTTGGCCAGCTGGTCGACGGTGGCGGGCTCGTCGACGACCATCAGGACCGCTTCGAGGGCGGGCTTCAGGTCGAGCGAGGCGACCGCGCCCGTACCGTCCCCCTGGACCGGCTGCTCACTCATCCCGTACGTCCTCCTCCTGCTCGGCCGTCCCGTTCGGCTCCTGGTCGAACTCGTCCGTCACCACCGGCTCCGCGCCCTCCCCGCCGCACCAGGTCACCAGCAGGTCGCCCAGCGCCTCGTCCTGGTCCAGGGTGACGGCCTTCTCCCGGTACAGCTCCAGCAGGGCCAGGAAGCGGGCCACCACGGTGAGGGTGTCCGGCGCGTCCTCGGTGAGGATCCGGAAGCTGACCGCCGCCCCGGCCGCCCGCAGCCGCTCCACCACGAGGCCCGCCTGTTCCCGCACGCTGACCAGGGGGGCGTGGATGTGGTCCACGTACACCTGGGGCCTGGGCTTCGGCTGCATCGCCTTGACCGCCAGCTTCGCGAACCCCTCGGGCCCGATGCTGATGACCACCTCGGGCAGCAGCTCCGCGTGGTGGTCCTCCAGGCCGACGGTACGGGGGTGGCGGCGGGCCTCCGCCTCCAGCCGGCCGCTGAAGATGTCGGCGATCTGCTTGTACGCCCGGTACTGGAGCAGCCGGGCGAAGAGCAGGTCCCGCGCCTCCAGGAGCGCCAGGTCCGCCTCGTCCTCCACCTCGGCGGCGGGCAGCAGCCGGGCGGCCTTGAGGTCGAGCAGGGTGGCGGCGACGACCAGGAACTCGGTGGTCTGGTCGAGGTCCCAGTCCGGGCCCATGGCGCGGATGTGCGCCATGAACTCGTCGGTGACCTTGGAGAGCGCGACCTCGGTGACGTCCAGCTTGTGCTTGGAGATCAGCTGGAGGAGCAGGTCGAAGGGCCCCTCGAAGTTCACCAGCCGGACGGTGAACCGCTTGTCGTCGCCTTCACGCTCCGGCGCGTCCCCCGGTCCCGGCGAGTTCTCCGGTACGTCCCCGGGCTCCGGTGCCGTCTCCGCTGCGGTGTCCGGCTCCCGTACGTCCTCCGGCTCCGGCAGGGGGGCCGTCCCGGGCTCCCGTACGGCCTCCGGCTCGGGCACCCGCTCGGGCGCGTCCTCCGGTGCCTCCGGTGCTTCCGGTACGGGAACGGCTTCTGGTCCCCGTACGGCCTCCGGCTCCGGCGCGGGCGGTTCCGCCACTCCCGGCCCCCGCCCCAGGGCACGGCGGCGCGGGGCGGTGGGGTCGGGGGGCGTCGGCATGGTGGTCCAGGGGTGGTGCGGGGAGCGGAGGGCCCGCCGGGTCGGCGGGTCCCTCCGGCAGGCTACCGGCGGGGCGCCGGTCAGCGGCCGCGCAGCCGCCGTACGAGGATGCTCGCGTCGCCCCGGGACTCCAGGTCGGCGAGGACCACCGCCACCGCCTCACGGACGATCCGGCCGCGGTCGACGGCGAGGCCGTGCTCGCCGCGCAGGACGAGCCGGGCGTGTTCGAGGTCCATCAGCTCCTCGGCGGAGACGTAGACCGTGATCTTCTCGTCGTGGCGCTCCCGGCCGCTGGGGCGGCGGTTCGCCCCGCGTCCGGTGCCGCGCCTGCGCTGCTGCTGGACGGCCGCCGACTGCTCCGCCGGCCCGGTGGCCGCGGTCCGGTCGCCGGCCGGGGCGGACGCGGGAGCGGCGGGGGCAGCGGCGGCGGTCCGGCGGTCGCCCTCGCCGCCCCGGGCGCGCGTGTCGTCGGCGTCGGCGGAGGCGTGCTCCTCACCGGTCCCGGGCCGGGCCGCGGGGTCGCTCTCCCCCGCCGGTGCGGGCACCCGCGGTTCGCCGTTCGCCTTGCGTCGCCGGTCCGCCGGGGAGGAGGGCTGCAGGCCCATGCCTCCCCCGGTCGTACGGAACAGTTCGTCGGCCCCGGGCAGACTCACTCGGCGTGACACCGGGCGAGCACCTCCCTGGCGAGCTGGCGATAGGCGGCGGCACCGACCGAGTTGGAGGCGTAGGTGGTGATGGGCTCACCGGCGACCGTGGTCTCCGGGAAGCGGACCGTGCGCCCGATGACGGTGTGGTAGACGTGCTCGTCGAAGGCCTCGACGACGCGGGCGAGGACCTCGCGGCTGTGCACCGTGCGGGAGTCGTACATCGTGGCGAGGATGCCGTCGAGTTCCAGCTCGGGGTTGAGCCGCTCCTGGACCTTCTCGATGGTCTCGGTGAGCAGCGCCACCCCGCGCAGCGCGAAGAACTCGCACTCCAGCGGCACTATGACCTTGTGGGCCGCCGTCAGGGCGTTGACGGTGAGCAGGCCGAGCGAGGGCTGACAGTCGATCACGATGTAGTCGTAGTCGGCCATCAGCGGCTTCAGGGCGCGCTGGAGGGTGGACTCGCGGGCCACCTCGCTGACGAGCTGCACCTCGGCGGCCGAGAGGTCGATGTTGCTCGGCAGCAGGTCCATGTTGGGGACGGCGGTCTTGAGCAGGACCTCGTCCGCCGCCATGCCCCGCTCCATGAGCAGGTTGTAGACGGTGAGGTCCAGCTCCATCGGGTTGACCCCGAGGCCGACGGAGAGGGCGCCCTGCGGGTCGAAGTCGACGAGCAGGACACGGCGGCCGTACTCGGCGAGCGCGGCACCCAGGTTGATGGTCGACGTGGTCTTGCCGACGCCGCCCTTCTGGTTGCACATCGCGATGATCTTCGCGGGGCCGTGGTCGGTCAGGGGACCCGGGATCGGGAAGTACGGCAGGGGCCGTCCGGTGGGGCCGATGCGCTCGCGGCGCTGGCGCGCGGCGTCGGGCGCGAGCGTGGCCGCGTACTCCGGGTCGGGCTCGTACTCGGCGTCGGGGTCGTAGAAGTGCCCCTCGGGCACCTCGGCGAAGTCGGCGAAGCGGTCGGTGTTCCGGCCACTCTCGTTGCCGGCCGTGGCGTTCACGTGTAGGCCGTCCATCATCTGGGGGGCTGTCGTCATGTGCTGTTGGGTGGCGAAGGTGCGGACCGCGACGGAGCCGACAGCTTCGAGCCCGATCGGGCTCAGACCCCGTGCAGGCATCCCTGGTTGACCACCCCCGGGAGTAATTGTCGACTCATTCACAAGTCGTCTTACCTCCTTGGACGTGACCAGGAAACTTATCGATAGGTCAGCGTGGCACCATGCCGACGATTGGCGACTCTATGGCGTGTCACCGGTCCGCAGCAACACAATCCGCCGGACCCGGCCCGATGTGTCGGCAATCGAACACCCCGCTGTCAAGGGTGCACAGCGAGCAAGCCGCACATTTCGCCGCAGCACGAAACGGGTAAAGGGTTACGTTCGAGGCGAGTTGCGCACGGGCCCCACGGACCCCGGTACGCGTCCGGCCGGACCTTGCTCGGCAAGGTCCGGCCGGAGTCCCGATGTTGACGGGGGATGTTGACCCGTCAGCCGAGCAGAGCGCTCAGCTCGACGTGCGGGAGACCGTGCGCCTCGGCCACCTCTCGGTAAACGACCTGCCCCTCATGGGTGTTGAGGCCCTTGGCCAGGGCGGCGTCGCGGCGCAGGGCGTCGGCCCAGCCGCGGTTCGCCAGCTCCACGATGTAGGGAAGCGTGGCGTTGGTGAGCGCGTAGGTGGAGGTGTTCGGGACCGCGCCGGGCATGTTGGCGACGCAGTAGAAGACCGATCCGTGGACCTGGAAGGTCGGCTCGGCGTGGGTGGTCGGGTGCGAGTCCTCGAAGCAGCCGCCCTGGTCGATCGCAATGTCGACAAGGACACTTCCGGGCTTCATCTTGGCGACCAGCTCGTTGGTGACCAGCTTCGGGGCCTTGGCCCCGGGGATGAGCACGGCGCCGATGACGAGGTCGGCCTCGACGACGGCCTTCTCCAGCTCGAAGGCGTTGGAGACGACGGTCTTCACCTTGGTGCCGAAGATCTTGTCGGCCTCGCGGAGCTTGTTGATGTCGCGGTCGAGCAGCGTGACGTGGAAGCCGAGGCCCACGGCGATCTGCGTGGCGTTCCAGCCGGAGACACCGCCGCCGATGACGACGGCCTCGCCGGCGTGGGTGCCCGGGACGCCGCCGGGGAGCACACCCCGGCCGCCGACCGAGCGCATCAGGTGGTACGCGCCGACCTGCGGGGCGAGGCGGCCCGCGACCTCGGACATCGGGGCGAGCAGCGGGAGCGCACGGCCCGCGGTCTCGACCGTCTCGTACGCGATGGCGGTGGTGCCGGAGGCCAGCAGCGCGTCGGTGCACTCGCGGGAGGCGGCCAGGTGCAGGTACGTGAAGAGCGTCTGGTCCTTGCGGAGGCGGTGGTACTCCTCGGCGACCGGCTCCTTGACCTTGAGCAGCAGGTCGGCGGCGGCCCAGACCTCGTCGGCGGTGGCCAGGATCCGCGCGCCGGCGGCGACGTACTCCTCGTCCGGGATGGACGAGCCGACGCCGGCGTCGCGCTCGATGACGACCTCGTGGCCGTGGCGGACGAGCTCGTGCACTCCGGCGGGGGTGATCGCCACCCGGAACTCGTTGTTCTTGACTTCGCGGGGGATGCCGACCTTCACGTCGATCACGGTCCTTGGCTCGGAGGGTAATCCGGACACAGCGGTGCATACCGGATAGGTACATCATAAATGGAGACGCCACGGAGTAACGCGGCAGAGCCAGTCTAATGAAGGACTTCGCGCTGTCTAGCCTTACAAAGCCTTAATTTTCCACCGAAGCACTGCGGATTTCGTAGGCAGAACCCTCCTCTCCCAGCAATCTGTCAGCGGCGGACCGGTGCAGCCGGGCCGCCGCCGGATCACCGAGCCGGTCCAGGGTGTCGGCCAGCCGGAGCTGGAGCGCCGCCTGAAGCCGCACGTCATCGGCGTGACGGGCCAGCTCGGCCGCCTCCCGGCAGGTCTGCAGCGCCTCGTGGGGCCGCCCCGCGTACTCCTGGACCCGGGCCGCCTCGCTGAGCGCCCGCGCCTGGGCCGGCAGGTCGCCGAGCCGGCGGTGGCCCGCGGCGGCGGCCCGCCAGTTCCGCAGCGCCTCGCCGTAGCGCCCCGCGTAGCTGTGGACGGCCCCGAGCCGCCCGTAGAGCCGCGCCTCGTCGGCCCGCTCGCCCTGGGTGAGCCGCTGGGCGAGGGCCCGGCCGTACCAGTCGGAGGCCCGGTGGAAGTCGCCCAGCTCGGCGTACGTACTGCCTACGGATTCCATCGCGCGGCCCGTCGCGTACAGGTCACCGGCGGCCCGTCCGGCGTCCAGGGCGGCCCGGTAGCGGGTCAGGGCGTCACGGGGGCGGCCGGTCCGGGCGTCCAGGTCCGCCAGGTTCAGCAGGGCCGCCGCCTGCTCGCGGGGCAGGTCGCGGCGCTCGGCCACGTCCAGGACCAGGCCGTGCAGCCCGTACAGCTCGGGGGCGGCGGCCTCGGTGCCCCGGTGTGCGGCGAGCGCCCGGACCAGGGCGGCGATCAGGCGGCGGGCCAGGGTGTCCAGCTCACCGTCGGCCACGGCGAGCCGGGCGGAGGCCAGCAGGGCGGGCTGGCGCAGCCGCAGCCAGACGCCCGCCTCCTCGGCGTTGGGGAAGCGCAGGGAGCGGGGCAGGCCCGCCAGCCTGCGGTGGGCGGTGGTGCCCTCCGGTTCGGTGACCGCCCGGCAGGCCTGGAGCCTCCGTACGGTCCGCTCCAGCATCCTGGCGCGGGCGAGCTGGATCTCGGCGGGGCGGTCGCGCTCCTCCAGCAGGGCCCGCAGCATCGGGGCGAGGCAGCCGGGGATGCCGTACTGGGGGTGGGCGGCGCCGTCCGTGCGCAGCAGCCCGAGCTTCACGAAGTCGTCCAGGGTCTTCTCGGCGGCCGAGACCGAGCAGCCGGCCAGCGCGGAGGCCGTGTGGGCGTCGGCGAGTCCGGCGGGCGCGAGGGCGAGCAGCCGCAGTATCCGGGCGGCGGCCTGCGGCAGCGCGTCGTGGACCAGGCGGAAGGCGCGGGCCAGCGGGCGCGCGCCGGCGGGCTGGGGGTCTCCGGAGTCCGGGAGGTCGTGGAGCTGCTTGGTGACGTCCGCGACGGAGGCCATCGGGCGGGTGGCCAGCCAGCCGCCGATCAGGGTGAGAGCGGCGGGCTGCCCCCCGCACTCCTCGGCCAGGGTCTCGGCGGTGCGCGGGTCGACGGTGATGCGGACCTGGCCGATGGCGCGCGCCAGCAACCGGACGGCGGCGCCCGCCTCAAGGCCGCCGAGGGTGCAGGGCCGGACGTCGGGGATGCCGGTGAGCGGGCCGGTGGCGGTGGCGACGACCAGGCAGTCCGGGTTCTCCGGGAGCAGCGGGTCGACCTGTTCGGCGTCGGCCGCGTCGTCGAGCAGCAGGACGAGACGGCGTACGGCGAGGGCCTCGCGGACCATCTCGGACAGCTCGTCCTGGTCGGCGCCGGGCGGGACGGCGAGCCCGAGCAGTCCGAGGATCTCGGCCGCGGTGCGTTCGGTGGGGACGGGGTCGCCGCCGGGTTCGGTGAGGCCGACCCGGAGCACCCCGTCCGGGTAGTCGCCGCAGCCCGTACCGGCAACGGCCCACGGCAGCGCGCCCGTTCCGGTCGCGGGCCCGGAGGCGTCGGCGGGGCCCGCCCCCGTTCCCGTGAGGGCGCCCGCGAGTTCGGCCGCGAGGGCGCTGCGGCCGGAGCCGGGGCGGCCGGCGATGAGGAGCACCCGGGCGCGGGGCGCCTTGCGGCCGGCCAGGGTGTCCAGGCCGACGCGTTCGATGTCGGCCCTCAGGGCCTTCAACTCCCGTTCCCGGCCGAAGAATCGGGGCGGGGCGGCGCCGGGCGGCTCCTGGGTCCCCGCAGCTTCGGCCGGGCCGCTGGTGTCCACCGCCTGATCGGTCACGGGCCACGCTCCACTTCGCTGCACGCGGTGCCCCGCCGGAGCTCCGGTCGGGGCCTTTCGAGCGTAGTTCAGCGGCGGTGTGGATCACTGCCGAGCGGCGCCGACCACGGGGCAAACATCCCTCGATCGGATCAGCATCTCTTCTGATTGTCCGACTGCATCCGGCCACCTCCGGCCGATGGGCCGGGAGCGGGGCCGACGGTCCGTCAGGCCTCGAACGGGCGGGCCGGCCAGGGCGCGTCGGCCGGGCGGAGCGAGTCGACGCCGTCGCCCGCGCGGGCGGCGGTGAGCGCGAGCACCCCGACGACCAGGCAGTTGTTGTGCAGGTCGCCCGCGATCACCGAGCGGACCAGCTCGGGCAGCGGGATCCGGGCCTGCTCCATGTCGGCCTCCTCCTCGGAGACCTCGAACCGCTCGCCCTCCACATCGGAGAGGCCCCGGGCGAGGAAGATCCGTACGGCCTCGTCGCAGCCGCCGGGCGTGGTGTAGACGTCGGTCAGCACCCGCCACTCCTCGGCCTTGACGTGTGCCTCCTCGTACAGCTCGCGCTGGGCGGCGTGCAGCGGGTTCTCGCCGGGGACGTCCAGCAGCCCGGCGGGGATCTCCCAGAGCCGCTGGCGGACCGGGTGGCGGTACTGGCGTACGACGATGACCTGGTCGTCCTCGTCGATCGCGAGGACGGCGACGGAGCCGGGGTGGACCTGGTAGTCGCGGCCGTGGACGGAACCGTCCGGCATCACCACCTGGTCGGTGCGGACGCTGGTCTTGTTGCCCGTGAAGGGGGTGACGGTCGCCGTGACCTGCCACTCCTCGGGCGTGTCCTGGATCCCCATGTGCGTCCTCCCACGTGCCCTGTACCGAAACGAGAAACCGGGGTACGGGTCCCACGAGCGGGACCCGTACCCCGGTCAACCGTAATGCCTCGGTGTTACTCGCCCGCACCGACCTTGCGCTCGACGGCCGCCTTCACCAGGCCCGCGAAGAGCGGGTGGGGGCGGGTCGGGCGGGAGCGCAGCTCCGGGTGGGCCTGGGTGGCGACCAGGTAGGGGTGGACCTCGCGCGGGTACTCCACGTACTCCACGAGCTTGTTGTCCGGGGAGGTGCCGGAGAAGACCAGTCCGGCCTTCTTCTCCAGCTCGCCGCGGTAGGCGTTGTTGACCTCGTAGCGGTGGCGGTGGCGCTCCTCGACGTACGGCTCACCGGCGTACGCCTCGCGCACCACGGAGCCCTCGGCGAGCTTGGCCGGGTAGAGGCCGAGCCGCATGGTGCCGCCCAGGTCGCCCGCGCCCTCGACGTAGGCGAGCTGCTCCTCCATGGTCGAGATGACCGGGTGGGCGGTGGCCGCGTCGAACTCGGTGGAGTTGGCGTCGGGGATCTCGGCCAGGTTCCGCGCGGCCTCGATCACGATGCACTGGAGGCCGAGGCAGAGGCCGAGCAGCGGGACCTTGTTCTCGCGGGCGAAGCGGATGGCGCCGACCTTGCCGTCGACCCCGCGCTCGCCGAAGCCGCCGGGGATGAGGATGCCGTCCACGTCGCCCAGGTGCTCGGCGGCACCGGCGGCGGTGCGGCAGTCGTCGGAGGTGACCCACTTGACCTTGACCCGGGCCTTGTTGGCGAAGCCGCCGGCGCGGATGGCCTCGGTGACCGAGAGGTAGGCGTCGGGCAGGTCGATGTACTTGCCGACCAGGGCGACCGTGACCTCGTGGTCGGGGTTGTGGACCCGGTCCAGCAGGTCGTCCCAGGTGGTCCAGTCGACGTCCCGGAAGGGCAGGTCGAGCTTGCGGACGACATAGGCGTCCAGGCCCTCGGTGTGCAGCACCTTGGGAATGTCGTAGATCGACTTGGCGTCGATCGCGGCGACCACCGCGGCCTCGTCCACGTCGCACATCAGCGAGATCTTGCGCTTGATGGAGGTGGGGACCTCGCGGTCGGCGCGGAGCACGATCGCATCCGGCTGAATACCGATGTTGCGCAGGGCGGCGACCGAGTGCTGGGTCGGCTTGGTCTTCAGCTCGCCCGAGGGGCCGATGTAGGGCAGCAGCGAGATGTGCACGACGAAGACGTTGTCCCGCCCGACCTCGTGGCGGACCTGGCGGACGGTCTCCAGGAACGGCAGCGACTCGATGTCACCGACCGTGCCGCCGACCTCGGTGATGACGACGTCCACGTCGTCGGTGGCCATGCGGCGGATGCGGTGCTTGATCTCGTTGGTGATGTGCGGGATGACCTGGACGGTGTCGCCCAGGTACTCGCCGCGCCGCTCCTTGGCGATGACCTGCGAGTAGACCTGGCCGGTGGTGACGTTGGCGGAGCCGTCGAGGTCGACGTCGAGGAAGCGCTCGTAGTGGCCGATGTCCAGGTCGGTCTCGGCCCCGTCGTTGGTGACGAACACCTCGCCGTGCTGGAAGGGGTTCATCGTGCCGGGGTCGACGTTGAGGTATGGGTCGAGCTTCTGCATGGTGACCCGCAGGCCACGCGCCTTGAGCAGGGCACCCAGGCTGGAGGCAGTCAGACCCTTGCCGAGGGAGGAGGCGACACCCCCGGTGACGAAGATGTGCTTGGTCGTCGTGGATGTGGGCTGCATAGCCAAAGGGGGCTCCCGTGGTCGCGGTTGTGAGGTGCGTACCGGCCGCCGAACCGGGGATTCCGGGGTGCCGTCGCTGCGGTTCGGGGGCCTCGTCCGCTGTCGGATACGACCACCGGTCCACGGGCTACCAGGGTAACAGCGACAGGGGGAGGCTGCTTCCGGCCACACCCTGCACAGGGGCGTCACAGCATCACCCCAGTCGTTTCACGCCCCACCCGATCAGCGCAGAAATGTTGTCAAGACCGTCGCGCGGATCTTCGTACCGCGTCGTATCCTGCTCGGACATTCGCTGCCGAGACGGCCGGCCGGCGGCACACCCAGCCCCGCTCAACCGGTACGGGACCGTCTGTTGCACTACGACCCCTTAGACCCTCCCCCAGTAAGCGCCCCCGACGGGGGCGACATGGCCGTTCGACTGGAGACGCACGTGGCCGGGCGCATCGAGGATTACGCACTCATCGGAGACATGCAGACCGCTGCCCTGGTCTGCCGGGACGGCACGGCGGACTGGCTGTGCCTGCCCCGCTTCGATTCGCACGCCGTCTTCGCGGGACTGCTGGGCACCGAGGAACACGGCTTCTGGCGGCTGAGTCCGGCGCGGGCCGAGGGGACCGAAGCGCCCCCGGCGGACCGGCGCCGCTACCGCGGTGACTCGCTGATCCTGGAATCGGAGTGGGACACGCCGCGCGGCACCGTGCGGGTGACCGATTTCATGCCGCCGCGTGACGGCGCCCCGCAGCTCATCCGGATCGTGGAGGGCGTCAGCGGCCGGGTGCCGATGCGCTCGGAGCTGCGGATGCGGTTCAGCTACGGCCGGGTGACGCCGTGGGTGCACAAGGTGGACGGCCGTACGGTCGCCGTAGCCGGGCCGGACTCCGTCTGGCTGGACACCCAGGCCGACACCTACGGCGAGAACCTCACCACCTACTCCGACTTCACCGTCGGCCCCGGCGACCGGGTGGCGTTCACCATCAGCTGGCAGCCCTCCCACCGTGAGCCGCCCGCCCTCCCCGACCCGGAGGGGTCGCTGGAGGCCACGGAGCTGTTCTGGCGCGAATGGGTCGACCAGTGTACGTACCACGGGCCCTACCGGGAGGCGGTCGTCCGCTCCCTCATCACCCTCAAGGCCCTGACCTACGCCCCCACCGGCGGCATCGTCGCCGCGCCGACCACCTCGCTCCCCGAGGAGATCGGGGGCGTACGGAACTGGGACTACCGCTACACCTGGCTGCGGGACGCCGCCATCACCCTCTCCTCCCTGCTGCGCACCGGCTACCGGGAAGAGGCACGGGCGTGGCGCGAGTGGCTGCTGCGGGCGGTCGCGGGCGACCCGGAGAACCTGCAGATCATGTACGGCATCGCCGGCGAGCGGGAGCTGGGCGAGGCGGAGCTGGACTGGCTGCCCGGTTACGAGAACTCCGCCCCGGTCCGGGTCGGCAACGGCGCCGCCAACCAGCTCCAGCTGGACGTCTACGGCGAGGTCACCGAGGCACTCCACCTGGCGCACATGACCGGCCTGACCCGCAACGACTACGCGATGGGCCTCCAGCTCCGCCTGATCGAGTATCTGGAGAAGCACTGGGAGGAGCCCGACGAGGGCATCTGGGAGGTGCGCGGCCCCCGGCGCCACTTCGTCCACTCCAAGGTGATGGCGTGGGTGGCCGTCGACCGCACGATCAAGCTGATCGAGGCCGGGGACGCCGACGGCCCGCTGGAGCGGTGGTACGAGCTGCGCGACGACATCCACCGGGACGTCTGCGAGCGCGGCTACGACAAGGAACGCAACACCTTCACCCAGTCCTACGGCTCCAAGGAGCTGGACGCCTCCCTCCTCCTCATCCCGCAGATGGGCTTCCTGCCGCCGGACGACAAGCGGGTCATCGGCACCATCGAGGCGATCCAGCGGGAGCTGTCCACTGAGGACGGCTTCATCCTGCGCTACCCCACCGAGGGCGCGGAGGCGGGCGTCGACGGCCTGGAGGGCGACGAGGGCGCGTTCCTGGCCTGCTCGTTCTGGATGGCGGACGACCTGGCGATGATCGGCCGGGTCGACGAGGCGCGCCGGCTCTTCGAGAAGCTGCTGTCGCTCCGCAACGACCTGGGCCTGCTGGCCGAGGAGTGGGACTCCAATCTCCAGCGCCAGGTGGGCAACTTCCCGCAGGCGTTCAGCCATGTGCCGCTGATCGACACGGCCCTGCGGCTGACGGCGAGCGGGGCTTACGTGGGCTGAGGCCCTGCGGACGAACAGTTCCCCTCTCCGTGTTCCGCGCCGTCCCGGTCGTCGTCGACGCAGACGACCGGGGCGTGCCCACGGCGTCCGGCGGTCGATCGGGCCGCCGGGAACGCCTGCTCGCGTCGTCCGCCGCCCTTGACCACTTCCGCACGAGGACGACCTCCATGCGCGACCTTCCCACCGCTGTGAAGCCCCTGCTCGCACGCTTCATGTCCGATGCCGGAGCCGCGGTGCCCCTGGTCGCTCTCTGGGCGCACGGATCGCTGGCTCTGGGGGACTACCAGTCGGGCCGCAGTGATCTCGATCTGGTGGCCCTGGTCGGTACGGAGCTCGATGGCGCTCAGCAGGCGGAGCTGCGAGCCGTGCATGAACGTCTGATCGCCGACGTCCCCCTTGCCCGGAGCCTGCACTGCACCTATGTGCCCCGGGGAGACGCGACCGATACGGCTCGGCGCCATCCGACCTGGGCTCAGGGCGAGTGGTTCGAGCGTCCCGTCACCCCGGTGAGCCGGCGCGAACTGTCCATGGGGGCAGTCGTCCTCCACGGACCGCCGCCGGCCGGCCTGCTGCCCAGGGTCAGCGACCGGGAGCTGGCGGAGTTCATCCGGGCCGAGCTGGAGGACTACTGGCTGCCGGTGACCAGCAGCGCCAAAGCGGGGCTATGGCTCCAGGACATCTGGGTGGATCTGGGGATGCTGACCTTCGCGAGGGCGTCGGTGACCCTCCGCGACGGCCGGTTGATCACCAAACGGCAAGCTCTCGACGAACTGTGCTCCATGGGAGCACCGGCAGCCGTCGTGGATGACATCCGCCGACGCAGATACGGGACGAACCTCCTGAAGAACCCGTCCGCTTCTGCCGGCCGGCGGGCCCGGCGCGCCGAACAGGCCCGGGAGTTCGTCCGCGCCGGGATCACCGCCCTCCTGGCACGACACGGGAGTCCACCACCGGGCCCGGTTCCTTCGAGCCGGCTCACTCGAAGGCCGCTGCCGCCTGCTTGAGCGCCGCGGCGACCGCTTCCGGGGCGTCGGGGCCGGGTGCGCCGGGGGTGTAGGTGACCGAGCGCAGGATGCCGCCGTAACGGAACGAGCGGTGGCGTTCGAACAGGGGCCAGGAGACCGGGGACTTGCGGTCGACGCCGACGCTGATCCCCTGGAACGGGGCCATGCCGATGAGCTGGTGGACGCTGGGCGGGGCGGCCCGCACCTCGCCGTCGACGCTGACCGTGAACGACCAGCGCAGCCCCTTCTCGGCCGTGGCGGCGAGGGCGATGACGTGGGGGCCCGGGGCGAGCGGTCCGGCGTCGGTCTCGTGGAGGACGCCGTACTCGTTGTACGCGAGGTGGAGCCGCCCGTCCTCGACGTACAGGCTGTAGCCGCCGCCCTGGTCGCCGTGGGAGACGAGCACCCCCTCCCCCGTCTCGTCGACGACGACGGTGATCTCGAAGGAGCGCAGGGAGACCAGCCGTGAGGAGCGGTAGCGCTCCAGCTCCGGGGTGCCGGGCAGCAGGGTGAGGGGGCGGGCGAGGCGCTGTTCGGCGGGGTTGCGGCGGGCGAGGGCGCCGGTGCCGTCGGGGAGCGGGAAGACCCCGTTGCGCCAGGCGGCCGCCTCCCAGGCCTCGGACAACTCCTTGACCAGGTCCGGGCGTTCGCCGGCCAGGTCGTGGATCTCGGTGGGGTCGGTGCGGATGTCGTGGAGCGCCCACTCGGAGTCGTCGTAGGGGGTGCCGGGGCGGTGCAGGGTGACGAGTTTGTGGCCGTCGCGGTAGTAGCTGCGGTTGCCGGTCATCTCGCAGTACTGCTCGGGGTGGGTGGAGGCGTGGTCCGGGTCGGCCAGGACGGGGGTGAAGCTGATGCCGTCCGGTTCCTGGAGGGTGGTCCCGCGCCGCTCGGCGGGGCGCTCCAGACCGGCCAGGCCCAGGAGGGTGGGCGCGATGTCGGTGACGTACTGGTACTGGGCCCGGACGCCCGGAGCGAGCAGGCCCTCGCGGGCGCCCCGGGGCCAGGAGAGGACGAAGGGGACGCGGACTCCGCCGGCGTACGTGTGGCCCTTGTAGAGCCGGAAGGGGGTGTTGGAGGCCATGCCCCAGCCGCGCGGGTAGTGGACCAGGCTGCGCGGGCCGCCGATGAGTCCGGGGTCGCGGTCGACATCCGGGGTCCAGTCGCCGGGGAGGGCGGGGTGGTGGACGAAGCGGCTGAAGTAGGAGCGGGTGCCTTCGAGGCCGCCTTCGCCGGTGCCGCCGTTGTCGGAGGTGAAGACGATGATGGTGTTGTCGAGTTCGCCGAGCGCTTCGAGGGTGCCGGTGAGCCGGGCCAGGTTCTGGTCGATGTTGTCGACGAGCGCCGCGTACACCTCCATGTAGCGGGCGTAGAGCCTCTGTTGCTCCTGGTCGAGGCTGTCCCAGGCGGGGACGTCGAGTCCGGCCTCGCTGTTGCGGTCGGGCAGTTCGGTGCCGGGCGGGAGAAGGCCCGCGGCGAGCTGGGCGGCGAAGCGGCGTTCCCGCAGGACGTCCCAGCCCTCGTCGTAGCGGCCCCGGTGGCGGGCGATGTCCTCGGGCTTGGCCTGGAGCGGGCCGTGGACGGCGTTGTGGGCGAGGTAGAGGAAGAACGGCTTGTCGGGGTCGTGGGCGCGGAGCGACTTCACCATGGAGATCGCCTGGTCGGTGATGTCGTCGGTGTAGTAGTAGTCGTCCGGGAACTCGTCGATGTCCAGCGGGCTGTTGTCGCGGACCAGTTGGTGCGGGTGGAAGAGGCTGGTGAGCCCTTCGAGGACGCCGTAGTACTGGTCGAAGCCCTTGTTCAGGGGCCAGTTCCCCCGGTCGTCGGCCGCGTTGGAGGCGGAGTCGCGGACCAGGTGCCACTTGCCGACCGCGTAGGTGGCGTAGCCGGTGTCGTGGAGCAGTTCGGCCAGGGTGGGGATGTCGTCGGCTATCTCCATGCCGTAACCGGGGAAGCCGGGATCGGAGTTGGCGACCATCGAGTAGCCGACGCGGTGCGGGTTGAGGCCGGTGAGCAGGGCGGCGCGGGCCGGGGAGCAGAGCGGCATCGTGTGGTAGTTGGAGAGCCGGACGCCCTCCTCGGCCAGGGTGTCGAGCGTCGGCGTGGCGATCTCGGAGCCGAACGGGCCGATGTCGCTGTACCCCATGTCGTCGACGAGGACGACCACGATGTTGGGGGCCTTCTCGCCGGGTGCGGGGCGCGGCGGCCAGGAGGGCTCGGACTCGGCGAAGGTGCGGCCGATCCGGCCGGGGAAGCCGGCGTAGGGGTCGCGGCGGGTGGGGTCGGTGGTCATCGGCGGGACTCTCCGTCGTGGCGGGGGCGGTGGTGGTCGGGCAGCGGGAGGAGGCGGGCCGGTTCGTCGGCGACGGCGGCGGACCGGCCCCGCCCCGGGTGGCCGGTGAGGGCGGCGGTCCGCAGGAGGGCGGGGCCGCCGCGGACGGTCAGCGGCTCGGTGGCGGGCAGGCGGGGGACGGTCCGGCGGACGGTGTCGGCCGCGGCCGGTCGGGCCGGGAGTTCCGCGAGCGGGGTACGGGGGCCGGTCGTGCCCCCGGTGGAACGGGCCGTCACGCGGTGGCCCCCTCTTCCGTCGTGCCGGGTGGTGTCAGGTCGCGGGCGCGGCGGAAGCCGCCGTGGCCGGTCGAGGAGTCGGGGGTGTTGCGGGAGCGGGCGGCGACCCGGTAGCGGTTGCAGTACGAGGCGTGGCAGAGGTAGGAGCCGCCCCGGATGACCCGCTCACCGGGCCCGAAGGCGTCGGCGCACCACTCCCAGACGTTGCCGGAGGTGTTGTGGAGCCCGTAGCCGTTGGGTTCGTACGCGGTCACGGGGACGGTGCCCGTATGGCCGCCGGGCCGGTCCGAGCGGTGCGGGAAGCGGCCGAGCCAGGTGTTGCACATCTCCCGTCCGCCGGGGGTGAGTTCGTCGCCCCACGGGTAGCGGGCGCCGTCCAGGCCGCCGCGGGCCGCGTACTCCCACTCGGCCTCGGTGGGCAGCCGGGTGCCGGTCCAGTCGCAGTAGGCGAGGGCGTCACCGTGCGAGATGTGGACGACCGGGTGGTCCGCCCGGTCCGCGAGGTCGGAGCCCGGCCCTTCCGGTGCGGCCCAGGACGCCCCGGTGACGCCGAGCCACCAGGGCGCGCCGGGCACCCGGCCGATGACATGGCGCCCGGCGGCCTCGGGGTGGAGCAGCAGGTGGAAGACGTAGCTGCTGCCGTACCGTTCGGCGTCGGTGCGGTAGCCGGTGGCCTCCGCGAAGGCGGCCCATGCGGCGTTGGTGACGGCGGTGGTGTCGATGGCGAAGGGCGCCACGGTGACATCCCGTACCGGCCCCTCCCGGTCGGCGCGGTAGCCCTCGCCGAAGGCGTCGCCCATCCGGAAGGTGCCGCCGGGGAGTTCGGTCATCCGCCCGGCTTCGATGGTGGCCGGCCGGCGTACCGCCGGAAGCGGCAGGACGGCCGCGGACGCTCCTCCCGTACAGGCGCGTCCCGGGGTGCAGCACGCGCTCATACCGGCACCCCGGCCTTCCGGAGTACGGGGGTCACGGGTACGGGCTCCGGTGCCGCAGCCAGCAGGGCCCGGGTGTACGGGTCCCGGGGGTGCTCGCAGACGTCGTCGGCGCTGCCGGTCTCCACGATCCGGCCCCGGTGCATGACCGCGATGCGGTGGCTGACCTGCCGGACGACGGCGAGGTCGTGGGCGATGAAGACCAGGGCCAGGCCGAGATCGCGCTGGAGGTCGGTGAGCAGGCCGACGATCTGGGCCTGGACGGAGACGTCGAGCGCGGAGACGGGTTCGTCGCAGATGAGGACGGACGGGCCGGGGGCCAGTGCGCGGGCGATCCCGATGCGCTGGCGCTGACCGCCGGAGAAGGAGCTCGGGTGGCGGTCCGCGACGGCCGGGTCGAGCCCGGCGAGGGTGAGCAGCTCCGCGACCCGGGCCTCCCGCTCCTCCCGGTCGCCCAGGCCGAAGGCGATGAGCGGTTCCGCGACGATCCGGCCGACCGTCATCCGGGGGTTGAGCGAGGCGTAGGGGTCCTGGAACACCATCTGGATCTGCCGGCGCACCGCGTGCAGCTCGCGCCGGGCGGGCCGGGTGATGTCCTGGCCGCGCAGGTGGAGCGTGCCGCCGTCGGAGGGGTGGGCGTGGGCGAGGACCCGGGCGAGGGTGGACTTGCCGGAGCCGGACTCCCCCACGATGCCCAGGGTCTCGCCCTCGGCCAGCGTCAGCGACACCCCGTCGAGGGCGGTGAACCCGCGTCCGCGCACGCCCCGCCGCCCGTACGTCTTGCGCAGCCCGTCCGCCGCCAGGACCACGGCCCCGGGTGCGGGCCGGTCGATCCGGGCGGGCGGGGCGGGTGCGGGCAGGGGTGCGGTGCGCCCGGCGGCGGGGAGGCAGGCGGCCCGTACGCCGTCGGTCAGCGCCACCAGCGGGGGCACCCCCGTACGGCAGCGGTCCTCCACCAGGGTGCAGCGGGCGGCGAAGGCGCAGCCGTCCCCGAGGAGGGTGAGGTCGGGCGGGGAGCCGGGGATGCCGGTGAGGCGGGTGCCGGAGGGGGCGGAGAGGCGGGGGACGGCGGCCAGCAGACCGGCGGTGTACGGGTGGCGGGGGTGGGTGAGGACTTCGGCGGTCGGGCCGTCCTCGACGACCGTGCCGCCGTACATGACGAGGACGCGGGCGCAGGAGCGGGCGACGACGCCCATGTTGTGGGTGATGAGGACGAGGGCGGTGCCCGTCTCGCGGTTGAGGTCGGCGAGGAGGGCGAGGATCTGTTCCTGGACGGTGGCGTCGAGGGCGGTCGTCGGTTCGTCGGCGAGCAGGACGTCCGGTTCCCCGGCGAGCGCCATGGCGATGAGGACGCGCTGGCGCTGGCCGCCGGAGAACTGGTGCGGGTGGTCGTCGATACGGCGGTGGGGCTCGGGGATCCCGACCCGGTCGAGGAGTTCGACGGCGCGGGCCCGGCGGGCGGCCCGGTCGCGGCGGCCGTGCCGGTCCCGGGGCCCGTGGGCCCGCAGCACCTCGTCCAGGTGGCGGCCGACGGTGAGGACCGGGTTCAGGGCCGTCATCGGGTCCTGGAAGATCATGCCGATCCGGGCGCCGCGCACCGCCCGCAGCTCCTCGGCGCTCGCGGTGGCGAGATCCTGGCCGTCCAGCAGCACCGAGCCGGTGGAGACGCGCCCGGTGCCGGGCAGCATCCGGGTGAGCGCGAGGGCGGTGGTGGACTTGCCCGAGCCGGACTCACCGACGACGGCGAGCGTCTCGCCCCGGCGCAGGGTGAAGGAGACCCCGCGCACGGCCCGCAGGGCGGAGCCGTCGGGAGCGGTGAACTCGACTCCCAGGTCCCGGACTTCGAGCAGGGCCCGGTCGGCCGCCGGATGGACGGCGTGCGGCTGGGCGACGTGCGGCTGGGCGGTCATCGGCGTACCTCCCGGTTGAGCGCCTCGGCGATGAGCGAGAGCCCGAGGACGAGCGCGGTGACGGTGATCAGCGGCCCGGCCGCGAAGTGCGGGGCCTGGGCGAGATAGGGCATGGACTGGCTCAGGACCGAGCCGAGGGTGGGCTCCGGCGGCCGGACGCCGACGCCGAGGAAGCTCATCGCGCCCTCGATGAAGACGGCGACGGTGAGGGAGACGGCGATCTGGACGACGAGCGGGTCGGCGGCGTTGGGCAGGATGTGCCGTACGAGCACCCGGGGGCCCGAACTGCCCCCGACCCGGGCGGCGGTGACGTACTCCCGTTCCCGCTGGACGAGGATCCCGCCGCGCAGCAGCCGCCCGAACGCGGGGATCTCCGCGAGGGCGATGACCAGGACGACGGGGAGCCGGCCCGGGCCGAGGATCGCGGTCACGGCGAGGGCCAGGATCAGCCCGGGAAACGCCAGGATGAGGTCGAAGATCCGCTGGACGACGGTGTCGAGGACCGGGTGCGCGGCCGCCGCCAGGGCGAAGAGGCAGCCGAGGGCCGCGCCGACGGGTACGGCGACGGCGATGATCCCGAGGTCGGCGCGGATGCCGTACAGCACCCGGCTGAGCAGGTCGCGGCCGAGGTCGTCGGTGCCGAGCGGGTGGCCGGGGGTGCCGACGCCCGCGAGGCTCAGGGCGCTCTGGTCGGTGGGCCCGTGCCCGGCGAGGTGCGGGGCCAGCAGCCCGGCGAGGACGACCGCGCCGACGAGGACGAGGCCGGTGCGGGCGCGGGCGGTGGAGAGGGCGGCGCGGTAGGGGTGGCGGGAGGTCTTCCCGGGGGTCTTCCGCGAGCCCGTGCGGATGCTCCCCTGCTGAGGGGTCCGCGCCGGTTTCCGCGAAGTCGCCGGGTCGGCCGGGGCGAGGTCGGGGGTCGAGGTCATGGCGGTCACTCCCACCTGATCCGGGGGTCGAGCCAGGCGTAGACGAGGTCGGTGAGCAGCTGGACGACGACGAAGACGGCGACCAGGAGGAGCAGCAGGTCCTGGACGACCGGGTAGTCGCGGCGGCTGAGGCCCTGCTCGGCGAGTTGGCCGAGGCCGGGCCAGGCGAAGATCGCCTCGACGAGCACGGCCCCGCCGAGCAGGTGGCCGGTCTGCATGCCGAGCAGGGTGACGACGGGCGGGAGGGCGTTGGGCAGGGCGTGGCGCCACAGCAGCCGGCGGGGTGCGACTCCGGCGGCGGTGGCGGTACGGATGTAGTCCTCGTCCAGCGCGCGTTCGATGCCGTCCTTGAGGTAGCGGCCGAGGACGGCCGCGCTGGGGAGGGCGAGGCAGAGCGCGGGCAGCAGCAGATACTGGGCGGCCAGGTCGGGCGCCCCGAGGAAGGCCACCCGCCCGCCCGGCGGCAGCACCCCGAGGACCACGGCGAACAGCAGCACCAGCAGGACACCGCTGACGAACGGCGGTACGGCGAGGGCGGCCGTCGTGGTCACCCGGATCGCGCCGCGGATCCAGCCGCTGCGCGAGGTGGCGCCGAGGATGCCGAAGGCGCCGCCGAGCACGACGACGAACAGCAGGGCGGCGGCGGTGAGTTCGGCGGTGGCGCCGAGCCCGTCCCCGATCAGGTCGGAGACCTGGCCGCCGATCGCGTACGAGGGTCCGAGGTCGCCGGTGGCCAGGGAGCCGATCCAGTGGGCGTACTGGGAGAGCAGCGGCGCGTCCAGGCCGAGCCGTTCGCGGATCGCGGCGACGGTCGCCGCGTCCGCGTCGGGCCCGGCCAGCGAGGTGGCCGGGTCGCCGGGGACGAGCCGGAGGATGGCGAAGACGAGGAAGGAGGCCCCGAGCAGGACGAGGAGGGCGGAGGGCAGCCGCCTCAGCAGATAGCGGCGCATGTCAGACCAGGTAGGCGTGGTCGAGGTTGAGATAGGAGAACTTGTTGAGCGCGACGCCGTGCAGCCGGTCGGAGCTGACCTGGACCTGGCCGCGGACGACGAGGTCGATGATGAACGCCTCGTCGAGCAGGATGCGGGAGATCCCCTCGTGCAGGGCGTTGGCCTCGGCCGCGCTCGCCCCGGTCCGCGTCCAGGCCTCCTGGACCACCTTCGTATAGGCGGCGGAGCGGTACTTGGAGGTGTTCTTGGCCTCGTTGAAGGGGTAGGCGCTGACCGCGAGGGTGGAGGGCTGGACCTGGGCGAAGCCGTGCCCCATGGTCCACAGGGCCGGCATCTCCTGCGAGATCAGCTTCTTCTGGGCGGTGGCCCCGTCGGTGGGCTCCAGGGTGACGTGGACGCCGATCTGCTTGAGGTCGTACTGGATGGACTCGGCGACGGCGGTCTCGCCGGGCAGCGCGATGTGCAGCAGCGGCAGTTCGAGCTTGCTGTGCCCGGCGGACCGCAGCAGTTCGCGCGCCTTGCCGGGGTCGTGGGTGTAGTGGGTGCGGTGGGCCTCGCTGAAGGCGGGCGAGGACTTGGGCCAGGGGGCGGCGGAGGCGAGGCCGTAGCCGCCGAGGGTCTGGGCGAGGAGCCGGTCCCGGTCGATGGCCCGGGCGAGGGCCTGGCGGACGGCCCGGTCGTCCAGCGGGGCGATCGTGGTGTTGACGCCGAGGTAGATGGCGCCGGCTCCGGTGTCGTAGTTGGTGATCTTCAGCTTGGGGTCGCTCCTGACGACGCCCAGGCTCTTGCCGGGGACGCCGAAGGAGAGCTGGGACTGGCCGGAGCGCAGGGACGAGATCAGCGCGTCGGCCTGGGGTATCACCCGCAGTTCCACCCCGTCGAGGTAGGGGCGGTCCGGCAGCCAGTAGGTGTCGTTGCGGGTCAGGCTGAGCCCGGAGCCGGGGCTCCACTTCTTCAGCCTGAACGGTCCGGTGCCGATGAGCTTCTTGCCGGTGACGGCGTCCTCGACGGTCTTCTCATCCGTGATGATCATGAACTCGAAGAGGTCGAAGAGATTGTTGACCGGGTGGGCGAGCTTGAGCACCAGTTCGTGGTCCCCGCGCTTCTCGAACCCGTTGACCGCCGCCGCCGTACTGCGCAACTGGGCTGCCCTGACCGGGTTCTGGAGGTTCTTCACCGCGAAGATCACGTCATCGGCGGTGAAGGGCCGGCCGTCGTGGAAGGTGACGTCGTCGCGCAGCTTCAGCGTGATGCTGCGCCCGTCCTTCGCGTAGGTCCAGGAGGTGGCCAGCTCCGGCTCGGGGGTGAGGCTGTCGTCGTACCGGGTCAGGGTGTTGTAGATCAGCCGCTGCTGGAGGGACTGGCCGCTCTGCGCGAAGAGCAGGCCCGGTGTGAAGTCGGCGTTGACGGCGAGGTCGAGGACGCCGCCCCGCTTGGGTACGGCACCGGTCTCCCGCGGAGCGGAGGCGCTCTCGGAGACCGCCGAGCGGCAGCCCGTCAGGCCCAGTCCGAGCAGCAGGGCGCTGCCGCCGGCGAGCAGGGTGGAGCGCCGGGAGAGTCCCGCGAGTCCCGCGGAGGGGGACGGAACGGAGGGGGACGGAGACGGGGAGGGGTACAGCTCGGTCATCGAAGCCTGCCTGTGACAGTGAGGGACGGTGGGTGGGCCCGGGGTGCGCGGGGTGACGCGAGGTGCCAGGGGGTGGCGCCTATTCGTTCCGCTGCGGGAGCAATTGAAGGAAGACGCGCCCGCAGGGGTCACCGGCGCGCGGAACGCGGTGGTGCGGGGAAGGCGGAGGTACGTACGTCCCGGAAGCGGGCCGACCGCGAAGGGCCGCCCGTCGGCGTACGGGAAGAGGGGCGCTCAGTGCGCCGGATCAGCGCGGGACCAGGCCCGGAAGGGCTCCGCGGAGGAAGCCCGTCGACGAGGAGGGGTGGTGGTCCGGGTCAGCGGCGGACGGCACAGACCGCGCTGGCCTGTCGACAGAGGTCGACGTGCCTGCGGGAGATGAGGCGCATGTCCGGGTTCACGGGAGCAATATGACAGCGGCTTCGCCGGGCGGTCAACCTGGTCTGTCCGGATCCTGGTACGAAATCACCTCCTGTCCCCTCCGCACGGCTACCGCCCGGAAGCCGCCAGAGGGCTTCTGAACAGGGGATTCAGCGCGATGGTGCCGCCCGCCACGGGCAGCACGGCCATTCCGGCATGCGGACCGACGATCCGTTCCGGGTCCTTGCAGACATGCGAGAGGTCGACCGCGGCGCCCCGGATCTCCTCCAGGTACTCCGGGTTGAGCAGGCTGGAGTGCTCGGTGACCACGACCAGGTCGGGGTTGAGGACGTCGAGCAGCAGCGCCGTCGCCCGGCCGACCGCGCGGGCCCGCTCGCGCAGCAGCCGGTCGGCCCGCCGGTCCCCGGCCGCCGCCGCGTCCACCAGCAGGAACGCATCCGCCTCGGGCACGATCCCGCGCCGTACGGCGGTCCGGGCGACGGCCAGGTTGGAGGCCGTCGCCTCCAGGCAGCCGGTCCGCCCGCACGGGCAGGTGACCGTGGAGTCCGGTACGGGCAGGTGGGCGACGTCCCCCGCGCCGGAGCCCGGCCCCTGGTGGACCACCCCGGCGATGCCGAGGGCCGCGTCGACCACGTTGCCGATGAAGAGGTGGACCAGGCTGCGGCGGGCGGCGGGCCTGCCGAAGAGGATCTCGGACTGGGCGATGGCGCGGGCGTGGTTGTCGATGCGTACGTCGATCCCGCCCAGGCCCCGGGAGAGTTCGGCGGCGAGCGGGCGGTGGTGCCAGCCGAGGGTGTCGTGGCGCACGGCCGTCCCGAGCGCGGGGTCCACCCACCCGCCGAGCGCGGCGCCGACCCCCAGGAGGTGGCGGTCCCCGGTGGCCTCGGCGAGGAAGGCCCGCAGCCCGGCGACGACTTGGCGCGAGAGGTCCCCGGGGGCGATGCCGTCGTGCGGGAAGGTGCGGCGGGCCAGCAGCCGGCCCCGTAGATCCAGCAGGCCGAACGACGACCAGGGCACCCCGATGTGGACCCCGCCCGCCACCGGGCCGCCGTCCTCCCCCGTGTGCAGGTCCACCGGGATCTGGGGCCGTCCGACCCCGCCGCTCTCCACCCGTTCGGGCAGTTCGCGGACGAGGCCGAGGCGGAGGAGGTCGACGCACTGGCGGGACACGGCGGCGGGGCTGAGGCCGGAGAGCCGGGCGATCGATCCGCGGGCGACGGGCCCGTGGTCGAGCACCGCGCGCAGCACGGTCGCGGCATTGGCCTCGCGCCGGCCGTCGCCGGTGGCCCGGGAGAACCGGTCGGCGGCCCGGTCTGCTGTCAGGTCTGCGCTCCGGCCGGAACCCCGGCCGGAAGCCCGGCCGACGTTCCGGTCGGCGTTCCGATCGGCCGCGCGGTCCGGAGCCCGGCCGGGGGTCCGGTCGGGCTGTCCGGTCGTCGTCCGGGGGAGGCGGGGGACGGCGGTCATGGGGCTTCCTTCGGTTCCGCGCCACGGGGGCGCTCGCAACGTTACGGCGGCGTGAAATCGCGCCGGGGTCCCCGCCCGGGTGTCGGGCGAGGTGGCCGACCTGTCCGGTATCGCCGGGAAAACCGCTGCTCAGAGGCGGTTTGACGGTACGTCGCCGGACAGCGGCCGGGCCGTGCGCAAGCGCCGATTCAACCACCGCCGGGGACCTCGCGGGGCGGGGGCGGGCGCTTGACGTACGCGGAGGGGCGCTGGAATTCTCCGGGGCATGTTCGCGACGGCCGTTTCCGACGCGCGGCCCGCCCACGCCGGCCGCACCGCGACAGCGCCCGGGTGTCCCCGGCGCTGTACCGCCGCCTGACCGGTCACGCCGCTCCGGCCGCACCGGCCCGCTCCACGCATCACCCGCTTCCTCTTCACCGGGTCCCCCTCAGCGGATTCCTCCCATCGGATTCCTCCCATCGGTCTCCTCCTCTCCGGCCCCCGCTTCACCCCTGGTTCTCCCGTGGGGGCCGATCTCCGCCCGAATTAATTTCTCTCCAAGATTAATCAAGGGTGTGGGCCGCCGCCCGGAAGTTCCGGACCCGCCCCGCACCCCCCGAAAGGAACCCGCCATGTCCTTCGCGACCACCACCGCCCCCGCCGACACCTCCGCCGTCACCGTCCAGAAGGTCGGTGGCCGCATCGGCGCCGTGATCTCCGGCGTCCGGCTCGGCGGGGACCTCTCCCCCGAGACCGTCGCGCAGATCCGCGCCGCGCTCCTCGCCAACAAGGTCGTCTTCTTCCGCGGCCAGGACCACCTGGACGAGGAGAGCCACGAGGCGTTCGGCAAACTGCTCGGCACCCCGGTCGCCCACCCCACCGTGCCGTCCGCCGACGGCCGTTACTCCCTCGGCATCGACTCCGACCACGGCGGCCGGGCCAACCAGTGGCACACCGACGTCACCTTCGTCCCCGCCTACCCGGCCTTCTCCATCCTGCGCGCGATCGTCATCCCCCCGTACGGCGGCAACACGCTGTGGGCCAACACCGCCACCGCCTACGAGGGGCTGCCCGAGCCGCTCCGGGTGCTGGCCGACTCGCTGCGCGCGGTCCACTCCAACGACTACGACTACGCGGCGCTGCGCCCGCAGGCGGTGCCGGAGGCGCTGAAGCAGTACAAGGAGGTGTTCACCTCGACGAAGTTCCTCACCGAGCACCCGGTGGTGCGCGTCCACCCGGAGACCGGTGAGCGGAACCTGCTGCTCGGCAACTTCGTGCAGCGGATCGCCGGGCTGACCGGCAAGGACTCCCGTGTGCTCCTGGACCTCTTCCAGTCGCACATCGAGCGCCCGGAGAACACCGTGCGCTGGCAGTGGCAGGCGGGCGACGTGGCCATCTGGGACAACCGGGCCACCCAGCACTACGGGGTGGACGACTCCGACGCCCACGAGCGCAAGCTCCGCCGTGTCACCGTCGACGGGGACGTGCCGGTGGGCGTGGACGGCCGCTCCTCCACGCTGATCTCCCCCGAGGAGGTGCCGGACCCGTCCTTCGGCATCGCGTCCGGCGCCTCCACGGCCGCCTGATCCCGCGCCCGCCGCGCCTCCCCTGCCATGCGCACCCCGTGCCCCGGGCGGTAGCGTCCTGAACAGGACGGACGCCCGGGGCACGGGCGGCGGGAACAAGGGGAAAGCGGGCCGGGTACGTGGAGAGCCAGAGCGGGATCACCGTGCAGCGGGCGCTGGAGCTGCCGGGGCTGCGCGCCGGGCTCCCGGAGGTGGTGGCCGGCGCGGACCGGCTGAACCGTACGGTGCGGTGGGTGCACGCGGGCGAGGTGCCCAACATCGCGTCCCTGCTCAAGGGCGGCGAGCTGCTCCTCACCACCGGCCTGGGCCTGGGCACCCGCCCCGCCGAGCAGCGCGCGTTCGTCCGCCGCCTCGCCGACCGGGGGATCGCCGCCCTGGTGGTGGAGCTGGGCCCGCGCTTCAGCAGGCTGCCCGCCTCCATCGTGGACGCGGCCCGCGCGGCCGGGCTGCCGCTGGTGCAGCTCCACCGCGAGGTGCCGTTCGTCGCGGTGACCGAGGAGGTGCACACCGAGATCGTCAACGGGCACTACGCCCTGCTCCAGCAGGCGGAGGAGGTGCACCGGCGCGCCACCCGGGCGCTGCTCGACGGCGGCGGGGTGCCGCAGGTGCTCGGCATCCTGGCCGACTTCACCGCCAACCCGGTCTTCCTGGAGACGCCGGACGGCCGGCTCCTGTACGCGGCGTCCACGGGCACCGGCCCGGTGGGCGCGGACCCGCTCCAGGTCTGGGAGGGGATGCGCGGCGACCGGGCGGCCCGGGAGTCCCCGCCGACGGGCGCGCTCCTGGTGGACGTGCCCGGCGGCGGTCCGGAGACCGGTGCCGTACGGGCCCGGCTGGTGCTGCTCGCCGTCGCGGGGCCGCTGGCGACCGTGCACCGGATGGCGGCCGAGCGGGCGGCGGGGCTGCTCGCGGTGGTGCTGATGCAGGCCCGGCAGGAGGAGGAGCTGGCGGCCCGGGGCCGGGGCGACTTCCTCACGGATCTCGCGGAGGGCCGGATCACCCCGGAGGACGCCCCCGCCCAGGCCCGGGTGCTCGGTTTCCGGCCCGGGGACACCCCGCTGCTCCCGGTCGTGATGCGGCTGGCGCCCGAGCTGTCCCCGTCGGGCAACTGGGCGCTGCTGGCCCGTGCGGTGCTGGAGGAGCTGGCCTCGGTCGGGGTCCCGGTGCTGCTGGGCGTACGGCCGGTGGAGGGGCGGGTTCCGCTGCTGCTCGGGCTGCGGTCGGAGGGCGAGCGGGCGGCGGTCGCGGACCGGGTGGCGGCGGCGCTGCGGGCGGGCGTGGCACGGGCGGGGCTGGACCGGGCCGGGTCGCAGCCGCCGGTGGTCGTGGTCGGGGTGGCGGGGAGCTGGGCGGCGGCGGGCGCGGGGCTGCGGCACGCGGCGGAGACGGCGGCCGCGGCGCAGGGTCTTGACGACCGGCCGTGGTACGACGCCCGCCGGCTCGACATCGACCTGCTGCTCTGGCGGCTGCGGGACCATCCGGACCTGGCGGCGTTCGTGAACCGGGCGATCGGTCCGCTGCGCGAGCACGACCGCACCTCGCGCCCGCCGCTGCTGCCGACGCTCCAGGCGTATCTGGCGCACGCGGGCCGCAAGGCGGAGACCGCGCGCGAACTGCACCTCAACCGCCAGACGCTCTACAACCGGCTGGCCCGGATCGGCGAGCTGCTGGGCACGGACCTGGACGACCCGCAGACGGTGCTGGCTCTCAGCCTGGCGCTGCGGGCCCGCCGCCACACCACGTAGATCAGCGCGGGTGCGGGGAGGGCTGCGCCAACTCGTCGTACACGCTGAGGACATGGGCGATGGTGTCGTCCTCGGTGGGCCAGCCCGCGGCCTGCTCCCGGCCGGCCTCGGCCAGCCAGGCGCACCGCTCCGGATCCCCCAGCAGCCGTACGACCGCCCGCGCCAGCGCCTCCCCGTTCCCGAACGGAACCAACTCGGCTGCTTCACCGACCAGTTCGGGCACACCGCCGACCTCGGTCGCCACCAGCGGCACGCCGAGGCGCAGGGCCTCCTGCGCCAGCAGCGAGCGGCCCTCCCAGCGGCTGGGCAGCACGGCCAGATCGGCGGCGGCGATCAGCTCACCGGCGTCGTCCCGGGACCCGACCAGCCGTACGGGCAACTCCTCGTCCCTGATCCGCTGCTGCAGCGCGGACCGGTCCCGCCCCTCCCCCGCGACGACCACCAGCGGTACGGGGTCGAGTGCCCGCCAGACGCGGGCGGCGTCCAGCAGGGTGCCGAAGCCGTGGTGCGGGACGAGGCTGCCCACGGCGACCAGCAACGGCCGCTCCACCGCCCCCAGTTCGGCCCGGACCTTGCCCTCGTGCGGGGCCTGGGAGGAGCGCGGCGACGGAGCGGCGGCCGGGGCGAGCCGCGCGTCCCGGGCCCCCCGGAGCCGCGCCCGGTCCACCAGATCGGAGGAGGGAGCGAGGACGACGGCAGCCGCCCGTACGGCTCTTCGCTCCAGCAGGTGCAGGATCTGACGGCGGGCCCCCTCGGCGTACCGCCGGGTGTGCCAGGTCATCACCAGCGGCACGCTCCGTCCGCTGAGCGCGAGGGCGGTCCGGGCGGCGGCGTGCAGCCCGTGCGCGTGCACCACATCGGCCCCGGTGCAGGCGGCCCGGAGCGCGGCGACGGCGGCCGGGTCGCTGCGCCGGGGCACCGGCAGGAAGCGGGCCCCGGTCGCCCCGAAGTCGTAGGCGCGATCCACCTCTTGCGGGGCGCAGACGGTGACCTGCACCCCACGCGCCACCAGCCCGGCGGCCAGCGACCCGACATGCGCGCTGCTGCCCGCACTGCCGCCGCCCAGGACTTGGACCGTACGCAGCTGTGACACGTTGATTGGCTCCCGGGGTCCCCGAGTCGGCGGTAGGTACAGCGCCAAGGATGCCAGCCCGTACGCACGTTCCGGGACCGGCGGAACGTTGCTGCCCTCCCCGCAGCGACAACCGGCCACACGGCACCACTCTCACGGGTGAAATCAGGGGCGCGAGGTTGCCGTGGAGGAGCCGTTCATGCCGGGGGGCCGTGGGCAGGGCACACGCCACGCTCCCGGAGGGGGCCTCCGCCCGGGAGACCTCTGCGGGGATCCGGACCACGTGATTCCCGCCCAGGGCGCGCGTACGGATCCGGACAGGGACTTCCGCGCCCAGGAGACGCGTACGGGCCCGGACAGGGCCCCCACCCACACGCGTACGGACCTGGACAGGGACCTCCCCGCCCAGCACACGCGTCCGGGCCCGGACAGGGACCTCCCCGCCCGGACCCGTACGCCCGACCGCGCTACCCGTCCTTGCGCGCCGTGGCCAGCAGCTCCTCCGCATGGGCGCGGGCCGTCTCGGAGTCCTCCTGGCCGGCCAGCATCCGGGACAGCTCGCGGACCCGGTCCTCGCCCTCCAGGACGGTGACCCCGCTGCGGGTCACCGAGCCGTCCACGGTCTTCTCGACCAGCAACTGCCGGTCGGCGAAGGCCGCGACCTGCGGGAGGTGGGTGACGACGACGACCTGCGCGGACCGGGCGAGCTTGGCCAGGCGCCGCCCGACCTCGACCGCCGCCTTGCCGCCGACACCCGCGTCGACCTCGTCGAAGAGGTACGTGGGCACCGGGTCGGAGCCCGCGAAGACGACCTCCACCGCGAGCATCACCCGGGACAGCTCACCGCCCGACGCGCCCTTGGCGATCGGCCGGGGCTGGGCGCCCGGGTGCGGGGCGAGCAGCAGCTCCACCTCGTCCGCGCCCGAGGGGCCGTAGACGACGGACCGCCCGCCGATGTCGATGCCGGACGCCTCGTCCGCCGCCTCGGTCTGCCGGATGGCGAAGGAGACCCGGGCGTGCGGCATGGCGAGCGAGGCCAGCTCCTCGGTGACCGCCTCCGCGAACCGGGCGGCCGCCTCCGTCCGCGCGTCGGTCAACGCCTGCCCCAGCACGGAGAGTTCGGCGCGCAGCGCGTCCCGCTCGGCGGTCAGCTCACCGATCCGCTCGTCGTCGCCCTCCAGCTCGGTGAGCCGGCCCGCGCCCTCCTGCGCCCAGGCGAGCACGGCCGCGATGTCCTCGCCGTACTTCCGGGTCAGGGTGGTGAGGGCCGCCCGGCGCTCCTCCACGGCGGCCAGCCGCAGCGGATCGGCGTCGAGCTGGTCCGCGTACCCGGCCAGTTCGCCGGAGACGTCGGCGAGCAGGATGGAGATCTCCCCCACCCGGTCCGCCAGCGCGGCCAGCGCCGGGTCGTGGGCCCGGACCCCGTCCAGCGCCTGCCCGGCGGCGGCGACCACGGTGGTGGCGTCGACGCTCTCCGGGTCCTCCGGGTTCCCCGCCAGCGCGGTGTGCGCGAGGGCGGCGGCGGAGGCGAGGGCCTCGGCGTGCCCGAGCCGTTCCGCCTCGGCGGCCAGTTCGGCGTCCTCGCCCGGCAGCGGCTCGACGGCGGCGACCTCGTTCAGCCCGAACCGCAGCAGGTCCGCCTCCTGGGCCCGCTCCCGGGCCCGGGTGGTCAGCTCCTCCAGCTCGGCCGCCACGGCCCGCAGCCGCCGGTAGGCCGCCGCGTACTTGGTGTGCGGGACCTCCACGCCGTCCCCGGCGTACCGGTCCAGCGCCTGCCGCTGCCGCGCGGGTTTGAGCAGCCCCTGCTGGTCGGTCTGGCCGTGCACGGCGACCAGTTCGTCCGCCAGCTCGGTCAGGACCCCGACCGGCACGGATCTGCCGCCGAGGTGGGCCCGGGAGCGTCCCTCCGCCGAAACGGTACGGCTGATGAGCAGCGCGCCGTCGTCGAGTTCCGCCCCGGCCTCCGCGGCCCGTGCCACCACCGCGTCGCCCTCGGACACCGTGATCCGGCCCTCGACGACGGCGGCTTTCGCCCCGACCCGTACGAGGGCGGGGTCGGCACGCCCGCCGAGCAGCAGCCCGAGGCTCGTGACGACCATGGTCTTGCCCGCGCCGGTCTCACCCGTCACCGCGGTGAAGCCGGGTGACAGCTCCACCACCGCGTCGTCGATGACTCCGAGCGACCGTATCCGCATCTCCTCCAACACGGACACGACCTTACGAGGTTCCGAGGCGGACGCGCGACGGCCCCCGCTCCCGGATTCACTCTCCCGAGCGTTCCCGAGCGTTCCCGGGCGCTCCCGGGCGTGCCCGAGGGCCGCGGGCGCCGTCGAGGGCCGCCGTGCCGGTCAGTGGGGCGCGCCCCGCCACCCCGACACCGGCAGCGCGAACTTCGCGACCAGCCGGTCCGTGAACGAGGCCTGGTGGAGCCGCGCCAGCCGTACGGGCACCGCCCCGCGCCGCACCTCGACCCGGGCCCCGGCCGGCAGCTCCACCGTCCGCCGCCCGTCGCACCAGAGCACCCCGTGCGGCGTGTGCGGCTGGACCTCCACGGCCAGCACGGAGGTGGGCGAGGTCACCAGCGGCTTGGCGAACAGGGCGTGCGCGCTGATCGGGACCATCAGCAGCGCCTCCACCTCCGGCCAGACGACCGGACCGCCCGCCGAGAAGGCGTACGCGGTCGAACCGGTCGGGGTCGCACAGACGATCCCGTCGCAGCCGAAGCCGGTCACCGGACGCCCGTCGATCTCCAGGACCACTTCGAGCATCCGCTCGGGCGACACCTTCTGCACGGCCGCCTCGTTGAGCGCCCAGTCGGTGTGCACGACGTCCCCGTTGCTGTGCACGAGGACGTCGATCGTCATGCGCTCCTCGACGTCGTAGTCACGGGTGACGACCCGCGAGACCACCTTGTCGAGGTCGTCGCGCTCGGCCTCCGCGAGGAATCCGACACGCCCGAGGTTGACGCCGAGCATCGGCACCCCGGAGGCGCGGGAGAACTCCGCGCCTCGCAGCAGCGTCCCGTCCCCGCCGAGGACGATCAGCAGCTCGCAGCCGTCCACGGCGGCGGGGCTGGTGTCGGTGACCGTCTCCACGGCCTCCGGGAGCGGCAGATCGGCCGCCTCGGTCGCCAGGACCCGTACACCGAGCCCGTTGCGCAGCAGCCCCTGCACGACGAGTTCCGCGCTGCGGATCGCGGCCGGGCGGCCGGTGTGCGCCAGAAGGAAGACCGTCCGTTCCGCGTTCGTCGTCACATTCGTCGTCGTCACATTCGTCGTCAACGAGGCCCCTCCGCCACTGCACGGTCGACATCCGCGGGATCCAGCTCAGGTGCGCCGGCCCGCAGCCACAGAAAGTATTCGACGTTCCCCGAGGGGCCGGGCAGCGGACTGGCCGTCACCCCGCACACCCCGAGGCCGAGCCCCCGGGCCCGGCGCGCCACTTCACGTACCGCCTCGGCGCGCAGCTCCGTACTGCGCACCACTCCCCCGCTGCCGAGCCGCTCCTTGCCCACCTCGAACTGCGGTTTGACCATGAGGACCAGGTCCGCGTCGGGGGCCGCGCACCGGGCGAGGGCGGGCAGCACGAGCCCGAGCGGGATGAAGGACAGATCCCCCACCACCAGGTCGACCACCTCCCCGTCGATGTCCTCCAACGTCAACTCCCGTACGTTGGTACGGTCCTTGACGACCACGCGTTCATCCGACCGCAGCGACCAGGCGAGCTGCCCGTACCCGACGTCGACGGCGACGACCTGCCGGGCCCCGGCCCGCAGCAGGACGTCGGTGAACCCGCCGGTCGACGCCCCGGCGTCCAGCGCCCGCCGCCCCTCGACGGCCAGCCCCTGCGGGACGAAGGCGGCCAGCGCCCCGGCCAGCTTGTGCCCGCCGCGCGAGACGTACTCGGGGTCGTCGTCGTCCTTGGCCACGACGATCGCGGCGGCCGTCTCGACCTGGGTGGCGGGTTTGGTCGCGGTGGTCCGGCCGACGGTGACCCGCCCCGCGGCGATCAGCTGGCTCGCGTGCTCGCGCGAGCGGGCGAGCTTACGGCGTACCAGCTCGGCGTCGAGGCGGCGACGTGCCACTCCTGCCACGTTCGGTTCAGCTCCTGTGGTCGTGCGTGTGGTCGTACGCGGATGGGGTTCCGGATACGGCTGGCGGACCGGGCGGCCCGGGTACGGCGGCGGGACGGGCGTCCAGCGAGGTCAGCGCGTCCTTGAGGCCACCGTGTACATCCTCGTACACCTCGGTGTGCCCGTCCGCCGGGAGGTGGTCCGCGTCGGCCAGCCGCTCCAGGAGGACGTCGACCTCGGCCCGGCCGGTGGGGGTGCGCCCGACGCCCAGCGGCGCGGGCTCGGCGGGCTCGTGGGAGGGCCCCTCGGCCTCCGGCATCCAGTCGCTCATGCCGAAACGCTACCGCGACGGGCCGGTGTACCGTCGAGCACGATGGCGACCATGGCGGAGTGCCGCAGCGCACTCGACAAACTCTCCGACAACCTCGCGGCGGCCGACGGCGACGTACGCGGCGCCGCCGCGCTCGACCGCTCGCTGAGCTGTCACATCAAGGACCTCGGCATCACGTTCACCGGCCGCCTGGCCGATGGCCGGATCGAGGTCGGGGACACGGTCGAGGGGCCGCCCCGCGAGAAGGCCGAGATCCGCCTCACGATGACGGGCGACGACCTGGTCGCCCTGGTCGACGGCGATCTCCACTTCGCCAAGGCGTGGGCGTCGGGCCGCGTCCGCCTGGAGGCGGGCCTCAGGGACCTGCTGAAGCTGAGATCGCTGCTGTAGAAGATCAAGCCCGTCCGGCGATCGAGGACGGAGCGCCCACCAGGACGCCGCCCGCGCCCACCGTCCTCAGGCGGCGGCCTGACGCGCCTTCCTGGCCGCCGGCACCACGAGCGGCGTCCCGGTCTCCGGATCGTCGATCACCTGGCACCGCATCCCGAACACCCGCTCCACCAGCGCCGCGTCGACCACGTCGGACGGCGCCCCCTCCGCGACGATCTCCCCGTCCCGCATCGCGATGAGGTGCGTGGCGTACCGCGCGGCATGGTTCAGATCGTGGAGTACGGCGACGAGCGTGCGCCCCTGCGTCTCGTGCAGCTCCGCACAGAGGTCGAGGACATCGATCTGGTGCTGGATGTCGAGGTACGTCGTCGGCTCGTCGAGCAGCAGCAGCGGCGTCTGCTGGGCCAGGGCCATGGCGATCCAGACCCGCTGCCGCTGACCGCCGGAGAGCTCGTCCACGTAACGGTCGGCCAGCCCGGCCACCCCGGTGGACTCCATGGACTCCTGGACCACCCTCTCGTCCTCCGGCGACCACTGCCGCAGCAGCCCCTGATGGGGGTAGCGGCCCCGGGCGACGAGGTCGGCGACGGTGATGCCGTCGGGCGCGATGGAGGACTGCGGCAGCAGCCCCAGCGTCCGGGCGACCTTCTTCGCGGGCAGCTGGTGGATGATCTGCCCGTCCAGCAGCACCTGCCCCCGGCTCGGCTTCAGCATCCGGGCGAGCGAGCGCAGCAGCGTCGACTTGCCGCAGGCGTTGGGCCCGACGATCACGGTGAAGGAGTTGTCGGGTATCTCGACCGAGAGATCCTCGGCGATGATCCGCTGGTCGTAGCCGAGGGTCACCGATTCCGCGGTGAGGCGCTGCATGGTCGTTACTCCCGGAGTCGGAGGGTGTCCGGTGGATCGGAGCCGGACGGACCCCCGGCCAGCATCAAGTTAGGTTAGCCTATCTTCACGCTGACGCCCCGGGTCTTCACACCGGCGCCCGGGGGCCGGTCCGGTCCCGGTCCGCTCGACCAGCCCCGGCCGGGGGCCGCGACCCCCGGGGCCTACAGCCCCAGCCGCGCCACGGCCTTCCCGGTGTCCGGCCCGAACGCCCCACCCCCGGCGGAGGTCCACGCGGCGCCGCAGAGCGCCCGCAGCCCGTCGAGCGGATCGCCGTCCCCGTCCAGGACGAGCCCTTCCCCGTCCCGTACGGCCGCGGTCCATCCACCGCACCGGAACGCCTCGCCCTCCGCGACGACCTCGGGCTGCCCGGTCAGCAGCCCCCGCAGATCCCGGTCCACGTAGGTCGGCCGGTGCCGGGGCTCCGCGGCGAGCAACCGCGCCGCGTCCGTCACCCCGGTGAGCACCAGCAGGGAGTCCACTCCCCCGTTGAACGCGCCCTCGATGTCCGTGTCCAGCCGGTCCCCCACGACGAGCGGCCGCCGCGCCCCGGTCCGCAGCACGGTCTCCCGGTGCATGGGCGGCAACGGCTTCCCCGCCACCTGCGGTTCGGCGCCGGTGGCGATCCGTACGACCTCCACGGCGGCGCCGTTGCCGGGTGCGATGCCCCGGGCGCCCGGAATGGTCAGGTCGGTGTTGGACGCGTACCACGGCAGCCCGCGCGCCACGGCGTAACTCGCCTCCGCGAACCGCCCCCACGCCAGCTCCGGCCCGCCGTACCCCTGCACCACGGCCACCGGATCCTCGTCCGCCGACTCCACCGGTACGAGACCGCGCTCCCGCAGGGCGACCCGCAGCCCCTCGCCTCCGACGACCAGCACACGGGACCCGGCGGGCAGCTGATCGGCCATCAGCCGGGCGACCGCCTGGGCCGAGGTGATCACATCGGCGGCCTCGGCGGGCACCCCCAGCTCGGTCAGGTGCTCCGCGACCGCGTCCGGTGTGCGCAGGGCGTTGTTGGTGACGTACGCGAGGTGCATCCCGCCGTCCCGGGCGGCGGTCAGCGACTCCACGGCGTGGACGATCGCCTCGCCGCCCGCGTACACGACCCCGTCCAGGTCGAGGAGAGCCGTGTCGTACGCCGCGCTCAGCGCCGTACCGCTCCCGGCGGGCCGATCCCTGTCGTGCTGCGGGCCCGTGCCCGGCCCCTGGTTCTGGCTCTGGCTCATATGGCTCTGCTCCTCATCCACGTCTCTCCCCCGATCATCGCGCATGCCCCGTGCACACATACGATGCTCAAATGAACACTTCAGGTCCCGACGAGCAGGGGCTGCGGCTGATCCCGTTCCGCGGACTGCGTTACGTCCCCGAGCGGGTCGGCAGCCTGGCCGCGGTGACCTCGCCCCCGTACGACGTGGTCGTCAGGCCCGACGGTCTGCACCACCTGGAGTCGGCGGACCCGCACAACATCGTGCGCCTCATCCTCCCCCAGGCGGACACCGCCGGGGAGCGGCACCGGCAGGCGGCGAGGACGCTGGAACGCTGGCTGGCCGAGGGCGTGATCGCCCCGGACCCGGAGCCCGCGCTCTACGTCTACGAGCAGCGCACCGACGGGATCCTCCAGCGCGGCGTGATCGGCGCCCTGGCGCTCTCGCCCGCGGCCGACGGGATCGTGCTGCCGCACGAGGACGTCATGGACGACATCGTGGCGGACCGCGCCGAGCTGATGCGCACGGCCCAGGCCCATCTGGAACCGCTGCTGCTGACCTACCGCGGCGACGGCTCGGCCACGGGCGCCGCGGCGGTCATCGAGCGGACGGCCGAGCGGCCTCCGCTGCTCTCCACCACGACGGAGGACGGTTTCCACCACCGCCTCTGGGCGGTCACGGACCCGGCCGAGCGCGGCGAGATCGAGACGGATCTCGCCCGCCACCAGGCGCTGATCGCCGACGGGCACCACCGCTGGGCCACCTACCTCAGGCTCCAGCGGGAGCAGTCCGCCCCGGGCCCCTGGGACTTCGGGCTCGTCCTCCTCGTCGACACCGCCCGCCACCCGCTCCAGGTCCGCGCGATCCACCGCCTGCTGCGCGGCCTGCCGGTGGCCCGGGCGCTCGAAGGGCTGTCGGGCCTCTTCCGGCTCCGTACGGTGGCGGGCCCGCTGCCCCGCGCGCTGGACGCCCTGGCCGGTGCGGCGGCGGAGGGCAACGCGTTCCTCCTCGCCGGCGACGGCGGCTTCCACCTGGTGGACCGCCCGGACCCGGAGCTGCTGGCCCGGACGATCCGCACGGACCGCCCCGAGGCGTGGCGCACGCTGGACGCGACGGTGCTCCACTCGGCGCTGCTGGACGAGGTCTGGCGGATCCCCGACGCCCCCGGGCACATCGGCTACATCCACGACACGGGCGCCGCCGTCGAACAGGCCGAACGCCTCGGTGCCACGGCGGTGCTCATGCATCCGGTACGCGAGGAGACCGTCCGGGATCTGGCCCGGCAGGGGGTCACCATGCCCCGTAAGTCCACGTCCTTCGGCCCGAAGCCGGCGACGGGCCTGGTCATGCGCAGTCTGACCCTCGACTGAGAAGACCGACGGGCACACAGGAAAGGGGCGGTACTCCCGAGGGAGTACCGCCCCTTTCCTGTTCTGCGTCCTAGGGCCTAGTCCTTGCCCGGCTCGTCACCGCGCTCGTCCTGGTCCGCCGCGTCAGCCGTGGCCGCCTCAGGGGCGTCGGCGGTCTCGTCCTCGTCGTCCCCGAGGGCGTCGACGAACTCCACCCCGTCCAGCTCGGCGAGCCGGTCCGACGCGTCGGTCGAGCCGTCCTTGTCGGCCTCCAGGGCCTTGCCGAACCACTCACGTGCCTCGTCCTCGCGCCCGGCCTCCAGCAGGGCGTCCGCGTACGCGTAACGGAGGCGCGGGGTCCACGGCTGGATGGAGTGGGAGGCCAGCTCGGGGCTCTGCAGCGTGACGATGGCGGCGTCGATCTGCCCCATGTCCCGACGGGCCCCGGCGGCGACGAGCCGCATCTCGACCTGCCCGGCCTTGTCCAGCTTCTGCACCTCGGGCTCACCGGCCATGGCCATCGCCCGCTCGGGCCGGCCGAGGCCGCGCTCGCAGTCGGCCATGACGGGCCACAGCTCCACGGACCCGGTCATCCGCCGCGACGCCCGGAACTCGGCCAGCGCCTCCGCGTACCTCTGCGTGGCGTAGGCCGCGAATCCGGCCGCTTCCCGGACGGCGGCGACGCGCGAGGCCAGCCGCAGGGCGATGCGGGAGTACGCGTACGCCTCCTCGGGGTCCTCGTCGATCAGCCGGGCCACCATGACGAGGTTGCGCGCGACGTCCTCCGCCAGGGTCTTCGGGAGGCTCATCAGCTCCTGGCGGACGTCCTTGTCGATCTCCTCGCCGGTGACGTCCTCGGGGATCGGCAGCCGCTTGATCGGCTCCCGGTCGCGGTCACGGTCCCGGTCGTCGCGACGGAACCCGCCGCGGCCGCGGTCGTCCCGCTGCCCGCCCCGGTAACCACCGCGGTCCCGGTCACGGTCGCGGTCGTCCCGCCGGAACCCGCCACCGGAGCCACCCCGGTTGTCGTCGCGGCGGAAGCCACCGCCGCCGCCCGGACGGTCGTCGTCGCGACGCGGACCGCGCGGCCGGTCGTCACGACGCTCGAACCCGCCACCGCCACCGGGGCGACCACCTCGGTAGCCACCACGGTCATCATCACGACGAGGCCCACGGTCACGATCACGGTCGCGGTCATCACGCCGGAAGCCACCGCCGGAAGGACGGCTGTCATCGCGACGGAAGCCGCCGCCGTAGCCGCCGCCCCGGTTGTCGTCACGGCGGTTGTCGTCACGGCGGAACCCACCACCACTGGGACGGTCGTCATCGCGACGCGGGCCACGGGGACGGTCGTCACGACGCTCGAACCCACGACCACCACGGTCGTCGTCACGCCGAAACCCGCCGCCGGCGCTACCACCCCGGTCGTCCCGACGGAAACCGCCGCCGGCGCTACCACCCCGGTCATCCCGACGGAACCCACCGCCGGAACCGCCACCGCGGTTGTCATCACGGCGGTTGTCGTCACGCCGGAACCCACCACCACTGGGACGGTCATCGTCACGACGCGGGCCACGGGGACGGTCGTCACGACGCTCGAACCCACGACCACCACGGTCGTCGTCACGCCGAAACCCGCCGCCGGCGCTACCACCCCGGTCGTCCCGACGGAAACCGCCGCCGGCGCTACCACCCCGGTCGTCCCGACGGAAACCGCCGCCGGAACCGTCACCACGGTTGTCATCACGACGGAAGCCGCTGCCGGCCTTTCCCCCCCGGTCATCGCGAGGGAAGCCGCCGCCGTAGCCGCCGCCCCGGTTGTCGTCGCGCCGGTTGTCGTCACGGCGGAACCCACCACCACTGGGACGGTCGTCATCGCGACGCGGACCACGCGGCCGGTCATCCCGACGAGGTCCACGGTCACGATCACGGTCGCGGTCATCACGCCGGAAACCGCCACCGGAAGGACGGCTGTCATCGCGACGGAAGCCGCCACCGGAGCCACCGCCCCGGTTGTCATCACGGCGGAAGTCGCGGTCGTTGTCGCGACGAGGACCCGCGGAACCGGACCGGTCGTCACGACCACCGCGGTAACCGCCCCGGTCACCACCGTCCCGGCGGCGCGGCTCGCGCTCCGGACGATCGTCGGGAGAGTTGGTGGACATGGGTGTGACTCCTGTCTTCGGGTACCACAGACATTCTCGCGCAGCCGACCGTCGGACGCGCTTCGACAAAAACAAAAGGACCCCTGGTCCCAGCGTGAACGCTGGGACCAGGGGTCCTTGAAAGATTGTTCGGCGGCGTCCTACTCTCCCACAGGGTCCCCCCTGCAGTACCATCGGCGCTGAAAGGCTTAGCTTCCGGGTTCGGAATGTAACCGGGCGTTTCCCTAACGCAATGACCACCGAAACCCTATCGGGTTCTAGCGAACAAGCACACTCTTCAATTAAGTAGTGAAGCTGTTCAACCGGCGCGATAACTGTTCGCAACCCGGGAACAACACAGTGGACGCGAGCAACTGAGGACAAGCCCTCGGCCTATTAGTACCAGTCAGCTCCACCCCTCACAGGGCTTCCACATCTGGCCTATCAACCCAGTCGTCTACTGGGAGCCTTAACCCCTCAAAGGAGGTGGGAATACTCATCTCGAAGCAGGCTTCCCGCTTAGATGCTTTCAGCGGTTATCCTTTCCGAACGTAGCCAACCAGCCATGCCCTTGGCAGAACAACTGGCACACCAGAGGTTCGTCCGTCCCGGTCCTCTCGTACTAGGGACAGCCCTTCTCAATATTCCTACGCGCACAGCGGATAGGGACCGAACTGTCTCACGACGTTCTAAACCCAGCTCGCGTACCGCTTTAATGGGCGAACAGCCCAACCCTTGGGACCGACTCCAGCCCCAGGATGCGACGAGCCGACATCGAGGTGCCAAACCATCCCGTCGATATGGACTCTTGGGGAAGATCAGCCTGTTATCCCCGGGGTACCTTTTATCCGTTGAGCGACAGCGCTTCCACAAGCCACTGCCGGATCACTAGTCCCGACTTTCGTCCCTGCTCGACCCGTCGGTCTCACAGTCAAGCTCCCTTGTGCACTTACACTCAACACCTGATTACCAACCAGGCTGAGGGAACCTTTGGGCGCCTCCGTTACTCTTTAGGAGGCAACCGCCCCAGTTAAACTACCCATCAGACACTGTCCCTGATCCGGATCACGGACCCAGGTTAGACATCCAGCACGACCAGAGTGGTATTTCAACGACGACTCCACAACCACTGGCGTGGCCGCTTCACAGTCTCCCACCTATCCTACACAAGCCGAACCGAACACCAATATCAAACTATAGTAAAGGTCCCGGGGTCTTTCCGTCCTGCTGCGCGAAACGAGCATCTTTACTCGTAGTGCAATTTCACCGGGCCTATGGTTGAGACAGTCGAGAAGTCGTTACGCCATTCGTGCAGGTCGGAACTTACCCGACAAGGAATTTCGCTACCTTAGGATGGTTATAGTTACCACCGCCGTTTACTGGCGCTTAAGTTCTCAGCTTCGCCACCCCGAAGAGCAGCTAACCGGTCCCCTTAACGTTCCAGCACCGGGCAGGCGTCAGTCCGTATACATCGCCTTACGGCTTCGCACGGACCTGTGTTTTTAGTAAACAGTCGCTTCTCGCTGGTCTCTGCGGCCACCCCCAGCTCACGGAGCAAGTCCGATCACCAGGCGTGGCCCCCCTTCTCCCGAAGTTACGGGGGCATTTTGCCGAGTTCCTTAACCATAGTTCACCCGAACGCCTCGGTATTCTCTACCTGACCACCTGAGTCGGTTTAGGGTACGGGCCGCCATGAAACTCGCTAGAGGCTTTTCTCGACAGCATAGGATCATCCACTTCACCACAATCGGCTCGGCATCAGGTCTCAGACACATGTTGCGCGGATTTGCCTACACAACGTCCTACACCCTTACCCCGGGACAACCACCGCCCGGGCTGGACTACCTTCCTGCGTCACCCCATCGCTTACCTACTACAAGTCTGGTTCATCGGCTCCACCACTACCCTCAACTCCGAAGAGATCGGGCCGGCTTCACGGACTTAGCATCGCCTGATTCAGTACTGGGCGTTTCAAAGCGGGTACCGGAATATCAACCGGTTGTCCATCGACTACGCCTGTCGGCCTCGCCTTAGGTCCCGACTTACCCTGGGCAGATCAGCTTGACCCAGGAACCCTTAGTCAATCGGCGCACACGTTTCTCACGTGTGTATCGCTACTCATGCCTGCATTCTCACTCGTGAACCGTCCACCACTGCCTTCCGGCGCGGCTTCACCCAGCACACGACGCTCCCCTACCCATCCCAGCCCCCGTTGGGGGTACATGCTGGAATGACACGACTTCGGCGGTACGCTTGAGCCCCGCTACATTGTCGGCGCGGAATCACTTGACCAGTGAGCTATTACGCACTCTTTCAAGGGTGGCTGCTTCTAAGCCAACCTCCTGGTTGTCTCTGCGACTCCACATCCTTTCCCACTTAGCGTACGCTTAGGGGCCTTAGTCGATGCTCTGGGCTGTTTCCCTCTCGACCATGGAGCTTA
>NZ_CP194070.1:6175000-7896198 GCF_050871195.1 Streptomyces araujoniae
GGACCAGGACGAGGACCAGCACCGAAGGGGCCACCAGTGGCTGAGGTCGGGAACGCGGACCCCAACTCCCGCGACAACATCAACACGCTCAACGGGTACGAGGCGGAGACCGAGGACGCCTGGGCGACCCTGGTCCGCCACATCACCGGCTATCCGGTGCCGGACCGCAAGACGATCTTCGAGAAGCTCACCTCGACCAGCGGTGGCCCGCTGTTCCGGATGGACATCCGCGAACGAGACCTGAAGTCCGTCGTCTCGGAGTCCGGCTTCCTCGTCAACGAGGGCCAGGACTACGACATCTTCTTCCTGAACAGGAACAAGAAGAGCGTCCTGATGCAGGCCCGGATCGTCTTCGAGGGCCGGGTCAAGTCGGACAACGAGATCCACTTCGCGGGCACCTCGTCCGAGGACGTCGACAGTGTCAACGTCCGTGAGGGCAACGAGTTCAAGGACTACAACAAGCAGGAGATGAGCACGATCCCGCTCGCCCAGTACATGAACGGCCCGCGGGCCGCGCTCATGGCGCTGCGGGACGGCGGGACCGAGGGCGTCAAGTTCGCCGGCCTCCAGGTGGACGACACCAACGCCGTCGTGCTCAAGTCCTTCGCCGACACGGGGGAGTCCTTCGACCGGGCCGCCCAGTTCTTCAAGAACAAGGCCGTCGTCCTGAAGGACTGGGAGGACCGCTTCGCCCGCGAGGACGCGAGCTGGAAGGGCGAGGCGGCCGACGTCTTCCGCAATCTGCTGAAGAAGGTCCGCGAGAACTACGACGGGTACGTCGAGACGTTCGCCGCCTCCTCCCAGGCCGACGACGCCACCGGCAGCGGCGGCACGGTCTACTCCCGCGCCCTGTCCATCGGCAGCCAGAGCCTCAAGGGCAGCGCCACGACCCTGCTGGGGAAGTGGCTGGAGTGGGCGCAGTCCGACTACTACGACCCGCTGCGGGTGCTGCGCTATCTGCTCGACGACCTCGCGATGTGGGTGAACCAGCACAACATCGGCGAGAGCAACATCGAGGCGTACACCCACACCGGCTACCAGGGCGCCGGATACACCAGTGTCACCCACTCGCCCAAGGGAGGCTTCTCCCAGGAGCACCCGATCTACGGGGACCTGAGCGACATCGCCAACTGGAAGAAGGTCGGCGACCGGGCCGTCGAGCTGTGGAACCAGGGCGTCGACGAGATGCTGGTCCGGCCGGCCGTCGCGGAGACCTCGAAGCTCAACAACCGCTTCCTGGACCTCACCAAGGACTTCACCGAGAACGTCCCGAAGCCCAAGACCACCAGCACGGCCGGCGAGGACTACGCCAACGACAAGCTCAACGACCCCACGGGCGGCGGTCCGAACATCGATGACTGGCTCGACAAGCTCAACGAGAACAACAACGACTTCCTGAACGACCTGAACAAGAACAACAACGACATCCTGGACGACCTCAACAACAAGAACAACGACATCCTGGATGACCTGAACAGCAAGAACAACGACTTCCTGGACGATCTGAACAAGAACAGCAATAACATCCTGGACGACCTCAACCAGAACAACAAGACCGTTCTGGACGACCTGGGGAACATCAACAACTCGGCGCTCGACAACCTCAACGACCTGGGCAACGCCAACAACGACGTGCTCAACAGCCTGGGCAACCTGGGCAACGCGAACAACGACGTGCTGAACAGCCTGGGGAGCCTCGGCGACAACCTGAACGGCGGCCCCGGCGCGTTCCCGCCGGGCGTCATCCCCCCGGTCACCCAGAGCCTCGGGAACTTCGGCCCCCTCAACGGCAACCAGGACGGGACACGCGGCAACCCGACCGAGGAATTCACCCGGAGCCTGGGCAACCTCCTCGGCAACGGAGGCCTGAACACGCCGACCGGGGGCAGCACCCGGCTGCGGGACGGCGCGATCACCACGGACTTCCCGAACGGCGGCCGGAGCACCTTCGATCCGGAGACCGGGGACCTCACCACCGTCTCGCCGGACGGCTCCACCGTCACCCGCAACCTCTCCGGCGGGGCCAAGATCACCAACCCGGACGGCTCGGTCACCTCGCTCGACCGCGACGGCAACCTGACGACCACCTTCCCGGACGGCTCCAAGCAGGTCATCGACCCGCGGACCGGACAGGCCGTCACCACCAACCCGGACGGCAGCACCACGACCACCGACCTCGGCAACCTGGGCGGGCTGAACAACCCGTCCGGTGGGTCGGACCGGTTGGATCTGGGTGGTCTGGACGGTGCTCGTGGCGGTTTGGAGACGCCGACGGGCGGTCGTACGTCGTTGGGTCTCGACGGGGATCTGAACAGTGTGTTTCCGGATGGGAGCCGGAGTTCGTTCGATCCGGATACGGGTCAGTTGACGATCACTGATCCGGATGGTTCGACGCGGACGGTGGATCTGACGCACGGTGCTGAGGTGACGAACCCGGACGGGTCGAAGACGGTTCTGGACAACGGTCAGTTGAAGACGACATTCCCGGACGGGACGGTGCAGGTCACGGATCCGGAGACGGGCCGCACGACGATCACCGACCCGGACGGCAACACCCGCACCGTCGACCTCGGCGGGCTGAACAACTCCTCCGGTGGGTTGGACCGGTTGGATCTGGGTGGTCTGGACGGTGCTCGTGGCGGTTTGGAGACGCCGACGGGCGGTCGTACGTCGTTGGGTCTCGACGGGGATCTGAACAGTGTGTTTCCGGATGGGAGCCGGAGTTCGTTCGATCCGGATACGGGTCAGTTGACGATCACTGATCCGGATGGTTCGACGCGGACGGTGGATCTGACGCACGGTGCTGAGGTGACCAATCCGGACGGGTCGAAGACGGTTCTGGACAACGGTCAGTTGAAGACGACATTCCCGGACGGGACGGTGCAGGTCACGGATCCGGAGACGGGCCGCACGACGATCACCGACCCGGACGGCAACACCCGCACCGTCGACCTCGGCGGGCTCAACTCCGGCCTGGACCGGGGCCCCGGCGAACGGCTGGACCTCAGCAACCTGGGCAACCTGAACGGCAACAGCGGCGGCGGCTCCACCGGCGGCGGCCCCAGCACGGTCTCCCGTGACGTGCCGCTCTCCAACCTGGGCCTCGGCGGCGGTGGCAGCGGCGGCGGCCTCGGTCCCATCGGGCTCGACAACGCCCTCCTCGGGAACGGTTCCGGCGACGGGCTCAACCCCGGCCAGGCCCCCGGACCGGGCGGACAGGCCCCCGGTGCCCCCGGCGCCCCCGGGATGCCCGGCTCACCCGGTATGCCGATGGGCGGCGCGGGGGGCATGGGCGGTGCCGGAGGCGAGAAGGGCAACGGCGAACGCGTCCGCGCCGTGCTGGTCGACGCGGCGGAGGAGAGCGCCCGCCGCAAACGCCGGCGCCGCGGCGCCTGGAACCGCCAGGAGAGCGAGGACACCTTCCTCGCCCCCGCCCCCCGGGTCTCCACCACCAGCAACGGCAGCGACCCCCGGGGAGCCGAGGAGCCGGACGGCGCCCGCAGGACCACCAGTTCCTCCGCCTACCTGGAGGAGGACGAGGACGTCTGGGGCACCGAGGAGGGCGGCAGCCCCGCCGTGATCGGACGGTGACCGCGCCGGCCCCCCGGCCCCGGCCGGAGAAGAGACGCATCCCATAGGGACGGCGCGCCGTACGGGCTTCCCCCGACGGGCGGTCACCAGCAGAATCGTCAGGTGTTGATCAAGGTGTGCGGCCCGCGGGGCGGCACACCGGGGCCGACAGGAACGGAGAAGGGAACATGGGCGTGCCGGAACCTCTGGAGAAGCGCCTGGAGACGGCGATGGCCGAACTCCAGGAAGCACAGGAAGCCATCGCGCGGACCGAACACGAGCTGCGGCAGGCCTCGTTCGCGCGCCTCTCCTCCGACCGCGCGGTGCGCGTGACCGTGGGCCCGCAGGGGGAGCTGACCAGCCTGGAGTTCCTGGAGAACAAATACCGGGACATGTCCCCCCAGGAACTGGCGGCCAGCGTCATGGAGGCGGCCGCCGAGGCCCGGCTGGCGATGAACCGCCATGTGATGAAGGCCCTGATGCCCTTCACCGAACCCAGCGGCGCCGTGCCGGAGCTGCCGGGCTTCGAGCTGGACTGGGCGAAGATCTTCGGCCCCGAGGTGCTGGAGAAGGACGACGAGGAGGACCGGCCGCGGCCGGACGCCGCCAAGCCCGCCTGGCGGGACGCGCTCGACGAGGAGGGTGACTGAGATGGCCGGACGCTACTACTTCGACCCCAGCCGGGTGGAGTCCCTGACCGAGCAGCAGGACCAGATCGCCGATCTCGCCATGTCCATCCTGACGGACTTCCGCGACGGCGTCTTCGCGACCGCGGGCTGGACCGGCACGGCCGCGGGCACGGACGAGATGAGCCAGAAGGCCACCGAACGGGACCGGGACGAGACCCAGAAGGTCACCGCGACCATGACCGGCTTCCGGGACGCGCTCAGCGCCAGCACCGCCGCCATGAAGGACCAGATCCACCTGGTGCGCCAGACCCGGGACACCAACCTGGAAGGCCTCCACACGTACAACAGCCGCACCGAGACCGACGGTGTGTACGGCGACGGCTCGGGTGGGCGTGCGCGCCACTGACCTCCGCCGCGACGGCCGCTCCCGCACCACCGGGGGAGCGGCCGGTCCGTGCTGCCCGGACGGCACCGGAGGCGGCCGCCGTTGAGCATCATGCCCACGCCGGAGATCAACGCGATGATCTTCGCGTTGACCGGGGAGTTCCTCACCACGATCGACGAGGACCTGGCCGACCAGAGCCAGTACAACTTCACCGGCATGGCCCGCAAGATCGAGCAGCTCTCCGCGCTGATCGAGAAGTCGGTCCACGACATCGCCCAGGCGATGCCGGACGAACTGGCCGTCTCCTACAAGCAGGCGATGGGCACGCTCATCGACGACCAGGGCAAGAACTACCTCCTGGAGTTCACCAAGCAGCTCGACCAGATCGGCGCGGGCCGCCGCAAGACCGGCATGGACGTCATGGAGTCCAAGTGGCAGGTCATCGCCGAGATCGTCCGGCTGCTCATCGAGATCGCCATCTACCTCGCGCTGTCCTTCTTCACCGGCGGCGCCTCCGCCAGCCAGATCCTGATGGCGAAGCTGCGCAGCCGGTTCGTGCTCCTCACCCTGTTCAGCCACCTGATGAAGCGGCTCCATCTGATGCCGTCCCTCAGCGAGGCGCTGGCCGAGGCGTTCACCACCTTCGCCGTCCGGCTGGCCATGATGAACTTCGCCCCCGAGGGCCGCCGTCCGGACAGCATCGACTGGGGCGACATCGGCAAGGCGGCCGCGTTCGGCGCGGCGGCCGGGTTCTTCACCAGCGTCTTCGAGAACTGGGCGAAGAACATCGTGAAGAGCTACGACATGAACTTCCTGAAGGACGGACCCCCCTTCAAGGACCGGCCGGGACCCGGCCCCGACCTGAAGTTCGACACCCCGAACCCGAACCCGAGCCCGAACCCCAAGCCGGGCCCGGACACGCCCACCCCCGAGCCGAAGCCGAAGCCGACCCCCGAGCCGAAGCCGACCCCGGAGCCCACCCCGGGACCGAAGCCGGGCCCTGACCCGTCCGCCGGACCGGAACCGCGGCCGAAGCCCGGCCCCGAGCCGGACCCGGTGCCCGGCGGCGGCCCCCAGGACCGCCCCCGCCCCCGCCCCGACGTGGACAGCGACCTGCCCGCGTTCCTCCGCGACCGGCCGTTCACCTTCCGCTACGACCCGGCCGTCTGGCGCTCCAACCCGGACCTGTGGCGCAACTACCGCCTGCTGGAGAACAACGCCGACCGCCCCGGCGCGCTGGCCGGGCACTACGGACTGAAGGGCGTCCTCGACTTCGCCGCGGCCGGCGGCGGCGAGACGGTCGGCGAGATCCTGATCAAGGGCGCCTTCGAGGGCGACTTCTCCTCGAACTGGACCACGTTCGTCGGCGCCGGTGTCAGCAGCAAGGTCGAGGGCGGGCTCGCCGACATCGCGCTCAACACCGGCAACGAGCTCCGCACCGCCATCGAGAACCTGCGCAACCAGCCGCCCACCATCTCCGGCGGCGCGGCCACCGACACCCCCGCGCGGACCGGCGACGGCGACGGCTCCGGCCGCTCCGGCGACGGCCCGCCGCGTACGGAGTCCTCCGGCGGCGGCTTCGACGGCGACGGCCCGGGGGCACCCCGCCCCACCGGGCTCGACGAGTTCACCGGCTCCTCCCCGCGGCCCGTCGTGGCGGAGAGCCCGCCGCCCTACAGCCCGCAGGACCCCCCGGCGTACGTCCCGGTCGACCCGCCCGCATACACCCCGGGCACGCTGCCGGTGACCGCCGCCGAGAACGCGCTGTGGCAGCAGGTCCACCAGGGGCCGCCCGAGGTACGCGACCAGGCGCTGCGCGACCTCGCGGCCCTGCGCGGCGAACAGCCCCCGGGACCGGCCGAGATCGGCGTACGCGACGGCCTGCACGGCAACCTGTCCCAGCTGCCCGAGATACGGGTGGTCCCCACCGGCAACGGGCCCGCCGCCCTGATCGACGCCGACGAGGTGCGCCGGGTGCTGGAGAGCCTCGGCGCACCGGTGACCGTGAACCCGCCGGGTACGGGGGAGGGCACGCCTGCGCCGCTCCCCGGACCCGGTACGCCCACGGGCTCGGCCCCCGGCGGCGCGGACACCGTCGACCGTCCGGGCGGACCGTCCGGGACGGACCGTCCGGGTACGGCCCCCGGCGAGGGCGTCACGACCGGCCCGGGCGACGGGGCGCGGGACACCCCCGGTTCCGGCCAGGGACCGCAAGCGCGCGACACCACCGGCGAGGGCAGCACCTCCGGCGGGCGCGAGGCGGGCGGCGACGGCCCGGAGGTCCGTGACGGTACGGGGCCGGTGGCCTCGCCCGGCACCGGCACCGACGCGCCCCTGACCGTCATCGTCGCCGACAACCTGCCCCCCGCGGCCGAAGGATCGCCGGAGGCCGCCGCGCTGCTGGACGGCGCCGGGGTGGACCGGGCCGTGGTGCTCGGCCCGCCGGCCGGGGGCGACGCGGCGCTGCCCGAACGCGGTGCCGTCGAGCTGACCCGCGAGGGCCCCGGCGCCCCGGTGCAGGTCCGCCCGCTCACCGGACCGGAGTTCGCGGGGGGCCCGGACGCGCCGGTGGACACGGCGTTCCCCGGAGCGAACGTGCTGCTGCCGCTCGCCGACGCCCTGGGCGTACCGCCGGTCATGGCGGCGTCTCCGCCGCCGGGTGCCACGACCGCCGCTCCCGCCACCACGACCGGCGGACCGGCCTCGGCCACGCCGAACGCCACGACGCCGACCTCCGGCGCACCGAACTCCAGCACGTCACCGGCACCGCGTCCCGGTACGCCCGGCGGACCGGTCGGCACCCCCGGTTCCGTACAGCAGCCGTCCGGTGAGGGGAGGCCGGAGAACCCCGGCCCCGCCGAGCGCGGTCAGGACGATGCCGAGTCGCCCGCGGCGAAGGCCGGCGAGCCGGGCCCGACGGACCAGGGCGCCGTCGACGGGCCCGGCGCGGATTCCCGGCCGGCCGACGCCACCGGGACCACCACCGGCCCCGAGGAGGCCCCGGGCTCCCGGCCGATGGTGGTCACCACCAGCTCGGACCTCCCCACGGACACCGGCTTCCCGGCCACGGCATCGGGTCGTGAGTCCGGTGCCGACGTGAAGCCGCCGGTCACCTCGGATTCGGGTCCGGAGCCGCGGTCGGACGTCAAGCCTCCGGTGACGCCCGAGTCGGGTCCCGAGTCGCCGTCGGACGTCAAGTCGCCGTCGCCGTCCGGTCGGGAGCCCGGCGCCGACGTGAAGCCGCCCGTCATGTCCACGGCGGGTCCCGAGCCGTCCTCGGACGTGAAGCCCCCGGTGAGCCCCTCCGGCCGGGAGCCCGCCCCCGACGTGAAGCCGCCGGTCGTCACCGCCTCCACGGTCACCGCCGAAGGCCCCGCCGTCTCCAAACTGGCCGCCGACGCCCGGCCCTGGAGCGAGGCCGCCACCGAGGTGCACCTGGAGACCGGGCGGGAGGGCGGCACCGGCCCGGAGACGGGCGGCACTCCCGGCCGCACCGGCCCGGAGACCGGGACCACCCCGGGCGCCCTCGTCACCACCTCCACCACCCCGGCCACCCGTGGCGGGACCGTCCCGTCCCCCACCGCCGGGCCCTCCGTCACCACACTCGGCGGGAAGAGGGTCCCCTTCTCCGAGCTGCGGCGCCTCGTGGCGAGTACGGCGGTCACACCGCAACCCGGGTCCGCCGTACGGACGGTGACCATCTCGCAGAGCCCGGCCGAGGACGGTACGGTGCGGAGCGCCGGTCGCCGGTCGCTGCTCGGCCAGGACACCTTCCGGGGCGTACGCACCACCTCGGACGGGACCCCGGGGGCCGACGGGACCCCGCCCCCTCCCCGTACGGTCTTCACCGGCGCGCCGGCCCCGCTCCCCGGCTCCGGCACCGAGCGCGGTGCCGACTACTTCGTGGGCCACGGCACGCCCCGTACCGTCACCCTCGGGACGGACGACGCCGCGCATCCCACCGTCGAGGTCAGCGGTGTGCAGCTCGGTGAGGTGCTCAAGTCCTGGGCGCAGGACGGGGACCAGGACCGGCCGCTGGTGCTGTTCTCCTGCGAGACCGGGCAGCAGCCGAGGATCGCGGGACTGCCGGTCGCCCAGCACGTGGCGAACCGGACGGGGCGCCCGGTGTACGCGCCGACCACCGAGGCGGGCACCGCGAAGGACCGCGACGGCAACGTACGGGCGGTGCTCGGCGACGGCCCGGGCGGGCCCGGCCGGTGGCGGCTGTTCACCCCCGAGCCCTCCGGCTCCGCCCTGGACGACCTGGCGCGCGACGCCGGACTCCACACCGGTCCCGACCCGGCCGACGCGTTCGCCCGGGCCCGCACCCTCCAGCAGGTCCGTACGCTCCGGGAGGCGCTCGGCCCGGACGCCGAACAACTGCCCGGCAACCGGGAGGCGCTGGCCGCCCTCGCCCACGTGGACGGGGTGCGCTGGCGCGACCCGGGGACCGCGGCCCGGTACGGCGACGGCCGGATGACGCCGGAGCTGCTCGACCGCATGGTCGCGGACTGGAACGCGGCCAACGGCGACACCACGGCCGTCGACCCGGCCACCGGCCCCACCCCGGAGCAGTACACCGCGTTCCTGGAGGCGGCCGCCGCGCACCGGTCCGGTGCCACGCCCGACACCACCCTCGACAGCCTGCTGCCGCCCCCGCCCGCCCCGCCGCCCTCCCTCGCCCCGGACACCCCGGTCTCACGGTCCGACGTGTCCGGCCTCGCCTACGCCCGGTCCGCGCAGGTCGCCTGGTCGCTCTCCGACGCCCCGCTCCCCGTCTCTCAACTGGACCTGGGCCCCGAGGACTCCGCCGAGCTGGCCCGCCGTCTGGACCGTCCCGGGCCCGCCCCGGCGGACCGGCCGGAGAGCGTCGCCGAGGACGTGGACCTGTTCAGCGACGACAGCACGGCGCCGGCCTTCTCCGACACCGTCGACGTGGCCGGCGTCCCCTTCCGCAGGCTGCCCGCCCGGGCCGACGGGGACCACCTCTTCCGGGCGCTGCTCGACACCGCGCGCGCCACCACCGTGCCGCCCGCCTGGGCCGCGCGGAACGTCGCCGGACTCCGCAGCCTGCTCCGCGACCGGCTGACCGGCTCCGAACTGCTCGGCCCGGCCGCCGAGGCCATGCCGGACCCGGTGCTCGCCGTCGTCGACGACCTGCGGACGACCGCCCTGGCCGGTGTCTCGCACCCGGAGGCGCGGGAGCACATCGGGCGGCGCTGGGACCGCATCGCGCAGGAGGTCGTCACCGACGGGGACGGACGGCGGTGGCGGCGCATCCTCCGGGAGAGCGGCTACCCCCGGCTCGCGGAGGTGGCGCCCACGCCCGCCGACGCCCGGCGGATCGGCACCGGAGGGCTGGTCGTCGAGGCGGCCGGGGAACGGGACCTGTCGTCCTCGCCCTTCGCCGACGTCCTGCCGCTCACCCTGGCCCACACCCTCGGCGTCGAGCTGCGGCTCGTCGGACCGGACCCCACGTCGCCCGGGGACACCGTCATCTCCCCGCTCAACCCGGGCGGTGACGGCGGGGTGCTGCACCTGGCCTACGACGGCTCCGACCACTACGACGCCCTGGTCCCGGCCGCCGCCCTGCCCACCCCGACGACCACGCCCACGCCCACCCCGGCCCCCGTCCCGCCGCCGACCGCTCCGGCGACCCCGGACCCGGCCGGCTCGGACGTGTTCGGTGAGTGGCTGCGGAGCATGGGCGGCGTCACCGACCTGGACACCACGGCCCCGCCCGCACCGGACCGGGGCGACCCCGTCCCCCTGGAGACCCAGCTCGACCGGCACCGTCCGGCCCGGCTGCTCACCGGCGACGACGCCCGCCCGCCGGGCCCCGCCCCGCGGACCGTCACCTTCGACGACGGCAGCCGGCTGCCCGCCGTCCTGATCAGCCCCGACGCCGACCCGGACGACGGCGGCACCGGTCCCGGACCCGGCCGCCGGGGCACCGCCGATCCGCGGACCGGGCTGCTCAACGGCGTCGGCGTCCTCACCCTGCGCTCGCCCGAGCAGGTGGCCCAGCAGGTCTTCGACCAGCTGCCGGCGAAGCTCGGCACCCAGTTCGACCGGGCGGAGGTGGAGCGGCTGCTGAAGGACCAGCCCGGCGCGTTCACCGCCCCGCGCGGGGCCCGCTTCGTGGGCCGGGAGAAGTCCGGGGTCGGCCACGAGCTGATCGTCGAGGCCGTTCCGTACCACCGCTGGGAACGCTTCTCCGACGTCGGCGGGGCCACCGTCCGGGTGGACACCATGCGGCGCGGCCAGAGCGGATACGGCGGCGGGCGCAGCGTCGGCACCGGCCGCAGGATCGCCCTGGCGATCGGCATGGGCCCGCCGCTCAACTGGATGCTGAAGATCGGCGTCTCGCTGGGCTGGACGCGGAAGACCGACTACACCCAGGGCACCCAGGCGTACCACCAGAGCGAGTACCGGTCCGTCGACGGCTCCCACCTGCACCTGGACGACGTCCACTACCGGGTGCGCGTGGAGCGGGTCACCGAAGCCCCGAAGCCCCCCGGACCGGCCGCGCCCACCCCGGGCACCCCGCCCGCCACGGCACCCCGCTGGCAGCGCACCGAGGTGCACTCCGCGGAATTCGCCCTGCGCGACGGGCTGAGCTGGCGGCTGCCCGACGAGCTGACCGTGCCCTTCAAGGGCCCCGAGAGGGCCCCTCGGACCCTGACCTTCCCGGACGGCGCCGAGCCGCGGATCACCGACACGACCGCGCTCCACCTGACGGACCCGCCGGAGGACGTGGCGCTCGCCATCTCCGGTGCCAGGCCCGGCAGTTCGGCCCACCGCACGCTGGTCTCCTACGTCCGGCCGGGGCGGCTGCTCGGGCTCTTCGGCCGGTTCTCCGGACCGGTCAGCGGACCCGAGCTGACCCGGGGTGCCGGTCAGCACCCGCTGGGCCACCTGGTCGTCGAGCGGTCCGTCCCGCACCGGGCCACCCTGGTCACCGAGTCGGTCACGGCCGAGGTGCGCGACCTCACCCAGACCACGTACCAGAACCAGCGCGCCCACACCCGCGACACCCGCCTCGGGGTGCAGGTCACCGCCGGGCCCAACTCCACCGTCATCGGCCCCGAGACCGATGTGCGCATCCAGGGCGGCCCCATGGTCCGCGCGGACCTCAGCGCGGGCCGGGGGCACAACCTCGGCACCGACGCCGCCCGCAAGGTCACCGGCCGCGTCCGCAACCACCCGGTGGCGCTCTACCGGGTGGAGCGCACCCTGATGGTGCGGGGCGCCGGAGAGCCCGCCTCCGCGGCCCGGCCGGTCCGGGTGGTCAGCCTCGACTGGATCTCCACCCAGGACGCGCGCCGGCTCGCGGGCTGGGACAGCCGTACGCCGGGTGCCACCGGGCCGAACGCGGACGCCGAGCCGCCGGTGCCGTGGTACCTCACCCGGGAGGACCCGGTCCACCTGGGCGGCCAGGTCCGCGCCGAGGGCTTCGTCCCGGACCGGCGTCCCGCCCCGCCCGCCACGACCCCGGCCCCGGCCGCCACCCCGGCGCCGGCGCCCGTACCGCCGACCGCCCCGGCCACCGCCACGACCGCCCCGGCGCCCGCGACGGCCGTCACGCCCACGCCCACGCCCGCACCCGCTCCCGCGACGGCCGTCACGCCCGCTCCGGCGCCCGCCCCCACCCCCCAGGACCCGCTGAAGGCCTTCACCGACACGGTCCTGGACACGCTCCACCGCGCCTACCCCTCGCTCTTCGTCCCGCCCCTGATGATCCGTCACCCGCATCTGGCCAAGCTCTGGTACGGGGACGGGCGGATGCGCACCGCCCTGCACAACGACCGCCAGGTGCGGGAGGCGCTGAACCGGCCGACCCTCGCGCAGAGCCTGGACGACCTGACCACCACCGGGGTGCCGGTCACCCTCACCGAGGACGGCAAGGTGCGCCGGGGCCACTACACGCTCGTCCTGCGCGCCCGCCTCACCGACCGGCAGTTCGAGACCACCCTGAGCGAACGGTCGCTGCGCAACGCCGTCATCGGCACCGAGATCTCCGGCCAGGGGCAGCAGGAGTCGACCACGCTCTCCGGCGGCGCCGAGGTCGGCATCTCGCCCCGCGACCACGCCAAGGAGCCCACCAGCGGGCTGCCCCGCCAGACGGGCAACGTCGCCGTCGGCGCGCGCCACGCCAGGACCTTCGGCAAGGCCACCAAGAACACCGTGGCGGTCGCCCACGACCAGCTGACCTTCCAGAACGGCGCCGATCTCTACAGCTACCAGGTCGAGTTGGGCGCCACCTTCGAAGGCCACCGCCGCCCGCGCGGCTGGACCCGGCTGGTCTCGGTGGGGCTGCTGGGCGCGGGCGTCTTCGTCAGCAAGGTCGAGGAGCGCCCCCTCTTCGCCCGGGGCACCGAGACCGTCGGCCGGGTGGAGCTGGCCGTCCCCGCGGCCCACGGCTCCCCGCGCCACAGCCCCGCCGACACCCCGGCCACCGGCCCGACCCCGGCACCCGCCCCGGCCCCGACCCCGCTCTCCGCCACCGAGGCGGACCAACTCCTGGACGGCATCCGGCCGCTGCCCCGGACCACCGTGTCCGACCGCAACCTCGTGAACAAGCTGCTCAGCGCCCCGCACGTGGTGCTCAGCACCGAGGGCGGCGAGCAGCGCCAGCGGCTCGTCCAGGACACCGCCGACCGCGCGACCGGCTCCTCCTGGCACGTCAGCGCGCCCGGCACCCCGATCCGCACCGCCCTGCGCCGGGCCATGGCGGACCTCGGCATCGCCGGTCAACTGGGCCAGTACCTCGGCCCGTTCGGCTCCCGCATCACCGGACTCACCGGAGCGGGCCCCTTCTCGACCCACTACCTCAAGGCGGCGGTCCGGGGCGAACTCGGCAACCTGCGGGTGAAGAGCGACCCCAAGCCGGGCAGCCTCGAAGCCACCATCGGCAACGAACACCGCGTCGCGGGCACCTCCAGCAAGGGATCCCGGACCACCCTCGGCCTCCAGGGCGCCGACATGCCGTTGCAGCAGGCCCCCGGCGGTCCCGCCGTGGCCGGTTCGTACGCCACCGCCCTCCAGTACGCCTGGGGCAAGGGCCGCAGCGTCTCGCAGACCCTCACCCGCGGCCGCAACACCACCCTCAGCTACGCCGGCCGGATGTACCTGGTGGTCGCGGACGCCGCCGAGACCGTGGCCGTACGGGACCGCTGGACCGCCGCGATGGGGGCGGTCGGCACCCGGGCCGGGACCGGGATCAGCTCCGCCGCCGGGCGGATCTCCGAGGGGTTCGGGCGCGCCCTCGCCCCGCGCCGGGCCGCGGCCGCCCTCCAGCGCATCCGCGACGCGGTGATGTTCCACCTGCCGATGCAGGACGCCATCGAGGCCGGGCTCGCCCCCGACGGGCTCGGGAACACGACCCCGGACAACCTCGGCGGCCGCTACCGGCTGCCCCCGTTCCTGAGCCGCCGCCACTTCCCCTCCCACCCCAGCGGGCAGCTGGACGCGAGCCGCGCGGCCCAGCAGCTGACGGGGCAGCTGGAGCGGAGGGGCGTGCCCTCGCACGACCGGGAGCAGGTCCTCCAGCGCCTCTCCCCGGACTTCCTCCGCTCCCATGTGCACGAGCTGACCACCGACGGGATGACCCTGCCGGTCCGCTACCGCACCTGGTCCAGCCCGCACCGCCTGCCGGTCGGCGGGAGTCCCGGGCAGCTGAGGCTGACCCTGACGCCGGTCACCACCACCGTGGAGCGGCTGCGCACCGGTTACGAGCTGGAGGACTACCGCACCACCGCACGCGACGACGTCGGCGGCCGGACCCAGGACCGGGGCGGCGACGTGACGCTCAGCGCGAGCCAGCGCTCACCGGGTGACGGGCCCCTGGCGGCCAACCCGTCCCTCCAGGGCACCGCGGCCAAGCAGCGGTCCGGCAACGTGACCGAGGCGACGGGCAGCACCTCGATGCCGAACATCGCCACCACCCAGGCGCACGCCGAGATCGTTACCACGTACATCCTGACGGCCACCCTGGAGGACGCGTCCGGCCGTCCGCTCGACCCCGCCGTCACGGCCCCCGTCGGCAGCCTCAACGAGATCCTCCCGGCCAGCCTCCTCACCCCGGAGGGCGACGGGAAGGACGGCGCGCTCACCGAGCAGGATGTACCCGAACCCCCGCACACAGTAAGGATCCTGACTGCTGATCAGGCCCGCCCGGAGGCCGTCGCCCGGTGGCGGACCACGGACGGGGAGACCGGCGCGACCGACCCGGACATCCTGACCTTCGACGACGCGATCGGCTCCGGCATCCTCGCCGTGGACATCGTCGGCTCCGGCAACGTGCGGGACGCCCTCACCCTCGCCACCGCACGGGCCGACGGCTTCCCGGGCGACGCGGACCTCGGCAAGCGCCACACGGGCGCCACGCTCACCGAACGCGTACGGATGGCCCGGCACACCCCGCTCACCGCGCTCGGCACCGCCCCTGCCCAGGCCCAGCAGGAGGCCACCTCCCAGGTCGGCCTGACGGCGGGCTTCCGCGAGGCGCTGGGCCCCGACGGCTCCCCGCTGCCCGCCCAGTCCTCCGCCCGCCTGCTCGGCCAGTCCCACACCGCCGACTCCCGCCTCTTCGCCAAGATGCACCGCACCGGCGCCCGGCTGCTCGCCGTGGAGAACAAGCCGCGCATGGAGGCCATGCAGCGGCGCAAGACCGGTGACGCGCTGGAGGCGGGCATCGCCGACAACACCGAGGGCGCGGTCGGTACGTCGCCCCTGGCGGGCACCAGCAACGCGGGCGTGATCAATCCCGGGGTCTCGGCGCCGATCGGTGGAGCCAACGACTCCACCGCGCTCAAGGGCGCCACCGACACCACCCTCGGCACCCACGTCAAGGTCGTCACCGACCGCAGCATGCTCTTCGCGGTTCCCGTCAGCTGGCTGTCGGTGGCCGAGGTCGACCACCGGGTCACCGACTCCCGCCCGATGCAGGCGCTCGGCAAGCCCCGGCGCGGCCCGCGCGCCGTCGAGGCCGAGACCACGGCGCTGGTGTGGCTGCGCGAGGACATCGCCCGCGACCACGGCCTCCTCGACGAAACCACCTTCCCCGAGGAGGCCCGCACGGCCTGGGACGACCAGGCCAAGGCGGCGGCCGACCTCGCCGCCGCCGAGAAGAGCTACTACGACGTCCGCGCCAAGGCCCGGGAGGCCTGGCTCGACCTGAGCGACGACCAGCGCACCGCGCTCGGCGACGACGGCCGGGCGACGGTCCTGCCCCGGCCCCTCGCCGAGTCTCCGGCCGTCACCGCCTGGCAGGCGGCCCGCGACGAGGTGCGCCGCCGCCAGGGCAACCTGGACACCGCGGCCAAGGAGCACCACCGCCTCCACCTCGCCGCCGCCCGCCTCACCGCCCACCACCAGGGCTCGACCTCGGTCCCGGTGAAGGACGCGCCGCAGACGTACACGACGCCGGACTGGCGCTCCGAGGCCCCGGAGCCGTACAAGGTGACCGACGCCACCGGCACCGACCCGCGCACCCTCACCTCGCCGGACGGCCGTACGGTGCACCGGGTGCACGAAGTCCCGCACGACGGGGCCTCGTTCTTCCACTCACTGCTCGCCACTGCCCAGGACGGGGGGCAGCTGCCCCGCCTGCTGGGCCCGGACCTCGCCGACCGGTTCACCGCCGCCCCCGGCGACCCGGCGGTCACCGCCGAGGCCGTCGAGGCCGCGCGCAACCGGCTCGCCTGGGCCTTGGGCGACAACGGCAACGAGGACCTGCTGGACGGTCTGGCCCTGGATGTGGCGGACACCTTCACCCAGGCCGAACTGGACTTCGCGGACATTGATCTGACGGATGCTCAGCAGAGCGAGTTCGACGCGTTCGGGCGGCTTCCGCAGACCGTCTGGCCCAGCCCCGAGCAGCGGGTGGCGCTGGCGATGGCGGCCCTGTCCCGCCCGTTCGCGCCCGAGCCCGTGGCGGATCCGGCCGACGGCTCCCCGGCCGACGGGTCCGCGGCCCCGCCCGTGCGCCGGGCGGGCGACCACGGAGGCGCCGACCTGCTGCCCGCGCTCGCGGCCCGGGTCCTGGGCGCCCCGGTGACCGTCGTCACGGGCGAGGGGCGGCCGCAGACGTTCCTCCCGCACGGTGCCGACCCGGCGACGGCCGACCCGGCGTCCGGCCCGGTGCTGTTCGCCGCCGACGGCTTCTTCTCCGCCGCCCTCACCCCCGGCGCCACCCCGCCGGTCACCACCGCGCTGCCCGCCCCGCCGGCCACCGGGACGACGGAGACGACTTCCGGGACGACAGGCGAGGGCACGACGGGCACGACCACCGGGACGACGGGCACCACCACCGGGACGACGGGCACGACCGCCGCCGCCACGACCGGTACGTCCCCGGCCCCCGGCACCACGGAGGCCACCCCGAAGCCGCCCGCCCGCCGCACCCACACGACCCCGCCCTGGCTGCCGCCCGCCGACGCCACCGGCCCCCGCCACAGCCTGGACCGCGACGGAGTCCTCACCGCCCCCGACGGAGCCACGTACACCCAGGGCACCCCGTCCGGGCGGGGCAACGGCTTCTTCGGCGCACTGTCCTCGGCGCTGCGCGACGCGGCCGGGCGGCCGGAGCTGGGCAGGAGCGAGGCGGTGCGCCTCCGCAACCGTGCCGACCTGCCCCCCGCGCAGCTGATGCGCCTCAACGGGCTTCCCGGCGCCCGGGCGGACCACGACGCGCTGTTCTCGCCCCCGCCGCCGAAGCTCCGGCCGGGCGCCCCCGCGCCGAGCCGGGAAGCCCTCGACAGCAATCTGCGCCGCCACCTCTCCCAGGCCCCCTGGGGTCCGGAAGCCGACCGTACGGTGGCCGAGTGGGCGGCCGCGGCGACCGGCACCACCGTGGTCCTGGTCGAGGAGAACGGGACCACCCACACCTATCCCGGCCCCGCCTCCGCCGCCCCCGTCCTCCGACTGCGCCGGCGCGGCGGCGACTTCGTACCGCTGCTCCCGCGTACGCCCGCCCCGGCCCCGGTGCCGGTCCCGGCTCCGGTCCCGGCTCCCGTACCTGCGACGCCGCCGGCCGGGACGTCCTCCGGACCGGAGACGGAGAGGACGGCCGAGGAGCCCGCCGCTCCGGCCCTGCCCACGCCTCCGGAGGGGGCCGTGGTGGCCGAGACGCCGCTTCCGCCGCCCCCGGCCGACGGCGACCGCCCCGGCCCGGAGGGCGAGGAGGAGGCGTACGAACTCAGCACCCTGTCCGGCGCGGGCCCCCGGCCGCACGGACCCACCGGCCCCGGTGCGGAGGCCGGGACAGAGGCCGATCGGGACACCGATTCCGATTCCGAGGACGATTCCAGCTCCGATTCCGAGGACGAGGACGCCACCCCGCCCTGGGCCGATCCCACGTGGCTGTCCACCGTGTTCGGGCCCCAGTGGCACAGGGCGCCGCGCGTCCGCCTCCAGGAGACCTCCGAGGCCCTGTACGCCCTGGTCGAGGAAGCGGCGGGCACCCGTCCGCCGGGTGCCGGGCTGGCCGACCTCACCCGGCAGGTCCTGCACCTGCCCGCCGGTGCCCGGGTGACCGGGACCGGCCAGGACGTACGGGACCTGGGGGCACTGGCCCTGGAGGCCTCGTCGGACGACCTGGCGAGCGCCGAGGACCTCGCCCTGTACTTCGTCGACCGGCAGATCGAGACCCGGCGGGACGCCCTCGCCGAGGAGACCCTGCTGCGCGGCCAGGACGGCACCCCGGCGGGCCGGGACCTCACGGGGGAGGGCCGGGGGATGCCGGACCCCGGGGCCTATCTCGCCGAGCGATCCGGCCGGGCGGTGGAGCGGCCCGCGCCGTGGCGCAACCCGTACCTGTTCGTGGGGACGGCCGCCGAGGGCGGCGGCGTCGAGATCGTCACGCCGTGGCGCACCTTCGTGGTCCAGGACCCGGTGGAGATGGCCCGGATCATCTCGTACGACTCGCGGCGGCCGCGCGGCGCGGACATCGTCCTGGCCCTGCCCCCGGCGTTCGCCGCCCGTGTCGCCGATCTCGTCGTGGGGACGACGGGCCGCCCGGCCTGGTACCCGCAGGGGCCGGCGGAGGTCCTCACCCACCCCACCACGGGCGAGCCGCACCTCGTCGTGCACCGGGCGGCCGGGGAGACCGGTCCGGACTGGGCCGCGCCTTCCTCGACGGCGGAGCCCGGCCTGCCCGGCGCCCGTGACCTCAGCAGCGACAGCGACGACGGCGGAGACGACAGCGGCAGCGAGTACGGCAGCGACGGCGCCTCCACCAGCGACGGCGACGCGGAGTTCGACCGGCTGGCCGACCAGGCCCAGTTCGAGCACCGGATCGACGCCCTGCGACCCCGCCCCCTGGTCACCCGCGACTACGAGGTCCTCGACGCCGGCGGCACCGGAGTGCTGCTCACCGAGCCCGGCCCCCGGACCGTCGAGGAGGTCCGGGCGGCGGACGGGACCGAGGGGCCCGCGCTGGTCCTGCCGGCCGAGCCCGAGACCACCGTTCCCGCCACCGGCCGGCCGCCGCTGCACATCTCCGCCGACCGCACGGTCGCGCTGCACGCCCCCGTCGACGGCACCACGGGCCGGGGGCGGCAGATGTTCGCCACCCGGGCGGCGATCGAGCGCTCCTCGGCCCGGCTGGCCGCCGCCGGGGCCGGTGTCCGGCTGGAGGCCGACACCTCGGTGCGGGTGGTCCTCAGGCGGGAGGACGGCACGCCCGGCGAGCCGCTGTTCCGGGTGGAGCCCCGGTTCCTCAACCCGTCCAACACCTCCGAGCACGCCTTCACCCGCGACTTCGCCCGGGCGGTCGCCGGGACGGACGGTGCGCCGCTCTCGCACCTCGCCTTCCGCACCCCGGACGGCACCGTCGCCACGGCCCCGGCCAACGCCCTGCACAGCCGCGAGGTCACCGGCACCCACCACCTGGCCCACGCGCTGACCGCCGTCGCCCACGGCGCCCTCCCCGAGGGAGGCGTCACCCCCGACTGGGCCGCCCGGCAGGCGGGCCGGGACCCGCGCTTCACCGGCGGGGTCGTCGGCGCGCCCACCCCGGGCGAGGCGTACGGCCGCGCCCTGAGCCACACCCAGGACAACGCGCGGCGCGAGCCGCTCACCCGGGCCGCCGCCCGTGCCGGGGTCAACGAGCACGCCTGGGCCGAGGTGGGCGAGGGCTATCTGATCCAGTCGGTGAGCACGACCGCCGACGGCGGAGCCCAGCTGTTCACCCACAACCACGCCAAGCCCGGTGACCCGGTCGGCCCGCACGCCCCCTACCACTTCGCCCAGGTCCTGCTGGCCAGCGAGGACGGCACCCACCAGATCACCCTGGAGAACGAGAACCACACCCGCGCCGAGATCACCGCGGACCAGCTCGACGCGATCGTCGAGGACAACCTCGACCGCCATGACGTGGACCAGCTCCTCGATCTGGCACAGGAGATGAGCCGGCGCGCCGAGACCGCCCGGAGCGACGGGACCGACCCGGCGGAGGCCGCCCGGCTGGAGTCCCTGGCCCGGGCCGCCCTCGCCCTGGTCGCCGTCCACGAGGCCGAGCACGTGCGGTGGCACTACACCGAGGACCGCCCCGAACACGCCCTGGCCCAGGGCGAGGTTGACCGGGCCCGCAGCCGCGCCAGGGACGCCGTGCTCGCCGCCTCGTCCGTCCGGCCGGTCAAGGACCAGTGGTTCCTCCGGGCCTACAGCAAGCGCCCCGGCGAGTCCGCCCACGCCGTCAACGCGGCCCTGCTGACGGACCGTTCGCCCGCCGTCGCCAACCCGCTGACCACCGTCGCCCTGCACGGCCACACCCTGCGACCCGACCAGCGGACCATCCGCTTCGCCGAGCAGCAGCACACCCTCCCGGAGAGCGCCGACCCGGTCCTGGACGCCCTCGCCCTGCAACTGGCCCGTACGGGTCTGTGGAACAGTGCCAACGGCCTGCCGCTGCCCGACGTCACCGTCACCGGACACGGCAACCGCTCCCGGAGCAGCGGCCGCAAGCGGGCAGAGGCGGTCGGCAGGGCTCTGGGGGACCGGCTGGGGGCCCTGCTCCGGACGTTCCAGCAGGGCGCCCCCGGCCGGCACGTCACGCTCTCCGACTTCACGCTCACCCTGGAGGCCAGCCGGGTCCGCCGCGCCACCGACCCGGACCTCGGGCGGGTGGTGAGCGTCGACATCGACGACCACCGGCAGCCCGCACCGCCGGTACCGGCCCGCCCCGCTCCCGCGGGCACCCCGCCCGCCACCGACCCCCCGGCCCCCCGCCCCGCCACGCCTCCGGCGGCCACCGGCGGCCCCGCCACCCTCACGGGCCCGCCCGCCCGGCCCGCCTCCGGTGCCGCCCCCACGACCGCCTCCGGCACCCCGCGCCCCGGGCGCCGGTCCGGGACGCCCAGCCCCGACCGCGGGGCCCCGGTCCCCGCCTGGGTCCGGGCCCGCATCCGGTACGCCGAGGAGGCCGCCGCCTTCGAGCAGCGGCTGGCCGACCACCTCGCCGAACACGAGGCGGTGACCGAGCAGTTCCGCGTGATGGCGCGCGCCGCCTGGGAGCGGGCGCGGCTCCAGTACCCGCGCGCCCTCGCCACCTTCGGCAGCGACAACCCGAGCCTGCCCGGCTCCGTCGGCACCACCAGGCCCGCCCTCCAGCAGGTGCTGCGCACCGGCAACCTGCGGGAGCTGGTGACCTTCCTCTTCCAGGGCATCTCCAGCGATCTGGTGCCGGAGCTGCTGGGCGGCCGGGAGGACCCCGATCCGCAGATCGAGGCGGAGCGGCCCAGCCGCCGCCAGGCCGAGGGGCGCACCGAACTGGAGCGGCTGGCCGAGCGGTTGAGGCTGGACGACACTCTCACCACGGCCGAGAAGCAGGCCGCCCTGGCCCGCGCGACCGCCGAACACACGCTGTCCACGGACCCCGACGACGTCCACCCGCCCCTGAGCCGCGCCGAACGGGCCCTGGCGGTCAACGAGTTCGGGCTCACCTGGATGCCCGCCTCGTCCGTCTACGACCTCGCCATGGACTCCGCCTTCCAGGGCACCTCCGAGGACACCGGAGGCCTGGTCCTGACCGGCACGGCGGGCTCGACCTACCGCTTCCTCGTCCACGCCGCCCGGATGCGCGACCAGTGGGGCATCGACCTGGACCTCGGACTGATCCGGGCCGGGATGCTCGCCATGTCGCTCTCGGCGGGCCACCACTCCTTCCACGAGGTGATGCGCGGGGCCCAGCTGGCGCTGGACACCCTGCCCGGCCACGACCCGGCGCTCGACTACCAGGACAACTGGGGCCGTTACTGGAACGTCTACCCCCTCACCGAACAGGAGCTGCGCAGCCACGTCGCCCGCGACGGGCGCTTCCCCGACGAACACGCCCAGGAGGTACGGGACGAGAACGGCCCGGAGGTACGGGAGCACCCGCCCCTGCCCGCACCTCCCGCCGCCGACCCCACCCCGCCCGCACCCCGGACGGAGCAGCCCCCCGCGCTCAACTCCGCCCCGCCCGGCCCCCGTACGGAGCCGTCCGCCACGCTCACGGAGCCGTCCGTCACGCTCACGGAGCTGGCCGACCGGCTGCCGGAGCTGCCCGCCGCCGAGCGCACGGCGCGCCTCGCGCTCCTGACACCGGCCGAGCGCGAGCAACTGGCCGCGCTGCCGGGCCTGGCGGCGTCCCTGCGCCCGAGGCTGAGCGACCGCGAGTTCGCCGACACCGTCGCCCAGCTGGTCGTCCAGGTGGCCCCCGGCGTCGACCGGCCGGTCTCCGCCGGACACGAGGCACGGACCCGGATCGCGGCCATGCTGCGCGACCCCGCCGTCGCCGCCCGGCTGCTGGAGCAGGGCGCCAGGGTCCTGGTCGTCCCCAAGGACGAGGCCCTGACCGCACTCGGCCCCTTCCGCGACCTCGCGGGCCGCGAACTCCCCGCGACCGGGCGAACCTGGGACACCGTACGGGGCGTGGGGCGGCTCAACACCGGTGTCACCGAGGAGAACCTGCTCGGCGAGACCCCCGGCGTACCCGGTGCGAGCAGCTACGCCGACGGATACTCCACCACCACCCACGAGTTCGCCCACGCCATCCACCGGTACGGGCTCGGCGAAGCCGACCGCCGGACGATCACCGACGCCTACCATGCCAAGCTCCACCCCTCGGACGGCCGGGACCCGGCGGACGTGGCGTGGCCCGACGGCCCCCGCCGCAGCGCCCGGGACGGGCGGCCCGCCGACAACTACTCCTCCACCGACGAGTTCGAGTACTTCGCCCAGGCCGTCAACGCCTACCTGGGCACCAACTCCGGACGCGACCCGCTCACCGGCCACCCCCGCAACAACGGCCCCGCCTGGGTGCGGGAGAACGAACCCGACCTGCTGCCCCTCCTGGAACGGCTCTTCGGGACCACCCCCGAGCAGGACGGCCCCGGCCCGGCCAACCCGGTCGAGGCCACCCGCGCCGAGAACGAGATGTACGAAGGGTTCCGCGCGATGTGGGACCGGGCGGAGGGCGTCCACCGCGCCCAGCCGCACCCTCCCGTGCCCGCACCGCCCCAGGGCCCCGCCACCCCTGCCCCGCACCCGGTCACCGACGCGGACGCCGGTACCCCGCTGCCCCCGCCGCCCACCGACCCCCGCGGCGGCTGGGCCGAGTTCCCCGAAGGCCTGACCGACGAGCTGGACCGGCTCCTCGCCGGCAACGCCGAGGCCGAGGCCCTGTCCCGCTTCCGGTTCACCGACGAGAGCGACAGCGACAGCGAGAGCGCCGACAGCGACCCGGCGGACGACCCGCGGAACTGGGCCGGGCTGCTCTTCGGCCCGGCCGCCCGCGCGGAGTACGAGACGGAGGCGCTGCTCGACACCGCCCGCGCCGTGCGCGACCTCGCCCACCGCGACACCCCGGCCGACGCGGTCGCGACCGACGTCCTGGCAGGCCTCCGCGAGCTGACCCGGCAGGTCCTCGGCCTGGGCGACCAGGACCCGGTCGGGGCCCGGGACCTGATGCTGCTGGGCTCCCTGGCGCTCAGCGCCCCCCTCGACGCGCTGACCGACCCGGACACGCTGACGGACCTCCTGACGTACCAGGACGCCGCCCTCGACGACCGGACCAGGATCGACACCGACGGAACCACCGGACGCGACTGGACCGGCACCGGCGGACAGACGCCCCCGCTCGACAGCTACGCCGTCCAGGACGCGGACGGCACGTTCACCGTCTGGCCCAGCCCCTGGACCGACTCCTACGTCGTCCTGGCCCAGTCCACCGGGACCGCCGTCCACCTGCACACCCCGGACGGCACGCTGCGGATCGACGACACCGCCGAGCTGGCCCGGCTCATCGCCCGCGACCCGCACCGGACCCCCGGCGACGACATCGTCCTGGCCTTCGCCCACGGCGACATCGAGACGGTCGCCAACCAGGTGGCGGACCTCACCGGCAGCCGGGTCTGGTACTCCGAGCAGGACCTGAAGGTGGCCACCGACTGGCGCAGCGGAGCCGAGCGCCTCATGACCGGCCCGGCCCCCGGCGGCGGGGCACACACCTGGACGTCGCTGCGGCCGGGACAGGACCCCGTGCCCGGCGGACGGGCCACCGGCGCTCCCGCGGCGGACCCGCGAACCTCGGACGGGACCGTCCCGGACACGACCGCCTCCGACATCGACGCCCGCCGCCCCCACCAGCTGACCACGCGTGAGTACGGCTTCGTGGACGGCCACGGGGACGGCGAACTGTTCCGCAACCCCGGCGACCTGGAGAACACCCCGACCGCCCCCCGGTCCCTCGCCGCGGACCCCGACGCGCCCAGCCTCCTGCTCGCCACCCAGACCTGGGACGTGGAGCGGGCGGACGGCCACCCGGCCGTCCGGATCTCCGCCGACCGCACGCTCGCCGTCCAGAACGAGTACGGCAGCCAGCAGGTCTACGCCACGCGGAAGGCCGTGGACGACTCCAACGTCAAGCTGACCCGCGCGGGGCTGGCGGTCCGGCTGGGGATCGACGCGGAGCGGAGCATCGTGCTCCCCACCCCGGACGGGGGCGGCAACCGGCTGTTCCGGGTGACCCCGGTCTTCACCAACCGGGCCGGTGAATCCACCGAAGAGGTCTGCCGGGACTTCGCCATCATGCTCGCGGGCGACGGCCGCGCCTCCCACCTGGTCTTCCGGGATCCGGCGGGCGGATCCACGGTCACCGCGCCCGCCAACGCCTCCGACGGGGCCGAGGTCACCGGCACGCACCACCTGGCCGAGGCGCTCGGCGAGGTCGCCGACGGCATCCATCGGCCCGGCTCCGCCGACCCCGACTGGGCCGCCGCACTCGTGCGCCGCGACGACCGGCCCACCGGAGGGGACGGCACCGGACCGCTGCCCGCCGCCGCGTACGGCAGCGCGCTCAGCCTGGAGCGGCCCCACGACCCCCGGCGCATCGCCCTGACGGAGGCCGCCCGCAGGATCGGCGTCAACGAGTTCGCCTGGGCCGACGTCGGCGAGGGCTACCTCGTCCAGTCCGTCGCGGCGCCCGGCGAGGACGGCCCGAGCCTGGAGACCAACTACGCCAAGCCCTCGACGGAGTCCGACGAGTCCTACTTCGGCTACCACTTCATCACCGTCGTCCTCGCCAGCGAGGACGGCACCCACCAGGTCTCCCTGGAGAACCACGCCCGCGCCGCCGCCCGCGAGGAGCGGCTGCGCGACCTGGTGCGCGCCAACATCGAGGCCGCCGGCCTGGACGGCCTGCGCGGCCGGGCCGACGCCCTGCGCCGGGAGCTGGCCAGGCTGGAGGGCAGCGGTGACGACGGGGCCATCAAGGAGGTACGCGGCCACCTCGACCTGACGATCCTTCTGACCCGGGCGACGCTGGCCCGGCAGGAGGTGCTGGCCACCTCGCCCGGCTCACCCGAACGGGCGGCGGCGCAGCGCTCGTTCAAGGGCGTCGTCACCGCCGCCTCCCGGCACCTGGAACGCCTGGAGTCGACCGTCCCCGGCAAGCGGCTCTGGTACATGCGGATGTTCACCCGTCGCCCCGGCGAATCGGCCCACGACGTCAACGCCAGCCTTCTGGAGGAAGGCGCGGCCGAGGCCAACCCGCTCACCGTGGTCGTCCTGCACGGCCAGGAGGAGCGGACGCAGACCCTGTACTTCGAGCCCGGCGCCGAGCGGACGCCCGACAGCGCGCTCAACGCGATCCGCCACGTCGCCGCCCGGGTCGCCCGGACCGGACTGTGGAACACCGCCAACCACCTGCCGCTGCCGCAGGTCCACCTGGTCGGCGGCCGGACCTCCCGGCTGGGCCGCGACGTCGGCCGGGCCCGCGCCGGCAACGTCGCCGCCACCTTCCGGCAGGAGCTGGCCGCCGCGCTCCGGACCCTCCAGGACGGCACCCCCGGACCGCACCTGACCGCCGACCTCTTCGCCGTCGAGGCCGCGTCCGAACGCGTCGAGAAGACCGACCCCCGGGCCGAGACCGTGGAACTCACCGTCGACGACGGGCGCGGCGGTCCCCGGAAGGTCGCCCTCCGCGGCCTGCGCGGCGGTTCCCCCGACGACGGCCGCGACCCCCTGGCCGAACAGTGGCCGATCGGTCGGCCGGTCACCCTGATGCGCCCCCGCTTCGGCGGCCTGCCCCCGGCCCCGGCCCTTCCGCCGACCGGGACGACCGACGACGGCCCGTCGGCCGGCATGTCCGACGACGCCCCGGCCGGCGGGAAGGGCAAGGCCCCCGAACCGCGCCCGAGCCGCTGGTTCTCCTACACCCGCACCACCGAGTCCCGGGCGGAGCCGCTGCGTTACGAGGTCGCCGACACCGGCCACCTGCGGCTGCCCGACGGGCAGGAGATCCCGCCCACCGGCTGGACGAGGTTCGGCGACGACTTCGTCCACCCCGGGACCGGAGCGCTGCTGCGCGGCGACAGCGGCTGGCTCGGCCGGGTGGCCAACCTCGACACCCTCGTACCGGCACTCACCGCACTCGACCCGGACGCCGCCCCGTACCGGATCACGGCCGACCCCTCGTCCCTGCACCTGATCCCGGAGTACGGCGTCCCGGAGTACGGCGACGGCACCGCGCTGCGCATCCCGCTCACCCAGGAGCCGGCCGCCGGCCCGCCCGGTGCGCCGACGGAACCCGCCGCCCCTCCCGCCGACGCGGAGAAGGCCGACGCGGAGACGGCCAAGGCGGAGAAGGCCGACGCGGAGACCGCCGACGCATGGGCCGCCCACGACCGCGCGCGGAGCGCGCTCGCCGCGGCTGCCCACGCCTCCGGGCCGGAGGGCCGGACCGGCACCGGGCCCGAAGCCGAGGCCGCGCGGCGGCAGATGGAGCGGGCCGAGGAGCGGCTGTGGGCGCTCGGAGTGCCTCCGGAGGCGCTGGCCGACGCCCGGACCACCGAGGTGCCCGCCCTTGCGGTGAGCGCGTCGGACCACACGCCCGGTGAACTGGCCCTTGCGTCGGGCGAATCGGCGTCCTCGCCGGGCGAATCCGCCTTCTCGCCCGGTGAACCGGCCCCCGGCCTGGGCGAATCGGACCTCACGGCGGGCCAACTGCCTCCGACGCCAGGCGAACCGGCCCCCGCAGTCCCCCTGGACGCCGAGCTGCGGCGATGGCTCGCGGACCGGCTCACCGAGGCCGACCTGCCGCCCGCACCGGAGGACCCGGACGGCGGGGAGACGGTGACCACGGCCGACCTGCGCGCGGCGGGCATCACCCTCTCCCCGGGACTGCACGCCGAGATGGCCCTCCTCGGTGACCGGCTTCCCGCAAGCAGGCTCGGCGCGCCGGACCTCGGGCGGGTACGGCTCACCCGCCCCGGCGACACCGACGGGACGGCGCACGCGCTCGCCGCCGCGGTGACGCGCCGGCTCTGGGACGCGGCCTACGCCGAGGTCGGGGACGCAGCCCCCGAGGGCCGGGACGAGACGGAGACCGCCCGCGCCTGGTCGGCCGCCGTCGCCCTGGTGCTGCCGCCCCAGCCGCACCCGGTCCTCGCCGACGCCCGGTACGCGGGGGACGGCTTCCGTGACGCGGTGCGCCGGGTCGCCGGCCATCTGCTGGGGGCGGAGCCGGGCAGCGGGGACGTACGGGCGTCCGCCGCCGAGCTGGCCGACTCCCTGCGGACGGAACTCGGCCTGGCCCCGCGCTGGACCGTGGCGGCGGACGGCCCCACGTCCGCACAGGAGCCTCCCGCGCTCCAGTCCGGGCGCGGGGGAGACCTCCCCGACCTGGACATGCCGGACCGGGAACCGGCCGACGCCCATGGCCGGTCCGCCGACTCCGACCCCGACCTCGGCTTGGGCACGGCCATGGACCTGGACGGGGAGCCGGGCACGGGCCAGGTGACGGGCTCCGGTACGGGCATGGACCTCGGTACGGGCATGGACCTGGATCTGGACCTGGGAGGCCTCGACCTCACCGTCGGCTTCCCCTCCGCCCTGGACAGCCTCGATCTCGAAGCCCTGGGGGACTTGGGCGACCTGGGGGACCTGACCGCCTTGGGCGACCTGGGTGATCTCTCCGGCTTCGGCACCGGCTTCGACGCCGACCCCGGCTTCGGCCTCGGCTTCGATCCCGGCTTCGGCCAGCCCGCCACCGACCAGCCCGGAGCGGGCCCCTCCGTCCCCGTCCCGGTCGGCCCCGGCACGTCCGGCGGGCAGCCGGTGTACGCCGTGCCCGCCGCCCCGCCCGCCCGGCCGCTCACCACACTGCCGCCGCTCACCCTCGTACCCTTCGAGCCCGGCGCCACCGCCCCCGCCGACGGCTCCGCGCGCACCATCGAGCGGCTGGCCCACCGGGTCGCCCGGACCGCGCTGCGCAACCGGCGCAACCGGGTGCCCCTGCCCAAGGTCGACATCGCCGGATACGGCGCCGACGCGCGTGGGACGGGCACCGCGCGCGACCGGGACCAGGCCGCCCAGACCCGGGGCGAGGAGCGGGCGCGGGCCGCCGGGGAGCTGTTCGTCCGGGCGCTCGACCACGCCTTGCAGACCCTCCAGGCGGGCCTGCCCGCCGGAGCCGTACCCCTGAGGGTGCGGGACTTCACCATCACCGCCCGGGGCCGCACCCGGGTGCCGGGCCAGGGCGTCACCGTGGCCCCGGCCGAGCGGATCGACCGGGACGCGCTGGGCCGCCAGGCCACCGTGGGCATCGTCTCGCCGCGCCACGCGGCCGCCCTGGACGCCCTGGACGCGCTCCGCCGCACCGATCCGGCGCTGCGCCAGGGGCCCCTGGACGTGGCCGCCGTCGCCCGACGCATCTGGCACCTCGGACCCGCCGTCCTCGTCGACCCCGAGACGCGGCGCGACCTGTACGAGCTGACCGGCCGGGCCGTCGCCGCCGGCCGGGCCACCAGCCTGGCCGCGCTCACCGCGTTCCACCTGGAGGAGCAGGGGCTGCTCGGTGACGACCGCGCCCGGTACGTCACGAGCGGCGGCACCCGGGTGCCGGGCCTCAACTGGACCGGCCCGCAGACCGCCGAGACGGACACGATGCTCGTCGACCGGCTCACCACGGGACCGGCGGGCACCCCCGTCCGCACGGGGGAGTCGGCGCTCTCGCCGTGGCCGTGGGACCAGGCCCCCTACCCGGTGCTGGCGGACGGCGGCCACGACCGGGTCACGGCGCTGCTGCCCGACGGCACCACCTGGGAGCTGGACGCCGACGAGTTCGCCGAGGTCGTCGCCGCCGACCTGACCCGCCATCCGCTGCCGGAACGGGCTCCGATCGTGCTCGCCGTGCCCTCGGCGGGCGACCGCTACCTGGACCTGCCGCGCAGACTCGCCGAGCGCACCGGCCGCACCGTCTGGGTCCACACCGGCCTGGCCCAGCGCAACCCCGACCCGGCCGCCACGAGCACCATCGGCGTGCTGCACCGGGACGGCCTGCCGGACGGCACCTGGCTCCCGGTCCGGCCCGGCCTGGCGCCCGACCCCGACGACGACGTCCCGGCCTGGCACCGCGACGTCCTCACCCAGCCGATCGTCAGCTCGCGGACCGGGGAGCAGATCGGACGGAGCTTCCACCACCCGGCCGAACTCGTCGGACCGCGCGAGACCTACGGCGACCTGGACCGGATGTCCTTCTACGTCCACTGGGACGCCGCGACGAACGCGTACTCCGGCAAGCTGCCGATGCGCGATCCAGGCCCGGCCGACAAGGCCTACCGGCTGGCGGGCCACGGGTTGCCGGGCGGGCTCTCCCTGCCGCTGTCCGACGGCAGCGACCGGGCCGTCGACCGGCACGAGGCGGCCGGGTGGCTGCGCCGCCGCAAGAGCCTGTCGAGCCTGCCGAAGGACCACTGGGTCGACCTGGTCATCTGCCACTCCGGAGCCCCGGCGCAGGGGTCCGCCCAGGACGTCGCGCAGCTCTCCGGCCCGCTGCCCGTGCCGTTCACCGCCGACCCGCTGGGCGAGGACGCCCTCTCCCTCGGCCAGCACCTGGCCAACCAGCTCCGGCGCACGACCCGGCTCTCCTACTCCTCCCAGGGCGTCAACCACTTCGGCGACGGTCCGATGAGGGTGCTGGCCACCGACGCCCAGGGCCGCCCCTGGTGGTGGGAGACCAGCCACCCGGAGCCGGACGAGGCCGAGTTGGACCGCCTGGCCGCCCAAGCGGAGCCCGGTGTCACGCCGTCCCCGCAGACACGCTCCGAAGTCCTGCGCGCTGTCAGGGCGTTGAAGGTGGTCATGGGCCCCGACGTGGTGCTCGACGCCGACTTCCCCGACTTGGTCGCCGGAGCCGTGGCGGTCGCCGGGATGTGGGCCGCCGACCCGGACCTCGGACGGACCGGCCCCCTCTGGCCGCAGTCGCTGAGCCAGGTGGTCGCCGCACACCCCCTCGCCCCCGGCGGGACGGACCCGGCCGCCGTCCGCCAGGTGCTGGCGGAAGCGGCCGAGGCCTGGCGGGACTCCGGCGGCACCCTGCCCGTCAGCGGCTTCGTCGCCCTCCCCGGCCTCCGTACGGCGGTGGACTGGCTCTCCGACCCGGCGGCGGTCGACGCTGCTGCCGTCCAGGCGCTGGGCCTCACCGACCCGGCCGACGCGCCCGCGCACCGCACCCGCATGTTCTGGGCGCGGGTCCGCGCCGAGGAGACCCTGCTCGGCCCGGCCGCCGACGCCCTGACCGTACGGGCCCTGCGCCTCGACCCGGACACCGCGCCGGACGACGCCGGGCGCGCGGCCGCCCGCGACCTGCTCACCCGGGGTTTCGCGGCAGGCCGGAACATGACCGACCCCGAGGTGACGGGCGCCTACGCGGCCGAGGCGGCCGGTGCCCTCACCGCACCCGCGCTGCTCACCATGGCGGGCACGGCGTTCGGGTCCGGCCGGGACTGGCGCGACAAGCCGACCCTGCTGCCCCGGCTCGACGCCTTCCGGGTCGCGGACACGACGGTGGACGCGCCGTGGGCCGGAGTGGACGCGGGCGGGCAGAGCCGGCCGGTGCCCTACGCCGTACGGGCCTCGGTGGACCTGGAGGACAGCAGCCACGTCCAGCTGACCACGGGCGGTACCTCCCACCGGCTCTCGGCCGCCGAGTTCGCCGAACTGCTGGCCGCCGACACCGCCTTGGGCGCCGGTACCGCCACGACGCCGGTCCTGCTGCTGCTCGACGGGCTCAGCGGCCCCGACCCGGTGCTGGCCGAGACCGTCGCCCGCAGGCTGGGCCGACCGGTGTGGTGGAGCACCTCCCCGGTCGAACTGTCCGCCCCGGACGCCGCCGAGGGCGAGCTCCCCGTGCTCGCACCCGACCTCTCCACCCTGTCCCAGCCCACCGCCACGGACTGGCGGTACACGGCCCCCGCCACCGCCCCTGCCGTCGGCGGCCCGCAGGTTCCCGCCACCCCGGCCCCCGGCCCCGGCGCGGCGACCCCGGCCGTCAACAACAACCCCACGGCGGAGCCGCACGCCGCGCAGGACCCGGCCCTTCCGGACCCGGCCCGTCAAGGCCCCGCACCGGCGGAAGCGACGACCACCGGGCAGCAAGCCACCGGGCAGGAGACCACAGGACCGGAAACCACCCGGCAGGAGGCCACCGGGCAGGAAACCACTGGGCAGGAAGCCACCGCGCCCGTGGACGTCCTGTCCACCGACAACCCGCCCCGCGACGCCCATGAAGCCCGCGATGCCCGAGAAGCCCGCCACGCCCGCAGCTCCCTCGGCGACCCGATGGAGGGGGTGGAGCCCACCTCCCTGCCCGCCACCGCCCCTCCCGTGGCCCCCGCCCCGGTGCGCCCCCCGCAGCCCCTGCCGTCCCGGACCCTGGTGGCGTACGGGAGGGACGCGACCAGCCCCTCGGCCGAGGGGGAGCGGACCCTGGAGGTGCTCGCCGCCCAGGTGGCCGCCACCGGGCTGCGCAACCACCGGGCGGGCGCGTCCCTGCCCCGTGTCGAAGTCACCGGCTACGGAGCGGTGTCCGCCCCCGACCGGGCGCCCGGCGGCTCGTTCGGACGGCGGCGGGCCACCACCGCTCGCCAGCGGTTCACCCGGCTGCTGACGGCCGAACTGGACCGGCTCCAGCAGGGGTTGCCCGCCGGGGCGCCCCGCCTGACCGCCGACGACTTCGGCGTCGTCGTACGGGCCATGGCCCGGGTGCCCGCCGACTGGGTCGGCACCGGCGCCCTCGCCGGGGTCACCCGGGCCGAGCTGGGCCGCCAGGCGGTCATCGCGCTCCACCAGCAGCCGGACGCGGTGGCGGTGCAGAAGCTCGACACCCTGCGCCGCCGTGACCGCGCGCTCCGGACCGGGCCGCTCGACGTGGACGCCATCGCCCGCCGCGTCCTGCGCCTGGACCCGGCGGACCCGGTCGGACCGGACACCAGGACCGAGCTGTTCGGACTGGTGGGCCGGGCCTCGGCGGCCGGGCGGGCCACCGGCTTCGCCGCCCTGGCCGCGTACCACCTCTCCGAGCTGGGCGTGACCGCACCGGACCGCGACCGCCACTTCACCGTGGGCGGCGGCCGCGTACCCGGGCTCAACTGGGGGAGCGGCGAGGCCACCGCGCTCGACACCACCCGGAGCGACCTGCTGGAGGCCGATCCCGCAGGCGGCTACGACGTCGTCAGCTCCTCACCCACCCCGTGGCCGGCCGGGCGGACCCCCTATGTGGTGGCCGCCGACGGCGGGCGCGACCGGGTGGCGGCACGGCTGCCCGACGGCACCGTACGGGACCTGGACATCGAGGAGTTCACCGAGCTGGTCGCGGCGGACCTGGCCCGCGAGGCCCTGCCCGCGGACACCCCCGTCGTCCTCGCCGTACCGTTCGCCGCCGACGGCCTGCTCGACCTCCCCCGCAGGCTGGCCGACCGCATCGGCCGCACGGTGTGGGCGCACAGCGGCCGGGTCACCGTCGAGTCCGCGCCCGGCGAAGCCGCCACCATCGACGTCGTCCGCACCCCGAAGACCCCCCGCGGCGACTGGATCGCCAGCGACCCCGGGCTCGGGCCGGACCCGGACGACGACGTGCCCGCCTGGCACCACGAGGTGGTCAGCCGGGCGCTCGTCAGCGCGCTCACCGGCCGCCAGATCGGGCGGGCCTCCCACCATCCGGCCGAGTTCGCCGAGGACTTCGAGGAGGACGACCGCCACCTGGACCGGATGGGGACCTTCGTCCACGACGACCCGGCCACCGACCGGCTCTCCGGCGCGTACGACCTGCCCCGGCCGGGCCCCGAGGACCGGGCGTACCGGCTGGACATGCACGGCCGCCCCGGCGCGCTGATCCTGGCCATGAGCGACGGCAGCACCCGCGACATCGACGAGCGGGAGGCCGGACCGTGGCTGCGCCGCCGCAAGAGCCTGACCACCTTGCCGAAGGACCACTGGGTCGACCTCGTCGTCTGCTGGAGCGGTGCGCCCCGCGACAGCGCCGTACCCCGGCCGAGCGCCGCCTCCGACGCCTACGACGGCCCCTTCGTCGCGGACCCCCTGGCCACCGTCTCCATGGGCCAGCACGTGGCCAACGCCACCGGGCGCGCCGTACGTCTGGCCTACAGCTCGCAGGGCACCCGCTCGGCCAACGGCCAGTACCAGCGCACCCTGTTCACCGACGCCCGGGGCCGCCGCCACGCCTGGGCCCTGGCCGGCCCCGAACCCGACGACGACGGACTCGACCGGCTGGCCGAGGCCGCCGGAATCAGCCCCGGCGACGCCGAGGTGACCGACGAGATGCGTACGGCGACGCTGCGCCTGGTCCGCGCCCTGCGCTTCACCCTCGGCCACGACATCGACGACGACCCCGGCTACCCCGAGCTGCTGCGCGGCGCCGCCGCGATCGACCAGATGTGGCGCAGCGACAACGACTTCGCCGACGCCGGACCGTTCACGCTGGACCTGTTCCACCGGGTGATCGCCGCGCACCCGGAGGCCGCCGCCGGGGCGGACGGAGCGGCCACCCGGCGGGTGCTGGCCGAGGCCGCGGAGCACTGGCGCCGCTACCCGGGCGACGGGCTCATCGCCTTCGTCGAGCTGCCCGCCGTGGAGGAGGCCGCGCAGTGGCTCGCCCAGGGCACCGCCGAGGACGAGGCCGCAGCGGCCCTGCGCGTCCGCACCGACGAGGTCGGCGAGGCGGAGCTGTCCCGGATCTTCTGGGCCCGGGTCAAGGCCCTGGAGACACTGCCGGAAACCGGCCCGGACGCCGAGGAGTTCAGCGACCGGGTCCTCCACCGGGATTCCGGTACGGGCTTCGCCCACGCCCGCCGCGCCGAGGCGCTCGACATCCTCACCCGGGCCTTCGCGGCGGGCCGGGACGCGGCCGTCACCGATGTCGCGGCGGCCTACGCCCTCCAGGAGGCGGGCGCGTACGAGGACACCGCACTGGACACGGTCCAGGGCACCGAGGACGGCACCGGCCGCGACTACACCGACGGGCAGCCTGCCGACGTGGACCTGACCCGGTTCCGCACCCCGGCCGGACTCGCGGACGCGCCCTGGGCCAAGGGGCCGACCGGCAAGGCCGAGCCCGTCCCGTATCTGGTGCGGGCCGGGGCCGACGCGGACGACCCGGACCTGATCGAGGTGGCCTGGGGCGGCGACACGTACGCCACGACGGCCGGTGAGTTCGCCGAACTCCTCGCCGCCGACCCGGTGCTGTCCCGCGAGGAGCTGACCGAGCCGGTGCTCCTGGCCTTCCCGGACCCGGTGTCCGACCCGGCCGCGCTCGCCGGGTACGTCGCCCGGAGGCTGGGCCGGACCGTGTGGTGGACGGAGTTCCCGGTGGATCTCTCCGGCACCGATGACAGCGGCGACCCGGTGCTCACCCTGCACCCGTCGGCCGACGGCACCGGGCCGGGCGCCACCCCCTGGCAGCGGACCCGCCCGGGGCGCCCGGTCTCGGCCGATGAGGCGCAGCGCCCGGTCCCGGCCCCCCGGTCCCGTGCGGCGCGGGGCGGCGACGGGCCCGCACCGGCCGGGCGGGAGCGGGCGTCGGCCCCTGCGGCGGACGGCCGATCCGGACCCGCGGCCCCCGGCGCCACGGCACAGGACACGCGGCCCTCGCCCCCGGAGGCGCGGCCGTACACGAGGGACGGCCGGTTCGACCGCGAGTTCGCGGAGACAATGGCGGAGTTCCCGCTGCTCGTCGACGACGGCCGGCAGCGGGTGTGGGGCTTCGGCCAGGACGAGGCGGAGTACCACGTCTTCGTGGCCGAGATCCCCTCCCTCGGACTGCGCGGCGTCTACAGGCCCGAGGGCCCGTCCGCCGGGCGGGTCACCGACATGGCCGGCCGGCTCCACGCCGACGGCCCCTCCTGGGACTGGTACCTGCCGGGGCGCGGGCTCGTCGCCTCCTCCCGCCTGAGGACGGTGACCGGGCACGTCGAGGGCTACGACGCCATGGAGGTCCCGGCCGGATGGCGCACCACCGGCACGGTCAGCCCGATTCCGCCCGTCGACCCGGCGACCGTCGCCGCCGACCCCGGGACCCTGGCGAACGGCACGCTGCCCGAGGCGCTGTGGCGCGACCACGACGGCCCGCTCCACCGCTTCAGCCCGGACGGGCCCGACCGGGTCTTCGCCGAGGGGCTCAGGCCGTACGGCAGCACCGTGCTGCATCTGATCGACCACGTCTACAACACGACTCAGGGGTCGGTCTTCGCCAGTACGACGGCCAACCCGGACTACGTGCGCGACAGCGCCCGCGCCAACCCGGCGGGCGCACCTGCCCTGTTCCGCCGCTACCGCTGGCGCTACGACATCGTGGCCCCCGGCGGCATCGACGTGAACGCCACCCTCGGCGTGGCCTCGCCCTTCCCGGACCAGGAGGAAGTGCTCTTCCCCGGTGGTGTGGCCGGCCGGTACGTCCGGGGCGCGCAGCCGATGCTGAACGGCGAGCCCGCCGGCCCGTTCGTCCCCAACCCGCACTTCGCGCCGGGGACCGCGACCGGGTCCGCTTCGCCGTCCGACGGCGGCCCGGCCGCGGACCGACGGGCCGGGGCGGGCGCATGAAGCGGCCCCGGCCGCACGACGGCCACGCACCGGCCCGGCCGCTCCCGCCCAGGCCGCACGACGGCCACGGACCCGCCCGGCCCCTCCCGCCCCGGCCGCACACCCGACACCCGCACCACCGGTAGCACGCCGAGCACCCGCACAACCAGCACCCGCAGCACGCCGAGCACCCGACACCCGCACCACCCGACACCCGCATCACCCCGCATCACTCCAGCTCTCCCAGCACCCCCAGTGAACGAGGACCCGATGAGCGACCCCGGCACCCGGCCCACCGCCTCTCCCGTCTCCCCCCTGGACCCCGCGCCCCCGGAGGAGTTCGTCGAGGCGGCCCGGCTCGCCCCGGACCACTGGCTCTATCTGGCCGACCCCGCCTGGAAGGGCGAGGGCCCGCCCCCGGAGTGGGCCGTCATCGGCCAGTGGCGCTCCGACTCCGCGGGCGAGATCGTCGAGTGGGAGGACAACCCGGACTACCGCCCCTCGCCGGAGGCGATGGGATGGCCCGAGCCCCTGGACCCGGTGGACCGGGCCGTCCAGCTCGCCACCACCGGCTACGGCCCCGTCGAGGACGTCACCGCCGCACTGGCCGGGGCCGAGATCGCGGTGCCGGTCACGGCCGACGGCGAGCCGGTGCGCGCCTCGGCGCCCGACGGTACGGCGGTGGTTCCCGTCTACACCTCGCCGGGCTACCTCCACAGCCTCGGACAGCTCCGCTCCGTGACCCTGACCCTGGCGGAGTTGCTCGCCCTCCTCCCGGCCGGCCACAGCCTCAGCCTCAACAGTTCGGCCCCGGTGAGCATGGTGCTGGCCGCCGAAGGCCTGGCGGACGGCCCGGGGAGGACTCCGGAGAAGCAGGGGAAGACTCCGGAGGAGCCGGGGAGGACGACCCCCTAGTACTCCAGCTCTCGATCGTCATCAGGCGTCGTGAGACGCTGCTCTTCATGATCGCCAAGCTGCAGTGTGTGGTGCTGGACTGTGCCGATGTCGTTGAGCTGTCCCGCTTCTACCAGTCGCTTCTCGGCGGTGCGGTGAACCGGCCGGATCCCCGGTGGTCGCTCGGCGAGGGCTGGGCGACGCTTCACACGGACGGTGGGCTCGTGCTGGCCTTCCAGCGGGTGGAGGACCACCGGCCACCGCAGTGGCCGGATCCCGCTCGACCCCAGCAGTTCCACCTCGACCTGGGGGTCGAGGACCTGGACCGAGCTCAGGAAGACGTCCTCGATCGGGGCGCCTCACTGCTCGATGAGGGGGACGGGAAACGGAGTTGGCGCATCTTTGCGGATCCGGCAGGTCACCCGTTCTGTCTCGTCCGGGACTGACAGGAGACACCGCGAGGACGCGGCCACCGTTGATCACCGTGAGTCGTGCGGACTGGCGATGAGACGGCGGCCGCAGGCCACAGCACAGCTCCCGCCCGGTGGTGACAGGCGTTCGAGACGGCCATGAGCCGGATCGCGGGCCGGGGAGGCCGGCCCGCACGGCATGCGGCATCCGCTGTGCCGGGCCGCCCCGGACGCCCTGGTCCCACTGTCCTGCGACGAGATCCGGCGCCTGTTCATCACGGTCGTCGTCCAGCCCCTCCACGACATCACCCACCGACTCGGCTGGTCCGACTGGCGACGCCGCCATCAGCAGCGATCGCGCACCAGCCATGACCGGCGGCAACCCATGTCCCAGACGTGAAGATCACGATCACAGCTGGAGTACTAGGGGACGATCGCCCCCTTTTCTCCGCTCTCGTCCCTCCCTCGGGATCGCGCATTGCGCGTTCCCGACCCCGCGTTTCCTTTCTTTCAGGGTCGCCGACCGACAAAGCTCGTCACGTACGGCGCCGAAACAGGCACAGCCGGGGCGCACCCGGCCGGTACACGCCCATCGGAAGAGCGATCCCTGAATCGAGGAGCGTCCCGTCCGTGAAATCCCAGCGTGAAATTCTCACCCCGCAGATGCTGCGGTACGACGACTTCGACGACCGGGCGGAAACCCGGTATCTGCCCTACCTGATGTATTTCCACCGGGCGGACTACCGCTCCGCGACGATCAACACCGATCGGCTGGGATTCCGCGTCTCCCACGGTGCCACCGAGCGGGGATCGGTGGCGCATCCGCCCAAGGGCCCGGTCCGGCTGCTGGCCGGCAGCTCCACGCCGTTCGGGATCGGCGCGACCGGCGACGGCACGACCATGGCGTCACGGCTCTGGAGCCGGTACGCGCCGTCCGTCCCCTGGCTCAACTTCGCCGGCCGCAGCCACAACTCGATGCAGGAACTGCTGCTGTTCCTGATGCACCGGGAACTGGTCCCCGAGATCGACGAGATCGTCGTGTTCTCCGGGCTCAACGACCTGGCGCTCAGCCGGCTGCCCGATGCCCAGCGCGGCGAACACGGCGGATTCTTCAACTGCGGTGAGTACTTCGACCGGATGGAGGAGCTGCGCGCCTCCCACCGCAAGGCCAGGCGGGGCTTCGGCCGACGTGCTGCCGGGCCGGAGGACGAGCCGCACGTGGTGCCCCCACTGGCGGACCGGATCGCGTACGCCGTCGACCTGACGACACGTCATCTCGCCGCACTCCGGCTGCTGGCCGGACCGAGCGGAGCCCGTATCACCTACGTACTCCAGCCGTTGGCGACCTGGGTCCGGGAGTCGGGGTCGCCCGAGGAGAAGGCGGTCTTCGGGGAACTCGACGACATCTCCAACTTCTGGGAGCTGTACGGGGACATCGCCACCCTGGAGTCCGGCCGCAGGTACGCCGACGCGCTCCGCGTGGCCTGCGAGGCGCAGGACGTCCGCTTCCTGGACATGAGCCCCGTCCTCGCCGAGTCGGTCACGGGCGACGACTGGCTCTATGTGGACCGGGCGCATTTCACCGACCACGGCACGGAAATCACCTCCCGGCTGCTGGCCGAATCCCTCGGGCTTTCCTGAACGGTCCGCCGGTTCCCGTACCCGGCCACGCGTTCCCGCGCAGCTTCAAGCCCTGCCCGTACTGGTCCACGCCTCCACGCCTCCACGCGTCCCGCACTGCTCTGAGCGCTCCCGCAATCCTCCAAGCGTTCCCGTGAGCCACCGTGCATTCCCTTACACCTCCCTGCAAGAGAGGGCTGCCTGTCATGTCGTTCGTGCGAAAAATCATCGCGAAAGTGCTCCGGCGCAAGCAGAAGGCGAAGAACGACGCCTCCATCTACCCCATGTTCTGACCGCACGTCCCGACCGCACGCGAACCGACGGAGAGAGGGAATCGATGCACAGCCAACAGGCGGCCGCCCCGTCCCCGGCCACGCCCGCCGCGGAGCGCCGGACGGGCCGTCCGCACGGGCTGCCGGGGGACGGCGGCTCGGCACGCACCGTGTACGCGTATGCGACGGACCCGGAGGCGTCGCTTCCCGAGGGCCGGTTCGTGGAGGAGGTGCGGACCGCGGTCCGCCGCGCCACGGACGCGGGCGTGGCCACGGGCGACGGTTCGCTCGACGGCCTCCTCCGGCAGGCCGCCGACTGGGCGGCCGGTGAGCGTTCGCGCCACCTCGCCCTCGTCACCCCGGGGCAGGGGGAGGAGCACCCCGAGGGCCATGGCGAGGTGCTCGTCCGGCGGGCCGTCCTCGGCTGCGCCCCGCTCGCCCTCCTGTCCGGCGCCTGGCTCCAGTGGCTCAGCGCCCCCGGCAACGCCGACGACCCCCTGGCCTTGCGCATCCTCGCCCTGTACGCCTCCGACGTCGGCGCCGGCCATCCCGCCGCCTCCCGGGGCAGCGCCTACCTCGAACTGCTGCGGAGGCTGCGGCTCGCCGAGAACGCGGCCCCGGCCGCCCGCCTCACCGGCGACCAGCGCATTCCCGACAGCGCGTTCCGCCTCCCGGCCCTGCTCCTGGCGATGAGCCGGCGCCCCGACGACTTCCGGGGCGAGATCCTCGGCGCGGACCTGTGCCTGCGTGCCGTCGGGCTGCCGCCCGCCCTGGAGCCGGTCCGGGCGGTGCTGCCGGCCGGCGCGGACTGGGCCACCCTCGATCCGGCCACCAGGCGCGCGGCCGAAGGGCCCTTGCCCGTCGACCAGTGCCGGGCCGCCGTGGACGCGCTGGTCGAGAGGGAGGGCGAGCGGGGTGCCGACGCCGTACGCTCCGGCTTCCGCTGGATGCTGGCCGGGCTCCGGGAGTGGTCCGAGGCGCTCCACGCGGAGCTGGTGGCGGCCGGGGACCCCGCGTTCGACATGGCCGAGCTGATGCGGCTGCGGTCCCGCGAAGGCGCCGTCTACCACCACCAGTTCCTGCTGGAGGGCAAGCCCCTGGCCCGCTGGCTGGCGGAGTGCCGGACGGACCCGGCCCCGCTGCTGGAGGTCCTGGCACGCAGCAAGCTGGTCAAGCCCGGTCGTTCCGGGGCCAGTTCGCTGGTGCGGGGGCTGGTCGGCGAGCGCGGACCGATGTTCCGGGTCTTCTCGCCGGAGGATCTCACGGTCATCCGGCGGTGGATCGACTCCCTCCCGCAGAAGCCCGCCGACACCCCCTCCGGGCCCCGCCCGGCCTCCGGAACCCACGGGGCCCACGAAACCTCCGGAACCGCCCGAACTCCTGGAACCGCCCGAACTTCCGGAACCGCCCGAACCTCCGGAACCGCCCGAACTTCCGGGACCCCTGGAGCCCACGGCACCTCCGGGGGGCCCGCCGAGCCGCCCCCGGCCGGTGCGCGGGACGCCCTCGCGGGGGTGGCCGGAGCCCTGCGGGCCGGGGCGGGTTCCCCGGGCCGTACGCCCTCCGGGCTGCGCGAGGCGTACCACCTGCTGATGAGCCGTACCGACACCCCCGCCCTGCGCACCTGGGCGATGGAGTACGTGGACGGCTGGCTCGCCCGCTCCGGCCACGGCATGGACCGTACGGCGATGCCGCTGCCCGAACGCTGGAGCCACGCGGGGCTGCGGCCCTGGCTCCAGGCCCAACACGACCGGCACGGCGCCGAGTTCGAGGAGAACGCGGCGATCCCCCTGCCCTCGAAGGAAGCGGTGGTGGACGACACCGTCCAGACCGCGCCGCTCACCCTGATCGACGGCAGCTGGCTCCAGGGGTTCACCGACTACGAGCAGGCCTCGTCCGCGATCGGACACTCCCTCTTCGAGACGTACTGGGACGAACTCGGCAATGGCGAACCGCACTTGAACCACCCGCTCATCTACCGCGACGTGCTCAAGGAGATGGGGGTGGAGCTGCCGCCGACGGCCTCCGCCGCGTTCGCACAGTGGCCCGGCTTCCGCGAGGAGTCCCTCGAACTCCCGGTGTACTGGCTGTGCGTGGGCCGCTTCCCGCAGACCTATCTGCCGGAGGTCCTCGGCCTGAACCTGGCCATGGAGCTCTCCGGCGTCGGCGGCACCTACCGGCGGGCCCGGCTCGCCCTCAAGGCGTACGGCTTCAGCACCCGCTTCGTGGACATCCACAACACCATCGACAACGTGGCCACCGGCCACTCGGCCTGGGCCGCCGACGCCGTGGACACCCTGCTCGCCTCGCTGCCGGACGCGCCGGGACCCGGGGCCCGGGCCGACGTCTGGGGGCGGGTGCGCGTCGGCTACCGCTCGCTCAACCCGCCGAGGAGCGTCGGCGCCCGGTTCGCGGCCCGCCGCACCCGCTTCACCGGCCGCCGCAAGTGACCCCCCGGACGCACGCCCGCCCCACCCCTCTCGCCCGCCCCGCAGCCCTCGCCCATCCCGCGGTCCTCGTCCACCTCACACCCCTCGCCCACCTCACACCTCTCGTCCGTACCGCACCTCTCACCCCCTGCCCCGCCCCAGCTCCATTCCCCTCCCGATCCCCCTCCCGATTCCCCATCCAGCCGGAGGAACGCAGCGGTGTCTGACCTCATTCTCGGAGTCTCCGCCTTCTACCACGACAGCGCCGCCGCCCTCGTCGCCGACGGCGTGCCGGTGGCCGCGGCCCAGGAGGAACGCTTCACCCGGCGGCGGCACGACCCCTCCTTCCCCTCCCGCGCGGTCGCGTACTGCCTCGACGAACAGGGCGTCAGCCTGGACGACATCTCGGCCGTCGCCTACTACGAGGACCCCCGGCTGAAGTTCCGCCGGCTCCTGGCCACCTTCGCGGGCGCCGCGCCCACCGGCTTCGCCTCCTTCCGGGACACGCTGCCCGCCTGGCTCGGCCGCACCGGCAAGCTCCGCACCGACGCGACCGTACGGGCCGAACTCGCCGCCCTCGGCCGGGGCCGGGTCCCCGAGCTGTCGGTCCGCCGCCACCACGAGTCGCACGCGGTCTCCGCCTTCTTCCCGAGCCCGTACGAGTCCGCGGCGGTGCTCTGCATCGACGGCGTCGGCGAATGGGCCACCACCACCCTCTGGCACGGCCGCGGCACCGCCCTCCGCCCCGTCTCCGAAATCCGCTTCCCCCACTCGCTCGGCCTGCTGTACTCCGCGTTCACCTACTTCTGCGGCTTCAAGGTCGACTCCGGCGAGTACAAGCTCATGGGCCTCGCGCCCTACGGGAAGCCGCGTTACGCCCGCCTCATCCGCGAGGAGCTGATCGACCTCAAACCCGACGGCTCCTTCCGCCTGAACATGCGCTACTTCGCGTATCTGCGCGGCCAGGTCATGACCGGACGCGGCTTCGAGAAGCTCTTCGACGGACCCCGCCGGACCTCCGAATCCCCGCTCACCGAGCGCGAGTTCGACCTCGCCGCGTCGGTCCAGGCGGTCACCGAGGAAGCCGTGCTCCGACTGGCCCGCACCGCCCGCGAGCGCACGGGGGAGTCCCGCCTCTGCATGGCCGGCGGGGTCGCCCTCAACTGTGTGGCCAACGGCAAGGTGATCGACGCCGGGATCTTCGACGAGGTGTGGGTCCAGCCCGCCGCCGGAGACGCCGGGGGAGCCCTCGGCGCCGCCCAGGCCGTCGCGGCCGAGCGGGGCGCCCGCCGGGACCACGTCCCCACGGGGCGCGACGCGATGAGCGGGTCCCTGCTCGGGCCCGCGTACGGCGACGACGAGATCGCCGCCTACCTGGACGCGCGGTCCGTCCCGTACCGCCGCCTGGACGACGACACCCTGGCCGCGCAGGTCGCGGACGGGCTGGCGCAGGGGAAGATCGTCGGCTGGTTCCAGGGGCGCATGGAGTTCGGCCCCCGGGCGCTCGGTGCCCGGTCCATCATCGGGGACCCGCGCAACCCGGACATGCAGTCCGCGATGAACCTCAAGATCAAGTTCCGGGAGTCCTTCCGCCCGTTCGCCCCCGCCGTCCTGGCCGAGGACGCGAAGGACTACTTCGACCTGTCGCAGGAGAGCCCGTACATGCTCGTCGTCTCCCAGGTCGCCGCCGCCCAGCGGCTGGAGGCCCGGGACGGCGGCGCCACGGGACTCGACCTGCTCAAGGTGCGGCGGTCCACCATCCCCGCCGTCACCCATGTCGACCACTCGGCACGGGTGCAGACGGTCACCGACCGCGAAAACCCCGCCTACCACCGGCTGTTGACCGCCTTCAAGTCCCTCACCGGCCTCCCGGTCCTGGTCAACACCTCGTTCAACGTACGCGGCGAGCCGATCGTCAACTCCCCGCAGGAGGCCTACACCTGCTTCATGCGGACCGACATCGACATGCTCGCGCTCGGCAACTTCCTTCTGGAAAAGGGCGATCAGCCGGTCTGGACGGAGGAGTCCGACTGGCGCGACGAGATCCCGCTCGACTGAACCGGCCCCCGTCCGCACTTCTTCGCGCCGACACGAGAACGGAACGAACGTCCATGCGTACCTTGCGCACCCTTCTGCTCCTCCTCGCCTACTACCTGGTCGTGACCCCGGTCGGCCTGCTGAGCCGGCTCGTCGACGACCCCCTCGCGCGCCGCTGGAACCGGCGCGCCGACACGTACTGGAACGCGCCGCCCGCGTCACCGGCTCGCTGAGCGGGACGACGAGGGCGTGCAACCGACCCAACGGAGACAGACGATGACCAGCTTGCTCCAGTTCGCCCGGTACCGCGTCGAGGACAGCGCCCGGGACCTGCTGCGCAAGGAGATATCGGCCCGGGTATCGGAGACCAGCCTCGATTCCGACCTCGACGACGCCATCCTCGGCGGGATCGGCGCCTACGCGCTGCGGCGCCATCTGCCCGGCGACATCCTCCAGGGCAGCCAGGTCTTCACCGCCGCGGGCTCCCACGCGCTGCTCCTGTCCAACCTGCCCACCCAGGACTTCCCCGCCACCCCGGTCAGCGGCTTCGCCGACGAGAGCGCGCTCGCCGTCACCAACGCGATCCACCTGGGGATGATCAGGCTCCTCGGCTGCACGCCGTTCGCGGTGAGTTACGAGAACGACGGCCGCCTCATCCGCAATGTCGTCCCCAACCCGGCCGCGTCCGGCACCACCAGCTCCTGGGGGGCCGACTCGGAGTTCTTCTGGCACTCCGACAACCCCCACCAGCCGTTCGGCCCGCCCGGCTCGGACCCCCGGCTCTACACCCCGCCGTACCTCACCTTCTTCGCCATCCGCAACGAGGAGCGCATCCCCACCGAGGTCGCGGCCCTCGACGACGTCGTCGTACGGCTCGACGAGGAGACGCAAGCCGTCCTCAGGGCACCGGAGTTCGAGGTCGGGGCGCCCGACTCCAACGACGGCGACACCATCGGCCCGCTGGTGAAGACCCCGGTCCTGGAGACCGGGCCGGACGGCCGCCACCGGGCCCGTTACGACCGGGGCACCACGGCCGGTCTCACGCCCGCCGCCCAACAGGCCCTGGAGCGCTGGCGCGAGGTCCTGCTCGACATCCCGGCCGCCGATCTGATCCTCCGGCCGGGCGACTTCATGATCTTCGACAACCTCCGGGTGCTGCACCGCCGCAAGGCCTTCACCCCGCACCCGAACACGACGGCCCGCTGGCTCCGCCGCTGCTACGCCGCCTGACGGGCCCGTCCCACCACACGGCACACCTCTCACTCTGCACCCCTCACTCAGTACCGCTGACTCGGCGCCCCCGCACTCAGTGCCGCTGTCTCAGCACCCTCACTCAGCACTGCTGACCCAGCACCCCTCACCTCACCCTCACCCGAACCCCGAAGGGAACCCCATGGGCAAGTACCGCGTGGCAGTCATCGGCGGCCGGCCGGCACCGGTCACGGGAGCCAAGGAACTCGGCATCGACGTCGTCCTCGTCCACGAGGAGGGTGCCTACGACGTGGCCGTCGCCCAGCACTGCGAGCGCATCATCCACGGCCCTCTGGCCGACGGCCCCGCCATCCTCGAACTCCTCAAGCCGCTGCACGAGGAGCGCCCCTTCGACCGCGTCCTCACCACCACCGAACCGGCCGCCGAGTCCACCGGCTTCGTCGTGGACGCCCTCGGCCTGCCCGGCGTCAGCGAGTTCACCGCCCGCGCCCTCAAGGACAAGGCGCTCACCCGGCAGTTGCTCGACGAGCACGGCCTGAGCCCGGTCTGCTACCGGCTGGTCCGGAGCGCCGAGGAGATCGCCGCCTTCCGGGCGGAGGTCGGTGACCGGATCATCGTCAAACCGGTGGACGGCGTCGCCAGCCTGCACATCCACCCCGTGGACGGACCCGAGGACGCCGAGAGGGCATGGGAGGCGCTCCAGGAGGCGGAGACCTCGGCCGTCATCGCGGAGGAGTACCTCGACGGCCCCGTGGTCAGCGTCGACTCCTTCTCGCACGCGGGCCGCCACCTCACCATCGGATACTCCGAGTACCGGATGAACGAGCGGTACGTCGAGTGGGAGGTCAGCACCCCCAGCCGGTACGCCACCCCGTGGCTCGCCGAACTCCGCGACCTCACACCGAAGCTGCTGGACGCGGTGGGCCTGACCGAAGGTCCCTCGCACAGCGAGTTCGTCCTCACCCCCAAGGGCCCGCGCGTCCTGGAGTCCCATGCCCGGCTGGCCGGCAGCGGCGCCCCCGAACTGGTCCGCCGCGCCTTCGGGCTGAACCTCAACCGGATGTTCCTCACGGTCCCCCTCGGCATCGACGAGCTGCCCGCGACCTCGCCCGAACCGCTGGGCGGCGCGGCGGTCCGCTTCTTCACCCCGGAGCCGGGCACGGTCGACGCCGTCGAGGTGGCCGACGACGCGGCCGACGAGGTCCGCCGCATCCCGAAGGGCGAGAAGCAGTACGTGTTCCTCCCGTACCTGGACGAGTTCGCGGATACGGAGGTGGCGGCGGTGATCGCCAAGAGCGTCGGGGAGACCGTACCGCCGCTGCTGACCGTCGCGGACTGCGTCTCCGGGTACGTCATCGCCTCCGGCCGCGACGCGGACGACGCCGTGGCCAAGTGCGAGGCGACCAACGACCGCATCCGCTTCAAGACGAGCTGAGGGCGGCGCCGGGGTTCCGGGCTCTGCCCCGCCCTCCCCGGCCCGCGCCACGGAATCCGGGTGGCCAGGACCGCGCCCCTGGTCCGGCCACCCGCCCCCACCGCCCCTGCTCCCGCTCCTTCACCCTTCCTCCTTCGCCCCTGCCCTTTCCTCTGCTCCGCCTCTGCTTCCCCCGCCTCTTCCGGCTCCTGTCTCCTGGGATGGACTCACCGATGAACACGATCATCTGCCCCGTCGGGACGGAGGGGTCCCGGCCGGACCCCGTCGCCCAGCTGCACACCGTCCGCCGACTGGTCGAGGAGCGGTACAGCAGCGAACAGCCCCTCGCCCGGGCCGCGCTGCACCTGATCGACTGCGCCACCGACATCGTGGGCCAGCTCCCGGACGGCGACCTGGACGCGGCACGCGGCGCACTGGGCTCGGCCCGGGCCGCCGTGGTCTCCGCGACCTTCGCGGTGGGCCGGGTCCGGGACATGTCGGCCGCCGGAGCGGACCGGGCATGAGCGACCACATCGTCGTCCTCCACCGCTGGCGTGACCGGCACGCCCACTACGAGAAGTACCTCGACCACCGCACCCACCGGGTCACCTACGTGACCACGGAACTGGCCCTGGACTCCGTACCCGGCGAAGCGGCGGCCGCCCGTACCGTCCCGGCCACCGACGACCTCGACGCCGTCTGGCGCGCGGTCACCGAGCTGCGGACCCACTTCGGCGTGCCCGAGCGGGTGGTGGCCCTCAACGAGGGCGACCTCGACACCGCCGCCCTGGTCCGCGAGCGGCTGGGCTGCGCCGGCCAGACCTCCGCCGCGCTGTCCCGCTTCCGCGACAAGCTCACCATGAACCGGGTGACCGCGGCGGCCGGGATTCCCGCCCCCGCCTTCGGGGACGCCCCCGACGAAGCCGCCGTCCTGTCCTTCGCCGAGCACCACGGCTGGCCGGTCGTGGTCAAGCCGCGCCGGGGAACCGCGAGCCGGGGCGTCGTACGCCTCGACTCCGAGGCCGACCTTCCGCTGCTGCGTACGTCACCCCCGGAACCCCGCCTGGTCCAGGAGTTCTGCGCCGACCCGGTCTTCCACATCGACGGCCTGTGGACCGGCGAGGAGCTGGGCCCCTGGCGGGCCTCCCGGTACGTCAACACCTGCGTCGACTTCACCCAGGGCGAGGCCCTCGGCTCGGTCGAGGTCGACGACCCCGAACTCCTCGGCCCCCTCGGCGCGTTCACGGCCCGGGTGGCCGCGGCCCTCGGCCCGGAACCCTGGGTCTTCCACCTGGAGGCGTTCGTCGGCACGTCGGCCGGCGGCTCGCCCTCGATCCGCTTCCTGGAAGCGGGGTACCGGGTCGGCGGCGCGGAGATCCCGTTCGTCTGGCGCGAGGTGCACGGCATCGACCTCGCGGGGGCCGCTGCCGCCGTCCAGCTGGGCCGCCGCCCGGAACTCCCCGTACCGGAGGAATGGCGTACGGGAGGCTGGCTGCTGGTTCCGTCCCCCGTACGGGCCCCCTGCCGCGTGACGGCCTGGGACCTCCCCGACCCGCCGACCTCCGAGGAGGGCCCGTACACCGCCGTGATCCCGGCCGTGGGCCAGGTGGTCCCGCGCCTGGGCGGGTACGAGCACGTCGGCGCCCGCTTCCGGTTCCGCGGCGCGTCGAGCGGGGACGTGGAGAAGGCGATCCTGAGGACGGCGGCCCAGTTCCGCCTGGAGTGTGCCCCGGAGCGAGGAGTGCGAGGAGCGCGCGCGGTCTGCGGGCTGGATCGGTGAGGGCCGGGAACGCGGGCGGGGGCGGGCCGCTCGCTGTACTGGTCCTGGAGGACGGTCGCACGTTTCGTGGCCGTGCTTATGGGGCTGTGGGGGAGACCTTCGGCGAAGCGGTGTTCTCGACGGGGATGACGGGCTATCAGGAGACGTTGACGGATCCGTCATATCACCGTCAGGTGGTGGTGATGACGGCCCCGCATGTCGGGAACACGGGCGTCAATGATGAGGATCCGGAGTCGGGTCGTATCTGGGTTTCGGGTTATGTGGTGCGTGATCCTGCGCGTAAGGCGTCCAACTGGCGTGCGCAGCGGTCGCTGGATGAGGAGTTGGCGGCGCAGGGTGTGGTGGGGATCAGTGGTGTCGACACCCGTGCTCTCACCCGCCATTTGCGGGAGCGGGGTGCGATGCGGGTGGGGATCTTCTCCGGCAACGCCATCGCGGACGAGGGCACGCTGCTGGCGAAGGTGCGCCAGGCGCCGGAGATGACGGGCGCGGACCTCTCGGCCGAGGTCGCCACGAAGGAGGCGTATGTCGTCCCCGCGATCGGTACGAAGAGGTTCACGGTGGCGGCGGTGGATCTGGGGATCAAGGGGATGACGCCGCACCGGATGGCGGAGCGGGGTATCGAGGTGCATGTGCTGCCCGCGACCGCCACCCTGGAGGAGGTGTACGCGGTGAACCCCGATGGTGTGTTCTTCTCCAACGGTCCTGGTGACCCTTCTACCGCCGACCATCCCGTCGCGTTGATGCGGGGTGTCCTTGAGCGGTCGACTCCGCTGTTCGGTATCTGTTTCGGCAATCAGATCCTGGGCCGGGCGCTGGGTTTTGGTACGTACAAGTTGAAGTACGGGCACCGTGGGATCAATCAGCCGGTGCAGGACCGCACCACCGGCAAGGTCGAGGTGACGGCGCACAATCACGGCTTCGCTGTCGACGCCCCGCTGGACCGGGTGTCCGACACGGAGTTCGGCCGTGCGGAGGTGTCCCATGTGTGTCTGAACGACCAGGTGGTGGAGGGTCTGCGGCTGCTGGACCGGCCGGCGTTCAGTGTTCAGTATCACCCCGAGGCGGCGGCCGGTCCGCATGATGCCGCTTACCTGTTCGACCGTTTCGTTTCTCTGATGGAGGGCCAGCGTGCCTAAGCGCTCCGATATCCAGTCCGTCCTGGTCATCGGCTCGGGTCCGATCGTCATCGGCCAGGCCGCCGAGTTCGACTACTCCGGCACCCAGGCCTGCCGGGTCCTGAAGGCCGAGGGGTTGCGGGTCATCCTGGTCAACTCCAACCCGGCCACGATCATGACCGACCCCGAGATCGCGGATGCCACGTATGTGGAGCCGATCACGCCGGAGTTCGTGGAGAAGATCATCGCGAAGGAGCGCCCTGATGCGCTTCTGCCGACCCTGGGCGGCCAGACCGCGCTGAACACCGCGATCTCCATGCATGAGCAGGGTGTGCTGGAGAAGTACGGGGTTGAGCTGATCGGCGCCAATGTGGAGGCGATCAACAAGGGCGAGGACCGCGACCTGTTCAAGGGCGTCGTCGAGGCGGTGAAGGAGAAGATCGGGTACGGCGAGTCCGCCCGGTCGGTGATCTGCCACTCCATGGACGACGTTCTCGCCGGGGTCGACACCCTCGGTGGCTACCCCGTCGTCGTCCGCCCCTCCTTCACCATGGGCGGGGCGGGTTCCGGGTTCGCTCATGACGAGGAGGAGTTGCGGCGTATCGCCGGCCAGGGCCTCACGCTGTCTCCGACCACGGAGGTGCTGTTGGAGGAGTCGATCCTGGGGTGGAAGGAGTACGAGCTGGAGCTGATGCGCGACAAGAACGACAACGTCGTGGTCGTGTGTTCCATCGAGAACTTCGACCCGATGGGCGTCCACACCGGTGACTCGATCACTGTCGCCCCGGCGATGACGCTCACCGACCGCGAGTACCAGCGGCTGCGCGATGTGGGTATCGCGATCATCCGCGAGGTCGGGGTCGACACCGGCGGCTGCAACATCCAGTTCGCGATCGACCCCACCGATGGGCGGGTCATCGTGATCGAGATGAACCCGCGCGTCTCCCGGTCTTCCGCTTTGGCGTCGAAGGCGACGGGTTTCCCGATCGCCAAGATCGCCGCCAAGCTGGCCGTCGGTTACACGTTGGATGAGATTCCGAACGACATCACGGAGAAGACCCCGGCCTCGTTCGAGCCGACGCTTGACTATGTGGTGGTGAAGGCCCCGCGGTTCGCGTTCGAGAAGTTCCCCTCGGCTGATTCGACGCTGACGACGACGATGAAGTCGGTGGGGGAGGCGATGGCGATCGGCCGGAACTTCACCGAGGCCCTCCAGAAGGCGCTGCGCTCTTTGGAGAAGAAGGGCTCGCAGTTCGCCTTCACCGGCGAGCCGGGGGACAAGGCGGAGCTGTTGGCCGAGGCGGTCCGTCCGACCGACGGCCGTATCAACACCGTCATGCAGGCGATCCGGGCGGGTGCCACCCAGGAGGAGGTCTTCGACGCGACGAAGATCGACCCCTGGTTCGTCGACCAGCTCTTCCTGATCAAGGAGATCGCCGACGAGCTGGCCGCCGCCGACAAGCTCGGCCCTGAGCTGCTCGCGGAGGCGAAGCGGCACGGGTTCTCCGACGCGCAGATCGGCGAGATCCGCAGCCTGCGCGAGGACGTCGTGCGCGAGGTCCGCCACGCGCTCGGCATCCGACCCGTCTACAAGACGGTCGACACCTGCGCCGCGGAGTTCGCGGCGAGGACGCCGTACTTCTACTCCTCCTACGACGAGGAGAGCGAGGTCGCGCCCCGGACCAAGCCCGCGGTGATCATCCTCGGCTCGGGTCCGAACCGGATCGGGCAGGGCATCGAGTTCGACTACTCCTGTGTCCATGCTTCCTTCGCCCTGTCCGACGCGGGCTTCGAAACGGTGATGGTCAACTGCAACCCGGAGACCGTCTCCACGGACTACGACACCTCCGACCGGCTCTACTTCGAGCCGCTCACCCTGGAGGACGTCCTGGAGATCGTCCACGCCGAATCGCTGGCCGGACCCATCGCCGGCGTCATCGTCCAGCTCGGCGGCCAGACCCCCCTCGGCCTCTCCCAGGCGCTCAAGGACAACGGCGTGCCCGTCGTCGGCACCTCCCCCGAAGCGATCCACGCCGCCGAAGACCGCGGCGCCTTCGGCCAGGTCCTCGCCGAAGCCGGACTGCCCGCGCCCAAGCACGGCACCGCCACCACCTTCGCGGCCGCCAAGGCCATCGCGGACGAGATCGGCTACCCCGTCCTCGTACGCCCCTCCTACGTCCTGGGCGGGCGGGGGATGGAGATCGTGTATGACGAGGCGCGTCTGGAGTCGTACATCGCGGAGTCCACCGAGATCAGCCCCACCCGCCCGGTCCTGGTGGACCGTTTTCTCGACGATGCGATCGAGATCGATGTCGACGCCCTCTACGACGGCACCGAGCTGTACCTCGGCGGTGTGATGGAGCACATCGAGGAGGCCGGGATCCACTCCGGTGACTCGGCCTGCGCCCTGCCGCCGATCACGCTGGGCGGGTTCGACATCAAGCGGCTGCGCGCCTCGACCGAGGCGATCGCCCGGGGGGTGGGGGTGCGCGGGCTGATCAACATCCAGTTCGCCCTGTCCGGGGACATCCTCTACGTCCTGGAGGCCAACCCCCGCGCCTCCCGCACGGTGCCCTTCACCTCCAAGGCCACCGCCGTCCCCCTCGCCAAGGCCGCCGCCCGCATCTCGCTGGGCGCCACCATCGCCGAGCTGCGCACCGAGGGCCTGCTGCCGAAGACGGGTGACGGGGGCACGCTGCCGCTGGACGCGCCGATCTCCGTCAAGGAGGCCGTGATGCCGTGGTCGCGGTTCCGTGACATCCACGGGCGGGGTGTGGACACGGTCCTGGGGCCGGAGATGCGCTCCACCGGTGAGGTCATGGGCATCGACTCCGTCTTCGGCACCGCGTATGCGAAGTCGCAGGCCGGGGCGTACGGGCCGCTTCCCACCCGTGGGCGGGCGTTCATCTCGGTCGCCAACCGGGACAAGCGCTCGATGATCTTCCCGGCCCGTGAGCTCGTCGCGCACGGGTTCGAGCTGATGGCGACCTCGGGGACCGCGGAGGTCCTCAAGCGCAACGGGATCAACGCCACGATCGTGCGCAAGCAGTCCGAGGGCACCGGTCCCAACGGTGAGAAGACGATCGTCCAGCACATCCACGACGGCGAGGTCGACCTCATCGTCAACACCCCCTACGGGACCGGCGGCCGGCTCGACGGGTACGAGATCCGTACCGCGGCCGTGGCCCGCTCCGTGCCGTGCCTGACCACCGTCCAGGCACTCGCCGCGGCCGTCCAGGGCATCGACGCCCTCAACGGCGGCGACGTCGGCGTCCGCTCCCTCCAAGAACACGCCGAACAGCTCACGGAGATGACCTCGCGGGATCAGCTCGACCCGGTCGAGGGCATCGAGGTGTCCAGGGCGACGGAGACGGCCAGGAGGGCGAGCGCCGTTCCCATCATGTAGCGCTGCACCTTGAGCCAGGAGGGGCGGCGCGCGAGGAAGACGGCGATCGAACCGGCGGCCAGGACGATCGACAGGTTGACCGTGAGGGCCACCGCGATCTGGACGGAGCCGAGCACGAACCCCTGGAACAGCACGTGCCCCGACTCCAGGTTGATGAACTGGGGGATGAGGGACAGATACATGATGGCGATCTTCGGGTTGAGGAGATTCGTCATCAGCCCCATCGTGAACAGTTTGCGCGGGGAGTCGTGCGGCATCTCCTGGGGAGCGAAGACGGAGACGCCGCCGGGTTTGAGGGCGGTCCAGGCGAGCCAGGCCAGGTAGGCCGCGCCCGCCAGTTTGACCGCGACGTACAGCTCGGGGACCGCGACGAAGACCACGGAGAGGCCGAGATTCGTCGCCAGCAGGTAGACCAGGAAGCCGACGGCGACGCCGCCGAGGGAGACGACCCCCGCCCGGCGGCCCTGGGTGATGCTCCGGGAGACGAGGTAGATCATGTTCGGCCCGGGGGTGAGCACCATCCCCAGGGCCACCATCGCGACTCCCAGTACTCCGGTCAGCTCAACCATTCCCGTGCGCCGCCTTCTGCTCCGTGGGTGGGACCTCTGCCGTATCCTGCTCCGTGCATTTCCGGTTCTCCGTCATCGGGCATCGGAGCAATTCGAGTGTAAGGGCCTGACTTGCCTCGGTTCAATGCGAGATATTGAACTCAGTGCAATGCTGTGCTTCGATGCTGATGACGGTGCGAGCGATACGTGAATGCGATACGTCATGCGCGATACGTGAACGCGATGCGCATCACGTGGTGCGCGACGCGTGGTGCGCGATACGTGATGCGCACGGAGTGCGGGAGGTGGGGTCCGTGAAGGACTACCGGAGCGTTGCCGACACGGTGGCCGCCGAGATCGGGGCCGGACGGCTCAAGGCGGGTGAACGGCTGCCCACCCAGAGGGAATTCGCCCGGCAGTACGGCATCGCCAATTCCACGGCCACCCGCGTCTACCAGGAACTGGCGCGCCGGGGGCTCACCGAGGGGCACGTGGGCCGTGGCACGTTCGTGCGCGACACCTCCGGCACGGCGGCGCCGCCCGCCCCCGCGCTCTCCGAACCCGCCGGGAGCAGGATCGACCTGGAGCTGAACTACCCCGTGGTGCCCGAGCAGGCCGAACTGCTGGCCGCCGGGCTGGGCGGGCTGCTGCGGCCCGAGCGGCTGGAGCCGGTGCTGCGCCCGGTCGGTGCGGCCGGCACCCCGGCCGCCCGGGCCGCGGCGGCGGACCTGCTGGCGCGGGGTGGCTGGCGCCCCGATCCGGCGCGGGTGCTGTTCGCGGGGAGCGGGCGTCAGGCGATCTCGGCGGTGGTGGCCGCGCTGACCCGGCCGGGCGCGCGGCTGGGCGTCGAGGAGTTGACGTACCCCGTCCTCAAGGCGATCGCCACCCGGCTCGGTGTCACCCTCGTGCCGCTCGCGACGGACGGGGCCGGGCTCATCCCGGAGGCGGTGGAGGAGGCGCACCGGGCCGGGCCGCTGCACGCCGTCTACGTACAGCCCGTCCTGCACAATCCGCTGTCGCTGACCATGCCCGCGGAGCGGCTGGACCGTCTGGCCGATGTGCTGCTGAGGTGCAGGATCCATGCGATCGAGGACGCGGTGTGGGCCTTCCTCCGGGACGATCTGCCGCCCCTGGCCTCTCGTGCGCCCGAGCGGACGGTGCTGGTCGACAGTCTCTCGAAGCGGCTGGCGCCGGGGCTGTCCCTCGGGTTCGCGGTGGCGCCCGCCGCCGCGTCGGGTGCGGTCGCGGCCGCTCTGCGCTCAGGGGGCTGGACGCCCATGGGGTTTCCCCTGGAGGCGATGGCCCAGTGGCAGGCGGTCGGGGCCGTGGAGACGCTCGTACGGGCCAAGCAGCGGCAGGCCGTGGAGCGGCAGGAGGTGGCGGAGCGCCACCTCGGGGACTTCGTGACCCGCAGCGCGCCGGGGTCGTACTACCGGTGGTGGGAACTGCCGAAGCCGTGGCGGGCCGACACGTTCGTCGCCGCCGCGGCGCGGCACGGTATCGCGGTGACCCCGGCGGCCGCCTTCGCCGTGGGCCGCCACCGGGGTCCGCACGCGATCCGTCTCGGTCTCGCCTCACCGTCGGCGCAGACCCTGTCCCGGGCTCTCGCGACCCTGGCGGACCTCGCGAGGTCGGCTCCGGAGGATCTCGCCCAGGACTGAGGCGGTGTTCCCGGCAGGCGTCCCCGGGCGCACCACCACCGCCAGGCGTCTCAGGATATGAGATTTTTCTCCGTCAATTTCCGGAGAAAAAAGTCCAGATCGGGAATGACGTACTTTGTGCCGTGCGTGCATCAACCCCAGGCGGAGTCTTTTCGTGCCCGTTCCGCGCGGTCGGTGCGCTGTGGAAAGCAAGTATGCGCAGCGTTGACGGTCCGATACATACCATCACCTTATCGATGTGATTGTTTCCATGTTTCACTGCGGGGGTTTCCCGTTTGTGAAATTTCCCGGGCGAGTCCCTGTGAATCGGCTCGGGGGATGGGTCACAACTGCTTTGTCCGGGCGCATTGTTTGCGTCACGGCCATCCTTTCGCATATTCCGGCGACGATGCGAGCCTGCCTGTCGTCCTGACCACGAAATGCGGCAACCCGAAGGATGGGCAGATGACTCCAGAACCTGACATAACGCCACTAACCGAGGTGCGCCTGTGCGAGGAGGGGCTGCGGCGCTACCGCGAGGCGCTGGAGGCCGGGACGGTATCCGGTGAGGTGCCCGGATGCCTCGTACGCTCCGGACTCCTCAAACGGCTGCCCGGCGGGCCGGGTGTTGTGTACGTTCCCGTTCCCCCGGCAATCGCCGAATCGCTGCTCGCCCGTCATGTCGAGCGTGACATCGAAGAGCGGCGGAAATCCCTGGAAGCCCTGCATTCCTCATTTCTCGCGGCGGAGGCCGTCTATCGAAAGGTCCAGCGCCGGGGTGAACTGCCCATCGAGTCGCTGCGCGGCGAAGAGGTGATCGGGGAGGCGTTGCGGAAGGCCGTCGCCTCCTGCCGGGAAGAGCTGCTGACCGCACAGCCCGGCGGCGGCCGCCCGCCCGCCCTGCTCGCCGAGGCCCTGCCCCGTGATCTCGCCCTGCTGCGGAAGGGTGTACGGCAGCGCACGCTCTACCAGCACAGCGTCCGGTCGCACACGCCCACCCTCGCCTACATCGAGCAGGTTCTCGCCGAGGGCGCCCGGGTCCGTACCGTGGACGAGATCTTCGAACGCGTCATCATCTGCGACCGTACGATCGCCTTCATCCCGGGAACCGAGGAGCGCAAGAGTGCCGCCCTGGCCGTCCGGCACTCAGGGGTGATCGAGTTCCTCGCCAAGATGTTCGACCACGCGTGGGAGCGCGGCGAGCCCGTCGCCATCACCGCCGAACGCCACCGCCCCGACCTTCTCACCAGTTCCGTGCGCCGGACCGTCCTCCGCATGGTCGTCTCCGGTCACACCGACGAATCCATCGCGACCCGGCTCGGCATGAGCGCGCGGACCGTCTCCACCCACATCCGCAAGGTCTCCGAAGCGCTGGGCAGCCGCAGCAGGGCCGAGCTGGGCTACCTCCTCTCCCAGCGGCGGCTGCTCGACGAGGGCGGCGGTCTTCCCGACGGGACTCCCCGCTCCCCGGCCCGTCAACGTCGGCCGCCCGCACGGGAGTCGTGCGGCTGAGGCCAGGTCTGAGTGGACGACGGGGGCGCCCGTGGCGACGTACGCCTGTGACCGCCACGGGGGCGGCGTCACGACGACGGGATCGCGGTCACTGCGGTGGCCCCTGCGGCGAAGGGTTCCCACGGGAGTAGGCGTGGTACGCGGCTTCCAGAGCCCGGGGCAGCAGGCTGGTCAGCCCCTCGGGAGCCTGGAGTGGGAAGAAGGGGCTGATCCTGAGGTCTGCCAGGTGCGGCATGGCCTGCTCCGGTGCCGGTGCGTGGGCCAGAGGGGAGTTGGGCCGTGTGGCCCTTCCGTCCTGCGGATCCCACCCGACGATCACGGTCGTTCCCGGTTCGCGTGCCGCGTCCAGCCGTGCCAGTTGGTGCCGCAGTTCCGGTACGAGCGGAGCCCAGCGGTCCACCAGAAGGAGCAGCGGCCCAGGAGAGGGGTGACCGTCGTCGACGCGTCGCACTTCCTCCGCGAGCGTGGAGACGTCCACCTGGTTGTTCAGCCGGAAGGCCAGATCGATCACGGCGTCGGCCAGCGGGCGTGATGAGGCGGGGCTGTACGGGTTCCACTCCTCCGGGGTGTCGCCGTAGTGGGAAGGGTCGGGCCCGTCGGGCAGGTTGTGCCTGGTGGGAGCTGCCACGGCGACCCTGAGGGTGTCCGGCTGATGCAGGGGAGAGTGGAAGGCGCTGGGAACGGTCCGGTAGTCGATCACGGGCCCGTCCCCGGGGGAGGTGCCCGCCGCGACGATGATCCGCTTGGCCAGTTCGTACACCGCGCGTTCGTACTGCTCGGCGAAGCGCCGGAGTTTGATGAGCCCATACAGCCCGTCCGTGGCGTACTGCTCTCCGAAGTCGCGATCGGAGTACGGCAATCGGGACGCCACGTCCGGCAGCTGCCCGGCCGGTACCGGGACCCAGAGCGCGGGCACGATCGGCGCGGTCGCAGGTGCTGCGCCGGGGTAGGGCCGACGCTTGGCCCTGGCCTCGAAGGCGTACCACTCCCTGCCGCAGGTCTCGCTGGCGAAGTAGCGCGGAGAGTACAGAGGAACGAACACCCGGCAGCGGGACAGCACGTCGCTGAGCCGCTCCGACCAGTTCTCACCACTGCGTATCTCCCGGTCCATGAACCCGGCCGGCACCCCTGTCGGCACGTTGCTCATCGCCAGCACGTGGCTGCACAGGTCGCGGAAGAGCCGCTCCACCCAGAGGTCCGCGTCCTGCCCGTCCCGGCCGTGCCGTGGGGTGCGGGCGTAGCTCAGGAAGAAGTACGGCCGCTCCCTCTCCGCGGAGGGCCGGGGGCGGGCCGGACGCGCTGACGACCGCTCGACGGCCGGGCGGAGGGCGACGGTGCGCCCGCCCGGTCCCGCCTCCACCGGCTCGGGCAGGGCATCGCGTGATATCGCGGCGATGGGGGCGGTGCCGGGAGAGATCTCCGTACCGCCCGCCGGGTCCGCGACGAGTGCGGGGAAGCGACCGCGGGCAGCGGCGTTCGAGGAGAGGAAGGCGTCGACCGCGTCCTGTACGCGGGCCGCGTCACGTACACCCAGCCGTGGGGCGAGCCTTTCGCGCACGCCGGTCTCGAAACGCAGCAGCGGGGACGAGAGGCCGGGTTCGGGTGATGTCTGCAGGGAGACGAGACCGCCCACGACGAATTCCGCCACGTCGGCCGCATCGGCCTCCGGGACCAGTTCCTGGCGAATGACGTTGAGAAGCGCCGCGGGCAGGGCCGGATAGGAGGAGGCGAGCACCCCCAGCCGTATCGCCTTGGTTGACGCCCGGTGCAGGAACACCTCCACCGCGTTCGCGGCCGGCTGCGCGGCAACTGCCGTACGAGGTGATGACCCTCCGGTCAGGAGTACCGCCTCGCAACCCTCCGGGGCGGCGCGCATCAGCGTACGTGCCCACAGCCCGAGGGAGCGCGGCGAGAGCGAGGCTACGGGCACCGGCACCCAGGGGCCGACACCCGTTCCGGTCGAGGCTTCGTCGTCGAGCAGCGGCGGGACGGCGTACCGCAGCTCGGTATTGCGCGGGCCCGGCGTTCTCGGGGGCGTGACCCTGACGGCCGGCAGGTCTAGGCCGGAGTAGCGCCAGATCCTGGGCGGCAGCGGATTCACCAGGAGGGTGGGGGACCAGGACGCCCACCCGTGCAGAAGAGGCTCCCATCGCCGGTCGCCGGCACAGTCGGAGAAGACCAGGACGAGCCGCCGCGGCTGTGGCGAGCCTGCGGGAACCGTGGGGGGCTGATCCGCGCCGGTGGTGGGCGCGGGTCTGCCGGAGGCGATCCCTCCGACGCGGACCGTGCGGAACGCACCGGTTCTGGCCAGAACCCTCACCAGTTCCTCGGCGGTGTCCGACCAAACGGACATGGTCGGTGACCGGTCGATGAACACCCTGAGGTCGAACCACCGTTCGGGCGCGGGCCGGAAGACGGGCAGCAGTTCTTCCGTACGGGCGTAGGCCGACACCGTGGCATCGATGTTCAGCCGCAGCCGTCGGCCGCTCCGCCATGAGCGGCGCAGTGGTCTGAGCGAACGCGCGATCTCCCGGGCGCGCGGAAGCGCGGAACCTCGCGGCAGAGCGACCTTCCTGCCGCGCAATCCGTCACCGACGGACGGATCGGCCGTACGGCTTCCGGGCGAGGGCGCCCACACTCCGACCTTCTCGCGCGGATCGACCCTCCCGTGCCCGGCTTGCGGCCCTCCGGCCTGCCCGCCCGGTGAGCGGACCGGTCGCTGGTGGCGGGCCGCGAGCCAGAGCACCTCACTGATCGCCACGGCGTCCAGTTTCCGGCCTAGACCCTGCAGTGCCGCGACGACGGCCAGCAGCGGATCGTCGGGACGGCGGGCAGAACCCTCCTCGGTGTCCGGCGGAGGGGAGGAGGACGGCTCAGGGGCCGGAGCACCGGGGTCAGGCACCGGAGAGGTCCCTCATGAGGAGGCTGACGACCCGTTCGCGCTCGGCGCTCTCCGACCCGTTCGGGCCGCTCAGCAGATGCAGGGTCGCAAGCAGCTGGTCGATCGCCAGGCTCTCGCCTCCCGCGAGCCGCTGGACGAACTGCTGGACCAGCTCGGCGGCGGGTCCGGACTCTCCCACGTCCAGGTCCAGGTGGCGACGAACGACGTTGCGGACCAGCCCGGCGGTCGGAAGAGGCATGGAGTAGCGGACGCACCGGCGCAGGAAGGGGGCGGGCAGCTCCTGTTCACCGTTGCTGGTCATCAGGATGAACGGGAACTCGGTGCACTGCACGTGCCCGTTCTCGACAAGCCGCCGGTCCTCGCTCTCCCAGGTACGGACCCACGCCGACCGCTGCTCCTCCCGTAACAGCTCGGCGATGCGGAACTCCCCGCGCTCCAGTACGTCCAGGAGGTCGCCCGGCAGGTCCAGGTCGGCCTTGTCGATCTCATCGATCAGCAGGGCGCGCGGACGCGACGACGGGAGCAGGGCGGTACCCAGGGGGCCCAGGGTCAGGAAGGACGCGATGTCGTCCGTCCCCGCCTCGCCGCCGACCCGGGCCGTCTCCTGCTGGAGCCGGTGGGCGTGGATGCGGCCGAGGACGTCGTAGCGGTACAGGGCGTCACCGAGGGTGCTGCGTGAAGTGACGTGCCAGCGCAGCACCGGGCCCAGCGCCAGTTCGGTCGCCACCTGCTCGATCACCGTGGACTTGCCGGTGCCCGGGCCCCCGGTGATCAGCAGGGGCCGACGGAGCGCGAGTGCGGCGTTCACCGCCTCGGTCAGCCCCGCCGGCGGTTCGAAGACCTCGGCCGCCGAACGGACCGGAAAGGTCCGCCAGGGCGGAGGTTCGGGCAGAGCCGCATCGGCCCGGACGGTCCCGTCGCCGCGATAACTGGTGTTCCAGGTCAAGGTGACCCCTCGCTTCTGACAGGTGGGACGGGCAGGGAGGGTGAGGCAGGTGGGGCAGGCCGGGCGGAGGAGGGCGGTGTCCGGAACAACCGGCAGAAGCGCAGCCATTCCTCGTCGTCCCAGACCGCCCGGAGATCCGCGAGGTCCGCGCCGGCGCCGCCTTGCCAGCGCTTCCGATAGGCATCGACGAGAGCACCGGGCATGGCCCACCAGCTGTCGTCGAGGAAGGCGTGCCGCTCGGCGGGGAATCCGGCCGGGGCGTGCGGCTGGGGCCAGAGCAGAACCGGTGTGTAGGCGAGAAGGGTGTCCAGGAGGCGGGCGTCCGTGCCCGGATGGTGCAGCAGCCCGATCCCGCGTGCGTAGCTGCCGTTGCGCAGCCGCCCCCGCAGCGCTTGCGGATCGGCGACATCGCCCGGCCCGAGCCAGTCCACGGGAGTCTCCCCGGTCTCCCCGGACAGAGACTCCCAGCGCGCGGCGACCATGGCCTCGATGCTGCGCACCGAGGCGTCGGGCGCCAGCCGGCTGCTCCAGTGCAGTCGCACGTCGTACCGGACGCCCAGGAGCATGGCGGCGCCTGCCTCCTCCGGGTGCCAGTCCAGCAGCAGTTTGCCGGGAGCGGCGACATCGACCCGTGTGAGGGGGAGCGCGAGCGTTCCGGCGTGGTCCTCGGCCCACAGGACAGCGTCCTCGATCGCCGCCTCGGTGCCCCGCCGGTCGGCCGGGTCGCTGAGGAACTCCTGGTGGTGGATCACCGAACCGTCCAGGAGGAGCCAGCCGTCCACCGTCTCCGGCCAGTCGCCGGTGAGGGAGGCGTGGAGACCGATGACGAGGGTGAGACGGCTCCGGCTGGCACGGCGGGCCGTTGCCTCGACGGCGTCGTTGACCTCGACGAGCGCCTGGATCCGTACGGCCCAGGAACGCAGTGCGGGGTCGTCGGAGGACTTGCCGCAGATCTGGGCCAGCAGTGCCACGAACTGTGCGAGCCCCCGCCGTCCGTCGCTCTCGCTGACCGGGTGGTTGAACGTCAGCTCGTCGACGATGGCCACATCGGTGGGAGCACAGGCTCCGGGAGGCCTGCCGACCGCGGCGGACAGGGTGTGGTGGGCCTGCCGCAGCCGCGCGGTGGTCAGTCCGGTGCCGATCCACTCACGGATGAAGGCCACCGTCGTCACCGCGGTGATGAGTCCGTCCACCGCCCGTAGCGCCCGCTCTCGCGCCGGACCGGGAGGGTGCCGCAGCACCGCGGTCCGGCAGTGCAGAGCCTCCCCCAGGTCAGGGGCCCCGTCCGGCACGGGGGCGGCCGGATCCAGCGCGGTCAGCGCCCTGGTCAGCTCCTCGGTCGCCAGCGTGCCGCTGAGGCTCCCACCCCGCGCCTTCACGACAGCGGCGTTACGTGCCACCCAGAGAGGTCCGTCTGCCAGGCCGTCCCCGTCGTACTCGAAGCAGGTGACGTTCTGCCCGACCACCACCGCCCGCAGGGCGTCGCGGACGTCGGTGGTGCTCAGGTGCGTGGCCGTGCAAGGCAGCCCCGCACGGACCAGGGCGGCCAGCTGCCGGGAGAAGACCAGGTCTCTGGCCGTCTGGCCCACCGAGGAGGCCATGAGCAGACTCAGCCGCGTCCGGCCGCTGCGCGCACCTCCCGTAAGGGCGTCCATCGCGGGAGGAGCACCCCCGGCGTGGCAGGTGTCGATGATCCCGATCACACCGTCCACGCCGGGGTGGTCCGCGGCCCTCGCCAGCATTTCGCCTACGTTGACCGCCCCGTGGCGAAGGTCCTCGCCGGACTCCGCGCACATGAGGTGGAGTTCACTGGTGCGGCCCGGTGCGAAGCCGTGACCGAGGAATCCCAGCACGAGCGTGGCTCCGTGCTCGGCCGCGTGGCCGATCGCCTCCTCCAGCCGGTCCACCACGGACCGGCTCTCCAGGCCGTGTCCCATGATGAGCGCGCCGCCGTCGGACATGCCGGGCTCGCAGGAACCGAGCGCGGGGTCGGTGAGTACGGCGTAGAGGTCGGTGGCCGCCTCCTCGAGGCGCTCCAGATGCTCCATGGACGCGCAATGGGGTGCGACGACCACGACGTGCCGACGGCCGCCGGGGCCGCTGCTCATCCGGCGGGGGCCGAGGGGGTGCTGCCGGGAACGACCTCGGGGGCGACGTGCGGCGTACGGTCCAGTTCCTCGGCCACCCGTCCGGCCACGGCGGGCTGCGCGAGGTACTTCTCGGCCGAGTGGACCCAGGTGCCGTCCGAGTCGATGCGCAGACTGGCGGGGAGCACCCCCGAGCCGTTCGGCCGCATGTCCCGCTCCAGGTGGGGCCGGACCGCCAGGATGTCGTCACGGTCCCAGAAGTTCAGCCACTTCTCCACGTGGGCCGGAACGGCGGGCGGCTGGGGGGCCAGCCGTGGCCAGATCACCGTGCGCATGGGCAGGGGCGAGCCCAGAGTCACGAACAGCGGTGTCCGCGTGGCGACTTCGTGCAGGGCCTCCAAGGCCACGACGGTGCCCAGGGAGTGCGCGACGACCACGCTCGGCCCGTCCGAGACGGCCGCGAGCACCCGGTCGCGGACGCGGTAGTCGAGGGTCCTCCCCGACGCGTCGTGCTCACCACGGGCCAGATAGCGGGCCACTTGGGTCAGATGCCCCACCATCACCTTGGGGGTGATCCACTGCGCTGTCCGTCCCCATGGCCGGAGTCCCAGCAGTGTCGTGGTCACGTTGAGGGCGCGCCGTACGACCTGGAGGGAACCCTGCTGCTGGGTTCCGGGCTCCGCCTCCGCACGGGCATGTTCCAGCAGACGCTGCTCACGCGGACACTCCGCTTCGTAACTCAGCGCCTCCACCCAGTCGATGAGGAGATCCGAGAGAGCAGAGGCGGCCTCCTCGTCGTCCCCGAGGACGGCAGGAGCTTCCGCGCCCTGCTTCTGACCGCCCGTGAAGAGGTCTGCATAGGAGGCGAACACGCACTCCACCGAGGTGTCGGAGAGCAGGCGGTCGGCCGAGGCCGAGTGCCCGCTCAGCCGCATTCCGCGCGCCAACGCCGCCTTCCAGGCGTCGAGTTCACGTTCCGGGTCGCGCGGGCCTCCGATCCCGTGCACGAAGACGAGCCGCGGGCCCACCGGATCACCACTCCCCGTCGGATGCGCCATGCCTGCAGGCTAGCAACGGCCGGGCGGCCCTGTGAGGGAAAGGGCGGCGGTCGTGACCCCGTTCGGTGAAAGTCCGGATGGGCGCCTTCTCAAGGAGTGTGCTGTGTGAAATTGTACTGTCGTACCTCACCTTGCGTGTCCATGCCAAATTGACGCGTGAGGTGCCGCTCCGCCATCCCCACCACCCTCATCCCCCACACCCGTCCCGGGTGAGCCTGAAGAGGAGGCAGCTGGTGAGACCAGCATCGATGCGCAGACGCGCCGTGGCCCTGGCCGCGTTGGCGCTCTGCATGTGCCTGGGTACGACCTCGTTCGGCGCCCCGTCGTTCGCTTCCACCGCACAGCGCCCGGCCGTCGCCGGTGTCGCGGCCCCGGATCCGGCGGACGGCGGTGGCGGTACGGAGATTCCGCCCGCCGCCTCCCTCCTGCCGGACGGGGCGCCCGAGCCCGACCACGTACGCGCCTCGGCGCTGCCCGTCGACGAACGGGGACCGGCCCCGGCGTCCGACGCGGCGCTCAGGCGGGACTACGACGAGCCCCGCGAAGGCGCCACCACCGCTGCCGCCGCCTGCGATCCGGCGGACTTCACCTCGCGTACCGGCAGTGCCCTCGTCCAGCGGATCAAGGACTCCACCACGCAGTGCCTCAACACGCTGTTCGGCCTCACCGGCGAGAACGCGCGCCTGGCGTTCCGGGAAGCGCAGATGGTGACGGTCGCGAACGCGCTGCGCGAGGCCTCGGCCACCTACCCGGGCAACGGGTCCACCGGCGTGACCCAGCTGGTGCTGTACCTGCGCGCCGGGTACTACGTGCAGTGGTACAACGAGTCGGCCGTCGGGTCCTACGGGCCGGTGCTCACCACCGCGATACGGGGCGGGCTCGACGCCTTCTTCGCCTCGCCGCGCTCCCGTGACGTCACCGACGCCAACGGCGAGACGCTCTCCGAAGCGGTCGTGCTCATCGACAGCGCCCAGGAGAACGCCCGCTACCTCGACGTGGTGAAGCGCCTGCTCACCGCCCACGACTCCTCGTACAACGAGCTGTGGAACATGCGGGCCGCCGTGAACAGCACCTTCACCGTGCTCTTCCGGGGGCACCAACTCCCGGCGTTCGTCCAGGCGGTGACAGCGGACCGGTCCACCGCCGACACGCTCCACTCCTTCGCCGACCGCAACCTCGGGCTGCTCGGCACCGACCACGCCTTCCTCGTCACCCACGCGGGCCGCGAACTCGCCCGCCTCCTCGCCTACGAGACGCTGCGCCCCACGGTCCGGCCGCAGGTCAAGGGGCTCCTCGGCCGGACCTCCATCACCGGTGCGACCGCGCCGCTGTGGGTGGGACTGGCCGAGTCCGCCAACCACTACGACTCCGCCGACTGCGCCTACTTCGCCACCTGCGACCTGGCCGACCGCCTCGACCGGGCGGCCCTGCCGGTCCGCCACGAGTGCGGTGAGAGCCTGCGCATCCGCGCCCAGGAGATGTCCGCCGCCCAACTCGCCGCCACCTGCGCCGACCTGACGCGGCAGGACGCGTTCTTCCACGAACTCGCCCGGGACGAAGGGCCGGTGGCCGGTGATCTCAACACCCGGCTCGAAGTCGTCGTCTACAACTCCAGTGACGACTACGGGACATACGCGGGCGCCATGTTCGGCATCGACACGAACAACGGCGGCATGTACCTGGAGGGCGACCCGTCCGCCGTGGGCAACCAGCCGCGCTTCATCGCCTACGAAGCCGAGTGGCTGCGGCCGGACTTCCAGATCTGGAACCTCAACCACGAGTACACCCACTACCTCGACGGCCGCTTCACCATGGCCGGTGACTTCGCGGACGGCATGACCACACCGACCGTCTGGTGGGTCGAGGGCTTCGCGGAGTACGTCTCCTACTCCTACCGCGGTCTTGCCTACGACGCGGCCATCACCGAGGCGGGCAAGCGCACGTACGCCCTGAGCACGCTCTTCGACACCACCTACGACAACAGCGACAGCGCCCGGATCTACCGCTGGGGCTACCTCGCGGTCCGCTACATGCTCCAGTCCCACCGGGCGGACCTGGACACCGTCCTGCGGCACTACCGCGCCGGCGACTGGAACGCGGCCCGCACCCATCTGAAATCCACCATCGGCACCCGCTACGACGCCGACTGGAACACCTGGCTCACCGCCTGCGCGGCGGGCGACTGCGGTGAGATCGCGGATCCGACCGATCCCACCGACCCCACCGATCCGCCGGGGCTGCCCGAGTGCACCCACCCCGAGCGGACCCGGCTGGACCGCGACTGCGCGCGCTCCGGCATCTCGGTCCGGGCCGGTGACTACGCCTACCTGACCGTGTATGTCCCCGCGGGGACGGCGAAGTTGCGCATCAGGACCCAGGGCGGGACGGGGGACGCCGACCTGTACCACCGGGCCGGTTCCTGGCCGACGAAAACCGACTTCACCCACCGCTCGGCCACACCGGGCAACGCCGAGACGGTGACGGTGAACAGCCCTGCCTCCGGCTGGCACTACCTCTCCGTCGCCGCCGAACAGGCGGTGTCGGGGCTCGTGGTCTCCGCCGAGTTCTGAGCCCGGATGCGCGATCGGTCCGTTCCCGCCCGGTCTTCGGCCGGGAACGGACCGAACCGGCCGGAAGCGGATCGGCCGGCCGGGAGCGGGTCTTGGCAGGCATTGCGTCATGTGACATGTTACCGGCGTGCTCAAGGGAGAGTCCGTGGATCTCGTCGTGATCGGCGCCGGAACCGTCGGTGCCGCCTGTGCCTACTACGCCGCCCGGGCCGGACTGTCGGTGGCCGTCGTCGACCGGGGGCCGGTCGCCGGTGGCACCAGCGGCTCGGGGGAGGGAAACCTCCTCGTCTCGGACAAGGAGCCCGGCCCGGAGCTGGAGTTGGCCCGGATGTCGCTCGCGCTCTGGGACGAGCTGGCCCATGTGCTGCCCCAGGACATCGAGTTCGAGGCCAAGGGCGGGATCGTCGTGGCGGAGGACGGAGAACAGCTCTCTCTGTTACGGGGGTTCGCCGCGGCCCAGGGACGGTCCGGCGTCGCCGTGGAGGAGCTGGATGCCGGCGGTCTCCTTGAACGGGAGCCCCACCTCGCGCCCGGGCTCGCCGGAGGGTTCCACTATCCCGAGGACGCCCAGGTGCAGCCGGCCCGGGCAGCCGCCCGGCTGCTGGAGTGCGCGGGGCGAGCGGGGGCGCGGATCTTCCTGGGGGAGGAGGTCACGGCCGTGTCGACGACCCCGGACGGCCGGGTGAGCGCCGTACGGACCCCGCGCCGCCGACTGCTCACCGGGGCCGTCGTGAACGCGGCGGGCACCTGGGCGGACCGGGTGGCGGAGCTGGCGGGTTCGTATCTCCCCGTCCAGCCGCGCCGGGGCTTCGTCCTCGTCACCGAACCCCTGCCCCCGCTCGTCCGCCACAAGGTGTACGCGGCGGGATACGTCGCCGATGTGGCCAGCGGGGACGCCGAGTTGCAGACCTCACCCGTCGTGGAGGGCACGCCCGCCGGGCCCGTACTCATCGGGGCCAGCCGGGAACGGGTGGGGTTCGACCGCCGTCTCTCGGCCGAGGCCGTCCACCGGCTGGCCGCCGCCGCGACCGCCCTCTTCCCGGTCCTCGCGCAGGTGCGCGTCCTCCGCGTCTACTGCGGCTTCCGCCCGTATCTGCCCGACCATCTGCCGGCCATCGGACCCGACCCGTACGTGCCCGGCCTCTACCACGCCTGCGGCCACGAAGGCGCCGGGATCGGCCTCGCCCCGGCGACCGGGCTGGTCATCGCCCGGCAACTGGCGGGCGAGGCACCGGGGTTGGATGCCACGCCCTTCGATCCGGGGCGGCTGGTCGAGTCCGCCGCCGATCCGCTGCCGACGTGAGCGCGAGCCCGAGCGTGAGATCAGAGAGGGAGGAGTGGTCCATGCCCAACCGGTCCGAGCCATCCGTCGGTACGGAGGGTGCGAAAGGCGCGAAGGACGTGGAGGGTACGGAGGCCGAGGCGGAGGGGGAGACGGACGTTGTCCGCTTCACCTTCGACGGCCGCGCTCTCGCCGCCCGCCGGGGGCAGAGCATCGCGGGCGCCCTCTGGGGTCACGGCATCGTCGCCTGGCGCACGACACGCGACGGAGGCCGCCCACGCGGGGCGTTCTGCGGGATGGGCGTCTGCTTCGACTGTCTCGTCCTCGTCAACGGTGTACCCGGCCGACGCGCTTGTCTCGTCAGGGTGTCGGAAGGCGATGCGGTCGCCTCGCAGGAAGGGCACGGGCATGGTGCGCTCGACAGCTGACGGGGGGCGGGGGAGCGGCGGGGCTGCCTCCGGCCGTACGGAGGGCGGCGACCGCCGCGCGGTCGACGGCTTCGACCTGGCGGTCGTCGGCGCCGGGCCCGCGGGGCTGGCCGCCGCCGTCACCGCGGCCGACGGGGGCCTGCGGGTGGTGGTGATCGACGCGTCGGAACGGCCGGGCGGCCAGTACTTCCGCCAGGCCGCCTCCGGCCCGGGACCCGCTGGTGGCCCGGAACCCGCTGGTGGCCCGGGACCCGCTGGTGGCCCGGGACCCGCTCGCGCCTCCGGCCGCGCCTCAGCCCGGGGCCCTGTCTCCGGCCCTGCTCCTGCCCTCGGCCGCACCCCTGCCCTCGCTCCTGCCTCCGGCCTCGTCTCCGGCTCTGCACCCCGCCTCGCCTTGGCCCGGGGCGGCAAGCCGGTCCACGGCAAGCGGGCCGCCTTCGCCGCCCTGTCCGCCCGTTTCGCGGCGCACCTGAGGGACGGGAGGATCACCCACCTGCCACGACGCCATGTCTGGACGGTCGACGGGGGCGACCCGACGGCGGGCGGGGACGGGGGCCGGCACCAGGATCGCGGCCGGGACCGGGACCGGGACCGAGGCCGCTGGACACTCCGCCATGTCGCGGTCGACGGGATGCCGGCCGGGCCCGTACCGGCCGCCGATGCACCGGCCTCCGCTCCGCCCGGCACCAGCACACCCGCGCTCGGCACACCCACCTCCGACGCAACCGCCTACGACGCACCCACCTCCGGCACACCCACCCCCGGCATCCACGTCACCACGGCCCGCTTCCTCCTCCTGGCGACCGGCGCCTACGAACGCCAACTCCCCTTCCCCGGATGGACCCTGCCCGGTGTGGTCGCCGCCGGTGGGGCCCAGGCCGTGCTCAAGGACTCCCGTGCCCTGCCCGGGCGGCGCATCGTGGTGGCCGGGAGCGGGCCGCTCCTGCTCGCCGTCGCCGTCTCCCTCGCGGAGGCGGGCGCCGAGATCCCCGTGCTGGCCGAGGCCGCCTCGTACGCCGCCTACGCCTCCCGCCCCGGCGCCCTCGCCCTCAACCCGGCGAAGGCGGTGGAGGGGGTCCGGCTCGCGGGGGAGCTGCTGCGGCACGGGATCCGGGTGCGTACCCGCAGCGCGGTCGTCCGGGCGCACGGTACGGACCGGGTCGAGGCGGTCACCCTCGCCGCGCTCGACCGGAAGTGGCGGCCGGTGGCCGGGACCGAGGTACGGATCGCCTGTGACGCGCTCGCCGTCGGCCACGGCCTCGTCCCTCAGCTCGAACTCGCCGTCACCTTGGGCTGCGCGCTCCGCACCGCACCGGACGGAACACCCGCCGTCGTCGTCGACGACCAACAGCGCACCGGCATCAGGGGGTTGTGGGCGGCAGGCGAATCCACCGGCATCGGCGGCGTCGAACTGGCCCTGGCGGAAGGGAGAGTGGCGGCTCTGAGCATGACGGCATCCCTCCACAGGTACGAGCACGAGCACGAGCACGGGCACGGGCACGGGCACGAGCCCGAGCCGCGACGAGAGCGCGGGCAGCGACACGAGCCCGAGCGGACACACGAGCCCGAGCAGCGAGACGAGCCCGAGCAGGCGCACGAGCGCGGCCGCCGGAGGGTGAGGGCGGCGACCGCCACCCGGCAACGCCGCTTCGCCGACCTCATGGCGAGCGTCCACCGCCCCGGCACCCACTGGACACGCTGGCTCACCGACGAGACCGAGGTCTGCCGTTGCGAGGAGGTCAGCGCCCACGAGCTGCGGCAGGCACGCGAGTTGGGCGCCCAGGACGTGCGGAGCGCCAAGCTGCTCACCCGGGCGGGCATGGGCTGGTGCCAGGGCCGTATGTGCGAGACGGCCGTCACCTGCCTCGCGGCGGGCGGCGACGGTTCGGCCCCGCTGGCTCCCGCCCGCCGCCCGCTCTCCTGCCCGGTCTCTCTCGGGGCCCTCGCCGAGTCCGCCCCTTCCACCGAGCCCGGGCCCTGCGCCTGACCCCATCGGACCCGACCGACCGACGACCGACCGACCGACGACCGGCCGAACGGTCCCAACCGCCCACGCGAAAGAAGGAGTTCCTCATGCACCGGTCCCGCCCCTGGCACGGCGTCATGGTGGCCACCACGCTGCCCTTCCGCGCCGACCTCTCCGTCGACCACGACGCCTACGCCGACCACGTCCGCTCGCTCATCGACGCGGGCTGCGACGGCGTCGTGCCGAACGGGTCCCTCGGGGAGTACCAGACCCTCACCGACGCGGAACGCCGCCGCGTGGTCGAGACCGCCGTCGACGCGGCGGGCGACGGGGACCGGGTGATGCCCGGCGTGGCCGCGTACGGCAGTACGGAGGCCCGGCGCTGGGCCGAGCACGCGGCGGAGGCCGGGGCCGGTTCCGTGCTCCTGCTGCCGCCCAACGTCTACCGGGCCGACGAGAACGCCGTCCGTGCCCACTACGCCGAGGTCGCCCGTGCCGGGCTGCCCGTGGTCGCCTACAACAACCCGTACGACACCCGGGTCGACCTGACCCCCGCCCTGCTGGCGAAACTCCACGACGCCGGGGACATCGTCGCCGTGAAGGAGTTCACCGGCGATGTGCGCCGGGCCTGGGAGATCGCCGAACGGGCCCCGGGGCTGGACCTGTTGATCGGTGCCGACGATGTCCTGCTGGAGCTTGCCGTGGCCGGGGCCGTCGGCTGGATCGCCGGCTTCCCCAACGCGCTCCCCGGCTCCTGCACCGCCCTCTACCGCGCGGCGGTCGCCGGTGACCTGGAGACCGCCGTACCCCTGTACCGGCGGCTGCACCCGCTGCTGCGCTGGGACTCCAAGACCGAGTTCGTCCAGGCGATCAAGGCGTCACAGGACGTGGTGGCCGCCGGCAGCGGCGGGCCCTGCCGTCCTCCCCGTACCCCGCTCTCCGCGCAGGACGCTGCCACGGTGAGGGCGTTGACCGAGAAGCTGCTCGCGGAGGGCCTCGACTGAGCCAGGGGCGCCGAGCCCGAGACCGTACGCCTCCACCTCACCGCCAAGGAGCAGCACCGTGCGCAGCCGCCGCACCATCCACACCGTGGAGTCCCACACCGAGGGCATGCCGACCCGGGTCGTCACCGGCGGCATCGGGACCGTACCCGGCGCGACCATGGGGGAGAAGCGCGCCTACTTCCAGAAGCACCTGGACCACCTCCGCACCTGGCTGATGTACGAGCCGCGCGGGCATGCCGCGATGAGCGGGGCGATTCTCCAGCCGCCCACCCGGCCCGACGCCGACTGGGGCGTCCTGTTCATCGAGGTCTCCGGACTGCTGCCGATGTGCGGGCACGGCACCATCGGCGTCGCCACCGTCCTGGTCGAGACCGGCATGGTGGCCGTCACCGAACCCGTGACCACGGTCCGCCTGGACACCCCGGCAGGCCTGGTCGTGGCCGAGGTGCGCGTCGAGGACGGCGCGGCCACCGCCGTGACCCTGCGCAACGTCCCCTCCTTCACCGTCGCCCTCGACCGCGAGGTCGAGATCCCCGGGTACGGCACGGTCGCCTACGACCTCGCCTACGGCGGCAACTTCTACGCCATCCTCCCCCTCGACCGCCTCGGCCTGCCCTTCGAACGTGCCCGCAAGGACGACATCCTGCGGGCCGGGCTGGAGATGATGGCGGCCGTCAACGCCACCGAACCGCCCGTCCACCCCGAGGACACCTCGATCACCGGCTGCCACCACGTCCAGTTCCTGGCCCCCGGCTCCACCGCCGCCCACTCCCGGCACGCGATGGCCATCCACCCGGGCTGGTTCGACCGCTCGCCCTGCGGTACCGGCACCTCCGCCCGGATGGCCCAGCTCCACACCCGGGGTGAACTGCCCCTGCACCGCGACTTCGTGAACGAGTCCTTCCTCGGTACGTCGTTCACCGGGCGGCTCGTCGCGGAGAGCCGGGTGGCCGGGGCGCCGGCGGTCGTCCCGGTCATCACGGGGCGTGCGTGGATCACCGGCACCGCGCAGTTCCACCACGACCCGTCCGACCCGTTCCCGGACGGATTCCTGCTGTGACGCTCCCGTTCCCGTTCCCGTTCCCGTTCCCCCCTCCGGCCCCCGCCGCTGTCCTGGGGCTCCGAGCCCCTCCGGAGGTGAACTCCCGTCGGGTAACGTGACATTGCACCGAAGAGGTCCGAGGTCCCGGAGGACGCCATGGTCACCCTGCAGTCGCGCAAACTCGTCGCTCCCACCGAGAACCTGCGCGACCAGGTGGCCCACGCCCTGCGCGCCGCGCTCATCGCCGGGGAGATCAAGCCCGGCGGCGTCTACTCGGCCCCCGCCCTCGCGGCGGAGTTCGGCGTCTCGCCCACCCCGGTCCGCGAGGCGATGCTCGACCTCTCCCGCGAGGGGCTGGTCGAAGTGGTACGGAACAAGGGCTTCCGGGTGACGGAGATGACCGAGCGGGACCTGGACGAGTACACGGAGATCCGTACGCTCATCGAGGTGCCCACCGTCGGCAAGGTCGTCCGGACCGCCACCCGCGACCAGCTCGAAGCCCTGCGCCCGGAGGCGGAGGCCATCGTGGCGGCGGCCCGGGGCCATGACCTCATCGGCTATCTGGACGCCGACCGCCGCTTCCACCTCGACCTGCTCGCCCTCGGCGGGAACCGCCATCTCGTCTCGGTCGTCGGCGACCTCCGCAAGCGGTCCCGGCTCTACGGGCTCACCGAACTGGACGAGGCCGGGGTCCTCGTCGACTCCGCCGAGGAGCATGTGACGCTGCTCGACCTGATGATCGCCCAGGACGCGGAGGCGGCCGAGGCCCTCATGCGCCACCATCTGGAACACGTGCGGACCCTGTGGGCCAGCCGCCCGCAGCCGGAGCAGCACACCGCGCTCACCCTCGGCAGGGGCTGACCCCGGCTCCACCTGGGCTGCCCCCGGGGAATCCGCGCCGCCGGTCTCAGCGGCAGAGCAGCGCCGCCTTGAGGTCCAGCTTGTGGTCCAGGCGGGCCAGGTCGCGGCCGGTGAGCAGTTCGACGCGGCCGATCCGGTAGTGCACGGTGTTGACGTGCAGATGCAGGGCCTCGGCCGTCCGCGCCCAGGAACCGTTGTGCGCCAGGAAGGTGTCGAGAGTCTCCAGCAGCATCCGGTGGGAGGGGTTCGAGTCGTCGGCCAGCGGGCCCAGCGCGTGGATGCCGAACGCCGTCCGCACGTCGGCGGGAAGCCCCGAGAGCAGCGCCTCCAGGGTCGTGAGGTCGTCGACGGCGGTGAGGTTCGGGCCCTCCGCCCGGCGTGCCGCCGTCAGTGCGTAACGGGCTTGCACCAGAGCGCCGTTGAGGTCGGCCGGGGTGGCGGCCGGAGCGCCGGCGCCCCCGTACGGGAGGGTGGCTTCGTCGCAGGCGCGCAGCGCGGGCCAGACTCCCTTGAGTACGGCCACCGCACTGCCCGGGGAACCGTCCGGCGACCCCGCACCCGCCCCACCTGCTGCGTCCGGCCCCGAGGCTGCCACCGAGGCGACCCCCGCATGCACCCCCGCAGCGACAGCCGTATCCGCCCGGGTGTCCGACCCCGAGTCCGCCCCCGAGACCACCGCCGCCGTCCCGCCCCCCGACAGTCGCGCCGTCACGAACCGGTGGCCCGGCAGATGCCGCAGCGCTTCTCCCAGGGCGTCGGCCTCCGTACGCTCCTCCGTCCCCGTGGCCATCACCACCACCGTGAACGGCCCCCGCTCCGGCAGTCCGCAGGCACGCAGGGCCGCCGCGAGCGGGGCGGCGGCGGGCCTCTCCGCCCCGACCAGGGCCAGCAGTTCCCGGGCCGGGGCCTGGGCCGCGGCCTCCCGGCGCAGCGACCCCTGCCGGTACTGGGCGAACACCTCGGCTATCTCGTGCAGCATCCGCGGCGGCACCTCCGCCTCCCCGGTCAGACGCAGGAACCACTGCCCGTACGGTGACGCCTCCGGGTCCACCCGCAGGGCGGAGGCCAGCTGCCGGGACGCCTCGGACACCGAGAGGGCGCGGGCCGTCGGCGTACGGGCGATGGTGCGGCCGGTGGCGCTGAGCACGTAGCAGGGCGGGGTCCCCAGATGGGCCACCGCGCGGGTGAGCAGGGTCGCCGGGTCCGTGCCCTCGGCGAGGAGCCGGCCCAGCTCGCCCCGGACGTTCTCCGGCAGCGCGTAGGAGGCGGCGGGCCGCCTGCTGAGGTCGCCCCACTGCCGCAGATAGACGGTGTCGGTGATGGCCCGGAAGGAGGTGTGCACCGGCACGGACAGCAGCGCGATCCCATGGCGGCGGCACGCGTCGACCAGCACCTCCGGCACCCGCCCGTGCGTCTCCTCGCCCGCCAGCAGTGCGGCCGCACCGGCGCTCCTCAGCGCCGCCACGAACCGGTCCGCCGTCGCCTCCTCGTCCGCCGCGCTCCACCACACCAGACCGCTGAGCACGATCTCGCCCCGCTGGAGGAAGCGGCCCGGCTCCTCCAGATCGGTCGCGGTGACCCCGCTGATCTCCTGGGCGAGGAGCGGGGGCTCGCCCCAGAGCAGGGCGAGGTCCAGGGACTCCAGCCGGAGGAGGTCTTCGACGTGCATGCGCGGTCTCCTTGCGGGGCTGCCGGGCACCGCACCCGGCATCTCACATTCACGAGGCCAATGCGAGTCACTGCATCGTAAATGCAAGGCCAGAAGAGGCAAACACCTCTTGGTTGATCCTCCAGTGTTACGTCTTGGGCCCGGTGTATTTCCGTACGGTGAACCAGTCGTGCGGGCCCCCGCCCCGGCGCTTCACTGGGCGCCATGGACCTCAACACGGTGCTCGACGTGCGGGACGCCCGCAGCCCCGCTCCCTGGCGGCCGGGCGACGCCTGGCTCGGCGGGGGCACCTACCTCTTCTCCGAGCCGCAGCCGCAGCTGCGCCGGCTGGTGGACCTGAGCCGCATGGGCTGGGAGCCGGTGCGCGAGCTGCCGGGCGGTTCGCTGGAGCTGGCGGCCACCTGCACCATCGCGCGGCTCTCCCGGTTCGGCCGGAGCTGGTCCGCACCGGCCGCCCCGCTGGTCGAACAGTGCTGCCGCGCCTTCCTCGCCTCCTTCAAGATCTGGAACATGGCGACCGTCGGCGGCAATCTCTGCAACGCCCTGCCCGCCGGGCCGATGATCTCGCTCACCGCCGCCCTCGACGGCACCTGCCTCCTCCGGGCCCAGGACGGTTCGCTGCGCCGGGTGAAGGTGGCGGACTTCGTCACCGGGGCGGGCCGGAAGGGCCTGGGCGAGGGGGAGCTGCTGCGCTCGGTCACCCTGCCCGCCCGCGCCCTGGCCTCCCGTACGGCGTTCCGCCAGGCCTCCCTGTACGGGCTCGGGCGGTCGGGGGTGCTGGTCATCGGGGTGCTGGACCCGGTCGACGGGTCGCTGGCCGTGACGGTGAGCGCGGCGACCGTACGGCCGTTCCGGTTCTGGTTCCCGCGGCCGCCCGGCCGGGAGGAGCTGCACCGGGTGATCGACGCGACGGTCGCCGCCGAGGACTGGTTCGACGACATCCACGGACTGCCCGCGTGGCGGCGGCACATGGCCCTGCGCTTCGCGGAGGAGATCCGCCGCGAACTGACCGCGCAGGTGAAGGCGGAGACGGGGGAGACGGCATGAGTGACGGGATCCGCGTCAACGGCCGACCCTTCGCGGACGAGCCCCGCGCCGGCCAGTGTCTGCGCACCTACCTCCGCGAGCGCGGCTGGTTCGGCGTCAAGAAGGGCTGTGACGCCGGGGACTGCGGAGCGTGCACGGTGCATGTCGACGGGGAGCCCGTGCACAGCTGCCTCTACCCGGCCGTTCGAGCCCGGGGGCGGGCCGTCACCACGGTCGAGGGGCTGGCGGGCGAGGACGGTGAACTCCACCCCGTACAACGGAAGTTCCTGGAAGCGCAGGGGTTCCAGTGCGGATTCTGCACCGCCGGGTACCTGATGACGACCGCCGCGCTGGACGACGAGCAACTGGCCGATCTGCCCAGGGCGTTCAAGGGCAACATCTGCCGCTGCACCGGCTACCGGGCCATCGAGGACGCGGTGCGCGGTGTACGGCACACCGAGGAGCCGGACGCGGGGCAGGCCGTCGGCCGCAATCTGGGCGCCCCGGCCGGGCCGCAGGTGGTCACGGGCACCGCGCGCTACACCTTCGACCTCGACGTCCCCGGCCTCCTCCACATGAAGCTCCTGCGCTCCCCGCACCCGCACGCCCGCATCCTCGCCGTCGACACGGCCGCCGCCCTGCGCGTCCCCGGCGTCCACCTGGTCCTCACCCACCACGACGCCCCGGAACGGCTCTACTCCTCCGCCCGCCACGAGCACCCCACCGAGGACCCCGACGACACCCGGCTGCTCGACGACACCGTCCGCTACATCGGCCAGCGCGTCGCCGCCGTGGTCGCGGAGAGCGAGGCGGCGGCCGAGGAGGGATGCCGCCGCATCGAGGTGACGTACGAGCAACTCCCTTACGTCATCGACCCGGAGGAGGCGATGGCCCCCGGCGCCCCGGTCATCCACGACAAGGGGCCGGAGGCGCGGATCGCCCGCCCGGAGAACAACGTCGTCGGTGAGGTGCACGGCGAGATCGGCTCGGTGCAGGAGGGGTTCGCGGCGGCCGACGTCGTCTACGAGGAGACCTTCCGCACCCAGCGCGTCCAGCACGCCAGCCTGGAGACCCACGGTGCGGTGGCCTGGTACGAGAAGGGCGAGGACGGCGGGGAGCGGCTCACCGTGCGCTCCAGCACCCAGACCCCCTTCCTCACCCGCCGCGCCCTCTGCGCCCTGTTCGGGCTGGAGTTGAAGCAGGTGCGGGTGCTGGCGGGCCGGGTCGGCGGCGGTTTCGGCGGCAAGCAGGAGATGATCGTCGAGGACATCGTGGCGCTCGCCGTGATGCGGCTGCGGCGCCCGGTCAAGCTGGAGTACACCCGCCCCGAGCAGTTCTACGGGGCCACCACCCGCCACCCCTTCACCGTCCACGTCCGGGCGGGCGCACGGACGGACGGCACCCTCACCGCCCTCCAGTTGCGGGTTGTGGCGAACACGGGGGCGTACGGGAACCACGGCCCGGCCGTGATGTTCCACAGCGTCGGTGAGTCACTGGCCGTCTACCGCGCCCCGCACAAGAAGGTCGACGCCTTCTCCGTCTACACCAACTGCGTTCCCGCGGGCGCCTTCCGGGGCTACGGGCTCGGCCAGGTCGTCTTCGCGGTCGAGTCGGTGATGGACGAACTGGCCCGGCGTACCGGCGTCGACCCGCTGGTCTTCCGGGAGTTGAACATCATCGGCCCCGGCGAGCACATGATCAGCCCCGGCGGCGAGGAGGAAGACCTGGAGATCGCCAGTTACGGCCTCGACCAGTGCCTCCAGGTCGTACGCGAGGCGATCGAGGAGTACGGCGGCGGTTCCGGCGGCCGGGCGACCGGCGAGAGGTCCGCCGACGGCGTTCCCGGCGGGCGGTGCGACGACGACGTTCCCGAAGGGTGGCTCGTCGGCCACGGCACCGGGATGTCGATGATCGCCACCGGACCGCCCGGCGGCCACTTCGCGGACGCCACGGTCAAGCTGCTCCAGGACGGGACGTACGACATCGCCGTCGGCACCGCCGAGTTCGGCAACGGGACGACGACCGTCCACAAGCAGATCACCGCCGGGGCGCTCTCCACGACCGTGGACCGCATCGCGATCCGCCAGTCCGACACCGACGTGGTCCGGCACGACACCGGGGCCTTCGCCTCGGCCGGGACGGTGGTGGCGGGCAAGGCGGTGATGAAGGCCGCCGACGCCCTCGCCGTACAGCTCCGGGAGTTCGCGGCGCACCACCTGGGGGCGGCGCCGGGGGAGTGCCGGCTGACGGCGGAGGCCGTGGAGTGCGCCGGGCGCGAAGTGAGCCTGAAGGAGCTGTTCCAGGCCGCCCGCGCGGCCGGGCGCGAGCTGTTGGCGGACGGGCACTGGGGCGGCTCCCCGCGCTCGGTGGCGTTCAACGCGCAGTGGTTCCGGCTCGCGGTGGACCCGGGGACCGGTGAGATCCGCATCCTGCGCAGCGTCCACGCGGCCGACGCGGGCAAGGTGATGAACCCCATGCAGTGCCGGGGGCAGGTCGAGGGCGGGGTGGCCCAGGCGCTCGGCGCGACCCTCTTCGAGAACGTACGGCTCGACGAGCGCGGCGAGGTGACCACGGCCGCCCTGCGCCGCTACCGGCTGCCGCAGTTCGCCGATGTGCCGCGCACCGAGGTGCACTTCATGGAGACCTCGGACGCGATCGGCCCGCTGGGAGCCAAGTCGATGAGCGAGAGCCCGTTCAACCCGGTCGCCCCGGCCTTCGCCAACGCGCTGCGCGACGCCACGGGGATCCGGTTCACCGAACTGCCGCTGACCCGCGACCGGGTGTGGCTGGCGCTCCATGAGGCGGGCCGGTCGCGGGAGCCGTGACGGACGCGGCAGTGGTTCCCAGGGAGCGGTTGCGCGGAGGCGGCTGCGCTCAGTCCACGTCGAGGATCTTGCCCATCAGCCGGGTCAGCGTCCGGCGCTCGGCCGCGGTGAGGGCGCCGAAGGCCCGGTCCAGCAGCCGCGGAACCCCGCTCTCCGCCTCCTCCAGCGCGGGCCCGGCCTCCGGCGTCAGCGTCACCGCGTAGGCCCGCCGGTCCCGGGGGCGGCGCTCCCGCCGTACGAGACCTGAGCCCTCCAGTCCGTCGATGCACCCCACCATCACGCTGCGGTCGATCCGCAGCTGTTCGCTCAGCTCCTGCTGGGAACAGGGGCCCACCTCGCTCAGCATCTTCAGCACGAGGTGCTGGGCCGTGGTGAGCCGCCGCCCGGCCAGCTCCTCGTCGAGGGCCCGGCTCACCAGGGACGTCGCCCGGCAGAGCGCGATGTCCGGCCGCTCCCGCGCCAGCCTGGAGAAGTACCGGTCGCGTCCCGCGGTTTCCGCCTCCGGGCCGGTCGGTGCGGGGTGGGAGGGATGGGGGGCGGCGGCCATGGTGGTTCCTCCTGGTTCCAGGGCGTCACCAGCCTAGCGTCGGGGCGACGGAGCGGGCCGGGCCCTCAGCCGCGGCCGGGCCCACCACTCGCCGCCGGGCCCTCCGCGGAGCCGGCTCGTCCGTGGCGTCGGCTCATCCGGTGCGGAAACGGAACCAGGGGAGGGGTGCCCCGCAAGCCCCTGTACGTTTAGCTTAGGCTTGCCTAACTCTCACTGCTCGTCCAACCTGAGGAACACCCATGCTCGGCTTCACCCGCGTGCGTCGTCACACCCTTGCCGCTTCGGCCACCGCCGTCGCCCTCGCCGTCGTCCTGGCCGGCTGCTCCTCGGACGGCGACAGCGGCAAAGACGCGGCGAAGGACGCGGGCAAGGACGCGAGCAACAGCGCCGGTGCCTTCCCCGTCTCGATCAAGAGCTCGCTCGGCACCGCCGAGATCAAGGAGAAGCCGCAGCGCATCGTGACCCTCGGCCAGGGGTCCGCCGAGACCGCGATAGCCCTCGGACAGACCCCGGTCGGCATCGAGAGCTACCCGTGGGGCAGCGACAAGTCCGGCTACCTGCCGTGGATCGACGAGGCCGTGAAGAAGTCCGGCGACAAGCTGCCCAAGCAGTTCACGGGCGGCGAGGAGATCGACTTCGAGGCCATCACCGAGCTGGAGCCCGACGTCATCCTCGCCCCCTGGTCGGGCATCACGCAGAAGCAGTACGACGTCCTCAAGGACATCGCCCCCACGGTCGCCTACCCGGACCAGGCGTGGAGCACCGACTGGGACCAGCAGATCGACATCATCGGCAAGGCGCTCGGCCGCACGAAGGACACCGACGCCCTCAAGACGAAGATCGAGAAGCAGCTCTCCGACGCCGCGGCCACCCGGCCGAACTACAAGGACGTCACCTTCTCCTACATCTACAACACCGGCCCCGGCACCCTCGGCGTCTTCAAGCCCGAGGAGCAGCGCGTCAAGATGGTCTCCTCGCTCGGCCTCACCGTCGACCCGGTCGTCAACGGCTTCAAGGAGACCCCCGGCACCGACTCCGCCCTCATCGGCCTGGAGAACGCCGAGAAGCTCAAGGACAGCGACGTGATCTTCACGTTCTACACGGACGAGAAGAACCGCAAGGAGATCGAGGGCCAGAAGCTGTACGGCGAGATCCCCGCGATCAAGAAGGGCGCCGTCGTCGCGAGCAACGACAACTCCTTCGTCACCGCCTCCTCGATCATCAACCCGCTGACCGTGCCGTGGACGATCGAGCGCTACCTGCCGATCATCGACGAGGCCGTCAAGAAGGCCGCCGAGTAACCCCGGCCGGGTATCGGAACCGCCGAGGTCACCAGGCACACTTCACTCCCATGGCAACCACGACGGTCGCACCGCCGAGCGGCACCGGAACATCCCGTTCCGGTGCCGCTCGGCCGGCGTTCCTCCTGCTCATGACGGTCGCGGCGGTCGTCGCCCTGGCGGCCGCGCTCGGCGCGAGCGTCATGTTCGGCAGCCGCTCCACCTCGTTCGGCGAGGTCCTCGACGTGCTCGGCGGCAGCGCCGACGCCAACGTCACCGCCATCGTCGAGAGCCGCTACCCGCGTACGGTCCTCGGCGTCCTCGCCGGGCTCTGCCTCGCCGTCGCGGGCACGCTCATGCAGGGCGTCTCCCGCAACCCGCTGGCCGAACCGGGCCTGCTCGGCATCAACGCCGGGGCCTCCGCGAGCATCGTCGCCGCGACCGCCTGGCTCGGCGCCTCGGGCGCCACCGACACCATGTGGTGGGCACTGCCCGGAGCGCTGGTCGCCGGAGTACTCGTCCACGTCATCGGCTCCGCCGGTACGGGGACGAGCGTGGTGCGCCTGGTGCTCGCCGGGGCCGTGCTCACCGCCGTCCTGATGGCGTTCATCCAGGCGGTGACCCTCAGCAAGCCCCAGGTGTTCGACAGCTACCGCTACTGGGTCGTCGGGGCGCTCGGCGGCCGGGACTTCGACGTGTTCTGGTCCGTGCTGCCCTTCGCCGCCGTCGGCCTCCTCCTCGCGCTCGCCCTCGGCCCCGGCCTCAACGCCCTGGCCCTCGGGGACGCGACCGCCGTCGCCCTCGGCTCGAACCCGGCCCGCACCCGGGGCGGCGGCCTGCTCGCCGCCACCCTGCTCAGCGCCGCCGCGACCGCCGCCGTCGGCCCGATCGCCTTCGTGGGCCTCGCCGTTCCGCACGTCGTACGGGCCCTGGTCGGCGTCGACTTCCGGGTCCAGCTCCTCTTCTCCGCGCTGCTCGGCCCCACCCTGCTGCTCCTCGCGGACGTGATCGGCCGGACCGTCATGCGCCCCACCGAGCTCATGGTCGGCGTCGTCACCGCGTTCATCGGCGCACCCGCGCTGCTCATCGCCGTACGCAGGATGCGGGGCACCACATGACGCTCACCACCGAACCCACCGTCGCCGCCCGCGGGTCCGTCAAGGCTCCCCGCGGCTATCTGGTCGTCGGGCGCGCGGTGGCGGTGCCGATGCGCCGCGCCTCCGTCCTCGCCTTCGCCGGGCTCCTCGTCCTCCTGCTGACCGCCGCCGTGGCCACGCTCACCTGGGGGCGCCTCGGCCTCGACCCGGCCGACCTGCCCGCCGCCCTCCTCGGGGATGCCCAGGGCAAGGACCGCTTCGTCTTCAACCGGCTGCGCGGCCCCCGGCTCACCGTGGCCATCGGGGTGGGCGCCGCGCTCGGCCTCTCCGGCGCGCTCTTCCAGTCCGTCACCCGCAACCCGCTCGGCAGCCCCGACGTCATCGGCCTCTCCGCCGGAGCCGGGGCGGGCGCCGCGATCTGCGCGCTGATGTTCCCCGGCACGGTCCCCGTCGCCCTCGGCGCGCTCATCGGCGCGGTCACCGCGATGGCCCTCGTGTACGTCTCCACCGGCACCGGCTTCCGCAACCCCGCCCGGCTCGTCATCGCCGGTATCGGGGTCGCCGCGATGGGCGGTGCTCTCACGCAGTACGTCGTCTACGCCCTGGAGCGCGACAAGGCCTCCGTCCTCACCGCGTACGTCAACGGCAGCCTCACCGCCCGCTCCTGGTCGGACGCCACCACCATCTGGCTGGTCCTGCTCGCCGTCGCCCCGCTGACCGCGCTGATCTCCCGGCGGCTCGACATCGGTGAGATGGGCGACGACATCTCCGAAGGGCTCGGCGCCGAACCGAAGAAGGCCAAGACCCTCGCCGTCGTCCTCGCCATCGCCCTCTCGGCCGCCGCCGTCAGCGTCTCGGGGCCCATCGCCTTCATCGCCCTGACGGCCCCCCAGATCGCCAGGCGCCTCACCCGCGGCTCCGGCCCCCACCTGCTGCTGTCGGCCCTCACGGGCGGGCTGCTGCTGGTCGCCGCGGACCTCTGCGCCCAGCAGCTGCCGCTCTTCGACGACCTGCCGGTCGGCATCTACACGATGGCCATCGGCGGCGCCTACCTCGGCCACCTGCTGATCCGGGAGTGGCGCCGGGGCGTGCTCTAGGGAGCCGCCTCCCGCACCTCCGCGAACAGCTCCCGCAGGGTCGTTTCGCTCGGGATGTGGTCCGGAGCCTCCTGCTCCGTCAGCCGGGCGGCCGGCAGGAGGGCCGCGGTCGCCTCGGCCGCCGGGAACGGCACCTCCTGGTCGCCCGGCGCGTGCCACAGCCGTACGGGCTGCGCCACCCCGGCCGGGACGAACCCCCACGGGCGGGTCTGGAGCCGCACCTCCCGGGCCGGACCCCGCCAGCCGTGGGCGGCGAGGCCCGGCAGCGAGGCGAGGACCCAGGGCGACCCGGCGAACACCTCCGCCATCCGTCCGGCCGCCGCCCCGAACCGGGCGACCACCTCGGCCTCGGGCGCCTCCCGGTAGAACGTCCAGACGGGCTCGGCCTCTTCGGGGTAGTGGCCGCGGACCGCGTCGTCGGGGACGTACGGCAGCCCGCTGAGCACCCAGACCCGCCGCACCCGCTCCGGCAGGGCGGCGGCCAGGGCGTACGTGTACGGCGCGCCCGCCGAGATGCCCAGCACGTCGAAGGAGCCGTCCACCCCGCACGCCTCCAGCACCGGCAGCAGATGCGCGGTCCAGTCGCCCACCGCCGCCATCGGGGCCGGGTCGGAGGCGCCGTACCCGGGGCGCTCCACCGCGATCAGCCGGACGGCCGCGTCCCGCGCCAGCGCGTCCCAGACGTCCGGCAGCCCGGCGTCCCCGAGCAGCCCGTGGTGCAGCACCACCGGGTGGCCGTGCGGATCGCCGTACTCCGCGAGGCCGCGCGCGATGGAGTCGAAGGTCAGGACCGTACGGTTCACGCGTTCTCCTCAGGGCTCTCAGAGGGGTGTACGGAAGCCGGCGGGGCGGACCCGGGGCCTCCGGGGGCCGTCGGAGCGAGTCTGGTGGCCAGCCCGTCCAGGAAGACGGCCAGCTTGTCGTCGAACCAGCCGCGCCCGTGCCAGGTCTCCTCGGCGGCGAACTCGGCCTCGAACGGGTGGGATCCCGCCGCCCAGGCGTCGCGGTACTGCTCCCGGGCCGTGCTCGGGGTGCCCGTGGCGTCCGGCACCGTACGGTCCAGGCCCCGCATCGCCACCGCCGAGGAGAGCACCAGGTCCCCGACGAAGTCCACGGCGACCGCCGCGTCGCGGGTGGAGAGCCCCGCGCCGACGAGCGCCACCCCGTACCGGCCGAGCCGGTCCACCATGACGGGCGGCGACGCCGGGGTGGTGAGGAGTACCTCCGCCAGCCCGGGGAAGGCCTCGCACGCCTCCCAGACCGCGTCCGCGAACCCGGTCAGCAGCTCGCGCCAGGGCAGGTCGGCCGGGGGCCAGGCGGTGCGCGCCGCGGCCAGCTCGATCGCGGCGCGCACCAGGTCCTCCCGGCTGTCGACATAGCGATAGAGCGTCGAATGGCCGACCCCCAGCCGGGCCGCGACCCCCGGCATGCTGAACACCGCGATGCCCTCGGCGAGCGCCGCCGCGGCCACCGCGTCCCGGGTCAGCGAGGGCGCGGGCCCGGGCTTCCTGCCGGGCCTGCCGCCGGTCTTTCCCCGCTCGTTCAAGAGGCGTCACTTCCCTGAGACGTTGCTTTCACGACGCGTCGCCCGCGATCCTCGTGGCGATGGCCGCGACTCTCCTGGCCCCGGCCGTGGCTCTCGTGGCCCCGACCGCGACTTTCGTGGCGCCGGCCGTGATCCTCGCTCACGAGGCGTCGGCGTCCGCCGCGATCCGCCAGCCCAGCGCGCGGTGGCGCTCGTTCCAGAAGCGCGCGTACTGCCCGTCCAGGGCCATCAGTTCCTGATGGGTCCCGCGCTCCGCCACCCGTCCTCCGTCCAGGACCACGATCTGATCGGCTCCGGTCACGGTGGACAGCCTATGGGCGATGACCAGCAGGGTGCTCGTCTCCCGCAGCGCCTCCGTCGACCGCTGGACGTACGCCTCGTTCTCCGGGTCCAGCGCGGCGGTCGCCTCGTCGAGCAGCACGATCGGCGCCCCCTTCAGCAGCGCCCGCGCGATGGAGACGCGCTGCCGCTCCCCGCCGGAGAGCGAGGCACCCGCCTCCCCGACCCGGGTCTCCCAGCCGTCGGGCAGCCGGGCCACGATCTCGTCGACCCCGGCCAGCCGGGCGGCCTCCAGCACCTCCCGCTCGTCCGCGTCCGGCCGGCCGACGCGGATGTTGCCGATGAGGGTGTCGTCGAAGAGGTAGACGTCCTGGAAGACCAGGGAGAGCTGTTCCATCAGCGCGGCCGTGGACTGGTCGCGCACGTCCACCCCGCCGACCCGTACCGTCCCCGCGTCCACGTCGAAGAACCGGGCGATCAGCCGGGTCAGCGTGGTCTTGCCCGAACCGGACGCCCCCACCAGGGCCGTCACCGTACGCGGGGCGACCGTGAACGAGACGTCCTCCAGGACCGGGTGACCGGAAGCGCCACCACCGCCCGGGTAGCCGAACCGCACCCCGTCCACCTCCACCGCGCCCGGGACCGTCACCGGCGCCGAACGCTCCGGTTCCGGCAGCGGCGGCTCCTCCAGCACCGCCCGCACCCGGCCCATGTCGTTGCGGGCGGCCCGTACCACCGCCGCGAAGTCCCCCACCTCCGCCAGCGGCCCCGCGAACCGGGCCACCAGGGCCAGCAGTGCCACCAGTTCGACCGGGTCCACCGCCCCGTCCAGCGCCAGCGACGCCCCGACCCCGATCAGCGCCGAGAAGCACACCTGCACCGCGAAACCGCCCAGCAGCATCCCCGGCACCGACATCCACACCTGCTTGCGCGAGGCCGCCCGCTGCTCCTCCAGCGCGGCCTCCAGCGGCGCGTAGCCTTCCGTGGTCCGGCCGAAGGCGCGCAGCACCGGCTGGTTGCGGGCGAACTCCAGCACCCGGCCGGAGGCCTCGACCCCGGCCGCGTCGTTCAGCTCGTCCATGCGGTTCAGCAGCCGTACGGAGAGCCGCGCGGCGAACAGGATCAGCGGGGAGCAGGCCAGGGCGGCGAGCCCGAGGCGCCAGTCCAGGAAGAGCATCACCACGACCACCGTGGCCGGGGTCAGCACCCCGGTGACCAGCGGCTGCAGCAGATGGGCGCAGCTCCCGGCGATCGACAGCACCGACTTGGTGCCCATCCGGGTCAGCCGCCCCACCGTCGTCCCGTCGAACCACCCCAGCGGCAGCGCCGCCACATGGTCGCCCAGCCGGTGGTGGAGCGTGGTGAGGATGACGAGCGCCACCCGGAAGCCCAGCATCGCCTGCACGTAGTGCAGGCCCAGGGAGACGAGAACCGCCCCCGCCATCCAGCCGGTCCAGCGGGCCGCCCCGCCGGTGTCCCCGCTCAGCAGGTCGCCGAGCACCGGCACCAGGAAGGCGACGGAGAGCCCCTGGGCCACCGCGTAGGCGACCAGGGCGGCGAGATAGCGGAAGAGGACGACCCGGTGGGCGCTCCCCAGGACCGCGGTGAGGTCGCGGATCATACGACTGCCCTTTCGTGCGTGGCCCACATCCGGGCGTAGAGACCGTCCTCCGCGAGGAGTTCGGGGTGGCGGCCGCGCTCGACGATCCGTCCGTCGCTGAGCACGGCGATCCGGTCGGCCTCGACGATGGTCGGGAGCCGGTGCGCGATCACCAGGACGGTCCGGCCCCGGACCAGCCGGGCGATGGCGTCCTGGATGGCGGCCTCCGACTCCGGGTCCGCGAAGGCCGTCGCCTCGTCCAGTACGAGGACCGGGGCGTCCGCGAGGAGGGCGCGCGCGATGGAGACCCGCTGCGCCTCGCCGCCGGAGAGGACGGCCTCCTCGCCCACGACGGAGTCGTAACCGCGCGGCAGTGCCTCGATCCGCCGGTCGATCCTGGCTGCCCCGGCCGCCTCCCGTACCTCCTCGTCGCTCGCGTCCGGCCGGCCGAGCCGGATGTTGTCGCGGACGCTGGTGCGCAGCAGTTGCACGTCCTGGAGAACGAACCCGATCTGCCGGTAGAGCCGTTCGGAGGCGATCTCGCGGACGTCGACGCCGCCGATCGTGATCCGCCCGCCGGTCACGTCGTGGAACCGGGTCACCAGCGAGGCCAGCGTCGACTTCCCGGAGCCGGAGGGCCCGACCAGCGCGGTCACCGATCCGGGCGTGAGGCGCAGATCGATGCCCTTGAGGACGTCGGTGGCACCGTCGTAGCTGAACGACACGTCCTCCAGCACCACTTCGTGCCCCTCGGGCTCCCGGGGACGGACCGCCTCGGGCAGGACGGGCGTCTCCAGGACGGCGGCGATCCGCTGCGCCGCCGCCGTCGCCTCGCGCCGGGCCTGTGCCCCGAAACCGAGGGTGACGAAGACGCTGGGGATGACCAGCGCGACCATGGAGGCGGTGAGGACGTCGACGGGGGAGACCCAGCCCGCGTGGACGAACCAGATCCCGCCCGCCAGGTTCACCAGCAGCACCGTCGGTGGCGAGACCGCCATCGAGGCGAAGACCTCCAGCTTCAGCATCGGCCGCACCCAGCCGCTGTAGTGCTCACCGAACCGCGTCGCCGCCTCCCGGTACCCGGCGTGCGCCTCGCCCGCCCGCCCGAAGGTCTTCACGACGCCGATGCCGGTCACGAACTCGACGATGGCCTTGTTGATCGCCGCGATCCCCGCGTTCAGCCTGCCCATCTGCGGACCGAAGTCCTTCATCATGTACGCGTACGCCCCCGCGTAGACCGGCACCGTGACCAGGGCCAGCAGGGCGAGCCGCCAGTCCAGCCAGAGGAGGTAGCCGAGCCCCGCGACGGGCAGGGTCACCGCCGCCGTCATCTCCACCGCGCTGTGGGCCACCAGGTAGTGCAGGTCGTGGACGTCGTTCTGGGCCGCCTTGCGGACGGTGGCCGAGGAGTTGGCGGTGAACCAGCCCAGCGGGGCCCGCCCCAGCCGCTCCACGATCCGGCGGCGCAGCGACGCCTGGAGCGCCACGTCCGCGAAGTGGGTGAGGGCGAGGGCGACCCCGCCGAACAGCGCCCGTACGGAGAGCCCGATCACCGCGATCATGACGGCCCCGCGCACCTCGCCTGCGTCGACGGGACCGGGGGTGAGGAGCGCCTTCGCCAGCTCCGCGATGGCGATGTACGGGACGACCGTCGCCGCCGCACCGACGATCTGGAGGCCCATGGCGAGGCGGGTGCGGGCCCGGACCGGCGCGAGCATCGAGGAGAGCGCGGCCCGCGCGGCGCGCGCTTCGGCTTTCGCCCGGTCCGCCGTCGCCCCGCTCTTCCCCGCGGTCTGTTCCGGCTCCCGCTGCGGGCCGTCGTCGTGGTCCATCCGCACGCGCCTCCTTCTGGCATACCTCGGCACAGCTCTGCCGCTATTACAGACAGACTGTCGTGATTAGGTAAGGCTAACCTTATATTGATGTGGACGGACAGGGCTTCTCCCCGGCTTCTTCGTTCCGTATCAAGGGAGTTCGGCCGCGGAGCGCGGAGACGGGGCCCGGATCGGGGCGCCGGAGACGGTGACGACTGGTCACGTACAGGTTCGTCGACCATACTGCCCGCCGTGGAGCAGAGCATAGATTCGAACAAGAAGCCCGAGTTCGCCGCAGGCACCGACCCGGCGTTCATCCCCCTCCCCGGCCTGGCGGCACCCGCCGCGTCCCGGAAGGCCGAACCGGAAGCGGAGGCCGACCCGAAGGCGGAGTCCGGGCCGGAGCCGGAGGAGACGCCGGAGGCGGCTGCCGAAGCCGACGGTGGAGCGGACGCGGAGGTGGAGCCGACACCGGAAGCGGAAGCGGAAGGGGAGTCGGTGTCGGAATCCGGGTCGGAGGCGGAGGCCGCCGGGGACGGTCCGGTCTTCGAGGTCAGCGACCGCCGCGGTTCGATCCGGGTGGCCCGGGAAGGCGTCCGGTTCACGCTGGACGACCAGGAGGCCGAGTTCGACTGGGCCGAGATCGGCGCGGTGGAGATGCACCCGGCCCGCTTCGGCCGCCGGTTCACCGTGACCGTGCACCTGTCGACCCGGCGCTGGTTCAACGCCGAGGTCGAGGCGGCGAGCCGGGCCCAGCTCAAGGAGTGGCCGGCCGAGCTGGACGCCGCCCTGGACGCCTACTTCGAGGAGTCCTGACCCGACCGCCGCACCCCGGCCGCCGCCCCTGGGCCGGGGGTGGTGCTCCGGGGCGCGCGGGTGCGGGCGACCGGGCCGCGTGACGCCGTACGGGACGGGGTGCCCCGATCCCGTACGCGACGGTGCGCGCGACGCCGTGCGGGGCGGTGGGGTGCGCGGAGCCGGACGCGACGGGCCGCGCCGGCCGGGCGGCCGGGACGTGCCGGAGCCCGGGCCGTCACTCCTCGCCGCGCCGGGAGCCGTTGCGGCCCCGGAGGCGCGTCACCACGTACCAGGCCAGGGCCAGCACCGCCACGCCGAGCACGATCTTGGACATGACACCGACGTACGTCCCGACCACGTCCCAGCTGTCCCCGAGCCAGTAACCCGCCAGCACCAGCACGGTGTTCCACACCAGGCTGCCCACCGTCGTCAGTGCCACGAACACCGGCAGCGGCATGCGCTCGACACCCGCGGGTACGGAGATCAGGCTCCGGAAGACCGGCACCATGCGGCCCAGCAGGACCGCCTTGGTGCCGTGCCGCGCGAACCACTCCTCCGTACGCACCAGATCGGAGGCCTTGACCAGCGGCAGCTTGGCCCACAGGGCGTGCATCCGCTCCCGGCCGAACACGGCCCCGAGCCCGTACAGCGCGACCGCCCCCACGACCGAGCCGAGCGTCGTCCAGAACAGCGCGGAGGCCAGGCCGAGCACCCCCTGCGCCACGGCGAACCCGGTCAGCGGCAGGATGATCTCGCTCGGCAGCGGCGGGAACAGGTTCTCCAGGGCGATGGCGAACCCCGCCCCCGGCCCGCCGAACGTCTCGACCAGCCCGGTGGCCCACCCCGCGATGCCTCCCTGGGGCCCCTCTGCGGCGGCGACGGCTGACAGTGCGAGGTGCATGGGCTCTCCGGCGTGGGGGGCATGGGGCGCTCGGGGTGTGCGGCGCTCGGGGCGGGGGCGCGCGGAGGGGATTGGCCGCGTCCTGCCGCCATCCTCTCCCAGCCGTGACCGGGCACCGCCGACCGGGGCCGGTGACGGGGGCGCGGAGCCGTTTCCCGGGGCGGCTGTGCGAGGCTGGCGGCGGTCCGGCACGCCGCCGGCGACCGCGTTCCCGGGAAGCGCGGAGCCCGGCGCCGGACGGATGAGGAGAGGCACGTGGCCAGGGACGCCCGGTGGGACGCGCTGCTGGAACTGGTCGGCAGGCACGGCAGGGTGGAGGTCGAGGAGGCGGCGGCCGCGCTCGCCGTGTCGGCCGCGACCATCCGCCGCGACCTGGACCAGCTCGCGGAGCAGCACCTGCTCACCCGCACCCGGGGCGGGGCGGTCGCGCACGGGGTCTCGTACGAGCTGGCGCTCCGCTACAAGACCGGCCGCCACGCCCCCGAGAAGCAGGCGATCGGCCGCGCGGTCTCCGAACTCGTCGCCGTCGGCGAGGTGGTCGGCCTGACCGGCGGTACGACGGTGACCGAGGTGGCCCGGGCGCTGGCGGTCCGCCCCGATGTCGTCGGTGAGACGGCGGGCGCGGGCGGGCCGCCGACGCTCACCGTCGTGACCAACGCGCTGAACATCGCGAGCGAGCTGGCGATCCGGCCGCAGATCAAGATGGTCGTCACGGGCGGGGTCGCCAGGCCGCAGTCGTACGAACTGACCGGTCCGCTCGCCGTCGGGGTGATGAACGAGATCACGCTCGACATCGCCGTCCTCGGGGTCAACGCCATCGACCTCGAACGCGGCGCCTACGTCCACCACGAGGGCGAGGCGAGCGTCAACCGGCTTCTCGCGGAACGGGCCCAGCGCGTGGTGGTGGCGGCCGACTCCTCGAAGATCGGCAGGCGTGCCTTCGCCCGGGTCTGCGACTTCGGGCGGATCGACGTCCTGGTCACCGACTCCCGTGTCCCGGCGGCCGCGAAGGAACGGCTCGGTGAGGCGGGGGTCCAGGTCGTGACGGTGTGAGCGCGGCCCGCGGTCCGGTGCGGGAGCGACCCGATCCGGCCCTTCGCCGTGTCGCTGGTACGCCGAACGGGTGAGGGAGGAGAGGATTGACCGATGAACAGTGAGTGCAGCCGGCGCGGACCCGCCCGGCTCGACGACGGGGTGGCCCTGTGAGCAGGTATGACAGGTACGACAGATATGACGCCACCGACGAACAGTGGGAGGGGCTGGCCCAGGTCGTACCCCTGCGCGGCCGTGACGAGTGGCCGTCCCGGATCGACCACCGCACGGTCCCGGACGAACGCGCGGCCGAGCAGCGCCGCCTGGTGGTGCTGCGGGTGCAGGTCTTCGCGGACGCCCGCGAGGTCGCGGAGTACCTGGTCGCCCAGGTGCCGGTGCTGCTGGACCTGACGGCGGCGGAGACGGACGTGGCCAAGCGGATTCTCGACTTCAGCAGCGGTGTGGTCTTCGGGCTCGGCAGCGGTATGCACCGCGTCGACCGGAACGTCTTCCTCCTGGCCCCGGAGGGCATGGAGGTCGAAGGGGTCACGCCCGCGGGCCTCACCCAGGCGTAGCGCCGGGCTCCCCGCTCTGCGGCCCCCGACCGCCGTGGCCCCGCCCCGGACGCCCCTGCGGGCGTCCGGGGCGGCGGTGGTAGACCTGGGGCCGTGACGGAACTCGATGTGACAGAACTCCAGCGCCGGCTGGTCGCGTTCGCGGCGGCCCGGGACTGGGGGCAGTACCACACCCCGAAGAACCTGGCGGCGGCCCTGAGCGTCGAAGCCTCCGAACTGCTGGAGATCTTCCAGTGGCTGACGCCCGAACAGTCCGCGCGGATCATGGACGAGCCCGGGGCGGCGCATCGCGTGACCGACGAGGTCGCCGATGTGCTCGCCTATCTCCTTCAGTTCTGCGCGGAGTTGGGCATCGACCCGCTGCGGGCGCTGGCCGCCAAGATCGAACGGAACGAGGAGCGCTTCCCCGTCCCGGGCGCCGCTCCGGCCTCCGCTCCGGACCCGGTCCCGGACCCTCCGGATACCCGGGATCGTCACTCTTCGGAGTGATCAAGTTATCCACAATCGATTTTGTGTCCACAGATTTCCGATTTCCTCTGGCCTTCCGGTGCCATCTACCTCACTGTGGGTAATGAAAGAGGAGAGCAGGGTTGTGTGACGGCCGGCACGACGGGGGAGACCTGGCATGGAAGCGGAGCGACTCATCGAGAGCGGGCGGCGGGCCCTGGCGGAGAGCCGGGGCGCGCTGGAGGTCATGGCGGAGGCCTGGCAGGCACAGGCCCTCGCGCGGACGGTCGGCAGCCGGCTGGCGCTGCTCGGCCCGATGGAGTTACGGGGGGAGGCGCGGGCCCTCGGCGAGATCGACGGCGGGTGCGCGGCGCCGGACCATCCGGCGGCCCTCGGCCGGGGCGCCCGGGCGGCGCAGCTCTCCGGGATCACCGATGTGCGGGCGGCCCTGACGGGCCTGGCGCTGCTCCTCGGGGAGGCGGGCATCGCGCTCGTCTCGGTGGCCTGCGACACGGGGGAGGACGGTCTCTACTGGCAGTGCATCGAGGCCATGGACGCCGCCGACGAGTCGCTGGACCGGGTGCACGGGCTGCTCAGACGGCTGGGCGAGCGGGAGAGGGAGCGCGACGGCCCCTACGGCGGGATACGCGGCCCGGCCCCGTCGGCGGCGGGGTCCTGAGGGAGGGGCGCCACCGAAAGGGGCAGGATGGGGGGCATGGATCTTCGCATCTTCACCGAGCCCCAGCAAGGGGCCGACTACGACACCCTGCTGACCGTCGCCAAGGCCACCGAGGACCTCGGCTTCGACGCCTTCTACCGCTCCGACCACTATCTCCGCATGGGCTCCGGCGACGGCCTGCCCGGACCGACCGACGCCTGGATCACCCTGGCCGGTCTCGCCCGTGAGACCAAGCGGATCCGGCTCGGCACCCTGATGACGGCGGGCACCTTCCGACTGCCCGGCGTGCTCGCCATCCAGGTGGCACAGGTGGACCGGATGTCCGGCGGCCGGGTCGAACTGGGCCTGGGCGCGGGCTGGTTCGAGGAGGAGCACAAGGCCTACGGCATCCCGTTCCCGAAGGAGAAGTTCGGCCGGTTGGAGGAGCAGCTGGCGATCGTCACCGGTCTCTGGGCGACGGAGATCGGCAGGACCTTCAGCTACGACGGCACCTACTACCAGCTCACCGACTCGCCCGCGCTCCCGAAGCCGGCCCAGCCCAAGGTGCCCATCCTGATCGGCGGCCACGGCGCGACCCGCACGCCGCGCCTCGCCGCACAGTACGCGGACGAGTTCAACATCCCCTTCGCCTCGCTGGAGGACAGCGAGAAGCAGTTCGGCCGGGTCCGGGCGGCGGCCAAGGCGTTCGGACGCGAGCCGGACGACCTGGTGTACTCCAACGCCCTGGTCGTCTGCACCGGCAAGGACGACGCGGAGGTGGCCCGGCGGGCGGCGGCCATCGGCCGGGACGTGGAGGAGCTGAAGGCCAACGGGCTGGCCGGGTCGCCCGCCGAGGTGGTCGACAAGATCGGCCGGTACGCGGAGATCGGCTCGTCCCGGATCTACCTCCAGGTCCTCGACCTGGCCGACCTGGACCACCTGGAGCTGATCTCCTCGCAGATCCAGTCCCAGCTGAACTGAGACCGCTCCCGGCCGGACCGGCACCGCGTCCGGCCCCGGGAAGGGATGAGGAGGAGGCGACATGAGTTCCGGCCGTACGGTGGCCGAAGCGCTGGCGGAGGGACCCGTCCTGCTGGACGGCGGGCTCTCCAACCAGCTGGAGGCCCAGGGGTGCGACCTCTCCGACGCGCTCTGGTCGGCCCGGCTGCTGGCCGACGCACCGGAACAGATCGAGGCCGCCCACCTGGCGTATCTGCGGGCCGGCGCACAGGTGCTCATCACCTCCGGCTACCAGGCCACGTTCGAGGGGTTCGCGCACCGGGGGATCGGGCCGGAGCGGGCCCGGGCGCTGCTCGCCCGCAGCGTGGAGCTGGCCCGGCGGGCGGCCGGTGCCTCCCGCCGGGCCGGTCCCGGGAGGGAGGTGTGGGTCGCCGCCTCGGTCGGGCCGTACGGGGCGATGCTCGCGGACGGCAGCGAGTACCGGGGGCGGTACGGGCTCTCCGTCCGGGAGCTGGAGCGGTTCCACCGCCCCCGGATGGCGGCGTTCGCGGAGGCGGGGCCGGACGTGCTGGCGCTGGAGACGGTGCCGGACGTCGACGAGGCCGAGGCGGTGGTGCGGGTGGCTGAGGAGACCGGTCTGCCGTACTGGCTCTCGTACAGCGTGGCGGGCGGCCGGACCCGGGCCGGGCAGCCGTTGGAGGAGGCGTTCGCGGTGGCCGCCGGGCGGGACCGGGCGGTGGCAGTCGGGGTCAACTGCTGCGACCCGGCCGAGGCGGAGGAGGCGGTGCGGGTGGCGGCGGAGGTGACCGGCAAGCCGGTCGTGGTCTACCCGAACAGCGGGGAGGGCTGGGACGCGGCGGGCCGGGGGTGGACGGGGCGGTCCACCTTCGCCCCGGAGCGGGTGCGGGCCTGGACGGGGGCCGGGGCGCGGCTGGTCGGCGGCTGCTGCCGGGTGGGCCCGGACCGGATCGGGGAACTGGCGGCGCTGCTGGGCGCAGGGGCCGGGGGCCGGGCCGGCTGACGGGCACGGTGCCGACCGGACGCCGGACGCCGGGCGCCGGGCTCCTGAACCGGCGCCCGGCGCCCGGCGCGCGGAGAGAGAGTGGCGGGGCCGCCGAGGGCGTGGTGTGGGGCCCGGCGGAGTCGAAATTGCCTGGTGGGGGACGGGAGGTGAGGACCATACTCGGACAGGTGTTCCTGACGATCAGTACGACCGGCACCCCAGAACGTCCCGCCACGGACCTCGGCTTCCTGCTGCACAAGCATCCCGACCGGGCGCAGACGTTCTCCACCTCGCACGGCACCGCGCACGTCTTCTACCCCGAGGCGTCCGCCGAGCGCTGCACGGCCGCACTCCTGCTGGAGGTGGATCCGGTGGCGCTGGTGCGGCGCGGCAAGGGCAAGGGCCGGGGCGGGGCGCCCGACGCGGCGCTCGCGCAGTACGTCAACGACCGCCCCTACGCGGCCTCCTCGCTGCTCTCGGTCGCCCTGTCCGCCGTCTTCAAGTCCGCGCTGGCCGGAGTCTGCCGGGCTCTGCCCGAGCGGGCCGAAGCTCCGCTGCCGCTGAGGATCGAGGTGCCCGCGCTCCCCGCCCGGGGCGGTGCGGAGCTGGTGCGCAAGCTGTTCGTGCCGCTCGGCTGGGAGCTGGTCGACGCCACGGCCGTACCGCTGGACGAACAGTTCCCCGCGTGGGGCGACTCGCGTTACGTACGGCTGGTGCTGGAGGGGGAGTTGCGGCTGGCCGACGCCCTGCGCCAGCTCTACGTCCTGCTGCCGGTGCTCGACGACGCCAAGCACTACTGGGTCGCGCCCGACGAGGTGGACAAGCTGCTGCGGGCCGGGGAGGGCTGGCTGGCCGACCACCCCGAGCGGCCCCTGATCACCCGGCGCTACCTCTCCCACCGCTGGGGGCTGACCCGCCAGGCCGACCAGGCCCTGGAGCTGGTCCGGCTCGCGGAGTCGGACGACCTGGACGTGGAGAGTGTCGACAACGCGGTGGACGAGAGCACCGACACCGAGGAGAAGCCGGTTCCGCTCGCCGAGCACCGCCGCACCGCGATCCTCGAAGAGCTGCGCACGGCCGGTGCCCGCCGGGTGCTCGACCTGGGCTGCGGCCAGGGCCAGTTGGTGCAGGCGCTCCTCAAGGACGTGGAGTTCACCGAGATCGTGGGCGTCGACGTCTCCATGCGCGCCCTGACCATCGCCTCGCGCCGGCTGAAGCTGGACCGGATGGGGGAGCGCCAGGCGGCCCGGGTCACGCTCCGGCAGGGCTCCCTCACCTATACGGACAAGCGGCTCAAGGGGTACGACGCCGCCGTGCTCAGCGAGGTGATCGAGCACGTCGACCTGGACCGGCTGCCCGCCCTGGAGTACGCGGTCTTCGGCTCGGCCCGCCCGCGCACGGTCCTCGTGACCACGCCCAACGTCGAGTACAACGTCCGCTGGGAGACCCTCCCGGCCGGGCACGCGCGCCACGGCGACCACCGGTTCGAGTGGACCAGGGCCGAGTTCCGCGCCTGGGCCGGGAAGGTGGCCGAGCGCCACGGCTACACCGTCGCGCAGCTGCCCGTCGGCCCGGACGACCCGGAGGTCGGTCCGCCCACCCAGCTGGCCGTCTTCACCCTGACCGACACCTCGCACGACCGGACGACCGAGAAGAAGAAGGAGGCGGAAGCCGCATGACGAACAACCACGACAGCGACACCAGCACCGCCGCCGGCGCCGCCCCCCGCACCCTGCCCGTGCCCGACCTCTCCCTCGTCGTCCTCGTCGGCGCCAGCGGATCGGGCAAGTCCACCTTCGCCCGCAGGCACTTCAAGCCCACCGAGATCGTCTCCTCGGACTTCTGCCGGGGCCTGGTCGCCGACGACGAGAACGACCAGAGCGCCAGCGGCGACGCCTTCGACGTGCTGCACTACATCGCGGGCAAGCGCCTGGCCGCCGGGCGGCTCACCGTCGTCGACGCCACCAGCGTCCAGTCCGAGAGCCGCAAGCAGCTCGTCCGGCTGGCCCGCGAGCACGACGTGCTGCCCGTCGCCGTCGTCCTCGACCTCCCCGAGGAGGTCTGCCTCGCCCGCAACGCCGCCCGCCCCGACCGCGCGGACATGCCCCGCCATGTCGTCCAGCGCCACCGCCGTGAGCTGCGCCGCTCCCTGCGCGGCCTGGAGCGCGAGGGCTTCCGCAAGGTGCACATCCTGCGCACCGAGGAGGAGGCCGAGAGCGCCGAAGTGGTCCTGGAGCGCCGCTACAACGACCTGCGCCACCTCACCGGCCCCTTCGACATCATCGGTGACATCCACGGCTGCCGCTCCGAGCTGGACACCCTGCTCGGCAAGCTGGGCTACGTGGACGGCGCCCACCCCGAGGGGCGTACGGCCGTCTTCGTCGGTGACCTGGTCGACCGGGGCCCGGACAGCCCGGGAGTGCTGCGCCGCGTGATGTCCATGGTGGCGGCGGGCACCGCCCTCTGCGTCCCCGGCAACCACGAGAACAAGCTGGGCCGTTATCTCGCGGGCCGCAAGGTCCAGCGGACCCACGGCCTGGCGGAGACCATCGAGCAGCTGGAGCGGGAGGACGCCGAGCACCCCGAGTTCCGGCAGCGGGTCCGGGAGTTCATCGACGGTCTGGTCAGCCACTACGTCCTGGACGGCGGCGACCTGGTGGTCTGCCACGCCGGGCTGCCCGAGAAGTACCACGGCCGCACCTCCGGCCGGGTCCGCTCGCACGCGCTGTACGGGGACACCACCGGCGAGACCGACGAGTTCGGCCTGCCCGTGCGCTACCCGTGGGCCGAGGAGTACCGGGGCCGCGCCGCCGTGGTCTACGGCCACACCCCCGTGCCCGCCACCTCCTGGATCAACAACACCATCTGCCTGGACACCGGCGTCGTCTTCGGCGGGAGGATGACCGCGCTGCGCTGGCCGGAGCGCGAACTCGTCGACGTACCGGCCGAGAAGGTCTGGTACGAGCCCGCCAGGCCGCTGTCGACCGAGGCGCCCGGAGGCCGGGAGGGCAGGCCGCTGGACCTCGCGGACGTGCGGGGCCGCAGGGTCGTGGAGACCCGGCACATGGGCCGGATCGCCGTGCGCGAGGAGAACGCGGCCGCCGCGCTCGAAGTGATGAGCCGGTTCGCCGTCGACCCGCGGCTCCTGCCGTACCTCCCGCCCACCATGGCGCCCACCGCTACCTCCCGCGAGGACGGCTTCCTGGAGCACCCGGCCGAGGCGTTCGCGCAGTACGCGGCGGACGGCGTCGAGCGGGTCGTGTGCGAGGAGAAGCACATGGGCTCCCGGGCCGTCGCCCTGGTCTGCCGGGACGCGGCCGCCGCCACCGCCCGCTTCGGCACGGACGGCCCGGCCGGCGCCCTCTACACCCGCACCGGCCGCCCCTTCCTCGACGACCAGGCCCTGACCGGAGGCGTCCTGGACCGGCTCCGTGCGGCGGTCACCGCCGCCGGGCTCTGGGAGGAGTGGGGGACCGACTGGGTGCTGCTCGACGCCGAGCTGATGCCCTGGTCGCTCAAGGCCGGTGGGCTGCTGCGCTCGCAGTACGCGGCGGTCGGCGCGGCCTCCGGCGCGGTCTTCCCGCCCGCGCTCGCCGCCCTGGAGACGGCCGCCGCGCGCGGCGTCGACCTCGGGGAGCTGGCCGGACGGCAGCAGGGCCGGGCGACGGACGCGGCCGCGTTCACGGAGGCGTACCGGCGCTACTGCTGGACCACCGAAGGGCTGGACGGGGTCCGGATCGCCCCGTTCCAGATCCTCGCCGTCCAGGGCCGCTCGCTGGCCGCCGTCCCCCATGACGAGCAGCTGGCCTGGCTGGACCGCCTGGTCGAGCACGACCCGACCGGGCTGCTCCGGACCACCCGCCGGCTCGTCGTGGACCCGGCCGACGAGGCGTCCGTCCGCGCGGGCACCGACTGGTGGCTGGAGCTGACCGGGCGCGGCGGCGAGGGCATGGTCGTCAAGCCGCTCGGCGCCCTGGTCCGGGACGCCAAGGGCCGGCTCGTCCAGCCGGGCGTCAAGGTGCGCGGCCGGGAGTACCTGCGGATCATCTATGGCCCCGAGTACACCCGCCCGGAGAATCTGGAGCGGCTGCGCTCCCGCTTCCTCGGCCACAAGCGCTCGCTGGCGCTGCGGGAGTACGCGCTCGGCCTGGAGGCGCTGGACCGGCTGGCGGAAGGGGAGCCGCTGTGGCGGGTCCACGAGGCGGTCTTCGCCGTCCTGGCCCTGGAATCGGAGCCGGTCGACCCCCGGCTCTGAGAGCCGCGCCAACCCGTGGGCGGTTCGCGGGTCTGAATGGTGCTCCGCCCGGTGAGGATGAAGTCATGGGATTCCATGTCGACTCCGAAGCCGGGCGGCTGCGCCGCGTCATACTGCACCGCCCCGATCTGGAACTGAAGCGGCTGACCCCCCGCAACAAGGACGCGCTCCTCTTCGACGACGTGCTCTGGGTGCGCCGGGCCCGGCAGGAGCACGACGGGTTCGCCGACGTCCTGCGCGACCGGGGGGTGGAGGTGCACCTCTTCGGCGACCTCCTCCAGGAGTCCCTGGACATCCCCGTCGCGAGGCGGCTCGTGCTCGACCGGGTCTTCGACGAGAAGGAGTACGGGCCGCTCGCCACCGAGCATCTGCGCGCCGCCTTCGAGGAGCTGCCCTCGGCGGAGCTGGCGGAGGCGCTGGTCGGCGGGATGACCAAGCGGGAGTTCCTGGAGCGGCACAGCGAGCCGACCTCCGTCCGCTTCCATGTGATGGACCTGGACGACTTCCTGCTCGGCCCGCTGCCCAACCACCTCTTCACCCGGGACACCTCCGCCTGGATCTACGACGGGGTCTCCATCAACGCGATGCGCTGGCCCGCCCGGCAGCGCGAGACCGTGCACTTCGAGGCGATCTACCGCCACCACCCGCTCTTCACCGGCCCGGAGGCCGGGGTCTTCCACCACTGGTCGGAGGGGCAGGACGACTACCCGTCCACGATCGAGGGCGGTGACGTCCTCGTCATCGGACAGGGGGCCGTCCTCATCGGGATGAGCGAGCGCACCACCCCGCAGGCGGTGGAGATGCTGGCGCGCGGTCTCTTCGACGCCGGTTCCGCGCGCACGATCGTGGCGCTCGACATGCCCAAGGCCCGGGCCTTCATGCACCTGGACACGGTGATGACGATGGTCGACGGCGACACCTTCACCCAGTACGCGGGGCTTGGAATGCTCCGCTCGTACACGATCGAGCCGGGCAGCGGCCCCCGGGAGCTGAAGGTCACCGACCATCCGCCCGAGCACATGCACCGGGCCATCGCCGCCGCCCTCGGCCTCGACTCCATCCGGGTCCTCACCGCCATCCAGGACGTGCACGCGGCCGAGCGCGAGCAGTGGGACGACGGCTGCAACGTGCTGGCGGTCGAGCCGGGCGTCGTCGTCGCGTACGAGCGGAACGCGACCACCAACACCTATCTGCGCAAGGAGGGCATCGAGGTCATCGAGATCCGGGGCAGCGAGCTGGGCCGGGGGAGGGGCGGACCGCGCTGCATGAGCTGTCCGGTCGTGCGGGACCCTGTGTAGCACCGGCGCTTTCGGGACAGAGGGCGGCGATTTCCGGACCGAGAGGGCTGTATATTGATGCAGGTGATCGTATAGACTTCCAATGCTGTCCGCCGCCCCCCGGAGGATCCGCGGACCCGTGGATCCCGCGGACATCCCCGTCCCACCCCTGGAGCAGTCACCATGGCCATCGACCTCACCGGCCGCCCCTTCCTCAAGGAGCTGGACTTCACCGCCGAGGAGTTCCTCGGCCTGGTCGCGCTGGCCGGTGAGCTGAAGGCGGCCAAGAAGGCCGGGGCCGAGGTGCAGCGGCTGCGCGGGAAGAACGTCGCGCTGATCTTCGAGAAGACCTCGACCCGGACGCGCTGCGCGTTCGAGGTCGCCGCCGCCGACCAGGGCGCCTCCACCACCTACCTGGACCCCTCCGGCTCCCAGATGGGCCACAAGGAGTCGGTGAAGGACACCGCCCGGGTGCTCGGCCGGATGTACGACGGCATCGAGTACCGGGGCGACAGCCAGCAGGTGGTCGAGGAGCTGGCCGCGTACGGCGGGGTCCCGGTCTTCAACGGGCTCACCGACGACTGGCACCCCACCCAGATGCTGGCCGACGTGCTGACCATGACCGAGCACAGCGGGAAGCCCGTCGCCGGACTGGCCTTCGCCTACCTCGGGGACGCCCGCTTCAACATGGGCAACTCCTACCTGATCACCGGCGCCCTGCTCGGCCTGGACATCCGGATCGTCGCCCCCGAGATGTACTGGCCGGCCCCCTCCGTCGTCGCCCAGGCGGAGAAGCTCGCCGCCGTCAGCGGGGCGAAGGTCACGCTCACCACCGACGTCACCGAGGGGGTCCGGGGCGCCGACTTCGTCGCCACGGACGTCTGGGTCTCGATGGGGGAACCCAAGGAGGTCTGGGACGAGCGCATCGCCGCCCTCGCCCCGTACGCGGTGACGATGGACGTCCTGCGGGCCACCGGCAACCCGGACGTCAAGTTCCTGCACTGCCTGCCCGCCTTCCACGACCTCGGCACCCAGGTCGGCCGGGACGTCCACGCCGCCCACGGCCTCACCGAGCTGGAGGTCACCGACGAGGTCTTCGAGTCGGCGCACTCCGTCGTCTTCGACCAGGCCGAGAACCGGATGCACACGATCAAGGCCGTCCTGGTGGCCACGCTGGCGGGCCCGTAGCCACACCGGTACACGGCGGGGATTCGCATGCTCATACACCCGATTGGGTGAACATGCGCGGAGGTGGCTACCATGTCGCCTCTTGGTGGGGTTCGGGCTCTGGCGCCCGGACCCCTTTCCCGTGCCGCCTCCGCGCGGACGGGGCCGTCCCCCCACTGCACCACCAGAGAAGAGAACGTCCCGTATGAGCCCCGGCCTGCCGAACTCCGGCACCCCGAAGCGCACCGGCCCCTCCCCGACCGGTCCGCGCCGCAAGAGCCCCGCCCGGCTCATCGCCGAGTCCGGCGGCGACCTGGAGGGCCACGGCCTCAAGCGGACGATGGGCCTCTTCCAGCTCGTCTGCTTCGGCGTCGGGGCCATCGTCGGCACCGGCATCTTCGTCGGCCTCTCGGACACCGTCTCCGAGGCCGGGCCCGCCGTCGTCATCTCGTTCGTCCTGGCCGCGATCACCTGCATCTTCACCGCCTTCTCCTTCGCGGAGCTGGGCAGCGCGATCCCGGTCTCCGGAAGCTCGTACTCCTTCGCGTACGCGGCCCTCGGCGAGCGCACGGCGTTCCTCGTCGGCTGGTGCCTGATGCTGGAGTACGGCGTCTCGGTCTCCGCCGTCGCGGTGGGGTGGAGCCAGTACGTCAACGAGCTGCTGAACAGCCTGATCGGCTGGCAGCTGCCCGCCGCCGTCTCCGCCGGTCCCGGCGACGGCGGGGTGATCAACCTCCCGGCGGTCGTCGTGATCGCCATGGCCGCCGCCCTGCTGGTGCGCGGCGTCCGGGAGAGCGCGGGCGCGACCGCCGCCATGGCGGTCCTGAAGATCGGCATCCTGCTGGCGTTCTGCGCGATCGCCTTCACCGCGTTCCAGGACGACAACCTGGTGCCGTTCGCCGGTCACGGGCTCGGCGGGATCACGGCCGGTGCCTCGCTGGCGTTCTTCTCGTACATCGGCTTCGACGCCATCACCACCGCCGGCGAGGAGGTCAAGAACCCCCGCCGGAACATCCCCGTCGCCATTCTGATCTGCATCGGCGTCGTCACGCTGCTCTACTGCGCGGTGGCGCTCTCCGCCATCGGCGCACTCGGCGCGGACGCCGTCTCGGACAGGCCCGCGGCCCTCTCGCTGGTCGTCAACCAGGTCACCGACTCCGCCGTGGGCGGGGGCATCATCGCCTTCGGCGCGGTCGTCGCCATCGCCTCGGTGGTGCTCGCCGTGATGTACGGGCAGACCCGCATCCTGATGTCGATGTCCCGCGACGGGCTGATTCCGCGGGTCTTCGAGCGGGTGTCGCCCCGGACCCACACCCCGGTCGCCAACACCTGGATCGTGGCCTGCGTCTTCGCCGTACCGGCCGCCTTCGCCTCGCTGGACGTCGTCGTCAACCTGACGACCATCGGCACCCTCGCGACCATGGTCGCGGTCAACGTGGCCGTCGTGGTGCTGCGCCGCCGCAACCCGGAGCTGGAGCGGACCTTCCGGGTGCCGCTGTACCCGGTGAGCCCGGTGCTCGGCGTCGCGTTCTGCCTGTACCTGATGTACGGGACCGGCTGGACGACCTGGCTCCAGTTCGCGGTCTTCCTCGCCGCCGGATCGCTGCTCTACACCTGCTACGGGCGCAAGCGGTCCCGGCTGGTCAGCTCTCCGGCGACGGCCCCGGCTGGGACGGTATCGCCGGAAGCGTGAACCAGACGGCCTTGCCGTGCTCCGTGGTGCGGTGACCGCAGGCGGAGCTGAGGGTCCGGATCAGCAGCAGACCGCGCCCGTGCTCCTGCCAGGGGTCCACCTCGAACCCCGGCCGGGGCCGGGAGAGGTCGCCGGGCGGCGCCGGGTCGTGGTCGTGCACCTCGACCTGGCAGCCGGTCGGCAGCAGCTCCACGACCAGCTCGATCGGCTCGCTGCTCACCGTGTGCTCGACCGCGTTGGCCACCAGCTCGGCCGTCAGCAGCTCGGCGGTGTCGCTGTCCGCCGGGGCGTCGATGTCCGACAGGGCGGTACGCACCAGGGCGCGGGCGATCGGCACGGCTGCCGTGGAGTGCGGCAGGGCGATGCGCCAGGAGGCGGGAGCGGGGGGATCGGGCGGCACGGCGGGGTTCCGTTCGGGAGCTGGTCTTCCTTGTAGCGGGACTTCTCGACTCATCGGGGTCACTCGACTCGTCATCGGGGTCACTCGACCGGTCATCGGGGTCTCCCGGCTCGGCGTCGGGCTCCGACGGCCTGGTGTCGGGGTTTCTCGACTCATCGGCATCGCGTATCGAGACTTCCTGGGGACTTCCTGGGGTCAACCTTACGAACCGCACCGCCCCGGCCATAGAGCCGGTCGGCCGGTGCAAACAGGACTTTCGCCACAACGGTCTCACGGCTTGTCTATTGCGACCTCGTGACGACAGTCACGTACGAGTGATAACTTCGGTGGTGGAACGCGCCCCGCGCCCGGTCGGCAACCCGCCCGAATGCTGAAGGGAACCCCTTCATGAGTTCGTATCCCAGCTCCGCCCCGCGCGTGGAGGAGTGGCGCCACATCCGGGTCATCCGGGACGACGGTGTGGTGACCGTCACACTGGACCGGCCCGAGAAGCTCAACGCCCTCACCTTCGGTGCCTACGCCGATCTCCGCGACCTCCTCGCCGAGCTGACCCGGGAACGCTCCGCCCGTGCCCTCGTCCTCGCCGGTGAGGGGCGCGGCTTCTGCTCCGGCGGCGACGTGGACGAGATCATCGGCGCCACCCTCGCCATGGACACCGCCGCGATCCTGGAGTTCAACCGGATGACCGGCCAGGTCGTACGGGCCCTGCGCGAATGCCCCTTCCCCGTCGTCGCGGCCCTCCACGGGGCCGCCGCCGGGGCCGGAGCCGTGCTGGCCCTCGCCGCCGACTTCAGGGTCGCCGACCCCACCGCCCGCTTCGCCTTCCTCTTCACCCGGGTCGGCCTCTCCGGCGGCGACATGGGCGCGGCCTATCTGCTGCCCCGGGTCGTCGGCCTCGGCCACGCCACCCGGCTGCTGATGCTCGGGGACGCCGTCCGGGCCCCCGAGGCCGAGCGGATCGGGCTCATCAGCGAGCTGACCGAGGAGGGGCGGGCCGACGCCCGCGCCGCCGAGCTGGCCCGCCGCCTCGCGGACGGCCCCGCGCTCGCCCTCGCCCAGACCAAGGCGCTGCTCACCGCCGAGCTGGACATGCCGCTCGCCGCCTCCGTCGAGCTGGACGCCAACACCCAGGCGCTCCTCATGCACGGCGAGGACTACGCGGAGTTCCACGCCGCCTTCACCGAGAAGCGGCCCCCGAAATGGCGGGGGAGGTAGCCGTGGCGGGCAGCGGATCGTCCGTGCGGCGCATCGCGGTCATCGGCGGCGGACCCGGCGGGCTCTACGCCGCCGCCCTCCTCAAGCGGCTCGACCCGGCCCGCACGGTCACGGTGTACGAGCGCAACGCCCCCGACGACACCTTCGGCTTCGGCGTCGTCCTCTCCGACGAGACCCTCGGCGGCATCGAGCACGCCGACCCGGAGGTCTACCGCGCCCTCAGCCGTGAGTTCGTCCGCTGGGACACCATCGACATCGTCCACCGCTCCCGGACCCACACCTCCGGCGGCCACGGCTTCGCCGCCCTGGGCCGCCGCCGGCTGCTGGAGATCCTGCACGAGCGCTGCACCGCCCTCGGCGTCGACCTCCGCTTCCGCGCCGAGGCCCCGCCCGCCGCCGAGCTGGCCGCCGGCCACGACCTGGTGATCGCCGCCGACGGGGTCAACAGCGTGACCCGCCGGGCCCACGCCGATGTCTTCGGCCCCTCCCTCACCGAGCACCGCAACCGCTACATCTGGCTCGCCGCCGACTTCGCCCTCGACGCCTTCCGCTTCGAGATCGCCGAAACCCCCTACGGCGTCATGCAGTTGCACGGCTATCCCTACGCCGACGACGCCTCCACCGTCATCGTCGAGATGCGCGAGGAGGTCTGGCGGGCCGCCGGACTCGACAGCCGCGACCCGGCCGAATCCACCGCCCGCTGCGCCAAGTTCTTCACCGAGGCCCTGGACGGCCGGCCCCTGCGCTCCAACAGGTCCAGCTGGATCGCCTTCCGTACGGTCACCAACTCCCGCTGGTCGCACGGGAACACGGTCCTCATCGGAGACGCCGCCCACACCGCGCACTTCTCCATCGGCTCCGGCACCAAACTCGCCGTCGAGGACGCCCTCGCGCTCGCCGCCTGCATCGAGGAACAGCCGGACCTGACGACCGCGTTGACGGCGTACGAGGCCGAGCGCCGCCCGGTCGTCGCCTCCACCCAGCGGGCGGCGGCGGCCAGTCTGCGCTGGTTCGAGGAGCTGGCCACCTACGTCGACCAGTCGCCCCGGCGCTTCGCGTTCAACCTCCTCACCCGCAGCCGCCGGGTCACCCACGACAACCTGCGGCTGCGCGACGCCTCGTTCACCGCCGCCGTGGAGGAGGAGTTCGGCTGCCCGCCCGGCACCCCGCCGATGTTCACCCCCTTCCGGCTGCGCGGTCTGGAGCTGCGCAACCGGGTCGTCGTCTCGCCCATGGACATGTACTCGGCCACCGACGGGCTCCCCGCGGACTTCCATCTGGTCCACCTCGGCGCCCGCGCCCTCGGCGGCGCCGGGCTCACCATGACCGAGATGGTCTGCGTCAGCCCCGAGGGCCGCATCACCCCCGGCTGCACCGGCCTGTGGACCGACGAACAGGCCACCGCCTGGCGGCGGATCACCGACTTCGTCCACACCTCCGCCCCCGGCGCGGCCATCGGCGTCCAGCTCGGCCACTCCGGCCGCAAGGGCTCCACCAGGCTCATGTGGGAGGGCATCGACCAGCCCCTGGAGACCGGCAACTGGCCCGTGTCGGCCGCCTCCCCGCTCCCTTACCGGCCGGGCGTCAACCAGGTCCCGCGCGAGCTGGACCAGGCTGAACTGGCGGCCATCCGTGACCAGTTCGTCCAGGCGGCCCGCCGAGCGGCCACCGCCGGGTTCGACCTCCTCGAACTCCACTGCGCACACGGCTACCTGCTCTCCGGCTTCCTCTCCCCGCTCACCAACCACCGCACCGACGGCTACGGCGGCTCGCCGGCCAACCGGCTCCGCTTCCCCCTCGAAGTCTTCGACGCGGTCCGCGAGGTCTGGCCCGCCGAGCGGCCGATGACCGTCCGCATCTCCGCCACGGACTGGGCCGAGGGCGGCACGGACGCGGCCGACGCAGTGGAGACCGCCCGCGCCTTCGCCGCCCACGGGGCCGACGCCATCGACGTCTCCACCGGCCAGGTGGTGCCCGAGGAGCGCCCCGAGTACGGCCGCTCGTACCAGACCCCGTACGCCGACCGGATCCGCAACACCGTCGGCGTCCCCGTCATCGCCGTCGGCGCCATCTCCTCCTGGGACGACGTCAACTCCCTGCTCCTCGCGGGCCGCGCCGACCTCTGCGCCCTGGCCCGCCCGCACCTCTACGACCCCCACTGGACCCTCCACGCGGCGGCCGAACAGGGCTACACCGGCCCGGGCGCCCGCTGGCCCCTCCCGTACGGCGCGGGCAGCCGCACCCCGCCGACCGGCCGCACGGACGCCCCGAAGCCCCGGCTCAGGCTGGGGTGACGCGCCCGGGTGCGCCCGCCAGGGACCCCGGGCCCGTCACACCATGGCGACCGCCCCGTCCGTCCCGCGCCCCAGGCCGGGCACCGCACCGGCGGTGCGCTCACGACCGGACGAACCGCTCCCCGGCGTCCCGCAGCCGCTCGTGCAGCTTGCCGAAGACCTCCGCCGCCCGCCCGCCCGGCCACCCCTCCGGCAGCAGTTCCTCCGGCAGCCCCGGGTCGGCGTAGGGGAGCTGGCGCCAGGAGTCCAGGGCCAGCAGGTAGTCCCGGTAGGCGTCCTGCGGGCGCGGGCCCTCCTCGGTGGCGGGGGCCGCCTCCCACTCCCTCAGTACCGGCTCGTGCAACTCCAGGAAGTCCCGGTGGAGCCGGGCCACCGCGTCCAGGTCCCACCAGCGGGCCACCGACTCCCGGGTCGCGGCGAACCCCAGATGGTCGCCGCGGAACAGATCCACGTACGGGGCCAGCTCCAGCCGTTCCAGGGTGTGCCGGGTCTCCTCGTAGAGCCCGGCCGGGGCGATCCACACCCCCGGGGCCGCCGTGCCGAAGCCGAGCCGGGCCAGCCGGGAGCGCAGCAGATGGCGCTTGCTCCGCTCGGCCTCGGGCACCGAGAAGACCGCCAGCACCCACCCGTCGGCCAGCCGGTGCGCCGGACGGTCGTAGATCCGCCCGTCCCCGTCGTCGAGCAGCTGACGGGCGTCCGGCGACAGGGCGTACCCCGCCGAGCCGTCCGCCGCCCGCGCCGCGACCAGCAGCCCGCGCCGCTTCAGCCGCGAGACGCAGGAGCGTACGGAAGGGGCGTCGACGCCCACGGCGTGGAGCAGGCGGATCAGCTCCGACACCGGGAACGGGGCGTGGTCGGCCGGCCGACCGTAGGCGCCGTAGAGCGTGACGATCAGGGAACGGGGGGTGCGCAGCTCGGCCACGTGATCACTCTAGGGCCTGTCGTCAAACTGCCGTCGTCGCCCGAAGGGCGGCCGTGCGGCGTCCGGTGCGTGCGATCGCAAGGCGCCGGGATGGTCTTGTAGCGGAGCTACCAGGGCATCTCGGCAACGCCGCGAGCGTGCGTGCCGGGCGTCGCACGGCAGGCGACAGTTTGACGACAGGCCCTAGGGGGAGTCCTCCCGGAGCAGGAAGCGCTGGAGTTTGCCGGTCGCGGTGCGGGGGAGCGACTGTTCGAAGACGAAGGCGCGCGGGCATTTGTGCGGGGCCAGACTGGCCTTCATATGGGCGCGCAGCGAGTCCGCGGTCTGCTCCGAGCCCTCCGCCAGCACCACGTGCGCCACCACGATCTCCCCGCGGAGTTCGTCCGACCGGCCGACCACCGCCGCCTCCGCGACCTCCGGATGGCGCAGCAGGGCGTCCTCCACCTCGGGGCCCGCGATGTTGTAGCCCGAGGAGATGATCATGTCATCGGCGCGGGCCACGTAACGGAAGTAGCCGTCCGGTTCGCGGACGAAGGTGTCGCCCGTCAGATTCCAGCCGTGCCGGACGTACTGCGTCTGCCGGGGGTCGGAGAGATAGCGGCAGCCGACCGGTCCGCGCACGGCGAGCAGCCCCGGTTCGCCGTCGGGCAGCTCCTCGCCCTGTTCGTCGACCACCCTGGCCTGCCAGCCGGGGACGGGGAGGCCCACGGTGCCGGGGCGGATGGCGTCGTCGGCGGCGGAGATGAAGATGTGCAGCAGTTCGGTGGCGCCGATGCCGTTGATGATGCGCAGCCCGGTCGCCTCCTGCCAGGCGTGCCAGGTGGCGGCCGGCAGGTTCTCCCCGGCCGAGACGCAGCGGCGCAGCGCGGAGAGGTCGTGGCCGTCCAGCTCACCGAGCATCGTGCGGTAGGCGGTCGGTGCCGTGAAGAGGACCGAGACCCGGTGGCGTTCCAGCGCGGGCAGCAGCTGCCGCGGCCCGGCCTGTTCCAGCAGCAGCGTCGAGGCCCCGGCCCGCAGCGGGAAGACCAGCAGCCCGCCGAGGCCGAAGGTGAAGCCGAGCGGCGGGCTGCCCGCGAACACGTCGTCGGGGACGGGCCGCAGGATCTCGCGGGAGAAGGTGTCCGCGACGGCCAGCAGATCCCGGTGCAGATGCATGCAGCCCTTGGGCTGCCCGGTGGTCCCCGAGGTGAACGCGATCAGGGCGACCTCGTCGGCGGCCGTGTCGACCGCCCGGTACGGGCCGGAGCCCGCGTGCGCGGCCGCCAGCCGGGTCAGGTCCCCGGGGTCCTCGCCGCCGTACAACGTGGTCCGCATCCCCTTCACGTCCGCCTCGGCCAGATCTGCGGCCGACCGCGCGTCGCACAGGGCGTGACTCACCCGGGCGAGGGAGCAGATGGTGGCCAGTTCGCCCGCCCGGGCCTGCGCCAGGACGGTCACGGCGACCGCGCCCGCCTTCATGACGGCGAGCCAGCAGGCGGCCAGCCACGGGGTGGTGGGCCCGCGCAGCAGCACCCGGTTGCCGGGCACCACGCCCAGTTCGCCGGTCAGGACGTGCGCGACGCGGTCCACGGTCTCCCGCAGCTCCCCGTAGCTCCAGACGCTCCCGTCGCCCGCGTGCAGCGCGGGGCGGTCGGGCCCCCGCTCCTCGACCGTGCGGTCGAGCAGCTCATGACCGCAGTTGAGCCGATCGGGGTACTGCGGCCCAGGCGGGCCGAGGAGGAGCCGTGGCCACTGGTCCGGCGGTGGCAGGTGGTCGCGCGTGAACGTGTCGGTGTGCGCGCCGGGGACGCGTACGGACGCGTCGGCGGCGGCGGGCGTGTGCGGCGTGCTCTCCGGCGTGCTCGAGGAATTCGGCTCCATGAAGGATCGCCCCCTTGTCGCTTCTGGAGCGTATCGTTTGGGTGACGGTAGTCAACGGTCCGCGATAAGACGGTTCCGCGGCAAGACGTGGACGCGACAGGACGCAGACGCGAAATGACCAGAGAAGCGACAAGAGAGGCGCCGCCATGACGGCATTCTCCCTCGAACCGGAACAGACCGCCTGGTGCGAGGAGCTGCGCACCCTCGCCGAGGAACGGCTCCGTCCGCTGGCGGAGAAGGGGGAGCCCGGACGAGTCAACCGCCCGCTGCTGGCCGCCCTCGGCGAGCTGGGCCTGCTGGACCGGATGTTCGGTTCCGGCGCGCTGGAGCTGTGCCTGCTGCGGGAGTCGCTGGCCCGGGGGTGCACCGAGGCCGAGACCGCGCTGGCCCTCCAGGGGCTCGGCACCACACCGGTCCTCCGGGCCGGCACCCCCGCCCAGCGCGAGCGCTGGCTCCCGGACGTCCGGGCGGGCCGGGCCGTCGCCGCCTTCGCCCTGAGCGAGCCGGGCGCGGGCTCGGACGCCGGGGCGCTCTCCCTGGCCGCCGAGCCCACCCCCGGCGGCTGGCGGCTCACCGGCGAGAAGTGCTGGATCTCCAACGCCCCCGAGGCCGACTTCGCCACCGTCTTCGCCCGCACCACCCCGGGCGCCGGATCGCGCGGCATCACCGCCTTCCTGGTCCCCGCCGACCGCCCCGGACTCACCGGCCAGCCCCTCGACATGCTCTCCCCGCACCCCATCGGCACCCTGGAGTTCGACGGCGTACCGGTCACCGCCGACGACGTCCTCGGTGAGCCCGACCGGGGCTTCCGGGTCGCCATGGACACCCTCAACCTCTTCCGCCCCAGCGTCGGCGCCTTCGCCGTGGGGATGGCCCGTGCCGCCCTGGACGCCACCGTCGCCCACACGGCCCGCCGCACCGCGTTCGGCGGCCCTCTCGGCGACCTCCAGGCCGTCTCCCACCAGGTGGCCGAGATGGCCACCCGCACCGAGGCCGCCCGCCTCCTGGTGTTCGCGGCGGCGGCGGCGTACGACGCGGGGGAGAGCGGGGTGCCGCGCCGCGCCGCGATGGCCAAGCTGTACGCCACCGAGACCGCGCAGTACGTCGTCGACACCGCCGTCCAGCTGCACGGCGCCCGGGCCCTGCGCCGCGGCCATCTGCTCGAACACCTCTACCGCGAGGTCCGCGCGCCCCGGATCTACGAGGGGGCCAGCGAGGTGCAGCGCGCCATCATCGCCAAGGAGCTGTACACGGCGGAGGCCCGGCGGGCCCCCGTCCAGGAGTCCGCGGCCGACCCCCGTACCCAGGAGCCCGAGGAGCCGACCGCATGAGCCCGTCCCACCGGATCAACCCGGCCGAACTCTCCCCGCCCACCGGCTTCTCGCACGCCGTCGTCGCCACCGGGGGCCATCTGGTCTTCCTGGCCGGGCAGACCGCCCTCGACGCGGACGGCAAGGTCGTCGGCGCCACCCTGCCCGACCAGTTCGCCACCGCGCTCACCAATCTGCTCACCGCCCTCCAGGCCGCGGGCGGCGCCCCCGCCGACCTGGCCCGCGTCACCGTGTACGCCACCGACGTCGCCGACTACCGCGCCCACGCCCCCGAACTGGGCCGGATCTGGCGCAGGCTCGCGGGGCGGGACTACCCGGCGATGGCGGTCATCGGGGTGGCCCGGCTCTGGGACGAACAGGCGATGGTCGAGATCGACGGGATCGCCGTACTGCCCTGAGGCGGTCGCCGCCCGGCCCCGCCGTGTCCGCCGGGGCCGGGCGGCGGTCCGGACTCCAGGTCCCGACTCCAGGTCCCGACGCCGGGGCCGGGTCACGGTCCGGACTCCGGGTGGAAATGCCGAAACAACGACCCCGTAAAGAAACCGTCAAGAAGGTCACGTTAGGCTCTCGGGGTGCGGCACCACATGGAACACCTCCAACGGCAATCACAGCGGCCCCTGCGCCCCAGGCTGACGGCACCTCGCAACCGTCCCCGGCCCAGGCGGGCCGGAGCGCGCGCGGCGTGCCGGTCCGGTGAATCCGCTGGGGCGATATATCTGTATTCGGTGCCTCCTATCCTGGTTGTCCCCATCTCGGCCGTTTCGCCGCCTGACCCGGACGCCGCCCTGTGATCGCGCTCATCCTCTTCCACTTCGCACTGGCGGCCTGCGCGGGCCCCCTGGTGCACCGGTTCGGCCGGCGTGCCTTCGTCGTGCTCGCCCTGCCCCCGGCGGCCGCCGCGGGCTGGGCGCTGACCCAGTGGAACACCACCGCCTCCGGTGACGCGGTCACCTGGTCCTGGCAGTGGATCCCGGACTACCAGGTCGGGCTCGACCTCCGCCTGGACGCGCTCTCCGAGCTGATGGTCCTGCTGGCCACCGGGGTCGGCGCGCTCGTCCTGGTCTACTGCGCCTCCTACTTCCGCGACGACACGCCCCAATTGGCGCGGTTCGCCGGGAATCTGCTGGCCTTCGCGGGCGCGATGCTCGCCCTGGTCCTCGCCGACGACCTGATCACGCTCTACGTGTTCTGGGAGCTGACCACGGTCTTCTCCTATCTGCTGATCGGCCACGGCAGCGAGCACCGGCACAGCCGCCGCTCCGCCCTCCAGGCCCTGACGGTCACCACGCTCGGCGGCCTCGCCATGCTGGTGGGCTTCCTGATCGTCGGTCACGCCGCCGGGACATACCAGATCTCCGCGATCGTGGCCGACCCGCCGGAGACGACCCTCGCCCTCTCCGTCGCCCTCGTCCTGATCCTGAGCGGCGCCCTGTCGAAGTCCGCGATCTGGCCGTTCTCCATGTGGCTGCCGAACGCCATGGCCGCCCCCACCCCGGTCAGCGCCTATCTGCACGCCGCCGCGATGGTGAAGGCCGGTGTCTACCTGGTCGCCCGGCTCTCCCCGGCCTTCGCCGACGTACCCGTCTGGAAGCCGGTCGTCCTGGTGCTCGGCGGCGCCACCATGCTGCTCGGCGGCTGGCGTGCCCTGCGCCTCAACGACCTCAAGCTGGTCCTGGCCTACGGCACCGTCAGCCAGCTCGGCTTCCTCACCCTGCTCGCCGGCACCGGCAACCGGAACGCCGCGCTCGCCGCCGTCGCGATGATCCTCGGCCACGCCCTCTTCAAGGCGCCGCTCTTCCTCGTCACCGGCATCGTCGACCACGCCACCGGCACCCGCGACCTGCGCAGACTCTCCGGCGTCGGCCGCTCCCTGCCGTACGTCGCCGGGGTCGCCGTCCTCGCCGCCGCCTCCATGGCCGCCCTGCCGCCACTCCTCGGCTTCGCCGCCAAGGAAGCCGCGTTCGAGGCGCTGCTGCACGGCTCCACCGCCGACCGGTGGGCGCTGGCCGTCGTCGTCGTGGGCTCGGCGCTGACCACCGCGTACACCCTGCGCTTCGTCTGGGGCGCCTTCGCCCGCAAGCCCGGCGTCCCCGACACCCCCGTGCACCGCGTGGGCTGGGCCTTCCTCGCCCCGCCCGCCCTGCTCGCCGTCCTCGGCCTGGTCCTCGGCCCCGCCGTCGGCCTGACGGACCGGCTGCTCTCCGCGTACGCCGACACCTATCCGCCCGCCGAGGACCCCTACCACCTGGCGCTCTGGCACGGGTTCGGCCTCGCGCTGCTCCTGTCCGCCGTCGCCTGGGCCGCCGGTACGGGCCTCTTCCTCGCCCGGAACACCGTCACCAAGCTCTCCCGCCGCGTCGCCTGGCCCACCGCCGACAGCGTCTTCGGCCATCTGCTGCTCGGTCAGGAACGGCTCGCCCTCCAGGTCACCGGCTTCGTCCAGCGTGGTTCCCTCTCGGTCTACCTGGCGACCACGCTGCTGGTGATGGTCGGCGGCCAGCTCGCCGTGCTCGTCACCGACACCCCGTGGCAGGACGCCCCCGCCCCCCGGCTCTGGGACAACTGGCTCCAGGGCGGCGTGGCCGTGCTCACCTGCATCGCGGCCCTGCTCTGCCTGACCGTACGGCGCCGCATGAAGGCGGTCGTCCTCAGCGGCCTGATCGGTTACGGGACCGCCCTGCTCTTCGTCGTCCAGGGCGCGCCGGACCTGGCGCTCACCCAGTTCTGCGTCGAGACCGTGGCGATGATCGTCTTCGTCCTGGTGCTGCGCCGGATGCCGGTCCACTTCGAGGAGACCGTCTCGCCCTGGCGGCGCGCGGTCCGCATCCCGGTGGCCCTGGTCGCGGCCGCCACCGTCGGTGTCGCCGTCTGGGTGGCCGCCGCCGCCCGGGTCGCGGACCCCGCCGGTGCCGCCATGGTCAAGGAGGTCGCGGACCACGGGTACAAGGACGTGGTCGCCACGATCCTGGTGGACCTGCGCGCCTGGGACACCATGGGCGAGTCCGCCGTGCTGGCCGCCGCCGCGATCGGCGTCACCAGCCTCATCTACCTGCACCGCCGCAGCGACGGCCCGACGCCGCCGGAGGAGCTGAAGGGGCGCACCGCCTGGTCGCTCGCCGCCCAGCACACCATCCGGCTGCCGCAGGGCGACGACGTGGCCCCCGAGCGCAGCTGGCTGGCGGCCGGCTCCACCCTCGCCCCCGAGCACCGGTCCATCGTCTTCGAGGTCCTGGCCCGGCTGATCTTCCACCCGATCCTGATCCTCTCGGTCTACCTGCTGTTCTGCGCCGAGAACATGCCGGGCGGCGGTTTCGTCGCCGGACTGGTCGCCGGGGTGGCCTTCATCACCCGCTACCTCGCGGGCGGCCGCTTCGAACTGGCCCAGGCCGCACCCCTGCAACCCGGGTTCTTCACCGGCCTCGGCCTCTTCATCTCGACCGGGGTGGGGCTGCTCGGCCTCGTGGACGGCACCGTGCTGCACGCCTTCACCTACCACGGCCATCTGCCGATCTTCGGAGAGTTCCACATGAGTACGCCGCTCCTCTTCGACTTCGGCGTCTACCTGCTGGTCCTCGGCGTCGTCCTGGACATCGTCCGGGCCCTCGGCGCCAAGATCGACCGGCAGATCGAACGGGCGGCGGGCGCCCTCAACGCCCCCGCCGCCCCCGCGGCCGGAGGGGACGCCCGATGACCGTCAGCGCCTCACTCCTCGCCACCGCCGTGGTGCTCTGCGCGGTGGGCGGCATCCTGATGCTCACCCGGCCGCTGACCCGCATCCTGCTCGGCGCCGTGATCCTGAGCAACGGGGTCAACCTGCTGATCCTCGCCGCGACGGGCCGGGCCGGAGCGGCCCCCCTGCTCTACGGCGTCGACCTGGACCTGGTCACCGACCCGCTGCCGCAGGCCATCGCGCTCACCGCGATCGTGATCACCCTCGGCACCACCGCGTTCCTGCTCGCCATGGCCTACCGCAGCCACCAGATCACCGGCACCGACGAGGTGCACGACGACCTGGAGGACCGCCGCATCGTGCTCCGCGCCGAAGTGCTCGGCGAGCGCGCGCAGCTCCGCGAGGAGTTCCGCTCGGGCGCCGAACCCACCGCGGACGAGCGCGAGCGCTACCGGGAGGAGCGCCGCAGACTCCGCGACCGGCTCCGCGCCGACCGCGCCCGCCAGGCCCGCGGCCGCGACGCGTCGGGCGACCTCTGGAACGACGTCATCGGCGCCGACCCCGAGGACTACGAACGCGACGGCGACGCCAAGGCCGACGACCGCTACCCCCGAGACGAAAGAGGAGCCGCCGGATGAACGCGCTCGTCCCGCTGCCGGTGCTCCTGCCGCTCTGCGCCACCGGACTCAGCCTCACCTTCGGCACCCGGATGCAGCGCTTCCAGCGCTTCATCAGCGTCGCCGTGCTCACGGCGGTCCTCGGCCTGTCGATCACCCTGATGATCGCCGCCGACCGGCAGGGCCCGCTCTCGGTCCACCTCGGGGACTTCGCCCCGCCGCTCGGCATCACCCTGGTCGCCGACCGGCTCTCCGGGCTGATGCTCACGGTCTCCTCGGCCGTCACGCTCTGCGTGCTGATCTACTCCCTCGGCCAGGGCATGACCGACCGGGACCGGGAGACCCCGCTCGCCGTCTTCCACCCGGCCTATCTGATCCTGGTCGCCGGGGTCTCCTGCACCTTCCTCGCGGGCGACCTCGTCAACCTCTTCGTCAGCTTCGAGATCATGCTGGTGGCCAGCTTCGTGCTGCTCACCCTCGGCGGCACCGGACCCCGTATGCGGGCCGGTTCCACGTACGTGATCATCTCGCTGCTCTCGTCGATGCTCTTCCTCATCGCCATCGCGATGACCTACGCGGCCCTGGGCACCGTGAACTTCGCCCAGCTCGCCGAGGGGCTGCCCGACCTGTCCGTCGGGGTGCAGACGCTGATCCAGGCGATGCTGATCACCGTGTTCGCGATCAAGGCGGCGGTCTTCCCGCTCGCCGCCTGGCTGCCCGACTCCTACCCGACGGCACCGGCGCCCGTCACCGCCGTCTTCGCCGGACTGCTCACCAAGGTCGGCGTCTACTGCATGCTCCGCACCGAGACGCTGCTCTTCCCGGGCAACCGGATCGGTGACCTCCTGATGGCCGTGGCGCTCGCCTCGATGGTCATCGGCATCCTCGGCGCGGTCGCCCAGACCGACCTCAAGAGGCTGCTCTCCTTCACCCTGATCAGCCACATCGGCTTCATGGTCTTCGGGATCGGCCTCGCCACCCGGGAGGCGTACGGCGGAGCCATCGTCTACGTCGTCCACCACATCACCGTCCAGACCACCCTGTTCCTGGTCGCGGGGCTGATCGAACGCCGGGGCGGCACCACGGAGCTGACCCGGCTCGGCGGGCTGGCCAAGGCCGCGCCGGTGCTCGCGCTCCTCTTCTTCGTCCCCGCCATGAACCTCGCGGGCATCCCCCCGCTCTCCGGATTCATCGGCAAGCTCGGACTGATGCGCGCGGGCGTCGCGGACGGCTCCACCTGGGCCTGGATCCTGGTCGCCGGCTCGGTGGTCACCAGCCTGCTGACGCTGTACGTCGTCGCCAAGGTCTGGAACCTGGCCTTCTGGCGGGCCGCCCCGCCCGGCCAGGCCGAGACCGGCACGGTCCTGGAGTCCGGGGACGACAGCGACGACGACGCCGACGAGGGCCCCGACGGCCTCCCCGGCACCGGTGACGAGGGCGTGGCCCCGGTCCCGTCCGGCGGGCCCGTCGCGGCGAAGCTGCGCGAGAAGTCCGTCACCACCACCAGCCGGCTGCCCTGGCCGATGACGGCGGCCACCGCCGCGACCATCGCGCTGGCCCTGTCCTTCACGGTCCTGGCCGGGCCGCTCACGGCCTTCACCGACCGCTCGGCCGTCGAACTGCTCGAACGCACGCCCTACATCGAGGAGGTGCTGGGCCGGTGAGCCGTTTCCTGCGGTTCTCGTACCGCAACGCCGACCTGCCGCCGATGAGCTGCAAGATCGGTCGTCGCGGCCGGGTGCTGGACCTGCCGCTGATCGCCTGGCTCACCCTCATCTGGGTGCTGCTCTGGTCCACCTTCAACCTGGCCAACATCATCACGGGCGCCGTCGTCGCGACCGTCGTCTGCCTGGCCTTCCCGCTGCCCCCGGTCGACCTCGGCCTGCGGCTCCACCCCTGGGGCATCATCCGGCTCGCGGGGTACCTGATCTACGACATGTACACCTCGGGGGTGAAGGTCACCCGGCAGATCTTCACCGGCCTGCCCCACCAGGCTGCCGTGATCGGCGTACCCCTGCGCTGCCGCAGCGATCTGATGCTCGCCGCCGTCGCCGTGGCCGTCTCCAACGTGCCGGGCGGCTCCGTCATCGAGGTGCGCCGGGCCACCGCCACCGTCTTCCTGCACGTCCTGGACGCCGACCGGCCCGAGCAGCTGGAGGCGGCCCGGCACCAGGTCTGGCGGCTGGAGGAGCTGACGGTGCGCGCCTTCGGTACCCCCGACGAGATCGCGCGCGTCGCCGAACCGCCCCCACCCCCGCAGCTCGACGCCGGGAGGCTCGCACCATGAGCGTTTTCGAACAGATCGACCGCATTCTGCTCACGGCCGCCGTCGTCCTGGTGCTGGTGGCGGGCCTCCTGCTGCTGGTCCGGATCTGGCGCGGTCCCTCCATGCTGGACCGGGCGATCTCGCTGGACGTGATCGCCGCCCTGATCATCGCCGGTCTCGGTGCCAAGTCGGCCTTCGCGCGCGACGGGTTCTACTTCCCGGTCATGCTGGTGCTGGCCTTCCTCGGCTTCACCGGCTCCGTGGGCATCGCCCGCTTCATCGCCGTACGGGACAGGCCCGCCGTCACGGCCCCGGCTCCCGCGGCCGGCGAGACCAAGAAGGATGCGCAGTGAACGCCTGGCTCCAGTTCCTCGACACGGCCGGTGCCGTGCTCGTCCTCCTCGGTGCGGCGATCTGCCTCCTCGGGGTGATCGGCATGCTCCGGCTCCCCGACGTCCTCTCCCGCAGCCACGCCGCGACCAAGCCCCAGACGCTCGGCATGATCCTGGTGCTGGCGGGGGTGGCCCTGCGGCTGCGCACCGGCATGGACCTGGCCACCCTCGCGCTCATCGGCTTCTTCCAGATGCTCACCAGCCCGGTCGCCTCCCACCTGGTCGCCCGTTCCGCCTACCGCACCGGGCAGGTCGACCACGACGAGCTGCTCTTCGACGAACTCGACGAGCAGCTCACCGACGGCAACAAGAAGTAGCCCGCCTCCTCGGATGATCACGGAACTGTTCCGGCTCCGGCGATCACCCCACGCCCCCGGTGTCCGCATGCCATGATGCGGGCAATGCCGGACGCTGGGGGGCGTATGGGAAGCACGGGCACAGTGCTGCGCGAACTGCGCGGTGCACAGAAGAGCGCCAAGGGCGTCTCGCTCTACTCGCGGTACGTGAACCGCCCGGCCGGGCGGGTGCTCGCCGCGGGAGCCTATCGGGCCGGGCTGACGCCCAATCAGGTCACCCTGATCAGCGGCCTGTTCACCTACGCCGCCATCGCGGCGGTGGCGCTCGTCGAGCCGTCCTGGACGCTGGGCCTGGTGGTCTGGGCGGGCCTCGTCATCGGCTTCGCCTTCGACTCGGCCGACGGCCAGCTCGCCCGGCTCACCGGCCGCGGCGGGCCCGCGGGGGAGTGGCTGGACCATGTGGTCGACTGCGGCAAGCTGCTGCTCGTCCACGCCGCCGTGCTGATCTCCTTCTACCGCTTCGGCGAACTGCCGTCGGACGGCTGGCTGCTGCTGCCGCTGGGCTTCCAGCTGGCCGCCGTGGTGACCTTCTGCGCGGGGCTGCTGCGCGAACACCTCGGCAAGGCGGCGGCCGCCGGGCAGGCGGCGACGGCTCCCGCCGCCCCGGTCTCCCGGGTGCGGGCCGTCGCCCTGCTCCCCGCCGACTACGGGGTGTTCTGCCTGGTCTTCCTGCTGCTCGGCGCACCCGGCGCCTTCCTGGCCGGGTACGCCGCGCTCGCGGTGGTCCACACGCTCTTCCTGGCGGCCTTCCTCGCCAAGTGGTTCAGGGAGCTGAGAGCGCTCCGTCCCGGCTGACGAGCACGTCCAGCGCCCGGCGCAGCTGGGTGCTGGACGTGTGCACGGTGTACGGGAAGTAGACGACCTCCACGCCGACCTCGGCGAAGTCGCGCTCCAGCTTCCTCCCCTTCTCCGTGCCCCGCCAGTCGTCGCCCTTGAAGATCACGTCGAACCGGACCTGCTGCCAGGTCTCGACCTTGTCCGGCACGGTCTCCACGAACGCGGCGTCGACGAACCGCACACTGCGGACGATCTCCAGCCGCTCGCGCAACGGGATCACGGGTGTGTGCCCCTTGGCGAGGGCGGCCATCTCGTCCGAGACGACCCCGGCGACCAGGTAGTCGCACTGACTGCGGGCGTGCCGCAGGATGTTGAGGTGACCCACGTGGAACAGGTCGTACACCCCTGGTGCGTACCCCACCCTGTGCTGCACCATCCGTATCTCTCCCCCCACGGTCGACATGATCCGGTGATGTGCCAACGACCTTACTGTGAAGAACACTTGTGCAGGCCGTGAACGGATAAGCTCGACAGGAGCCGCTCCCGCGCAGGGGCGGCGGCTGTTGTGGGGGGAAGGACGACCGACCGATGTCCGATGGCGAACGGCACAGGCCGTTTGAGGACCGCCGCCTTCTGGTGGTATCGACGAACTACGCACCCGAGGTCACGGGCATCGGCCCGTACGCCACTCAACTCGCCGAGCACTGGGCGCAGTCGGGCGCCCGGGTGCGGGCGCTCACCGGGATGCCGCACTACCCGTCCTGGCAGCTCGACGAGGCGTACCGGAGCGTCTGGCGGACCGTGGAGGTGCGCGGCGGCGTCGGGGTCCACCGGCGGCGCCACTACGTGCCGTCCCGTCAGAGCGCCCTGCGACGGGCCGCGTTCGAGGCCTCCGTCCTCGCCACCGGGCTCCTCGCGCCGCCACCGGGACGGCCGGACGCGGTGGTCTCGCAGATGCCCAGCCTGGCCGGCGGGGTCATCGGCGCCCGTATCGCCCGCCGCCACCGCGTGCCCTACATACCCGTCGTCCAGGACCTGATGGGCGCCGCCGCCGCGCAGAGCGGCATCCGGGGCGGGGACCGGGCGGCGGCGCTCGCGGCGGCGGCCGAGCGGTACGCGCTGGGCCGCGCGACCCTGGTCGGCGTCATCCACGAGAGCTTCGTCCCCCGCGTCACCGCCCTCGGCGTCGACCCCGGCCGCATCCGCACCGTCCCCAACTGGACCCATGTTCAGGGCCCCACGGCCGACCGGGCCGCCACCCGCGCCCGGCTCGGCTGGGACCCCGCCACCCCCGTCCTCCTCCACTCCGGCAACATGGGCCTCAAGCAGGGCCTGGAGGTCCTGGTGGACACCGCCCGCCTCGCCCCCGACCTCCGGGTCGTCCTGATGGGCGACGGAAACCAGCGCGACGCCCTGCGCGCCCGCGCCGAGGGGCTGCCCAACGTGGACTTCCTGGAGCCCGCGGGGGCGGGGGAGTTCACCGACGTCCTCGCCGCCGCCGATGTCCTCGCGGTCACCCAGCGGGCCTCCGTCCTCGACATGAGCGTCCCCTCCAAGCTCACCTCCTACTTCGTCTCCGGCCGCCCGGTCGTCGCCTCCGTCGCCGACGAGGGCGGCACCGCCGACGAGGTGCGCCGCTCCGGGGCCGGGGTGCTCGTCGCCCCCGAGGACCCGGCCGCGCTGCTGGAGACCGTACGGAAACTGGCCGCCGACCCCGTCGCCGCGGGCGAGCTGGGGGCCGGGGGCCCGGCGTACGTGGCGCGCCATCTGAGCCGGGAAGCGGGGCTCGCCCGCTTCGACGACCTGCTGTCCGAGGCCCTGGACGGACGAGGGAGCACCCGCCGATGACCCCAGCCAACCGAGTCCCGGACGACCAGGACGAACCGGCACTCCTGCGCGATCAGTTCCGCCAGCTCCTGCGCTACCGCGCCCTGCTGGCGGCCGGAGTCGTCATCGGCCTGTTCGGCGGCGGCTTCCTCGCCCTCAGCGGCGAGGACACCTACACCGCCACCGGCGAAGTGCTCGTCCGCTCCGCCATCTCCGACCCCTTCGCCGCCGGGGCCAGCGCCGACAAGGGCATCAACATCGGCTCCGAGCGCCAGACCGCCGTCAGCGACACCGTCGGCACCCTGGCCGCCGCCACGCTCCTCAAGGCGGGCGACGACGTCACCGCCCGCGACCTCCTCGCCGGGATCCAGGTCACCAACCCGCCCAACACCCTCACCCTCCGCTTCGCCTACACCGGGGCCACCCCCGAGCAGGCCCGCGCCCGCGCCGAAGCCCTGGCGAACGCCTATCTGACCCACCGCAAGGCGCGCACCGAGGACAGCATCAAGAACATGTCCGCCGGCTACCGGGCCCAGCTCGGCCCGCTGGAGGAGAAGCGCGACCTGCTGGAGAAGCAGATAGGAGCGGGTGCGGACAACGACGTCACCAGCGCCCGCGCCAACATCATCGTCTCCATCTCCGAGCTGAGCCGGAAGATCTCCGAGCTGAAGGCCCTGGACACCACCCCCGGCTACCTCAACAAGAAGCCGGTCGCCCCCACCTCGCCCACCGGCCCCGGTCTGCCCCTGCTGCTCGGGCTCGGCGGGGTCGTCGGCCTCGCGCTCGGGCTGCTGCTCTCCTGGGTGCGGCTCGTCTTCGACCCCGCCGTACGCTCCACCCGCGAGCTGGTCCGCTCGCTCGGCGGCCCGCTGCTCGGCACCCTGCCCCGCGAACGCGCGGCCACCGGGACGGTGCTGGCCATCGGCCGCGGCGGCTCCCGGCTCGCGGAGGAGTACCGCGCCGTCGCCTTCCGGCTCGCCTACGACCCCGAGTTCGCCGAGCGCCGCAGGCTGCTGGTCACCTCCCCGCGCGGCGACAACCAGGAGGCCGCGGCGGCCGCCGCCAACCTGGCCGCCGCCTTCGCCGAGATGGGCCGGGACGTCCTCCTGGTCGAGGCCGACCTCCGTACGCCCTCCCTCGCCCGCGCCCTGGGCTCCGCCGCGCACGAGGTCCGGCCGCCGCGCTGGGCCGCCGAGGAGGGCGACGGCAGCTGGCCGACCGGGGCCCGCGCCAATGTGGACGTCCCCGGCTCCGGTGCCTTCGCCCTGGTCCCCGGCACCACCGTCGACAACGTCCCGCGCGCCCTCACCTCCACCCCGGTCGGCCGCATCGTCGCGGAGGCCGACCGGCCCGGCAGCGTCGTCATCGTGCTCGCCCCGCCGGTCCTCTCCTACGCGGACGCGGTCGCCCTGCTGGACCGGGTGGAGGGCGTCATGATCGTCTGCGACCCGCGCGAGGTCCACCGCAGCGACCTGGAGCGCATCCGCGAGATCATCGGCGCCTCCGGGGGCTCCGTCCTCGGCGCCCTGCTCCACCCCGGCCGGCGGCGGCTCCGGCCGGTGCGGCGCCCGGCGTCCGCCCGGCGCCGCACCGGAGACGGGGGACCCGGCTCCACCGGCGGTCCGGCAGGTCCCGAGATCACCGGGGACCCCACCGAGACCCTCGGTCTGCGCTCGCTGACCCTTCCGGCGGTCCGGCGGTGAGAGCCCGCTGGGCCGTCCTCAGCTCGGTGGCGGACCAGGGCGTGGCGGCGCTCACCAACATCCTGGTGCTGGTGGCCGCCGCCCGGCTCTCCACCGTGGCCGACTTCGCCCGCTTCTCCGCGGTCTACCTGGTCTTCACGGTGCTGCTCGGCGTCTCGGGCGCGTACACCGGACAGCCCCTCGTCCTCAAGCGCGGCGGAGGCGTGGAGACCCGGGGCGCCTGCCGTTCGGCCGTCGCCTTCACCCTCCTCGCCGCCGCCTCGCTCGGCGCGCTGCTGGCCGCCGTCTGCTTCCTCGTCCCCGGGGACACCGCACGGGCGCTGATGATGCTCGGCCTGGTGCTGCCGGTGGTCCTCGGCCAGGACGCCGTACGGTACGCCTTCTCCACCCTCCAGCAGCCCCATCTCGCCCTGCTCTCGGACCTGGTGCGCCTCGCCTGCGTCCTCGGCGCGCTCGGCACCCAGGTGTACGGGGCCCCGCCCGCCCGCCTGATCGCCCTCTGGGGCCTCTCCGCCCTGCCCGCGCTGCTGCTCTCCGCCGCCCTGCTCCACCGCGCCACCGCCGGGGCCCCGACGGCCCTGCGCCCCCTGCTCCGGCGCGGCCACCTCGGGCAGCGGTTCACCGTCGAGTTCGGGGTCGGCAACGCCACCAGCCAGCTCTCCGTCCTCGGCCTCTCCGCCGTCGGCAACCCGCTCCTGGTCGGCGCCCTGCGCGGGGCCACCACCCTCTTCGGCCCGCTCAACGTGCTCTTCACCTCCGCCACCTCCTTCGGCCCCCCTCTGCTCGGCCGCATCACCGACGAGCGGCGCCGCGTCCGGGCCACCGCCGTCCTGGCCGCCGTCCTCGCCGCCACGGCCGCCCTCTGGGCCACCGCCCTCGCCCTGCTGCCCGACCGCGCCGGACGCCAACTCCTGGGCGACACCTGGTCCGTGGCGGCCGACCTGCTGCCCGCCACCGGCAGCCAGTACGCGGCGATGGCCGTCGGCACCTGCGGGCTGCTGGCCCTGCGGATGCTCGACCCCCGCACCACCCTCGCCATCCAGGTGGTCTTCTCGCTCACCGCGGTGGCGTTCCTCGCGGGCGGTTACGTCCTCGGGGGCGTCCAGGGAGCCGCCTGGGGGCTCTTCCTCGGCTCGCTCTGCAAGGCCGTCGTCACCTGGATCAGGGTCTCCCGGCTGCGCCGCCGCCCCCCGGCCCCGCGCGAGGGCGTCACCGCCGACGCGCTGCCCGCTGCTCCCTGAACGTGGCCACCGCCAGCAGAAGGAGCGCCGCGATGGCCAGCTTCCCCGCCGCCTGGAGGAGCGGGCCGCGCAGCAGGATGAACGTGTACCCGGCGATCAGCGGCGCGGCGATGGCCAGCACACTTCCCGGGCCCGGACCCGCCCGGGTGACGGCCAGGGCGTACCGGCGGTCGGTGCGCGCCGACGCGTAACCGATCAGCGCCATCCCGCCGATCATGCCGGTGGCGCCGAAGTCGACCCAGAACTCGGTCCACACCGGGGCCGAGAGGTTGGTCATCCGCAGCCCCATCCACTGCCCGACCCGGACCCCGGTGTCCTCCGGCTTCCCGCTCCACACCGCGCGCGGCACGAAGAACAGCCCGGAGCCCGCCAGTTGGCGGCCGTAGGTATGGCCCCGGGTGTCCACCCACGAGATGGTGTTGGCGAACATCACCATCTGGTCGTAGTCCTTGGTCACCAGCGGCTCGAAGACCGAGGCCGACTGCGCGGGCCGCTGCCCCTCGTCGTCGTACCGGAACTTGTCCGCGTACGGGAACACCACCAGCGCCCCCACCACCCCCGTGGCCAGCACCGTCCGGTAGACCGCCGCGCTGCTCGGCATCGCGGTGAACACGAACGCCATCAGCACCGTCAGGAACCAGTAACGGGCGTTCGAGATCGGGTTGTTGACGACCAGGTTCAGCCCCGCCAGCGCCACCCAGACCAGCACCGTCGAGGGGGTGCGCCGGGCCCGGTAGGAGGTCGCCAGACGGCGGGTGTAGAAGAGCAGCGCCAGCAGCGCCGGGACCTGGCCGAACCCCTTGACGAAGGCCGAGCCCACATTGGAGCCCTCCGTCACCACCCCGCTCGCCGCGACGGTCTCGTTGATCTCCTGGCGGCTGGTGAAGAAGACCGCGGGCCCGCCCAGCTTCAGCACGTAGAACGCGCTCGCCGCGAACGCCAGCACCACCAGCAGCCGCAGCCGCACCGGATGGGCCACCGCCGGCCCGCCGCCCGAGCCCCGCGCGGCCGGCGTACGGCGCCGCAGCGGCCGCCGCGAGGCCAGCAGCGCCCCCAGGTCGTAGGCGGCGCACCCCACCAGGATCATCGCGATCGCGGTCACCAGGTCCTGGCGGGGCCCCACCATCGGCGTCGGCGTCTGCCCGATCACCACCTGGGCGAACGGCGCCACGCCCATCGCGATGTACACGAACATCCAGAAGACGCCCTGGAGCAGCCGCCGCCGGGTCGAGAGGATCATCGTCGCCAGCCGGGCCCCCGCGTAGCAGGTCAGCACCAGCTGGAGCCAGTACGCCGTGTCCCGTACCCCGCTGCCGGGCTGGGCGGCGATCACCGCGGGCAGGAAGCAGACCAGCCCCAGGATGAGCGGCACCGAGAGCGCCCGCGACAGCATCGACCAGGCGATCGGCCGCTCGGGCGGCTCCAGGGGACCGCCCGGAGCCCCCGGCCCCTTCGGACCCGCCACCGCGCCGCCGGCCTCTCCCCGCGCCGACGTGTGCACCGACGCCATGCGCCCCCCAGAGATCAGTGAACCGCTGAACACTCTAACGAATCGGCCCACTTGAGGAGGGCCGATGACTACCCTGTAAATACTTGGCCTTAGTTGAGGGGAACTCTGGTGAAAATCCTGCACGTCGTCACGCTCCACACTCCGGACCACGCCTTCGGCGGTCCGACCCGGGTGGCGTTCAACCTCTCCAAGGTCCAGCGGGCACACGGCGACGACGCCCGGGTCATGGCGCTCGGCGACGGCTTCCCCGGCGGTGAACTCCCCGACCGGGTCGAGGGAGTTCCGGTCCACCTCTTCCAGGCCCGCCACCTCCTGCCGATGTTCGAGGTCAGCGGCATCACCTCCGCCGGGCTGCTGCGCACCGCCCGCCGCATGATGCGCGGCGCCGACCTGGTCCACGTCCATCTGATGCGGGACCTGGTGACCCTGCCCGCGGCGCTCCTCGCCCTCGCGACCCGTACACCGCTGGTCGTCCAGACCCACGGCATGATCGACCCCACCGAGAAGAGGGTCGCCCAGCTCACCGACCTCCTCGGGGTCCGCAAGGTGCTGCGCGAGGCCGACGCCGTGCTCCACCTCACCGAGATGGAGCGGCTCGATGTGAACGCCGTCGCCGCCCCCGTCCCGCTCACCCGCACCGTACGGCTGGTCAACGGCGTCCGCCCGCAGGAGCGCAAGCCCGCCCGCGAGCCCGGCCGTCCGCCCACCATCCTCTACCTCGCCCGGATCCAGGAGCGCAAGCGGCCCGAGGACTTCATCGCCGCGATGCCGCACGTCCTCGCGCGCCACCCCGACGCCCGCTTCGTGCTGGCCGGTCCGGACACCGGCGCGCTGGCCGGCACCCTCGCCCTCGCCCGGAAGCTCGGTGTGACCGGATCCCTGGACCACGTGGGCCCGTTGGAGCACGACGAGGTGCTGGCCGCCGGGCGCGAGGCCGATGTGTATGTGCTCCCCGCGATCGAGGAGCCGTTCCCGGTCTCGGTGCTGGAGGCGATGTCGGTCGGCACCCCGGTCGTCATCACCCGCACCTGCGGCCAGGCCCCCGATGTGGCGGCGGCGGGGTCGGGCCGGGTCATCGACAGCCGGGTCGGCGAGGACGAGGCCAACGCCCGCAAGGTCGCCGACGCCATCCTGGAGCTGCTGGAGCCGGAGGCCGCCGAGCAGGCGGGCAAGGCCGCCTGGGAGCTGGTGAACGAGCAGTTCACCATCGAGGCCGTCACCGCCACCCTCCGGCGGACCTACGAGGACGTGGTCCACCGGAGGCGAGGGTGACCGAGCGAGCTGTCAACGGGTCGGCTTCTCGCGGGACTTGAGCGCGATCTGCCAGCGGTAGAAGCTCATCGCCAGCGCGAAGTCGAACCCGGCGCGGCCGTCCAGGAACCCCCGCTTGTAGAGGTACATGTAGGCGAACGACACCACCGGCTTGAACGGCGCCTTGTGGAACAACTGCCCCTGGCGCGACTTGACCTGGCGCACCTGCTCCTTCACCCGGGGGTGGTGCTCCAGCCAGGCCTCCCAGTCCGAGTACCGGTTGTGGCGCTCGAACCAGGCGGTGACCGGGTCGAGGTCCTGGTGCTCGATGGGGTGGGTGAGCGTGCCCACGGTCGCCGCCACCGGCTGGTAGTGGCCCTCCACCTCCCCGATCCCCGGCGCGTCCAGGTCCCCGACCTCCGGGTAGTGGCAGCGGGTCCGGTCGGTCAACGACCGCTTGCGGATGGTGTATCCGTGGCGCAGCCGCTTGCCGGAGAACCAGTAGCCGAGCGGGATGTCGTACGCGGCGGGCTTCGGCGCCGACCGGTCGCAGAAGGTCTCCCGCAGCTCGGCCAGCAGCCCCGGGCTCAGCCGCTCGTCGCCGTCGAGCAGCAGGATCCAGTCCAGGTCGGTGCGGACGTTCTCCAGGCACCACTGCTTCTTGCGGGGGTGGCCCCCGTCCCAGGTGTACGTGACCACCTCGGCCCCGCACTCCTCGGCGATCTTCGCGGTGTCGTCGGTGCTGTGGGAGTCCACCACGACGACCGCCTCGAAGTGGCCGAGCACCGACTTCACCGCCTCGGCGATGTTGAGGCCCTCGTTCTTCGTGGGGATCGCCACGGCTATGGGCAGCTTCGTCGTACCGGCGGTCATCCCTTGGCTCCTTCGGGCAGCCAGGCGTAGCAGCCTGTGGAGGTGAACGTACGGGCGGACTTCGGGATCGTGATCTTCCGCGACTCGCCCGTGCCGGAGGCCCCGGAGGCCAGCTCCTTGCCGTCCGCGCCCTCGATCTGCCAGGAGCAGTTCGGGGTGGGGGAGGCGGAGCGGTAGACGCCGGGGCGCAGCGCCTTGCCGGTGTGGGTGCCGTCCGGATACGCGTACGCGGCCTCGTCGACCAGGTCCTGGTGCTGGGGGCAGAGCCCGGCCACCGCGGCCGGGGCGTCCTTGATCTCACCGGTGGCGACGGCGGCCACGGCGGTGTCGCGGTCGGCCTTGACCAGGAAGCGCAGCTTGTCGCAGGTCTCCTGGCCGGTCTGGAGCACGGCGGCCGGGTCCATGCCCTTGGGCACCCGGTCCTCCAGATACTTCTTCTGCTTCTCGGTGAAGGTCCCGGTGGCCGGGGTGATCTCCCCGGCGGGTGTCCTGGGACCCTGGGCGGACGCGCCGGGGGCGGAGGGCCCGGCGGACCCCGGCTCCTCGGTGGCGGGTGCCGTGGGCGTGCCGGGGGTGTCGGTGGTCTCGGGCGGGGTGGACGTCGTGGCGGACGGGCCGGGGGCGGAGGGCCCGGAGGCCGCGGGGCGCTGTGCGCCCGCGGCCTCCGGCCCGTTCCCGTCGGCGGACGATCCGCAGGCGGCCAGCGCCGCCGCCGTCAGGACGACGGCGGCACCGGCCAGGAACGGATTTCTCATGGGGTCAGCTGTTCCTCAGAGCGTAGTGCGCACTGACCTGCGAGGAGGTCAGCGTGGTCGGATAGACGGCTGTCTCGTCGATCTGCCCGGCGAAGAAGTTGCTCGTCGGACGGCTCGGCCAGCCGGCGAGGTTGTCTCCGCCGATCCGCCAGTAGCCGGCGCCGCTCTCGTTGGCGGAGACCAGGACGTTCGACGCGCGCAGCTGCCCGTCGACGTACAGGGACATCCCCTGGAACAGGGGGCCCTGGGTGGCGACGACATGGTGCCACTGGCCGTCGTTGTAGGCGGCCGGGGTGGTCACCGTCTGGGTGGAGCCGTTGTGGACGCCGAAGACCAGGCGGCCGTCGTTGCGCATGTAGATGTGCTTGTCGTGGCGGGTGCTGTTCTGCTGGGTCAGGTTCCCGAAGCCGACGATCTTGCCGCCGCTGGTGGTGGTGGTCTTGATCCAGGTCTCGATCGAGAACCGGCCCGGCGCGTTGTGCTGCCGGTTGCTGTAGGCGTACTGGTTGGTGCCGTTGAACCCGATCGCGGTGGACGGGCCGGTGATGGCCGCCGGGGTCTGCCGGTAGGCCGGGGCGTTGCGCAGGAAGCCGTTGTTGAGGTTGCCGCTGCTGTCGTGGGCGAAGGTGGCGCTCGGCTCGTCGAAGCGCCAGTAGAGGATCGCTCCGTCGGACTTCACCCGGGCCGGGTAGGCCTGGGTGGAGGTCGCCACGGTCGCCGACTGGGCCGGGGACCTGGCGCTGGTGTTGGTGCCGTCGCTCGCGGTGATCCGGTACGAGTAGGTCTGGCCCGGCACGACGTCGGTGTCGGTCCAGGTCAGCTGCGGCCGGTCCCAGAAGACGGAGTAGCCGGTCGTGGTGTGGACGGGGGTGTTCGACCCGTCCTTGTAGATCCGGTAGGTCAGTTCACCGTCGTCGGTGTCGAAGCTGGTCTGCCAGTTCACCTCGATGGTGCCCGGGTTGAGCGTGGAGAGGCTGACGTTGGGCACCCAGGGCGCCCCGGTGTCCGGACCGTCCCAGAACCGGGTCAGCCCCTGCTGCGCCGACCCGTTGACGGTGGTGAACTCGCCGCCGACCCACAGGTAGTGGCGGCCGTCCTTGCCGGTCTGGGCCATGACGCGCGGACCGACCGGCTCCCCGATGCCGTCGTTCGTGTCCGGGAACCACGGCAGCAGCTTCGGGTCGTTGACCGACTGGGCCAGCAGGTGCTTGCGCGGCTGGTCGGGGAAGGCGCCCATGGAGGAGCAGTCGTGGGCGTGGCTGCCGCTGTAGAGCACGCCGGAGTAGACGGCCACGGCCTGGGTGGCGCCCAGGCAGGTGTCCCGCCAGCGCTGTTCGAAGTTGCTCAGGTTCAGCGCGATCCGGCCGTCGAACACCCCGCCCCCGGTGCCCTCGTTGGCGGTGTAGAAGCCGGAGGCGTCGGTGGTGATGTCCATCACGGTGGAGTTGTTGTGGATGAACCCCGGGTAGGACTTGGTGAGTTGTCCGGTGGTGGCGTCGACCACGGCCAGGGCGTGGGTGTTGGTGCCGTTGATCCGGAAGAAGTCCCCGCCGAGCAGGACGTTCTGTCCGTCGGGGGTCACCTCGACCGCCCGGCCCACCTCGTCGGCGTTGGCCGTGAACGGCAGCAGGGAGGCACCCGCGGTGGAGACCGCCGCGAACCGGGTACGGCTCTGGCCGCCGACGCTGTTGAAGTCACCGCCCAGGTAGACCGTGTCGGACGTGACGGCGAGCGCCCGCACGGTGGCCGAGACGGCGATCTTGAAGTCGTTGCGGACGGTGCAGGTCGCGGTGTCGATCGCCGCGATGTTACTGACCCCGATCCCGTTCACCGCACCGAACTGGCCGCCCGCGTACAGCGTTCCCCCGTCGGGGGAGAGCGCCAGCGAACGTACGGTCGCGGTCCCCGAGGAGATGGTGAACGACAGCGAGCAGTCGGTGGGCGCCCCGGTCGCCGCGTCGAAGGCGGCGAAGTTCACCGCGGGCTGTTCACTCGTGCCGGGGGCGGCCTTCGGCGGCCGCAGGGTGGAGAAGGTGCCGCCCGTGTAGACCACACCGTTGCCGGCCGCCATCGCCCAGACGATGCCGTTGGTCTGCCAGGTCGACTGGTCGTCCGCGGTGAGAGCCACCGGCGGGGTCAGTGCGGCTGCCGGGGAACTCCCTGCCGCCGTGGCGGTCAGGGCTCCGGTCAGCAGGCAGAGAGCGGCGGAAGCGGCCCGCAGACGGCCGCGCCCCCCGAATCTTTGCCCCGTACTTCCGTTCATCATTCAGCTCCGAAGGTGAGAACGAGCTGCGGCCGAGGCCGCGGATCCTGCCTCGCCCGCCCGGCCGCGGGGACGTCGAGTCCCGGAGCCGGTCGGGGCGAGTGGGTGGACGGGGCGAAGAGCCCCGTCCCATGCCGGCGCGGTGAGCCCCACCGGGTGTGACCGGTGGGAACGGCGGTTGCGCCGGTGGTGCTCCCCGGCTCGGACGCGCTGGGCGCCGGCCGGGAGTCGTGGGCGACCGCGCACCCGGTCCGGGCTGCGGCGGAGCCGGCCGGGGCGGTCGGAGCGGCGGCCGGAGCGGGGACCCCGTCCGCCGGTGCGGTCACGGCGGTGAAGGGCCCGCCGCGCCGGTCTGCCGGGGTGGCCGGGGGCCGGGCGGGATCGCTCTCCCGGCGTCCCGGCCCGCTCACCTGTCCACCCGGACGGCGGCACCGGTCAGCTGGTCCGAGAGCAGGCGGATGTCCGCGTCGACCATGATGCGGGCCAGTTCCTTCGACTTCACCTCGGGCTTCCAGCCCAGCAGTTCCTCTGCCTTGGAGGCGTCACCGATCAACGCGTCGACCTCGCTGGGGCGTTCGTACTTGGGGTCGTAGCGGACGTGCTCGGTCCAGTCGAGCCCCGCGTGCTCGAAGGCGAACTCCAGGAACTGCCGGACGCTGACCCCCTCGCCGGTCGCCACCACGTAGTCGTCCGGGGTGTCGCACTGGAGCATCCGCCACATGGCGTCCACGTACTCCGGCGCGTACCCCCAGTCCCGGACGGCGTCCAGGTTGCCCAGATGCAGCCGGTCCTGGAGCCCCGCCTTGATCCGGGCCACCCCGCGGGTGATCTTCCGGGTCACGAAGGTCTCCCCGCGGCGCGGCGACTCGTGGTTGAAGAGAATCCCGTTGACGGCGAACATGTCGTACGCCTCACGGTAGTTGACCGTCGCCCAGTACGCGTAGACCTTCGCCACGCTGTACGGGCTGCGCGGGTGGAACGGGGTCTTCTCGTTCTGCGGGGGCGGGCTGGCGCCGAACATCTCGGAGGACGACGCCTGGTAGATCCGGGTCTCGATCCCGCTGGCCCGCACCGCCTCCAGCAGCCGGATGGTGCCGAGCCCGGTGACGTCGCCGGTGTAGAGCGGGGCGTCGAAGGAGACGCGCACATGGGACTGGGCGCCCAGGTTGTAGACCTCGTCGGGCCGGATGTCGCGCAGCAGGTTCACCAGCGCCACCCCGTCGGAGAGGTCCGCGTGGTGCAGCACGAAGGAGCGCTCCGGCTCCTCGGGGCCCTGGTAGATGTGGTCGATCCGCTCGGTGTTGAAGCTCGACGAGCGACGTATCAGGCCGTGGACCGTGTACCCCTTGTCGAGCAGCAACTCCGCCAGGTACGAGCCGTCCTGGCCGGTCACTCCCGTGATGAGCGCGGTCTTCGCCACGTTTCCCCCTTCTCTGCTGTCCGTCTGTGCGACGAACAAGTCACCGACATATCGGAATTGGAGCGTTCTGCGGCAAAACATCTCCGCAGTCCGTTACTGCTGGCACAATCCGAGCCATGACGACCGAACTCCCCGTCCCACCCCAGGAATCCGCCCGTCCCCTACTGCGCCCCGGCTCCCGCATATTCGTCGCGGGCCACCGCGGCCTGGTCGGCTCGGCGGTGGCCCGCCGCCTCGCCGACGACGGCCACGAGGTCCTCACCCGCGGCCGGGACCTCCTCGACCTGCGCGACGGCACGCGGACCGAGGCGTATCTGCGGGACGTCCGCCCGGACGCCGTGGTGCTGGCCGCCGCCAAGGTGGGCGGGATCATGGCCAACAGCACCTACCCGGTGCAGTTCCTGGAGGACAACCTGCGCATCCAGCTCAGCGTGATCGCCGGGGCGCACGCGGCCGGGACCGAGCGGCTGCTCTTCCTCGGCTCGTCGTGCATCTACCCGCGCCTCGCCCCCCAGCCGATCCGCGAGGAGTCGCTGCTCACCGGCGAGCTGGAGCCCACCAACGAGGCGTACGCGCTGGCCAAGATCGCCGGCATCGTCCAGACCCAGTCCTACCGCCGGCAGTACGGCGCCTCCTACATCAGCGCCATGCCCACCAACCTCTACGGGCCCGGCGACAACTTCGACCTGGAGACCTCGCACGTCCTGCCCGCGCTGATCCGCCGCTTCCACGAGGCCCAGCGCGACGGGCTGCCCGAGGTCACCCTCTGGGGCTCCGGCTCGCCGCGCCGGGAGTTCCTGCACGTCGACGACCTGGCCGCCGCCTGCGTCCGCCTGCTGGAGGCGTACGACGGTGACGAGCCGGTCAACATCGGCTGCGGCGAGGACCTCACCATCCGCGAACTGGCCGAGACCGTAGCAGAGGTGACGGACTTTCAGGGACGGATCGGCTGGGACACCTCGAAGCCCGACGGGACCCCGCGCAAGCTGCTCGACGTCTCCCGTCTGACCTCCCTCGGCTTCAAGCCGCAGATCCCGCTCCGCGACGGCATCGCCCGCACCTACGCCTGGTGGCTGGGCCAACTCCCGCCCGCGGCCTGACCGTCCGCCACCGCGCGCACGCGGCGCGCGGTGGCGCACCGGAACTCCTCGCATGGACCGTCCGCCGTTCTCAGTAGGCCCCGCGGCCGTCGGTGACGGCACGCACCGTCCGGACGAGGAGCCCCATGTCCGTGGCCACCGACCAGTTGTCGACGTACCAGAGGTCCAGGGCGACGGTCTCCTGCCAGGAGAGGTCGGAGCGCCCGCTCACCTGCCAGAGCCCGGTGAGCCCCGGCTTCACGGCCAGCCTGCGGTGCTCCCGCTCGTCGTAGCGCGAGGCCTCCTCGGGCAGCGGCGGCCGGGGCCCCACCAGCGACATCTGCCCCAGCAGCACATTGAACAGCTGCGGCAGTTCGTCGATGGAGGTCCGCCGGAGCGTCCGCCCCACGGGGGTCACCCGCGGGTCCCGGCGCATCTTGAAGAGCGGCCCGTCGACCTCGTTGTCCTCGGTCAGCTGGGCCTTGCGCGCCTCCGCGTCCGCCACCATCGTGCGGAACTTCCACATGGTGAAGGGCCGGTTGTGCTGGCCCTGGCGGATCTGCCGGTGGAAGACCGGGCCGCGCGAGGAGACCCGTACGCTCAGCGCCACCGCGAGCAGCAGCGGCGAGAGCACCAGCAGCCCGAACAGGGCGCCGGCCCGGTCCAGCACGCTCTTGAGGATCCCCTGCGGGCCGCCGCGCAGCGGGGGCGCGATGTGCAGCAGGGTGAGCCCGGCCGCCGTCACCGGGCGGACCCGGGAGGCGCCGATGCCCGAGAGCTCGGAGAGCACGCACAGGGCGACGCCCGCGTCGTGCAGCCCCCAGCCCAGCCGCCGCAGCCGGTCCCCGGTCAGCTGGGGCCCGGGAGCCACCAGCACGAGGTCCGCCTCATGAGCGTAGGCCCCGCCGAGCACGGTCGTCACATCGTCGTCCGCCGGGCTGGAGGCGAGCCGCCCCGGCACCTGCACGGAGTCCTGCCCGGGCCGGCCGGGCCCGACGGGCACCGCCGCCACCAGCTGATAGGCGTGGTCCGTACGGGAGTTGAGCAGCACCGCCGCCCGGTCGATCCCCGCCGCCTCGCCCACCAGGAGCACCCGGCGGACCCCCCGGCCCCGCCGTCCGGTGCGCGCCCGGCGCCGTACCCCCTCCACGGCGGTGGCGACCAGCAGCCCCGGCACCACGGCCAGGACGGCCGCCGCCGGGTCGACGGGCCCCCCCGCCGCCGCGTGCAGCACCGCCAGCACCCCGAGCAGCGCCAGCCAGTCGCCGAGGGCGCCGAAGGCACCGCCGGGCTCGCCCCGCCACGGGTCCGCGTACCGCCCGCGCGCACCGCGCAGCCCGGTCCACACCACGCCCGCGACGGCCGCCGCCGCCCAGGGGCGGGGCTGCCCGCCCAGGTGGAGCAGCAGCCAGGCGGGCCCGGCCAGCCCCAGCAGGTCGGTCAGTACGCCGACCGCGGGGCGGTGGACCGGCCGCCGCCGGGCCGGTGGCCGGCCCGCGGACGGGCCGCGCTCGGCCGACGGGGCCCTCCACAGCTGCTCCAGTGCCGCCGTACGATTCCGGGAGGCGGCGGTACGGGGGCGTGGTGCGCCCCGGATCCCCACCGGCCCGGATATGTCGGTCTCCGGTATCTCGACATGCCCCATGAACCCCCCAGTCACAGTCGCACCCCCACAAACGCGACGCATCCGCCGATCCCATGGACAGACGGATGCGCCTTCGCTCGGTGCACGATATCCACACACGTGCCATTTCGCTGGAGTTCTCGTGAAGTTCAGACGGCTCGGCCCAGACTCACGCGTTCTGCCGCAACCCGCTGATCTCCCCTGCCCAGGGTGCCTGTTGACGGGTCAACAGACTGGCAAGCGCTTGTGGGGCGCGTCCAGTGGCAGTCGGTGCCGGAAGCATTCACTCCGGCGCGCGCCGGAGTGAAATCACAAACCCCCTGGCCGCGACCTGCGCAGTCAGGGGGTTCGTGGTCCGTGGGCGGCCCACCCGGGGTGGAAGGGGGCGCCCACGGGGTCATGCGAGACCGGTCGCGCGCCTCCGGGCCCGGTGATGGAGCAGTGCGCCGCCGCCAACGAGCGCGGCGGCAAGGAGAGTTACCGAGATCACAGTGAGTCCGGTCGCCGCGAGGCTGCCCCCGGACGCCGTCTGTGCGCCCGAGCCGCCCGCGACACCGCCGCCGCCGACGGTCGAACCGGTCCCACCGGCCGCGGAGTCACCGGAGCCGGATGCTCCGCCGGGGCCGGACCCGCCGCCCGAACCGCCCGCGGACGAGCCGCCGTCCGTGCCGCCGCCGGTGGTGTCGCCACCTGTCGAGCCGTCACCACCCGTGTCTCCGCCACCATTTGCGGCATCACCGGAGCCGCCCGAGGCGTCGGAGCCGCCCGTTTCCGTGCCGCCCGCGGCGGCTGTGACCGTCAGCGTGACCGGGGCCGTACGCGTGGTGCCGACGTCGTTGCGGAACTCGGCGCGGTAGCGGTAGCCGTCCTGGGCCGTCCGCGCGGTGAACGTGAGCACCGGCTCGGCGGCCCCCTCCACCTCCCGCCAGGTCTGCGCGCCGTCGGTGCTCACCTGCCAGCGGACCGAGGGCTCCGGGGTGCCCTCCGCGCGGGCGGTCAGGGACACCTCCTCGCCGTCCTTCACCGAGCGGTCGGCGGGCGCCTGGGTGACCAGGGGCGAGACCTGCCGGACGAGCCGGGTGACCTTCCCCTCGGCGGGGCTGGAGACGAAGACCGTGGCCCCGCCCGGCTCGACGGCGACCGCGGCGGCGCCCGACTGCGAGTGGTTGCCGGGCAGCGACAGCTCCTCCGCCGCCGGGGCGAAGTCCTCGGTGCCGTACACCGTCAGCGTGCCGTTGTTGTCGTTGGCCGGGTCCGAGAGGTCGCCGCCGTCCTGCCGGACGACGAAGGCGCGCCCGCTCTCCGCGTCGAAGGCGGCGTCCCGGGCCAGGTCCTTGCCGACCAGCGTCTTCACCAGCTTGCCCGTGGCGTCGAAGACCAGCACGGACCGGTTGACCCCGACCCAGACCGCCCCGCTCACCGGGTCCGTCTCGGTGAACCCGGTCATGCCGTCGGCACCCGGCAGGTCGAAGGAGCCGGTCACGGTGAAGGAGTCGAGGTCGACCCGGTGCAGCTTCCCGGCGGCGAAGTCGCTGAACCAGACCGCGTCCCGCTCGTGGTCGGCGGCGAACTGGTTGCCGCCCGGCAGCGTGAGGCTCCGGGTGGCAGCGCCGGTCGCGGTCTCGATCTCGGAGAGCTTGCTCCCCTGGGCGACCAGCACCGTGCCCGCGGCCGTACCGGGGGCGATGTCCGTGATCGTGGACCCGGCGAGCCAGACGCCCGAGGCCGCCGCGTCACCCGCCTTGGCGCTCCCGACGCCCCGCAGCGGGTAGTTGTAGACCACGCCGTCGCCCGGCAGGGGGCCGGAGATCCGGGCCGCCGCCGAGGCGCGCAGGGCGCCGGTCGAGCCGGGGGCGTCGCTGATCCAGCTCTCGGCCTTGCCGTCGGCGGGGTCGAGCACGTAGAGGCCGCGCTCGTCGACGTCGGCCGTGTCGGGGAGGTTGTCCGCACCGACGTACAGCTTCTTGGATTCGGGGTGGAGCAGCAGGTCCAGCGGCTTGCCCGCCGAGGTGAACTCCGCGGCCGGCTTGTACGAGACGGTCCCGGCGGGCACGTCGACCCCCTCGCCGCCCCCTTCGCCCGGCTCCTGGCCCGCGAAGGCCACCGGTATCCGCACGTCCTGGCTCCGGTCGCCGCTCGACCGGTGGTCGGCCCGGGTGACGACGGAGCACGGCACGTCGGCGCAGTCCAGCCCGTCGCCCTTGGCCTTGATCTCGATCTCCACGTCGAAGGTGCCGCCGGGGCCGAAGGGCAGGGCGAGTTCACCCTCGTACGGGTCGCCCGGGGGCACGATCCACTGCGAGTTCTTCGAGCCGCCGCTCATGTCGGCGCCGCCGAGGCAGGGGGAGGGGACCCGGTTCGCCCCGTTGTCCTTGCAGAGCGCGACGTAGATCCCGGCGGTCGTGCCGTACCCCTCGCCGGTCACCCGGATCTTCTGGCCCGCCGGGTCGAGCCCGGTGCCGGCCGAGACGGTGAGCTTCTGGCCCCGGGGGCCGGTCGCGCTCTTCGGTGCGGAGGCGTCGGCGCTGACCGCGGCGCCCGCGGGGACCGCCGCGAGGAGCAGGGCGGCGACGGCGGCCGCGGAGAGCCGGCGGCCGGGTCTGCGGGGCCGGCCGGTGCCGGCCGGCGGGGTGCCCGGAGTGGGTGTCATGTCATTCCTCGTCACGACGCGGGGAGCCCGGCCCCGGCGGAGACGCCGGGACCGGGCCGATGGCTGGTGTCCTACACGAAGTCGATCGGTGCGTGGACGTCGTACTTGCGGTCGTTGGTGTCGGTGTGGTCGGCGCGGGTCACGATGGCGCACTCGACGGTGTCGCCGCAGATGTTGCCGCCGCCGAGGTCGGCCTTGACGTGGATCTGGACGCTGAAGGTGCCGCCGGTGCCGAAGGCCGAGCTGTTGGGCAGGACGCCGCCGCCCAGGTTGGAGACCCAGTGCGAGGCGCCGGTGGTGCCGGACTCGTCCTGGCCGCCGAGACACGGGGAGGGCTTGTTGGCGCCCTGCGCCCCGTCCACCACGCAGAGGCTGACGTAGACGCCCTGCCAGCCGTTGTAACCGCTGCCGGTGACGGTGATGTTCTGCCCGGCGGCGTTCGCCGTGTCGGGGGCGGTCAGCGACAGGTTGTAGGTGGTGCCCCCGTCGGTGATCGTGCGGGTCCCGGTCGCCGCGGCGGCGGTGGAGGAGAGGGTGAGCGCCAGGGCGGCGGCGGAGAAGAGGGCGAGGCCCGTGCGGGCGACGGTACGGGTGGAGGGGACAGCACTCATCGGGTGAGCACCTTTCTCGGCATCGGAACCAGAACCACGGACACCCAGTCGACTTAGGTAAGGCACACCTAAGTCCAAAGAAGTTGATGTTGTCAACAAAGGGGTCCGCCAGGGCCGGGAAAAGTGGCCGGAATCAGCCGAACTCGGCGGGAGGGAAGGCCTGTTCCGTCCAGATGGTCTTTCCGGCCGGGGTGTAGCGCGTGCCCCACCGCTGGACGAGCTGGGCGACGATGAACAGCCCGCGCCCGCCCTCGTCGTCCTCCGCGCTGTGCCGCAGATGCGGCGAGGTGTGGCCGGTGTCCGCGACCTCGCAGAGCAGCGTGCGGTCCCGGATGAGCCGCAACCGCAGCGGCCCGCCGCCGTACCGCACCGCGTTGGTGACCAGCTCGCTGACGACCAGCTCGGTGGCGAACGACAGCTCCTCCAGCCCCCACGCGGCGAGCCGCCCGGTGGCCAGTTCGCGCGCCCGGCCCACCGTCACCGCCTCGGCGGGCAGCTCCCACTCGGCGACCCGGCTCCCGTCCAGCTGCCGGGTCCGGGCCAGCAGGAGGGCGGTGTCGTCGGCGGTCGTGGCGTCCGGCACCAGCGCGGAGACCGCCCGGTCGCACAGCTCGTCCAGCGAGGCGGCCGGAGTGCCGAGCACCCGGCCCAGCGCGGCGAGCCCCTGGTCGATGTCATGGTCCCGGGCCTCCACCAGCCCGTCCGTGAACAGCGCCAGCAGGCTCCCCACCGGCAGCTCGATCTCCAGGGACTCGAAGGGCAGCCCCCCGAGCCCCAGCGGCGGCCCGGCCGGCAGGTCCGGGAAGGTCACCCGCCCGTCCGGGTGCACCACCGCGGGCGGCAGATGCCCGGCCCGCGCCATGACGCACCGCCGCGAGACCGGGTCGTAGACCGCGTACAGACAGGTCGCCCCCGTGGTCAGTTCGTCGTACGCGTCCGAGGGCGGGCCCTGCGGCACGCCCGGCTGCCCCACCAGGTCGTCCAGCCGGGTCAGCAGCTCGTCCGGGGCCATGTCCAGCTGGGCGAAGGCCCGCACGCTCGTGCGCAGCCGCCCCATGGTGGCGGCCGCCTGGAGGCCGTGGCCGACCACGTCCCCGACCACCAGACCGACCCGGGTGCCGGAGAGCGGGATCACGTCGAACCAGTCCCCGCCGACCCCCGTCACATCGTCCGAGGGCAGATAGCGGTAGGCGATGTCGACCGCCGACTGCGGCGGCACATGGTGGGGCAGCAACTGGCGCTGGAGGGCGAGCGAGGCGGAGCGTTCCCGGGTGAAGCGGCGGGCGTTGTCGATGCAGACCGCCGCCCGGCCGGCCAGCTCGTCGGCCAGGGCGACCTCGCCGTTGTCGAAGGTGGTGGCGGGGCCGTGGGCGAGCGGCCGGCCGGAGACCCGGGGGCGCGGACTCCGGACGAAGGTGACGAGCCCCAGCACGCTGCCGCCGACGCGCAACGGCACGACCAGGACGTTGTCGTCGAGCACCAGACCGCCCGAGGCCAGACTGCGGTCCTGCGGAGAGCCCGGGGGATAGGCGACCGGGGGGTAGCGGTCGGCCGGATTCCCCGGCGCCCCCGGACGCAGCGGTTTTGCCGCGTCGGCCGCCGCCGGGTCCACGGAGTGCTCGCCCACCCGCAGGAGGTCCATCGCCGCCGGACCCCCGGTCGCGGGCAGCTCCCCGCTCATCACCGTCACCCGCGCGACGTCGACCCGTACGGCGGCGGCGAACTCCGGCACGGTCACCTCGGCGATCTCCTCGGCCGTGGTGACCACGTCCAGGACGGTCCCGATCCGGCGGCCGACCTCCACCAGCAGGGCCAGACGCCGCTGGGCCCGCTGCCGGTCGGAGATGTCGAAGGAGTCCTCGCAGACCCCGAAGACATGGCCCTGGGCGTCCTCCAGCCGGTAGTAGGAGCACGACCACAGGTGCTCGGTGCCCGGGTCGCTCGGCGGAATGCCCTGGAAGTGCAGGTCGAGGACGGGCTCACCGGTGTCGATCACGTGGTGCATCACGGCGTCGAGCGTCGCGGGATACCCCGGGGTCACGAAGCGGCCCCCGGAGTACAGCTCGTCGGCCCGCTTCCCCAGGTACTCCGCGAGCGGCTTGCCGATCTCCCGCTCGTAGGCGGTGTTGCTCCAGGTCAGCCGGAGGTCGGTGTCGTAGATCGCCAGCCCGACGGGCGACTGGGTGGCGAGCCCCTGGAGCAGCGCGAGCCGGGACTCCCACTGCCGCAGCCCGCCCAGCCCGGCCGCGACGAGCACCCGCCCCGGCGCCCCGCCGTCCCCCGCACCGGCCAGCGGGCACAGGGCCGTCACCACCAGCAGCTCGTGGCCGTCCCGGTGACGGGCGACGCGGATCTCATGGCCGGTGGGCGGCGGACCGGGCCCGGGGCGCGCCGGGGAGCCCGAGGCGGCCGGTGCGCCCGCCGCGGCCGGGCGGTCCGAGACGCCCGGGAGCGTGCCCTCGGCCGGCGGGGGCCCGAGGAACGCGCTCAGCGGCCGTCCGGCGGCCTCCCGCGGGCTGTAGCCGAGCAGCGCGGTGGCGGCCGGACTCCACCCGACGACCGTGTCCCGGCCGTCCAGGACCACCGTGGCCGCCCTGCTGATGTCCAGGGGGCCGCGGAAGTCGGCGGCGTCCGCCGCTCTGGTCGCGCTCACCGCGCCACACCGGCCTGGTCCATGGTCTTCAGAATCCGCCCTGCCGGGGGTCGGCACAACTGCGGTGCGCCCCCGCCGGGGCCGATCGAGGGGGCCCGGGCCTGCCGTCGGCCGTGCGACGCCCGGCGTACGCCGGAGCGTTCAGCGCACCCCGTCGGGGCGGAACTGGACGCTGATCCGGGGCCCCACTGCCCGCGCCGTCTTCGGGACCGCGTGCTCCCAGGTGCGCTGGCAGCTGCCGCCCATGACGATCAGGTCGCCGTGGCCGAGCGGCCGGCGTACGGGGACGGGGCCCGGGCGGCGGGGCCGCAGCGCCAGATGGCGGGGGGCGCCCAGCGAGAGGATCGCGACCATCGTGTCCTCCGTGGACCCCCGGCCGCCGGTGTCGCCGTGCCAGGCGACCCCGTCCCGGCCGTCCCGGTAGAGGCAGAGCCCGGCCGTGGTGAACGGCTCCCCGAGCTCGGCCCCGTAGTGCGCCCCCAGCGCCGTGCGGACGGTCTCCAGCGCGGGGTGCGGCAGGGGGTCGCGCCGCCCGAAGAAGGCCAGCAGACGGGGGACCGCCACCACCCGCTCGTACATGACCCGCTCCTCGGCGCGCCAGGCCACATCGCGGACCAGCGCCTCGAACAGGGTGTCGGCCCCCTGGAGCCACTGCGGGAACACGTCGATCCAGGCGCCGTCGCCCAGCTGCTCGCGGCGCACCCCGTCCAGGGGGCGGACGGCGACCTCGTCCGTCTGGTCGAAGAGCGAGGTCTGCAGATGAAGGGCCATGGGGCGAGCGTAGCGCTTTTTCGCACACATGTGCGAACACGCGCTCCCCGGGCGGGCCCTCGGCCCTCCGCCACCGGATCGGCGCTCCCGCGCCCTCACTTCCCCCTGATCAGATCGGCGCACTTCTCGCCGATCATCATGGTGGTGATGCAGGGGTTGGCCGTGGTCAGCAGCGGCATCACCGACGCGTCCGCCACCCGCAGTCCGGTGACCCCCTTGACCCGCAGCTGCGGGTCGAGCGGCGAGTCCGGGTCGCCGGCCGGACCCATCCGGACCGTCCCCGCCGGGTGGTAGACGGTGTTGTGGGTCTCGCGGATGTACGCGAACAGCTCCGCGTCCGTGGTGGCGCCCGGGCCCGGGGCCAGCTCCGTCCCCGCCCAGTCGGCCATCGCGGGCCGCGCGACGATCTCCCGCGCCAGCCGGAGCCCGTACGTCATCACCCGTACGTCGTGCTCGTCGGTGAAGTAGCGCGGATCGACCCGCGGCTTGTCCCGGAAGTCCCGGGTGCGGAGGCGGACCGTGCCCCGGGAGCGGGCGCGGGTGACGTTCGGGGTGAGGCAGAAGGCGTTCTCCGAGGTGGGGTAGCCGCGCCGGTAGGTGTTGAGGTCGAACGGCACCGAGCCGTAGTGGAACATCAGGTCCGGCCGGTCCAGCCCCGGTTCCGTGTCCGCGAAGACGCCGATCTCCCACCACTGGGTGGAGGCGGTGACCATCGGCCGCTTCGCCTCCCACATGATCACGCCCTCCGGGTGGTCCTGGAGGTGCGAGCCGACGCCGGGGGAGTCCACCCGGACCTCCACCCCGCTCTCCCGCAGGTGCTCGGCCGGGCCGATCCCGGAGAGCATCAGCAGCTTGGGGGAGTCGATCGCCCCGCAGGCCACGACCACCTCGCGCCGGGCGCGCACCCGGCCGCTGTGGACGGTGTCGGGCTCCAGGTACTCCACTCCGGCGCAGCGCTCCCCCTCGAAGAGCAGCCGCTTCGCCTGGAGCCCCGTCCGCACCTCCAGGTTGGGCCGCTTCCCCAGGACGGGATGCAGATACGAGACCGAGGCCGAGGCCCGGGTGCCGTCCTCGCGGGCGTTGATCTGGAACCAGTGCGCACCCCTGACCACCGTGGAGCCCGTGTTGAACGGCGTGGTGGGGATGCCGGCCTCGGCGCACGCCTCCAGCAGGGCCCGGCCGCACGGGTCGGCGGGCGGGACCGTGCGGATGGTGACCGGGCCGGAACGGCCGTGATGGTCGCCGGGCGCGTCGTTGGTCTCCAGCCGCCGGTAGAGCGGGAAGCACTCCGCCGCGCTCCACCCCGTGCACCCCAGGGCGCCCCACTCGTCGAGATCCTCGGCCGGGGCCCAGAAGGCGATGCACGAGTTGTGCGAGGAGCAGCCGCCGAGCACCTTGGCGCGGGCGTGGCGCATGAAGCTGTTGCCGTACTCCTGCGGCTCGACCGGATAGTCCCAGTCGTAGCCGGACTCCAGCAGCGCCATCCAGCGGTCCAGCCGCAGGACGCTGTCGTCCCCGACGTCCGAGGGCCCGGCCTCCAGGACGCAGACGGTGACGTCCGGGTCCTCGCTGAGCCGGGCGGCGACGACGGCACCCGCCGTACCGCCGCCGACCACGACGTAGTCGTAGGTGGGCACAGGACTCTCCTCGGGCATCGCGTCTCCAGGGATCCAGGGGGAGGGTTCAGGGGCCGGGGTCGAGAGGGCCGGGTCGGGGGAGCGGGGGCTCAGGGGCGGGACGGCGGAACGGTGGGGTCCGCCGGCTGGGACCGGTGCTCGGCGAGCACGCCCGTACGGTGGCGCTGGACGAACCAGTAGTAGGCGAAGCCGCCCAGCGCGACGACCCCGATGAACAGGAAGGCGCCCCACCGCAGATACCAGTGCTGCGGCCCCGTGGCGTTGTAGACCTCGGCACGCGGCCAGGCCAGGTTGAGGGCCATCGCCGTGCCCCAGAGCACCGCGAGCACATTGACCGGCAGCCCCCAGCGGCCCAGCGAGAACGCGCCCTCGCGCGGCTGCCAGGTGCCGCGCAGCCGGCGCAGCAGCATGGGCACGGTGACCATCAGATAGGCCACGTAGATCATGATGATCGCGATGCTGGTGATCACCGAGAAGATCTGCGGCTGGTTGATGTTGACCACCAGGATCACCACGCCGACCACCCCGATCACCACGGCGGGCACCACCGGCGTCCGGAACCGGGGGCTGACCCGGGCCAGCTTCGATCCGGCGGGCAGGTTGTTGTCCCGGGCCATGGCGAACATCAGCCGGATGCCGGCCGCCTGCACGGCGAGGACGCAGACGGTGATCGCGACGACCACCGCCCAGAGGAAGATCTCCCCGACGGTCTCCCCGAGCGTCGCCAGCACCACGTACTGCAGTCCGCCCGTCGACAGCTCCTCCGCCTTCAGGTCCGGCACCGAGAGCAGCGCGAAGAGCAGGATGAACGCGCCGATCAGGAACGAGGCGATGAGCGCCCGCAGGATGGCGCGGGGCGCGTTGCGGCCCGGGTCGTGCGACTCCTCACCGAGGGAGGAGGCGGTGTCGAAGCCGTACATGACGTACGCGGAGGCCAGCGAGGCGGTGAGGAACGCGCCCAGGTAGCCGAGGCCGGTGCCGCTGCCCAGCCCGTACGTCTCCGTCAGGGCGGTGCTGGGTCCCCGGGTGATGTGGGCGGCGAGGAAGATGATCAGGGCGACGGCGGCGATCAGCTCGATGAAGACGCCCGCGGAGTTGATCCGGGCCATCAGCTTGACGCCGAACGCGTTCACCAGGGTGGAGAAGAGGATGAGCACCGTGCCGAGCAGGACGGCGTTGGCCGCCTGGTCGTTCTGCCCGCTGCCGTCCCCGACGAACTGGAACCACCCGTCGATCTGCGGCAGCGTGATCTGGTAGGCCAGTGCCACCGCCGACAGGGTGACCATGGTGGCCGTCATCATCATCCAGCCGCCGAGCCACCCCACGTGCGGGCCGCCCATCTTCTTGGCCCAGTTGTAGACCGAACCGGCCACCGGATAGCGGGCCGCCAGCTCGCAGAAGCACAGGGCCACCATCAGCTGCCCGCAGAAGACCATCGGCCAGGACCACCAGTAGGCGGGGCCGCCGAAGGTGACGCCGAAGTAGAAGAGCTGGAAGGTGCCGGTCAGGATCGAGATGTAGCTGATCCCGGCGGCGAAGGTGTGGAAGTTGCCGAGCGTGCGCTTGAGTTCGGGCCGGTAGCCCAGCTCCCCGAGCGCGGCGTCGTCGGAGCTGCTGTCGACCGTACGGCCGCGAGGGCCGCCGGACCCTTCGGCGCCACCTGACCCCTCGGCGCGGCTCACTCGAACCACCGCTGCGGGACGGTGGCCACATTGCGCCAGATGTGCTTGGCCTCCTGGTACTCCGCGAGCCCCGTCGGCCCCAGCTCCCGCCCGAAACCGGACTGCTTCATACCGCCCCACTCCGCCTGCGGTACGTAGGGGTGGAAGTCGTTGATCCACACGGTCCCGGCGCGCAGCCGCGCGGCCACCCGGTGGGCGCGTCCGGCGTCCCGCGTCCAGACCGCGCCCGCCAGCCCGTACACCGTGTCGTTGGCCAGCCGTACCGCCTCGTCCTCGTCCCGGAACCGCTCCACCGTGAGGACGGGCCCGAACGACTCGTCCCGCACCACGGACATGGCCGAGCGGCACTCGTCCAGCACGGTCGGCGGGTAGTAGAAGCCGTCCGCCAGCGCCGGATCGTCGGGCCGCGCGCCCCCGCACCGCAGTACGGCGCCCTCGGCGATGCCCTCGGCCACGTAGGCCTCGACCTTGTCGCGGTGGGCGGCGGAGATCAGCGGGCCGCTGCGGGCGTCCTCGTCGAAGGGCCCGCCGAGCCTGATCCGGCCCGCCCGCGCCACCAGCTCGTCCACGAACCGGTCGTGCAGCTCGTCCTGCACCAGCAGCCGCGCCCCGGCGGAACAGACCTGCCCCGCGTGCAGGAAGACCGCCATCAGCGCGTAGTCGACGGCGGTGTCGAAGTCGGCGTCGGCGAAGACGATGTTGGGGTTCTTGCCGCCCAGTTCCAGGGCCACCTTCTTCACCGTCGGCGCGGCGGCCGCCATGACGGCCCGCCCGGTGGCCAGCCCGCCGGTGAACGACACCATGTCCACCCGCGGGTCCTCGGTGAGCGGCGCCCCCACGGCCGCCCCCGTCCCGAGCACCAGGTTGGCGACCCCCTCCGGCAGCTCGGCCTCGACGAGCAGCCCCATGAGCAGGACGGCGGTGTGCGGGGTCAGCTCGCTCGGCTTGAGCACGAACGTGTTGCCGGCCGCGAGGGCCGGGGCGACCTTCCAGGCGGTCTGGAGGAGCGGGTAGTTCCACGGGGTGATGAGCGCGCAGACGCCGACGGGCTCGTACACGATCCGGCTGTCCACGTCCGCCGTCCCGGTGTCGACGACCCGGTCGGTGGACCCGGCGGAGACGAGGTTGCCGAAGTATCGGAAGCAGTTGGCGATGTCGTCCATGTCGTACGCGCTCTCCACCAGCCGCTTCCCGGTGTCCAGCGACTCCGCCCGCGCGAAGGTGTCCCTGTCGCGCTCCAGCAGCTCTGCCACCCGCAGCAGCAGCCGCCCGCGCCTGGCGGCCGGCGTCCTCGGCCAGGGCCCCTCGTCGAAGGCCAGCCGCGCGGCGGCGACGGCCGCCCGGGCGTCCTCGGGCCCGCCCTCGTCGACGGTGGCGACCGGCGTGCCGTCGGCCGGACAGCGGATCTCCCGCGTCCCCCCGTCGGCGGCGGCGGTCCACCGGCCGCCGATGAACAGCTCCGGCATGGCTCCTCCTGCTCCCGGCGCCCTCTGTGGCGACTCCACGACAGAGAGTAAGCGGAGCGGGGCGGGGGCGCAGCGCGGACGGCCTCGCGCTCACCTCCTGGTCCGAATGCCGGTGCCCGCTGCGAACGGCGACCCCGCTGGGAGAGACCGGAAAAGGAGGTTCAGATTCCTCATTCTCTGCTTCGTTCGACTTTTCGGCTGCCGGTCCCGGATGATACGGATTCATCGTTGCCCGTTCGCTCGTCGACACATAGACTCGGCAATGCGTTCGCCTGGGACGGGGCAGGGGCAGTACACCTCGGGCGGAAAGTGGAATCTCTACTATCAATCCCGGGGAGTCCTTTCCCCGGGTTGGCCCTGCCGGCAGGCGCGGAATCATCCGCGCGTCGAATTTCCACGGGGGAATCCCTTGAAGCAGAGATATGGGCGCAACACGGCCAAAATCACTTCCTGTGCGACGCTGACCGTCGCGCTGACCGTGACCCTGAGCCTGGGGGCGGCGACGACAGCCCACGCCGACTACTACAGCGGCGGAATGCCCAGCCGGTCCTTCAACGTGAAGGCTGTGGGCATCAACGACACCTGGGTCGGCTTCCTCGACCGTGGCCGCAGCAACTGGAACGGATCGGGCGCCGGGACGAACATCGGACGGAAGTCCAGCGCCAAGGCCACCTTCACGGCGGGCCGCTACAACGAAAGCTGGTACGGCCTCTACTCTCCGTCCGGATTTCGCCCGATCAATCGCATATTCGCGATCAAGGTGAATGCCAAGAGGCTCGCCGAGAAGTCCGGTTCGAAGATGACGGAATGGTGCCGCAGCACCACCACTCATGAACTCGGACACGCGCTGAGTCTGGACGACAATCCGAACACGACCAAGGCATCGCTGATGAAGCACAACCGCAATCGCGCGACCGTGCAGGCGCCCCTTTCGTACGATGTCTCCGAAGTGAAGAGGATCTACAAGTGACCGCGATAAGGAATATCCTCGTCGGCGGGTCGGCGCTCGTGGCCGCCGTCGCCCTCGCCGGATGCTCGCTCGAAGGCACGTCCAAGGCGGGGAACGGCTCCGAAGGGGAATCGAACGTCGTCGCCTACGAGGCGGACTATCCGGCCTACGACTCCATCGACGAGGTCATCGAGGAATCCGACGTCATCATCAGGGGGACGGTCGTCGGGGCGCAGGTGAGGGAACTGCTCCCCGAGGCGTCGGAGGGTGACGATCCCGCCGCCAATCCGCAGGCGGGAGTCTCGCCGGAAGAGGCGGCGGAGGTCGACCCGGTGATCGTCACGGTCTCCACCGTCAAGGTCGCCGAAGTGCTCTCCGGCCCCGCCGGGGGTGTCGAGGCAGGTGACACCGTCGAAGTGAGCCAGCTCGGCGGCACGGTGGACGGCGTCACCTACAAGGAGGAGCAGACCACGCACCTCGTGAAGGGCACGACCGAGTACGTGCTGATGCTCGCCGACCACGGTCCCCAGGCACCCTACGACCTGCTCAACCCGACACAGGCGCTCTACACCGTCACCCCCGGTGAGAAGGTCGAGGCGGTGGCCGACGACGGATTCGGCAACGCCGGGAGCGTCGGCCAACTGGCTGCCAAGGCGCGCACGATCGGCAGCGCCCGCTGACCCACGGCACCCGGAGGGCGGCTGCTGCCACGCACGCACGGTGTGCGGCAGCAGCCGCCCTGGGCCGGACGGCTGATGTGCTTCGACCGGTCCGCATCAGCGGTGGGGGTACGCGCCTCTGCGGCGTTGGTGCCGACCGCCGGTGCCCCGGGACGACACCCTAGGAAGTCAGACGGAGGGCCTTGAGCACACCGCTGCTCAGCGTCACGTCGTTGTCCGCGCCCGCGACCGCCCGGCCGCCGTTCACCTCGTACACCCCCTGTGTGGTGTTCACCAGGGTGAAGCGGCCGTCGTCCTGCGCGTCGAGCAGGAGGACGTACTCCTTGCCCTCGGTGAGGTCGGCGGTCTCCGGGCCCGACCCGGGTGTCGTGTAGGACACCTCGACCGTACGGCCCGGATCCGCGCCCTTCGCGGTCGCGGCGACCACCGCCGTGGCGACCGTTCTGTCGCTGTCGTCGGCCGTCTCCTCACGCCCGGCTCCGAGCCGCGCCAGAACGATCAGGTCCGCCTCTTCTTCCAACTCGGCCGTGGAGGCGTAGAACGGCTCGTCCGCCAGGGGGCCGCCGCCCGGTTCTTCCAGGCCGCTCAGCACGGCGGTGACGCCGACGACCACGGCGGCGGCGACCGTACAGGCACCGGCGGCGATCAGCAGACGGCGCCGGGGAGTCCGGCGAGGGGCTGCCGACGGCGTAGGGGTTCCGACCAGGGCTGCCAGTTCGGTGAGGGCCCGGGCCGACAGCCCGTCCGGCTGCTGTTCCCTCTCCGGTACCGGGACGGGGTTGGCGGCTCCAACCAGTGACTTCACTCGGATCATGCCGACTCCTCGGACTGCTCGGGCTGAACGGGCTCTGCGTACAGGTCTCGGAACGCCTTGCGGGCACGGTGCAGCCGGACCCAGACCGCCGCCCCGCTGCAGCCGAGGACCTCACCGGTCTCCGCGGCGCTCAGCCCGTCCCAGTAGCTCAGGAGCAGAACCTCCCGGTGGCGTACGGGAAGGCGGTCGAGCGTGTCGAGGACGGCGGATCCCTCATCTGACACCGACGGGCGGTCCAGCTCGTCGCTGATGCGCCGGTGAAGTTCCGTCAGGCGGGCCATGGCACGGTAGTGGTTGCCCAGCAGATTCCGCGCGGTGACGAACAGCCAGCCACTCGTGACATCCCCGCCGCCCCCGAGGACGCGCTCCCAGGCGATCCGGAACACCTCGGCGGTCAGTTCCTCCGCGGCGGCGCGTGCACCCAGACGCCGCAGTACGAAGGCCATCACACGTGGGTGGTCCTGCACATACAAAGCCGTGAATCGCGCGGCGCGTTCACGGTCGCTTCCGGTCTGAATGGTCTCCACACCCCGTACATGTCGTGGGAGCCGCACGTCCTTACAGTCCCCGGGAACAACGATGGGCCCGCATTTTCGCAGGGGCCGGCCCGCAGGGGCGACAGACCCTTCCGGGCTGTCGGCGGACTCCGCTGCCCTCCCCGGACCTCCAGGCCGTTTCCGGGCCCTGCTTCGACGGCGGGGCTCGGAACCCTGGAGGGCCACAGCCCCTCCGGAGCGGTCCGGCCCGCTCCGCCGCGAGCCCGACGACCGACCCGGTGCTAAGGGCTGTGGGCGGGGCCCTCGGTGTGGGCCGGGGCAGGCCATGGGGCTGCATCGGACCTCCTCTCGGGAAGCGGGACACTCACGAATCGCAGAGCAGTCCCACTCGAAAAGTTTCGAATAATTTTCGAAGACTTCGCGCCACAAGCTAGGAAGGGTGTGGCTCTTCGTCAAGGCGTAGTGCCGAACTGGATGGTGCGAAGTGTCGTTCGTGGAGGGTGCGGAACCCGTGGGAGGAGATGTAATGCCTGATGGGCGACGCCGGAAGCGAGGTTCTCGCAGTTTTCCGAGGTCGCTACTCGCCCATTGAGTGCTTCGAAACTTTCGATAGTGAGGCGAAATTTTCTATCTGCTTGGCTATTGACGATGTACCGTCAGCGCCTCAATCATCCCTGTCTAGGACGCCGTTGCCAGTTCCCGGCGTCCCGCCGCGCCGCACCGGAGCGATCCGTGCCGCAGTGCGGCAGACCCACCGCACCCGCATCTGTACACGCACCCGCATGACTGATCCGCGCAGCCGAGCACCTGTGCCATCCGCTTCCTGACAGCGAGGTCCGGAACACCACCGCTGTCCGGTGCGTACGCCCGACGACCGGCACGGTGCCCGTGCGGCCGCCCAGCCCGTCGAGGGCGGCCGGAGCAACTCCGCTGCGCCTCAGCCCTTCCGTGACATCCACCCTGGAGGCACACCCATGGGCTCGTACGCACTTCCCGGACCTGCGGTCCGCCGGAGAATCCGCAGTCTGGCGCTGTCCTTCGCCGTCAGCATCCCTCTGGTGGCTACCGCGCTGGTCGCGCCGCCGGACGCACAGGCCGCCGAGAACACACTGGGCGCCGCGGCGGCGCAGAGCGGCCGGTACTTCGGTACCGCCATCGCCTCGGGCAAGCTCGGTGAATCCGCCTACACCTCGATCGCCAACCGTGAGTTCAACATGGTGACGGCGGAGAACGAGATGAAGTTGGACGCCACCCAGCCGCAGCGGGGCCAGTTCAACTTCACAGCCGGCGACCGCGTCTACAACTGGGCGGTCCAGAACGGCAAACAGGTGCGCGGCCACACCCTCGCCTGGCACTCCCAGCAACCCGGCTGGATGCAGAACCTCAGCGGCAGCACGCTGCGTCAGGCGATGATCGAGCACATCAACGGGGTGATGGCCCATTACAAGGGCAAGATCGTCCAATGGGACGTCGTGAACGAGGCGTTCGCCGACGGCAACTCGGGGGCCCGTCGGGACTCCAACCTGCAGCGGACCGGCAACGACTGGATCGAGGTCGCCTTCCGGACCGCACGTGTCGCCGACCCGAACGCCAAGCTCTGCTACAACGACTACAACGTCGAGAACTGGAACTGGGCGAAGACCCAGGCCATGTACAACATGGTCAGGGACTTCAAGCAGCGAGGCGTACCCATCGACTGCGTCGGATTCCAGGCGCACTTCAACAGCGGCAGCCCCTACAACAGCAACTTCCGCACCACGCTCCAGAACTTCGCCGCTCTCGGCGTGGACGTGGCCGTCACCGAACTCGACATCCAGGGAGCCTCGTCGACGACCTACGCCAACGTCACCAACGACTGCCTGGCCGTCCCGCGCTGCCTCGGCATCACCGTCTGGGGAGTGCGCGACACCGACTCCTGGCGGGCGAGTGACACGCCGCTGCTGTTCAACGGTGACGGCAGCAAGAAGGCCGCCTACTCCGCCGTCCTCAACGCGCTCAACGGCGGCTCCACCACACCGCCCGCCGAAGGCGGCGGCACGATCAAGGGCGTGGAATCGGGCCGGTGCCTCGATGTGCCCAACTCCAGTACCTCCGACGGCACTCAGGTTCAGCTGTGGGACTGCGGCAGCGGCGCCAACCAGAAGTGGACCCACACCGCCACCGGTGAGCTGAGGGTCTACGACGGCAAGTGCCTGGACGCCGCCGGCAGCGCCAACGGCGCCAGGGTCCAGATCTACAGCTGCTGGGGCGGCGACAACCAGAAGTGGCGTCTCAACTCCGACGGGAGCATCGTCGGCGTCCAGTCCGGCCTCTGCCTCGACGCAGTCGGGAGGGGCACCGCCAACGGCACCTCCATCCAGCTCTATTCCTGCTCGAACGGCAACAACCAGCGCTGGACCCGCGCCTGACGCGGGCGTGCTCCCGGCCGAGGGAAGGCGGCGTCTCCTCCGAGGGGCGCCGCCCTGGGCCTGAAGGCAGCGCGTAGCGGCGGGGGCGCCGCTCGATGTGCGGGGTAACGGGGGACCGGGCCGACGGGCTCGGCGCGGCTGCGGAGTGTGGTCGCCGACCCCCGCGGCTCGAAACCCCGGAGATGCCGCCGCCCCCTACCCGACTCGCGGCCCGACGGGTCGGACGGGGGGCGGCGGCATCGTCGTGTCAGATGTCCTGGAAGAGAACAGCCGGCGCGCTGAACTGCCATGATGAGGAATTGTCGATCGCTGACCTGCTCGAACGGCCGACGCCGGACCAGCAGGCCGGCACGTGATGACGGGCCTGCGCCGGATCACCCGGCGGTCGGCCGGGGGTGGATCTGCTCGATGCGGTCGCGCTTGGTGTACAAGTCCCAGTAGTGCTGGGCGAGGTCGTCGGGGTCGACGAGCGGGCCGACCTGGTCGGGCATCGCGGAGGCGGCCGACTCTCCCGTCTCGCTGCGGGCGATGAAGGCTGCGATGGACAGGGTGCCGGCGTAGGCGCCGATGTCGGCGAGTTCGCCGTTGAGGGAGTACAGCCAGTTGCGGGCGGCGGCCATGAGCGGGCCGACGCCGCTCATGTAGGGCCGCGGGGCCACGGCGGTGTGGCCGGTGGTCATCAGGAACGCGCCGTCGCCGCGCTCGGCCCATTCGGGCAGCACCGCGCGGACCACCTCGACCGGCGTGAGCAGGAGAAGAGGGCTGTCCTTCTGCAAGGTGGCGGCGTCCAGCTTGGTGGCGGGGGCGAAGCTCTGCTCACCGCTGATCGGCCCGTACTCGATGACGTCGATGCGGCCGAACCGTCCGCGGACGGCGTCGATGAGGGCGGGTACCCCGGCGGGCTGGGAGAGGTCGGCGGTGAATCCCGCCGCGTCGATGCCCTCGCCGATGAGCTGTTCGACGAGTGCGTCGAGGCGGTGCTTGCGGCGGGCGACAAGGGCGACGCGGAAGCCTTCGCGAGCGAAGCGGCGGGCGACGGAGGCGCCGAGCCCGGTGCCGGCTCCGAAGACGACGAGGACCTTGGGCGTGTCGGACATGGGTATGTCTCCTCGGGCTTCTGGGGTGTTCTTGCTGTTCAGCGGGGGTTCGTGGTGGATGGGGCGGGTCAGCCGCGGGCGTTCCAGACCAGAGGGGCGCGGTGGGTCCAGGCGCCCTGGTCGACGGAGTCGAGGAGGAAGCGGGCGAGGTCGGCGCGGTTGATCCAGCGTCCGGGCGTGGTGACGTTGGCGTCGCCGGCGTGCAGGGGGCCGGTGGCGGGTCTGCCGGTGAGGGCGACGGCGCGGGCGAGGGTCCAGTCTGTGTCGGAGGCGCGCACGGCCCGTTCGACGCCGGTGTGGTCGGTGAACCCGGCCTTGATGTTCGACAGGTTGATGAATGCCTTCATCAGCGGGTTGAGGCGGGCCCAGTCGTCGCCGGCGCCCTGTGAGGAGGCCAGGATGATCCGGCGGATGCCTTGCTCGGCCATCACGGTCAGGGTGTCGCGGGCAGCATTGGTCATGAACATCGGCGGGCTGACCGGCCTGGCCCAGGGGTTGTCGGAGGCGCGGGCGTTGTTCAGCACACTGATCACCGCCCGGGTGTCGTGGGCGGCCTCGCGGATGTCGTCGATGTTCGCGGGCGTGCCCTGGATCAGCTCGACACCGGCCGGGGCGTGGACGGCGGAGGGGTCGCGGACGAGGGCGCGGACGCGGTGGCCACGTGCGGCGGCCTGCGCCAGGACGTGGGCGCCGGTGCGGCCGCTGCCGCCCAGGACGAGCAGGTCGACCATGGGAAGTCATCGCCTTTCATCGTGCGTAGAGCCGGCTGGCATGAGCCGGCCGGGGACGGATGCGGAAGGATCGGACGGAGTACGGGCCGAAGCGCCCCCAGACCACTTCGACGGCCAGGACCAGCAGCACGGCGTTCACACCGATCGCGCTGTACTCCCGGCGGCGGACGCGGAAGGTACCGATCAGCGCCGTCCGCACCGCGGGGGCGAGCGCGGTGAGCGGGGTGAGGACCGCCGCGATGCCCGGTGGTGGCGGGCAGGACGAGGCCGAGCGCGGCGGCCGGCTCGGCCGCGCTGATCAGCCGGACCGTGCCCGGGGCGAGGCCCTCGGCGTAGGGAGGAGCGCCGACGAGCCTGTCGACGAGCTGAGCCGTCCTTATGACGACGGCCGTCGCGCATACCGTGGCCGGCAGTCCCCGCAGGACCCGCAGCAGGAGGTTCGTCGGACATCCTGGTTCCGGATCACGGGGGCTATGGGGGATTCAGCCGTGCGCGGGGACGGCACAGCCGTCCGGGCCGCAGGCCGGGGCGTCGCCACCGGCGACGGGGGCGAGGGGGTAGGTGTCGTTCCAGGCCCTGCGGAGCAGGTCGAGCAGGGTGTCGCTGTCCTGGGCGCCGGGGACGCCGTAGCGGCTGTCGACGACGATGAACGGGGCGCCCGTCGCGCCGAGGCGCTGAGCATGGGCCGCGTCATCGCGGACCTGTGCCCGGTAGCGGCGCTCGGCGAGGGCCTGCCGGGTCTGCTCGCGGTCCAGGCCCAGGGTGTCGGAGAGCGCGAGCAGGTCGTCCAGGGAGAAGACGGGCTGGGCCCGGCCGAAGTAGGCGCCGAAGATCACGTCCCACGCTTCCTGGTTCTTGCCGTGGGCGGAGGCGTGGGCGAGGAACTCGTGGGCCAGGTCGGTGTTGCCGACCTGGTTGTCCAGCACTCGGTACGGGCTCAGTCCCTCGGCTGCGGCCAGTGCCTCGATCCGCCGTGTCGACGCATCGGCCTGACCGCCGCCCACACCGTGCCGTCGCAGCAGGGCCTCGCGGACGGAGAAGGTGCGGTCCTCGGGGAAGCTGCTGCTGAGCGGGAACGAGTGGTGGACCACCCCCACCTCGCCCGCGTGCTCGAACCGCTCCACGGCCCGCTGCAGACGGTGACGGCCCAGTCCGCACCAGGGGCATGTCACCTCGGACCAGATGTCCACCTTCACCACGCACCTCCAATTCTTACGACTTGTTCGTAACGCCATGGTGGACCAGTATGAAAAGCGATACAAAAGGCACACCGATGTGCGTGCCGGAGAGGAATGTGCGTGATGGAACGGGGCAGCCAGCCGAAGGCGACCGGTGGGGCGGCGGCGGTCGGGCCGTGCACGGCGATCCCCGCCGAGCACATGGCCTTCATCCGCGAGGTCCTGGACCGCGTCGGCGACAAATGGAGCCTGCTGCTGATCGCCGTCCTGGAACCCGGCCCGCTGCGCTACACCAACCTGCAGCGCCAAGTTCCCGGGATCTCCCAGCGCATGCTCACCCTCACCCTGCGCCAACTCCAGCAGGACGGCCTCATCTCCCGCACCGCCTATGCCGAAGTGCCCCCGCGCGTCGAGTACACCCTGACCCCGCTCGGTCGCGGCCTCCACGAGATCGCCACGTCCCTGGTCGGCTGGGCCGCCGCCCACCACGACGAGATCCGTGCGAACCGGGCCCGCACGACCTCCGCGCAGCCGGTCACGGGTGCACGCGCCTGAGCTACCGGAGACCGTCACCGACTGCGGCGACACACACGGCCCCCCGACTCCCCGTCGCCGGCCGGGCGAGGAGGATCCCCGGTGGCCTCCACCGCGGACGTAGTTGCGGTGACCCGGTCGCCGGGCCGTCCGGCGGATCAGCCCGTGCGGCATTCCGGTGATCTCCGTCGCTGCCCGACATCCCGGTGACGGTGTGCGGCTCGGTGGCCGGCCTGAGATCTTCGTGCGAGTGAGCGTCCGTGACCTCCTCACCCCCTCCTGCCGGCACACGATCCGTAATCTGCTCAGGGAAGGACGTCAGCTTCCGGTGCGGCTGCCCCGTCAGAGGCGCGGTGTGCGGGGCGGGCGCGGCGCACGTTCCACAGGGCACACAGGATCACGGCGATCAGAACGATCACCGCGGCGACTGTCTGCCCCGCCGCCGTGTCGTCGGAGGTCTGGCCGTCAGGGGTGAACAGGCTCGGGATGAAGTTCCATGTGGTGTGGAAGGCGCAGGTGCGCCAGATGTTGCCGTCTGCGGTCGCCCACAGGGCCAGGGCGACACCGATGAGAAACGTCATGAACACGTAGGAGGCCGAGGCTCCTTTGTTGAACATGTGCGCACATCCGAACAGCGCCGAGCTGCCCAGCACACCTGCCGCGGTTCCCCAGCGATGACGCAGGACCGGGAGTAGGTAGCCGCGGAAGAGGACCTCCTCGGTGGAGGACTGCACGGCGACTCCGAGCAGCAGCAGTGCTCCCATGGCCAAGGAGACCGTCGCTCCGTCTCCGGCGTCCCCGTCCGGCCCGTCTCCCGCCAGGATCCCCGCCACCGTATTGAGCACGAGGAAGAAGACTGCGGCGGTCACGGTGCCGAGCACGGCCTTGCGCACCCGGTGTTCGCCCCCGAAGCACAGCCCGAGAAGACTCCTCCCCTCGGTCGCCCTCACCCAGATCGAGAGCACCAGGAGAGCGGGGAGGAAGGCCGCGATGGACCACAGCGCGATCTCCCTGTGGGTGCCGGACTCGATTCCGGCACCCCGTACGAAGAAGTGCCCAACGGCCAGCCCGACGGTCAGGGACACCGTCACAGCGAGAACTGCCATGAACCACGAACTTGCCGGTGCCGTCGTACCGGAAGCGTTCCGAAGCCGCTCGGAGTCTCTCTGCCTCATCCGCCTACTCCTTCGGTCGAAGCGTTGTTGCTCCGATCAACCTCTCCCCGACACGTGGACCGCGCCCGTTCTGGGCGGAGGGGCTGCTCCGAACGGGGAACTGCCGGCGGGCCGGAGGCAGGGTGCGGTGCGGTCGACGCGGACGAGGAGGCGCTTCATGGTGACGGCGCCGCCTTGCGGCAAGGCGGCTTGCCTTGCCGCAAGGCGCGGAACCGTCGTCAGAGGGCCGGCCTCAGGAGCACGGGGCGCAGCCGCCTGTAACCGCGGACGGCCACGGGCCGCAGTGCTCTCAGGGTGTAGCGGGGCAGATGCGCGAGTTCGGCGGCCAGTCCGGTATCCACCAGCGTGGTGCCGGGGCGGGCCAGAGCCGTGAGGCGCGCCGCCGTGTTCACCGTGCCGCCGTATACGTCGCCGAACCGGCTGAGGACGGCTCCGTGCGCCAGACCGCTCCGCACCCGGGGCAGCTCGGGATCGGCCTCGGTGCGGGAGGCGATCTCCAGGGCGATGCCTGCCGCCTCGTCGGCGCGATCGGCCACGTAGAGGACCTCGTCGCCGATCGTCTTGACGACCCGTCCCCGCCCGTCGGCGATCACGCCCGTGGTCAGCTCCTCGAACCGGTCGATCATCCGGGCAAGTTGCGGGCTGTCCAGCCCCTGGGTCATTCGGGTGTACCCGACCATGTCGGTGAACCCCACCGCCCGACAGAGCACGCGAAGGCCGTCGGCCGGGTCCGGACAGGTCTCCGGCGTGGGCCCCTCCCCGTACGCGTATGGCCGGGAGCTGTCCTGCGAGAGCGTTCGTGCGGCGTGGGCGGCCAGATGGCGGCGCCACACATGACGTTGCAGCAGTTCCATTTCCGGGAGCAGGGACAGGGCCAGTTCCTCCGCCCCGCGGCCGTCGGCGGCTGCGATCTGGGAGGCCAGGGTGTGGACCTGCCACTCGGCCAGCCGGGACAGATGGTGGGCCAGAGCCCGCGCCATCATCGTCTCACCCTCCGCGGTGATGACCCCTGCCCGGATGAGCCTTTCACCGGCCCGCAACGCGTCCACGTCGGCGTCCGTGAACGCCCGCTCCTCATCGGCGACGGCGGGGAACCCCAGGGCACGCCAGATCTGCGCAGTGCGTTCGGTTCCGACCCCGGCCCGTTCGGCAACCTCGGACCGAGTCCACCTGCGGGGTCCGAGCAGCACCGATTCGACAGGGTCGCGCTCCGCCCGCCCGGCGTCATCCTGTTCTTCCGGCTTGTCCCAGGCCGTAGTTGCGACGTCGTCGCCCGGCGGCGTGCTCATGTGGTGTGCACGATGAGCACGTCCACGCCTGCCTTCCGCGCGACGTCGGCGGGCACCGACCCCAGGAGGCGGCCGGCCAAGGATCGCAGTCCCCGGTTTCCCACCACCAGCAGGTCGGCCGAGCACTCCCGTGCCACCCGCACGAGCACCGTGACCGGGTCGCCCTCCACGGCCCGCAGCTGCACATGCGCCGCCCCCTGGGCTTCGGCACGGGCGCGAGCGGCCCGCAGGCTCTCCTCCGCGGGCGCGGAACCCACTACCTGGTAAGCCTCCTCGCCCAGTTCCTCCTGAGCCCGCACCAGCTCCGGCCCGGACAAGGGCTGATAGGCGCAGACGATCACCAGGTCCGCACGGGTGTCCGCCGCCAAGCGTGCAGCACGCTCGACGGCGGTGAACGAAGAGGCCGACCCGTCAGTGCCGACCAGAACCGTTCTCTGTGCATCCATCTTCAACTCCCTTCTCTTCGAGCTAACTTACTTCAAAGTAAGGTGATTGAGAGCGGCGTGGGGCCGTCCGCGGCGGCGCCGAGACACACCTCACATCGCCCGTACGGGCCGACGGCGGCAGCGCACCACGTCGGCAAAGGGGCCGGAGGGGGATCACCGGGTACCGGTCGTCCGCGTGCGCGATGCCACGGACTCCGGTGTAGCCGGTGGTCACATCTGTCGTGTCAAGTTCAGGTCCGCTGTCTGCTGGTGGGACAGCGAGCCGGTGGCGGCTTGGACGACTTCGCCCATGTGCTCGCGAGGGCCGCGGGCCGGAGCCCGCCAGTTCTGAAGAAGCGCCCGAACCCGGGAACCGGCGAACGCGACCGCACCGCCATGTGCGTCAAGCGCACCCGGTACCGAGTCAAGGGCATCCCCGGCGTCGAGGACCGTCGCTTCGACGCACTCCAGGACGCCAAGACCTGGCTCGCCCGGGCCCAGTCCGATGCACGCCGAGGCGAGTTCGACGACCCCTGGACTTCGACGATCCCCGGGACGGGGCCATATCCCCCAAGGACCACATCGCGAGCCACTGTCGGCCCACCCGCAGCGGTGACCGCGCGGCCGCCCGAACCGGCCCTGGCGGTGCGGGAGGCCCTGCCGACCGGTACCGGGCCCTCGCTCCGGCCGCGGCAGGGGGTGATCGCCGCGCTGGACGCGGGCAGCGCGGTCGGTGCCCGGGTGTGGGACCCTCCCGGGAGCACGGCTTCCACTTCCTGCGCCACTTCTTCGCCTCCGAGGAGCTGGAGGCCGGCGAATCGGTCGTCTCCCTGGCACGCTGGCTGGGGCACTCCGACCCCGGGTTCACGCTGCGGAAGTACTCCCACTTCCTGCCCCGCGCCGGCGCACGAGGTAGCGCCGCCATCGACGCGGTCTTCGCGTAGCCGCGACCGGTCGCCTGCGCCCGTGGAGCGTGGCTCGTAGCCCGCCGCAGGCCCCAAGTCCCGGAGAAGTCCCAGACATGCCGCCGCACCCATCCCTGACCCGCTGTATGGCAGGTCAGGCGGGGTGCGGCGGCATTCACGTATCAGATGTCCCGGAAGATCTCGATCTGCGCCCCCACCGAGTTGAGCCGCTCCGCCAGCTCCTCGTAACCCCGGTTGATGACATAGACGTTGCGCAGTACGGAGGTGCCCTCGGCCGCCATCATCGCCAGCAGGACCACCACCGCCGGGCGCAGCGCGGGTGGGCACATCATTTCGGCGGCGCGCCAGCGGGTGGGGCCCTCGACCAGGACGCGGTGGGGGTCGAGGAGCTGGAGGCGGCCGCCGAGGCGGTTGAGGTCGGTGAGGTAGATCGCGCGGTTGTCGTAGACCCAGTCGTGGATCAGGGTCTGGCCGTGCGCGGCGGCCGCGATGGCCGCGAAGAACGGGACGTTGTCGATGTTGAGGCCGGGGAACGGCATCGGGTGGATCTTGTCGATCGGCGCCTCCAGCTTGGAGGGCCGGACGGTGAGGTCCACCAGGCGGGTCCGGGCGTTGTCGGCCGCGTACTCCGGGGTGCGGTCGCAGTCGACGCCCATCTCCTCCAGGACCGCCAGCTCGATCTCCAGGAACTCGATCGGCACCCGGCGGATGGTGAGTTCGGACTCGGTCACCACCGCGGCGGCCAGCAGGCTCATCGCCTCGACCGGGTCCTCGGAGGGGGAGTAGTCCACGTCCACGTCGATCCGCGGGACCCCGTGCACGGTGAGGGTCGTCGTGCCGATGCCGTCGACCCGTACGCCCAGCGCCTCCAGGAAGAAGCAGAGGTCCTGGACCATGTAGTTGGAGGAGGCGTTGCGGATGACCGTCGTGCCGTCGTGGCGGGCGGCGGCCAGCAGGGCGTTCTCGGTCACCGTGTCGCCGCGCTCGGTCAGCACGATGGGGCGGCCGGGGGAGACCGAGCGGTCCACCTGCGCGTGGTACAGCCCCTCGGTCGCGGCGATCTCCAGGCCGAACCGGCGCAGCGCGATCATGTGCGGCTCGATCGTGCGGGTGCCCAGGTCGCAGCCGCCCGCGTACGGAAGGGTGAACTGCTCCATCCGGTGCAGCAGCGGGCCCAGGAACATGATGATCGAACGGGTGCGGCGCGCCGCGTCCGCGTCGATCGCCGTCATGTCCAGCTCGGCCGGCGGGATCAGTTCCAGGTCGACGCCGTCGTTGATCCAGCGGGTGCGGACCCCGATGGAGCTGAGCACCTCCAGGAGCCGGAACACCTCCTCGATCCGGGCCACCCGGCGCAGGACCGTGCGGCCCTTGTTGAGGAGCGAGGCGCAGAGCAGCGCGACGCAGGCGTTCTTGCTGGTCTTGACGTCGATCGCGCCGGAGAGCCGGCGGCCGCCGACGACCCGCAGATGCATGGGCCCGGAGTACCCGAGCGACACGATCTCGCTGTCGAGGGCTTCGCCGATGCGGGCGATCATCTCAAGGCTGATGTTCTGGTTGCCGCGCTCGATGCGGTTGACGGCACTCTGGCTGGTGCCGAGCGCCTCGGCCAGCTGCGTCTGTGTCCAGCCCCGGTGCTGCCGGGCGTCACGGATGAGCTTGCCGATGCGTGCGAGGTAGTCGTCTGACATGGCGGCAGGTTATCTCAGATATGAGATGAGACTGTCGTGGGGGTGTGCCGTTCGAGTGACGGGAGTGCAACGCCCGCCGTCCGCCGTTCCATCGTCTCCCGGGTGGGGTCGAGCGGCGCGGGGCGTGCGTCCGTACGGGGGCGCACACCCTCCCCGTGCCTCACCCCCTCCGGCCGCGCCTCAGCCCCTCCGGTCGCACCTCACCCCCTCCGGGCCACCAGCCACTCCAGCGCCTCCGCTCCCGCCTCCAGTACTGAGATGTGCCCCGCCCCCGGGCGGAGCCGCAGTTCGGCCGTCGGGCAGCGCTCGGCCAGCCAGCGGCTGTGGGCGGCGGGGGCGATCCGGTCCTCCTCGCCGTGGAGCAGGAGCAGGGGCGCTGTGATGGTCGCGGGGTCGAAGCCCCACGGGGCGACGTACGCCAGGTCGTCGGTGACCGGGGCGTCCGGGCCGCCCTCCAGGGCCGGGCCCACCACCTCGTCGAACCAGGACCAGGTGGAGGCCAGCGCCTCGTGGTCGGCGTCGGTGAACACGTCCGGGTCGTAGGCCGCGCCCGCCTCGTACGCCTCCTTCGCCGCCCGCCCCTCCGCCGCCGCCCGCAGCGAGGCGGCCGAGGAGGGCACCATGCCCGCGTACCAGTCCAGCCCCTCCGCGTCGTACGGGGCGAGGCCCGCCACCGTCGCCACCCCCAAGACCCGGTCGCCCAGTAGGGCGGCGCAGGCCAGGGCGTGCGGGCCGCCGCCGGAGTGGCCGAGGACGGTGAACCGGCCGACGTCGAGCGCGTCGGTGACCGCCCGTACGTCGGGGGCGGCCGAGCCCACGGTCCGGTCCGGGAGCGGGGACGAACCGCCGTAGCCCGGGCGGTCGTACGAGACCCAGCGGACGCCCAGCGCCTCGGCGGCGGCGAAGAGCGGCGCGGGCGGGGCGCCGGTGTTGGGCGTGCCGTGGTGCCAGAGGACGACCGGGCCGTCGCCGCCGGTGTCGTACACATGGAGCGTGCGGCCGTCCTCCAGCCGCAGATCGCTCTCGCTGACCTTCACTCCGTCACCCCTCCGCCGTACGAGCCTCTTCCGCCGCACGAGCCTAGGGCGCTGTCGCCTGCCGTGCGGACGGCGACCGCGGTTCGACGACGGCGTCCGGCCACCGCCGACGGGACGGATGTGCGGATCACTCCGCTCCCGGAGGCAACCCGCGCGTTCGACTCCCCGTCTCGATCTCCGAGAGCGCGTTCGATCCGGATACAGACCAACGGAACGGGCGTGCGCGGAGCCAGGGTTGAGGAGGAGCTTTGATACGTGGCCGGAGAGCATGGGCCACCGCGATAGCGGTGCTGACGGTGGGGGGGGTGGCGCCGACGGGGGCGTACGCCGCCCCAGCGCCGCCGGAGATACCCGGTGCCACCGCGACACCCCATGCGGGCGACGCGCTGCCGCCCGGCTGGCGCATCGCCGGAGAGAACGGGCGCAGCCACCTGGAGTGGCGGGCGCCCGAGCCGGTCCCCATGGGCGACGCCCGCGTGGAGTTCCGCGCGAACGGCGCGCTCGTGGGCGTACCCGAACCGCAGGACGACGGCCGGACGTTCCGGCTGCCGCTCGAAGAGGTCCGTACCGCCGATCTCGGCGACCTCGCGGTCGAGGCGGCCGGGCGCCGAATCGACCAGGCCCCGGGCGCGGGCGCGAACCGCAAGGCCAAGCCGCCCGCCCCGAAGCTGCCGCCCAAGCTGCCCGCGGGCACCGTCGACCCGGGCAAGCCCGGCACGTACGCCACCACCACCGGTGAGTACGACCTCCCCGGCGTCAAGCTCCCCGGCTTCCCCGAACGCGTCGAGATGCGCGGAGTCGTCGTCGCCCCGAAGAAGGCCCCCGGCAAGCGCCCCATCGCCCTCTTCCTGCACGGTCGCCACGCCACCTGCTACGTCCCCGGCAAGGACGGGGAGGCCTCCGGCGACTGGCCCTGCGCCAAGGGCAGCAAGCCGATCCCCAGCCACCGCGGCTATCTGCGCGACCAGAAGCTGCTGGCCTCGCAGGGGTACGTGACCGTCTCCATCTCCGCCAACGGCATCAACGGCCAGGACTGGAACGCCGAGGACGGCGGCGCGCAGGCCCGGTCCTCGCTGATCCGCAACCACCTCGGCCGCTGGGCCGACTGGGCCGCCAAGCCCGCCTCCGCGCCCGCCGCCGTACGCAAGGGGCCGAAGGCCGACCTGTCCCGGGTGCTCCTCGTCGGGCACTCGCGCGGCGGCGAGGGCGTCAACCGCGCGGTGATGGACAGCCTGTACCAGCCGCCGGCCGCCCAGGACGGCTACCGCTCCAAGGCCCGCTGGAACATCCGCGGCACCGTCCACATCGGGCCCACGATCTTCGGCCAGAACCCGGTGCCGGACGTCCCCTCGCTGACGATCCTGCCCGGCTGCGACGGCGACGTATCCGACCTCCAGGGCCAGGTGTTCACCGACGGCACCCGGGGTGTCAGCCGGGGCAAGGCCCTGCACAGCTCGGTCTACATGGTCGGCGCCAACCACAACTACTTCAACACCGAGTGGACGCCCGGCCAGGCCCAGGCCCCGGCCGACGACGACTTCTGGCACGACGAGGAAGCCCCCGACCCGCTCTGCTCGCCCGGCGCCGCCGGACGGCTCACCGCCGACCAGCAGCACAAGGCGGGCGCGACCTACATCGCCGCCGCCGCGCGGCTGTTCGTCGGCGGCGACGACCGCGTACGCCGGCTCGTCGACGGCACCGGCCGCCGCGCCCCCTCCGCCGACCCCGCCCGGGTGCTGACCCACGCGGTCGGCGGCAACCGGAGCGCCGGATTCCTGCCCGACGACCCGCAGGGCGGGCCCAAGGTCGGCGGCGCCAGGCTGTGCGACGCCGTCGCCCCCGGCCGCTCCGCCTGCCTGGGCGAGAAGGACCCCGGCAGGTCGCCGCACTTCGCCCAGTGGCGCCCCGAGCACGAGGCCGGCCGCCGCGCGGTCGCCCTGGACTGGAAGAAGCCGGGCACCATCGCCCGCGTCACCCCGAAGAAGCCGGTCCCGGTCAAGGGTGCGCAGAGCCTCGCGCTCCGCGTCGCCGTACCGCCGAACACCACGGGCACCCGCTTCGACGTCCACGTCAAGGACGCCAAGGGCAAGCGCGCCAAGCTGGGCAGCGTCAAGATCGACGGGCTGCCCGGAACCGACCGGACCAGCTCGTACTGGGCCCAGGAGGTCCGCGTCCCGCTGGCCCCCGCGACCCGTGCCAAGCTCGACCTGGGCCGGATCGCCCACCTGGAGCTGACCCCGCTCTCCTCCTCCGGCAAGGCGTGGCTGATGGACGCCTGGTCGTGGAAGCCGGGCACCCCCGCGGTGAAGGCCGCGCCGCTCGCCCGCGTCGACATCGGTCGTCTCACCGTCAAGGAGGGCGACTCCGGCTTCCGTACGTACCAGGTCCCCGTCCGCACCACCGGCAAGAACGCCGGAGCGGTCCGGCTGTACGTCATCGACCCGGACACCGGCAAGTCGGCCGGCCGCCTGGTCAGGGTCGGCCCCGGTACCGCCGGGATCAACGTCAAGGTGAAGGTCGAGGGCAACAAGCGCTACGGCTGGGACAAGGCCTACGACGTCCTCGTCAAGGCCGTCCAGGGCACGGTCATCGGCGCTGACGCCGGTGGCGTACTCGCCGAGAACGACGACCCGATGCCGAAGGTGACCGTCAAGCCGGTGGCCGACGACGTCACCGAGGGCTCGCCGCTGACCTGGCGGATCTCCCTCTCGGAGAAGGCGGACGTCGACATCTGGACCGTGGCCCAGCTGATCCCCGTCCCCGACGGCCGCCCGGAGCTGTCCACGGCCGATGTCGACCAGGAGTGGCTGTCGCAGCTGGTCGAGGAGGTCCCGAACCCCGCGATCCCGCTCTCGGAGGTCGAGTACGGCACGCTGTGGACGACGGTCGAGGCAGGCCGGACCTCCGCGGACCTCACCGTTCCGACCATCCGTGACCAGGTGAAGGAGCCGACCGAGTACGTCCGCCTCCAGCTGACGGACGAGGAGGACGCACCGCTGGGCCCGCCCTTCGAGGGCACGGTCCGCGACACGCCGTAACCCGTCCCGCACACGGGCTCCGGCCCCTCCGCGATCGCGCGGAGGGGCCGGAGCCCTGTCCGCGGTGGGCGCACCCATCCTTTACGGCAGCGCGGGTAGAAGTGCACAGGGGCACCTGGGCATGACCGGGCGGCGGCTATGTACTAGAGTTATCTCGACATCGAGATATGTGCCGAGGCGCACCACAGCCGCCGCCCGGTAAGGCATACCTAACTAAGCCTTACCTTAGCGGATGGTCGGGGCCGTAGGCGGCACAACGCGGTGCCCGCTGCCAATGAGGCGCGGCGCGGTAGACGCGCACATTGAAGAAGGAGACTGTCGTGTCGGCGAACAGCTTCGACGCCCGCAGCACGCTGCGCGTGGGCGACGAGTCGTACGAGATCTTCAAGCTGGACAAGGTCGAGGGCTCCGCGCGCCTCCCGTACAGCCTGAAGGTCCTGCTGGAGAACCTGCTCCGTACCGAGGACGGCGCGAACATCACCGCCGACCACATCCGGGCCATCGGCGGCTGGGACTCCCAGGCCCAGCCCAGCCAGGAGATCCAGTTCACGCCGGCCCGCGTGATCATGCAGGACTTCACCGGCGTGCCCTGTGTCGTGGACCTCGCCACCATGCGTGAGGCCGTGAAGGAGCTGGGCGGCGACCCGGCGAAGATCAACCCGCTGGCCCCGGCCGAGCTGGTCATCGACCACTCCGTCATCGCCGACAAGTTCGGCACCAACGACGCGTTCGCCCAGAACGTGGAGCTGGAGTACGGCCGCAACAAGGAGCGCTACCAGTTCCTGCGCTGGGGCCAGACCGCCTTCGACGAGTTCAAGGTCGTCCCCCCGGGCACCGGCATCGTCCACCAGGTGAACATCGAGCACCTGGCGCGTACGGTCATGGTCCGCAACGGCCAGGCCTACCCCGACACCCTCGTCGGCACCGACTCGCACACCACCATGGTCAACGGCCTCGGTGTGCTGGGCTGGGGCGTCGGCGGCATCGAGGCCGAGGCCGCCATGCTCGGCCAGCCGGTCTCCATGCTCATCCCGCGCGTCGTCGGCTTCAAGCTGACCGGCGAGCTGAAGCCCGGCACCACCGCCACCGACCTCGTGCTGACCATCACCGAGATGCTGCGCAAGCACGGTGTCGTCGGCAAGTTCGTCGAGTTCTACGGTGAGGGCGTCGCCGCCACCTCGCTCGCCAACCGCGCCACCATCGGCAACATGTCGCCGGAGTTCGGCTCCACCGCCGCGATCTTCCCGATCGACGACGAGACGCTGAACTACCTGCGCCTGACCGGCCGCGACGCCCAGCAGGTCGCCCTCGTCGAGGCGTACGCCAAGGAGCAGGGCCTCTGGCTGGACCCGAAGGCCGAGCCGGACTTCTCCGAGAAGCTGGAGCTGGACCTCGCCACGGTCGTCCCCTCCATCGCCGGCCCGAAGCGCCCGCAGGACCGCATCGTCCTCGCCAACGCCGCGCAGCAGTTCGCCTCGGACGTCCGCAACTACGTCTCCGACACCGGTGTCGACGAGGCGGGCAAGGAGTCCTTCCCGGCCTCCGACGCCCCGGCCGTCTCCAACGGCGTCCCGTCGAACCCGACCACCGTCACGGCCCCCGACGGCTCGACGTACGAGATCGACCACGGCGCCGTCACCGTCGCCGCGATCACCTCCTGCACCAACACCTCGAACCCCTACGTCATGGTCGCCGCAGCGCTCGTGGCGAAGAAGGCGGTCGAGAAGGGCCTGACCCGCAAGCCGTGGGTCAAGACCACCCTCGCCCCGGGCTCCAAGGTCGTCACCGACTACTTCGACAAGGCGGGCCTGACCCCGTACCTCGACAAGGTCGGCTTCAACCTCGTCGGCTACGGCTGCACCACCTGCATCGGCAACTCCGGCCCGCTGCCGGAGGAGGTCTCCAAGGCCGTCAACGACAACGACCTCGCCGTCACGTCGGTCCTCTCGGGCAACCGCAACTTCGAGGGCCGCATCAACCCCGACGTCAAGATGAACTACCTGGCGTCCCCGCCGCTGGTCGTCGCGTACGCCATCGCCGGTTCGATGAAGGTCGACATCACCAAGGACGCCCTGGGCGCCGACCAGGACGGCAAGCCGGTCTTCCTGGCCGACATCTGGCCGACCGAGGCCGAGGTCAACGACGTCGTGGCCAACGCCATCGGCGAGGACATGTTCAACAAGTCCTACCAGGACGTCTTCGCGGGCGACGCCCAGTGGCAGGCGCTCCCCGTCCCGACCGGCAACACCTTCGAGTGGGACGCCGAGTCCACCTACGTGCGCAAGCCCCCGTACTTCGAGGGCATGGCGATGGACCCGGCCCCGGTCGAGGACATCACCGGTGCCCGCGTCCTCGCCAAGCTGGGCGACTCGGTCACCACCGACCACATCTCCCCGGCCGGTGCGATCAAGGCCGACACCCCGGCCGGCAAGTACCTCACGGAGCACGGCATCGAGCGCCGTGACTTCAACTCCTACGGCTCGCGCCGTGGCAACCACGAGGTCATGATCCGCGGCACGTTCGCCAACATCCGCCTGCGCAACCAGATCGCGCCGGGCACCGAGGGCGGCTACACCCGCGACTTCACCCAGGACGGCGGTCCGGTGTCGTTCATCTACGACGCCTCGCAGAACTACCAGGCCGGCGGCACCCCGCTCGCGATCCTCGCGGGCAAGGAGTACGGCTCCGGCTCGTCCCGCGACTGGGCCGCCAAGGGCACCGCGCTCCTGGGCGTCAAGGCCGTCATCGCCGAGTCCTACGAGCGCATCCACCGCTCGAACCTCATCGGCATGGGCGTCCTCCCGCTCCAGTTCCCCGAGGGCCAGAGCGCCGAGACCCTCGGCCTCACCGGCGAGGAGGCCTTCTCCTTCACCGGCGTCACCGAGCTGAACGACGGCACCACCCCCCGTACGGTCAAGGTCACCACCGACACCGGTGTGGAGTTCGACGCGGTCGTCCGCATCGACACCCCCGGCGAGGCGGACTACTACCGCAACGGCGGCATCCTGCAGTACGTGCTCCGCAGCCTGATCCGCAGCTGAGCCGCAGCGTGACAGCAGGGCCGCACCCCGGGAACCCGGGGTGCGGCCCTGCCGCGTTCGTACGGGACCTGCCCGCTAGGCGGGGTCCCGTTCGACCCGGTCGATCCGGCACGTCGTGCCCGGCGGCACCTCACCGAGCCCCTGGGCCTCCGCCCGCACCGACGCGCCGGGGGCGAGATCGTCGGCGATCGCGACGCCACCGGTCCGCATCCTTCCGTCCGGGTCCACGAACTCGACGAACACGATGTACCCGGCCGGGCCCTCGCCCCCGTTCACGACCTTCACCTCCGCGTGCGGCCAGCCGATCAGCTTGTCCCGCACGCATTTGGTGACCGTGGCGTCCCCGTCGGCGCGCGGCCCGGGAGCGACCGGCTCCGTCTCCTCCTCGGCGTCGTAGGGAGCTTCCTCGTCGTAGGGCGCCCCCTCGTCCTCCGGCACCTCCTCCTCATACGCCTCCGATCGCGCGGGCGCCAGCGCGGTGGAGTCCGCGGCCGCGTCCAGCAACGAGTGGACGAGTGCCACCAGCGCCCCCGCCACGACCAGCGAGCCGCCCACGGCCAGCGTCACGATCAGCCCCGTACGCTGCCTGCGCGGCGGCGGTGCCGGGGGCGCCCACGGGGAGAGCGGCGGCCCGGCCACCGGAGGCTCCGGCTGCGGCCGTTCGGGCGGCGGAGGCGGAGAGTTGTCGGACATGCGGTCCCCCCACGGGAAGTCGATCAAGCGGGGGACTTACGGTACGTGGCCCCACCCGCACCACCGGCACCACCCGTGCAGAAAGCGAACGGACCCCATGGGCGAGCTGATCCTCATCCGGCACGGCGAGACCGAGTGGTCCCGCTCCGGGCAGCACACGAGCTGGACCGACCTCCCGCTGACCGCCACCGGAGAACGCCAGGCCCGCGCCCTGGTCCCGCTCCTCGCCGACCGGAACATCGGCCTCACCCTCGTCAGCCCCTCGATCCGGGCCCGGCGCACCGCCGAACTGGCCGGGCTCCACGCCCCCCGCGTCACCCCCGAGCTGCGGGAGTGGGACTACGGCGGCTACGAGGGCATCACCACCCGGGCGATCCGCCGCACCCGCCCCTTCTGGAACCTCTGGACCGACGGTGTCGACCCCGGCTCCGACGAGCACCCCGGGGAGAGCCCGGCCCAGGTCGGGCAGCGCGCCGACCAGGTGCTGGCGGGCGTCCGGTCGGCCGCCGAGGGGCTCGGGAACGCGGACATCGCGCTCGTCGCCCACTCCCACTTCCTGCGTGTCCTCACCGCCCGCTACCTCGGGCTGACCCCGGCCGAGGGGCGCCTCTTCCAGCTCGCCACCGGCGCCGTATCCCGGCTCGGCACGGAACACGGCGGACCGGTCGTCACCGCCCTCAACATGGCCCTCCCCGAAGCGCTTCAGGAGGCCCAGGAGGACTAGCGGACGCAGAAGGATCAGGGCGCCTGGAACGCCGTGCGGCCGGCACCCCCTCCTCGGGGTACCGGCCGCCGGATCACAGGACGGGGGTCAGGAGATCAGCTCCACCTCCGCCAGCGTCGCCGCCCCCGTCAGCACCAGCCGGTACTGCGCGTACGCTCCCGGCCGGTCCACCGAGAAGGCCCGGGTCTGCTTGTCCCAGGCGAAGGACTGGCCCGAGCGGCGGTCCAGGTCCCTCCAGCTCTTCCCGTCGGACGAGCCCTGGAGCGTCCACCCGGTCGGGGCCTTGCCGGCCGCCGCCGAGGTCAGCGTGTACTGGAGCGCCTTGGTGGACGCCGTCACGGGCAGCTCCACCGAGGTGACCTCCGCCGAGGTGGCCGAGGTGTTGTCGAAGAGCGCGCCGTCACCCTTCAGCACGTCGCCCTTGGGCGCCGGGGCCTTGTCGTCCTGCTGGATGGAGACCGGGGCCGCGTCCTTGCCCGTGCCCCAGGCCGACGGCTTCGGGCCCATGTCGAACTCCAGCGTGCCGCCCTTGGCCAGCACCTCGTGGGGGAGCGCGGTGGAGGTCCACTTCTTGCCGTTGACCTTCACGCCCTGCACGTAGATGTTCGTCGCGCTGTTCTTCGGGGCCTTGACGGTCAGCTTGCGGCCGTTGTCCATGCGGACGGTGACCTTCTTGAAGAGCGGCGAGCCGATCGCGTACTCCCCGCTGCCCATCACCAGCGGGTAGAAGCCGAGCGAGGAGAAGAGGTACCACGCCGACTGCTCGCCGTTGTCCTCGTCGCCGTGGATGCCCTGCCCGATCTCGCTGCCCACGTAGAGGCGGCTCAGCACCTCGCGGACCTTCTCCTGCGTCTTGTGGGGCTGCGAGGCCGCGTTGTACATGTACGTGGCGTGGTGGGCGACCTGGTTGCTGTGCCCGTACTGGCCCATCCGCACGTCACGCGCCTCGGTCATCTCGTGGATGACCCCGCCGTAGCTGCCGACGAACTCCGGGCCCGCCGTCTCCGGCGTCGAGAAGTACGTGTCCAGCTTCTTGCCGAGCCCCGCGCGGCCGCCGTACAGGTTGGCCAGGCCCCGGCTGTCCTGCGGGGCGGTGAAGGCGTAGCCCCAGCCGTTGGTCTCGGTGTAGTCGTAGCCCCAGACGCGGGGGTCGTAACTGTCCGAGGGGAGGCGCCAGTCGCCGTTCGGCTTCTTGCCCTGGAAGAAGCCCGCCTTCTCGTCGAAGAGCTTGACGTACTTCTGCGCCCGGTTGAGGAAGTACTCGGACTCTTCCTTGTACCGCGCCTTCTTCGTCTTCTTGTACAGCTCCTGGCCCATGCGGGCGATGCCGTAGTCGTTGAGGTAGCCCTCCAGCGACCAGGACAGGCCCTCGTGCGTGGCCGTGTTCGCGTATCCGGTGAAGACCGAGGTCTCCATGCCCTTGCGGCCGACGCCCGAGGAGGGCGGGGCCACCGTGGCGTTCTTGACCGCCGCGTCGTACGCCGCCTCGGCGTCGAACTTCACGCCCTTGACGTACGCGTCCGCGAAGGCCACGTCCGAGCTGGTGCCGGTCATCAGGTCCGCGTAGCCGGGGGAGGACCAGCGGGAGGTCCAGCCGCCGTCCTTGTAGTGCTGCACGAAGCCGTCCACCAGCTCACCGGCCTTCTTCGGGGAGAAGAAGGAGTAGGCGGGCCAGGTCGTGCGGTAGGTGTCCCAGAAGCCGTTGTTGACGTACACCTTGCCGTCGACGATCTTCGCGCCGGTCTGCGTCGGGGTGTCCGTGCCGGTCGGCTTGGAGAAGGGGCTCGCGTACTTGTCCTTCCCGTCCACCTTCTCGTGGCCGGAGTTCGGGTAGAGGTAGAGCCGGTAGAGGCTGGAGTAGAGCGTGGTCAGCTGGTCCTCATCGGCACCCTCCACCTCGATCGTCCCCAGGATCTTGTCCCAGGCCTTCTGCGCGGTGCGCTGCACCTTCTCGAAGGAGGTGGACGCGGGGATCTCCATCGCCAGGTTCTTCTTCGCCTGGTCGACGCCGATCAGCGAGGTGGCCAGCCGGAGTTCGACCGTGCGGTCCTTGCCCGCGTCGAAGCGGAAGAAGCCGGTGACGTCGTCCCCGCCCCCGCCCTTCAGCTTGCCGCTGTCCGTCACCGGCGCGTCGAAGACGCCGTACACGAACATGCGGGTCGCACCCGTGGAGAGACCGCTCTTCACGTCCGTGTAGCCGGAGAAGGAGCTGGTCTTCGGGTCCAGGGTGAGGCCGCCGGCGTTCGACACGTTGTCGAAGACCAGGCTGGCGTCCTTGCCCGGGTAGGTGAAGCGCATCCGGGCCGCGTGGTCGGTGGGCGTCATCTCGGCCTTGAGGCCGTTCTCGAACGTGACGCCGTAGTAGTGCGGCTTCGCCACCTCGTTCTCGTGCCGGAACGGCAGCGCGCGGGCGGTACGGGCGGCGTCGGGGGTGCCGGAGGCGGCCGAGGGCATCATCTGGAAGGTCTGCCGGTCGCCCATCCAGGGGCTCGGCTCATGACTGGCGCTGAAGGCCTGGAGGGTGGGGAGGTTGTCCTCGTTGTTGCCCCGGTGGTAGTCGTACAGCCAGCTCAGCGAACCGGCGTTGGTGACCGGCGTCCAGAAGTTGAAGCCGTGCGGGACGGCGGTGGCCGGGATGTTGTTGCCGCGCGAGTAGCCGCCGGAGGAGTTGGTACCGCGCGTGGTGAGCGCGTAGTCCGACAGGTGCGCCTTGCGCTTCGCCGGCTTCTTCGGCTCGATCACGATGTCGTCGACCCAGCCCTGGAACTTCGCCGGGCCCTTGTCGGAGTCGTACGCCACGAGCACCCGGTCGACCGTCTTGCCCGCGGCGACCGTGCCGATGCGCGAGGAGACCTTGTTCCACTGGTTGACGTAGAGCCGCTTGGCGTCGCCCTGGCCCTGCGGGGTCAGCAGCCCGCCGTGGCTGTCGGTGGCCTTCAGCCGGCTGAGATACGTGCCGTCGGTGAAGGCGAGGTCCACCGCGATGTGGGTGGCGGGGTAATTGAGGTCCGTCTCGCCCATCTGCGGATAGACCAGATAGGACAGCTCGGTGTCCTTGGTGACGGCCGTGTTCACGTCGAAGACCTTGTTGTACGCGTACGCCCGGCCGTCCGGCTTGTGCGTACCCGCGTACCGCAGCGCCTTCTTCCCCGTGAACCCCGCGCCCGCCTTGGCCGTGGGCGAGCCGGAGGGGCCCCGGTCGGGCTGGCTGCGCATCTCGTCCGGGACCGGCGCGGAGGTGTCACCGTTCGAGAACTGAACGTCGGCGAGCTGGAGGATGTCCGACGCGCCGTTGTTGGCCGTGATCTCCAGCCGGAAGTGCCGGTAGGCGGTGTCGGAGGCGAAATCGTACGACTTCGTCTCGTGGCGCTTCTCGAACTTCTCGCCCGTACGGGTGTCGAGGTCGGTCCACTCCTTGCCGTCCGCCGAGCCCTTGAGCGTCCAGTCCTTCGGGTCGCGCGGGGCGTGGTCGTTGGCGGAGGTGAGCGCGTACGTCACCACCTTCACCGGCTCGTCCAGGTCGAACTCCACCCAGCCGGTGGGCTGGAACGCCAGCCACTTGGAGGCCGGTTCGACGTCGACCAGGTTCTCCTTGACTTCGCCGCCCGCGGTGTTCTCGGCGCTGGCGCGGACCTCGGTCACCTTGTCGGTGACATTGCCCGGTATTCCGGAGGAGAATCCGCCGTCGACCCCCGACGAGCGGTCTGTGCCGTCCGGCCCCACTTCCACCGTGTTGCGCCAGTCCGGCTGCTTCTCGTCCGCCTCGAAGGAGGAGCGGAACGTCCGTTCGCCGGACGGCTTCCGGTCCGCGTCGGACGGGCCGGCGACGGCGGCCGTGGGGGCCGCGAGGGCCAGGGCGAGTGATGCCGCGAGGACGGCGGCCGTGCGGCTCCGTCTCGTACGGGCGGCGCCGCTGAGGGCCCTTCCGGCGCCTTGGTGGAGACCTCGTGGTGGCTGCATGGCGAGCCGTTCCTCCCCGGAGCGTGCTTGGACAACGTTGTCATAGCGGGATGCAAGGTCCAGTAGGGAGCCAAGTGACAGGACGTGTCAAGGGTGTTGCCTCAGGTGCGGTCCGTGAACCGGCCGTAACGGGAGAAAGCCGCCCCCGGAACTGGGCGTACGGTGCCGAGGAGCCCACGAGGTCTCAACTCGGGAAAGACTGTCGCTCCAACCTGCATTCGATCTTGCTCAGTTGGCGACAAGTGGACTATACCTGTCGCCATCCGCGCGGCCGTTGCAACGGCCGCGCACAAGGGGGAGAACAAGGGACGGCCGCCGGGGTGTCATGGACGCCCAGGCTGTACGGTTCTCCGACCACCCCCTCCGCCGGTTCTTTTCTCCGGTACACCTGCATATCTGCATGACCCGAGCGCAACTGACCGCGGTGGCGGGGCCCTTCGCCTGAGGCGAATTCTCGACGGGTGACCGGTACACCGCCTGAGTCCTGGAGAAGGCGAGGACTTGAGCATGGGATCCACCTCCGCTCACAACAACGAGGGCCTTGGCCGTCGCGATCTGATCAAGCGTTCTGCCGCACTCGGCCTGATCGCTGTTCCGACGATGAGCTTCCTCTCCGCCTGCGCGAGCGGCAGCGGCGACAGCGACGACAACAAGGTCGCCAAGGGCGAGAAGTCCGACAAGAACCCGCTGGCCGTGAACGGCAGCGCACCGCTGGAGATCGTCATCTTCGACGGCGGGTTCGGCACGAAGTACGCGGAGGAGGCCCGGGACGTCTACAAGAAGACCTACCCCGAGGCACAGATCAAGTTCTCCGCCACGCAGAAGATCCAGTCGGTCCTCCAGCCGCGCTTCAACGGCGGCACCCCGCCGGACCTGATCGACAACTCCGGTGCCCAGCAGATGGACACGGGCGTCCTGGTCGGCAAGAAGCAGCTCACCGACCTCACCCCGCTGCTCGACGCCCCCTCCATCGACGACCCCTCCAAGACGGTCCGCGACACCCTGCGGCCCGGCATCGTCGAGATGGGCCGCTTCGACGGCGACCAGGTCTGGGTCCTGTACTACGCGTACACGGTCTACGGCGTCTGGTACTCGCAGACCGCGCTGGACAAGCTCGACGCCACGTACCCGGAGACCTGGGACGAGATGCTCGCGCTCTGCGCGAAGGCGAAGAAGCAGGGCATCGCCGGCTGGACCTACCCCGGCAAGCACCCCTATTACATCCCGTTCTCGCTCTACCCCTTCATCGCCAAGATCGGTGGTGCCGAGGTCCTGGACGCCATCGACAACCTGGAGCCGAAGGCCTGGGAGCACCCGGCGGTCAAGGCGGCCTTCGAGGCGTACTACGAGCTGTTCGCCAAGGGCTACATCCTCAAGGGCACCCCCGGCCTGGACCACCGCGGTTCGCAGGGCGCCTGGGCCCGCGGCAAGGCGCTGTTCATCCCCAACGGCTCCTGGCTGGAGAACGAGGAAGCGGCGATCATCCCCAAGGACTTCAAGCTCTCCGTGGGCGCGCCCTCCAGCCTCGACTCCTCCGACAAGCTGCCCTTCGGCACCATCTGGGCCTCCGGCGGCGAGTCGTTCGTCGTCCCGTCCAAGGCGAAGAACCCGGCGGGCGGCATGGAGCAGCTGCGCATCATGCTCAGCGAGGCCTCCTCCAAGTCCTTCACCACGAACACCAAGTCGCTCTCCGCCTTCAACGGCGGCACCGACGGCATCGAGCTGTCGGACGGTCTGAAGTCCGGTGTCGCCGCGCTGGAGAAGGCGGGCACCAACGTGGTCAACCCGCGGCTGCAGGACTGGTACGTGAAGCTCCAGAAGGAGCAGATCGGCGTCGCCGCGCTCGGCGAGATGATGGCGGGCCGCGCCACCCCCGCCGAGACCATCAAGAAGATCCAGGCCTTCGCCGACGCGACCGCCAAGGACCAGTCCATCAAGCACTACAGGCACCAGTGACCACGCGTCACCAGCGGCGGCAGCTCGGGGAAGGTCGGAGTCGGTAACGATGCAACACGGTAAATACCGGTTCATAGTCGGGTTCTTGGTGGTCCCGATGGCGCTGTACGTCATCTTCGTCATCTGGCCCTTCATCCAGTCCATCTACTACTCGTTCACGGACTGGACGGGGCTGAGCCCCGACTTCAAGATGGTCGGGTTCGACAACTACACCAAGATGTTCGACGACGACATCTTCTGGAAATCGCTCCAGCACAGTGTGCTGCTGGCGGTTCTGCTGCCGCTGGTGACGCTGGGCCTCGCGCTCTTCTTCGCCTTCATGCTCAACGTGGGCGGCCGGCGCCGCAAGGGCGCCGCCGTCACCGGCGTACGGGGCTCGGGTTTCTACAAGATCGCCTACTTCTTCCCGCAGGTGCTCTCGATCGCGATCGTGGCCATCCTGTTCCAGTTCGCCTTCGACCCGGCCCAGGGCATGATCAACGGCATCCTCAAGGCCGTGGGCTTCTCGGACGTACCGGACTGGCTGGGCGACCCGCAGCTGGCGCTGTGGGTCATCATGGCGGTCCTCGTCTGGTGCACCACCGGCTTCTTCGTGGTGCTGTTCTCCGCGGGCATGGCCTCCATCCCCAAGGACTTCTACGAGGCCGCCCTGCTGGACGGGGCGAGCCGCTTCACGACCTTCTTCCGGATCACGCTGCCCCTGCTGTGGGACACGGTCCAGTCCGGCTGGGTCTACATGGGCATCCTGGCGCTCGGCGCCGAGGGCTTCGCCATCGTCCACATCATGAGCGTCGGCCCCGGCGGGCCCGACTACTCGACCACCGTCCTGCCGCTGTACGTCTACCAGTCGGCGTTCCGTGACGGACAGGCGGGCTACGCGACCACGATCGGTGTCGCCCTGCTCATCGTGACGCTGGCGTTCGCCGCCATCGTCATGCGGGTGGGCCGGCGCGAGCGGCTGGAGTTCTGATGAAGACCACTGACACCCCTCCCTCCGGCACCGACGAGGCCGGGATCCCGGCCCAGCGCGCCGGAACGGTCCCCCGGGGCCCGTCGGCCCCCGCGAAGAAGAGCGAGGGCCAGGTCCTCAACGTCTTCTCGCACGGGGTGCTCATCCTGTGGGCGATCATGGTGGTCCTGCCGCTGTTCTGGGCGGTGATGTCCTCGTTCAAGACCGACACGGACATCTTCAACACCCCCTGGTCGCTGCCCGGCTCGCTGAACTTCGACAGCTGGGGCCGGGCGTGGAGCCAGGCCCACATGAGCGAGTACTTCCTGAACACCATCCTGGTGGTGGGCGGCTCGCTCGTCGGCACCCTGGTCTTCGGCTCCATGGCCGCCTATGTGATCGCCCGCTTCGAGTTCCCGGGCAACCGGTTCATCTACTTCCTGTTCGTCGGCGGCATGAGCTTCCCGATCATGCTGGCGCTGGTCCCGCTGTTCTACGTCATGGACAACATGGGGCTGCTGAACACGATCCACGGCCTGATCCTCGTGTACATCGCGTACTCGCTGCCGTTCACCGTGTTCTTCCTGACCTCGTTCTTCCGTACGCTGCCGACCTCGGTCGCGGAGGCGGCGATCATCGACGGGGCCTCGCACACCCGGACGTTCTTCCAGGTGATGCTGCCGATGGCCAAGCCCGGCCTGATCAGCGTCGGCATCTTCAACTTCCTGGGCCAGTGGAACCAGTACATGCTGCCGACGGTGCTCAACACCGACCCGGAGAAGCGGGTGCTGGCCCAGGGGCTGGTGGAGCTGGCCGCGAGCCAGGGGTACAAGGGCGACTACTCCGGCCTCTTCGCGGGCCTGGTGATCGCGATGCTCCCGGTGCTGGCGGCGTACATCGTCTTCCAGCGCCAGGTCGTCTCCGGTCTGACGGCGGGGGCGCTCAAGTAGGTCGCGCACGGACGGAAGCAGGTCGCGCGCGGACCGGAGCAGGTCACCTTTTCACAACGGCCCGGTGCCCCGGCGGAGACTCCTCCGCCGGGGCACCGGGCCGTCGCGCTGTGCGCGCATGCTCAGGTCTTGACGGGAGGCACCCCCGAACGGTCAGCTTAGAGTTCACATGTTGGAGGAAGCCGGGGTGTCATCGCTGCCGCCCCGGCCGGGGCGGTCCTCTCCGGACCGCCCGCCAAGGGCAGGAGTGGATGAGTCGATGGAGACTCCCGGGTCGCAGACATCGCTGCACAGGGCCAATCTGGAGCGGGTCGTACGCGCCGTACGGATGGCCGGTTCGCTCACCCAGGCGGAGATCGCCCGGAGCACCGGGCTCTCCGCGGCCACGGTCTCCAATATCGTCCGGGAGCTGAAGGACGGCGGAACGGTCGAGGTGACGCCCACCTCGGCGGGCGGCCGCCGGGCCCGCAGCGTCTCGCTCAGCGGGGACGCGGGCATCGTCATCGGCGTCGACTTCGGCCATACGCACCTGCGCGTCGCGGTCGGCAACCTGGCCCACCAGGTGCTGGCCGAGGAGTCCGAGCCGCTCGATGTGGACGCCTCCTCCGCCGAGGGGTTCGACCGGGCGGAAGTGCTGGTCAAGCGGCTGATCGAGGCTACCGGAATCGGCCCGGACAAGATCATCGGCGTCGGCCTCGGCGTCCCGGGACCCATCGACGTGGAGTCCGGAACGCTGGGCTCCACCTCCATCCTGCCGGGCTGGACCGGGATCAACCCGAGCCAGGAGCTGTCGGGCCGCCTCGGCGTCCCGGTCTACGTCGACAACGACGCCAACCTCGGGGCGCTCGGCGAGCTGGTCTGGGGGAGCGGCCGGGGCGTCAGGGACCTCGCGTACATCAAGGTCGCCAGCGGCGTCGGCGCCGGGCTGGTGATCGACGGGACCATCTACCGGGGCCCCGGCGGCACGGCCGGCGAGATCGGCCACATCACGCTCGACGAGTCGGGCCCGGTCTGCCGCTGCGGCAACCGCGGCTGCCTGGAGACCTTCACCGCCGCGCGGTACGTGCTGCCGCTGCTCCAGCCCAGCCACGGACCCGGGCTCACCATGGAGCGGGTGGTCCAGCTGGCCCGCGAGGGCGATCCGGGGTGCCGCCGGGTCATCGGGGACGTCGGCCGCCACATCGGCAGCGGTGTCGCCAACCTGTGCAATCTGCTCAACCCCAGCCGGGTGGTGCTCGGCGGCTCGCTGGCGGAGGCCGGGGAGCTGGTCCTGGGGCCCATACGGGACTCCGTCTCGCGGTACGCGATCCCCAGCGCGGCCCGGCAGCTCTCGGTGCTCCCGGGGGCCCTGGGCGGCCGCGCCGAGGTGCTGGGCGCCCTCGCCCTGGTGCTGAGCGAGATGGGGGATTCAACCCTTTTGGAGAGCACCCTCCCCGCAGCGACTCCTGCCTTCACTTAGATAACGAATGGCACCGTTGTCATCTCGTTAAGGATTTACTCCTTGACGCTGGCCCTGTGGCCGAGTTGACTTCCAGCCACCTCGGCCGCAACGTCGCGGCCTCGTCAGGGAGGTTCGAGAATGAACACGCGTATGCGTCGTGCCGCCGTTGCCGTTGCCGCCACCACGATGGCGATCTCGCTGGCCGCTTGCGGGAGCGCCAAGGAGTCCGGTGACAAGGCCGAGCAGGGCTCGGAGAAGAAGGGCGACGACCTGAAGATAGGTCTGCTCCTCCCCGAGAACCAGACGGCCCGTTACGAGAAGTTCGACCGGCCGATCATCGAGAAGAAGATCAGCGAGCTCACCGGCGGCAAGGCGAAGGTCACCTACGCCAACGCCAAGCAGGATGCGAACACGCAGGCCCAGCAGGTCGACACCATGATCACCAACAAGGTCGACGCCCTGATCCTGGGCTCGGTCGACTCCAAGGCGATCGCCAACAGCGTCAAGAAGGCCAAGGACGCCGGGATCCCGGTCGTCGCCTTCGACCGCCTCGCCGAGGGCCCCATCGACGCCTACACCTCCTTCGACAACGAAGAGGTCGGCCGGGCCCAGGGCACCGCCCTGCTGGAGGCCCTGGGCGACAAGGCCGACGGCGGCACCATCGTGATGATGAACGGCGCGATCACCGACCCGAACGCCGCGCTCTTCAAGAAGGGCGCCAAGTCCGTCCTCGACGGCAAGGTGAAGTACGGCAAGGAGTACGACACCAAGGAGTGGAAGCCGGAGAACGCCAACGCCAACATGGAAGCGGCGATCACCGCGCTCGGCAAGGACAAGATCGACGGCGTCTACTCCGCCAACGACGGCATGGCGGGCGGCATCATCACCGCCCTCAAGGCCGCCGGCATCGATCCGCTCCCGCCGGTCACCGGCCAGGACGCCGAGCTCGCGGGTGTGCAGCGCATCGTCTCCGGTGAGCAGTTCATGAGCGTCTACAAGTCCTACCCGGCCGAGGGCATCGTCGCCGCGGAGATGGCCGTCGCCCTCGCCAAGGGCGAGAAGCTCGACTCCATCGCCACCTCCAAGGTCGACAGCGCCACCACCAAGGGCATCCCGACGGTCCTCGTCCCGGTCGTCTCGCTGACCAAGGACAACATCAAGGACACCGTCATCAAGGACGGCATCTGGACGCTGGACGAGATCTGCTCGGCCAAGTACAAGGCCGACTGCGACAAGATCGGCCTGAAGTAGTCCCCCGGGGCTCCGGCCCCAGGGACCCGGCCCGCCCCCGAGCCGCCGGGTCCCGCCCGCACCACCGCCACCCGGTCCGCCGCGCGCCCGCGCGAGGGCCGGGCGGCCCACCGCCCGCGCGGGCGCAGGCCTTCGGCCCGCCCGCGTCACGAAGCCTGTCCGGCGTCCCGCACACCAACCGTCCCGCTACCGGGCGGGGCGCCGGACGGAACGCTTCACCGCTCTTCCCGTATCTCTTCTGCTCGACACCGCCGCGCCTTCCCCCGGGCGCGGCATCCCCGCCGGTCAGGCGGCGAAGGAGATGGTTCATGTGTCCGCTACGCCCGTGTTGGCGTTGCGAGGGGTCTCCAAGCGCTTCGGTGCCGTCCAGGTACTCACCGATGTAGAGCTTGAGGTCCACGCCGGCGAGGTGGTCGCCCTGGTCGGCGACAACGGCGCCGGTAAATCAACGCTGGTCAAGACGATCGCCGGGGTGCACCCCATCGATGACGGCGTCATCGAGTGGGAGGGCCGGGCGGTGCAGATCAACAAGCCGCACGACTCCCAGAACCTGGGCGTCGCGACCGTTTATCAGGACCTCGCGCTGTGCGACAACATCGATGTCGTCGGCAACCTCTACCTGGGCCGGGAGCTGCGCAGGTTCGGCATCCTGGACGAGGTCGAGATGGAGCGCCGCTCCCGCGAGCTGCTCTCCACGCTCTCCATCCGGATCCCGAGCGTCCGCATTCCGATCGCCTCGCTCTCCGGCGGCCAGCGCCAGACCGTGGCCATCGCCCGCTCGATGCTCGGTGAGCCCAAGCTCGTCATCCTCGACGAGCCGACCGCCGCCCTCGGCGTCGAGCAGACCGCCCAGGTCCTCGACCTCGTCGAGCGGCTGCGCGAGCGCGGTCACGCGGTCATCCTCATCAGCCACAACATGGCCGACGTGAAGGCCGTGGCCGACAAGGTCGCCGTGCTCCGGCTGGGCCGGAACAACGGTGTCTTCGATGTGAAGACCACCTCCCAGGAAGAGATCATCTCCGCCATCACGGGCGCCACGGACAACGCCGTGACCCGACGTGCGGCGCGCAACGCGGAGGTTTCCAAGTGACCACCGACGAGACCACCAACACGGTGGACAAGAGCAGCAGCTCGCTGGACAAGGGCAGCGACACGGTGGACGCGCCGCCGGTCGGGAACCCGGACGCCGCCGAGGGCGCCGCCACCGTCGTCGACCCCCGCCTCCTCATCCGCGAGCAGGGCTTCGCCGGCTACCTCACCGAGTTCAAGCGCAAGATCAGCGGCGGTGACCTGGGCTCGATCCCGGTGATCATCGGCCTCGCGATCATCGCCGTCGTCTTCCAGAGCCTGAACTCCGAATTCCTCTCCGCGAAGAACATCAGCGACATCGCGGTCACCATGGTCGCCACGGGCATGATGGCCGTGGGCATCATCTTCGTCCTGCTGCTCGGTGAGATCGACCTCTCGGTCGGCTCCGTCTCCGGTGTCTCCGGAGCCCTGGTCGCGGTGCTCAGCGTCACCCAGGGTATGAACGAATGGCTGGCGATCGTCGTCGCCATCGTCAGCGGCGCGGTGATGGGCGCGATCCACGGCTTCTTCTTCGCCCGGATCGGCGCGCCCGCCTTCGCCGTCACCCTGGCCGGCCTGCTGTTCTGGCTCGGCTTCATGCTCCAGCTGCTCGGTGACTCCGGCACCATCAACCTGGACGGCGACGGCGTGGTCGGCCAGCTGACCACGTACTACTTCACCGACGTCGCCGCCGCCTACGGGCTCGCCGCCCTCTCGGCGATCGGCTACTTCGCCGCCGCCTTCCTGGACACCCGCCGCCGTGAGGCCGCCGGCGTCCCGGCCCGCCCGATCGCCGACATCGTGCTGCGCACCGCCGTCCTCGCGGTGTTCGCCTTCGCCGCCGCGTACATGTTCAACCAGTACCGCGGCCTGCCGCTCGCCCTGGTCCTCTTCCTGATCGTCCTGGTCGGCACGGACTTCCTGCTGCGCCGGACGGCCTACGGGCGGAAGATCTTCGCGCTCGGCGGCAGCGTCGAGGCCTCCCGGCGCGCCGGTATCAACGTCACCGCCATCCGGATCTCCGTCTTCTCCATCGCGGGGACCTTCGCGGCGATCGGCGGCCTCTTCTGGGCCTCCAAGATCGCGGCGGCCAACCAGGGCTCCGGCACCGGCGACCTGCTGATGAACGTCATCGCGGCGGCCGTCATCGGCGGCACCAGCCTCTTCGGCGGCCGCGGCCGCACCTGGAACGCCCTGCTCGGCGTCATGGTGATCGTCTCCATCCAGTACGGGCTGTCGCTGGAGGGCATCGCCACCCCGATCCAGTACATGGTCACGGGAGCCGTGCTGCTCGCCACGGTCGTCATCGACTCCGTCACCCGGAAGACCCAGAAGACCGCGGGCCGCGCCTGACCGCGCATCCCCGCAGGTGCCCGGTGCCCCACGAGGGTACCGGGCACCCGTGCGTCACCGGTCGCCCGCATTCGAACACAGGCTCCGGCTGCCCACGGAAGTGGACAGAACATTAGACTCATCGGATCGGCACGCTCGATCAGCTCAAACGCAAGGAGGCACGGGTGGATCTGCTGACCCGCATCAAGGGACCGCGCGACCTGGACCGGCTCTCCGCCGACGAGCTGGACCAGCTCGCGCAGGAGATCCGTACGTTCCTCGTCGACGCGGTGTCCAAGACCGGCGGACACCTCGGCCCCAACCTGGGCGTGGTGGAGCTCACGATCGCCCTGCACCGGGTCTTCGAGTCGCCGCGCGACAAGGTGCTCTGGGACACCGGCCACCAGGCGTACGTCCACAAGCTGCTCACCGGCCGCCAGGACTTCTCCCGCCTCAAGATGAAGGGCGGCCTCTCCGGCTACCCCTCCCGTGCCGAGTCCGAGCACGACGTCATCGAGAACAGCCACGCCTCCGGGGTCCTCGGCTGGGCCGACGGCCTGGCCAAGGCCAACGAGGTCCTGAGGAAGGACGACCACGTCGTCGCCGTCATCGGGGACGGCGCGCTCACCGGCGGCATGGCCTGGGAGGCGCTGAACAACATCGCCGCCGCCAAGGACCGCCCGCTCGTCATCGTGGTCAACGACAACGAGCGCTCGTACGCCCCCACCATCGGCGGCCTGGCCAACCACCTCGCCACCCTCCGGACGACCGACGGGTACGAGCGCTTCCTGGCCCGCGGCAAGGACATCCTGGAGCGCACGCCCGTCGTCGGCCGCCCGCTCTACGAGACCCTGCACGGCGCCAAGAAGGGCCTCAAGGACTTCATCGCCCCGCAGGGCATGTTCGAGGACCTCGGACTGAAGTACGTCGGCCCGATCGACGGCCACGACATCGAGGCCCTGGAGTCCGCGCTCCAGCGCGCCAAGCGCTTCGGCGGCCCGGTCATCGTGCACTGCCTCACCGAGAAGGGCCGCGGCTACACCCCGGCGCTGGAGGACGAGGCCGACCGCTTCCACGCCGTCGGCAAGATCCACCCGGACACCGGTCTGCCGATCTCCACCTCCGGCCTGGACTGGACCTCGGTCTTCGGCGAGGAGATGGTCAGGCTCGGCGAGGAGCGCGAGGACATCGTCGCGATCACCGCGGCCATGCTCCAGCCGGTCGGCCTCGGCAAGTTCGAGCAGGCCTTCCCCGACCGGATCTACGACGTCGGCATCGCGGAGCAGCACGGTGCGGCCTCCGCGGCGGGCCTCGCCACCGGCGGCCTCCACCCGGTCTTCGCGGTCTACGCCACCTTCCTCAACCGCGCCTTCGACCAGGTCCTGATGGATGTGGCCCTGCACAAGTGCGGTGTCACCTTCGTCCTGGACCGGGCCGGGGTCACCGGCACCGACGGTGCCTCGCACAACGGCATGTGGGACATGTCGATCCTCCAGGTCGTGCCCGGCCTGCGGATCGCCGCCCCGCGCGACGCCGACCAGGTCCGTGCCCAGCTCCGCGAGGCCGTCGCCGTCGAGGACGCGCCCACCGTGGTCCGCTTCTCCAAGGGCGCGGTCGGCCCGGCGGTCAAGGCGGTCGGCCGGGCGGGCGGCATGGACATCCTGCGCAAGCCGAAGGCGGACCGACCGGACGTCCTGATCGTCTCCGTCGGCGCGCTCGCCCCGATGTGCCTGGAGATCGCGGATCTGCTGGACGCCCAGGGCATCTCCTCCACCGTCGTCGACCCGCGCTGGGTCAAACCGGTCGACGAGGCGCTCGCCCCGCTCGCCGAGCGCCACCGCGTCGTCGTCACCGTCGAGGACAACAGCCGTGCCGGGGGCGTCGGTTCCGCCGTCGCCCAGGCGCTGCGCGACGCCGGTGTCGACGTACCGCTGCGCGACTTCGGCATCCCGCCGGTCTTCCTCGACCACGCCTCGCGCGGTGAGGTCATGACCGAGATCGGGCTGACCGCGCCGGACATCGCCCGCCAGGTCACCGGCCTGGTCGCCAAGCTCGACGGCCGCTTCGAGAGCCGCGCGGTGCAGCCCGCCCGCGACTGACCTGCTCCGGGCCGATGGGCCGGGAAGACGACCCCTGTCCGGGTGGTTCTCCCGGCCCATTCGCATGAAACGGGCCAGATGGCGTGTTCCTGCGCATTCCGGTCCTCATCATGGCGTTCACAACGAGTGCGTGGAGGTACGCAGGTGAGCGCGCAGGTCACACCACCCCGCGGAAACGGTATTTTCCGCACGAAATCGGTCGAGCAGTCGATCCGTGACACCGAGGAGCCCGAGCACGCGCTCAAGAAGTCCCTCTCCGCCGTGGACCTCACGGTCTTCGGCGTCGGTGTCATCATCGGTACCGGCATCTTCGTCCTCACGGGCAAGGTCGCCAAGGAGACGGCGGGCCCGGCGACCGCCATCGCCTTCGTCGTCGCGGGCGTCGTCTGCGCCCTGGCCGCGCTCTGCTACGCCGAGTTCGCCTCCACCGTCCCGGTGGCCGGCTCCGCGTACACGTTCTCGTACGCCTCCCTCGGCGAGCTGGTGGCCTGGATCATCGGCTGGGACCTGGTGCTGGAGTTCGCGCTCGGCACGGCGGTGGTCGCGGTCGGCTGGTCCGGCTACGTCCGCTCCCTGATGGACAACGTCAACTGGACGATGCCCGAAGTGCTCTCGGGGCCCGACGTCGCCGAAGGGTTCGGCTTCGACCTCCTGGCCTTCGTCCTCGTGCTGATCCTGACCGTCATCCTGGTCATCGGCATGAAGCTCTCCGCCCGGGTCACCTCGGTGGTCGTGGCGATCAAGGTCGGCGTGGTCCTCATGGTGATCATCGCGGGCCTCTTCTTCATCAAGGCGGAGAACTACAAGCCGTTCATCCCGCCGTCCGAGAAGCAGGCCGCCGGCTCCGGCTGGGACGCCCCGATGGTCCAGCTGATCTTCGGCTACGAGCCCACCAACTTCGGCGTCATGGGCATCTTCACCGCCGCCTCCATCGTCTTCTTCGCCTTCATCGGCTTCGACGTGGTGGCCACCGCCGCCGAGGAGACCAAGCTGCCCCAGCGCGACATGCCGCGCGGCATCCTCGGCTCGCTCATCATCTGCACGGTGCTCTACGTGGCGGTCTCGATCGTCGTCACCGGCATGCAGCACTACAGCGAACTCTCCGTCAGCGCCCCGCTCGCCGACGCCTTCAAAGCCACCGGACACCCCTTCTACGCCGGTCTGATCAGCTTCGGGGCGGCGGTCGGCCTGACCACGGTCTGCATGATCCTGCTGCTCGGCCAGACCCGTGTCTTCTTCGCGATGAGCCGTGACGGCCTGCTGCCGCGCTTCTTCTCCCGGACGCACCCGCGCTTCAAGACCCCGTACCGCCCGACGATCCTGCTCGGTGTGGTGATCGCGATCATCGCCGGGTTCACGAGCATCGACGAGCTGGCCACCCTGGTGAACATCGGCACGCTCTTCGCCTTCGTCGTCGTCGCCCTCGGTGTCCTGGTCCTGCGCCGCACCCGCCCCGACCTGCCCCGCGCCTTCCGCACCCCGTGGGTGCCGGTCCTGCCGATCGCCTCGGTGGCCGCCTCGGTCTGGCTGATGCTCAACCTCCCGGTGGAGACCTGGGTGCGGTTCGCCGGCTGGATGGCGCTCGGCGTGCTCATCTACTTCGTGTACGGCCGCTCGCACAGCCGCCTGGGCCGGGAAGGCCGCTAGCGCCTGTCGTCGAACTGCCGCCTGCCGGTCCTGCCGCTCCACGGGGCCGGTCCGGCAGGGCCGGGGGTGCTGGGGCGGGCCGGGCCGCGGTGGACCGGGGAAAGCCTCCGGACGCCGCCTAGGGCCGTACCGTACGGGGTCCCACGCATCGCGCCCCGTACGCCTCGACCCGCTGCCGCAGCCCCCGGTCGGCGGTGACGACGACGCACCCGCGCTCCGGCCCGGCCCCTGCCGCCAGCTCCGCGATCAGGTCGTCACCGCTGCCGGGGGCGGAGACGACCTCGACGCCCGGCACGGAGGCGACGCCCCGCGCGGCCCCCTCGACGACGAGCACGATCGCGACGGGCCCGGGCACCCCCGGCACCCCGTCCGCCGCGTACGGGACCAGCGAGTCCCGCAGCCGCTCGGCGGCACCGCGCCGGTCCCGCCACCACCCGTCGGGCACGGAGCCGACCACATTGGCCCCGTCCACGATCACCAGCACCACCGCGTCACCACTCATCCCGGCAGGGTGTCACGGGAGCGCCGTCCCCCGGGCCGGTCAGCCGCCGGTGGCGGGGGACTTCTTCGCCGCCTCGGGGATCGCGGTGTCCTCGCGGAGGGCCTTCCACAGCTGACCGGCCTGCGGCTCGGCGGCCACCACCCGGTTCGGGTCGGCCCTGTCGTACGCCACCGGCAGCATGATCGTCTCCATCGAGGCCGGGTCGATGCCGTTCACCGAGCGGCCGAACTCCGCCAGCGAGGTGAGCGAGGCGAGCCCCGCGTCGGTGGTGAGCGCCTTGGTGGCCGAGTCCGCGATCCGGTAAGAGTCGGCCGGACTGCCCAGCAGGTCCTGCGACTTGACCTCGGAGAGCAGGGCGACGAGGAACTGCTGCTGGAGCCCGATGCGGCCGAGGTCGCTGCCGTCCCCGATGCCGTGCCGGGTCCGTACGTACGCCAGCGACTGGGTGCCGTCCAGCCGCTGCCGGCCGGCGGCCAGCTCCAGCCCCGACGCCCGGTCGTGGATGTCCTGCTCCACGTCCAGGGTGACCCCGCCGATCGCGTCGACCAGCTCCTTGAACCCGGCGAAGTCGATCTCCAGATAGTGGTCGATCCGGACGCCGGACATCTTCTCCACCGTCTTCACCACACAGGCGGGCCCGACCTGGGCGTAGACGGAGTTGAACATGACGCGCTCCTCGGCGGGCACCGCCCCGCCGCCCGCCCCGGCGCACTCCGGCCGGGTCACCAGGGTGTCGCGGGGTATCGAGACCGCGACGGCCTTGGACCGCCCCTCGGGGATGTGCACCACCAGCGCGGTGTCGGAGCGCGCCCCACCGGCCTTCCCGCCGCCGCCCAGCTCCTGGTTCTCCGCCCCGGCCCGCGAGTCCGAGCCCAGGACCAGCAGGTTCTGTCCGCTGGTGGGGAGCTTGCGCGGCCGGTCGTCGCCGAGCGCCGTGTCGATGTCGACGCCCGTGATGTTCCCGTCGAGCCGGCTGTAGAGCCAGTAGGCGGTGGAGCCGCCCGCCAGCAGCAGGACGAGCAGCACACCGAGGGTGATCCTGAGTCCGCGGCGGCGCTTGCGGGGCCCGGCCGCGCGTCGGGAGGCGCGGGAGCCCGCGGGTATGGCGTCGTTGCTCATCCTGGATCGAGTCCTCACATCACATGGCCCGGGTGGGGGCGGAGTACGGGGGACTCGGGTGGGGGGCGGAGCCGGTCCGGCGGTCGTCGTGCGCGGAACAGCACTATAGACAACCGGCCCGGCACGCACACCGGTTGAGTGCCCCGCTCTTTCACGGAGCGAGGACACCACGACGACGGGCCGTACGGGATCGCTCCCGTACGGCCCGTCCGGTGACCGGTGTCCGCGCTAGGCGGGCACGCTCGCCACGCCCTGCTCCAGGAACGGCTTGCCGTTCACCCGCTGGGAGACGCCCTCGCGGTCCAGGTACGGCGTGATGCCGCCCAGGTGGAAGGGCCAGCCCGCGCCGGTGATCAGGCACAGGTCGATGTCCTGGGCCTCGGCGACGACGCCCTCGTCCAGCATCAGGCCGATCTCCTGCGCCACCGCGTCGAGGACGCGGTCGCGGGTCTGCTCCTCGGTGAGGACGGTGTCGCCCTGCTTGAGGAGGGCGGCGACCTCGGGGTCGAGGACCGGCGCGCCGGAGTCGTAGACGTAGAAGCCGCGCTTGCCGGCCTTCACGACCGCCGCGAGGTTCTCGGAGACGGTGAAGCGCTCCGGGAAGGCGCGGTTCAGGGTCTCGGAGACGTGCAGGCCGATGGCCGGGCCGACCAGCTCCAGCAGCACCAGCGGGGACATCGGCAGGCCGAGCGGCTCGACGGCCTTCTCCGCGACCTCGACCGGGGTGCCCTCGTCGATGACGTTCTGGATCTCGCCCATGAAGCGGGTGAGGATGCGGTTGACGACGAACGCCGGGGCGTCCTTCACCAGCACCGCGGTCTTCTTCAGCTTGCGGGCCACACCGAACGCCGTCGCCAGCGAGGCGTCGTCGGTCTGCTCGCCGCGCACGATCTCCAGCAGCGGGAGGATCGCGACCGGGTTGAAGAAGTGGAAGCCGACGACCCGCTCCGGGTTCTTCAGCTTCGACGCCATCTCGGTCACCGAGAGCGAGGAGGTGTTGGTGGCGAGGATCGCGTGCGCCGGGGCGACCGCCTCGACCTCCGCGAACACCTGCTGCTTGACGCCGATCTCCTCGAAGACGGCCTCGATGATGAAGTCCGCGTCCGCGAAGCCCTCGGCCTTGTCGAGCACACCGGATACCAGGCCCTTGAGGCGGTTGGCCTTGTCCTGGTTGATGCGGCCCTTGCCGAGCAGCTTCTCGATCTCGGCGTGGACGTAGCCCACACCCTTGTCGACGCGCTCCTGGTCGATGTCCGTGAGGACGACCGGGACCTCCAGGCGGCGCAGGAAGAGCAGCGCCAGCTGCGAGGCCATCAGACCGGCGCCGACGACGCCGACCTTGGTGACCGGGCGGGCCAGGTTCTTGTCCGGGGCACCGGCCGGGCGCTTGGCGCGCTTCTGGACCAGGTTGAAGGCGTAGATGCCGCTGCGCAGCTCGCCGCCCATGATCAGGTCCGCGAGGGCCTGGTCCTCGGCGTCGAAGCCGGCGGAGAGGTCGCCGTCCTTGGCCGCCGCGATGATGTCCAGCGCGCGGTACGCGGCCGGGGCCGCGCCGTGCACCTTGGAGTCCGCGACGGCCCGGCCGCGGGCCACGGCCGCGTCCCAGCCCTCGCCGCGGTCGATCTCCGGCCGCTCGACGGCCAGCTCGCCCTTGAGGACGGCCGCGGTCCAGATCAGCGACTGCTCCAGGAAGTCCGCGCCCTCGAAGATCGCGTCGGCGATCCCGAGCTCGTAGACCTGCTTCCCCTTGAGCTGACGGTTCTGGTTCAGCGAGTTCTCGATGATCACCGAGACCGCGCGGTCCGCGCCGATCAGGTTCGGGAGCAGCGCGCAGCCGCCCCAGCCGGGGACCAGGCCGAGGAAGACCTCGGGCAGCGAGAACGCCGGGATGGCGGTGGAGACGGTGCGGTAGGAGCAGTGCAGACCGACCTCGACACCGCCGCCCATCGCCGCGCCGTTGTAGTACGCGAACGTCGGGACCGCGAGGCCGGAGAGGCGGCGGAAGACGTCGTGGCCGCCCTTGCCGATGGCGAGCGCGTCCTCGTGGCGGCCGAGCAGCTCGACACCCTTGAGGTCGGCGCCGACGGCGAAGATGAACGGCTTGCCGGTGATGCCGACGCCGGTGATGGTGCCGTCGGCGGCCTCCTTCTCGACCTGGTCGATCGCGGTGTTGAGGTTCGCCAGCGACTGCGGTCCGAAGGTGGTCGGCTTGGTGTGGTCCAGGCCGTTGTCCAGGGTGATGAGCGCGAACCGCCCGGCACCGGACGGCAGGTCCAGGTGGCGTACGTGCGCCTGCGTGACGACCTCGCCGGGGAACAGCTCGGCCGCACCCTTCAGAAGCTCAGCGGTGGAGCTCACTTGTTGCCTCCGTCGGCGTTGAAGTGCGGGTTCTCCCAGACGACCGTGGCGCCCATGCCGAAGCCGACGCACATCGTCGTCAGGCCGTAGCGGACCTCGGGCTGCTCCTCGAACTGCCGGGCCAGCTGCGTCATGAGCCGGACACCGGAGGAGGCGAGCGGGTGGCCGTACGCGATGGCGCCGCCGTACTGGTTGACGCGGGCGTCGTCGTCGGCGATGCCGTAGTGCTCCAGGAAGGCGAGCACCTGCACGGCGAAGGCCTCGTTGATCTCGAAGAGGCCGATGTCGTCGATGGTCAGACCGGCCTGGGCCAGCGCCTTCTCGGTGGCCGGGATCGGGCCGTAGCCCATGACCTCCGGCTCCACGCCCGCGAAGGCGTACGAGACCAGGCGCATCTTGACCGGGAGGCCCAGCTCGCGGGCGACGTCCTCGGCGGCGAGCAGGGAGGCGGTGGCGCCGTCGTTGAGACCCGCGGCGTTACCGGCCGTGACCCGGCCGTGGGCGCGGAAGGGGGTCTTGAGGCCCGCCAGCGACTCCATGGTGGTGCCCGGGCGCATCGGCTCGTCGGCGGTGACCAGGCCCCAGCCCGTCTCGCCCGCCTCGGCGTTGGTGCGGCGGACCGACACCGGTACGAGGTCCTGCTGGATCTTGCCGTTGGCGTACGCCTTGGCGGCCTTCTCCTGCGAGCGCACCGCGTAGGCGTCGGCGCGCTCCTTGGTGATGGTCGGGTAGCGGTCGTGCAGGTTCTCCGCCGTCATGCCCATGAACAGGGCTGACTCGTCGACCAGCTTCTCCGACACGAACCGCGGGTTCGGGTCGACGCCCTCGCCCATCGGGTGGCGGCCCATGTGCTCGACGCCACCGGCCACGACGACGTCGTACGCGCCGAAGGCGATGGAACCGGCCGTCGAGGTGACGGCGGTCAGGGCGCCCGCGCACATGCGGTCGATCGAGTAGCCGGGGACGGACTGCGGCAGACCGGCCAGGATTCCGGCGGTGCGGCCCAGCGTGAGGCCCTGGTCCCCGATCTGCGTGGTCGCGGCGATGGCGACCTCGTCGATCTTCTTGGGGTCAAGGTCCGGGTTGCGGCGCAGCAGCTCCCGGATCGCCTTCACGACGAGGTCATCGGCGCGGGTCTCGTGGTAGATGCCCTTCGGGCCCGCCTTGCCGAACGGGGTGCGGACGCCGTCGACGAAGACGACGTCCCGGATGGTACGAGGCACGATGGCTCTCCTCCAGGGTGCGGGATGGCACTGCTGCGGGGCACGCCCGGGGGCGCACCGCCTGCCTTCATGCTACTTGCGGGTAACCAGACTGCCCACCCCCCGTGGCCGGAGCGTCGAAGGTCACATCCCACGGGTGCCCGCGGAGGCGTCCGTCAGGCGGAGGGAGGGGCTCCGAACCTGGCGCGATTTCGACCATCGGTTCGGTCCGCGAACAGGGCGTGGACCCCGGTCGGGCCGGCCTCGGAGAACGGAAAACCCCCGGCCGGTGACCGGGGGTGTCCGAGGTGTGGGGTCAGGCGCCGGCGGCGAGCGCCCGGACCAGGAGCGGCCCGACCTGCTCGATCTGCCAGCGCCGGGCCCCGTACGCCGCGAGGGTGTCCTCGACCGCGCCCGGCGTCAGGTTCTTCGGCGGCTCCCAGCAGACCCGGCGCACGGTGTCCGGGGTGATCAGGTTCTCCTGGGGCATGTGCAGCCGCTCGGCCAGCTCCGAGACGGCGGTGCGGGCGGCCGAGAGCCGGGCCGCGGCCGCCGGGTCCTTGTCGGCCCAGGAGCGCGGGGGCGGCGGCCCGGCCGGCTGCTGGCCGGGCTGCGGGAGCTCCGACTCCGGCAGCGCCTTGGCCCGGTCCACGGCCGCCTGCCACTGCTCCAGCTGCCGCCGCCCCATCCGGTGGCCGAATCCGGGCAGTGCGGTCAGCGCCTGCACGTTGGCGGGCAGGGCGAGGGCCGCCTCCACGATCGCGGCGTCACCGAGCACCTTGCCGGGGGAGATGTCCCGCCGCTGGGCCACCTGGTCCCGGGAGGTCCACAGCTCGCGGACGACGGCCATCTGACGGCGGCGGCGGACCTTGTGCATCCCCGAGGTGCGGCGCCAGGGGTCCTTGCGGGGCGGGGCGGGCGGCGCCGAGGCGATGGCGTCGAACTCCTCCCGGGCCCACTCCAGCTTCCCCTGCCGCTCCAGCTCCTCCTCCAGCGCGTCGCGCAGGTCGATCAGCAGCTCCACGTCGAGCGCCGCGTAGCGCAGCCAGGGCTCGGGCAGCGGGCGGGTGGACCAGTCGACGGCGGAGTGGCCCTTCTCCAGGGCGTAGCCGAGGACGTTCTCCACCATGGCGCCGAGGCCGACGCGCGGGAAGCCCGCGAGCCGCCCGGCCAGCTCGGTGTCGAAGAGCGAGGTGGGGGACATGCCTATGTCCCGCAGACAGGGCAGGTCCTGGGTGGCGGCGTGCAGGATCCACTCGGAGCCGGTCAGCGCGGTGGAGAGGCCGGAGAGGTCGGGGCAGCCGACCGGGTCGACCAGGGCGCTGCCCGCGCCGTCGCGGCGCAGCTGGACGAGGTAGGCGCGCTGGCCGTAGCGGTAGCCGGAGGCGCGCTCGGCGTCGACGGCCACCGGTCCGGTGCCGCGGGCGAAGTCCGCGATCACCTTGGCCAGGGCGTCCTCGGAGGCCACCACCGGGGGAATGCCCTCGCGCGGTTCGAGCAAGGGGATCGGCGCCGGGGCGACGTCGTCCGGGGGAGCGCCCCCGGTGGTTCGCAGTGAAGTGTCTGCTGCGGTCTCTTGGGCGTCGGTCACCCGTCAAGGGTATCTGTGTATACGCGCCACCCGTCGACGTAACGTTCCGTCGACGGGTGGCCATGCGCGTATTCCAGCCGGAGGCGCATCGGTGCACGTCCGGGCGGGGGCGGTCAGTGGATGATGCCCGTCCGCAGGGCGACGGCGACCATTCCCGCGCGGTCACCGGTGCCGAGCTTGCGGGCGATACGGGCCAGGTGGGACTTGACGGTCAGGGCGGAGAGGCCCATCGAGACGCCGATGGCCTTGTTGGACTGGCCCTCGGCGACCAGGCGGAGCACCTCCACCTCGCGGCCGGACAGTTCGCGGTAGCCGCCCGGGTGGCTCGGGGACCCGGGGGGACGTCGGTGCATACGGGCGGCATTGGCGCCGATGGGGGCGACGCCGGGACGGCCGGGGTGGCCGATGTTGGTTCGGGTGCCGGTGACGACGTACCCCTTCACGCCGCCCGCGAGGGCGTTGCGAACGGCGCCGATGTCGTCGGCGGCGGAGAGGGCGAGACCGTTGGGCCAGCCTGCGGCACGGGTCTCGGACAGCAGGGTCAGCCCGGAACCGTCGGGCAGGTGGACGTCGGCAATGCAGATGTCGCGCGGGTTGCCGACGCGGGGACGTGCCTCCGCGATGGACGACGCCTCGATGACGTCACGTACTCCGAGGGCCCACAGATGGCGGGTGACGGTGGAACGGACGCGCGGGTCGGCCACGACGACCATGGCCGTCGGCTTGTTCGGGCGGTAGGCGACCAGGCTTGCGGGCTGCTCAAGGAGAACGGACACCAGGCCTCCTGGGGGAGTGGCGGGACGGGGCCGGCTCGGGGATGAAGCCGGGGCGAACCGTGCTTGAAGGGTCATTGACCTCTTCGGCAGCAGACCCGTCCTCCTTTAGAGGAAGATCACTATTTGGTGAGTAACAATTCGGGCAAATAGGACGCGCGATCGATTGTACGAAAAGAGAGCCGGTATATGTGCGAATGGGTGACGCTGGGTTACGAAACCTGCGGCCCACGCCGCTGCGGCAGCGTCACCACCGCCGCGTCCGCCGGATCCGACGGCGGCAGCCCCGCGATCTGGCAGAGCAGCTCACCCCAGGCCATCAGGTGCGATGCGGTGTCCGGCACCCCGCCGCGCCCCTCGCGCGGCGTCCACGAGGCCCGGATCTCGATCTGCGTCGCCGGACGGCGCGCACCCAGCGCACCGAAGTAGTGCGATCCGGCGCGCGTCACCGTCCCTCCGGCTTCCCCGTACGACAATCCGCGCGCGTCCAGCGCCCCCGTCAGCCAGGACCAGCAGACCTCCGGCAGCAGCGGATCGGCGGCCATCTCCGGTTCCAGCTCCGCCCGCACCAGGGTCACCAGCCGGAACGTCCCCTGCCAGGCGTCGTGCCCCGCCGGATCGTGCAGCAGGACCAACCGGCCGTCCGCGAGGTCGTCCTCGCCGTCGACGACCGCCGCCTCCAGGGCGAACGCGTGGGGCGCCAGCCGCTGCGGCGGCCGTGTGGTCTCCACCTCCAGCTCCGGGCGGAGCCGCGCGGAGCGCAGCGCGTCGACCGCGCGCCGGAACGCGGGAGGTACCGGAGGACCCTCCGCACCGCCCGTGCCGTCAGCGCCATCGGAATGATCGGAGAACTGTCCCTGAGCCGGAGCCATGCCGGGAAGAGTAGGCGGAACGCGGCCCTCGCGCAGGGAGAGACACCCGTGCGGCGCCGGGCTCCTTCACCGTGCGTGCGAAGATTTGGTGCGTGAGCGCCAACGACCGCCCTTCGGGCCAGCAGACGACGACCGCCGCCAGCCACCACCCCGCCCGGAACGCCACCCGCGACTCGGCCTTCATCAAGGCCTGCCGGCGCGAACCGGTCCCGCACACGCCGGTCTGGTTCATGCGGCAGGCGGGGCGCTCGCTCCCCGAGTACCTGAAGGTCCGCGAGGGCATCGCGATGCTGGACTCCTGCATGATGCCGGAGCTGGTCACCGAGATCACCCTCCAGCCCGTCCGCCGCCACAAGGTCGACGCCGCGATCTACTTCAGCGACATCGTGGTCCCCCTCAAGGCGATCGGCATCGACCTCGACATCAAGCCCGGCGTCGGCCCCGTCGTCGCCGAGCCCATCCGCACCCGCGCCGACCTGGCCCGGCTCCGCGACCTCACCCCCGAGGACGTCCCGTACGTCACCGAGGCCATCGGCATGCTCACCGCCGAGCTGGGCGCCACCCCGCTCATCGGCTTCGCCGGAGCCCCCTTCACCCTCGCCAGCTATCTGGTCGAGGGCGGCCCCTCCCGCAGCCACGAGCGCACCAAGGCCATGATGTACGGCGACCCGCAGCTCTGGGCCGACCTCGTGGACCGGCTCGCGGAGATCACCGGCGCCTTCCTCAAGGTCCAGATCGAGGCCGGCGCCTCCGCAGTCCAGCTCTTCGACTCCTGGGTCGGCGCCCTCGCCCCCGCCGACTACCGCCGCTCGGTGCTGCCCGCCTCCGCGAAGGTCTTCGACGCCGTCGCCCCGTACGGCGTCCCCCGCATCCACTTCGGCGTCGGCACCGGCGAACTGCTCGGGCTGATGGGCGAGGCCGGGGCGGACGTCGTCGGCGTCGACTGGCGGGTCCCGCTGGACGAGGCCGCCCGCCGCGTCGGCCCCGGCAAGGCGCTCCAGGGCAACCTGGACCCGGCCGTCCTCTTCGCGCCCACCCCGGCGGTCGAGGCCAAGACCCGCGAGGTGCTGGACGCCGCCGCCGGGCTGGAGGGCCACGTCTTCAACCTGGGCCACGGCGTCATGCCGTCGATGGACCCGGACGCGCTCACCCGGCTCGTGGGATACGTCCACGAGCAGACCGCGCGCTGACCGACCGCGAGCCCCGGGGCCGGCCCGTTCCGCAGCCGGCCGGCCCCGCTCCCCGCGCCCGGGACCGGCCTCAGCTCCCCGCGCCCCGCACCGCCGCCACCGTCTTGCGGGCCGCCACCAGCACCGGGTCCCAGACCGGCGAGAACGGCGGGGCGTAGCCGAGGTCCAGCGCCGTCATCTGCTCCACCGTCATCCCGGCCGTCAGCGCCACCGCCGCCACGTCCACCCGCTTCGCGGACCCCTCGCGGCCCACGATCTGCACCCCGAGCAGCCGGCCCGTACGGTGCTCCGCGATCATCTTCACCGTCATCGGCTTCGCGCCCGGGTAGTACCCCGCCCGCTGCGTCGACTCGATGGTCGCCGTGACGTAGCGCAGCCCCACCGCGCGGGCGTCCTTCTCCCGCAGGCCGGTCCGGGCGATCTCCAGGTCGCAGACCTTGCTCACCGCCGTACCGACGACCCCCGGGAACGTCCCGTAGCCGCCCCCGACGTTCGAACCGATCACCTGGCCGTGCTTGTTGGCGTGCGTGCCCAGCGCGATGTGCCGGGTCCGGCCCGCCACCAGGTCCAGGACCTCCACGCAGTCGCCGCCCGCCCAGATGTTCTCGTGGCCCACCGCCCGCATCGCCAGGTCGGTGAGGATCCCGCCCTGCGGCCCCAGCGCGAGCCCCGCGGCCCGGGCCAGCCCCGCCTCCGGCTCGACGCCGATGCCGAGGACCACCACGTCCGCCGGGTAGCTCCGCTCCTCGGTCGCCACCTCGCTCACCCGGCCGTCCGGACCCGTCAGGATCGCGGTCACCGCCGCGCCGTTGACCGTGGTGATCCCGAGCCCGTCCATCGCCTCGTGGACCAGCGCGCCCATGTCCGGGTCGAGCGTCGCCATCGGCTGCTTCCCCCGGTTGAGGACGGTCACCTCGAAGCCGTGCTGCAGCATCGCCTCGGCCATCTCGACGCCGATGTACCCGGCGCCGACCACGACCGCCCGCCGCCTCCGGCCGGGGTCCAGGGCGTCCAGCGAGTCCAGCAGCGCCTGCCCGTCGCCCAGGGTCTGCACCCCGTGCACGCCCGGCGCGTCGATCCCCGGCAGCGCGGGGCGGACCGGCCGGGCCCCGGTGGCGATCACCAGCTTGTCGAACCCCGTCCAGTACGCCTCCCCGCTCTCCCGGTCCACCGCCCGCACCCGCTGCCCGGCCACGTCGATCTCGGTGACCTCGGTGCGCATCCGCAGGTCGATGTCCCGTTCGCGGTGCTCCTCGGGGGTACGGGCGATGAGGTCGTCCCGGTGCTTCACGTCCCCGCTCACCCAGTACGGGATGCCGCACGCGGAGTAGGAGGTCCAGCGGGAGCGTTCGAAGGCGACGATCTCCAGCTCGTCCGGGCCCTTGAGCCTGCGCGCCTGCGACGCGGCGGACATGCCCGCCGCGTCACCGCCGATCACCACGAGTCGCTCCGCTGCCATGTCTCCGGGCCCCTTCCGCCGTGTCAGGGAGCCCACGCTACGGCGCTCAGGGAGCGGGCGTGCCCCCGGCCTCGGGCCGGGCCTGCGGCCCCGCTTCCGTCCGGGCCTCCGGCTCCGCTTCCGGACGCGGTGCCTCCGCCGCCGTCCGGGCCGTGCGCCGGGCGCGAACCGTACGCCACACCACCAGCGCCAGCGCCGCCGTCACCAGGAACGGCGCCGAGGCGCCGAGCGCCACCGCGATCCACCGGAACATCGTCACGAACGCGTCCCAGCCGCCGCCCAGCGCGTCCAGGAACCCCGGGTCGTCGTCCTTCCCGTTCGTGCGCGGGGCGTCCGGCTCGGTCAGGTCCAGCGTGACCGTCGCCAGCGAGGTGCGGTCCTTCAGGCTCGCCTGCTGGGCGAGGAGCGACTCCAGATCGGCCTGACGGCTGCTCAGCTCGCCTTCCAGCGTGACCACATCGCTGAGCTTCTCCGCCTTCTCCATCAGCTCCCGCACCCGCGCCACACTCGCCCGCTGCGTGGCGATCCGGCTCTCGACGTCCACGACCTGGTCGGTGACGTCCTTGGCGTTCGAGGACCGGGAGAGCACCTTCCCGGACCCGGCGAGCCTGCCCAGCACCTCCTGGTAGCGGTCCTGCGGCACCCGCAGCACGAGGTGCGAGGCCTCGTGCCGGTCGTCGATCCGCTCGGTGGTCTCGGTCGCCACCAGGCCCCCGCTCGCCTCCACCGTGCTCCGCGCGGCGGCCGCCGCCTTCGAGGCGCTCTCCACCTCCACCGACAGCTCGGTGGTCCGGATGACATGGGCGCCCGCCGCCCCCGGCTTCGGCGCCTTCTGCCGCTGCTCGGCGCCCTTCGCGCCCTCCGCCGGAGCGGCGGACGCCGCCGCGGACCCGGCCCCGTCCGCACCGTCCGGCGCGTACTGCTCGTCCACGAGCCCCTGCGGCGCGTCGGCCTTCAGGTCCCTCGTGCTCCCCTCGTTGTCGGCGGCCCCGCAGCCGCCGACGAGCAGCACCGCACCGAGAGCGCCCGCCCCCAGGGCCGCGCGGAGACGGGCCCGGCGGTGGCGGCGCACACGCGCCGGCCGGGCGAGGAAGCGGCCGTTGTCGCTGGTCATAACAGGTCCCCCCAGGACAGTCGTTGACAGTGCCGGTTCGACGCGGACGCCCCCGGACCGGTTTCCGGCCGCAGGTTTCGAAGTGGTCACGGTCGGGGCCGGGAAGGGGTTTGAGAGAGTGGACCCATGCAGCGTTCACAGCAGGATGCGGACACGCCCGCGCGCCACGTCGTCGTCATCGGCGGCGGCATCGCCGGGCTGGCCGCCGCCCACCGCCTGGTCGCCACCGGCCTGCGGGTCACGCTCCTGGAGGCGACCGACCGGCTCGGCGGCAAGCTCATGACCGGCGAGGTCGCGGGCGTCCAGGTCGACCTGGGCGCCGAGTCGGTGCTCGCCCGCCGCCCCGAGGCGGTCGCCCTCGCCGAGGCCGTCGGCCTCTCCGGCCGCCTCCAGCCGCCCGCCACCGCCACCGCCTCCCTCTGGACCCGCGACGCGCTGCGCCCGATGCCCAAGGGCCACGTCATGGGCGTCCCCGGCGACCCGGCCGCCCTGGAGGGCGTGCTCTCCCCCGAGGGGCTGGCCCGGATCGCCCAGGAGCGCGACCTGACCCCGACGCCCGTCGGGGACGACGTGGCCGTCGGCGCGTACGTGGCGGACCGGCTCGGCCGCGAGGTCGTCGACCGGCTGGTGGAACCCCTCCTCGGCGGGGTCTACGCGGGCGACGCCTACCGGATCTCGCTGCGCGCCGCCGTACCGCAGCTCTTCGAGGCCGTGCAGGAGGGCGGCCCGCTGCTGGACGCCGTCCGCCGCATCCAGGAGCGCGCCGCGGCCCGGCAGCAGACCGGCCCCGTCTTCCAGGGCCTCCGCGGCGGCATCGGCACCCTGCCCGGGGCCGTGGGCGATGCCGTACGGGCCGGGGGCGGCGAGATCCTGACCGGGACCCCGGTCCTCGGCCTGACCCGTACGGCCACGGGCTGGACGGTCCGCACCGACACCGGCACGATCACCGCCGACGGCGTCGTCCTCGCCACCCCCGCCTGGTCCGCCTCCGCCCTGCTGGCCGCCGAGTCCCCGGCCGCCGCCACCGAGCTGACCGGTGTCGAGTACGCCTCGATGGCCCTGGTCACCATGGCCTTCCGGCGCGCCGACATCGAGGGTCTCGAGGCCCTGCGCGGCCGCTCCGGCTTCCTCGTACCACCGGTCGACGGCCGCACCATCAAGGCCTCCACCTTCTCCAGCAACAAGTGGCAGTGGGTCGCGGACGCCGCCCCCGGCCTCTTCGTGCTCCGCACCTCCGTCGGCCGCTACGGCGAGGAGGACCACCTGCACCGCGAGGACGGCGAACTCGTCGCCGTCTCCCTGCGGGACCTGCGCGAGGCCACCGGGCTCGCCGCCCGCCCCGTCGACACCGAGGTCACCCGCTGGATCGGGGGCCTCCCGCAGTATCCGGTCGGCCACCACACCCGCGTCGCCCGCATCCGCGACGAGGTCGCGAAACTGCCCGCGCTCCGCGTCTGCGGCGCGGCCTACGACGGGGTCGGCATCCCCGCCTGCGTCGCGAGCGCGCGGCGGGCGGCCGACGAGATCGCCCGGGACCTGACGGGGAGGACCACGAGCGATCCGGCGGGGGAGATCACGAGCGAGATCATCGCCACGCCGACCCTGGTTCGGGGCACCGGGAGCGAGGCGGGACAATAGCCGTATGAGTGCTCCTGAGACTGTGACACCTAGCAAGAGTCCGAACGCCGGAAAGAAGGCCAAGGACCTCAACGAGGTCATCCGCTACACCCTCTGGTCGGTCTTCAGACTCCGCGACGTGCTGCCGCTGGACCGGACGGGATACGCGGACGAGGTCCAGGAGCTGTTCGACCAGCTCGCGGCCAAGGACGTCACCGTGCGCGGCACCTACGACCTCTCCGGTCTCCGCGCCGACGCCGACCTGATGATCTGGTGGCACGCCGAGACCTCGGACCAGCTCCAGGACGCCTACAATCTCTTCCGCCGCACCAGGCTCGGGCGCGCTCTCGAACCGGTCTGGTCGAACATGGCCCTGCACCGGCCCGCCGAGTTCAACAAGTCGCACATCCCGGCGTTCCTCGCCGACGAGACCCCGCGCGACTACGTCAGCGTCTACCCCTTCGTACGGTCCTACGACTGGTACCTGCTGCCGGACGAGGACCGCCGCCGCATGCTCGCGGACCACGGAAAGATGGCCCGGGGCTACCCGGACGTCCGCGCCAACACCGTCGCCTCCTTCTCCCTCGGCGACTACGAGTGGATCCTGGCCTTCGAGGCGGACGAGCTGTACCGCATCGTCGACCTGATGCGCCACCTGCGCGCCTCCGAGGCACGGCTCCACGTGCGCGAGGAGATCCCGTTCTACACGGGCCGCCGGAAGGACATCGCAGACCTGGTGGCCGGGCTCGCATAGCCAGCGAGTTCCCGCACCACCCCAACCCGGAAGATCAGAAGACGGGCATCGGGCACCGACCGTGCCGCCCGCCGTTCCAGCGACACCGGGTTCGGCTTCGGGCCCTGTGGGCGCACCGAGAGTGCGCCCACAGGGCCCGTTTCCACACGTCGGACAGGCCCTAGTCCAGCGATACGGGGTTCGGCTCCGCGCGCGGGGCGCACTCCGCGTCCCCGGCGGGCGTCCCGCCCGTCAGCAGATACCGCCGCATGTGGTCGTCCACGCAGGCGTTCCCGAACCCGCCGACCCCGTGCGTCCCCGCTCCCCGCTCCGTCACGAGCACCGCGCCGCGCAGCCGCCGCTGAAGTTCCAGGGCGCCCTGGTACGGGGCCGCCGCGTCGCGCTCCGCCGCCAGGATCAGCACCGGCGGCAGCTCGCCCCACCCCGTGGAGACGTCCAGGGGCCGCTGCCGGGGCGCGGGCCAGAAGGCGCACGGCAGGTTGGTGAAGGCGTTGTGCCAGGTCTGGAAGGGCGCGATGCGGGCGAGGTCCGTGTGGTCGCGGTCCCAGACCTCCCACTCCTCGGGCCACGGCGCGTCGTTGCACTCGACGGCGGTGTAGACGGCCCGCTCGTTCTCGTCGTCCCGCGCCGTGACCGCGCGCGGCGACAGCTGTGTGACCAGCGGCTCCGCATTCCCCCGGACGTACTCGGAGAGGGCCGTCGCCCGCATCGCCCAGTAGTCGTCGTAGTACGCGGCCTGGAGGAACCCCGCGTGGAGCTGCCCCGGCCCCACCGTCCCGCCCGCCGGTTCGGCCGCGAGCGCGGTGCGCGTGTCCTCGTAGTGACGCTGTACGGCCTCGGGGGAGGCGCCGAGCCCGTAGACGTCGTCGTGCCGGGCGACCCAGCGCCGGAAGTCCTCCCACCGGGACTCGAAGGCGAGCGACTGGTCGAGGTTGGAGCGGTACCAGATCTTCTCCGGGTCCGGGTCGACCGCGGAGTCGAAGACCATCCGGCGGACGCGCGCGGGGAAGAGGGTCGCGTACAGGGAGCCGATGTACGTGCCGTACGAGGCGCCCATGAAAGTCAGCCGTTCGTCCCCGAGGGCGGCCCGCAGCACCTCCAGGTCACGGGCGTTGTTGAGCGAGGTGTAGTGGCGCAGCGCCTCGCCCGCGCTCTCCTCGCACCCCCGCGCGTACGCCCGCGCCTGGGCGATCCGCTTCTCCTTGTACGCGGTGGTGGGGTGGGCGGGGGAGTCGGTGGGGCTCTGCGCGAAGACGGCGGGGTCCTGGCAGGAGAGCGGGGCGGAGGTGCCGACGCCGCGCGGGGCGTAGCCGACCAGGTCGTAGGCCTCGGCCACCTCCTTCCACTCGGACATCTCGCCCAGCAGCGGGAAGGTGATGCCGGAGGCGCCGGGCCCGCCCGGGTTGTAGACGAACGAGCCCTGCCGCCGGGCGGGTTCACCGGTGGCGCGGGTACGGCTCACGGTGAGCGGGACGGCCGGGCCGTCCGGGCGGGCGTAGTCCAGGGGGACCCGTACGGTGCCGCACTCCAGCGAGTCCGGGAACATCTCCTCCTCCGGGCACGCCCCGAAGGAGATCCCCGCCGCCGCGGCGCGGGCCGCCGCCACCGCCGTACCGCGCTCCTCGGCGGAGCCGCCGCCGTTCCTCTCCGAAGCGGCGGCCGGTGCGGTGCCGGCCAGCGCCGACAGGACCAGCGAGCCGATCGTCGCGTACAGGGGGACTGCTCTCACGGCGGGGCCTCTCTGCGGATGCGGAGAGGGGATGGTGGGGGTGGCGGCCGGTGAAGTCCACTACCGGGCGGGCGTGTTGCGCGGATCAACCCGTTCGCGCCACCTGAAGGGTGAGGACCCCGAACCGCTCGCGGGCTGACGGCTCGGTACCGGCCTCCCGGGGTGACGGCTCAGGATCCGCCCCCGAGCGCTGACGGCTCAGGACCCGCCTCCGCAGCCGCCCCCGCCTCCGCAGCTGGAGCCCCCGCCGCAGCTGGACCCGCCGCCACAGCTCGACCCGGAGCCGCCGCACCCGGACCCTCCGCCGCACCCGGAACCCGACCCGTCGCCGCTGGACCCGCCGCAACTCGTGTGCCCGGGGCCCGCGTCGGCGCACCACACCGTGGTGGCCGCGAAGCCCCCGGCCGCTGCCGTACCGCCGACGACCCCCGCCGTCCGGTACCGGTGACGCGACCGCCCGGACGGTCCGTTCGCCCCGGCCGCCGCGATCAGCTGGGCCTGGAGCACCGGGTCGGGGAGGGCGCGCAGCCCCTGGGTGGCGACGAGGTACGGCGGGGTGACCTGGTAGGCGTGGGCGGTCCGGAACTCGTGGGCGGCGCGGCGCCCCGCCCGGGTGAGCCGGCCCGCCGCGGCCGCGGCCACGACGAGCCCGCTGATCCCGCCGAGCAGGATCGCGGGCAGCACCTTCAGGACGAACGGGAACGGCATGTCGAACGGCGAGTCGTGGTTCACGTACTGGATGACCGTGGCGGCGATGGCGAGCGGGAAGCCGACGATGCAGCTCACCCCCTGGACGAGCCCCCAGCGCCGGACGGGACGGCTCGCGGCGGGCGGCACCAGCAGCCCGCGCTCCGCCAGACCGTCCCCGATCCCCTGCACCGCCGGATGGCGCATGACCGCTTCCCGTACCGCGTGCAGGGCGCCGCTGGGCGCGGTCGCCAGAACCTGGAACACGGCGTGCTCCACCGGGTCGTGCGCCTGTTCACGCCGTACGGAGACGATCCCGGGGCCGCCGATGAGCAGGCGCCCGTCCCCGTACAGGGTGGTGAGCGCGGTGTCCGCGACCCTGGCCGGGCCGCCGTTGAGGAACGCCGCCTCGTAGAGGCCGCGGACGGGGTAGGGGGAGCCGACGGGGGTGCGGCGGCCCGACCGGGAGGCGACGGCCTTCGCGATGAGGAGCGCGGTGGAGAGGACGACCGCGAGGGTCAGCAGCAGGGCGAACGTGTTCATGGCGGTGGTCACTTCCCTGCGAGGGCGGCACGGGCCGCCCGGACGAGACGGGTGGCCCGGCCCGGCGGCCGGGGCCCCGAGCGGTCCTCCCACCAGTGCGTCAGCCGACGCTGTGCGACGGGGTCGGGGAGCCCGCCGGAGACCAGGATCCGCTCGGCGAACTCCATGGCGTCGCGCCGGTAACCGCCGTTCATCGGGCGGGACATGGCGTAGGGGAGGAACGCGGCGCGGTAGCCGTCACCGAGGATCTCCGGCAGCTCGGGGGCCACCTTGGCGACGACGTCGGCCCGCTTGGCGGCCAGCGCCCGGCTCTGCACCCGCAGCCGCCGGTGGTCGAACCCCTCGGGGGCCGGGGTCCCGGCGACGAGCGCGGAGAGCAGTGCGGTCTGAGCGACGGCGGTACGGTCGCGGGCTCCGGGGCGCGGGGTGCGGAGCGGTTCCGCCGCACGCCCATCGGCCGGAGGCGCCGACGAGGCCGGCGGGACCATCGCTGCCGCCAGGGCCGCAGCGGCCGCAGGTGTTGACGGGGCCGGGGCCACCGCTGCCATCGCTCCTGCCGAGGCCGCGGCTCCGGTCGGGGCCACCGGGGCCACTGTGGCCGCGGGTGCTGCGGGGCCCACCGCAGCACCCGCGACCGCCGCTCCGGTCCGGGGCGCCGGGGCCACCGCTGCCGCCGCCCGCAGCGTCGCCCGGATCGTCGCCAGCTCGGCCGCCAGCTCCGCGCCCGGCGGGAAGGCGTCGTCGCGCTCCAGCAGGACGCCCGGCGGGTCGACGCGGGAGCGCAGCTCGGCCAGGACGTCCAGGACCGGGGCGGTCACCGGGTGGGCGTGCGTGTCGTGCCAGACGCCGTCCTTCTCGACCCCGCCCGCCACATGGACGTACGCGATGGCCTCCACCGGCAGCTCGTCCAGGGCCTTCGCCGGGTCCTCGCCCCGGTTGACGTGGTTGGTGTGCAGGTTGGCCACGTCGATCAGCAGCCGGACCCCGGTCCGCTCGACCAGCTCCGCCAGGAACTGCCCCTCGGTCAGCTCCTCTCCGGGCCAGGAGACCAGGGCCGCGATGTTCTCCAGGGCCAGCGGCACGGGCAGCGCGTCCTGGGCGATGCGTACGTTCTCGCAGAGCACGTCCAGCGCGTCCCAGGTGCGCGGCACCGGCAGCAGGTGGCCCGCCTCCAGCCGCGGGGAGGCGGTCAGCGGCCCCCCGGCCCGTACGAAGGCGATGTGCTCGGTCACCAGGGGCGTACCGAGCAGTTCGGCACGGGCCGCCAGCCCCGCGAGCCGCCCGGGGTCCGGGCGGTCGGCGCCGCCCAGGCCGAGCGAGACGCCGTGCGGTACGACGGTGACGCCCCGCTCCCGCAGGCGGACCAGGGAGTCGGGGAGGTGGTCGGCGCAGAGGTTCTCCGCCACCGCCTCGACCCAGTCGATCCCCCTGAGCGCCTCCACCTCGGCGGCGATCTCCGGCCGCCAGCCGATCCCGATGCCCAGCCTCATCCGTCTCCCCCTCGTCCGCTCTGTCCAGGGGTGATGGCCCCGTGGAACGGCGGTGAACCCGGAGAAGGGGACGTTCAGAGGAGGATTTGAGGTTCCGGCCCGCAGGTCACGTCACGTCACGGCATCGACGTCACGGCATCGGCGGCATGGTCGGCGGCACCGGACGGGACGTGAACGACTGGTCGCCGGACGGCGTCACCGGCACCGGGGCGAGCGGCACCTGCCCCTCCCGGGGCGCGGGCGGGCCCGAGGGGCTGGCGGTGGACCCGCCCGCGGCCTCGCGGGCCAGGGCGTCGAAGTCGACGAAACCGGTGGCCTCCAGCATGGTGATGTGGTCCAGCACGGTCTGGTTGGCGTCGCTGGCGAGCTGCCGGATCAGGGTGTTGCGGGTGGTGTGCCGGACCTGGCCGATCAGCCCGAAGACCTTGCCGTGGGCGGCCCGCAGGATGTTGGCGAACTTCCGCTCGTACTCGTCCCCGCTCGCCGCCGTCAGCTCCCGCAGCCACGCCTGCTGCTGCTCGGTCGGCTGGTTGGGCAGCTCCACCCCGAGCTTGGCGGCCACGTCCCGGGCCCGCCGGTCCAGGTCCGTGTGCCCGACGACCAGATGGTCCCCGGCGGCCTTCGTCGCCTCGCTGGGCGCCCGCTCGATCGCCTGCTGCCCGGCGGGCAGCTCCCACAGTCCGGCGAGCCGCACCTTGACCAGGAAGTCCCGGTCGGTCGCGGAGAGCGGGCCCCACTGGGTGGCGACGCTGGAGGCGTTGAGATTCGCCTCGCCGGTGCCCGAGCGGTCCGCGTAGGACCAGACGGGGAAGGCGAGCGCGCCGACCGTGGCGACCAGGGCCGCGATGATGAGGGCCGTTCCGTTGATGCGTCGCAACAAGGTGTCTCCCGGGACGAGGACGTGACAGCGCCGTCACACCGGTCGGCCACCGGCCACCGGCCGATCACCGACCGGCCACCGGCCACCAACCGGCGTGCGGTGCAGGCTACTTGGCGGTAGCGCCGCTGGGGCGGTATCGGGAGATACGTGGTCGGTCACGGAAATACTCAGCCGCGACCGGACTATTTTCGTGCCGGGTGGCCGGGTGGCCGGGTGGCCGGGTGGCCGGGTGGCCGGGTGGCCGGGTGGCCGGGTGGCCGGGTGGCCGGGTGGCCGGGTGGCCGGGCTGCCGTGGCGGCCAGGCGGCCCGGCTGCCCCGCTGGCCAGGTGGCGAGGTTTCCGGGCGGCGCGGCGGTCAGGTGTCCGAGTGGCCGGGTGACGAGGTGCGAGGCGGCCGGGCGCCCAGGTGTTTGGGCGGTCAGGTGTCCGAGTGGTCGGGTCACGCGGTGGCCAGGTGGCCACACAGGCCAGGTCGGCCAGGTGGCCACACCGGTCAGGTGGCCACACCGGCCAGGTCGTTCCGGTCAGCGGGGCGGAAACAGGTCGTCCCCGTCGGCCCCGGGCCGTCGAGGCAGGCCCGGTCGGCCATGTGTCGGCGCGCGCCCCGCCGAGCGGGAAGCGGCTCGGGGGCCGCGCGTTCACCGCCGGGCGGAGGGCGGCTCGGCGGCCGCGCGGTCAGCGGCGGCCGGGCCGTCCCCCCGGCAGCGGGCAGAGACGCTCCCCGCCCTCCGCCACGACCGTCGGCCCCGGCGCGATCTCGGTGAACCCCGCGTCGCGGACCACCGGCAGGCCGCTCGTGACCAGCTCGCGCCAGCGGTCCGGGGCCGCGGTGGCCACGGAGAGCGGGAAGCCCGCCTCGCGCCAGGCCTTGCGGTCGGTCTCTGACAGCTCCCACCAGGCGAGCTGGGCGCCGTGGCCGACCTGGGCCATGGTCTTGCCCGCGGACATCTCCAGCTCCGGGTTGAGCCAGAGCACCGGGCCCTCCGGGCCGGGGGCGGCGGGCGGTTCCGGGTCGTCCAGGTCGGTGCCCGAGACCTGGAGCTTGGCCAGCTCCTTGGGCCAGCCGTCCAGCGGGATCGGCGGGTACACCCGTACCTCCGCGCTCCCGCCCGTGACCGTGATCCCGGGCAGCGCGGCCGCCTTGCGCCACTCCGCGCCGCGCGCCCGGCGCACCACCTTCCGGATCCGGGCGTCCTCCCAGTCCCGCATGGCCCGCGCCCACTCGCCCTCGCCGGTGGACCGCTCGTCGGCCAGGATCGTGAGCACCGCGCGGGCGGCGGTGCGCAGGGCGTCCGTCCGGGCGGGCGGGTCCGTCTTCTCCAGGTGCAGCACGAGCGGGAGCACGTACTGCGGGGCCGCGTCCCGGTCGGCGGGGCGGGCGGAACCGGTGGGGCCCGCAGAACCCACAGGGCCCTCGCCGAGGGGACTCGGGGGGATGTCGCCGGAGGGGCTCGGGGAGGTGTCGTCGCTGCTCACCTTCCCAGTCTGCCAGGCGGCCCCCGTCACCTCCTTGGCTTAATCGGCCGGTCCGGGTGAGGATGCCGGACATGAAGAGCGATCTGTTTTCCAGCGAACACCTGGCCCAGCCGGCCACCGCCCCCGGCATGACCCTCCAGAACTCCAAGTCGATCAAGTACGCCGTCAACGGGGAGATGCACGCCCGTCAGGGTTCGATGATCGCCTTCCGCGGCAACCTCCAGTTCGAGCGCAAGGGCCAGGGGATCGGCGGCCTGCTCAAGCGCGCGGTCACCGGCGAGGGCCTTCCGCTCATGGCCGTACGCGGTCAGGGAGAGGCGTGGTTCGCGCACGAGGCCGCCAACTGTTTCATCGTGGAGATGGACCAGGGCGACCAGCTCACCATCAACGGCCGCAACGTCCTCTGTTTCGACGCCACGCTCTCGTACGAGATCAGGACCGTGAAGGGCGCCGGGATGGTCGGCGGCGGCCTCTTCAACAGCGTCTTCTCCGGCTACGGCAAGATCGGCCTGATGTGCGAGGGCACGCCGATCGTGATCCCGGTGACGGGCGCCCAGCCGGTGTACGTCGACACGGACGCGGTCGTCGGCTGGAGCCAGCACCTCACCACCACCCTGCACCGTTCCCAGAGCGTCGGCTCGATGGTCCGCGGCGGCTCGGGCGAGGCCGTCCAGCTGATGCTCCAGGGCGAGGGCTTCGTCATCATCCGCCCCAGCGAGGCCAGGCCGGAGCGGACGGCCAACTGACAGGGGGGTTGCGTACGCTCGTGGACATGGACGACGACGCCTCGTACTGCACACCGCCCGCAGTCACCCCGCCGACAGGCACCGACACGGCCGAGGCGTTCGCGGAGTGCGTGCTCTGCCGTGAGCCGACCGAGTACCCCGAGTCGGCCAAGGGCGCCACCCTCTGCCCGGTCTGCGCCTGGCAGGAGGCGGGACGCACGGCCTGCTCCGGCTAGGTCCTGCCCTCCCGGGCCGGTCCTCCGTCCGGGCCGTCCGGTGGCGGACCGGCGGACGGCCGTGGTCCGCACTGAGGGCGTACTCGAACGTGAGAGCGCCCTCTCCTCGGACTTGCGGGGCACCGGCCGGCATCGCAGCCTGATGGGACCGTGTCCGCCCCGCGGTCCTTCGGCCCGCTGGTGCGCCTGGATATCCGAGGAGTGAGATGTCCGCGTACTTCGAGACCGCAACCGGTGACCTCGCCTCCGAAGCGCTGCACTCCTTCGCCGACGTCCACGCGGACCTGGTGTCGGCCGACTCCCGGTTCGGCTTCCTCACGGCACGCCACCCGGCCGAAACGCGCACGGTCGGCCTGCTCTCCGGCGGTGGATCGGGGCACGAGCCGCTGCACGGCGGGTACGTCGGACGGGGCATGCTCGACGCCGCCGTCCCCGGGCGGGTGTTCGCCTCCCCGCACAACCGGCAGGTGTACGAGGCGTCTCTCGCGGTCGCCCGCCCGGGAGGGGTTCTCCACCTGGTGAAGAACTACACCGGCGACCGCATCAACTTCGGGATCGCCGCCGAGCGCCTGGCCCACAAGGGCATACCCTGCGCCCGCGTCCTCATCGACGACGACCTCGCCTCCGACGCGGAGGGGATCGCCGCCGGACGGCGCGGGACGGGCGGCACCGTCCTGGTGGAGAAGATCCTCGGGGCTGCGGCGGACCGCGGCATGGGGCTGGCCGAACTCCAGGACCTGGGCGAGCGGCTCGTGGCGGGCTGCCGTTCACTCGCCGTCGCCACCGCCGCGCACACCTCCCCCGCCACCGGCGGGCCCGCCTTCACGCTGGACGAGGGGCTGCTGGAGTACGGGGTGGGCATTCACGGGGAGCGGGCCGGCTCTACCGTCTCCCGCCGCCCGCTGGCCGAGCTGGTCGAACGCATGACGACGGAACTGCTGGACGCGCTACCTGCCGACGTCCCGGTGATATCGCTGGTCAACGGCCTCGGTGCCACCACCCTGCTGGAGCTGTACGCGGCGCACGGGCAGCTCGCCCGCGTGCTGCGGGGCGCCGGAGTGCCGCTCGCCCGCAGCCTGGTCGGCAACTACATCACCTCCCTGGACATGCACGGCTTCTCCATCACCCTGATGGCCGCCGACCCGACGACCCTGGGCCTGTACGACGCTCCTGTCCACACTCCGGCCCTGCGCTGGTGAAGAAACGGTCCCCTGCCACCGCAGCCGACAGCCCGGGAGGATCTCTCATGAACGCAGGTGCCGGCAGTACCGACTTCACCTCCGGCTGGATGCGCCGGTTCGCGGAGGCGGCCCACGACGGTCAGCCCCTGCTCACCGCTCTTGACCAGCAGGTCGGCGACGGGGACTTCGGGGTCAACCTGACCGCCGGAGTCGATGCCGCCCGGCCGCGCCTGGACCGGCTCCCGGACCGGGGCGCCGATCCCTCGGCGCCGCTCCTGGCCACGGCCGAGGCGTTTCTCGACGAGGTCGGCGGTACGAGCGGCCCCCTCTTCGGCCTGCTGCTGCATTCCCTGGCCGCGGCGATCGCCGCGGACGGGCTCACCACCGCGGCCCTGGCCGACGGCTTCGCCTCCGGCCTCGCCGCGATCCAGCGTGTCGGCGGTGCCGGGCCCGGGGACAAGACCCTCGTCGACGCCCTGGCCCCGGCCACCGACGTCCTCCGCTCGACCGACCCGTCGGCTCCCGCGGCTGACGCGCTCGCGGCCGCGGCCGCGAGCGCGTGGGACGGCGTTGCCGCCACCGCGAGGCTCCGGGCCCGCATGGGACGTTCCAGCTATCTGGGCGAGCGCACCGAGGGGATTCCCGACCCGGGTGCCGTCGGTGTCGCCCTCCTGCTCTCCTGTGCCCAGGCCGGGAGGCCTGACCTCGGCGCGCACCTGGACGCCGTACGCGCCGCCGGCTGACGGCCTCCCCGCGGCGCCCCTGCCCCGCCGCTACCCGGGGCGCACCCAGTCCAGTTCCAGCAACTCGGGGGCGTTCAGGGTGGGAACCCAGAGATCGACCGTGTCCGCACGGCCGTCGGCGGGCCGGTCGCCGACGCCCACCACGCGCAGCCCCGCCCGGCGGGCCGACTCGATGCCGGTGAGGGAGTCCTCGACCGCGAGGGTCCGTTCACTCCGGGCTCCGCAGAGCCGTGCCGCGGTGGCGTAGACGTCCGGCCACGGCTTGGGCCTGATGAGCGTCCCGCCGTCCGTACTCCCGGTGGTCCCGCCGCCCGTGTTCCCGGTGGTCGCACCGGTGGGTCCGGGGTCGCCGGGGACGACGATGTGACCGAAGTGCGACAGCAGCCCGGCCCGTTCCAGACTCCTCTCGACCACCGCGAGGGGGCAGTTGCTCGCGACCGCCAGCGGAAGCCGGCCGGACAGGCTCCGGACGAACTCGGCGGCCCCGGGCATGGTCACCGGGTCTTCGGCGACACGCTCCATGAAATGGGCGAGCAGCGATTCGGTGAGCTCCGGTGCCAGATGGGCTTTGTCGGCCTCCTCGGCCATCATCCGGCCGCAGTCGAGATAGTGGACTCCCTTGGCGCGCTCGGCGAATCCGGGTGCCGGCCGCAGGCCGAACTCCCGGAACGCCCGGCGCCGGGCGTCCTGCCAGTGCTCTTCGGTGTCCATGAGTGTGCCGTCGCAGTCGAAGACGACGGCTTCGGGGGACCAGCCGCGGAAGGGCTGCTCGGTGATGGTCATCGGTGGACCACTCCTGGGGGGAAATGCGGCCCGGCATGACGCGGGACCGCGGACCATGGGGGTCGCCACTCCGCATACGCTTGCGAAAGTCCTCGCACTGCCCACCGCGGACCGCGGTCGGGCAGGGACCGGAAGCCGGCTCATGGGCCAAAAATCGGCTCATAGGGCCGTCGCGCAGAAGTGGCGTTGCCGAGACGCTATTCACTTTCGCGCAAGCGCTGCAATCACTGGCTTGGCCTCTCGACATTCATGCGAGCAATCCGCTACGGGAAGCCGGAAGGTGATCGGCGGAATGTCGGCCTCGCGTGTCAACCGCATTTACCGGAAGTCGCGTTGAGGGAAATCGGCCCGAGTGAATGCTTTCGCCGGTTGATTTCGCTCATCCGGCCAGATGGCCGGAAAAGGCCGAGCTGTGGCGTGTAGTGCACTCCCAGGTATGCACACTCGAAAGAAGGTAAGAGGATTTGGAATGCCTCCCTCGTGTTCTACCAGCGTGCGCGGGCGCACATTCTTCTTTTTGTTTGTGAGCCCGTGCCCTGGAGCGCGTGCGGACGCGAAGGGGGTCCACCCAGGGGAGTCCGCTGCCGCCGACGGCATGAGGGCAGCGACCGCGCCGTCGCAGGGGGAGTTCCTGCCGCGATATTCGGCCAGCTCAGCGCCGCATTGTCGCCAACTCCCGGTAAGCCCGGCGCGCCGCCGTCCCGCCCGCGTTAGAAACGGACGTCGGTGTTCGGGGGACCGGGGGAGAGGTGTCGGCCATGCTGACCAGCAGCGGATTGGTACGCCGAGCGGGAGCCGTCCGCCTCGCGGGCTTCGGCCGATGAGCGCCCGGCGCCGTACCTCGGCCCGACGCTCACCCGCCCGGCGTTCTCCCTCCCGGCGCGCGCCCTCGCGCCGCCGTGGCAAGCGGCAGGGGCAGTCGCCCGCCGTCCTCGCCGTCGGCGTCCTCCTCCTGCTCTGGATGGTCGGGCAGCTGCTCGACCTGGTCGCCGCGAACCGGTGGATCGTGCTGCTCGTCCTCCTCCTCGCGGTGGCGGGCGGTGTCCTCCGGTACCGCCACCGGGCCGACCGGCTCCGCCGTGAGCAGGAGAGCGCCCGGGCGCTGCGCTACGCCGTGGAGCAGCTGGACCGGCTGCACCACCGCGCGTTCGAGCATGCCGTACGGGACCTGATGTTCCGGGACGGCTGTGCCGACGCCGTCCAGGTCGGTGGGGCCGGGGACCACGGGGCCGACGTCAAGGCCACGGACCCGTACGGGCGGCGCTGGGTCATCCAGTGCAAGCACCGCAAGGCCGGTTCGGCGGGGGCGCCGGTCGGGACCCCGGATCTGCACGTCCTCAACGGGACCGGCCGGCCCGTGCACCACGGTGACGTCGTCGTGCTGGTCACCAACGGGCGGTTCTCCCGCCCCGCCCTGGAGTTCGCGCGGACCCAGCGGCTGCATCTCGTCGACCGCGCCACCCTCTCCGCCTGGGCCGGGGGCGGCCGGCCCCTCTGGGAACTCCTGCGGGCCGTGCCGCCTCCGCGCGGCCCCCGGCAGAGCACCGGTCCCAGCCCCAGCCCGACCCCGCTGGCCTGAGGCCCTGGCCGAAGACCTCGATCGGCCTCCGTCGCCCTCCGCCAACCCTCCGTCAGCCCTCCATCAGCTCCGACACCTTCACGAACCGGTAACCCCGCTTCCGTAGCTCCGGGACGATCCTGCCGACGGCCTCCCCGGTGACCGGTGCCGCGCTGCGCGTGCAGTGCAGCACCACCAGTGACCCGGGCCGCACCCCGTCCAGCACCTGCCGGGCCACCGCCCCCGCGTCCGTCGCGAAGGCGTCGCCGCTCACCACGTCCCACTGCACCGCCGTCACGTTCGCCGGGGCCAGGGCGCGCAGGGCCGCGTCGTCGTAACAGCCGCCGGGGAAGCGGAAGTACGGCACCACGTTCCGTACACCGGCCTCGCGGAAGGCGGCGAAGGCCCGCTCCACATCGGCTGCCATGGTCTCCTTCGCGACCACCGGCAGGCCGTAGCAGTCGGCGGTGAAGGCGTGGTGGCTGTAGGAGTGGTTGGCGACCTCGAACAGGCCGTCCGCGCCGATGTCCTTGGCCTGCGCCGGGTACTCCTCCGCCCACCGTCCGGTCATGAAGACCGTGGCGGGCACCTTGAGCCGGCGCAGGAGCGCGATCAGCTCCGGGTTGTCGAAGCGCTCGCCCGCCTTCGCCCGGGGGCCCTGATCGGCCGTCATGTCCGCGTCGAAGGAGAGCGCCACGACCTTCTCGTCGGACGGGGAGCCGCCCGCCACCGCCGCCGTGGCCGGGCGCCGCTCGAAGACCGGGGTGCGCCCTTCCGGCCCCGGGGCCATCGTGGGCGGCTTCTTCGGAGGGGCGGGGGAGGCGGCGGCAGCGGGCGGCGTGGCTACGGGGGCGGGTGCGGGGGTGCCGCCCCCGCACCCGGCCAGGGCGCCGCCCAGCAACACCCCCGCCACCGTCAGCGTCGTCATCTTCCGTGCAGTAGTGATCACTCACGGAAAATATCCGATAGTACGCCTATATCCCTTATGTGGCGCTCTGGTGTCGTGGTCTCAGCGCCACGGCCCCCTCACCGCGAACGTCGTCCCCGGCGTGTAGCAGTTCACGTACATCGTCGAACCGTCCGGCGAGAAGGCGACCCCCGCGAACTCGCCCCACTCCGGCTCCTCGGGCGTCCCGATGTTCTGCCGCCCGCGCGCCATCGCGTACACCTCGCCCCGCCGGGTCACCCCCAGCACGTGCTGCGCGCCGCCCCCGTCCTCGCAGACCATCAGCCCGCCGTCGGCGGCCAGGCAGATGTTGTCCGGGGACTCGCCCGGCAACTGGATGTCGGTGTCCGGGCCGAAGACCACGACCAGCGTGAGCCGCCGCCTCCCCGGCTCGTAACGCCAGACCTGGCCGTAGTGGTCGGCCGCCGAGCCCTCGGCGCTGCGCGCGAAGCTGGAGACGAAGTAGACGGACGAGCCGCCCCAGTAGCAGCCCTCCAGCTTCTGTGCGTGCGTGATGCCCTTCGGGCCGAAGTCCTGGAAGCGGATGGGTGTTCCGGCCGCCAGCGGGTCGGGTACGGGCACCCACTCGACCCGGTCGAAGCTCGCCCCCGTCTCCTGGACGGCCGACAGGTCCGGCACCCCCGGGACCCGCATCGCCTCCAGCTCCCCGCCCGCCCGCAGCGAGCCGGTGCCGCCGAGCGGCCTGGCGGGGAGGAAGCGGTAGAAGAGGCCGAACGGGTGGTCGAACGCGTCCTCCGTCTCGTAGACGATCCCGTTCCTCGGGTCGACCGCGATCGCCTCGTGCTGGAAGCGGCCCATCGCCGTGAGCGGGACGGCCCCGGTGCGGCGCGGATCGGCGCCGTCCACCTCGAAGATGAAGCCGTGGTCCTTGGTGTACCCGTTGGTCCCGGCCCGGTCCTCGGTCTCCTCGCAGGTCAGCCAGGTGCGCCAGGGGGTGGGCCCGCCCGCGCAGTTCACCGCCGTACCGGCGATGGCGACCCGCTCGCCCAGCACGTTGTTCCGGCCGTCCAGCTCCAGGGCCGTACAGCCGCCCTTGGCCGCCGGGTCGTACGTCAGCCCGGTGACGGCCGGGACGCCGAGCTTCGCCGTGTGCCGGTTCTCGTGGTTGCGGACCAGGTGGACGCGGCCGTGTCGCCCCGCGAAGGCGGCCATCCCGTCGTGGTTGCCGGGCACCTCGCCCTCGCCGGAGCGCAGCGGGTCGCCCTCCCGGGAGAGCACCCGATAGCGGAAACCTTTCGGCAGGTCGAGCAGGCCGTCCGGGTCGGGGACGAGCGGGCCGTAGCCGCTGTGGCCGCGCGCGGCCGCCGTACCGGCGAAGAGTTCGGAGAACGCCCCGGTGAAGGCGATCGCGGCCGCCGCGCCGCCGCCTGCCAGGACCTGTCGTCGTGTCGTGGCGTGCCGGGCGGTGCCGACGGTGGTCGCTGTGGTCGCGGCGGTCTCGGTGTTCCGGGAAACGGAGGACATGGGCAGCTCCCTGCTGGCGGACAGGTAGACATGACCCGCATGTGTGTAGCACGCACAGAGGCGCGGGGGAACCATGCGCGCCCCCGCGCCCCGTGTCGCGGCGGGGGACGGCCCTGACGGCCGCACCCCGCCGCGGAAGGTCAGGCCAGCGAGGCCGACAGCGTGATCTTCGTGCCCGACAGCGCCTGGCTGACCGGGCAGTTGGCCTTGGCGTCCTCGGCCGCCTTCACGAAGCCCGCCTCGTCCAGACCCGGGACCTCACCCTGGACGGTGATGTGGATGCCGGTGATGCCCTCGCCGGGCTGGAAGGTGACGTCCGCCGAGGTGGTGAGCTTGGTGGGCGGGGTGCCGGCCCCGGCCAGACCGTGCGAGAGCGCCATCGAGAAGCAGCTGGAGTGCGCGGCCGCGATCAGCTCCTCCGGGCTGGTCTTGCCGTTCGCCGCCTCGGCGCGGGAGGGCCAGGAGACCGGGTACTCACCGATGCCGGAGGAGTCGAGGGTGACGACCCCCTGGCCATCGAGGAGGTTGCCTTCCCAGACCGTGTGCGCCTGACGCGTGGTAGCCATGCTGGATCCCTTCGAACGGAACGGAACTGTATGCGTGTTGTACGGGAACGGGGTGTCACGGGTGCGCCGCGGAGGCGCACCCGGTGTCACCCCCCGAACCTACTGGGTCACCAGGCCCTTCGCGTCACGCGCCAGTGCCGTCAGCCGCGAGATCGCCCGGAAGTATTTCTTCCGGTACCCGCCGTTCAGCATCTCGTCGCTGAACAGCCGGTCGAACGGCAGCCCGGAGGCCAGCACCGGCACCTCCCGGTCGTACAGCCGGTCGGCCAGCACCACCAGCCGCAGCGCGGTCGACTGGTCGGGCACGGCCGTCACCCCGGTCAGGCAGACGGCCCCGATGTCGTCGGTCAGCGCCCCGTACCGGCTCGGGTGCACCTTCGCCAGGTGCGCCAGCAGCCCCGGGAAGTCGTCCAGCGCGGCGCCCGGCGTGGCGTACGCGGCGCGGGTGACCTGCTCGTCGGTGTACGGGGCCGGGGCCTCGGGCAGCCCCCGGTGCCGGTAGTCCTCGCCGTCGATGCGCAGCGGGCGGAAGTGCGCGGACAGGCCCTGGATCTCGCGCAGGAAGTCGGCGGCGGCGAACCGGCCCTCGCCCAGCTTGCCCGGCAGCGTGTTGGAGGTCGCGGCCAGCGCCACCCCGTTCTCCACCAGCCGGCTGAGCAGCGAGGAGACCAGCACGGTGTCGCCCGGGTCGTCCAGCTCGAACTCGTCGATGCAGAGCAGCCGGTGCCCGCTCAGCGTCCGCACGGTCTGCTGGAAACCGAGCGCGCCCACCAGGTTGGTCAGCTCCACGAACGTGCCGAAGGCCTTCAGCGAGGGCTCGGCGGGCGTGGCGTGCCAGAGGGAGGCGAGGAGGTGGGTCTTGCCGACGCCGTAGCCGCCGTCCAGATAGACCCCGCGCGGCCCGGCCGGCGCGGCGGGCTTCCTGCTCCCGAACCACTTCCGGCGCCCGGTGCCCGTCGCGTGCGACCCGCCGAGCCCGGCGGCGAAGCCGGACAGCACGGTCACGGCCTCGCTCTGGCTGGGCTGGTCCGGGTCGGGTACGTAGGTGTCGAAGCGCACCGAATCGAAGCGCGGCGGCGGCACCATCTCCGCCACCAGACGGTCGGCGGGGACGTGCGGCTCGCGGGCGCACAGGGACAGCGGGGCCGTTTCGGCAAGGGGGCTCTGCCCCGGAAACGCGGTGGAGGACGACACAACTCTCCACCCTAAGGCCCGTGCCAGACTGCAACCCATGCGAAGCCTGTTCCCTGTGACGGACCTGACAACGAGCACCCCCGGCGACGAGGACCGGGCCGCCGCCCCCGGCCGCGCGGACCACGGTTCCGGCCCCGGAGACCGCGCGGACCGCGCAGGGCACGAGAACCGCACGGGCCACGAGGACCGCGACCGTCGCGCAGCGGGCGGGCGGAGCCCCGGCAACCGCGAGTGGAGCCTCGACGAGCTGGCCGAGGCGTACGCGTACCCCACCGGCCTCCCCGCCGAAGGCCCTGGGAGCGCCTGGCTGCGCGCCAACATGGTCTCCACGCTCGACGGCGCCGCGCAGCACGACGGCCGCTCGCAGCCCATCTCCTGCGCCGCCGACATGCGGATCTTCGGCACCCTGCGGGCCCTGGCCGATGTGGTGATCGCCGGGGCGGAGACCGTACGGCAGGAGGGGTACCGTCCGGCCCGCGCCCGGGAGGCCTTCGCGGCGCGGCGGGCGGCCGCCGGACAGGGGCCCGCCCCCGCCGTCGCGGTGGTGTCCGGCTCGCTGGACCTGGACTTCTCGCTGCCGCTGTTCACCGAGCCCCTGGTCCCGACCCTCGTGGTGACCGGCTCCGGGGCGCCCGCCGACCGGATCGCGGCGGCCCGCGAGGCCGGTGCCGAGGTGGTGATCGCGGGCGAGGGCGCCCGGGTGGACCCGGCCCGCGCGGTGCGCGAGCTGGCGGACCGGGGGCTGCGGCGCCAGCTGACGGAGGGCGGGCCCCGGCTGCTCGGCCAGTTCGTGGCTGCGGGGGTGCTGGACGAGCTGTGCCTCACGCTCTCCCCGATGCTCACGGCCGGGGACGCGCAGCGGATCGCCGGGGGCCCCGGGGTCGCCGTGCCGGAACGTTTCACCTTGGCGTCGCTGCTGGAGGAGGACGGCTTCCTCTTCGGCCGCTACCGGCGGTGAGCCGGGCGGCCGCCCGGGGCGGGGGCTGGTGATTCCCCTCCGGAGGGCAACTTAGACACCGCGTCACCAGTGCGGGGGCACTTAGCGGAATTACTCGTTCCGGTTAGCTCCGGCTGGGCACACTTACCTCTGCAGTCCCCGTGGAAGCACGGGGAAGGATGGTTTCAGCAAACGACCGTCGACGGTCGAGCCGGCTGTCGACGAGACGCAGAAGCGGAAGGGCGCCTGTCGTGTTCACAAGCGTTTTGATGATCGAGAAGCCGCTCACGCCGGAGGACGTGGACTTCGTCACGACCCTCCACGGCGACGAGCGGATCTCGTTCGTCGTTCTGTTGCAGCCGCGCGGCGACCAGGCCGATGTCCTGCTGCGCGCGATCGACGACGTGGCGATGGGGGAGCTGAGGGAAGCCGTCCGCGAGGGTGAGGAGCCGGAGGGCAGGGAGGCCCGCGAGCCCGCCGAGATGGGCCTGGAGTACTCCCTGCGCGCACTGCGCGAGGCGGGTGCCGAGGCGGTCGGGGAGGTGGTCGAGAACCACCCCCTGGACAAGCTGAAGACCGTCGTCGAGGACGCGGGCGCGGACGAGGTCATCGTCCTGACCGCCCCGCACTACGTGGAGGAGTTCTTCCACCGCGACTGGGCCTCCCGCGCCCGGCACAAGGTCGGCGTCCCGGTGCTCAAGCTCTTCGCGCACAGCGAATAGGCTGAAGGCCGCGCAGGCCTCCGGAGGGCAACCCGGGACCGCGCAGCACTCTCTGCGGGCGTCCGGAGGGCAACCCGGGACCGCGCAGAACTCTCTCACCAACGGAGGAACAGATGGCACCCGGCATTCCCGCCGCCATGGAACGACCGCACTTCATCGGCATCGGCGGCGCCGGAATGTCGGGCATCGCGAAGATCCTCGCGCAGCGGGGCGCGAAGGTGGCGGGCAGCGACGCCAAGGAGTCCGCCACCGCCGAGTCGCTGCGGGCGCTGGGGGCGACCGTGCACATCGGGCACGCGGCCCGGCACCTGGCCGACGACGCCTCCTGCGTGGTCGTCTCCAGCGCCATCCGCGAGGACAACCCGGAGCTGCTCCGCGCCGCCGAGCTGGCCGTCCCGGTGGTCCACCGCTCCGACGCGCTCGCCTCCCTGATGAACGGCCTCCGGGCCATCGCGGTCGCCGGGACCCACGGCAAGACCACCACCACGTCCATGCTGGCCGTCGCCCTCTCCTCGCTGGGCCTGGCCCCCTCGTACGCCATCGGCGGCGACCTGGAGGGCCCCGGCACCAACGCCACGCACGGCGAGGGGGACATCTTCGTCGCGGAGGCCGACGAGAGCGACCGCAGCTTCCAGAAGTACGACCCCGAGGTCGCGATCGTCCTCAACGTCGAGCTGGACCACCACGCGAACTACGCCTCGATGGACGAGATCTACGACTCCTTCGAGACCTTCGTCGGCAAGATCGTCCCCGGCGGCACCCTGGTCGTCTCCGCCGACCAGCCGGGCGCCGTCGAGCTGACCCGCCGGGTCCGGGACCTCTCCGACCTCAAGGTCGTCACGTACGGCTCCGCCGAGGACGCCGACGTACGCGTCCACAAGGTCACCCCGCGCGGCCTGACCAGCGAGGTCACGGTCCTGCTGAACGGCAGGTTCCTCACCTTCACCGTCTCGGTCCCCGGCGCCCACTACGCCCACAACGCGGTCGCCGCCCTCGCCGCCGGGGTCGCCCTCGGCATCCCCGCGCACAACCTGGCCTCGGCCCTCGGCTCGTACACCGGGGTCAAGCGCCGCCTCCAGCTCAAGGGCGAGGCGGCGGGCGTGCAGGTCATCGACTCGTACGCGCACCACCCCACCGAGATGACCGCCGATCTGGAGGCCATGCGCGGCGCCGCCGCCGACGCCCGCATCCTGGTCGTCTTCCAGCCGCACCTCTTCTCCCGTACGCAGGAGCTGGGTACGGAGATGGGCCAGGCCCTCGCCCTGGCCGACGCCTCCGTGGTCCTGGACATCTACCCGGCCCGCGAGGACCCGATCCCGGGCATCACGAGTGCCCTGATCATCGACGCGGCGAAGGCGGCGGGCGCCGAGGTCACCGCCGTCCACGACCAGGACGCCGTCCCGGCCGCCGTCGCGGGAATGGCGAAGCCCGGCGATCTCGTTCTCACCATGGGAGCGGGCGATGTCACCGACCTCGGCCCGCGCATCCTGGACCACCTGTCGAGCGTCCGGTAGCCGACCGGCCACCGAGCGTGCGACGACTGAGCCGAGCTAAGGAGCGAGCCGTGCCGTACGACGTCGAGAAGCCCGACGAGCAGTGGCGGGAAGAGCTGACCCCCGCCGAGTACGCGGTGCTGCGCCAGGCCGGCACCGAGCCCGCCTTCCGGGGCGAGTACACCGACACCAAGACGGCGGGCGTCTACTCCTGCCGGGCGTGCGGGGCGGAGCTGTTCCGCTCCGACACCAAGTTCGAGTCGCACTGCGGCTGGCCGTCCTTCTACGACCCGAAGGACACCGAAGCGGTCGAGCTGATCGCGGACCGCAGCCACGGCATGGTCCGCACCGAGGTGCGCTGCGCCCGCTGCGGCTCGCACCTGGGCCATGTCTTCGAGGGCGAGGGCTACCCGACCCCGACGGACCAGCGCTACTGCATCAACTCGATCTCGCTGACGCTGGCGCCGGACGAGAGCTGAGCCCGGACGAGAGCCGAGCCGGACACGGACGGAACGCGGAGATGCCCGCACAGGGAGACCTGTGCGGGCATCTCCGCGTACGCCTACCGACACCACTCCGGCCGTCGACCGAAGCGGCCGGAGTCACCGGCGTCCGCGCAACCGTCCGAGCAGGCTGCGGGCCTGAGCGCGCTTACGGGGGTCGGCCGCGGCGCGCCGGGCCGAATCGATGGTCCGCCGCCCCTGGGGGCTGCGGGTGAAGCGGGTGATGCGATCGAGCAGACGGGACATGATTCCTCCTCGCGGGGCCTGCCTCCCGCTTACCCCTTAATCACCCGTCCGCACGCCCTCGGTGACCGCGTCTTCACCGAGGGGCATCTCACTCCTGGCCGGGACCCTCGTTCGCCTCGGACCGCAGCAGCGGGTGGATGACCCCGGGGAAGACGGTCGCCTGCACGGCCTCCTCGCCCGACCCGCCGCGCACGACCGTCTCCGCGACGCCCCAGGGCCGGCCGGCCAGGTGGACGGTCAGGGTGTACGAGGAGGAGCAGCCGGTGCACTCGTAGCGGTCGGCCCAGGTCTCGACCTCGGTGGTGGAGCCCGGGTAGCGCTTCACGTGCCGGTGGCGGGCGTGGCAGTGGTCGCAGGTCTCGCCCGGCTCGCAGGTCCCGCCGCAGGGGCAGGGCACGTCGAAGGAGTCGGCGGGCTTCCAGCGCTGGACGAGCACCGCGTCGCGGGTGGCGGCGGTGTCCTTCATGGCCTTGAGGTTGCGGGCGGCGACGTTGTACGACTCGCCGGTGGCGGCCATCCGGTCGCGGATGACGTCCTTGCGTCCACGGTTGGTCGTCATGCGGCTCCTCCTGGGTTCACGCAGCCCGCCAGGAGGCCCATGAGTGACATCGGTACCTCGATACCGTACCTGTCCGGTACCGGTACGAGGGCCCGGCGGTGGTCCTGCGGACCCGGGAGCCCGCAGGACCTGGTGGCGCGCGCCCCGGCCCGCCCGGCCGTCCGGAACGGGCCCGAGCCGGGCCCGGGTGACGGCAGTCCGGAGCGGTCCCGCGCCTGACCGGGCGGCGCGGCGTCGGCGCACGCCGTACCGGGGAGCGCGTTCACCCGGGCCGTGACGAAGCCATGAGGGAGGACGTCGCGGGCCGCCGACAGGAGCCGGGGGTGCGGTGTCGGAAGGGCGGGGCCGTCACCGCGAGCGGGCTACGCCGTCGCGGCGGCCCTGGAGGACGGTTCCGGGGAGAAGGCGGTGGACGCGGGGAGGGAGTAGCCCGCCGAGTCGTGGCCCTCGCAGAAGCGGCTGTCCGCCAGATACCGACGCCGGGCCGGGCGGGTCCCGGCGACGGCGGGCTGGGGCAGCCAGGACCTGTCCGGGTGCCGGAAACGCAGGTGCGACATGGCCCGGCGCACCACGCGCCCCTCGGACAGGGACAGGGGGACGCGTGTGGTGGTCATCTGACCGGCCGGGCAGCGGTCGCAGAGCCGGTAGGAGAACTCACCGACCACCTTGCGGTGGTGGACCAGGAGCAGATGGTGCTCGCTGGTCCCGGCCGAGGGCGGACAGGCCGTCCACTCCAGACGATCCAGCAGACGCGCGCGGCCCCGCCTGCGCGCCCAGCGGCGCCGGACAGCTTCGAAGCGACCGTTCCCGACCATACCCATGGCTGACGGCTGCCCCGACGTGCTCGCGTCATGCTTCCCTGTCCCGGAGCCGTGGGAATCAGCCCTGGACGGCGTACGAGAGGAAGTGCGTCCAGGAGGCCGGGGCGAGGGCGAGTTGCGGGCTGTCCTCGATCTTGGAGTCCCGGACGTGGACGGTGGAGGGGCAGGCGGCGACCTCGACGCAATCGCCGGAGGAACCACTGCTGTGGCTCGACTTGTGCCACTCCATCGCGACTTCGACGCAGTCGTCGCCGGATCCGCTGCTGTAGCTGCTCTTGAACCAGGCCAGGGGTGTGGTGCTGCTCATCTCGCTCCTCGCATCTGCCGCATCAGGCCCTTGGACTTGTCCAACGAGAGAGCCTGTGAACGCATAGTGGCACACCGCATCTGGAGCGCGCTGATCACTTTGGGATCGGAGACGAACTGGCCGTGCTCCTGTCCCTCCAGGTAGCCGAACCACTGGTGGTCCGGCGTTTCCAGGAGCCGCATGGGGCCCTGTAGCCCCGCGTGGTGATGCCGCACCAACGGCATGATCTGGATGTCTACATTGCGCAGCTCGGACAGTTCGAGGATGTGGTCGATCAGTTCCCTCGTGACCTCCTTGCCACCCAACTGCCTCAGGAACAGGTGCTCTTCGAGGATGAAGGTGAACGCGGTGTTCGGCCGGTTCCGGAGAAGCTCCTGGCGCTCCAGCCGGGCCGCGAGCTGCGCCTCGATCTGCTCGTCGGCCAGCGGCGGCAACTGGTCCGCGAACAGCGTCCGCGCGTACGCGGGTGTCTGCAACAGCCCGGGAATCAACCGGCATTCGTACGTGTACAGACTCAGCGCCTCCAGCTCCAGTTGGGCCCACTGCCGGAACCAACTGGCCAGCCCCTTGCGCCGCGTCAGATGCTTCGACGCGGCCAGGATCACGCCGAACGCGTCGAGGATGGTGTCCGCGAGCTGCGGGAAGTCCGGAGGCGGCAGGCGGCGGCCCTGCTCGATGGAGGCGCAGGTCTCCAGTGAGTACCCGACCATCGGGGCGAACTGATCCTGTGTCAGCCGTGCCCTCTTGCGGAAGGTCTTGACCACCTCCCCGAACATCTTGAGGTTGTAGTGCGGATCGGGTTCGACGCGGCCCGCGCCGCCGTTGCCGAAGGTTCCGTACGTACTCTCGTTGCCGTCCGTGCCGTGTGTCATGTACGGCCACCTCCCCGTGCGCCTGTCGTGGTTCGTAACCCACTCATGCTCACGGAACGTGATTCGTACTGTCTACCCTTTGCGCCCGTACGCTGACTCAGCGTACGGGTTGCTGACCTGGTCGCGAGGGCGGCGGCCCGGGAATCTGGGGGCATGCAAGCACCTGGGAAGACCCAATCGGCCGTAACCGTACGTGTGTTCAGGCGCCGTTTCGCCGCGGATCCGGGAGGCGCCCGGCTCGCCCGCCGCGTCGGTCTCTACCGCCTGCACACCTGGGGCATCCCGTATCTCAGTGACGCCTCGGAGTCGGCGGCCCTGATCATCGGGGAGCTGGCGGCCAACGCTGTCACCCATGGGCGGGTCCCCGGCCGTGACTTCGAGCTGCGCCTGACGCACGCACCCGGCGACCCGGAGACCCCCGGGGTCCTGCGGATCGAGGTGTCCGACACCCGCACCGAGTGCCGGCCGCCGGGGCCCGGTGAGATCCCCGTACCGGCCGACGGCGACGACAGCGGGCGCGGGCTGCTGATCGTGGACGCGCTGGCGGACCGCTGGGCGGTCGTCGACCGCGTGCCGCAGCCGGGGAAGACGGTCCGCGCGGAACTGGACCTGGTGTACTGAGCCGGGGCCGGTGGTGTCTCTGCTAGGCGTCGGACCGGGTGTCGCCGCCGCTGCTCCCGGCGCGCCGGTCGCTGTGGCTGCCGCTCCCGTCGCTGCCGCTCCCGTCACCGTGGCCGCCGCTGCCGCCGTCGCGCAGGGAGTGGATCATGCTCCTCAGGGACCGGAAGGCGGCCCGCCGCTCGGCCTCGGTCATGCCGGACAGCATCCTGACCTCCACGGACCGGACGGCCTCGGTCGCCTTCTCCAGGCTCTCCCGGCCGAGCGGGGTCAGCTGCGCGGGAAGGGCCTTGCCGACGCGCGCTTCCGTCGGCCTGGTCACGTACCCCTCGCGCTCCAGGTTCTGGAGCAGCACGTTCATCGTCTGGCGGGTCACGAACGCGCCCCGTGCCAGCTCGGAGTTGGACATGCCCGGACGCTGGGCGAGCAGTTCGAGGCACGAGTAGTGCGTCACGCTCATCCCGAGGGGTCTGAGGACCTCCTCCATGGCCGTGCGCAGGGCGCTCGAAGCCTCCTTGAGCACGTAGCCCAGCGATGTGTCCAGGTCGATGCCGTCACCCGTTTTGCCCATGTCAGGATTCTGACATACCGTGGTGGGTGTCAGGAAGCTGACATGTAGCTGACGTGAAGCGAAGGAGTACCGCCATGCCCGCCACCGGCCCCGACTTCATCTCGTTCCAGGTGCGCGACCTCGACGCGTCGCAGGCCTTCTACGAGCGGTACCTCGGCCTCGTCCGTTCGCAGGCCGGGCCGCCGCACGCCGTGGTCTTCGAGACGAAGCCGATCGCGTTCGCGCTCCGTGACCCTCTGCCCGGCACCGACCTCGCGTCCGTACCGCAGCCCGGTGCCGGCACCGCGGTCTGGTTCCACGCCACGGACGTGCAGGCCGTCCACGACGCCCTGGCCGCCGACGGCCACACCATCGTCTCCGCCCCCGTCGACGGCCCCTTCGGCCGGACCTTCACCTTCGCGGACCCGGACGGATACCGGGTCACGCTCCACGACCGCGCCTGAGATCCGCCCCGCCCCGGACCGGTGGTGTCGGGGCGGGGGCGGTGCCGGGGGGAGGGCCGGGACGGTTCTGCCGACGGCGCTGCGAGCGGGGCGCGGGAGGGCTGGGATCAGTGGTCGGAGTAGCTGAAGTCGCCCATGGTCCAGGCGCTGACGTCCTCGATCGCCACGCGGTACATCCCACCCGTCTCCGGGATCCCCACCGAGCCCTGGAGGATGCGGGCCACGTGGAAGTGCAGATGCGTGGGCGGCCCTTCCTTGCGGGCCGAGGCGGTGAAGACGGCGGCGAACTCGCCCAGTCGGTCCGAGTCCGCCAGAACCTCCGACACCCGCTGGCGCCAGACGGCCTCGGGGGCCAGGCGGCCGGTGATCACGGCGCCTCCGGCGACCACGGTCAGCGACATCTGGTTGCTGTGCCCGGACTCCACCAGGGCGGCGACATCGATGAGCAACTCGTCAGGCTTCGACATGGAAGCCGATTCTAGTCGGCGGCTCCGGCCGCGGTCCCTGCGGTCCGGTCCAGATGGTGCGCGCCTCTTCGAGGGTCGGGTGGATCCGCAGGCCGACGGGCTGACGGGCCGTAAGGGTCATCCGGTGGCGGTCAGGACGAGGATGGCCTGGTCGTCGTCGATGCCGTGGCCTCCGGTGAAGGCGTGCACGGCGTGGGTGACGGTGTCGATCAGCTGTTGGGCGGCGGGTCCGGCCGGTGCGTCCGCCAAGGCGTCGGCGAGGCGTCGGTCGCCGAAGAGTTCGTTGTCGTGGCGGCGGGCTTCGGTGATGCCGTCGGTGTAGAGCACCAGGCTCTCGTTCGGGCGCAGCCGCAGGTTGCGGGCGGTGAGGTGGGTCTGGGGCCCGATGCCCAGCAGGACGCCCGGCGCGTCGACCGCTCGGACGGTGCCGTGGGCGTCCAGGTGGAGGGGGAGGGTGTGGCCGGCGCGGACGAGTTCGATGTCGAGGCCGTCGTCGGTGGGGGTGATCCGGCCGTAGACGAGGGTGACGAATCCGGTGCCGTGGCCGACGGGCCGGTTGCACAGGGCCTGGTTGACCGCTTCGACGACCTCTTGGGGGCCGGGGACGAGCGGGGCGACGGCGCGGGCGGTGTGGCGGACCAGGGCGGTGGTGGTCGCGGCGATGGCGCCGCGGCCGCAGACGTCGCCGAGCAGGAACGCCCATCGGCCGTCGGGCAGGGGGAAGACGTCGTAGAAGTCGCCGCCGACGTCGAGTCCCTCACCGGCGGGGTGGTAGTAGGTGGCCACCTCGGTGCCGGGCACGCAGGGCAGTTCCGGCAGGAGGAGCCCTGCCTGCAGATCGCGGGCGAGGACGGCGCGGTGCGTGTACTGGCGGGCGTTGCGCGCGGCCAGGGCGGCGCGTGTGGCGAGCTCCTCGGCCAGGGCGACGGTGTGTCCGTCGAAGGTGTACCCGTCGGTTGACAGCAGCGTCACGGTGCCGACGACGCTGTCCCGGTCGAACAGGGGGATGCACAGATAACCGGTGACGCCCAGATCGTGCCAGGGGCCGGGGCCGGTGGGGGTTCGCCGCGCCACTTCGGTCACGCCGGAGGCCAGGACGCGTGCGACGGCGTCGTCGGTGTCGTCGTAGACAGGGGCGTGGCCGGCGAGCAGATCCTGCTGCCACTGGTCGGGGGCGGCGGTGGCCACACGGCGGACCCGGCCGCCCTCGATGACATCGACCGCGCACAGCGGTGCCAGGCGCGGGCTGCAGGCCTGAGCCAGGCGGTTGAGGGTCTGGGCGACGTCCAGGTCGGTACTCAGGAGGGTGCTGGCGTTCAGAAGGAAGGCCAGGTCGTCGCGGGCGGTCTTCTCGCGGGCTTCGGCCGCCTGATACGCCTGCTCGACCTGGTGGCGTTCGATGGCCAGGGCAGCGGTGCCGGCGAAGACCCGGGCGAGGGCGAGGTCGGCCTCCTGCGCGACGCGCGGAACGCGGTGATACATCGCGAAGGTGCCCAGCAGCGAACCGTCGCGGGCCAGGATCGGGGTGGACCAGCAGGCGGCGACACCGGCCTTCTCGGCCAGGTCGCGGAAGTCGTCCCAGAACGGATCGGTGGCGATGTCGGTGACGATCACCGGCCGGCGGCGGTGAGCGGCGGTGCCGCAGGAGCCGACGCCCTCACCTGTGGCGATACCGTCGATGGCCTGGTTGTAGAAGTCGGGCAGGCTCGGTGCGGCGCCGTGGCGCAGGTGCCGGCCGTCGGCGTCGGCGAGCAGGACCGACACCAGCACTTCCTCAGGAGTGAGATCCTCGATCGCCCGTGCCATGCCTTCGAGCACCTCGGAGAGAGGGGCCTGGCGGGCGATCTGCTCCAGCAGGGCCCGGTGCTCGGCCGTCAGCCGTTGCGCATGTTTGACCTGGGTGGTCTCCATTCCGATCATCCGCACGCCCATGATGTTGCCGCCGGAGTCCAGACGGGGCTCGTAGGTGAAGTCGAAGAACCCCTCGCGGGCATCCGCTCCCTCGCCCAGCATCACGCGGGCATCCCGGCCGGTATAGGCCTCACCTGTGCGATAGACACGGTCCAGCAGAGCGATGAAGCCCTGCTCGACCAGTTCCGGCATGAGCTGTCCCAGCGGCACGCCGGTACGGGTGCGCTCGATTCCGCCGATCGCCGCGAAGAACGCCGGGTTCGCCGCCTCCAGCAGGTGAGCCGGCCCGGCCATGGAGGCGAACAAGGCCATCGACTGCCCGAACAACGACCGTAGATCGTCCTCCCCGTCGCTGGATGCGGCGGCTCGTGCCGCCGGCACCGGGCCGGTCCGGACAGGCGAGGGTGCCTGCTGGTCCGGTGCGCCCGTCATCCGCCGTGCTCCGTGCCGGTCCGCGCCGCGCTGTCGGCGCCGGCCGCAACGGCTCCGGGAACATGCAGGTGGGCGTTGAGAGCCTCTTCCGGGTCGGTGTGCAGACAGAAGATCTGCTTCAGCCCGGTCAGTTCGAACAGGCGGTTGAGGTTGTCGGTCACGGAGGCCAGGCACAGAACCCCGTCCTGCGCGGACATCTGGTGGTACAGCTTCAGCAGGGCGCTGATGCCGGTGGAGTCGCAGTAGGCCAGGTGGGCGCAGTCGATCACCACGGCCCCTGTCACCCTGCCGGTGCCCAGTTCCTCCTCGCCGGCCTCGTACAGCTGCACCACGCTGTGGAAGTCGAGATCCCCGCGCAGAGCGAACACCACTCCTCGTGCGTCCCGCCTGACGTCTACCGTGAACACTTCGGTCTCCTCCACATGGGTTCTCCAGACCGCCCAGGATATGGGGCGGTCTCTGCCGGCAGGGACGGTGCGGGCCTCAGTGGTGTGTGGTCAGGTCGGTGAGTCCGGAGATGGTCAGTACCGGCTCCAGGAGCGGGCCGGCGATGAGTTCGAGGCGCTCTGCGTGCGGGAACAGGACGCTGAGGCCGGCGCTGTCGAGGTACTCGACGTCGCTCAGGTCCAGGACGAGGGGGCCGGGTGCGTCGTCGAGGGCGGCCGCCAGGCTCAGGCAGTTGCTCATGTCTATCTCACCGACCGCGGTCAGCACGCTGGTGCCGTCCGGCCGCCGACTGGCTGTGAGGGTCAGGGGCGTAGTCATCAGGCGATCCTCGTGTGCATGTCGACGGTGGTACCGGTCGGTCCTTGGACGACGGTGACCTGCTGCATCAGGGCACGCATCAGCCCCATACCGCGGCCGCGGTGGGCGTTGAGCTCGGGCTGGGGCACTTTCCACCGACCGCTGTCGGCGATGGTCAGGCGCAGGTTGTCGACGGATGCCTCGGCGCGGAAGTAGACGGTGTCGCCGGGGGCGTCGCGGTGTCCGTGTTCGATGGCGTTGGCACAGGCTTCGCCTGCCGCCACCAGGACGCTCTGCGCGGTGCGCGGCGGCAGGTCGCACTGTTCGAGCCAGCCGCGCAGAGCTTTCCGGACGGGAGCGAGCTGGCCTGATTCCGCCGGGAAGGAGATCTCCAGCGGAGCCGGGTGACGGTAGAGCAGCAGGGCGACGTCGTCGTCGTAGCCGCCGTCGGGAGCCAGCCGGGACATCACGTTGCTGGCGAGATCGTCGACCGCGGTGTCCCGGCCGTCCTGAAGGGCCTCGCCGGCCCGGTCGATGCCCGCGCTGAGCGGACGGCGGCGGCGTTCGACCAGCCCGTCGGTGTACAGCAGCAGCGTGGAACGGGCGGAGATGGTGCAGCTGCCCTCGGGCCGCGGCCGGTCGGGCCGTACGGCCAGGGGCAGGGAACGTCCGTCTTCCAGAAGCCTGGTGATGCCGTCGGGTCGGACGAGAATGCCGGGGGGGTGCCCCGCGCTGGAGTAGACGAGCTGTCCGGTCCGGGGGTCGAGAACTCCGCAGAAGACGGTGGTGCACATCGCGCCGGGGACACCGGCGGCGAACTGGTCCAGGGCCATGAGCGCCCGGGCGGGACCGGCGTCCTGGAGCAGCAGGGCGCGGCAGGCGCTGCGCAGCTGCCCCATTACGGAGGCGGCCTCCAGGCCGCGGCCGACGCAGTCGCCCACGACGATGCCGATACGACCGTCGGGCAGGGCGACGGTGTCGTACCAGTCGCCGCCGACCTCCAGGGGGCGGGTGGCGGGCTCGTAGCGGACGGCGAAGCCGTCCGGGAGCCGGGACGGGCCGAGGATGGCCCGCTGCAACGCGATGGCTGTCTCGCGCTGCTGGTCGATCTGGTGAGCACGGGCCAGGCCCTGGGCCAGGCGACCGGCCAGGAGGGACAGCAGGAGCTGGTCCTCGCCGGTGAAGGGGCGCCGCTCGCCCAGGGCGATCCACAGGGCCAGGCTGCCTTGCGGGTGTTCCAGGACGACGGTGGCCCCGCCCTGGCCCGGAACGGCGGTGAGCGCCGGCTGGTCACGCAGAGCGGTGAGCATCCGGCGGCGTTCGGCAGGCAGATCCTGCCAGACGAGGCCGGTGTCGGTGCCGGTGAGGGCGGGCTCGTCCCGGGGACCGAAGACCACGGCCGTCACGTGTTGGGCGTGCCACAGCTTCTTCAGCTCCTCAAGAGAACCTTCGAGAGCCTCGGCCAGGCTGGCGGCCTGGGACAGACGGGTGCTCAGAGCGGCCAGGGCGGTTTCGCGCTGGATGGCGTAGTGCTCGGCGCTCACGTCGCGGAAGGTTCCGACGATCACCGTACGGCCGGTGTCGGGGTCCTGGACCTGGTTGAACGTGGCCGTCACCCACAGGCGATGTCCGTCGCGGTGGGTGACGGGAATGGTGTAGCTACCGCGTTCCTGGCCGGTCAGTGTGGCGAAGGCCTCGGCAACCAGGCGGTGGGCTTCGGGGTCGGTGGCCGCATCCGGCCACCAGGGGTGCACCGGCTGGTAGGGCAGGTCTTCGGGGCCGTACCCGAGGATGCCGGTGAAGGAGGTGTTGATCTCGATGACCGCGCCGTCCTCGTCACAGACGAAGAACGCCTCCTGGAGCGAGTCGATCATAGCGGTACGCCACCGGGCGTGGTGGTTGCGCAGCCGGGCCAGTTTCACGTTGGCCTCGACGCGGGCCAGGAGTTCGGCGGCGGCGAACGGCTTGACGAGGTAGTCGTCCGCGCCCGCCTGCAGACCCTCGATGGCCGCCTCCTGCCCGGCGCGGGCGGACAGCAGTACCACCGGCACCGAGGCGGTACGCGAGTCGGTGCGCAGCGCTCGCACCAGGGACAGGCCGCTCAGGCGGGGCATCATGACGTCGCTGACCACGAGATCGGGGGCGTCCAGGCGAACGGCTTCGAGGGCCTGCTGTCCGTCGACGACCGCGTCGACCTGGTATCCGGCGTCGCGCAGCAGCCGGGTGAGGTACTCGCGCATGTCGGCGTTGTCGTCGGCGATCAGTACCCGCGCCTGAGCCGACAGGCGGGCCGCGGAAGTCTCGACGGCCGTCTGCGGCCCGCCGTGCGGTTCGCCGGCCGGCACACCGGTCTGCACGCCCGGCAGCCAGCGCAGGGCCTCCTGGACGAAGGGGGCGGCGGCACCGGGAGAGGTGACGCCGTCGCCCACGCGGGTGCGGAGGGCGTCGGCCGGCAGGTGGGCGGAGCCGAACGGCAGACGGATGGTGAAGCTGGTGCCCTCACCTTCGGCGGACTCGGCTGTGATGACACCGCCGTGCAGGCCGACCAGTTCCTTCACCAGCGCCAGGCCGATGCCGCTGCCCTCGTTGGAACGGGACCGGGCGTTCTCGATACGGTGGAATCGCTCGAACAGCCGGGGCATCTCCTCGGCCACCACACCGATCCCGGTGTCCGTGATCCGCACCACGGCCTCGTCGTCCTGGACGCCCACGCCCACCCGGATCGACCCTTCGAAGGTGAACTTCAGCGCGTTGCTGAGCAGGTTGAGGATCACCTTCTCCCACATACCGCGATCGACGTACACCGGCTCGGGCAGGGGTTCGCACTCGACACGGAAGTCCAGGCCGGCGTTTTCGACGGCGGAACGGAAGACACTGGCCAGCGCGCTGGTGACCGTGGCCAGGTCGACCGGCTCGTAGCTCGCCTGCATCCGGCCCGCCTCGAGGCGGGAGAAGTCCAGCAGTGAGTTGACGAGCTTGCCCAGCCGCAGACCGTTGCGGTGCACGGCCTCCAGCTCCTCGCGCACGCGCGGCTCCGCGTCGGCGAGCTGCTCCCGCAGTTCCTGGACCGGTCCCATGATCAAGGTCAGCGGGGTGCGGAACTCGTGGCTGATGTTGGAGAAGAACGTCGTCTTGGCCCGGTCGAGCTCCGCGAGCTCCTCGGCACGGCGCTGCTGTGCCTGGTAGCTGCGGGCGCTCGCGACGCCGGCGGCCATGTGTCCGGCGACCAGATCCAGGAAGCCCTGGTAGTCCTCGTCCAGGGCACGGAAGCGGTTCAGACCCGTCACCATGAATCCGTACGGGGCCCCACCCTGCTGTTGCAGGGGTACGACCAGTGCCTGGGCCGGCGCCTTCTCCCAGGCCCCGGTCGGCAGGTCCGAGTACGCCTCGCCGTCCAGAGGCACCAGCACCGAATCGCCCCGAGCCGGTACGTGGACGGGCCAGGGCGAGACGGAGTCCGGGGGAAGGATGTCCGGCGCGGCCGGATCTGCCGTCCCGAACCCGGTCACCGCGGCTCGACGGGCACTGCCGTCGTCCTGGAACAGATAGGTCAGGGTGAAGGGCAGATCGTACGGGTTGCGACTCAGCTGCCCCCCGGCGAAGTCGAGCATCTCCTGCTCGGTGCGGATGACACTGGGGTCGGAGCCCAGGTCGCGCAGGGTCGCCATCCGGCGGTCGCCGATGACCCGCTTGGTGTCCTCGCTGACCACGCACAGCAGGCCGACCACAGCGCCGCTTTCATCGCGCAGGGGACTGTAGGAGAAGGTGTGGTAGGTCTCCTCGGTGTAGCCGGACCGCTCCAGGAACAGCATCAGCCCGTCGTCCCAGGTGGCCTCACCGCAGTTCAGGACGGTGTCGACCCGAGGGGCGATGTCGTCCCAGATCTCCGACCACACCATGGCGCTGGGCCGGCCCAGCGCCCAGGGGTACTTCTGGCCCAGGGTGTCGCGCCGGTAGGCCTCGTTGCAGAAGAACGTCAGCTCCGGTCCCCACGCCATCCACATGGCGAACTTCGACGACAGCAGGATGCTCACCGCCGTCCGCAGACTCTGCGGCCAGTCCTCAGGCTCTCCCAGCGGCGTCGCCGACCACTCCACCTTGGCCAGTTCCCGGCCGATGTTCCGGTCGGCTGTGAACACCTCGTCCATCGCAGCCGAGGGAATGGTGAGCTCACCGTCCTCCGAGCGCGTCACAGCAGACACCCCTTCACTGGCCTCAGCCTCTTCATGCGACGTACCGCCCGAGGCTGCTCCACAGCGCCGCCGACCGGCAAACACCCAACCCTCTACCCCGCGGACGACACGAGAAGCTCTCCCACCGCCCGAAGATCCGCCAGCGCAATACGTAGGATAAGACAACCGCGCCCGGTGCGGATGCCACGGTAGGCGGCACCTGGCGGCAGCCCGTACGGCGGCGGCGCGGACCGCCGAGTGAACCTGTGCAGGGGCGATGCGCGCGGCCGGGACCGGCGGTCCCGGTCAGCCCCGCCGCACCCGCCCCACGATCCGCCGCCCCAGGCGGCCCAGCGCGCGTGAGCGGTTCCAGTCGCGGAAGGCGTTCGCCCGGCCGCTGCTGCCGGTCCGGCCCACCGTCTCCTCGACCTCCGCCACCAACTCGGCGCCCATGGACCGCACCGCCGGGCGGAGCACCTCCTCCAGGAGGGCGGCGGCCGTGGCGGTCCAGGCGGGGCCGGCGTGGGGGTGGGCGGTCCAGACGGTGAAGCAGTCGGCCGCGTAGGCGGGCTGGGTACAGAGCCGGGTGCGGGTCGGCTCGGTGCGGGCCGCGCGGTCGTAGGCGGCGATCAGGTCGCTGTCGTCGCTCCGGACGAAGGCGTACAGCTCCGCGCCCGGGCGGTCCGGGGCCAGCAGGCGTTCGGCCAGGGAGATGGACGCCCGCTCCCGGACGGGCGGTTCCAGGGGGGCCGCGCGGTCGCGCAGCGTACGGACCCGGTCCGCCCAGCCGGGCTCGGGGGCTCCGGTGCGCAGATCGCGGCAGAGGGCGAGGAGCTGGAGCGCGGCCCGCTCCCGGCCCCCGATCTCCTGGGGGAAGGCGCGCAGCAGGTCGTGGGCCAGGGTCTCCGCCTCCTCCGCGTCCGCCGGGGCGCCGAGCGCCGCGTCGGCCAGGCGGGACCAGGTCCCGGCCGCCCGGTGCGCGTCCGAGGTCGCCGCCTCCAGCAGCAGCCGGGCCTCCTCCACGGTGGGCGCCCGGTCCCCCCAGACCAGGCCCGCCGCCGTACGGAGCACCAGCGGCTCGGCGAAGGGGGAGAGGCCGGCCGCCCGCAGGATCCGGTGCCAGAGCGCCGTGCGGTCCCGGCCGAGCGTCGTCGTCGCCCCGGGGGCCTCGGCGCACATCCGCAGATGCGGCAGCGCCTGCGTCCCCGTGAACGGCAGAGCCACCCGCTCCAGGAGCCGGGCCACCGCGCCGGGGTCCTCGGGCGCGATCCGGTCCAGCGCGCCGAGCAGTGCCGTCCGTACGTCGAACTGCTCGTCCAGCAGCTCCAGCAGCGCCGGGGCGAAGGCGGGCACCGCCGGAGATCCGGCTGTTCCCGATGGTCCGGGTGCGCCCGGGGGGATGGGCGTTCCCGAGGGGCCGGTTGCCTCCGGAGACGTGGCTGCCCCCGGAGTCGCGGGCGTTCCCGTTGTTCCGGCTGTGCCCGGAGTCGCGGGGGCTCCAGGAGTCCCGGGCGTTCCCGGAGTCCCGGCCGATTCCGGAGATCCGGCCGTTCCCTCCGCGCCTTCCGGTCCTCCCGCCGCGCCGGACCCCCCGGCCTGCTCCGCTTCCGCCCCCGCCTCCCTCAGGAGCGCCGGGGCCAGGCGGGTCGTGACGCCGGGCAGCAGATCACGGGTGTTCAGGCCCAGCAGCCTCGCCACCCGCAGAAGTTGTACGGTGCGTGCCACCGGCCGCGCCCCACCCGCCCCGCTCTCCAGCTCCGTCAGGATCTCCGGGCCCAGCACCCCGGCGATCGCCTCGCCCTCCGGCCCCACGAACGCGTCCGGGCGCGGCAGTTCCAGCGAACCGTTGCCGCCCCGCACCGCCTCCGTCACCAGCATCGCGGCGAGCGGCGCGGTGACGGAGGCCGGGCACCGGCCGTCCAGGGCGCCGAACAACCGCCCCACCGCGTCGAATTCGGAGCCCGTACGGTCGTCGATCCCCGGCGAGGTCAGCGCCTCCACCAACCGGCCGACCCGCTTCGCGTCCAGCGCGTACGGCCGCTCCGCCGCCCAAGCGGCCGCCGCCGCGCGTTCCTCGGAGCCGAGCCCGACCCCGGCGCAGAGCGCCACCACCGCCAACGGGCCTGCGGCGAAAGGGTCTCCGGGCAGCACACGCGCCTCCTGGAACAGCTCCGGCGCCCGGCTCCGCCACACCCGGGCCGCCGTCCGCGCCCAGATGTCCTCGGTGGCCTCCACCGGGGGCCGGTCCGCACACACATGGACCCGCAGCCCCGCCTCGCGTGCCGCCGCCGCGTCCTCCGGCGCCACCCCGGCCACCCGCAGCGGCGAACTCCCCGGCCGCCGCGTGTACGTGGTGAACGTCAGCCGCTCCGCGCTCTCCCTCGGCAGGGCGATCGCCGCGAGCGCCAGCCACCGTGCCACATCGGCGCTCCGCCGCTCCACCAGCACCACCGGACCGCCCGCGGGCGCCTCCTCGCCGGCCCGGCGCAGATCGGCGAGGACCGCCGCCAGCCAAGGGCCGCGCGAGACGGCGAAGTCGTCCAGGCCCTCCCGTACGGGAGCGGGGCCAGGCGGCAGCGCGCCGAGCGGGTCGGAGGGAGCGGCCCCGCCGGGCGGTGTCACCGTGGCCCAGTGCGGCGACCGCCACGCCTCCACCGGCAGCCGGCCGCCCGGCAGCGGCACGCCCGCGGGTATGTGCACCGCGTGCGTGTGGAACCGGACCGGCGCCGAGGCCTCCCCGCGCGCCGGTGCCGTACGGCCGACGGCGCGGCTGCCGTCGGAGAGCACGGCGTACGTGAACGCCTGGGGGAGCGAACGGAGTTCGGCGTCGGCGGGGCGGTGCGGGGCTCCGTCGGGGAGCACGTACGCGAAGAGCGGCTCCAACTCGGCCAGCAGCGCCGCCGTCACCCCGTGTCCCACCGCCGTGAAACGGCCCTCCGCGCTCTCGTCCCCGGCCGCGGCGGAGATGTGGTGCACCTGTGCAAGGCTCAATTGCCGGCCCTCTTCGTCCTGCCGCGACCCGTCCCCGCTCCCACGCACACGCGACCGGGTCGGGGGAGAAGTCCACAGCCGCGGAGGCGACGTTATCAAGGACGGAGGCACTTTCCCTACGCTGCGTCAGGCGTTGGCCTCGGGAGCGTTCCAGGAGTGTTCCGGGGGAGTTCCGGGAGCGTTCCGCGGGCGCGGAGGGGCGTTGCGCTGAGGGCGGTGAGCGGTGCTCCGGCGCCGGAGCGGCGGTCACCGCGAACGGGCGCTGCGGGCGGCAGCCCCCGCGGCGGCGTCTCCGCACCGGTCGACCGGAGCACCCCGGCTCAACCGCTCACGGTGGTGGGACCCTTCCTCCAGAACGTGCGGGAGAGCACCTTCTGGGCGTGCTTCGTCTGCTCGTGCCTCAGAAGCTTCCGGAACCTGGGCCGGCTCGCGGCTGCCCGATGGGTGAGCAGAGCCGAATCCCGGGGCAGGCCCGCCTGCGCGAGGGCGACCACCAGCGAGGCCTGGTCCTCCATGGGCCAGTTCTGCACCACGGCCCCGATGATCTGGTCGACGACGTCCGCCCTACGCGGCTGGATCGGGTTGTCGAGCTTGTGCAACTGCCTCAACAGCACCACGAGGTCGGACAGGTCATGGGTGCGGATACAGCCTAGGGCGACCGAGCCGACCGCCTTGTCCTGCCGGGCGGTGGCCAGGGCGAGCAGGAGGGGCGCCATGTCCGGCCCGGCCGCCGAGCACGCCCGCTCGTACAGTGCGGCCTCGCTCATGACAGCCGCGCCCGACTGCGCCAGGACACCCAGGAACTGGCCTGCGTGACCGGTGGGCTTGTGCGTCAGCGTCTGCTCGAACACCACCTCGGCCAGCAAGGGCAGGCCGTCATTCTCCAGACAGAGCAGGAGGTGGGCGGCCCGCTCGGGGCTCCCCGTGTCGGCCACCATCTCCACCACCGCCTCGGCGCCGGGAGAGACCTCGTCCACCTGGTGCAGGAGCAGCCGCGTCTCGACGGTGGGACTGTGCAGCGCACTCATCAACGTCTGAGCGGCCTGGGGGAAGTGATCCGTGTTGTAGAGGTCGGTGACCGTGGTGGCGATCTCCCGGGCCGACCATCGGGCCACCGCCTGCTCCAAGACCCCGCCGGCGGCCCCGCTGTGCCGTCCCTGGACCAGCGCGCGCACCAGCGCCAGCACATGGGGAACGCTCCGCTCCTGCGCCACCGCGAAGACCCGGTCGGCTTCCGAAGTCAGCCCCCTGTCGGTGAAGCACTCGATGACATCGACGACGGCTCGGGCGTCGCGGCGCTCCGCGACCGCGGTCGGCAGCGTGTCGGCGTGCCGGTGCCGTCCCGCGGCCCGCAGCGCGATACTCAGCTCCACCAGTTCCTGAGCGCCGCGTCGGCCGAAGGCCGGGCCCAGAGCCGTCACGGTCGCCTGTTCGACCTCGGTACCGGCCGCCCACACGGCGATGGCCACGGCCTCCGCCACCGGCCGTACGACGAAGGCAGCCGCCAGAAGACTCTCCGCCAACTCGTCCAACTGATCACGGTGCAGCCCCAGACAGAGGCCGATGACATCGCACGGAGAGTGCAGTTCGACCGACGAGCGCAGGAGAGCGGCCACACCATCCTCGAAGCCCGCCCGGTGCAGTGCGCCGGCGAGCGCCGCCGTCTCGGCCACGGGTCGCGTCATCACCAACGCCGGTATCGCCGTATCGGCATGGGCGGGAAGGCCGGCCTCCTGCAGCCCGGACAGTAAGGCCGCCACCTCCTCGACGCGACGGGAGCGACTCGCCGCGGAGACCAGCTCGCGTGCCATCGCCTGCTGCGTGCGCGCCTCCAGGTCACCCACGACCTGGACCAGTTCGGCGACGGAGGCCGTGCTGTTGGCGGCCTCCAGGGCGGCCATCAAGGACGAGGCCCCCTCCCCCCGACCCTCCAGGCGGCTCATCGCGTCGAGGTCGGCCTCCAACTGATGGCACTGGCCCTCGGCGGCGATCAGTTCGGCTCTCGCCACGGCAAGTGCCTCCTGGAGGAAGAGCACTTCCTGGCTCAGGTCGTGGCACTCCCTGCGTATCTGCTCGTACTCGCCCTCCCACAACGCGATGTCCGCCCGGTGCGCCGACTGCTCCTCATCGATCTGCACCTCCAGACGACGGCATCTGCTCACGGACTCCTGGAGCGTGCGCTCACGGTCCACGATGGCTTCTTCCAGGGCCCGTTGACGTGCCTTGATGCGCCGGGTCTCCTCGTCCGCGACGGCCAGCTCGTCCTGCAGCGTCTGCATCTCGCTGCTGCGGCGGTTCGTCTTGAGTGCCGCCCGGTGGGTCTCGTGCAGGGCGGCCTCGGCCGCGGGCGTCAACGGCGCCGACACCTCGCGCACATCGCTGATCAGACCGGCGACGAATTCCCAGGGAGGGACCCGTTCCCCGCTGAGGTAGCGTGTCACCGAGCTCGCGTCGAGATGCCGACGCACGGCGTACCGCCGCACGCTGACGTCCAGAGCACCGAACAACGCTCGGAGATCCTCGGCCAGCGCCCTCTTCTCCGGGGCCAGCCCCTCCTTGAGGGCGGCCAGCGTCAGGGGCCTGCCCGGGCCGGTGGGTTTGGGCGTGGTGATCTCGACGGCACTGTCAGACATGCCCCCAGTATCCGCCGCCGACCGACCATCCGCCGCCCAGGAGGTGTTGCCACCTCGATCGGCAACAGCGCCACCGTTGCCACCTTCAACCGGCAACGGAACAGGGCCATTTGAGGGCCGCGCCGCAGTGACGATGGTCGAGGACAGGCAGAAGACCGGGCCGCCGCACGGTGCGGCCCGGGCGGTACTCAGGAGGACCACCCTCGATGAACGACACCAGCGACAGCGCATGCCGACAGCCGCACCCGCCTGACCCTGTGGAGTGGTCGCGGGCGAACCCGCGGCCGATATGGCACCGACTGCTCCTGCAGGCCTGCATCGGCGCCGCCGGAACCGCGGGCTCGGTGGCCGTGACGTGGATGGTGTACCTGCTGCAGCGGCGGTAGTGGGCTCTGCGCCGAGGGGGGCGGCGGCCCGTGGCCACCGCCCCCCCCTGCATGGAGCGCTTACGCCCTACGCCCTACGTCTTACGCCCTCACGTCAGCGGCTCCACCCACACGTTCCGGTAGCGGATCTTGCTGCCGTGGTCCTGGAGCCTGATGGCCCCCGCCGTCGCCGCCTCGGCCGCTCCGCCGCCGGTCGGGCCGTCGACCGCCACGTCGTCGTGGACGGTCACGCCGTTCCAGACGACGCTGATCCTGGCGTCCTCCGTCTTGTTGCCCGCCGCGTCGAAGCGGGCGGCGCGGAAGGTGATGTCGTACGTCTGCCAGGTCTCGGGCGGGGTGGCCGCGTTCACGTCCGGGGCCTTCTTCGTGTAGATCGCCCCGGCCTCGTTGTCGGCCAGGGTGTCGTCACCGTAGGAGTCCAGGATCTGCACCTCGTACCGCTCCTGGAGGTAGACGCCGCTGTTGGCGCGGTCCTGGCCGGTGACGTCCGGCGGGAGGTTCGGCAGCCAGAACTCCACATGGACGCGGAAGTCCTCGAACCCCTGCTTGGTGCGCAGGTCGCCGTCCTTGATCTCCATCTCCCCGTTGCTCACCGGCCATTGGGGTGCCCGGCCGTCCGGGTGCTGCCAGCCGGCCTGGTCGGTGCCGTCGAAGAGCTGGATGCGGGCGCCCTCGGGGTGGACGGCGATCATGTCGAGGTTCACATGGCCGGTGTCGCCGCTGTCGTAGGAGTACGTGACGGTGTTGCGGCCCTCCTCCAGCTCCAGCTGCTCGTTCTTCGTGGCCCAGGTCTTCCAGTCGGTGGTGGAGGCCAGGCTCGTCTGCCGGACCTTCGTGCCGTTGACGTGGACGCTGATGGTCTTGGTGCCGGGGGCCGGGTCCGGGCCGTTGGAGTAGCGCAGGCCGACGTCGTACGTCCCGGCCTTCTCCGTCCGCACGTCGAAGGTGACGGCCGCGCCCTCGTTGCCGAAGTTGTCGACGAAGCCGCCGCCCGAGTAGCCCGCGTGCTCGGTGTCGACGCCCGCGCCGCCGGTGAGAGCGGCCTCCTCCGCCTCGTACAGGGTGGGCGGAGGCTGGTCCCCGGGAAGGGAGTTGAGCGTGTACCAGGCCTCCGTCGACCACAGCTCCGCGCCGCTGGCGGAGGCGAAGGGGCGCGGGGAGCGGACGTGGACGACGCGGTTCGGCTTGAGGCCGGGGAGGGCGAGCGTGACCTTCTTTCCGTCCTCGGACAGCGTCGCCGAGCCGACCTCCAGGGTCTCCTCGTCGATCTTCGGGCCGCCGTAGGCCGGGGTGGGCGCGTACGTCCACTGCTCGACCCGGTAGCTCTCGGCGAGCCTCGCCGCCGTCTCCTGTGAGAGCGGCTCGGTGTACTCCAGCTCGAAGCCGCCGGGCTTCGCCCGCATCGCCAGGATGTCGAACGCCTTGTCGCCGCTGGGGGTGAGCTTCTGGAGCCCGTACGTCAGCTTGCCCTCCTGACCCCAGTTGCCGCCCGCGCCGAGCCCGCCCGCGTAGATCGCGCCGTCCGGGCCCATGCTGATCCGGTTGACGCCGGCCTCCAGGCCCTGGGTGAAGCGGAAGACCGCGCCCTGGTACTCGCCGTGGACCTTCTCCAGGTAGGCGCGCTGGATCCCGCCGTACGTCACGTCCCCGAAGAGCAGCTGCCCGGCGAACCGGCCTTCGCTCAACTGAAGCGGCGTGGAAGGCGAGTTGGCGATCTCGTTCTGCGGGAGCCAGAGCACCGGTTTGGTGACGGGCTTCGCGTCGAAGGGGCCGGTCGGGTTGGTGTAGTGGTTGAAGAAGCGGTCCTGCTTGATGTGGACCAGCTTGGAGGAGGGCAGCCAGCCGCCCTGGTTGTCCAGGACGAAGAGGTCGTTCTCCGGACCCCAGCCGATGCCGTTGGGCGTCCGCAAACCCCCGGCGAGGTAACTGACCTCGCCCGTCTCCTTGTTCACCTTGATGGTCGTGCCGCGGTTCTCCGCCGGCTGCGGGTCCGTCGTCGCGCCGCCGTAGTCGATCGCCACGGAGAGGTTGAGGTAGAAGTGGCCGTCCCGGTAGAGCAGGCCGAAGGCGAACTCGTGGAAGTTGCCGCCGTACGGCCAGGTGGCCACGGTCCGCCGCTCGTCGGTGACGTCGTCGCCGTCGGTGTCGGTGAGCTCGGTGAGTTCGTGCTTCTGCGAGACATAGAGCTTCCCGTCGACGGCCTTGATGCCCATGGGCTCCTTGAGCCCCTCGGCCACCTTCTTCGCCTCCACCTGGTCCGGGCCGGTCTCGCCCCGCACACCGTCGAGGAGATAGACCTCGCCGGTCTCGTTGTCCGTACCGCCCCACGTGGCCACCGCGAGCCGCCCGTCCGGCAGCCAGTCCATGGCGGAGACCTGCGGCTCGAACCCGTCGGGGCGCAGATCGGTGAGCGCGTAGTCCGGGTGGACACCGCCCAGTGGCAGCCCGTCGCCGGGCGAGTCGAGCGCGCCCTCGCACTCCTTGCGGCCCGGGGCCGTCACCCGTACGACATCGGCGTCGGTCGTCAGCACGGACTCGGGGACGACGGTGAAACCGCCGGCGCCCGGCGGCTGCCAGGCCAGCGTGACCTGCTGGCCGCCGGTGCGGTCGAAGTGGTCGATGCGCAGGGCGTGGTGGCCCGCCGCGAGGGTGACCGTGCCGTCCTTCGGTTCGGCGCCGTGCAACCCGTCGTGGTCGATGACCAGTTGATCGTCGATCAGCAGCCGCGACCCGTCGTCGCTGGTGAGCCGGAACGCGTACGAACCGTCCTCGGGCACATGGATGTTGGCGGTCACCTGGGAGACGAACCGGTCCTCGAAGCCGAAGTCCTCCGGCGCGTCCCAGTCGATCAGCGGCATCAGCTTGTCGACGTTGGGCGTCTGGCCCGCCTTGATGTCGCACAACTCGTCCAGGGGCACCTGGACATCGAAGACGCGCAGGGTCACGCCCGGTTCCTGCGGCGGCAGTTCGGCGGCCGGGGACGGCGGGGCCGCCGTGGCCGGTGCGGCGGTGAGGGCGCCGACCAGGAACGAGGCGGCGAGCAGGCCGGTGAGGTGCCTGCGGAGCGGTCGGCGCCCGTGGGGGGTGCGTCTGCGGAGGCGGTGGAACGGCCGTGGATGCATTCTTCCTCCTGGCCCCTCGCAGCGAGGGGCACGTCGCGGCGGTGGGTGGGGCCACCCGGCGCCCGGGGGTGAACGTTCGGCTCGTGCGGGTCGGTCGCGTGCGGTTCGGCATGGTGCGGTTCGGCATGGTGCGGCTCGATCGCGCGCGACTCGGCCTGGTGCGACCGAAACAGTAGGAGGCTTCTGCCGGTGACGTCCATACTTCGTCATCACTGTGTTCAAAGTTTGCCGGTCCTCGATCAAAGGTCGAACTCCCCTTCTTCCGCGGCCTGTTACGCATCCCTGGACGGCGCGACGGCCTTGACCTGCGCCGAACCCCGGCGCCCCCCCCGGGCCGGACCCGGAATCGGCACGGCGTCGAGGCGAGCGGGGGCGAGCAGGGGGGAAACCGTGGCGTTCGGGTGAGCCGGGGCCGCAGGAACGAAGGCTGATGCGCGCCAGCGGTCGGTGAAGCCACGGCCAGGTGTGAAGATCTCCTGCGACCGTGCTTAAGAAATCCTCGATGGACCTGGCACCCCGCCGTACGGCAGCCTTCTCGGTGACGGCCGGTGGCGGTGCGTGGAGCCGCACGGACGGGCCCGACCCGTTCCGCGTGCTCCGTCCCGTCCGGCCGTACCCACCCCCGTAACGAGAGAGCGTGACGGGGACCCCCAGACCGCCCCGGGCCGCAGGGCTCCTCCGACAGGCCCCCAGGCCCGGGGTATCCACCACCCGCGTACCACCCATGTGCAGGGAGCCGCAGCCGTGAAGGCACTCGTCAAGCAGAAGGCCGAACCGGGACTGTGGCTGATGGACGTGCCGGAGCCGGAGCACGGCCCCGGAGACGTCCTGATCAAGGTCCTGCGTACCGGGATCTGCGGCACCGACCTGCACATCCGCGCCTACGACGGCTGGGCCCAGCAGGCGGTCACCACCCCGCTGGTCCTCGGTCACGAGTTCGTCGGGGAGGTCGCGGCGATCGGCTCCGACGTCACCGACATCGCGGTGGGCGACCTGGTCAGCGGCGAGGGCCACCTGGTCTGCGGCAAGTGCCGCAACTGTCTCGCCGGCCGCCGCCACCTCTGCCGCTCCACCGTCGGCCTGGGCGTCGGCCGGGACGGGGCGTTCGCGGAGTACGTGGTCCTGCCCGCCTCCAACGTCTGGGTGCACCGGGTCCCCGTCGACCTGGACATCGCGGCGATCTTCGACCCGTTCGGCAACGCCGTGCACACCGCGCTCTCCTTCCCGCTGGTCGGTGAGGACGTCCTGATCACGGGCGCCGGGCCGATCGGCATCATGGCCGCCGCCGTCGCCCGGCACGCCGGGGCCCGCAACGTCGTCATCACCGACGTCAGCGAGGCCCGTCTCGCCCTGGCCCGCAAGGTCGGCGTCAGCCTCGCCCTCAACGTCGCGGACCGCACCATCGCGGACGGCCAGCGGGAGCTGGGGCTGCGCGAGGGCTTCGACATCGGCCTGGAGATGTCCGGCCGCCCCGAGGCGATGCGCGACATGGTCGCCAACATGACGCACGGCGGCCGGATCGCGATGCTCGGCCTGCCCGCCGAGGAGTTCGCCGTCGACTGGTCCCGGATCGTCACCTCGATGATCACGATCAAGGGGATCTACGGCCGCGAGATGTTCGAGACCTGGTACGCCATGTCCGTCCTGCTGGAGGGCGGCCTCGACCTCGCCCCCGTCATCACCGGCCGGTACGGATTCCGCGACTTCGAGGCGGCGTTCGACGACGCCGCGAGCGGCCTCGGCGGCAAGGTCATCCTCGACTGGACCGCCTGACCCGTCGAACCTCTTTCCGCATCTCCTCGAACCTCTTCTCGCATCCCTTCGAAGGAATCCAGCATGTTCGACTCCGTACGCGACGACCTGCGCACCACCCTCGACGAGATCCGCGCCGCCGGGCTGCACAAGCCCGAGCGCGTGATCGGCACCCCGCAGTCCGCGACCGTCGCCGTCACCGCGGGCGGCCGCCCGGGTGAGGTGCTGAACTTCTGCGCCAACAACTACCTGGGCCTGGCCGACCACCCCGAGGTCATCGCCGCCGCCCACGAAGCGCTCGACCGCTGGGGGTACGGACTCGCCTCGGTCCGCTTCATCTGCGGCACCCAGGAGGTCCACAAGGAGCTGGAGCAGCGCCTCTCGGCCTTCCTCGGCCAGGAGGACACGATCCTCTACTCCTCCTGCTTCGACGCCAACGGCGGGGTCTTCGAGACGATCCTCGGCCCCGAGGACGCGGTCATCTCCGACGCCCTCAACCATGCCTCGATCATCGACGGCATCCGCCTCTCCAAGGCCCAGCGCCACCGGTACGCCAACCGCGACCTGGCCGACCTGGAGAAGCAGCTCAAGGAGGCGTCCGGCGCCCGCCGCCGCCTGATCGTCACCGACGGCGTCTTCTCCATGGACGGGTACGTGGCGCCGCTCCAGGAGATCTGCGACCTGGCCGACCGCTACGACGCCATGGTCATGGTCGACGACTCCCACGCCGTCGGCTTCGTCGGCCCCGGCGGCCGCGGCACGCCCGAGCTGCACGGTGTCATGGACCGGGTCGACATCATCACCGGCACCCTCGGTAAGGCGCTCGGCGGCGCCTCCGGCGGTTACGTCGCCGCCCGCGCCGAGATCGTCGCCCTGCTGCGCCAGCGCTCGCGCCCGTACCTCTTCTCCAACTCCCTCGCCCCGGTCATCGCGGCCGCGTCGCTCAAGGTCATCGACCTGCTGGAGTCCGCCGGCGACCTGCGCGACCAGCTCAACGCCAACACCGCGCTCTTCCGCACCCGGATGACCGAGGAGGGCTTCGACATCCTCCCCGGCGACCACGCCATCGCCCCCGTCATGATCGGGGACGCGGCGAAGGCCGGCCGGATGGCGGAGCTGCTCCTGGAGCGTGGCGTGTACGTGATCGGGTTCTCCTACCCGGTCGTCCCGCAGGGGGCCGCGCGCATCCGCGTCCAGCTCTCCGCCGCCCACTCCACCGCCGACGTCAACCGGGCCGTGGACGCCTTCGTCGACGCGCGGGCGGCCCTGGAGGCGGAGGCGTAACCCGTTCCACCAGGTCCGGGCCGCCGTCGCGACCTGGGACAATGGGCACATGATCGATGCGCGGCGGCTGCGAATCCTCCGTGCGGTGGCCGACCACCGCACCGTGACCGCGGCCGCCGCCGCCCTGTATCTGACCCCCTCCGCCGTCTCCCAGCAGCTCGCCGCCCTGGAGCAGGAGACCGGTCACCGGCTCGTCGAGCGGGGTGCGCGCGGCGCCCGGCTCACCGCCGCCGGGGAGATCCTGCTCAGCCACGCCAACGTCGTCCTGGCCCAGCTGGAGCGGGCGGAGGCCGAGCTGGCGGAGTACGGCGCGGGCGTCGCCGGTACGGTCACGGTCGCCGCGTTCGCCACCGGCATCGGCCTCGTCCTCGCCCCCGCCCTCACCGAGCTGGCCCGCACCGCGCCCGGCATCCGGGTCAAGGTCCAGGACGCGGAGGGCGACGCCAGCGTCCCGATGGTGCTGGACCGCCAGGTCGACGTGGCGGTGGCCGTCGAATACCGGGGCGCCCCCGCCGAGGACGACCGCCGGCTGACCAGGGTCCCGCTCTACTCGGAGCCGTTCGACGCGGTCCTCCCGGTGGACCACCGCCTCGCGGACCAGGACCAGGTGGCGGTCGCGGACCTGGCGAAGGACCCGTGGATCAGCCCGTACCCGGGCAACCCCTGCCATGACGTGGTGGTCCTGGCCTGCGAGCACGCCGGTTTCGCCCCACGCTTCGAGCACGCGTCGGACGACTTCCGGGCGGTGGTGGCGCTGGCCGGGGCGGACGCGGGGGTGGCGCTGGTGCCGCGCTCGGCGCTGCGCGGGATGGAGCTGACGGGCGTGGTCGTCCGCCCGGTGGAGGGCAGCACCCCCACCCGCCGCGTCTTCGCGGCCGTACGCCAGGGCGCCGAGGGCCACCCGCTGATCCGGCCGGTGCTGGACGCGATGGAGGCGGTGGCGGTCAGGGAAGCGGGGCTGGCACGGGCGTGAGCGGTGCTCGTGTGTGTTGGGGGGAGAGCGGTGCTCTTGAGGGAGAGCGGTGGCTGCGGTTCTGAGCGCCGCCCCGGGTGAGCGCCGCTCTCCGCTGCGGGCGCCGCTCCCTCCAGTGAGCGTTGCCCTGGTGGGCGCTGCCCCGGTGAGCGTTGCTCACAGCCGCGAGCACCGCCCGAGCGTCGGAGCGCCGCCCTGGCGCCTGAGCGCCATCCCGCCGGTTGGGCGCCGCTCGGGCGGCGGAGCTCCGCTCGCCTCCTGGGGCACCGCTCGCCGTCCCGCCGGTTGAGCGCCGCTCAGGCAACGGAGCACCGCTCGCCCCCTGGAGCGCCGCTCGCCGTCCCGCCGGTTGGGCGCCGCTCGGGCGGCGGAGCACCGCTTTGGCCCCCGAGCGCCGTCCGCTCCCCAGAGCACCGCTCTCGCCTCACGCCACGCGCGCCGTACGCCGGATCCTCCCCCTCCAGTGCCGCCCCGACTGCGGCTTCCCCGCCCGCCCCGGGTCGTACAGGATCTGCCAGCAGACCAGGGCCACCAGGATCCAGATCGTGGCCCAGGCCGGCAGCCGCTCCCCGAGCGGGGCGAGCGCCAGTGACACGGCCAGGCAGGGCAGCGCCCACCCCAGCAGCCACGCCCGGTCGGACCGGTCCGCCAGGGGCAGCGCCGCGACGAGGCCCGCCGCGAAGTATCCGGCGACCGCCCCGCACAGCAGCCAGTGCTGGCCCCGGGGCAGGACGTCGTCGACGTGCGTGATGGCCGAGCCCAGCGCGGTGGCCAGCGCCACCAGGAAGCCGGTCATCACGGCGTGCAGCAGCATCGCCAGCCTCGGTGCGAGGGCGCCCCTGCGCAGATGGGGGATGCCGTTGGTGCCGTAGAGCAGGCTCAGCGTGCAGATCCCGGCCAGCAGGCCGAAGGCCCCGAGCCCGGTGGCGGCCAGCGGCCCGTCCCAGTCGTCCCGTTCGGACGCGGCGCCGATGATCTGGATGACGCCCTCGCCCAGCACGATGATCACGTACAGCCCCAGCCGCTCACCCATGTGCGCGGCGTCGATCCGGGACTCGCTGAGGCGGGGCGGTCCGGCGGCCGGGCCGTGGGCGGGGCCCGGCGGCGGGCGGCCGTCGCGCCGGTGCGCCGCCCGCTCGTGGGCCCGGCGCAGGGTGCGGTCACGTGTGGAGACGAGCAGGGTGACGATGTCCAGCGCGATGCCCAGGGCCCAGAGCCAGTACCGCAGCGGCGCGTCCACGAAGAGCGAGACGAGCCAGGGCACCGCACCCGAACCGAACTGGGCCAGCGGCCAGTCCACGACGATGCTGCCCCGCTGCCAGATACGGCCCGCCTGCCAGCGCAGCGCGACATAGGCGATCACGAAGGCGGCCGCGTGGCCGGTCTGCACGGTGTGCACGGAGGCCGCCATCACGGCCATGCCGAACATCGCGACCAGCAGCGTACGGACCCGGGTCTCGGAGGCCGCGATGTCCCCGTAGACGGCGAACCCGGCCCAGGTGGTCCAGAAGGCCAGATAGAGGACCGCGTACAGGGCGAGGTCCGCCGGGTCCGGGCCGTCGTGGAGCAGATGCGCCAGCTGCCCCGCCCCGGCGACGACGACCAGGTCGAAGAACAGCTCGTTCCACCCGGCGTGCCGCTCGGCCGGGGCCGGTGCGGCGCTCTCCGTCGACTCCATGGCCCCATCGTCGGCGCAGGGCGTCCGGCCGCGCCTCGGCTGTGGGCCGAATGGAGACGGTTCAGGACCGGGCCGGAGCCGGCTGCAGCAGATCCCAGCGGTTGCCGTACAGGTCCTCGAAGACCGCGACCGAGCCGTACGTCTCGTGCCGGGGCTCCTCCAGGAAGCGCACCCCCGCCGCGCTCATCCGGGCGTGGTCGGCCGCGAAGTCCTCCGTGTGCAGGAAGAAGCCGACCCGCCCGCCGGTCTGCGCCCCCACGCTCGCCTCCTGCGCCCCGTCCTTCGCACGGGCGAGCAGCAGCCCCGTACCGTCCGCCGCCCCGCGCGGGCGCACGACCACCCAGCGGGAACCGTCGCCCCGGTCGGTGTCCTCCACCAGGTCGAAGCCGAGCGCGTCGCGGTAGAAGGCGACCGCCTCGTCGTAGTCGCGGACGACCAGGGTGACCAGGGCGATGTGGGACACGGGCCCTCCAGAGGCTCGGGAAGCAGTGGTGCGCAACGCGTTAGTTATACGTAACACTAACGCTTCCGGCCCCAGCCCCCGCACAATGCCCCGCATGGACTTCCTGGACCTCACCGGAGCCGCCGCCCTCACCCCCGCGACCGACCGGGCCCGCCGCCTGGCGGGAACCGGGGCGCGCCGCGTCCTCGGCATCGTCGGGCCGCCCGGCGCCGGCAAGTCCACCCTGGCGCGACGGCTGGCCGAGACCCTGGAGGGGCGCGCCGCCCTCGTCCCCATGGACGGCTTCCACCTCGCCGCCGCCGAACTGGACCGCCTCGGCCGCGCCGACCGCAAGGGCGCCCCCGACACCTTCGACGCGCCGGGGTACGCGGCGCTCCTGCGGCGGCTGCGCGACCCCGACCCGGTCCACCCCGTGTACGCCCCCGCCTTCGACCGGGCCCTGGAGGAGCCGGTCGCCGGGGCCCTGCCGATCGCCCCGGACGTCCCGCTCGTCATCACCGAGGGCAACTACCTGCTGCTCGACGTGGAGCCCTGGACGCCGGTGCGCGGGCTGCTGGACGAGGTCTGGTACCTCGACCTCGACCCGGAGGTCCGGGTGCGGCGGCTCGTCGAGCGCCATGTGCGGTACGGGAAGCCTCCGGCGTACGCCCGGGCGTGGGTGGAGCGCTCGGACGAGGCGAACGCCCGCCTGGTGGAGAGCGGCCGGGACCGGGCCGACGTGGCGGTGCGGCTGCCGTCGTGACCGGACGGCCGACGGCTTCGGTACGCGGGCACCGACCGGACCCGTGCGCGCAAAGGTCCGACCGGTACGTACGGGCACCGACCGGACCGTACGCGTATAGGCCCGACCGACGGGCACCGACCGGACCGTGCGCGCAAAGGTCCGACCGTACGTACGGGCGCCCACCGGCCCCCACGTACCGGCCTGATCGTGGCTGGTCGGCACCCCGCCCGGCGGGCAGGATGCAGGGAGCCGTGCCCCGCGCCGGTCCTCACCCCAGGAGGCCTGATGTCCAGCCCGAACCAGCCCGCGCCGCCCCCCGTCCCCTTCACCACCGAGGATTACCGGGCCCGGATGGCGCGGGCCGCCGAGTCCGCCGCCGCGGACGGGCTGGCCGGGGTCGTCGTCGCGCCCGGCCCCGACCTCGTCCATCTGACCGGCTACCAACCCGTCTCCACCGAACGCCTCACCCTCCTCGTCCTGCGGCCCGGCGAGGAACCGGTCCTGGTCGTCCCGACCCTGGAGGCCCCCGACGCGGCGGCCGCCACCGGGGCGCCCGCCCTCGCGCTGCGGGACTGGACCGACGGCACGGACCCCTACGCGGTCACCGCCCCGCTCCTCGGCGACCGGGGCCGCTTCGCCGTCAGCGACAACGCCTGGGCGATGCACCTCCTCGGCCTCCAGCGGGCGCTGCCCGGCACCGCGTACACCGCCCTCACCGAGGCGCTCCCGATGCTCCGGGCGGTCAAGGACGCGGCCGAGCTGGAGCGGCTGGCGGCGGCGGGGGCGGCGGCGGACGCCACGTACGAGGAGATCCTGAAGGTGCGGTTCTCGGGGCGCCGGGAGGCCGACGTGGCCGCCGATCTCGCCGCGCTGCTCCGGCACTTCGGCCACTCCCAGGTCGACTTCACGGTCGTCGGCTCCGGCCCCAACGGCGCCAACCCGCACCACGAGGCGGGGGAACGCACCATCGAGCGCGGCGACATGGTCGTCCTGGACTTCGGCGGCCTGAAGCACGGTTACGGCTCCGACACCTCCCGTACGGTCCATGTCGGTGAGCCCACCGCCGAGGAGCAGCGGGTCCACGACATCGTCCGCGAGGCCCAGCAGGCGGGGTGCGCCGCCGTGCGGCCCGGGGTCGCCTGCCAGGAGATCGACCGGGCCGCCCGGGCGGTGATCACCGAGTTCGGCTACGGCGAGCGGTTCATCCACCGCACCGGCCACGGCATCGGCGTCACCACGCATGAACCGCCCTACATGATCGAGGGCGAGGAGCAGCCGCTCGTCCCCGGGATGTGCTTCTCCGTCGAGCCGGGCATCTATCTCCCCGGCCGTTTCGGGGTCCGGATCGAGGACATCGTGACCGTCACCGAGGACGGCGGCCGCCGCCTCAACGCCACCGCGCGCGAGCTGGCGATCGTGGAGTAGCCGACCGGCGGAGGGAGTTCCGTCCTCCGCCCGGCCTCACTCGTCCGCCAGCACCACGCACGACTCCGGCGGCAGCCGCAGCACCCCGTCCGCCCCCGGCGCCTCCACCGGCTGCCAGGCCGCCAGCACCCGTCCGCCGGACCGGCGGTGGCGCCCGAGACCCAGCGGGATCGCCACCGGCCGGCCCGCCAGGTTGACCGCGACCCGCACATCGCCCCTGCGGTACGCGAACCAGCGGGCGTCCTCGTCGTAGGCGACCTTCACCGACGCCAGGTCCGGATCGTGGAGGTCGGGCAACGCCCGCCGCAGCGCGATGAGTTCGCGGTACCAGGCGAGCAACCGCGCGTGCGGTCCGCGCTCCGGCTCGGTCCAGTCGAGGCACGAGCGGTCGCGGGTCGCCGGGTCCTGCGGGTCCGGGATCTCCTCCTCCGCCCACCCGTGCGCGCCGAACTCCCGCCGCCTGCCGTTGCGTACGGCCTCCGCCAGCTCCGGATCGGTGTGGTCGGTGAAGAACTGCCACGGGGTGCGCGCCCCCCACTCCTCGCCCATGAAGAGCATCGGCGTGAACGGCCCGGTCAGCACCAGGGCCGCCGAGCACGCCTGGAGGCCGGGGGAGAGGGAGGCGGCGAGGCGGTCGCCGAGGGCCCGGTTGCCGATCTGGTCGTGGGTCTGCGCGTAGCCGACGAAGCGGTGGGCGGGGGAGCGGGAGACGTCGACCGGGCGGCCGTGGCTGCGGCCCCGGAAGCTGGAGAAGGTCCCGTCGTGGAAGAAGACCGAGGTCACGGTCTTGGCCAGGGCGGCGAGCGGGGCGCGGGCGAAGTCCGCGTAGTAGCCCTGGGACTCGCCGGTGAGCGCGGTGTGCAGGGCGTGGTGGAAGTCGTCGTTCCACTGGGCGTGCAGCCCGAGGCCGCCCGCCGTACGCGGGGTGGTCGTCCGCGGGTCGCAGAGGTCGGACTCCGCGATCAGGCCGAGCGGCCGGCCCAGCTCCGCCGCGAGCGCGTCGACCGCCGTCGACAGCTCCTCCAGGAAGGTGAGCGCCCGGGTGTCGGCCAGCGCGTGCACCGCGTCGAGCCGCAGCCCGTCCAGGCGGTAGTCCCGCAGCCAGGCCAGCGCGCTGCCGACCAGGAAGTCCCGCACCTCGTCCGAGCCCGGGGCGTCCAGATTGACCGCCGCGCCCCACGGGGTGTGGTGGGTGTCGGTGAAGTACGGGCCGAAGGCGGGCAGATAGTTGCCGGACGGGCCCAGGTGGTTGTGGACCACGTCCAGGACCACCCCGAGCCCCAGCCCGTGGGCCGTGTCGACGAAGCGCTTGAGCCCCTCCGGTCCGCCGTACGGCTCGTGCACCGCCCAGAGCGAGACCCCCTCGTACCCCCACCCGTTGACGCCCGGGAACGGACAGACCGGCATCAGCGACACATGGGTGATCCCCAGCTCCGCCAGATGGCCCAGCCGCTCCGCCGCCGCGTCGAAGGTGCCCTCCGGGGTGTACGTCCCCACGTGCAGCTCGTACAGCACGGCACGGTTCAGCCGCCGCCCCGCCCACCCGGTGCGCCAGGCGTACGCCCCCTGGTCGACCACCGCGCTCGTCCCGTCCGGCCCGTCCGGCTGGCGGCGCGAACGGGGGTCCGGCAGCAGTGGCCCGTCGTCCACCCGGAATCCGTAGCGGTCCCCGTCCGCCGCCTCCGCCTCCGCGCCCCACCACCCCTCCCGCAGCGGGTCGCGCTCCATCGGATACCGGACCTCCGCCGCCTCCAGCACGACCGTGTCCGCCTCGGGGGCCCACACCTCGAACCGCATCCACCACTCCTCGTCCGTAACGTCCGCCACGCTCGTAACAGACCGTCAGGCCGCCCCCCGCAGTCCGGAGGCAGGCCCCGCGCCCGGCTCACCACCATCCATGACCGCCCGCCTCTAGAACCGGCCGGTTACCGGCCATTAAGGTCTGGTCCTGATCATTGCCCGGTCGGCTCCCCGCTCATACAGGTTCCGTTCATCCGTACGGCTCATGGAGGCCGAGATGCCCGTACCGCAGTTCCCGCCCGGCTTCCTCTGGGGGGCCTCCGCCTCCGCGTTCCAGACCGAGGGGGCCGTGGACGCCGACGGGAAGGGCCCCTCGGGGTGGGACGCCTTCGCCGCGCTGCCCGGCCGGATCAAGGACGGCACCGACACCACCCGCGCGACCGGCTTCCACGACCGCTACCGCGAGGACGTGGCCCTGCTCGCCGGGCTCGGCGCCGACGCGTTCCGCTTCTCCGTCAGCTGGCCGCGCGTGGTGCCGGGCGGCAGCGGGGCCGTCAACGCGGACGGGCTCGACTTCTACGACCGGCTCGTCGACGAGCTGTGCGCCCACGGCATCACCCCCGCCCCGACCCTCTACCACTGGGACACCCCGCTCCCGCTGGAGGAGGCGGGCGGCTGGCTCGACCGGGACACCGCCTACCGCTTCGCGGAGTACGCGGGCATCGTCGCCGAACGGCTCGCGGACCGGGTCCCGATGTGGATCACCATCAACGAACCCGCCGAGGTCACCCTGCTCGGCTACGCCCTGGGCGAGCACGCCCCCGGCCGCACCCTCCTCTTCGACGCCCTCCCCGCCGCCCACCACCAGCTCCTCGCCCACGGCCTCGCCGTCCGGGCGCTGCGCGCGGCGGGCGCCGACAACATCGGCGCGGCCTTCTCCCACGCCCCGGTCTGGACGGCGGGGGACGCGGACGAGGACCGCTTCGGGGCGGAGCTCTACGACACCCTCACCAACTGGCTCTTCGCGGACCCCGTCCTCACCGGCCGCTACCCGGACGACGGCCTCGCCGCCCTGATGCCCGGGCCGGTGGCGGACGACCTCAAGGTCATCTCCACCCCGCTCGACTGGTACGGCGTCAACTACTACAACCCCACCCTCGTCGGCGCCCCCCGCCCGGAGGCGCTGGAGACCTTCTCCGGCTTCGCGATGCCCGCCGAACTCCCCTTCGGCATCAGGGAGATCGAGGGGTACGAGAAGACCGGCTTCGGCTGGCCCGTGGTTCCCGAGGGGCTGACCGAGATCCTCACCCTGCTCCACCGCCGCTACGGAGACCGCCTCCCGCCGCTCCACATCACCGAGAACGGCTGCGCCCTCGCGGAGCCGCTCGCCGACGACCGCCGCATCGCCTATCTGGAGAGCCACCTGACCGCCCTGCGCGCGGCGATGGACGCCGGGGTCGACGTGCGGGGCTACTTCACCTGGTCGCTCACGGACAACGTGGAGTGGACGGAGGGCGCGTCGCAGCGGTTCGGCCTGGTCCACATCGACTTCGAGACCCTCGCCAGGACGCCGAAGGCGTCCTACGCCTGGTACCGCGACCTGATCCGCGCCCAGAAGCGGCAGAAGCCGGACCGGATGCAGCAAGGCCGGCGGAAGAACCGGAATCCGGCGGTCGAGGGGGCTTACGCGGCCCCCTCCGAATGATCAATACTCCGGCCATGGTCGCTTCATGGTGGTCCCGGGCCCGGCTGGGGATCTTCGTTCACTGGACACCCGCCTCCGTCCCCGGCTGGGCCCCGCCGCACGTCCCCGCCGCCGGACTCCCGGCGGCGGGACGGCGTGCGCCGCTCGGCTGGACCCCGTACGCGGAGTGGTACGAGAACTCCCTCCGCTTCCCCGGCTCCCCGGCCGCCGCCCACCACCGCGCCACCTACGGCACCCGCCCCTACACCGACTTCGGCCGCGACTTCGAGGACGGGCTCGCCACCTGGGACCCGGCCGCCTGGGCGCGCTCCTTCCGCGAGGCGGGCGCCGGTTACGCGGTCCTCGTCACCAAGCACCACGACGGCTTCTGCCTCTGGCCCTCCGAGACCGAGAACCCGCACCGCACCGGCTGGCACACCACCCGGGACGTGGTCGGGGAGTTCGCCGAAGCCGTACGGGCCGAGGGCCTGCGGTTCGGCGTCTACTACTCCGGCGGGCTCGACTGGACCTTCGACGACCGGCCCATCGGCACCGCCGCCGACATGTTCTCCGCCGTCCCGCGCGGCAGCTACCCCGCCTACGCCGACGCCCAACTGCGCGAGCTGATCCGCCGCTACCGCCCCGACATCCTCTGGAACGACATCGCCTGGCCGGCCTCCGCCGCCGAGATCCGCTCCCTCACCGACTACTACCGCTTCACCGTCCCCCACGGCGTCGTCAACGACCGCCTGCTCCCGTACGCCCCGCACTGGCGGGCACTCCGCCTGCCGGGCGCCCGGTCCCTCTACAACTGGTGGGACAGGCGCACGGTGGCCCAGGGCGAGGGGTTCGTCCCGCGCACCCCGCCCGCCTTCGACTTCCGCACGCCGGAGTACGCCCGGTACACCGGCTCCGACCCGTACGAGATCACCCGGGGCATCGACCACAGCTTCGGCTACAACCGCAACTCCCCGCCCGACGCCTTCATCGGCCGCGAGGCCCTCGCCTCCCTGGTCCGCTCCACGGCGGCCGACGGCGGGAACCTGCTGCTGAACGTGGGCCCGCGCGGCGAGGACGCGACCATCCCGGCCGAACAGCGGCTGCGGCTGGATTGGCTGGCGGAGGACGCGGCGGAGACCGTGGGAGGACCGCCCCCGCGATGAGTCCCACGCGCCCCGGACCTCCCGGAGACCGGCGGTCCGGCCCGCCGGACCGCCCCCCGGCGCAGGTCAGAACGGGCGGGAACCCGGACCCTTCTGGACACCCCGGCCCCCTCGGCCCGACAATCGACCCTGTGACGTCGTCCCCCGAGTTCCACACGTATCCCGCGCGGCTGTCGGACGCCCAGCGCGACCGTGTCCTCGGCGTGCTCAGAGAAGGTGCCGCACAGGGCAAGCTCTCCCACGACACCTTCATGCGGCGCATGGAACTGGCCCTCGCCGCGCGCCGCCCCGAGGAGTTGGCGGCACTCACCTCGGACCTGGACTCCGGCAGCCGCTTCTCGCAGGGGCTCGTCCGGGCGGTCGGCGGGATATCCGCCTTCCCGGGCCGGCTGCGCCGCGCCTGGCAGACCGAGCGCCTCCCGAAGCTGCTCCTCCCCGCGCCCGGCCCGCATCCGCTGCTCATCGGCCGCGACCCGGGCAACGGGCTGCGCCTCAACCACGAGACGGTCTCCCGGCTGCACGCCGAACTGACCGTGCAGCACGGCCGCTGGGTGCTGCGCGACCTCGGCTCCACCAACGGCACCTGCGTCAACGGCCAGCGCCTCGTCGGCTCGATCCCGGTGCGCGACGGCGACCAGGTGAGCTTCGGCCGGATGAGCTTCCGCCTCACCGCCCCCGCCCCGCGCCCGCCCGCCTGAGCACGGCCCGGGCCTCCCCGGCTCCCGCGCTCCGGCGGCGGTGGGCGTAGCCCCGCACCCTCACCCGAACGGGCGTACGCCGACTGCGGCGGGCCCCCGGCGGAGGTCCACTGGTCGCAGGTGCGTCGACAGCCGACGCCACGACCGCAGGGGGCGACGAGGGATGCCGGCCGACCGCTCCGAGGCCCTGCCCACCGCCCGCCGCCCGCACCGGCTCGCGGGCGGGCAACCGGGAATCCTGGAACCGGGCGCCTCGACCGACCCGTACCGTCTGCGCCTCTACCGGGTCCTGCGCACCGACTTCCCGCTGGGACACGACCCGGGCCTCGGCGCCTGGCTGCTCAGCCGGTACGAGGACGTGGTCCTGGCCCTCACGGACCCCCGCTTCACCGGCTACCCGCACGACGGAGCCCCGCGCGGCCCGGTCCCGGCGCCACTGGGGCTCTGCCGGGGGAGCCTGGTCTGCACCCCGCTGCCGCAAGGCGGAACGGCCCCCGCCGGGCGGGAGACCCCGGACCCCCGCCCGGAGACCCGGGACCTCCGGGCGGAGACCCCGGACCCCCGGGCCGCCTCCGCCGGGCCGGTCCCCGCCTCCGCCCCGGCCGTCACCGCCGCCGGACCGGCCCCCGCGGTCGAGCGCGCCGCCTACGTCCTGGCCCGCCGCATAGCCGGGCGCGACCAGGCGGATCTGGTGGGGGAGTTCTGCCGTTGGCTGCCCGCCGGAGCCGGTGCCGGTGCCGCAGCGGGGCTCTCCTCCCCGGCCCCCGCCGCCCCGCCCCGGCCCGGCGGCGGATCCGACGACTGCCTCCGGCAGGCCGGGCTCCGCGAACGGGCCCTCGCCTCGTTCCTCGCCAACATGCTGGACGACCCCGACCTGCTGGCCGCCGTGGCGGGCGGCGGGGCCGGGGCCGGGATGCTGGTCCGCCGGGCCTGGGCCGAGACGCTGCGCCGGGACCCGCCCGTCCAGATCGTGCTGCGCCGCACCCGCACCGAGGTCCGGGTCAGCGGCGGCACCCTGCCCGCCGGGGAGGCCGTCGCCTGCCTCATCGGCGCGGCCGGCCGCGATCCGGCCCGGTTCGCCGCCCCGGACCGGTTCGACCCGCTGCGCACCGACGCCGACCCGCTGTTCAGCGGCCCCGCCGGCTGCCCCGCCGTCCTCCTCGGGCTGCTGGAGGCCGAACACGGCCTGCGGGCCCTGCTGACGGCGATGCCCCGCATCCGCTGGGCCGAGGGCTTCCGCCCGACAGCGAGCGGGGTGCTCACCCGGGGGCCGAGGACCCTGCTCGTACGCCCGTCCTGAGCCCCTCCCGCCGGAGCGGCACGGCCCCCGGCGTCACTCCCGTACCCTCCGCAACAGCGCCACCGGCCGCTCGCCGAACAGCTCGCCCGCCGCCACCGCGCCCCCCGCCCACTCCCGCACGGGCCCGGGGGCCAGCACGTCCCGCCACGGCCCCCCGTCCGGCAGCTCCACCACCGTGTCCCGCCACCCGCCGTCCTCCGCCAGCCGCAGCGACAGCCGGGTCACCGCCACCGCCACCTCGCCGGACCGGGAGAACGCCACCACGTGCCCGGCGGCCGGGCCCCGCGCCGTCAGCGGTGCGTACGTCCCCGACTCCCCGAACACCTCCGGCAGCTCCCGCCGCAGCCGCAGCGCCGCCCCCGTCACCACCTGCTTCTCCTCCTCCGGACCCTCCGGCCGCCGGAACGGGCGCCGGTTGTCGGGGTCGACCAGGGCCAGGTACTCGCTCTCCGTGCCCTGGTACAGATCCGGCACCCCCGGCATCGTCAGCTGCACCAGCGCCGCCCCCAGCACCGTCGCCCGGACGTGCGGGGCCAGCGACTCCGCGAACGCGGTCACCAGCCGCCGGGCCGTCCCCGAAGCGCTGCCCGGCCCCGCCGCCACGAAGTCCGTCACCGCCCGCTCGTACGCCGCGTCCGGCTCCGTCCAGCTGGTGAAGAGCCCCGCCTCCCGCACCGCCTTCAGCAGCGCTGGCTCCAGCCGGGCCCCCAGCTCCCCGGCGGGCAGCGGTGCGCAGCCGTAGGCCGACTGCCAGGCCTGCCAGGCGAGTTGCGGGTCCGGGGAAGCGACCGGTGTGGCCTGTGTCAGCTCGCCCACCAGCTCCGCCCACCGGTCGGGGCACTCCGACAGGACCGCGATCCGGGCCCGTACATCGGCACTCCGCTTCGTGTCGTGCGTGGTCAGCACCGTCCCCGTCGCCGGCCAGTCCCGGGCGACGCGGGTGGCGAAGGCGTGGAACTCCCGCACCGACACCGCCGGCCGTCCCGGGTCCCCGCCCACCTCCGTCGCCGAGACCAGCGGCACGTACCGGTAGAACGCGGTGTCCTCCACCGACTTGGCGTGCAGCGCGGAGGCCGTCTGCGCGAACCGGGCGCAGAAGGCCGCCTGTTCCTCCCCGCCGCCCAGCCGCCCGAGGGCCAGATCCCGTACGACATCGACCGCGGCGGCCTCCTCCGGCACGGAGAACACCGCCTTCGCGTCCCGTACGGCATCGTCCGGAAGGGTCTCCTCCGCGATCCGGGTCGGCACCGCGCCCGCCGTGACGTACGGGCGGTAGACCGGGATCCGGACCAGCAGCTCCAGGATCGCCGTGCGCAGCGCCCAGGGGGCGTGGTCGCGCAGGGCCGGGCCGGCGGCGCAGACGGAGGCCGCGAGCCGGGTCAGCCAGGCGGTCTCGGAGGCCAGTTCATGGGTGGCGACCCGGTAGGCGGCCCGGCGGACGGTCGCCTTCCAGTAGCCGCCCCGGTCGCCGGGCGGACCCGCGAACTCCCGGTAGCGGCCGAGCAGCTCCGCCGCGCCCGAGGGGTCGGTGAAGAGCCCGTCGATCCGGTGCAGGGCGTCGTAACCGGTCGTCCCGGCCACCGCCCACCCGGCCGGAAGGTGCTCGTCGCCGGTGAGGATCTTCTCCACGACCGTCCAGCGGCCGCCGGTCGCCTCGTTCAGCCGCCCCAGGTAGGCCGCGGGGTCGGCCAGGCCGTCGGGGTGGTCGATCCGCAGGCCGTCCAGGACGCCGTCGCGGAGCAGTTCGAGGACCTTGGCGTGGGTGGCGTCGAAGACCTCGGGGTGCTCGACGCGGACGCCGATCAGCTCGGAGACGGTGAAGAAGCGGCGGTAGTTCAGCTCGGTGCGGGCCAGGCGCCACCAGGCGAGCCGGTAGTGCTGGGCGTCCAGCAGCTCCGGAAGCGGAAGCTCCGCCGTTCCCGCCCGCAGCGGGAACTCCTGCTCGCCGTAGCGCAGCACGGCCGCGCCGGCGTCCACGGTGAAGGCGTCCAGCTCGCCGCCGAGCGGACCGGCCAGCACCGGCAGCAGCACCTTGTCCCCGCCCGCAGCCCAGTCGATGTCGAACCAGCGGGCGTACGGCGATGCCCGTCCCTCCCTCAGCACCTCCCAGAGCTGCCGGTTGTGGCGGGGGGCCGCGGCCATGTGGTTGGGCACGATGTCGAGGACGAGCCCGAGCCCGTGCTCCCGGGCGGTGGCGGCGAGGCTCCGCAGCCCCTCCTCACCGCCCAGCTCCTCCCGTACGCGGCTGTGGTCGACCACGTCGTAGCCGTGCCGGGAGCCGGGGACCGCCTCCAGGACGGGCGAGAGGTGGAGGTGGGAGACGCCGAGCGCGGCCAGGTAGGGCACCGCCTTCTCGGCCGCCGGGAAGGGGAAGTCGGGCTGGAGCTGAAGCCGGTACGTGGCGGTGGGCGTCATGGCCTTCTACGTACCCCGCCCGGGGCGGCCTCTCTCACCCCGGGCGGAACGCTCACCCCGCCGAGCGCGGGCGCGGGGCCTCAGGCGGGCCGTTTCAGCACGGTCAGACTGCGGCCGATCATCGTGACCTGTTCGCCCTCGGCCACCTTCGGCCCGGTCCCCGGAGGCACCCCTTCCGCGCGTGCGGTGTCCACGACGACCTGCCACTGCTCCCCGTGGCCGACCGGGACGGCGAAGTCCAGCGTCTCGGCGCTCGCGTTGAACATCAGCAGGAACGAATCGTCGGAGATCCGCTCCCCGCGTGGCCCCGGCTCGGAGATGGCGTGGCCGTTGAGGAAGACGGTCAGCGCCTTGGCGTGCGCCGCCTGCCAGTCCTGCTGGGTCATCTCCTCGCCCTCGGGGGTGAACCAGGCGATGTCGGACAGCTCGTCGTGGGTGCCCTCCACCGGGCGTCCGTGGAAGAAGCGGCGGCGCCGGAAGACCGGGTGGTCGCGGCGGAGCCACACCATGGCCCGGGTGAACTCCAGCAGGTTCCGCCGGAACGCGTCGTCCGGCGCTTCCGGATCGGGCCAGTGGATCCAGGCCAGTTCGTTGTCCTGGCAGTAGGCGTTGTTGTTGCCCTGCTGGGTCCGGGCGAACTCGTCCCCGTGGCTCAGCATCGGGACGCCCTGCGAGAGCATCAGCGTGGCGATGAAGTTCCGCATCTGGCGGCCCCGCAGCTCCAGGACCTCCGGGTCGTCCGTCTCGCCCTCCACCCCGCAGTTCCAGGAGCGGTTGTGGCTCTCGCCGTCCCGGTTGCCCTCGCCGTTGGCGTCGTTCCGCTTGTCGTTGTACGACACCATGTCGTGCAGCGTGAAGCCGTCGTGGCAGGTGGTGAAGTTGATGGAGGCGAGGGGGCGCCGCCCGTCGTCCTGGTAGAGGTCGGAGGAGCCCGTCAGCCGCCCGGCGAACTCGGCCAGGGTGCGCGGCTCGCCCCGCCACAGGTCGCGGACCGTGTCGCGGTACTTGCCGTTCCACTCGGTCCACAGCGGCGGGAAGTTCCCCACCTGGTAGCCGCCCTCGCCCACGTCCCACGGCTCGGCGATCAGCTTCACCTGGCTGACCACCGGGTCCTGCTGGACCAGGTCGAAGAAGGAGGAGAGCCGGTCGACCTCGTGGAACTGGCGGGCGAGGGTCGCCGCCAGGTCGAAGCGGAAGCCGTCCACATGCATCTCGGTCACCCAGTACCGCAGCGAGTCCATGATCATCTGGAGGACGTGCGGGGACCGCATGAGCAGGGAGTTCCCGGTGCCCGTGGTGTCCATGTAGTACCGCTGATCGTCGGTCAGCCGGTAGTACGAGGCGTTGTCCAGGCCCCGGAAGGAGAGCGTGGGGCCCAGGTGGTTGCCCTCGGCGGTGTGGTTGTAGACCACGTCGAGGATGACCTCGATGCCCGCCTGGTGGAGGGCCTTGACCGCCTGCTTGAACTCCAGCACCTGTTCGCCGCGCTCGCCCCAGGAGGCGTAGGCGTTGTGCGGGGCGAAGAAGCCGATGGTGTTGTAGCCCCAGTAGTTGGCCAGCCCCATGTCGGCCAGGCGGTGGTCCTGGACGAACTGGTGGATGGGCATCAGCTCGATCGCCGTGACGCCCAGTTCGGTGAGGTGGGCGATGATCTCCGGGTGGGCGAGCCCCGCGTACGTGCCGCGCAGCTCGGGCGGCAGCCCCGGATGGAGCATCGTGAGGCCCTTGACGTGCGCCTCGTAGATCACCGTCCGGTGGTAGTCCGTACGGGGGCGGCGGTCGTCTCCCCAGTCGAAGTACGGGTTCACCACCACCGAGGTCATGGTGTGCGGCGCCGAGTCGAGGTCGTTGCGGGCGTCCGGCCGCCCGAACGGATAGCCGTACACCGCCTCGCCCCACTCGATCCGGCCGGCGATCGCACGCGCGTACGGATCGAGCAGCAGTTTCGCGGAGTTGCACCGCTGGCCGTGCTGCGGCTCGTAGGGCCCGTGGACCCGGAAGCCGTACCGCTGACCGGGCATCACCCCGGGCAGATAGGCGTGGCGCACGAAGGCGTCGGTCTCGCGCAGCTCCACCGCCGTCTCCGAACCGTCGTCGTGCAGCAGGCACAACTCGATCCGGTGGGCGGCCTCGGAGAAGACCGCGAAGTTGGTACCGGCGCCGTCATAGGTGGCGCCGAGGGGATAAGCGTGTCCCGGCCAGACCTGCATAGGCAGAACTCTTCCATTTCTGATCCGGGTGCGTCGGCCTTTCTCGGCCTGTTACCCCCTGACGGTTACCCACGAATACTCTCCGAAAGGGCGGCGCGTACCTAGTACGTCACGCGGTGCGGCCCAGTCCCGTCGCCCGTCTCCGGCCACACCGGTCAACTTCGGGCACCGGGGTGCCGCCCCGGACGCGATTGCGGACGCGCGCGGCCGGCGGGCGTCCGGAAAGCGGCCTTCGCCGGGTTCGCCAATCGCTATGAATCAGCTCACTCCACCCGATCTCACCGCAAAGAACAGGCCGCTGGAACTGGGGAGTTGGGAAACCGTCCCGGCCATCGGGCTGCACCGGATCCCGCTCCCGGAGTACCCTTCCTTGATCGTTGGGTGGGGGAGTGGAAGGCGGTAGACGGGTGAGCTCGGGAGGGTTCGAGCTACCCCCAGGTGACGCAGGTCACGAGGGGGAATCGACCGATGCGCCGCCCGGGGCGGTGTCCCTTGCGCAGCCCATGGAGATCGGCGCCGAGCTGGACTGGGGCGCCGAGGCCTGGAGCGAGGTACGCACCCGCGCGCAGCGGGCCGGGCGCGCCTATATCTGGCTGAATCTGGTCGAACAGCGGCTGCGTGCGGTGGTCGCCGCGGTGCTCCGGCCGATCTACGAGCCGGTGCACGGCGAGGACTGGGTGGTGGCCGCCGCCGGGCCCGCCGGGCAGGAGTGGGTGCAGCGTGCCGTCGCCGTACGCGAGGTCTCGCGGCGCAAGGGCTATCTGCTGGACCCGGCCGACGACAACGTCCTGAGCTTCCTGACCCTCCCGCAGCTGCGGGAGCTGATGGTCCAGCACTGGCCGTGCTTCGAGCCGTACTTCGACGACCGGCGGGACGTGGAGCTTGCCCTGGACGAGCTGGAGGTGGCCCGCAACGTCGTCTCCCGCAACCGCGCGCTGAACGAGGCGGTGCTCGCCCAGGCGGAGCGGGCCTCGGCCCGGCTGCTGGACATCCTGGGCAGCGGGGCGGGGGTGGCCTCCGCCGACCGGCTGCCGGTGGACGCGGTGGAGGAGCTGGTCGGGGACCGGTACGCGGACGTGGTCTCCGTCCACCCGGACCGGGTCCGGCTCCAGCGCCAGCTGCCGGCCGAGGACCTGTTCGGCGGGGCGCGCCGGCTCGACGCCATCGGCATAGGGCTCAACCTGCTCGTCCAGAACTTCTCCGGCCGCCGGCTGGTCCGGCTCGCGGAGTCGGGGTGCCGGGTCCGGCTGCTCTTCATCAACCCGGCCAGCAGCGCGGTGAAGCGGCGGGAGCGGGAACTGGGCCTCAAGAAGGGCGAGCTGAGCCGGTCGGTGGAGATGAACATCCTCCATATGCGCCGGGTCCGCTCCAAGCTCCGCGATCCGGGCGCCTTCGAGATCCAGGTCTTCGACGAGACCCCGCGCTTCACCGCGTACCTGGTGGACGGCGACGGGGCGGACGCGGTGGGCGTCGTCCAGCCGTATCTGCGGCGGGCCCGGGGCATGGAGGCGCCGGTGCTGGTGCTGCGGGGCGGGGGGCGGCGGACGGTGGTGCGGGCGGGCCAGGACAGCGAGAGCGGCCTCTTCGAGACCTACCGCGAGGAGTTCGAATCGGTCTGGACGGACTCGCGCCCGGTCTCGTAGGCCCCCGCCACCCGTCCCGTTCGTTGTCAGTGCCGCGTGCGAAGGTGGTCATCACTCGGGGGAGCACCACGGGGGAGCGCCACGAAGGAGGTATCGGGATGAGCTGGCATCAGGGACCACTGGTCGGCTTCGACCTGGAGACGACGGGGACCGACGTCGAGACCGACCGGATCGTCACCGCCGCACTGATCCGGCTGGAGCCGGACGGCGCGGTCACCGAGATGCGGACCTGGCTGCTGGACCCGGGGGTGGTGATACCCGAGCAGGCCGCCGCCATCCACGGCATCGCCACCGACCACGCCCGCAGGCACGGTGCCCGGGCCGCCTCGGCCGTCGAGGAGATCGCCCACGCGGTCGCCGGAGTGCTGCGCTCCGGGGTGCCGCTGGTGGTGATGAACGCGCGCTACGACCTGTCGCTGCTGGACCGCGAGTGCGCGAGGTACGGCCTGGCCTCCGTCGAGCAGCGCATCGGCGGTGTGCCCTCGCCCGTCATCGACCCCCTGGTCATCGACAAACACGTCGACAAGTACCGCAAGGGCAAGCGGGCCCTCCAGGCCCTCTGCGAGCACTACGGCGTGACCCTCTCCGACGCCCACGACGCGGCGGCCGACGCGGTGGCGGCGGTCCGCGTGGTCCGGCGCATGGGCGAGCGGCACCGCCCGGTCGGCACCCTGCCCCCCACCGAACTCCACGCCCTCCAGGTCCGCGCCGCCGCCGAACAGTCCGCCTCCCTCCAGGCCTACCTCCGCCGCACGGCCAACCCGGAAGCGGTGGTGGAGCAGGCGTGGCCGGTGATACCCCGGGGGCGGTGACCCGAGCGGGACGGGCACCTGCGGAAGCGTCGGCCGGCCGCGTTCAGAACGGATACCACCGCACCTCCGGGTCGCCGTCGCGCAGTGAGGCGACCCGGCGGCGGAACTCCGTTAGGGCCTTCGGGTTGGTCGGTGCGTGCTGGGCGACCCAGGCGCAGCTGGCGGTCTCGCGGGCGCCGCGGAGGACCGCGCAGCCCTCCCACTCCCGGACGTCCCAGCCGTACGCGGTGGTGAAGGCGTCGTAGGCCGCGGCGGGCAGGCCGTAGCGGTCGCGGGAGAGGGCTAGGACGACCAGGTCGTGTTCCCGTAGGTCCCAGGAGAAGGTCTCCAGGTCGACCAGGACCGGGCCTTCGGGGCCGATGTGGATGTTGCGGGGGAGCGCGTCGCCGTGGATCGGGCCCGGGGGCAGATGCGGGGTCAGGGCGGCGGCCGCGGCCGCGAAGCCGTCGCGGCGGGCGCGCAGGTAGTCGGCGTCGGCCGGGTCGACCGTGTCGCCCGCCAGGGTCAGCCAGCGCTCCACCCCGCCGAGCAGCTCGCGGCGCGGGAGCGTGAAGTCCGCCGGGGCCGACAGCGTGTGGATCCGGGAGAGCAGGGGCGCCAGGTCGCGCGGTTCGGCGGGGCGCACGGGGGCGGGCAGCCGGTGCCACACCGTCACCGGGTGACCCTCGACCAGCCGCACCCCGGGTCCGGCGGGCCGGACCGCCGGGACGCCCGACGCCGCGAGCCACTCCGCGACCGCCACCTCCCGCTCCGCGCGGGCCGCCAGCTCCGGGTGGCCGGTGGCGTCCCGGCCGACCTTCACCACCAGCCCGTCGGCCGCGAAGACCGCGTTCTCGCCCAGCGCCAGCAGTTCCGCCGCACCGGGGAAGCCGGCCGCCGACAGCACCTCGCGCGCACGCATCTCGTCCATGGGTGCGATTTTCGCATCCGCGCAGGCCACCTTGACGAACCGACGGCCCGTCAGCACGATGACGGAGGCCACCCGTGCGGCCAGAACGGGATGAACTCCTCCAAGGCGGTGAAAGGGGGGTATTCGTGGCATCGGAGGCCGTGAAGGGGCGGCGCCCCCGGCCCGGACACCCGGGCAGGGGACCGGCGGCGGCAGGACCGGCGGCCACGGCACCGGGAGCGGTCCGGGACCGCGCGGCCGCCTGGTTCCTCGTCCTGCCCGCCCTCCTCCCCATCCTGGTCCTCAGCGTCGGCCCGCTCCTCTACGGCATCGCCCTGGCCTTCACCGACGCCCAGTCCGGCCGCACCCGCTCCACCCAGTGGATCGGCACCCTCAACTTCCAGGACCTCTGGTACGACACCCTCTTCTGGGACTCGTTCCGGATCGGCCTCCTCTGGGCGATCGGCGTCACCGTCCCGCAGTTCCTCCTCGCCCTCGGCCTCGCCCTCCTGCTCAACCAGCGGTTGCGGCTGCGCTGGCTGGCTCGCGCGCTGGCGATCATCCCGTGGGCGATGCCCGAGGTCGTCGTCGGCATCATGTGGCGCCTCGTCTACCACCCCGACGCCGGCGTCCTCAACGAGACCCTCCGGGGCCTCGGCCTCGGCGACGGCCGCGACTGGCTCACCGGCCTGGCCACCGCGCTCCCCGCCGTGATCCTCGTCGGCATCTGGGCCGGGATGCCCCAGACCACCGTCGCCCTGCTCGCCGGACTCCAGAACACCCCGCACGAACTCCACGAGGCGGCGGCCCTGGACGGCGCGGGCGCCTGGCGCCGGTTCCGCACGGTCACCTGGCCCGCGATCCGGCCCATCGCGCTCGCCGTCAGCGCGCTCAACCTGATCTGGAACTTCAACGCGTTCGCCCTCGTCTACGTCCTGACGAGCGGCGGGCCCGGCGGCCGGACCCGGCTGCCGATGCTCTTCGCGTACGAGGAGGCCTTCCGCTACGGACAGTTCGGCTACGCCGCCGCGATGGGCTGTGTGATGGTCGCGGTGATCTCCGTGCTCCTCGCCTGCTTCCTCGTCGGCCGGATCAGAGGAGGAGGCGGGGAGCGATGAGCATCCTCCGGAGAGCCGTTCCCGGGCGGGGCGCCCACGGGAGAGGCGGGACGCGATGAGCCTGCCCACCGGCCGTGCCGCCCGCGCCGGGCAGTACCTGGCGCTGCTCGCGTATCTGGTCTTCCTCGCCTTCCCGTTCCTCTGGCTGCTCTCCACCGCCTTCAAGCCCGCCCGTGAACTCGGCTCGCTCCACCCCACCTGGATCCCCGACGACCCCACCCTGGACAACTTCCGCCAGGCCTTCGACGAGCAGCCGCTGCTCCAGGCGGCGGCCAACTCGCTGATCGCCGCCGTCTCCGCCGCCCTGATCGCCGTCACCATCGCCACCCCGATGGCCTATGTGATGGCCCGCCACCGGGGCCGGCTCGCCACCGCCGCCACCGGGTGGGTCGTGGTCAGCCAGGCGTTCCCGTTCGTGCTGGTGATCATCCCGCTCTTCCTGGTCCTGAAGAACCTGCACCTGATCAACTCCCTCTGGGGGCTGATCCTGGTCTACGTCGTCTGGTCGCTGCCCTTCGCGCTCTGGATGCTCGCCGGATACGTACGGGCCGTGCCCACGGAGCTGGAGGAGGCCGCCGCCGTCGACGGGGCGGGGCGCGTACGGACCCTCGTCTCGGTCGTCGCCCCGCTGCTCGCCCCCGGGATCGTGGCCACCGCCCTCTTCGCGTTCATCACCGCGTGGAACGAGTTCTTCTTCGCGCTCGTTCTCCTCAAGACCCCGGAGAAGCAGACGTTGCCCGTCGTCCTCACCCACTTCCTCGGCGCGGAGGGCGTGGCCGACCTCGGGCCGCTGGCCGCCGCCGCGTTCCTCGCCACGCTGCCCTCCCTCGTCCTCTTCGCCTTCATCCAGCGGCGGATCACCGGCGGGATGACGGCCGGGGCGGTGAGGGGCTGATGCGCGCCCTGGTCCGGCGGGCGGCGGCCACCGCCCTCGCGCTGCTGCTCACCGGCTGTTCGAGCACCGGCGACGGGCGGGACGCCGACGGCACGGTCCGGCTCCGGTTCCAGTCGCTCGCCTGGCAGAAGGAGTCCGTCGACGCCAACAAGCAGCTGGTGCGGGAGTGGAACGCCGCCCACCCCGATGTCCAGGTGGAGTACGTCCAGGGCAGCTGGGACAACGTCCACGACCAGCTCCTGACCTCCTTCGAGGGCGGTGAGGCGCCCGACATCATCCACGACGCCTCCGACGACCTCGCGGACTTCGCGTACGGCGGCTACCTCACCGACCTGCGCCCCCTCCTCCCCGGCCGGCTGAAGGCCGACATCCCCGAACAGTCCTGGCGCACCACCACGTTCGACGGCGGTGTCTACGGGGTCCCCTTCCTGCAGGAGCCGCGCGTCCTCATCGCCAACACGAAGCTGCTGAAGGCCTCGGGGGCCCGCATCCCGACGCCGGAGCGCCCCTGGAGCTGGGCGGAGTTCCGCGAGGTGTCCAAGGCGCTGACCGGGAAGGGCCGTTACGGGGTCGCCTGGCCGCTCAAGGAGCCCGTCTCCGTCACCCTCAACCTGGGCCTCTCCGGGGGCGGGAAGCTCTTCCACCGCGCGCCGGACGGCAAGGCCGAGCTGCGCTTCGAGGCGGGCGACCGGGTGGTGACCGGCACCATCCGCGACCAGGTCAACTCCGACCGCAGCGCGGCCCGTACGGCCCTGGGCATGGGCGGCTCGGACACCCTGCCCGGCTTCTTCGGCGGGCGGTACGCCATGGTCCCGCTCGGTTTCGCCTACCGCCAGCAGATCGTGGAGCAGGCCCCCGAAGGGTTCGCCTGGACGGTGCTGCCCGCACCGGCGGGCCCCGGCGGGCCGGACCAGGGGGTGAGCCCGCAGACCCTCTCCGTCGCGCAGGACAGTCCGTACAAAAAGGAGGCCGTCGCCTTCATCGACTTCCTGCTCCGGCCGCCGAACATGGTCCGCCTCGCCCGCGGCGACTGGATGCTGCCCACCGGCACCACCGCCCTCGCCCATCCCTCCCTGCACACCGCCGAGCACGGCTGGGCCACCGGGACGGCGCTCGCGAAGCACCTCCGCCCGGCGCCCGCGCAGACCGTACGGGGCTACCCCGAGTGGAAGGACAAGGTCGCCACCCCCGCCCTCCAGGAGTACTACAGCGGCGCGATCGGCACCGCCGAGCTGCGCGAACGCCTGGTCGACGACGGCAACCGGGTCCTGGCCCGCTACCAGCGCTGAAGCAGCCTCGCAACCGGCTCCGGAGGGGAGCCACGAAATAACTAGACGAGACGTATCGTCTCGCTTAGGGTGGAGTGCATGACCGGATCGCCGCGCGCCCACATCGCCATGTTCTCCATCGCCGCCCACGGGCATGTGAACCCGAGCCTCGACGTCATCCGGGAGCTCGTCGTCCGCGGGCACCGCGTCAGTTACGCGATCCCCGCCTCGTTCGCCGGGAAGGTCGCCGCCACCGGCGCCGAGCCGGTGATCTACACCTCGACCCTGCCGACCGAGGAGGACCCCGAGGCCTGGGGCACCGAGCTGATCGACAACCTCGAACCCTTCCTCGACGACGCCGTGCAGGCGCTGCCGCGGCTCGCCGCCGCCTTCGCCGGGGACGAGCCCGATCTCGTCCTGCACGACATCACCTCCTATCCCGCCCGCGTCCTCGCCCACCGCTGGGGCGTTCCCGCCGTCGCCCTCTGGCCCAACCTGGTGCCCTGGGAGGGGTACGAGAAGGAGGTCGGCGAGCCGATGACCGCCGAGCTGAAGGGGACCGGGCGCGGCCGCGCGTACTACGACCGCTTCGCGGCCTGGCTCGCCGGGAACGGCCTCGGCCATCTCTCCAGCGACGACTTCGTGGCCCGCCCGCGCCGCGGCCTGGTCCTGATCCCCGAGGCGCTCCAGCCCAACGCGGACCGGGTGGACCACGGTGTGTTCACCTTCGTCGGCGCCTGCCAGGGCGACCGGGCGGATCAGGGGGAGTGGCAGCGGCCGGCCGGGGCGGAGAAGGTGCTCCTGGTCTCGCTCGGCTCCTCGTTCACCAAGCAGCCCGCCTTCTACCGGGAGTGCGTGGCGGCCTTCGGCGGCCTGCCCGGCTGGCACGTGGTGCTCCAGATCGGCGCGCACGTCGACCCGGCCGAGCTGGGCGACGTACCGGCGAACGTGGAAGTGCACCCGTGGGTGCCGCAGTTGGCGGTGCTGAAGCGGGCCGACGCGTTCATCACCCACGCCGGGGCGGGCGGCAGCCAGGAGGGGCTCGCCACGGGGACGCCGATGGTGGCCGTGCCGCAGGCCGTCGACCAGTTCGGCAACGCCGACAGGCTCCAGGCGCTCGGGGTGGCCCGGCACGTCCCGATGGAGGAGGCCGACGCGGCGACGCTGCGCGAGGCGGTCCTCGCCCTGGTCGGGGATCCGGAGGTGGCGGCGCGGTCGGATCGGCTGCGCGAGCGGATGGCGAAGGAGGGCGGCACGCTCCGGGCCGCCGACCTCATCGAAGCCGAACTGCCTGGTCGAGGGCGGAGGCCGAACCGCCTCGCCGAGGTCGGAAGCCGGGCCGTCCCGCCGGGAGGAGGGGCCGGACCGCCTCGCTGAGCGGATCGGCCTGACTGGTATCCGGACGTTGTCCGCCCCGTCCCGGGCCACCACGGAACACGGTGGTCCGGGACGGGGCGTCCGTATGTGCGGGGCGCATGGGCGTTGCATCTGCACGCACCCCCCTGGGGACTCCACACCCCCGGCAGGGGACTTCACCCTCCTTGCGTACTTCTTCACGCACCTTCACGGGTCTTCACGCATGCCCAACTGCGCCCGGCAGCACCGGTTCCGGGGTGACGCGCCTTCGGCGCGCGGTCGGACGTGCGGCACGGGAGCGCCTGTGACCTGGCGTTTCCCCGGGTAAGCAGCCTTCTCGCGGGCCGCCGTTCCGGCGCTGCCACCGGGGCGTCGCCGCCCGCCGCCCGCTGTGGACCGCCATGGCCGATTCCTTGTTACGAAAGCTTGTTGAGTAAGTCGCAGATGCAAGGGGGTCTTGATCTGTGCTCGTCAATCGGTCAGGGTTTCGAGCCAACCCCCGGAGATCTTCCGGCCGGAGGTCAATCCCCCCACAGAGATTGACGAGGAGACCCCTCATCATGGCCAAGCACCAGCGCACCATCACCCGCCGGACCAAGCTGACCGCCGCGATCACCGCCGTGGCAGCCGCAGCCGGAGTCACTCTGTTCGGAACCTCGTTCGCCGGAGCCGCACCGGTTCCCATGGGCACGGTCTACGGCGCGGACGCCGAGACCGCCGTCTCCGGCAGCTACATCGTCATGCTGGGTGAGAAGGCGGACAAGTCCAAGCTCGCCAAGGAGTACGGCGGCAAGCTCCAGCGCAACTACTCCTCCAGCATCAACGGCTTCTCCGCCAGCGGCCTTTCGGAGACCGAGGCCAAGCGCCTCGCCGCCGACCCGGCCGTCGCCAAGGTGGTGCAGAACAAGAAGTTCAGCATCAACGCCACCCAGGAGAACCCCCCGTCGTGGGGTCTGGACCGCGTCGACCAGACCGAGACCGCGGGCGACAACGCGTACAACTACCCCGACACCGCGGGTGAGGGCGTCACCGCGTACGTCATCGACACCGGGGTCCGCGTCACCCACGAGGACTTCGAGGGCCGCGCCACCTCCGGCTTCGACGCCGTGGACAACGACGACGACGCCGACGACGGCAACGGGCACGGCACCCACGTGGCGGGCACCATCGCCGGGGCCTCGCACGGTGTCGCCAAGAAGGCCAAGATCGTGGCCGTCCGCGTCCTGGACGACAACGGCTCGGGCACCACCGAGCAGGTCATCGCCGGCATCGACTGGGTCGCCGCCAACGCGTCCGGCCCGTCCGTCGCCAACATGAGCCTCGGTGGCGGCGCCGACCCGGCCCTCGATGCGGCCGTCCAGAAGGCCATAGCCGCGGGCGTCACCTTCGGTGTGGCCGCGGGCAACGAGTCCAGCGACGCCGGGCAGGTCTCGCCCGCCCGGGTTCCCGAGGCGATCACCGTCGCCTCGTCCACGGAGGCCGACGAGCAGTCCTCCTTCTCCAACTACGGCTCCATCGTGGACATCTACGCCCCGGGCTCGGACATCACGTCGACCTGGAACGACAGCGACACCGGCACCAACACCATCTCCGGTACGTCCATGGCGACCCCGCACGTCGTCGGCGCCGCCGCCGTCTACCTGGCGGGCAACCCGGACGCCACCCCGGAGGCGGTCGCCACGGCGCTGACCGAGGGAGCCACCCCGGACGCCATCTCCAACGCGACCGAGGGCACGGCGAACAAGCTCCTCAAGATCGTCGAGTAGTCACCACGCATCACTCCTGCCGGACGGTGGCGCCCCACCGCCACCGTCCGGCCACACCCCCCACGCACAGCCGTCGCCGCGCCCTCCCCCACGGGGCGCGGCGGCTGCGCGCCCGGCGGAAGATCGTCCTAGTGTGGGGCGCCATGACGACGAAGTACGCGGCCCTGCTGCGCGGGATCAACGTGAGCGGCCACAAGAGGGTCCCGATGCCCGAACTGCGCACGGTCCTCGCCGGCCTGGGACACACCGACATCGCCACCCACCTCCAGAGCGGCAACGCCGTCTTCCGCAGCGGGACCGAGGACGAGGACGCCCTGGCCGCCGCCCTGGAGCAGGCGGTCCACGAGCGGTTCGGCTTCCCCGTCGGCTGCGTCGTCCGCAGCGGCGCCTACCTCGCCGCCGTCGCCGAGGCCTGTCCCTACCCCGCCGCCGAGCTGGAGGGCAGGCAGCTCCACGTCACCTACTTCGACCGCCCGGTCGACGCCGGCCGTTTCGCCGCGCTCGACGCCGAGACGTTTCTGCCCGAGGCCTTCGCGCTCGGTGACCGCTGTCTCTACCTGTACGCCCCCGACGGGCTCGGCCGCTCCAAGCTGGCCGAGGCGCTGGCGCGCCCCCGCCAGACACAGGGCCTCACCGCCACCACCCGTAACTGGAACACCGTGGCGAAACTCGTGGAGATGACCCGTGTCTGAGCCCTCGCCCGCCGTCGCCGCGGCCATCGAAGGCGAGCTCCGCCTGCTGGACCCGGTGGTGCGCGCCTCCGCGGATCTCCTCGTCGCCCTGCTGCACCCGGAGTTCCGGGAGATCGGCAGCAGCGGCCGGCTCTGGAACCGGGAGACGATCATCGCGGCGCTCACCGCCGACGACGCCCCGAGCCCCGGCCCGCTCACCGCCTCCCGGATGCGGGGCGAGGAGCTCTGCTCGGACCTGGTGCACCTCACCTTCGACACCGAGTCCAAGGGGCTCCGCTCCCACCGCAGCTCCTTGTGGCGGCTGACGGGCGCGGGGTGGCGCCTCTACTTCCACCAGGCGACCCCGTTCGCCGACGATCCGTTCGCGGAGTTCTGAGCCCGCGCGTGCCGGTGCGGCCGGGGCGGTCGTCCGCAGGGCCTGGCGCCGTCGCGCATACGGGCCCGGGAGCGGCCGTGCCCGCGGGCCGGGCGCGGTCGTGCCCGCGGGGGCGGGGGGCCGGCGCCGGGCGGGGCCGGGTTAGCCTTGCTGTCGTTTGGCTGGAGACGGATGGCTGAAAATCGCCCCTCCTCTCTGTCCGGTACATGGTCCGGTACACGCTGGGAGGAGCAGGTGGGTGGGGGCTGACACGTCCGGGCGCGGTGTCATCCGCCGCGCCGTCGCAGGACAGCGCCGGGACGTCGCCGTCGGTTCGCTGCTGGGCGCCGCCCATCAGACCGGCGAGGCGCTCGTCCCCGTCCTCATCGGGCTCATCGTCGACCGGGCCGTGGTCCGGCCGGACGGGGGAGCGCTGGCCCTGTGGCTGGTGGTCCTCGCCCTGGTCTACGCGATGCTCTCGTACGGCTTCCGGTTCGGCGCCCGGGCCGGGGAACGCGCCGCCGAGCAGGCCGCGCACCACCTGCGCCTCGACGTCGTACGCCGGGTCCTCGCGCCGCACGGCGGTGCCGAGGCCGGGCGGCCGCCCGGGGCCCTGGTCAACGTGGCCACCGAGGACGCACGGCGGGTCGGGGCCCTGAACATGGCCCTCACCCTCGGCATCGCCGCCGTCGTCGGCGTCGTCGCGGGCGCGGTCCTGCTGCTCCGGGCCTCCGTACCGCTCGGCCTCCTCGTCCTGGTCGGCGCCCCGGTCCTGATGGCGCTCGGCCACTGCCTCGCCCGCCCGCTGGAGCACCGCAGCGAGGCCGAGCAGGAGCGGGCCGCCCACGCCTCCGGGGTCGCCGCCGACCTGGTCGCCGGGGTCCGGGTGCTCAAGGGGCTCCGGGCCGAGCACGCCGCCGTCGCCCGGTACCGGGCCACCAGCCGGGCGTCCCGCGACGCCAACGTGCGCGCCGCCCGCGCCGCCGCCCTCCAGACGGGACTGATGCTCACCCTCACCGGGGCCTTCATCGCCCTGGTCGCCCTCGTCGGCGGCCGCCTGGTGCTCAGCGGCTCCATCGGCCTCGGTGCCCTCGTCTCCGCCGTCGGCCTCGCCCTCTTCCTGCCCGGCCCGATCGCCGTACTGGCCTGGGTCGGCGCCGAACTCGCCAAGGCGCGCGCGTCCGCCGCCCGGATCGCGGACGTGCTGGCCGCGCCGGGCGAGACGACGGGCGGCACGGCGGAACCGTCCGCTCCGGGCGGTGCCGCTGCGCGGGTGGCGTCCGGAGCGGGTGTGTCCGCGGCCGGGCCCGCGGGGCAGGCCGCTGCTGGGCTCGTCGGACCGGCGACCTCCGCCTCGGCCTCCGGACCGGCCGCCTCTGCGTCCGCTACCGGAACTGCCGGTCCGGCAGTCGCTGCCGGTGCCGCCACCTCCGCCCCCGCAGGCGCTCCCCCCTCCGGTGAACTCCGCCTGCACCGCCTCGGGCACGGCGGGCTCGACGGGATCGATCTCACCGTCCGGGCCGGCGAGCACCTCGGCATCGTCGTCACCGACACCGCCGACGCGGCCACCCTGCTCCGCTGCCTCGCCCGCCGCTGCGACCCCGACCGGGGGCGCGTCGAACTCGACGGCACCCCCTTCACCGAACTCGCGCCCGCCGCCCTGCGCGCCACGCTCCTGGTGGCCGAGCACGACGCCCGGCTCTTCGACGGCACCCTCCTCGACAACGTCACGGCCGCCGCCCCCGCCGGAGCCGACCCGCACCCCGCCATGGAGGCCGCCGCCGTCGACGAGGTCGCCGCCACCCTGCCCGGCGGCACCGCCGGGCGGATCGGCGAGCGCGGCAGCACCCTCTCCGGCGGCCAGCGCCAGCGCGTCGCCCTGGCCAGGGCGCTCGCCGCCGACCGGACCGTCCTCGTCGTGCACGACCCGACCACCGCCGTCGACGCCGCCACCGAGGCCCGGATCGCCACCGGGATCCGCCGCGCCCGTTCCGGCCGCACCACGGTCCTCGTCACCAGCAGCCCCGCCCTCCTCGCCGCCACCGACCGGGTCGTCCTCATCGACGGCGGCACCGTCACCGCCGAGGCCCCGCACGAGGACCTCGTACGCGACCATCCCGTCTACCGCTCGGCGGTGCTCACATGACCAGCACTCCACCGGGCACGGCCGACGACCGCGCCGACCTGCTGCCCGTCGCCACCGGTGCCCGCACCCGGGCCGCCCTGCGCGCCCTGATCCGTCCGGACCGGGGCCGGGCGTTCCTGGGCCTCGGCGTGCTCGTCGGTGCGACGGCCGTGGGGCTCCTGGTCCAGCCGCTGCTCGGCCGCATCGTCGACATCGTGGCCGACGGCCGCCCCGCCGACGCGCTGACCCTCCCCGTCGTCCTCCTGCTGGCGGTCGCCGTCGTCCAGGGCGCCACGACCACGTACGGGCTGACCCAGGTCGCCCGGCTCGGCGAGACCGTACTCGCCCGGCTGCGCGAACAGTTCGTCGAGCGGGCCCTGCACCTCCCCGCCGACCGGCTGGAGCGCGCCGGGTCCGGCGACCTCACCGCCCGGGTCACCGGCGACGTCGCCCGGGTCGCGGAGGCCGTCCGCTCGGCCCTGCCCGAGATGGCGCGCTCGGTCCTCGCGATCGTGCTGACGCTCGGGGCGATGGCCCTGCTGGACGTACGGTTCCTGCTCGCGGCGCTCCTCGCCGTACCCGTCCAGGCGCTCACCGCCCGGTGGTACGTCCGCCGGGCCACCACCGTCTACGCCGACCAGCGGGTCGCCAACGGGGCCCAGCAGCAACAGCTCCTGGAGACCATCGGGGGAGCGGTGACCGTACGCGGCCACCGCCTGGAGGAGCGGCACACCGAGAAGAGCGCCCGGGCCTCGCGCAGGGCCGTCGAGCTGACCATGCGCAGCGTCCACCTGGTGCTCGGCTTCTACGCCCGGCTGCACATCGCGGAGTACGTGGGGCTGGCGGCCGTCCTGGTCACCGGGTTCCTCCTGGTCCGCGACGGGTCCGTCTCCATCGGCACGGCGACCGCCGCCGCCCTCTACTTCCACAGCCTCTTCGGGCCCGTCAACGCGGCCCTGGTCCTGCTCGACGAGGCCCAGTCAGCGGCGGCCGGGCTGGCGCGGCTGGTCGGGGTGACCGATCTGGAGGAGAACGCGGTACGGCTGCCGGGGCAGCGGTCCGAGCCCGGCGCCGCCGTCACCGCCGACGCCGTGAGCCATGCCTACGGTCCCGGCCGCACGGTCCTGGACGAGGTGTCGCTCACCCTCCGTGCGGGCGAACACGTGGCCCTCGTCGGCACGAGCGGCGCCGGGAAGTCCACCCTGGCCCGCATCGTCGCGGGCGTCCAGCAACCCACCGGCGGCTCGGTCTCCGTGGCCGCGAAGGACACGGCGGGCCCCTCCGTCGTCCTCGTCACCCAGGAGGTCCACGTCTTCACGGGCACCCTCGCCGAGGACCTCCGCCTCGCCCGCCCCGACGCCACCGACGCCGACCTCCGCACCGCCCTCGCCACCGTGCACGCCCTGGAGTGGGCCGAGGCCCTGCCCGAGGGGCTCGGCACCGTCGTGGGAGAGGGCGGTCACCGTCCCGACCCGGCCCGCGCCCAGCAACTCGCCCTCGCCCGGCTCGTCCTGGCCGACCCCCCGGTCGCCGTCCTCGACGAGGCCACCGCCGAGGCGGGCAGCGCGGGCGCCCGCGCCCTGGAGCGCTCCGCCGGGGCCGCGCTCGCCGGCCGCACCGCCCTGATCGTCGCCCACCGCCTCACCCAGGCCGTCGCCGCCGACCGGATCGTGGTCCTGGAGGCCGGCCGGGTCGTCGAGAGCGGCACCCACGACGAACTGCGCACCGCCGAAGGCCCGTACGCGGCGCTCTGGCGCGCCTGGTCCGGCAGCCGCGCCACGGCGGACCGTCGCCCCTGACCCCCGGGCGACGGCCCGGACCGGATCCCCGCCGACGCCCTCTCGGCGACCGAGCGGCAGTACGCCGCCGCCGAGACCACGCCGGCCCGGCAGATGCGGTCGTCCCCGACCACCGGGAAGGTTCCGGCCGCGCCCGCGGGGTGCGGCGGAACGCGGGCGGAGTGGCCCATCACACCCGAATCACATTGGCCCGGGGGTCCGTGCCCGGCACTGTCTAGGATCGCGGTCATGAGCACCCACGACCGCACGGCCGTCGACTTCTACTTCGACCCCGCCTGCCCCTTCGCCTGGATCGCCTCCCGCTGGATGCTGGAGGTGGAGCAGCTGCGCGACATCGACCTCCGCTTCCGCCCCATGAGCCTCTACCTGCACAACGAGGGCAACGAACTGGCCCCCTGGTACCGCGAGTTGGTCGACAAGTCGATCGGCCCGGTCCGGGTCGCCGTCGCCGCGGCCGCCGCCCACGGAGACGGGGTCCTCCGGGACCTCTACACCGCCTTCGGCACCCGCATCCACCAGCAGAAGGAGGAGGACTTCGACGCGGTGATCGCCGCCTCCCTCGCCGAGGCGGGCCTCCCCGCCGAGCTGGCGAAGGCCGCGCACTCGACGGCGTACGACGAGGACGTGGCCCGCAGCCACGACGCGGGCAAGGAGCCGGAGAAGGACGCGTACGTGGGCACCCCGACGATCCACGTCGACGGCACCGTCTGGTTCGGCCCGGTCCTCAACGCGATCCCGCGCGGCGAGAACGCGGCCGAACTCTTCGACAGCTTCCGCGTCCTCGCCAACCACCAGGGCTTCTTCGAACTGAAGCGCAGCCGCACCGGAGGCCTCTCCTTCGACTGACGGCCGCGGGGCAGCGGCTGCCTCACGCCGACAGCGAGGCCCCCACCGGCACCCGTGCCCCGTCGTACCGGTCCAGCAGCAGGCGCGCCAGCTCGGGGGCCGGGCCCAGGACATCGGCCAGTACGTCGGCTCCGGCGGCCTCCGCGCCCGCCGCGATGCGGTCCGGGAGGCGGCCGGGGGCGATGACGTACGGGGCCACCGCCACCCGGTCGACCCCCTCGGCGCGCAGGGCCCGTACCGCTTCCTCGGTACGGGGGAGAGCGGCGGAGGCGAACGCAGGCCGCACGGCGCACCAACCGGTGTGCCGCAGCTCCCGCGCGATTTCAGCGATCACTGCGATCGCCTCCGGGTCTGTGGATCCCGCCGAGGCCAGGACGAGCCCGGTCCGGGGGAGGTCGCCGGGGCGGACCCCGGCCTCCCGCAGCCGCCGGCCCAGCGTGGCGTTGAGCAGCGGGGACGGGCCGAGGACGTCGGCCTGGCGGATGTGCAGGCGGGGCAGCCGGGCGCGGGCCTCGCGCAGGACCGAGGGGATGTCGCTCTTGGCGTGGAACGCCCGGGTGAGGAGGAGGGGCAGGGCGATGACCTCGTCCGCCCCCTCCGCGGCCAGGCGCTCCAGGACCCGGGGCACGGAAGGGGCGTTGAACTCCAGGAACCCGGTCTCGACGCGCAGCCCCGGTCGCTGCGCCCGCACCCGCTCGGTGAGCGCGTGCACGGTCGCGGCGTGCCGCGGATCGCGGCTGCCGTGGGCGATGACGAGGAGGACGGGGTGGGTCATGGCGGGACTCAGTTCTTGACGAGGAGGCCGCGGCTGCGCAGCACCCACCGCTCCAGCGGACTGAAGATCAGCAGGTCGATCGCGATGCCGACGAACAGGATGAGCAGGATCGAGAGGAAGACCCCGGGCATGTCGAAGTTGCTGCGGCCGTTCTCCAGCAACTGCCCGAGCCCCAGACCGAGTTCCGGGGAGGAGGCGATGATCTCGGCGGCCATCAGCGAGCGCCAGGAGAACGCCCACCCCTGCTTGAGGCCCGCCAGATAGCCGGGCAGTGCGGCCGGCAGCACGATGTGCCAGGTGCCCCGGATGCCGGTGGCCCCCAGCGTACGGCCCGCCCGCAGGAACAGCGGCGGCACCTGGTCCACGCCCGAGACCAGTCCGTTGGCGATCGAGGGCACCGCGCCCAGCAGGATCACCGCGAACATCATGCTGTCGTTCAGCCCGAGCCAGATGACCGCCGGGGCCACCCACGCGACCGACGGCAGCGACTGGAGCCCGGAGAGGATCGGCCCGATCGCCGCCCGGACCAGCTTCACCCGGGCGACCAGCAGCCCCAGCGGCGTACCGATGGCCACCGCCAGGAGGAAGCCGAGCAGACCGCGCGAGACGCTGGTCCAGACGACCTCCAGGAGCGTGCCCTTCAGCCACATGTCGACCGCGCTGTCCCAGACCGCGGAGGGCGGCGGCAGTTTGTAGACCTCGGTGACCTCGGCCCGGACCAGCAGCTCCCAGACGATCAGCACCAGCGCCACCGCCACGACGGGCGGCAGCACCTTGGCCCTCAGGACCTCGCGGACCGGGGTGCGGCGGATCTGCACCGCGTCCAGGGCGTCGAGACCGGCCTCCAGACCGGCGATGTCGTCGGGCCTGGCGTCGGCGGGGGAGGCCGGCCCGCCCGGCCGCTTCCGGTCGGACGTGATGTCAGTGCTGGCCATGTCGGCGGATCTCCCCACGCAGTTCTTCGGTGATCTCGACGGACAGCTCCGCCACGGCGGTGTCCTCGATGCGGCGCGGCTGCTCGATGTCGACCGTCCACTCCCGGGCGATCCGGCCCGGCCGGGACGAGAGCAGGACGACCCGCTGCGCGAGCCGCACAGCCTCGCGCACGTTGTGCGTGACGAAGAGGACCGAGGCGTTCGTCTCGCGCCAGATCCGGGTCAGCTCGTCGTGCAGCACATCGCGGGTGATGGCGTCCAGGGCCGCGAACGGCTCGTCCATCAGCAGCAGTTGGCTGTCCTGGGCGAGCGCGCGGGCCATCGCCACCCGCTGCCGCATACCGCCGGAGAGTTCGTGCACCCGCTTGCCGTACGCGCCGCCGAGCCGGACGAGTTCGAGCAGCCGCTCGGCCTCGGTGCGCCGCTCCGACTTGGGCACCCCGCGCAGCCGCAGGGCCAGTTCGATGTTCTTGCCCGCGGTGAGCCACGGGAAGAGCGCGTGCTCCTGGAACATCAGGGCCGGCCGCCCGCCGGGGGTCTCGATGGACCCCGCGGACGGGCGGTCGAGTCCGGCCACCAGATTGAGCAGCGTCGACTTGCCGCACCCGGAGGCTCCCAGGAGGGTGACGAACTCACCCGGAGCGACATCGAGCGAGATGTCGTCCAGCACGAGCTGCTGCCCCGTGGGTCCGGCGAAGGACTTCGAGACATGCGAGAGACGGGCGGCGTGCTCGACCGTCGTACGGTCCTCGGCCTTGGTGAGGGTGGTGGTCGCCATGGTCGTCACCTCCTGGGAATCCTGGGTCCGGTTCGGGTGGGTTACTTGACGCCGAGACCGGCGTCGGCGACCTCGGGCTGGCCCTCGGCCTTGAGGATCCTGTTCAGCGGGCCCAGGTCGTAGATGCCCTCCAGCTGGGGGTCCTTCAGCAGACCGGCCTTCACCGAGAACTCCGACTGCGTCTTGAGCGTGGTGGCCAGGGGGTCGTTGAGGATCTCGATGGACTCCCACGCCGGGTCGAGGATGTCCTGGGGCAGCGGCTTGCCGCTCAGCTTCTCCAGCGCCTTGTTGGCGGAGGCCTTGGCCTCCTCCGGGTTGTCGTTGATCCACTTGTTGGTGGAGACCGAACCCTTGATCACGGCCTCGACGACGTCGGGGTGCTGGTCGAGGAACTTCTGCGACACGATGATGTGCGTGATCACGAACTTCTTGTCCGGCCACAGGTCCTTCTCGTCGAGCAGCACCTTCGCGCCCTCGGAGACCAGCTTGGACGCGGTCGGCTCGGGGACCCACGCCCCGTCCAGCGAACCGGACTTGTAGGCGTCCGGCGTCACCTTGTTGTCCGAGCGGATCACCGAGACGTCGCCCTTGCCGCTCTGCGGGTCGACCTTCCACCCCTTCTCGGAGATCCAGTTGAGGAAGGCCACGTCCTGGGTGTTGCCGATCTGCGGGGTCGCGATCCGCTTGCCCTTGAGGTCGTCCAGCGTCTTGATCTTGTCCGGGTTGACCACCAGCTTCACCCCGCCGGAGGCCGCACCCGCCACGATCCGCAGGCCCTTGCCCTGGGACTTGACGTAGGCGTTGATGGCGGGGGAGGGGCCGATGAAGCCGATGTCGATCGATCCGGCGTTCAGCGCCTCGATCTCGGACGGGCCCGCGTTGAAGGTGGTGGACTCGACCTTGGTGCCGCCCAGTTCCTTCTGGATGGTGCCTTCCTGGATACCGACCAGGGCGGTGGCGTGCGTGAGGTTCGGGAAGTAGCCGATCTTCACGGTGTCGGCGGAGAGCTTCTTCCCGCCGCTGGAGACGTCCGCCTTCTTCGCGCCGTCGTCGGTGCTTTCGGAACCGTAGCCGCAGGCGGTGGCGGCCACGGCGAGCAGCGGCAGGACCGCGACGGCGGCTATGGAGCGGCGAACGGTGGAACGGGGGGCAGGCACGGGAGGCTTTCCTCTCGTTGGCCCGGTACTCGCGTCCCGCTGCTGGTCAGGGGGGCGCGGCCGGGAGATCGGCAGGTCTTCGGCGGTACGGATGCGGGGGGTTCAGGGCGCGCGAGCGGTGCGCGTACGTCATCACGCACATCGCCCCACGCCTCCCTGGCCGCTGCCGAGGGCGCCGCTGCCCACCCGGCCGCCCTCCTTCGCGAAGGTGGAGAAGAAGTCGTCGCTCATCAGAAGTCCCACTCGGCGTCGTCGTCGGCCACGACCGGCTCCGTGGCCGCGGCGAACGCGGTGCCCGCCATGCCGGCGCTGAGCGTCGTCCCGTCCGCCGGGTCGATCAGCAGGAACGAGCCGGTGCGCCGGGAGTCGGCGTACGTGTCCAGCGCGAGCGGCTCGGCGGTCCGCACGACGACCCGCCCGATGTCGTTGGCGACCAGCTGCCCGGGGGCCGGGTGCTGGGAGAGGTCGTCCAGGGTCAGCCGGGAGGGGATGTCCTTGACGATCGCCTTGACCGTGCGGGTGGTGTGCTTCAGCAGCACCCGCTGGCCCACCGAGAGCGGCTGGTCGGCCACGTGGCAGACGGTCGCCTCGACGTCCCTCGTCACCGGCGGCACGTCGGCGGCCGGGGCGATCAGGTCGCCGCGCGAGATGTCGATGTCGTCGGCCAGCCGGAGCGTCACCGACTGCGGCGCCCAGGCGATGTCCACGCTCTCGCCGAGCGCGTCGATGCCGGTGATCGTCGTCGTACGCCCCGAGGGGAGTACGGAGACGGCCTCGCCGACCCGGAAGACCCCGGCCGCGATCTGACCCGCGTACCCCCGGTAGTCCGGGTGCTCGGCGGTCTGCGGCCGGATCACGTACTGCACGGGGAAGCGCGCGTGGCAGGCGGTGAGGTCGTGGCTCACCGGGACCGTCTCCAGGTGCTCCAGGACGGTCGGCCCGCCGTACCAGTCCATGTGCGCGGAGGGCTCCACCACGTTGTCCCCGGCCAGCGCCGAGATCGGGACGGCGGTGATCTCCGGGACGCCGAGGGAGGCGGCGTACGCGGTGAACTCCTCGGCTATGGCGGCGAACACGGGCTCCGCGTAGTCGACCAGGTCCATCTTGTTGACGGCCAGCACCACGTGCGGGACGCGCAGCAGGGCGGCGACGGCGGCGTGGCGGCGGGTCTGCTCGACGACCCCGTTGCGGGCGTCGACCAGGACCACGGCCAGCTCGGCGGTGGAGGCGCCGGTGACCATGTTGCGGGTGTACTGCACATGGCCCGGGGTGTCCGCGAGGATGAAGCGGCGCCGGGCGGTGGCGAAGTAGCGGTAGGCGACATCGATGGTGATGCCCTGCTCGCGCTCGGCCCGCAGCCCGTCGGTGAGCAGCGCCAGGTCCGGCGCCTCCTGGCCGCGGCTCAGCGAGACCTGCTCGACGGCCTCCAGCTGGTCGGTGAGGACCGACTTGGAGTCGTGCAGCAGCCGGCCCACGAGGGTGGACTTGCCGTCGTCGACGGACCCGGCGGTGGCGAAGCGCAGCAGGGTGGTGGCCGACAGCTGCTCGGCCGAGAGGATGGGTGTGGTCATGGTTAGAAGTACCCCTCGCGCTTGCGGTCTTCCATCGCGGCCTCGGACATCTTGTCGTCGGCGCGGGTCGCGCCCCGCTCGGTGAGCCGGGAGGCGGCGATCTCGGTGATCACGGCGTCCAGCGTGGTGGCGTCGGAGTCGACGGCCCCGGTGCAGGACATGTCCCCGACCGTGCGGTAGCGCACCTGGCGGGTCTGGACGGGCTCGTGCTCCTTGGGGCCGCCCCAGCCGCCGGCCGTCAGCCACATGCCGTTGCGGGAGAAGACCTCGCGCTCGTGGGCGAAGTAGATCTCCGGCAGCTCGATCCCCTCGCGCTCGATGTACTGCCAGACGTCCAGCTCGGTCCAGTTGGAGATCGGGAAGACCCGCACGTGCTCTCCGGGGGCGTGCCGCCCGTTGTACAGCTGCCACAGCTCGGGGCGCTGGCGGCGCGGGTCCCACTGGGAGAACTCGTCGCGCAGCGAGAAGACCCGCTCCTTGGCCCGGGCCTTCTCCTCGTCGCGCCGCCCGCCGCCGAAGACCGCGTCGAAGCGGTGCTGCTGGATCGCCTCGGTCAGCGGCACGGTCTGGAGCGGGTTGCGGGTGCCGTCGGGGCGCTCGCGGAGCTTCCCGGCGTCGATGTACTCCTGCACCGAGGCCACGTGCAGCCGCAGCCCGTGCTTCTCGACCGTGCGGTCGCGGTACTCCAGGACCTCCGGGAAGTTGTGCCCGGTGTCCACGTGCAGCAGCGAGAACGGCACCGGCGCGGGCGCGAACGCCTTGAGCGCCAGGTGCAGCATCACGATGGAGTCCTTGCCGCCGGAGAACAGGATCACCGGCCGCTCGAACTCCCCCGCCACCTCACGGAAGATGTGGACCGCCTCCGACTCCAGGGAGTCCAGGTGGCTGAGCGCGTACGGGTTCGCGGTGTCCTCGGACACGGTGGTGGTGACGGCACTCACGCCAGGCCCCTCTCGGTGAGCAGCGCGTGGAGCGCCGCCGCTGACTCCTGCACGGTCTGCTGGTGCGACTCGATCCGCAGGTCGGGCGATTCGGGCGCCTCGTAGGGGTCGTCGACCCCGGTGAGACCGCTGATCTCGCCGGCCGCCTGCTTGGCGTACAGCCCCTTCACATCGCGTACGGAGCACACCTCGACGGGCGTCGCGACGTGCACCTCCAGATAGGTGGTGGACTCGGCGGCGTGCCGCTTGCGGACGGCCTCGCGGCTGTCGGCGAACGGGGCGATGACGGGGACGAGCACCTTCACACCGTTGGCGGCGAGGAGTTCGGCGACGAAGCCGATCCGGGCCACGTTGGTGTGCCGGTCCTCGCGGGAGAAGCCGAGCCCCGCGGAGAGGAACTCGCGGATCTCGTCGCCGTCGAGCACCTCCACCTTGTGGCCCTCGGTACGGAGCCGGGCGGCCAGCTCGTACGCGATGGTGGTCTTGCCCGCGCTCGGCAGACCGGTCAGCCAGATCGTGGCTCCCGTCTCCGTCACGCTCATCGAACTCTCCTGATCAGTCGTCATCAGCCGTGCAGCCCGCATTCGGTCTTGCCCCGGCCGGCCCAGCGGCCGGCCCGTGCGTCCTCGCCCTCCAGCACCCGGCGGGTGCAGGGCGCGCAGCCGACGGAGGCGTAGCCGTCCATCAGCAGCGGGTTGGTGAGCACCCCGTGCTCCAGGACGTACGCGTCCACGTCGTCCTGGGTCCAGCGGGCGATGGGGGAGACCTTCACCTTGCGGCGCTTGGCGTCCCAGCCCACGACCGGGGTGTTCGCCCGGGTGGGGGACTCGTCGCGGCGCAGCCCCGTGGCCCATGCCGCGTACGCGGTCAGGCCGTCCTCCAGCGGCTTGACCTTGCGCAGCGCGCAGCACAGGTCCGGGTCGCGGTCGTGCAGCTTCTCGCCGTACTCCGCGTCCTGCTCGGCCACCGTCTGCCGGGGGGTGATCGTGATGACGTTGACGTCCATCACCGCGTCCACCGCGTCCCGGGTGCCGATGGTCTCCGGGAAGTGGTAGCCGGTGTCCAGGAAGACCACGTCCACGCCCGGCAGCACTCGTGAGGCCAGGTGCGCGACCACGGCGTCCTCCATGGAGGAGGTGACGCAGAAGCGCGGTCCGAAGGTGTCGGTGGCCCACTTCAGGATCTCGGTGGCGGAGGCGTCCTCCAGCTCCCGGCCCGCCCGCTCGGCCAGCTCCCGGAGTTCGCGGTCGGTCAGCTCGCCGCTGATCAGAGTGTCCGTCATGTCCGGTCCCCTTCACCGTCGTTGCGCTGGACGCCCCGGGCCAGCAGGCCCAGGAACTTCAGCTGGAACGCACGGTTGCAGGAGGCACATTCCCAGGCGCCGTGGCCCGTCTCGTTGGGGCGCAGGTCCTCGTCGCCGCAGTACGGGCAGTGGAACGGGGCGGCTCGCTCGCTCATGACAGCGACTCCGCACTGGCGCGCGCCGCCCAGGTGGCGAAGCGCTCGCCCTCCTCGCGCTCCTCCTGGAACCTGCCGAGCACCCGCTCGACGTAGTCCGGCAGTTCGGCCGACGTGACCTTCAGACCGCGGACCTTGCGGCCGAACCCGGCGTCGAGCCCGAGCGCCCCGCCGAGGTGCACCTGGTAGCCCTCCACCTGGTTGCCCTCGCCGTCCAGCATCAGCTGGCCCTTGAGACCGATGTCCGCGACCTGGATCCGGGCGCAGGCGTTCGGGCAGCCGTTGATGTTGATGGTGATCGGGTGGTCGAACTCCGGGATGCGGCGCTCCAGTTCGTCGATGAGCGAGGCACCGCGCGCCTTCGTCTCGACGATCGCCAGCTTGCAGAACTCGATGCCGGTGCAGGCCATCGTGCCGCGCCGGAACGGGGAGGGCGTGACCTTGAGGTCGAGCGCCTCCAGCGCCGAGACCAGGGAGTCCACCTGGTCCTCGGCCACGTCCAGCACGATCATCTTCTGCTCGGCCGTGGTCCGCACCCGGCCGGAGCCGTGCCCCTCGGCCACCTCGGCGATCTTGGTGAGCGTGGCGCCGTCGACCCGGCCCACCCGCGCGGCGAAGCCGACGTAGAAGCGGCCGTCCTTCTGCCGGTGCACCCCGAGGTGGTCGCGCCAGGTCTGGGCGGGCTGCTCGGGCGCGGGCCCGTCGACCAGCTTCCGCTTCAGGTACTCGTCCTCCAGGACCTGGCGGAACTTCTCCGCGCCCCAGTCCGCGACCAGGAACTTCAGCCGGGCACGGGTGCGCAGCCGCCGGTAGCCGTAGTCGCGGAAGATCCCGATGACCCCGCCGTAGACGTCGGGCACCTCGTCGAGCGGCACCCAGGCGCCGAGCCGCACCCCGAGCTTGGGGTTGGTGGAGAGTCCGCCGCCGACCCAGAGGTCGAAGCCGGGGCCGTGCTCGGGGTGGTTCACGCCGACGAAGGCGATGTCGTTGATCTCGTGCGCCACGTCCAGGTGCGGGGAGCCGGAGACCGCCGACTTGAACTTGCGGGGCAGGTTGGAGAAGTCGGGGTTGCCGATGAACCGGCGCTGGATCTCGTCGATGGCGGGGGTGCCGTCGATGATCTCGTTCTCCGCGATGCCCGCGACCGGGGAGCCGAGGATCACGCGGGGCGTGTCACCGCAGGCCTCGGTGGTGGAGAGGCCGACCTCCTCCAGCCGCCGCCAGATCTCCGGCACGTCCTCGATCCGGATCCAGTGGTACTGCACGTTCTGCCGGTCGGTGAGGTCGGCGGTGCCGCGCGCGAACTCCTGGGAGATCTCCCCGATCACCCGCAGCTGCTGGGTGGTCAGCCGGCCGCCGTCGATGCGCACGCGCAGCATGAAGTACTTGTCGTCCAGCTCCTCCGGCTCCAGCACCGCCGTCTTGCCGCCGTCGATGCCGGGCTTGCGCTGGGTGTAGAGCCCCCACCAGCGCATGCGTCCGCGCAGGTCGTTGGGGTCGATGGAGTCGAAGCCGCGCTTGGAGTAGATCGTCTCAATACGTGTCCGTACGTTGAGACCGTCGTCGTCCTTCTTGAACTGCTCGTTCCCGTTGAGGGGGGTGTGGTGGCCCACGGCCCACTGACCCTCGCCACGGTGGCGTCCGGCCTTGCGGCGGGGCGTGGTGGTCGCAGGCTGTTCCGGGGTAGCGGCCATGACAGGTACGTCCTTCGGGACTGCAGGAGGGCGGCTCTGAGCGGCACACTCGCGCGGAGGCGCGGCGGTGCGCGGGGCAGTGTCAGAGGTAAGAGGAGTGCGGCGGTGCTGGGACTCTCAGCCCGCCGGACAGATGGCGCTGGACATGCGGCAGAGGTCGACGTGGCGTCGACTCACCAAGGCAATTCCAGTTCCAGACATGACGGAAGCGTGTCACGCGGATCTCGGGCCAGTCCACCACTATCCAATATGTGGACGAGATGGTCCCGTAGGGTGAGACGGTATGGCGCAGGTCACATGTCACGTCGGCGGCAATGAGGACAAAACGCCCCCGGGTGGAGCCGCTGACGGCCCCGTGGCGGCCCCGGCAGCGGCTCCGCGGCGGGCTCAGGCGCCGTACGCCCCCGGCCACGGCCCGGGGGTCGCCACCTCCGGCTCCACCTCGGTCTTCGTGTCGAAGAGCCGGAAGCCCCGGCGCAGGTAGTTGTCCATCGCGTAGGGACCGTCCTTCGAGCAGGTGTGCAGCCAGACCCGCTCCGTCGCGGGCCGGTCCGGCCAGCGCTCCGCCAGGTCCCAGGCGCGTGCCACCCCGTACGAGAGGAGGTGACCGCCGATCCGCCGCCCCCGGAAGGCCGGGATCAGCCCGAAGTACAGGATCTCGACCGCGCCGTCGTCCTGCGGGTCCAGCTGGACGTAGCCGGCCGGGGTCCCGTTCGCGTACGCCACCCAGGTCTCGGCCCCGGGCCGCTCCAGCTCCTCGCGCCACTGCCCGTACGTCATCCCCAGCCGGTCGGTCCAGCGGATGTCGCCGCCCACGGCGGTGTAGAGGAACCGGTTGAACTCCGGCAGCGGCACCTCGGACCGGACGATCCGCAGATCACCCTCCGGTACGGCGGCGGGCCGCAGATCGTCGGGCGAGGTCTGCTCCAGCGACCAGACGGTGACCTCGATGGTGGTCACGGTGCCGGACGCGGGAGGCTGCGCGGGGTTGCTCATGGCGGCCAGAAAACCATGCCGCCGCCCCCGCGCGCACAGCGCCCCCCAGGTCAGCAGGGGGCCGGCCCCCGCCGCGCCCCCGTCACCACCGGTGCCTTCGAGCGGGGTAACAGGTCGGCCGGGTGCTCCGGGTGGACCACCTCCACCTCCACCCCGTCCCCGAAGCGGTACGGGCGGTGGGCCAGCACCTCCGCCAGATGGCGCCGGAGCCGGGAGACCTCGGCCCGTACCGTCACCGTCCGGGTGCCGTCCCCGAAGATGTCCCGCGCCAGCTCGGAGGCCGTACGCCCCTCCCGGTGCACCGCCAGCGCGTACAGCAGCTCCGCGTGGCGCGGCGAGAGCCGCTGCGTCGAGGTTCCCAGCGGCCCCACCAGATGCACGGCCAGCGCCCGCGGCCTGCTCAGGTCCAGCACCACCCGCCGCGGCGCCCCCTCGGCCGCACCGTCCGCCACCTGCACCAGCCAGCCCCCCGGCAGCGGCTCCACCCGGCACATGCCGAGCGAGGGCAGCCACACCCGGCCCGGCCGCAGCGACTTCGGCAGCGGCAGCCGGTCCACCGGCGGCATCCCCGTCACCGCCGCCAGCCACCCGTGTGAGTCCACCGCCAGCGCCCGGCCCTCCAGCCGGCACAGGATCGGCGCCGCCACCGCCCGCAGCCGCTCGATCGCCCCCAGGTGGCGGGTGCGGATCTCGGCCTCCGCGAGCCGCGCCACCGAGTCCACCAGGGCCAGGGTCGCCGGGTGGAAGGTGGTGGCCGGACCGCTGATGTCGACGATGCCCACCAGCCGCCCGTCGCGCGGATCGCGGACCGGGGCCGCCGCGCACGTCCAGTTGTGCAGGGCCCGGATGAAATGCTCGGCCGAGTGGACCTGGATCGGCGCCCGGGCGGCCAGCGCCGTACCGATGGCGTTCGTCCCCGTCGCCGCCTCCGCCCAGGCCGCCCCCTCCTCCAGGCAGATGTCATGGGCCCGGTGCATCACCGCGCTGTTGCCCTGGCGCCACAGCACCCGGCCCTCCGCGTCGGTCACCACCATGATCTGCTGCGCGGCGTCCGCGATGGAGGCGAGCCCCGCCCGCAGCACCGGCATCACCTCACCGAGCACCGTGCTGTGCCGCCGGTGCTCGATCTCCTCCGCCCGCAGCAGCTCGCTCTCCGGCGACTGCCCGGGGTCGATGCCGCTGCGCGCCACCCGGTCCCAGGAGGCGTCGATCTCCGCCCGCGGTGCGACGGCGGCCCGCTCGCCCGCCAGCCGGGCCTCCCTGGCCCGGTGGAGGAGCCGGACCGCGCGGTCCGCCTCCTGGCCGATCACCCGCACCACTCCGGCAGAACCCTTCTGACCCATCGCCCCCACCCGTTCCCCGCCCAGCACTCCACGCTCTCCGGCCCCATCCTGCCGCTGCCCCGACGGGGCCGCTGCGCAGTCCACACAATGGTTGCAACCCTTTGCAACTCTGGCGATGCCGCACCAGAACGTACGAGAGTGGCAGCGTGCCGTACGCCGGGCCCGTGCCCGGCGAGCGGCGCGGTTCAAGCATGGAGGGTGGTGCCGTGTCGGCGCAGCACCACCCTCCGTCGCTCACCGCCTAATCGGCCACCGGCCGGGCCCGGGCCACCACCGAGGCCAGATCGAGACTGTGCGGCAGCGTCCCGAACGCGGCGCCCCAGTCCCCTCCCAGCCGCGACGCGCAGAACGCGTCGGACACCTCCGGCGGCGCCCACCGCACCAGCAGCGACCCCTGGAGCACCAGCGCCATCCACTCCACCAGCCGCCGGGCCCGCGCCTCGATCCCCTCCAGGTCCGCCAGCTCGGTCAGCAGGTCCTTGATCGCCGCGTCCAGCCGGTGGTCGGCCCCGCGCGCCCTGCCGACCTCCCGCAGGAAAGCGTCCAGCGCCTGCGGCTCCCGCTGGAGCGCCCGCAGCACGTCCAGCGCCTGGACGTTCCCCGACCCCTCCCAGATCGAGTTGAGCGGTGCCTCGCGCAGCAGCCGGGGCATCCCCGACTCCTCCACGTACCCGTTGCCGCCCAGGCACTCCAGCGCCTCGCCCACGACCGGAGTGCACCGCTTGGTGACCCAGTACTTCGCGGCGGGCACCGCGATCCGCAGGAACGCCCGCTCCTCCTCGGTGTCGGTGTCGTACGCCGCCGCCAGCCGCATCGCCAGGACGGTCGCCGCCTCCGACTCCAGCGCCAGATCGGCCAGCACGTTGCGCATCAGCGGCTTGTCGATCAGCAGCCCGCCGAACGCGGAGCGGTACGTGGCGTGGTGGATCGCCTGTGCCACCGCCTGCCGCATCAGCGCCGCCGAACCCACCACGCAGTCCAGCCGGGTGGCCGCCACCATCTCGATGATGGTGCGCACCCCGCGCCCCTCCTCGCCGACCCGGCGGGCCCAGGTCCCGTCGAGCTCCACCTCGGCGGAGGCGTTCGACCTGTTGCCCAGCTTGTCCTTGAGCCGCTGGATCGCGAACACGTTCCGCGAACCGTCGGGCAGCACGCGCGGCACCAGGAAGCAGCTCAGCCCGCCCGGAGCCTGCGCCAGCACCAGGAACCCGTCCGACATCGGCGCCGAACAGAACCACTTGTGCCCGGTGAGCAGATACTCCCCGTCCCCGGCCAGCGGCTCCGCCCGGGTCGTGTTGGACCGCACGTCGGTGCCGCCCTGCTTCTCCGTCATGCCCATCCCGAAGAGCACCCCGGCCTTATCCGAGGCGGGCCGCAGCCCCTCCTCGTAGACGTACGAGGTCAGCCGGGGCTCCCACTCGGCCGCCAGCACCGGGTCGGTCCGCAGCGCCGGCACCGCCGCGTGCGTCATCGAGAGCGGGCAGCCGTGCCCGGCCTCGGCCTGCGTCCACACCAGGAACCCGGCCGCGCGCCGGACATGACCGGCCGGACGGCCCCAGGCGTCGGTCAGCCCGGCGGCGACCGCGTGCCCCAGGAGCCGGTGCCAGGCCGGGTGGAACTCCACTTCGTCGATCCGGTTTCCATAACGGTCATGGGTGCGCAGAACGGGCGGGTGCTCGTTCGCCTGCGCACCCCACGCCTGGGCCTGCGCGGAGCCCGCGGACCGTCCGAGCTCCCCGAGTTCCTCCCGCGCCACGGGCAGGACGCCCGGCTCGATGTGCCGCTCGACGGCCTCGGAGAGGGCCCGGTCGGCGGCGAAGACGTCATAGCCGACCAGCGGCGGAACCTGATTGGTCACTGTGTGGGTGGTGGCTGCCATGCCGATACGGTAAGGAGGTGCAGGCAGCAAATGAAACACCCGAGCGGCCACCGGGCCGGCTCCACCGGGCCCGAGTGCTCTACCGCAACGTCTCGAAGCGCCGGATGGCGTGGCAGTTGCTCAAGGACACCGTCAACTCGTGCATCGAGTACCGGATCCTGGGGCTCGCGGCCGAGGCGGCGTTCTTCACCCTGCTCTCCCTGCCCCCGCTGCTGCTCGGCCTGATCGGACTGCTCGGTTACGTCGACGAGTGGACGACCACGGAGACGGTCGCCTCCATCGAGCGCAACATCCTCTCCGCCTCGGAGGCCGTGCTCTCCGAGCGCGGGGTCAACGAGTTCGCCAAACCGCTGCTCGCCGACGTCACCACCGGGGCCCGCCCCGACGTCATCTCCCTCGGCTTCGCCATCGCCCTGTGGTCCGGCTCCCGCGCGGTGAACGTCTTCATCGACACCATCACCGTCATGTACGGCCTCGACGGCCACCGGGGCATCGTCAAGACCCGGCTGCTCGCCTTCCTGCTGTACGTCGTCGCCCTGCTGCTGGGCGCGGTGGTGCTGCCGCTGCTCGTCGTCGGCCCGGACCGGGTGGTCGAATGGGTCCCCGGCGGAACCGAGGTCGTCGCCGTCCTGTACTGGCCGGTGGTGATACTGCTGACCATCGCGTTCCTCACCACGCTCTACCACGTCTCCGTCCCGGTGCGTTCGCCGTGGATCGAGGACGTCCCCGGGGCGCTGGTGGCGCTCGGGATGTGGGTGCTGGGCAGCTTCCTGCTCCGGATCTACCTCACCAGCACGGTCGAAGGCCCCACGATCTACGGCTCCCTGGCGGCACCGATCGCCGTCCTGCTCTGGATCGGGATCTCCGCCTTCGCCGTCCTCGTCGGCGCGGCGGTCAACGCGGCCATCGACCGGGTGTGGCCCTCGCTCGCCACCGCCGCCGCCCGCGAGGCCACCGAGCGCGCCCGGGCCGTCCAGGCCGCCGAGTTCGTCGCCCGCACCCGCCCGGCCGCGCACGGCGGGGCGGACGACGAGGAGGACGAGGACGACGGACCGGCGTACATGCCCTCGGAGTTCCCGGAACGCTGGTCGCGCTTCCTGCCGCCGGACGACGTCAAGTCACGGCTCCAGTCGACCTGGGAGTGGGAGAAGGAACCCAAGGAGCCGAAGGAACCCAAGGAGCCCAAGGGCCCGAAGGACGGCAGGGACGCCAGGGACGGCAGTGAGAGCGGCCGGCAGGCCGAACGCGCCGAGCACTCCGGACGTGGAGAGCGCACCGGGCACGGAGACCCGGCCGAGGGCCCGCGCGACAAGTCCGCGCAGCCGCCCCCCTGACCCCGCGCTAGCGTGGAGACATGTCCGAGGAACGCCCGCGCTACCAGGAACGGCCCTCCCGCCTGCCCGGTGCCGTCGTCTGGACCTGGGACGCCTCCGACCGTCCGCCGCGCGAGCCCCGTTCCGTGCTGCCCGACGGCTGCATGGACCTGATCCGGACCGGCGGGCGCCTCGTCGTGGCCGGACCGGACACCCACGCCTTCCAGGTCGCCCCGGGCGACCGGGGCTCCTGCGCCGCGATCCGCTTCGCCCCCGGCACCGCGCCCGTCCTCCTCGGCGTACCGGCGCACGAACTGCGCGACCACCGGGCCGAGCTGGCGGACCTCTGGCCGGCGGCAGCCGTACGCCGGCTCACCGAGCGGCTCGACGAGGCCGCCGACCCCGCGGCGGCCCTGGAGCGGTTCGCGCTGGACCGGATCGCCGAGACCGGGCCGCCCGACCCGCGTACGGTCGCCGTCGCCGAGGCCCTGCGCCGCGGCGGGAGCGTCACGGCCACGGCGGCGGAGACCGGGCTCGGTGCCCGCCGCCTCCACCGCCTCTCCCTGGCCGCCTTCGGTTACGGCCCCAAGACCCTGGCCCGGATCCTCCGCCTCCAGCGCGCCCTGGCCCTCATCCGCACCGGACTCCCGTACGCCGAGGCCGCCTGCGCGGCGGGCTGCACCGACCAGGCGCACCTGGCCCGCGAGATGCGCGCCCTGGCCGGTACGACGCTGGGCGCCTACTTCTCCCCGGGCGACCCGGTGGACGCGGCGGGAGCGGTGGCGGGCGTGGCGGGCGCGAACAGCGAGACACCGCAGCCGTCCGGGTCCAGCACCACCGCGTAACGCTGCCCCCACACCGCGTCCCAGGGCTTCAGATGGCCGGTGTGACCGGCCCCGGTCAGCTCCGCGTAGAGCGCGTCCACCTCCTCCGGGCCGTCGCACAGGAACGCCAGTCCCAGCCGCTCCCCGCCCGCCGGCCGTTCCCAGCCCGGGTCGATCGAGCGGATGACGTCCTCGGTGTCCCACAGCACCCGCTGCCCGCCCGGCAGGACCGCCTCCACGTGCGGGGCGGACTCGGCCCCGGCCGGGACGGCGAGGCCGAGCCTGCGGTAGAAGGCGAGCGAGGCGGGGAGGTCGGCCGTGATGATGCTGATGGCGTCGAGTCGTGGAGTCATGGGACGACCGTAGGCGCCCGCCGTACCGGTGGTCTTGTACGAATCGGACACGGCCGCCTCGCGGGACGTCCGGCCGCCTCGCGGGACGTCCGGCCGCCTCGCGGGACCTCCGGCCGCCCCGCGGGGCCTCCCGACACCCCCACCGAGGCCCGGCGGTCACCCCCAGTAGTCGCCCACCGCCGTCCCCGCCTCCGTCAGCGCCAGCCCCAGGTCCGCCCGCTCGGTCACCCAGCGCGTCGGCCGGTGGCGCGGGTCGCCCGTCGTCGCGTGCAGGGCACGCTGGAGCTCCAGCAGCCGGGCGGCCCCGATCCGCTCGCCCCACGCCAGCGGCCCGGCCGGATAGCCGAGCCCGGTCGTCACCGCCAGATCGATGTCGGCGGGGGTGGCGAGCGACCGCTCCGCGATCGAGGCGCCCACCGCCACGATCGACGACAGCAGCCGCTGCGCGACCGAGCCCGCCGTGTCCCGCACCACCGTCACGGCGTAACGCTCGCCGCCCGCCGCCCGCGCCAGCACCGCCCGGGCGTCCCGGGCCGCCGCCGGACCGGTGGCCGCCGTCACCGCGAGCACCCGCCGCCGACCGGCCGCGGGCAGCACCTCCACGCCCAGCGTGCGCCCCGGCGGCAGCCCGCCGGACCGGACCGCCCCGGACACCGTCGTCCCCCAGACCGGCACCAGCACCAGCGCCTCTGCCGACGGCCCCTCACCCCGCTCGACGCGGACCCCCGCCGCCTCCAGGGAGCCGGCGAGGGCGTCCGCGTACGGTGCCGACTCCGCCGACCCGCCCGGCGCCAGGAACACCGGCCGGTCCCCGTCCCCGGTCACCTCCGGTTCCGGAGCGGGCCCCCCGGCGCCCTCGCCGTACGCGTACCAGCCCCGCCCGGTCTTGCGGCCGTGCAGCCCCGCCACCACCCGGTTCGGTGTGAGGTACGAGGGGCGGAGCCGGTCCTCGTACCGGAAGCCCTGCCAGATCGAGTCGATCACCGCGGCGGTGACGTCCAGCCCGGTCAGGTCCATCAGCTCGAACGGGCCCATCCGCAGCCCCAGCACGTCCCGTGCGATCCGGTCGATGGCGGCGGGCCCGGCCACCGACTCCTCCAGCAGCGCCAGCGCCTCCGTCACCAGCCCGCGCCCCGCGTGGTTGACCAGGAAGCCGGGGGAGTCCGCCACGGTCACCGCCCGGTGCCCGCACCCCTCCACCAGCGCGGTCAGCGCGGCCGGGATCTCCGGGCGGGTGGCCGCTCCCGGCACCACCTCCACGATCCGCATCAGCGGCACCGGGTTGAAGAAGTGCAGCCCGGCCAGGCGTGAGGGGTCCTGGAGGGTCGCCGCGATCCGGGTCACCGACAGGGACGAGGTGTTGGTGGCGAAGACGGCGGAGGAGGGCAGCGCCCGCTCCAGCTTCCCGAACACCTCGGCCTTGGTCTCCAGATCCTCCCGTACGGCCTCGATGACCAGCTCCACGTCCGGCCCGGCCGCCCACGGATCGGCCAGCGGCACCAGCCGCGCGAGGGACGCGTCCCGGTCGGCCGCGGACATCCGGCCCTTGGCCACCGCCCGCTCCAGCATCGAGGCGACGAACCCCACGGCATCCGTCACCGCCTCGGCCCGTACGTCCGCCAGCTCGACGGTGTGTCCCGCGCTCGCCGCCCACTGGGCGATGCCGCGGCCCATGGCCCCGGCTCCGACGATCCTGATACGCATGGCAGTTGAGGCCCTTCCGGTGGAGACGATCATGAAGAGGGGGTCAGCGGAGGTAGACGCGGTGCGGGTCGACATCGTCGCGCAGCAGCCGCAGCTCCGCGTCCGTGGGCGGGTCCACCGTCGCGACGGTGTCTGCCACCGCCAGCTCCCAGCCGGTCGCGGCCCGCACCTGCTCGACGGTGACCCCGGGGTGCACGGCGACCAGCCGCAGTTCGTCCCCGACGCCGTCCCGGGCGAGGACGCCCAGCTCGGTGACGACCCGGGTGACACCGGCGCCCAGCGGCCGGATGCCGTCCGCGAGCGCCCGGTCCGGGCCGGGCGTCGTACAGAAGTCGAGGGCGGCGGCGAAGGAGCGCGGGGTGTGGCGGCGCATCACCACGAAGACCTCCCGGGCGTTGGCCATCACCTCCACCGCGCCCCCGGAGCCCGGCAGCCGTACGGCCGGCCGCTCCCACTCCCCGATCACCGAGGTGTTGAGGCTCCCCCACCGGTCGATCTGCGCGGCCCCCAGGAAGCCGACGTCGATGTGGCCGCCCTGGAGCACCGACCCGAAGAGCGCGGGCATCGACAGCACCGCCTCGGCGCCCGTGATCAGCACGGCGTCCGCGATGGTCTCCGGAAGATGGGAGGGGTGCGCGCCGCAGACCCCCGACTCGTACACCACCTCGATCTCCGGCGCCACGGTCAGCCGCGCCAGCTCGGCGGCGAGCGTCGGCAGCCCGATCCCCGCGAACACGGCCCGCCGGCCGGTCAGTTCCCGCGCGGCGACGACGGAGAGCAGCTCGGAGACGGTGGCGGCCCCCGCGGACTTCGTACGCTCCTGGCTCACAGCCGCCTCCCGTAGTCCACCGGCCCGCTCAGCGCCTCGCCCACCGCGAGCGACGCCCAGAACTCCTCGCCCAGCTTCGCCACGTACTCCGCGTGGTCGGCGGTCCCGTACACCCACTCCGCCAGCCACTCCCGCAGCCGCACCGGGTCCTTGCTGATCGCGGACCACGACCGGTAGAAGGCGTTGTCCCGGTCGTAGTAGCCCTGCGCGAACGACGGGTGCGCGCCGCGCGGGCAGACGACCACCGCGTCGACCGCGTGGGCCGGGACGACGGTGCGGTTCGGGTCCGCGCGGACCACCTCGTCCGCCACCAGCTCCTCCACCACCACGACCGCCTTCTCCGCCGCGTACACCGCCTCGGCCTGGATGCCGGTGAGACCCCAGATCTGGGTGTTGCCCCGGCGGTCGGCGCGCTGGGCGTGGATGATCGTCACATCCGGGTTGACGGGCGGTACGACGTAGATCTCCTCGACGGTCCCGTCGGCGGCCGGGTAGGGCGAAGTGACCTTGCGGATACCGGGGTTGACGCGCGGAAGATCACTGCCCGCGTAGGAGCGCAGCGGGTGGAACGGCAGCCGCTGGGCCCCGGCGAGGTAACGGCAGACCATGCCGTAGTGGCTGTACTCCTCGTACGCCAGCGGCTCGGGGTCGGCGTGCTCGATGCGCCGCCGCAGCTCACCGAGCGAACCGGCGGAGGAGTTGCCCACGAAGGAGGAGACCAGCCGCGTCACGCACCCGGCGGCCAGCATCTGGTCCACCACGATGTCCGCCGTCATCCGGACGACCGTGAGGTCCCGGCGGCCCTGCCGGATGATCTCGTGCCCGGCGGCGGTCGGAACGAGATGGGTGAACCCCTCCAGGCTCACGGTGTCCCCGTCATGGACGAAGGCGGCGACGGCCTCCCTCATCGACATGACCTTGCCGGCCGTCCGGTCCACGGTTCTCCTCACCGTCCGCGAACGCCCTCGTCCGCATACGCCACCCCCACGGTGTCAGCCCCCATTGATGGCTGTCCAATACCGAATTAAGGTCGTACCGAGACGCCAGGAGTATCAATGGTCCGAGGGAGACCCCGGGATCCGAGGGAGCCCCGTGGAACTGCGCCATCTGAACGCCTTCCTCGCCGTGGCCGAGGAGCTGCACTTCGGCCGGGCCGCCAAACGGCTCCAGATGGCCCAGCCGCCCCTCAGTCAGCAGATCCGCCAGCTGGAGCGGGAGCTGGGCGTCCAGCTCTTCCACCGCAACACCCGCTCGGTCCGGCTCACCAGCGCGGGGGAGTCCTTCCTCGACCCCGTACGGACCGTCCTGGACGACCTCGACACCGCCGTACGGGCGGCCAGGTCGGCGGGGAAGGGCGAGTACGGCCGGGTCGCCATCGGCTTCGCCGGGGCCTCCAGCCACGAGACGCTGCCCCGGCTCACCCGGGCCGTGCGCGCCGCCCACCCCGGGCTCGAACTCGTCATGACCGGCCAGACGTACGCCAACACCGCGCTCACCCGGGTCGCGGACGGCTCCCTCGACCTCGGCTTCGTCCGGCTGCCGGTGACCCGCCCCGGCGTCGCCCACCGGGTGATCGACCAGGAGGAGCTGATCTGCGCCCTGCCCTCCGACCACCCGCTGGCCCGCCTGGTCTCCGTACCGCTGGACGTCCTCGCGGGCGAGCCGTTCGTCTCGTTCCCCGCCAACTCCGGCTCCACCGTCCGCGACGCCATGACCGAGGCCTGCGAGAGCGCCGGGTTCACCCCGCGCGTGGTCCAGGAGGCGCCCGACTCGTACACGATCCTCGCCCTGGTCGCCGCCGGGGTCGGGGTCACCGTCACGGTCACCTCCGTCCAGCACATCCAGCAGAACGGTCTGGTCTACCGCCGGATCGCCGGACCGCCCATCCGGCTGAGCGCCGCCCTGGCCTGGCGCCCCGACAACCCCTCCGCCGCCCTGCGCGCCGTCCTCGCGGTGGCCGAAGAGGCCCTGCCGACCCCCACGCACCACCGCGATTGAGACGGGCGACATCTCAATTCCGTACGCATTCGATATTGGACCGACTCAGTGACGTAATGCGAAGGTCATTCCACCGCAATGCGCCCCTGCGGCCCGCCACCCCGAGGAAGGCCCCGCCGTGTCGCTCGAAGTCGTCATCTGCGAACCGCTGCGCACCCCCATCGGCCGCTTCGGCGGGGCGTTCGCGCAGCAGACCCCGGCCTCGCTCGCCGCACACGTCATCGCCGAGGTCGTCGCGCGTACGGGCATCGACCCCGAGCGTGTCGACGAGGTCATCCTGGGCCACGCCTACCCCTCCGGGGAGGCCCCGGCCATCGGCCGGGTCGCCGCCCTGGACGCCGGACTCCCCACCACCGTCACGGGCACCCAGATCGACCGCCGCTGCGGCTCCGGGCTCCAGGCGGTCCTGGACGCGGCCATGCAGATCCGGGCCGGGTTCAGCGAGGTCGTGATCGCCGGCGGTGTCGACGTCATGAGCGCCGCGCCCTACTTCACCCACGACGGGCGCTGGGGCATCAAGGGCCCCGGCCTCCAGCTCCACGACGCCCTCGCCCGCGCCCGGGTCACGGCGGGCGGCCGCCACCATCCGGTCCCCGGCGGCATGATCGAGACGGCGGAGAACCTGCGCCGGGAGTACGGGATCAGCCGAGCCGACCAGGACGCCCTGGCACTGCGCTCGCAGCGGCGGGCGGCTACCGCCACCGCCGAGGGCCGGTACACGGCGGAGATTGTCCCCGTCCCCGTACGCACCCGCGGGGGCGAGGCCACCGTCACCGCCGACGAACACCCCCGCCCCGACACCACCGCCGAGCAACTCGCCGCCCTCCGGCCGGTGATGGCGAAGACTGACCCGGAGGCCACCGTCACGGCGGGCAACGCCAGCGGCCAGAACGACGCGGCCGCCGCCTGCCTGGTCACCAGTGCCGGGACGGCCGAACGCCTCGGCCTCACCCCGCTCGTCCGCCTGGTCTCCTGCGCCCGCGCCGGGGTCCCCGCCGCCACCATGGGCATCGCCCCCGTCGCCGCCACCCGCACGGCCCTCGACCGGGCCGGCCTCACCCTCGCCGACCTGGACCTCATCGAGCTGAACGAGGCGTTCGCCGCCCAGGTCCTCGCCTGCACCCGGGAACTGGGCCTCGGGGAGCGCGACCACGAGCAGCGCGTCAACGTCAACGGATCGGGCATCTCGCTCGGCCACCCGGTCGGCGCCACCGGAGCCCGTATCCTCGCCACGCTCACCCGCGAACTCCACCGCCGCGAGGGCCGCTACGGGCTGGAGACGATGTGCATCGGCGGCGGCCAGGCCCTCGCCGCGGTCTTCGAACGGATCAGGGCGTAGCGGGTGTCATGCCCGGCTCCCGTGTCGAGCGCCCGCCCGGCTCCCGGACCGGCGGGGCCCGGGGCGCGACGGGGCCGTCTCCATGCCGCTCGTACCCGGTGACGTCCGCCCCGGCGCGGCTGCCCGTGCCGACGGCCGGACACCCGGCGACGCTGCCGCCGGACACCCCGGTACGCATCGCGTCTGCCATGCCCTGACTCCTCCGGGAGCTCACAGAATCCCGGACGTTCCCCTGCCTTTCCGGGCGCCTCCGGGCATGCGAAAGGTCCGGCCGGACAGTCCCCGCTGTCCGGCCGGACCTCGTTCCTGCGGCGGCTATCAGTCCCGCGCGTCACGGGTACGGCGCATCAGCACCGTCCCGCCGAGCAGCATGGCGGCACTGGCGCCTGCCGCCAGGCCGAGACCGGCCGCACCGGTGTCGGCCAGCCCCGGGGTCTCGGAGCCGGGGGTGTGCGTACCCGGGGTGTTGGGTCCGGGGGTCTCCGAGCCGGGGGTGTCGGTCGGCGGCTGCTCGGCCGGGGGCTGCTCGGTGGGCGGCTCGTCCACCGGCGGCTCCTCGGTCGGCGGCTGCTCCGTGGGCGGCTCCTCCGTCGGGGGCTGCTCCGTGGGCGGCTCCTCCGTGGGGGGCTCCTCGACCGGCGGCTCCTCGGTGGGGGGCTCCTCGGTCGGGGGCTCCTCGGTGGGGGGCTCCTCGGTGGGAGGCTCTTCGGTCGGGGGCTCCTCGGTGGGGGGCTCCTCGACCGGCGGCTCGGTCGGCGGGTGCTCGCCCTTCGGGTCGCTGACGTTCGCGCACTTGTTGCCGAAGACCGGGTTGAGCGCACCGACGACATTCACGGTGTTGCCGCACACGTTCAGCGGGACATGGACCGGGGCCTGCACGAGGTTGCCGGAGAGGACCCCGGGGGAGCCGACCGCCGCACCCTCGGCGCTGGAACCGCCGGTGCCGTTCCCGCCGCCACCGTGGCCGTAGTCGTCGTCCTGACCGCTGGAACTCACGTTCGCGCAGGAGTTGCCGAACGCGGGGTTCAACAGGGCGATCACATTGACGGTGTTGCCGCACGCGTTGACCGGGACGTGCACCGGGACCTGTACGGCATTGCCCGAACCGACCCCCGGCGAGCCGACGGCAGCGCCCTCGGCCGACGCGTCGGCGTGGGCGGCGCCGCCGGTCGCGGCCAGGAGGCCCGACGCGGCCGCCATGACGATCATGCTCTTGTTCAAGGCCTGTCGCATTACTTGCCCTTCCTTAGGACATTCGCGAGGACATCGCGTGGGTGCTTCGCGCGCGGAGCCGTCGGGCGGTGCCGCTGCTGTGGCGGCCCCCGGATCACCGCGGGAAGCCATGGTGAAAGCCGTTACACATGCGCGCTGGACGATTGCCATAACGACCGAGGGGTGCACGGGAAACTCGGAGGGGCGTGCAAATTGTGTAATCACCCGAACGGGTGGACCTGATGTGCGCCCCCTTTCCCTCCCCGCTGTTGGAGGAAAACGATTCATCTCCAACTTTCGCTTGCGCGAGTGGTGTTGACCTCATCGGGCACGTCGTCGCCGGTGGCGTGCGGAGGGCATCGGCCCGGGACGGCTTCAACCCGTTCGGGCGAGCGCCCCCGATGCCGTGTCCGCAATTCCTTCACGAACAGATGGTCGTGCGAACAGAGGGGGTGGTGAGCGAGTGCTATAGGCGCACGCGGGCGCAGGCTGGACCTGCTTCCTGTGCGCCCCGCGCCCCCGTACCCGGCATTCGGGTGAATGCACGGAACCAAACACCCGCCGCCGAGTTGATCAGGGAGCCCCGCCACGGGGCGACCGGTACGAGAAGGGTTAATCGTGATCAAGAAGGTTCTGGCTACGGGCGCTGTCGCCGCCTCCATCCTCGGGCTCGGCTCGACGCAGGCCATGGCGATCGCCAACGACGGCGGCACCACGACGGTCAACGGCAACGGCGCTTCGCAGTCGTACGGGAACTCCGAGACCCACGGCGACTGGAGCCCGCAGTTCGCGCTGATCCAGGGTTCGCTGAACAAGCCCTGCATCGCGCTGCCCGCCAAGGCCAACCTCGGTTCGCTCGTCGGTCTGGTGCCGGTCACGGTCCAGGACATCAACGTCCTGTCCTCGCCGCAGAACCAGCAGTGCACCGAGAACTCCACCCAGGCCAAGGGCGACGAGGCGCTGTCGCACATCCTCAACGACATTCCGATCCTCTCCGGCAACGGTGCCGGCAACGGCTGATCCTCAGCCGCCCTGCTCGGGCCCGGACCGTCGGCGTTCCTCCACCGAACGGTCCGGGCCCTTGTCTGCCCCCGGACACGGTCACCGGTCCGCCGCCCGCGCCCACCGCCGTACATCCCGCCGGGCATTGCGGCATTCGGGGGTATATCCGGGAATCCGCTCGTCGGACAGTTTCGAACCCGGGCGTTCATCGTTACGTAGGACAGCGCCGGAGTCCCGAGAGATCAGGACCTGGCTCGGGCGGACACGACCGTCGTGACCGCACCGGACTCCGCCGAGGAAAGGGAAAGAAAAGTGAAGTACACCAAGGTTGCCGCCGTCGCCGCCGGAACGCTCATGGCGATGGGCGTCGCCGCGCCGGCCATGGCCGACTCGGGCGCCGAGGCCATCGCCGCGGGCTCCCCGGGCGTGCTGTCCGGCAACGTCCTGCAGGTCCCGGTGCACATCCCGGTCAACCTCTGCGGCAACACCGTCAACGTGATCGGCCTGCTGAACCCGGCCTTCGGCAACACCTGCGTCAACCAGTAAGCAGGTGACCGGCCGGGCTCGCGCCCGGAATCGGTCGGCCCCGGACGGCAACTGCCGTCCGGGGCCTCTGTTCTGTCCACCGGTCCTTTCGGCCTCGCCGGAGAAATTCCCACGGGCGTAGTTTCCCGTCCGCGAGCCGATCGTTATCCCGGGGGAAAGCGGCAGAAGTCACAGGCGAAGAAAGCCTGTGTGCGGCACGGAAACGTGACCGAGGCCGACGCCGCGTAGAAGGGAACCAGAAAAGTGAAGTACGCGAAGACCGCCGCCCTTGTCGTCGGTTCCGTGGCCGCCCTCGGAACGGCCGCTCCCGCCTTCGCGGTTACGACCCCCACGGCCCCCAACTTCAGCCTCGACAGTGGTCTCAACCAGGTGATGGCCAGCGCCCCGCAGGTCGTGGACCCGCTGGTGGACACGGTCGCCGAGACCACCGAGACGGTCTCCAAGGACGGCACGGTCGGCAAGCTGGCGGGCCAGGCGACCGGTGCCGCCGAGGGTGCCGCCCCGCTGCTCGGCGGGATCCCGCTCGGGCGCTGACCGCCGCGGCGCGAGCCGTTCCGCTGGTCCCTTCACCGCTCCGCATCCCCATCCGCATCACTTTCCGGAAGGTCCCCCCCATGCTGAAGAAGATCATGGCCTCCGCGGCGGTCGCCGCCTCGGTCGTCGGCGTCTCCGCCGCCACCGCCCCCGCCGCGATGGCGATCGCCAACGACGGTGGCACCACCACGGTCAACGGCAACGGCGCCTCGCAGGCGTACGGCAACTCCGCCACCTACGGCGACTGGTCCCCGCAGTTCGCGCTGATCCAGGGTTCGCTGAACAAGCCCTGCATCGCGCTGCCGCTCAAGGGGAACCTCGGCTCCCTCGTCGGCGTCGTGCCGATCTCGGTCCAGGACATCAACGTCCTGTCCTCGCCGCAGAACCAGCAGTGCACCGAGAACTCGACCCAGACGAAGGGCGACGAGGCGCTGTCGCACCTGCTCAGCGACATCCCGATCCTCTCGGGCAACGGCGCCGGCAACAACTGAGTCCGGCCAGTACGCGAAGGGCCGGTCCGCACGGACCGGCCCTTCGCCGTGTCCCGGTGCCTCCGGCCGGGGTATCCGGTTGGGCCGGATGCCGTAGCCCCGGCTGACGGACGGTGCCCGGCCGGGTAGGGCCTCCGCATGGATCCGTACGACAGTCAGACCTCGCAGAGCAGAGAGCCGTGGCCCGCACCGGCCGGCGGCACCCCGATCTACGACCGGCTCGTCGCCGAGTGGCGGGCGGCCGGGCGCGAGCACCCGCCGGCCGCACCGTCCCCGTCCGAACCCCCGTCGCCCGAACGCCCGCACCAGGAGCCGGCGCCGCGCGGCACCTTCGTACCGGCGGCCCGTGTGCCGGAGGAGACGCTCGGCGGCTGAACCCGTGGGGGAACTGGGCAGTGGCGTCGACCTTGCGCCGGAACGAACCCATTTGAGTGGTACTGCGCAACCGATCGGGCCCCCGGGCAGTTGATCAGTACGTTCCACAACGGGACGCTCCGAAAGGTGAAGTTGATGAAGAAGATGATGGCCGGCGCCGCAGTGGCCGTGTCCCTGCTCGGCCTGTCCGCTGTCGCGGCTCCCACGGCCATGGCGATCGGCAACGACGGTGGCACCACCACCGTCAACGGCAACGGTGCCGAGTCGGAGATCGGCAACGCCGTGACCAAGGGCGACTGGAGCCCGCAGAACCAGCTCGTCCAGGGCACCCTGAACAAGCTCTGCGTCGGCCTGCCCGCCAAGGTCAACGTCGGTTCGCTCGTCGGTCTCGTGCCGGTCACGGTCCAGGACATCAACGTCCTGTCCAACCCGCAGAACCAGCAGTGCACCGACAACTCGACCCAGGCCAAGGGCGACGAGCCGCTGTCGCACATCCTGGACGACATCCCGGTCCTCTCGGGCAACGGCGTCGGCAACAACTGACGCACCACGGCCTGACACGTATCGAGCGCGGGCGGCCCGGGGTTCTTCCCCGGGCCGCCCGCCCGTGTTGTGGCGGCAGTGCGGGGCGCGTACGGCGATGCCCACCACCCCGCGCGGGGTGGTGGGCATCGCCGTACGCGCCGTCGGCCGGGGGAGGCGCCGATCAGCCGAGGGAGCGGACCGGGAGCAGGCAGTGGGCGGCGGTGCGGACGACCTCCTCGTTCGCCGCGAAGGCCCGCAGCTGGTCCTCGCTGACCGGCCGGCCCGGAACGGCCTCCGGCCACGGGGCGGTGGCGAACATCCCGTACACCTGGCCCTGCGCCAGCGCGGCCGCCAGCCACTCCGGGGGAGCGGGGTACTGCGCCTTGAGATGAGGCATCGTCAGGACGGCCTGGCCCGCCTGGACGAGGAGCTTCGCCTGGATGCCGGGGGCCTCGGCCGCGTCCTGGATCGGGCCGCCCACCTGGAGGCCCGCCCGCTCCAGCGCGATCCTCAGCGCCTCCCGGCCCGCTTCCGGGCCGTCCTGCCCGTCCCCGAGGGAGTAGGAGAGCAGATAGGCGGTGTCCTGGTCGGCGTCGGGCTGGCGGCTGCTCCAGCCGATCAGGATCTGGGTGCCCAACTGGGCAGGGGTGAAGGTGCCGGTGGAGGTCTGAGGTGTGGTCATGACCGGCACCCTAATGGCCCCGGACCGGTCGTTATGCACGCGTATCACCCGATCGAGGGAGATGGGTGGGATCGGGGCGGGAGCCGGAAAATCCGTTGACGCCGCCGGGAGCCGCGGAGCTAAGGTGGGCGCGTCGGCCGGCCGGTGAACCGGTCCCGGCGAACCGTTTCGAGGAACCAGGAGGTGAGGACATTGATGACTGTCGTCGCTGTGGGCGCTGCCCACAAGCCGAAGAGCGTCGTTCCCACCCCCGTGGCCACCGGCTGACCCACTCCACGTACACGCCGTACGTCTTCCTCCCGCGCCGAGAGCGCGTTGCCGGGGCCACCCTGTGAAGGGTTTCCCTTGTCTCTCCCGTTCCTTCCGGTTCCGTCCTCCTCCTCCTTTCCCTCCTCGCACCCGCTGACCCCGTACGGCTGGGACCACGGCTGGGCGGCCGCCTTCTCCTCCTGCGCAGGTCAGGGCCTCGTGCCGGGGCGGGTGCTGCGCGTCGACCGCGGCCGGTGCGATGTCATCACCCCCGACGGCCCGGTCCGGGCCGACACCGCGTTCGTGGTGCCGCGCGACCCCATGCGGATCGTCTGCACCGGCGACTGGGTGGCGCTCGACGCGGACGGCGACCCGCGGTTCGTCCGTACGCTGCTTCCGCGCCGTACCGCCTTCGTCCGCTCGACCTCGTCCGAGCGGTCCGAGGGGCAGGTCCTCGCCACCAACATCGACCACATCGCCATCTGCGTCTCGCTCGCCGTCGAACTGGACCTCGGGCGGATCGAGCGCTTCCTCGCCCTCGCCCTCTCCAGCTCCGACGGGGCCGCCCTGCTGGGCGACGGCCACGGACCGGGGGAGCACCGGCCGGAGCCGGTCGTCCTGCTCACCAAGGCCGACCTGGTGCCCGACGCGGTCACCCTCTCCCACCTCGTCCAGGACGTCGAGGCCGTCGCCCCCGGCGTCCAGGTGCTGCCCGTCAGCTCCACCACCGGGGAAGGGCTCGACGTGTTCGGCGCCCTCGTCTCCGGCGGTACGAGCGTGCTGCTCGGCATCTCCGGGGCCGGCAAGTCCACCCTCGCCAACACCCTGCTCGGCCTGGACGTGATGGAGGTCCGGGCGGCCCGGGAGACCGACGGCAAGGGCCGGCACACCACCACGACCCGCAACCTCCTCGTCCTGCCGCAGGGAGGCGTCCTCATCGACACCCCCGGGCTGCGCGGGGTGGGCCTCTACGACGCCGGGACCGGGGTCGGCGAGCTGTTCGCGGAGATCGAGGAGCTGGCGGCCCGCTGCCGGTTCCACGACTGCGCCCACCGCAGCGAGCCCGGCTGCGCCGTGCTCGGCGCGCTGGAGGACGGGTCGCTCCCCGACCGGAGGCTGGAGAGCTACCGCAAGCTGCTGCGCGAGAACCAGCGGATCGTCGCCAAGACGGACGCCCGGGTCCGCTCGGAGATCCTCAAGGGCTGGAAGCGCAAGGGCGCCGAGGGGCGTGCGGCCGGGCAGGCCAAGCGCGGCGGCCGGGTGCGGTAGCCCCCGGAGCCCGTACGGCTGGACGTCCGAAAACCGCCAGTGCGGCAGCGGCGGCTGCCGCACACTGGACGGTGTGATGGACGACCGGAGCAGGTACGAGGCGGTGAGCAGCCGCGACGCACGGTTCGACGGGGCCTTCTTCTTCGCCGTCGTGACCACCGGCATCTACTGCCGGCCGAGCTGCCCCGCCGTCACCCCCCGACGCCCCAATGTGCGCTTCTACCCCACGGCGGCGGCCGCCCAGGCGGGCGGGTTCCGGGCCTGCCGCCGCTGCCGCCCCGACGCCGTGCCCGGCTCGGCCGAGTGGAACGTCCGCGCCGACGTCGTCGGCCGGGCCATGCGGCTCATCGGTGACGGGGTGGTCGACCGCGAAGGCGTCCCCGGGCTGGCCGGGCGGCTCGGCTACAGCGCCCGGCAGGTCCAGCGCCAGCTCAACGCCGAGCTGGGCGCCGGACCCGTCGCGCTCGCCCGCGCCCAGCGCGCGCACACCGCCCGGGTGCTCCTCCAGACCACCGTGCTGCCCGTCACCGAGATCGCTTTCGCGGCCGGGTTCGCCAGTGTGCGGCAGTTCAACGACACCATCCGCCGGATCTACGCCCGCACCCCCAGCGCCCTGCGCGCGGAGGCCGGGACCGGGCTCGGCGGCGGCCGGGCCACGGGGCTGCGCGCGGGGATCCCGCTGCGGCTCGCCCACCGGGGCCCGTATGCCGCCGGGGCCGTCTTCGACCTGCTCGGGGAGGGGACCGTGGCCCGGGTCGAGGAGCTGACCGGGGAGCCGGGGAGCCGCACCTACCGGCGTACGCTGCGGCTGCCGTACGGGACCGGGATCGTCGCGGTCGACGAGGCGTCCCCCGGGCCGTGGCTGGAGGCCCGGATCCACCTCACCGATCTGCGCGACATGACCACCGCCGTCCAGCGGCTTCGGCGCCTGTTCGACCTGGACGCCGATCCGTACGCCGTCGACGAGGCCCTGGCCGCCGACCCCCGGCTCGCCCCGCTGGTCGCCGCCTGCCCGGGGCTGCGCTCGCCGGGCGCCGCGGACCCGGAGGAGGAGGCCGTACGGGCGCTGGTGGGGCGGGAGCGGGCCGAGGAACTGGTCGAGCGGTACGGGAAGGTGCTGGACGTGCCGTGCGGCGCGCTGACGCACGTGTTCCCCGAGCCGGGCGTGCTCGCGGGTGCCGTCCCCGACCCCGCCCTGAAGTCCCTGGCCACCGCGCTCGCCGACGGGCAGCTGCGGCTGGACGCCGGGGCGGACCGGGCGGAGGCCGGACGCGTGCTCGCCACCCTGCCCGGGGTGGACCGGCGGACCGCCGCGCTGATCCGGATGCGGGCGCTGGGCGACCCGGACGTGGATCCGTACGGGACACCGGGGGCCGAGCGGTGGCAGCCGTGGCGCTCGTACGCCGTACGGCACCGGGAGACCGCCGCACGGGAGGCCGCTCCGCGCGCCGGGAGCGGTCACCCCCAGAGCAGCGCGCCCAGCCAGGCGCCCGCCACCAGCAGGCAGGCGAACAGCTCCACCAGCGTCGCGTAGCCGGTCGCCCGCATCACCGAGCGCACGGACGTCCATCCCGCCCCGCGACTGCCCAGCCGCAGCCGCTCCGCCCCGTAGATCGCCCCCACGAACCCGGCGATCCCGCCGACCACGGGCACCACGAAGAAGCCCACGATCCCCGCGACCCCGCCGATCAGCACCGTCCGGCGGGGCGCCCCCGACTCACCCGGGCGGCGGGGCGGCAGCAGCGGCTTCAGGGCCTGGTTCAACAGCATCAGGGCCGTTGCGCCGATCAGGACACCCCAGGCCGTCGGGGTCATGTCCGTCAGCGCCCACCACAGCACCGCGGCCCAGACGATCGCCTGGCCCGGCACGCCCGGCAGCAGGACCCCGACCAGCCCCAGCAGCATGACCAGGCCCACGGCGACGAGCTGCCACACACTCATCCGACCAGCGTGCCGGAGAGAGCACCGCTCCGCCCGTCAGCGCACCCCGGCGACCTGCGCCGATGGGGGCGCGGCGGGCGGGGCGGAGGGGGTGACGGCTGCTCCGGGTGCTGCGAGTGTCCTGGGGGCCGTTGCCGTCGTACCGGGCGTCGCCGTCGTCCCGGTCACCGCCTGAGGTCCCGAGCGGGCCACCCAACCGCGTTCGTACGCGTGCCAGCCCAGCTGGAGCCGGGTGGAGACCCCGGTCAGCTCCATCAGCCCCTTGACCCGGCGCTGCACGGTGCGCAGCCCCAGCTCCAGCTGCTTGGCCACGCTGGCGTCGGTCAGTCCGGCCAGCAGCAGGGAGAGGATCTCCAGATCCGTCGCGTCCGGGCCGACGCCCTCCTCGCGCACCCCGCACCCGCCCGCCCCGAGCCGCAGCGGCAGGGCCTCCCGCCACACCGCCTCGAAGAGGCCCGTCAGCGACTCCAGCAGCCCGCTGGCGTGGACGACCAGGGCGGCGGGCTCGGCGCCCCGGCCGGTCAGCGGGACCATGGCCGTGGTGCCGTCCGCGATCACCAGCTTCGTCGGCACCCGGTCGACCACCCGGCACCGCTCGTCCCGGCCCAGCGCGGCCGACAGCTCCAGGATCCCCGACGGCAGCGACAGCACCTCGCGCTCGACGACCACCCGGTGGACGACCCCGCGCGAGGCCGCCCGCTCCTCGGACCCCTCCTCCGTGCCGGTCACCGCGACCGGCTTCCCGGTGACCAGCGCGCACACCTCGGAGGCGGCCCCGAGCCGCACCTGGTGCAAGCGCCGGGCGACCGCCGCCGCCCCGGTCACCACCTCCACCAGATCGTGCACCGCGGGCTCGCTCGCCTCCGCCCGGTACTCCTCCGCCAGCAGCGCCGACGCCAGCTCCGCCTGCTCCAGCTCCTGACGCTGCCGGGTGAGCAGGGCCCCCAGCGCCACGCCCGGCGGGGCCGCCACCCAGCGGCCCGGGCGCGCCGAGGACTGCGCGGCCAGCCCCTGCTGCTCCAGCCGGCGCAGCACCCGCCCGGCCTCCGCCTCCGGGAGGGAGAGCCGGTGGGCGAGATCGGTGAGTTCCGCCGCCCCGGCCGCCACCAGTACGCGGTACACGGCCTCCTGCCGCTCGTCGAGACCTATGGCCCCCAGCATTCCCTCGACCTCCCCGGTGTGGTGATCGCGCGTCGCAGCGCCCGTGCCGGCCGGTCGGCGCCGTGGCGGGAAAGGGCCACGGCGTGAACCCGCCGCGCACATCATCCCCTGTACCCCTGGCCCCGCTGCCACTGTTGCGCCACCGCAGCACCAGCAACCTCCGGAATACGGTTCCTTGGGCTGCTTCGTCCGGAACGGCCGGGGGAGGGCGATGCGCCCGATACCGCGTACGGGCGCCTCGGGGGCCTCCGCCCCCGCCGCCACCCTGCCCGCACCGTTCCGGTCGTCGGGGCCGGCAGCCCGGCGGGATGAAGGCCGTCCCCGCGACGGCCGGCCCGCGCCTCGGCCCCCGGCCACCGGCCGTGCCGGTCACCCCCCGGCCGGATCACCGCCGCCACCGTCTCCTTCTCGTACGGCGAGAGCTGGCACGCGGCGGCCACGGACCGGCAGGGCGGTAAGCGGGCGGCGCTTGTCGACCGGCGCCCGTCGACCACGCGGACGGTACGCCGGTCACCCGCTGGAACGATGATCCGCCGATCACACCGACCGGTCCGCCGGGCGTCCTTCCCATGGGGGTGGGGCCGCCCGGTGGGCCTTGTTCGCGGGGTAGTTCGCCCGCGGACTTTTTCCCGATGCCCCGTTTTCGGGCGGGCTCCGCGGTGGACAATAAGGGCATGAGTCAGCAGGGGGAGAAGCCCGCCGCCCACGAGGACGACTGGTGGCGGAAGCTGTACGACGAGACCGCGCCGGACACGGGTCCGGGCAGCGCGCCCGACAGCCTCGACGACCGCTTCGACTCCGTGTCGGACACGGTGAGCGGAGCAGCGGCCCCGGAGCGGAGACCGGCACCCGGACCCGAGGAGCGGGCCGGACGGCCGACCGGGCCACGGACGGAGCGGGAACCCGAGCGGCAGGGCGAGCTCGGGCACCTGCCCGCGCCGCCGCCCGGACGGCCGACCGGGCCGCGGACGGAGCGGGGACCGGAACCGGGGGCGGAAGACCTGCCGTCGGAGCCCTGGCCGGGGGCGCGGACGGAGCGGGGACCCGAGCGGCAGGGCGAGCTCGGGCACCTGCCCGCGCCGCCGCCCGGAAGGCCTGCGGAGCCACCGCGGGAGCCGGGCGTACCGGGGCCCGCCCCCGTGCCGCAGTCCGAACGGCCGGCCGACCCGGCCCCCGACCCCCGGTCCGCCTGGGACGCGTATCCAGCGGCCCCCGTCACCGCCCCTGCCCCCTCGACCGCCTCGGCCCCGGCCCCCGATCCCGCGCCCTCCGCCCCGTCCATCCCGGCCGCCCCACCCGCCCCGGCCGTCACCCCGTCCGCCGCGCCCCCGGCTCCCGCCGCCGTTCCCGGGCCCCGTGACATCGTCTTCCCCGCCCCCTGGGAAGCCCCCTCAGGTCCGCCCGGGCCCCGCCCCCGTACCTTCGCGGCGCCGAAGCCGCCCGCGCCGGAACCCGAGGTGACGGCCGACGAGACCGCCACCGTCCCGGATCCCGGTGCCCTGCACCAGCTCCCGCCGGACTGGGCCGCGAGCGACGCACCGGCGGACGGGGGCGGAGGGACCCGGCCGCTCGTCGGCCATCTGGGGGACCGGCCTCCCACCTACGACGCCGATCCCGCCGCGCTCCCCGCCGCCACCTCGGAGAACCTGGACGCCCTGGTCCCCGACACCGTGCTGGACGGCGCGCGGTACGGGACGTACACCCTGCGGGCCGCCTCCGTGCGGGGGGACTCCGCGCGGTTCCGGGGCGAGCCCCGCCGGGACGCGCTGCTCACCGCGCGGTTCGGGGCCGCCGAGAGCGCCCTCGTGCTGGTCGCCGTCGCCGGGGGCGTACGGGGTGGTGAGGGGGCGCACCTCGCGGCGGCCGACGCCTGCCGCTGGATCGGCGGGGCCGTGGCCCGCAGCCACGCCCGGCTCTCCGAGGACATAAGGGCGGGCCGCCGGGCCGACCTCAAGTCGGGGCTGCACCGGCTCACCGACCGTACGTACGGCAAGCTCCGCGCCCGCGCCGCCGAACTCGGCCTGGCACCGCAGGAGTACACCACCAGCCTGCGGTGCCTGCTGCTCTCCGCCGACCCCGACTGCCGTACCCGGGTCTTCTTCGGCGTCGGCAGCGGCGGTCTGTTCCGGCTCCGCGACGGACGGTGGCAGGACCTGGAGCCGGTGATTCCGGAGCAGCAGCCCTCCGCGGCGGCCGACAGTCCCGCCGAGGAGGGGGCGGACGGCGACCGGCTGACCATGGACCTCCAGATCACCACGCCCCCGTCCCCGTACGGCGACGGCCCCGCCCCGCCGCCCGCCGAGCTGTTCCGCTTCCGGGCCTCCGTCGCCCGGCCGGACGACACGCTGCTGCTCTGCAGCAACGGACTGGCCGAGCCGATGCGCGGCGAACCGGAGCTGCCCGCCGAGCTGGCCGAGCGCTGGCGCCCGCCGGGTCCGCCTGGTCTGCCCGCCTTCCTCGCCGACACCCAGCTCCGGATCAAGGGGTACGCCGACGACCGCACCTGCGCGGCCGTCTGGGAGGCGTAACCGCGTCCGCCGTGGGTTGATGGGTTCCGGAGACCGAGCGGTCCGGCCGATGTTTCGGTCTCCGGAGTCCGGACAGCCGACAGGGCACGGAGCAGAGGGAGAAGGGCGCGCACCCATGGCCAAGCAGAACGTGGCGGAGCAGTTCGTCGACATCCTCGCCCGCGCGGGCGTCAAGCGGCTGTACGGGGTCGTCGGCGACAGCCTGAACCCCGTCGTGGACGCCATCCGGCGTAACTCGGCCATCGACTGGATCCACGTCCGGCACGAGGAGACCGCCGCCTTCGCCGCCGGGGCCGAGGCCCAGGTCACCGGAGCGCTGGCGGCCTGCGCCGGGTCGTGCGGCCCGGGCAACCTGCACCTGATCAACGGGCTGTACGACGCGCACCGCTCGATGGCCCCGGTCCTCGCCCTCGCCTCGCACATCCCCTCCAGCGAGATCGGGCTCGGCTACTTCCAGGAGACGCACCCCGAGCTGCTCTTCCAGGAGTGCAGCCACTACAACGAGATGATCTCCCACCCGGAGCAGATGCCGCGCCTGCTCCAGACGGCCATCCAGCACGCCATCGGGCGCGGTGGCGTCAGCGTCGTGACGATGCCGGGGGACGTCGCCTCCAAGACCGCCCCGGACAAGTCCGTCGAGCACGCGCTCGTCACCTCGCGGCCGACCGTGCGCCCCGGCGACGACGAGATCGACAAGCTCTGCCGGATGGTGGACCAGGCCAAACGGGTGACGCTGTTCTGCGGCAGCGGGACGGCGGGCGCGCACGCCGAGGTGATGGAGTTCGCCGAGAAGGTGAAGGCCCCGGTCGGCCACGCGCTGCGGGGCAAGGAGTGGATCCAGTACGACAACCCGTACGACGTCGGCATGAGCGGGCTGCTCGGTTACGGCGCCGCCTACGAGGCCACCCACGAGTGCGATCTGCTGATCCTGCTCGGCACGGACTTCCCGTACAACGCGTTCCTGCCCGACGACGTGAAGATCGTGCAGGTCGATGTGCGGCCCGAACACCTGGGCAGGCGCTCGAAGCTGGACCTCGCGGTCTGGGGCGACGTCCGTGAGACGCTGCGCTGTCTGACGCCCCGGGTGAAGCCCAAGAGCGACCGCAAGTTCCTCGACCGGATGCTGAAGAAGCACGCCGACGCGCTGGAGGGGGTCGTCAAGGCCTACACCCGCAAGGTCGAGAAGCACACCCCGATCCACCCCGAGTACGTGGCCTCCGTGCTGGACGAGATGGCCGACGAGGACGCGGTGTTCACCGTCGACACCGGCATGAACAACGTCTGGGCCGCCCGCTATCTGACGCCCAACGGCAAGCGGCGGGTGATCGGTTCGTTCAGCCACGGTTCGATGGCCAACGCGCTGCCGCAGGCGATCGGCGCCCAGTTCGTGGACCGCGGACGGCAGGTCGTGGCGATGGCGGGCGACGGCGGATTCTCCATGCTGATGGGCGACTTCCTCACCCTCGTCCAGTACGACCTGCCGGTGAAGGTGGTCCTCTTCAACAACTCCTCTCTGGGCATGGTGGAGTTGGAGATGATGGTCGGCGGGCTGCCCGCCTACGGCACCACCAACAAGAACCCCGACTTCGCCGCCGTGGCCCGCGCCTGCGGGGCGTACGGGGTGCGGGTGGAGAAGCCCAAGCAGCTGCAGGCCGCGCTGAAGGACGCCTTCAAGCACAAGGGCCCGGCCCTCGTCGACGTGGTGACCGACCCCAACGCGCTCTCCATCCCGCCGAAGATCAAGGCCGACATGGTCACCGGCTTCGCCCTCTCGGCCAGCAAGGTCGTCCTGGACGGCGGAGTGGGGCGCATGCTCCAGATGGCCCGCTCCAACCTCCGTAACGTGCCCCGTCCTTGAGACCGTGAGCGACTCCTCCCGGCTCTGATGCGCTCCCTGCGCCGCCCGGAGCGCCCCTGACCGCATCCGTGGGGCGGCGTTCCCCATGCGCCCCCCGCTGCCCCGGCCCGTGCTCCTCCGGCCGGATCGGCAAGCGTGACCGTGCGCGTACAGGGGCATGCATCCCGTGAGGCTGTTCGACGGACGGCCGAGACGGAGGAGGTCCGATCGCTGTGCGGGCGGGGGAAACGGTGAAGCGTCAGAAGAGAGACCGGGCCACCGAGGGGCGGGGCCCCCGGGGACGGAGACCGGGCGAGGCGCAGCAGCCTGCCCGGATGCGCCGACGAGTGGGCCATACGGAACGGTCCGCGGTGGGGGAGGTCCGGCGCGAGCTGCGGGAGTTCCTCCGACATCGCTCCGGCGCCGAGCGGATCGAGGAGGCGGAGCTGCTGCTGAGCGAGCTGGTGACCAACGCGCTGATCCACACCCGGCACGGGGCCGTGGTCACCGCGACGGCCACGACCGCTGCGCTCCGGGTGGAGGTCCAGGACTTCGAGGCGGATCTGCCCGCGCCGTACGTACCGAACGCCGACGACGGTACGCACGGCCGGGGGCTGATCCTGGTGCGGAGCCTGGCCGACGCCTGGGGGGTCGAGGCGCGGGCCCTGGGGAAGGTGGTCTGGTTCGAGCTGCGCGGCGAAGGGGTCTGAACGCCCCTCCGCCGCACGGCGTGCGGGCCGGCGGCCCGCACGCTCAGCCGAACTGCTGCTCCAGATCCTTCAGTTTCTGCTCCAGCGAGTCGAGCCGGGGGAGTGTCTGGGTGTCGTCCTCGGCGGTGAGGTCGACGGTCCCCGGGTCACTTCCCGGGTTCGAAGGGCCACGGCTCTTCGAGCTCGAACCGTCCGCCGGCTGTGTCGGGCCGACGGCTTGCAGGGATGGCCGGGGGCGCAGAGGCAGCTGACCCGGCTCTGCTATGGCGGGCTCCGCGACGGGCGGCGCCGTGCCGCCCGTCGCGGAGCCCGCCGGGGCGAGCGCCTGGACGTCCACCTGGTGGCCGATGCGGCCGCGCCCCCAGGCCCGGTTCTGCCGGTTGAGGGCCTTGATACGGGCCCGTTCCAGCTTGGCCTGGTCGCGGCGGCGCACCCGGTCCTGTTCCCGCTCCTTGCGGTCCTCCCGCACCTCGTCCACCGCCTCGTCCAGGGTGCGCACGCCCTCCAGGAGCATCAGCGACCAGGCGCCGAAGGTCTCCCGGGGGGCCCGCAGCCAGCGGACGATCCGGATCTGGGGCAACGGGCGGGGCACCAGGCCCTGTTCGCGCAGCGCGGCCCGCCGGGTCTGCTTCAGCGCGCGGTCGAAGAGCACCGCGGCCGAGAGGGACATCCCCGCGAAGAAGTGCGGGGCGCCCGCGTGGTCCATGCCTCTGGGGGCGTGCACCCAGTTGAACCAGGCGGCGGCCCCGGCGAACGTCCACACCAGCAGCCGGGAGCCGAGCGCCGCGTCTCCGTGGCTCGCCTCCCGAACGGCCAGCACGGAACAGAACATCGCGGCCCCGTCCAGGCCGAACGGGACCAGGTACTCCCAGCCGCCGCTCAGGTTCAGGTTCTGCCGGCCGAAGCCGACGAGCCCGTGGAAGGAGAGCGCGGCGGCGACGGCCGCGCAGCAGAACAGCAGGACGTAACTGGCGGTGGCGTACAGCGCTTCCTTGCGTCGCCGGCGCTCCTCGCTGCGTTCCCAGGAGTCGTCAGCCGCGGCCTTGCCGGCGGCACGCCTGCCGCGAGCGACCACCGTCACCGCCGCCATGACTCCCACGAGCAGCACGGCGCCCGGAAGCAGCCAGTCAAGCGATATGTCGGTCAGTCTCATGCGCGGTCCCTTGCATCACGTAGGGCGTTTCGTGCGCCATCGTGACGGAATTCCCGTCCCGCTCCGCGGGTTTCGGGACAAGAGCACGCCATGGGGGTGGGAGAGGCTATCGATGGGTGGAATCTTCCCGAACTGTCGCGCGGTGAAAGCGAGTTGCGTTCGATTCCACGTCATCCGGAAGAGCGGTGTGGATCAGGGCCTTCCGTTTCGGTCGGCCGGGAGGGTGGGCGGTCGGCCGGCCCGAGGTCAGGAAGCGGTGGCGAGCTTCCGGACCCGGTCCGCGTCGCAGGTGCGCGGGCAGGTCACACAGGTGTCCTCCGGGCGCAGCGTGTAGAAGAGGCAGCAGCTCGCCCGGTCCCGGGTCGGCAGCGACTGCCCCTCGGGGCCGGTCAGCTCGCGGAAGCCCGCGGTGCCGACGTACGGCTTCGTGGTGCCGGGGAGCAGCAGCTCCAGCTCGGCCATCGCGCGGCGCTCCTCACCGAGCAGATGCGCGATGTACCAGAGGCCCTCGACGATCTCGTCGGTCGCCATCCCCCACAGGGCCCGCTTGCCCCGCCGCATCCGCGGGCCGAAACCTTCCAGCACCGGGGTCAGGTGTTCGGTGAGCGCGGCCAGCACCTCGGCCCGCAGCGCCGCCTCGTCCGGCACCACCCGGGCGCCGGGGAGGTCCGCCGCCGGGTCGTCCGGCAGGCAGGCGAACTCCCGCACCCGCACGGTCAGGTGCCCCAGCGCCCGCTGGAAGGCCACGTCCTCGACCGGGACGCGCGGCACCCGGCGGTGCAGGAACCAGGGCACGGTCACCAGCAGGCAGGCGGGCCAGGCGTACCGGTGGAGGCCGAAGCTGGCGACCACGTCGGGGCGGGCCTGCTGTCCGTAGTCCCGGAGCACCTGGGCGTTGTCCCAGGCCAGGAAGGTGTCCACGGCGGTCCCGCCGGCGGCCAGCTCGGCCGCGCCGACCCAGCCGGCGCCCGTGGGGGCGCTCACGCCCTCGTCGAGCACCTCGGCGCGCAGACCGGGGAAGACCTCGGTCAGGCGGGTGTACGCGGCGGCCACGGGGGACATCGTCGCGGCGCCGGCGAGCAGCGGAGTGAGGGTCATGCAGGGACCACCGAATCGGGATCGTGTGCAGGTAAGGCTAACCTTACCCGACGTCATCGATGTTTGAACTGCGGCCTCCTCCCTCTATCGTGCACGGGGGGCCGGGCGCACGCGACCCGGCCCGCCGACAGGCCGAGGAGGTCCGGGTGGAGCAGGGCAGCGCGCGCGAGGGCGTACGGCCGCCGTGCGCGCCCGGCGTGCCCGCGGACGCCCCCGCGACCGGCCGGGTTCCCGAACAGCTGTCCGTCGGCCGTTCGCGGGACGCCGGGGGCGGGCGCGGGGCGCGGGGCGAGCACCCGCAGGCCGGGTACGCGCATTCCGAGCCGCCCGTCCCCCGTGTCGTCCGTCACTCCGTCCGGGGTCAGATCCTGGAGGCCCTGCGCTCCGCGCTCGTCGACGGCGAGCTGGTCCCCGGCCAGGTCTACTCCGCCCCCGTGCTCGGCGCCCGCTTCGGGGTCTCCGCGACCCCGGTGCGCGAGGCGATGCAGCAGCTGGCCACCGAGGGCGCCGTCGAGGTGGTGCCGAACCGCGGCTTCCGGGTCAGCGAGCGCGGGCCCCGGGAGCTGGCGGAGCTGGCCGAGGTGCGGGCCCTGATCGAGGTGCCGGTGATGCTCCGGCTGGCCCGGACCGTCCCGGCGGAGCGGTGGGCGGCGCTGCGGCCGCTGGCCGAGGCCACCGTCGCGGCGGCCGCGGTGGGCGACCGGGCGAGCTACGCGGAGTGCGACCGGGCCTTCCATCGCGCGGTCCTCGCCCTGGCGGGGAACGAGCAGCTGGTGGCGGTCGCCGACGAGCTGCACCGCCGCTCGCAGTGGCCCCTCGTCGCCCATCCCGCCACCCGCCGCGCCTACCTGCTGGCCGACGCCGCCGAGCACACCGCGCTGCTGGACGCCCTGGCCGCCCAGGACCTGGCCGTCGTGCAGGCGCTCGTCCGGGAGCACTTCGCGGGCGCGGAAGGCTGACCCGGGCGCGCTCCGGCGTACGCGGTCCGGCCGCGGATCAGGCCCGGCGGCCGGGGGCGTAGCGGGCGAGCGTGGTCTCCACCGCCTGCTCGACGGAGTAGCGGATGTCGGAGGCCGTGGGGTTCCAGTCGGTCAGCAGCATGCGGGGCCACAGGACGTAGTTGGCGATCATCCCGAGGAACTGGTTGGCGGCGCTCTCGGCGTCCGGAACGTCGGCGTTGCCGGCCTCGTGCTCCGACTCCAGGTAGCGCTGGACCGAGGTGAAGTAGGGCAGCTTGCCGAGCTGGAACTGCATCCGCCCCAGTTCGGGGAAGCGGGGCAGCTCGGCGATGACGATGCGGAACAGGGCTGTCATGCCGGGCCGGCTCATCAGGTCGGCGTAGCGGTGGCCGATGGAGGTCAGGCCGGAACGCAGGTCTCCGGCCTCGGGCCGCGCGACGGCCTCGGCGGCATCGCGCTGCCAGGACTCGGTGACGATGGCCTCGAAGAGGGCCGCCTTGGTGGGGAACTGCTTGAACAGGGTGGACTTCGAGACCGCCGCGACTTCGGCGATGCGGGCGAGGGACGTGCCGTCGTAGCCGTGGTCCAGGAAGAGGTCCGTCGCCGCGGAGATGATCGCCGCACGCTTCTGCTGGGCCAGGCGCCGGTGGTGTGCGGAGAGCTCTGCTGCCATGCGCCCAGTATGCCCTAGTCCCGAGGCGAGTCACTTGACTCGCCTCTTCTGGCGTGCCTACGCTGCCAGGGAAAGGCGAGTCGACTGACTCGCGACTGGCGGCGGTGCCCGACGCCCCTCCGGCGCCGTGTGATGAGGGAGTAGCCGATGACAGCCGACGGAATCGCTCTGGTGACCGGTGCCAACCGTGGTCTGGGCCGGAGTACGGCTTGTGCGCTGGCGGCGCGCGGGATGCGGGTCGTGGTCACGCACCGCGGTGACGCGGCCGGGGCTGAGGAGACGGCGCGGGACGTGCGCGCCGCGGGCGGTACCGCGGCCGTCGTGCGCCTCGACCTCGCCGACCCCGCCTCTTTCGGGGCCTTCACCGCCGAGCTGAGCGGACTGCTGGAGCGCTGGGGTGCGTCGCGGCTCGACGTCGTGGTCAACAACGCGGGGGTGGGCGTCTTCGGCCCGCTGGAAGCGGTCACGGCCGCCGACTTCGACACGGTGTTCGGCACGAACGTGCGGGGCACGTTCTTCCTCGTCCAGGCGCTGGTGCCGATGCTGGCGGAAGGCGCCCACGTCATCAACGTCTCGTCGTCGCTGACGCGCCACACCAGTCCCGGGACCTCGGTCTACTCGGCCTCGAAGGCCGCCGTCGAGGCCATGAGCCGCACCTTGGCCGCGGAACTCGGCCCCCGGGGCATCCGGGTCAACTCCATCGCCCCGGGGCCGACCGCCACCGACTTCAACGGCGGTGCCATGCGGGATGACGCCGCTCTGCGCGACGGCCTGGCCGGGCAGACGGCGCTCGGCCGCGTCGGCGAACCCGAGGAGATCGGCGACGCCATCGCGACGCTGGCCTCCGAGGGCCTGCGCTGGTTGACCGCCCAGCGCGTCGAGGTCTCCGGGGGCGTTCTGCTCTGACCGGGCTGGCCGGCCCGCCCCACGCCACGGGCGACGGCGCGGTCGGATTCCCCGCCCCCGCCCCCGCCTCCGCGCCGGAGTCAGCCGGCGCCGGTCCCGCCCTCACCCCGCCGCGACGTGCCCCGGGGCGGGCGCGGGGCGCACCCCGGGGCGGTCCTCAGCTCGCCGCCGCCGGTCGCGGACCCGGAACCCCGAGGTGCGGCGCCAGCCAGGTCGGCACCCCGCCCAGCAGCCGGAACAGCCGCCCCGCCTCCGCGCGCAGCCGGGCCGCCTCCGGTTCGGGCTCCGCCTCCGCCAGCGAGATCAGCGCCGGGGCGGTACCGACCAGATAGCCCAGCTCCTCCCGGATCCGCAGGGATTCCGCGAACCCGTGCCGGGCCTCGGCCAGCTCGCCCTCCTGGAGCGCGAGCGCGGCGAGGTGGCGCCAGGTGAAGGAGAGCAGCAGCTCGTCGCCGCGCGCGGCCGCACCGGCGTGCGCCCGGCGGTAGGCGGCGCGGGCGGACTCCGGGGCGTCCGCGATGTTCTGCGCGATCAGCCCGCGCCGGAAGTCCAGCAGTGGCCGTCCGGGCGCGGTGGGGGCCAGCAGTGCCGCCGCCCGGCTCAGCGCCACGCTCGCCTCGTCGGCGCGGTCCCGTACGCCCAACAGGGTGGAGGCGTAAGCGAGATGGCCCCGCTCACAGGCGGCCCCGCCGCGCTCGTCGTCGGTGCGGGCCAGCGCCTCCGCGCTCCGCAGCGCGTCCTCGGCGTCGGTCCACCCCTCGCCGGTGTAGAGACACCGCTCGGTCAGCAGGGCGGTGCGCTGGAGCGCCGCCGCCGGATCGCCCGCCGCGTGCGGCTCCAGCAGGGCGGCCGCATCCGTCCAGCAGGCGCGGGACCGCAGCCGCCATACCGCTGTCTGGAGCGGCGGATCGTCATCTGCTGTCGTTCCGGAACCAGACATGGCGGTATCCGCCACATTGCCCTCCCCGAGCGCGCCATTGTGCTGTTGAGTACCGCCGCATCTCAGCACGGATCGGCACGCCGGGCCAAGAGGTCCGACCGATGTCAGGTGAAGGAATTCACAAACGGGGGGAGCGGACCCGCGCACGGCGGGGCGCGCGGGTCAGCTCATACGCAGGGCGAGGAAGAAATCGAGCTTGTCCTCCAGCCGCGAGAGGTCACGGCCCGTCAACTGCTCGATGCGGCCGACGCGGTAGCGCAGTGTGTTGACGTGGAGGTGCAGCCGGGCCGCGCAGCGGGTCCAGGAGCCGTCGCAGTCGAGGAAGGCCTCCAGCGTCTCGATCAGCTCCGCGCGGTGGCGCCGGTCGTAGTCGCGCAGCGGGTCCAGCAGCCGGGCGGTGAAGGCCCGGCGGACGTCGTCGGGGACGAACGGCAGCAGCAGCACGTGCGAGGCCAGCTCGTGGTGGCCCGCCGCGCAGACCCGGCCCGGCCGGGCCGCCGCCACCCGGCGGGCGTGCCGGGCCTCCTCCAGCGCCCCGCGCAGCCCCTCGGCCGAGTGCACGGCCGCGCTGACACCGAGTGTCAGCCGCCCGTCGTCGGCGAGCCCCGCCGCGAGCGGTTCGCGTACGGCGGCGAGCAGCGCGTCCGCGTGCAGTGCGGGGTCCTGGGCGGCGGCCGGAGTCGCGGAGGACGAGCCCGTCGGGGCTGTACCGGTTCCGGGACTCGCCCCGGCCCTCGTTCCCGTCGTCCGTACGGGCCCGCCGGAGCCCGCCGGGAGACCGGCGTCCGTGCCGGCACCGGTGTCCGTGGTGTCACCTACCGTGTCCGGGAGGGGGGCGGGCCCGGCAGGGAGCGGTACGAGCGCGATGGCCTCCTCGCCCGTGTGGGCGACGGCGATCCGGTCGGCGGAGTCGGGGCCGCTGACCGCCGGGTCGACGAGGATCTCCTCCAGCAGTGCCTGGGCGACCGGCCCGCCCGCGATGTCGCCCGGGACACCGCCCGGCGCGGCCGCGTCGGCGGCGGTCCAGTCGACCCGGGCCACCACGACCTGCCACTGCGGGGCCACCCCGAGGCCGGGCAGCAGGACCGGGGCTGCCACCCGGAGCCGGGCGGCGATCTCGGCCGGGGCGGCGCCCGCCTGGACCAGCTCCAGGACCTCCTGGGCGAGCCGCCGGCGTACCGTACGGGCCGCTTCGCGGCGGTCCCGCTCCACCGCGATCAGCTGGGTGACGCCCTGGAGCAGGTCCAGCCGGGCCGCCGGCCAGTCCGAGGCGTCCGCCTCCACGGCGAGCAGCCAGTCCGACAGCACCGACTCCCGGACGTCCCGGGCGGCCGGGACCGCGCCCCGGCCGGTGTTCCGGATCGGGAAGAGGGAGTACGTCGTCCCCGCCACGGCCGCCCGGTGCGGGGCCCGGCGTCCGGTGCGGGTCGCGGCCAGGTGGTGCCCCGCCAGCGTCGCACCCAGGGGGCCCGGCAGCGGGGCGCCCGCCCCGGCGATCTGGCGGCCGGTGGGGGAGAGGACCCAGGCCCGCAGGTCCAGGTCGGAGGTGAGCAGGTCCAGGACCACTTCGGGGCCGCCGCCCGCCGGGCCCGAGGTCATCAGCCGCCGGTGGCGGTCCACCACCGCTGCCAGATCGCCCGCCCGCTCGCCGGAGACCTGGCGTACGACATGCTCGGTGATCGTTGCGAATGCCACGGTCTCGTGGACCGCGAAGAGCGGCAGCCGGTGGTGGTCGCACGCCTCGACCAGATCGGCCGGGATGTCCCCCAGCTCCGCCTCGCCCGCCGCCAGCCCGGCCACCCCGGCCCCCGCCAGGATCCGGACGAACGGCTCGGAGTCGCCCGCGTCCCGCCGCCAGGCCAGCCCCGTCAGCACCAGCTCGCCCCCGGAGAGGTAGCGGCTGGGGTCGCGCAGGTCGGTCGTCATGACGCCCCGGACCGTGCGGTCCAGCTCGTCCTGGCCGCCGAGCAGCCGCAGGCCCAGCGCATCGGTCTCCAGCAGTGCGCGCAGCCGCATCTCGTCGCCGCCGATCTTTCCGTAGGGGTGGGAGCAGGTGGGTGAAGCCGGGAAGGGGTGGGGGACCACAGGGGTGGACGGGTACCTGTGAATTACGGCGAGGTTACTGTTCCCCGCCATTCGTTCGAATCTACAAGACGAGGACGGAGACCAGCCAACTCCTTCAGTGTTTCGGTGACTGCACCCGCCGGGTCCTGGCTTGTGTACTGGGCCACACACCACATGAACACCACATGAACGAGCCACACGAGGCAGTCGAGGGCCGGCCGTCCCCAGCCCCGGTGTACGACCCGATTGAGAAGAAGAGAGCCACTCATGGACTTCCTTCGCCCCGCCAGCTGGGAGGAGGCGCTCGCCGCCAAGGCCGAGCACCCCACGGCTGTGCCCATCGCGGGCGGCACGGATGTGATGGTCGAGATCAACTTCGACCACCGGCGGCCCGAGTACCTCCTGGACCTGAACCGCGTCGATGAGCTGTCCGAGTGGGAGGTGGGCCAGGAGAGCGTACGGCTCGGCGCCTCCGTGCCGTACAGCTCCATCATGGAGCACCTGCGCACCGAGCTGCCGGGTCTGGCGCTCGCCTCGCACACCGTCGCATCGCCGCAGATCCGCAACCGCGGCGGGGTCGGGGGCAACCTGGGCACCGCCTCGCCGGCCGGTGACGCGCACCCGGCCCTCCTCGCCGCCGACTGCGAGGTCGAGGCCGAATCCGTACGCGGTACGCGGCTGATTCCCATCGACGCTTTCTACACAGGCGTCAAGCGCAACGCCCTGGCGCCGGACGAGCTGATCCGCGCCGTGCACATCAGGAAGGCCGACGGACCGCAGCAGTACTCCAAGGTCGGTACCCGCAACGCCATGGTCATCGCCGTCTGCGCGTTCGGCATCGCCCTGCACCCCGAGACCCGCACCGTGCGCACCGGCATCGGCTCCGCCGCCCCGACGCCCATCCGGGCCAAGGAGGCCGAGGACTTCCTGAACGCCGCGCTGGAGGAGGGCGGGTTCTGGGAGAACGGAAAGATCATCACCCCCGCCATCGCCAAGCAGTTCGCCGCCCTCGCCTCCGGCGCCTGCAACCCGATCGACGACGTCCGGGGCACGGCGAAGTACCGCAGGCACGCGGTCGGCATCATGGCCCGCCGCACGCTCGGCTGGACCTGGGAGCAGTACCGCGGCGCGGGCCGCACGCTGGAAGGAGCTGCGTAACCATGCGAGTCAATTTCACGGTCAACGGCCGTCAGCAGGAAGCCGACGACGTGTGGGAGGGCGAGTCCCTTCTCTACGTGCTGCGTGAGCGTATGGGGCTGCCCGGTTCCAAGAACGCCTGCGAACAGGGCGAGTGCGGGTCCTGCACGGTCCGCCTGGACGGTGTGCCCGTCTGCGCCTGCCTGGTCGCCGCCGGCCAGGTGGAGGGCCGCGAGGTCGTCACCGTCGAGGGCCTGGCCGACTACGCAAAGCACCGCCAGGACGCCCACCCCGGCGGCGGCTGCGCCACCGGCGCCTGCGGCACCACCCTGGACTCCGCCAAGCGCTGGCAGGCCCGGCCCACCGACGGCCAGACCGGCGAGGCCGTCGAGCTGTCCCCGATCCAGCAGGCCTTCATCGACGCCGGGGCCGTCCAGTGCGGCTTCTGCACCCCCGGGCTGCTGGTCGCCGCCGACGAACTGCTGGAGAACACCCCCTCCCCGTCCGACCAGGACATCCGCGAGGCGCTCTCCGGCAACCTGTGCCGCTGCACGGGGTACGAGAAGATCCTCGACGCGGTCCGCCTCGCGGCCGCCCGCCAGGGAGAGGCGGTCCAGTCATGACGACATACCCCGAAGCCACGGCCCGCCCCGGAGCCACCGCACCCAGGGCCCAGACCGTACCGGCCGGAACGCCCACCGAGATCACGCAGGGTTCGCCCACCAAGGGCGGCATCGGCGAGTCCACGCTCCGCCCCGACGGCACCCTCAAGGTCACGGGCGAGTTCGCGTACTCCTCCGACATGTGGCACGAGGACATGCTCTGGGGCCAGACGCTGCGCTCCACCGTCGCCCACGCCGAGATCGTCTCCATCGACACCTCCGAGGCGCTCGCCACCTCCGGCGTCTACGCGGTGCTGACCTACGACGACCTCCCGGCCGAGATGAAGAACTACGGCCTGGAGATCCAGGACACCCCCGTCCTCGCCCACGGCAAGGTCCGCCACCACGGTGAGCCGGTCGCCATCGTGGCCGCCGACCACCCGGAGACGGCCCGCCGGGCCGCCGCGAAGATCAAGATCGAGTACCGGGAGCTGCCGCTCGTCACCGACGAGGCCTCGGCCACCGCGCCCGACGCCCCGCTCATCCACGAGGGCCGCGACGACCACCACATCGGCCACGTCCCGCACCCCAACATCGTCCACCGCCAGCCGATCTTCCGCGGGGACGCCGACGAGGCCGCCAGGCGCGCCGACGTCATCGTCAAGGGCGAGTACGTCTTCGGGATGCAGGACCAGGCCTTCCTCGGCCCCGAGTCCGGTCTCGCCGTACCGTCCGAGGACGGCGGGGTCGAGCTGTACGTCGCCACCCAGTGGCTGCACTCCGACCTCAAGCAGATCGCCCCCGTCCTCGGCCTCCCCGAGGACAAGGTCCGCATGACGCTCTCCGGCGTCGGCGGGGCCTTCGGCGGCCGCGAGGACATCTCGATGCAGATCCACGCCTGCCTGCTGGCGCTCCGCACCGGCAAGCCGGTCAAGATCGTCTACAACCGGTTCGAGTCCTTCTTCGGCCACGTCCACCGGCACCCGGCCAAGCTCACCTACGAGCACGGCGCCACCAAGGACGGCAAGCTCACGCACATGAAGTGCCGGATCGTCCTGGACGGCGGGGCCTACGCCTCCGCCTCCCCGGCCGTCGTCGGCAACGCCTCCTCGCTCTCGGTCGGCCCGTACAAGATCGAGGACGTCGACATCGAGGCGGTCGCCCTCTACACCAACAACCCGCCCTGCGGCGCGATGCGCGGCTTCGGCGCGGTCCAGGCCTGCTTCGCCTACGAGGCGCAGATGGACAAGCTGGCCGCGAAGCTCGGCATGGACCCGGTGGAGTTCCGGCAGATCAACGCCATGGAGCAGGGCACCCTGCTGCCCACCGGCCAGGCCTGCGACTCGCCGGCCCCGGTCGCCGAGCTGCTGCGCCGGGTCAAGGCCCGTCCGCTGCCGCCCGAGCAGGAGTGGCTGACGGCCGGCGCCGACGGCACCTCCGTCGACGTGCGCGCCCTGCCCGGCGGGCTCTCCAACACCACCCACGGCGAGGGCGTCGTCCGGGGCGTCGGCTACGCGGTCGGCCTGAAGAACGTCGGCTTCTCCGAGGGCTTCGACGACTACTCCACCGCCCGGGTCCGGATGGAGGTCATCAACGGCGAGCCGGTCGCCACCGTGCACACCGCGATGGCCGAGGTCGGCCAGGGCGGCGTCACCGTCCACGCCCAGATCGCCCGGACCGAACTCGGCGTCAACCAGGTCACCATCCACCCGGCCGACACCCGCGTCGGCTCCGCCGGATCCACCTCCGCCTCCCGCCAGACGTACGTCACCGGCGGCGCGGTCAAGAACTCCTGCGAAGCCGTACGGGAGAAGGTCCTGGAGCTGGGCCGCACCAGGTTCGGCACCTACCACCCGGCCTGGGCCACCGCCGAACTCCTCCTGGAGGGCGGCAAGGTCGTCACCGACGGCGGCGAGGTCCTCGCGGACCTGGCCGACGTGCTGGAGGACGAGGTCGTCGACATCGAGCTGGAGTGGCGCCACCGCCCCACGGAGGCGTTCGACCTCCGTACCGGACAGGGCAACGGCCACGTCCAGTACTCCTTCGCCGCCCACCGCGCGGTCGTCGAGGTCGACACCGAACTGGGCCTGGTCAAGGTCATCGAACTGGCCTGCGCCCAGGACGTCGGCAAGGCGCTCAACCCGCTCTCCGTCCTCGGCCAGATCCAGGGCGGCACCCTCCAGGGCATGGGCGTGGCCGTCATGGAGGAGATCATCGTCGACCCGAAGACCGCGAAGGTGCGCAACCCCTCCTTCACGGACTACCTCCTCCCCACCATCCTCGACACGCCGACGATCCCGGTCGACGTGCTCGAACTCGCCGACGAGCACGCCCCGTACGGGCTGCGCGGCATCGGCGAGGCCCCCACCCTGTCGTCGACCCCGGCCGTCCTCGCGGCGATCCGGAACGCGACCGGGCTGGAGCTGAACAGGACACCGGTACGCCCCGAGCACCTCACCGGCACCAGTTCCTGACGGGCCGCCGGGTGATCTCCCACCGGTCGTCACCCGGCCGCCCCTGAGCGGTCCCCCCCCCGGGACTCTCCGGGCGGTGTGCCGAGCCGAGAACGTCACACCTCTCCGCACCCCGCACCGCCCGGAGACACCAAGCACCGCACCGCTCGCGGTTCTCCGCCGCGCGCCGGCACCCACCGGAGCCCGGCAGCGCCTCACGGATCGACACGTGCCAACGGCACATCCGTATCTGCCTCAACAGTTCGTCCCGGCCGTCCCCGGGTCGTGCAGCCGTCGCAGTCATCCCAAATCCCGCATTCAGGAATCTCCAAGCGGGTGCCCCTGTGAACCTTGGGAGTCAGGCATCATGACCCAGCAGTCAGTGGAACCGAAGACCAGCGCGGAGGCCGCGGGCCCCGGCTCGCGCGTCCCCGCCGGAAGATCATGGCTCGACCGGTACTTCCACATATCCGAACGAGGCTCCACGCTCGCGCGCGAGGTGCGCGGCGGCGTCACGACCTTCATGGCCATGGCGTACATCCTCCTGCTCAACCCGCTGATCCTCGGCGGGGAGGACGTCAACGGCAACCTCCTCGGCCAGAGCGGACTGATCACCGCGACCGCCTTCGCCGCGGCCGCGACGACCCTGCTCATGGGCTTCGTCGGCAAGGTGCCCCTCGCGCTGGCCGCCGGGCTCAGCGTCTCCGGTGTGCTCGCCTCGCAGGTCGCGCCCAACATGACCTGGCCGCAGGCCATGGGCATGTGCGTGATCTACGGTGTGGTGATCTGCCTCCTGGTGGTCACCGGCCTCCGCGAGATGATCATGAACGCGATCCCGCTCGCGCTCAAACACGGCATCACCATGGGCATCGGGCTCTTCATCGCCCTCATCGGCCTCTACAAGGCCGGCTTCGTCCACCAGGGCACGGCCACCCCCGTCTCCCTCGGCCCGGCCGGTGAACTCGCCGGCTGGCCCGTCCTGATCTTCTGTGTGACCCTGCTCCTCATCTTCATGCTCCAGGCGCGCAACATCCCCGGCGCGATCCTGATCGGCATCATCGTCGGCACCCTGGTCGCCATCGTCATCAACGCGATCGCCGACATCGACGCCAAGTCCTGGAGCAGCGGCCCGCCCGCCCTGGACGGCAGCGCGGTCGCCATGCCGGACTTCTCGCTCTTCGGGAACGTGGAGTTCGGCGGCTGGGGCGACGTCGGCGTGATGACCGTCGGCATGATCGTCTTCACCCTGGTGCTGGCCGGCTTCTTCGACGCGATGGCCACCATCATCGGCGTCGGCACCGAGGCCAAGCTCGCGGACGACAAGGGCCGGATGCCGGGTCTGTCGAAGGCGCTGTTCGTCGACGGCGCCGGCGGTGTCATCGGCGGTGTCGCCTCGGGCTCCGGCCAGACGGTCTTCGTCGAGTCGGCCACCGGGGTCGGCGAGGGGGCCCGGACCGGGTTCGCCTCCGTCGTCACCGGTCTCTTCTTCGCCGCCTGCCTCTTCTTCACCCCGCTCACCGCGATCGTGCCGACCGAGGTGGCCTCCGCCGCCCTCGTCGTCATCGGCGCGATGATGATGCAGAACGCCCGGCACGTCGACTGGAGCGACCGCTCCGTCGCCATCCCGGTCTTCCTGACGGTGGTCCTGATGCCCTTCACGTACACCATCACCACCGGTGTCGCCGCGGGTGTCATCGCCTACTCCGCCATCAAGCTCGCCCAGGGCCGGGCCCGCGAGGTCGGGGCCTTCATGTGGGGGCTGACGGTGATCTTCCTCGTCTTCTTCGCCCTCAACCCGATCGAGAGCTGGCTCGGCGTCCACTGACGCCGGCCGACCACCCCCTCCCTCATCCAAAGGAGAGACGCCATGCTGGACATCGCCGAGGAGCTGAACCGGTGGGTCTCGCAGGGACGCGAGTTCGCCGTCGCCACCGTGGTGGCGGTCGGCGGCAGCGCGCCCCGGCAGCCGGGAGCCGCCCTCGCCGTCGACCGTGACGGCACGGCCATCGGCTCGGTCTCCGGCGGCTGTGTGGAGGGCGCGGTCTACGAGCTGTGCCGGCAGGCCCTTCAGGACGGCGAATCCGTCCGCGAGCGGTTCGGCTACAGCGACGAGGACGCCTTCGCGGTCGGCCTGACCTGCGGCGGCGTCATCGACATCCTGGTCACACCGGTCCGGGCGGACGATCCCGCCCGCCCGGTGTTCGCCGCGGCCCTCGCGGCCGCCGCCGAGGGGACGGCGACCGCCCTGGCCCGGGTCACGGACGGCCCCGCCGAACTGCTCGGCCGCCCGCTCCTGGTCCGTCCCGACGGGGGTTACGAGGGCGGACTCGGCGGCCACCCGGCGCTGGACCGGACCGCCGCCGCCGAGACCCGCGCCCTCCTGGACACGGGCCGCACCGGGCCGCTCACCATCGGCGAGCAGGGCTCCCGCTGCGGCCGCCCGGTCCAGCTGCTGGTCGAGTCCAGCGTGCCCCCGCCCCGCATGATCGTCTTCGGCGCCATCGACTTCGCCGCCGCCCTGGTGCGGGCCGGGAAGTTCCTCGGCTACCGGGTCACCGTCTGCGACGCCCGCCCGGTCTTCGCCACCGCCGCCCGCTTCCCCGAGGCCGACGAGGTCGTCGTCGAGTGGCCCCACCGCTATCTCGCGGGGACCGCCACCGACGCCCGTACGGTGCTCTGCGTCCTCACCCACGACGCCAAGTTCGACGTCCCCCTGCTGGAGGCCGCCCTCCGCCTCCCGGTCGCCTACGTCGGCGCGATGGGCTCCCGCCGCACCCACCTCCAGCGCAACGACCGCCTGCGCGAGGTCGGCCTCACCGACCGCGAACTGGCCCGCCTGCACTCCCCGATCGGCCTCGACCTCGGAGCCCGTACGCCGGAGGAGACCGCCCTCTCCATCGCCGCCGAGATCGTCGCGGTCCGCCGCGGCGGCAGCGGCGCCCCGCTCACCGGCGCCCACACCCCCATCCACCACGACAACAGCGGGCAGCCGCTGGCTTCGGTGGCCTGAACACGCGGCGGGAACAGCCGACCCCCGGGGCCTGGAGGCCCCGGGGGTCACCGTCGTCCCTGCCGCCGGTCAGCGCCCCGCCTGCAGCGCTCCCCAGGTCGCCGGGCCGACCTTGCCGTCGACGCCCAGGCCGCGGCCGCTCTGGTAGGTGCGTACGGCGGTCTCCGTGGCCGGGCCGAAGCTGCCGTCGGCGTCGACCGTGGTGCCGAGCGCGGCCGTCAGGGCGCGCTGGATGCGCTTGACGGCGTCGCCGGAGCTGCCCCGGGAGAGGGCCGGGGTGGTGCCGGCCGAGAGGAGGGCCGTCCAGGTCTTCGGGCCCACCGCGCCGTCGGCGGTCAGCGAACGGGCGCGCTGGAACGCCTGGGTGGCGCTCTTGGTGGCCGGGCCGAAGACGCCGTCGGCGGTGCCGGCCGCGTACCCCTGGGCGTTGAGCAGCTGCTGGACCGCCTTCACCTGCGGGCCGGTGGAGCCGGACTGCTGGAGCGTGTACGAGGGGAAGGTCAGGCCGTCACCGGGGGTGCCGGGGGTCCCCCCGATCAGCTGCATGTAGTGGTTCCAGTTCCAGTTGGGGCCCGGGTCGGTGTGGGTGGCGCCGGGGGCCTCGCTGTGGCCGATGATGTGCGACCGGGTCTTCGGGATGTCGTACCGCGCGGCCAGGTGCTTGGTGAGGGCGGCGGAGGAGCGGTACATCGCCTCCGTGTACCAGGCCGGGTTGTCGACGTACCCCTCGTGCTCGATCCCCACGGACGAGGAGTTGACGCTGCCCGCGTGCCAGGCGGTGTCCTTCTCCAGGACCGACTGGGTGACCTCGCCGTCCGAGGAGCGGATCGTGTAGTGCGCGCTGACCTTCGACGCCGGGTTCTGGTACCAGCTGATGGAACCGGCGTACGAGCCCTGCGTGGTGTGGATGACCACCTTGTCGACGGCGGCCTTGCGGCCGACGACGTAGTTCCCGGAGTACGCGGCGACCCAGCGGGCCGTGGGGTAGTCGGGGCTCTGCGCGTAGATTCCGGCGGACGGCACCCCGTCCTTCTCCGGAGCGACCGGGCGGGAGGGCACCCGCACCTTCTCGCCGCCGGGCGCGGTGGCGTCCAGGCCCTCGGCGAGGAAGGTGAAGACCGTGTCCGCGTAGAGCGCCGCCGCCGGTCCCTCCGCCTCGCTGTACCGGGCGACCGCCGGGTACCAGGCGTTCACGTCGCTCCGCTCCGCGCGGTCCAGGCCCAGGCGGTCGGCGTGGTCGCGCAGGACGGCGGCGCCGCCGAGGATGTTCGCCGCGGTGTCCCGGCGCAGCCTGTCCGCCGGCTCGCCGGTCAGCGCGGCCGCCTTCTCCAGCGAGCGGTTCTCCGGGTTGCTGGCCAGGTGCATCACCCCGTAGCCGTTGGCCTGGCTGGGCTGCCCCGCGTGGCCGTCGAGCCGGCTCTCGCCGTAGCCGACGGCGGCCAGCAGGTCGCGCGGTACGCCGTACTCCTGCGCCGCCCGGTCGAAGGCGCGGTTCAGCGGGTCGGTGGCGTCCCGGTCCGGGGCGGCGGTGGCGGGCTGGCCGGTGGCCACCAGGGCGGAGACGGTGAGGGCGGCCAGGACGGACGCGCGGGCCCGGGTGCGGGCGAGGGGGCTGCTGGGCATGGGTGCTCCTGCTCTGTGGGGACATCCGGGGTGGGGAAGAGAGCAGCCCTCGGTCCGGGTGTGCGGGGCCGAGGGGCTGCGAGCGTCCCCAGGCTAACCAGCTGAGAGGGGCATGACAATGACGCCAGGAGCGCGGCGTGTCGAACAACTCACCTGAAAAACAAGGGAGTTGATGGGCAATTAGGGCCTGTCGGGTGACGGGGCGTATCACCCGACAGGGGGTGTCATGGGCCGATCGGCCCCACCTCGGCTACCAGCGGTCGCGGTGGACGACCTCTGCCACCGGACGGCGCCGCACCGGACCGAAGTTGCCCACCGGGAGGCCGACCGGGATGGCGGCGAACGTCGCCATGTCGTCCGGGATGCCCAGCTCCCGCTTCCACTCCTCCTCCAGGAACAGGTGCCAGATGGTGATGTTCGCCGCGAGCCCCAGCGCCCGCGCCGCGAGCAGCAGGTTCTGGACGCCCGGATAGACGCAGGACCCCTCCGCCAGTGCCTGGAACCGGGCCTGAGAGGTCATCATCCGCTCGGTCGCCTCCGGTCCGAGCGCCTGCGCGGAGGCGATCAGCCCCTCCTCGTCCAGCCGCGGCTCAGGGAAGCGGTAGCACGGGATGACCAGGACCGGCGTCCGGGCGAAGTGGTCGCGCTGGTACTCGATGGCGGCGACCATCCGGCCGTACGCCGCCTCGTCCATGCCCTTCGGGGCGTACTTCCCGGTCGTCGCCAGATACGAGTCGACGCACCGCTTCCACAGCGGCGCCAGCCGGGCCATCACCTCGCGGTCGGTGACCACGACGTACTCGTAACACTGCATGTTGCCGCCGCTGGGACCCCAGACGGCGGCCTGTATGAGCTGGTCGATCGTCTCGTCCGGGATGGCGTCCGGCTTGAGGCGGCGCATGGCGCGCATGGTGGACATGGTGTCGAAGAGCGCCGGGCCGCCGGGGGCGGAGGACTCGTGCTGAACCGATTCGGTGGTCATGATCGCGGATTCTAGGCAGGGTCCCCGGCCGCCGTCCCGCCGCGGTCCCGAAGAGGTACGGGCTCGGTCGGCGGAGGTACGGGGGGCCGTAGAGGTCCGGGCTCGGCCCGGAGACGTGCGGGCGTCTGCAGAGCTTCGGGCGCGGTCCGGACCGGTACGGGCTCCGTGCCGCGCGGTGTGCGCCGCGCGGCACGGAGCCCGGTCCTCCCTCCCGGTGGTGCCCCGGTCAGGGCGCCCAGGGAGCGGCGAGGGACCAACTGCTGTCGGCGGTCAGGGTCTGCGGCCGGTTGAAGCCCGACCCTCCGTCACCGGAGGCGATGTACACCGCGGACTCGTAGTGGCGCAGGAAGGAGCCCGGCAGGTTGATCGACTCGAAGGTGACGCCCGTGCCGCCGATCCCCGGCCGCGCGCAGAAGGTGGCGTCCTGGCGGAACAGCGCCGAGTTCTCGCTGGGGGAGGTGCGCACCCGGCTGTCGGCGTGCCGCAGGAACCGGCCCGGGTAGTTCACCGATTCGAACGAGTAGCAGGACGAGTCGGCCAGCCCGCGCCGCACGGTGTAGGTGGCGTCCTGCTTGAGCGTGGCGCTGCTGCCCGCGCCGACGATCTCGGTGAAGGCGAGGCTGTCGGCGTGCCGCAGATACCGGTCGGTGTGGCCCCAGGTGGTCACCCGCAGCGAGCGGCGCACATCGGTGGGGAGGAGCACGGAGCTGCGCCACAGGGCCGGTTCGGCGGTGTTCCAGGTGGCGTCGGCGGCGAAACCGGTCGCGGTGTCCCAGGGGCTGGGGCCGCCGCTGCGTGCCAGATAGACCTGGTCGGCGTAGTGCCGGAGGTAGGAGCCGCGGAAGTTGAACGACTCGTACGAGGTGCCTCCGGAGGCGAGGCCGGTGCGGGCGCACCAGGTGGCGTCCGCGGCGAACGGGCCGCCGGTGTCGGTGTCGACGCGGACCCGGCCGCCCGCGTGCCGCAGATAGCGGCCCGGCTGGTTGACCGACTCGAAGGAGAGGCAGCGCGGGTCGGCGAGTCCGGCCACCGTGCGGTACGAGGCGTCCTGGCGGCCGAGGTCGGGGGAGGCGGTGGACAGGACGTCGGTGCGTGCCGCCGAGTTGGCGTGGCGCAGATAGCGGTCGGTGAACCCGGGGGTGGTGACCCGGAAGGAGCGGACATGGCCGAGGGTGTGGTTCGGGGTGGCGTTGAGATTGCGGGAGGCGTCGATCAGGGCGCCGTGGGCCGCGCGCAGCCGGCCGGTGTCGACCTTCTGGACGCGCCGGTCGTAGGTGAGCAGCCCGTTGTACTCGCCCTCGACGTCGGTGATCTCGGTGTAGACGTAGGCCGAGACGCCCTTGGTGGTCATCAGCCGCTGCACATCGCGGACCATGCCGGTGTAGCGGTCGTCGAGCTGGGCGTTGCTGAACACCTGCTCGTAGGCGAAGAACCGGCCGTCGGGGCTGTACTCGTGGCCGGGCGTCCGCAGGCCGATGCCGCCGAACTCACCGAGGACGGAGAAGCGGGTGGCGGAGGGGCGAGGTGCGTCCGGGCCGGTGTAGACATGCCAGTCGATCATGTCGCCGTTACCCGGATCGCCCTTGGAGACGCAGCAGTTGTAGCCGCTGTGGGCGTTCATCAGCCGGGACGGGTCGTAGCTCTTCAGCTCGTCGGCGATGCGCCGGGTGGCGTTGAGATCCCATTCCCCCCAGCCCTCGTTGAACGGGACGTAGGAGACGACCGCCGGGGAGAACCGGTGCTCGTCGATGATCTCCCGTGCCTCGGTCTCCAGTTGGGCGATCTGGGCCGGGGTGCGGTTCTGGTCGAAGGCCTGGGTGGAGGGGATGTCCTGCCACACCAGCAGCCCGAGCCGGTCGGCGTGGTAGTACCAGCGGGCCGGTTCGACCTTGATGTGCTTGCGCACCATGTTGAAGCCGAGGTCCTTGTGCTTCTGGAGGTCGAAGGCGAGGGCCGCGTCGGTGGGCGCGGTGTACAGGCCGTCGGGCCAGTAGCCCTGGTCGAGGGTGCCGATCTGGAAGACGAACTCCCCGTTCAGCGTGGGCCGCAGGACCCCGTCGACCATCTTCTTGCCGACCTCGCGCATCCCGAAGTAGCTGGTGACGGTGTCGACGGCGGCGCCGGAGGCGTTACGGAGGGTGACCCGCAGGTCGTAGAGGAACGGGTCGTCCGGCGACCAGCGACGGGCGTTCGGCACGGGTACGGAGAACTCGGTGAAGCCGCCGGTGGTCTCACCGACCACGGTGGCGCCGGAGAGTGCCTCGGCGCGGACGGTGTGGCCGCTGACGTTGCCGCGGGTGAAGACGCGGACCCGGGCGGTGTTGGTCGCCAGGTCGGGGCGGATGTCCACGGAGTAGAGGGAGGAGGCGGGCGTCGGCTCCAGCCAGACGGTCTGCCAGATACCGGAGTTGGGCGTGTAGAAGATGCCCGTGGGGTTGTTGGTCTGCTTGCCGACCGGCTGCTTCTCGCCGCGCCCGTCGGTCGGGTCGTAGACGCGCACGATCAGCTCGTTGGAGCCGGCGCGCAGCTGCGGGGTGATGTCGACCTCGAAGCGGTCGTAGCCGCCCCGGTGGGTGGTGACCTGCGTGCCGTTCACCCAGACGGTGGCCTCGTAGTCGACGGCGCCGAAGTGCAGTTGGACGCGCTGTCCGGCCCAGCTCTGCGGGACGGTGAAGGCGCGCTTGTAGAACATCAGGTCGCGGTTGTCGTTGCGCATGATGCCGGAGAGCGCCGACTCCACCGGGTAGGGCACGAGTATCCGCTCGGGGAGGGTCTGTCCGAACGGCGGGGCCGCGTTGCGGTTGACATTGCCCGCGCCGTCCACCGGCGGGTTGAGGAACTCCCACTCGCCGTTGAGGGACTGCCAGTCCCGCCGCGTCAGCTGAGGCCGCGGATAGTCCGGCAGGGGGTCGGTGGTGGACACCTGGTCGGTCCAGGGGGTGGTCAGCGGTGGGGTCTTGGGCGGTACGGCGGCCGAGGCGGTGCCGGTGAGGAACGGCCCTCCGGCCATCACCAGCAGGGCCACCAGACAGGCGGCGACGCGTCTCATCGATCTCCTCAGGGCAGGACGGCGCGCGGCGTCCGGTGCGCCGCCCGGACCGGGTGAGCGGGGGCGGCGCGCGGCAGGCCGTGCGGGGTCGGGACGAGCGGGTGCGAGTGCAGCGAGAAGGCCTCATCTCCCCTCCCTGGCAAGGGAGTTCGGACCGAGGCAGGGGGAACGTAGCATGAAACATTGTCGAACGGGATCGCTCAGGAACCCCCAATTTTCCAACGTTTACCATCACCGGCCGGGCCTCGGTGGTGGATGGTGTGCGAAACCGGTTCCCCGCGTCGGCTCCGCGCGGGCCCTGTACCCGCCCGGCCGCACCAGGGGATTCGTACACCTGGACAGGGCTCCCTCCGCACGGGGGAACGAGGACCGGGAACCCCTCGCCGAAGGCGTATAAAGGGTCCTTCCGGAGCAGCCGGCGTCCCCGATGGCCCCGTTCCACCCTCACCCCACCCTGCGCGGCCGGCGTCACCGCGTCACTGAGCCCAGGAGCGCCAATGACCACGTCGGAAGAGATCAGCGCCCTGCTGGTAGCGAAGTTCGGAACCGACCCCGAGGCCCTTGGCCCCGACGTTCCGCTGCACCGGCTGCGGCTGGACTCCCTCGCCCTGGAGGAGCTGCGGCTGCTCATCGAGGACCGGCTCGACGTCGACCTGGAGGACACCGTGCTCACCTCGCGCGACACCCTCGGGCGGCTGATCGAGGCCGTCCAGGTCAAGGTCGCCGCGTGAGCGCCCCGGAGGCCGCCGCGCCGGGTGCGGGCAGGCCCTACCGCCGTACGCCGCTGCCGCCCTTCGAGGCCGCCGTCACCGGGGTCGGCCTGGTCACCGCCGCCGGTACGGGCGCCGCGGCCGCCTGGCACGGGGTCACCGAGCGGCTCACCCCCTCCGTCGGCCCCCGGCCCGAACTCGACGGCCTGCCCTGCGACTTCTTCTACTCCGTCACCGACTGCGACCCGCGCGAGCTGCTCGGGGTGGCGGCCCAGCGGCTGATGGACCGTTTCGCCCAGCTCGCCGTCATCGCCGCCCGCGAGGCCGTCGCGGACGCAGGGCTCGACCCGGCCCTCTGGGAGAGCGGCCGGGTCGGCATCGTCATCGGCTCGGCCCACGGCGGACTCCCCTTCTACGACGAGCAGTACGCCACCCTCGCCGAGCGCGGCGCCCGCCGGGTCTCCCCGAAGCTCGCCCCCCTCAGCGTCGTCAACGGCGCCGCCAGCAGCGTCAGCCTGGACCTCGGCATCCAGGGCCCCAGCCTCGCCGTCTCCACCGCCTGCTCGTCCGGGACCGTCGCCATCGGCACCGCCCACCAGATGCTCCGCTCCGGGGCCTGCGACGTCGTCATCGCGGGCGGCGCCGAATCCACCTGCGCCCGGCTCCTGATCGCCAGCGCCTGCAGCCTCAAGGCCGTCTCCACCCGCCGTGAGGACCCCACGGCCGCCTGCCGCCCCTTCGACACCCACCGGGACGGCTTCGTCGTCGGTGAGGGCGCGGGCCTCCTCGTCCTGGAGCACCCCGACCACGCCCGGGCCCGGGGCGCCACCGTCCGCGCCCATGTGAACGGCTACGGGGCCTCCAGCGACGCCCACTCCGCCGTCGCCCCCGACCCCGAGGGGCTCGGCATCGAACGCGCCCTGCGCACCGCCCTCGCGGACGCCGGGATCTCCCCGGCCGACGTCGGACACGTCAACGCGCACGGCACCTCCACGCTCTCCAACGACCTCATCGAGGCGACCATGCTCCGCCGCGTCCTCGGCGAGGGCCCCCTGGTCACCTCCACCAAGGCGATGACCGGCCACACCCTCGGCGCGGCGGGCGGCATCGAGACCGCGCTCACGGTCCTCGCCCTCCAGCACCAGCTGGTGCCGCCCACGGTCAACCTGGACGTGCCCGACCCGGAGATCCCGCTGGAGATCGTCGCCAAGGAGGCGCGGGCCGCCTCCTTCGACTGCGCGGTCAAGACCTCGCTCGGCTTCGGCGGCCACAACGCGGCGCTCGTCCTCACCAGGGCCTGACCGGAAGGGAGTTGGGAAGCAGCCATGCCCGAGGAGATCATCCGGACGCTCTCGGTGGACGGGGTGCGGTACGGCTACCGCGTCCTGCGCCACGACCGCGGCGCGGGGACCGGACCCGTCACCGAACCGGCGCTCGTCATCGGCGGCGCGCTCCAGGGCATGCACGGCTGGCCGCAGATGGACGACCACCTGGGCCCGGCCGCCGACGTGGTCACCGCCGACCTGCCCGGCATGGGCTCCGCCGACCCGCTGCCGCCCGGCCCCAGTGCGGGGATCCTGCGGCGCGCGGTCCTCGGGATCGCGGACGACCTCGGCGCCCCCCGGCTGAACCTCTTCGGCTTCTCCTACGGCACCGCCATCGCCTTCGGCTTCGCCCAGCGCCACCCCGAGCGGGTGGCGCGGCTCGCCCTCGGCGGCGTACCGGTGCACATCGACGCCGCCCAGGTGGAGTGCTGGGAGCGGGCGCGGGAGCTGCTGGCGGGCGGGGACCGTGACGGCTTCGCCGCGACAGCCGCCGACGCGCTGATGTGCCTGGACCCCGAACGTCCCGTACACCGACGGGAGTTGGCGCGCCGCTATGTGCGGCGCTCCTTTCTGCACGCGCTCGCCCACTCGCCGCACGCGACGGAGTCGCTCCACCGGGCGCTGGCCGACCGGCCGGACTTCTCCGGCGGGCTGAGCGGGGTGCCGGCCCTGGTCTTCGCCGGGGAGCACGACACGGTGACCTCGCCGGCGCTCCAGCGGGAGTTCGCGGCGACGATCGAGGGCAGCCGGTTCCTGACGCTCCCGGAGTCCGACCACTGGGTGGTCCTCGAACGGGCCATCGAGGTGGCGGAGTTGGTGGCGCGGTTCTTCACGGAGACGGAAGGGGCGCCGGTGGCCACCCCCGTCACGCTGCCCCGGCAGGCGGGTGCCCCGGTGGGCCGGAGCTGAGCGTCCGGCCCACCGGGGTCCGGTCTCAGAACCAGAAGCCGCCGGTCCGCACCCGCACCACCTGCGGGTCGTGGTCGCTCGCCTGGTCGGCGAACTCCGCGTTGATGTGCACCACGTCGTAGTCGAAGCGCCGGATCGCCGGGCTCGTCAGGATGTGGTCCAGGGTCTGCGAGTTGCCGTCGAAGACATAGCTGTACCGCTCCGCGGCGGGCAGCGTCGTGATCAGCGGCTTGAGGACCCGGCCCTTGGTCAGCGCCGTGAACGTCGGGGAGAACTCGAAGTCGTTGAAGTCCCCGAGCGCCACCACCCGCGCCGACCTGTCGGCCTTGAGCAGCGAGGTGACGAAGGCGTTGACCTCGGTGGCCTGCTGGATGCGCTTGGCCTCCGAGGAGCGGTTGGGCTCCTGGAACCGGCCGTGCAGCGGCTGGTCACCGCCCTTGGAGCCGAAGTGGTTGCCGATGACGAAGACCGGCTTGCCCCGGAAGGTGAACTCGCCCACCAGCGGCTTGCGGCTGGCCTCCCACGCCGGGCTCGCCGGGTTGATCCGGCCGGGCGACGCGGAGAGCTTCACGCCCTTCCAGGTCTTCACCGCCTGCACCGGGGTGGTGGCGTCGCCGCCCGGCCGGTCCGCGAAGGAGACCCGCTGGGGGTTGAAGAGGAAGACGTTGCGGATGTTGCCGCCCGGCTCGCCGCCGTCCTTGTTGTTCTCCGGGGCGATGTAGCGCCAGGCGTAGCGCGGGCCGCCCTGGGCGACGATCGCGTCGGTGAACCGCTTCAGCGTCTCCTCGGAGCCCACCGTGCCGTCGTTGACCGGCCCGTTGTCGTCCTGGATCTCCTCCAGCGAGACGATGTCGGGGGAGGAGAGGTTCTTCGCGATGCCCTCGGCCAGCGTGTCGAACTTGGCCTGGTCGTCGGCCGCGTCCAGGTTCTCCACGTTGTACGTGGCGATCGCCAGCTCGTCCTTCTTCTGCTTGCGCGTCACCTCGCGCCGCAGCTTCTTGTCGACGTGTGTGCCCAGCTCGGTGGCCTGGAGGTTGTAGCCGCCGTAGGAGGCGTAGTCGAGGACGCCGGTGGTGCTGCCCTTGATCACGTCACCGACGTTGGCGGTGGGGACCGGCTGCGCCGGGTCCAGCGACATCACCTTGAGCCGGCCGGTGTTCTGGTCCTCGTACGAGGCGTAGCGCGTCCCGCCGCGCCGGGTCGGGTTCTCCTTCGGCTTGACCGTCACCCAGATCTCGTCGTACGCCGTCGTCGCCCCGGTCACGCGGGTGTCGGCGATCCGGACGCGGACGCCCTCCAGCGACTCGTACAGGTCCAGGGCGTAGCGCTTCGGCTCCAGGGGCAGCGCGTCGATGGAGCCGCCGCCCGCCGAGGGGACGTAACGGCCGGGCACCGAACGGGCGTCGAGGACGACCGGGGCGGGCAGCGCGTTGCCGGAGGAGAGGACCGTGACGCGGGGCGAGGTGATCTGCGTGATCGACTGGGTGGCGGTGCCCGGGTAGTACTCGGCGACCTTCCCGCTCACCAGGACGGAGTCCCCGGCCTTCACGGTGGGCGCGGCGGAGCCGGTGTAGACGAAGAGGCCCTCGCTGGTGCGCGGGTCGTCGTCCGGCGCGGTCTCCTGGATCCAGAAGCCGCGCGAGCCCGTGGCCCGTACGCCGGTGACGACGCCCGGCACGCCGGTGACCGCCGTGCCGTCGAGCGGGGAGACGCGGGTGGTGCCCTGGATGTCGTGGATGCGGACCGGGCCGGGCTCGGTCGGGCCGGGCTCCTCCGGTCCCTGGCCGCCGCCGGACGTCTCGCCCGCCGCGTTGACGGGGGTCGGGGCGCCGGCGGAGAAGTCGGCCGCGTTGTCGTCGGTGTCCGCCAGCGAGGCGGCCCGGTGGACGGAGGCGGTGGCCGAGGCGGTGGGGGCCGGGCCGCTGCCCTCCCGGACGACCGCGGAACCGTAGCCGACCAGGTCCACGATCCTGGGCTCGGCCGCGCAGTCCGCCGCCGACTTGCAGGTGAGCGGCGTGGTGCCGGAGACCAGGGCCACGGTGCCGCTTCCGGCCGCCATCGCGATGGTGCCGGTGGCGTCCGGGGTGGGCAGGGCCACCGTGCCGCCGGTGCCCGCCGCCTGGGCGACGAGGTAGCGGCCGCCGGGGGCGATCGATCCGGTGAGCGCGGAGACCTGCCACTGCGAACCGGCCGACGGGGCGCCCGGGAGGTACTGGACGCTGAAGCCGCCGACCTCGAACGGGGTGGAGCCGGCGTTGGCCAGCTCCACGAAGTCCCGGGTCAGCGTCGCGCCGGAGTTGCCCCCGCCGCCGTACACCTCGGAGATCACCGCGGTGGCGGACGGGGCCGCCTGGGCGGCGGGCAGGGCGGTCACCGCGAGCGCGACGGCGACGGCGCCGGTCAGCAGGGCGGAACCGGATCTGGATATCTGCACGGGAGGTGCCCCTCAGCTTGGTGGTAAGAGCCAAAAACTATGCGCGTAGAACGAGGCATGACAAGGCATCATCGGTTAATTCCCGGCATCATCCGGATGGAGGGCAGGTTCCCGCGCCGCCGCGTGCCCCCGTGAGACGACCGTCCATCATCCGGTCAACGGTTTGACCGCGTTACGCCGTTTCGGCTACGTAGCGCGCCATGCAGCGATCCGCACACCTGACGACGCGAGGTCATGTCGAGCTGAGAGTGTGTGCTCCGCGGCGTGTCACCGGGTCTGAACGCACCGAGCCCCTGGGCGACCGCGGCCGGAGCCCCTCCGGCCGCGGTCGCCCAGGCGATCGTTCCACGGGAGAAGCCCCGACCGCACCGGCGGGCCGGGGCCCGAGGCCCGCCCAGGGTCTCCCCGCACGGCCCGCTGCCACCGGGGACCTGGAAGACACCTGTGAAGCGTCTGACCGCGCCCGTCCGCCGCCCCGCCCCGCTGCGCCGCTCCGACTCCCCCGCCGGAGGACCCACCCGCCGGGTCTCCGGCACCGGCTCCGTGCTGAGCGCGAACCTCGACCACGGGCCGGTCGCCCACTCCACCGTCTCCCTCATGGACCTGCGCGGCCGGATCGTCACCGAGGACCGGCAGCCGCACGCGATCGGGGCGAGCGGCCCGTACGCCACCGTCCCCGGCCGCTCCCCGCGCGGTCTCTCCAGCAGGCCCGCGCTCCTGCGTGACCTGGCCGACCGGCTGCCCCGGTTGATCGAGGAGCACGGCGCCGGGCGCACCGTCCTCGCCCTCGGTTTCGCCACCGGCCACCGGGTCGGCCCCGCCGCCGGGGTCGTCGTCGACCACTCGTACCTGGGGTGGCGGGACGTCCCCGTGCGCGAGATCCTCAATGCCGCCACCGGACTGCCCGTCCATGTGGATAGCCACTCAGGGGCGTTGGCCCGCGCCGAGCAGCTGTTCGGCGAGGCGTCGACCTGGGCCAGCATCGCCCGGATCGCCGAACGCGGCCGTCTGGACCCCCTCTAGCCCGGTCCTCATGGGCGACCCCGGCCACTGCCCCGCCGCCAAGCTCGAACCGGCCGTGCTGCTTACCGCCCTCGCCGGGGCCACCGAGCACATCGGGCTCATCGCCACCGCCTCCACCAGCTACAACTTCGGCCTGGACGGCACCCCGCTGCACCGCGAGCGCTATCGCAGGGCCGCCGAGTTCGTTGAGGTCTCCACCAAGCTCTGGGACAGCTGGGCGGACGACGCCGTCGTCGCGGACAAGGAGAGCGGCGTCCACGCCCTGGCCGAACGGATCCGGGCCATCGGCCACCAGGGTGAGTTCTTCCGCGTCGATGGGCCCCTCAACGTCCGTTGCTCGCCCCAGGGTTACCCGCTGCTCCTGCAGGCCGGACCCAGCGAGGACGGCAAGGACATCGCCGCCCGCTATGCCGAAGCCGTTGTTCACCGCCCAGCAGACCCTGGAGGAGGGCATCGCCTTCTACCGAGACGTCAAGGCGCGGGCCGTGGCGGTCGGCCGCGCCCCCGACACCATCAGGATTCTGCCTGGCATCGTCCCCGTCATCGGTGACACCGAGGCCGAAGTCCGCGAGCTGGAAGCCGAGTTGGACCGGATCTTCGTCCCCAAGTACGCCAAACGCCGGCTCGCCCTGCGCCTGAAGATCGCCCCTGAGGAGCTGGACCTGGACGCCGAACTCCTCCAGGGCATCTTCCGCCGCTTGGCAGTCAGCTGTCCGGTCAGGAACCGCAAGGTGCGGCTGGACAGATCAATCGAGGACGGGTAGACAAGCACGCGAAGCTCCTGGTGGACACGAGTGATCTTGATCGAGAACCCGTCCACCAGGAGCTTCGTCGTTGCGCAGGGCTGTCCAACTCGCGGTCAGCACCACCAGTTTGGAAAAAGCTCCTTATTCTTCCGTCTCTCTATTCTCCGTTCTTCATTCCTTCGAGAATTCCAGAGTGGAGCGGGCGTCCGGATCTCCCGTAAAGAAGTAGAGCTTGGTCTGACTCTTTTCTGCGGCAATGCTGATGATCCAGTAGGACTCGGCGGGGGGAGTGGCCTCCCGTCCCTCCGCTGCTGGATCGTTCTTCCCGGGGGGAGTCTTCCCGGATTTCACATCGAGTCTCACGGTCTGGCCGTCACTCGCCAGGCGTGGGCCTCGATATTCGCCCGATCCGAGCAGTTTCCAGGTGCCCTTCCCTGACATGCGCCAGTTCTCATCGAACGACCAGTCCTGACCGTCAAGGTTCATGACGGTCGCCGTACCACCGTCATCCAGTCGCACCCGGCTTCCTTCCCAACCCCGCCAGGTGCCGACGAGATCCTTCTCGAGGACAGGCGCCGACTCGGGCACCGGATCGTATCGACGGTCCGCCGCACAGGAGGTCCCACCGAGAAATACCGCCAAGGCGAGAACCAGGGCACCCAAAGGGCGTCGGGGAAGCCGGTCGGAAATCAAGGCCTCACCTCTTCACATGCAGCATGGTGATGTTCTCGCTCCATTGAACGGTCATCGATGTCGGTTGCTGACCTTGCGGGAACGCGCCGCGTATGGCGTTGGAGACCTGGGTCAGCCCGGCATCGGACTTCCCTTCCTTCCCGTAACCGGCCGGAGATGCGGAGCGAGTGAAGGATTCGACCGTCATCTCATTGGTCAGCTTGAAGTTCACGACCCCCCTGCCGCTGGCCGCGTCATGACTCGCGATGGAGGCCTCCAGAGTATAAGACCCCAGTACGGCGGTCGAGGCGGCTCCGTCCGCCGACTTGCTCCCCAGGACCGACATCATCAGGTTCGCCCCGTCGATCACGGCGAGATCCTTCATCTCCAGTCCGAGATCCTGGGCGCCGAAGCGCGTCTGGTAGCCGAGGCCTCCGTAAGTCTCACCCACCTTACATTCCTTGCACTGCGAGAACAGTCTCTTCACCTTCGAGATCCAGAGCTGCTGGCGCACCTGCTCGGTGAACCGGTCGTCCTGGCCGAAGTCCCACTTCACGGGGTTGGCGCCGATGGCCCAGAGAGCGAAGATCTGAGCGGCATCGGGGTTCATCGGATTCAGTTTCTCCACGGGAAGCCCGGAGCGGTATGCCGCGGTCGCGCGGGGTGCCACCTGCTGCGACTTCTGCCACTTCTTCCGGTTCTGCCCGTGCAGCCGCTGGGTCTCCATATTGCGGGCGACGATCTTCTTGTAGTCCTTGCCCTGCTTCACGGGCTTCGTTCCGCCCTTGCACACGTACATGCCGTTGACGCATTCCTCGAATGCTTCGCCACTCGGGTCGGCGAATCTCAGCGGATTGTTGTTGCCGTAGGAGTAGCCGTGCATCTGCTGGGAGTCAGTGAGGTCCATGAGCGGGTCGACGGAGATGAAGCGACCCAGTTCCGGATCGTATTCACGAGCGCCCAGGTGGGTGAGGCCGGTGGATTCAGTGTCGTCGGTGCCGCCGACGAACCCCTTGCTGCCGGGCCATGACGTCGGAGTGGTGCCGCGTGTCCCGCCGAAGGGGAGGGCTCGGCGCTGGGCGATGGCGAGGGTGCCGGCCTGGACGGCGAGCTGGCCGGTGCCCTGGTGGTCGGCGATGGTGAAGCTGAAGGTGCCGTCGTCGCTGAGGACGGCGGTGTGGCCGCCGCCGAGGTCGGCGTACCGGGTCGCCTTCGCCTTGTCGGCTCCGGCCTCGACGGTGACCTCGGTGTGGCCGAGGTAGAGCGTCGTCTCCGTGGGCGTGCGGCCGATGAGCCGGTTGCCGGAGGTGTCGTAGAGGTAGCTGGTGGTCATGCCGTCCTCGGTGACCGTGGCGAGGTGACCCTCGGCGTCCCAGGTCAGCTCCTGGCCCGGACGTTCGGTGGTGTTCCCGACCTGGTCGTAGCCGAAGGCCTCGGTGACGCTGCCCGTGGGGCCGGTCGTGGTGCGCGAGGTGAGGCTGTGGGCCTGCGGCGATCCCGGGGCCGGGTAGGTGTAGGCGCGCTTCTCGTCCTTGGACACGTCACCCGTCACGTCGTGCCGGGTCTCGGAGGTGCGGTTGCCGGTCTTGTCGTAGCTGTAGGAGTGCCAGTACGGGGCCGGTCCGCCGACCTCGCCGGCCGCGGGGGCCGATGCGCAGGCCGTGGTGGGCTGGGTCCACGCCTTGGTGAGCCGGCTGAGGAAGTCGTAGGTGAAGCACTGGTTGTCCGTGCCGGTCCGCGAGACGTCGGCGACGGAGCGGATGTTGCCCGCCTCGTCGTACCGGTAGGTGGCGTGCCGGTCGACGCCAGGCTGCTCCTCGCGGTCCACCCGTGAGGTGGCCAGTCTCTGCGTGCCCCACTCGTAGACGTTGGTGACCTGGGTCTTCCTGCCGCCACCGGTCAGGCCCATGGTGTGTTGGAGGGGCTTGCCGGTGTAGCTGTAGGTGGTGCTGGACGTCATGCCCTGCCCGTACACCGAGACCGGTCGGAGTGTCTCGGCCTCGTAGGCGTGGATGAACGACCCGCCCGGCAGCGATCCCGCCGCGGAGTAGCTGCTCCCGCCGGGCAGTCCGGACGGGAGGTACGAGTTACCGGTCTGGTACGTGCCCGCGAGCTTGCCCTCGACCTCCGGGATGACCACGGACGTCCTGAGCGGGCGGTAGAGAGTGTCGTAAGCGGTCACCTTGGACGTGTACGCGTGCCCGCCGGCGTAGCGGATGGACTCGGCGAGTTGGCCCTTGGCGCCGCTGACCGTGTCGTAGACCTGCTCTGTGCGGAGGGTTCCGGTGACCGAGCCCTCGCGGACCTGGGTCTGCCGGCCGAGCCCGTCGTAGACATAGGCGAGCCCGGGTACGTCGGTCCGGGAGCCCTTGCTGAAGATCAGCTGGTTTCGGTCATCGTACGTGTGGTCCGTGGTGCCCTTGGCCGGGTCGGTGGTGCTGGTCTGGCGGCCGAGCTGGTCGTAGGAGTAGGTCCAGTCGTTGCCTGCGGGGTCCGTGACCTTGAGCAGCTCCCCGCGGGGTGTGTACCGGTAGGAGATGGTGTCGTACGTCGCGTCCGCCGCGCGGGTGTGGTGCTGGCGCAGTTCGGTCATCTGGCCGCGGGCGTCGGTGACAGTCGTGGTCGTGGTGCCGCCCACGGGCGGGATCACGGTGGTGCGGTCGCCGCCGTAGATGTTCCTGGTGGTGTTCAGGACGGTACCGCCGTCACCGTTGCCCGCGATCTGGCGGGTTTCGACCGGTCGGTTCAGGCCGTCGTACGTGATGTGGGTCTGGGTCTCGACGGACAGGGCGTCAACGGGCTTGAACAGCTTCGCGGAGGGCTTGCCCGTCACGTAGTAGGGTGCGAACGCCTTCGTCTCCAGGCCACGTTCGTCGTAGAAGACGTCGTCGACCAGGGTGCCGCCCTCGGGCCCGGGGCTCTGGGTCTGACGACCGCGGAGGAACCCGTCGTACAACGCGTACGACGTGATCTGGCCGCCGGCGTTGTTGAGCGTCCTCGTGGCCACCGACACCGGTGCGTTCTCGGCGATGGTGTAGTCGAACTGCTGGCTCGGCGTCTGGCTGGTCCGCCGGTTTGCCAGCCACACCTTCGCGGTGCGGCCCAGGGCGTCGTACGTGAAGTCGGTGACGTTGCCGTTGGTGTCGGTCTGTTTCGTCGGCACAGCACGGCGTGGGTCGATGAGTGTGGTGGCGGTCTGGGCACTGGTGGAGTCGTCGGCCTTCGCCGGCGGCGTCGTGGTCCTGACCTGGGTCGCGAAACCCGTGGCCGGGGTGTGGACCGTGGTGCTCGTGCGGCCGTCGGCCCGTGCGGTGCGTACGGGTGCGGCGCTGCCGGTGACCGTGACGTCGGCCGTGAGGTCGGTGTTGGTCAGTGGCCGGCCGTAGATGTCGTAGGTGGCGCCCGACTCCAGGTACGTGGCCTTGGAGCCGTCGTGGCTCTTCAGGGTGGCGGTGGCGGTGACATCGCCCTTGGTCGGCGCCGCACCGTAAGCACCGCCGTCAAAGGCGGAACGGGTGTCGCTCAGGACGTCCTTGGAGCGGTCCACCGTGGCGGAGCACGCCTTGGTGACGGTCTCCACTCGGGAGGACAGGGTGATGATGCCGGTGGTGTTGGACGGGTAGGTCGTACGGGTGCACTGGTCGTCGGCCGATGTGCTGTCGTCACCGAAGTCATCGGCCTGGACGACCCGTCCGGCGACGGTGTCCATCGTGAGGGCGGTCGACGTGGTGCGCCATGCGCTGCCCGCGCCGTTGTCGAGGGAGACCCAGCTCTTCGTGCTGGAGGTGCCGGTGAGGTTGGCGGTGACGGTGCCCCAGTCCCGGACCTTCTTCGCCGTCTCGTGGTGCCAGGGGCGGCTGACCGACTTGCTGAGGACCTTCCCGCCGGGGTTGTCGAAGGTGACGGTTCTGTATTCGAAGCCGGCCGCGGCCTCATGGTCGGTGATCGCGCTGCCTTCACCGACCGGAAGTGCGACGGAGACACTCTTGGTGCCGCCGGTCTTGTTCTTTCGGTCGCCGTGCATACCGCGCAGGAAGTAGGAGTCCTCCTGCGTCTTCAGGGCGGCGTCGCCGCCCTGCCCACCGGTCCTGACCCTGACCTGGCCGTAGCCGCGCCACTGGGACCAGGTCTTCTCCTTCTCCTTGGTCAGGCCGTCGTCGTCGTTGTAGTGCCAGGCGGCGTCACCGAGGTACTGGTAGCTGGTGACCTGGTCCGGTGAGCCGCCGGTGCGGTCGGTCTGGGTGACGGATGTCGTCACGTACTTGTTGAACCAGTGTTCGGTGGCGGGGTCTGTGTCGTTGCCTCCGATGTACTGGGGGAAGCAGCGGGTGGTGTTGGTCTCCGGGGTGGGCAGGGAGTTCCAGTTGCAGGCCGGTGCCGAGTAGTTGGCGCTGATCTGTCCGCCGGACTCGTCGTCGATCGCGGAGAGCCTGTCCTTGATGAAGGGGGCGAATCCGTCGCCGGTCCTGTCCAGGCGGTTGGCGAGCTGGGTGTACGCGAACGTCGTCTTCGGGAGCGTGACGGCCGGGGTCGCGGACTCACCGGTGTGCTGGATGCTCTCCAGCAGGAGCTGGTAGTCGGTGTCGGCCATGCCCCAGCGGTGGGTTAGCTTCCAGGAGTCGACCTTGTCGTAGGTCCCGGCATCGTTGAGGACCTGGGTGGTGATGCCCGTCAGCCGCTTGCGGGTCCAGAACGACGGCGACATACGGCTGTTGTCACAGCTCGTGCCCGCCTTGCAGTTGAGGTCCCAGGGGGTGTCGTACCAGTGGAAGGCCTGGGAGTCGATCGCGTCCGCGGCGCACGTGACACCGGACTTGGGCAGGCAGCGCTCGTCATTGGCGAAGACGACCTGGGAGAGGGGCTTGGTGCTGTAGAGGTCGTTGGACCGCTGTCCGTAGTCGATGCGCTTGAGCGTCCCGCCCCGGGTGTAGGGGGTGTCGTCGGTGGCCTTGAGGTTGCGGCCGTAGGAGTTGGTCTCCTTGGCGTAGTGGTAGCTCATGGCGTTGCCGTGGGGGTCCACGACGTAGTCGAGGTTCCACCGCCACCCCTGCTGGCACCAGGAGTCCGCGAACGTCGCTCCGTGGCACTTCTCGCCGGAGTTGTTGCCGTAGACCGGCAGGGTCCAGGTGGAGTCGGTGGTCGGCTTGCCCGTGGTCCAGCCGGGCAGCCGGTTGTAGCCGAAGAAGTACTGGATGCCGTCAGGGGACGTGAGACGCCAGTACTCGTTGTCGTTGTCACCGTTGGCACGGTCGGCGGACTCCAGCCGGGTGACCCGGGTGCCGTCGTCGACCTTGAGCTTGAACTCGTCCTTGCCGGCCGGGACGAGCTCGCCGCCCGACCCGTTGAAGGAGATGAACGCGTTGTCGTAGGCCCAGCACATGTCCCCGGGCTTCCGGCCGTCGGCGTGTTTCACACCGTCGTCCGCGCAGGGCTTGTAGCGGCGCTCGATGAATCCCGGCCACAGATCGAAGCCGTCACCCACCCAGGAAGCCTGGTTGTTCGTCCCGCCGGTACGGCCGTCGACCGTCCCGGACGCGTAGGAGAGACCCACACTCGGTTCCAGGCCGCCCGGGACCTCCGGGGTCTGGATGTCGTAGGACCACGTGAAGTCACCGGTGTTCAAGCTGGTGTCCCACGTGGACGAGGGCGACAGCGAGGTCGCCTTGTAGTCGCCCTTGTCCCCGTCCGCCGCCGCCACGGTGGCAAGCACGGTGGGTGCCCCCGCCCGCAGCGCCACTGCGTCCGCCGTCAGCGTCCGCGCGGCCGTGTCGTTCACCGCGGCAACGGGCGTGCCGCTACGGCACCCCGCCTTGTCCGGGGTGGTGAGCGCACAGGCCGGAAGTTCGACCAACCGCATGCGGGAGGCGTAGGAACCCCCGTACGCCTCCGTGAACGCCTCGTAGTCCACCGACACCGCGATCGGGGTATCGGCAGGGCTACCCCCTGAACGGCTCGTGACAGCAGGGGACTTCGGGGTGAGCGTGAACAGCACACCACTCACACCGGCCCGCGCCGCCTGCTTGCGGTCGAGGATGCGGGAGGTGACGTTAGCAGGGGCTGAGGACGCGGACGCGACCGACCTGGCCCCCGCGGCCGCCCCCTTCTCGGTCCCCGAGCCGGCCTTGGCACCGGCCCCTGCACCGGCCTCGGCGACACCGATGCCGATCGGCTGCCCCTTCGGCCGGGCAAAGCGCGCATTCCCCTTCGCGCCGACGTCTGGGACGGCCACCGTCGCCTCACCGGCGGCGGGCAGCGCCACCTGTGGGGCATCAGCGGGAACCCTCGGCCCCTTGGTCACGGCCCGCGGCCTGACCTGGTCGGTCCTGCTGCCGTCGACGGGCTCCTCCGAGGCCGGCAGGCCGGGAAGGTTCGTCACGGCGGACGCGGAGACGGGAGCCGCAGCGGCCTGCAACAGCGTTGCCACCATCACGGTCGACAGAACGATCGAGGCACGGCGGAGCCGCCCGGCTCCGGGTGCTCCGGGTGGAGGTATACGGGTGGGTCTCATTAGGGTTCGTCCATTGCTGCCAGATGCTCAGCCCCGCGGAAGAGGGCGGAGCACGGTGAGGTGAGGTGGGAATTGCAAAGGCCCGAGGCAGGCCGGCCGGCGAAGGCCGGGCCCGCCCCGGGCCCGTCATGTCAGCTTCCGCTGGGTACTTCGGTGGGCATGTCGAACCAGGACCCGCTCAGCTTGACGATCTGGTTCTCGCTGAGGGCGCCCTGGAACGTCCAGACGTCGTCGATCGAGCCTGCGAAGTAGCCGCCGGGGCTGTCACCCTGGGCACGGCCCACCTGGAGCGCACCGGTCGCCTTGAACGTCAGGACGTCGTCGGCCCAGGCGATGAGGTCCTGGCAGCCCGACTCGTCCGCGTTGCCGTCGCCGTCGGCATCGTCGCAGGCGACCTCCTGGAGGACGCCGTTGACGTACAGGCTCGCCTCCTTCGCGAATCCGTCGTAGACCACGGCGATGTGGTTCCAGTCCCGGACGTCGGTGAACTCGGTGTTGCCCAGCTGCTTGACCCCGGCAGCCGCGTTGTCCTTGTCGGCGACCGTGAGCTGCCAGCTGCCGAGGCCTTCCGGGTGCTTCGGATCGGGGTGGTAACGGACCTCCAGCGCGCTGCGGTTCGCACCTCCGGCGCTGAGCACCGCCATGTCGTGCTCCGGCAGTGCTGCCGCCTGTGCCCACGCGGTCATCGTGAAACTGGACCCTGTGTCCACGGGCATCTTCGCCGTCGCGGCGTAGGCGTTCGTGCCGTTCAGCTGCAGAGCGTTGTTGTCGATCCAGCCCATGCCCAGCTCGGCGGCGCCGTACAGGCTCAGGGGGTTCTTCTCCTCCGAGGAGTCCGGAGTGGTCGTCGGCGTCCCCGCGGTGGTCCCCTCGAAGTTCCACCGGCTCTTGATCAGGGGACGCTGCCGGAACATCTGCTGGACCTCTTCGGCGGAGACAGGGCGTGCGAAGAGGCGGACGTCGTCGATCGTGCCGGGGAAGAAGTTCCTGATCGTCTGGGCGGAGGCACCCGCTCCGATCAGCATGGACTGGTCGGCGTAGAAGGCCTTGTCCAAGGTCACGGACTGGGCCTTCTGGCCGTTGACGTAAAGGGTCAGGGTCTTGGCGACGGTGTCGTGGACGCCGGTCAGATGGGCCCATTCACCGGCGCGGGCCGTCGTTCCGTCCGGCTGCATGGCCCGTACGGGTTTGGCGTCGGCCGTGTCGGCGGAGTACTGGTTGAAGGCCCACCGGTCATAGGTCGCCGAGTAGTACAGCTCGAACCCCGGGGCGAAGCTGCCGGTCTGGGAGGCGATGATGGCCGCGCTCTTCGGCTTGGCGGTGTTCAGCTTGGCCCAGGCGCTGACGGTGAAGCTGCGTGAGGTGTTGACGTGCGGGCCGGTGGTCTGGCCGATCTTCGCATACCCGGTGGTTCCGTTGAACTGTGCGGCCTTGCCCGCCATGCCGGGAACGCCGGTGGTGACGCCACCGTTGTACTTCGCGGGCAGTACGCCGCCATGGCCTCGGATCTCCGTGGCGCCTGCCTCCTCGTCGAGCGGGAAGACGGCCACGGCCGGACGTCCGGGGTCGCCGACGGGCTGATGGGCGTACAGCTTGTTGACCTCTCCCTGCGTGATCACCTTGTCGAATATCTGCACCTCGTCGACGGCTCCGGGGAAGAACGCCTTCGTGACCCCGCTGTACGTACCCGCTCCGATCTGCAGTCCACGGCGGCCGTTCCACGCGTTGGGCAGCGCCGTCTCACCGACGAGCTGACGGTTGACGTAGAGCCGCAATTGCTTGGCAACACCGTCGTACGAACCGGTCAGGTGAGTCCAGGTGTTCGCGCTCACGCCACCGGGCTGGGCGGCCATCGCCCGGATGATCTTCGCGTTCGGTGTGTCCGTCTCGTACTGGTTGAACACCCACCGGTCCAGCGATGCCGAGTAGTACAGCTCGAAACTCGGACTGTGGTTGCCCGGCTGTGCGGCCACGATCGCCGCGCTGTTCGGCATCTTCGACAGCTTGACCCATGCGGAGACCGTGAAGCCCCGGGTCGTGTCGACCACCGAGAGGTCGGAGGAGGCGTAGGCGTCGGTGCCGTTGAGTTCGAGGGCGGTGCCCTTCGTCCCCTCCGCGCCGGTGGTCGCGCCTCCGTTGAGGGCCAGAGTGCGCGGCGGCGTGGAGCCCTGCGCCTCGGTGGCTCCGGCCTCTTCGTCGAGTTGCCAGGTGGCTCGTTCGGGCTGTCCGGCCTTGACCCGGAACTGGTACGTACGGATCTCCGACCCGTTCCCGGCGGCGTCGAAGGCCTGGGCGGTGATGAAGTTCAGCCCCGGCTTGGAAGGCAGGAACGGAACGCTCTGGGCGGCCCCACCCGTGGTGGTCAGCTGACGGGCCGAGGTGGGGTCACTGTTGATGCCGTACCGATAGCTCGTCACGTCACTCGACGACGACTTGAACGTGAACGTGCCGTACTGGCCCACCCCGTCCAGCCACGGATCGTTCGGATCATCCGGCTGCGAGGCCGGGTACTCCGGGGACGTGATTGTCGGAGCCGCCGGGACGGTCTTGTCGTAGACGAAGTAGCAGGCCGTCGGGTCACCCGCCGAGGACCACGGGGAGTACTGGGCGCCGTCGTAGGAGCGGACGTGCCAGTGCACCGCCTTGTTCTGCGGGATCGTCGTCGGCAGACTCAGGGTGAATCCGGAACCGGACTTCTTGTACGAGGTCAGGGCGGGCTTCCACCGGGCGATCAGGCCCTTGCCGTCGCCCGCGTCCCACAGCGCCTGCACCTGGACGGCGACATTGTCACCGTCGGGGTCCGTGACGCCGTTCATGTTGATCTTGCCGAGCGTCCGCACGCGGGGAGCGCTGCCGGGGCGCTTGCAGACGCCTCCGTACTCCATCGACAGCTGGGACATCTTGAGCTGTGCGGGCGGCCGGTTGTACTTCACCCGCAGGAACGCCTTGTCCGAGAACCGCTTCCAGCCCAGCCCGTCCGACTCGCTCGCCGCCCGCAGGCCGAACGTCATCGTGGACCACTTGCCGTTCGCGGCCTCCTGCACCGCCGCCTTCACATCGAACTCGGCATCCTTCGCCGCACAACCCGTATAGCCATGGGCGAACGACCTCGAACCGAGCTGCTTGATCCAGAAACCCGACGCGTTCTGCGAGTTCCACGTCGTCGAAGAGGAGATGTCCTTCGTCCGCCACAGCTCGACACTCTTGGCCGTGCACGAGGCCGACCAGGTGTTCCGCACCACGAACTCCGCCGACAGAATCGACTTCCCCGCGAACTTCGACGTCGGCAGCCGGTACAGCAACCGCTTCGTATCGTGAGGCTGGCAGTAGTTCCAGTTGCAGTAACCCATACCGGCGTCGGACTCACCGTTGAACTTCCACTGCGGAGAGGACGCCCAGTACTTCGACGCCATCGTCCACGCCGAAGCCCGCGGCGAGTACCACTGCGGATCGATGAAAACGGGGTACGTCGTGTCCTCGCCCCGCAGCACCTCCGCGTCCGGGGTCAGCACCAGCTCCTCACCCCCGGCCGGAAGCGCCACCCCCACCGGAGCCAGCTTCCCCGATTCCGTGGGGGCCGCCTCATCCTCGCTCCCCGGGGCGGCGGCGACCGCCGCCCCCCGGGCCGCGGGTGCCGACCGGGCGGACGCGCCGTCGGGCTTTCCGGCCGCGGTGCTGGAGTCCCACATCATCGGGCGCGGGGCCTCGAACACCGCCCCCTTGGCGCCCTCGTCGACCGCCTCCAGGCCGCCGCCGGACGTCTCCCGCACCTCCATGCCGTCCGCGGCCAGCTTCAGACGCAGCTCGGAGAGCTTCTCGTTCGCCGCCGCCTCCGCGGACTTGACCACCAGCAGCTGCGTGAAACCGTCCTCCTGCGCCTCCATCCGCAGATCCACATCCGGAAGCACATTCCGGTACGTGGCCCTGGGACCGTCCGTCTCCGGCACGGGCAGCTTCTCCGGCCAGGACAGCGCCAACTCACGGCCCGCCTTCCGCATCCGAACGAGCGGTGTGTCACCGCCCCCGGAGAACGCCAGATCCACCGTGGCCACCTTCGGCGCCACACTGCCGTCCACCGCACGGACCAGCCCGGTATCGACCGGCTGCCACACGCCCTTGACCCGGGCCCGGACGGGGCGCAGATACTCCCGCGCCTCCAAGCTGCCCTCAGGCGTCGCGAAGACCTCGCTGCTCTCACCGCGCAGCGACATCACCTCAACGGGCCGACCGGTCTGTTTCGCCTCCGCCTGCGCGACGTCAACGGTCGCCCCGGCCTCTCCGGTTTGCCCGGCCTCGCTCGCGGGGGCAACCGAACGGGCCGTCGGCGCGGCGGCCGCCTGCGGCGCCAGGCTCGCCAGCACAGCAAGGCCGATAGCTCCTGTGACCAGCCCGGTTGCTCTCCGGCAACGCAGTTGCCCCCACAAAGTCCCCACCCCGCCTGTGCATGATGCTCCTCTCACATTTGAGGAACTGAGCGGACTCTATGGAGATGTTGTGTGAATAGCCAGAGACATATGTAGACACCAAGCGGCTTAAAACCGGGCATCCGGTCTGTGAAGAGTCTCACTTTCGTCCATCCTGGGGAGGAGCTACTGACCTCTCGCAGCGAAGGTTGAGCGTTGTCATCGAAGGTTGGTGACCGCTAAGTGTGCTGGCCCCGGACGAGTTGGCGATTGGCACCCGGCTGGATCACGAAATAGATCAGTGCTGCGACGGCCGCCACGCTCGCTGCGAGTGCCAGCGTGCCTGGAAGAGACCACGCCGCGGCTGGTCCGGCAGCTGCTGCACCCAGGGCAAATCCGGTGATCTTCAGGCTGGCGCCGGTGGTGAAGATCTGGCCTCGTAGGCGGTCCGGGGCTTCCCGGTGACGGACAGCGAACAAGGCGGCCAGTTGAGGCCCTTCCCCTATCCTCACGATGAGTACGGCTGGTTGAGCCCACGCGGCCAACGCCAGCGCAGCAGCCTGGACAAGGGAACTGGCCCAGATGATCGTGTCGGGGGTGACTGAACGCGGGAACCCGGCGAGTGCGGCGTTGGCCACCAAAGCTGCGATCGCCACGCAGGAGAGCAGCATCGCACCGCGGCTGGCCCCGCCCAGAACACATTCGCCGAGGAGCGGGATGCACGCCATCGGCATTCCCTGCGCGATGCAGGAGACGGTCGAGGTGAGAGTGGCTCGGGCCAAGGACGGTCTTTTGAGTATGACCCGCACTCCGGCAACAAGGTCTCTGGTCAGCGAAGTTGCTTGCACTGCGAGCACTCGGCCTGGACGGGCGAGCAGCATCCACGCGGCGGGCAGCGCCAGGGCGATGAGTACCGCAGAGACCGCCACGGCCGTCGGAGCGCCTAGCTGTATTGATCACGAGCGTTGTTAACGCTGGGCAGGTCTTGATCATGACGAAGACCTCCGGTGTGGTGGAGGTGTCTACGCTGCACCGCACACGGAGGTCTTCGTGTCACACCGTAATGCCCGCCTGACCGTTCACGGCAGGCGGATCCTGGTCGCACGCGTCCTGGCAGGGCCGTCCGGTCGCGCATGTGGCTGCCGAGATGGGCGTATCGAGGCCCACGGCCCGCAAATGGGTCCGCCGCTGGAAAAGCGAAGGCGACGCAGGTCTTGTCGACCGGTCCAGCAGGCCGTGCAGGACCCCGCACCGGACACCGGCCGCCGTGGAAGACCGCGTCTGCGATCTGCGGCGAACCCGAAAGCTCGGACCTGCGCGGATCGGCCCGATCATTGGCCTGCCCGCATCCACCGTGCACCGGGTCCTCACCCGCCACCGGCTCAACCGGCTGGCCTGGCTCGACCGCCCGACCGGCATCGTGATCCGCCGCTACGAACGTGAGCACCCCGGGGAGCTGATCCACATCGACGTCAAGAAACTCGGCCGGATCCCCGACGGCGGCGGCCATAAGATCCTGGGCCGCCAGGCCGGCTGCGCCACCCGCAACAACGTCGGTTTCGACTACGTCCACTCCGCCGTCGACGACCACTCCCGCCTCGCCTACAGCGAAATCCACCCCGACGAGAAAGTCGCGACTTGCGCAGCCTTCCTGACCCGGGCCGCCGCGTTCTTCGCCGACCTCGGCATCACCCGGATCGAGCGCGTTCTCACGGACAACGCGTGGGCCTACCGCAAGGGCCTGGCCTGGAAGCAAGCCCTGGCCGGCATCGGCGCGACCGGCCAGCTCACCCGCCCCTACCGGCCCCAGACCAACGGCAAAGTCGAACGCTTCAACCGCACCCTCGCCGACGAATGGGCCTACCAACGGCCCTACACCACCAACAACGAGCGGACAGCAGCCCTGGCAGACTTCCTCCACACCTACAACCACCACCGCAGCCACACCGCACTCGGCGGCCACCCACCCATCACCCGCGTTAACAACCCTGCGGGTCAATACACCTAGCGCCTCTGCCGCACCGCCAGCGAGAGCCGGACTGGCCAGACCTGCCATGTTGAACGTCATGGCATCCAGGGCATTCGCTCGGGGCAGGTGGTGCCCATCCACCACGCGCGGAAGTTGGGCCGTCCATCCCCCCGACAGCGCCGGCCCAAGCAGCCCTGTCGCCGCTGCGATCAAGATCGTGACGGCGAACGGCCACCGGCCGAGTCCCCCAAGGATCACCCCCAGCCCCACCGCATACAGGACGAGGGCCCCAGCCAGCAGCCGTCCCGGCCGATCCCTTCTGTCGAGGAGCACCCCGAGCACTGGCCCTCCTACCGCGGCAGAGATCGTGATAGCCGCGAGCAGCGATGACGCGGCGATGGCCGATCCGGTCACGGCAAATGCTGTCAGCATCAGTGCCGGTCCCGACATCTCGTCCCCGGCACGGGCTGCCACCGCGCCGATGAGATAGAAGCGGAGTGAGTAACGCTTTACTATCAACAGGACGTTACGGAGGTAACTCAAAGCTGTGCAATATGCGTTACATTCCACAGGTGTCATTCCACAGCGACGATTGGTCCGCCCGGCACTCCGTGCTGACCACAGCCCGGCGCACCGCCGCCCTGATCAACGCTCTCTCTGACGACTGCCCCGAACCGGCTGACGTCGCCGACGTGCTCCGTGCATACGGCGAGACCGACCCCGTTGACCTCACCACCCTCGATGTCGCAGAAATGCAGGCGGCTGCCTCCCTGCTGCGGCCAGTCTTCGCTGCCGAACATGTCGATGACGCCGCGTCCACGCTCAACCAGCTCTTGACGGACCACACCGGACCGCTCCGCCTGACCTCGCACAGAGGCAGCACCCCCTGGCGCCCCCACCTCGACCGCGAGGACAACGCCCCCTGGAACGAGTGGCTCCTCACCTCGTCCTGCATGGCCCTGACCGTTCTCGTCTGGGACCGCCAACGACCACCCGGCAGGATCTGCGCATCCCCCACCTGTCAAGAGGTCTTCATCAACCATGGCAGCGGTCCGGAGCGCCGCTACTGCTCCCGCCGATGCGCGACCCGCGAACGAGTCGCAGCCCACCGACGCTCCCGCTCCGCCGAGCAGCCAAACGAAGCCAAATAGGACGCCAAGGTCCAGCGCAACATCGCTCAACCTTCGATGAGAATTACTCAACCTTCACTGCGACAGGTCAGCTACAGGCCGCTCGGTGCAACTTCTGAGCACGGAAGGCGCATCGATCCGGCATCAACTTCGTCGACACCGCCGACGTCTACTCGCAGGGCGAGTCGGAGGCCTCGTCGGCAAGTCGCTCGCGGGCGGCCGACGCGACAACGTGGTGCTGGCCATCAAGTTCCACGGCCGGCTGGGCGACGACCCCAACGAGTACGGCAACAGCCGCTGTTGGATCATCCGCGAGGTGGAGAACAGCCTGCGCCGCCTCTCCACCGACTGGATCGACCTCTACCAGGTCCATCGCCCCGAGCCCGACACCGACTTCGACGAGACCCTGGGCGTCCTGACCGACCTGGTCCGCCAGGGCAAGATCCGCTACATCGACACCTCCGCCTTCGAGCCCTCCGCCATCGTGGAGGGCCAGTGGACCGCCGAGCGCCGGGGCCGCGAACGCGTGGTCGCCGAGCAGCCCCCGTACTCCCTGCTCGCCCGGGGCATCGAGCGCGAAGTCCTGCCGGTGGCGCAGTGGTACGGGCTCGGTGTGCTCTCCTGGAGCCCGCTGGCCGGCGGCTGGCTGACCGGCCGCTACCGCCCGGGCGCCGAACAGCCGGCCTCCAGCCGTGCCGAGCGCCAGGCCGCCCGCTTCGATATCGCCGCGCCGGAGAACGCGGCCAAGCTGGCGGCCGCCGACGCGCTCGCGGTCCTCGCTGAGGAAGCCGGTCTCACCCGCGTCCAACTCGTCCTGGCCCTCGTGCTGGAGCACCCGGCCTTCACCTGGGCCATCATCGGGCCGCGCACCTTCGAGTAGCTGGAGAGTCAGCGCGGCGCCGACAAGATGAGGCTGAGCAGGGACGTCCTCGACCGGATCGACGAGATCGTCCCGCCCGGCACCAACCTGTCGGCGCGCGAAGCTGGTTACACCCTGCCGTCCCTCACCGACGACTCCCTGCGCCGCCGTTCGGCTTGACGGCGCAGGGGGAGAAAGGCCCCGGTCACTGGCGGATGCGCTCGCGGATCCAGACCCCGGCCTCCTTCAGGACCCCGGTCCCGGTCCAGTTGGTGCCGCTGCACGTGCCGGTCTTGAAGACGGCACCGGAGCGGTGGTCGTCGGAGTAGTTCCAGTTGGTCCAGGAGATCTTCTTGCGCTTCATCAGGTCGAGGTAACGCTGCGACATCGCGAAGTCGTTGGCGCCCTCGCCCGCGTAGTTCTGCGTCCCGAACTCGGTGACGAAGACGGGGAGCCGGTCCGAGGCCCGGTCCAGCGTCGCGAGGTACGCCTCGCGGTGCGACGCCGCGTAGAAGTGGAAGGTGTACATGATGTTGGAGGCGCGGACCGGGTTGTTCACCACCTCGGACTCGTTGGAGCCCTCCGAGACCCCGAACGAGGACCAGGCGCGCGTCCCGACCAGGACCACCGCGTCGGGGTCCTGCGCCCGGATGACCGGGATGATCTGCTCGGAGTAGGACTTGATGGCCGACCAGCTCACCCCCGAGGGCTCGTTGGCGATCTCGTAGAGCACGCCCGGGTGGTCCTTGTACTTCTTGGCCATCGCGGTGAAGAAGGTCTTGGCCCGCGCGAGGTTCGCGTTCGGGTCGCCCGGGGAGAGCATGTGCCAGTCGATGACGGCGTACATGCCGCGCGCGTGCGCCGCGTCGATGAACTTCTGCGCCCGGGCGGTGAACCCGGCCGGGTCGGTCTCGTACCCGCCCTCCTGTACGTAGGTGGAGACGCGCAGCACGTCGGCGCGCCAGTCCTGGGCGAGGGCGTTGAGGGACCCGTCGGTGACGCACTGGGCGTACCACTGGGTGCCGTGGGTGCTCATGCCGTTGAGGGCGATCGCCTGGCCGGAGGCGTTGCAGAGCTGGAGACCGCAGACGCGGAGCTGGCCGTTGGCCGCGAGCGGGGTGGCGGCCCTGGCCTTGGCGGGCTCGCCGGCAGCGGTGGCCGCTCCGGCCTGGACGGGGGTCAGGAGTGCGGTGACCACGCCGAGCGCGGCGGCGCCGAGCAGGGCCTTACGGGTGAGGCGGCGCCGGCCGGTCGGGGGCGCGGCCGTGGGTTCGGTGGGGGACGTGGGGGCGGTGGTGCGCTGGTGCATGGTGGTGCTCCCTTCGGATGGGGGTGGGAGACGCCATGGCGGCAGGACTGAAAGTAAAGCTTCCTTCCAATTGGCGTCAACAGTGTTGGGAAAGTTTCCTGTCTATTAGCTCGCGGGAGCGCACGGACATGAGTCAGGGGCCCCGAAAGGCCCCTGACTCCCCGCCCGCTCCCTCAGCCGGTCACTCGGTGGGGAGCGGGTACACCGCCAGCGAGAACGAGTGGCCGGCCGGATCCCCGTACACCCGGACGTCGCGCGGACCGCTGTTGCTGTCACCGGTGTCGACGGGCCTGGCCCCCAGCGATATCGCCTCGCGTTCGGCCTCGTCGATGTCCTCGCGGCTCACCAGGATCCGCAGGTGGGCCTGTTGGGAGTCCTCCGGGCGGGGCCAGCTCGGCGGCGCGTAGCCGTGGTCCCGGCGGATCGCCAGCCGGACGCCGTCGTTGCCGACGATCTCCACGAAGTCGGGGTCGGAGCCGATCCGGGTCTCCGCACCGAGCAGACCGGCGTAGAACTCGGCCAGCTCCATGGGTTCGGCACAGTCCAGGACGAGAACGCTCGTTTTCTCCACAGTCATGCGGGAACTGGTACCCCCGGCCGCCCCGGACACGCCGGGCCGGGCCCCGCCACACCGCCCACGTCCCGGACGGGCCCGCCCCGGACGTCCAGGATGAGGAAACCCCCGGCCCGACCTAAGGTGCGAACCATGGCAGAGAGCGCGGCCCGACCCGGCCCGGCCGGACGCGACGCCCCCGCGGACGGCCCCGACCCCCGGCGCTGGAAGGCGCTGGCGGTCTGCCTGGTGGCGGGCTTCATGACCCTCCTCGACGTCTCCATCGTCAACGTGGCCCTCCCCTCCATCCGCGAGGGTCTGAACACCCCAGAGTCCGACCTCCAGTGGGTGGTCTCCGGCTACGCCCTCGCCTTCGGCCTCTTCCTGATCCCCTCGGGCCGCCTCGGCGACGCGCGCGGCCGACGGGCCGTCTTCATGGCCGGGCTCGCCCTCTTCACCCTGGCCTCCGCCGCCTGCGGAGCCGCCCAGTCCAGCCTGTGGCTGGTGATCGCCCGACTGGTCCAGGGCATCGCGGGCGGCCTGATCTCCCCCCAGATCTCCGCCCTCATCCAGCAGCTGTTCTCCGGGCGCGAGCGCGGCCGGGCCTTCGGCATGTTCGGCACGGTCGTCGGCATCTCCACGGCCGTCGGCCCGCTCCTCGGCGGGCTGCTCATCCAGGCGGCGGGCCCCGAACACGGCTGGCGCTGGGTCTTCTACGTCAACCTCCCGCTCGGTGCCCTCTGCCTCCTGCTGGCCCACCGCCTCCTCCCCGACACCCCCTCCGCCGGCCGGGTCCGCCCGCGCGACCTGGACCCGTTCGGCGTGCTGCTCCTGGGCGCCGGGGTGCTCGCCCTGCTGCTCCCGTTCGTCCAGGCCCAGCAGTGGCCCGGCAACGGCAAGTGGCTGCTGGTCCTGCTCGCCGCCGCGCTGCTCACCGCCTTCGTCGCCTGGGAGGCCCGCTGCACGGGCGGCCGCACACAGCCGGTCCTGGACCTCTCCCTCTTCCGGCTGCGCTCCTACTGGCTGGGGTGCCTGCTGATCCTGCTCTACTTCGCCGGATTCACCTCGATCTTCTTCGTCACCACCCTCTACCTCCAGTCCGGCCTGCACTACTCCGCCCTCCAGGCCGGACTGGCCATCACCCCCTTCGCCCTGGGCTCCGGGGCGGCCGCGTCCCTCGGCGGCCGGCTGGTCGGCCGGTTCGGCCGCCCGCTGGTGGTGGCCGGACTCCTGATGGTCGCCCTCGGCCTCGCGGGCACCGCCCTCGCCGTCCACTGGGTCCCCGGCAGCGGCGCGGGCTGGGCGATGGCCGCGCCGCTGCTCCTCGCCGGGCTCGGCAGCGGTCTGGTGATCGCCCCGAACCAGACGCTGACCCTCGCCGAGGTCCCCGTCCACCGGGCCGGGAGCGCCGGGGGCACCCTCCAGACCGGGCAGCGGGTCGGCTCGGCGGTCGGGATCGCCGCCGTGGGCGCGGTGTTCTTCGCCCAGATCGGCCCGGGGAGCTGGGCGGAAGCGTACGACCACGGGCTGATCGTCTCCGTCGCCTTCGTGCTGGCCGCACTCATCGTGGCCCTGGCCGACGTGGGGGCCGACCGGCTGGGCAGGCGACGTGAACGCAAGGAATCCACCGACCCATCGAGGAGCACGGCATGAGCGACACCGGCACGGACAGCGACACCGGCAGCGGTACGGGGGCCACGGCGGAGAGCGCCGGGAGCGACGGCAACACCTCCTACGGCCACAAGCCCTTCAAGCGGTCCCGCAGCCACTTCGCCGACCGCATCACCGCCGACGGCCGCGACGGCCGCCCCGTGGAGCCGGGCCGCTACCGGCTGGTCGTCAGCCGCGCCTGCCCCTGGGCGAGCCGCGCCCTGGTCTCCCGCCGCCTCCTCGGCCTGGAGGACGCCCTCTCCCTCGCCGTCGCCGACCCGATCCAGGACGACCGGAGCTGGCGCTTCACCCTGGACCCGGACGGCCGGGACCCGGTGCTCGGCATCCGCTATCTGAGCGAGGCGTACGACGCCCGGGAGCGCGACTACCCCGGCGGAGTCAGTGTGCCGGCGATCGTCGACGTACCGAGCGGCGAGCTCGTCACCAACGACTACCAGCGGATCACCCTGGACCTCGCCACCGAGTGGACCGCCCTGCACCGCCCCGGCGCCCCCGACCTCTACCCCGCGCCGCTGCGCGCGGAGATCGACGAGGTGATGGACGGCATCTACCGGGACATCAACAACGGCGTCTACAAAGCCGGTTTCGCCAGCACCCAGAAGGACTACGCGGAGGCCTACCGGGCCCTCTTCGCCCGTCTGGACCAGGTCTCCGCCCGCCTCGCGGACCGGCGCTACCTGGTCGGGGACACCATCACCGAGGCCGACATCCGCCTCTTCACCACCCTGGTCCGCTTCGACGCGGTCTACCACGGCCACTTCAAGTGCAACCGGAACAAGCTGACCGAGGACCCGGTCCTCTGGGCGTACGTCCGCGACCTCTACCAGACCCCCGGCTTCGGGGACACGGTCGACTTCGACCACATCAAGCGCCACTACTACCAGGTGCATACGGGCATCAACCCGACCGGCATCGTCCCGCTCGGCCCCGACCTCTCCGGCTGGACCACCCCGCACCACCGCGAACAGCTCGGCGGCCGCCCCTTCGGCGACGGCACCCCGCCGGGGCCGGTGCGGGAGGACGAGCGGGTCACCCCGATCGACCGGGTCTGAACTCCGGCCGGCCGGACCGGGACCCCGGTCCACCGGGTCCGGCCCGCTCCCGGCAGGGGACGGCGCCTCAGCTCACCCGGGGCGGAGGCGGCGGCTGCGGTCCGAGCGTGTCGGTGGCGAGCGAGGAGCGGGCCAGCACCACGCACCCCACCGCGATCAGCCCCACCCCGGCCAGCTCGGGCAGCAGCCACCACCCGGTGCGCAGCTCCTCCGCGAAGAGCGTCACCCCGTACAGGATGCTGATCAGCGCGTCCCCGAGCGTCAGCACCGGCTGCACCGCCACCAGGCTCCCCGCGTGCAGGGCGTTCTGGAGCAGATACAGCGCCCCCACCCCGGCCGCCGCCGACGCGTACAGCTGCCAGGAGGACAGCAGCGCGACCGCCCCGCCGTCCGACCCCAGGCGCGCCATCGCGTCCTTCATCAGCGCGGCCGTCAGCGAGTAGCCGCAGGCGGAGGCGAGCCCCAGCAGGGCCGCCCGGGTGTCGCCGCGCGTCCGCAGCGCGGCGACGATCACGGCCGCCTCGAACGCCCCGGTCAGCAGCAGCGTCGGGATCCAGTCCGCGCCCCGCACGGAGTCGGTGCCGTCGACCGGCGCGGCCGCCGCCAGCCCGATCGCCAGCCCGGCGGTCACCGCGACGACCCCGTACCAGACCGTACGCGGCGCCCGGACGCCCATCGCCCAGCCGGCCACCAGCAGGGTCGCCGGCAGTTCGATGACGAAGATCGGCTGCACCACCGAGATGGGCCCGGTCGCCAGCGCCACCGCCTGGAAGACGGCCGCCACGATCACCAGCCCGATCCCGGCCAGCCACACCCGCTGACGCAGCAGCCGGCCGATCAGGGAGAGGCGCATCGCCTCGCTCTGCGGCACCCTCATCGCCGCCCGGCGCTGGAGCACCGTTCCGGATCCGTTGCTCAGGGAGGTCAGGACGGCGAAGAGGACACTGATCACCGGTTCATCATGGTGCGGGCGGACCGGGAGCGCGCGGGACAGGGGGCCGGTGGGCGTAACCCCCGCGTTTCGGCGCTTCGGCGTACCCCGGCCGTCACGCCGTCGTGCTGTCGTCGTGCTGTGTCATCCACGGCGTCCAGCCGTCGTCCACCGCGCCCTGTCGTCCTGCCGTCGTCCATCGCGCGGTCGCGCGGTCGCGCGGTCGTGCCGTCGTCCACGCCGTCGCTACGGCAGCAGCCCCGCCCGCCGGGCCGCCACCACCGCCTCCAGCCGGGTGTGCGCCCCCAGCTTCCGCATGGCCGAGCGGAGGTAGCCCTTCACCGTTTCGGGGCGCAGTCCCAGTTGACGGGCGGCCGCCGCGTTCGTCGCGCCCGCCGCCACGCACGCCACCACGTCCACCTCGCGCGGGGCGAGCCGCACCTGGGGGGCGGCCGCCGGGGTCCGCGCCCCGGAGGCCGAGGCGAGGCGGCCGCAGACGGCCAGCAGGTCGTCGCGGAGCGCCGGGTCGGCCACGCGCGGGGCCAGCGCGCGCAGCTCCCGGTGGGCCTCGCGCACGTCCTCCCAGGCGCCCGGAGCCGCGCCGGGGCCGGGCGCCGCCACCTGGTCCCGGGTCAGCGCCAGCAGCTCCCGGACCTCGTCGCGGACCACGAGCGCCTGCTCCACGTCACGGGCCGCCGCCACCGCCGCGTCGAAGGTCCGGTCCCCGAGGGTCACCGGCGTCCGCAGGGCCCCGTACAGCACGCCCCGTACCGACCGGCGTACGACGACGGGCACCGCGACCACCGAGCGCAGCCCCTCCGCCGCGACCGCCGTGTCGTACTCGTGGCTGATGTGGCGCGAGACGGGGTAGTCCGTCACCGCGCAGGGCCGGGCGAGGGCGATCGCCTTGCCGCCCAGGCCGCTCCCCGCCGAGATGACCAGCCCCCGCAACGCGCTGGTCTGCGCCCCGTTCAGCTCCCCGATCCGGGCGTGGCGGGCGTCCGCGAGCAGCCCGCCGAAGACCACCGGCAGCCCGCTGGTGCGGCGCAGCCCCGCCAGGGCCGCACGCATCTCGACCGCATCGGCCGCATCGACCGGTTCCGGCACTCCGACGCCTCCCCATCCGCGCGAACCGTCCCCCGGGCGGAGGGCGGCACCACCCCCGTCCGGGGGTGGTGAGACCTGGGTCACTGTTTGCATGATGTCAGGCGACCGGTCGGGTCCGTGACAAGGAGTACACATGCCGGCAACGAGCGCGACGGAGACGTTCCGGGCCGCCCGGGACTTCCTGCTGGACCACCGCGAGGAGTACGAACGGGCCTACGCGGGCTTCCGCTGGCCCCGGCCCGACCACTTCAACTGGGCGCTGGACTGGTTCGACGTCATCGCGGAGGGCAACGACCGGACCGCCCTGCACATCGTGGAGGAGGACGGCCGGCGCACCGAGGTCTCCTTCGCCGCCATGTCCGAGCGCTCGGCCCGGGCCGCCAACTGGCTGCGGAAGCAGGGTGTACGGGAGGGCGACCGGATCCTCGTGATGCTCGGCAACCAGGCCGAGCTGTGGGAGACCGCCCTCGCCGCGATGAAGCTGCGTGCCGTCGTCATCCCCGCCACCCCGCTGCTCGGCCCCGCCGATCTGCGCGACCGGGTGGAGCGCGGCCGGGTGGGCCATGTGCTGGTCCGGGACGCCGACACCGGGAAGTTCGACGAGGTGCCGGGGGAGTACACCCGGATCGCGGTGGGCGAGGAGGTGGCGGGGTGGCGGCCGTACGCCGAAGTGGCGGGCACCCCGGCCGACTTCACCCCGGACCGGCCGACGGAGGCCGACGAGCCGCTGATGCTCTACTTCACCTCCGGCACCACCGCCCGTCCCAAACTGGTCGAGCACACCCATGTCTCGTACCCTGTGGGCCACTTGGCGACGATGTACTGGATCGGGCTGCGCCCCGGCGACGTGCACCTCAACATCTCCTCGCCCGGCTGGGCCAAGCACGCCTGGTCCAACCTCTTCGCCCCGTGGACCGCCGAGGCCACCGTCTTCATCGTCAACTACACCCGCTTCGACGCCTCCCGGCTGATGGCCGAGATGGACCGCTCGGGAGTCACCAGCTTCTGTGCCCCGCCCACCGTCTGGCGGATGCTCATCCAGGCCGACCTGTCCCGGCTGAGGACGCCGCCGCGCGAGGTCGTGGCGGCGGGGGAGCCGCTGAACCCGGAGGTCATCGAGACGGTCCGGCGGGAGTGGGGCGTCACCATCCGCGACGGCTTCGGCCAGACGGAGACCGCCGTCCAGGTCGCCAACAGCCCCGGCCAGCCGCTCAAGACCGGCTCCATGGGCCGCCCGAGCCCGGGCTTCACCGTGGAGCTGCTCGACCCGGTCACCGGCCGGCCGGGGGTGACCGAGGGCGAGATCGCGCTCGACCTCTCCACGCACCCGGTGGGCCTGATGACCGGCTACCACGGCGACCCGGAGCGTACGGCCGAGGCGATGGCGGGCGGCTACTACCGCACGGGCGACATCGGGGCGCGCGACGAGGACGGCTACATCACCTACGTGGGCCGCAGCGACGACGTCTTCAAGTCCTCCGACTACAAGATCTCGCCCTTCGAGCTGGAGAGCGCCCTGCTGGAGCACGAGGCGGTGGCCGAGGCCGCCGTCGTGCCCGCCCCCGACCCGCTGCGGCTCTCCGTCCCGAAGGCGTACGTCGTGCTGGCGGCGGGGTGGGAGCCGGGCCCGGAGACGGCGAAGGTCCTCTTCGAGCACTCGCGGGCGGTCCTCGCCCCGTACAAACGCCTCCGCAGGCTGGAGTTCGCGGAGCTGCCCAAGACCGTCTCCGGCAAGATCCGCCGCATCGAGCTGCGCGAACGCACCGCCCGAGGCGCCGGAGCGGGAACCGAGTTCGACGAGGGGGACCTGAAGTGAGCGAGTCGACCCAGGGGAGCGGCCCGGCGTACGCGCACGGCACCGGCACCACCGCCCTGCTCGGGGACACCATCGGCCGCAACCTGGACCGGACGATCGCCGCCCACGGGGAGCGCGAGGCCCTGGTCGACGTGGTCTCCGGGCGCCGCTGGACGTACACGGAGTTCGGCGCCGACGTCGACGAGCTGGCCCGGGCCCTGATGGCGTCGGGGGTGGAGAAGGGCGACCGGGTCGGCATCTGGGCGGTCAACTGCCCCGAGTGGGTGCTCCTCCAGTACGCCACCGCCCGCATCGGTGCCGTCATGGTGACCATCAACCCCGCCTACCGGGCGCACGAGCTGGAGTTCGTCCTCAAGCAGGCGGGCATCTCCCTGCTGGTCGCCTCCCTCGCCCACCGCACCAGCGACTACCGGGCCCTCGTCGGAGAGGTGCGCGCCGACTGCCCCGCCCTGCGGGCCGTGCACTACATCGGCGACCCGTCCTGGTCCGAGCTGACGGCCACCGCACCGGCCGTCACCCGGCACCAACTCGCGGCGCGCGAGGCCACGTTGTCGTGCGACGACCCGATCAACATCCAGTACACCTCGGGTACCACCGGCTTCCCCAAGGGTGCCACCCTCTCCCACCACAACATCCTCAACAACGGCTATTTCGTGGGGGAGACGATCGCCTACACGGAGGCCGACCGGATCTGTCTGCCGGTCCCCTTCTACCACTGCTTCGGCATGGTGATGGGCAATCTCGCCGCCACCTCGCACGGTGCCTGCATGGTGATCCCGGGCCCCTCCTTCGAGCCCGCCGACGTGCTCGCCGCCGTCCAGCAGGAGCGGTGCACCTCGCTCTACGGCGTCCCCACGATGTTCATCGCGGAGCTGAACCTGCCGGACTTCGCCGGGTACGACCTCTCCTCGCTCCGCACCGGGATCATGGCCGGTTCCCCCTGCCCGGTCGAGGTGATGAAGCGGGTGGTCGCGGAGATGCACATGGAGGAGGTGTCCATCTGCTACGGCATGACGGAGACCTCGCCCGTCTCCACCCAGACCCGCCGCGACGACGACCTGGAGCGCCGCACCGGCACGGTGGGCCGGGTGCTGCCGCACATCGAGGTCAAGATCGTCGATCCGGCGACCGGTACCACCGTGGAGCGCGGCACGCCGGGCGAACTCTGCACCCGGGGCTACAGCGTGATGCTCGGATACTGGGACCAGCCCGACCGCACCGCCGAGGTGATCGACGCGGGCCGCTGGATGCACACCGGGGACCTCGCGGTGATGCGCGAGGACGGCTGTGTCCAGGTCGTCGGCCGGATCAAGGACATGATCATCCGGGGCGGCGAGAACGTGTACCCGAGGGAGATCGAGGAGTTCCTGCACGGCCACCCGAAGATCGCGGACGTCCAGGTGGTCGGGGTGCCGGACGAGCGGTACGGGGAGGAGATCCTGGCCTGCGTCATCCCCCGCGACCCGGCCGACCCGCCGGAGCTGGAGGAGATCGCCGCGTACTGCCGGGAGCGGCTGGCCCACTACAAGATCCCGCGCAGGCTGCGGGTGCTGGACGCGTTCCCGATGACGGTCAGCGGGAAGGTCCGAAAGATCGAACTGCGGGAGACATACGCCGGCTGAGGGCCGCCACCGCCCGTCCCACGCCCTGCGGTGACCGCCGGTCGCCGAGGACCGGCCCGCCGTACGACGGCTGCCGGGGCCGCACACGGTCCCGGCAGCCGGTCAGGCGGCTTCGATGATGTCGGACCCGACCGGCCGGGTCGCCGCCGCCCACTCGACGAGCAGCACCTCGTACGTCGCGGACTCCACGGCGGACCAGTCCTGGCCCGCACGCGAGTCCACGAGCGCGCGGATGGCCTCGTTCGCCCGGGCGGCGGACGCGACGGCGGGCTCCAGGGCATGACGGGGAGTTAAATCCATGCCCTCAGTTTACGGGGCGCCACTGACAGCGACCGCCGCCGCTCCCGCCGCTGCGGAGGAAGTGACGGAAGTCTCGGAGGGCGGCGCGGGCGGAGCGGTGGCCGAGGAGGCCGGGGGCGGCACCGAGGGCGCCGCCGCCGGGCCGGCGGGCAGCAGGTCGCGCCGCATGCAGACCCGTGGCCAGCGGTCCAGACCGTGCTGGGCCTCCTCGCCCCGGATCGTGCGCAGTCCGTCCGTGAGGTCGCTCTCGGCCAGCACGCGGAAGCCGATGCGCGCGTAGTACGGGGCGTTCCACGGCACGTCGCTGAAGGTGGTCAGCGTCAGGGCGGTGAGCCCCTGCCCGGGTGCGAGGTGGGCGAGGTGGTCGATGAGCGCGCGGCCGATGCCCCGGCGGGCGGCGGCCGGGTCCACCGAGATCTGCTCGATGTGCAGGGCCCCGTCGACGGGGTCGGCGACGACATAGGCGAGCGGCCGGTCGCCGGTGGTGGAGAGGGGGGCGGTGGCCACCCAGCACCGCCCGGCCCGCCGGTAGTTCTCCAGCAGGTCGAGCGGGGGCGGATCGTCGTCGGCCACGGAGGTCATGCCGAGGGTGCGGAAGGGTTCCCCTGCGGCGCGCTCGATGTCCTGGAGCAGGCGGAGATCCGAGCGTCTGGCGGAGCGGATACGCATGTACTCAGTGTGCCGCGCCGGGCGGGGCGCCGGTACGGGGTGGCCCGAAAACGTCCCCCGGGAACCGGCCCCGCCCTCACGCCCCCGTGCTGACCAGTTCGTCCGCCGGGCTGTTCACCGGCTGGGGTGTCCCGTCCAGGTCCATCACGAAGAGCGGGAGGCCGATCCCGTCCGCCCGGGCCCGCGCCTCGGCCACGTACCCCGCGAGGGAGAAGAACACCCCGGCCGCCGACGCGCCCAGGGCGTTCAGCCAGAGGCACTCCACCGCGCGCAGTTCCACCGGCCGGGTCGTGGCGTCGACCTGGGCGACGAGCCCGGTGGCCCGCAGGTCGATCCCGCCCGCGGGCCGCGTCCGGGGCCGGGCCACCTCCCGGTAGCCGAGCCAGGTGAGATAGAGGGCGGCCGCGCTCACCGCGTCATGGCCGGTACGGATCGTGCGCGGCCGGAACGTGGGGCGCGGGTGGGCGGCGGTGCGCGGCAGCGGGATGTGAGCCGGAGCGGCGGGCCCCGGTGGGGCGGCGGGCTCGTCCACCGGGCGCACCGGTATCCGCAGCAGGGTCCCGCACGGGCAGCACAGCTCCGGCTGCGGCCACTGGTCGCGCCGGTCGCAGGCGGTGCAGCGGACGGTGACCCAGTCCTCGTCCCAGGTGCGCCGCACGACCTGGACCGCCGGGGCGCCGGGCAGCAGCGGCGGCGCGGTGGGCGCTCCGCACGGGCACGGGTAGGCCGGTGCGGCGTAGGTGTGTTCCCGGCTGCAGACCGGACACCGGACCGGCACGGATTTCACGTTGCTCTCCCTCCGGCACGGCTCCGCGCAGCCGCGTCCTCGTCCGGCGCGGGCGTGCGGAACGGCGTCCTCCACCCGGCACGCCCCGCGCGACGGCTGCGCTCCGTGCCTCCCTCGTCACCCCATCGTCCACCAGGAGCGAGGTTCTGGGGAGGGAATCGGCGTACTTGACGGCGATCCCCCCGCGTTTTAGATTGCTTCCGTATAGCAGAACTAAATTTCCGCAATACGGAATTGGTGCTCTCAGGTGGCGCGACAGAGCCCGACTCCACCGATCCCGAGCAGGAGCACTCAATGCCTCGTATGACCGCTGCCCGTGCGGCAGTTGAGATCCTCAAGCGCGAAGGCGTCAGCAACGCCTTCGGCGTGCCGGGAGCGGCGATCAACCCCTTCTACGCGGCTCTCAAGGCGGCCGGAGGGGTTCACCACACCCTGGCCCGGCACGTCGAGGGCGCCTCCCACATGGCGGAGGGCTACACCCGGGCCAAGGCGGGCAACATCGGCGTCTGCATCGGCACGTCGGGCCCGGCGGGCACCGACATGATCACCGGTCTCTACTCCGCCATCGCCGACTCCATCCCGATCCTCTGCATCACCGGCCAGGCCCCCACGGCCGTCCTGCACAAGGAGGACTTCCAGGCCGTCGACATCGCCTCGATCGCCAAGCCGGTCACCAAGGCGGCGACCACCGTCCTGGAGGCCGCCCAGGTCCCCGGCGTCTTCCAGCAGGCCTTCCACCTGATGCGCACCGGCCGCCCCGGCCCGGTCCTGATCGACCTGCCGATCGACGTCCAGCTCACCGAGATCGAGTTCGACCCCGAGCTGTACGAGCCCCTCCCGGTGCAGAAGCCCGCCGCCTCCCGCAAGCAGATCGAGCGGGCCGTGGAGCTGCTGAACGCCTCCGAGCGCCCCCTGCTCGTCGCGGGCGGCGGCATCATCAACGCCGACGCCTCCGAACTGCTGGTGGAGTTCGCCGAGCTGACCGGCGTCCCCGTCGTCCCGACCCTGATGGGCTGGGGCATCCTCCCCGACGACCACGAGCTGAACGCGGGCATGGTCGGCCTGCAGACCTCCCACCGCTACGGCAACGCCAACTTCCTGGAGTCCGACTTCGTCCTCGGCATCGGCAACCGCTGGGCCAACCGCCACACCGGCAAGCTGGACGTCTACACCCAGGGCCGCACCTTCGTCCACGTCGACATCGAGCCCACCCAGCTCGGCAAGATCTTCGCCCCCGACCTCGGCATCGCCTCCGACGCCAAGGCCGCGCTGGAGCTCTTCGTCGAGGTGGCGCGCGAGCTGAAGGCGGCGGGGAAGCTGACGGACCGCTCGGTCTGGGCCGCCTCCACCCAGGAGCGCAAGGCGACCCTCCAGCGCCGCACCCACTTCGACAACGTGCCGCTCAAGCCGCAGCGCGTCTACGAGGAGATGAACCGGGCGTTCGGCCCGGAGACCCGTTACGTCACCACCATCGGCCTCTCCCAGATCGCCGGTGCCCAGATGCTGCACGTCTACAAGCCGCGCCACTGGATCAACTGCGGCCAGGCGGGCCCCCTCGGCTGGACGATCCCGGCAGCGCTCGGGGTCGCCACCGCCGACCCGGAGGGCACGGTCGTCGCCCTCTCCGGCGACTACGACTTCCAGTTCATGCTGGAGGAGCTGGCCGTGGGCGCCCAGCACCGGATCCCCTACGTCCACGTCCTGGTGAACAACTCCTACCTGGGGCTCATCCGCCAGGCGCAGCGCAACTTCGACATCGACTTCCAGGTCAACCTGGAGTTCGAGAACCTCAACTCCCCGGAGCTGGGCGTCTACGGCGTCGACCACGTCAAGGTCGTCGAGGGCCTGGGCTGCAAGGCCATCCGGGTCACCGAGCCCGACCAGCTGCTGCCCGCCTTCGAGGAGGCCAAGAAGCTGGCTGCCGAGTTCCGGGTCCCGGTCGTCGTCGAGGCGATCCTGGAGCGGGTCACCAACATCGCGATGAGCGGCACCGACATCGCCTCGGTCAACGAGTTCGAGGACATCGCCACGGACCCGTCGCACGCCCCCACCGCGATCCGCCCGCTGACGGTCTCCTGACGGAACGTCACCCCGAGGCAGGCCCCCGTACCGGATTCCGCTCCGGGGCGGGGGCCTTCGCCCTGCCGGACCCGGGGCACGGGAGTACAGTCGCCGTACCGGGCCGCAGGGCGAAGGGCGGGAGCGACCATGGCCGACTACCACCGCGGTGAACTCGCCGTGCAGCACCGGGCCGGGCTGCGCGACCCGGCGGCCGGTTCGCTGCGGGCCATCCGGGACGCGGTGCCCGAGGCCGCCGCGCTCTTCCTCGCCCGCCAGCCGATGATCGTCATCGGCGCCGCCGACGCCTCCGGCCGGCTCTGGAGCACGCTGCTCACCGGCGCCCCCGGCCTCCTCTCCGTGTCGGACCCCCGCACCCTGACCGTCGCCGCCCTGCCCGCCGACGACGACCCGCTCGGCGCGGTGCTCCGGGAGAGCGGCACCCGGGTCGGCATGATCGCCATCGAACCGGCGACCCGCCGCCGCATCCGCCTCAACGGGGTCGCGCGGCCCGAGGGCGGCGGCGTACGGATCGCCCTCGACCAGGTGATCGGCAACTGCCCCAAGTACCTGCAGAAACGGGCGTACGCCCTGCTCCCCCCGGACCGGGGCGGCCGCCGCACGGCCGTCCGCAGGGGCGAGGCGCTGACCGCCGTCCAGCAGCTCACCCTCGCCACCGCCGACAGCTTCTTCATCGCCACCGCCTCCCCGGACGGCGACGCCGACGCCTCGCACCGGGGCGGCAACCCCGGCTTCCTCCAGGTGCTCTCGCCCACCCGGCTGCGCTGGCCCGACTACGCGGGCAACGCCATGTTCCTCACCCTGGGCAACCTCGAACTGAACCCGGGCGCAGGGCTGTTGGTGCCCGACTGGGAGACCGGCGATCTCCTCCAGCTCTCCGGCACCGCCCGCACCGTCTGGGACGGCGCCGAGGCGGCCGCCGTACCGGGGGCGCAGCGCCTGGTGGAGTTCCGCGTCGAGGCCGTCCAGGAGACGCGGGACGCGGTGCGGCTCCGCTGGAATGACCCCGACTTCTCGCGCTTCAACCCGCCGGTGGTGCAGCGGTAGTCGGGCGGTCGGTGCCCGGATGCGCCGGAGTGGTTCAGCAGCACGGGCAGCCCTGTACGGCCTCCGTCCCGGCTCCCGCCACCGCCGCCCGCTCCCCGGCCCCGCCCCCCGTCTTCTGCTCCAGCAGCCCGGCCACCACCGCCTCCAGGCCCTTGCGGTGGTCGTCCCGCGCGGTCAGCCCGGCCCACCGGCTGCCGACCGCGTTCAGCCGCGGGAAGTCCACCGAGTCCAGGATTTCCAGGGCGTGTTCGCGGTGCTCCGGCCGCTCGGCCCGCGCCTGGACGCGCTCCCTGCCCGCCCGGATGGCGAGGACCCCCGCGGTGTAGTGCCAGATCACGCGGTACGCGTACACGGCGTCCTCCAGGGCCATCCCGCACTCGACCGCCGCGTCCACGATGTTCTCCACGATCCACGGCGCGGACTCGCTGACGAAGTCGTCGAAGGAGAGCACCTCCGCGATCCACGGGCAGTCCGCGAGCAGGTCGTGCAGCACCTGGGCGGAGGCGAGGAGCCGGGTGCGCGGGTCGCTCGGCAGCACGGGGCGCGGGTAGCGCCGGGCGTGCGCGTCGAGCAGCAGCAGGAGCAGCTCGTCCTTGTCCTGGACGTGGTGGTAGAGCGCCATGGCCGTACTGGACATCTCCCGCGCCAGCCGGCGCATGGAGAGCCGCTCCGGACCCTCCGTGTCGAGAATGCGCTGTGCGGCGACGAGGATCGCCTCCTGGGAGAGGCGGGGCGGGCGGCCGGTCCGGCCGGAGCGTTGTCCGCTGGGCTCCATACATTCATCTTTCTTCGCGAGGCAACCTGCGAACCGGCCGGATCGGGCCGAATTTTCCGGCCATGGGGGCGAATCCGTGTCCAGGGCAGGGAAGGCGGGGGCATATGCCGTTCGGGCGAATAGCTTGGAAGGAAAGCTTGACAGAAGCGTGCTGCACATAAACTGGACGGCCGGGGTATATCCGGCCATCCCCGATGACGTGCGCGAACGCGTCGGGATCACCTCGCGAACCGCCACAGAGCCGCCCCTCAGGGCGAGTTGGACCCTTGAGGCGGCGCGGAAAAGACGTCAGTGACAACCCACTATCGCCCCGCTACTGTTACCTTACGCGTACGTTTCAGGGATACAGGAATGGCCGGAAGAGAGGCGCCTGAAGTGGTCATCGACGGCGAGGCCGTGTTGATCTTCGGGGCGAGTTCGGATCGGAATAGGAATTGTGCCGCCCCGAATCCCGTCGGGTGTCTGCATTCCACCCGATGTCCTTCGACCCGCCGGGAAACCGCCGGGGAGACGGCCACCCGGATCGTGATTCCGCGGATGTGTCCGGCTCACCGGCCCTGAGCCGTGCGTGCCCGGATGCCGGGCACGACCACCCGGAGCCGCCCCATGGGTCCGGAGCTCCGTCGCGGCGCCTCCCGGGGCGCCCCACCGGGACCTGGCGCGAGCCGCACCCCGGACACCGGCTGCCGGCCACCGTACCGAGACGGTGCCGTGCGCACGCAACACGATCACAGGAGGCGACCGAGTGTTGGCCACGTCGGGGGAACCGTTGCGCATACAGCTCTTGGGGCCGGTACGTGTCTGGCGGGACGGCCAGGAGGTGCCTCTCGGCCCTCCCAAACAGCGCGCGGTGCTCGCCCTGCTCGCCAGCCGGGCGGGCGAGGTGGTCGGGGTCGACCACATCATCGACGCCCTCTGGGACGGTGACATCCCGCAGACCGCGACGAACGGCGTCCACACCTATGTGGCCGGGCTGCGCCGCGCCCTGGAACCCGGGCGCGGGAGACGGGCGGCCGGGTCGATCCTCACCTCGGTCTCCGGCGGCTACTGCCTGCGGATGGACCCCGAGCAGGTGGACGCCACGCTCTTCGTCCGGCGCCACGCACGGGCCCGCAGAGCCCGGGCCGGGGGAAGCCCGGACGAGGCCGTACAGCGGTACGAGGAAGCCCTCGCGCTCTGGCACGGCGACGCGTACGCGGGGGTGCCGGGCCCCTTCGCCGCCGTGGAGCGCACCCGGCTGCGGGACCTGCGGCTGACCGCCGTCGAGGAGTGGGCCGCCGACATGCTGGAGGCCGGCCGCCACGCGGAGGCGGTCACCGAACTCTCCGCCGCCGTGGGCGAGGAGCCGCTGCGCGAGAAGCTGCGCTGGCTGCTGATGCTCACCCTCTACCGCAGCGGCCGCCAGGCACACGCCCTGGCCGTCTACACCGAGACCCGGCGGCTGCTCAACCGGGAGCTGGGCATCGAACCCGGCGCCGAACTGCGCAGCCTCCACCAGCAGATGCTGGCCGGCCACCCCCGGCTCGGCCGGGGCGGCGGACCGGCCGGGCCACCCCGCCCCTTACGTCCCGCGAGCACCGCCCCCGACCTCTCCCGTCCGGTCCAACTCCCTCCGCAGGCAAGGGGATTCGTCGGCAGAACCCGAGAACTGGACCAACTCGCCGACCTGTTGGACGACGAGCGGGGCGGATACGGTGCCGGCACCCCCATCGCCGTCGTCGACGGGCCCCCGGGCGTGGGCAAGACGGCGTTCGTGCTGGAGCTGGCCCACCGGCTGCTGGACCGCTTCCCGGACGGACAGCTCTATGTGGACCTGTGCGGCACGGGCCGCCAGGGGAGACCGCTGACCGCCTCGGACGCCCTGGAACAGCTGCTGGCCAGCCTCGGTGTCGAGCGCTCCCGGATGCCCGCCGACGCGGCCGGGCGCACCACGCTCTACCGGAGCCTGCTGCACGGCCGCCGGATGCTCGTGGTGCTGGACGAGGCGCTCGGCGCCGACCAGTTGAGGCCTCTCATACCGCGCGGCTCGTCCTGCGTGCTGGCCACCAGCCGGCAGCGGTTCAGCGGACTGGCCGCCCGCGACGGCGCCCACGTCCTCACGATGGGCCCGCTCGCCGACCACGACGCGGTGACCCTGCTCACCAGCCTCTGCGGCGGCAGGCTCCGGGCCCAGGAGACGGCCGCGGTGCGGCTGGTACGGCTCTGCGCCGGACTGCCCCTGGCCCTGCGCATCGCCGCCGAGGAACTGGCCGCCAACCCCGCCGTCCCGCTCGCCGTCCTCGTCGAGGGGTTCGCCACCGCCTGCGCGGAGCGCGAGTCGCCCCGGCACCGCGAGGCGGCCCTGATCCGGCTGGTCGAGTGGGAGGCCGGAACCGGGCGGTCGACCCCGGCGCCACCGACCCGCGTGCGGGCGGGCCTCCGCACCGCGGCCCTGCGCTGACGTGCGAGAGCCGAAGGCCGGTGGGGCGGACCCGGAGAGCCGAGCCCGCCCCACCGGCACCTCCGCCGCGGTCAGGCGGGCAGCTCCTCCGGACCCGTCGGCATCGTGCGCAGCTTCCCGACCGGCGACAGGATGATCGGCACGAGCATCGCCGCCGACAGCACCCCCGCCACCCAGAGCGCCGCGTGCAGCCCCAGCACCCCGGCCAGCACCCCGCCGACCGGCCCGCCGAGCGCCCCGCCGCCGTACAGCAGCATCCGCATCGCGGCCGTCATCCGGCCCATCAGCGGCTGCGGGGTGATGCTCTGCCGCAGACTCACGATGATCACGTTGGAGATGCTGGAGCCGAAGTACTCCAGGAAGAACGAGGCCACGAAGAGCCCCACCAGCAGCCACGAGGGGCCGCCCGCCGCCGGGATCAGCAGCGGGCCCAGGAAGATGATCGAGACCGAGACCCGGTAGGCCGTCCCCACCGAGAGCCGGCGCACCACCATCCCGGAGATCAGCGCCCCGAGCAGCCCGCCCACCGCCGCGGCGCCCATCACGAAGCCGATGGTCGCCGCCGACAGCTCCTTGTCCCGCACCGCGTACAGCAGGAACAGCGACTGCACCATGGTCAGGAAGAAGTTGCAGGAGCAGCCGACCAGCCCGATCGCCCGCAGCCACCGGTTGCCGAAGACCCAGCGCAGCCCCTCCGCCAGCTCGGCCCTGAGCCGCCGCTTCTCGGTGCGGGGCGGCGGGTCCGGCTCGGGCGCCCGCACCAGCAGCAGCGAGATCACCGACAGGGCGTAGGAGAACGCGTTGGCGGCCATCGCGGCGGGCGCCGAGAAGGCGGTGACCAGCGTCCCCGCGATCCCGGGCCCGGCCACATCGGCCGACGAGAGGGTGGCGTTGAGCTTGGTGTTGGCCTCCAGCAGACTGCGCCTGTCCTTCACCAGCACCGGTACGTAACTCATCCAGCTGACGTCGAAGAGCACCGCCGCCGTGCCGACCCCGAACGCCAGCGCGTACAGCATCGGCAGGGTGAGCAGCTCCGCGTAGTACAGCAGCGGCACCAGCCCGATGAGGACCATCCGGACGACGTTCGCCCAGAGCATCACCGGGCGTTTGCGCACCCGGTCCACCCAGACCCCGAAGACCAGGGCGAGCGCCAGGAACGGCACCAGCTGGGCGAAGCGGAGGAGTCCCAGCTCCTCGGGCCCGACCTGGAAGACCAGGACCGCGGTGAGCGGCAGGGCGAGGTTGGCTATCTGGGTGCCGTACAGGGACAGTCCCTCGCCCACCCAGAAGACCATGAAGTCCCGGTTGTGCCAGAGGCTGCGCGGTGGCGGGGGCTCGGCCCCCTTCGCCGTGGCGGTGCCGGATTCCGTCCGGCCGCTGTCCTCGCTCACGCCGAAACCCCTCCGCGCAGCGCCTGGTTGACGATGTCCGCGATGGCCACGAGCCCCGGCTCCCGCCAGATGGAGTGGTGGTCGCCCGGCACCGTGTGCTGGGCGAGCCGGCTCGCGTACGGCTCCCAGAGCAGCAGGCGCGGCTCCGATCTCTCGGCCCTGACCAGGGTGGTCGGGCCGTCGTGGACCCCGTCGATCACATGGTCCACCATCGCGTGGGCATGGGCCCGGAAGAGGGTGAACCGCTCCAGCAGGAACTCCGCGTCGAACTCCTCCGGCACCGTCCCCGACTCCGCGATGGCCTCCAGCCGCTCCTGCGGTCCCGCCTCCGGGTCGAGCTTCGCGAGCGCCCGGTCCAGCTCGGGGGCCCCGCCGCTCACCAGCCCCAGGAAGTCGTGGAGGAAGTAGCGCACCAGCGCGGGCCCCGGCGGGAAGGGCTGGGTGCCGGGGAGCGCCGCGTCGATCACCACCAGCAGCGGCACCTCCTCGCCCTCGGCCGCCAGCAGCCGGGCCATCTCGAAGGCCACCACCCCGCCCAGGGACCAGCCGAGCAGCCGGTAGGGCCCGTGCGGGCGGGCGGCCCGGAGCGTGGCCGTGTGCACCTCGGCCAGCTCCCTGATCGACCCGGCCGGCTCGTCGAACCCGTCGAAGCCGGGCGCCTCGAAGCCGAACACGGGGGTGCCGGCATCGAGCCGTGAGGCCAGGTCGGTGTAGCAGTACGGCGAGCCGGAGACCGGGTGGACGCAGTACACGGGCGGGCTGTCACCGCCCGCGCGGAGCGGGACCAGGCTCTCGGTGGATGGGGCGGTCACCGTGTGCGGCCTCCGTCGTTCAGGGGTGCGGTGTTCAGGAGCCGGTCGATGGCGGCGGCGACACCGCTGACGGTGTCCCCGCCGTGGAGCAGACGTACGTTCACCTTGATCCCGAAGTGTTTGCTGAGCCGGCTGACCGCCCGCATGGACTGGAGCGAATCGCCGCCGGCCGCGAGGAAGGAGGTGTTCGCCCCGATCTTCGGGTTCGGCAGCACGGTGGCGAAGATATCCGCAACGGCCTTCTCGGTGGGGGTGTTCGGTGCGACGAACGCCGCCTCGCCGTCCTCCGGCGGCGGGTCCGGCAGCGCCGTGCGGTCGGTCTTGCCGTTGGGTGAGAGCGGCAGCCGGTCCAGGACGAGGACGGCCCCCGGCACCATGAACTTCGGTAGCGCGCCCGCGAGATGGGTGCTGATCACCCGGGGCCGGACCGTGCGGCCCGGCCGCGGCACCACGTAGGCGACCAGCCGGAGATCACCGGCCGTGCTCCCGCGGGTGGCGACCACCGCGTCCTTCACCGCGTCGTGCGACCGCAACACGGCCTCGATCTCGCCCAGTTCGATGCGGTGGCCGTGCACCTTGACCTGGAAGTCGGACCGGCCCAGCAGCTCGATCAGCCCGTCGGGGCCGTACCGGGCCACATCGCCCGTCCGGTAGAGCCGCTCCCCGGTGACCTCGCCGCAGGACCAGTCGAAGAACCGCTCCCCGGTCAGCTCGGGCCGGTCGAGATAGCCGGTGGCCAGGCCGATCCCCGCCAGATGGAGTTCGCCCGCGACCCCCGGCGGCACCGGCTGGAGGGCGGCGTCCAGGATGTACGTACGCTGGTTGGCCATCGGCCGCCCGTAGGGGATGCTCGTCCACCCCGGGTCGACCTCGCCCACCTCGTACACCGTCGAGTGGATCGAGGACTCGGTGGCCCCGCCCAGCGCGACGAACCGCAGTCCGGGGGCCACCTTCCGGGTCCGGCCGGGCAGGGAGAGCGGCACCCAGTCCCCGCCCAGCAGTGCCAGCCGCAGGCCGTCGAGCGGCGGTGTGCCGCCCGACTCCAGCTGCTCCACCACCAGTTCGAGGAGGGCGGGCGCCGAGTTCCACACGGTGATCCGGTGCGTTGCCAGCAACTCCGCCCAGTGCCCCGGGTCCTTGGCGAGCGAGGGCTCCGGCAGGACGACGGTGCCCCCGGCGGTCGTCAGCCCCAGGAACTCGTAGACCGACATGTCGAAGCTGGGCGAGGAGAGCGCGAGCACCCGGTCCCCGGGGCCCACGGAGTAGCGGGAGTTGAGGTCGGCGATGTTGTTCATCACCCCGCGGTGGCGCAGCGCGATCGGCTTGGGCGCACCGGTCGACCCCGAGGTGTGGATCACGTACGCGAGATCCCCGGGCGCCACCCCGCTGGACACGTTCCCGGGCGGGGCGTCCGCCCACTGCTCCGCGTCCCGGTCCAGCTCCACGATCCGGGGCCCCACCTCCGCCAGGTGGGTGGCGAGACCGCTCCGGGAGACGATCACCGCGCACGAGGTGCCGGTGACCATCGCCGCGATCCGCTGCTGGGGATAGTCCGGGTCCAACGGCACATAGGCGGAACCGGACTTGAGGACACCGAGCACCGCCACCAGCAGCTCCGGCGAGCGGTCCAGGCAGATCCCCACCCGGCCGCCGACCCCCGCGCCGAGCCCGCGCAGATGACGCGCCAGCCGGTTCGCCGCCGCGTTGACCTCGCCGTACGTCCACTCCTCCGCGCCCCGGACCAGCGCCACGGCCCCCGGATCTGCGGACGCCCGCGCCTCGAACGCCTCGTGCAGGCAGCGCTCGTAGGGGAGTTCGGCCGCCGTGTCGTTCCACTCCACCAGCGTGTGGCGCAGCTCGCCGTCGGTGAGGAGCCGCAGCCGGGCCACGGGCACCTCGGGGCGGACGAGGGCGTCCTCCACGAGCGTACGGAAGTGGGTGAGCAGCCGCAGTACGGTCTCCTGGTCGAACAGGGTTCCGTCGTAGCGGAGTTGGACGGTGCGATGAGGATAGGAGCCCCCGCTGCGCTCCAGCAGCACCAGTTCGAAGTCGGTCCGCTCCTCGCCGTCCGCCACCGGCTCGCGGCGCTCCCGGCCGGACCGGGCGAGGCCGGCGGGGGTCGTCTCCGCACCGATCTCACAGCTCAGCCGGAAGGAGCCGGCGCCGGGGGTGCGCGCGCGGAAGGCGAACTCCTCCTGGCCGGTGTACCGGTGAAGGAGCGCGGCGAACCCGGCGAGCAGCAGCTCCTCCGACGCCGCTCCGGCCGCCTGGTCGAGCACCACCCGCTGCCGGGCGGTGCACCCGGCCCCCTCGCTCTGCCGCGGCCGGTCGGTGGGCAGCAGCGCGGGGGGCGCCGGGACGCCCCGCTCGTGAAGCGTCACGCCGCCCCTCCCGCCCGCGCGCCGGAGACCGCCGTCGAGGCCGTGCCCCCGGAGCCCGCCGGGGCGAGCCGGGGGAGCACCCCGCCCCCGGCGACCGGCGGCACGAGCGCCCCCGGCAGCGGATGGCGTGCGCACAGCTCCGCCACCCCCGCCCGGACCGCGTCCCGCTCACCGGCATCGAGCACGTACTCCCGCTCGCCCCGGACCGTGGTCGCCTCCAGCACCCGGTGCAGCAGCGCCGCGCAGCTGCGCATCGCCGCCGGGCCCATGCCCCGCTGGGCCAGGATGTTGGTGCCCAGCCGCAGCCCGCTGGTGACGAGCGGCGGCCGGGTGTCGTCCGGGACCCGGTTCCGGTTGGCGAGGATGCCGCACTCCTCCAGCGCCCGTTCCGCGACCACCCCGGTCATCGCGCCGCCCGTCAGGTCGATGAGCACCATGTGGTTGTCGGTGCCCCCGGTCAGCACCCGGTGGCCCAGCGCCGACAGGGCGTCCGCGAGCGCCGCCGCGTTGTCGACCACCAGCCGCATGGTCTCCTTGAACGCGGGCTCCGCCACCAGCGCCAGCGCCCGCGCCTTCGCCGCGATGGCCGCCGGGTTCGGGGTGCCCTGCGAGAGCGGGAAGACCGCCCGCTGCATCAGCCGGGACAGCGGGGTGCGGCCGTCCGGTCCGGGCGTGGCGTGCTCGCGCCCGATCAGGATGAGCCCGCCGCGCGGCCCGCCGAGCTGCTTGTACGTACTGGTGGTCGTGGCGTGCGCCAGGTCGACCGGCGTCGGGTGCTCCCCGGCCGCCACCAGCCCCGCGATGTGCGAGATGTCCGCGACCAGATAGGCGCCCACCGAGTCCGCGATGGCCCGGAAGCGCGCGAAGTCGAGCGTACGGGGGTGGGCACTGGCCCCCGCGATGAGCACGCTCGGCCGGTGGCGCCCCGCCAGCGCTGCCACCTGCCCGTAGTCGATCCGCCCCGCCGCGTCCAGCCCGTAGTGCACGGCCTTGTAGTGCATCCCGGTCACCGAGGCCGGGGAGCCGTGGGTGAGGTGCCCCCCGGAGTCCAGGTCCAGGGCGAGGATCGTCCCGCCGGGGCGGACCAGCGCGGCCAGCACCGCCTGGTTGGCCGAGGAGCACGAGTGCGGCTGCACATTGGCGTACACCGCGCCGAAGGCGTGCTTGGCCCGCTCCACCGCCAGCCGCTCCACCAGGTCGAACTGCGCGGCCCCCGGGTGGTAGCGGGCCCCCGGATACCCCTCGGCCGTCACATTGGACAGCGCCGATCCGGCGGCCGCCAGCACCGAGGGGTCCGCGATGCTGGTCGACGCCACCATGGCCAGTGTCTCCCGCTGCTGCACCACCTCGGTGTCCAGCAGCCGCGCCAGCTCCGGGTCGGCCGCCCGCAGCGCGGCGGCCCCGCGCTGTGCCAACTCCGCCTGGGGCGGGACGTGTTCAGGCACGGGAGGCCGCCTTTCCGGCCTTGGCCACCAGCTCGTCGATGGCCGTCGCGAGCGCGCCGACCGTGGCACCGCCGTACAGCAGCCGGACGTTGACCTTCACCTTGAAGTGCTTGTTGAGCCGGCTCACCGCCCGCATCGCCTGGAGCGAGTTGCCGCCCAGCTCGAAGAAGCTGGCCCCGGTGCCCACCCGCTCCTGGCTGAGGACGGTCCCGAAGACCTCGACGACCTTCTCCTCGGTCGGGGTGGCCGGCGCGATGTACGAGTCCGCCGCACCGCCCGCGCCCACCGGGGCCGGCAGCGCCGCCCGGTTGATCTTGCGGGCCGGGGTGAGCGGGAACTCCTCCAGCTCCACCCATGCCGTCGGCACCATGTACTCGGGCATCGTCCGCCCCAGGTGGTCCCGCAGCTCCGCCACCGTCGGGGAGGTGTCCCCGAGGACGGTGTAGTAGCCGACCAGCTGCTTCTCCCCGTCGTCCTCGCGGAGCAGCACCAGCGCCATCCGGACCTTCGGGTGGGTCAGGAGCCCCGACTCGATCTCGCCCAGCTCGATCCGCAGACCGCGCAGCTTCACCTGGTTGTCGAGCCGCCCGATGAAGTCGATCTGGAGGTCGGGCGTCCAGCGCACCAGGTCGCCCGTGCGGTAGACGCGCCCCTCACCGAGGAACGGGTCGGGCACGAACTTCTCGTCCGTCAGCTCCGGCAGGTTGAGGTAGCCGCGCGAGAGCCCCTCGTCCCCGCCGATCAGCAGCTCGCCCGGGACACCGACCGGCACCAGGTTGAACTCCTTGTCGACGACGTAGTGCAGCCGGCTGAACTCCGGGCGCCCGATCGGCGGCGAGGACTTCCACTCGCGGTGTTCGCAGAGGTACTCGGTGGTCGCGATCGACGCCTCGGTCGGCCCGTACAGGTTCACGAACATCCGGCCCGGCAGGTTCCACTTGTTCACCAGCTCGGCCGGCAGGGCCTCCGCCCCGCCCATGATGTACTTGAGGTCCGGGTACGGCTCCGCCTTCACCAGCGACAGGATCGCCGGGGACAGCCCCGCGTACGTCACCCGCTGCTCGCGCATCAGCGACCCCAGCGACTCCGGCGAGGACGCGTCCTCGGGCGCCACCAGCACCATCGCGGAGCCGCTGATCAGCCCCGCGAAGATCTCGCCCTGCGACATGTCGAAGGTGAGCGCGGGCAGCTGGAGCAGCCGGTCGGTGTGGCCCCACTCCCCGAAGGTGCGCCGGTAGGCCTCGACGAACATCCGCAGCCCGCGCTGCTCGATCATCACGCCCTTGGGCATGCCGGTCGACCCGGAGGTGTAGAGGACGTAGACGAGCGAGGTCGGCTCGGTCCACTCCTCCAGCGGTACGTCGGTGGGCTCGGCCTCGACCGCCTCCCACTCGGTGTCGATCCGCAGCACCTCCCACCCGCTGGACGGCGGCAGATCGCCGACGTCGGCGTCCCGGGTGATGACGAGCGGGGCGGCGGTGTCCCGCAGCATGTGGTCCAGGCGCGCGTTCGGGTGCGAGGGATCGATGATCGTGTACGCGGCCCCGGAGACCATCACGCCGACGATCGCCACCAGCGCGTCCAGGTCCCGGTCCATGGCGATGGCCACGACCTGCTCCTGCTTGAGCCCGCGCGAGCGGATGTGGCGCGCCAGCTTGTCGGCCCGCCGGACCAGCTCCGCGTACGTCATCTCCTTGCCCCGGCAGACGGCGGCGACCAGGTCCGGGTGGTCCCGCGCGATCCGGGCGATGGTGGCGTGCACCGGCTCGGTCGGGTAGTCGAAGTCGGCCCCCCGCCCGACCGCCAGCAGCTCCTGCCTCTCCTCCTCGGTCAGCAGCGGCAGCTTCGCGACGGGGGTGTCGGGGTCGGCGGCGGCCGCTCCCAGCACCGTCCGGAAGTGCCGGACCATCGCCTCCACCCGGCGGCGGTCGTACAGGTCGGTGGCGTACTCCACGATCAGCCGCAGCCGGTCCGGGCCCTCGATGAAGCTGAAGGAGAGGTCGAAGCGGGAGCGGCCCCCGGAGACCAGGATCGACTCCGTCTCCAGCCCGTCCAGCTGGAGCGCGTCCCCGGTCGTCGTCTCACCCAGCAGCTGCACGGCGATCTGGAAGAGCGGGTTGCGTCCCGCGTCCCGCACCGGCTGCACCCGGTCGACGACATGGTCGAAGGGCACGTCCTGGTTGTCGTACACATCCAGGTTGTTGTCCGCGATCCGCTCGATCAGCTCCGCGAACGTGATCCCGCCCGACAGGTCCGAGCGCAGGACCGTCATGTTGATGAACAGGCCGACGACGTCCTCCAGTTCGGGATCGGTACGGCCGAGCATCGGCACCCCGATCGCGATGTCGTCCTGCCCGCTGTACCGGGCCAGCACCACCTTCAGCGCGGCGGCCACCACCATGTAGAGCGAGGCGCCCTGCTCCTGGGCGAGCGCGCGCGCCTGCTCCAGCAGCTCGGCGGGGAAGGCGACGGTGAACGTCTCCCCGTTGCGGGTCGGCTCAGCCGGGCGGACCCGGTCGGCGGGCAGCTCCAGCGCCTCCAGACCGGCCAGCCGCTCCTGCCAGAAGTCCAGCTCGCTCTCCCACTGCCCCGAGGCGCGCTGCTCCCGCTGGCGCTCCACATGGTCGGCGTAGGTGGCGGCCGGGGCGGGCAGCTCCGGGGTGCGCCCGGCGCGCAGCTGCCGGTAGGCCTCGGTGATGTCCCGGCTGATCACCCCACCGGACCAGCCGTCGGTGACGATGTGGTGGTAGTTCAGGGAGAGGACGTGCTCCTCGTCGGCCAGCCGGAACAGCTGGAACCGGCGCACCGGACCCGCCGCCAGATCGAACGGGGTGTCCGCCTCCGCCTTCAGCGCCGCGTCGAGCGCCTGCTCCCGCTCCTCGGGGGAGAGCCCGGAGAGATCGGTGACCGGCAGCGGGGTGTCCTCGACCGGGGCGACGACCTGGTACGGCACACCGTCCGCCGCGTGCAGGGTCACCCGCAGCTGTTCGTGGCGGGCGACCAGCAGCCGGAGCGCCCCCTCCAGCGCGGGCAGGTCCAGCGGGCCGCGCAGCCGGTAGGCGGTGGGGACGTTGTAGGTGGTCTCCCCGGGGTTCATCTGGTCCAGGAACCACAACTGCTCCTGCCCGAAGGAGAGGTGCATACGGGGCTCGGCAGCGTCCGACGCGCTCATGGTCACAGGACTCCGTTCGGCAGGTTGCTGTTCCGTCCACCGTGCGGTCCGGCGGACGGGGGGACTTGTGGGGCGGGGCGGAGCAGCGGTTCGAGCCGCCGCAGCCCCTCGGTCACGGCCCCGGGGTCGCGGGCGAAGCAGATCCGGAAGCCGTCCGACGCGCCGAGGGTCTCGCCGGGCATCAGCAGCACCCCGGCGTCCAGCACCCGGCGGCAGAGCGCGAGCGGCTGCTCCCCGGTGGTCAGCCGGAGCCAGGCGAACGGGGTGTCCTCGGGCTCCACCAGCTCCACCGCGTCCGCGTTGCGCCGCGCGAACTCCCGTACGAGATCCAGTCCTTGGCGGGTGATCTCGGTGTACCGGCGCAGATAGTGGTCCCGGTGGTCCAGCACATCGCAGGCCAGCGTCTCGCAGAGCACCGAATTGGCGATGGTGGAGAGGAACTTGCGCCGCGCGCACGCCTCGACCACTTCCGGCGGACCGTACAGCCAGCCGACCCGCAGCCCGGGGAAGCCGTACACCTTGGAGAGGCTGGAGACCGAGATCACCCGGTCGCCGCCGACGGCGGGGGAGTCCCTGAGGTCGAGCGCGTACTCCTCGTCGAGCAGCAGATGGGCGTCGTGCCGCTCGGCCAGCGCCAGCAGCCCCTTGAGGTCGCTGTCCGCGATCCGCCGACCGGTCGGGTTGCAGGGGGAGTTGGCGACGATCAGCCGCAGCCCGGGTCCGGCCAGCGCGGCGGCGGCCTCCACGTCGAAGGTGAGGTCCTCGCGGTAGGGGGCGCAGTCGACCCGGCAGCCCAGATCGGCGGTGATGTCCCAGGACTGCTGCCACCCCGGCCGGTAGACGATCACCTGGGCGCCTGGCGCGAGCAGGGCGGCGTAGACGAGATAGAGGGCCTGCTGCGCCCCCTGCGTGATGAGGACGGAGGCGGAGTCGCCGCCGTAGAGGTCCGCGACCCGGTCGCGCAGCGGGCCGATGCCCCGGTCGTGCCCGTAGTCCAGCTCCAGACCCGGGGGGACGGAGAGCTGGTCGAGCCGGCCGGGGAGCATGTTGCTGTCCCCGAGGTCGATGTCGAAGCGTCCGGCGGCGTCCTCGAAGACCCACTTCTGCATGGGGTATTCGCCGGTGGTGGTGGTCATCGGACGGCCTCCGGGGTGCGGTCGAGCAGGGCGCGCAGGGCCGGGGCGAAGTCACCGGTCGCCACCTGCCGGACCTCGCCGGTCAGGGTCACCGACCCGTCGGCCGCGAGGGTCACGGTGACACTGCCGCCGGGCATCCGGACCTCCACCCGGTCCTCGCAGAGCCCGAGCCGGCGGGCGGCCGACGCGGCGGCGCAGGCGCTGCTGCCCGAGGCCAGCGCGTAGCCGGCGCCCCGCTCGTACACCTCGATCTCCAGCACGTCCCGGCTCGCCACGCGCAGGAACTGCACGTTGGTGCGGTGCGGGAAGCGGACGTGCCCGGCGATCCGGGGGCCCAGGTCGCGCGCGAGTTCCGGGGTCGGCTCGTCGACGGGGACGACGGTGTGCGGGTTGCCGTTGTCGAGGGCGGTCACCGTGAGCCGGTGCTCTCCGACCGTGAGCGGCACGGAGAGCGTGGAGCCCTCGGCGGGGGTGCCGTCCTCGTTCAGCAGAGGCAGGGCGGCGGCGTCGAACACGGGCCTGCCCAGGCCCACTTGGACGTCTCCGGCCGCCCGGTCCAGAATCCGTACGGGGCTGTCGCCCGCAGACGTCCGGAGGGTGAACGGCTCCCCCGTCGCCCAGCTGCCCGCGTCCCGGTCGGCCAGGTGCAGGGCGAACATGCGCAGCCCGTTGCCGCTGCGCCCGCAGACCGAGCCGTCGGAGTTGAAGAGGGCCAGCGGGACCGGGACCCCTGGGCGGGGTTCGGTCAGCGGGCCGTGCACCACGCCGTCCGCGCCGATGCCGAAGTGCCGGTCGCAGACGCGCCGTACGGTCTCCGGGGTGACGGGGAGGTCGGTGGAGCGGGGGTCGATCACCACGTAGTCGTTGCCCAGTGCCTGATACTTGAAGAAGTCGGTCATGACTCGTCTCAGGTAGGTGGCGGGGGACAGGGCCGCCCCCGGCCGCGCGGTGCGGCCGGGAACGGCCCCGTACATCAGGCCTCTTGCTCTTCGAGCGCCGCCGCGTCGTGCTCGTCGCCGTACCACTTCTCCGCCCAGCGGGAGAAGGCGATGATCACGATGTCGCGGTGGCCCGGCCCGCCGTCGGCGGAGAGGACGTCCGTGACGTCGTGGGCGAGCCCCCGGTCGTCGAGGAGGACCGCCTGGCCGGCTTCGAGCGTCTCCGACCAGAAGGGCGCGTCGGCCTCCGGCTTCCAGAGCCGGGTGGTGCCGCCCGCCACGTTCACCTTGTTCAGGATGGCGATCATGACGAACTCGTGGCCGTCGTGGTGCACCCCTTCCGGGGTGAGCGGGCCGGGCCGCCCGCCGTCGGCGCGGGTCCGGTTCTGGTGGACGTTGATCTGCCACGGCTCGGACCGGTCCAGGCCCAGTTCGCGGATGCCCTCGGCGATCAGCGGGGTGAAGTCCACCTCGATCGGCTCGTAGACGCGGCGGATGCCGCCGCCGACCGGGTTGAACTTCTTGTACGTGGTGTAGTCCCGGTGCGGCAGCCGCTTGAACGACCAGGCGTCGTCCTCGGCCGGAGTGAGCTTGTACTGCGAGAACCGCTTGAAGCGGGTGCCGTTGCCCATGTAGTCGTCGACCGGGCAGCGGTCGTAGCTGGGCAGGATGTCGGGCGCGACCTCGGGCAGGTCGATGACGGTGAATCCTTCGGTGCCGAGCGGCATGTGCTCTCCCCTCCTGGTGGGTGGTGGCTCCTGGCGGGCGGTGGCGGGGTCTCAGCCGGTGACCGACGGCATCCGCTCGTCCAGATAGGTCGCCGAGGCGTTGAGCCGCCAGAGGATGCCGCGGGCGATGGCCCGGCGCATCCGCGGGGACTCGGCGGCGGGCAGCACCACGTTGTGGAACCAGCCCTGGGCGTGCTGGGAGTCGATGGTGATGTGGAGGCGGTGGTAGACGATGCCGACCTCGGGCAGGCCGAGCCGCTCCCAGGCGTGCACGACCTGGACGAACCGGTCCGGCGCCATCCACTCGGTCATCCCGAGGAAGCCGACGGCCTCCGGGTACAGCGAGCGGTAGCGGCACAGCAGCACCGCGAGGTTGCCGTTGAGGAGGGAGTTGGCGGTGAGCGAGCGCTCCAGCTCCTCGTCGGGGATCTGGAAGACCTCGAAGATCTTGTTGAAGAGGGTGGTGTGGACCTGGGCGTGGTCGCCGTTGCCCATCTCGTCCCAGAAGTTGGCGGCGATCTCCATCTTCGCCGCACCCGCCGTGCCGACCTGCATCATCGCCAGCAGATCGTCGAAGCGGCCGTCGACCACCGACTCCTGCATCACGTAGTTGCGCAGGTCGGCCTCGGTGGCCCGGTTGCGGATGAACTCGTGGTAGTACGGGTGCTTGTAGACCCGGTGCTCACGGGCGGTCTTCTTCAGCCAGGAGAGGTAGGCGCGCGGTTCGGTGGGCGCCTCCTCCAGCAGCCCCGGCTCGATCAGCCGGTCCTGCGCCTCGGCGGTGGCGGTCTCCAGCAGCCGGCCGATCTCGTGCGCCACGACCGAGCCCTCGGCGGTCTCCCCGTCCGACAGCTTGGTGTGCAGCCGGTAGATCCGGTCGAGCAGGAACTGCTGTACGTACAGGGCCTGTTGGTCGCCCGCGGCGGCGGCCTTGTTGATCTCGGCCACCCGGCCGAGCAGGGCGGTCCGCGCGTCGCCGGAGTACTGGGAGTCGGCCTTGTCGGCCGCCGTCCCCAGCAGCACGGTGACCTCGTCGACCGTGGTCAGAAAGCGGCTGGCGGGCTCGGTACCGGCCCGGGAAGTACCAACTTCGAGCATCTGCTTCCCCTTGTATTCACCTGATGACTGTGACGTGCCGTACGTGTCGTGCGGGTAGCCGTCTGTCGCGCTGCGGAGGAAAGGAGCGGGGGAGGGAGGAGGAAGGGGGATCGCACCGCACACGTCCCTTGAGGGTGCGGGCAGGGTGTGTGCCAGAACGGCAGAGGCGGTCAATGCGCCGCCCATACTGCACGCAGGTCTCTGGGCAGACTCTGTACGCGGTCTATATGGATTCAAGCCACCGGGCGGGAGGCGGGGGGAGCGCGCCGGGCCCCGGGTCAAGGCATGGCAAAGAGGGCGCGCAGTACGGGACCGTATCCGTACTCCGCGCCCTCGTTCAGGGGTGTTGCGAAGGTGGTGCTGGGGTGAGCCCTGAGTGACAGGGACCGCGGCGGCGGCGATCGGAGCCGGGGGAGGGCGTCTCCTTCAGGTCAGAAGACGGTCCCCGGGACCTTCACCACCGCACTGGCATCGCACAGCCGCCGCGGCCTCGTCGTCCTGCCCGTCCCGCGCGGTACCCCTCATCCGGGTGCGCGGTACGGGCAGGGGTCTGTGGGAGGCTCAGTCCTCGCGCAGGGCGCGGACGGCCTCCTCCACGCGCTTGCCGTAGTCGGCGTCGGCGGCGTGGAAGTGGGCGAGGTTCTTCTCGATCACGTCGTCGCGGGTGACCTGCGAGAGGCCTCCGGCGATATTGGCGACCAGACGGCCCTTCTCGTCCTCGGACATCAGCCGGTACAGCTCGCCCGCCTGGAAGAAGTCGTCGTCCTTGACGTGGGCGGCCGTCCCGTAGGTGCCCGTCCAGCCGTGGATGGCGAGCGGGGCGCCGAGCGCCGCGTCGGTCTGGGCCGGACCGGCGTACGAGTTGGGCTCGTAGTTCTTGTCGTGGCGCGAGCCGTACCGGGTGGCGTGCAGTCCGTCCCGGCCGTAGTTGTCGGCCTGGGTCGCCCTGGGGGCGTTGACCGGCAGCTGGGTGTGGTTGACGCCCAGGCGGTAGCGGTGCGCGTCGGCGTAGGCGAAGAGCCGGCCCTGGAGCATCTTGTCCGGGGACGGGCCGATGCCGGGCACGAAGTTGTTCGGCGAGAAGGCGGCCTGCTCGACCTCGGCGAAGACGTTGTCCGGGTTCCGGTCCAGCACCAGCCGGCCGACCCGCTGGAGCGGGTAGTCCGCGTGCGGCCACACCTTGGTGAGGTCGAACGGGTTGAACCGGTAGTCGGCGGCCTCGGCGGCCGGCATCACCTGGACGTAGAGCGTCCAGGACGGGTTGACACCCCGCTCGATGGCCTGGAGGAGGTCCGTCTGGTGCGAGTTGGCGTCCTTGCCCACCAGCTCGGCGGCCTGCTCGGCGGAGAGGGAGCGCACGCCCTGGTTGGTCTTGAAGTGGTACTTGACGAAGAAGGCCTCGCCCTCGGCGTTCGTCCACTGGTAGGTGTGCGAGCCGTAGCCGTTCATGTGGCGGTACGAGGCGGGGATGCCCCGGTCGCCCATCAGCCAGGTGACCTGGTGCGTCGCCTCGGGGGCGTGCGCCCAGAAGTCCCAGACGTTGTCCGGCTCCTGCTTGCCCGTGAAGGGGTCGCGCTTCTGCGAGTGGATGAAGTCGGGGAACTTGATCGGGTCCTTGATGAAGAACACCGGGGTGTTGTTCCCGACGAGGTCGTAATTGCCCTCTTCGGTATAGAACTTGAGGGCGAAGCCGCGCGGGTCGCGGACCGCGTCCGCGCCGCCGAGGGAGTCCGCCACGGTGGAGAAGCGGAGGAACGTCTCGGTGCGCTTGCCCACCGCGGAGAGGAAGTCGGCGCGGGTGAAGCCGGTGACGTCGTCGGTCACCTCGAAGTAGCCGTACGCGCCGGAGCCGCGGGCGTGGACCACGCGCTCCGGGATGCGCTCACGGTTGAAGCGGGCGAGCTTCTCCAGGAGGTGCTGGTCCTGGAGGAGGATCGGTCCACCGACACCGGCGGTGGCGGAGTTCTGGTTGTCGGCGACCGGGGCGCCTGACTCGGTCGTGAGCACACGCTTAGCCATGTGGCGGGATGACCTTTCGTACGAGCTGCTGACGGCTTGAGGAGCGTAGGTTCGCCGCGGAGAGGACGTCAACAGTTTGTTGAAAACGAAGTGTGTGGTTCCGGGCCGCGGCAGCGCCTGGGCGCGACAGGACAGGTGTCAGCGCCACCGCGGCCCGGAGATCAGGGGGCCCGCCGTGCGGGCCGGGGCGCCTCGCGGCACCCGGGGAGGGTCAGACCTGGGAGCCGGAGAGCCGCTCGACCGAGCGCAGCAGCGCCGAGTGGTCCAGCCCGCCGTCGCCCTGGGCGCGCAGCGAGGCGACCAGCTGGGCGACCACGGCGCCGACCGGCAGGGCCGCGCCGACGTTGCGGGCGGCGTCGGTCACGATGCCCATGTCCTTGTGGTGCAGGTCGATCCGGAAGCCTGGGGCGAAGTCCCGCTTCAGGAAGTTGTCCTTCTTGCGGGTCAGCACGGTCGAGCCGGCGAGCCCGCCGTTGAGGACGTCCAGCGCGGCGGTGAGGTCCACCCCGGACTTCTCCAGGAAGACCACGGCCTCGGCACAGGCCTGGATGTTCACCGCGACGATCAGCTGGTTGGCCGCCTTCACCGTCTGGCCGGAGCCGTGCGGGCCGCAGAGCACGATCGTCTTGCCGAGCGCCTCCAGGAGCGGCTTCGCGGCGTCGAAGTCCGCCTGCTCGCCGCCGACCATGATGGAGAGCACCGCCTCGACGGCCCCGGCCTCGCCGCCGGAGACCGGCGCGTCCAGGACCCGGATGCCCTTCTCGGCCGCCTTCTTCGCGAGGTCCACCGATGTCTGCGGGGTGATGGAGGACATGTCCACCAGCAGCGCCCCGCGCTTCGCGTTCTCCAGGATGCCGTCGGGGCCGTAGGCGATGGCCTCGACCTGCGGGGAGGCGGGCACCATCGTGATGACGACATCCGCGTCCGCGACCGCGTCCGCGATCGAGGAGGCGCCGGTGCCGCCGGCCGCGACCAGCCGGTCGATCTTGTCCTGCTCCAGGGTGTATCCGGTGACGGAGTAACCGGCCTTGATCAGGTTCTCCGACATGGGGGAGCCCATGATGCCGAGACCGATCCAGGCGACCTTGGGGAGGTTGTTGCTCATGAGGGTGCCTTCCTGAAAAACGTGTGTACGTAGGGGGCCGGGCTCACCCCGTGGTGGAATCGGCCGGTCAGCGGGCCGCTCGGGCGGAGGCCGGGAGCCAGTCGAAGGCCTCCGCGCTCGGCCGGTCGCCCGGCTTGTACTCCAGGCCGACCCAGCCCGCGTAACCGGCGTCCTTCAGCTCGTCGAGCAGCCGCTCCAGCGGGAGGGTGCCGGTGCCCGGCGCGCCGCGCCCCGGGTTGTCGGCGATCTGGACGTGGCCGGTCCTGGCGGCGTACGCCTTGATGACCTGGCTCAGGTCCTCGCCGTTCATCGACAGGTGGTAGAGGTCCAGCAGGAACTTGGCGTTCCCCAGACCCGTCGCCGCGTTGACCTTGTCGACGACCTCGATCGCGGCCGGTGCGCTGACCAGCGGATAGAGCGGCGACTCCGGCTTGTTCAGGGTCTCGACCAGGAGGATCGCGCCGACGCGGTCCGCCGCGCGGGCGGCCAGCACCAGGTTCTCCAGGGCGAGCGCGTCCTGCGTCTGCGGGTCCACGCCCTCGACGCGGTTGCCGTACAGCGCGTTGAGCGCCTTGCAGCCGACCGAGGCGGCGAAGTCGGCCGCCACCTCGATGTTCTCGCGGAAGCGGTCGGACTCCTCACCGGGCACGGAGAGCGCGCCGCGGTCGGGGCCGGGCAGCTGTCCGGCGTAGAAGTTCAGCCCCACCAGCTGGGTGCCGGCGTAGTCGAGCGCCTTCTTGAGGGCGTCGAGCTCCGCCCGGATGGGGGTGGGGGTCTCGATCCAGGGCCACCACAGCTCGACCGCCGTGAAGCCCGCCGCGGCGGCTGCCGCGGGACGCTCCAGGAGCGGGAGTTCCGTGAAGAGGATCGAAAGGTTCACATCGAAGCGCTGGTCCGGGTATCCCATGAGGATTTCGGCGCTCCTTCCGTATTGCGGAAGTTAGTTTCTGCTTAACGGAAGATTGCCTGGGGGGTGGCGGGGCTGTCAAGGGGGCACCGCAAAATTCGCCCCGGTCAGCGGCGTACGAGGGCGGTGGAGGGGGCGGATCCGGACACACGGAAGCGGGGCGGCGGCCGCCCTCGGCCCCCGCCCCGCCCGGCTCTCACGCCGTGGTCAGAGCTCCTAGCTGCCCGGCACCGTGTCCTCGAAGGTCTTCCCCGCACTGCGGTACGACCCGACCATCGCGTTCACCTGCGCCGGGGTGAGTACCTGGTCCTTCACGTGCAGGACGTAGTCCACCTGCTGGTCGTAGGCGCGGGGCGTGGTGCTCGGCTGCCCCTCCAGGTCGATCAGCCACTGGTTGAAGTTGATCGACATCGGCCGCTCGGGCAGGAAGGCCGCCCCGTGCGTCCCGAAGTGCTGACCGTCGACGTAGTACGTGATCTGGTTGTCGTCGATGGTCACCACCAGGTCGTGCCACCCCGCGTACGACCGCCGGTCCGAGGAGTGCTGGTTGACCGCCTCCCACGGATCGGGCCGGTAGGTGTCCCACGAGGTGGTGTAGAGGATGTTGGCGGGCTCGCCCCAGCCGCCGTTGGGCAGGTACTCGAAGTCGTACTCCGCGTAGTCCTTCGCCATCGGCGCCGTGAGGTCGTTGATCGTGAAGAACGTCTGCACGATCCGGTCGCCGTCCGGTCCCGAGCGCGGCGCGTCGCTGAACCTCACCCGGGACGCGTACGTCCCGTTCTTGAACTTCATCGACTTCGTCAGGATCTCGGTGTGCTTGGTCGAGGCCCCCGTCCCGGCCGTGGAGGTCTCCAGGTTCATCACCGAATTCCCGCTCTGCGAGGCGAAGGTGACGTTCTCCGGCGCCCAGGTCGCCCCCGGCACGCCCGGACCGCCGGAGTTGGACCGCACGGACCAGCCGTTGGCGCTGATCTTCGGGTCGGTGTGCGAGCTGTAGTTGAAGTCGTCGAAGAGCCGGGCCCCGTCTCCCGGCGGGTCGGTGGGCGGGTTCGTGGGCGGGTCGGTGGGGTTGTTGCCTCCGGGAGCCTGACCCCAGACGAGGGAGCCGTTCACCTGGGCCGTCACCTTCGACCAGTCGCCGTACGTCGTCCGCTCCGGGCCGAAGGAGTAGTCGTCGGACTGGATCAGCGAGGCCCAGGACGCCTGGTGGAAGCGGAGCTGCAGGTCCCCGGTGTCCGCCCCCGGCGCCAGCGAGCCCGCGCCCGGGGTGAAGCCGATCTCCAGGTAACGGTCGGCGGTGGCCGTCGGGTTGGCGAGCGTGCCGAACGTGCCGGTGATGTTCGCGCACCCCTTCACCGCCCAGGAGCAGGCGAACCGGTAGGCGGCGGACGCCGAGTCGGCCTTGAAGTAGTACCGCACCTTGACACTGCTCAGCGGTACGGAGGTGGAGCCGGCGTTGCGCACCTTCAGCCACGGCTCGCTCTGGTCGGCGCTCGCGCCCGACGCGCTCGTGCGGTACTGGACGACGATCCCGTCCGCCGCCGCGACCGCCGAGGACGGCAGGGCGGCCAGCCCGGTGGCGGCCAGGGCCACGGCGGCGGCGGAGGCGGCGGCGGTGCGCAGCCCGGACCTCTGGTGCTTCCTGCGTGATGTGTTCACGGGTTCAGTTCCTCTCCGGAACGGTGGTGGGGGAGTGGTGACGAGCGGGGTCGCGCTGTTCCTCAGGAGGGGGACGCGTACGCGGTCGTCGCGAGCGACCGTGCGTCCAGCGGGCGGTAGGGGACGCCCAGGGCGTCCAGCCGGGCGGTGTGGTGGCGCAGCCGCCCGACGAACCCCGGCCAGTCGCCGCGCCCGCCGGACCAGGAGCGGTCGGCCAGCGCGCAGAGCCGCGGGTAGCTGAGGTACTCGATCTCCTCGGGCGTGCGGACGTACTCCGTCCACAGCTGGGCCTGCGTCCCGAGGATCCGGTCCCGCTCCTCCGGCGACCACTCCGCGGGGGCGGGTTCGTAGTCGTGGACCGTGCGGAGAGTGACGGGATCGCCCGGCTGGGCCACGGGCTCGAAGGAGGCTTCGGACTGGACGTAGTCGAGGTAGGTCGTCCGGTGGTAGGCGGCGACCACCCGGTGCCCGCGCCGTGCGGCGGCCCGGGCGTGCGAGGCATCCCGCCAGGCCATCACCGTGAAGTCCAGCGGGAGTTCGGTTCCGGACACCGCCCAGCCGACCGGTGTCCGCCCGTGCTCCACGAGGAACGCGCCGATCCGGCCCATGAACCAGCCGTGCAGCGCCGCCGGGTCCGCCAGCCCCTCGGCCGCCGCCCGCTCCCGGGCGGCCGGGCTGCTCTCCCATTCGGAGGTCGGGCACTCCTCACCGCCGATGTGGATGTACGGGGACGGGAAGACGTCCATGACCTCCTCCAGCACCGCCCGGCAGAAGGCGAAGACCTCCTCGTGCACCCCGAGGATCGTCTCGCAGACGCCCCAGCGGTCCCACACCTCCAGCCGGCGCTCCGGATGGTTGCCCAGCTCCGGATAGGCCGCGAGTGCCGCCCGCACATGGCCGGGCATCTCGATCTCCGGCACGACGGTGATGCCGCGCTCCGCCGCGTACCGCACGAGCCCGCGCAACTCGGCCTTGGTGTAGGCCCCTTCGTGAGGTGTCGCGTCGAACCGCGTTCGGCCCGGGCCCTCGGGCCCCCGCTGCGACCGGGCCCGCCGGGCTCCGACCGTGGTCAGCCTGGGGTAGGCGTCGACCGGCATCCGCCAGCCCTGGTCGTCGGTCAGGTGGAGGTGCAGGACGTTCAGCTTGTGCAGCGCCAGCAGGTCCACGTACCGGAGCAGATAGTCCATCGGCCGGAAGTGCCGTGCCACGTCCAGCAGCGAACCGCGCCAGGGCAGCTCCGGTACGTCGGTGATCTCGACGCACGGCAGCTCCCAGGAGCCGGAACCCCGCGCCCCGCCCGACAGCGCCTCGGCGGGCAGGAGTTGGCGGACGGTCTGTACGCCCCGGAGCAGCCCCGTCGGGTGGGCGGCGCGCAGCAGGAGCGCCTGCGGGCCGACCGTCAGGCCGTACCCCTCCTCCCCGAGGCCGCCGAGCTGCTCGTCCAGCGCGAGCACGATCCGGCCCTCCGGCGACGGGGCCAGCGGCAGCCCGGCGGCCGGGCCGACCAGGGAGCGCAGCAGGTCGGCCGCCGGTTCGGCGCCCGGGAGAGCGCGGACGGCGGTGTCGCGGTCGAGGGTGAGCCGGCCGCCCAGGGCGGACATCCTGCTGGGCCGGGGAAGGAGGGCGAGGTCGGGGCGCGATGCGGGCACGGGGTCTCCGGGTTCGGTTCGCGGGCTTACGGGGGTGGGCGGTCCGGCCTCTCAGCCCTTGACGGCACCGGCGGCGAAGCCGGAGGTCACATGGCGCTGGAGCAGCAGGAAGATCACCAGGGCGGGCAGCGCGAAGAGCGTGGACGCGGCCATCGTGGCGCCCCAGTCGGTGCCGAAGGTGTTCTGGAAGGACGACAGCCAGACCGGCAGGGTCCGGTTGTCCTGCTGCTTGATGATCAGGAAGTTGGCGTAGGCGAACTCGTTCCACGCCGTGATGAAGCCGAACAGCGAGGTCGCCATCAGCCCCGGCGCCAGCAGCGGCATCGCCACCCGCCAGAACGCCCCGGTCCGGGTGCAGCCGTCGACCTGGGCGGCCTCCTCCAGCTCCGGCGGGATCGTCCCGATGAAGCCCCGCAGCACCACGAGGGTGAACGGCAGTGTGATCATGAAGTAGATCAGCGTCAGCGTCGGCAGCCGGTCCAGCATGTTCGTGTCCCGGGAGATGATGTAGACCGGGATGATCAGCGACTCCCAGGGCGCCATCTGCGCGATGAAGACCATCAGCATGAACTGCCGCCGGCCCTTCCACCGCATCCGCGCCACGGCGAACGCCGCGCCCAGCGCCACCAGCAGCGCGAGCAGGACCGCGCCCAGCGTGACGAGGATGCTGTTGCGCCAGAACAGCGCGAACCCGTCGGCGTCCACGGCCCGTTGGAAGTGGGTGAGGGTCCAGGTGTGCGGGAGGAGCTGCGGGTCGGCCGACTGGATGTCCTTGGACGGCTTGAACGCCGTGGAGATCATCCAGTACACGGGGAAGAGGCAGACGACGACGGTCACGGCGGCGGCGATGTTCAGCGGCTGGCGGCGCAGTCGGGGGCGTACGGTACGGGCGTTCACCGGGTCTCGTCCTCCTGGCGGAACATCTGGCGGAAGTAGAGGACGAGCACCCCGGACATCAGGACCACGGTGATCATCGAGGCGGCCGAACCCAGGTCGTACCGCTGGCTGGAGAGGGCCGTCTGCACCGCGTAGACCGGCAGGATCGTGGTGGCGTCGCCCGGCCCGCCCCGGGTCATCACCCAGATCTGGACGAAGGCCTTGAACGTCCAGATCACCTCCAGCGAGAAGACCAGCAGGAAGATCGGCCGGAGCATCGGGAAGGTCACCGAGCGGAAGATCCGCCCCGCCCCCGCCCCGTCCAGCCGCGCCGACTCGTACAGCTCCGGCGGCACGGTGGTCAGGGCGGAGTACAGGGTGATCGCGGCGAACGGCACCGACTGCCAGACGATCAGCGTCACCAGGATGGCGAAGGCGGCGCTCCCGTTGGCGAACCACGGGTAGCGGTCGAAGGAGTCGAGGCCGATCGAGGTCAGCGCCCAGTTGACGATGCCGAACTCCGAGTGGAACAGCCACTGGAACACCGTGGTCGCCGCCACCACCGGCATCGCCCAGGCCAGCACCAGCGAGCAGAGCACCACCGTCCGGCCCACCCGTCGCAGCCGCTCCACCATCAGGGCGACCAGCGTGGCGATCACCATGATCAGGACGACGTTGACGGCCATGAACAGGAAGGTGCGGCGGACCACCTCCCAGAACCGCGGGTCCGACAGCAGTGTCCGGTAGTTCCGCAACCCGACGAACTCCGCGTCACCGCTGATCAGCTGGCGCAGCCGGAAGTCCTGGAAGGAGATCAGGACGGCCCGCGCCAGCGGATAGACCAGCAGACAGAGCATGCCGCCGACGGCGGGGGCGATCAGCGCGTACGGCCAGAGGCCGTGTGCCCGGCCCGTCGGCCCGGTGCGTGGGGCGGGGGGCGGGACCGGCCGCCGCCGGGGGGTGCGGGGTACGGGGGTCCGTTCGGCGACGACCGGCACGGTACGCCTCCTTCCTGTGGCTGGTGATCGGGTGCGGGCCGGGTCAGGAACCGGCGTTCATGGCCCGGCTGATGTCCTGCGAGGCCTTCGCCGCCTCCTTGGCCGGGTCGCGCCCGGTGAGCACGGCGGTCATGTAGTCCTTGATCGGGTTCTCCGCCTCGACCGCCGCCCACCCCGGGGTGTTGGGCGTGGCGTGGCCGTTGGCGGCGCCGACCGCCATCGCCGCCGCCCCCGGGTCACCGGCCACGGCGGAGGCGAGCGAGGTGCGGTTCGGTACGTAGCTCATGGCGACGGCGAGCTTCTTCTGCCAGGCGTTGCCGGTCAGCTCCTTGATGAAGGTGACCGCCTCCTCGGGGTGGGCGGCGGCGGCCGGTACGACGAGGTCCGAGCCGCCGGTGAAGACCGCACCGGGGGTGTCGGCTGTCTTGCCCGGGATGGGGAAGAAGGCGAGCTTGCCCTTGAGTCCGGGGTTCTTCTCCACGATGACGTTGGCCCCGCCGGGGGTGGAGATGATCTGGGCCACCTGCCCCTGCGCCATCACCTCGGCCTGCGGCGGGTCGTCCTCGTCGGAGTCCTTGGGCCCCTTGCCGAGCGCCTGGAGCTCCTCGTAGAACGCCATACCGCGCAGGGCCTCGGGGGTGTCCAGCGCGCCGGACCACTTCTCCCCGGACTCGGTGGCGAGGTCGCCGCCCTCGTCCCAGATGAAGCCGGCCAGCGCGTACCACATCTGGCCGGGCAGGTAGATGCCCTGTGTACCGCCGGTGTTGAGCTTGGTCGTGGCGTCGATCCACTGCTCGCGGGTCTTGATCGCCTTCGCGTCGACGCCCGCCTTCTCGAAGAGGTCGGTGCGGTGGATGACCACCCGGTTGGCCGCGTAGTACGGGATGCCGTACTGCTTCCCCTCGTACGCCCCCGGCTCGGCCAGGCCGCTCAGCCAGTCCGCGCCGTTCAGCTCGTCCTTGCGGTCGCTGAGGTCGAGAAGCCCGCCGCTCTCGGCGTACTGCGCCACCTGGGTGTTGCCCGCCTCGATGATGTCCGGGGCGTCGTTGCTGGCCAGGGCGGCGGTGATCTTCTGGCCGATGCCGTCCCACTCCTGGATCTGGATCTTCACATCGATCTCCGGGTGGCGCTTCGCGAAGTCGGCCGTGAACTCCTTCTGAAAGGTCTCCGACACGCTGTCGCGCATCAGCCAGACGTCCACCCTCGTCCGCCCGTCCCCGCTCGCGGAGCCGGACGGCGAACTACAGGAACTGAGCGCGGCGGCCAGAACGAGCACGGACCCACCGGCAAGCAAGCGGTACTTCACGGTTCACCTCGGAAAGCAGAACTGAGCCCGACCTGAGTCCGACCTGACCACCTGACCAGTGATGTCCACTGGACAGCTCACCTCTCGATGGGGGTTGAAGGTGGCATAGACCAATGAGGTCGTCAACCCCCTGCGTACAAAGGCGATTTGGTGATCGGTGCGTAACATGCTCGCCCTTGCTGACCGCAGTAGGCGCTACACTTCGCCTGACCAGCAGGCCAGTTGGTCCGGCAGTCCGGTCAACTGGTAAGGAAGGTGAATCCGTCGGGAGGGGAGCGCATGGACGCGGATGTGCCGGGGACGGTGCTCAAACGGGAGCGGACGCGCGATGCGGTCCTGGAGCTGATCGAGTCGCGCAGCCCCGGCGACGCGATTCCCTCGGAGCGGGCCCTGTGCTCCCTGCTGGGTGTGTCGCGGCCCACCGTGCGCGCGGCGGTCGACGAGCTGGTCGCCGCCGGGCTCCTGGTGCGCGAGCACGGCCGGGGGATGTTCGTCGCCCCCGCCAAGATCACCCAGGAGCTGGTGGCGGGGGACCGGTCGCTGGCCGTGCCGCAGGCGGCGGGCGCCTGGTCGAGCCGGCTGCTGGAGTTCACCACCCTCCAGGCGGGGGCCCGGGTCGGCCGCAAGCTGCGGATGTCACCCGCCGCCGAGATCGTCTACGTGGCCCGGCTGCGGCTGGTCGACGGGGCGCCGATGGCCATCGAGCACCTGCACATCCGGGCCGAGCTGGTGCCCGGCCTCAGCGCGCAGGAGCTGGAGAGCGGGGATCTCTACGAGCACCTGCGCACCACCCATGACGTGCACGTCCACGAGGCGGTCCAGGCGATCGAACCCACCGTCGTCACCCGCGCCGAGGCGAAGCTGCTCGATGTCCCCGAGCTCTCCCCGGCCCTGCTCTTCGAGCGGCTGACCTCCGACACGACCGGCCGCCCGGTGGAGTACGTCCACTCGCTCTACCGGGGCGACCGCTACCGGATCGTCTCCCGCCTCGCCCTCGGCCCGGCCGCCGAGGTCGCCCCGGACCGGGAGGGCCACCACCCCGGCATCCCGCCCGGCGACTTCGCCCACGGCGACACGATCACCTCCTCCACCAGGGGGGACATCCAGACGGGGGCCTGAGCCGCACCCCCGGACAGCGTTGCGCAGAGTGCAACTCCGGTTGCGCCTCTTGCCGTTGGCGGCTCGGCGGGCCAAGGTGGCGGCACATCCGAAGCGACCGATCCCCCCACGAGGTGCCTCGCATGAACGCCGTACCCAGCCCTGCCTCCGGGCGCCCGAGCGTCGGCCGCCGAAGCCTCCTCGGCGGCCTGCTGGCGGGAACCGCCGCCCTGGTGGCCGCCCCCGCCCTCTCCGCATCGGCCCACGCCGCCGCCCGGCCTGCCCCCACCGCCACCCGCCGCCTCCTGCTCGGCACCTACACCTCCGCCGAGGGCGGCGGCACCGGCATCGGCACCGCCACGTACGACACCGCCACCGGAGCGATGACCCCAGGGGCCGTGATCACCGGCGTCGAGAACCCCTCCTACCTGGCCCTCCACCCTTCCGGCTCCACCGTCTACGCCGTCGCCGAGCAGGACGCGGGCGCGGTCACCGCCGTGGCGCTCGCGCCGGACGGGACGTACGACGTGCTCGGCACCCGCCCCACCGGCGGCTCCGGCCCCACCCACCTCTCCGTCCACCCGTCCGGGGACTGGCTCCTCAGCGCGAACTACACCTCCGGCAGCGTGGCCGTGCACCCCATCGCGGCGGACGGCTCGCTCGGCGAGCGCACCGACCTGGTCACGCACAGCTCCCCGCCGCCCGGTCCCGGCCAGAGCGGGCCGCACGCCCACCAGGTCGTCACCTCGCCCGACGGCGGCCACGTCCTCGCCGTCGACCTCGGCACCGACACGGTGTACACGTACCGACTCGACACCTCCGCCGGAACGCTCACCGAGGTCTCCCGCGCCGCCCTGGCCCCCGGCTCCGGCCCGCGCCACCTCACCTTCCACCCCGGCGGGCGCTCCGCCTATCTGGCCTGCGAGCTGGACAACACCACGGTCGTCTGCGCGTACGACCCCGGGAGCGGAACCCTCACGCCCGGCCCCGGCCGGTCCACCGGGTCGGAGACCGGCTACCCGGCCCAGCTGGTCGTCACCGGCGACGGCTCGTACGCGTACCTCGCCAACCGGGGCCCCGACTGCCTCACCCGTTACGCGGTGGAGGACGGCGGAGCGGCCCTGCGACTGCTGGACACCGTGCCCGTCGGCGGGGACTGGCCGCGCCAGCTCGCCCTCTCCCCGGACAGCTCCCTGCTCTTCGCCGCCAACCAGCGCTCCGCCACCGTCACCGCCTTCCGGGTGGGCGACGACGGCTCCCTGGCCCCGGCGGGCGACGCGCTCCCGGCGCCGGTCGCGGTCTGCGTCCTGCCGCTGCCGTGACGCCCGGGGCGGGCCCGTTCCAGCGGTTACAGTCGTGCCCCGGCCGCGCGCCCGCACCCGCGGCGAGGACATCAGGGAGGCACAGTGCGCTTGAGGGTGGAATTCACCACCGAGCCCTTCGATCTCGACGAGGCGCCCGCCCACGCGGTGGTGGCCCGCGAGGTCATCCAGAGCGCCGAACTCGACGCCGTGGACGTCGGCCCGTTCGGCAACACGGCGGAAGGGGGCGCGGACCAGGTGCTCACCGCCGTGGACTCCCTGCTGCGCCGGGCCCTGGCCTCGGGTGCCACCCGGGTCTCGCTCCAGGTCAATGTGATCGGGGAGGAGGTACGGTGACCGAATCCGCCGATCACTCTCCGGTCACCGTCGACCACCCCTTCGTATCGGCCGTCAAACCGCTCGTCGACGCGATGGGCGCCGAGCTGCTCGGCCCCGAGCAGGCCCAGCCCGACGACGTCGTGCTCGCCTGGGAGGGCCGGGACGTCATAGCCGTACGGCTGCCCCAGCTCTCCGACTCGCTGGACCACATCCTCGCCGCGCTGGAGAGACGGCACGGGATGCCGCTCGCCGACCTGGACCGGAAGACCAAGCAGTCCGTCGTCCGGACCCTGGAGGCACGCGGTGCCTTCTCCGTACGGCACGGGGTGGAGACCGTGGCCGGCGCCCTGGGCGTCTCCCGGTTCACCGTTTACAACTACCTGAACCGGGAACATTCGGCCAAGGGTGAGTAGTTGGCCGAACACGCAGGAAAGCCGCCGTCCGTATGCCGGGACGGCGGCTTTCTTCGTTCGCGAGATTTCAACAAAGTGTTGACGTCGTGTTGCGGAGGGCGTTAGCTATCCGCAGCCCGAACAACGCACAGCGAAAAACAGCCACGGAGGCTCCCGTGACTTCGAGCTTCACACCGGGCCTCACCCGGTTCAACACCCTGGCGGACGGCGAGGCCGCCCCCGCACTGCACGAGGTCTGTGCCAGTGCGGCCTGGGGCGAGACCGTCCTCGCCGGTCGTCCGTACGCCACCGAGGAAGCCCTGCTCGCCGCGAGCGACGCCGCCATGGCGGAGCTGACCGCGGCGGACCTGGCCGACGCGATGGCGGGACACCCGCCGATCGGACGCCCGAAGCCCGGTGACCCGACCTCCGCCCGCGAGCAGCGGGGGATGGCCGGTGCCTCCGAGGAGCTCAAGACCGAGATGCTCGAACTGAACCTGGCCTACCAGGAGCGGTTCGGACATGTCTTCCTGATCTGCGCCACCGGGGCCACCGGTGAGCAGATGCGCGACGCGGTGAAGTCCCGCATCGGGAACTCGCCCGAGCAGGAGCGGGAGATCGTGCGCACCGAACTGGGCAAGATCAACCGCATCCGGCTGACCCGTCTCGTACGGGAGACCCTCGCAGAGGAAGCTCCCGTACAGGACTCTTGAGAGCAAGGAGAGTGACGGTCTTGAGTACCGACACGACCGCATCGGTGTCCACGCACATCCTGGACACCAGCATCGGCCGCCCCGCCGCGTCCGTCACCGTCTCGCTCGCCGCCCGCAGCGGCGGCGACGCGCCGTACGTGACGCTCGGGGCCTCCGCGACCGATGCGGACGGGCGCTGCAAGGACCTGCCGGCGCTGCCGGAAGGAACAAGCCATGTGCGTCTCGCCTTCGACACCGAGACGTACTTTTCCAAGAAGCAAGCCGAGGCGCAGCAGGACGCCCCCCGCGTAAGGGACAGCGGCGCGTTCTTCCCGGAAGTGACGATCGCCTTCGCGGTCGTGCCGGGCGAGCACTACCACGTACCGCTGCTGCTCAACCCGTTCGGCTACTCCGTTTACCGAGGGAGCTAGCACCGACATGCCCACGATTCTCGGCCAGAACCAGTACGGCAAAGCAGAGAACCGCGTCGTAAAGATCACGCGGGACGGCGACACCCACCACATCAAGGACCTCAACGTCTCGGTCGCCCTCTCCGGCGACATGGACGACGTCCACTACTCCGGCTCCAACGCCAACGTCCTGCCGACCGACACCACCAAGAACACGGTGTTCGCGTTCGCCAAGGAGCACGGGATCGAGTCCGCCGAGCAGTTCGGCATCCACCTCGCCCGCCACTTCGTCTCCTCGCAGGAGCCGATCCACCGGGCCCGGATCCGGATCGAGGAGTACGCCTGGGAGCGCATCGCGACCTCCGACGGCAACTCCAGGTTCATCGGCGCCGACGAGGTCAAGCACTCCTTCGCCCGCAAGGGCATGGAGACCCGGGTCACCCAGATCACCTACGACGGTGAGAACTGGGAGGTCATCTCGGGCCTCAAGGACCTCACCGTGATGAACTCGACCAACTCCGAGTTCTGGGGCTACGTCAAGGACAGGTACACGACGCTGAAGGAGGCGTACGACCGCATCCTGGCGACCGACGTCTCCGCCCGCTGGCGGTACAACTGGACCAGCGACGAGCAGCGCATGCCGAACTGGGAGAAGTCCTACGAGCAGGCGCGCAAGCACATGCTCCAGGCCTTCGCCGAGACGTACTCCCTCTCGCTCCAGCAGACCCTGTACCAGATGGGTTCGCGCATCATCAACAGCCGCAGCGAGATCGACGAGATCCGCTTCTCGCTGCCGAACAACCACCACTTCCTGGTGGACCTCGAACCGTTCGGCCTCAAGAACGACAACGAGGTCTACTTCGCCGCGGACCGTCCCTACGGTCTGATCGAGGCCACCGTGCTCCGGGACGGCGTCGAGCCGAAGATCCCGGTCGACATGACCAACCTCTGACGCGGAACTGAACCGGCCCCCGTCCGCCCACCGTCGGGCGGGGGCCGGTCATCCCGGAGGAAACACCCATGGCACAGCCTGCAACGGGGCCGGCCGAGGCCCCGAAACCCGTCACCACCACGGCAGTTCACCCGGTCGACGAGAAGCTCCCCGCCGCGCGGCTCGTCCCCGCGGCCCTCCAGCACATCGCCGCCATGTACGCGGGCGTCGTCACCCCTCCGCTGATCATCGGCCAGGCCGTCGGCCTGGACACCGCCGGGATGACCCGGCTCATCGCCGCGAGTCTCCTGATCGCCGGACTCGCCACCCTCCTCCAGACCATCGGCATCGGCGCGTTCGCCGGAAACCGGCTCCCCTTCGTCAACGCCGCCTCCTCCGCCGGCATCGCCCCGATGCTCGCCATCGCCGAGACCAGCGCGCCCGGCCACCAACTCCCCGCGATCTACGGGGCGGTGCTCGTCGCCGGAGCCTTCTGCCTGACCGTCGGACCGTTCTTCGGCCGGCTGCTGCGCTTCTTCCCACCGCTGGTCACCGGGGTGGTCATCACCCTCATCGGCGTCACCCTCATGCCCGTGCCGGTCGCCTGGGCGCAGGGCGGCGACGCCACCGCCGCCGACTTCGGCGCCATGAAGTACCTGGCACTGGCCGCCTTCACGCTCGTCGTCATCCTGCTCATCCAGCGGTTCGGCCGCGGTTTCCTCAAGCAGGTCGCCCTGCTGGTGGGGATGTTCGTCGGCACGCTGGCAGCGATCCCGTTCGGACTCGCGGACTTCTCCGCGCTGAAGTCCGCGCCCCTCGCCGCCCTGCCGACCCCCTTCGCCTTCGGCGCACCGGAGTTCCACCCGGCCGCGATCCTCTCCCTCTGCATCGTCATGCTCGTCCTGATGACCGAGTCCTCGGCCGGGATGCTGGCCCTGGGCGAGATCTGCGACCGCCGCACCGACGGCCGTACGATCACCCGCGGGCTCCGTACGGACGGCATCGCCACGCTCGTCGGCCCGGTCTTCGGGGGCTTCCCCACCAGCGCCTTCGCCCAGAACGTCGGCGTCGTCTCGCTGACCCGGGTGCGCAGCCGGTACGTCGTCGCGGCGGCGGGCGGCGCCCTGCTGATCCTGGGCGCCTTCCCGGTGCTCGGTGCGGTCGTCTCGCTCGTGCCCATGCCCGTCCTCGGCGGCGCCGGGATCGTCCTCTTCGGCTCCATCGCGGTGAGCGGCATCCGTACGCTCTCCGAGGCCGGGCTCGACGACAGCTCCAACATCATCCTGGTCGCCGTCGCACTCGGCGCGGGCATCATCCCGCTCGCCGCGCCCACCTTCTACGCCGGATTCCCGGCCTGGGCGCAGACCGTCCTCGGCTCCGGAATCAGCGCGGGAGCACTGGTCGCGGTCGTGCTCAACCTGTTCTTCCACCATCTCGGCACCCACAGCCGCCCCGCTGTGGCACTCAAATCCTCCTAGGGTCCTGCCGTGCCCACATCGCCACAGAGAGAAGAAGGAAGCGCCATGGCAGCTTCGGCAGACCCTCAGCGCACCGTCATCGAGAACTGTTCGATCGCCACGGTCGACGCCCAGGACACGGAGTACGCGTCCGGGTACATCGTCGTGGCGGACAACCGCATCGAGTCCGTCGGCGCGGGCAAGGCCCCGGAGGGCCTCACCGGTGTCGTGCGGCGCATCGACGCCACCGGGCACCTCGCCACGCCGGGCCTGGTCAACACCCACCACCACTTCTACCAGTGGATCACCCGGGGCCTGGCCACCGACCACAACCTCTTCAACTGGCTGGTCGCCCTCTACCCGACCTGGGCGCGCATCGACGAGCCGATGGCCCGCGCCGCCGCGCAGGGCTCGCTCGCCATGATGGCCCGCGGCGGTGTCACCACCGCCATGGACCACCACTACGTCTTCCCCAAGGACTCCGGCGACCTCTCCGGGGCCATCATCGGGGCCGCCCGCGAGATGGGCGTACGGTTCACCCTCGCCCGGGGCTCCATGGACCGCAGCGAGAAGGACGGCGGCCTGCCCCCGGACTTCGCCGTCGAGACCCTCGAAGGCGCGCTCGCCGCCACCGAGGCCACCATCGACGCCCACCACGACGCCTCCTTCGACGCCATGACCCAGGTCGCCGTCGCCCCCTGCTCGCCGTTCTCGGTCTCCACCGAACTGATGCGCCAGGGCGCCGAGCTGGCCCGGCGCAAGAACGTACGGCTGCACACCCACGGCTCGGAGACCGTCGAGGAGGAGCAGTTCTGCAAGGAGCTGTTCGGGATGGGCCCGACCGACTACTTCGAGTCCACCGGCTGGCTCGGCAGCGATGTGTGGATGGCCCACTGCGTCCACATGAACGACTCCGACATCGCCGCCTTCGCCCGCACCGGAACCGGCGTCGCCCACTGCCCCTCCTCCAACGCCCGCCTGGCGGCAGGCATCGCCCGGGTCCCCGACATGCTCGCCGCCGGTGTCCCGGTCGGCCTCGGCGTGGACGGCACCGCCTCCAACGAGTCCGGCGAACTCCACACCGAGCTGCGCAACGCCCTGCTCATCAACCGCCTCGGAGCCCACCGCGAGGCCGCCCTGAACGCCCGTCAGGCCCTGCGCCTCGGGACCTTCGGCGGGGCCCAGGTGCTGGGCCGCGCCGACCAGATCGGCTCCCTGGAGGCCGGCAAGCTCGCCGACCTCGTCCTGTGGAAGCTCGACACCCTGGCCCACTCCTCGATCGCCGACCCGGTGACCGCGCTCATCTTCGGCGCGGCCGCCCCGGTGACCCTCTCCCTCGTCGACGGCAAGACGGTCGTCGAGGGCAACCACCTCACCACGGTGGACGAGGACGCCATCGCCCGCACCACCCGCGACGAGGCCCGCCGCCTCGCGCAGATCGCCGCCGGGGCCTGACCCCGGAGGCATCCCGGCCGCCGGTCAGCCACTGACCCGGCGGAATCCCCGACCGGCCGGTCGAGGGGGACGGCCCGAGACCGGCCGCCGTGGGCCCGAGCGGGGTCCACGGCAGCCGGTCCGGCGGACGCGCACCCGATGGTGGGCGTCCGCCGGACCGGTGACGAACCCTGCCCGCACACCCACCGTGCGCGCCCCCCGCACCCCCCTCTGCACGACCTGCACCACCTGAGAGAGCCGCAAGCACCACCGCACCACTTCCGCATCACCTCCCTGACACCCGCGTCGCCGACGACGTGTAACCGACCGGAGGAACCGCCGTGGCCGCTAAGCCCAGGTTTCGCAAAGACGCAGACCCAGCCGCCCCCGGGACGACGGACGACACCGTCGCCGAGAGCGCGGCAGAGGACCGGAAACATCCGGTCGACGAGACCCTTCCCCCACTGAAGATGTTCACCAGCGGCCTGCAGCACGTGGCCGCCATGTACGCGGGCGTGGTGGCCCCGCCGCTCATCGTGGGGCCGGCCGTCGGCCTCACCGCCAAGGAGACCGCCTTCCTGATGGGGGCGAGCCTCTTCACCGCGGGTATCGCCACCCTGCTCCAGACCATCGGCTTCTGGAAGGTCGGCGCCCGGCTGCCCTTCGTCAACGGCGTCTCCTTCGCCGGTGTCGCCCCGATGATCGCGATAGGCAAGGACCGGGGACACGACGGGATAGCCGTGATCTTCGGCGCGATCATCGTCGCGAGCCTCCTCGGCTTCGTCCTCGCCCCGTACTTCTGCAAGCTGGTCCGCTTCTTCCCGCCGGTCGTCACCGGCACCGTGATCACCCTGATCGGCGCCTCGCTCCTGCCGGTCGCCTTCAACTGGTCCCAGGGCGGCAACGCGGCGGCGGACGACTACGGTTCGATGACCAACATCACCATGGCCGCCGTCACCCTGGTGATCGTGCTGGCCCTGCGCAAACTGCTGCGCGGCTTCCTCCAGCAGATCGCGATCCTGCTCGGCCTGGTGATCGGCACCCTGATCGCCATCCCGGCGGGCATCACCGACTTCAGCGCCATCAAGAACGCCGACGTGGTCGGCTTCCCCACCCCGTTCGCCTTCGGCGGCCCGCAGTTCGAGATCGCCGCGATCATCTCCATGTGCATCGTGATGCTCGTCTGCATGACCGAGTCCACCGCCGACATGCTCGCCCTCGGGAAGATCGTCGGCCGCCCGGCCGACGAGAAGATCATCGAGGGCGGGCTGCGCGCCGACACCCTGGGCAGCGCCATCAGCCCGGTCTTCAACGGGTTCATGTGCAGCGCCTTCGCCCAGAACGTCGGCCTGGTCGCCATGACGAAGATCCGCAGCCGCTTCGTCGTCGCGGCGGGCGGCGGCATCCTCATCGTGCTCGGCCTGGTCCCCGTGGCCGCCTCCGTCATCGCCCTCGTACCGCTGCCGGTGCTGGGCGGCGCGGGCATCGTCCTCTTCGGCACGGTCGCCTCCAGCGGCATCCAGACCCTGGCCACCGCCGCCCTGGAGAAGGGCGAGAACGCGCTGATCGTGGCGGCGGCCCTCGGCATCGGCCTGATCCCGATCGCGGCGCCGCAGTTCTACCACGCCTTCCCGGAGAGCCTGCTGGTCGTCCTCGACTCCGGCATCTCGACCGGCTGTGTCGTGGCCATCGTGCTGAACCTCGCCTTCAACCACATCGGCCGCGGGCCGGACGCGGAGGACGAGGAGCGGCGGGACGGCGAACACGTGGTGCCGGCTGCCGCCGGGGTGGGCGTGCACTGATCCCCGCCGCTTCCGGCGTGCACCGACCCCGCTCCTTCTGCGGCCCGGTGGGACCCCGCACGGTCCCGCCGGGCCGGCGCGCGTTTCGGGGCGTACGGGGGCGGGGCCCGGATCCGGGCCGTGGCGCGGGCGGGCCGGGGGCCGTGGCGCGGGTGGCGGTCGGGCGGCTGTAGCGTCAGGGGTATGGAAGATCGGTCGGTTGTGGATGTCGGTGATGTGCGCCTCGCGTACCGGGCCTGGGGCGACGCGTTCGGCTCCCCCGTCGTGCTGCTGCACGGCCTCGGCGGGTCCGCCGGGGACTGGGAGGCGGCCGGCGCCCTGCTGGGCCAGGAGTGGCGGGTCTACGCCCTGGACCTGCGCGGCCACGGCGAGAGCGACTGGCCCGACGCGTACGACCTGGAACTGATGGCCGAGGACGTCGCGGGCTTCCTCGACGAACTGGAGCTGGACCGGGTGGGCCTCGTCGGCCACGGCATGGGAGGGGCCGTCGCCCGGCTGCTGGCCCAGGAGCACGCCGACCGGGTGGAGCGGCTGGTGCTGGTGGAGACCCCGGCGCCGTTCCCCGGTGACCCGGGACCGGCCGGGGCCCCCGAGGGCCCGGTGGACTACGACGAGCACGCGGTCCCCGCCGTACGGGACCAGCTCGCCGACCCGGGGCCGGAGGCGGCCGACGGCCTGGGCGAGATCGTCGCCCCGACGCTGATCATCACCGGCGGCCCGGAGAGCGCGATGGAGCAGCACCGCCAGGCCGACGTGGCGGCCCTGGTCCCGGACTGCCGGCTGATCACGGTCCCGGGCGGCCACCGCCCGCACGAGACCCGGGCCGACCAGGTGGCCGGCCACATCACGGAGTTCTTCACCAGCTGACGGGCCGCTCCACGGACGGGGCTCGGGGCGTTGTCAGTGGTGGCTGCCATGATCGGGAGCATGGACTTCGACCACGCCCTGTTCCGCGCCGACCTGGACGCCCTGCCCTGGGCGTCCTACGGCCACGCCTACGGCAGCGCCGAGGACGTCCCCGGCTGCCTGCGCGCCCTCGCCGGGGACGACGACGCGGCCGCCGAGGAGGCGCAGAGCGAGCTGTACGGGAGCATCCTGCACCAGGGCTCGGTGTACGAGGCGTCCGCGAAGGCCGTGCCGTTCCTGGCCCGGATCGCCGCCGCGGACATCCGCACGGCAGACGTGCTCCTGCTCATCGGCGGCATAGCCGAGGGCGGCGAGGACCCGTCCACGGAGGCGGTCGACGGACCTCCGGCCGAGGCGGGTCACGAATCCCCGGCGGAAGGGGGCGACGGGTCCCCGGCGGAGGCGGGTGACGGACCTCCGGCGGAAGAGGGTGGCGGACCTCCGGCGGAAGCGGGCGACGAGGTTCCGGCAAGGGGGAGCGGCGAAGCGGGGGAGAGCGACGAAGTCGCCTGCCGCCGCGCCGCCGTCGCCCAACTGCCCCTGCTCCTGGGGGCGCTGGACCACCAGGATCGCGCGGTGCGCCAGGCCGCGGTCTGGGCTGCGGGGTGGACGGGAGCGGCCGGGGCGGACACGGCCGCTCCGGCGCTGCGCGACCGGGCGGCCGTCGAGACGGACCCGCTCGTCCGCGCCGAACTGCTGTCGTCCCTGGCCCAGTTGGACCCCGAGGGTGCGGCGCGGGCGGTGACGGAGGCCATCGGCCCGGACGGCAGCCCGCCGGAGCTGCGGATCGCGGCCCTGCTCGCCTCCGCGGACATCGGGCTGCCCTGGACCCCGGCCCACCACGAAGCGGCGCTCGCCCTGCTGCCCCTGGACCGGCTGGTCGCCGACCGGTTCGACCAGGTCCGCAACGAGCCTCTGCACCATCTCACCGTCACCCTCCTGCTCCGGGACGCCGGTCCGGACCGGGAGGCGGTGTACGCGCTGCTCGACGGAGCGCTGCGCCACCCGGACCCCGAGGCCCGGACCGAGGCGGTGTGGGCGGCCCTGACGGCGTGCGAGCTGTCGCGCGGTGCGCCCGCGCGGCTGGTCGGAGCGCTGATGGCGGCGGCTGAGGCGGACGGTGGGGGTGCCGGTGCCTCTTCCGGTTCGGGTGGCGACGGTGTTGCTACTGCGACTGCGACTGCGACTGCGACTGCGACTGCGACTGCGGGTTCGGGTCCGGCTTCCGGTGATGTGTCCGGTGCGTTGTCGGCGCTCGGGAGGCTCGGTCCGTACGGGGAGCCCGCGGCCGATCTGCTGGCGTCCCGCGCGGCGGGGGCGGGGGAGACGGCGGACCGGGCCCTCGAGGCGCTGGTGGCCGTCGACCCGGTGCGGGCGGCACCGCTGCTCGCCCGGGACCTGGAGAACCGGCCCAGGGCGTTCGCGACGGCGTGCGGCGGGCCCGCCGGAGTCCTCCCGACCCTGCCGTACGACCCCGAGTTGCTGGCGGCGGCCCGGCGGCGGCTCGCCCTGGCGGAGCCCGGCCCGGTCACCACCGTGCCCCGGCTGGCGGCGCTGCTTCTCTCCTGGGGTCCGGACGCGGGCCCCGCCGTGCCCGAACTGCTCGCCGCGCTCCCCGCGTACGCCTGTCTGCTGCCGAAGGTGCTGGCCGCCGTCTGCGCGCCCGAGCAGCGTGCCGAGGTGGCCCAGGCGCTCGGCTCCCTGGTCCGGACCGCACCGGCGGACGACCGGTTCGAGGCCGCCCGCGCCCTCCACCGACTGACCGGTGACCACGGCCCGTTGCTCTCCCTGCTGGCCGAACGGCTCGCTGCGGGCGCCGGGGGAGGGGACGGCGCGCTACGGGAGTCGGCGACGGCCGCCGCCGCGCTCGGCCCGGCCGCCGAGCCGCTCGTACCCGCCCTGCGCGCCGCGCTCAACACCCCCGGCGCCGACCGGAACAACCCGCAGATGGACGCCGACATCGCGATCGCCGTCGCCCTGCACCGCGTCACCGGCGATGCGGCGGAGGCTGTCCCGGTGCTGGCCGGGGTGCTCGGTGACGGCCACGGGCTCTGGCGGCGCTGGACGCTCGTACGGGCTGCCGAGGCGGCGGCGGGCCTGGGCCCGGCGGGACGCCCGCTCGTCCCTGTGCTGACGGCGCTGCTGACCGACCCGGAGCAGGTACCGTCGGCGGTCCTCGCCCTGCGGGCCGTCGCCCCCGACGCGCTGGACACCGACCGGTCGGCCGGACTCCTGCTGGACGCGGCGGAGGCGGGCGCCGCCCCCGCCGAAGCCGTGGACGGGCTGGTGGCGCTCGGCGTGGACACGCTGTCCGACGAGCACCGAGCGCGGCTGACGGCACTGGGGGAGCGGGATCCGCGGGTGGTGCGGTTCGGGCTGAGCGGCACGATCGAGGCCGCCGACGAGCGGCTCCGCGCCCGGATCCGTACGGCGGAGGTCAGCCGGGGATGATCCGGCGGACCAGCTCCGGGGTCCACTCGACGTACTCGATCTCCGCCCCGTCGGCGTGGCGTGCGTAGAGGAACCGCCCCGTCGGGCCGCCGGTCGTGGGCGTGGTCACGGTGGCCCCGGCGGAGGTCAGCGTGGCCAGCAGGGCGTCGAGGTCGTCGACGACCACGGTGGCCGAGGCGTGGCTGTAGCGTGCGCGCTCCCCGGCCGGTCCCGCGATGACCAGGAAGTTCCCGATGGCCGCGAGGGCGACCTGCTCGAACGCCAGCCGCAGATGGGGCTGCTCGCCGGTCAGCTCCTCCAGCAGGGGCAGTGCCCGGTCGAGATCGTCGGTCCAGAGGCGTGCGTAGGTCTTGAGGACGGCCATGACGGTGCTCCCGTGGTCTCTCGTGGATACGGGAAGACCGTAGGCGGGCAGGGCGCCGACGCGGAAGAACGCACTTTCTGGTGAGAAAGGCACCGCGACGGAACCGGGCGGCACATGCCGGTGCTCTCCTCAGCCCTCCGGCCGCCAGTCCGGGCGGCGGCCGCTGAGGCCGATCACGCGGTCCAGCAGCGGGGCGCCGTCCTTCACCGGGACGGGCGGGCCGAAGATGCCTCCGCGGTCCGGATCGACCTCGTCCGGGGCGAGCAGGGCCGCACAGGCGCGCAGTTCGTCCTCCCCGGCCGCGTAGGGCCGACCGGTCGAGCGGGCCAGGTCCCAGCCGTGGACGACGAGTTCGTCCAGCGCGACGGCCCCCGCCGCCTCGCCGGGCAGCTCCACCCCACCCGCCCGGGTCATCCCGGTCCAGGCGTCGGGGGAGCGCCAGGCCGCGGTCAGCTCCTCCAGCCGCCGGGGCAGGGTCTCGCGCCAGTCGTCGTCCAGGACGGGAGGGGCGGCGTCCGGGGCGGTGGCCGTGCCCGGCCCGAGGTCCTTGCGGGCCGCGTCGCGGAAGGCGGCGGCGAGCATAGCGAGATGGCCGAGCAGCTCCCGTACGGCGTAGTCGGGGCAGGGGGTGGGGCCGCCCAGAGAGGAGTCGTCGACCCCGTCGAGCAGCGCCGCGATCCGCCGGGCGGCCGGCTCCAGACCGAGGGCGGGAGCGGAGGCAGGGGTGGGCGTGGCGTCGGTGTCCATACAGGGCAGACCGCCCGGCGCCCGGGAACTCATCGGTCGCGGCGCCCCCGTTCCCGCCCCCGGCCGGGCGCACACACCGCCACATAGCGGAAGGTTCCCCGCCGTCCTCTTGTCGGCAACCCCCACGCCATGTCATACAGGTCTGGACCAATGCTGTCCGGATGGAAGGCACCACCGTGCAACGCCCCCACATATCTGCCGCGTTGACCTGTTCCGCCGCCCTGCTCCTCGCGCCCCTCCTCGCCGGCTGCGGCGGCACGGCCGAGGCCGACACCCAGCCCCCCAGCGTCCCCGCCGGGGTGACCGCCCAGGCCAGCAGCTCCACCTCGGTGCACGTCATGTGGGAGGCGGCCTCCGACAACAAGACGGTCGCCGGCTACGAGGTCTACCGGGGGAAGGAGAAGGTCAGGAGCGTTCCGGCGACCAAGACCATGATCGACGTCGACGGGCTGACCGCCTCGACGGACTACACCTTCACCGTCCGCTCCAAGGACACGGCCGGGAACCTCTCCGCGCCCAGCAAGGCCGTCCCCGTCACCACCCAGGCCACCCCGGCCAAGGACGACAAGCCCCCCACCGCCCCCACCAAGCTCACCGGCACCGCCGACGGCGGTCGGGCCGCCACCCTCAGCTGGGGCAAGTCCACGGACGACGTCGGCGTGACCTCGTACGACATCTACCAGGAGGACTCCCGGATCCACAGCGTCCCCGCCTCCGAGACCACGGCGAAGCTCACCGGCCTGCGCCCGGGGACCGTGTACACGTTCACCGTCCGGGCCCGGGACGCCTCCGACAAGTCCTCGCCCGACAGCAACGCCCTCGACCTCACCACCGCGTCCGCCCCCGGCGCCCCCGCGAGCACCGCCCCCACCGGGCTGCGCTCCGAGATCGGCAGGGAGGGCGGCGAGTTCACCGTCGACCTCTCCTGGGACCAGCCCGACACGGGCGGCGAGATCCCCGCCTACGAGCTCTATCTGAACGGCAAGCTGACCACCACCATCGTCTGGGGCGGCACGCCTCCCCAGGGGAGGGCCACCTACCGGCTGAACCTCTCCGACCCGGAGGGGACCCGTTACTCGGTCAAGCTCAGGGCCAAGCTCCCGGACGGCAAGTGGGGTGACTTCTCGGCCCAGCCCACGATCGTCCTGGCGGACTGAGCCGATCCCCTGACGCGGACGCCGCCGTACGCCATCCTTGCGTACGGGCCGCCGGCCACGGTCGACCGGCTGCGGGCCCGGACCACAGGCACGGACTGACGCGTACGGGGGTGCGGCACCGCGATGGTTCCGGGGACGGTGGAGCAGCTGACCATCCTGCTGATCCTCGTGCTGCCCGGCGTCTTCTACCAGGCGGTACGGGAACGGCTGCGCGGCGCCCTCGCCAGCGAGCAGGAGCCGCAGAACCGGCTCGTGCGGGCCCTCGCGGCGGGCGCCCTGCTCGACACCCTGTACGCGGTGGCCGCCGGACCGTGGCTGGTGCGGCTGCTGGCCGGGGGCGGGGAGGGACCCGTCGCCGGTGTGCTGCGCCAGCCGCGCCAGGCGGGTCTGGCCGCGCTGCTGCTGATCGTCGCCGTGCCGTCCGCGCTGGCCTGGGCGGAGGCGGCGTGGGGCAGGCGGCGGGCCCGGGCGCGGTACGAGCCGACGCCGACCGCCTGGGACGCCCTCTTCAGGGACCGGGGCTCCTGCTTCGTCCGGGTGCGGCTCAAGAGCGGTCTGTGGGTGGGGGGTTGGCTCGGCTCCCGGTCGGCCGTCTCGGCGTACCCGCAGCCGGGCGACCTCTACTTGCAGGCCCAGTACCGGATGGGGCCCGACGGCGCGTTCCTCGGCCGGGTGCCGGGCACCGCGGGGGTGTACATCCGGGCGGAGGACATGGACGTCCTGGAGGTGCTGCTCCCGCCGCCCGCGGGAGCGGCCGGAAGGAGCGACGGATGACGAGGAAGCCGGGCACGGGAGAGAGCGGGAGCGGGGACCGAGGAACGCCCGATGACGCCGAGTTGGCGGCTCTGGTCGAGGAGTTCTCCTTCCGCAGGACCTACCGGCCCACCGACGAGCTGGCCGAGCCGGACGAGATGCCGCACGGTCCTTCGGGCACGGCGATCGGCGACGGCCCGTCCCCGGTCCACGGATCGGCGGCCCCGGACGCCCCCTGAGCCGGCGAGGAGGCCGGCCCGAGCCAGTGGGGGGCGACCCGAGCCGGTGGGGAGGCCGGCCCGAACCTGTGGAGGGGGACGCCTCCGGAAACCGCCCGAACCCCCTTACGGGCCCGTGTGGATGTGCGCGGCCCACAGATGCGGCGCCCGTGCGTAGCGGTCGCGCAGGGACCTGACCGTCAGGTGCAGGGCCATCGCCGGATCGATGGGGCGGCCCCGCGCGATGTCCTCGGAGAGCGCCCGGTAGAACTCCTCGGTGAGATGGGTCGCCAGTCTGTCCGCCACCGGCCACAGGGTGCCGATCACATGGGGGTACCCGGCCAGTTGGAGGGAGGCGACCAGCTGGACCGCCTCGTCCGACAGCGTGGTGCCGCCCTGGGCCGTGGAGCAGGCGGAGACCACGGCGAGCTGCGGGTTCCTCGGACGCCGGGTCGCCGCGTCGGAGGCGGTGAGCCGGCCGTCGTACAGGATCAGCCCGCTCCGTGAGGGGTTCAGCGGCTCGCTGACGCCGTGGCAGCTGAAGTGGACCCAGGGGTGGTCCTCCAGCGCCCGGCCGACCGCCGCCACCGTGGCATCGGGACCGCTCAGCAGCCGCCTCTCCGGGAACAGCTCCGTGATCACCTCCACCTCCCGCGCGACCCCGGCCAGCGGGGCGGCCCCCGGTGTCTCGGCGAGGGCGACGACCAGCGGGCCGGGCCGGGCGCTGGGTCCGGCAGCCAGGCCGTCGCGGGCCCGCACCAGCGCCCGCAGGGTCGGGGTGTACGAGGAGACGGCTCGGTCGACCACCCAGGTGCCGGAATCCGCGGCCCCCCGCCCCGCCGCGTGCAGCGGCAGGAACGACAGCCTCCCGGTGGGGCACCACCACAGCCGGGGCAGGCCATCGCCCGCCCCCGCCACGGAGTCCACCGGACCACCGTCACGGGCCACAGAACGCACCCGGCCACCGCCACTCGCTGCGGAGTCCGCCAGGCCCCCGTCACCCGGTGCGGCGCCCGCCCGGCCACTGCCACCTGTTACGGATCCCGCCAGGCCACTGCCACCCGTTACGGATCCCGTCCGACGACCGTCACCTGTTACCGATCCCGTCCGGCCACCGTCACCCGTCACCGAGCCCGCCCCGCCACCGTCGCCCGGTACGGCGTCCAGCCCCAGGTGCTCCAGGACCCGCGCGGCCACCGTGTCCCAGAGCCAGGCCAGCGTGCCGGAGAGCGTCCGCATCATGGCCACGGCGTCGTCGACGCCGTTCTCCCCGTACGCCGTGCCCACGCCCTCGACGAACTCCGCCGCCCGGGCCACCGTGTCGTCCAGGGTGAGACGGGGCAGCGGGACCACGTCGATCCCGGCCCCGGCCGTCACGACGAGCGCGTCACAGCGGTAGGGGCTCACGTTGACGACCACGACCGGACCCCCGGTCGCGGCGGCCGTCAGCTCCGGTACGGAGGGCGGGCGCAGGAAACCCTCCAGACCGGGCAACACCCTTATCTCTTCGAGGAGTTCGTCCCAGCGCCGGGCGAGGGTGAGCCGTTCCTCCGCCACCGCCGCCGCCTCATGGGCACCCCGGAACGCCACCCCCGGGCCGCCCGGGGTGAGGTCCGGCGCGGGGGAGGGGCCGGGCGGTCCGTCCAGCCGGTCGCGTATCCGCTCGAACTCGGCGGCGAGGTCCGGGGCGAGGGCCTGCAGCCGTGACACATCGGTGCGGTTCTCCACGCCCTGGGCCAGCAGGACGCCCCGGCCCTGTTCGAGGAGGGCCAGGGCGCGGTCGACCTCCCCCCGGCCGATCGCCAGCGCGGCGGCGTCGCTCGCCAGGCCCTCGCTGACCAGCAGCCGCGCCTCCTGGTCCGCGCGGGCGAGGCTGCGCGGTGCGATGCGCGGCAACAGGCCGACGGCGTACGCGTATCCCTCCAGGGCCTCGGCGTCACGCCCCGCCCATGCCGAGGCCATCCCCCAGACCCGGGCGGCCCGGATCCGGGCGCCGATGTGGGCGACCGGATTGCGCGCGCAGTCGCGGGCGGTACGGGCCGTCGCCGGCAGATCGACCGGCTCGCCCAGCCGGGCCCGGTCCAACTGCGCGTTGACCAGGATCACTTGGCAGGACCCGTACAGGGCGTGGCTGGTGGGCATGGCCGCGAGGGAGTCCCGGGCGGCGCTCTCCGCCCGGTGCAGCGCCTGCCGCGCCGGGGCCCCGGCGGTCTCCGCCGCCGCGCGGGCGGCGAGCAGACAGGCGGTCGCGAGCTTCTGCAGGGCGTAGGGCCGCGACGGATGGCGTTCCCCGAACCCGGCGACCACCTCCTCCAGCACCCGCCGGGACTCCTCGGCCAGTCGCGGATCCCGTTCGCCCTGGGCCCGGTCGAGCAGGAGGGAGCCCAGGCCGACGGCCGCCAGGTCGGCCCCCGCGCGGTCGCCGTGCCCCAGGGCCATCGCCTCGCGCAGCAGCCCGGCCGCCTCGTCCGCGGCGGCCGCGTCGCCGACCGTCTCGTACCAGCAACGCAGCGACTCGGCCAGGTTGTTCAGATGCAGGGACCGTTCCATCGCCGTCGGCGGGCTGCCCTCCAGCGCGCGGCGCAGCACCGTCACCGCCTCGGCCAGCCAGACGCGGTTGCCGGTGGCCAGGCCGCGGTTCATCAGGGCGCTGCCCAGGTTGGTGAGCCCCATCCCGCGCCGCAGCGCGGGCAGTTGGGCCACGGCCTCGCGCAGCGTGGCGACGGCCCGGTCCATGAGCGTCTCGTCGCCGCTCTCCATGGCCCGGGTCCACTGGAGGTAGCCGAGACCGGTGAGGAGGGAGCCCCGCAGGCCGGGCCTGGCGGCCTGCGGGGAGGCCAGGGCCGCCTCGTAATGGCGCACGGCCTCGTCGCTCTGGGCCACGTCACGGGTGTGCTGGTAGAGGGCGCCCAGAGCGTTGGCCAGGCCGAGCAGGGCGGTCGGCGGGGGCGGTCCGGCCGCCATGGCGACCGCCTCCCGGTGCCACCGTACGGACTCCTCCAGCGGGGCGGGGTCGGCGGTGAGCCGGGCGAGGTTGCGCAGGGCGTCCCCCAGGGCCGTACGGCAGTCGGCCCCGCTGTACGTGGCCGTGCCGGACGCCGCCACGGCCGTACGCAGCACCTCGATGCCCTCCGCGGGCGCCGCACGGTCCGCGCCGAACTCGGCCAGGACCATCAGGCTTTCCCCGAGCCCCAGGAGCAGATGGGCGGTGAAGGGGGTGCCCGGCCCCGCCAGGGCGACGGCCTCCCGGTGGGCGGCCACGGCCTCGGCCAGGGTCTCGGTGCGGCCGGAGCGCAGGGCGACGCCCATCAGGCCGAAACCGATGTTCGACCGGCGCACGGCGCTCTCGGTACGGGAGAGCGGAGCCCCCCGCACCTCCTCGCGGAGCAGCCTCACCGCCTCCTCGAAGAGCGCGATGTCGTCGGTCGCGTCGGCCTGCTCCATGACGGCCTGCGTGTACTCCGCGTGGCACTCCCAGCGTTCCGGGTCGTCCGCCCGGAACATGCCGAGCGCCCGGGCCATCTCGTCGGCGGCCTCCCGCCGGCCCGCTCCGTCCGCCCCGGCGCGCTGGGCCAGCGCCGCCCCGAGGGCGAAGCGCACGGTCGCCGTGAAGCCGGTGGCGGGAGCGGGCAGGACCAGGCACTTGCGGAAGCAGTCGACGGCCTCGTCGATCCCCTCGGCGTCCCCCGGGACCCGCAGGCAGCGCCCGAGCGCGAGCAGGACCCGGGCGCGCTGCGCTGAGCGGGCCGGCAGCTCCGACGCGAGCTTTCGCAACAGGGCCACGGGGGCGCCGAGTTCGCCGGGATCCCCGGACTCCCCGGCGCCCGGCGGCCGACGGGCGGCGCGCTTCCACAGCAGCTCCGCGAGCGAGGTGGCGTACAGCACGCGCCGGGCCACGTCGTGGGGCTGGACGCACTCCGCCGCCCGGTGGGCCTGGGCGACCGCCCCGTCCAGGTCGGCCGGGGAGCCCGTCGCCGCGTGCCGCCCGTCCAGCACCTGGGCGAGGGTGAAGTGGACCTGGGCGCGCACCGGATGTCCCGGCGGGGCGCAGTCGAGGGCCTTGTTCACCGCCTCGTACGCGTCGTCGAGGGCCGCCGCACGGCCGGTGCGGGCGGCCGAACCGGTGAGCAGCAGGGCGTAGTTGGCGAGGTACGCGGCGCGCTCGAAGTCGTTCGGGGCCAGGTCGGCTGCCCGGCGGCAGGCGGCGGCGCCCTCCTCGGTGAGTCCGCCGCCGCCCCCTCCCGTCCCGGCTTCCGCGAAGAGGGCGACCCCCAGGTCGGAGAGGAGCGCGGCCCGGCCGGGCAGGGCGGCGCCCGGTTCCGAGAGCGCCGCGCGCAGCAGGGCGATGCCCTCGGAGCGCAGCGCGGGCTCCTCCAGCGGCTCGGCGGCGCCGCAGAGCGCCGAACCGAGGGTGGCGCTGTGCTGGACGCGGAGCGGATCGGCGGCGGTGGAGAGTCCGGCCGCCGTACGCAGCGCGGTGACCGCCTCCCGCAGCGCGCCCGGGTCCTCGGCCACCTCGGCCCAGTTCCGGAGTGTGTGCCCGAAGTTGCCGTGTCTGCGGGCCTGTTCGTCCGGGACGCCGGGGGCGCAGGCCACGGCCGCGCGGCCCATGGCGACGGCTTCGGAGAGCGCCGGGAGCCCGGCGCCGTCCTGGAATCCGTAGAAGAGGACGAGCCCGAGGTCCGACAGGCAGATGCCCTGCTCGGCGCTGCCCTCACCGACGGCCGCCACGGCGTGCCGCAGCAGGATCTCGGCCGGGCGCAGGACCTCGGGGTCGCGGCTCTGCTGGAACACCGTCGTCATCCCGACGGCGGCGTCGTACGCGAGCGCGGGCGGGGTGTCGGCACCCTCCGGCGCGCCGGCCAGCGTGGCGTAGAGCGGGAGCAGCACGGGCGGCACCTGCCCGGGGTCCTCCTCGTGGAGCGTGCCGAACCGGAGTACGGCCCCGGCGAGCGCGCCCCGGTCGGCCGCGCCCCGGGCGGCGTAGCGGAACAGATCGGCGTACCCGAGGGCCAGCGCGCCGAGGCGCCACACGGTGCCGTCGGGCAGGGCGACGGCACCGAGCACCTCGTCCGCCGCCCGCGCGGCCTCCGGTCCGGCGAACCACTCCAGGGCGTCCCGCTCCTGGGCGTCCCCCTCCGCCGCCGCGCGTTCGACCTGCCGCAGGATGCGGTGCGCCGCCTCCTCGGCCCCCGCCTGCGTCATCGCTTCCCCGTCGTGTCGGCCGCCGGTACCGGGATCACCCTAGTGACGCACGGTCGATCTGCCGACCCGTCAATTTCCGGCCATGGGGGGTGCGTTGGCGTGGTCGTCGGGCTTCGGGCAGCGCCACTGCCCCGCTCCCGGTGCTGTGCGGTACCGGGAGCGGGGCGGTCGGGTGCGTCCACCCGGACCGGGTCAGCGCAGCTGCTCGTACGCGGGCAGGGTCAGGAAGTCCGCGTAGTCCTGGTCCAGGGAGACCTGGAGCAGCAGGTCGTGGGCCTGCTGCCAGGTGCCGGCGGCGAAGGCCTCCTCGCCGATCTCCGCGCGGATCGCGGCCAGTTCCTCGGCGGCGACCTTGCGGGCCAGCTCCGCGGTCGCGTGCTCGCCGTTCTCGAAGACGACGTCGGCGTTGATCCACTGCCAGATCTGGGAGCGGGAGATCTCGGCGGTGGCCGCGTCCTCCATCAGGTTGAAGATGGCGACCGCGCCCAGGCCGCGCAGCCAGGCCTCGATGTAGCGGATGCCGACCGCGACGGCGTTGCGCAGACCCTCGTACGTGGGCTTGGCGTCGAGCGTGTCGATGGCGATCAGGTCGCCCGCCGCCACCGAGACGTCCTCGCGCAGCCGGTCCTTCTGGTTGGGCTTCTCGCCGAGGACCGCGTCGAAGGAGGCCAGCGCGATCGGGACCAGGTCCGGGTGGGCGACCCAGGAGCCGTCGAAGCCGTCGGTCGCCTCGCGGTCCTTGTCCGCCTTGACCTTCTCGAAGGCCACCTTGTTGACCTCGGCGTCACGGCGCGAGGGGATGAAGGCCGCCATGCCGCCGATCGCGTGCGCGCCGCGCTTGTGGCAGGTGCGGACCAGGAGTTCGGTGTACGCCCGCATGAACGGGGCGGTCATCGTCACCGCGTTGCGGTCCGGCAGGACGAACTTGGCGCCGCCGTCACGGAAGTTCTTGACGATGGAGAAGAGGTAGTCCCAGCGGCCCGCGTTCAGCCCGGCGGCGTGGTCGCGCAGCTCGTACAGGATCTCCTCCATCTCGTACGCGGCGGTGATCGTCTCGATCAGGACGGTCGCGCGGACCGTGCCCTGCGGGATGCCCACGTAGTCCTGGGCGAAGACGAAGACGTCGTTCCAGAGGCGGGCCTCCAGGTGCGACTCCGTCTTCGGGAGGTAGAAGTACGGGCCCTTGCCGAGGTCGATCAGACGCTGGGCGTTGTGGAAGAAGTAGAGGCCGAAGTCGACCAGCGCGCCGGGGACGGAGACGCCGTCCAGCTGGAGGTGGCGCTCCTCCAGGTGCCAGCCGCGCGGGCGCATGACGACGGTGGCCAGCTCGTCGGCGGGCTTGAGCGCGTACGACTTGCCGGACCTCGGGTCGGTGAAGTCGATGCGGCGCTCGTAGGCGTCGGTCAGGTTGAGCTGGCCGAGGACGACGTTCTCCCAGGTGGGGGCGGAGGCGTCCTCGAAGTCGGCGAGCCAGACCTTCGCGCCCGAGTTCAGCGCGTTGATGGTCATCTTGCGGTCGGTCGGACCGGTGATCTCCACCCGGCGGTCGTTCAGCGCGGCCGGGGCCGGGGCGACCTTCCAGGAGTCGTCCGCGCGGACCGCCGCCGTCTCCGGCAGGAAGTCCAGCGTGGAGGTGCGGGCGATCTCGGCGCGGCGCTCACCGCGCCGGGCGAGCAGCTCATTGCGGCGCGGGGTGAACTGCCGGTGCAGCTCGGCCACGAACGCGAGGGCCGCGTCGGTCAGGACCTCCTCCTGCCGGGGCAGGGGCTCGGCATCGACGATGGCCAGCGTGGACGGCGCTGGTGCGGACATGAGCTGTCACTCCTTCAGCGGGCGGCGGCCTCTCCGGGCCGCCGGGTCGCCTGAGACGGCACGGCGTGCCATGGCTCCGAGATACGGCCGTGGATGCCGTCTGAGGTTCAGAGGGCTTCTGACCAGTGGATAGTAGTTTCCTCATAGTGGAAGTTCAATGGTTTGTTGATGTCGAGATTCTCCGGGTCGACAGAAACGGGCCGGTGGCGGCGCACCGTGCCAGGGCGGCCACGGAGGGTTCGCTACGGCGTGCGGCGGCCGCCCGGGTCACTCCAGATGGCCCAGATCCCGTGCCGTGTCGATGTCGTACGCCTGTGCCACATCCGCACACTCCACCAGTGTGATCGCGGCGCGGTGCTCCCGCAGATACGCCCGGGCCCCCTGGTCGCCCACCGCCCCCGCCGCGATGTCCCCCCACAGCTCCGCCCCGAACAGCACCGGATGGCCGCGCTCCCCGTCGTACGAGGCCGCCGCCAGGCTCGTCCGCGACCGGTACGCGCCCCGTACCCGCGCCACCGCCTCCGCGCCGATCCCCGGCTGGTCCACCAGCAGGACCAGCGCCGCGTCCGCCCCCGTACCGCTCAGGGCGGCCAGGCCCAGCCGGAGCGAGGAGCCCATGCCCTCCTCCCACCCCGGATTGACGGTGACCGCCGCCCCCGAGAGATCGGCCCGGATCCGCACCTCGGAGGCCGCCGCGCCCAGCACCACATGCAGCGGCCCGCAGCCGCCGTTGCGCAGCGCCCGCAGGGCGTGCTCGACCAAGGGGCGGCCGCGGTGCTCCAGCAGGGCCTTGGGGCGACCGCCGAGCCGCCGGCCGCCGCCCGCGGCGAGCAGCACCCCCGCCACCTTGGGATTCTTCGCTTGAGAAGCCATGGGCCCTGGATACCACCGAGCCGTTCGCACACGCGACACGCATGTCACTCTCAGGGGGCACCCTGATTTCTGTCCGTGGAGTGGCGCGTACTGCCTGTCATGGCGTTAACTTGCGGGCGAACCCGGGTACTTGGCCACGGCCCGGGGTTCGGGGGGTCACACCGGCACAAGGACGTGCGAGGGGGAGTGCTGTGTTGCGAAGCGTCGGGCAGAAGCGGGTCACCGGCAGCGGCGAGGACCCACGGGTCGAGGAACTGCGTACGGCCGTCTCCCGGCTCCGCCGCGAACTGGCCTCCCTCTCCTACGAATTCTCCGACCGCCCCATCGCCGAGGAGGAGCTCGCGGCACTCGATGCCATGGCCATCGGCGGGGACGTCGAGATCCCCCGTATGCGCAGCTCGTTACTGCTGATCGCGGGGTCGATCGGCTCGGTCAGCGCGCTCGCCGCCGCCCTGCGCGACGTACGCAACGCGGTGGACCTCTTCGGGGAGCCGCCACGCGGGTGAGGCGGAGCACGGGCGGTTGACGGCCCGGTCCGGGGCTCACGGCAGCAGAGGCACACGGTCCGGCAGCGGACCGGCCGGACCAGGCGGGTCGGCTCGGCGGCTCGGCTCGGCTCAGAGGTTCTCCTCAGAGGTTCTGCTCAACGGGTCGGCCGGACCCGGTCGGTCGCCTCGGCTCAGCGGCGGATCAGCCTGCGGGCCGTCGCCGCCGCGACCGCGGCCGTACGGGAGTCGACGCCCAGCTTCGCGTAGATGTGCACCAGGTGGGACTTGACCGTGGCCTGGCTCAGGAACAGCTCCTTGCTGATGCTCAGGTTCGACAGCCCCTCCCCGACCAGTTGCAGCACCTCCAGCTCGCGCCGGGTCAGCGCCTCGGCGGGTGTCCGCATCCGGTCCATCAGCCGGTGCGCCACCGAGGGCGCCAGCGCCGAGCGGCCCGCCGCGGCCGTCCGCACCGCCGACGCCAGCTCCTGCGGGGGCGCGTCCTTGAGCAGATAGCCGCTGGCCCCCGCCTCCACCGCCGCCAGGATGTCCGCGTCGGAGTCGTACGTGGTCAGGATCAGGACCCGGGGGCCGCCGGGGACGGCGGTGATCGCCGCCGTGGCCTCGGAGCCGTGCATTCCGGGGCCCGGGCCGAACTGGAGGTCCATCAGGACGACATCGAAGCCGCCCGCCGCCGCCAGCGCCACGCCCTCCTCCGCGGTGGCCGCCTCGCCCGCGACCCGGAAGTCCGGCTCGGTGTCCAGGACCGCGCGCAGCCCCGCCCGCACCACGGGGTGGTCGTCCGCCAGCAGCAGCCGGATGGCCTCGCTCACGCGGCACGCTCCGCTCCGAGGGCCGGTCCCGCCACGGGCAGCGTGACCGCCAGCGCCGTGCCCTGGCCCGGCGCCGACTCCACGCTCAGCGTGCCGCCCAGGGTGGCGGCGCGCGACCGCATCGCGGGCAGCCCGAAACCGCCGTCGCCCCGCTCGTCCACCGGCACCGCCGCCGGGTCGAATCCTCGGCCGTCGTCCACGACGTCCAGCGCCACGGAGGTGTCCATGAAGCTCAGCGTGATCTCCGCCCGGCCCGCCCCCGCGTGGCGCACGGTGTTGGCCAGCGCCGACTGGGCGGTCCGCAGCAGCGCCACCTCGTACGGCGTCGGCAGCTCCACCGGCGTACCGCTGACCGCGAACCGCACGGTGAGCCCCGGCCCGGTCGTCCGGGCGCAGAGCCGCTCCAGCGCGGCCGCCAGCGAACCCCGCTCCAGGTCCGGCGGCGTCAGCGCCCGTACGAAGGAACGCGCCTCGGCCAGGTTGGCCTGGGCGGCCTCCCGGGCGGCGCGGACGTGGGCGGTGGCCGGGGCGTTGCCGGGCAGGGTGCGCTCGGCCGCGCGCAGCAGGAGCTGGATGCTGGACAGACCCTGGGCGAGGGTGTCGTGGATCTCCCGCGCGAGGCGTTCCCGCTCGGCGAGGGTGCCGGCCGTCCGCTCCGCCTCGGCCAGCTCCGCCCGGGTGGCGACCAGCTCCACGATCAGCTCCCGGCGCCGCTCGCTCTCCCGGAACAGGGCGTCGTACCCGAGGACGGTGGCGATGGCGACGGCCGCGCCGAGCAGCGGGCCGATGAACGCGCCGGGGGCGATCTCCTGCCGGTGCGCGACGAAGCTGGTGATCGCGGCCGCGGCGGTGACGAGAACGGCGGCCACACCCGAGCGGGTGGGCAGCAGATGCAGCTGGAGGAAGTAGAGCGGGAAGGCCACCCACAGGGCGTCGGGGGAGAGGACGAGCAGCACGATCCAGAGCGCGCAGAGCCCGCCGAGCCAGACGGCGGCGGCCCGGGTGCCGGGGCGCAGGGACGGGGAGCCCGCCCGGACCCGAGACCGTACGGGCTCCGCCTCCGCCCCCGCCTCGGCCTCCGCTTCAGTCTCCGTTTCCGTCTCCGGCCGCGCCTGAGCCCCCGCCCCTGTTGCCGGCCGCGCCTGAGCCCCCGCCCCTGTTTCCGGCCGGGCCTGAGCTCCCGCCCCGCCTTCCGGCCGTACGGCGGCGTCGCGCGTTTCCGAGCCCGCGGGCGCACCCCCGCGGGTGCCCGCCACCGCTCCCGCCGCGTACACCGCCGCCATCACCACCACCAGCGCCACCACCGCCCCGGCGTGCGGTGCGGCCCCGCCCACCGCGCGTACCCCCACCAGGGCCAGCAGCCCCGTCAGCAGGGCGTGCAGGCAGAGCCGCAGGGCGGCGGTGACAGGGGTGTGCGAACGCGAATCCATGGTCCGTCCAGCGTAGCCGCGGGCCCCGCGGCCGCGGTCAATCGAAAGTTTGATCCGGTTACCGTCCCCCGTGCGATGTCCGCCCGCCCCGGACAGCCGACGATGGAGCCATGTTCGTCGCATGGAGAGACCTCCGGTTCGCCAAGGGCCGGTTCGCGCTCATGGGGTCGGTCGTGGTCCTGATCACGCTGCTCGTGGGCCTGTTGTCCGGGCTGACCGCCGGTCTGGCCCGGGAGAACATCTCGGCCGTCACCGGGCTCGACGCCGACCACCTCGCGTTCGCCGCCCCGCGCGGGGACCAGGAGGTGTCCTTCACCAACTCCACCGTCCGCGAGGACGACTGGCGGGCCTGGGCCGACCGCCCCGGGATCGAGGCCGCCCAGCCGCTGGGCATCCGGACCCTGAACGCCACCGCCGCCGGTGAACGTAGCGCCCCGGTCTCCGTCTTCGGCGCCGAACCGGACGGCACGCTCGCGCCCCCGGGCATCGGCCCCGGTCGCGTCGTGCTCTCCGGGAAGGCGGCCGAGGAGCTGGGCGCGGCGCCCGGCGACAGGATCGCGCTCGGCCGGGTGGAGCGCGAGGTCGCCGCCGTGGCGGGAGACGCCTCGTACAGCCACACGCCCGTCGTCTGGACGACGCTCGACGACTGGCAGCAGATCGGCCACGACGGCGCCGGACCCGCCGAGCAGGCCACCGTGATCGCCCTGACCACCAGCGCGGGCGCCGATCTGGCGGCCGGGGACGAGGCGGCGGAGACCCGGACGCTCTCCCTCGACGACTCCCTCACCGCGATCGGCTCCTACCAGGCCGAGAACGGCTCGCTGCAGCTCATGCGCGGCTTCCTCTTCGCCATCTCCGCCCTCGTCATCGGCGCCTTCTTCACCGTCTGGACCATCCAGCGCAGCGGTGACGTCGCCGTCCTCAAGGCGCTCGGCGCGTCCACCCCGTACCTCCTGCGGGACGCGCTCGGGCAGGCCGTGGTGATGCTCGTGACCGGTACGGGGCTCGGCACCGCGCTCGCCGCCGGGGCCGGGGTCCTGATCGACGGGGGGCCGGTGCCGTTCGTGCTGGAGCCGGCCACCGTCCTGGTCCCGGCCGTGATCATGATCGCCCTGGGGGCCCTGGGCGCCGCCCTGTCCATCCGGCGGATCACCGCCGTCGACCCGCTCACCGCACTCGGGAGTGCCCGATGACGCTCACCCTCACCGACGTGACCCTCACCTACCCGGACGGCGAGGGACGGCTCACCGCCCTGGACCGGGTCTCGCTGGAGGTCCCGGCGGGCACGCTCACCGCCGTCGTCGGACCGTCGGGCTCGGGCAAGTCCAGCCTGCTCGCCGCCGCCGCGACCCTGGTCACCCCGGACTCCGGCGAGGTCGTCGTGGCCGGTACGCGGACGGGCCCACTCTCCCCGGCGGCGCGGGCGGCCCTGCGCCGGGAGCACCTGGGGATCGTGTTCCAGCAGCCCAACCTGCTGCCCTCGCTCACCGCCGCCGAGCAGCTCCAGGTGATGGCCCATCTGGCGGGCGGGCGCACCCGCGAGGCCCGCCGCCGGGCGCTGGAGCTGCTGGACGCGGTGGGTCTGGCCGACCGGGCGGACCGGCGGCCGCACCAGCTCTCGGGCGGTCAGCGCCAGCGGATCAACATCGCCCGCGCCCTGATGAACGAGCCCGAGGTGCTCCTCGTCGACGAGCCGACCAGCGCCCTCGACCACGAGCGCGGGGCCGCCGTGCTGGACCTGCTGGTCACCCTGACCCGGGAGCGCGCCACCGCCACGGTGCTGGTCACGCACGACCTGGCGCACCTGGACCGGATGGACCGCACGGTGACGATGGACGACGGACGGCTGACCGTACCGGCGGAGGTCTGACCCCCGCGGCCGGATCCCCCGGAGGTCAGCCCGCGCTGCCGTTGCTGGCCAGCGCGTCCGACAGCTCCTTGGCGACCTGCTGGAGGATCGGCACGATCCGCTCCGTCGCCTGTTCCGTGACCCGGCCCGCCGGGCCCGAGATGGAGAGCGCGGCCGAGGTGGGGGAGTCGGGCACGGAGACCGCCAGGCAGCGGACGCCGATCTCCTGCTCGTTGTCGTCCACCGCGTACCCGGCCCGGCGCACCTGCTCCAGCGCCTCCAGGAAGCCTTCCGGGGTGGTGATCGTCTTCTCGGTGGCGGCCGGCATCCCGGTCCGGGCGAGGAGCGCGCGGACCTCGTCGGCCGGGGTGTCGGCCAGGAGCGCCTTGCCCACGCCGGTGGAGTGCGGGAGGACCCGGCGCCCCACCTCGGTGAACATCCGCATGGAGTGCTTGGACGGTACCTGGGCCACGTACACGATCTCGTCGCCGTCCAGCAGCGCCATGTTGGCGGTCTCGCCGGTCTCCTCGACCAGCCGCTGGAGGTAGGGGCGGGCCCAGGTGCCGAGCAGCCGGGAGGCGGACTCGCCCAGCCGGATCAGGCGGGGGCCGAGGGCGTAGCGGCGGTTGGGCTGCTGGCGTACGTAACCGCAGACGACGAGCGTGCGCATCAGCCGGTGGATGGTCGGCAGGGGCAGACCGCTGCTGGCGGACAGCTCGCTCAGCCCGACCTCGCCCCCGGCGTCGGCCATCCGCTCCAGGAGGTCGAAGGCGCGCTCGAGCGACTGCACCCCGCCGCTGGCACCGGAGGGCTTGGAGTCGGCTGTGCTGGCGTGGGACGGCGGCACGTCAACGGTCCTTTCGAAGCGGAAGGCAAGGCAGCAGCCTACCGGGCGCCGCCCGATCGGCCCACAGCTGTCCGCCCGGCGTCCGTGCCGGTCAGGGGCTGTTTTGTCCCGGTGCCGACGGTGTGGCGGCGGTCGGTGCGGGGGTGCGGTGCGGCCTCTCCTGGCCCATGCTACGTTCCGCGCTCCGAAATTGAACTTTTACTTTGTGGAAATCTCCAGTCGGCCCGCCCCGGCTGCCCGCCCGGCCTCCGTGGAGGAAGGTGGGGTCTTGACGAGGGTGGTTCCCGAGTGAAGACTCCTGGGAAGATTCAACAGTTCGTTGAATTCCTGGAGTGATTCCTGGAGTGAAGGAGCATGGGGTGTCCGGTCCGGCCGTGAACCTGGTACTGCGCTCGACGCGCGTCGTCACCCCCGAGGGCACCCGCCCCGCGACGGTCGCCGTCGCGGGCGGCACCATCGAGGCGGTCCTGCCGTACGACACCGAGGTGCCCGCGGGCGCCCGCCTGGAGGACCTGGGCGACGACGTCCTGCTCCCGGGCCTGGTCGACACCCACGTCCATGTCAACGACCCCGGCCGCACCGAGTGGGAGGGCTTCTGGACCGCCACCCGCGCCGCGGCGGCCGGCGGGATCACCACGCTCCTGGACATGCCGCTCAACTCCCTCCCGCCCACCACCACCGTCGAGCACCTGCGGATCAAGCAGCAGGTAGCCGCCCCCAAGGCGCATGTCGACACGGGCTTCTGGGGCGGGGCGATCCCCGCCAACGTCAAGGATCTGCGCCCGCTGTACGAGGCCGGGGTCTTCGGCTTCAAGTGCTTCCTCTCGCCCTCCGGGGTGGAGGAGTTCCCCGAGCTGGACCAGGAGCAACTGGCCCGCTCCATGGCGGAGATCGCCGGATTCGGCGGGCTGCTCATCGTCCACGCCGAGGACCCGCACCATCTGGCCGACGCCCCGCAGCGCTCCGGCCCCGCCTACGCCGACTTCCTCGCCTCCCGTCCGCGCGACGCCGAGAACACCGCGATCGAGGGGCTCATCGCCCACGCCAAGCGGCTGAACGCCCGCGTCCACGTCCTGCATCTGTCGTCCTCCGACGCCCTGCCGCTGATCGCCGCCGCCAAGCGCGAGGGGGTCCGCGTCACCGTCGAGTCCTGCCCGCACTTCCTCACCCTCACCGCCGAGGAAGTCCCGGACGGGGCAACGGAGTTCAAATGCTGCCCGCCCATCCGCGAGGCCGCCAACCAGGACGCCCTGTGGGCCGGGCTCGCGGACGGCACGATCGACTGCATCGTCAGCGACCACTCGCCGTGCACCACCGACCTCAAGACCCCGGACTTCGCCTCCGCCTGGGGCGGGATCTCCTCCCTCCAGCTCGGCCTGCCCGCCATCTGGACCGAGGCCCGCAGGCGCGGCCACTCGCTCGACGACGTCGCCCGCTGGATGTCCGCCGCCCCGGCGGAGCTGGCCGGGCTGAGCCGCAAGGGCGCCATCGAGGCCGGGCGGGACGCGGACTTCGCGGTGCTCGCCCCCGAGGCGACCTTCACGGTCGACCCCGCCGAACTCTTCCACCGCAACCAGGTCACCGCCTACGCCGGGAAGACCCTGCACGGCGTGGTGCGCTCCAGCTGGCTGCGCGGGGTCCGCATCGCCGCCGACGGCGAACTCACCGAGCCCACCGGCCGTCTCCTCGAACGCGACCACTGACCGCGTCATCCGGCCGCCCGCTCCCGTACGCGGCCACCGACCGTCCCGGAAAGGACCCCTCACCCATGACGGACGCCGCGATACCCCGCTTCACCGGTGACGCCCTCCCGTACGCGGGCGGCGACCCGTACTCCGACCACCGCACCGCCGACTTCCCCTTCACCCACCTCGTCGACCTGGCCGACCGGCGCCTCGGCGCCGGGGTCATCGCCGCCAACGACGAGTTCTTCGCGGAGCGCGAGAACCTGCTCAAGCCCGAGCCCGCCGTCTTCGACCCGGAGCACTTCGGCCACAAGGGCAAGATCATGGACGGCTGGGAGACCCGCCGCCGACGCGGGGTGAGCGCCGCCGAACCGCACCCCACCCCCGACGACCACGACTGGGCCCTCGTCCGCCTCGGCGCCCCCGGGGTCATCCGGGGCATCGTCCTGGACACCGCCCACTTCCGGGGCAACTACCCCCAGGCCGTCTCCGTGGAGGGGGCGTCCCTCCCCGGCTCGCCGTCCCCCGACGACCTCCTCGCCCCCGACGTGAAGTGGACGGTCCTCGTCCCGCGCACCCCGGTCGGCGGCCACGCGGCCAACGGGTTCGCCGTCGACGCCGAGCAGCGCTTCACCCACCTGCGGATCAACCAGCACCCGGACGGCGGGATCGCCCGGCTGCGCGTGTACGGGGAGGTCGCACCGGACCCCGCCTGGCTCGCCGCCCTCGGCACGTTCGACCTCGCCGCCCTGGAGAACGGCGGCCAGGTCGAGGACGCCTCCGACCGCTTCTACTCCCCGGCCACCAACACCATCCAGCCCGGCCGCTCCCGCAAGATGGACGACGGCTGGGAGACCCGCCGCCGCCGCGACCGGGGCAACGACTGGATCCGCTACCGCCTCGCCGCCCAGTCCGAGATCCGGGCCGTCGAGATCGACACCGCCTACCTCAAGGGCAACTCGGCGGGCTGGGCGAGCCTCTCGGTGCGGGACGGGGAGGACGGCGACTGGTCGGAGATCCTGCCCCGGACCCGGCTCCAGCCCGACACCAACCACCGCTTCGTACTGGACGCCCCGGTGCGCGCCTCCCGCGTACGGATCGACATCTTCCCGGACGGCGGGATCTCCCGGCTGCGGCTGTACGGATCCCTCACCGAGGGCGGCGCCGACGCCCTGGCGGCCCGCCACCGGGAGCTGGGCGGCTGAGAGCGGACGGCGACCGGTGGGCCGCCGCGATCACTGGGGGGTCGCGGCGGCCCACGGGCCCGTAACGGCGGCGGCTCGGCACACAGCAGCCCCGTCCGCCGCCCGCAACACCACAGGCCACAGGCCACAGGCCCGCCGAACACCACGGGCCCGCCCGCAACGCCACGGGCCCGTACGTCCGCCGCTCAGAACTCCTCGTGGGTGTCCGGGTCGCCGCCGAAGCGCCGCTGCCGCCCCGACGCGATCGTGGTCAGCTCCTGGGCCGTCAGCTCGAACCCGAACAGGTCCAGGTTCTCCCGCTGCCGCCCCGGATCGGCCGACTTGGGGATCGGCACCGCCCCGACCTGGGTGTGCCACCGCAGCACCACCTGCCCCGGTGTCACCCCGTGGTCCTCGGCGATCGCCACCGTGGACGGGTCTTCCAGCACCTCGCGGCCCCGGGCCAGCGGGCTCCAGGCCTCCGTGACGATGCCCTTCGCCGCGTGCACCGCCCGCAACTCCTCCTGGGGAAGGAGCGGATGCATCTCGATCTGGTTGACCGACGGCAGCACGCCCGTCTCCCGCTCCAGCCGCTCCAGATGGGCGGCGGTGAAGTTGGAGACGCCGATGGACCGGACGAGACCGTCCTCGCGGAGCCGGATCATCGCCTTCCAGGTGTCGACGTACTTGTCGACATGGGGGAGCGGCCAGTGGATCAGATACAGGTCGACGTACTCGACGCCCAGGCGGGCCCGCGACTCCTCGAAGGAGGCGAGCGTCTCCGCGTACCCGTGGTGCCGCCCCGGCACCTTCGTGGTCAGCCGGATCTCCTCGCGCGGGACACCGCTGCGGGCGATGGCCCGGCCGGTGCCGGTCTCGTTGCCGTAGTTGAGGGCGGTGTCGACGAGCCGGTGGCCGAGGTCCAGGGCTCCCGCGACGGCCTCCTCCGCCTCCGCGTCGTCCAGCGGGTAGGTGCCGAGACCCACCGCCGGGAGAGTGGTGGAGTCGTTGAGCGTATGAACGGGTACGTCGCCCATGTCCGCGCTGTCCTTCCGGTCGGCCCTGCCTCGGTCACGTCCCCCCCGGGGCACATCTGCCCCGCCCCGGCCAGCGTAGGCGCGCGGCCGGGACGGGGCAGCTCGACGGAGCCGGGCGCTCCGGGCTCCGGGAGCCCTCCGTGACGGCTCAGGCCGCGTGGCCGCCGTCCACCACGATCTCGGTACCGGTGATGAAACCCGCCTCCGCGCTCGCGAGATACGCCACCAGGGAGGCGACCTCCTCCGCGGTACCGAACCGTCCCAGTGCCGTCGCCGCCCGCTGCCCCTCGGCGAGCGGGCCGCCGGCCGGGTTGAGGTCGGTGTCCACCGGGCCGGGCTGGACCAGGTTCACCGTGATGCCACGGGGTCCCAGCTCCCGGGCGAGCGGCTTGGTCAGCCCGACGAGGGAGGACTTGCTCATCCCGTAGAGCGTCGAGCCGGGCCCGCCCACGTACCGGCTCAGCGCGGTGCCGACCGAGACGACGCGACCGCCGTCGGCCAGCCGGTCCGCCGCCGCCCGGCAGGCGAGGAAGACCGCCCGGACGTTCACCGCGAGGACCCGCTCGACCTCGGCGTCCGGCAGCTCCGCGATCGGGCCGAGGACGCCGATGCCCGCGTTGTTGACCAGGACGTCGAGCCGGCCGAGCATGTCCGCCGCCTCGTGCACCGCCCGCCCCGCCGCCCCGGCGTCCGCCGCGTCGACCCGCAGGGCCACCCCGCGCCGGCCCGTCCCCTCGATCTTCGCCACGACCGCACGGGCGGCCTCCTCGTCCCGTACGTAGGTGATGGCGACGTCCACCCCCGCCTCCGCGAGCCGCAGGGCGACGGCCGCGCCGATACCCCGGCTGCCTCCGGTGACCAGGGCGGCCCGGGGAGCGGGGGCGGTGATGGTGGTGGTGCTGGACATGGCTGGGTTCCTTGCCTTCGGGGAGCGCCGCCGATCCGGCGACGGGTTCCAGCAAAGTCGCCCGGAGGCCCGGAGACCGGCGGGAATCGGACGCCGAGTGATCCGTGGGCCGGTCGCGGACACGGCCGCCCGGTTCACGATCGCTTGACCTGGAGCGCACTCCGGATTCGAGGATGGGCGGCATGGACATCACAGACCGCCGGATCGTCCTCGGGACGATGGACTTCGGCACTCGGGTCGCCCCCGAACAGGCCTTCGCGATCCTCGACTCCTTCGTCGCCGACGGCGGTGTCTGGCTCGACACCGCGAACTGCTACTCCTTCTGGACCGACCCCAGTGGTGCCGGCGGTGCCAGCGAGCGCGTCATCGGTGCCTGGCTGCGGGCCCGGCCGGGCGCGCGCGACACGGTACGCATCGCGACGAAGGTCCGCCACAACCCGCTCGTCCCGCACGCGCCGGACAGCGCGGAAGGACTCTCGGCGCGCGCCGTTCACTCCGGTGTGGAGGAGAGCCTGGGCCGTCTCGGAGTCGATCACGTCGACCTGCTGTGGGCCCACGCGGAGGACCGGACCGTGCCGCTGGGAGAGACGGTCGGCGCCTTCGGCGAGCTGGTCGCCAAGGGAGTGGCCCTGCGGGTCGGGGCGGCGAACCATCCCGCCTGGCGCGTCGAGAGAGCCCGGTCGCTCGCGCGGGAGCGAGGCCTGGAGCCGTGGACAGCCCTGCAACTGCGCCACTCACTCGTCCAGCCGCGCCCGCTCGCCCCCGTCGCGGAGGGCGGTCCCCGCATGCTTGCCGCTGAGGACCTGGATCTCGCGAGGTCGGAAGGGCTCGCCGTGTGGTCGTACAGCTCGCTGATGTGGGGTTCGTACGTGCGCGCGGACAAGCCGCTTCCGGCTATCTATGATCACCCCGGGACCGCTCGGGTACTCGGGGTCCTGGACAGCGTCGCCGACGAGCTCTCGGCCACCAGGAACCAGGTCGTCCTCGCGTGGCTGATGCGCCAGGGCGTCGATCCCATCGTCGGCGCGAGCCGGGTGGAGCAGATCGAGGAGGCACTTGCCGCACGCCGTGTGCGGCTCGGTGACGAGCACCTGGCGCGCTTCGCCGAAGCCCGGTAGCGACGGTCACGAAAGGAGATCCTCACCATGACCGCCCTCACCCCGGCGGCGGCCGCCGACCGCACGGGCGTCTCCATCGACACGCTGCGGTACTACGAGCGTGAAGGGCTGATCGGCCCGATCCGGCGCTCCGGCGGCGGGCGCAGGGAGTACACCGAGAACGACGTCTTCTGGATCGGTCTGATCACGTGCTTCCGCGATGCCGGTCTCGGCATCGCGGACCTGCGGGGGTTCGTCACCATCCTGCGCGCCGAACACTCTCCGCAGGAGCGGGTCGCCTTCCTGCGCGAGCGCCGTACCGCCCTGGAACAGCGGGTGGCGGCGCTGCACCAGGCCATGGAGGTTCTCGACGAGAAGATCGCCTACTACAGCTGAGCGCCGGGAGCCCCGCCTCAGCCCGCGCCCTGCGGGCTGAGGCGGGGCTCACCTCCCGCTCGCTGCTGAGCCCGGGCAACTCCCGACCGGACACCCACCGCAGATCACGGGCCGTCATCGGCCCCGGTTCCGCCGCCCCCAAGGGAACCAGCACGCCAGCGCCCTCAACACGGCCGGAATGTCCTTCCGGTCAGCCCGGCAGACCGCGATCAGGCCGATGACGAGCAGGATCACCGCCGACCCCAGAAGCATCAGGGCGGCGAGTGCTCCCCACTCCGTACTCACGAACAGTTCCCCCAGCGCATCGGAGTTCGTGGTGAGGTCGTACGACTGTCGCATCAGCGCCACCGATCGTCGCGGGTGCGGCCGGCCAGGACGGCAGCCACCGCCAGTGCGGACCGCCGCTCGTCCTCGGACAGCCAGTACAAGGGCGGGCCCTCATCGTCCCAACCGACGGCCGTCAGCCCGTGGAGACAAGCCAGCGCCGCGGTCCGTACGTACTCCTGCGGATTGCCGTCAGGCCGTTCCCACCGCTGACCGTGAAAGGCGTCGCCCAGCATCGTCAGCGCCGTCGCGACCGTTGACTCGGGCATGCCGCTCCAGCTGGACCCGGCCGGGCGCGTGGCCTTCGCCCGAGCGCTGAAGTACCAGACAGAACTGGGGTTTTCGTACGGCAGGCCCAACAGGCCGGCCAGCTGCGCCCTGTCGTCCTCGCCGGGCAACTCCGTCCGGGAGCGCTGCTGGAACAAGTGCTGATAGCGCCCCAGCGTCTCCTGGTCCATGACGTTCGCGTGGAGCGCGGCAATCGTGCCGATGAGCCGGCCCAGTTCGTCCATGGCTTCGGACAACGCGAACAGGCATCGTGCGGGCCATTTCCGGTCCGGCTCACCCCCGCAGTGACGCAGCGGCACCGAGAGTCTGAGCACCACCCGTGTCACTGATCCCTGCACACGTAGGTGGAGCCACTTAGGCATGAGCCTCAGGTCGCGCTCCGTACCCCGTTCCCCCGTCAAGGGAACCGCGACCGCCGTACGAAGGCACTCCTGATCGGCCCGGAGCATGTGCTGGATGACTGCGCGGTCCTCCCCGACACGCTCCAACTGCGCGGCGATCAGGCCGGCCAGGTGCCCGACCGCGTCCATCGCGTCACTGGCCCGGTACATGCACATCCGGGCCCACCCGTGCCCAGCTCGATCGGGGGCGCAGTAGCGCAGAATTTCCTGCAGGTAACCGACGATCTCCGCAACCTCATCGGGAATGGCCGGTCGCAGATGCGGCGGCATCACCTTGCCGGAGACATTCCGAGCCATCGCGCAACTTTCCCGCATACACGCACCCGTGCCTCGGTGCATGCGCGCGAAGAGCACGACAGGCCGAGGAGATCGCGATGACTGAACTTCCGGCTGTCGAGCGTGTCCGGGCACGGGCCGGAACACACAACCGTGGCCGTCGCCTCGGCCATACCAGGACAGTACCCGACAGCCTGACACGGTGTCATCGGCATGTGGAAACACGCCCGGGTCCGGCCGGCCGGCGAGTTCGGCGACGTTCTTCATTCTCACGCTCGACGTCGAGCAACCGATTCCACGGGTGGACAGTGCCGCGAGTCACCAGCGGCGTACGGAGTTCGATCGACACCGAGTCCAACCGAAGAAGACTCACGTCGAATTCATGGCTCCGTGGCGTAAACACGGCCCCAGGGATGCTCAGCGGCCCTGACGTCAACAGGCTGCCGATCTGCTCGCAGGACCGACCCACGTCCCACCGAAGACACTGAACGGTGTTGCTCCGCCTCGGCCTGACCAGGGCTGCGCCGTGCCGGAGCGCGTACCACCACAGATGGCTCCGGGCCATCAAAGCACTGCGCAAGGGCGTGGACGGGCTCGGCGCCCAGTGACCGCTCGCCGCTTCTTCGGCCGCGGTGAGCGAGGAGTCCGCATGAACGGGATCGCGCCCGTCATCGGCCTCACTCCTGAGCCGGAACTCCAGCTCCCCCTTAAAGGAGTACCGCATCAACCGGGCCGAAGCCGAGTGGCCGGTGTTCTGCAGGTCGAGCCGCCCACCGGTCGGGATATGGCAGAGGTGGATGGTGTCGGAGCTGAACCCGTCGACGCGCAGCCCGGCGATTCCCGAGTGTTCATGCGAACCGTCATCGAACACCCGGGTATGAGGCAGAAGGTAACTGGCAATGCGGTCCGCGGTGTTGGTCCGAACGAGCAGACGATCAGGCTGCGGCGCCACCCAGCTGAAGTAGCAGATCAACTGCCGGAACGTTCGACCGATCATGCGGTCCCATGGGTGATCTTCGTCCGAGCTGAAGAAACAGTCGAACAGGAGCGCCTGGAATTGCTGCTGTCCGCCACCAGGGGCGTCCAGGGAGATCTTGCCCCCGGTGCAGCAGCGGCGGAGCACCTGCTTCGGAAGATTCAGAAACCTTCGGCATGCCTCAAAGGCAGCCTTGTCGTGAGTGTGTGGCATGGCCGTCTCATCCGCGACTACAACCCGGATTGCGGCCGCATGTGAGAGCAGTGCAGCGCAAGGGGAATTCCATCATGGGAACTGGAGGTCAGGCATCGCACCTTTGGGGCTTTCCTGCACGCTCGTCCGGGCAAGCGGCTCGCCACTGGCCCACCTCCGGGCCTTTGGCCGGACACTAGCACGCTAGGTCCTCGGAATCGCGCGTCACCTGGTAAGTCGCTATTCGGTACTGAGGTGGAGGCGGTGGCCGCTGGTTCGCTACGTACGGGGTGTGCCAAGGAGTCGAATCCCGCAGACCGCGCTCGGCGCCGGAGCCCCGGCAAGGCCGCCGGGAGGCGTACGGCTCGGTGGCCGTGAGCCGGGGAAGCTCAGAGCACCGGCAGCCTCGCGCTCTCCGTCGCCGCCGTCCGCAGCCGCGCCAGGATCGCCCGGGCCGCCTTGGCGTATCCGAGGCTGTTGTTCTGGAGCACCGATTCCGCGTTGGCCAGTTCCAGGAAGGCGATCACCTCGAAGGCCAGCTGGCGTACGTCGGTGTCGGCGGACAGTTCGCCCGCCGCCCGTGCCTCCTCGATCGTCTCCTCCACGAAGGTGACCCAGCCGGTCTGCGCCGCGGCCAGGGCGTCGTGCACCTTGCCGCCGCGGGCGTCGAACTCGGCGGTGGCCGCGTAGAAGAAGCAGCCGCCCTGGAAGACCCGGTCACGGGAGTACGCGATCCACGCCTCGCACATCCGCCAGACCCGGCCGACCCCCGGCGGGACCGCACGGGCCGGGCGCAGTACATGGTCGACGTAGACCGCGACCGCGGCGCGCACGGTGGCGAGCTGCAGCTCCTCCTTCGATCCGAAGAGGGCGAACACCCCGCTCTTGCTGAGCTTCAGCTCGGTCGCCAGCCGTCCCAGTGAGAGGCCTTCCAGGCCTTCCACCGAGGCGATCTGCACCGCGCGCCCCAGGACCAGCTGCCGGGTCTGGTTGCCCCGTTCGACCCGCCCGTCCAGTCGTACTGCCGCCATGTGACCACTCCGTAGCTCAGAGTTATCGAGGCGTCATTCTAGGGACGGCCACGGGCGCCGCCGGACCACCGGCCGCTCGCGTCACCGCCCCGGCCACCGGCGCGCCCCGCCTCTGACCACCGGCGATACCGGCGGGCGGGCCGGGCGGGATCCGGCCCGTGAGACAGGTGTTCCTTTCCGGCGCGCCCGGCGCGTAGCGTGATCGTTCCACGTGTGAGCCGGTGAGGTCTCCACCATGTGTCCCTCCGTGGAGAACCAGGAGCACCGAAGGTGTCCGCTGCCGTCGCGCCCCTCCCCGCCCTCGTCCCGTCCCGCCGGGCCTGGCTCACCGATCTGCCCGTGCTGGCGGTCGCCGCCGTCTGGGGCGCCAGCTATCTCGCGGCCAAGGGCATCACCACCACCCACACCGTGATCGCCGTCCTCGTCCTGCGCTTCTCGATCGTGCTGCCCGTCCTGGTGGTGGCCGGGTGGCGCAGGCTGCGGGCGCTGACGGGGGCGCAGTTGCGCGGGGCCGTGCTGCTGGGGCTGGTGCTCAGCGGGATCTTCCTGCTGGAGACGTACGGGGTGGTCCACACCTCGGCCACCAACGCCGGGCTGATCATCAGCCTCACCATGATCTTCACGCCGCTCGCCGAGGCGGCCGTGACCCGCGTCCGGCCCCCGGCCTCCTTCGTCGCCGCCGCAGGCCTCTCCGTCGCCGGAGTGGTCCTCCTCACCCAGGGCGGCGGCTTCACCAGCCCCTCGGCCGGTGACCTGCTGATGCTGCTCGCCGCCCTCGCCCGTACGGTCCACGTCCTGGCGATGGCCCGGATCAAGGCGGTCCGGTCGGCCGACTCGCTCTCCCTGACCACCGTCCAGCTCGGCAGCGCGGTCGCCGTCTTCGCCGTCCTGGTCGCCCTCCCGGGAACGGGCGCGTCGCCGTGGAGCGTGGCGGCGGACTTCGGGCCCCGGGAGTGGGCCGGGCTGGTCTTCCTCTCCGTGTTCTGCACGCTCTTCGCGTTCTTCGTGCAGATGTGGTCCGTTCGCCGCACCTCGCCGTCCCGGGTCAGCCTCCTGCTCGGTACGGAACCGCTCTGGGCCGCCGCCGTCGGGATCGGCCTCGGCGGCGAACGGCTCGGCGTCCTGGGGGTGGCGGGTGCCGTCCTCGTCCTGGCGGGCACCGCGTGGGGGCGGCGCAGCGTGGACGAGGCGGACCGGTCCGGGACCCCGGGCGCAAGCCCCGCTCCGTCCTGACCGTGCGCGCCAGGTGCCGGGCTCTCTCCCGATCGCGTCCGTCGCGGTCAGGACTTCTTCCGGACCGCGCCCGGCGCGATCATGATCGCGAACCCCGTCACGATCAGCACGACGCTGACGAACAGCGCCCGGTCACCGAAGAGGTCCATGTGCCGGGCCAACGTCCACAGCCGCAGCCACCCCGTCCACTCGTGGACCAGCCCCCCGACGCCCTGCAGCAGGATGATGAGCCCGACCGCCTCGATGAGTTTCTTCATGGACCGAGCCTCGCGCCCGCCCCGTCCCCGCCGCTTCGGCCGCCCGGCCCCATCGCCGCGACGAAAGTAGCGGGCCGCACGACTTTGGTCGCTCCCTCGCCGCGCGGGACGCGTTCCGGCCGCCGGGCTGCGTAACTTTGTCGACATGACCCGCACCGAGTACCGCTGGCTGCTCCCTTCGGCGATGGCCGACCCCGAGCTGCCCGGCGACCGGGCCCGCAGGCGGCGGACCGTACGCGACTGGGTCGTCGACATCACGGCCTTCCTCTGCGCGGCCTTCATCGGCATGGTCGCCGTCTCCGTGATCGAAGCCGACGAGTCCACGGCCGACGTGGTGGTGTTCGTGGACTCCGTGGCCGGCGCGGCGGCCTGCTGCGCGCTCTGGCTCCGGCGGCGCTGGCCCGTCGGGCTGGCCGTGGCCCTGACCGCCGTCGCCGTCGTCGAGCCCGTCGCCGTCGGCGCCCTGCTGGTCGCCCTGTTCAGCCTGGCCGTCCACCGCCCGCTCAAGCCGACGGCGATCGTCGGCGCGGCGGCGCTGGCCACGGTGCCCCTCCAGCCGCTCGTGCGCCCCGACCCGCAGACCGGATACCTCGTCTCCGTCCTCTTCGGGGTGCTGCTGGTGCTCCTGGCGCTCAGCTGGGGCATGGGCGTACGGTCCCGGCGCCAGCTCGTCCTCTCGCTCCGCGAACGGGCCCGCCGCGCCGAGGCCGAGGCGGAGCTCCGCGCGGAGCGGGCCCAGCGGCTGGCCCGGGAGGCCATCGCCCGCGAGATGCACGACGTCCTCGCCCACCGGCTCACCCTCCTCAGCGTCCACGCCGGAGCCCTCGAATTCCGGCCCGACGCCCCCACCGCGGAGATCGCCCGGGCCGCCGGGGTCATCCGGGACAGCTCCCACGAGGCGCTCCAGGACCTGCGGGAGATCATCGGCGTGCTGCGCGGCCCCGGGGAGAGCGGCGAGGGCGAGCGCCCGCAGCCCACCCTCACCACCCTGGACGCGCTGATCGAGGAGTCCCGGCAGGCGGGCATGGACGTCACCCTCGACCAGCGCGTCGCCGCCCCGGGCGAGGCCCCCGCCGCCACCGGCCGCACGGTGTACCGCATCGCCCAGGAGTGCCTGACCAACGCCCGTAAACACGCCCCGGGGGCCGAGGTCACCGTCACCGTGACCGGCGGCCCCGGCGACGGGCTCACCGTGGAAGTGGCGAACCCGGCCCCCACCGAACCCTTCGAACGGGTACCCGGCTCCGGCCAGGGCCTCATCGGCCTCACCGAACGCGCCACCCTCGCCGGAGGCAGCCTGGAGCACGGCCCCGCACCGGACGGCGGCTTCCTGGTCCGGGCCCGGCTGCCGTGGCCGGCGGGGTGAGGCGCGCCACGACCGCCGGGACCGCGGCCGGTGGCGGTGGACGGGGCGAGCGGCGGGGCCGGTGCCGACGGAGCGGCCCGCGGTGGGGCAGCCGGCGCCGGGCACTCCCGTACGGTCCCCACCACGCGGCCCGCCGCAGCCGCCGGGGCCGGGTGCCGCTCCCGTACGGCCCCCAGCTCTCGCCCCTCCGGGGTCTCCGGCCTCTCCGGGGGAGCCGGGGCCGGCCCTGCGGGGCGGGGCGTCGGTGGCGTGCGGTCCGCTGGTTACGGTGGCTGTCATGAACACCCCGCCACCACCGTCCCCCGCCTCCGCGCCGCCTCCCGGCACCCCGCCCGTCCGGCTGCTCGTCGTCGACGACGACCCGCTCGTGCGGGCCGGGCTCACCCTGATGCTCGGCGGGGCCGAGGGCATCGACATCGTGGGGGAGGGCACGGACGGCAGCGAGGTCGCCGCCCTCGTCGAACGGCTGCGCCCCGACGTCGTCCTGATGGACATCCGGATGCCCGGCGTGGACGGGCTCACCGCGACCGAGGAGCTGCGCCGCCGCCCCGACGCGCCCGAAGTCGTCGTCCTCACCACCTTCCACGCCGACGAACAGGTCCTGCGGGCCATCCGCGCCGGAGCGGCGGGCTTTGTCCTGAAAGACACCCCGCCCGCCGAGATCGTCGACTCCGTCCGCCGGGTCGCCGCCGGGGACCCGGTGCTCTCGCCCGCCGTCACCCGACAGCTCATGGACCGGGCGGCGGGTGCCGCGCAGGACGAGCGCACCTCCCGGAAGGAGCGGGCGCGCAGGCGGTACGCGGAACTGGCCGAGCGGGAGCGGGAGGTGGCGGTCGCCGTCGGGCGGGGGCATTCCAACGCCGAGATCGCGCGCGAGCTCTATCTCAGCGTCGCCACCGTCAAGACCCAGGTCTCGCGCATTCTCGCCAGACTCGACCTCAACAACCGGGTCCAGATCGCCCTGTTGGTCCACGATGCCGGACTGCTCGACGGCGACGGCGAGGAGGACGGCGGCCTACGCTGAGGGGACCGGGAGGTGCCGGGCCGACCGGACCGGAAGAGGGGGCTGACCGACGATGACCATGCTCGATCTGCGGGAACTGCCGGATTTCACGGCGAACCCCTACCCGTACTACGCGAAGCTGCGCGCCGAGGGTCCGGTGCACACGGTCCGCACCGAGCAGATGGAGCGGATCTGGCTCATCGTCGGGTACGAGGAGGCCCGCGCGGCCCTCGCCGACCAGCGGTTCGGCAAGGACTGGCGCGCCAGCGGGCGGTGGGCCGACGAGGTCAACCCGATCAGCTCCAACATGCTGGAGCTGGACGCCCCGCACCACACCCGGCTACGGCGGCTCGTCGCCCGCGAGTTCACCCCCCGCCGCATCGAGGCGCTGCGCCCCCGGGTCACCGAGATCACCACCGGACTGCTCGACGCGATGGTCCCGGCCGGCTCCGCCGACCTGGTCGACGCGCTCGCCTTCCCCCTGCCGATGACCGTCATCTGCGAACTGCTCGGCGTCCCCGACATCGACCGGGACGCCTTCCGCGCGCTGTCCAGCGCCATCGTCACCCCCACCCCGGCCCAGCGGGAGTCGGCCGACCCGGTCGGCGCGATGAGCGACTACCTCGTCCAACTCATCCGGGAGAAGCGGAGTTCGCCCGGTGACGACCTGATGAGCGCCCTGATCAGGACCCGCGACGAGGGCGGCGACGGGCTGTCGGGCGAGGAACTGGTGGGCATGGCCTTCGTGTTGCTCGTCGCCGGTCACGAGACCACCGTCAACCTGATCTCCAACGGGGTACGGGCCCTGCTCGACCACCCGGACCAGCTCGCCCTGCTCCGCGCCGATCCCGGACTGCTGGAGGGGGCGGTGGAGGAGATGCTGCGGTACGACGGCCCGGTGGAGACCGCCACCTTCCGCTTCACCCGGGAGGAGGTCACCGTCGGCTCCACCGTGATCCCGTACGACGAACCCGTGCTCGTCGCCCTCGCCTCGGGCGGCCGGGACCCGGAGAAGTTCACGGACCCGGACACCTTCGACATCCGCCGCGCACCCCAGGGCCATCTGGCCTTCGGCCACGGGGCGCACTACTGCCTGGGCGCCCCGCTCGCCCGCATGGAGGCCAAGATCGCCATCGGTGCGCTGCTGGAGCGCTGCCCGGAGCTGGCCCGCGACCCGGCGGGCGGCGAGCCGGAGTGGCTGCCCGGTCTGCTGATGCGCGGGGTCCGCCGGCTGCCGGTGCGCTGGTAGGGCGACGATCCGCCGAACACGCCGGTCCACACCGCCGACGAGGCGGCGACCGGGACCCGGCCCGCCGAGCCTGCCGGTGAGCAGGCCCCCCCCGAGCCTGCCGGTGACCCGGCAGGGGGCAAGAGGCCTCAGCCGCCCGGGATCTCCGTCATCGCCACCGGGCGGCGTTCGCGGCGGGAGACCTCGCAGGCCTCGGCGATCCGCAGCGCGTGCAGGGCCTCCCGCCCGTCGCACGGGTTGGCCAGCTCGCCCCGGACCACCCTGAGGAAGGCGTCCAGCTCCGCCTCGTACGCCGGGGCGAACCGCTCCAGGAACCCCGGCCACGGCTTCGGCGGAGCGCCCGGGCCGTCCGGCTCGGCCGAGGTCAGCGGCGTACGGTCGTCGAGACCGACGGCCAGCTGGTCCAGCTCCCCGGCCAGCTCCATGCGGACGTCGTAGCCGGCCCCGTTGCAGCGGGTCGCGGTGGCCGTGGCGAGGGTGCCGTCGTCCAGGGTGAGCAGGACGGCGGCGGTGTCCACGTCCCCCGCCTCCCGGAACATCGCGGGCCCGGCGTCCGACCCGGTGGCGTACACCTCGCGCACCTCGCGGCCCGTCACCCACCGCAGGATGTCGAAGTCGTGGACCAGGCAGTCCCGGTAGAGCCCGCCGGAGAGCGGGAGATAGGCGGCGGGCGGGGGAGCGGGGTCGGAGGTGGCGGCCCGCACGGTGTGCAGCCGCCCGAGCCGCCCCTCCCGTACCGCCGCCCTCGCCTCCGCGTACCCCGCGTCGAAGCGGCGCATGAACCCCAGCTGGAGGACGCTGCCCGCCGCCTCGACCTCCGCGAGGGCGCCGAGCGTGCCGGGCAGGTCCAGGGCGATCGGCTTCTCGCAGAACGCGGGCAGCCCGGCCCGGGCGGCGCGGGCGATGAGCGGGGCGTGGGCGGCGGTCGCGGAACAGATCACCAGCGCGTCCGGGAGGCCTCCGCCGGTGAACATCGCGTCCACGGTGACGGCGGTGGCCCCGGTCCGGGTGGCCGCAGCGGCGGCGCGCTCCGGATCCGCGTCCGCCACCAGGAGCGAGCCCACGGCCGGGTGACGGCTCAGCACCTCCGCGTGGAAGGTGCCGATACGTCCCGTTCCGATGAGTCCGATGCGCATGGCCCCAAGGTGACGGCGGTCCGGTCATCCTGTCAAGCATTTGTCCGGACAAATGCTCGGCCATGGCTTTGTCCGGACAATCGAACTAGGCTCGGCCCGTGACCGCACAAGGAGCCGATCAGCCGCAGCCCCTGCCGCTGAGCGTGGACCGCACCAGCCCGGTGCCGCTCTACTTCCAGCTCGCGCAGCAACTGGAGGCCGCCGTCGAACAGGGCCGGCTGCCCCCCGGCACGCTGCTCGGCAACGAGATCGACCTCGCCCACCGCCTCGGCCTCTCCCGCCCCACGGTCCGCCAGGCCATCCAGTCGCTCGTCGACAAGGGGCTGATGGTCCGCCGCCGGGGCGTCGGCACCCAGGTCGTGCAGAGCCGGGTCCGCCGCCCACTGGAGCTGAGTTCGCTCTACGACGACCTGGAGGCGGCCGGCCAGCGCCCCGCCACCAAGGTCCTGCGCGCCACCACGGAACCGGCCACCGCCGAGATCGCCGCCGCGCTCGGCCTCCCCGAGGGCACGGAGGTCCACCTCGTCGAGCGGCTGCGCTACGCCCACGACGAGCCGATGGCCCTCCTGCGCAACCACCTCCCCCCGGACCTGCTCGGCCTCCGGGCCCCGGAGCTGGAGTCCACCGGCCTCTACCGGCTGATGCGGGCCTCGGGCATCACCCTGCACAGCGCCCGCCAGTCGGTCGGCGCACGGGCCGCGACGGCGGGGGAGGCCCGGGCCCTCGCGGAGGAACCGGGCGCGCCGCTGCTGACGATGGAGCGCACGACGTACGACGACACGGGCCGCGCGGTGGAGTTCGCGTCCCACGTCTACCGGGCCTCGCGCTACACGTTCACCTTCCAGCTCCTGTCGCGCTGATTCAGCCCGCCCGGCGTCGACTCATCCCGTCCCGGGGGCACATCCAGCCCGTCCGGCGCCGTTCCATCATGCGCCCGGGAAAATCGAGCCCGTCCGGCGTTCGAGGACGGAACCCTTGCGCCGGTGGGCCCGCGGGCAGAGGATCCTGAGGCACGGGTCCCCCGAGAGCGACCGCCCCCCACGGCGACGGTTCCGTCCTCGAACGCCTGACGGGCTGGGGTGGGCGCACCCCGCACGGGCCGGGGCGCCGGGCGCGCCCGGCAGCCGCTCGGGGATACTGGGCAGCCGGCCCGGAGCCGTACGCTCCCCGGCCCGGTCAAGCGCACAGCGACGAGCAGCGGAAGAAACAGAAGAAGGGCACGGCGTGGCAAGGGTTCGGACAGGGGTACGCGCGCTGGGCGCCGTCCTGGCAGTGGCGCTGGCAGCCGCGGGATGCAGCAGCACCGGCGGCAAGCGGGCGGAAGAGCGCGCCGCCGCGGCCGCCGAGGGGCGGGCCGCGGTGAACACGCCCCGCTGGACCTTCGCCATGGTCACCCACTCGGGCGACGGCGACACCTTCTGGGACATCGTCCAGAAGGGCGCCGAGCAGGCGGCCGTCAAGGACAACATCAACTTCCTCTACTCGCACAACGACGAGGGCAACCAGCAGGCCCAGCTCGTCCAGACCGCGATCGACAAGAAGGTCGACGGGCTGATCGTCTCGCTGGCCAAGCCGGACGCCATGAAGGCCGTGGTCGCCAAGGCCGTCAAGGCGGGCATCCCGGTCGTCACCGTGAACTCCGGCTCCGCCGAGTCCAAGGAGTTCGGGGCGCTCACCCACATCGGCCAGGACGAGACGATCGCCGGTGAGGCCGTCGGCGACGAGCTGAACGAACGCGGCCGCAAGAAGGCGCTCTGCGTCCTGCACGAGCAGGGCAACGTGGGCCACGAGCAGCGCTGCGCCGGGGCGAAGAAGACCTTCGACGGCACGATGCAGAACCTGTACGTCGACGGCACCAACATGCCCGACGTCACCGCGTCCATCGAGGCCAAGCTCCAGTCCGACAAGAGCATCGACGCGGTCGTCACCCTCGGCGCCCCCTTCGCGGACGCCGCCGTCCAGGCCAAGCAGACGGCGGGCAGCAAGGCCGAGATCAACACCTTCGACCTGAACGCCAAGGTCGCCGGCGGCCTCCAGTCCGAGAAGCTGGGCTTCGCCGTCGACCAGCAGCCCTACCTCCAGGGGTACCAGGCCGTCGACCTGCTCTGGCTCTACCGCTACAACCGCAACGTCCTCGGCGGCGGCCAGCCCGTCCTCACCGGCCCGCAGATCATCACGGCCGCCGACGCCGACGCCCTGGCCGACTACACCAAGCGGGGCACCCGATGAGCGGCTCCACCGCCGCCCCGGAGAAGCCCGCGCAGCTCGACGAGCGCCTCGTCCACACCTCGCCGCTGCGCAAGCTGCTCGGCCGCCCCGAGCTGGGCTCGGTCGTCGGCGCGGTGGCCGTCTTCGTCTTCTTCTCGATCGTCGCGGACAGCTTCCTCCAGGCCTCCAGCCTCGGCACCGTGCTGTACGCGGCCTCGGTCCTCGGCATCATGGCCGCGCCGGTCGCCCTGCTGATGATCGGCGGCGAGTTCGACCTCTCCGCCGGGGTCCTGGTGACCAGCTCCGCGCTGATCTCCTCGATGTTCAGCTACCAGATGACGGCCAACGTCTGGGTCGGCGTCCTGGTGTCGCTGCTGGTCACGCTCGCCATCGGCGCGTTCAACGGGTTCATGCTGACCCGTACCAAGCTGCCCAGCTTCATCATCACGCTCGGCACGTTCCTGATGCTCACCGGCCTCAACCTCGGCTTCACCAAGCTGATCAGCGGCACGGTCTCCACCAAGGCCATCGGGGACATGGAGGGCTTCGACTCGGCCCACGCCCTGTTCGCCTCCACCCTGACCATCGGCGGCGTCGAGTTCAAGGTGACGATCCTCTGGTGGATCGCGCTCGTCGCGCTCGCCACCTGGATCCTGCTCCGGACCCGCTTCGGCAACTGGATCTTCGCCGTCGGCGGTGCGGCCGACGCCGCCCGCGCGGTCGGCGTCCCCGTCATCCGTACGAAGATCGGGCTCTACCTCGGCGTCGCCTTCGCCGCCTGGATCTCCGGACAGCACCTGCTCTTCAGCTACGACGTCGTCCAGTCCGGCGAGGGCGTCGGCAACGAGCTGACGTACATCATCGCGGCCGTCATCGGCGGCTGCCTGATCACCGGAGGCTACGGCTCCGCGATCGGCTCGGCGGTCGGTGCCTTCATCTTCGGCATGACCAGCAAGGGCATCGTGTACGCCGAGTGGAACCCGGACTGGTTCAAGTTCTTCCTGGGGGCGATGCTGCTCCTGGCCACCCTGCTCAACGCGTGGGTGCGCAAGCGCGCGGAGGCGACGACATGACGGCCACGTCCGAGAAGAGCGCGGGCCCCCTGGTCGAGCTGGACGACGTGTCCAAGTTCTACGGCAACATCAAGGCCCTGGAACACGTCTCCCTGGAGGTCCACGCGGGCGGGATCACCTGCGTCCTCGGTGACAACGGCGCCGGGAAGTCCACCCTCATCAAGATCATCGCGGGGCTGCACCGGCACGACGCCGGACGGTTCCTGATCGACGGTGAGGAGACCGTGCTCGCCAACCCGCGCGACGCCCTGGACCGGGGCATCGCCACCGTCTACCAGGACCTCGCCGTCGTCCCGCTCATGCCGGTCTGGCGGAACTTCTTCCTCGGCTCCGAGCCCACCACCGGCGTCGGCCCCTTCAGGCGGCTCGACGTGAGGAAGATGCGCGAGACGACCCGTACGGAACTGCTCCGCATGGGCATCGACCTGCGCGACGTCGACCAGCCCATCGGCACGCTCTCCGGCGGTGAGCGCCAGTGCGTGGCCATCGCCCGCGCTGTCTACTTCGGCGCCAAGGTCCTCGTCCTCGACGAGCCGACCGCCGCCCTCGGCGTCAAGCAGTCGGGCGTCGTCCTCAAGTACGTCGCCGCCGCCCGGGACGCCGGGCTCGGCGTGGTCCTCATCACGCACAACCCGCACCACGCCCACCTCGTCGGTGACCGGTTCGTCCTCCTGAAGCGCGGGGTGATGTCCGGCAGCCACACCAAGGACGACATCACGCTCGACGAGCTGACCCGGCAGATGGCGGGCGGCAGCGAGCTGGAGGAGCTGAGCCACGAACTGGAGCGGACCCCGGCCCCCACCCTCCCGGGCACCTCCGCCGCCACCGAGGAAGGCTCCTGACCGGCGACCCGCCCCGGCGCGGCCGACCCCGGGCGAGCCCTCCCGGGGTCGGGCAGTGGCAGAATCGAGCCCGGCGGGCGCCGTCCGCCGCCGGGCGCGAGAGCCGGCCGGCCCCCCAGACCCCGCAGGGACGATGAGCACGTACCGCGACTTCGCACACCGCGGCTCCGCCCGCGCCACCGTCCTCAAGACCGTCGGCACCAAGGAACGCCGCTCGCACCTCTCCGCCCCCCGCGTCCCCACGGTCGGGATCGACATCGGCGGTACGAAGGTGATGGCGGGCGTCGTCGACGCCGACGGCAACATCCTGGAGAAGGTCCGCACCGAGACCCCCGACAAGTCCAAGAGCCCCAAGGTCGTCGAGGACACCATCGTCGAACTGGTCCTGGACCTCTCCGACCGCCACGACGTCCACGCGGTCGGCATCGGCGCGGCCGGCTGGGTCGACGCGGACCGCTCCAAGGTCCTCTTCGCCCCCCACCTCGCCTGGCGCGACGAACCGCTGCGCGACGCCATCGCCTCCCGTCTCGTCGTCCCCGTCATGGTCGACAACGACGCCAACACGGCCGCCTGGGCGGAGTGGCGCTTCGGAGCCGGGCGCGGCGAGGACCACCTCGTCATGATCACGCTCGGTACGGGGATCGGCGGCGCGATCCTGGAGGACGGCCAGGTCAAGCGCGGCAAGTACGGGGTCGCCGGTGAGTTCGGCCACATGCAGGTCGTGCCCTCGGGCCACCGCTGCCCCTGCGGCAACCGGGGCTGCTGGGAGCAGTACAGCTCCGGCAACGCCCTCGTCCGCGAGGCCAAGGAGCTGGCAGCCGCCGACTCCCCGGTCGCGCACTATCTGCTGGACCGGGTGAAGGGGAACGTCTCCGACATCAGCGGCCCCCTCATCACCGAACTGGCCCGCGAGGGCGATGCGATGTGCATCGAACTCCTCCAGGACATCGGCCAGTGGCTCGGCGTCGGCATCGCCAACCTCGCCGCCGCGCTCGACCCGTCCTGCTTCGTCATCGGAGGCGGGGTCAGCGCCGCCGACGACCTCCTGATCAACCCCGCCCGGGACGCCTTCAAGCGCCACCTCACCGGCCGCGGCTACCGCCCCGAGGCGAAGATCACCAAGGCCCAGCTGGGCCCCGAAGCCGGTATGGTCGGCGCCGCGGACCTCGCCCGGCTGGTCGCCCGCCGCTTCCGCCGGGCCAACCGGCGCCGTGTCGAGCGGTACGAGCGGTACGCCCAGATCTACGACCAGGCGGCGAGCACCATCCGCAACACCCGCTCGACCCGGACGGCCGACTGAACCGCACCCCCCACAGCCACGGCGGAGGACAGCAGCGACAGCCACCGCGGAACCCCGCAGCCCCACCGCAGAACCACGACCGGGCGTCCGGCGTCTCCGCCTCCGTACCCCGTCCGTCAGGGGGAGCGGCCCCGGATTCCGTACGCTCGAAGTCGCCCGGTAGGGAAGACACCCCCCGGCGTACGGGAACCAGCCCCCGACCCCGACCCGCACGCGAACCCCGCTCCGCAGCACGAGGGACCACCTGATCATGATCGCAGCCGACCACCCCGTGGTGCCGTCGCCCCTGTCCGACGGGCCGGGCGGCGGTGAGGGAAAGCCCCCCGAGAGCCGTCGGCGGGTCTTCCGGCGCCGGTTCATCACCGCCACGATCATCGTGCTGCTGATCGGCATCCCGGCCGGCTATCTGCTGATCTCGGCGGGCCAGAGCCGCCGCTCGGGCAAGGACAAGGAAGCCGCGGCCGCCGCGGACGGGCTCCGCGACGGCTGGCCCTCCAAGATGCAGCGCAGGATCTTCGAGATCCCGGTGCCCGGCAACGCGGTCGGCATCCAGTACTACGAGACGAACAACTGGAAAGCCAGCCGGATGTACGTGACGTTCCGGACCACCTCCGGCGGGCTCGACCGGTTCCTGACCGGAATCGGCACCGGCCGCGCGGCCCTGGAGCCCGGCGCCGTCAACATCAACGCCCGGGACATCAACATCACCGGCTGGTACTTCGGTCCGAACGAGGACTGGGCGAGCATCACGCACCGCAACGAGAAGCCGCGCCCCACCCAGACCATCACGGTCAATATGACCGACCCGGCCAGCCCTGTCGTCTATGTCGTCTCGGCGGCGACGCCCTGACGCCGCCCTCTGCGCCGCCCCTGACGTCGGCCTGCCGGTCGCCGGCTTCCCCCGGCGACCGGTGCCCCCGCCGGATATGGGAGCGTGGGCAGGGTGAGTGAGATGGCGACTGAGACCCTGCAATACCGCTTCGACGGACCGGAAGACGCTCCCGTACTGGTGATCGGCCCCTCCCTGGGGACGACCTGGCACATGTGGGACCGCCAGATACCCGAGCTGGCCCAGCACTGGAGAGTCTTCCGCTACGACCTGCCCGGACACGGGGGCGCCCCCGCCCGGCCGGCGTCCTCCGTGGCCGAGCTGGCGGACCGGCTGATCGCGACCCTGGACGGGCTGGGCGTGCAGCGCTTCGGCTACCTGGGCTGCTCGATCGCCGGGGCCGTCGGGACGGACCTGGCCCTGCGCCACCCGCACCGGGTGGCCTCGCTCGCGCTGGTGGCCTCCTCGCCCCGGTTCGGCACGGCCGACGAGTTCCGCCAGCGCGGGGTGATCGTCCGCACCAACGGCCTGGAGCCGATGGCCCGCACCGCCCCGGAACGCTGGTTCACCCCAGGCTTCGCCGCCTCGCAGCCCGCGATCGTCGAGTGGGCCGTACAGATGGTCCGCACCACCGACCCCGGCTGCTACATCGCCGCCTGCGAGGCGCTGGCCGCCTTCGACATCCGCGACCACCTGGGCCGGATCGGCGTACCGACCCTCGTCCTGGTCGGCGCGGAGGACCAGGTCACCGGACCCGCCGAGGCGCGCACCCTGGTCGCGGGGATTCCCGACGCCCGTCTCGCGCTGGTCCCCGGCGCCTCCCACCTGGCCCCGGTCGAGCAGCCCGCCGCCGTGAGCGACCTGCTGCTGACCCACTTCTCCACCGCCTGGCAGGACGCGCCCACCACGGCCTCCGTACCTTCGCCGGCCCCCGGCCCGGCCACGCCCGCACCCTTCGTGCCCGTGGCACCCGTCGCCGAGATCGCCCCGGCGCCCGAGGCCGCGGGCCCGCAGCCGGACAGCCGCCACGAACGCGGCACCGCGATGCGCCGCGAGGTCCTGGGGGACGCCCACGTCGACGCGGTGACGGCCGCCACCGACGCGTTCACCGAGGACTTCCAGGAGCTGGTCACCCGGTACGAGTGGGGCGAGGCCTGGAGCCGGGACGGGCTCGACCGCCGGACCCGCAGCTGCGTCACGCTCACCGCGCTCGTCGCCTCCGGCCACCTGGAGGGCCTGGCCGCGCACACCCGCGCCGCCCTGCGCAACGGTCTGACACCCGCCGAGATCAAGGAAGTTCTGCTCCAGACCGCCGTCTACTGCGGCATTCCGGCGGCGGGCGCGGCCTTCTCGATCGCGCGGTCCGTGATCCAGGAGGAAACCACCCCGCCCGCGTAGCAGGATGGACCCATGAACGCATCGCCTCAGCCACTCACGCTCACCAAGAAGACCCACTCCTGCGTGCGGATCGAGAAGGAGGGGCGCGTCCTGGTCATCGACCCGGGCGGCTTCTCCGAGGACGACGCGGCCCTCGGCGCCGACGTCCTGCTCGTCACGCACGAGCACCCGGACCACTTCGACGAGGCCCGGCTGCGGGCGGGCCTGGAGGCGAACCCGGCGGCCGAGATCTGGACCCTGCGCAGCGTCGCCGACCAGCTCTCGGCCGCCTTCCCCGGCCGGGTGCACACGGTGGGCGACGGCGACGCGTTCTCGGCGGCCGGGTTCGACATCACCGTGCACGGGGAACTGCACGCGGTGATCCACCCCGACATCCCCCGGATCACCAACATCGGCTTCCTGGTGGACGGTTCGGTCTTCCACCCCGGCGACGCGCTGACCGTCCCGGAACGGCCCGTGGACACCCTGCTGCTCCCGGTGATGGCCCCCTGGAGCAAGATCTCCGAGGTCATCGACTACGTACGGGAGGTGAAGCCGCGCCGCGCGATCGACGTGCACGACGCTCTGCTCACCGACCTGGCCCGGCCGATCTACGACAACCAGATCGGTGCCCTGGGCGGCGCGGACCACGGCAGGCTGGCCCCGGGCGGCACCACGGAGCTGTAGGAGCCGGGCAGCGCTCCCTCCGGGACCTTCCCCTACCTTGTCTTCCCTTCCCTCTCCTCCCCGCCGTCCTGTCGCCGGGCGGCGGGTTTTCGTCGGCTGTCAGTGGGAGCCGCTAGGTTGGGGGCCATGCGCATCGCCACCTGGAACGTCAATTCGATCACCGCCCGGCTGCCGAGGCTGCTGGCCTGGCTGGAGAGCAGCGGCACCGATGTGCTGTGCATCCAGGAGACCAAGTGCACGGCCGAGCAGTTCCCCGCCGAAGCCCTGCGCGAGGCGGGGTACGAGTCCGCCGTCAACGCCACCGGCCGGTGGAACGGGGTCGCGCTGCTCTCCCGGGTCGGCCTCACCGACGTCGTCACCGGGCTGCCCGGCGGCCCGGACTACGACGGGGTCCAGGAGCCCCGCGCGATCTCCGCGACCTGCGGCCCGGTCCGCCTCTGGTCGGTCTACGTCCCCAACGGCCGGGAGGTGGAGCACGACCACTACACGTACAAGCTGGCCTGGCTGGAAGCCCTCCGCAAGGCCGTCGCACCCGAGGTGACGGGCCCGCTGCCCTTCGCCGTGCTGGGCGACTTCAACGTGGCCCCGACCGACGAGGACGTCTGGGACCCGGCGCTCTTCGAGGGCGCCACCCACGTCACGCCCGCCGAGCGCGCGGCCCTCTCGGCTCTTGAGGGGGAGGGCCTGGCCGAGGTGGTGCCCCGCCCCCTCAAGTACGACCGCGCGTACACCTTCTGGGACTACCGGGAGCTGCGCTTCCCCAAGAACAAGGGCATGCGCATCGACCTGACGTACGGCAACCCCGCCTTCACGGCCGCCGTCAAGGACAGCTATGTGGACCGCGAGGAGCGGAAGGGCAAGGGCGCGTCCGACCACGCGCCGGTGGTGGTGGACCTGGACCTCTGACGGAGCGGTCGAGCCGGAGCCTCGTGCGCAACCCAAGGTTGACACTCCTGCGGGTGTCAACTTAGGGTTGACGCATGACGCAGCCACTTCCCGCGACGCCGTCCGTGCGCCTCGACGACCTGATCGAGGCCATCAAGAAGTCCAACCCCGACGCGTTGGAGCAGCTCTCCGGCGCGGTCATCGCCGCCGACCACCTCGGAGACGTGGCCGACCACCTCATCGGCCACTTCGTCGACCAGGCGCGCCGCTCGGGCGCGTCCTGGACCGACATCGGCCGCAGCATGGGGGTCACCCGCCAGGCCGCCCAGAAACGCTTCGTCACCAAGAAGAGCGACGAAGCGTCCGACCTGGACGCGAGCCAGGGCTTCGGCCGCTTCACCCAGCGGGCCCGGAACGTCGTCATGGCCTCCCACAACGAGGCCAAGGCCGCCGGCCACGCCGAGATCGTCCCGGCCCATCTGACCCTGGGACTCCTGGCCGAACCGGAGGCCATCGCGCTCCGCGTCATCACGGCCCAGGGCGTGACCCCGGAGGCGCTGCGCACGGCGACGGAGGCCACGCTGCCGCGCGCCGCCGACGAGGTCCCCGAGCTGATCCCGTACGACGCGGACGCGCGCAAGGTCCTGGAGCTGACGTTCCGCGAGGCGCTGCGGCTCGGCCACAACTACGTGGGCACGGAGCACATCCTGCTGGCCCTGCTGGAGTTCGAGGCCGGCACCGGCGCCCTGACCGGCCTCGGCCTCACGAAGGAGGCGACGTCGACGGCGGTCGCATCGGCGGTGGAGGAGGCGGCAGCAGCGCTCTGGCAGCAGAGTTCCTGAGGATTTTTTCGGGGGAGGAGCGGCGGGCTCCGGTAGAACACGGGCCCGCCACACGGTCGCTGTCGCTCGAACCCCGGCGACCAGAGAACTCCCGGGCGTCGGCGTACGGGCGAACTCCCCGGTTCTCAGCCTCAGTGCGACGAGAACCCGCCGTCCACGAACAGCGCCTGCCCGGTGACGTACGAGGAGGAGGGCCCGGCCAGGAACACGGCGGCCCCCGCGAAGTCCTCGGCCAGCCCGTTGCGCCCGACGAAGGTACGGGCGGCGAGCGAGGCGACCTTCTCAGGATCGGAGGAGAGCCGCTCGTTGAGCGGGGTCAGCACGAACCCCGGCACCAGCGTGTTCACGGTGACGCCATACGGAGACCACGCCTCGGCCTGAGACCGGGCCAGGGACTCCAGCCCGCCCTTGGACACCCCGTACGCCCCACTGTTCACGAAGGCGCGGTGGGCCTGCTGCGAGCTGACATGGATGATCCGCCCGTACCCACGCTCAGCCATCCCGGGCCCGAACCGCTGCCCCAGCAGGAAGGGCGCCTTGAGGTTCACGGCCATGGTGGTGTCCCAGACGTCCTCACCGAGGCCGTCCATGGGCGGCCGCAGGTTGATCCCGGCACAGTTGACAAGAATGTCCGGCTCCCCGAATGCGGCAACGACCCCATCGGCGGCCGCCCGCACCCCCTCACCGGTCCCCAGATCAGCACTGACCCAGGCAGCCCGGCACCCCTCTCTCTCCAACTCCCCAACGGTGGCCTCCAACTCGGCCTCGCGCCGAGCCACCACAACGACACTGGCCCCGGCCCGAGCGAGGGCCCCGGCGATGGCCCGCCCGATCCCGGAGCTGCCTCCAGTCACGACGGCGACCCGGCTGGCCAGCGAAAACAGCTCCGATACGTACGTCTGCGCACTCATGCCCGAACCCTAGGGCACTGCTCTCCTGGGGGTCGCGCGCAGGCTACGGCCGCAGCAGCCTCAGAAGAGGAACCAGATTCTCAAGCGCACCGACGAACTCTGCCGCGCCCATGGCGTACGTTTCGAACTGCCTGTACAGGGCCCCGATCTCGATCTGCTCCGGAAGCTGATCACTGTGCTGCAGTTCAGGAAGCCGCCTCCGGTCTGCAGAGGCCGTCCATGGAGTCTGCCGCTCGATAGGGTTCTGCTGGTCGTCGCCTACTGGCCGACGAACCTAACTCTGCGGCAGATGGCTCCCCTGTTCGGGATCTCGAAGTCGGCCGCAGGCCGGATCGTGAGCCGGCTCGGTCCCCTCCTCCGCGTCTACGGCACCACCCGCAAAGACGCACTGGCCAAGCTCACCGAGAAGATCGCCGCCAGCAAGCGCGGCGTCCCTATCCCCTCCGCGCAGGGCAGCGTCAGCGCGTACCTGACGTACTGGCTGGAGGCAGTCGCCGTCCACCAGCTCCGCGAGAACACCCACACCCGCTACACCGCGTGCGTCAACCAGTACCTCGTCCCCGGCCTGGGCAAGAAGAAGCTCGCCAAGCTCACCGCCAAAGACGTCCGTACCTGGCTCAAACAGCTCCGCACCACATGCCAGTGCTGCGCCCGCCGCATCGATGCCGGCCGGGATCAGCCCCGTTGCTGCGCCGCCGGAGCGTGCTGCTCCAAGCGGCTCTCCCCGCTGACGCTGGCGTACATCCACTCCGTGCTCAAGTCCGCCTTGGAGCACGCCGTCCGCGAGGAGGAGATCACACGCAATGTCGCCCGCAACGTCCGCACGGGTACGCCGCGCCCCCGCCGGTTCGAACCGCTCACGGCAGATGAGGCCCGCCAGTTCCTCGCTGCTGTCCGTAAGAATCGCCTGTTCGCGCTGTACGAACTCGCCCTCCGCACTGGACTCCGCAAGGGCGAACTCCTCGGCCTTCAGTGGGAAGACCTCGGCCTCCAGACAGGTACTGCCAGCATCCGGCGCACCCTCCAGCGCACCCAGACCGGCGGGCTGACCGCCCTACCCACCAAAACCCGTGCATCCGAACGCCGCATCGCTCTCCCCAGCGAGTGCATCTACTCATTCCAGGAACACCGTGAGGTACAGGAAGGAGAACGAGAGGCGGCAGCGGAGGAATGGAGGGACAACGGCCTCGTCTTCAGTACGCCAGCAGGAGAGCCGATCGATCCCGTGAACCTCAATCGCAGCTTCCGCGCCCTCCTCGACCGGGCCGGGCTCCGCCGCATCCGCTTCCACGACCTACGGCACTCCACCGCAACGCTCCTCCTGGAGCAGGGCGTCGAACTCGTCGTGATCAAAGAACTCCTCGGCCACGCCCACATCGGTGTCACGGCCACCGTCTACGCCCATGTCCGACTCCGCCTCCAGCGCGACGCCATCGACCTCCTCGGCCACACTCTCCGCGACACTGCCGAGACCGCCAACCAGCTTGACGCTAGCGACGACGCACCGTCCTGCGCGCTCCCCGTCCGCTGACGTTGCCGTCAACTACTGCCGTCAAACGGCATCGAGCCCTCATCGGCATCATTGTCGACGAGGGCTCGTGTATGCCTTTCAGGGTTCTTGACTCCTCAGCCAAGAGGGCGTTGAAGATTCAAATGAACCCCAATTTCAGCAAAGGCGACGGCACATCGTTCTCACTGAAGCGTCCACTCACCCAATGAGATTGGACGAACTCCAGCTTTCATCATCGAGAACATCGCATTGCAATTTTCCCCATATCGATAGACCGATGAATCGAACCCTGCATAGAGCCTTCCGTCGCTTCCCGAATATACGGTCAGATGAAAGCTGTCCACTCCAATCGGAAACAGAGCCGTGCCAGCCACGTCTGCGCATCGGCGAGCCACGTCCGCATCACGGGTAGTGCACACGGCGGACGGATCGAAATGCGTCCAGCTTGAGATCCTCTCTCCGGCGATAACGAGGGCCGGAAGGTGGTCGATCTTCAGGCCGAGATATTCGCCCAAGAAGCTCCTCGCCTCCTCATGGCAGGCGAATCCGACACGCTCCAGGCCTGTCAGGATGGCATCGGCTTCACGACCCACCCCAGCCACCTCCCAGCCAAACGAGCTGAGGAATTCCTCTAGCTCCGATTCACGCATCCTTCTCACCTCGATAGATCTGTCGCTCCGCGCCGGACAAGAACACTCTGGCAGGATAGACAGGCCGCTTCTGGGGCACCCGTTGCACTGCGAACGGTCAAGAATTCGATGTCGCTCAACCGTAGCGAGCGTCCAACTTGGTCCTCGAAATCGGCTCCATGTTCGGCGATCAGAGTATTGCAGGCCCGGATCTCTGCACAGTTATCGGCTCCGCGTCCGGCGATCTGCCCACCATCCGCGAGAGCGGAATCAATCTCGGGCTCGAAATAGGCTGGGCGGGACGAATGGCCAGAGTGACCGGTGGAAACCATATCGGTACCCCGGAACCGAGCTGCTGCGCTCATCGTGGCGTCCGCGGGTGCGGATTGAGCTGCTGCTCTAGCCTCAGGTCCGCAATTGTGAACCAGGACCGGCGTGACGCCCGCCACCACATAGTACGTGTGGGTGTTGCCGACCGTCAGGTTGTGGACTGTCGCGCCCGAGCTGGTCCAGTGTTCGACCGCAGTGATCTGGACCTGAGTGCCGGCTCCGGTGCGGAGCCACTGGCCCGACTTGAGGTCGGTGGCGTCGATCCACTCACCCAACTCGGGCACCCAAAACGGGTGTCCGTCGGTGGCCGTGACCTCGGCGGTCTTCGTACCCCGGTCGCCGTCGGTGTCGATGGTGACCTTGACCAGGTGCTTCAGTCCTTCGCCCTTGATCTCGGCGGTGACCGTTTCGATCCGGGTCTCGCCTGTCTTGGGGTCGGTTGCCTTGACCTTGTCGCCGACCTTCACGTCCTCGATCGGCTTCGTTGAGCCATCGGCCATGAGGACCTTGGTGCCAGGGGTGAAGCTGTTGCTGATCGAGCAGGAACCGCCGCTGCCTTCACCGGTCTTGCCGGACCCGCCGCTTCCGCTCGAGCCGCCGTTGGAGCGGGCCGAGCCGCCGGAGGAGCCGCCGGGCCTGGACGTGGCCTTGGCGCCGCCTCCTGAGCCCTTGCTGACGTTGGCGGCCGAGGAGGCCTTCGGGGCCGCCTTCGCCTGGGCCTGCTTCTGGACCGGGTTGCCGGTCTTCTTTGTCTGGTTGACCGCCTTGTTGCTGATCGTGTTGGCCTTTTCGGCAGCCTTCTTCTTGGCTGCCTGCGCGGCCTTCTTGGCCTTCTCGATCGCCGCCTTCTTGGCGTCGAGCGCTCTCTTCTCCGCCGCCTTCGCCGCGGCGAGGACTACCTGGGCCGCCTTTTTCGCCTTGTGGAAGGCCTGGATGGCGGAGATCGTGCGGTTGACCGCCTTCAGGACGGACGGGATCTTGCCCAGCTTGGTCCAGGGGATCGCCCCGATGATGAGGCTTCCGCAGGCCCACATGTCACCGCCGAAGCAGTTCATGGCATCGGTGATGCCGATGAAGTCCTTCAGCGCACCCCAGGCCGCGGAGAGGATCACCGAGGTCAGGGACTTGCCCATCGTCGCCTGGGCCGCGGAGACCTGGGCGGCGCTCAGGCCGGCGCCCGAGAGGGCCGCGGCTCTCTCCGACGCGGTCAGCGTCACCGAGAGACCCGTGGGGTCGGAGAGGGTGACCGGGTTGTTGTGGGCGTAGGCGTAGCCGTTGGACTGCAACGGGTCGGCCAGGTCCAGGACCGGGTCGGCGGAGAGGAAGCGGCCGACGACCGGGTCGTACAGACGGGCTCCCAGGGGCGTGTAGCCGGAGGAGTCGTCACGTGTCGCACCCAGGAACCCGGTGTGCGTCCGCATGGTGTTCGTGGGCGCGCCGCGCTGGTTGCCGAAGGGGTCCTGCTTGCGGATCCGCACCGACATGGTGTCGGAGAAGGCGACCTCCGCGTACGGGCTGCCCTGGTGGTCCGAGGCGATGGCGACCAGGTTCTCGGCGCCGGTGCCGTAGGTGTAGCGCATGACCGAGCCGCCGGGGGAGGCGTAGGAACGCTGGGTGCTGACCAGCGTTCCGCCCTTCTGGACGGTGACCTCGGACTCGCCCAGGTGGAAGGTGGCCTGCTTGCCCTGGACCGTCAGCAGACGGGAACCGTCGGGGCCGTAGATGTGACGGGTCTCGTTCTGCGGCTCCCACTGCTGCGCGGCCGAGCCGGCGGAACAGGCCGCGAGCACGATCGGCGTGCCGTTGGCCGTAGCTCCGTCCTTGACGGCGACGCACAGGCCGGAGGCCGGGTGGGTCAGCTGTCCGGCTGCGTTGCGCTTCAGCTGCTGGGCGGCCGAACCGTCACACTTCTGCACCTGCAGGGCCGAACCGGCGGTGTTGGCCGCAGGCCGCAGGCACCAGGCCCGGTCGACGAGCAGCGCGCCCAGGTCGGCATCGCTCTGATTGGGGGTGACCGAGAACTGCCACTTCTGCGCGTTGCTCGCGTTGCAGGGATACAGCTGCACCGGCTGGCCGGCCGCCGCGACGCCCGTCTGCAGGTCGAGGCACTTGTCCGCGAGACCGACGTACTCGGTCTTCCCGCCGCTGCCCTGGCCGACGATCCGCTCGACCTGGCCGTCGTAGGTCCAGGTGAGCTCCTGCTTGTCGCCCGTCGCCGTGGAGGTGACGGTCTTGGTCTCGCCGGTCAGTTCGTACAGGCGCTGCGCCTCGGCGGTGACCTGGGCGCCCTGCGGGGTGACGTACTTCTTGGTCACCTTGGTGAGGGTGCGCGGCTGGCTGCCGTCGGTCTTGCCGTACGCGTACTCGGTGACGGCGTCCTTCGCCGTGTCGCCGGTCAGGTCCTTCTCGGTGAGCTTCTTGCGGTTGCCGAGCAGGTCGTACTCGTACTCCTGCCAGTAGCCGGAACCGTCCGTGCCCGCCGTCGCGTTGGACGTGCCGCCGGAACCGGCCGGGCCCGCGGCGCAGGAGTTCTGGTCCTTGGCGGTCCAGGCCTTCGTCAGCTGGCCGAGCGGGTCGTACGTGAAGCACTGCCGCTCCTCGATGCCGAGGGAGCGCTCGCGGATGGCGGTGACGCTGCCCGCGTTGTTGTACCAGTAGGAGCGGTGCGAGACGAGGTTGCCTCCGACGACGGAGGTGTCGCCCTTCTTCTCCCGGTAGACCTGCTGGTCGATGAGTTCGCCGCTGGCCTCGTCGTAATTGGCCTGCGTCCACACCCGGTTGGGTTGTGCGCCGAGCGTGGCGCGCAGCAACTGGCCGTAGGAGGAGTAGACCGCCTCGGCGCCGTACCAGTCCTTGCCGGAGACCGAGAGCGGCAGGCCGTCCTTGTCGTAGCGGACGACCAGCTTCTCCGCGGCGAGCTTGCCCGCGGCGGGCAGCGACGCCTCCTTCAGCTGACCGGTGTCCGTGTACGTGTAGTCGTAGCGGTAGGAGGCGCTGACCCCCCACGTGCTCGCGATGGACGGCGGCAGGGACAGGGTGGTGGAGGTGGGCTGGTAGTCGGAGGTGAAGCCGCCGACCTTCAGCTCGTACGGCAGACCGTCGGTGTAGCGCTTGACGGAGGAGGGCAGCCCCTTGCCGCCGGTGGCGTCGTCGTACGTGTACTGGCTGAGAAGGGTGCCGTTCTTGTCGTTGAGTCGCTGCTGCGAGGGCCGGGACAGTTCGTCGTACTCGGTCCAGGTCTTGATGCCCCGGGCGTTGGTGACCGTTTCCGGGCGGTCACGGCTGTCGTACTTGGTGACCGTGGCGCCCGAGTCCGGGTCGGTGGCCGTGTCCAGGCGGCCCCGGCGGTCGTAGGTCCACGTCCAGGGGCGGGAGCGGTCGGCGGAGTGGTCCGCCTTCGCCAACTGGCCCCGCGCGTCGTACTCGTAGCGCATCGAGGTGTAGTCGTCGCGCGCGGTGTTGGTGAACGTGTCGACCCGGGCGGTACGCCCCAGCGCGTCGGAGTAGACGCGGTAGGAGGCCGAGCCCGACGGGTTGATCACCGTGGAGTGGTCGGCGGCGTACGTGTACTTGGTCGCCCTGGTCGGCATCTCCACGCCGCGCAGCAGGGGGAGTTCCTGCAGCACCCGGCCGAGACCGTCGTACGTGTAGCGGGTGGCGTTGGGTATGGCCGTGTCGGCGATCGGGGGGAACAGCTCCCCGTTGGGCTTGTCCTCGGCGAAGTAGGCGTTGTTGGTCTGCCACACCTCGCCCGAGCTGTTGTACAGGGTGTCCGTGATCAGACGGCCGCCACCGGTGGCCTGCTCCTGGCTCTGGCGCTCGCGGCCGAGGCCGTCGAAGATCGTGACCGAGGTCTCCACGCGGTTCTCATGGCCGCGCGAGGAGGTCGTGATGTACGGGGGCTTGCCCGCCGGGGTGGTGTACGTCGCCGCGAAGTCGGGCACCGCCGACGCGGAGGGGGTGCGGCCGGGGCCCCACGCCTCCTTGAGCCGGCCCAGCGGGTCGTACGACGACTGGCTGACGTGGCCGTTGGCGTCGGTCGACCTGGTGGTGGTCGCGCGGCCCGGCTCCAGCTCGTCGATCTGCTTGTGGCCCAGGGAGTTCTCGGTGGTGACCTTGAACGCCTGCCCGGAGGGCGGGTCGTAGGTCATCTTCGAGGTCTTCAGCTCCGGGTCGGTCTGGCTGACGACACGGCCGATGGCGTCGAAGCCGGTGGTGCCCTCGCTCTGGAAGCCGGTGCCGTCCGCCTTCAGCGACCAGACCTGGGTGGCGAGGCCACGGGCGGACTCGGGGAGAGCAGCACCGTACGCCTGGTTGTCGTAGGCGGTGCGGCCGGCGGAGCTGAGGGTGGCCAGGTTGCCGAAGTCGGCGTCGGCGCAGGTGGTGGCGGACGACTTGACCTGCTTGGTCAGGCCGATGATGTGGGCCTTCTCCTGGTGGAGGTACTCCATCGCCGAGCAGGACTCGTCGCCGGTCCTGCCGGTGTCACCGGAGAACTCGACCTGCGTGGGCAGGCCGTACTCCTCGTCGTACGTGGTCTTGGTCTCGATGACGCGCTCGGTGCGCTTGTCGTCGCCGGTACCCGAGGACTTGGTGTACGAGAGCTGCTTGGGCTCGGTGACGCGCCAGGCGCGCAGGGCGGTGAGGCCGTCACCCCGCTCCCGCTTGGCGAGTTCGGTGGCCTTCGGGTAAGTGACGGAACGCGTGAGCCAGTTGGTGTCGGCGTCCGTGGCGTTGCTGTAGGTCAGTTCCTCCGCGACACGGCCGGCGAAGGGCTCCTGGTCCTTGGCTATCTCGGTGCCGGCGATGTCCTTCACGGACACGGAGTCGCCCATGCCGCGGAAGTACCGGACGACAGCCTTGGACCGCTTGCTGCCGATCTCGGGGTCGTCGGCGCCCGTGACAGTGGTGACCTGCTCGAAGCCCGCGAACTGCGAGTAGGTACGGGTGGACTTCTTGGTGAACTCCTGCTCGGCCAGGCGCCAGCCGGCGTTCTCGTACGCGTAGGCGGTCAGCGTGGAGAACGCCCCGTCGACATTGGGGAGTTCCTCGACGTCGGCGACCACGTACTTGTGGAACCAGTCGATGTCCTCCACTGCCGGGTCGGGGTGCCAGTAGGAGGGGTAGCAGAGGCGGGTGTTGGACTTCAGCCCGGTGGTGTCGCCCTTGCCCGGCAGCCCGGTGCCCGTCGCGCAAGCGCCTTCGGGCTGCTTGTAGTTGACGACGGTCTCACCGCCGTACTCGCTGATGACGCGGGCGATACGCAGCCGGGAGAAGCGGGGGCGGGTGTCCTTGGGCCGCATGACGCGGCTGGGCATGTCCTCCTGGTTGGACTCGAAGCGCACCGGGTTGAGGGTGACCTTCGCGTCCGTGGTGCCGTTGCGCCCGTAGCCGGTACGGGTGATCGACTCCAGCCAGAGGGCCGGGTTGGAACCGGCCTTGAGCGTCGGGAAGTCCTGCTTGAGCTGGTACTCGTCCACCACCTGGCGGGCGGTGGTGTCCGTGCGCCGCTGCGCCGACGTGGTGATCCTGTCGAGGCGCTTGCGCGAGAAGAAGGCGGGGTTGGCGTTCCAGCACATCTTGCCGGCGGCACAGCGGAGGTCCGCCGGGGTGTCGTACCAGATGCGGTACTTCCCCGGGTCCTTGGAGGTGAAGTTCCCTTCGGTGCAGTCGAGCGCGCCCTCCTTGAAGCACCGCTCCGCGACCGTGAAGTTGACGCGGGCCGGAGCCGGAGCGGAGAAGATCCTGTCGGCGCGCTGCCCGTAGTCGATGCGGGTCAGATAGCCGCCGCGGTGGTAGGAGACCGGGGCCTTGAAGTTGAAGTTCTTGGCGTAGTAGTTGGTCTCGCGCGCCCACCACAGGGACATGGCGTTGCCGTGGACGTCCTCGACGTAGTCGAGGGACCAGCGCCAGGCCTGGGTGCATGAGGAGCCCGCGAAGTTGCCCGCCTTGTAGCAGTCCTCGCCGGGGTGGTTGCCGAACACCGGGACCGTCAGGACGGAGTTGGTGACCGGGTCGTCGTCCTCGGTGGTGGAGGTGCCCTTGTCGGACCAGCCGGGCAGCCGGTGGAGGCCGAAGTAGTGGCGGGTGCCGTCGCGGGTGGTGACCACCCAGTGCTCGCCGTCCTTGGCGCCGTTCTTGAGGTCGGGCTTCTTGATCAGCTCGACCTTGGAGCCGTCACCGTTGGCGGTGGTCCAGGTCTTCTTGGCCTCGTTCCAGACGAGTTCGGTGGTCATGCCGCCGAGGGACAGCGTGGCGTTCTCGGAGCCCCAGCACATGTCACCGGTGCGGTGGGTGGCGTTGTTGGACCCCGGCTTCTTGGAGTCCTGGGTGCAGCCTGCGTAGGTCCGGGTGATCGCGCCGGCGTTGTACTCCCAGCCGTCGCCGATCCACGACGCCTGGTTGTTGGTGGCGGAGGTGCGGCCGTCGGCGGACTGCGAGGAGTAGGAGAGGTTGATCTTGGGTGTCAGGCCGCCGCCGGTCTCCGGGGTCTGGACCTGGTACCCGTAGGTGAAGGCACCGGACGAGGAGCCCGCGGACCAGGAGCCCGAGGAGAGCAGCGGGGTGGCCGTGTAGTCACCGGCCGCCGAGGCGCCGGTGTCGAGCGCGCCGACGACACGCGAGCCGGACGAGGACGCGGCGCGCAGGGCGGCCGGGCGCACGGAGGAGTCGGCCTTGGCGGAGTCTCCGTCGACGCGCGAGCGGGCGGACGCGCCGTCCGCCTCGGTAGCGGGGGTCCGCTTCTCACCGAGCAGCTGGCCCACGGGCACGCTGCCCGTCAGGACGCGGCGGGTCTGGACGTTCTTGGCGGCGGTGGTGCGGGTGGGCGCGTCCTCGGCGGACAGCAGCTCCACCTCGCTGGGCAGCGACGCGAAGGTGTCCGAGCCAGCGGTGCCCCCGGACATCGTCTCCGTGCCGCCGTCGCCCTCGTCCGGGGCGCAGTCGCCGGTGCCGGAGGCGGTGTACACGCACTCGGGCAGCAGCATGAGGCCGAAGCGGTCGGCGGCCTGCGGGCCGTAGAGGTCGGCGAAGGCGGTGGTGTCGACGCTGAGCGCGACCTCGGCCTCCGGGTCGGCGCCGGCCGGCGGGGTGACCTGCATGATCAGCCCGGCGACGCCCGCGTCCTGGGAGGCCTCGGGGGCGGCGAGAGCCACGTTCCACTGTCCGGCCAGGGCGGCCGGGTCGCCGTCCTCGGGGACGCCGAGGGCGACCGGCAGGTCGGCGACGGGCACGGTGGCACCCGGCTCCAGGCCGGTCAGGTCGGCGGTGCCGCTGTCCGCCTGCCACGGAGTGATGGCCTGTGGCTCGTACGGCGCGACCGGGACCTCGTCGGCGGTGGTCAGACTGGTCTCTGCGGTCTCGTCCTTGCCGATCGGGTCGGTCCCCGGGATGTCCGGCAGTTCGAGCTGCGTCTCCTCCCGGAACATGCCGGGGCCGGGGACGGCCCAGGCCTCGGCGGAGAGGCTCGTGACCATCAAGGTCGACGACATCAAGAGAACGACTGATATGCGGGCACGACGCCGCCGAGCACGCCCTGACGATGTCAGGGCCAATCGGCCACGTCCCCGCCAGGACAGCGGACCTGCAGCACGCATACGCGTCGACTCCCACCCGGGCGTGAAGAAACAGAGGAAATGGAACAGAGGTGCGCGAGCACCGGAAAGCACACGCCCGGTGAAGGGCGCATGGGTGGGCACTCTCTGTCAGGGGTGGACCGTTGGGCAAGATCACGGAAGGTGACGACGGGGGGACGCACGTGAGTTGGAACACAGGACAAGATCCGCTAGATCGCCGTACGGGCTGTCAGTTCGGGCATATGGCCCTGCTTCCGCTCCTGTGAGTCCATAACGGCCCGTCAAGAGATGTCAAAATCGGAGATACCCGGTATCACTCTCCTCACTTTCCACACAGCTGTAACGAATTAATGAACTTCTCATGGTGGACACTCCTTGCGGTCCCTGTGCGATCGTTCGGCGCTCTCCGCCCACCGGTCCGTCGAACGGGATCGTCTCTGCCATCCCTTTTCCGTCCGGCCCCACGGGAGTAGCCCGCAGTGTCCGCGCCACGCCTCCTCAGCCCCTTCGTGCGTACGCGCACCAGGCTGACGTGCACCCTCGGCCTCCTGCTGGCCGCGCTTACCGCCGCGTTGCTGCCCTGGTGGCAGCCCGGAACCGACAGTCCGTCACCCGGTGGGGACGGCCCGGCCGTCGCCAAGCCGGCCAAGCCCGTCTCCACGGGGCTCCGCGACGAGAGCGCCGCCATGGCCGAGGCGCTCCGCCGCGGCAAGAAGGTCCTCGTCGACACCGCCACCACGGCCACCTCCCGCACCTGGGCGCTGCCCAGCGGGCAGTGGCGCGCCGAGTTCCACGCGCTGCCGCAGCGGGTGAAGAACGCGGAGGGGCGCTGGGCGGACATCGACACCACCCTGAAGCGGACCGGCAAGGCCGACGACGGGCTGAGCATCAGCCCCGTCAACGCCCCGGTCCCGGTGCGCTTCTCCGACGGCAGCGCCGACGGCGCCCGCAAGGGCGGGGACCGGGCCGGGCGCTCGTACGCCCGGGTGCCGCTGCTCGCCCTGGCCGACCGCACCCCGGCCGGTGAGACCGTCCTCGCGGAGTCGGAGTTCGACGGCCACACCATCGCGTACACCTGGCCCGGACCGCTGCCCGAGCCCCTGCTCGACGGACCCCGCGCCCTGTACTCCGAGGTGCTGCCCGGAGTGGACCTGCTGCTCGTCGCCCGTGACGAGGGCGGCTTCGGCCAGCTGCTGATCGTGAAGACGAGGGAGGCCGCGGCCCAGGACGCCGTCACATCGCTGACGTACGGCCTCCGTTCCGAGACGGCGGTGTTCCGCCACGACGAGACCACCGACGGCGTGCTGGTCGTGGACCGGGCCACCGGCGACGAGATCACCTCGATCCCGACCCCCTTCGGCTGGGACTCCGCCGGGATGGACCCCGAGGCCCCGGAGGCCGGGCCCCGTACCACCGTGGCCACCCCCGAGGACGTGCTGAACCTCTCCGGCCTGGTCGGCATCGAGCCGGGTGCCCGGCAGAGCCCGCTGGCGACCCGTCTGGACGGCGACGGCACCGGTGACGCCCGGCTGAGCCTGGACGTCTCCGCCAGTGGGCTGTTCAGCGACGAGGACGTCCTGTTCCCCGTCTTCCTGGACCCGACGATCCAGCCCGGCTGGAAGGCGTGGACGACGGCCTACAAGCCGTACCCCAACACCAGCTTCTACAACGGCACCAACTTCAACTCCGGTACGGCCGACGCCCGCGTCGGGTACGAGCAGGACACCGGCGGCACCGCCCGCGCCTTCTGGCGCATGGGTTACGACACCAAGCTCAAGGGCGCCGAGATCTCCAGCGCCGAGTTCAAGGTCATCAACAACTATGCCTGGTCGTGCACGAAGCGCGAGTACGAGCTGTCGCTGACCGGCGCCATCTCCTCGGGCACCACCTGGAACAAGCAGCCGAGGTGGGACACCTCCCAGGGCAAGCAGTCCTTCGCCCACGGCTACAACTCCTCCTGCTCCGACGCGTTCGTGAAGTACAACGTGCGGAACGCGGCCCAGCAGGCCGCCGACAAGGGCTGGGCGACGCTCACCGTCGGCATGCGCTCCCCGGACGAGTCGAAGAAGGACTCCTACACCTGGCGCAAGTTCTCGGCGAAGTCCGCGGCGCTGGAGGTCGACTACAACCGCAAGCCCAACCAGCCGACCGGCGGCACGACCTCTCCGGGCGGGGCCTGTGTGCCCGGACCGGGCGCCGGCCGTACCGTCGCCAGGGCCAACCTCGTCCTCTCGGCGACCGCCACCGACCCTGACGGCAACCTGAAGGGCCTGCGCTTCCGGTTCTGGAAGAACGGCACGACGGCCCCCGCGGGAACCCTCGTCACCAGTCTGAGCAGCGGCAAGGGGTCGGTGACGATCCCCTCCAGCAGTCTCGCCGACAAGACCACCTACTCGTGGGACGTACGGTCCGAGGACTCGGCCGGAGCCGTCTCCACCTACTTCCCGCTGGGCACGGAGCCCTGCCGCGTCACCGTGGACGCCTCCGCCCCACCGGCCCCCGACGTCACCAGCGACGTGTTCCTGGAGGCCACCCCCGACGGCGCCACCTGGGCGACCGTCAAGTTCGGCGGCACCGGTTCCGCCACCTTCAAGGCCAGCGGCGCGACCAAGTTCAGCTACGCCTTCAACGGGCTGAACGCCAAGGAGGTGACGGCCACCTCCGGGAGCGCCACCGTCACCAACCTCAAGCCCCCGCACGCCGGCCCGATCTACCTGCACGTGTACGCGTTCGACGCGGTGGGCAACCGCAGTGAGCGCACCGACTACGTCTTCTACGTGCCGCCCCGGGACACCGCCGACGGGCCCGGCGACACCGGGGGCGACGGCCGGCCCGACCTGCTGGTCATCAACTCCTCCGGCAACCTGCGGACCTACGTCGGGGACGTGGACGGCGAGCTGTTCGGCTCCCTGGCCGCCTCGTACACCACCGACGGCAAGCTCAACCCGCCGGGCCACTGGTACGACGCCGCCACCAACAAGACGGCGCTGATCAGCAAGCACTCCGACGTCTACCCGGGCGACGGCGTCACCGACCTCTTCGCCCGCACCCCCGACGGAGGCTTCTGGCTCTACCCGGGTGACGGCTACGGCAGCTTCAACGTCGACAAGCGGCTGCGGGTGCGGCTGCCGTCCAACGCCCCGGACCCGGCCACCTGGGACCAGATCAAGGCCGTGGGGGACATCACTGGCGACAAGCTTCCCGACCTGTTCGTACGGGTCGGGGACGCGTTCTGGGCGCTGAGCGGCTACACCGGCGGCGGCTTCCAGCAGGCGACCCGGATGAACGCCGACGCCTGGGGTGTCCGCGAGATCATCAACGTGGCCGACGTGGACCTGGACGGTACGCCCGACCTGGTGTGGCGCAACCGCTCGAACGGCAACATGTACGTCCGCCACGGCAAGCCGGGCCCGGTCGCGGGCAGCGTGGACCTGGTCTCGCTCACCACGGGCGCCAACTCCCGTGACGGGGACGTCCTGTACGGGAACAACTGGGCCGACACGAACATCTCCGCCGTCATCGGTGTCCCGGACCTGAACGGCGACCGGATACCCGACATGTGGGTCCGCTTCAAGGCGGACGGCCAGACCCGCGTCTACCACCCGTCGAAGACGAACACCAACGGTCCGGCGAAGATCGTCATCTCCTCGGACTGGTCGGCCTTCAAGGCCTTCGGCTGAGCCGTCTGATCACCCCGTGAGGGCGCCGTCCACCAGGACGGCGCCCTCTTCGGCTTCCGGCGGGGCGCCCCGGCTTCCCCCGGGCCCCCGCGCGCCCTGTGGTGCGGAACCTGGCCAGGATGGGACCCTAGTGGTATGAACATCCCTTTCTTGGACAACTGGCGTAAGCGTCAGGGTGGTACGCAGGGCCACGCGCTCGCGTCCGCCGTCGAGGCTGATCCCGGCGGTGTGGCCGAACTGCTCGCCGAATGCGAACTGCTGCGTGCCCGGGCGGGGCGGCAAGGGCTCGAACTCGACGACACCCCGGCTTCGTTGGCCGCGCTCGACCAGCTCCAGCCCCGCTGGCGCGACGACCCCGAGGAGCTGCCCTGGCTGGGCAACGACGCGGGTCTCTACCTGGGCACCGTGCTCGTGCGCACCGTTCCGGGTGCCGTATGGCACGTCTGGCCGAGCGGGCAGCCCGTGGTGAGGCTGGAGTCCGGGCGGGAGATCGACGTCGTCGCCGCCGGGCTGGACTGGGCCATGTCGGGCAGCCCCGAACTCTCGCAGCTCTACGCGGAGTCGGCCGAGAACTGACCCCCACGGAGGGCGAGAGCCGACCCTCCGTGGCGAGAATCGGACCCCCGGAGTGCGCCCCGTCCCCGGAAACTCATCTTCAAGAGAGATAAACAGCCTTATGCGCCATTGGCGCGTGTCGAGTGCGAAGTCCCTTTTTGGGATGGATAGTTTGCGCTGACCTCGACACAGCGACAAGTGGGTAGGGCAGCGCATGGCCGTCGATCCGTTGATCGAACTGAGGGACGTCAACAAACACTTCGGAGAGTTGCACGTACTTCAGGACATCCATCTCACCGTCGGCCGCGGGGAGGTGGTGGTGGTCATCGGCCCCTCCGGCTCCGGGAAATCCACCCTCTGCCGGGCGGTGAACCGGCTGGAGGCCATCGAGTCCGGCGCCATCCTGATCGACGGAAAACCCCTCCCCGAGGAGGGCAGGGGCCTCGCCCAGCTCCGCGCCGAAGTCGGCATGGTCTTCCAGTCGTTCAACCTCTTCGCTCACAAGACCGTGCTGGCCAACGTCTCCCTGGCCCAGATCAAGGTCCGCAAGCGCAAGAAGGAGGAGGCCGACCGGCGCTCGCGGGAACTGCTGGAGCGGGTCGGCCTCGCCGCCCACGCCGACAAGTTCCCCGCCCAGCTCTCCGGCGGCCAGCAGCAGCGCGTGGCCATCGCCCGCGCCCTGGCCATGGACCCCAAGGCGCTCCTCTTCGACGAGCCCACCTCCGCGCTCGACCCGGAGATGATCAACGAGGTCCTCGAGGTCATGCAGCAGCTCGCCCGGGACGGGATGACCATGGTCGTGGTCACCCACGAGATGGGCTTCGCCCGGTCCGCCGCCAACCGCGTCGTCTTCATGGCCGACGGGCGCGTCATCGAGGACCGCACCCCGGAGGACTTCTTCACCGCGCCGGAGAGCGACCGTGCCAAGGACTTCCTGTCCAAGATCCTCAAGCACTGACGGGGGGCTTCTCGTGTCGTGTACCACCAGTCCGCGCACCGGCCTCGGGCGCCGCACCGCGCTCGCCCTCGGCCTCCTGCTCGCCGTCCTCGCCGCCGCCTGCGGCAAGGAGGGCAGCCCGCCGGTCAAGGGCCCCAAGGCCGAGGCGCTCCCCGTCTACCAGGTGGACCAGGGGTTCCAGCTGCCGGAATCGGCCACCTGGCGGAAGGCCGAGCGCCGCGGCTACCTGATCGTCGGAGCCAAGGAGGACCAGCCCTACCTGGGCGAGAAGGACCCGGCCAGCGGGGTCTACTCCGGCTTCGACATCGAGATCGCCCGGATGATGGCGGCCTCGCTCGGCTTCGAGCCGAAGACCATCCGCTTCCGGACCATCGCCTCCGCCAACCGCGAGACGGCGCTCCAGAACGGCCAGATCGACTACTACGTCGGCACCTACACCATCAACGACATGCGCAAGAAGCTCGTGGGGTTCGCCGGGCCCTACTACATGGCCGGTCAGGGCCTGCTGGTGCGGACCGACGAGGACGACATCAACGGCCCCCAGGACCTGGCGGGCAAGACCGTCTGCTCGGCCGCCGGGACCACCCCCTACCAGCGCATCGCCGAGGAGTACCCCAAGGCGATCCTGGTCGCGTACGACACGTACTCGGTCTGTGTCGACAACCTGCTGACCTACCAGGTCGATGCCGTCACCACCGACGACGCCATCCTCCTCGGCTTCGCCGCCAAGGCGCCGGACGAGATGAAGGTCGTCGGCAAGTCCTTCTCCGAGGAGCCGTACGGCATCGGTGTGGCGCGCTCCGACAACGCGCTGCGGTTCGCCCTCGACGACGCGCTGGAGGCGAACGAGAAGAACGGCAACTGGAAGAAGGCGTTCGAAGCGACGCTGGGCCTCTCCGGAGTGCCCGCGCCGACCCCGCCGCCCATCGACCGCTACCCGGCGAACTGAGGGGGACGGCCCACCCATGGACGTACTGACAGACAACTTCTCCCTCTACGGCAAGGGCTTCCTCGGCACCGTCGAACTGACCGTCTACTCCTCGGCCCTCGCCCTCGCCCTCGGCTTCGTCATGGCCTCGTTCCGGGTCGCGCCCGTCGGCTCGCTGCGGGTGCTCGGCACGGTCTGGGTGACCGTGCTGCGCAACACCCCGCTGACGCTGCTCTTCTTCGCGGTCCTCCTCGGCCTGCCCCGCTTCGGGCTCGTCCTGCCGTTCCAGCTCTTCGCCGTCCTGGCGCTCGGCTGCTACACCTCCGCCTTCATCTGCGAGGTGCTGCGCTCCGGCATCAACACCGTGCCCACCGGCCAGGGCGAGGCTGCCCGCAGCCTCGGGATGAGCTTCGGCCAGACGCTGGGCACCGTCGTCCTGCCGCAGGCCTTCCGCTCGGTGATCCCGCCCGTCGGCTCGACCCTGATCGCGCTGGCCAAGAACTCCGCGATCGCCGGGGCGTTCAGCGTCACCGAGCTGCTCGGCACCTACCGGACGCTCAACGAGCTGGGCTACAGCATCATCTGGACGTTCGTCTGGATCGCCGTCGGCTATCTGATCATCACCCTCACCATCAGTGCGCTCTTCAACGTGATGGAGAAGCGCTGGGGAGTCGCACGATGACCCACTCCGCCCCGAACGCCACCGCGCTCTACGACATCCCCGGCCCGCAGGCCCGCCGACGCCATCTGCTCTACGGGATCGCCTCGACGGCCGTGATCCTCGCGCTCGTCGGCTGGATCGTCTATCTCCTCTTCGACACCGACCAGTTCACCGCCGAGAAGTGGCGCCCCTTCGAGTACAAGGGCATTCAGGAACTGCTGCTGCGCGGCCTCGGCAACACGCTCAAGGCGTTCGCTTACGCCGCTGTCCTCTCGCTCGCGCTCGGCGCGGTCCTCGCGGTCGGCCGGCTCTCCGTGCACCGCCCGGTGCGCTGGCTCTGCACCCTGCTGGTCGAGTTCTTCCGGGCCATGCCGGTGCTGGTGATGATCTTCTTCATCTTCGTGGCGCTGAAGGTGCACGCGCTGCCCGCCCTGGTCGCCGGACTGACCCTCTACAACGGCTCGGTCCTCGCGGAGGTCTTCCGGACCGGGATCAACGCCGTGGACCGGGGCCAGCGGGAGGCCGCGTACGCCCTCGGGATGCGCAAGACGCAGGTCATGACATTCGTCCTCGCCCCGCAGGCGGTACGGGCGATGCTGCCGACCATCATCAGTCAGCTGGTGGTCGCGCTCAAGGACACCTCACTGGGATATCTGATCACCTACGAGGAATTCCTCCACGCGGGAAAGCTGATCGCGTCGAATCTCGACTACGATCTTCCCTTCATCCCCGTCGTGATGGTGATCTCTCCGATCTACATCGGACTGTGCATGCTGCTCTCGTGGTTCGCCACCTGGGTGGCGAAACGGCAACGGCGCAATCCGAGGACGGAGGCGGTGGGGGTGGCCCCGGCCGAGCCGGGGAAGCTGCTGCCGGGAGGCCAGTAGCCGAGCATGTCCCGCCCGGCAGCAGTCGGTGATCACTTCTCGCGCAGCGGGACCGAGAGATGACTCGGGTCCGAGGCGGGCGAGGAGAAGGTCAGCTGCGCGCCGGTCGGGTTGTGCTCGATGTACAGCGGATCGACGGTGTCGATCACCAGGGCGAGCCGGTGACCGGCCGGGACGTCGTAGGCCGTGGAGAACAGCTCCAGGTCGACGGCGAACGGCCGGCCCGGCGTCTGCCCGTGGAACGTGTACGGGGCGTTGCTGACCAGCTTCCCGATCCCGAGCGGTCCCACGTCGTACAGATACGCGACGAAGGTGCCGCTCGACCTGGTGCTGGTGACCGTGGTGTGCAGCTCGGCCGTGCCCCGGACGCGCTGCTCGGAGCCGTATCTCTCCGACTGCCACACGCTCGCGAAGGTGCGCGGCAGAAGGGGTACGGAGACGGTGGGCGGCAGCTTCAGGAACTGGTCCAGCGCGTTGGAGAGCAGCGTGATGCCGCCGTTGGCCCCCGAATCGACGTTGGCCCACACCTTCTTCGTCCCGTCGAGCGCGATGCGGTTCTCCGCCGCGCCGACCGACTTCCAGTCGGCGTACCCCTCGTACCCCTTGTCCGTACGGGACTTGAGCTGGACCGGCGGCTCGCTGTCGATGCCGTTGCGCTCGTCCTTCAGATAACGGTCGAACCAGCGGCGGGTGTTGGTCCAGGTGTCGTTCGGCAGACCGAAGAGGCCGGTCAGTTCGGCGGTGGCGTGGTCGCCGGGGCGGAACTCCAGCCGCTTGGGGCCGGTGAGCTTCTCGTAGAACGAGGCGTACTGGTTGGGCGGGAAGATCGTGTCGCCCCAGGCGTTGCCCATAAGGATGGCCGCGCCGTTCGCGTTGATCGCGTCCAGGTGGGTGGCGGGGGAGCGCTTGGCCCCCCATGCGACCATCTCCGGCTCCTTGTCCAGCTTGGAGCCGAGGAAGTCCTTGAGCGTCTGCGAGAGTTCGTCGCTCGGACGGCCGGTGAGCACGCCCGCCCCGCCGAGCAGGGCGGCGGCCTGGAGGTGCTGGGTCCGGCCGCTGTAGATCGACTCGATGAGGTCGGCCCAGCCGCTCAGCGCGGCCACCGCCTTGATCCGGGGATCGTGCCCGGCGGCCAGCAGGCTGATGCCCGCCCCGTAACTCACCCCGCCCATGCCGATCCTGTCCGGGTCCGCCGAGGTGTTGGCGAGCGCCCAGTCGATGACGGCGGAGGCGTCCGCGATGTCCGGGGGCCCGGCCACCTCGATCTTCCCGCCGGAGAGCCAGAAGCCGCGCGAGGTGTAACTCACCACCACGTAACCGGAGTCGGCGAGCTTCTGGGCCTGCGCCAGATACTCGATCTGCGGCATGGCCCAGCTGGTGGGGAAGACGATCAGCGGGTGCTTGGCCCCGGCCGGACCGGTGGCGGGCCGGAACACGTTGCCCTTGAGCGTGATGCCGCCGGAACCGGGGATGTCGTGGAACGTCAGCCCCGGCGCGGAGGCGCTCGCCGAAGCGGGGACGGGCGCGGCCGCTGCCGCCGGAGCCGCGCCCAGGGCGGCTCCGGTCAGCAGGACTGCGGCGGTGGTGATCGAGGCGGTGGTGCGCAGAGCGGGTTTCGGACGTACCACGGGTCACTCCTCACGCGTGTCAGTGCAAAGTGACCCGACGGTAACCCCGGTGGTTTACCGCTGGTAACTACCGGGTGTGTTGCGTGAAGGTAACGATTGTTGGACGTGGTGTCAGCAGTCTCGCGGTGATACGGGGACGAGCGCCAGGCCGGCGGTGGTAGGGGGACGTGTGCGCGGCCCGCGGTGGTACGAGGGCGCGTGCGCCGCCCGCGGTGGCCGGGGGCGGCGCGGCGGTCCGCGCGCGCGTCAGCTCAGCGCGCTCTTGGCCTGCCAGTCGGTCCACGAGACGTTCCACGCCCCGTAGCCGTTCCCCTCGGCGACCGTGCCCTTGGCGTCGGCGCCGGTGATCTCGAACGGGTCGCCCACCCGCACCTGCTCGTAGAGCGCGGAGGCGTTGGCGTCGCTCATCCCGAGACAGCCCGAGCTGCGGTTGGCGTTGCCGAAGTAGGGGGCGTTCCACGGGGCCGCGTGCGCGTACATCCCCGACCAGGTCAGCCGCATCGAGAAGTCGACCATCTTGTCGTAGGCGTCCCCGAGCCCCACCGTCTCGGAGTTCATGTTGATCGTGCCCTCCTTCGACATCAGGACGGCCGTGCCCCGCCAGGAGGCCTTCTTGCCGCCCGGCGTACCGGCCGACATCGGGATGTCCATGACCTGCTTGCCGTCGCGGTGCAGGGCGAGGCGGTGTCCGTCGAGGTCGACCTTGACCACCTGGGCCGCGCCGATGGTGAACGTCGTGAGGTAGTCGCGGACGAACCAGCCGCCGTCCGCGCCCGTGTCGATGCCGTTCAGCTCGGCCTTGAGCGTGACCTTCGTGCCGGGCTTCCAGTACTCCTGGGGCCGCCAGTCGACGCGGTCCTTGCCCGAGTGGTCCTGCAGCCAGCCCCAGGAGCCCTCGGTGCCGTTCGAGGTGGAGACCTTCAGCCCCTTCTCCACCGCCGCCTTGTTCTTCACCGGGTGGTCGAAGACGATCGACAGCGGCTGGGCGATGCCGACCGTGGTGTTCTTGCCCGGCGCGAGCGTCAGCTTGTTCACCTTCTCCGCCTCGGCGGTCGTGAACGCCGCCTTGTCGCTGCCGCCGTCCGCGTCCTTCGCCTCGACCGTGTACGCGGTGCCCGGAGCCGCGACCCGCTCGGATATCCAGGTCCGCCCGTCGGCGGATATCTTCCCGGCCAGTTGCCCGTCCTCGCCCGCCGTCACCGACACCGTCTTCAGCTTCCCGTGCGCCAGCGTGACCTTCACGGGCTCACCCGGAGCCGCCGCGTCGCCGGTGAGGTTCACCGAGATGCTGGTCTCCGGGGCCTTGGCGTCCCCACCCGCCTGCACGGCGGAACCGACCGCCCCGCCGCCCGAACAGGCCGTGAGGGAGGCGGTGAGCAGCGCCGCGGGGACGGCGGTCAGGGCGGTACGGCGGCGGATGCGCGGGCGTGCGGAACTCAACGGAACAACCTCCAGGGCAGCAGGACTCGACAGATGAGAGGCGATTTCGGCCCTGCGAGGTTCCGTCTTCTCCCCGCCGGGTTCCGCCGACGCCCCGCCCGACCGGCGCCGGACCGCGCGGAGTACCCTCCACCGTCGGCCAGAACCTCGGACGTGGGAGAGACCTGTGGGCGTGACCGCCGAGCCGGGGGAGGCCGGGACACCGGACGGGAAGGCGATACCGGACGGGCCCGGAAAGCCGGATGGGGGCGGTGAACGGGACGGGGCCGGGAAGCCCCGGGAGGCCGGTGTGCCAGACGGAGCCGGAAAGCCCGGAAAGCCTGGGGAGGCCGGTGCGCGGGACGGAGCCGGGAAGCCCCGGCCCGAAGAGGCGGCGGCCGCGGCTGACGCGTCCCGGCCCGCGGCGGCGGCGCCCCGCTCCGCCTCCGTCCTGCGCAGCGGGGCGGTCATGGCGGCCGGGTCCGTCGTCTCCCGGGCCACCGGCTTCGTCCGCTCCGCGGTCGTCGTCGCCGCGCTCGGCACGGCGATGACCGCCGACGGCTACACGGTCGCCAACACCGTTCCCAACATCCTCTACATCCTCCTCATCGGCGGCGCGCTCAACGCGGTCTTCGTCCCCGAACTGGTCCGCGCCGCCAAGGAGCACGCCGACGGCGGAGTGGCGTACACCGACCGGCTGCTGACCCTGTGCACCGTCGGCCTCCTCGCCCTCACCGCACTCGCCGTGGCGGCGGCGCCCCTGATCGTCGGCCTGTACACCGACTACGACGGCCGCCAGGCGGAGCTGACGACCGCGCTGGCCCGCTACTGCCTGCCGCAGATCCTCTTCTACGGGCTCTTCACCCTCCTCGGCCAAGTCCTCAACGCCCGCGGCCGGTTCGGTGCCATGATGTGGACCCCGGTCCTCAACAACGTCGTGATCATCGGGGTGTTCGGCCTCTACATCGCCGTCGCCGCGGGCTCCGACGGCACCCTCTCCGACGCGCACGCCCACCTCCTCGGCTGGGGCACCACCGCCGGGATCGCCGTGCAGACGCTCGCCCTGATCCCCGCGCTGCGCGGTGCGGGCTTCCGCTGGCGGCCCCGGTTCGACTGGCGCGGCAGCGGGCTCACCCGGCCGATGCGCTCGGCCGGCTGGCTCGTGCTGCTGGTCCTCACCAACCAACTGGCGTACTGGGTGGTCACCCGGCTCTCCACCACCACCCAGCAGCTCGCGGACGCGCAGGGCGTGGCGGGCGGCGCCGGCTACACCGCGTACAGCTACGCCTATCAGCTCTGGGTCGTCCCGCAGGGCATCATCACGGTCTCGCTCGTCACGGCGCTGATGCCCCGGATGAGCCGGGCGGCGGCCGACGGGGACCTCGCCGGGGTGCGGCGCGACGTCGGGTACGCCCTGCGGACCAGCGCCGCCGTCATCGTGCCCGCCGCCACCGCGTTCCTGGTCCTCGCGCCCTGGGTGATCGGCTCGGTCTACGGGTACGGCCGCACCACCGACGCAGACATCACGGTGATGGCCGGGATCATGATGGCCTTCGCCCCCGGGCTGATCGCCTTCTCCGGGCAGTACGTCCTCGCGCGCGGCTTCTACGCGATGAGCGACACCCGCACCCCCTTTCTGCTCAACCTGGTGGTCGCCGCCGTCAACGGGGGCCTCTCGGCCGCGGCCTTCTGGCTGCTGCCCGCCCGCTGGGCGGTGACGGGGATGGCCGCGGCGAGCACGGTGGCCTTCTGCACCGGCTTCGCCGTCACCGCGTACGTCCTCTCCCGCCGGGTCTCCGCCACCGGCACGGGCCGGCTGCTGCGCTCACCCACCCTCGGCGCGCACCTCCGGCTGATCGCCGCCTGTCTGCCCGCCGGGGCGCTCGCCTACGCGGCGGCCCGCGCGGCCGAGGGCGCGGGAGACGTGGCGGCCGCCGGAGCGGGGACGCTCGTGCTCCTGCTCACCGTGGTGCTGCTGGCCCGCCCCCTGCGGATCGCCGAGCTGAACGCGATGGTGGACGCGGGACGGGCGCGGCTGCGGCGCTGAGCGTGACCGGGGGCGTTCAGTCGGTGGCCCGGTGGGAGGGCGGAGCCGTCGGTACGGGCGCCTGCGCCGCACGCGTCACATCGCCGACGACCTCCACCACATCGGGGCCGTACGCCTGGGAGTTGACCACCTTCAGCAGCAGCGCGAACGACTTGTTGCCGTGCTTGCGCAGCAGCTTGTCGTAGTGGCGTGTCACATAACGGGTCGCCGCCTGGTTGGTGATGGCCCGCTGCCCGCAGAACAGGAAGACCGGGCGCGCCTCCTGACCGCCCGTCAGTCGGGCGAGCAGGACGTACTCCGAGGTCCCCGGCTCCAGCCGGTAGCGCTCCGAACCGATCTGGAAGGCGACCTTGTCCGGTCCGGCCTCCGGCTCGGTGTTGATCCGTACGCCGGGGAGCAGGGTCCGCAGATGGGCCGCCATCCGCTGGTTGGCCGAGGGGCCGCCCACGCAGAACTCCGTACGCTCCCCGAAACCCTGCTGGGCCGCGTCGTGCGTCACGATCTGCGCATGGGCCCCGCAGTCCTTGATCAGCGCCGACAGCTCCAGCAGGGCGAAGACGTCGTACCGGTGCACGGCCCCCTCGGCGCCCGCGTACCGGTTGACGACCAGCAGGCACTCGGAGTGGGCCGGCAGCCCGAAGAACGCCTGCTTGCGGCGGAGCTTGCGCCGCAGGAGGTAGGTACGGGCCAGCCAGCCCAGCGATGCACTGATCCCGGCGGCTATCACGCCCAGCACGATGTTGCGCACGTCGTCCGTCATGGCCGGGCATGTTATCGGTCATTCGGGTAACCGTTCGAGGCGGTCCTGACGATCCGGGTGTCACCGGGCTAGCCTGCGCGGAGATCCGTTGACTGGAGGTTCGTATGCGCCGTTCCGTCGGCCGGAACACATCGATAGTGGCCGCCCTGGCCGTGGTCGCCTCGCTCGGGGCCGCCGCTCCCGCGGGCTCCGCGACCCCCGCCCACCGGGCTCCCGTCCCGCCCAAGTCCCCGGTGGCGGTGGGGTACGGGGGAGCGGTGGCCAGTGTCGACCGGGACGCCTCGGCGGCCGGGATCGAGGTGCTGCGCAAGGGCGGCAACGCGGTCGACGCGGCCGTGGCGACCGCCGCCGCGCTCGGGGTGACCGAGCCGTACTCGGCGGGCATCGGGGGCGGGGGGTACTTCGTCCACTACGACGCGAAGAAGCGCACCGTCCGGACCATCGACGGCCGCGAGACCGCGCCCCGCAGTGCGGACGCCTCCCTCTTCCTGGAGGACGGCAAGCCCATCCCGTTCGAGGAGGGCGTCACCAGCGGCCTCTCCGTCGGGACTCCGGGCACCCCGGCCACCTGGGAGCGGGCGCTCGACGCGTGGGGCACCAAGTCCCTCCGTACGCTGCTGAAACCGGCCGAACGCCTGGCGCGGGACGGCTTCGTGGTGGACGAGACCTTCCGCTCGCAGACGGCCGCCAACCAGGCCCGCTTCGCCGACTTCCCGGCCTCCGCGCGGCTGTTCCTCCCGGGCGGCCAACTGCCCGCCGTCGGCTCGGTGTTCAAGAACCCGGACCTGGCCCGCACCTACGAGAGGCTCGGCCGCAAGGGCGTGGGCGAGCTGTACCGGGGCGAGCTGGCCGACGACATCGTCCGTACGGTCCGCAGGCCGCCGGTCGACCCGAAGTCCGCCCGGACCGTCCGCCCCGGCGACCTCACCCGGGGCGACCTCGCTGCCTACCGCACCCTCCAGCAGCCCCCGACGAGGATCGGCTACCGGGGCCTGGACGTCTACGGCATGGCGCCCTCCTCGTCCGGCGGCACGACGGTGGGCCAGGCGCTCAACATGCTGGAGCCCACCGACCTCTCCCGGGCGAGCGAGACCCGCTACCTCCACCGGCTCATCGAGGCGAGCCGCATCGCGTTCGCCGACCGGGGGCGCTGGGTGGGCGACCCGGCCTTCGAGGACGTCCCCACCAAGGAGCTGCTGAGCGACCGGTACGCCGCCTCGCGCGCCTGCCTGATCAGGGACGACGCGGTGCTGACCAGCCCGGTCGCGCCGGGTGACCCGCGCAACCCGGGCCGGTGCGGGAGCGGTGGTACGGCGGCGCCGACGACGTACGAGGGGGAGAGCACCACCCATCTGACGACGGCCGACAGGTGGGGCAACGTCGTCTCCTACACCCTCACCATCGAGCAGACCGGCGGCAGCGGCATCACCGTCCCCGGGCGCGGCTTCCTCCTCAACAACGAGCTGACCGACTTCTCCTTCGCCCCGGCCAACCCGGCCGTCCACGATCCCAACCTGCCGGGCCCGGGCAAGCGCCCCCGCTCGTCGATGTCCCCGACCATCGTGCTCAAGGACGGCAAGCCGGTCCTCGCCCTCGGCTCACCGGGCGGCGCCACGATCATCACCACCGTGCTGCAGTCCCTGACCGGCCACCTCGACCGCGGGCTGCCGCTCGTCGAGGCGCTCGCCGCCCCGCGCGCCAGCCAGCGCAACGCGGCCACCACCGAGATCGAGCCGGGGCTCTGGAACAGCCCGGTCCGGGGCCGGCTCGAAGCGCTCGGCCACGCGTTCCGGCAGAACCCGGAGATCGGCGCCGCCACCGCCGTACAGCGGCTGCCCGACGGGCGCTGGCTCGCGGCGGCGGAAAAGGTGCGGCGGGGCGGAGGCTCGGCCATGGTGGTGCAGCCGGGCGGCAGGAGCTGACCCGGCCTCATGGGGCCGCCGTGCGAGGCGATCCCATGAGGCGGCTTCCCCGGGTTCCCCGAGTTCCTGGTGTTCTCGGAGTGCTTGGAGTGCTTGGAGTGCTTGGAGTGCTTGGAGTGCTTGGAGTGCTGGGAAGTTCGCAGAAGGGGCGGCCGGGCGGGCCGTACGCGCAGACGCCGCGTACGGCCGGTCCGGCCGCCGGGGGAGGGAGCGCCGGTGAGCCGTGCCGGCGGAGGAGGGGCCCGGACGGGTCTCTCCGGTCGACTGGAAGGGCCGTCCCCCACGATGCGCACCCGAACGTTCGCTCTGACCGCCGTCTCCTCCGCCGTGTGCGGCGCCGCCCTGCTCGGGCCCGCCGCGCTGCCCGCCACCGCCACACCCCACAGGCCCGCACCGGACACCTCGCCGGGGGAGCGGGCCGGCCGCCTGCCGGACGCGTGGGCGGGCGACGGCCGCGCGGACCCGGATCCCGGAGTTCCGGCCGGTGCGACGGCGGATGCCCCGGCCGGCGTGACGGCCGGCGTCCGGACCGATGCCACGGTCGGCGCCCGGGCCGATGCTCCGGCCGAGGACGCCCCCGTGACCGCCGGGGAACTGCTCGCGGAGGTCCGCTCCTGCCGGCAGATCTCGCGGGGCAAGTACCGTACGGACGCCGGCAGCGCCAAGGCCACCGTCCCCGTCTGCGCCACCGGCGACGCCGTCTTCTGGAAGGCGGACATGGACATCGACTGCGACGGGCGGCGGACGAAGGTCTGCAACAAGAAGACCGACCCCTACTTCCAGCCGCAGACCGCCTTCACCAGTTCGCGCGGCAAACCGCTGGACTCGGCCGCGCTGCCGTTCGTGGTGGTGCCGGCGCCCAGCCGCACCTGGGACTACCGGAAGTCCGGGCTGACCGGCGGCAGCGTCGTCGCCGTGATCTACGAGGGCAGGGTGCGGTACGCCGTCATCGGTGACACCGGGCCCGCCGGGATCATCGGGGAGGGCTCGTACGCCCTGGCCGAGGAGCTGTCCATCGACCCCCACCCGACGACGGGCGGGGCCGCGTCCGGCGTCACGTACATCGCGTTCAAGGACTCCCGGATCTCCCCGATCGAGAGCCGCGCGAGGGCGGAGAGCCGGGGCGAGGAGCTGGCGAGGGCGTTCGTCGGGCGCTGAGCGGGCCCTCGGCCTTCGCGGGCCCCGGGACCTCCGCAGCCCCTGGGACCTCCGCGAGACCCGGAACCTCCGCGGGGCCCCGGGCCGCTGTGAGGTCCCAGGCCGCTGCGGGGTCCCGGGCCGCTGCGGGATCCGAGGGTTCCGGGAGACCTGAGCGCCGGTCAGAGCAGGGTGAGCACGCGGGGGCCGTCGTCCGTGATGGCTACCGTGTGCTCGGCGTGCGCGGCCCGGCTGCCGTCGGTCGTCCGCAGGGTCCAGCCGTCCGGATCGTGGCGGAACTCGTCCTGGCCGCCCGCGAGCAGCATCGGTTCGATGGCGAGGACCATCCCGTGGCGCAGCGGCATACCGCGCCCCGGGCGGCCCTCGTTCGGTACGGACGGGTCCTCGTGCATCGAACGGCCGATGCCGTGGCCGCCGTAGCCGTCGAGGATGCCGTAGCCCGCCGCCCGGCAGACCGTGCCGATGGCGTGCGCGATGTCCCCGATCCGGTTGCCGACGACGGCCGCGCCGATGCCCGCCTCCAGGGCCGCCTCCGCCGTGGCGATCAGCCGGGTGTCGGCGGGGCGGGCCTCGCCCACGGTGAAGCTGACCGCCGCGTCCCCCGCCCAGCCGCCGAGCAGGGCGCCCGCGTCCACGCTGACCAGGTCGCCGTCGCGCAGCGGTTCGGCGGAGGGGATGCCGTGGACGACGGCGTCGTTGACGGAGACGCAGATGACGGCCGGGAAGGGGGTGGGCGCGAAGTGCGGCTTGTAGTCGAGGAAGGGGGAGGCGGCCCCCGCCTCGCGCAGCACCTCGCGGGCCGCAGCGTCCAGCTCGCGGGGGGTCACGCCGACCGCCGCGACTTCCCGGGCGCGGGTCAGGATCTGGGCGACGACCCGGCCGGAGTCGCGCATGGCCTCGATGGATGTGTCGGTCTTGATGTGCACCATGCCCATTACTATACCGGTCGAAGCGGTATAGTAATGACGGTATAAGAATGGTGGGCCGTAGTAGAGTGGGGCCATGGTCCGCACCCCTCTCACCCCCGAAGAGCGCCTCCGCGGCGAACGGCTCGGCCGCCTCCTCCGCGAGGCGCGCGGGGAGCGCAGCATGGTCGCCGTCGCGGCGAGCGCGGGAATCTCCGCCGAGACCCTCCGCAAGATCGAGACCGGTCGCGCCCCCACGCCCGCCTTCTTCACGGTCGCCGCGCTGGCCGGGGCCCTCGGCCTCTCCCTGGACGGACTGCTCGGCAGTTGCGGACCGGAGGGTGCGACGGCCTCCGGTCCCGCCGAGCCCGTCGGTCCGGCCCGGACCTCCGGACCGCCCGCCGAACCCGCTGCCATCCCCCTGATCGCGTAACGGCCGCGCGGTGCGTAGGGTCGCGTCCGTGACTCTCCAGGACTTCGCGCGCAGCGAATACGTCAGCCTGACCACGTACCGGAAGGACGGCACACCCGTCGCCACGCCCGTCTGGGCCGCTGTCGACGGCGAGGTGCTGTACGTCTGGACCCGCTCCGACTCGTGGAAGGTCAAGCGGCTCCGGAACAGCACCGCCGTCACCGTCACCGTCTGCGATGTGCGCGGCCGGATCGCGGCGGGCGCCCCGAGCGCCGAGGGCACCGCGCGCCTCCTCGACGCGGCGGAGACGCGCGCGGTGCGCAAGCTGCTCACCCGCAAGTACACCTGGAAGTTCTGGCTCGTCGACTGGCCCGCCACCGTCGCCCGCCTCGGCAAGCGCCCGCACACCGGGATCGCCGTCACCTTCTGAGACCGGCCCCGCGCCCGGCCGCCCTGGCGTGCGGAGGGGCGCACGGTGCCCGTGCCGTGCGCCCGCCGCAGCGCGGACGAAAGCCGCGCGTAGCCGCCCCGTAACACACCTGCGGTCGAATGCCTGCGGACTGGAAGGCTCCAGTCGAAGTCGACAGTCGGCGAGAGCAGCGATGACGGTGCGTCAACAAGCAGTGGATGTAGGCACGTTCGCACAGTATCTACGAGAGCTGACGGCACGGCTCGACCCCGGGAGCGGGTGGTACGGGGTCTTCGCCCGGCGCGATCCGCAAGGGATGCGGTCCTGCCTCGACGGGGTGGAGATACCGCCCTGGGACGTCGTGGAGTCGCTGCTCGCGGACCTGGCCGCACTGCACGGAACGCAGTTGGCCGAGCGGGTCTCGGTACGTGCCGCCGCGCTCCACTCAGCCTCCGCCGCGGCCCAGGACCGGCGGCCCGGCGGCCGCCAGGAGCTGGTCCAGCGGCTGGAGTTGATGATCCGGGAGCAGGGCCGGGCGGCGGAGCGGCTGCGTACGGCGGGGGCGGCGGGAGCCGCCTGGCCGGCGGGGGCGTCCGGACCGGTGGGGGCGTCCGGACCGGTGGGCGTGGACTCGGCCGCGGCGGAGGCGCTGGCCTGGGCACAGGACGACCACCGGCGCGCGGCGGCCCGCTGCGCGGAACTGCGGGGGCGGCTGGCGGCGGTGGCGGTTCCGCGGCCGAGGGCGGGCGAAGGGGCCGAGGAGTGGACGGGGCGCGGCCCGGCGAGTTGGGGCGGGGCGGCACCGGAGCCCGTACCGGGGCCGGATTCGGGGGCGGCGCCGCGGGGGTCCGCTCCGGGGGCTGCGTCGGGGTCCGTACCGACGTCGGAGCCCGTACCTGAATCCGTACGGAGACGTGAACCGGCCGCCGGACACGGACCGGCCGCCGGACACGGACCGGCCCCCGGACACGGACCGGCCCCCGGGGGTGAGCCGACTGCCGTTGGTGAACCGGCCGCTGGAGATGAACCGGCCCCCCACCCTTTGGCGCGCTCCCGGTCCCTCCGCAGGTCGGGGACGGGTTCCGGGGCCGGTCCTGTTCCCGGCCCCGCCCCCGCGCCCCGGCGCAAGAAGCCGCGGGGCGCACGGTTCGCCGGGCTCGATGTGGACGACGAGGGGGAGGGGACCGGGTACGCGCCCTCTCCCGTTCCCGTGCTGCCCGCGCCCCCGGTGAAGGGCGGCTCCGCCCCGCGCGGCGCCCGGTTCGGCGGAGGCGCTGCGGGGGAGCCGGAGGCGCGCGTCCGCGTCGCCGCGCCGAAGCCGGACCCGGAGGCGGGCGCGGCCGTGGTCGCCGCCGTCGAACGGCTGGTCCTGCTCCGTGCGGCGGGGCACAGCGGCGAGGCCCATGTCGTGCTCTGCGAGATGGCGGCCTGGCCCGCGCCCCGGCTGCCGGTGCTGGCGGTCGCGCTGCACCGGGCCGGGCTCGCCGCCGACTGGACGACCCTGCTCTGGGAGGCGTCGTCGCTGCCGCCCGCCGGGTTCGCCGCGGCGGCGGGCGCGCTGGCCGCGGCGGGCCGTGGCGACGACTGCGGGCTCTTGCTCCGGCAGGGCGTGGCGAGACCCGCCGCCGAGGTGGCCGAAGCGGTCCTGGCCCTGGACGGGTCCGGCCACGGGGCCGAGGCGCGGGCGCTGCTCGGTGCCTTCGTCCGCGTACGTACGCCCCAGGAGGCGGCCGGGATCGCGGGCGGCGACGAGGGCCGCCGCATCCTGCCGCACCTGCTGGCGGCGGCCCGCGAGGTGTCGGTGGAGCGGGAGTGGGACCTGGTCCACGCACTGCGGGTGGCGGGCGTGCCGGGGGTGTGAGGCGGGCGCGGGGCCCGCCCGCCTCCGGGCGGGTATCGAGGGTCCGGCCGGAGGTCTCCCGTACGGTCGTGTGGCCGGACTCATGGCGTCCCGGACCGGTGGTGTCCCGGGGCATGGCGTTCCGGGGGGGGCATGGCGCCGGCGCCGGTTCGCCGACCCGCGGCCCGGTCCTGCCGAGGAGCGCGTACCGCATGAAGGTGCTTCCGCCCGACCACCGCTCCCCGCGGCGACGGTCCTGCCCCTCGTGATGCCGCGGTGCTCGGACGCCCCGGAGGCCACGGGCCGGAGCGCGTTTCGGGGCGACCGCCATCCGATCCGCCCGAGACGCCACCGGGTGCGGGGAATGATGCGTACCGTGGCCGTTGTGGACCGCTCGGGTGCGAAACATGATCGACTCAGCCGGTTCACGGCGATGGTCTTGCCCCGCCGGACGGAGGGGCTTACGTTCTCCATCCATGCACCGATCTACGTGCGTAGAAATCGCGTAGAGGCTCTCTGACGCCGCGTCGAAGGAGCAGCTCATGTCCCACGTCGTACGCGCCGCACTCGTCCAGGCGACCTGGACCGGCGACACCGAATCCATGATCGCCAAGCATGAGGAGCATGCGCGCGAGGCCGCCCGGCAGGGGGCGAAGATCATCGGGTTCCAGGAGGTGTTCAACGCCCCCTACTTCTGCCAGGTCCAGGAGCCCGAGCACTACCGCTGGGCCGAGCCGGTCCCGGACGGGCCGACCGTCCGCCGGATGCAGGACCTCGCCCGGGAGACCGGCATGGTCGTCGTGGTCCCGGTGTTCGAGGTCGAGCAGTCCGGCTTTTACTACAACACCGCCGCCGTGATCGACGCCGACGGCTCCTACCTCGGCAAGTACCGCAAGCACCACATCCCGCAGGTCAAGGGGTTCTGGGAGAAGTACTACTTCAAGCCGGGGAACGTCGGCTGGCCGGTGTTCGACACGGCCGTCGGTAAGGTCGGCGTCTACATCTGCTACGACCGGCACTTCCCCGAGGGGTGGCGCCAACTCGGACTCAACGGAGCCCAGTTGGTCTACAACCCGTCCGCCACCTCGCGCGGTCTCTCCGCCTACCTCTGGCAGCTGGAACAGCCCGCGTCCGCCGTCGCCAACGAGTACTTCGTCGCCGCGATCAACCGCGTCGGCCAGGAGGAGTACGGCGACAACGACTTCTACGGCACCAGCTACTTCGTCGACCCGCGCGGCCAGTTCGTCGGGGATGTCGCCAGCGACAAGGAGGAGGAACTCCTCGTCCGGGACCTGGACTTCGGCCTGATCGAGGAGGTCCGCCAGCAGTGGGCCTTCTACCGCGACCGGCGGCCCGACGCCTACGACGGGCTGGTGGAGCCGTGAGCGGACTGTACGAACGCCACCTCGCCGTCAGCCCCGGGTGGCTGGCTCTCTACTACCGCCACCCCATCGAACTCACCCACGGCGAGGGCCGGTACGTCTGGGATGCCGACGGCAACCGCTACCTGGACTTCTTCGGCGGCATCCTCACCACCATGACCGCCCACGCCCTGCCCGAGGTCACCAAGGCGGTCGCCGAACAGGCCGGGCGGATCATCCACTCCTCCACCCTCTACCTCAACCGCCCGATGGTGGAGCTGGCCGAGCGCGTCGCCCACCTCTCCGGCATCCCCGACGCCCGGGTCTTCTTCACCACCTCGGGCACCGAGGCGAACGACACTGCGCTGCTGCTCGCCACCGCCTACCGCCGGTCCAACCAGATCCTGGCGATGCGCAACAGCTACCACGGCCGCTCGTTCTCGGCCGTCTCCATCACCGGCAACCACGCCTGGTCGCCCACGACGCTCTCCCCGCTCCAGACGCTGTACGTCCACGGGGGCGTCCGCACCAGGGGCCCGTACGCCGAGCTGAGCGACGCGCAGTTCATCCGGGCGTGCGTCGCCGATCTGGAGGACCTCCTCGGCCACACCCGGGAGGCCGCCGCCCTCATCGCGGAACCGATCCAGGGCGTCGGCGGCTTCACCTCACCGCCCGACGGACTGTTCGCCGCGTTCCGCGAAGTCCTGGACCGGCACGGGGTGTTGTGGATCTCCGACGAGGTGCAGACCGGCTGGGGCCGCACCGGCGACCACTTCTGGGGGTGGCAGGCGCACGCCGAGAACGGGCCGCCGGACATCCTCACCTTCGCCAAGGGCATCGGCAACGGCATGTCCATCGGCGGAGTCGTTGCCCGCGCCGAGGTGATGAACTGCCTGGACGCCAACTCCATCTCCACGTTCGGCGGTTCACCCGTCACCATGGCGGCCGGTCTCGCCAACCTCGGCTACCACCTGGAGCACGACCTCCAGGGCAACGCCCGGCGCGTGGGCGGTCTGCTCATCGAGCGGCTGCGGTCGGTCGCCGCCGCCTCGGACGCCGTACGCGAGGTGCGCGGCCGGGGCCTGATGATCGGCATCGAACTGGTGAAGCCCGGCACGGACGAGGCGGACCCGGAGGCGGCCGGGGCCGTCCTGGAGGCGGCGCGCGCGGGCGGCCTGCTCATCGGCAAGGGCGGCGGCCACAACACCAGCGTGCTGCGGATCGCCCCGCCCCTGACCCTGACCGTCGCCGAGGCGGAGGAAGGTGCGTCGATCCTGGCCGACGCCCTGCGCGCCGCCGGCTGAACACCGTACGACCGCAGTCCGAGCCGTACGGCAGCGGTCCGAGCACCGAGCACCGTACGAGCGCCGACCGGGCAGCGTACGGGGGTCCGCCCACGCGGCCGGGCCCCCGTACCGCCCCAGCGAGGAGGTACCCATGAGCCGCACCGTCATCCACGGTGGCCTGGTCATCACCGCGTCCGACGAGATCCACGCCGACGTCCTCGTCGAGGGCGGACGCATCGCCGCGCTCGCCGCCCACGGCACGGACGCGGCCGAATCCTGGACCGCCGACCGCAGGATCGACGCCACCGGCAAGTACGTCATCCCGGGGGGCGTCGACGCGCACACCCACATGGAGATGCCGTTCGGCGGGACCTACGCCGCCGACACCTTCGAGACCGGCACCCGGGCCGCCGCCTGGGGCGGGACCACCACCATCGTGGACTTCGCGATCCAGAGCGTGGGCAGGTCCCTGCGTGAGGGGCTCGACACCTGGTACGCCAAGGCGGACGGCAACTGCGCCGTCGACTACGGCTTCCACATGATCCTCGCGGACGTGAACCCCTCCTCGCTCAAGGAGATGGACCGTCTCGTCGCGGAGGGCGTCACCTCCTTCAAGCTCTTCATGGCGTATCCGGGCGTCTTCTACTCCGACGACGGCCAGATCCTCCGCGCCATGCAACAGGCCTCCGGCAACGGCGGGTTGATCATGATGCACGCCGAGAACGGCATCGCCATCGACGTGCTGGTCGAACAGGCCCTGGCCGCCGGCCGCACCGACCCCCGCTACCACGGAGACGTCCGCAAGGTCGCCCTGGAGGCCGAAGCCACCCACCGCGCCGTCCAGTTGGCCCGGGTCGCCGGCTCACCGCTCTACGTCGTCCACGTCTCCGCCGACGAGGCGGTGGCCGAGATCGCCGCCGCCCGCCACAAGGGCCTCCCGGTCTTCGGCGAGACCTGTCCCCAGTACCTCTTCCTCTCCACCGACAACCTGGCCGAGCCCGACTTCGAAGGCGCCAAGTACGTCTGCTCCACGCCGCTGCGCCCCAAGGAGCACCAGGAGGCGCTCTGGCGGGGCCTGCGGAACAACGAACTCCAGGTCGTCTCCACCGACCACTGCCCCTTCTGCTTCTCCGGCCAGAAGGAGATGGGCCGCGGCGACTTCTCCAAGATCCCCAACGGTATGCCGGGCGTCGAGCACCGGATGGACCTGCTCCACCAGGCGGTGGTGGACGGTCACATCACCCGCCGCCGCTGGATCGAGATCGCCTGCGCCTCCCCGGCCCGCATGTTCGGCCTCTACCCGAAGAAGGGCACCATCGCCCCGGGCGCCGACGCGGACATCGTCATCTACGACCCGGCCGCCGAGCAGACCCTCTCCGCCGAGACGCACCACATGAACGTCGACTACTCGGCGTACGAGGGCAAACGGATCACCGGCCAGGTCGAGACCGTGCTCTCGCGCGGCGAACCCGTCATCGAGCACCGCAAGTTCACCGGCCGCGCCGGTCACGGCACCTACCTCCCGCGAGGCACCTGCCAGTACGCGGAGTGACCCGCGCACGGCTCACACACGCGGCAGGGCCGGCCCCGCCCGAGGACGGAACCGGCCCTGCCCGACGTGGAACGGCTACGAGACCTTGCGCACTTCGTACCCGTATTCCTTGTCGCTGTCCGTGGAGAAGTAGAGCACCGGCTTCTCCCCGGTCTCGGCTATGCCCATGCTGCCGGTCTCGGTGTGCGAGAAGGAACCACCCTTCTCATACGTGAGCTCGATGAACCGCTGGTTCTCCAGTTCCCACGTACCGGCGCCCGCCAGACGCTCTCCGGCGGGCGGAGGATCGCTGAAGCTGAAGGTCTCCGCTTCGCGATGGATTCCGGACATGGCGAACCGTCCATCGGCCGTGAACTCGATCCGCCCGCCGTCGTCGGCCTTCCAGGCGCCCACAATCTGTGCCCGCTCGATCGTGTGGTCCGGTCCGGCGCATCCGGTCCCACCACTGATGAGCACTGCCGCGAGCACCGTCCCCGCCAGACGTACCTTGTATCGATCCACTGCGCTCACGTCCGCCTACTTGTAGATGGTCTCGGACCAACTGATGTCCACCCGGTAGCCAGCGAAGGCTCCGCCCATGTACTGAGGGTAGTTGTTGTACTTCTTCTGACTCTTGTCGTGCCCGGGGACGAACGATTCGTTGTTGATGGCGGTTTTGACGACGTACTCGACAGTCAGCTCATGCCCCTTGCTTTTGACGATCTCGTACTCGACGTCGTAGGAGCCGAGGACGCCCTGCACCTCCCGGTCCTCTTTCCCGATGAGGAGGCCGCCGAAGTCGCTGGCATAGGCGCCTGCCATCTGAGTCTTGCTCTTCGCGCTGCCGTCACGATTCTTGGTGACGCTGTACTTGTCGTTCCCTGTCATCTTTCCAGTCTCGTTGTACTGCTTCGCCACCGCCTGGCGTACATCTTTCATGCCGCTGCTCTTGATGACCATCTGAGTCATCTTGTCGTCCCCGTCGTAGGAAACATCCGAGATCGTGTTCGTCGGGTTGAGGCCTCGGCTGCCCCACCACCAACGGAACGCAAGGGTCCAGGGCCCGTCGCTCTTGACCTTCCCGTCCCCGCCGTGGTCGTTGTGGACCAGCGAGCCGGACTGCACGGGGATGCTGTCCAGGTACCGCTTGAGCGCCTGCATCTTCTGTGCCGGGCTCATCGGCCCCGTGTACTGCAGCTCGATGGGATCGGGCCCCATGAGCAGCGGCGGCGGGGAGGGCAGCAGGGGAGAGGCTGAGCTGCCCGTGAAGCCGAGAGGGGAGTTCCACGCGGTGCCCGAGTGACCCGTGCTGCTGGCGCCGTAGAGCGGCGGCGACACGGTGGACTCGACCTTGACCACCTCGGCACTGCAGTCCACCCCCATGGTGCAGGAGAAGGAGCCCAGCCCCGATGGGTCGGACAGGGTCGCCGGATTGTTCTCGGCGTATCCGTATCCGTTGAGCGACTGGTGCTTGCCCGGCTCCAACAGCGGGTCGACGCTGATGAAACGGCCGAGCGCCGCATCGTACTCACGGGCATCGACATGCGTCAGTCCCGTGGACCTGTCATGCGTCTTGCCCAGGAACCCCCGGTCTCCCGGCCAGAGGCCGATGGCTCCCGCGCGTTCCGCGCCGAAGACGGTCATGTACCGCTTGGTGAACGCCTGGGTGTCGGAGGCGATGGCGAGAGAGGAGGTTCCGTGGCGGTCACCGGCCAGGTACTGGAGCCTGTTGGTGCCCGACTCGTTGGAGCGGACGGCGACGGTCAGCTGCTGCGTACCGTAGAAGCGCTGGGCCCAGAACTTTCCGTCGGACTTGAGATGCAGTTCCGTCCCGCCGGCGTACAGAACGCGCTCGCCGTTCTTCTCGCTGCGGATCAGCAGGTTGCCGTCGGCGTCGTAGACGTAGTCGGTGCTCCTGGCGCCCTCCGAAAGGCTCTCCAGCTTGCCTTCCTTGTTCCACTTGAGGTCCTGAGTCCCGGACGCACCCGGTCGGCTGCGCGTGTTGCCCGTCTCGTCGTACGTGTACGAGCGCTGCGGAGCCGCGCAGTTGTTCTGCGTGCTGGTCCCGGTCAGCAGATGCGGCCGGGCGTCGGTGTAGCAGTAGGTGGTCGTGACGTCACCGGTGGTCCGGTGCTGGGTCTCCGTCCGGCGTTGACCGGCGTCGTCGTAGGTATAGCCGGTCCAGTACGGAGCGGGTCCGGAGAGGCTGTCGGCCTTCCGGGTGTCGCCGCACTTCTGTGAGGCGGGGGTCCATGCCTCCGTGAGACGGCGGAAACCGTCGTAGGCGAAGCACTGGGTCTCGGCCTTGCCGGCTCCGCCCAGCGTCGTCGGGTCGGATATGGCCGTCACGTTGCCGGATTCGTTGAAGGTGTAGTTGAGGTCCTGGAGCATGTACGGATGCGTCTGGTCCGTGACGTGGCTCCGGGTCAGCCGGCCGGTTCCCTCCTCGTAGGTGTTGGTCACGTAGGCCTTCTTGTGGGCCTCGGTGTTCGCGGTGCCGAGCACGAGCTGCTGCACCTGGCCCAGGGCCGAGTAGTCGGCGGAGAGCAGATACCCGGTGGAGCCGACGATCGACTTGATCTCGCCCAGGGGCGTGTGGCCGTAGGTGAGTATCTCGGAGGGAAGGCCGCCCAACCCCGGCTCCGTGGAGTTCGCCTTCGAGCCGTCGATGTTGAAGGCGGTCGAGAAGTCGATCGTGGCCGGTGCCCCGGCCACGACCAGCGGGTCGCTCGCGGGAAGCTTCAGCCGGGTGTCCGTGGCGCGGCCCAGGCTGTCGTAGGCCACGACCTCGCGGACGTACGCCTTTCCGGCCTTGCCACCGACGTAGCGGGTGGAGGAGGACGGACTGCCCTTGAGCACGTCGTCGTACCGGTGCGCGGTCAGCTGGTTGGCATCCGTCCTGCTGCCGGCCCAGGTGGCGGTTATCCGGCCGATCTCGTCGTACTCGGTGAGGACCGCAGCCTTTCTGCTGTCGGTGATCCTGGTGAGCTGGTCGAGCGCGTTGTACTCGCTGTCCGCGTCCTTCTTGTCCGGGTCGTTCACCGTGGTGCGGCGGCCGAAGAGGTCGTAGCCGTAAGTCCACACGGAGTTGTCCGGCCCGGTGAACGTGGTCTCCTTGCCGTCGAGCGTGTAGCCCGTTCTCGCGGATGTGTACGCGGCACCGGTGGCGCTGCCGTACTGGACATCGTCGGGGGAGGAACCGGCGTACGAGCGCGTCTCGACCGTCAGCCCGCGGGCATCGACGACCGCCCGGGTCGCGTTGCCGCCCGTGAGGGACGAGGTGGCCGTGGAATCGCCGGTGTGCTGGGTGGATGTGGTCCAGCGCTTGACCCCGAAGAAGTACACCGAACGCGATGTCTCGCGGCCGGCGCCGTCGAAGACGACTTCGGTCTGGGTGGGCGACTCGCCGTACTCGGCCCGGGTATAGGTGCCGTTGGGCAGGTTCTTGCTGTCGAATATGTCGGCGTGCGTCTCGTAGGCCAGGCCCCGAGAGTCGTAACGGGTGTCGGTGAGCAGCCGGCCTCCCTGCGGAGTCGGCGACTGCTTCTGGAGCGGACGCAGCAGGGAGTCGTAGATCGCGTACGTGGTCTGGTAAGTGGTGCCGTCCTTGTTGAGCACCGAGGTGGAGACCGCGGACGTGTCGGTCCTGCTCAGGCGGTAGCCGAACTTCTGGTTCGGGCTGTAGCCGGCGGCACGGTTGCGGTTCGGCAGCCAGACCTCGGTCATGCGGCCCGCGGCGTCGTAGGCGACCTCCGTCTTCTTGGCGTTGGGGTCGAACGTCCGCAACGGCAGATTGCGCCGGGTGTCGAAGAAGGTGATGGTCTTGTGGCCCTTGGCGTTGGTGACATCGGTGCGTGTCACCGGACCGCCCTGCGCCGGAACGTAATCCGTCCTCGTCGTGTGCTGGGCCGCGTCGGTGGAGGAGGTGGCCCGGCCGAGCGCGTCGTAGCCCGTTGTGGAGACGGTCTGCCACGAGGGCTGGTCCGCCGTGTTGTAGGAGGCCGCGCGGCCGCTCCAGGTGGTGAGGCCCACGGTGGGCTTCTGGGCGGCGGACCAAGTGGCGTTGTCGTAGGCGAGCGCGGTGTCCGAGAGGACATCGCCGCGCTGTGCCGAGGTGGCCGGCAGGTTCAGCGCGGCATCGGTCACCGAGCAGGCCCTGCCGACGGTCCTGACCCGGGACGGCAGAGTGGTGATACCGGCGTCCGCGTTCCGCGCGTACCAGGTGCGGGTGCAGGTCTCGTCGCCTGATCTGGCGTCGTCACCGCCGTCCTGGACCTGGTACGGCATCCCGTGGTCGTCGTGATCGGTCGTGACCGTACGGGAGCGCCAGGACTTCGGCACGGTCAGGTACGTGTGGGTGGTGGTCTTCCGGGTCCGCACATAACGTGCGACGTGGTCCCCGGCGCCCGGCACCTTCTGCCGGGCCGTCTCCTGCGCCCAGGGCTCGTTGACCACGGCCCCGATCGCCGTGGCACCGGAGTACGTGATCTGCTGGCGGAGCTGGCCTCCGTAGTCGGCGTCGTCGGTGATGGAGGGGACCGTGAGGCCCGGGACCGGCAGACCGGGCACGCTGACGGACTTGGAGGTCCCGGACCGAGTGGCGTCGCCGTTCATGCCCTGGAGGTAGAGGGAGACCGTCCGGGAGCGGGTGGTGTCCTTGGCTCCCTTGTAGACGGTCACCTGGCGGTACCCGCGCCAGTCGGACCAGGTCCGTTCCTCCTTGGGCGTCAGGGGCGAGTCGTTGTAGTGCCAGGCCGCGCCGCTGTACGCGAACTCCTGCTCCAGGACGTCGTTGTGCCCACCCGGGTCGGAGGTGACCACGGCGAGTACCCGGTACTTGTGGAACCAGTCCACGGAGGCGGTGGAGGAGCCGTTGATGTTCCAGAACTGCGGGAAGCAGCTCCGGGTGTTGGTGTCCTCGGCGGCTCCGGTCACCTCGCTCCGCACACACTCGGGAGCGGACATCGTGACGGTGGAGACGGCACCGGTCTCCGACGTGACCGTCGAGATCCGGGGCCGGGTCAGCGGCAGGATGTCGTCCGTACCGTCCACCCGGTTGGGGCGCATGTGGTAGGTGAAGGTGATCGGGTCCATGACGACGGGGGTGGCACCGGCCTTGGCGGTCCGCCGGAGCGACTGGAGCGTCAGCACGTGGTCGGTCGTGTCACCGATGTCGCCCCCGTCGAGATACTTCTGGGTCAGCGCCCAGGAGTCGACGGGATCGTACGAGGAAGCCGCCGCCGACCAGGTGAAGGTGTTCACCGAGGTCAGACGCTTGCGGGTGAAGAAGGCCGGCGCCAGCGCGTCACAGTCGCCGGAGCCCTTCGAGCAGAGGGCGTAGAAGGGGACGTCCGGCCATCTCTCGGCGGTTTCCTTCTTCAGCTCGGAGCAGTCGGAGACCGTGCAGCGCTCGTCGTGGCCGAAGGTCACCTTGGCGTCGGCGTTGCCGGTGAACAGCGCCCCCTTGCGCAGGCCGTACTGGATCTCCTTGAGGTACCCGCCGCGGATATAGGGGGCATCGGACTTGGCCGCCTTGTTCTTCCGGTAGTGGTTCTCCTCGGCCGCGTACCAGTAGGTGGACGCGTTGCCACGGGTGTCGTGGACGTAGTCGAGGTTCCACCGCCATGCCTGCGTCAGCGAACGGCCGGCGAAGGAACTGCCCTCGTCGTATCCGGGCTCACCCGAATCGTCGCCGAAGACGGGTGCGGTCCATACGGAGTGGGTGCGCTGGGCGGCTGCACCCGGCAGCTTGTTCAGGCCGAAGACATACGTGGAACCGTCACCGGTGACCACGGTCCAGTATTCGCCGTCGTCGTCCCCGTTGTCGGCCCCGGTGGACCGGGTGACCTGCGACGCGTCGTCGCCCTGGAGCCGCCACTCGCCCGATGCGGTGTCCTTGACCAGGGCGGAGGACTTGCCGTTCAGGACGAGGCGGGCGTTGTCGTACTTCCAGCACAGGTCGAAGATGCCGTCCTGCCCGTCCTTGTCGCAGCTCCCGTAGGAGCGCTCCACGTACGACTCGGTGCTGCTGAACCCTTCGCCGACCGTGCTGCCCTGATTGTTCGTGGAGGCGGTGCGGCCGTCGACACTGCCCGAGTCATAGCCGAGGGACAGAGTCGGCGCCGGTCCGGCGGCAGGCGTGGGCAGGGGGAAGTCGTGCGACCAGGTGAAGGAACCCGAACTGCTGCCGGCCGACCACGACGAGGACTCGGAGAGGTCGGTGGCCGAGTAGTCACCACTGCCCGAGGGGGATTCCCCGGCACCGGCGCCAGGGGCTGCCAGGGCCAGAACGGTGGGGCCGGAGGGGGAGGAGACAGACCGCGCCGAGCCGGCATCGGCGGGGGCGCTCAGCGGTACGACGGCGGTCACGGTCTGCTCGCGCGTGTCGTTGGCCGACGCAAGGGGGGTACGCGTACGACAGAGGGACTTCTCCGGAGTCGTCAGCGCGCAGGCGGGCAGCCTCGAGAGTTCCAGGCGTCCGGCCCAGCCGCCTCCCACCGCCGAGGCGAAGTCGCCGTAGCCGACCGCTATCTCACTCTTGCCCGCGGTCTCGGCCTCGGCGGTCATGACCACGCCGGTGATACCGAGACGGTCTGCGGTCCTCTGGTCCAGGACGTTCACGGTGGCTGTGCCGACGTCGGCCGGGCTCTTCCCGCCCGGGGCCGGACGCAGGGCCAACGGCAGACCGCCCGCGGACCGTTCGGCGGCTCCCCGGGTGAGCTTCGCGCTGCCGGGCTCGGGCCATACGGACTTTCGCTGTTCGGCCTCGGCTCTGCGGGCCTGGACCGTATTGGCCGCCAGATCGGCGGCCACCTGGGCCCGCGACTTCTGCGCGCCCGGGCCGTCGACCGGTCGCACCTTGCTGACCCGCTGCTCCTGGACCTCGGGGCGGCCCAGGCCCCCCGGCCGGGCCTCGGCGGTCGGCGCGTAGATCACTGGAACAGCCACGAACATGGCCAGAGTGCTTGCCAGAATGCTCCGGCCTCGTCTGCCGGTCTTCCGTGGTCGTGGTTTACCTGTGCCGAACAACATGCGGTTCTCCCCCACGGGTCTCACCAACGGTGTGGTGTTTCGCTGCGGCTCCATGGCCGCTCAAAGGCGGGGCGGCGCCATGTCTCGCATGGCGCCGCCCCACGGGTGGTGTCTCGGTCAGTCGCCCACGTGCTCGTCGATCTGCGCCGAGCTCGCCATCGCCCCGGCCCAGAGACGGGTCTCGAAGATCCGGGCCGGCAGGTGGTGCTTCCAGGCGCCGCTGGTGAAACCCGCCCCCAGGGCGAACTCACCACTGCTCGCCCGGGCGGTGTACGCCTTGGCGTCGCCGTTCTGGTTGTGGCCCAGATACAGGCTGATCGTGCCGTCCTGGGCGTCGAACGTCCCGGTCAGCCGCACTTCGCTGTCGAGGGAGGCGACCTCGTCGGAGACGATGGAGCTGAAAGAGCCGTCGTTGTTGAGCCGCCCGAAGTGCCACTTGCCGACGGGCACCGTCGTCTCCAGCCCGGTCTCCATGTCCAGCACCGTGTCCTTGCCCGACAGCTGGTACCAGAAGCCCCAGGCCGAACCGTCGGAGGTCCGCTGGCCGTGGACCTGGCCGGTGTAGCCGATGCTCTTGGTCAGCAGCTTCTCCGGGTCGAGTTTCACCAGGGTCGAGGCGGTGAAGGACCCGAGGTCGTCCACGACCGGGCCCGCCGTGGTCGTGGCCCGGTCGTCCACACCGTCCAGCACGATGGCCTCGTCGGCCAGGGCCGCGCCACCTTGGAGCGTCAGGCTCCTGCCGTAGCCGGACGTGGTGTCGGGGACGGTGGTGCCGCTGCCCGCCGAGGGGTTCCAGTCGGCCATGAGCTCGACTCCCGCGAAGCCTTCCGAGGTCAGCAGCTTCGCCTCATCCTTGATCTCCGCCTCACTGAGGGCCCTCTGCCATACCGCGGGCTCGTCCACCGAGCCGTGGAGGTAGTCCTTGTTCACGTCGGCGTGCATGACCCGTCCGACCTGTAGCGGACCGTCCGAGGCCCAAGCGGTCCCGGCCGCAGCGGTCTCCTGGAGGAGTCCGTTGACGTAGAGGCCGATCGTGCTCTCCTCGGCGTCATAGACGCCGGCCACGTGCGTCCAGACCCCGCGCGAGGCCGTGTGCTTGGCCTTGACGGTGGCGAACTGGCCCTCCTTGGAAAGGGTCCGCAGACTCCATGTCCCGTCGCCCCCGACCCCGTAGGAGAGGTAGAAGGGGCTGTACTTCTGGGTGAAGGGGCTTGCGGTCGACGGTGTCTGACTCAGGACGGTCATGGTGCGGTTGGCGCCGGGGTCGAGGCGCACCCAGGCAGTGACGGTGTAGGACTTGTCGGTTTCCAGAACCCGGGCGGAGGACGACGCGTGGCCGTCCGTCCCGTTCAGGGCCAGGCCCCGGTCGGTGACCGGCTGAGACAGCGGTACCCCCTGGGCGTCGTGTGTCAGCAGCCCCCGGCGGCCGCGGTCGTCACGTACCGCGCCACCGCCGAGCGTCAGGTCGTCGCGTCCGTCGGTGGCTTCGGAGTCAACCGCGACCCCGTCGGCCTCGGACAGATGCCAGCGCCCCTCCGGGGCCTCTCCGGACGCGATCGCGAAGTCCAGCGTGCTCTGCGCACCCCAGCGTCCGAGACTGTCCTTGGCACGGACGTAGATGCGGTACGTTCCGGACTTCGCCGGTTTGACCGTCGCCTTCCCTCCCTTGATCAGCACGCTGTGCTCCGGCACCGCTGCGCACGCCCAGCTCGTCCCGGTGCTGCAGACCTTCTGGGCGTTGGCCCAAGCCTCCTGCGACGTCAGCCTGTACTGGTACGACAGGGTGGGCGGATCTCCGTCGGCCGCGGCGAAGGCGAAGTTCACCGGAGCCCCCGGCCGCCCGCGAGGTACACAGGAATTGGGCAGGCACGGAGTGTGCGGGCTCTCCAGCGTCACCTTCGGCGCCTTGGGGGCGGTGGCGTCGACCATGAAGTAGCACGGTGTCGTGTAACCCGTGTTGAGCCGGTTGCCTCCCTTTTCGTCGAACGAGAGCGTGAGGGCGAGGAGCCGGTAGCGCACCCCTTCGGACAACTTGGGCAGGCTCTTGGACTGGGTCACGAGGTTGCCGACGTAGCCGGACGTGGGGCTGTCCACATCGGTGTGCGCGGTCACCCACGTACCGCCGTCCAGGCGCTGCGTCCGCCACCGGATCCGAAGACTCGCACCGGACTCCCCGCCCGACGCGGTCCTCGGCTTGCCGGTGACCAGCGGGGTCGGGTCGCTGATGATGTCGGGGTCAGCCGCCTGCGTCGAGCACACCGTGCCGTTGCCGGACACCAGGCCCACGCCCGTCGGCAGAGCGGGGAGGGCGACGAACTTCACGGACAGGACAGCGTCGTTGCGGAACCGCTTCCAGGCCGAGGTGTCCGATTCGTCATGGGCACGGATCTGCAGGGTGAGCCGGGAGAACTTGCCCGCGGCGAAGTCACGGACGGTCGGTGTCAGATTCTCGTTGGTCTCCTCGGGGTTGTCCCGGAACTCGATGGCCGCGTCCGGGGAGTCGGGGTCGCAGAGGGAGCCACGGCCCGCGGAAACGTTCCGGTCGACCATCAGGTCCAGTTCCTTGGGACGGGAGGCCCAGGTGGTGGATGACGAGATGTTGTTGGTGCGTACCAGATCGACCCAGCGTGGACTGCACTGGAACGCCCAGGGCTCGGTCACCCGGAAGGTGGCGTCGAGCACCTGCTTGCCCTTGAGCTCTGCGGGCGAGAACTCGTAGTAGAGCCGCTGCACATAGCCGGGGCCGCAGTAGTAGCCGTTCCACGTGCCGCACTTGCCGGCGCCCTTGCCCAGGTCGTCGTCGCCGTTGCCCCAGCCGTACGACTCGTAGCCGTCCGAGCGCAGGAGCGTACGCTCCGACTCGCCCCAGGTGACGTTCGGATCGATGAAGAGCGGGAAGTCCGTCCCCTTCGCCTCGGTCAGCATGGAGGTGTCCGGCGTCACGGCGAGCGCGTCCTTCGTGACCCGCACGTCCATCCGGACGACCCGGTCGCCCTGTCCGGGCTCCATGCCCTTGCCGGAAGGGTTGTTCTCCGCCGTGTCGCCGGGGATCTCCTGGGCGGTGAGAGGAGCCGCGGTCGCGTGGGCGGATCCGGCCAGGGCCGGGGCCCTTCGAGGAGCGGTCTTCTGCCCCTTGGCAGCAGCTGCCTTGCCGGCCGAGTTCCACATCTGCGCAGGCGGCGCGCGGAAGACCGTGGCTCCGTTCGCGTCCACGGCAGTGAGGTTGCCCGCCGGTCCCTGGCGGACCGTCAGCCCCTCGGTCCTCAGTCCGAACGACACCTTCTTCAGCCGCGGGTCCTCGGCGGCCTCGGGCGTCTTCACCACCAGGAGGTGCTGGAAGCTCTCCACCGTCGCGTTGACCTGTAGGTCGACACCGGGCAGGACCTCCGGGTAGAGGGCCGTGGCTCCGTCGAGTTCGGGCTTCGGCAGAGTGCCGGGCCAGGAGAGGCTGAGTGAACGCCCCTCATCCGCGATCGTGGCGAGCGGAGATTCGCCCCCACCCCCGGAGAACCTCACGTCCGCCGTGGCGGCCCTGGGCCCCACAGTGCCGTCGCTCCACCGTACGAGAGTTGCGTCGGGGGTCTGCCAGCCGCCACCCTCCTTCGCCACACGGACCGGAACGGTCGACTGCTCCGCCGTGAAGGAGACCCCGTCCGGGTTGGCGAACACCGTTGCGCGTTCGGAGCGTTCCGCCACGAGTTCCACGGGTTTCCCCGTGCGCTTGGCTTCCACCAAGGCGCTCGTGGCGGTGTCGTCCGCGGTGCCGGAGGCTTTCCCGGTCGCGCTCACCACTTCCGGCGCCGATTGCGCGGCGAGCGCCCCCGGCGCCGACACTCCCACTATGGCCACGCTCAAGAGGCCGGCCAGGGCCCCTCTGCTGCTGCGCGAAAGCGCATGCCTCCACATTTTGCACCCCGTCTGCACGCAAAGATGAGAATTCTCTGAGAGGAGAAAACTGTTGTGCACGCTATGCGGAGCAGAGGTGAAGATCCATGCGGATTAATGGGGGCTCAGGGGGCAAATCCCTCTTTCTCTGGGTGTCGTGCGTCACGGGTCATGCGAGATTCGGGGGAGATATGGGTGCATGACGGAGTTTCAGACAACTCTGGATTGGCGTGATTGCATCGTCCCCTTTCTCTGAAAAGCTTCAGGATCGGTTTCCAGCCCGGGAAAAGAACCGGTCCTCCGGGTGGCTCTCCCCCGGGCACGTGAATGCGACGCGTCGAACAGGGTTCGGCCGGTTCCGATGTGGAAGGATCCCGGGGCACGGAGCGGTCCCGGCGCCGCGCCGTACCGGCCGAGAGTGCGCACCCGTGCCACGAACCCGCTGTCGACAGAGGGAGGTTCACCGGCCGAGGCAGCCACGGCCCCGACACTCCCGCGACACCTGCCGTACCCGGACCAGGAGATCCCGCATGGACTTCGGACTCGTCCTCCAGACCGACCCGCCCGCCTCCGCCGTCGTCGGCCTGATGCGCCGTGCCGAGCGCAACGGCTTCCGCTACGGCTGGACCTTCGACTCGGCGGTGCTCTGGCAGGAGCCGTTCGTCATCTACAGCCGCATCCTGGAGCACACGGACCGCATGATCGTCGGCCCGATGGTCACCAACCCGGGCACCCGCACCTGGGAGGTGACCGCCTCCACCTTCGCCACCCTCAACGACATGTACGGCAACCGGACGGTGTGCGGGATCGGGCGCGGGGACTCCGCCATGCGGGTCGCGGGCCGGCGGCCCAACACGCTGGCCCGGCTGGGGGAGGCCATCGACGTCATCCGGGACCTCGCCGAGGGGCGGGAGGCCACGGTCGACGGGCAGCCGTTGCAGATCCCGTGGGTGAAGGACGGGCGGCTGCCGGTCTGGATGGCGGCGTACGGGCCCAAGGCCCTCGCCCTGGCCGGGCAGAAGGCGGACGGGTTCATCCTCCAGCTCGCGGACCCGTTCCTCACCGAATGGATGATCAAGGCGGTACGGGACGCGGCGGCCGACGCCGGACGGGACCCGGACTCCGTCACCATCTGCGTCGCCGCCCCCGCCTACGTGGGCGACGACCTCGACCACGCCCGCGAGCAGTGCCGCTGGTTCGGCGGGATGGTCGGCAACCACGTGGCCGACCTGGTCGCCCGCTACGGGGAGCACTCCGGTCTTGTCCCGGAGGCGCTGACCGCGTACATCGCCGGACGCTCCGGCTACGACTACAGCCACCACGGGCGCACCGGCAATCCGGACACCGCCTTCGTCCCCGACGAGATCGTCGACCGGTTCTGCCTGCTGGGTCCGGCCGAGGCCCACATCGAGAAGCTCCAGGCGCTGAGGGACATGGGCGTCGACCAGTTCGCCGTCTACAACATGCACGACGCGCGCGAGGCGACCATCGACGCGTACGGATCCCGGATCATCCCGGCCCTGACCGGCTGACACCCCTCGGGGTACGAGCCGGTTCCGCCGGTCCCGTCCGAGGGGCGGGACCGGCCGTGCTCAGACCGGTTTCACGCTGCGCCCCAGCAGCGCCGTCACATCCACCGTCTCGTCCGCCGACGGTGTCCCGGCGGGCACCGGCCGGTCGAAGCCGGAGAAGGTCACCGTCCCCTTCTCCTTCGGCCCCTCCACGGCGATCCGCACCGGGTACGGCTCACCCTCGGTGGCCACGAACACGGTCACCCGCTCGTCGCCCCGCGCGCGGGTCACCGGGATGACCGGCGCGCCGTTCACCTCGGTCTCGCGGCCCTTCGTCAGCGTGCCCCGGTCGGCGGCGTCGCGGTTGTCCTCGACCAGTTCGCGGAAGGTGTCGAGATCGCAGACCTCGGTCACCGACAGCAGCCGGGGGTCGTCCGCCTTCGCCTTCATGTAACGGCCGTCGAGGATCGCGTCGAAGGTGGAGCCGCCGACCGGGACATGGGTCTCCCAGAACGCCCTGTCCGGTTTCAGCCAGACGTCGTCGGCGCGCTTCACGATCTCGACGGAACCGTCCTCGCCCATGTCGATCCCGCCCGCGCAGTCGCCGTCCCGGTCCAGGGCCAGGTCGACGCTCATCGAGTCGCCGCTCCCGTCGACGCTGCCCCGCGCGCTCAGCCGCAGGGAGGTGACCTTGAGCAGGGCGTCGCGCGAGCGTTCCGTGATCTGCTCCGCGCCGAGCGAGGCGATGTCGTCGTCGTCAGCCTGCGCGACCGCGCCACCCGTCACGGTGAGTGCGACGGCCGCCGCTCCCGCGGCCGCCCGTGCGGCCCATCGGTGTCCGCTCACGTCGCCTCCTCGGAAAGGCGCCGGTCGGACGGGGCCGAGCGGGGTGACCGGCACATTCGAGCGTACGCCGGGACCGGGGGCGCCGCCCGGCGCGTGTACGGAGCGTCAGGCGTGGCGGTGTTTTCGGCCACGGAGCGTGGGGAGAGCGGTACGTGATCCCGCCCGGGGTCACGTACGGACGAACCCATGAAGGAGAACCATGAAGCTGTTCACGGGGAAGCGGACCCGGTCCGCCCGTCGGGCGTTCGGCACGGCGTCGGTGGTCGCCGCGCTGGCGCTTCCGGTCACCGCGCCGACGGCGGCCGCAGCCCCGGCCGCGATTCCGCCCGGCCTCTCCTGCCACACCGGCAAGCACGCCGTCGACGAGTACACGGGCTACGCGCTCTGCCGCAACAACGGGAGCCAGTCGCAGACCTTCTGGGTCCACCTGGTCTGCGGCTGGGCCCCGGACGTCGACGGCAACCGCGTCACCCTGCGGCCCGGCGAGTCCGGCCAGTCCACCGCCCACTGCGGGAAGATCGGCACGGGCATCGGGGAGATCCATGTCCGGCCGTGACGCGGCAGGGGTGCCGCGGAGGCGGCACCCGTAACGGTTGAGCGTGCCGCCTCCTCTCGTTACCCTCCAGTAAGTACGTGTGGGAAGCGGCCGGGACGACCGGCCGGCCCCGCGGCCACGAGGGAGGCGGCACGCCCATGTCCTCAGCGGAGCCCACCACCGAGCGCACGGAGCCGGACGTACGAGCCCTTCCGGGCCGGGACGGCCGGGCGCCGCACGATCCGGTGCCGGACGGTCAGGCTCTGCCCGGCCTGGCGGAGGACAGTCGGGCGCCTGAGGGCGGGGCGCCGGAGAGCGGGGCGCCGGACGCCGGGGCGGCGCGCCATGACAGCCGGGCCAAGGACCGTCGGGCGGAGGTCAGTCGGGCGGAGGGGAGCCGGGCGCCGGAGAGCGAGGCGCGGGACGCCCGGGAGTCCCGCCCCGACAGCCGGGCGTCGCGCCCCGACAGCCTGCCGCCCGCCCCGGCGCCCGTCTCCGTCCACGAACGGGCGCCCGCTCCCGCCCCGGCGCCCGTCTCCGTCCACGAACGGGCGCCCGCTCCCGCCCCGGCGCCCGTCTCCGTCCACGAACGGGCGCCCGCTCCCGCCCCGGCGCCCGTCTCCGTCCATGAACGCGCGCCCGCGCCCGCCCCGGCAGCCGTCCCCGCGCCCCTGCCCGGACTCGTCGAGAGCGTCCGTCTCCTCGCCGCGTCCGCCACCACCTCCACCGCTCTCGTCGCCGACGCCCTCGCCCGGATCGAGGCCACCCGGACCGGCCTCAACGCCTTCCGTCATCTGCGGGCCGAAGCCGCCCTCGCGGAGGCCGCCGAGGCCGATCGCAGGCTCGCGGCGGGGGAGCGGCTGCCGTTGCTCGGCGTGCCGGTCGCGGTCAAGGACGACACCGACGTGGCGGGCCTGCCCACGCACTTCGGCTGCGACGGGGAGCGGCCCCCGGCCACCGCCGACAGCGAGGCCGTCCGCCGGCTGCGCGCCGCCGGGGCCGTCATCGTCGGCAAGACCAACTCCTGCGAACTGGGCCAGTGGCCGTTCACCGAAGGGCCCGCCTTCGGCGCCACCCGCAACCCCTGGAACACCGATCACACCCCCGGCGGCCCCTCCGGCGGATCGGCCGCCGCCGTCGCCGCGGGGCTGGTCCCCGCCGCACTCGGGTCGGACGGCGCCGGGTCCGTCCGCATCCCCGCCGCCTGGACCCACCTCGTCGGCATCAAGCCCCAGCGCGGCCGGGTCTCCGTCCACCCGCACCACGACGCCTTCCAGGGCCTCACGGTCAACGGCCCGCTCGCCCGTACGGTGGCCGACGCCGCGCTCCTGCTGGACGCGGCCGCCGGTGCGCACCCCGGCGACCTCCACCGCCCGCCCGCCGTCCGCGCCTCGGACGCCGCCCGCCGGGACCCCGGCCGCCTCCGGATCGCCCTCGCCTGGCGGCCCCCGCTCACCCTCACCGGCGCCGGACCCGACCCCGAGGTGCGACGGGCCGTCGCCGCCCTGGCCGAGACCCTGGCCCGGCTCGGCCACCACGTCGAGGAGGCCCGCCCCCGGTACGGGCTGATCGGCCTCTCCTTCGTCCCCCGCGCCACGACCGGCATAGCCGAGTTCGCCGCCCGCCACCCCGAACCGGCCCTCCTCGACCCGCGCACCCGCAGCGCCCTGCGGACCGGGACGCGGCTCGGCGGCCGGGTGGTCCGGGCCGCCCGCGCCCGCGAAGTGCGCCAGCACCGGCGGATCGGCGCGTTCTTCGACACGTACGACGTCCTCCTCACCCCGACGACCGCCGCGCCCCCGCCCCGTATCGGCACCTTCGACCGGATCGGCGCCTGGCGCACCGACGTCACCATGGCCGCCGCCTGTCCCTACGCCTGGCCGTGGAACGTGCTCGGCTGGCCCGCCATCAGCGTCCCGGCCGGCTTCACCCGCTCCGGCCTCCCCGTCGGCGCCCAGCTCCTCGGGCCCTCCCGCGGCGAGGAACGGCTGATCGCGCTCGCCGCCCAGCTGGAGGACGACCTGCGGTGGTACGAGCACCGGCCCCCGGGGGCGTAACCCGGAGTGAGGGCAGCGTCACCGGGACCCGTACGGACCGTGAAGCCGTGCGGGGGCCTTGTGGAGCCGCGGGCTGCGACGAGATATCTTGATGTCAAGCAATGTTGCAGACGTGGAGCGGAGCACCCGGTGACTGACTCGACCATCATCTATACGCACACCGACGAGGCCCCTGCCCTGGCGACCTATTCCCTCCTGCCCGTGATCGAGGCCTACGCCTCGACCGCCGGGGTCACGGTGGAGCGCCGTGACATCTCCCTCGCGGGGCGGATCATCGCCAGTTTCCCGGAGCACCTCAAGGCCGAGCAGCGTATCGATGACGCACTCGCCGAGCTGGGCGAGCTGGCCAGGACTCCCGGCGCGAACATCATCAAGCTGCCGAACATCTCGGCGTCGATCCCGCAGCTCAAGGCCGCGATCGCGGAGCTCCAGGGGCAGGGCTACGCGCTTCCGGACTACCCGGACGACCCGCAGACCGACGCGGACAAGGACGTGCGCGCCCGGTACGACAAGGTCAAGGGCAGCGCCGTGAACCCGGTGCTGCGCGAGGGCAACTCCGACCGCCGCGCCCCCGCCTCCGTCAAGAACTACGCCAAGGCCCACCCGCACCGCATGGGTGCCTGGACGGCCGACTCGAAGACGAACGTCGCCACCATGGGCGTCGACGACTTCCGCTCCACCGAGAAGTCCGCGGTCATCGCCGAGGACGGCTCGCTCCGCATCGAGCTGCACGGCGACGACGGCACCACCACCGTGCTCCGCGAGTCCGTACCCGTCCTCAAGGGCGAGGTCGTGGACGCGGCCGTCATGCGCGTCGCGGCCCTGCGCGAGTTCTTCACCGCGCAGGTCGCCCGCGCCAAGGCCGAGGGCGTGCTCTTCTCCGTGCACCTCAAGGCCACCATGATGAAGGTCTCCGACCCGATCATCTTCGGCCACGCGGTCCGCGCCTTCTTCCCGAACACCTTCGCCAAGTACGGCGACCAGCTCGCCGCCGCCGGCCTCACCCCCAACGACGGTCTGGGCGGCATCCTCAAGGGCCTCGACTCGTTGCCGGGCGTCGGCGCCGAGATCCAGGCGTCCTTCGAGGCCGAGCTGGCCGAGGGCCCCGCCCTCGCGATGGTCGACTCGGACAAGGGCATCACCAACCTGCACGTCCCCAGCGACGTCATCGTCGACGCCTCCATGCCGGCCATGATCCGCACCTCCGGCCACATGTGGGGCCCGGACGGCAACGAGGCCGACACCATCGCGGTCCTCCCGGACAGCAGCTACGCCGGTGTCTACCAGGTCGTCATCGACGACTGCCGCGCCAACGGCGCCTTCGACCCGGCCACCATGGGCTCCGTGCCCAACGTCGGTCTGATGGCGCAGAAGGCCGAGGAGTACGGCAGCCACGACAAGACCTTCGAGATCGCCGCCACCGGCACCGTCCGCGTCGTCGGCACGGACGGCACCGTCGTGCTGGAGCAGGCCGTCGGCGCCGGTGACATCTTCCGGATGTGCCAGACCAAGGACGCGCCGATCCAGGACTGGGTCAAGCTCGCCGTCACCCGAGCCCGTGCCACCGGCACCCCGGCCGTCTTCTGGCTGGACGAGGGCCGCGCCCACGACGCCAACCTGATCGCCAAGGTCACCACGTACCTCGCCGACCACGACACCGACGGCCTGGACATCTCGGTCAAGACCCCGGAGGAGGCCACCGCCTTCTCCCTGGAGCGCATCCGCCGCGGCGAGGACACCATCTCCGTCACCGGCAACGTGCTCCGTGACTACCTGACGGACCTCTTCCCGATCCTGGAGCTGGGCACCAGCGCCAAGATGCTCTCCGTCGTCCCGCTGATGAACGGCGGCGGCCTCTTCGAGACCGGCGCCGGCGGCTCGGCCCCCAAGCACGTCCAGCAGCTCGTCAAGGAGAACTACCTCCGCTGGGACAGCCTGGGCGAGTTCCTGGCCCTCGCGGTCAGCTTCGAGCACCTGGCCACCACCACGGACAACGCGCGGGCCCAGGTCCTCGCGGACACCCTGGACCGGGCCACCGGCACCTTCCTCAACGAGGACAAGTCCCCGAGCCGTCGCCTCGGTGGCATCGACAACCGCGGCAGCCACTTCTACCTGGCCCTCTACTGGGCCCAGGAGCTGGCGCAGCAGACCGACGACGCCAAGCTCGCGGAGGCCTTCGCCCCGCTCGCCAAGACCCTGGCCGAGCAGGAGGAGACCATCGTCGCCGAGCTGATCGCGGTGCAGGGCTCCCCGGCCGAGATCGGCGGCTACTACCAGCCCGACCCGGCCAAGGCCGCCGCCGTCATGCGCCCGTCCGCCACGTTCAACCAGGCGATCGCGAGCCTCGCCTGAGGTGAGGGGCGGGGGAGACCCCTCCGCTCCATTCCGCCCCGGCCGGCCCCGTGCCCGCCGGGGCGGTTCGCGTCCCGGGCGCCCCGTGCCGTTCGGGTGAACGGGCAATCCGGGCGGGACGCGGCTCCGAATGACCTCCGTGAGGATCACACGCACAGCCCTGACCCGCGGCGCGCTCGCCGCCCTGAGCGGCCTGCTCGCCGGATTCGCCGCGCTGACCGTGGCCGAACTCGTCTCGGCCGCCGTCAGACCCGAGGCGAGCCCCGTCACGGCGGTCGGCGGGGCGGCCGTCGACCGGACCCCCACCGGGGTGAAGGACTGGGCGGTCCGCACCTTCGGCGAGAGCGACAAACTCGTCCTGCAACTCGGCATCGTCGCCACGCTCGCGCTCTTCGCCGTCGCCGTCGGCCTCCTGGCCCTGCGCCACCGCCGTACGGGCTCCGCCGCCGTCCTGGCCTTCGGAGCCGTCGGCGCGGCGGCCGCCCTCAGCCGCCCGGACTCCACCGGATTCACCGACGCGCTGCCCTCCCTCGTCGGCGCGGTGGCCGGGGCGGTCCTGCTGTACGTCCTCGTCGGCCGGCTCACCGCCCCGCGCGCGCACCCGCAGGGCGAGGAGGGCTGGGACCGGCGGGGCTTCCTGGTCGCCGCCGCGGCCGCGGCCGCCGCCTCCACCGCCGCCGGAGCCCTCGGCCGTACGCTCAACAGCCGCAACGCCCAGGACGCCATCGCCTCCCGCGACGCCGTCCGCCTCCCCGCCCCGGCCTCGCCCGCGAAGCCGATCCCGGCGGGAGCGCAGCTCCGGGTCCCCGGACTCTCCCCCTTCACCACCCCCAACGACCGGTTCTACCGGGTCGACACCGCCCTGGTGGTCCCCAAGGTCGACGCGAACACCTGGCGGCTGCGCCTCCACGGCCTGGGCGTACGCAAGGAGCTGGAGTTCACCTACCGGGAGCTGCTGGAGCGGCCCCTGATCGAACGTGAGATCACCCTCTGCTGCGTCTCCAACGAGGTCGGCGGCCCCTACATCGGCAACGCCCGGTGGATCGGCGTCCGTCTGGCCGACCTGCTCAAGGAGGCGGGCGTCAAGCCGCCGTCCCGGGGCGGGAAGGCCGACCAGATCATCGCCCGCTCGGTGGACGGCATGACGCTCGGCACCCCCGTCGAGGACGTGATGGACGGCCGGGACGCGATGCTCGTTGTCGGCATGAACGGCGAACCGCTCCCCTTCACCCACGGGTTCCCCGTCCGCATGCTCGTCCCCGGCCTGTACGGCTACGTCTCGGCCTGCAAGTGGATCGAGGACATCGAGCTGACCACCTTCGCCGACTTCGACGCGTACTGGGTGAAGCGGAAGTGGGCCCGGAAGGCCCCGATCAAGACCCAGTCCCGGATCGACACCCCCAAGCCCTTCGGGCGACCCGGGGCGGGCACCGTGATGGTCGCCGGGGTGGCCTGGGCCCAGCACCGGGGGATCGAGAAGGTCGAGATCCGCGTCGACGACGGCCCGTGGCGCCCGGCCCAGCTGGCCGAGCAGACCACCATCGACACCTGGCGCCAGTGGTCCTACCCCTGGCGGGCCACCCCCGGCGGCCACACCCTCACCGTCCGTGCCACCGACGGCACGGGCGAGACGCAGACCGAGCGGCGCACCGGGACCGTTCCGGACGGGGCGAGCGGCTGGCACTCGGTCGTGGTCACCGTGGAATGACGGTGACGGCAGCCCTCACGGAGCGAAGACCATCCCCAGCGCCTCCTTCAACGCCCCTACCGTGGGCGGCTGGAGACAGGCCGTCAGATAACCGTCCGGGCGTACGGCGAAGGCCGCCCCCTCCCCGGGCCCGTACTGGCGCGCGAACTCGCCCCGGCTGTCGTGGTGACGGGGCGCTCCCGTCCGGTCCGGCGCGGCTGCGTCCGGGGGCAGGACGCCGTACGTGACCATCCGGCCGCCGGACGACTCCCGTGCCGCCGCCGCGAGATCGGCCACAGTGTCTCCCGCCGGATGGTCCCCGTACACCAGCAGGACGTGCTCACGCCCGCGCAGCAGGTCGAAGAGGCGGACGGGGTGGGCGGCGATGTCACCGGTGAGCCCGCCGCAGTCCGGGGCCCGGTCACCCGGCCGGAGCGGGGCCCCGTCCCCGGCCGGGAGGGGCGTCACCAGCGGGCTCTCCCGGTAGCCGACCAGGAGCTGGGCCTGCCGGAGCATCAGCGTCTCCGGGGCGCTCCGGTCGGCCTGGACGCCCTCGGCGGCATGGCGGACGGTCCGGCCCACCACCTCCTCGCCCACCGGGCGCCGTTCGGCGTCATAACTCGGCAGCAGGCGCGGGTGTGCCGCGTCCCCGAGCGCCAGCGCCAGCTTCCACGCCAGGTTGCAGGCGTCCTGGACACCGGTGTTCATGCCCTGGGCGCCGGTCGGCGGATGGATGTGCGCCGCGTCCCCGGCGACGAACACCCGCCCCTCCCCGTACCGGTCCACCAGCCGGTGGCTGATCCGGAACACCGACGACCAGCGCAGCGCCGACGCGGTGACCGGCTCCGGCGAGAGCCGGTCCAGGACCTTCTGGATGTCACCGAGGGCGGGCGCCGTGCCGCCCTCCAGCCCGTGGGCCACCCCGTCACCTGCCGACGGCCCGGGCCCCCGGGCGGCCGACAGCTCCGGCGGCACCAGCATCGACATCCGGTAGCGGCCCTTCCCCGGCAGCGGGATGCAGACCAGCAGGTCGTCGACCGTGCCGTCCTCGGTGCGGTGCATCGACCGCACCCCGTACCCGGGCTCCAGCCCCCACCCCACCTCGACGTCCGCGAGCATGTACTCCTCCGGGAACGCACCGCCCTCGAAGGCGAGCCCGAGCGCCTTGCGGACCAGGCTGTGCGCCCCGTCGCACCCCACCAGGTACCGCGACCGGACCTCCTCCTCGGCCCCGGACGCCGTGGTCAGCCGACTCGTCACCCCGGCCGGGTCCTGGGCGAACGCCAGCAGCTCCGTCGAGCGCTCGATCCCCGTGCCGTACCGCCCGAGGTGCTCCTCCAGGACGCGTTCCGTCTCGTACTGCGGCAGCGCGGCGAAGCCGTACGGCACCTCGGGCGGCAGGACCAGGTCGATCCGGCCCAGCGCCACCCCGTTCTCGTACGTCAGCTGCCCACGCATCGGGACCGCCGCGTCCAGCACGTCCCGCACCAGCCCCATCCGGTCGAACAGCTCCAGCGTGCGGGGCTGCACGCCGACCGCCTTGGCGTACGGGAGCCGGGCCGGGAGGCGGTCCACGATCCGGCAGGAGGCGCCCGCGCGCCGCAGTTCGGCGGCGAGCATCAGCCCCACGGGCCCCGCGCCCACGACGAGGACATCGGTCGATCCACTGCGTGCCATCGGGGCCTCCCGCCACGGCCCCCCTGCGTACGGTCCCCTCCATCGTCCTGCCCCCGGCCCGTCGCGGCACCCGGACGGCCGGGCGCGAAGGCGCGAAGGCGGCGGGCGGGCGCGCGGTGCTCAGCCTCCGGCCGGTGGGGGCGGCGGGGTCATCGCCCACCGGATCGTCCGGGTCAGCGCCCTCCCGGCGGGCCGTACGCAGACCTCCTCGACCCCCGGCACCCGGGGCAGCCGCAGCTGGGCCCGGGCCCAGGGCGGCAGCCCGGCCACGGCGTTGGCGGCCAGTACGGCGTACGGGGCACGGGCCGCCCAGGGGAGCGGCGGCCGGAGCAGGATGAAGCGGGCCGCGTCCAGGGCCTCCCGGGTGGCGCGCAGCTCCGGGCGGTAGGCGGCGATGCCCGCGGCCAGCTCCGCCCGGTCGTGCGGCGGGTCGGGGACACCGAGGGCGCGGGCCACCGTCGCCATGTCGCGGATGTAACCGTCGCACCCGGCACCGTCCAACGGCCGTGCCCCGTACCGCTGGTGGGCCCGGAGGAAGCTGTCCACCTCCGCGATGTGCACCCAGCACAGCAGATGCGGATCGGCCGCGTGGTACGGCTCCCCGGAGGGCGCCCTCCCGCGCACCCGCTCGTGCACGGCGCGCACCCGGTCCACCGCCTGCTGCGCGTGCTCGGCGGTGCCGAACGTGGTCACCGCCAGGAACGTGCTGGTCCGCTGGAGCCGCCCCCACGGGTCGCCCCGGAACCCGGAGTGGCCCGCGACGGCGGCCATGGCGAGGGGGTGCAGCGACTGGAGGAGCAGGGCGCGCAGCCCGCCGATGAACATGGACGCGTCTCCGTGCACCCGGCGCACCGGCCGCTCGGGACCGAACCAGCGGGGACCGGGGGTGCCGTGGATCCGGGCCCGGTTCTCCGGCCCGGACGGCCCCGCCACCCGGGCGAACAGCTCCCTGCCCAGACGATCCCGTACCCCGGAGCCCGACCGTGTTCTGTCCATACCTCCCAGTATGCGGGCCCGTACGACACCCTCCGGGGCGCCGGGAGCCGTTACGGCACCCGGGCCGTCCACTCCTCCGTCGCGAACTTCGTCCGGACCAGCTCCTCGGCGCGCGCCAGCTCGGCGGCCGTCACGCTGCCGGCGGTCAGCCCGTGCCGGTTGCGGAACGAGTCGATCATGCGCTCGATCACCACCTGGCGCGGCAGCCCCGTCTGCCGCCGCAGCGGGTCGACGCGCTTCTTCGCCGAGCGGGTCCCCTTGTCCGACAGCTTCTCCTTGCCGATGCGGAGCACCTCCAGCATCTTGTCGGCGTCGATGTCGTACGCCATCGTCACGTGGTGCAGCACGGCCCCCGGCCCGCCGTCCGGTCCGACCACCCGCTTCTGCGCCGCGCCCGCGATCTTGCCGACCTCGGTGGCGATGTCGTTGAGCGGCTGGTACCAGGCCTTGATGCCCATGTCCGCCAGCGCTTCGAGGACCCAGTCGTCCAGATAGGCGTAGCTGTCGGCGAAGGAGAGCCCGGAGACCAGCGCCTGCGGGACGGCCAGCGAGTACGTGATGGTCGAGCTGGGCTCCGCGAACATCGCGCCCCCGCCGGAGATCCGGCGGACGACGTTCACCCCGTGCCGCTCCACGCCCGCCGGGTCCACCTCGTTGCGCAGCGACTGGAAGCTGCCGATGATCACGGCGGGGGAGTCCCACTCCCAGACCCGCAGCGTCGGCGGACGCACCCCCGCCGCCACCTCGGCGGTGATCACCTCGTCCAGCGCCATGTGCAGCGCGGGCGACTGGGGCGCGTCGTGGATCAGCTGCCAGTCGTAGTCGCTCCACTCCGTGGCCTGCGCCAGCGCCCGGCGTACGGCGGTGGCGACGCCCTCCGCGCTCAGCCCGAGCATCACCGTGGAGTCGGGCAGCGCCGCCTCGATCCGGGCCGCGAGCCCGGCGGTGTCGGTGTTGGCCGGGGCGCCCTCCAGCGCCGCGTCGATCGCGAGGATCGCCTCGTCCGGTTCGAGGAAGAAGTCCCCGGAGACCCGGACGTCGCGCAGCGCCCCGCCCGCCACGTCCAGGTCCACCACGACCAGCTTGCCGCCGGGAACCTTGTACTCACCGTGCACAGCGCCGCCTCCAGCTCCGTCTGTCCCGTCCATGGGCGTCCGGCTCGACAGCGGAACCGGACACACCGGATACAACGCGCATCGCGGTGTGGATCATCCCGTGCGCGGGACGGGCTCCGACGGGGTGGGAGACCGGCGGGCGGTGCCCACTCCCACCGGGCACCCCTGCCCTCCGCAGGCAATTGCGCATATATGCAATAAGGGGGGTGTGCGGGTGGGTGCCCCCTGCCCTTCCCGTCGCGGGAGGGGCAGGGGGCACCGGGGTGCGCGCGGCTCAGCGGTGGGTGAACTCCGCGGGCCGCTTCTCGGTGAAGGCCTTCATGCCCTCCTTCTGGTCGGCCGTCGCGAACACCGCGTGGAACAGGCGGCGTTCGAAGCGGACGCCCTCGGCGAGCGTGGTCTCGAAGGCGCGGTTCACCGCCTCCTTCGCCATCATCGCGACCGGCGCCGACATCCCGGCGACCGTCTCCGCGGCCGCCAGCGCCTCCGTCAGCAGCGCCGCGTCCGGGACGATCCGGGAGACCAGCCCGGCCCGTTCCGCCTCCTGGACGTCCATGTTCCGGCCGGTGAGACAGAGGTCCATCGCCTTGGCCTTGCCGACCGCCCGGGTCAGCCGCTGGGAGCCGCCGATGCCGGGGATCACCCCGAGCCGGATCTCCGGCTGCCCGAAGACGGCCGACTCCGAGGCGATCACCAGATCGCAGAGCATCGCCAACTCGCAGCCCCCGCCCAGGGCGTAGCCCCGTACGGCGGCGATCGTCGGGGTCCGGAGCCGGCCGAGCCGGTCCCAGGCGGTGAACCAGTCGCTGAGATACATGTCCATGTAGCTCTGCGGCTGCATCTCCTTGATGTCCGCGCCCGCCGCGAACGCCTTCTCGCCGCTGCCGGTGATGACGATGCAGCCGACGCCCGGGTCCCGGTCCAGCGCCTCGGCCGCCTCCACCGTCTCGCGCATGACCTCCAGGCTCAGCGCGTTGAGCGCCTTGGGGCGGTTCAGGGTGAGCAGGGCCGTACGGCCCCGGCGCTCGACCAGGATCGTCCCGTACGGGCCCGGGGTGGCGGGGGTGTCGTCGTGCTCGCTCATGCGGGGGTGCCCTCCTGCGTCTCGGTGGTCTGCGGCGAAGCGGCCCGGATCGCGCGGACGATCCCGGAGAAGTCCTGGTCCGCTCCGGCCCCTTCCGCGAACCGTGCGTACAACTCGGCTGCCCTGAGCCCCAGTTCGGCGTCGATGCCGCCTGCCCGCAGGGCGTTGGCGGCCAGGCCGAGGTCCTTCGCCATCAGGGGGGCGGCGAAGCCGGGGCGGTAGTCGCGGTTGGCCGGGCTGGTCGGGACGGGGCCGGGGACCGGGCAGTTGACGGTGAGGGCCCAGCACTGGCCGGAGGCCGCCGATGCCACGTCGTACAGCGCCTGGTCGGAGAGGCCGAGGCTCTCGGCGAGGACGAACGCCTCGCTGACGGCGATCATCGAGACGCCCAGGATCATGTTGTTGCAGATCTTGGCCGCCTGCCCGGCACCGGCCCCGCCGCAGTGCACCGCCTTCTTCCCCATCACGGAGAGCAGCGGCTCGGCCGCCGTGAAGGCGGCCTCGTCGCCTCCGGCCATGAAGGTGAGTGTGCCGGCCTCGGCACCCACCACCCCGCCGGAGACCGGGGCGTCCAGTGAGCGGTGACCGGTCGCCGCCGCTGCCGCGTGCGCGGCGCGGGAGTCGGCCACGTCGATGGTGGAGCAGTCGACGAACAGCGTGCCGGGGCGGGCCGCTTCGAGCAGCCCCTCCTGCCCGTAGAGGGAGAGGACATGGCGGCCGGCGGGCAGCATGGTGATCACCACGTCGGCGACCGCGGCGGCCTCCGTGGCGGACTTCGCCCGCTCCACCCCGCTCTCCTCGGCGGCGGCCAGACTGCTCTCCACCAGGTCGTGGCCGAGCACCCGGTATCCCGCCCGGACGAGGTTGGCGGCCATCGGGCCGCCCATGTGGCCGAGGCCGATGAACGCGACGGTCGTGGTGGTGGTCACCAGGGCACCTCCTGCGGTGAGTCGGCTGCGGCGAGGAACAGCTCCTCGTCGCCGGTCGGTGCGAAGTACCGGGCCACGTCCGCCTCCGTGACCTCCACGAGCGTCCCCGGGGTCCAGCGTGGGGCGCGGTCCTTGTCGATCACCTGGGCCCGGATGCCCTCCACCAGATCGGCGGAGGAGAGCGCCGCGTACGAGACGCGGTACTCCTGCTCCAGCACCCGCTCCAGCGGCCCGAGTCCACGGGTCCGGCGCAGTGCGGCGAGGGTGACCTTGAGCGCCACGGGCGAACGGCCCAGGATCGTCTTCGCCGCCTCACCGGCCGCCGGGGCGTCGGAGGCGAGCAGCCGGTCCACGATCTCCTCGACCGTGTCGGCGGCGTAGCAGTGGTCGATCCAGGCCCGGTCGGCCTCCAGCACCCCGGGGGGCGCCTGCCGGACGTGGCGCCCCAGCACCTCGGGTACCTCCTCCGTCCGCAGCGCGGCGAGGAAGGCGGGCAGCTCCGCCGCCGGGACGAAGTGGTCGGCCAGCCCGCACAGCAGTGCGTCCCGGGCCCCCACCACCGCCCCGCTCAGGGCGAGATGGGTGCCCAGCTCCCCGGGGGCCAGGGCCAGCAGATACGTGCCGCCGACATCCGGCACGAAGCCGATCCCGGTCTCCGGCATGGCCACCTTCGACCGCTCGGTGACGATCCGGACGCTGCCGTGCGCCGAGACGCCGACCCCGCCGCCCATCACGATGCCGTCCATGACGGCCACGTACGGCTTCGGGTAGCGGGCGATCCGGGCGTTCAGCCGGTACTCGTCGCGCCAGAACGCGGCCGACGCCCTGCCGCCCGCGCGGGCGTCCTCGTAGATGGACCGGATGTCGCCGCCCGCGCACAGGCCGCGCTCCCCGGCGCCGGTGAGGACGACCGTGGCCACCGCCGGGTCGTGCTCCCACCGGTCCAGGGCCGCCGCGATCGTCCCGACCATGTCGTGGGTGAGGGCGTTGAGCGCCTTGGGCCGGTTCAGGGTCACCACCCCCGTACGCCCCTCGGTACGGACGACGACGTGCTCCTCGGTCATCGCAGGGCTCCCGTCAGACTCCGGGCCACAATGACGCGCATGATCTCGTTGGTCCCTTCCAGGATCTGGTGGACCCGCAGGTCCCGGACGATCTTCTCGATGCCGTACTCGGAGAGATAGCCGTAGCCGCCGTGGAGCTGGAGCGCCCGGTCGGCGACCGCGTACCCGGTGTCGGTGGCGAACCGCTTGGCCATCGCGCACAACTCCGGTGCCCCCGGCGTCTTCCGGTCCAGCGCCTCGGCGGCCTGCCGCACCAGCGCCCGGGCGGCGGCCAGTTCGGTCGCCATGTCGGCCAGCCGGAACTGCAGCGCCTGCGCCTCCAGCAGCCGTGCCCCGAACGCCTCCCGGTCCGCGAGATGGGCCAGGGAGCGGTCCAGCGCGCTCTGCGCCCCACCCAACGAGCAGGCGGCGATGCCGAGCCGGCCGCCGTTGAGGCCGTTCATCGCGATCCGGAAACCCTCGCCCTCGGCGCCCAGCATCCGGTCGGCCGGGACGCGCACACCGTCGAGCACGACCTGCCGGGTGGGCTGCGCGTTCCACCCCATCTTCTTCTCGTTGGCCCCGAACGACAGCCCCGCGTCGTCCCGTTCGACGAGGAACGCGGAGATCCCGCCGGGACCGCCGTCACCCGTGCGGGCCAGCACGATGTAGAGGTGCGCGGCACCCGCCCCGGAGATGAACTGCTTCGTCCCCGTCAGGACGTAGTGGTCGCCGTCGCGCTCGGCGCGGGTGCGCAGCGCCGCCGCGTCGGAGCCCGCGCCCGGCTCGGTCAGGCAGTAACTGCCCAACTGCTCCATGGTGCACAGCTCCGGCAGATACCGGGCGTGCTGCGCCTCGGTGCCGTACCGGTCGACCATCCAGGCGACCATGTTGTGGATCGAGAGATATCCGGCGACCGACGGGCAGCCGGTGGCCAGGGCCTCGAAGACGAGGACCCCGTCGGAGCGGGACAGCCCGGAGCCGCCCACCTCCTCCCGTACGTACACGCCTCCGAGCCCGAGGTCCGCCGCCTTCCGCAGGACGTCGACGGGGAAGTGCTTCTCCTGGTCCCAGGCCACCGCGTGCGGGGCCAGGTGCTCCTGGGCGAAGTCGAGTGTGGTCTCGACGACCGCGAGCTGGTCGTCGCTGAGCAGGGTGGTCACAGCGGTCATCCCATGGTCGGAATCGTGAAGCTCGCACCGTCCCGGATCCCGGAGGCGGGCCAGCGCGAAGTGACGGTCTTGGTACGGGTGTAGAAGCGGATGGCGTCCGGACCGTGCTGGTTCAGGTCCCCGAAGCCGGACCGCTTCCAGCCGCCGAACGTGTGGTAGGCCACCGGCACCGGGATCGGCACGTTCACGCCGACCATGCCGGTGTCGACCCGGCGGGTGAAGTCGCGTGCGATGTCGCCGTCGCGGGTGAAGAGGGCGACGCCGTTGCCGTACGCGTGCTCCGAGGGCAGCCGCAGCGCCTCCTCGTAGTCCGCCGCGCGGACCACACAGAGCACGGGCCCGAAGATCTCCTCCTGGTAGATCCGCATGTCCGGGGTGACCCGGTCGAAGAGCGAGGCGCCCGCGAAGAACCCGTCCTCGTGGCCCCCGAGGGTGAAGTCCCTTCCGTCCACGACCAGTTCGGCGCCCTCCTCGACACCGAGGTCGACATAGCCCCGCACCCGGTCCACCGCGTCGCGGCCCACCAGCGGCCCGAAGTCGGCGTCCGGGTCGTCCGAGCGGCCGATCCGCAGCTCGCCGATCCGCTCGGTGAGCCTGGCGACCAGCGCGTCGGCGGTGGCCTCACCGACCGGCACGGCCACCGAGATCGCCATGCACCGCTCGCCCGCCGAGCCGTACCCGGCCCCGATCAGCGCGTCCACCGCCTGGTCCAGATCGGCGTCCGGCATCACGATCATGTGGTTCTTGGCCCCGCCGAAGCACTGCGCCCGCTTCCCGTGGGCGGCGGCCGTCGCGTAGATGTGCGCGGCGATCGGCGTCGAGCCGACGAAGCCGAGCGCCTTGACGCGCGGGTCCTCCAGCAGGGTGTCCACGGCCTCCTTGCCGCCGTTGACGACGTTCAGGACCCCCGGCGGAAGCCCGGCCTCCAGGAAGAGTTCGGCCAGCCGCAGCGGTACCGAGGGGTCGCGCTCCGAGGGCTTGAGGATGAAGGCGTTGCCGCAGGCCAGGGCGGGCGCGGCCTTCCAGAGCGGGATCATCGCCGGGAAGTTGAACGGGGTGATGCCCGCGACCACGCCGAGCGGCCGGCGCAGCGAGTGCACATCGATCCCGGCGCCCGCGTTGTCGGTGAACTCGCCCTTCAGCAGATGCGGGACACCGGCCGCGAACTCCACCACGTCCAGACCGCGCGCGATGTCGCCGTGCGCGTCGGCCACGGTCTTGCCGTGCTCGGAGGAGAGCAGCCGGGCCAGGGAGTCCTTCTCCTTCTCCACGAGCTGGAGGAAGCGCAGCAGCACGCGGGCGCGGCGCTGCGGGTTCCACTCGCCCCACTCCCGCTGGGCCTCGGCGGCATCGGCGATGGCGGCCTCGGTCTCGGACCGGCCGGCCAGCGGCACCCGGGCCTGCACCTGCCCGGTGTTGGGGTCGTAGACATCGCCGTACGTGCCCGAGGTGCCGGGCGTGTGCTTGCCGCCGATGAAATGGGTGAGTTCGCGGACCATGGAAACCTGCTCTCGTCGGTGAGATCGTCAGGAGAGATCCGGGGATGGCGCACGGCTGCCACCGGCCCGCGCACCGGTCGGGTGCACGGGGGCGCGGAAGGGCTGCCGCCAGGGGGGACGCGAAGGGCGGGGCCGTCAGGGGGCGGGGAGAACCGCTCGCCGGGACGTGCCCGCGGGGCCGTGGGTGCGGACCGGTGCCATGCGTGTCTGCTCCATCCTCGTGGAAACACGGAACTATTCCCGTGGCCGGTATCCTGACTCCCGGATCAGCGCGCGCCCTCGTGCCTTCCCGACGGCTGGTTCGCCGTCAGTGGCGTGTCCTGCGAGGACGGACTCCCCGGTCACAGTGGCGGGACCGCGCCGGAATCGCACCGGCTTCCCTGACACCACGGGCCTTCGAGGCGCCCGGCACGATGCCGGTCGCCTCTCTGCTCACGAACATATAGTTGGACGTCCTAGTAAGTCCACCCCGCCTCGCTCCGACACGGACGCGCCCTCGCCCCGGGCCGGGTCCTGCCCGCGCCGGTCGGTGCCGACGGCCGCCCCGCCCCCTGCCCGGGCCGGCGGCCCGCCCTGGCATGATCGGCCGACATGAGCGACGCACCACCACGCCACATCCTCGTCATCGGCATGGGCGCCGGTGACCCCGACCACCTGACGCTCGCCGCGATCAAGGCGATGCGCCGGGCGCAGGTCTTCTTCGTGCTCGGCAAGGGCCGCGAGAAGGAGTCCCTCACCCGGCTGCGACGGGACATCCTGGCCGAACACCTCACCGGCCCCTACCGGGTCGTCGAGGCCGAGGACCCCTGGCGGGACCGCACCCAGGACGACCGGGGGCGCTACACCTCGGCGGTCCACGACTGGCGCCACCGCCGCGCCGACATCTGCGAGCGCCTGATCGCCGAGGAGCTGGCACCGGGGGAGTGCGGGGCCTTCCTGGTCTGGGGCGACCCGTCCCTGTACGACAGCACCCTGGCGATCCTGGAAGACATCCGGGACCGGGGGACGGTGGAGTTCGGGCATGAGGTGATCCCCGGCATCAGCAGCGTCTCCGCCCTCGCCGCCCGCCACCGTACGTCCCTGAACCAGGTGGGCCGCCCGATCCGCATCACCCCCGGCAGGCGGCTCGCGGAGGGGTTCCCGGACGACGACGGCGACATCGTGGTGATGCTCGACGGCCACGAGAGCTTCACCCATCTGACGGGCCGGGGGCTGTGGATCTACTGGGGCGCCTACATCGGCACCCCGGACGAACTCCTGGTCTCCGGCCCGCTCGACGAGGTCGCGGACCGGATCAGCCGCGTGCGCGCCGAGGCCCGCGAACGGCACGGCTGGATCATGGACACGTACCTGCTGCGTCAGGGGCCGGGCGCGTCGGGCGGCGCCTGAGGCGGTGAAGCCGCCCGTATCCGAGGCGGTGTCGGCCGCTGATGGGCCCCGGCCCGTGAGCGGGGGCCCGGACAAGGGGTGGCGGGCCGTGCGAGGCGCGGGCGGCGGCGCCGCACCTCGTCGTCGGGCCCTGCCGGGTCAGCTCCGGGACTCGTGCGCCCGGATCAGGCCGAGCCCGTGGCCGAGGCTCGGGCACTCGGCACTCAGCTCGTTGCCCCGCACCAGATAGTTGTCCACGCGCCCGTCGGTGGCGCGCTCCACGGCCCGGTACTGCGTGCCGTTCACCGTGATCGTCCAGCCGTCGCCGTCCTGGGCCCAGCCGACTGTCTTCTTCATGCAGCGCTCCCCTTCTCTCCTCGCCGCCGCGGGTCGGCGGCCGTGTATTGGCAAGAAGAACGGCCTGTGACGCTCAGTGGTTCCGGCTCGCCTACGCCATTCGGTTACATCTGTGTCACCGTGCCACCACGAGCTGACCGGAAGTCAGCGAACGGGCGAAGGGGAGCGGAATCCGGGCCGTCCGAAGCCGCCGGGCGCCCTCCCTGCGTGGCCCGTGTCTCATTTCACTGTCCGAAGTGTGAACAACGGTGTGCGCCCGGCGGTCGTCCGCTTAGGGTGACCGGTGCAGCTGGTTCGCCCCGTCAGCCGGACGGGAGCGTCGTAAGAGGGAACCCGGTGGGAATCCGGGACTGCCCCGCAGCGGTGAGCGGGAACGACCGCCGTCATACGCACTGGACCCGGACGGGTCTGGGAAGCGACGGCCACTAGGTGTCTGCCCCCGGCAGACGTGCCCGCGAGTCCGAAGACCTGCCCGTTGCCCGCACGCGACCGTTCGTGTGCGGAGTTCCCGGTGACCTCGTGGGCGGGTCGGCGTAACCGTCGGGTGGACGGACACGGTCAGCGTGTCGCGTTTCCGCCCGGTCCGTCACCCCTTCGCGTCCGCGTTCCGTCCCGGGAACAGCTGGAGACACGCTCGCGAAGGAGAGTCACGTGACAGCGAAGCCCGCAGCCGCGGCAGCACGGGCCACCGTGTACGGCTACCCCCGCCAGGGTCAGAACCGTGAACTGAAGAAGGCCGTCGAGGGCTACTGGAAGGGCCGCGTCGACGCGGGCGCCCTCCGGCAGACCGCCGCCGAACTGCGCCGGGGCACCTGGCAGCAGCTCGCCGAGGCCGGCGTCCACGAAGTGCCGACCGGTGATTTCTCGTACTACGACCACGTCCTGGACACCAGTGTCATGGTCGGCGCTGTCCCCGAGCGGCACCGCGCTGCGGTCGACGCGGACGCCCTCGACGGCTACTTCGCCATGGCCCGCGGCACCCAGGACGTGGCGCCGCTGGAGATGACCAAGTGGTTCGACACCAACTACCACTACCTGGTCCCCGAGTTGGGGCCGGACACGGTGTTCACCGCCGACTCCGCCAAGCAGGTCGAGGAGTTCAAGGAGGCCCTGGCGCTCGGCCACACCCCGCGCCCGGTCCTGGTCGGCCCCGTCACCTACCTGCTGCTCGCCAAGGCGGCCCCCGGAGTCGCCGCCGGCTTCGAGCCGCTGACCCTGCTGGATAGGCTGCTGCCCGTGTACGCCGAGGTCCTCGCGGACCTGCGGGCCGCCGGCGCCGAGTGGGTGCAGCTGGACGAGCCCGCCCTCGTCCAGGACCGCACCCCGGCCGAGCTGAACGCCACCGCCCGCGCCTACCGCGAGCTGGGCTCACTGGCCGACCGGCCGAAGCTGCTGGTCGCCTCCTACTTCGGCCGGCTCGGCGAGGCCCTGCCCGTCCTGGCCAAGTCCCCGGTCGAGGGGATCGCGCTGGACTTCACCGAGTCCGGCGCCGCCAACCTCGACGACCTCGCGGCGGCCGGCGGACTGCCCGGCAAGCGGCTCGTCGCGGGCGTCGTCAACGGCCGCAACATCTGGATCAACGACTACGAGAAGTCGCTCGCCACCCTCGGCACGCTCCTGGGCCTCGCGGACCAGGTCGACGTCTCCGCCTCCTCCTCCCTCCTGCACGTCCCGCTGGACGCGTCGGCCGAGCGGGACATCGACCCGCAGGTGCTGCGCTGGCTGGCCTTCGCCCGGCAGAAGACCGCCGAGATCGTCACCCTGGCCAGGGGGCTCTCCCAAGGCACCGAGGCCATCGCCGCCGAACTCGCCGCCAACCGCGCCGACCTGGCCTCCCGCGCCGACGCCCCCATCACCCGCGACCCCGCCGTCCGGGCCCGTACGGCGGCCGTCACCGATGCCGACGGCCGCCGCTCCCAGCCGTACGCCGAGCGGACCGTGGCCCAGCGCGCCCACCTCGGGCTGCCGCTGCTGCCCACCACCACCATCGGCTCCTTCCCGCAGACCACCGAACTCCGCACCGCCCGCGCCGACCTGAGGGCCGGCCGGATCGACGGGGCCGGGTACGAGGAGCGGATCAAGGACGAGATCCGCGAGGTCCTCTCCTTCCAGGAGAAGGCCGGGATCGACGTCCTGGTCCACGGCGAGCCCGAACGCAACGACATGGTGCAGTACTTCGCGGAGCAGCTCACCGGCTACCTCGCCACCCAGCACGGCTGGGTCCAGTCGTACGGCACCCGCTACGTCCGCCCGCCGGTCCTCGCCGGGGACATCTCGCGCCCCGAGCCGATGACCGTGCGCTGGACGGCGTACGCGCAGTCGCTCACCGAGCGCCCGGTCAAGGGCATGCTGACCGGACCGGTCACCATGCTCGCCTGGTCCTTCGTCCGCGACGACCAGCCGCTCGGCGAGACCGCCCGCCAGGTGGCGCTCGCCCTGCGCGACGAGGTGAACGACCTGGAGGCGAACGGGACTTCGGTGATCCAGGTCGACGAGCCCGCCCTGCGCGAGACGCTGCCCCTGCGCGCTGCCGAGCACGCCGCGTACCTGGAGTGGGCGACGGAGTCCTTCCGCCTCGCCACCTCCGGGGTGCGTCCGGACACCCAGATCCACACCCACATGTGCTACGCCGAGTTCGGTGACATCGTCCAGGCCATCGACGACCTCGACGCCGACGTCATCAGCCTGGAGGCCGCCCGTTCGCACATGCAGGTCGCCCGCGAACTGGCCGCCCACGGCTATCCGCGCGAGGCCGGACCCGGCGTCTACGACATCCACTCCCCGCGCATCCCGAGCACCGAGGAGGCGGCGGCCCTGCTGCGCAAGGGACTTGAGGCCATCCCGGCCGAGCGGCTGTGGGTGAACCCCGACTGCGGCCTGAAGACCCGCGGCTGGCCCGAGACCCGGGCCTCCCTGGAGAACCTGGTCGCCGCCGCGCGGGAGATCCGCGCGGAGCTGCCCACCGACGCGGCGTGATCCGTCCCGGTGCGGGAGCGGCCACCGCCGCCTCCGCACCGGGACACCCCACGTGACACCCGCTGCCCCCGACTCCGGTCGGGGGCAGGCTCGTTCGGAAGACCGGGCGGTCGGGCCGGGTGGCCGGAGTGCGTTCTCCCCCGAGGGGAGAGTTAGGTTAGCCTAACCGGCGAATCCCGATGGTGGATCTTGCACGTCGATCGAAGGACTGCGCCATGGAGCGTGCTCAGGGCCTGCCGCCCGCCCGGCTCCCCCTGGAGCGTGGCGGTACGGGAGATCTCCTCGCGGGCGGCGCCGACGGGCCCGGCCGGGTGCGCGCCCTGACCTCGGTCGTCCTGGACACGCTGGAGACCGCCGCCCGTGTCCGGGGCGGCCCCCTGCCCGCCGGAGGGCCGGACGCCGTGGCCCGGCGGACCGCAGCCCTGTGCCACCCGGTGCTGCCGGAGGAGGGCGTGGGCGCCGAGGCCGCGCTGGCGGGCCTCGTGCGGGCGGTGGCCGAGGGCGCCGCCGACCCGGCCGACCCCGCGTGCGCCGCCCATCTGCACTGCCCGCCCCTCGCCGTGGCGGTCGCGGCGGAGGTGGCCGGGGCGGCGCTCAACCCGTCGATGGACTCCTGGGACCAGGCGCCCGCCGCCGGGGTGGTCGAGGAGCTGACCACCACTGCCCTGGCCCGGCTCGTCCACCCCGAGGCCCCCGCCCCCGACGCCCTCATCACCAGCGGCGGCACCGAATCCAACCTGGTCGCCCTGCTCCTCGCCCGTGAACGGGCCGCGCCCGCCCCGCTGCGGGTGGTGACCGGCGCCAACGCCCACCACAGCGTGCACCGGGCCGCCTGGATGCTCGGCCTCCCCGCCCTGGCGGTCGTCCTGTGCCGCGACGGCCGTACCGACCCCGCAGCCCTCGGCCGCGCCCTGGCCGCACTCGACGGTGCCCCGGCCCTGGTCGTCGCCACCGCCGGGACCACCGACGAAGGCCGGATCGACCCGCTCCCCGAGATCGCGGAGATCGCGGAGCGGTACGGGGCCGAACTCCACGTCGACGCCGCGTACGGCGGGCCCCTCCTCTTCAGCGAGCGGCTGGCACCCCTGCTCAAGGGGCTCGACCGCGCCGTCTCCGTGACGTTCGACCTGCACAAGCTCGGCTGGCAGCCGGTCGCCGCGGGGGTGCTGGCCGTCGCGGACACCGCGCTGCTCGCCCCGCTCTCCCTGCGCGCCGACTACCTCAACGCCGACGACGACACCGAGGCCGGGCTGCCCGACCTGCTCGGCCGCTCGATCCGGACCAGCCGGCGCCCCGACGCCCTGAAGATCGCGGCCACCTTCCGGGCGCTCGGCCGCCGTGGACTGGGCGAACTGGTCGAGCACTGCGTCACGACGGCCGAGGAGTTCGCCCGGGCCGTCGACGCGCGGCCCGCACTGCGCCGCCGGCCGGGCCCGGTCGGGATCAGCACCGTGCTGTTCCGGCCGGTCGTGGCCGACGCGCTGGGGGCGCAGGCCGGGGACGCCGTCGTCGCGGAGGTCCGCCGGGCCCTGCTCCTGGACGGCCGGGCCGTCCTCGGGCGGGCGGTGGCCGAGGACGGCGACGGGCACCACCGGCTCTGGCTCAAGGCCACGCTCCTGCACCCCGTCGCGGCGACGGCCGACCTCCTGCCGCTGCTCGACCTCGTGACGGAGACGGCGGAACGGGTGGCGAGCGGAGAAGGAGGCGGCGGCGACGGCGACAGCGAGGACGGCGGAGGCGATACCGCCGCCCCCGCCGAGGAAAGGCTGTCGCCATGACGTTGCCGACGCGCACGAAATCCGTTGGAGGAACCGCATGACGCCCGCACCCCGAACACCGCCACTCGACCTGCTGGGGGTGGGCGCAGGCCCCTTCAACCTCTCGCTCGCCGCCCTCGCCGACGGCGTACCCGGCCTGCGCACCGCCTTCCACGAGCAGCGCACCGCCTTCCACTGGCACCCCGGACTGCTGATCGAGGGAGCCACCCTCCAAGTCCCCTTCCTGGCCGACCTCGTGAGCCTGGTCGAGCCCACGAGCCCCTGGTGCTACCTGAATTACCTCAAGACCCGGCGCAGGCTCTTCCCGTTCTACTTCGCCGAGCGCTTCCACATCCACCGCTCCGAGTTCGACAACTACCTGCGCTGGGTGAGCAACGAACTGCCCTCCACCCACTTCGGCCACCGCGTCGACGCCATCGCCTGGGACGCGGGGGAGGGCGCGTTCGCCGTCGGCTTCACCCGGCTCGGCCCGGACGGCGAGACGCTGGGGGCCGGGCTCACCCACGCCCGCAACCTCGCCCTCGGCGTCGGCACCGCGCCGTACGTCCCCGAGCCGCTGAGGGACCTGGCCGCCGACCCCGTCCCCCTCGTCCTGCACTCCGCCGACTACCTCGCCCAGCGCGACCGGCTGCTCGCCGCCCGCCACATCACCGTCGTCGGCTCGGGGCAGTCGGGCGCCGAAGTCCTCCTGGATCTCCTGCGGTCGAGGCCCGAGGGCGCGGAGGGGCTCACCTGGCTGGCCCGGACCCCGGCCTTCGCGCCGATGGAGTACAGCAAGATCGGCCTGGAACAGTTCACCCCGGACTACACCCGCTACTTCCACGGTCTCCCGCAGGCCACCCGGGACCGGCTGCTGCCCAGCCAGTGGCAGCTCTACAAGGGCGTCAGCGGGGACACGCTCGGGGACATCCACGACGAGCTGTACCGCCGCAGCCTCGGCGGCGACTGGCCCGACGTCACCCTCACCCCCGGCATCGAGGTCACCGGCGCCAGCCGCACGGACGGCGGCCGCATACGACTGGCCGTCGAGCACCGCCAGCAGGAGACCCGGGGCAGCCTCACCACGGACGCCGTGGTCCTGGCCACCGGGTACCGGGAACGTCCCCTCGACACCCTGCTCGCCTCCCTGGACCCCTCCATCGTCCGCGACGGTGCCGGACGTCCGCAGGTCGACGAGAACCAACGGCTCGTCCTCGCACCGGAGATCGAGGGATCGGTCTTCGTGCAGAACGCCGAACGGCACACCCACGGGGTGGGTACCCCCGATCTGGGCCTGGCCGCCTGGCGCTCCGCCGTCATCGTCAACACACTGACGGGCAAGGAGACATACCCGCTGCCGGACCGGACCGCCTTCACCACCTTCGGACTCGGCACGGCGGGGGACCGTGGCGGAGTGCCGGTCCGTCCGGCGGAGGAGCGCGGCTGATACGGCTCCGGGCCGCACGGTGGGGTGCACCGTGCGGCCCGGAGGGGTGGAGCGGGGAAGGTCAGCTCTTGCGGTTGTTGATCTCTTCGGTGAGCTGGGGGACGACGGTGAAGAGGTCTCCGACGACGCCGTAGTCGACGAGGTCGAAGATCGGGGCTTCGGGGTCCTTGTTGACCGCGACGATCGTCTTCGAGGTCTGCATGCCCGCCCGGTGCTGGATCGCCCCGGAGATACCGGAGGCGATGTACAGCTGCGGGGAGACGGACTTGCCGGTCTGGCCGACCTGGGAGGTGTGCGGGTACCAGCCCGCGTCCACCGCCGCACGCGAGGCCCCCACCGCAGCCCCCAGGGAGTCCGCGAGCGCCTCGATCAGGGGGAAGTTCTCCGCCCCGTTCACCCCGCGGCCGCCCGAGACCACGATCGCGGCCTCGGTCAGCTCCGGACGCCCGGTCGACTCACGCGGCGTCCGCGCGACCACCTTCGTCCCCGTCGCCGCCGCACCGAACACCACCTCCAGCGCCTCCACCGCACCCGCCGCACCCGCCGGCTCGACCGGAGCCGAGTTCGGCTTCACCGTGATGACCGGAACACCCCTGGACACACGCGACTTGGTGGTGAAGGACGCGGCGAAAGCCGCCTGGGTCGCGACGGGACCCTGCGCACCGGCCTCCAGATCGGTGGCGTCGGTGATGATCCCCGACCCGGTCCGCAGCGCCAGACGCGCCGCGATCTCCTTGCCCTCCGCCGAGGACACCACCAGCACCGCCACCGGCGACACCGCATCGAACGCCGCCTGCAGCGCATCCACCTTCGGCACCACGAGATACTCCGCGAACTCCGGCGCATCCGCGGTCAGCACCCTGACCGCACCGTGCTCGCCGAGCACCCCCGCGGTCGCCTCCGCACCCGCCCCCAGAGCGAGGGCGACGGGGTCGCCGATACGGCGGGCCAGCGTCAGCAGCTCCAAAGTGGGCTTGCGGACCGCACCGTCCACGTGATCGACCAGAACAAGAACATCAGCCATGACAACGCACTCCAGACACAGAGAGAGAAGAGAGAGGGAAACGAGAGGCACTCACCGCGGGGCGGGGCTCAGATGAACTTCTGGCCCACCAGGAACTCGGCCAGCTGCCGGCCACCCTCACCCTCGTCCTTCACGATCGTGCCCGCCGTCCGCGCCGGACGCTCCGCCGCCTCCTCGACCGCCGTCCACGCACCCTCCAGACCCACCTCGTCCGCCCCGATCCCCAGATCATCCAGATCCAGCGACTGAACCGGCTTCTTCTTCGCCGCCATGATCCCCTTGAACGAGGGGTAACGCGCCTCACCGGACTGGTCGGTCACCGAGACCACCGCCGGAAGCGAGGCCTGAAGCTGCTCGGAAGCGGTGTCACCGTCACGCCGCCCGCTCACCACACCACCGTCCACCGAAACCTCCGACAGCAGCGTCACCTGCGGCACACCCAGACGCTCCGCCAGCAGCGCCGGCAGAACACCCATCACCCCGTCGGTCGAGGCCATCCCACAGACCACCAGGTCGTAACCGGTCTTCTCGACCGCCTTCGCCAGCACCAGCGACGTCCCCATCACATCCGTGCCGTGCAGATCGTCGTCCTCGACATGGACCGCCTTGTCCGCACCCATCGACAGAGCCTTGCGCAGCGCGTCCTTCGCGTCCTCCGGACCCACCGTCACCACAGTGATCTCCGCACCGTCCGCACCGTCCGCGATCTGCAACGCCTGCTCGACCGCGTACTCGTCCAGCTCCGACAACAGACCGTCCACATCCTCACGGTCCACCGTCAGGTCATCGGCGAAACGCCGGTCACCGGTCGCGTCGGGCACATACTTCACACAGACAACGATCCTCAAGCTCACGCCGGCTCTCCTGCCTACCTCGGTGTGGTCCCTGCCGATCAGGCCCGGTTCCACCTGGGTGTGGTTTCGTAAGGGTGACCTTATGGTACTCAGTACCCTCTGTAAAGGTACCCAGTGCCAAAACCCTCCCTCCGATGCTACGTTTCGCCGCATGAGCGAGGCACGCGGACCCGAGAAGAAGGCACCCATGCGGGAGGTGCTGGCGCAGGCGGCCTTCCAGCTCTTCCTGGAGCGGGGCTTCGAGCGGACGACGGTCGACGACATCGTGGCGCGGGCCGGGGTGGGGCGGCGGTCCTTCTTCCGCTACTTCCCCTCCAAGGAGGACGTGGTCTTCCCGGACCATGAGCGGTGTCTCGCGGAGATGACCGAGTTCCTCGCCGCCGTGGGCGACGAGGATCCGGTGGGCGCGGTCTGCGACGCGGCGCGGATCGTGCTGCGGATGTACGCGGCCGACCCCGAGTTCTCCGTGCAGCGCTACCGGCTCACCCGGGAGGTGCCGGGGCTGCGGACGTACGAACTCTCCGTGGTGCGCCGCTACGAGCAGACGCTCGCCGGTCACCTCCGGGGCCGCTTCGGCACGGACCGGGACGGGGAGCTGCGGGCCGAGGTGATCGCCGCCTCCGTGGTCGCCGCGCACAACAACGGGCTGCGGCTGTGGCTGCGTTCGGGTGGCGCGGGTGATCCCGAGGCGGCCGTGGACCATGCGCTCGATCTCGTACGGGGCGTGTGGGAGCGGCCCGCCGGGCCCTCGCCCGCCCGGGAGAAACCGGCCCTGCCCGCGGCGACCGGGCTGTCCGGTGCCACCGCCGGGTCCGGGGACGACGAGGTCATCGTCATGGTGGCCGCCAAAGGGACCCCGATGTGGCGGGTCGTGCAGCAGATCGAGGCGGCCGTCGGGGAGGGCTGAGCGCCCGCCCGCCGCGAAGACTCGGTAATAATCGGCACTCAGTGCCTTTACGCGTCGGCACTCAGTGCCATATGGTGCGGACGCGCCGTCAGCCAGGTGCGGCGCGTCCGAGTCGAGCGCAGGGGGTCGATCCGTGTCTCAGGCAGCAATGGGCACCGTCCAGAAGGCGCACGAGGAGTGCGGCCTCTCCTACAACCGCTGCCGCTGGTGCGGCACCGCCTCCTTCCGGCGGCTGCTGTGCCCGGTGTGCGCGTCGAGCGAACTGGAGCCCGAACGCACCACCGGTCACGGTGTGGTCGTCCGGACCGCCGTGGTCCACCGCTACACCGAGGCGGCCCGGAACGAGTCCCTGGTCCGCTTCCCCGAAGGCTTCGTCTTCCGCTGCCAGGTCGTCGGGGCCGCGCCGCAGATGGTCACGGTCGGCGCCCGGGTGAAGCCCCTGGCCGGTGAGGAGCCGGAGTCGTCGGGGGCGGTCGTCCTGGAACTCTGCGAGCCGCCCGCCCAGCGGGACTGGGTCTGACCCCGGCGGTACCGGGGCCGGCACACCGGTGAACGCCCGCGCGCGGGAGCCCCGCGACCGGAGCGCGCACCCGCGGATGAGCGGGCTCCGTGGCGGGGCCGGGTCCCGCTCGCGCCGGAAGCCCGGCGGGCCCGCTCAGCCCCGGTCCGGCCCCGCCGCGCGGGCCATCAGCGCCTCCGCGTTGCCCGAGAGCCAGGCGCTGGTCACCTCGGCGGGCAGGGCGAGCCCGGTCAGTTCGTCGGCCAGGGTGGCGGTCGGGGCCGGGTTGACCCAGGTGGAGGTGCCGAACAGGACCCGGTCGCGGGCCAGGCCCCGGGCGTGGTGCAGCAGCGGTTCCCACCCGGAGCCGGGCTTCGGCATGTGCCGGGGCCGGTGCGAGGAGAACTCCAGGTAGACCCCTGGATGCCGGGCGGCGGTGAGCAGCGTCTCCTGTACGTCGGGCCAGCCCGCGTGGCCCGCGACGAGCAGCAGTCCACGGTGGCGGGCCGCCAGCGTCTCGACCGTACGCCAGCTGCCCAGGCCGCTCGGATGGCTGCGGGCGAAGTGGTGGCCGGTGTGCAGCCAGACCGGCAGCCGGGCCCCGGCCGCCGCGTCCCAGACCGGCGAGAAGCGCGGATCGGCCGGATCGGTGCCGTCCAGGAAGGGGATCACGCACAGCCCGGTCGCGCCCGCCGCGAGGGAACGTTCCAGCTCGTCGAGGGCCGCGGACGGGTCGCGCAGCGAGAGCCCGGCCCAGACGTGGACCCGGTCGCGGACGTCCCGGGTGGTCTCCAGCAGCCACTCGTTGACGGTACGGCCGTCCGGCAGCCGTTCCGCCGACCCCATCGCGAACTCGCCCGTCACCCCCTGCCGTCGCCGGTCCGCGAGGTACGCGTCCAGGTCGAAGGGCGGCCGGCCGGGCGGCAGGAGCACGTCCACCGCGTCCTGCCTGCGCAGCGCCAGGGCGTCGCGGTACGTGGCGTGGTCGGCGCCGAAGTAGCGGCAGAAGGAGGCGGAGAAGACGTCCAGGTACTCCGGCGCGTTCTCGCCCAGCCGGTGCAGATAGGCCCGCCAGCCCGCGTCGTCGTACAGCAGCGCGCAGGCGTCCACGACCGGCGGACGGACCGGCGGTTCGGGGGCGAGGGCGGACGGCGTTCTCACGGGCACGTTCACGGTCACTCCGTCGGAAGGGGTACGGCCGGGGGCGTCGCGTACCGGCCGCGTACGGCACCGGGCCGTCGGGCGGTCCGGGCAGCGGCGGCGGGGTCCGGGCTGGGCTTCCCGGGCGGGTTCAGGAGGCGGCGCGCCGGGCCTCCCAGGCGGCCACCAGCGCCTCGGTCTGCTCCACGAACCCGCTGAACAGCTCGGCGAGCGAGGCCAGCCGGTCCCGGGCCTCGCCGCGCGCCACCGGGACGCCCGAGCTGAGCGTCTCGGTGAACTTGCGCATATGGGCGTTGTTCACGAGCAGCAGGTGCTGGAGGTCGCCCACCGCCTCGTAGTCGATCCGCCGGCTGCCGGGCCTGGTGGAGCGCCGGACGAGGGTCCATGACTCCAACTGCCGTGCCGCCACGCTGAGTCCGCTCTTCGCCTGGCCCAGCTCGCGGGTCATGGTGTCCAGGTCCACCGGTCTGTTGCGCAGCAGGAGGTAGCCGAAGAGGCGTCCGGTGGCCTGCGGCAGCCCCCAGCGCTCCATCAGGGATCCCATCTCGCTGATGAAGGCGGCCTCGGCGCCGCTGAACCCTTCGGGGCCGGGGACCGGGGAGAGGCCGCCGCCGGGGGAGGAGCCGGCGGCCGGGGAGGACTCGGCGGCCGGAGCGGCGTCGGCGTCGGGTTCGGGGGTGATCTCGTGGTCAGTCATGGTCTCGCTGGGTTCTCAGGCCTTCAGGAAGGCGACGGTCAGCCGGTTGACCTCGTCGGGACGGTCGAGGTTGGCGACGTGTCCGGCGCCGGGGACGACATGGAACTCGCTGTTCGGATCGCGTTCGCTCCACCGTTCCATGGCGGAGCGGATGTTACCCGTGCCGTCGCGTTCACCGCAGATCAGAAGCTCGGGCTGCTCGACACGGTAGCCGGGCGAGGGGGCGACCGTGCGGGTCATGCCGTCCCAGGTGGTGAGGAAGGAGCGCCGCCCGTTGGCCACGAAGGTCTCGCGCAGATACTCCCGGGCCGCCGGGTCCTCCGCCGAGGCCCGGGCCATCCAGCGGCTCAGCCGCCGGTAGGGCATCAGCCGCATGAGGGTGCGGGAGAGGGCCAGCCGGCGCCGCTCGCCGAGGGTGATGGGCAGGGTGTTGGAGGTGGAGCCGATCACGACGAGCGCGGCGACCTCGTCGGGCCTCCGGCGCAGATACTCCTGGGCGATGTTGCCGCCCATCGACTGCCCCAGCAGCACCACGGGCCTGCGCACCCGGGCCGCGTCCAGCAGGGCCGCCAGGTCTTCGGCCGCGTAGCCGGTCCGGAAGCGGCCCGTGGTGGAGGCGGAGGCGCCGTGGTAGCGCACGTCCCAGCGCAGGGTGCGGTAGCCCGCGCCGACCAGCGCCGGGATCTGCGGGTCGAACATCCGGTGGTCGGCCCCGGCGCCGTGGGTGAGCGCGACGGCCGGGCGGTCGGCGGCCCCGGCGGTCCAGTAGTGCAGCCGGGCGCCGGAGACGTCGAGGCTGTGGGCGCTCTCCTCGACCGGGGTGGCGGGGGGCGGGGGAGGGGGCGGCGGAGCCGCCGGAGGTCGTTGCCGCGGTGCTTCGTTCATCAGAATCAGAATACTCTTTTCATCGCGACGGCGAAGGGAGCGCGCCGGTGCCTCCGGCCCCGGTGAGCAGGCCCCTCACCCCTCCCGGAGCGTTGCTCAGCCCCCGGTGAACCGGGGCGGACGCTTCTCCGCGAACGCGGCCATCCCCTCCCGGGCGTCGGCCACCGTGGCGTGCGTCTTGAGGTGGTACGCGTCCTGGAGCCGCAGCCCGTACTCCGCCGGCTGCCCCCAGCTCCGCTCCCGCAGCTCCTTGAAGAGCCCCACCGAAGCGGTCGGCAACGCCGCGAACCGGCTTGCCAGGTCGGCCAGTTCGCGGTCGAACTCCTCCGGTTCGCAGAGCCGGTCGAAGAGGCCGAGCCGCACCGCCTCGTCCCCCGACACCATCCGCCCGGTCAGATAGATCTCCGTGGCCCGCGCCGGACCGGTCAGCCGGGACATCAGGACCACGTTCCCCACATGCCCCACCCCGGCCAGGCAGCTGCCGATCGACGCCCGGGTGGAGGCCAGCCGGAAGTCGGCCGCGCAGGCGATCTCCGCGCCCGCGCCCGCCGCCGCCCCGGTCAGCCCCGCGATCACCGGCTTCGGCAGATGCAGGATCGCCTCGCAGACCCGCAGGTAGTGGGCGTCCGAGGTGACCGGGTCGAAGGGGGTGTCCACCCGGTCGCCCAGCCGCCACCGCCGTACGCTCTCGACATCGTCCCCCGCGCAGAACGCCCCGCCGCTCCCGGTGATCACGACCGTACGGACCCCGGGGTCGTCGCCCGCGCTCATCAGGCCGAGCAGCAGATGGCGGGAGAGCGTCAGATCGAGGCTGTTGCGGCGGCGGGGCCGGTCCAGCGTCAGGGTGGCGACCCCGCCGTCCAGCGAGGCGCGGAGCGGTACGTCCTCCTTGCCGTCCACCCGGTCCGCGAAGTCCGCGAACCGCTCGGTGGCCGCGCCCGCCCACTCGCGCCCGGGACCCCGGCCCGGGAGTGCCTGGTCCGCTTCCTGGTTGCTCATACGATCTTCTCCCTGCGTATCCGGATGCCCGCCGCCTCGCGGTCCCACGTCCCCGCCACCACGCCCTCGGCGCGCAGCGTGTGCTTGGTCGGCTTTCCGGTCGGTGTCTTCGGCAGTTCGGGCAGCACCCGGATGTAGCGCGGCAGCATGAAGTGGGCCAGCCGCCCCCGCAGGAACTCCAGCAGCTCCGCCGGGTCGACCGGTGCGCCCGGGTCGCGGTCCGCCACCACGAGCAGCACCTCGTCCTCGCCCTCGTCGCCGGGGACGGCCACCGCGGCCGCCTCCAGCACCCCGGGATGGGCCACCGCCTGGGCCTCCACCTCGAACGAGGAGATGTTCTCGCCGCGCCTGCGGATGGCGTCCTTCTTCCGGTCCACGAAGACCAGCCCGCCGTCGGGGGCCCGCCGGAACGTGTCCCCGGTGTGGAACCAGCCGTTGCGCCAGACGGCGGCGGTCTCGGCGGGCCGCCCGAGGTAGCCGCTGAGGAACGACCACGGCCGCTCGGCCCGCAGCACCAGTTCGCCCGCCTCGCCGTCCGGGACCTCCCGGTCGTGGTCGTCCACGATCCGGGCGGCGATGCCCGGCCTCGGCTCCCCGCAGTGCATCGGGACGCCCGGGTGGTGGTCGGGGGCCGAGAGCACCGGGCAGGAGACCTCGGTCATGTTGAACAGCGCCCGGACCGACACCCCGAACCGCTTGGCGAACTCCGTCGCCCCCTCGGTGAAGGGGATGACGTAGGCCGCCCGCAGGGGGTGCCCGGTGTCCTGCGGCTGCGGCGGCTGCTTGAGCAGATAGGTCGCCATCACCCCGAGCAGCGTGCACAGGGTCGTCCCGGTCCGCCGGATCAGCGGCCAGAACTCGCTGGTGGTGAAGGCCGGGACGACCGTCACCGAGCCGCCGTGCACGAGCATCCCGTACGCGCCGATCGTGCCGCCCGCGTGGAACAGCGGCAGTTGGAGCAGATAGCGGTCCTCGGGTCCGGCCATGCCGTGGAAGGCGGCGGTGCAGCTGCTGTAGAGGTGGGCGTAGGAGGAGACAACCCCCTTGGACGGGCCGGTCGTTCCCGAGGTGTAGATGACGGTCTGCGGGTCCCACGGCTGCGGAGCGGGTACGGGCTCGGTGAACTCCCCCTGCCCACTGCGCAGTCCGGTCTCCACCCGGAAGCGCGCGGAGAGCCGTGCGGCCAGCGCCTCGACCTCCTCGGCCGTGTCCTCGGGGCCCGCGAGCAGCACCACCGTCCGGACGGCCCCGACCTCGTCCGGGCCGTCCGGCTCCTCCAGCCGGGCCGCCAGCGAGGGCCGGCAGACCAGCACCCCGGCCCCGCTGTCCGCGATCACCTGGCGCAGGATCGCGCCCCGGTAGGCGATGTTGAGCGGGACGAGCACGGCCCCGGCCGCGTTGACCCCGTACCAGACGCGCAGCGCGTCCGGCCCGTTCGGCAGCCAGCTCAGCACCAGCTGCCCCGGCGCGACCCCGAGCGCCTGGAGCGCGGCGGCCGTCTCCTCGGTCTCCCGGAGCGTCCGCGCGTACGTCCAGAGATCGCCGTCCGGCATCAGCGCGTACGGCGCCTCCGGGGTGGCGGCGGCCCGCCGTCGGAGCAGGGGGCCCAGGACGCACTGCTCGGCGGTCGGTACGGCTGCGGAGGCCGGGTCGAGTACGTCCAGGTCCGGGCGGTCGCTCACCGGGCCTCCCCGGCGTCCGGCGCGGGCAGCGTTTGGAGGCGCAGCACGCTCGCGTACGGGCCGCCGTACCAGACCGACTGCCGTGCGGGGCAGCAGCCCTCCGCCGCTCCGATCGGCCCCGGAACGTTGGGATGGCGGTCCAGGTGGGGGAAGTTGCTGCTGGTGACGTGGACCCGCAGCCGGTGGCCGGGGGCGAAGCGCCACGCCGTGTCCCCGAGCAGCAGCTCGGCGTCGAACGGCTCGTCCGCCGGGCCGTCCCCCTCAGCCTCCAGCCGCAGGCTCGCCTCGGCCACCAGCAGGGAACGCCCGTCCGGATGAACGTCGGTGAGCTTGGCGACCACGGCGGTGGCGGGCGCGTCCGAGCCGAAGCGGAGCCGCAGCCGCTGCCGGCCGACCACGTCCAGTGGGGCCGTGAGCGGCTCGGAGGTGTAGCAGAGCACGTCCGGCCTGGCCTCCAGATGCGACTGGTCGTGCGGACCCGCCACCAGCCGGCCGAGCTGGAGCACCCGGCCGCCGTGCGAGGGCACCGGGTCCTCGGGGTCGTAGGTGAACGTGTCGTGGCCCGGGGCGGCCGGGGGCGCGTCGGGCAGCAGGCGGCCCTCCCCGTCCCCTCCCGCCAGATACCAGGACGAGTCGACGGCCCCGGGCGGCGGCCAGGCGGCGGCGACGTGCCAGGTGTCGTCACCGAAGAGGAAGTACCGGACGTCCCCGCCGCGTTCCCGGTCCGCGCTCTCCCCGGCCGACCGCAGGTGGCGGTCGAAGAAGTCCAGGTGCAGATCGGCCAGCCGGGCGCCCTGCGCCGAGCCGTACAGCCCGGTGTTCACCTCGCCCTGCACCTGCGGGAGTTGGCCGGAGTGCACCCAGGGGCCCATCACCAGCTCATGCCGTCCGGCCACCGGGTCCTGGGCGCGCATCGCCCGGTGCAGCTCGATCGTGCCGTACGAGAACACGTCGTACCACCCGCCCACCGAGAACGTCGGCACCCCCACCTCGCCCAGGCGGTAGTCGGCCACCGTCGCCACCCGGCCCGCGAAGATGTCCCGCAACCGCCCCGGGAACCCCTCGAAGTCAAGGACCGTCGACAACGGCCAGCGCCGCAGCGGCACTTCGGGGGTCGTGAGCAGCTGGACGACCTCCGCCACGACCGCCCCGTCCACCGGATCGCCCGCCGCCGCCCGGCGCTGCACCCACTCCAGCGCGGTCAGCCCGAGCCAGCTCGTGAGGTGGTCCAGCCGCAGCGAACCGCCCAGCTGCTCGGCGTCGAACGGGGCCGAGGTGGACATGGTGGGCGCGATGGCCCGCAGGTGCGGCGGCTTCTCCATGGCGGCCAGCCACTGCACGATGGCCTGGTACGAGGTGCCCGCCATGGCCACGTTCCCGTCGCACCAGGGCTGTTCGGCGGTCCACTCGACGGTGTCGTACCCGTCGGGCCCCTCCTGGGACCAGTCCAGCGGCGCCCACGCGCCCTCCGAGGCGAACCGGCCCCGGGTGTCCTGCACCACCGCCGCGTACCCCCGGTCCACGCACTGCGCCGGAGTCAGCGTGGCAAGGCCCAGGGTGGACTTGCCGTACGGGGTGCGGAACAGCACGGCCGGTGCGGGCGGCCCGTCGGCGGGGCGCCAGACGTCGGCCCGCAGGACCGTCCCGTCGCGCATCTCCACCGGCACGTCGTGCTCGATGAGGGTGGTCCTGCCCATCAGCGGCTCTCCTTGGCGATCGGTCCGGCGTCCCCGGCGCGGGACCGGGTCAGATGGCGGGTCATGGCGTCACCGGCGGCGGCCCGGCTCGCCGTGGGCTCGACGCGGACCAGCGGGCCCACGCTCATCCGGGCCGGGCGGTCCAGCAGCCACGCCACGGTGTCCGCGATGTCCTCCGCGTCCAGCACCTCGTCCTCGGGGACACCCAGATCGGCGGGGCGGGCCGCGAGCCGGGTGGCGACCCAGCCCGGGGCGACGGTCACCGCACGGACGCCCAGGTCCCGGTTCTCCTCGTGCACCAGCTCCGTCAGCCGCTCCACGGCGTGCTTGCTGACGCCGTAACCACCGCTGCCCGGCACCACCTCCGAGCCCACCCCGGAACCGATGTTGACGATCCAGCCGTGGCGCCGCTCCCGCATCCCGGGCAGCACCTCGCGCGCCAGCAGGAACGGCACGGTGAGGTTCACCCGCACCTGCCGTTCCCAGTGCCGCTCCTCGGTCTCGTGGATCGCGGCCAGCCGGATGGCTCCCGCGCTGCACACCAGCACGCCGACCGGGCCCAGCGCGGCGGCCGTGGCGGCGACCGCCTCGGCCGGGGCGCCCGGCTCCGCCAGGTCCAGGACCAGCGGGAGCGCGGTGCCCCCTTCCGTACGGATCGACTCCGCGACCTCCTTGAGCTCCGCCTCCCGCCGCCCGACCAGCGCCACGGCGTGTCCGCGGGCGGCCAGCCGACGGGCGACGCAGGCGCCGATGCCGGAGGAGGCCCCGGCCACGAGCGCCGCCGGGAGACCGGTGGTCTCCGTGACCGCGCTCACCGGGCCTCCTCCACGGAGTCCACGGCCACCGGCTCCGGGAACCCCGGCCGCAGCGGCGCCACGTCACCCAGCCCGAAGCCGCCGTCCACGCGCAGCACCGCCCCCGTCACCCGGGCGGCCGAGCCGCTCAGCAGATGGCCGAGGACCGACGCCACCTCGGGCGGCCGTCCGACCCGCCCGGCCGGGATCCGGCTGATCCAGCCGCGCCGGTGGTCGGGTCCGGCCGCGTCACCCATCGGGGTCTCGATGATGCCGGGGGCCACGCAGTTGGCGCGGATGCCGTGGCGGGCGACCGAGACCGCGAGACAGCGGATGTACTGGGCCATCGCGGCCTTGCTCGCCCCGTAGTACTCCAGCCCCGCCACCGGGCTGAGCGTGGAGCTGACCGAGGAGACGCCGACGACCGCGCCCGGGATCCGCTCCTCCCGCCAGCGGGCCGTCAGATACTCGGTGACGGCCACGAAGCTGTGCAGGTTCACCGTGAAGGTCCGGGCCGCCGACGCCGGGTCGCCGCCCACCGCGCTGAAGCCCAGGTGCCCGGCCGCGTACAGCAGGGTCGTGACCCCGTCGGCCGCCTTCCAGGCGCGTTCGCCCAGCGTCGCGGCGTCCTCGGGGTCGGAGAGGTCGCAGCGCAGGGTCCAGGCCCGCCGGCCCAGCGCCTCGATCTCGGCGGCCGCCTCCTCCAGCGCCTGCGTCCGCCGGGCGGCCAGGACCACATCGGCCCCGCGCCCGGCCAGGTGCAGGGCGGCGGCCCGGCCGATGCCGCTGCTGGCCCCCGCCACCAGGACGGTGTGGCCCAGCAGGTCCTGGCCGGTGACCGGCTCAAACTGCTGCGGTTCCAGGGGGATGTTGGGGCGCGGGGCGGCAACCGGCTGCGGTCCGGCGGGCAGGGAGGGGATCTGGCCGAGACCCGCGCCCCCGTCCACCGGGACCGTCTCGCCGACGAGGTACGAGCACCCCTCGGAGACCAGGAACGCGACCGTGGCCGCCACATCGGCCGCCGTGGTGGGGCGGCGCTGCACGAGATAGCGGAGCAGCCCCGCCTCGGCCGACTCGGGGAGACGGTGGCCCAGGTCGGGGGAGTAACCGGTGACCACGGTGTTGCCGGTGACCCCGTGCCCGGCGACCTCGGTGACCAGGTGCTGCCACCAGGCCCGGTCCGCGGCGAGCCGGGCGTGCCGGTCGGGGTCGGTCCCGGTGTGCGTCTCGCCCGTCGCGTCGGTGACCAGGACGAGACGGCCCCGGCCCGCCGCCGCCATCGCCAGGGCGGCTGCCCGGATCCGCTCGCGGTCCAGGCCCGCCGTGGGCCCGGCCCCGTACGCCTCGTCGCCGAGCAGCAGCGCGCAGTACGCGACGGGCGTGCCGTCGCCCCCGCCGGTGCCCGGGGCCTCCGGCGTCAGGCCGAGTGCGCCGAGCGCCGCCGAGAGGGCGGCGCCCCCGGCCCCCGGTGCGTCGACCGTGACGCGGGTGCTGATCGGTGCCCGCAGCGGGTCCCGCTCCCCGGCCGTCCCGGGCCGGGTCGCGGTGCTGTGAACGTGGGTCATGGCAAGTCGCCGCCTTCGTATTCGATGACCATGCTCGTCGCGTCGCCGCCCGCCCCGGAGGCGAGCACCAGCGCACTGTCGCCGCCGGTCGCCGTGCCGCCCGCGAGCACCGGATCGCCCGGCAGCGCGGCGTACGGGACAAGGGTGTTGGCGCTCGGCGCGATATGGCCGTGGCGCAGCATGAGGAGGCTGCCGAGGAGTTTGACCAGGCCGCCGGTCCCGGCGACATGGCCGAAGACCGCCTCCTGGTTGGTGAGGCGCAGCTCGCCGGCGTACCCGGCCGCCTCCCGCACACCCGCCAGCGCCTGGCAGAGGTGGTCCTCGACGAACCGGTTGCCGTCCGCGTAGTCGTTGACGAACGCCAGGTCCCCGAGGCCGCGCCCGGCCGACGCCAGGGTGGCCAGCACATCGCCCACCACGTTGGACGGCGGACCGGTCGCCACGGTGGAGGGGCCGTTGGAGCGTGAGGTACGCAGGTGGGCCCGGTGCAGCAGCCCCGCGCGCTCCCCGGTCGCCGCCGGGTCCTCCAGGACGACGGCGAGCGCGCCCTCCCCGGTGGCGTTCCCGGTCTGGATCTCGTCGTGCGGCCGGATGTCGGTGGGGTTGTCGGAGAGCGAGGAGGCCCGGTAGCCGCTGCGCCCGGTGTGGCTGGTGCCCGCGACGAAGACCGGGTCGACGGTGGTGTCGACGCCGACGACGATCGCCCGGTCGATGTCCCCGCACCGGAACATCTGCTGGACGAGGTGGAGGGTGCGCAGCGCCACATTGCAGGAGCCCGCCACGCTCAGCGTCTGGCAGGGGAGTTGGAGGCCCGAGGCGACCGTGCCCACCACGCTGGGCGGGGTGCCGTTGAGCCAGTACTCCATGCCGAGGGCGGCCATTCCCTTGTCCCGGGCGAGGGTGTAGTAGCGCTCGGTCTCCGGGAAGGCGAACTGGAGCGAGCAGGCGACCAGCGCGGTCCGCTCCGGGTCGAGGTCGGCGGCGCTCAGCCCGGCCTGTTCCAGGGCCCGGTGCACCGCCCCGGTGGCCATCAGCCCGGCCCGCGAGGAGCGGCGGATCTGCCGCTCGGACAGGGGCAGTTCGGTCTCCGGGTCCCAGCCGTCGACCGTTCCGGCGAGCCGGAGGGGGAGCTCGGGGTGCGCGTACGGGGAGAGGCAGCTCGCCCCGTCGCGGACCACCCGCCAGAAGGTGTCCAGATCGGTGCAGGCGCGGCGGTCCGGGCCGGGCAGGACGAACCCGGCACCGGAGAGCCGCAGCAGGGGGATCTCAGCGGGCATCGCGACCGCCCCTCACGGAAGGCGGGCGGACGCCGGCCGTCGTGGGCTCAGCAGACATCGCCACCGCCCAGCAGCAGGGCGCTGTTGACCCCGCCCACCTGGTAGTTGAAGCTCAGCGCCCGGTCGAAGTCCAGCGCCCGCGTCTTCGTGCCCGGCACCGGGTCGAACGTGCAGACGGGGGAGGGGGTCGTGCAGTTGGCGGTGGGGCAGACCTCTCCCTCGCGCATCATCATCAGCGTCAGCGCCGCGCCCAGATTGCCCAGCGGCGCACCGCTGTGGCCGAAGCAGGCCTCCTGCGAACTCACCAGCACCTGCTCGGACTTCTCGCCCCACAGGGCCCGTACGGCGTTGGACTCGATCCGGGTGAAGAGCGCGTCGCCCTCGCCGCCCCCGTTGACGTACGGGATCCGCTCCAGCGTGGTGTGGCCGCCGAGCGCCCGGCGGGCCGCCTCGGCGAGGCCCGTACCGCCGGTGTCGATGGCGACCGCGCTGTTCAGCCCGCCGCGGGTGGTGGCCTGGCCGAGGACCGCCCCGTGGACGCGGGCGCCGCGCGCGGTGGCGTGGGCGCGGCTCTCCAGGACGAGGGTCACCGAGCCGTCGCCGTAGTTCATGCAGTCGCCCGCCGCGTCGTACGGGCGCATCGGCCGGTCGTGCCGGGGCGCGGCGGGCGGGTCGTCGTTGTGCCGTACGGTCACGCCCTCGCGCTCCACGACCTCCCGCAACCGGTGCCCGTGCAGGACGCGTTCGGTGTCGAACCGGTCCACCCCGGTGACCACGACCAGGTCGCTCTGGCCGGAGGCGATCATCATGCGGGCGATGCCGAGCAGCACCGAGGAGGAGGCGCAGCCGCAGCTCACCGTGTAGTTGGCGCCGGTCGAGCCGAGCAACGCGGCCTGGACCGGGCCGACATCGCTGGACGTGCCCGCCACCAGCAGCCGTACGAACAGGGACTTGGCGTCCGCCGCGCTGATGGTCGCCGGGTCGGCGTCGTGCCAGGCGCGGTAGCTGTCGTAGTTGCTGTCCACCCCCGCACGGGCGGTCAGCACGTCCGCACCCCTCAACTCACCCGCCCGGTGGTCGAGTCCGGCGTCCGCGCAGGCCTCGGCCAGCGAGACCAGCCCGTAGAGGTGGACATCGGCGTAGCTGCGCAGATAGCGGGCCGGCATCTCCGGCAGCAGCTCCGTGAACGCCTCCCGGGCCCCGCGCACGGTCCCGTGGTGGAAGCCGTCCCGCTCCACATGGCTGGTCCCGGTGGCGGCGGTCGCCCAGACCTCCTCGGCCCGGCGCACCGGCTCGTCGCCCGCGCCGGGCAGGCAGAAGCCCATCCCGGTGACCAGGGCGTCCCGGGGGCCGGGGGCCCACGCACCGTGCTCCCCGCCCGCAGGGCTCCCGTACTCCCCGCTCACAGAGCCCCCGCGTCCACGTTGACGGCCTGGCCGGTCATCCCGCCGGAGAGGTCGGAGAGCAGGAAGAGCACCTGGGCGGCGATCTCCTCGGGTCGGACCAGCCGGCGCAGGATGGTGGAGTTGACCGCGCGCTTGAGGTACCGCTCCCAGGTCAGGTCCGGGGGGCCGTGGTGCTTGGCGATGGCGGCCATGAACGGGTCGCCGTACCGTTCGCCGTCCGTGGCGGCCGGGGAGTCGGTGAGCCCGGGGCAGACCGCGTTGACCCGCACACCGAAGGCGCCCAGCTCCGAGGCGAGCGCCTGCGTCATCCCGTTGAGCCCGAACTTCGAGGCGCAGTAGGAGGTGTTGGCGGGCAGGCCGCGCTTCCCGGCGATGGAGGAGACCATCACGATGTTGCCCTCGCGGCGCTCCATCATCCCCGGCACGACCGCCCGGGCCACCCGGAAGGCGCCCAGCAGGTTGATGTCGAGCGTGGCCATCCACTGGTCCTCGTCCTGGTCGCACAGGAACGCCTGGTTGCGGGCCTCGCCCGCGCAGTGGACCAGCCGGTCGATCGGGCCGAGCAGCTCCTCGGCCTCACGGACGGAGGCGCGTACGCTCTCGGCGTCGGTGAGGTCGCCGGGGACGGCCACCGCCCGGCCGCCGTCCGCCTCGATCCGCTCGGCCAGCAGCCGCAGCTCCTTCTCGCTGCGGGCCATCAGCGCCACGCGGGAGCCGTGGGCGGCGAGCATCGTCGCCAGGACGGCCCCGATCCCGCTGCTGGCGCCGGTCAGAAAAGTGGTCCTGCCTTCGAGCAGGGTGGGGGCGAAGCCGCTGGTCATGCTGTGTTCTCCGCTTTCTTCGGGAGGTCCGCGCTCGCGGCTGTCGTACGGGCTCGGGGGGTCCGGTCGTCGTCCCGGGGCAGGACACGGGCGGGCAGTCCGCCCGCGTCGACCTCCAGCACGGTGCCGGTCACCGAGGGGTTGTCGGCGGCGAAGGCGACCGCCTGCGCCACATCGCTCTCGTCGCACCAGCGGCGCAGCGGCACATGGCGCCGCAGGTCGGTCATGTACGCGGCGTGCCGCTCGCTCGCCGCCGACCGGCGGCGCAGCGCCTCGCCGTCGATGACCCCGGGCGCCACCGCGCTCACCCGGATGCCGTACTCGCCCAGCTCCACCGCCCAGGTGCGGGTCAGCGCCTCCACGCCGGACTTGGCCGCGCAGTACGCCGACTGCCCGTACGCGCCGTGGCGGACGGTGGAGGAGATGTTGACGATGGCCCCGGGCGTCCCGGCGGCCAGCATCGCCTGCGCCGCGTGGCGGCCGACCAGGAAGGTGCCGGTGAGCAGGGAGGACACCACCCGCTGGAAGTCCTCCAGCGGATGCGGGGAGAGCAGCGGCGGCCCGCCCGGCTGCTCCTTGACGCTCACCAGGCGGCGGGAGAAGTTGTTGCCCGCGTTGTTCACGCAGAGCCCGAGCGGCGGGGCGTCCTCGGCCAGCCGCTCGAAGAGGGCGGCCACCGACCCCTCGTCGGTGACGTCCGCCCGGACGGCGTGGAGCGCCAGCCCGTCGTCGGCCGCCGCCTTCACGGCCGCGTCCAGGCTCTCCGTGTCGCGTCCGCAGATCACGGTGTGCCAGCCGACGGCGGCGAGATGGCGGGCGATGGCCGCGCCGAGGCCCCGGCTGCCGCCGGTGACCAGGGCGGTGCCGCGACCGGAGGGGTAGGGAAGGGCATGTGACGACTGATCAGACACGGAAGAGCAGCCCTCCGTAGTACCAGCCCGAGCCGACCGTCGGTGTGTAGCAGAGGTCCCCGGTCTTCAGCCGGCCGTCGCGCGACATCTCGGAGAGCACGATCGGCACCGAGGCGCTGCCGGTGTTGGCCACCGTCTCGTAGTTGGTGATGAAGCGCTCCTCCGGGATGGAGAGGCGTTCCCGTACGGCGGTGTGGAGCTGGCCCGTGCCGGGGTGCGGGACGACCCAGTCGATCTCGTCCATCTTGGTGCCCGAGCGGGCCAGCATCCGCTGTGCCAGGTCGGCGTGCGAGCCGGCCGCGATGGAGACCAGCTCACGGCTGCTCTTGATCCAGCCGTTGGGCGGGTAGACGGTGACCGTCTCGCGGCCCGAGCCGTCGCTGATCAGCAGCGAGTCCCACAGCCCCGCGTCCGGCTCGGCCCCGCGCGACAGCACCGCCGCACCGGCCGCGTCGCCGACGATCAGCTCGCCCTTGCTGCCGGGCCGCACCCGGCGCGAGAACCGCTCGCTGGAGACGACCAGCGCGTGGCGCCAGGTGGCGTGCGCCCCGAAGAGCGCCGCCGCCGTCTGCACCCCGTGCACGAACCCCGTGCAGGCACCGCACACATCGAAGGCGAGCGCCCGGTCCGCGCCCAGCAGATGCGCTGCGTGCGGGCCCCACTCGGGGACGAACTGCCGGTCCGTCCAGTTGCTGAAGACCAGCAGGTCCACCTCGTCGGCGCCCACACCCGCCTGCTCCAGGGCTGCCCGGGCGGCCCGGACCCCCATGTACGCGGGGGTCTCCTCCTCGTCCGCAACGTGCCGGCTGCGGACGTCCAGCCGGCCGATGACGGCCTCGTCCACCGCGTTGCCCGCGGGGTCGTCGCCGGTCTCGTTCTCGACCAGGAGGCGTGGGTAGTAGTGCCCGAATCCGGACAGGCGCAGTCCGCTCTCGCGCCACAGGGAGGTCTCGTCGTGCATCTCTCGTCTTCCCGTACTCGACGGTGGTCGCCGGGGGCCGCCCGGCAGATCAGGAGTGGCCGTGCTCACGGAATCCGCAGGAGCATCGCGCCCCAGCTGAAGCCGCGGCCGATGCCGATCGTGGCGACGAGATCGCCCGAGCGGATCTTCCCGGCGCGGATGTTCTCGGAGAGGCAGCTGGGGATGGAGACGCTGGAGGTGTTGCCGCGCTCCTGGATGTTGGTGAGGAGCTTCTCGCGGGGGATCGCCAGCGTCTCGCACACCTGGTTGATCATGTTCAGGTTGCCCTGGTGCGGGACGAACCAGTCGATGTCGTCCACCGTCAGCCCGTTGCGCTCCAGGATCTCCTGGCCCACGTGCGAGAGCAGCTTCGGGCCGACCGCGCCCACCTCCCGGCCGCGCATCAGCATCTTGTCGTTCTCGTCGATGTCGAACGCGTCGAAGTACGAGCCGTCCGCGTGCAGCGCCACGTCCAGCAGCCCGCGCTCCTCGGTCTCCGCCGACCAGACGGCCGCCGCCGCGCCCGCGCCGAAGAGCGCCGAGTAGCGGTAGTCGAAGTTCAGGATCGGCCGCGGGTTCTCCGCGCAGACCACCAGCGCGTTGCGCATTCCGAGCGCCGGGAGCATCGCGGCCGCGGTGGCGGTGCCGTACATGAACCCCGCGCAGGCCACCGAGGTGACGTCGAAGCAGGTCGCGTGGCGCAGCCCCACCTGCTTCTGGAGCGGCAGAGAGATGTCCATGTAGTTGTTGGTCGCGCTGGAGGGGTTGGTACGCGGCCGGGTGGTGGAGGTGGTCCCGATGACGAGGTCGATGTCGTCCGGGCCCAGCCCGGCGGCCTCCAGGGCCTGGTCCACCGCCTTGGCGGCCATCTCCACCGCGCGCTCCTTCTCGTCGGCCGGCCAGTGGCGGCTGACGATCCCGGTGTTCTTGCGGATCCAGGCGTCGTCGATGCCGAGCGCCTCGATCTGCTCGAAGTGGGCGTTGGTGACCGGGGCGCCGGGGAAGTAGTGGCCGATCCCGGCGAGCCGCACGGGGGCGATCGCGGTGGGCGGCAGCGGGCGGAGGTGCGCGGTGGCCGGGTCGGGGACCGTGCCAGTGGTGGTGCTCGTCATCGGTAGCAGCCTTCCGGATCCATGGTGCGCAGTAGTGCCAGTTCTTCGGTGGTGACGGCCTTCTCGTCGGTCAGGAACCGGCCGACGCCCACGTCCCAGCCGGTCAGTTCGCGTACGGCGGCCTCCGGCCCGTCGGGGAGGTCCTCCGCGGTACGGCCCCGGCCCGCCACCGGCGGGAGCCAGCTCGCCAGCTCGAAGGGCGTGCCCGGACCCGTACGGGCGAAGCGCCCGAACTGGCTCACCACGTCACGGACATGGAGGCCCGGGCTGGTCAGATGGGTGAGCCGGGGCACGTACCGGCGCGGGGAGGCGACCGCGATCACCACGCAGTCCACGGAGGAGGCGATGTCGTTGGCGCCTCCGGAGCCGGTGATCCAGCGGCCGTCGGGCAGCAGCGTGGTGTTGATGTTGGCGTCCGGGTCGATCTCCGCCGCCGACAGCACCCCCAGGCAGCGGGGGTTGGCGGCGACCGCCCCGCCCAGCGTCTCCGCGACCCCGGTGAGCATCTGCGAACGCTCGGCGTGCCGCTGGCTGAAGAGGAAGACGTCACCGGCCTCGGGATCCATCGACTGGAGCCCCAGCTCGGCGGCCACCTGCACCTGGATGCCGTCGCGGGCCAGCAGCCGGGCCGCCAGCCACGCCGACATGTGCGAGGTGCCGATCCCGGCGAGCAGCGTGTCGTAGCCGCGCTCCCGGACCAGCTCCGCGACCGTCCTCGCCCCGAGCACGATCAGCTGCTCCTGCTCGGTGGGGGCGGTGGAGACGTCGGCCGGGGCCGGGGCCTGCGCGGGCGGGCCCGGGGGAGCGGGGAACACCAGCGCGGCGCGCCGCCGCTCGCCCAGCCGCTCCAGGTACTCGGCGTGGCTTGCCACCCCGCCGACCCACTGCTCGTACCAGGCGGCGGCCGTCTGCGGGTCCTTGCAGGCGGACACGATGTCGGTGAGGAACGCGTAGTCGTCCAGGTAGCCGTCGATCCCGGCCAGCTGTCCGGTACGCAGGGACTGCGGGTGGGCGCCGAGCGGCGCCTCGCAGAGGCCGAGGACCCGGGCGGCGGGGATGACCACCCGGTCCGGCATCGCCGCGATCACCTCGTCGTCGACGATCGCCTCCACCGAGGCCAGCACGCCCTCCGTCGCCGCGTACGCGGCCCAGGCGCCCTCGCCCAGCGGCGGGACGGCCACCACGTTGCCGCGCCGGTCGGCGCAGACCCCGTGGAAGAGGGTGAAGCGCGGGCGCAGCGGGGCGAGGAGGGTGACCGACCGCTCGGGGTCCTCGGGGTGGGCCACCAGATGGAGGCTGCCCTCCTTGCCGTGGCGCAGATCGGTCTCCGCGAGCATCGAGCCGGTGGTGGCGAAGGGCTGGCCGAGGGCGGCCGCCATCAGCCGCTGCGTGTAGCTGAGCAGCGACCACATCTCGATCTCGAACGGCTTCCCGTCGGCGAGTTCCCGGTAGAGGCGGTTGGGGCGCGGCGAGGGGAAGGTGTCCCCGACGAAGCCCGTGATCACCTTCCGTACGGCCCCGGAGAGGGCGAGCGCGTGGGCGCTGGAGTGCACGGCGGTGGTGCTCACGGTGAGGCTGCGGCTGCCGGCGAAGGCCCGGCACACCGCGTTCAGCAGCGCGTTGGGCCGGGACATGGTGGCCGCCGCGTGCACATGGTCGCCCTCGCGGACGAAGCGGCGTACCAACTCGTCCGGTCCGGAGGCCAGATGAGGGACTGAGGGGCGTACGGGGGCTGTGGTCATACGTGCTCCAGGGCCATGACGGAGGTCTGCGAGCCGAAGGCGAAGGACAGCGAGACCGCGAGGTCGAACTCGGCGTCGCGCGGCCCCTCGGCCACGTGGTCGTAGTCGCACTCGGGGTCCGGCGTACGGTGGTTGGCGGTCGGGGCCAGCCGCTGGTGATGGAGCATCAGCGAGGTGGCGGCGACATTGATGATCCCGGCCATGCCGAACGTGTGGCCGTAGATCGGCTTGTTGGAGCCGTGCGGCGGCAGGTCGGCGTCGTCGTGGCGCGGCAGCAGACGGCGCAGGGCCCGGCTCTCCGCGATGTCGTTGTACCGGGTGGCGGTGCCGTGGCCGCAGACGTAACCGATCTCCTCCGGCTTGCGCCCGGCGTCGTCGAGCACCCCGGCGACGACCGACGCGGTGACGTCTCCGACCAGGTCCATGCTGGTGGCGTGGTGGGCCTCGTTGAGGGCGCGGTGGCCCAGGACCCGTGCGTAGATCCGCGCGCCGCGCTCCCGGGCGCGGGACTCCCGCTCCAGGCAGAGCGTCATGGCGCCCTCGCCCAGGGCGAAGCCGCGCCGATCCCGGTCGTAGGGGCGTACGGCGGTGGCCGGATCCTCGCTCTCCGGCGAGAGCACTCCGTCACCGAGCGCCAGATAGCAACGGGCGACCTCGGGGACGATCGGGAACTCGTGGCCCCCGGCGAGGACCACGTCGGCGCTGCCGGAGCGCAGCTCGCGCAGGGCGAGGCCGATCGCGTGGTGGCCGCCGACGCAGGCGCTGCTGACGGTGGTGACCAGGCCCATGGCGCCGACGTCGATGGCGGACAGGGTGGCCGGGCAGCCCGCGAGCCCGCGGAACATGGCCGTCGCCTTGCCTCCGTACGGGTCCGACCCCGGGTCCGCCGTGATGGTCTCGGTCCACCAGGAGAGCGGGCCCCGGGAGGAGGACTGGACGATACTCAGCCGCTCCGGGGCGATGTCGCCCCGCTCGATTCCGGCGTCCGCGAGCGCGTCGCGCACGGCGGACATGGTCGCCAGGATGTCGCGGCTGTACTTCGCGGCGTGCGCGGGGAGGAGGTCCGGCAGCCGGGTCGCGGCGTCGAAGCCGCCGAGCTGCGCGGCCGCGTGGACGGGGAGCCCGGCGGCGGCGAAGGCGGGCCTCTCCAACCGGGTCACCTGTGAGGTTCCGGTGGAGACATGGCTCCAGAAGGTCTGGACATCGGGAGTACCGGGCAGTACACACCCGATGCCGGTCAGCACGATGGGATCGGAAGGGTCCGGGGGATGGGCTCGGCTGCTGTCCATGGACCGAAGCTAGCGGCCCTTACATGAGCCTCGATATGGCCGTCAAGTACTCATGCAAGCCTTATTTGATGACCGTTGGTACTCGATTTTCGGCCGTGAACGTCACTATCGCGCCGCACACACGAAGAGCGGCCCGGCCCCTCCGAAGGGAGGTCGCCGGGCCGCTTTCTGACGTGCTATCAGGTAGAGGTGATGGTGCGTCAGGCGTTCTTGACGTCCCGTCGGTCCACGGCGTAGGTGCCGGCCGCGACCACCACGACCGAGACGGCCACCAGCAGCGCCACCCCGCCCCACGGCACACCGTTGAGGAGCGGGTCGCTGCCGAGCGCCCACTCCCACGGCGAGATGTTCGCCAGCGGCTCCAGGGCGTCGGACATCGGTGCGATGCCGTGCAGCAGATACCCGACGACGAGCACGCCCGCCGCCACGCCCAGCGCCGGGCCGCGCCCGAGGCCGAAGCCGACGACGGCGTACGCGATCCCCGCGTGCACCACCGCGAGCAGGGCGACCGTCAGGGTCACCGCCGCGACCCCGCCGCCGGAGACGTCCATGTCGAAGGAGACCACCGAGCCGTACACCGCGAGCCAGACCAGCACGCTGGTGAGGGCCAGGCCGAAGGCCACGCAGAGGAAGCGGATCAGGAAGACCTGGCGGCGGGCGACCGGCAGGGCGAGCAGCAGCTCCAGCCGCCCGGCCTCCTCGTCGCCGCCGGTCAGCGCGGCGGTGGCGGTCACGGCCATCAGACCGAGGAGCAGGGGGAGGAGGACCGCGTAGAGGTTGCCCTTCAGGTAACCGGTCGCGCTGGCGATCTGGTCGACGCCGAGCGCCGAGGCCAGCTCCGGCGAGAGGCCGGTGGAGAAGTCCTCCAGGGCGCCGGAGCTCTCCATCGAGGGCCAGGCGCCGACGACGGAGAGGGCGAGCAGGACCAGCGCGGCCGACCAGGCGACGAGGGTGCGCTTCTGGATCTGTACTCCGCGCCGGAAGATCTCCGAGCTGGGCGATGACATGTGTTTCCCTTCCGGCCGGCCCGTGGGGCGGCCTTGATCACTGAGGCCCGTCGCGGGCCGGGGGCGGGGCGCCGGATCCGGGCCGTACGCCCCCGGCCCGCGCTCGTTACCGCACGGGGTCGGCGGTCGTCACCGCACCGGGCCGGCGGCCGGGGAGGGCTCGTCGGCCGTGGCGCTCCGGCTGCCCGGGACGTCCTGCTGGTAGTACTCCAGGAACGCCTCCTCCAGGTCCGGTTCGGGCGCGGTGAGCGTCGTGATCCGGTGCCCCGCGAGGAACTTGACCAGCGCGTCGGGCGAACCGGACCAGGCGAGGGAGACCTCCTGGCCCTCCGGCAGCCGCCGCTCCACCTTCGACGCGCCCTCCAGGGCGGTCAGCGCGGCGAGCGGGACCTCCTCGCCCTCCGCGAAGGTGATGTGGAAGCGCTGGGCCGCCTGCCGGCGCAGCTCCTGCGTCGGCCCGGAGGCGGCGAGCTTGCCGCCCTGGAGCACCGCCACCAGGTCGGCGACCCGCTCCACCTCGGAGAGGATGTGCGAGGAGAGCAGCACGCTCTGCCCGTTGTCGCGGGCCTCCTCGGTGGTGGAGAGGAACACCTGCTGCATCAACGGGTCGAGCCCGTTGGTCGGTTCGTCCAGGATCAGCAGCTCCGGCCGGGCCATGAAGGCACCGACCAGGCCGACCTTGCGGCGGTTGCCGGTGGAGAGGCCGCGCACCTTGCGGGACGGGTCGACACCGAACCGCTGGACCAGCTCGTCGCGGTAGGCGGTGTCGGTCAGCCCGCGCAGCCGGCCCCAGGAGTCCAGCGTCTGCCCGATGGTGAGGCGCTCGTCCAGCCGCAGTTCGCCCGGGAGGTAGCCGATGCGCCGCCGGACCTCGGGGTCGGTCGGGTCCTGGCCCAGTACCCGCACCTGGCCGGAGGTGGGCCGGGAGAGGCCGACGAGCATCCGGATCGTGGTGCTCTTGCCCGCTCCGTTGGGGCCCAGATATCCGTAGATCACGCCCGGAGGGACCGTCAGGTTCAGTCGGCTGAGCGCGGTGAAGTCACCGAACTTCTTGGTGACATCCGTACATTCGATGAGAGGGGTCACGTCTCTTCTGCTCTCTCTCCTCTGCGCCGGCGTCTGCCGTACGGCGCGCCCAGCATGTGCCCTGCATGTTCACTGATTACTGAATCTGATCAACAACCCTAGCCGCAGCAGCTCACCTGCTGCAACGAACCGCTCACCTCCCGTGGCCCGAAATGCCCCGGTCGGAGGGGTGCGAAGACCCCTGGTCCGCAGGGGTGGTGGAGTCCCGGCTCGCCGCCGAGGCGGCCTGCCACCAGTAGCCGTTCTCCACGCCGAGCGCCGCCGTCCGGTCCAGGTGGCCGGAGTCCCGCAACAGCCGTACCCCCGCCGCCAGCAGCGCCGGATCACCCTCGGCCACCGCCGCCGCCAGAGCCCCGGCCTCGGCGAGCGCCCCGCCGTCCGGAACCGTACGCTCCACCGCGCCCAGCCGGGCCAACTCGTCCGCCCGCACCCGCTCCCCGGGGATCAGCAGCATCCGCGCGGCCACCCCGCGCCCGGCCCGCCGCACCAGCGAGTGGACCGCCCCGCCGCCCGGCACGGCCCCCACGCCCAGCTCCGGAAGGCCGAAGAGCGCTCCCTCGCCGGCCACCACCAGGTCGCAGGCCAGGGCCAGTTCGAGTCCGCCGCCCAGCGCGTACCCCTCCACGGCCGCCACCACGGGGAAGGGCACCTCGTGCAACGCCGCGAACACCGTACGGAAATGGCCCCGCCGTACCGCCCGGCGCGACAGGTCCCGCCAGTCGGGCTCCCGGGTATCGGCACCGCTGGAGAAGGTCCCGCCGGCCCCGGTGACCACCAGCGCCCCCGGCGGCTCCTCGCCGGGATCCGTCAACTGCCTTAACTGTTGAGCAAGTTGCTCCAGCATCGCGGTGGACATGGCATTGCGGCGGTGTGGCCGGTTCAGCGTGAGGGTGACCACCCGCCCCTCGCGCTCCATCAGCAAAGGACTTTCCGCCATTCCGGCCGCCGTCTCCTCCCGCGTGGCGCGGTCCGTCCGCAGGGCCTCGGTCATCCGCAAGGCGTCGGTCATCCGCAGGGCCTCAGCATCCGGAACAGCTCCTTGCGCCCGGACACGCCCACCTTGTGGAAGACCCGGCTCGCGTAGTTCTTCACGGTCTGCTGCGTGAGGCAGAGTTCCTGGGCGATCTCCTCGTTGGAGCGGCGGCGCAGGAGCAGGTCGAGAATCTCCTCCTCGCGCCCGCTCAGCTTCCACTGCCCGCCCGCGTCGGCGCGCGGCGCGACAGGCGCCCGCTCGGGTTCGTCGGCCCCCAGGTGCCAGAAGCTGCGCCCGCTCAGCACGTCGTGCAGTCCCTTGACGATGGACTCCGGCGGGCACGACTCGTGCACGAACCCGGCGGCCCCGCCCCGGATGCAGTCCACCACGCTGCGCGGGGTGTTGTCCCTGCTGTAGAGGATGACCCGGGTCCCGCTCCAGTGCGCCAGGTTGCCGCGCACCCCCTGCCACTGTTCGTACTCCACCAGTGCGACGTCCGGCCGGCGCCCGGGGAGGCTGCCGAGGGCGGTCGGGTGCGGGGACCCGCCCAGGACGGTGACGCCCGGATCACCCCGGAACAGGTCGAGAATCGCCTTGCGTATCAAAGGTGACGAGTGCAGGACCAGTAGTCCGCATCTCCCCTTCTCTGCCATACCAGAACCCCTCGTGCTCCAACGGTGTCGGGCGACACCGCAGTACCGTTCGGCATGTTGTGAATATGGTGAATCGCGTGCTCGGGGCGCGCCTTCCCCGCCGGGCGAGTTCCACTCCCGGTGTGGGGCCGGGAGGACGGAAATGCGGAGTCGCACACCTTTCGACGCGTGACGGCATTACTGTCCGGTCGCCGCCGTATATTCATGCGTCATGCATATTCCGTGCGGCAGGCATTACTGCCGCACGGATAAACCCTGCGGTAATCCCTGTGGGAATGGGATTCCTTGTTCAGGACGCTTCCGTTCCGTGGTCGGTTCCACTGTCGCGGCCCTCTGATGCGAGGTATCGGTGCGCACGTTAAGACTCTGTGACATCCGTGGGAACAGTGGGCCCGGGCCGGACGCGCGACCGCAGGGCGGTCGGTACCGGCCCGGATCGTGGCGGTGCGGTGGGGAAGTCCGGACGGCTGGGCCGGTCCTGCCGGGGCGTGGTAACCACGGGGGGTCAACTGGCTGCGGCACAGTTCCCCCCCGGTTGCGCGTTCCAGCGTGACGGCCGGTCGGGCCGTACGGGGCGTGTCAATGCGTGAGCTACAGCCCCGAATCCAGGCCCACACTAACCGGAGGTCCTCCACTTGTCACGCTGTGGATTTCACCGGCCTCAGGAATATGCGGAGGGAATTGGCGCGGCATTTGTTTCTGGCCGTATTTTGCGGGCTCTGTCGGGCATCCGACCGTGCGCCGGAGATGTCCGGTTCACCCCGGGGCCCGGGGCGCCCGGGGTGCGTGCTTAGCTGGAGCCATGATCGATGACTTCCTGTACGGGACCGCCGGGCACACCGGACCGACGGCCGAGGTCGAGGCGGCCGTGCGCGCCGCCGCGGCGGCCGAGATCCTGCCTCGCCACCGGAAGCTCGCCGCCCACGAGATCATCGAGAAGAGCGGCCCGCACGACCTGGTCACCGCCGCGGACCGGCTCGCCGAGGAACACCTCACCGTCGCCCTGACCAAGCTGCTGCCCGGCTCGGTCGTCGTCGGCGAGGAGTCCGTCCACGCCGACCCCGGGCTCTACGACGCCCTCGGCGGCGACGCCCCCGTCTGGATCGTCGACCCGGTCGACGGCACCCGCCAGTTCGTCCGGGGCGAGGCCGGCTTCTGCACCCTGGTCGCCCTCGCCCACCACGGCGAGGTCCACGCCTCCTGGACCTACGCACCGGTGCTGGACGAGATGGCCGTCGCCGTGCGCGGCCGGGGCGCCACCCTGAACGGCACGCCGATACGCTCCGGCGCACCCGCCCCCGGCGCCGTACTGACCGTGGCGATGTCGCACCCCGACTACACCACCGACGAGCAGAAGCGGGCCCTGCTCGGCCTGCGCACCGACGGCATCGCGGCCCGCCCCTGCGGCTCGGCCGGGCTCGAATACCTCGCGGTCGCCCGTGGCACCCTGGACGCCACCGCCTTCAACTGGGAGTACGCCTGGGACCACGCGGCCGGACTGCTCCTGGTCACCGAGGCGGGCGGCGCCCAGTCGACCCTGTCCGGCGCCCCGTTCCGGATCGCGGGCGGCAACGACCTGCCGTTCACGGCGGGCCGCGACGAGTCCACCGTCCAGCGCGTCCTGGCCGCCCTGCGCGCGGGCGGCTGACGGGGCGGCGTGCGCGCGCGAGGCCGCACCCGTCCGCAGCCGGGCCGTCCTCGCCCGGGCGGGCTCGTACCGTCCGCAGCCGGGCCGTCCTCACCTGGGCGGGGCTCGTACCCGTGCACACTCGGACCGTCCGCACCCGGGCGGGCGCGTACCGTCCGCACCCGGACCGTCCGCACCCGTCCGAATCCGGAGGCGGGCCCGCACCCGAGGGGTCCTGGTCCGGGTGGCCCGGACCGTCGACGGGGCGGTCCCGGGGAAACGTCGGGCACCCGGACGTACCCGCTGTCGGTGCGCCCGAATATCCTGGGGCTCCGCCCGCAGGCCGACGAAGGAGTCCCAAGGTGCCGATGCTCGACGCGGTCGTCGTGGGGGCCGGGCCCAACGGGCTGACCGCCGCGGCCGAACTGGCCCGCAGGGGCTTCTCCGTGGAGGTCCACGAGGCCCACGACACCATCGGCGGCGGGGCCCGCACCGAGGAGTTGACGCTGCCGGGGTTCCGGCACGACCCCTGCTCCGCCGTGCACCCGCTCGGCATCGGCTCGCCGGCCTTCCGGGCCATGCCCCTGGCCCGGCACGGGCTGGAGTGGCTGCACCCCGAGATCGACCTCGCCCACCCCTTCCCCGACGGCACCGCCGCCGCCCTCACCCGGTCCGTCGGCGAGAGCGCCATGACGCTCGGGCCGGCCGACGCCGGGGCCTACCGCCGCCTCCTCGCCCCGTTCCTCGGCCGCTGGGACACCCTGGCCGCCGACTTCCTGCGCGCGCCCTGGCTCGGTCTGCCCCAGGACCCGTACCGGCTGGGCCGCTTCGGGCTGCTCGGCGTCCAGCCCGCCACCTGGGTCGCCCGGCGCTTCCGCGGCGAGAAGGCCCGCGGTCTCTTCGCCGGGCTCGCCGCCCACGCCATAGCGCCCACCAGCGGCTTCGCCACCTCGGCCATCGCCCTCGTCTTCGCGCTCGCCGCCCACGAGAACGGCTGGCCCGTTCCGCGCGGCGGCTCCCAGGCCATCGCGGACGCCCTCGCCTCCTACCTCCGCGAACAGGGCGGCACCATCCGCACCGGCAGCGAGGTCAAGCGGCTCGACGAACTCCCGCCCGCCCGCGCCTACGTCTTCGACACCTCGCCCTCCGCCCTCGCCCGCATCGCCGGACTCGGCTCCGCCTACAGCCACTACCGCTACGGCGCCTCCGCCTTCAAGATCGACTACGCGCTCTCCGGTCCCGTCCCCTGGACCGCCGAGGAGGCCCGCCGCGCCGGCACCGTCCACATCGGCCCGGACGCCCGCACCATCGACACCGCGCTGAAGGCCGCCGTCGAGGGCCGCGACCCCTCCGTCCCCTTCCTCATCACCGCCCAGCCGAGCCTCACCGATCCCTCCCGGGCCCCCGAGGGGCGTCAGGTCTTCTGGGTGTACGGGCACGTCCCGGCCGGGTGGGAGGGCGACGCCACCGACGTCATCGAGCGCCAACTGGAGCGCTTCGCGCCCGGCTTCCGCGACCTGGTGCTCGCCCGCGCCGTCTCCGGGCCGCCCCAACTGGCCGAGCGCAACGCCAATTACGTCGGCGGCGACATCGCGTGCGGGGCCTTCTCCGGCCTCCAGACCCTGATCCGCCCCAAGCTCGCCCGCGTCCCTTACGCCACCGCCCACCCGGCGGTCTTCCTCTGCTCCTCGGCCACCCCGCCCGGCCCCGGTGTGCACGGCATGTCCGGCCACCACGCCGCCAAGGCCGTATGGCGACACCTGCGCACCACGTCCTGAACCCCCGGGCCGTGCGGGGCCGCCGCCCCCGCCGGATCACCCGTGCCGCACGGCCCGCCGCCGCCCCGATCACCGGGCGCGCGGCCGACGACCCGCGCGATGCCGGGGACCGGCGTCGCTGTGCCGCCCCGCCCAGATGGTTGCCCCGTACGGTGCCCACGCCGATGGCCGCCGTGGTGGCGCCCGCGCGGGCCGGTCCGCCCGGACCGGGCGGCGCGGGGGTCCGGGGCGCGGCATGATGTCCGCATGAGCACCTCCGTCACCCCCGCGGTCCGGCTGGTCCGCGGGGACATCACCGACCAGTCCGTCGACGTCATCGTCAACGCCGCCAACTCCTCGCTCCTCGGCGGTGGCGGGGTCGACGGCGCCATCCACCGGCGCGGGGGCCCCGAGATCCTCGCGGCCTGCCGGGAGTTGCGCGCCTCGCAGTACGGCAAGGGCCTCGCCACGGGCCGGGCCGTCGTCACCACCGCAGGCCGGCTGGCCGCCCGCTGGGTGATCCACACGGTCGGCCCGGTCTTCTCCGGCGCCCAGGACCGCTCCGCGCTGCTCGCCTCCTGTTATCGCGAATCGCTGGCTCTGGCAGCCGAGTTGGGGGCCAGGAGTGTGGCGTTCCCGGCGATCTCGACGGGTATCTACGGCTGGCCGATGGACGACGGCGCGCGGATCGCGGTGCGCACGGTGCTCGCGGAGACGGTGGCGCCGGTGGAGGAGGTGCGGTTCGTGCTCTTCGACGCGCACGCGTACGTGGAGTTCGAGGAAGTCCTCGCGATGCGCGGCTGAGTCCAGGACCCCGAGTGCCCCGGGCCCCGGGACTTCGACGGCTGCGGGCCCCGAGGGCTCCGGGACCTCGATGGTGGCGGTGCCTCGACACCCATGTCGGATTTCCGCCAGCCAGGCCCCTGACCGGTGGCCCATGCTGGAACCATGCACACCGACACCGAGGCTTGCGTGCGGGCCGTCCAGTCCAAGGACGCCCGCTTCGACGGCTGGTTCTTCACCGCGGTCCTCACCACCCGGATCTACTGCCGCCCCAGCTGCCCCGTCGTGCCGCCCAAGGCCCGCAACATGAGCTTCTACCCGAGCGCCGCCGCCTGCCAGCAGGCCGGCTTCCGGGCCTGCAAGCGGTGCCGCCCCGACACCAGCCCCGGATCCCCCGAGTGGAACGCCCGCGCCGACTCGGTGGCCCGCGCGATGCGGCTCATCCAGGACGGTGTGGTCGACCGCGAGGGCGTGACCGGCCTGGCCGCCCGGCTCGGCTACTCGGCCCGCCAGATCGAACGCCAGCTCCTGGCCGAACTCGGCGCCGGTCCGCTGGCCCTGGCCCGCGCCCAACGGGCCCAGACCGCCCGGCTGCTCATCGAGACCACCGCCCTGCCCCTGGCCGAGGTGGCGTTCGCCGCCGGATTCTCCTCCGTGCGCACCTTCAACGAGACCGTCCGCGAGGTCTTCGCCCTCACCCCCGGCGAACTCCGCACCCGGGCCGCCCGCGCCCCCCTGGCCCCCGCCACCCCCGGCGTGATCGCGCTCCGCCTCCCGTACCGCACCCCGCTCAACCCCAGCAACCTCTTCGGCCACCTCGCCGCGACCGCCGTCCCCGGTGTCGAGGAGTGGCGGGACGGCGCCTACCGCCGCACGCTCACCCTCCCGTACGGCCACGGCACCGTCGCCCTCACCCCTCGGCCCGGTCACATCGCGGCCCGGCTCTCCCTCACCGACCCCCGCGACCTCACGCAGGCGATCAGCCGGTGCCGCTGGCTCCTCGACCTGGACGCGGACCCGGTCGCCGTCGACGACCGGCTGCGCACCGACCCGCTGCTGGCCGGGCTGGTCGACGCCGGCCCCGGCCGCCGGGTGCCGCGTACGGTGGACGGCGCCGAGTTCGCCGTACGCGCGGTGCTCGGCCAGCAGGTCTCCACCGCCGCCGCCCGCACCCACGCGGCCCGGCTGGTCACCGCCCACGGGGTGGAGATCGACGACCCCGAGGGCGGGCTCACCCACCTCTTCCCGTCCCCCGGGGCACTGGCCGGGCTGGACCCGGAGAAGCTGGCCCTGCCCCGGACCCGCCGCACCACGCTCACCACCCTGGTCGCCGCCCTGGCCGACGGAACGCTCCGCCTGGACCACGACACCGACTGGGCCCGGGCCCGCGCCGAACTCTCCGAGCTCCCCGGCTTCGGCCCCTGGACGGTCGAGACGATCGCCATGCGGGCCCTGGGCGACCCCGACGCCTTCCTCCCCACCGACCTCGGCATCCGCCGGGCCGCCGAACACCTCGGCCTCCCGGCCACCCCCGCCGCCTTCACCGCCCGGGCCGCCGACTGGCGCCCCTGGCGCGCGTACGCCGTCCAGTACCTCTGGACCGTGGACGACCACCCCATCAACCACCTGCCCGCCTGACGGAGGAAGTCCCCATGTCTGCCAAGCAGCACACGGTCCTCGACAGCCCCTACGGCCCGCTGACGCTCGTCGCCACCGACGGCGTCCTCTCGGCCCTCTACATGACCGACCAGCGCCACCGCCCACCCGAGGAGAGCTTCGGCGTCCCCGACCCGGAACCCTTCCCCGAGGTCATCCGCCAGTTGACGGCGTACTTCGCGGGCGACCTCACCACCTTCGACGTGCCGCTCGCCCTGCACGGCACCCCGTTCCAGCGGAGCGTCTGGGCGGAGCTGCTGAAGATCCCGTACGGCGAGACGCGTACGTACGGCGAACTGGCCGACGGACTCGGCAAGCCGGGCGCCTCCCGGGCGGTCGGCCTGGCCAACGGCAAGAACCCGGTCTCCATCATCGTCCCGTGCCACCGGGTGATCGGAGCCTCCGGCAGCCTCACCGGCTACGGCGGCGGCCTGGACCGCAAGCAGCGACTGCTGGCGTTCGAGAGCGGGGGCGTACCGGACGACGGGGTGCGGGCGCTGTTCTGAACTCCGGACGCGAGGAGGGGCGCACCGGCCCGGTACGCCCCTCCTCCGCTCGCGAGCGCCCCTCTCAGCCGGTGAAGATCTCCACGGCCGTCCAGATCGCGAGTCCGAGCATGCAGATCCCGCCGATGCGCTGCACGGTCTTCAGCGGTACGCGGCTGGCGATGAACTTGCCCGCGAGCAGCGCCAGCGCGGAGACGGACATCAGGGCGGCGGCCGAACCGATCGCGGTGGACCAGGTGCCGTTGGAGGCGGCCAGGTTGGCGGTGGTGATCTGGGTCAGGTCGCCCCACTCGCTGATGAAGACGGCCATGAACGCGGTCGAGTAGACCGGCCAGAAGCCGGTCACGGTCTTCACCTCGGTCTCGTCGTCGTCGTCCCCGGCGCTGCCGCGCAGCAGGATGAACGCGCCGAAGGCGAAGAGGGAGGCCGAGACGAGCTTGACGGTCCAGTCGGGCAGCAGCCCGATCAGGCTGCCCGCGCCGACGGCGATGGCGACATGCACGATGAACGCGGACGACGTGCCGAACCACACGTAGAGCGGGCGCATCCGCGTGCCCATGGCCAGCGACGCGAACATCGTCTTGTCGGGCAGCTCCGCGAGGAAGATCAGCCCGAAGGCGGTGATGATCGCCAGGGGGTCGAGGTGCATTCCGGGTGGCTTTCTGTGCGAGCCGGGCCCCGGGTCTTCGCGAAGTGCCGGACGGGCTTCTCGGAGGACCACTCGGCCCGGCATGACGGGAGCGCCCACGGGGGACGTGGACGTGTCATACAGGACCGAAGGTCTCGCCCACCCGTGAGAAACCCTGTCAAGGTCTCACGAGCCCGGCCACCGGGAACCCGAGGGCTCCAGTGTGTCGACGACCGGTTTGCGGGGCTACTCCCCTTCGCAGCCGCCAAGACTACCTCACCGGTCGGACCCTGCCGGGCGGGCCCGTCGGGCGGGGGAGGGGGCGGATGTTCGAACCGGCGGGGGCTGGGTAGAGTCGCGGTGACCACGCTGACCAGCGTCGATGGTCCTGACGGGGCCTGCTGGCGCCCCGGCCGTCCACCGCCCCGCCGACCGGAAGTACGCGCATGAGCCGCCGCCCCCGCAAGGACGTGCCCGCCCAGGGCTCCGCCCGGCCCACCGTGAGCGTCTGCCGGGGCTGTTGCTGCGGCACGGAGAAGATCCCGGGCGTCGACCACGCCGCCCAGCTCGCCCGCCTCCGCTCCGGCCTGGAGGGCAGCGCCACCGTGCGGGCCGTGGAGTGCCTGGACGCCTGCGAACAGGGCAACGTGATCGTCGTCCAGCCCTCCGCCGAGGGCCGCCGCGCGGGCGGCCGCCCGGTCTGGCTCGGCCTGGTCAACGACGAGCACGCCGAGCAGGACGTGATCACCTGGGCGTCGGCCGGCGGCCCCGGGATCGCGGACGCCCCCGACATCCTCGACCTGTACGTCTTCCAGCCCTCGCGCCGGGTCCGGGCGGGGCTGGAGACGCCGTAGCGCGGCGGGACCTCAGGCCCGGGCACCGTTCAGCGCGCGCAGCAGCCTCGGCAGGGCGGTCCCGATCGGCTCCCGGACGACCTCCTCGGCGAGCGCGTCGTACGGGGTCGGCTCCGCGTTCACGACGATCAGCCGCGCCCCGTGCTCGGCCGCGATCCCGGCGAGCGAGGCGGCGGGCTGCACCTGGAGCGTCGAGCCGACCGCCACGAAGACCTCGCACGCCTTGGCGATCGTCATCGCGTCGGCCAGCACCCGCGGGTCCAGCCGCTCACCGAACATCACCGTCGCCGCCTTCAGGATCCCGCCGCAGACCGCGCACGCCGGATCCGGCTCGCCCGCGTCCACCCGCTCCAGGGCCTCCGCCATCGAGGACCGGGCGTGGCAGCCCGTACAGACCACCTGGCGCGCGGTGCCGTGGAGTTCGAGGACCTTGCGGTCGGGCAGCCCGGCCGACTGGTGGAGCCCGTCGACGTTCTGCGTGATCACCCGGACCGGGGTGCCGGACCGCTCCAGCTCCACCACCGCCCGGTGGGCCGCGTTCGGCTCGGGGGCGGCGGCGTGGATGGAGCGGCGCAGCAGCCAGGAGCGGCGGCGGATCTCCGGATCAGCCATGTAGAAGTCGTACGTGACGAGCTTCTCCGCCTCCGGGTCCTTCCGCCACACCCCGTTCGGCCCCCGGTAGTCGGGGATGCCGGAGTCCGTGGAGATGCCGGCACCGGTGAGGATCGCGACAAGGGTCATGGGGCGAGCGTACGGAGCGCAGACGCCTCCCACGAGCGGGTTTCGCCGGTGTAGGGTCCGGCCATGGCCAAGGTGAGCGTCAGTCTGGACGCCGAACTCGTCGTCGAAGTCATGGTGCTCGCGGGCGTCGGAAACCCGCAGGACGCCGTGGAGTCGGTGGTGCGCGACTACATCGCGCGCGGCCACCGCACCGAGGCGCGGGTCGCCGAGCGCGAGGAGTCGGCACGCGACGTGGAGATCAAGCCCGAGGCCCAGCAGGGCTGACGCCCGGGCCTCCCGGCACCGCGCGGACTAAGCGACCGGCCGGCCGTCCTCCAGCTCCACCGTCCCGCCGCCGGACGCCAGCACCTCCAGCGCCGCCCGGACCCGCTGCCCGAGCGAGCCCAGCAGATAGGTGTCCAGCTCGGCCGGGGCCACCAGTTTCCAGGAGAGCAGCTCCGCCTCCTGGAGCCGGATCGCCGCGAACTGCTCCGGTGCGAGCACCCCGCCGTCGTACACGTACGCCACGATCGGCGGCCGTCCCGGGCCGCGCACCCAGTCCACGGCGAGCAGCCGGCCCGGCGCGATGTCGAGCCCGATCTCCTCCACCGTCTCGCGGCGGGCGGCCTCCCGGGGGCCCTCGCCCGTCTCGGACTCGATCGTTCCGCCGGGCAGCGCCCAGCCCTCGCGGTAGTTCGGCTCGACGAGCAGCGCCCGGCCCTCCGCGTCCCGGAAGAGGCAGGCGGCCCCGGCGAGGACCCGGGGGAGCCCGGCGATGTACGTGGCGTAGGCGGCGGCATCAGTGGTGGTCACGGCCGCCAGCGTAGTGGCGGGCCGGGAGCGGACGGGGGCGGTTGTGGACGCCCATGGCAGATCAGGGGGTGTGCGGATAGGGTCGGGGCGGCGCGACTGCCTGTTCGAAAGCAAGGGATGCAAGGTGACGGACGGAGCAGATGTGGAGACCGCCCGCGTGCTCGTCGCGGCGGACAAGTTCAAGGGCTCGCTCACGGCCGTACAGGTCGCGGAGCGGGTGACGGCCGGGCTGCGGCGCGTCGTCCCCGGCCTGGAGGTGGAGACCCTCCCGGTCGCGGACGGCGGCGACGGCACGGTCGCGGCGGCGGTGGCCGCCGGGTTCGAGCGCCGGGAGGCTCGGGTGACCGGGCCCGTCGGGGACCCGGTGACGGCGGCGTACGCGCTGCGCGGCTCCACCGCCGTGGTGGAGATGGCCGAGGCCTCGGGCCTCCAGCACCTGCCCGACGGGGTGTTCGCCCCGCTCACGGCCACCACGTACGGCTCGGGCGAACTGCTCGCGGCCGCGCTGGACGCCGGGGCGACGACCATCGTGTTCGGGGTCGGCGGCAGCGCCACCACGGACGGCGGCGCGGGCATGCTCACCGCGCTCGGGGCCCGCTTCCTCGACGCGGACGGCAAGCCCGTCGGTCCCGGCGGCGGGGGACTGGCCGCGCTGGCCGAGGCCGACCTCTCCGGGCTCGACCCGCGCCTGAAGGACGTCGACCTGATCCTGGCCAGCGATGTGGACAACCCGCTGACCGGGCCCAAGGGCGCGCCCGAGGTCTACGGGCGGCAGAAGGGCGCGAGCGAGGAGGACATCGCGGTCCTCGACGCGGCCCTGGCGCACTACGCCTCGGTCCTGGGGCCGGAGAAGGCCGCCCTGCCGGGCGCCGGCGCGGCCGGCGGCATCGGCTACGGGGCGCTCGTCGCCCTCGGCGCCCGCTTCCGCCCCGGCATCGAGGTCATGCTCGACGTGCTGGGCTTCGCCCCCGCGCTCGCCCGCGCCACCCTCGTCGTCACCGGCGAGGGCTCGCTCGACGAGCAGACCCTCCACGGCAAGGCCCCGGCGGGCGTCGCGGCGGCCGCCCGGGAGGCCGGCATCGAGGTCGTCGCGGTCTGCGGCCGCCTCGCCCTGGAGCCCGAGGCCCTGGGGCGGGCGGGTATCGCCCGCGCCTACGCCCTGGCCGACCTGGAACCGGACCCGGCCGTCTCGATGGCGCAGGCCGGCCCCCTGCTGGAACGCGCGGCCGAGTCGATCGCCCGGGACTTCCTGAGCTGACGGCGGCGGACGGATCGATCGGGCCGGCCGTACGGGGACGTACGGCCGGCCTTTTCCGTGCCGTCCGGCCTTCCGTGCTGTCCGGCCTTCCGTGCCGTCCGGCCCGTACTCCGTGTCCTTCGGCCTGCACTCCGTGCCAGCCCGTACTCCGTGCCCTCCCACCCGCCTTCCGTGCCGTCCGGCCCGTCCCTCCGTGCCCTCCCACCCGCCGTCGGTAGGGGGGCGGCCGGAGGGCACCCGAGGCAGCACCCCGACGGCTCACCCTCGCCCCGCCGCCCACCGCAGCGCCTCCAGCGCCAGCACCGTCTCCACCAACTCGCACGGGTGCGACAACGACCGTGAGGTCAGCCGTTCCAGGCGGCGCAGCCGGTTGAACACCGTGTTCCGGTGACACCGCAGCCGCACCGCCGCGCGCCCCACCGAACCCCCGCACTCCAGCCACGCGTCCAACGTCCCCACCAGCAGCGCCCGTTCCGCCGGGGCCAGGGCCAGCAGCGGGCCGAACACGTCCGCGAGCAGCCGCGCGGAGAGCTCCGGCGCCCCCGCCACCAGGACCGCCTGCCACCGCTCGCCCGGCGCCACGCCCCCCGGTGCCACGCCGCCCGGCGCCACGCCGCCCGGCGCCGAGGCCTCCCACGCGTCCAGGCCTCCGGCCCCCGTGCCTCCGGCCCCCGTGCCTCCGGCCCCCGTGCCTCCGGCCCCCGTGCCTCCGGCCCCCGGGCCCCCGGGGCCCGAGCCCCCGGCCCCTGGGCTCCCGGAGCATGACCGGTCGGCGCTCCCGGCGTGCGCGTCCCCGGCCCCCGTCTCCCTCCGCATCCCCGCCTCCGTCCGCCGGACCGGCGACCGGCACCGCCTGCCCGCCACCGGGGCGGCCGACGGGACACCGCCGCGGCGGCGGCCACCGGGGCCGGTCTCCCGGTGACCGACGAGGATGCCACCGGCCGTACGGGGCGGGAGCCCGTCCCGCACCGGCTCTGTGCGCGTGCACAACGAGGCCCTCCGATCGCTGGTCACCCGCATCGAGTCCGCCCCGGGCCGTGGACGCGCGCCCCCGCCGGTGCTGGTCTGTGGCACCACACGAAGCCACACCCCCACAGATGAGCACGACACGAGAAGGCGGAAGGAGGAGGACGCATGGCGACGCTGGAGATCCGCGGACTGTCCGTGGGATACGGACCCGTCCGGGCCCTGCGCGACATCTCCGTCGATGTGCCGGACGGCGCGATCACCGCCGTACTGGGCGGCAACGGCGCGGGCAAGACCACGCTGCTGCGGGCCGTGTCGCGGACCCTCGGCTTCCACCGGGGCACCGGCACCGGCACCGTCCGGTTCGACGGCCGTCCCCTGGAGGGGCTGCGGCCCGCCCAGGTGGTGGCCGCCGGAGTGGTCCAGGTCCCGGAGGGCCGGCAGGTCTTCGCCCGGATGACGGTGGCCGACAACCTGCGCGCGGGCGCACTCGGGGCGCGCGGCGGACGCACGCAGACGCGGGCCGCCCTGGCCCGGGTGCACGAGCTCTTCCCGGTGCTGGCCGACCGCGCCCACCAGCGGGCCGGACTCCTCTCCGGCGGCGAGCAGCAGATGCTGGCCATGGGGCGCGCCCTGATGGCCGGGCCCCGGCTGCTCCTGCTGGACGAACCCTCGCTCGGCCTGGCCCCGTTGATGGCGGCCCGGATCGCGGAGACCGTGCAGGAGATCAACGCGGGCGGCACCTCCGTCATGCTCGTCGAGCAGAACGCGGCCATCGCACTGCGCCTGGCCTCGACGGCGTACGTCCTCGACGTCGGGGAGGTCGCCCTGCACGGGCCCGCCGCCGAACTGGCCGCCTCCGACGAGGTCCGCCGGCGCTATCTCGGCGTGGTCGACGAGGAGGCCGCGGCCGACGCCGAGGCGGCCACCCACCGTCGGCGCACCCTGAGCAGGTGGTCCGCGTGAGGAAGGCACCGGCCCCCGCCCCCGCGGACAGCGCCCCGGCCCCGCTCACCGTCACCGACGTGACCGTCCGCTTCGCCGGGCTCACCGCCCTCGACGCGGTCTCCTTCACCGTCGAACCCGGCAGCGTCCACGCCGTCATCGGCCCCAACGGCGCGGGCAAGTCCACCTGCTTCAACGTCCTCTCCGGCGTCTACCGGGCCGCCGCGGGCACCGTCCGCCTCGGTGCCACCGAGCTGACCGGGCTCGCGCCGCACGCCATCGCCGCCCTCGGGGTCGCCCGCACCTTCCAGAACCTGGCGCTCCCGCCCCACGCCACCGTCGCCGAGAGCCTGCTCCTGGGCCGCCACCGGCTCACCCGCTCCGGGTTCCTCGCCACCGGACTGCGGCTCCCCTCCGCCGCCCGCGAAGAGCGGCGCCACCGCGAACGGGTCCGGGAGATCGCCCGGTTCATCGGCCTGGAAGAGGCGTTGGAGCGTCCGGCGGGCTCGCTCCCGTACGGACAGCAGAAGCTCGTCGAGCTGGGCCGCGCCTTGTGCATGGAGCCGAAGGTCCTGCTCCTGGACGAGCCGATCGCGGGCATGACCGCCGACGAGCGCCGCCGTACCGCGGCCGTCGTCGCCGACGTACGCGACAGCCTCGGCATCTCCATCGTCATGGTCGAGCACGACATGGGGGTGGTGATGAAGCTCGCGGACGCGGTGACCGTACTCGACTTCGGACGCAGGATCGCGGGCGGCACGCCCGCCGAGGTCCAGAACGATCCGGCCGTCGTCCAGGCCTACTTGGGAGCACCCGCATGACCACGTTCGTCGAACTCCTCCTCGGCGGCCTGTCGATCGGTTCGGTCTACGCGCTGATCGCCCTCGGCTTCGTCGTCATCTTCAAGGCCACCGAGGTCGTCAACTTCGCCCACGCCTCACTGCTGCTGGCGGGCGGCTACGTCACCGCCGTGCTCCACGACGACATCGGGTTCTGGCCCGCGCTGCTCGTCGGGATCGCCGGGGCCGCGACCGTCGGTGCGGCCATCGAGTTCTTCGTGATGCGCCGCTACCGGGGCAGCGACCACAGCGTCCTGGCCATCGTCACCATCGGCGTCGACATCCTCCTCATCACCGAACTCACCCGCCGCATGGGCACGGACGTCCTCGCGCTCGGTGATCCGTGGGGCGACGAGGTGGTCCACATCGGCGGGATCACCCTCGCCCAGACCAGGATCGCCGCGTTCCTGGCGGCCGGGCTCCTCATCACCGTGTTCCTGCTGGCCTTCCGCTACACCTCCTGGGGTGTGTCCATGCGGGCCGCCGCCGAGAACCCGCAGACCGCCGCTCTCATGGGCATCAGGCTCGGCAGGGTCTCCCTCGCCGCCTGGGCCGTCGCCGGGGCGCTGGCCGCCGTCGCCGCCCTCTTCCTCACCGTCTTCCCGACGCCCGGACTGGAACGGGCCACCTCGCTCGCCGCGCTCAAGGCGTTCCCGGCCGCGATCCTCGGCGGCCTCGACTCCACGACCGGGGCGCTGGCCGGCGGGCTCATCGTCGGCGTCACCGAGGCGCTCGCCACCGGCTACCAGAGCGACCTCTCCTTCCTCGGCCGGGGAATCGGGGACCTGGCGCCCTATCTGGTGATGGTCGCGGTCCTGCTGATCCGGCCGGCCGGACTCTTCGGCACGAAGGAGCTGGCCCGTGTCTGACACCGCCGCCGTCCCCGCCCCCGGAACAGCGACTCCGTCCGCGCCCGCCCCGGCCGGCGCGCCGGGCCTCACCGAACGGCTGCGCCGACCGCGTACGTACGCCGTCCTCGCCGGCTCCCTGCTGCTCCTCGTCCTCCCCTTCTACCTGGACCGCTTCTGGCTCCAGGCCGGGCTGTTCGCGATGGCGGCGGCGATCGGCGCCATCGGGCTCAACATGCTCACCGGAGCCACCGGCCAACTCTCCATGGGACACGCCTTCTTCCTCGCGGTCGGCGCGTACGGCTACTGCGTCCTGGCGGGGGAGTCCGGTACCGAGAACGGCCACACCCTGACCGGACTCGGACTGCCCACCTGGCTGGCCGCCGTCCTCGCGGTGCTCCTCGCGGGCCTCGCCGGAGGGGTGTTCAGCCCGATCGCCGGACGGCTGCGCGGGGCCTACCTCGGTATCGCCACCCTCGCGCTGATCTTCATCGGGCAGCACGTCCTGTTCAACGCGGGCTCCCTGACCGGGGGTTACAACGGACGGGCGGTACCGCCGCTCTCCCTCTTCGGGTTCACCTTCGACGACACCGAACTCCTCGTCGCAGCCGTCCCGTTCGGGGCGTCGGAGAAGCTCTGGTACCTGGGGCTCGCCGCACTGCTGCTCAGCGCCCTGTTCGCCCGGGGCGTGCTGCGGGGCAGGCCCGGCCGGGCGATGAACGCCATCCGCGACCACCGGATCGCGGCAGGGGTCATGGGCGTGCCGGTGGCCCGCTACCGGGCCGGGGTCTTCGTCCTCTCCTCCATGTACGCCGGTCTCGCGGGCGTCCTGCTCGCCCTGGTCTTCCAGCGGACCGTGCCCGAGTACTTCGGCATGATCCTGTCCCTCGAATACCTCGCCATGATCGTCATCGGCGGGCTCGGCAGCGTCGCGGGAGCCGTGATCGGCGCCGCCTTCGTCTCGCTGCTCCCGCAGGTGCTCACCCACTACAGCGACTCCCTCCCGCTGGTCTCCGCCCCCGGCACGGGCGGTCTGGCACCCGGTGAGGCGTCCCGCTATCTGTACGGCGCCGCGGTGGTCGCGGTGGTCCTGTTCCTGCCCGGCGGCCTCGCCCGCCTCGGCCTCGCCCGCCCGCGCCCCGGCGCCGGGCGCCCGCGCCGCACCACGCGTCCGAAGAAATCAGGGGAGAAGAAATGAAACTCAGAGCGCTCACGGCCGTGGTCGCGGCCCTCACCGTCACCCTCGTCGGGTGCAGCGGCAAGGCGACCGGAGGGAAGGGGGACGGGCAGGACGAGGCCGGGATCAAGACCGGCCCCGGGGTCACCTCCTCCACGATCTCGCTGGGTGTCCTCACCGACATGACCGGGGTGTACGCCTCGCTCGGCAAGAGCGTCACCCAGGCCCAGCAGCTCTGGGCGGAGCAGATCAACGCCAAGGGCGGCATCTGCGACCGGAAGATCGAGCTGACCGTACGGGACCACGGCTACGACCCGCAGAAGGCGATCGCCGGCTACACCGAGCTGGAGCCGAAGGTGCTCGGCTTCGCCCAGTTCATCGGCTCCCCGTTCGTCGCCGCCGTCGAGCAGCGGATCGACGGCAAGGACAAGGGGCTCGTGCTGCCGCAGGCCTGGTCGGCCAACCTGGTGGGCTCCCCGTACATCCGCGTCATCGGCGCCACGTACGACGTCGAGACCATCAACCTGATCGACCATCTGCTCAAGGAGAAGCGGATCGCCCAGGGCGACCGGATCGGGCACGTCTACTTCGAGGGCGACTACGGCGAGAACGCGCTCGCCGGCTCCAAGTACGCGGCGAAGGAAGCCGGGTTGACCATCGTCGAGCAGAAGATCAAGCCGACCGACAACGACATGACGGCCCAGGTCGCCGCCCTCAAGCAGGCCGGGGTGAAGGCCGTCGTCGTCAGCGCCGGCCCGCGCCAGGCGGCCTCGCTCGTCGGCGTCGCCGCGGCCACCGGCTTCGCTGTCCCCGTCGTCGGCAACAACTCCGCCTACGCGCCGCAGCTGTTGAAGACCCAGGCGGGCCCGGCCCTGCTGAAGGACTACTACATCGCCTCCTCCACCCTGCCCATCGGCGACCCGGGCGACGGGCCGTCCCTGCTGGCGAAGGAGTACGCCTCGAAGTACCCGAACGACGTCCTCGACAACGGGGTCGTCGCGGGGTGGACGGCCGCCTCCGTCTTCGGTGAGGCGCTCGACAAGGCCTGCGACGAGAAGGACCTCACCCGTGAGGGCATCGGCAGGGCGCTCCTGACGATCAAGGGGTACGGCACCGAGTTCGGGGTCACCCACGACTTCTCCGACCCCGAGGCGCCCTCCACCCGGGAGAGCGTCATCATGAAGCCCGATGCCACGGCACCCGGCGGGCTGAAGGTCATCAGCCCGGCGTCGGTCTCCCCGGCGGCGAAGGCGTACACGCTGAAGTGACGCGGGCAGGCTGAAGCGACGTGAGCACGGGGACCGGTCCCGCCGACGACGGCGGACCGGCCCCGTGGCCCCTGCCCGGCCTCAGACCTCCCGGCCGTCCATCCCGGCGTACCGGAACGTCCCCCGCTCCACGCGGTAGATGAAGACCCCGGTCCCCGCGTACATCCCGTTGGCGGGCTCGAACGCGTAGCTCTTGGACACGCCCTTGTACCGGGTCGTGCGCAGCACCGGCAGCATGTCCTGCCGGGTCAGCGACGTCCGGCCCGTCCCCTCCGCGCACGCCGCGATCAGCCCGACCGCGTCGTACGCCTCGGCGGCCAGCAGCGGCGGCGCACCGTCGAACCGCTTGCGGTAGGCCGCCGCGAAGGCCTTCACCGAGGGTACGGAGGCGGGGTCGGCGGCCGTCGACACCACCAGCCACCCCGCCGCGTCCTCGCCCGCCTCGGCCGGGAACCGGGGATCGTGCACGGCCTGGGTGCCGATCCTCGCCCCCCGGAAGCCGGCCTTCGTCAGTGCTCGCGCGAACCGGGCCGCATCCCGCCACCCGCCCCCGTACACCACGGCGTCCGGCTTCTTCGCGACGATCCGCCCCGCCTCCGCGTCCAGATCGGCGGTGCCCTCCCGTACGGTCTCAGCGAAGACCGTACGGCCGTTGCCGCGCAGCCCCGCGTCCAGGAACCGGGTGGTCTGGCGGCCGTACTCGGTCCCGTCGTCCACCAGCGCCACGGTGTTGAGGCCCTTCGCCCCCAGGTACTGCGCCACCGGCAGCATCTGCATGTCGTTGCGCGGCCGGGCGGAGAGGAAGATCCGGTTCAGGTTCCGGGTGTCCCCGTCGACCACGCTCAGCAGCGGCAGCGCCACCTCGTCGTAGGCGACCAGCGCCTCGCGCGCCGCGTCCGCACCGGTCGCCCCGATGGCCGCGACCACCAGCGGGTCCTCCGCGAACCGCCGTACCGCCGCCTTCGCCTTCTCCTCGTCACCGCCGTCGTCGGCCACCACCAGGCGCAGCGAGAACGGCGCGTCCTCGCGGGCGTTGTGCTCCTCGACCGCCAGGAGGGCCGCCCGCTCCTGGCCCTTGCCGGTCCCCGCGGACGGACCGCTGAGGTCGGCCTGGAGCCCGATGCGCAGCTCGGGCCGGGCGGTGTTCGTCCCGCCGCGCTCCTTGCCGTCCCCGCCCGGGTCCTTCGTGTCGCCGAACGCCGTGGCCAGCCACGCGGTGGTGCCGCCCGCCGCCGCGAGGACCGCGCCCCCGGTGACGTACGCGAGGAACTTCCGGCGGCCGGGGGAGCGGGGGACGGCGGTGGTGTCCCGGCCCCCGCCGCCGATCGCCGGAGTGGCACCGGCAGGGGCCGGGAATCCGGACCGCGGCGTGGCCCCGGGATGCGGCGGGAGAGCCGTCCCTCCCGTGGAGCCCGCGTCCAGGCTGGTCGCCTCGATGTCGGGCAGCGCCAGCATCCGGGCCGAGCGCTCCGCGATCAGATGGGTCACCGGCCCCGGCAGCCAGCTGCCCCCCGAGGCGTCCTCCGCGAAGGTCCGCCGGATGTCCCCGGAGGTCGGCCGCCCCTCCGGATCCTTCGACAGGCACGCCTCCACCACCGGCCGCAGCCCCGGCGGCAGCGCGCCCAGCTCCGCCGGGTCGTGCACCGTACGGAAGAGCATCGCCTCCACCGGGCCGCTGCCGAACGGCCGCCCCCCGGTCGCCGCGTACACCAGCACACAGCCCAGCGAGAAGACGTCGCTCGGCGGGCCGATCCGCCGCCCCTGCGCCTGCTCCGGGGAGAGGAAACCGGGGGAGCCGACGATCGCGTCCGTCGCCGTGAGGACCGTGTCGTCCAGGGCCCGGGCGATCCCGAAGTCGATCAGCCGGGGGCCGTCGAGCCCCAGCAGCACGTTCCCGGGTTTCACGTCCCGGTGGACCAGTCCCGCCCCGTGGACGGCCTCCAGCGCCTCCGCCAGCATCGAGCCGAGCGCCCGCACACTGCGCTCGGGCAGCGGCCCCCCGCTCCCCACCGCCTCGCTCAGCGGCGGCCCCGGCACGAACTCGGTGGCCAGCCACGGTGCGGGCGCCTCGGTGTCGGCGTCGACCACCGGCACCGCCCACCGGTTGCGCACCTGCCGGGCGATCGCCACCTCGCGCCGGAACCGGGTGCGGAACCCGGCGTCGTCCGCGTACTCGGCCCGGATCAGCTTGATGGCCACCAGCGCGCCACCGGGCGACCGGCCCAGCAGGACCACGCCCATGCCCCCGGCGCCGAGCCGGCCGAGGATGCGGTACCCGGCGATCCGCGCCGGATCGGTGGAGCGGAGCGGTTCCATCAGCGGTTACGTCCCTGCGTCGTGATCGTGTCGTACGCCCGGATTCGCCCTGGGCCTAGGTGAGTTCCAGCTCGACCCGGTAGAGCACCTTGGCCCCGCCCTCGGCGGCGATCCGCAGCAGGTCGGTGGTCTCGTACCCCTTGGCCCCCTTGACCGAGACGGCCGTGGTGACCGGACCGATCCGGGACTTGGACCAGACGTAGTCCTGGGTGCCGTCCGATCCGGGGCCGGTGAACTTCCCGGCCTCGAAGAGGGAGGCGTCCGCGTTGCGCACGTCCTTCTGGTCGAACTGGAGCGACATCAGCCCGCTCAGCCGCTGCCCGCCGCCCAGCTCCTGGGACGGGCAGCGGAAGCTCTCCTGGACGGTGTCCTTGATCTCCCGGTCGGCCGCCTCGACGCTCTTGTGCACCGTCACCGTCACCGAGCCCCGCACCCGCCCCTTGCCGTCCTGGGCCGGGACGTCGAGCCGCCGGGTGAAGGAGTCCAGCACCCCGTCGGGCAGGGCGCTCCGGCTCCAGACACAGGAATCGGCCAGCACGGTCCAGGTCCCGGCGGTCTCGTACGGCGTCCCCCGCACCATGCCCGCCGTCCAGTCCGGCTCCCCGAGGATGGCGTTACGCGTCAGCCTGCGGGCGTCGGCCGCCGTCTTGGGCACCCGGTCCGGGCTCGGCGTGAAGTCGTACGCGCTGGGCAGCGCCCCCGGCTCCCCGGACTCCGCCGGCTCCTTCGGGTCCGGCGACCCGGAGGGCTCCGCGGACTCCCCGGCCTGCCCCGCCGAGGCGGACGGCTTGGGCTCCTCCCCGGCCTTCGACCCCGCGCTCCCGCAGCCCGCGAGCAGGAAACCCGCCGCCGCGACCGCCACCGCACGCCCCGCGCCGAACCTGTGCTTCGTCATCATCGGACCCCCGTCGTCCCCCGGCTCCGCGTCCCGCCCGAGTCGTCGGGGCGTCGGATGCGAGGTGATTCTAGAAGCCCGGCGCGCCGGATTGACGAGACCCCCGTACTCAGTTCGCTGCCGGAACTTCTCAGCCACCGGGAGGGGTCCACCTCTGGTACGGAGGGGGCGGTCCGTGGTATGAGCCGCCGACCGCATGGCCTCGGGGGTCGAGATCCGGCCAGCGCGGGTGAGGCCGCCCCCGCCCGTAGCCCGCGACGGGGGCGGCGATCCGCACGGCGTCACCGAGGCCAGGAACGCCCGGGGGACCTTCTGCGACCCCCTGCCGCTCATCCCGGCTGCACGGGCGCCCGTAAGCCGCTCCTGGCCCCCCTGACGGCCGATCCGGTGGGGGCGTCGGATAGCGGGGGTGCCGGACGGCGGGGGCGGCGACGGCCGCCGGGACGACATGGCGGTCCGGCCGTCACCCGCCGCGCCGCCCGAACGGCCCACCCGTCGGGAAACGCACGAGGGCCCGGATGCCGGGGAGCATCCGGGCCCTCGCCCTGTCGCGCGTGCATTCCGCGTACGTACCCGCTACGGGTGCTGTGCCGCCCGCGCCTCGCGGCGGTTGTCACGGAACGTGTTGACCCGTCGCGCCGTGGCGAAGAGCGGGATCACCGCGCCCAGCACCACCTGGAGCGCGCAGCCGGTCTGGAGCAGCAGCTGACCGCCCGGGGCGTCGAACGCCCATGCGGCGAGCAGCCCCATCGCGCTCACGATCCAGCTGAGCATCGCCACCGCGAGGATGCCCCGCGGCTTGGGGTACTCGACCCGGCTCACCATCAGCCACGCCACCCCGATGATCGCCAGCAGCGTCGGGATGAACGGCAGCTCCAGGAGCACGATCGAGACGACCGTCAGCGCTCCGAAGGGGCTCGGCATGCCCTGGAACATGCCGTCCTTCAAGGTCACACAGGAGAATCTGGCCAGCCTGAGCACCACGGCCAGGAGCACCACGATCGCCGCCAGCGCCGACACCCGCTGATGGGCGTCGTCCGCGACCATCCCGTACACGAGGACGAAGTACGCCGGGGCGAGCCCGAAGCTGATGAGGTCGGACAGGTTGTCCAGCTCGGCCCCCATCGGCGAGGACCGCAGCTTGCGCGCCACGAGCCCGTCGAAGAGGTCGAAGATCGCCGCCATCAGCATGAGGATCACGGCGGTGGCCGCCGAGTGACGGGCCATGCCCGTCTCCTCGCTGCCCGTGAGGTGCGGGATGAGGATCCCCGTGGTGGTGAAGTACACCGCCATGAAACCGCACGTGGCGTTACCGAGAGTGAGCGTGTCCGCTATCGACAGCCGCAGCGAGAGCGGCATGTCCTCCGTGCCGTCGGTGTCGCCCTCCTGCTCGGCCTCGGGCACCCAGCCGACCTTGGTATCCGGATCAACTACGGTCAATTCGAGTCACCCCCGCGGTGGTGGCCTGGCCGACCTCGACCGCGACATCGATACCTTCCGGAAGGTAGATGTCGACCCGGGAGCCGAAGCGGATCAGGCCGATGCGCTCGCCCTGCTCCACCTTCGTCCCCTGCGGGATGTACGGCACGATGCGACGGGCGACCGCTCCCGCGATCTGCACCATCTCGATGTCGCCCAGTTCGGTGTCGAAGTGCCAGACAACGCGCTCGTTGTTCTCGCTCTCCTTGTTGAACGCCGGAACGAACCCACCCGGCACGTGCTCGACCGACGTCACGGTGCCCGCCAGCGGCGCGCGGTTGACGTGGACGTTGAGCGGGCTCATGAAGATCGCGACCCGGGTCCGCCCGTCCTTCCACGGCATGATGCTCTGCACCACGCCGTCGGCCGGGGAGATGACCCGGCCCTCGGCGATCTCGCGCTCGGGGTCACGGAAGAACCACAGCATGCCCGCCGCGAGCGCGGTGGTGGGCACGGCCGCTGCTGCCCAGCGCCCGGACTTGCGGGCGCGGGCCAGGCTGAGGGCCGCGGTGGCGACGGTCGGGAGGAGCCACGGCGATGCTCCGCGGGCGATGCGGACCCCGCCGCGGTTTGCGGAGGTAGGGCTGTCGGGCATGAATGACCTTCGTAGCGGATGATGCCGCGCTGGCAACGGGGGACGGCGGCTTTCCGAAGATGCTATCGGTTGCCGGGCGCAACTGGGCAAGCCAGCAGCCGAGTCGGACTGTCGAACGCCGCCCGTCGAGGGTGACCCGGTGTGATGTTCTTCGCCACCAAATCACCTCAGAACGGGCAATCAGCCCTGGAATCGGTACTCCTCCAGGAGTCGCCGGCCAATGATCATTTTCTGGATCTCGGCGGTACCTTCACCGATCAGCAGCATCGGTGCCTCGCGGTAGAGGCGCTCGATCTCGTACTCCTTGGAGAAGCCGTAGCCGCCGTGGATACGGAAGGCGTCCTCGACGACTTCCTTGCAGTACTCGGAGGCGAGGTACTTCGCCATCCCTGCCTCCAGGTCGTTCCGTTCCCCGGAGTCCTTTTTGCGTGCTGCATTCACCATCATCGCATGAGCGGCCTCGACCTTGGTGGCCATTTCGGCCAATTTGAACTGGATCGCCTGGTGCTGCGCGATCGGTTTGCCGAAGGTGTGGCGCTGCTGGGCGTACGAAACGCCCAGCTCGAACGCACGCTGAGCGACACCGCAGCCACGTGCGGCCACATTGACCCGTCCGACCTCGACACCGTCCATCATTTGGTAAAACCCTCGGCCGGTCGTGCCCCCCAGGACTCGATTGGCCGGAATGCGCAGGTCGTCCATGATGAGCTCGGTCGTGTCGACGCCCTTGTAACCCATCTTGTCGATCTTTCCGGGGATGGTCAGGCCGGGCCGGACCTCTCCGAAGCCGGCCTCCTTCTCCACGAGGAAGGTCGTCATCGACTTGTGGGGCGCGGTCCCCTCGGGGTGGCCTTCGTCACTTCGGCAGAGAACGGCCACGAGCGTCGACGTCCCGCCGTTCGTCAGCCACATCTTCTGGCCGTTGAGAACGTACTCGTCGCCCTCCTTGACGCCCTTCGACGTGATCGCCGAGACATCGGAGCCGAGCGCCGGCTCCGACATCGAGAAGGCCCCCCGCACCTCGCCGAGCGCCATGCGCGGCAGGAAGGTGTCCTTCTGCTCCTGGGTGCCGTGCTGCTTGAGCATGTAGGCCACGATGAAGTGCGTGTTGATGATCCCGGACACGCTCATCCAGCCGCGCGCGATCTCCTCCACGCAGAGCGCGTAGGTGAGCAGCGACTCGCCCAGACCCCCGTACTCCTCGGGGATCATCAGCCCGAACAGGCCGAGTTCCTTGAGCCCTTCCACGATCTCGGTGGGGTACTCGTCGCGGTGCTCCAGCTGGGTCGCGACCGGAATGATCTCCTTGTCGACGAAATCCCGGACCGTGGAAAGGATTTCCCGCTGGACGTCGTTCAGACCGGCCGTCTGGGCGAGTCGCGTCATGGCTGCTTCTCCTGTGGCTTCACGCGGATGGCCTCACGGCCCTGCACGGTTAGTTGGCGGGCGTCGGGCGGCCGGGCTGCTCGCCGCCCCGCTCCTTGATGTACGTCTCGGTGGGGACCATCACCTTGCGGCGGAACACGCAGACCACGGTGCCGTCCTGCTTGAACCCCCTGGTCTCGACGTACACGATTCCGCGGTCGTTCTTGGACTTCGACGGGGTCTTGTCCAGGACGGTCGTCTCGCCGTAGATGGTGTCGCCGTGGAAGGTCGGCGCGATGTGCTTGAGCGACTCGACCTCCAGGTTGGCGATGGCCTTTCCGGAGACGTCCGGCACCGACATGCCGAGCAGCAGCGAGTAGACGTAGTTGCCGACGACGACGTTCTTCCCGAAGTCGGTCGTCTTCTCCGCGTAGTTGCTGTCCATGTGGAGCGGGTGGTGGTTCATGGTCAGCAGGCAGAAGAGGTGGTCGTCGTACTCCGTGACCGTCTTCCCGGGCCAGTGCTTGTAGACGGCACCGACCTCGAACTCCTCAAAAGTGCGTCCGAACTGCATGATCAGGCCTCCGGGGCTTCGAACTTGGAGGTGCGCTGCATTCCGGCGGCCCGGCCCTTGCCCGCGATGACGAGCGCCATCTTGCGGCTGGCCTCGTCGATCATCTCGTCGCCGAGCATCGCGGAGCCCTTCTTGCCGCCCTCCTCGGAGGTACACCACTCGTAGGCGTCGAGGATCAGCTCGGCGTGGTCGTAGTCCTCCTGCGAGGGCGAGAAGACCTCGTTGGCCGCGTCGACCTGGCCCGGGTGGAGCACCCACTTGCCGTCGAAGCCGAGGGCGGCGGCGCGACCGGCCACCTCGCGGTAGGCGTCCACGTCGCGGATCTGGAGGAACGGGCCGTCGATCGCCTGGAGGTCGTGGCTGCGGGCCGCCATCAGGATGCGCATCAGGATGTAGTGGTACGCGTCCGCCGGGTAGCCGGGCGGCTGCTGGCCGACGACCAGGGTCTTCATGTTGATCGAGGCCATGAAGTCGGCCGGGCCGAAGATCAGCGTCTCCAGGCGCGGCGAGGCGGCGGCGATCTCGTCGATGTTCACCAGGCCCTTGGCGTTCTCGATCTGCGCCTCGATGCCGATCTTCCCGACCTCGAAGCCCATCGTCTTCTCGATCTGGGTCAGCAGCAGGTCCAGTGCCACGACCTGCTGGGCGTCCTGGACCTTCGGCAGCATGATGCAGTCGAGGTTGGGGCCCGCGCCCTCGACGACCGTGATGACGTCCCGGTAGGTCCAGTGGGTCGTCCAGTCGTTGACCCGTACGACCCGGGTCTTGCCGCTCCAGTCACCGTTGTTCAGCGCGTCCACGATGGTGTGGCGGGCACCCTCCTTGGCGAGCGGGGCGCAGGCGTCCTCCAGGTCCAGGAAGACCTGGTCGGCCGGGAGGCCCTGGGCCTTCTCCAGGAAGCGCGGGTTGGAGCCCGGCACGGCCAGACACGAGCGGCGCGGGCGCAGCCGGTTCACGGGGGTGGTGGGCGTGGTCATGCGGAGACCTCCAGAGGGTCGAGCTTGTTCGCTTTCCGGATCTCGTCGACGATACGGCCGATGATCTCCGTGATGCCGAAGTCCTTCGGGGTGAAGACGGCGGCCACACCGGCCTCGATGAGCGCCGTCGCGTCGGCCGGCGGGATGATGCCGCCCGCGATCACCGGGATGTCCGGTGCCCCGGCCTCGCGCAGCCGGTGCAGCACGTCGGGCACCAGCTCCGCGTGCGAGCCGGAGAGGATGGAGAGCCCCACGCAGTGCACGTCCTCGGCCAGCGCCGCGTCGGTGATCTGCTCCGGAGTCAGCCGGATCCCCTGGTAGACCACCTCGAACCCGGCGTCCCGGGCCCGTACGGCGATCTGCTCGGCCCCGTTGGAGTGCCCGTCCAGGCCCGGCTTGCCGACCAGCAGGCGCAGCCGTCCCACGCCCAGGTCGGCGGCGGTCCGGGTGACCTTCTCGCGGACCAGGGCGAGTGTGCTGCCCGGCTCGGCGGTGACCGCGACCGGGGCCGAGGAGACCCCGGTCGGCGCGCGGAACTCCCCGAAGACGTCCCGCAGCGCCCAGGACCACTCGCCGGTGGTGACGCCCGCGCGGGCGCACTCGACGGTGGCCTCCATCATGTTCTCGGTGCCCGCGGCGGCCTTCTTCAGCGCGGCCAGCGCCTCCGTCGCCCGGGCCTCGTCGCGGTTGTCCCGCCACTCGTGCAGGGCGGCGACCACCCGGGCCTCGTTCGCCGGGTCGACGGTCATGATCGCGCCGTCCAGGTCGGAGGTGAGCGGGTTGGGCTCGGTCGTCTCGTAGATGTTGACGCCGACGATCTTCTCCTCGCCGCCCTCGATCCGGGCCCGCCGGGCCGCGTGCGAGGAGACCAGCTCCGACTTGAGGTAGCCGGACTCGACGGCCGCCATCGCGCCGCCCATCTGCTGGATCCGGTCGATCTCCGCCAGCGACTCCTCGACCAGGGCGTCCACCTTGGCCTCGATGACGTGCGACCCGGCGAAGATGTCCTCGTACTCCAGCAGATCGCTCTCGTGCGCCAGCACCTGCTGGATCCGCAGCGACCACTGCTGGTCCCAGGGCCGGGGCAGCCCCAGCGCCTCGTTCCAGGCCGGGAGCTGTACGGCACGGGCGCGGGCGTCCTTGGAGAGGGTGACGGCCAGCATCTCCAGGACGATGCGCTGGACGTTGTTCTCCGGCTGCGCCTCGGTCAGGCCGAGGGAGTTGACCTGGACGCCGTAGCGGAAGCGGCGCTGCTTGGCATCGGTGACGCCGTACCGCTCCCGGGTGACGCGGTCCCAGATACGGCCGAAGGCGCGCATCTTGCACATCTCCTCGATGAAGCGGACGCCCGCGTTCACGAAGAACGAGATCCGGGCGACCACGTCACCGAACTTCTCCTCCGGGACCTGGCCCGAGTCGCGGACCGCGTCGAGCACCGCGATGGCGGTCGACATGGCGTACGCGATCTCCTGGACCGGGGTCGCCCCCGCCTCCTGGAGGTGGTAGCTGCAGATGTTGATCGGGTTCCACTTGGGGATGCGGTTGACCGTGTACGTGATCATGTCGGTGGTCAGCCGCAGCGAGGGCACCGGCGGGAAGACGTGCGTCCCGCGCGAGAGGTACTCCTTCACGATGTCGTTCTGCGTGGTCCCCTGGAGCTTGCCGGGGTCGGCCCCCTGCTCCTCCGCGACCACCTGGTAGAGCGCCAGCAGCCACATGGCGGTCGCGTTGATCGTCATCGAGGTGTTCATCTGCTCCAGGGGGATGTCCTGGAACAGCCGGCGCATGTCACCGAGGTGCGAGACGGGCACACCGACACGGCCCACCTCGCCGCGGGCGAGAATGTGGTCCGGGTCGTATCCGGTCTGCGTGGGCAGATCGAAGGCGACCGAGAGACCCGTCTGGCCCTTGGCGAGGTTGCGGCGGTACAGCTCGTTGGACGCCTCGGCGGTCGAGTGACCGGCGTACGTCCGCATGAGCCAGGGCCGGTCCTTCTGACGTTCGGTCATGGGAGAACCTCAGACGTTGCGGAAGCGGTTGATGGCGTCGATGTGCTGCTCGCGCATTTCCTGGTCGCGGACGCCCAGGCCCTCGCGGGGGGCGAGTGCGAGGACGCCGACCTTGCCCTGGTGGGCGTTGCGGTGGACGTCGTGGGCGGCCTGGCCGGTCTCCTCCAGCGTGTACGTCTTGGAGAGCGTGGGGTGGATCTTGCCCTTGGCGATGAGGCGGTTGGCCTCCCACGCCTCGCGGTAGTTGGCGAAGTGGGAGCCGATGATGCGCTTGAGGGACATCCACAGGTAGCGGTTGTCGTACTCGTGCATGTACCCCGAGGTGGAGGCGCAGGTGGTGATGGTGCCGCCCTTGCGGGTGACGTACACGGACGCGCCGAAGGTCTCGCGGCCCGGGTGCTCGAAGACGATGTCGATGTCCTCGCCACCGGTGAACTCGCGGATGCGCTTGCCGAAGCGCTTCCACTCCTTCGGGTCCTGGGTGCGCTCGTCCTTCCAGAACTTGTAGCCCTCGGCGTTGCGGTCGATGACCGCCTCGGCGCCCATCGCCCGGCAGATGTCGGCCTTCTCCGGGGAGGAGACGACACAGATCGGGTTGGCGCCGCCTGCCAGCGCGAACTGGGTGGCGTAGGAGCCGAGTCCGCCGCTGGCACCCCAGATCAGGACGTTGTCGCCCTGCTTCATGCCGGCGCCGTTGCGCGAGACGAGCTGGCGGTACGCGGTCGAGTTGACCAGGCCCGGAGCCGCCGCCTCCTCCCAGCTGAGGTGCTTGGGCTTCGGCATCAGCTGGTTGGACTTGACGAGCGCGATCTCCGCCAGGCCGCCGAAGTTGGTCTCGAAGCCCCAGATGCGCTGCTCGGGGTCGAGCATCGTGTCGTTGTGGCCGTCGGAGGACTCCAGCTCGACGGAGAGGCAGTGCGCGACGACCTCGTCGCCCGGGTTCCAGGCGTTCACGCCGGGGCCGGTGCGCAGGACGACGCCCGCCAGGTCGGAGCCGATGACGTGGTACGGCAGGTCGTGGCGCTTGGTGAGCTCGCTGAGCCGTCCGTACCGCTCCAGGAAGCCGAAGGTGGAGACCGGCTCGAAGATGGAGGTCCAGACGGAGTTGTAGTTCACCGAGCTGGCCATCACGGCGACGAGGGCCTCGCCGGGGCCGAGTTCGGGGACCGGGACCTCGTCCAGGTGGATCGACTTGCGCGGGTCCTTGTCGCGGGATTCGAGCCCCGCGAACATCTCCGCCTCGTCCTTGTGCACGGTGATCGCGCGGTAGGACTCGGGGAGGGACAGGGCCGCGAAGTCCGCGGCCGTGCTGTCCTGCGACTGGATGGCGTCCAGGATTTCCTTCACGGTGTTGCCTCCGGTGGTGCGGCGTCGAGGGAACGCTTGAGGGGCCCTGCTGGCAGGGAGCGGTGCGGTGTGGAGGTGTATGGCCGTCGGTTCGGCGGGTGGAGCTTCGGCTTTGCTCGGGTGGAGCAGAAGGGTGCCTGTGACGCAGGCGTCCGGGCGCGCAGCACGGTGGTTGCGGGGACAGCCGGCGTACGGGAGATCCCCAGCACGCCGGCCGCCCGGACACCTTCAACGTATGGCACTCCGTGACACCTGACAAGGCACCCAGTGCCAACAATTTCTCTCACTTGTCATCTCGTAGGCACGCATGAGCAACACGATGGGTGTTACGACCCGTTCTGTCCTGCTGGCGTGCGGTTACCGGGTCGGCCGGTACACATACGGCGTCGTCGTCCCCAGCTCCGTGAAGCCCAGCCGGCGCAGGATCGGGGCCGACATGGCGGTGGCGTCGGCCTGGAGGTAGCGGTAGCCGCGCTCGACGGCGATCCGCGCCCGGTACGCCAGCAGCGCCCGGTAGACACCCCTGCCCCGCCAGCCGGCCACCGTGCCCCCGCCCCAGAGCCCGGCGAAGCCCGTACCCGGGTACAGCTCCATCCGCCCGGAGCAGACGGGCTCCCCGTCGCCGTCCACCGCCATCACCGCCACGAAGTCCTCCGGCGCCTCCGCCAGCCGCTTCACCACCTGGTGGAGCAGGCGCCGCCCGTCGGTGCCGAACGCCCGCTCATGGGCGCGGGCCATCAGCTCCGCCCCCGCCGCGTCGGTCACCGGCCGCAGGCTCAGCCCCTCGGGCAGCTCGGCGGGCCCGGCCCGCAGCTGCGCGGACGCCACGAGCAGTGTTTCCGGCTCCTCCGCCACGAACCCGGCGGCCCGCAGCCGTTCCCCCAGGTCGGCGGGGGAGTCGTGGGCGTACAGCTTCCACTCGAAATCCGGCAGGCCGAGCGCCGTGCAGTGCTCGATCTGCGCGGCGATGGCGGCATCGGCCCCGGCGGCGTCCAGCCCCGGGGCCGACCACACCACCCCGTTCCAGTCGTCCGGGCCGCCGACCTGGCGGACGACGGGGCCGACGCGCTCGACGCGGACGCCGGGTCCGTCGGGGCGGGCGTGCTCCCGCATCGTGCGGTCGAAGAGGTCACGTGTCTCGCTATCGGTGTGCGGCATCCGCGCACCTCAGCACAGCGGCGCCCGGCGGACCAGTCGTTTTCGGCCGCCGCGCGCGCCGGACGGCGCGCTCCGCATGCGTCGAACGGCCGGCTCGGGGCAGACGGCCGAGAACGGATGATCTTGGAAGCCGCAGTGCGGAACAGGGGTGGGAGACCGATGGCGATACCGATCCGCAGAGACGGCGTCCGGAGCGGGCGCGGCCCCTTCGACCTCCGGCGCACCACCTTCGGCTTCGCCCTGGTCGCGCTGGTCCTCGCGGGTGGCGGCATGGCCCTGCGGGCCGCCTGGCGCAGCGCCGGACGCCACCCGGTCGCCGCCGTGCTCGTGGTCGGCCTGCTCCTGGCCGCCGCCCTGGTCGTGTTCCGCCGCCGCCGCCGGGCCCGGCGGGTCGCGGAGGCCGTCACGGAGGCCGCGTACGGGATCGTGGACGCGGGGATCGCGGAGCTGGACGCCGCCGAGGAGGCCCGCGCCCAGGCCCGCCCGGCGCCCCCGGAGGCCGCCGGTCCACTCGACTACGCGGAGCTGGACCCGTACGCCTTCGAGGAGGCCGTCGCCGAGCTGTGCCGGCGCGACGGGTGCGCGGACGCCGAGGTGGTGGGCGGCGCCGGGGACCTGGGCGCGGATGTGCTGGCCACCACCCCGGACGGCCGCCGCCTGGTCGTCCAGTGCAAGCGGTACGGTCCGGAGAACCGGGCCGGATCGCAGGACCTCCAGCGGTTCGGCGGCACCTGCTACGCCGTGCACGGGGCGGACATCGCGCTCGTCGTCTCCACCGGAGGCTTCACCGAGCCCGCGCTCGACTACGCCGAGCGGTGCGGCATCCTCTGCTACGGCCCCGAGGAGCTGGCCGCCTGGAGCGAGGGCGGCGCACCGCCGCCCTGGGACGCCACCGGGGAGGCACCGCCGTCCTGGCCCCCCGGCGAAGAGCCGACCGTCCCGCTCAGCGCTCCTTGAGCGCCTGCTGGATCGTTCGCATGACCTCGTCCAGCGGGGCGTCCGTACGGGCCACCGCGACCAGCACCTCGCCCTCGGCCGCCACGGTCGCCGCCGGGGCCCTGGTGGCATCGGCCGGGGCGGTCCGGCCCGCCCCGATCCCGGTGCCGAAGGTCTCCCGCACGATGGCGAAGGCCCGGTCGAGCTGGGCCTCCACATCACCCTGGCCGCCCGCCCGCAGCCAGCGGCGCAGTACGTGGTTGTGCGCGGTGACCACGGCGGACGCGGCCACCTCCGCCAGCAGCGGGTCGTCGTTGCCCACGTGGTGGTCGCGCTCGTCGAAGTGGCCCAGGAGATAGCGGGTGAACAGCCGCTCGTAGCGGGCCACCGACGCGATCTCGGCCTCCCGGAGGGTGGGTACCTCACGGGTCAGTTTGTAACGGGCCACGGAGACGGCGGGTTTGGCCGCGTACATCTTCATGACCTCCTTGATGCCGCGGCACACGGTGTCGAGCGGATGCTCGTGCGCGGGGGCGGCGTTGAGGACGGCCTCGGCCCTGACGAGGGTGTCGTCATGGTCCGGGAAGATCGCCTCCTCCTTGGAGCGGAAGTGGCGGAAGAAGGTCCGCCGGGCGACGCCCGCGGCGCCCGCGATCTCGTCGACGGTCGTCGCCTCGTACCCCTTCGTGGCGAAGAGCTCCATCGCGGCAGCGGCCAGTTCGCGGCGCATCTTGAGCCGTTGGGCGGCGGCGCGCGACCCCGCGGCGGTCTCCGGGGCGTCGGGCGCGGCGGTGGCACGGGGTGACTTGGCGGGCTGGGACATGGCATGAACGTAACGCATCGGTGCAGGAGAGCGCGCCTTCGGGGGCGGGGAGCCGGAGGGTCCCAGCAGCCCGCCCCACCCGGCCCCCGGGTCAGCGACGGGCATATTCGCGGAAGCCCCGGCCCGTCTTGCGGCCGAGGCAGCCCGCGGCCACCAGGTGCTCCAGCAGCGGCGCGGGGGCGAGCCCCGGGTCGCGGAACTCCTTGTGCAGCACCTTCTCGATGGCGAGGGAGACATCGAGCCCGACGACGTCCAGCAGTTCGAACGGGCCCATCGGGTAGCCGCCGCCCAGCTTCATGGCCGCGTCGATGTCGTCCAGCGAGGCGTAGTGCTCCTCGACCATCTTGATCGCGTTGTTGAGGTACGGGAACAGCAGGGCGTTGACGATGAACCCGGCCCGGTCCCCGCAGTCCACCGGGTGCTTGCGGATCTTCGCGCAGACCGCGCGGACCGTGGCGTGGACGTCGTCGGCGGTCAGGACCGTACGGACGACCTCCACCAGCTTCATCGCGGGCGCCGGGTTGAAGAAGTGCATCCCGACGACGTCCTCGGGCCGGGCGGTGGCCCGGGCGATCGCGACGACCGGCAGGGACGAGGTGGTGGTGGCGAGGACCGCGCCCGGCCGGCAGACCTTGTCCAGGGTCGCGAAGAGCTGCTGCTTGATCTCCAGGTCCTCCGCGACCGCCTCCACGGCGAGGTCGACCTCCGCGAAGGCGTCCAGCGAACCGGCCGCCGTGATCCGCCCCAGCGTCTCGTCGCGGGCCTCCGCCGTCAGCCGCCCCTTGCCGACCGAACGCTCCAGCGACTTCGCGATCCGGCCCTTGGCGATGTCCGCCTTCTCCTGGCCGCGGGCGGCCAGGACCACGGTGTACCCGGCCTTGGCGAAGACCTCCGCGATCCCGGAGGCCATGGTCCCGGAGCCCGCGACGCCGACGGAGGCGACGGAGCGCCCCTCGCCGGCGGCCGCTCCGGCGGACGGGGTGAGCGCGTCGGGCACGACGGTCTGGCTGCCCGGGGCCTCGTACGTGTAGAAGCCGCGCCCGGCCTTGCGCCCGGTCAGCCCGGCCTCGCTGAGCTGGCCGAGGACGGGGGCGGGGGCGTGGAGGCGGTCGTGCGAGGCGGAGTACATGGCCTCCAGGACCGTCCGGGCGGTGTCGATGCCGATCAGGTCCAGCAGGGCGAGCGGGCCCATGGGCAGCCCGCAGCCGAGCTTCATCGCCGCGTCGATGTCCTCCCGGGAGGCGTAGTTGGCCTCGTACATCGCGGCGGCCTGGTTGAGGTAGCCGAAGAGCAGCCCGTCCGCGACGAACCCGGGCCGGTCCCCGACCGCGACCGGCTCCTTGCCCAGCTCCCGGGCCAGCCTGGTGACGGTCTCCACGGCGGGCGGCGCGGTGAGCACCGAGGAGACGACCTCGACCAGCTTCATCGCGGGTGCCGGGTTGAAGAAGTGCAGGCCGAGCACGCGCTCGGGGTGCTGCGACTCCGCGGCGAGCCGGGTGACGGACAGGGCGTTCGTGCCGGTGGCGAGGATCGCGGTGGGCGCGACGATCCCGTCCAGCTCGCGGAACACCTGCTGCTTGAGCTCGTACGACTCCGGCACGACCTCGATGACCAGCTCGGCGTCGGCGGCGGCCGCGAGGGCGCCGGAGGTACGGAACCGGGCCAGCGCCCCGGCCCGCTCCTGCTCGGTGATCCGTCCGCGCGCGACGGCCCGTGCGGTGGAGGCTTCGAGGGAGGTGACGGCCTGCCGGGCGGCCGCCTCGCTGATGTCGATGCCGATGACCTCGCGGCCGGCGAGGGCCAGGACCTCGGCGATGCCGGTGCCCATGGTGCCGAGACCGACGACGGCAATGGTGGAGAGCGGGGTGTCCATCACGGGACTCCAGGGTGAGTGACGACTGTGGGAGCAGGCGCGCGCGGCGATGAGGGAGCGGCGCGTGGCATGCGTGATGCGTGTCGTGGAGCGCGGGGCCGGGGGCGCTGGAGCACGCCCGGCCGGGAGGGGTGACGGACTCTGTCCCGGAGTCGCGTCGCACTGGTTACTGCCGAACCGACAAGCACTCCGGGTGGCTGCGTCACCAGGCCACCGGAGCTTGCGGGGGAGTGTGTTCCCGCTCAGATGAGATTAACCGGCGAGTAACGAGCGCGCCACCCCTGGGTCGTTGTGCGCTGGACCACATCGGCTCAACGCTCCCGTCCCGTACGGAGCGTGTGCATGGATACGCTGAGCGTCATGGATGAGGAGCTGCGCTCGCTGATGGACCGGCTGCGGGACGAGGCGGCGGCCGGTCCGCCGGACCCGGCCGCGGACGGCCCGGCCGCGCCGGACCCGGCCGCCGACGGCCCGGCCGCGTACGACCTGCTGGTGGCCACCGACGACCACGAGGTGCTGGCCCGGGTCCTGGTCGAGCCGGGGAGGCCGCTCTGGGCCCGGGAGATCGCGGCCTTCCGGCTCGGCTGCGCGGGCGACCGCAGGGCCTTCGAGGCGCTGGTCCTCCTGCTCAACCACCGCGACCCGGAACGCTGCGTCTCCGCCGCCCATGCCCTGGCCCGCCTGAACGACCCCCGCACCCCCCGGGCCGCCGCCGCGCTCGCCACCAACGCCCTGCGCACCGCGTACGCCGTGCACCCGGTGCGCCTGCTCACCACCCTGCGCGCCCCCGAGGCGGTCCCCGCCCTGGTCGCCACCCTCCAGCGCCTCCTGGCCCCCGGCGACCCGCACGGGCATGTGGCCCTGGCCTGCGTGGAGGGCCTCGGCCACCTGGGAGACCCCCGCGCCCGCCCGGTCCTCACGGCGGCCCTTCCGCACCCGCGCCTGGGCAGGGCGGCGGCGGAGGCGCTCAGCCGGCTGCCGGGGGAGTGAGACGGGCGCCGGGGCGGCGGCCGGGGCTCAGTGGCGCGGCCCCAGCAATCCGTGCAGGCGGCTGCCCGTGCTGTTGTCCACCGACTGGGCCGCCGCCTTCGCGGCCGGCAGCGGCTTCGGGTCCGGCAGCGCCGCGCAGACCGCGTCGGCCTCGTCCGTGCCCCGCCCGCGCGGGACGGTCCCGTCGGTCAGATAGGCCGTCAGGTGCTTGTCCAGGCAGGCGTTGCCGCTCAGGGTGATGCCGTGGTTGCCGCCGCCCTCCTCCACCACGAAGCTGGACCCCTTGAGCTTGCGGTGCATGGAGACCGCGCCCGCGTACGGGGTCGCCGCGTCGCCCGTCGCCTGGAGGATCAGGGTTGCCGGGAGGCGGTGGTTGGTGACGTCGACCGGGGTGAGCGGGGCCACCGGCCAGGAGGCGCACGGCGCGTTGTACCAGGTGTTGTTCCAGGTCATGAAGGGCGCCTTGGCGTGGATCCGGCGGGCGTCGTGGCGCCAGGCCGACCAGTGCCGGGGCCAGCCCGCGTCGCGGCACTGGACGGCGGTGTAGACGGAGTAGCTGTTGCCGCCGCCGGGGCCGGTGGCGCCGAAGTTGTCGTACGCCGTCACCAGGGCCTCGGTGTCCCGGTCGTTGACGTACGCGGCGAACGCCTCGGCCAGGTAGGGCCAGTAGCCGTTGTAGTAGCCGCCGGGCAGGAAGGTGTCCTCCAGCTCGCTCGCCCCGACCCTGCCGCCCGCCGGCTCGGCCGCCACGGCCGCCCGCATCCGGTACCAGGCGGCCTCGACCCCGGCCGGGTCCGTGCCGAGCCCGTACACCGCGTCGTGCCGCGCCACCCAGGCCGCGAACGCCTTGTGGCGGTCGTCGAACGCGTAGTCCTGGTTCAGGTTGCCCTGGTACCAGACGTCGTCCGGGCCGACCACCGAGTCCAGGACCAGGCGCCGCACCCGCTCCGGGTGCAGCTTCGCGTAGACGGCGCCCAGATACGTACCGTACGAGTAGCCGAAGTAGTTGATCTTCTCCGCGCCCAGCGCCCGGCGGATCACGTCGAGGTCCTTCGCCGCGCTGACGGTGTCCATGTACGGCAGCACGTCGCCGTGCTTCTCGCCGCAGGCGCGGGCGAACGCGGCGGCCCGGTCGCGGTTGATCCGCTCGTCCCGCAGGGAGGCGGGCACCGAGTCGGGGCGCACGGGATCGGCGTGGCCCGGCAGGCAGTCCAGCCGCGGGCTGCTCCTGCCGACCCCGCGCGGGTCGAACCCGATCACGTCGTACTGCGATGCCACCTTCTCCGGCAGCGCCGACGCCACGAACCCGGCCATCGACAGTCCGCTGCCGCCGGGACCGCCCGGGTTGACGAGCAGCGGGCCCTGGAAGGCCTTGGCCGTGTGCGGGATACGGGAGAGGGCGAGGGTGATCTTCCGGCCCGACGGGTTCGCGTGGTCCAGCGGGGTGGTGACCTTCGCGCACTGGAGCGTCGGATGGTTCTCCGTCGGACAGCCTGTCCAGGTGAGCCCCGGGGCGGGCGGTGTGCTCGCCGGGGAAGCGGCGGCCGGGGCCGGAGCGGCGGCCAGCAGACCGGCGACCGTCGCACCGGCGGCGACCAGAATTCCTGCACGTTTCGTCATGGGGCCTCCCGAGGTGGAGGGGACGCGGCGGCCGACGGCCGGTCCCCGGCCGCATGCTCCCCGAGATCACCCGGCCGGGGCCGATTCCGCGCGGAATCGACCCGTACGGTCACGCCATCGGCCCTGCGGAAGGGGCCCCGGGGAGGCAAACTGCGCGGGGAGGTGCCTTGCGCAGGGGGTGCCCTGCGGTAGTCGCCCCCGTCACAGGAGGGTGAGCTGCGTCGGCCCCTGCTCCTCCGCCGGCTCCCCCTCCTCCGCCCTCCGCGCCGGCGCGACGCGCCGTGACCCGCCCCGGTGCGCCGGGCCGATCCCGAACTCGTCCGCCAGCTCGTGGACCTGACGCGTGATCCGGCGCTGGTACCACGTGGGCGCGTACGCCCCGTCCCCGTACATCCGCTCGTACCGCTCCACCAGGTGCGGATGGTGCAGGCCCAGCCAGCGCAGGTACCACTCGCGGGCGCCGGGGCGCAGATGCAGGACGAGCGGGGTCACCGAGACCGCCCCGGCCGCCGCGATCGCGGAGACCGTGGCGCGCAGCTGCTCCGGGGTGTCGCCGAGGAAGGGGATGACGGGCGCCATCAGGACCGAGCAGCCGATCCCGGCCTCCGCCAGCGTGTGGACGGTGTCGAGGCGGCGGCCGGGGGAGGGCGTGCCGGGTTCGACCGTGCGCCACAGCTCGCGGTCGGTGAAGCCGACGGAGACCGAGACGCCGACCTCGGTGACCTCGGCGGCCTGCCGCAGCAGCTCCAGGTCCCGCAGGATCAGCGTGCCCTTCGTCAGGATCGAGAAGGGGTTCGCCCGGTCGCGCAGGGCGGAGATGATGCCCGGCATGAGCCGGTAGCGGCCCTCCGCCCGCTGGTAGCAGTCGACGTTGGTGCCCATCGCGATGTGCTCGCCCCGCCAGTGCCGGGAGGCCAGCTCGCGCCGGAGCAGATCGGGCGCGTTGGTCTTGACGACGATCTGGGAGTCGAAGCCGACGCCGGTGTCGAGGTCCAGATAGCTGTGGGTCTTGCGGGCGAAGCAGTAGACGCAGGCGTGCGAGCAGCCCCGGTAGGGGTTCACCGTCCATTCGAACGGCATCCGCGAGGCCCCGGGCACCCGGTTCAGGATCGAACGGGCCCGGACCTCGTGGAAGGTGATGCCCCGGAACTCCGGGGTGTCGAAGGTGCGCGTGGTCACCGCGTCCGCGGCGAAGAGCGCGCTGTTGCCGGTCATGGGGCGGTTTTCGGCCAGATTGTCCCAGCGCATGGACGCCTCCTCGGTAGCACTGGCGACAGAATAGAACACCTGTTCCCATGATCGTGCGAGCCGGCCCTCCGGACCCGATTTTGAGCGGCCGTACCCGAGGTGGTTGGCTCAGCTCACCCCCCGAACTACGGACTGCTGGAGGAACAGCCATGGCGCAGGTCGAGGCCACCACGGAGCGGATCATCTCGGCGGACGCGGAGACGGTGTTCGACGCGCTGGCCGACTACAAGGACGTCCGCGGCAAGGTGCTGACCGCGCACTTCAGCGAGTACGAGGTCCGCGAGGGCGGCGACGGCGAGGGCACCCTCGTGCACTGGAAGCTCCAGGCCACCAGCAAGCGGGTCCGCGACTGCCTGCTGGAGGTCACCGAGCCGACCGACGGTCAGCTCGTCGAGAAGGACCGCAACTCCTCGATGGTCACCACCTGGACCGTCACCCCGGCCGGTGAGGGCGAGTCCAAGGCCGTCGTCACCACCGTCTGGGACGGCGCGGGCGGCATCGGCGGCTTCTTCGAGCGGACCTTCGCCCCCAAGGGCCTCGGCCGGATCTACGACGAGCTGCTCCAGAACCTCGCCGCCCAGGTCGAGAAGTAGGACGTACGCGCGTGGGGGCCGGGCCGTCGAACGGCCCGGCCCCGTCGCTCGGCCGCCCTCACCGGAACGAGTGGTTTTCCGGGGCGGCCGGTGGTGCGCCGTAGTGGCTCCGACCGGCGCATAAGCCCTCCGTGCGCGCCCTGCGCGCCCCTGGTCACGTTTGCCCCGCCTTGCCGCGCGATGCGACAAATGGGCGGCGCGAATGCGTGCGACAGACGCGTGCGCCGGGTGCGTACGACGGAGGGGAGCGTTACGTGGTGGGCGGTATCACGCTGCTGAAGGACGGGCCGGACGGTACGGCCGCATCCGCCGGGGAGCCGCCCCCCTCACCGCCGGCCCCGCCCGCGCCCCCGGCCGCCGACGCGATCAGCCCCCGCCGGATCCGGATGGTCTTCCTCGGGCTGATGCTCACCCTGCTCCTCGCGGCGCTCGACCAGATGATCGTCGCCACCGCCCTGCCGAAGATCGTCGGGGAGCTGCACGGCCTGGAGAAGATGTCCTGGGCGGTCACCGCCTACCTCCTCGCCTCCACCATCGTCCTGCCGCTCTACGGCAAGCTCGGCGACCTCTTCGGCCGCAAGGGCGTCTTCCAGTTCGCCATCGTCGTCTTCGTCATCGGCTCCGCGCTGGCCGGCTGGTCGCGGACCATGGACGAGCTGATCGCCTTCCGGGCCCTCCAGGGCATCGGCGGCGGCGGGCTCATGATCGGCGTCCAGGCGATCATCGCGGACATCGTGCCGCCCCGGGAGCGCGGCCGCTACATGGGCCTCATCGGCGCGGTCTTCGGCCTCGCCTCGGTCGCCGGGCCGCTGCTCGGCGGCTTCTTCACCGACCATGCCTCCTGGCGCTGGTGCTTCTACATCAACGTGCCGTTCGGGCTCGTCACGTTCGCCGTGATCGCCGTCGTGCTGAAGCTCCCGAAGCCCGCCGTACGGCCCCGACTCGACGTGCTGGGCGCGGTGTTGCTGGCCGCCGCCTCCACCTGCCTGGTCCTGGTGACCAGCTGGGGCGGTACGGAGTACGCCTGGGGCTCGCGCACGATCCTCGGCCTCACGGCGGGGGCCGTCGTCACGACGCTGCTCTTCGTCGCCGTCGAGCACCGGGCGGCCGAACCCATCATCCCGCTCCGGCTGTTCCGGGACTCGATCTTCAACGTCACCGGTCTGATCGGCGCGGTCATCGGCATCGCGCTCTTCGGTGCCGCCAGCTATCTGCCCACCTACCTCCAGATGGTCGACGGGGCCAGCGCCACCGAGTCCGGGCTGCTGATGCTCCCGATGATGCTCGGCATCGTGGGCGGCTCCATCGTCTCCGGCCAGCTCATCACCCGTACCGGCCGCTACCGGATCTACCCCATCGTCGGCGGCGCCGTCTCCGTCGTCGGCATGTGGCTGCTCTCGGGGCTGGAGGCGGGCACCTCCCGGCTGGAGTACAGCCTCTGGCAGGCCGTCCTCGGCACCGGCATCGGGCTGGTCATGTCGGTGCTCGTGCTCGCCGTGCAGAACTCCGTACGCCCCGCCGACCTCGGCACCGCCACCAGCGCCAACAACTACTTCCGGCAGATCGGCGGCAGCGTCGGCGCCGCCGTCTTCGGGACCCTGTTCGCAGGACGGCTCTCCGACGCCCTCGGCGTCCGCCTGCCCACCGGCGTCGAGCTGCCCCCGCCCGAGTCGATCACCCCGCAGCTCGTCCACGCGATGGAGCCCGCGCTCCGCGACGCCTACATCCAGGCGTACGTCGACGCGATGCCGCGCATCTTCCTCTACCTCGTGCCGGTGCTCGTTCTCGGCCTGATCCTCGCCTTCTTCCTCAAGGAGAAACCGCTGGTGTCCCACCACAGCCCCGAAGCGGCCACCGAGCCCACGCCGATCCCCGCCGCCCGCGCCACCCCTCCGCAGCCGGCCGTCGGCCACCTCTCCGGCGTGCCCGTCCGGGGCACCGTCCGGCACCCCGACGGCACCTCGGTGGAGGGGGCCGCCCTCACTCTCATCGACGTCCAGGGGCGGCAGGTGGGCCGCGGGGCCGGCGGCGAGGACGGGCGGTACGCGCTCAGCGTCCCGGGCGCCGGGAACTACGTCCTCATCGCCGCGGCCGGCGGGCACCAGCCCCAGGCCGTCAGCGTCACCGTGGGCGACCGCCCCGTCGAGCTGGACATGGTCCTCGGCGGCGCCGGACGGCTCGCCGGGTCCGTCCTCGCCGCCGACGGGGCGCCCGTCCCGGACGCGGCCGTCACCCTCACCGACGTACGCGGCGAGGTCGTCGCCTCCACCCGCACCGGCCGCGAGGGCGGCTACGTCCTCACCGAACTGGTCGCGGGCGAGTACACCCTGGCCGCCGGTGCCCCCGCCTTCCGCCCCGCCGCCCTCCCGGTCAGCGTCCAGGCGGCCCGCGAGACCCGGCAGGACATCGAGCTGGCGGGCGGGGCCGTACTGCGCGGCATCGTCCGGACGCCCGACGGACGCCCCGTGGAGGACGCCCGGGTCACCCTGCTCGACGCGGCGGGCAACGCGGTGCGCACCCTCACCACCGGCCCCGACGGGGCGTTCCGCTTCGTGGACCTCGCCTCCGGCGAGTACACGGTGATCGCCGCGGGCTACCCGCCCGTCGCCACCGTGCTCCAGGTCGCGGGTGGCGGCCGCACGGAACGCGACCTCCAGCTGGGCCACGAGGACTGAGCCGTACGGGGGCGGGGCGCGGCGGGACCGAGCCGTACGGGGGCGGCCTGGCCCGCCCGTCCGGTCCGGGCTCCGCACGGGCGGTACGGGGGTGGGCCGGCCCCGCGGGTCCGGACCGGGCTCCGCACGGCAGGCGCGCGTCCGGTGCGGACCCCGGGGTGCCGGGCGCGGCGGCCCGGGCTCCCGGTCGGCTCAGCCCGCCTCCGCCGCCCGCGCCCCGTCCTCCCGTACCAGCCGCATCAGCGCCCGCGCCCCGGGGCTCAGGCTCCCCGCCGACGGAAGCACCACCACGCTCTCGTACACCGCCCGCCGTCCGCCCGCGGGGGCCACGCCCACCGCCACCAGCCGGGCGGCCTCCGGCTTGCGGGAGAAGTGGTGCGGCACCACCGCGATCCCCAGCCCCTCCTGGACCAGCTCCAGCAGGCTGTGCACATCGCTCACCTCCAGGCCCACCGTCCGCCGGGCCCCCGCCGCCGCGAACGCCCCGTCCGCCGCCCGCCTCGGCCCCCAGTCCGGGTGGAAGTCGATGAACGACTCGCCCGGCAACTCCTCCCACGCCACCTCGGCCCGCCCCGCGAACCGGTGCCCCGCCGCACAGAGCACCACCATCGGCTCCCGCGCCAGCTCCATCAGCTCCCCGCGCCACTCCGCCGGGTCCACCGTCGCCGCGAACGCCAGGTCGAGCCGCCCCCCGGCCACCCCGTCCAGCAGACTGCTCGTCCCCTCCTGGCGCAGCCTCAGCTCCAGCTGCGGATGGGCCCGGTGGAACGCGGCCAGCAGCCGGGCCGGGCTCACCCCCGCCACGCACTGCTCGACCCCCACCGTCAGCGTCCCGCGCAGCAGCCCCCGTACGGCGTCGACCGCGTCCCGCGCCGCCCGCGCCCCCGCCAGCGTGCGCTCCGCCTCCACCAGCAGCGCCCGCCCGGCCTCGGTGAGCCGGACCGTCCGCGTGGTGCGGCTGAACAGCGGCGTCCGCAGCTCCTGCTCCAGCGCCCGTACGGAGGCGGAGAGCCCGGACTGCGAGACGGCGAGGCGCTCGGCGGCCCGGGTGAAGTGCTGCTCCTCGGCGACGGCGACGAAGTGCTCCAGCTGACGCAGTTCCATGATTGAGCAATGTAGGCGATGAATTCGAGCGGAATCTCCTGTTGGACTGCTGGATCGATCTGCGGAAGCCTGGACTCCGTCCCCCGTACGCCCCGGATCTCTCCCGCGGAGCCTGCCCATGTACCTGCCGTCCGCCGACCGCTACTCCGCCATGCCCTACCGGCGCACCGGCCGCAGCGGCCTGATGCTGCCCGCGCTCTCCCTCGGCCTCTGGCACAACTTCGGAGGCGACCGCACCCCCGAGACGCAGGGCGCCATCCTGCGCCGCGCCTTCGACCTCGGCATCACCCACTTCGACCTGGCCAACAACTACGGCCCGCCGCCCGGCTCCGCCGAACTCACCCTGGGCCGCGCCCTCGCCACCGACTTCGCCCGCCTCCGCGACGAGCTGGTCATCTCCACCAAGGCCGGTTACCACATGTGGGACGGGCCGTACGGGGAGTGGGGCTCGCGGAAGTATCTGCGCGCCTCGCTGGACCAGAGCCTGAAGCGCCTGGGCGTGGAGTACGTCGACATCTTCTACTCCCACCGGCCCGACCCCGGCACCCCGCTCGAAGAGACGATGGGCGCGCTCGACACCGCCGTACGCCAGGGCAAGGCGCTCTACGCAGGCCTCTCCAACTACAGCGCCGAGGAGACCCGCGAGGCGGCCGCGATCCTCAAGGACCTCGGCACCCCCCTCCTCATCCACCAGCCCCGCTACTCGATGCTCGACCGCCGCCCCGAGGACGGGCTGCTCACCGCGCTCGACGAGCTGGGTGCCGGCTCGATCGCCTACTCCCCGCTGGAACAGGGCATCCTCACCGACCGCTATCTGAACGGCATCCCGGCCGGCTCCCGCGCGGCGGGGACGAGTCCGTTCCTGACGGCCGACGCGGTCACGCCCGCCCTGGTGGAGCGGCTGCGCGCCCTGGACGCCCTGGCCGGGGAGCGCGGCCAGTCCCTCGCCCAGCTGGCCCTGGCCTGGGTGCTGCGCGGCGGCCGCCTCACCTCGGCCGTGGTCGGGGCGAGCAGCGTCGCGCAGCTGGAGAACAGCGTCCGGGCCGTCGGGAACCTGGAGTTCACCGCGGACGAGCTGGAGCGGATCGAGAAGCTGCTCCCCTGAGGCGGCTCAGGGCGCGATGCCCACCCCGTCGATCCGGCTCCACGCCCGCTCCTGCCCGGCGGTCAGGGCGGGCCAGTGGTGCCCGCCCGGCCGGGGCAGCACCCGGGAGGCGTACGGGGCCGGGGTGAAGGCCGGGTCGTAGAAGCAGCCCGTGCCGTACGCCCGGTCGACGGCCGGGCACGCGGCGGCCAGCGAGCGCGGGGTGGGCCGGTGCCCGGTGCGCGCCCAGCGGTCCAGGGCGGCGATGGAGGTGGCGTACTCGGCGTCGCTGAGCCCGCTGTGCTCGCTCTCGCGCGTGAAGCTCCGGACGAGGAGGTGCGCCCGGCCCGCGCCCCGGAGCGTGGACCGGTAGGCGGACTCGTGCTCCACGAAGGCCGTCGGGTCGCCGATCGCGTGCAGGGTGAGGACGGGGACGGAGACCCGGCCGGTGAGGTCGCTGTCGAAGGAGAGGTCCCGGCGCGCGGAGGGATCGGCCGCGAACCGCTCCACGCCCGCGTTCAGCGCCCGGTCGTCGTGCGAACCCGCGTACCGTACGCCCTGGTTGGAGAAGGGGTTGCGGCCGCCCAGCCGGGTCGACACGATGTCGCGGAAGGTGAAGGTCGCGAACCGCAGATGCGACTCCAGGGCGCGTTCCGGGATGCCGGTGACGGCGAGGATGTCGTCCAGGTTGCGCTGCTGGAGCGGGGTCCTGGCGGCGGGCTCGGCGTCGAACCCGGTGCACTCCCGCAGCCGCGAGCGCAGCCCGGCGGCCGTCATCGTGGAGTCCGGCCGCAGCCCCTGCCAGAGCGGATACTGCGGTTCGGTGGGGCGCGGGTGGTTGCCGCAGTAGTACTGGTAGACCACGCGCAGGTCGACCCGGTAGTCGTAGCCGCGCGAACCCCCGCCCAGCACCCCGTTGGTCAGCAGCACCCCGTCGTACGCCCCCGGTGTGCGGCCGTACGTCTCCGCCGCCTTCGCGGCCACGTTGCCGCCCCAGGACTGGCCGTGCAGATAGGTCCGCCCCGGCCTCCCGAACCGGTCGGTGAAGACCCGGCGCACACTCTCGGTGTCGGCCGCCGCCATCCGCGTACCGTAGCCGCCGCGCCGGTAGGAGGAGCCCGCCCAGGCGTACCCCTCCTTCACCATGACGGCCCAGCGCTCCAGGTCGCCGGTGGAGCGGTCCGGGTCGGATGCCTCGCCCAGGTCGGGGCCGCCGTGGGCGTGGACGACCAGGGAGCCGTTCCAGCGGGTGGGGACGGCGATCGCGTAGTGCGCCCCCTGCGCGTCCCGGCCGGTGTAGCACCGCGCCTTTCCGGCCAGGGCCGAGGGGCAGCCGGCCGCGGTGGGGGCCGTGGGGGCGTCGGCCCGGACCACGGGGGCGTGGGCCGCCGTGGTGAGCAGGGCCGTCGCCAGGAGGCCCGCCACCAGGGCGGAGCGGCGGCGGCCGCGACGGTACAGCGGGGCGGTCGTGCGGGCGGGGACGCGGGGGGTGGGGTGCTGCTGCACGGGTGCGGCTCCTGGCTCTCCGTACGGCGCCGGTACGCGCCGCGATGCGGGGATGCTAGGAAGCGGGCCGCCCGGGGCAGAACCCTCGTGCGCTTTGCGTTCATAGTGTTCGCCGCGCACCCGGTGGGGGGAGCTTCGGCCGACCGGACCCGCCCCGGGCCGCCCCTCCCTGGCCCCCACCGCCCGCGGGGCGTACGGTGTGGCGGCATGAAGATCCTCATCAGCGCCGACATGGAGGGCGCCACCGGAGTGACCTGGCCGGCCGACGTGCTGCCGGGCACCCCGCAGTGGGAGCGCTGCCGGCCGATGTTCACCTCCGACGTGAACGCGGCCGCTCTCGGGTTCTTCGACGGCGGCGCCGACGAGGTGCTGGTCAACGAGGCCCACTGGTCGATGCGGAACCTCCTGCTGGAGCAGCTCGACGACCGGGTGCAGATGCTCACCGGGCGGCACAAGTCGCTCTCCATGGTGGAGGGCATCCAACACGGCGACGTGGACGCGGTCGCCTTCGTCGGCTACCACACGGGAGCCGGTACGGAGGGGGTCCTCGCCCACACCTACCTCGCCAACTCCATCACCGGCGTCTGGCTCAACGGGACCAGGGCGAGCGAGGGGCTGCTCAACGCGCACGTGGCCGCCGAGTACGGCGTGCCCGTCGTCCTCGTCACCGGCGACGACCTGACCTGCGTGGACGCGGCGGGATACGCCCCCGACGCCCGCAAGGTGGCCGTCAAGGACTACGTGTCGCGGTACGCGGCCGTCTGCCGCACCCCCGCCCGCACCGCCGCCGACATCCGCGCCGCCGCCCGGGAGGCCACCGCGCTCGCCGGAGCGCGGACGCCCGTGACCGGCGGGACGTTCACCGTGGAGCTGGAGTTCGACGCCGAGCATCTGGCCGCCGCCGCGACCGTGGTGCCCGGGGTGGCGCCCAGCGGCGAGAGGCGCGTCGCCTACACGGGCGCGACGATGTACGAAGGTATCCGCACGTTCAAGGCGGTGACGACGATCGTGTCGGCCGCCGTGGAGGAACAGTATGGCTGAGGCCACCGACCCGCTCGGCCCCGTGGACCGGCAGGCGCTCGACGAGGTGGTGACCTTCACCTCCGACCTGATCCGGATCGACACCACCAACCGGGGCGGCGGCGACTGCCGGGAGCGCCCGGCCGCCGAGTACGTCGCCGAGCGGCTCGCGGACGCCGGCATCGAGCCGACGCTGCTGGAGCGCACCCCCGGGCGGACCAACGTCGTCGCCCGGATCCCCGGCACCGACCCGTCAGCCGACGCGCTGCTCGTCCACGGCCACCTGGACGTGGTGCCCGCCGAACCCGCCGACTGGTCCGTCCACCCGTTCTCCGGCGAGGTCCGCGACGGGGTGGTGTGGGGGCGCGGGGCCGTCGACATGAAGAACATGGACGCGATGGTCCTCGCCACCGTACGGGGGTGGGCCCGCGAAGGGTTCCGGCCGCCGCGCGACATCGTCATCGCCTACACCGCCGACGAGGAGGACAGCGCCGTCGACGGCTCCGGCTTCCTCGCCGACCGGCACGCCGGACTCTTCGAGGGGTGCACGGAAGGCATCAGCGAGTCCGGGGCGTTCACCTTCCACGCCGGACAGGGCCTCTCCCTCTACCCCATCGGGGCCGGCGAGCGCGGCACCGGCTGGCTGAAGCTCAGCGCCGAGGGCCGGGCGGGACACGGCTCCAAGGTCAACCGGGAGAACGCGGTGACCGCCGTCGCCGCCGCCGTCGCCCGGATCGGCGAGCACGAGTGGCCCGTCCGCCTCACCCCGACCGTCCGCGCCGCCATCACCGAGATCGCCGCCCTGCACGGCATCACCGTGGACCTGGACGACCCCGGGTTCGACGTCCCCCAGCTCCTCGCCAAGCTCGGCCCGGCCGCCACGCTCGTCCAGAACACCATCCGCAACAGCAGCAACCCGACGATGCTCGGCGCCGGCTACAAGGTCAACGTCATCCCCGGCCACGCCACCGCCTTCGTCGACGGACGGTTCGTCCCCGGCGGCGAGGACGAGTTCCACGAGACCCTGGACCGGCTCACCGGCCCCCTCGTCTCCTGGGAGTTCTACCACCGGGAGCAGGCCCTCCTGGCCCCGGTCGACTCACCGACGTACGCCAGACTCCGCGCCGCCGTCGAGAAGTTCGACCCGGGAGCGCACGCCGTGCCTTACTGCATGTCCGGGGGCACCGACGCCAAGCAGTTCGCCAAGCTCGGCATCACCGGCTACGGCTTCTCGCCGCTCAAGCTGCCCCCGGGGATCGACTACCAGGCGCTCTTCCACGGCGTCGACGAGCGCGTCCCCGTCGACGCCCTCCACTTCGGCGTCCGCGTCCTCGACCACTATCTGCGCACCGCCTGACCAGCACCGCACCGATACCCGCGCACCGCCCGACCGCTCCCTGGGGGGACCTCCACCGTGAACACCGTGCCCGCAGCCCCGTACGGTTCCTGGCCGTCACCGATCGACGCGGCCCTCGCCGCCTCGCACGACGGCCGCCCCGACCACCTCTCCGCGGTCGGGGACGAGGTGTGGTGGACCGAGCCGCGCCCGGCCGAGGGAGGACGCCGCGCCCTGGTGCGGCGCCGCCCGGACGGCACCACCGAGCCCGTGCTGCCCGCCCCGTGGAACCCGCGCAGCCGGGTCATCGAGTACGGCGGACAGCCCTGGGCGGGCGTCGTGCGCGAGGAGGGCGGGCCGCTCGTCGTGTTCGTCGACTTCGCGGACCAGCGGCTGTACGCGTACGCCCCCGACGGCCCGGACGCGCCCTGGCCCCTCACCCCCGTCTCGGACATCGGCGGCGGGCTGCGCTGGGTGGACCCGCAGGTGCATCCGGACCGGGGCGAGCAGGGCGAAGTCTGGTGCGTGCTGGAGGAGTTCACCGGCCCTGGGCCCACCGACGTACGCCGCGTCATCGCCGCCGTACCGCTGGACGGCTCGGCCGCCGACGACCGCTCCGCCGTACGCGAACTCTCCGACGGGCGGCACCGGTTCGTCACCGGCCCCCGGGTCTCGCACGACGGGCGACGCGCCGCCTGGATCGCCTGGGACCACCCGCGGATGCCGTGGGACGGCACGGTGGTGATGGTCGCGGAGATCACGGACAGCGGTGGGTTCACCGGCGTACGGCCCCTGGTGGGCGATGACGACGAGTCGGTGTGCCAGATCGAGTGGGACCGCGACGGCACCCTCCTCTTCGTCTCCGACCTGGCCGACTGGTGGGAGCTCCAGCGCATCCGGCCCGACGCCGTCGCCGGGGGAGTGGTGCCCAGCAGCCGCCTTCTGCCGCCCCGGGGCGAGGAGTTCGGCGGTCCGCTGTGGAAGATCGGGCTGCGCTGGTTCCACCCGCTGGAGAACGGGCTGATCGCCGTCCTGCACGGCCGCGGTTCCCAGCGGCTGGGCATCCTCGACCCGGAGACCGGCGAACTCGCCGACGTCCCCGGCCACTGGACCACCTGGGCCGACACCCTCGCCGTGCACGGCAGCCGGGTCGTCGGCGTCGCGGCGAGCCCGCGCACCGGCTACGAGGTCGTCGAACTGGACACCGCCACCGGACGCACCCGGGTCATCGGCTCCGCCCACCAGGACGCCGTCGACCCGGCCTACCTCCCCGTACCGCGGGACCGGACGTTCACCGGCTCCGACGGCCGCGAGATCCACGCCCACGTCTACCCGCCGAACCACCCCGGACTGACCGGCCCCGAGGGCGAACTGCCCCCCTACCTCGTGGCGGCGCACGGCGGCCCCACCGGTCACGCGCCGCTCGTCCTCGACCTGGAGATCGCCTACTTCACCTCGCGCGGCATCGGCGTCGCCGTCGTCAACTACGGCGGCTCCACCGGCTACGGCCGCCGCTACCGCGAACGGCTCCGCGAACAGTGGGGAATCGTCGACGTGGCGGACTGCGAGGCCGTCGCCGACGCCCTGGTCGCGGAGGGCGCCGCCGACCCCCGGCGGCTCGCGGTCCGGGGCGGCAGCGCGGGCGGCTGGACGGCCGCCGCCTCGCTCGTCAACACCGACCGCTACGCCTGCGCCACGATCCTCTTCCCGGTCCTGGACCTGGACGGCTGGTCCACCGAGGGCACCCACGACTTCGAGTCGCAGTACCTGGAGTCGCTGATCGGACCGGCCGCCGAGGTGCCCGAGCGCTACCGGGAACGCGCGCCGATCAACGGCACCGACCGGCTCACCGCCCCGTTCCTGCTGCTCCAGGGGCTGGACGACCTGGTCTGCCCGCCCGCCCAGTGCGACCGGTTCCTCGCCGCGATCGAGGGGCGGGGCGTGCCGCACGCCTACATCACCTTCGAGGGGGAGGGGCACGGATTCCGGCGGGCGGAGACCCTCATCAGGGCGCTGGAGGCCGAACTCTCCCTCTACGTACAGACGTTCGGTATCGACCGGAGTGATGTGCCGCCGCTGGAGCTCGGGAAGTGACGGCACCTCCCTCCCCGGCGGCCCCCCTGGCCCGGCCGCCCCGGCTGCGTCCCGGGGCGCGGGTCGCCGTCGTCGCCCCCAGTGGACCCGTCCCCGCCGACCGGCTGGAGGCGGGGCTCGGGGTGCTGCGCGACTGGGGCCTGGAGCCCGTCGTGATGCCCCATGTCCTCGACGTGCACCCGGAGTTGGACCATCTGGCCGGGACCGACGCGGACCGGGCCGCCGACCTCCTGGCCGCCTGGTGCGACCCGTCCGTGGACGCCGTGTTCTGCGCCCGGGGCGGATACGGCGCCCACCGGATGGTCGACCTGCTCGACTGGGCGGCGATCCGGGCGGCCGGACCCAAGGTGTTCGTCGGCTACAGCGACATCACCGCACTGCACGAGGCGTTCGCGCTGCGCGCCGGATACGCCACCCTGCACGGCCCGATGATCGCCACCGAGAGGTTCGTCGAGGACGCGCCGACCCGCGAGCACCTGCGCGCCACGCTCTTCGCGCCGGAGCAGGTACGCACCCTCGGCCTGGACACCGCCGCCCCCCTCGTCCCCGGCCGGGCCCGGGGCGTCCTCTACGGCGGCTGCGTCAGCCTCCTCGCCGCCGCCATCGGCACCCCGCACGCCCGGCCGGACGCCCGGGGCGGGCTGCTGGCGATCGAGGACACCGGCGAGGAGCCCTACCGGCTCGACGGCATCCTCACCCGGCTGCTGCGCTCCGGCGCCCTGGCGGGGCTGTCCGGCGTGATCTGCGGCTCCTGGCAGGAGTGCGGGCCGTACGAGAAGGTCCGCGCGGTGCTCGCCGACCGGTTCGGGCCGCTCGGGATACCCGTGATCGAGGAGCTGGGGTTCGGCCACGGGCCGACCGCCCTGACGGTCCCGCTGGGCGTGCCGGCCGTGCTCGACGCCCCGGCGGACGGCGGCCGTTGCACGCTGACCGTCGAGGTCCCGGCGCTCCTCTAGACACCTGCGGGGCCCGTCCCGAGCACCCTCGGCGGGCGGCCCCGCGGATGTGAAGGTCCGTCAACGACCGCTGTCGCCAGCGTTGACACGGCTATGACACGTGTCACAGCATGAGCGCGGTCCAGTACTAACCGGTCGGTAGGGTGTCCTCGGTGTGGAGGTCTACGTGTCAGGTGCTGTTCCCGGTGTGCGCAACCCGCTCGTCGCCCTCGCGGCGGCCGCTCTCGCCGCCCCCCTCGTCCTCGCCGGTCCGGCCCGTGCCGAGCCGGCCCCGTACACCGTCACCCCGCTGAAGTTCACCGTCCAGGCGGGCGGGCGCTCCTGCACGGTCGACGCCGATCTCTACCGCCCGGCGGGCGTCGACGCGGACCGCCCCGCCCCCGCCGTCCTCGCCACCAACGGCTTCGGCGGCAGCAAGTCCGACGGCTCCACCGACGCCATCGGCAGGGCCGTCGCCACCCGCGGCTATGTCGGGCTCGTCTACTCCGGCCTCGGCTTCGGCAAGTCCGGCTGCCTGATCACCCTGGACGACCCGGCCATCGACGGAAAGGCCGCGAGCGGACTCCTCGACTTCCTCGGCGGCACCCGCGCGGCGGACGACGGCACCCGCGCGGACTACGTCGTCCAGGACGGTGAGGGTGACCCGCGCGTCGGCATGATCGGCGGCTCCTACGGCGGCGCCATCCAACTGGCGACCGCCTCCACCGACCCCCGGCTCGACGCCCTCGTCCCGCTCATCACCTGGAACGACCTCGCCTACGCGCTCGCCCCCAACAACACCGGGGCCCGCACCGGCGTCACCTCCGACACCCCCGGCGTCTTCAAGTGGCAGTGGACCAACGGGTTCTACCTGATCGGCGAGGGGCAGCCGCTCCTCAACCCGAGCCTGGACCCCTCCCGTTTCAACCGGCTGGACTGCCTGCACTTCGCCGCCCGGGCCTGCGAGACCATCCGCCTCCTCAACTCCGGCCGCTACCCCGCCGACAGGACGGAGGCGATGCTCGCCTACGCCCGCAGCGTCTCGCCCGTCTCCTACCTCGACCGGGTCACGGCGCCCACCCTCGTCGTCCAGGGCCAGGCCGACAGCCTCTTCAACCTCAACGAGGCGACCGCCACCTACGAGACCCTGAAGGCGCAGGGCACCCCGGCCAAGATGATCTGGCAGTCCTGGGGCCACAGCGGGGGCCAGGTTCCCGGCGAACTCGACCTGAGCGAAGGAAACTTGGAGAGCAGCTACGTGGGGCAGCGGGTGCTCGCCTGGTTCGACCGGTACCTCCGGAAGAGGACGGAGACCGACACCGGACCCGAGTTCGCCTACTACCGCTCCTGGCAGAGCGGTTACGGCACCGCCGACCGGCTGCCCGCCCTCTCCCAGCAGTTGTACCTCTCCGGCGACGGCAAGCTCGTCGACAACCGCTCCAAGGTCGTCCGGGGCAGCCGCCAGTACACCAACTGGCTGGTCCCCAGCAGCCATTCGGAGAGCTCGATCGCCCCGCTGATCGGGCTGCCCGACCCGAAGCCGTACGACACCAAGGGCACCTACCTCGGCTGGCGCAGCGCCCCGTTCACCGCGCCCCTCGACGTGGTCGGCGCCCCGAAGGCCACCCTCAAGGTCGTCTCGCCGAAGGCGGAGCGGGTCCAGAACAGCGGGGACGCCTCCGACAAGCTCGTCCTCTTCGCGAAGGTGTACGACGTCGCCCCCGACGGCACCCGGACCTTGGTGAACCGGCTGGTCTCGCCGGTCCGGGTCCCCGATGTGACCCGGCCCTTCACGGTGGAGCTGCCCGGCATCGTCCACCGGTACGAGAAGGGGCACCGGCTGGAGTTCGTGATCGCCGCCAGCGACACCGCGTACTTCGGCAACCGGGGCATCAAGCCCGTCACCGTGGTCAGCGCCCCCGAGGACACCGGCGTCCTGGAACTCCCGGTGGTCCCGGCCGGCTGACCACCGTCCCCGCCGCCGCGCCCCTCACTCCGCGTTCACCCGAACGGGCGAACATCACCGCCCTCCGGGCCCGGCACCGGGCCATGCTGGGACCCCGGGGGGCGGCGGCGGAAGGACCGGACCATGAGTCCCAAGGACGTGACGAGCGACGGCAGGAGCGGCACCGGGCTGTGGACCCCGGGACGTATCGCCGTCGCGGTGCTGGTCGCCCTGGTCATCGTGTTCATCTGCGTGAACACCCAGAGCGTCACCATCCGGGTGATCATCCCGCAGGTGACCATGCCCCTCTGGCTCGCCCTGCTCGCCATGTTCCTCATCGGGCTGGTCTGCGGCGGCTACCTCTTCCGCCGCAAGGGCAGGTGACACCGCGTACCGGCGGGTGACGGGACGGGCATCCGACGGGTACGGGCCTGGGGCGGCCGGGTCCGCCCCGCGCCCGTACCCGTCGTACGCTGGGACGATGCCCGATCCGAACGGCCACCGGACCCCGACCGGCACCGGCCCCTATCTCGCCGAAGGCCCCCGGACGGCCCTGCGCCGCTTCACCGGGGCCGACGCGGCGGAGTTCACCGCCCGCGCCCGGGAGAGCCGCGCCCACCACCACCCGTGGCTCTTCCCGCCCGAGCGGCCCGACACCTACGCCGCGTACACCGAGGCCCTCGCCCGGGACCCGGCCCGCGAAGGCTTCCTCGTCTGCGAGCGGGGCGGCGGGGGCGGTGCGCACGGGGCGCCGGACGGGGCCATCGCCGGGTTCATCAACATCAACAACATCGTCCTCGGCGGCTTCCGCTGCGGCGCCCTCGGCTACGGGGCCTTCGCCCACGCGGCCGGGCGCGGACTGATGGGCGAGGCGCTCGGCCTCGTCATGGACCTCGCCTTCGGACCGCTCGGCCTGCACCGCCTGGAGGCCAACATCCAGCCCGGCAACGCGGCCTCCATCGCCCTGGTCCGGCGGGCCGGATTCCGCCTGGAGGGCTTCTCGCCCGACTTCCTCCACATCGACGGCGCCTGGCGCGACCACGAACGCTGGGCGATCACCGCACCCGCGCCCTGAGCCCCGCAGGCCGTCACGCGGTCCGCCGAAAGCGCTTGAGCCTCCCGGGGCGGCGGCGGAGGATGGGCCGCATGCGCACCATCGTGGTCCTCGACGCCCCTTCCAACCTGGGTCTGCGGCCCCCCGCCCCCGGGACCGTTCCCGGCTGCTACAAGCTGGCGGGCGCCCTGCGTGAGCAGCGGATCGTGCAGCGGCTCGGTGCCCTGGAGGGCGGCGTCGTGGTGCCGCCCCGCTACGACCGCGGGGACTGGCAGCCGGGCGACGGGGTCTTCAACGCCGCCGCCATCGCCCGCTACACCCGTACCCTCGCGGACCGGATCGAAGGGCACGTACGGGCCGGGGAGTTCGCCGTCGTCCTGGGCGGAGACTGCTCCATCCAGCTCGGCGCGGCCCTCGCGCTGCGCCGCCTCGGCCGGTACGGGCTGGCCGCCGTCGACGGGTCCGCCGACTTCCGGCACGTGGGCAACAGTGACCACGTCGGGGCCGCGGGCGGGGAGGAGCTGGCCATCGCCACCGGGCGCGGCCAAGCGGACCTGAGCGACCTCGAAGGGCTCCGCCCCTACCTCAAGGACGAGGACGTCCGCCTCTTCGGGATGCGGGACGGAGACGAGGACCAGGCAGAGCTCGCCGCGCTGAAGATCCCCCACGTGACCGTCGGCCGGCTCAGGGAGCGGGGCGCCGCCGAGCTGGCCCGGGCCGCCGTGGAGAGCCTGGAGACCCCCGCCCTGGACGGCTACTGGGTCCACCTCGACGCCGACGTCCTCGACCCGAGCGTCATGCCCGCCGTCGACAGCCCGGACGACGGCGGCCTGATGCCGGACGAACTCGCCCCCCTGCTGCGTACGTTGCTCTCGTCGCCGCGCTGCGTCGGCCTCAACGTCACCATCTACGACCCGGATCTGGACCCGGACGGCACGGCGGGCGCGCTCCTCGCGGACCTCGTCGTCGGAGCGCTCGCACCGGCCTGACGCGTCGGCCTCCGGTCCGGACGGACGGCTCAGACCGTGACCTTGCGGTCCACGTACTCGAAGACCGAGCCGTCCGGGTGGAGCGCGATCAGATTGCGGCCCGCCGGGGTCGGCACCGGCCCCGCGACGATCCGCGCGCCCGCCCGGGTGAGCGCCGCGTTCGCCTCGTCGACGTCCTTGACGGCGATGGTCGCCCCCACCTTGCGCAGCACCTCCAGCTCGGCCGCGGGACCGCTCATCAGCAGGAAGCAGCCGATGGCGGCGACCGACACCCCGCCGCGCTCGAACCGCTGGGCCGGGGTGCCCGTCAGCCCCTCGTAGAAGGCCACCGCGGCCTCCAGGTCGTCGACGCAGATACGCAGCGTGGTTCCGAGAATCTCCATGCGTACGAGGGTAATTGGCCCGTGCCCCGGGTGTGATCGATTCGGGCCCGCTCCGGCCCGCCCGCATCCGGCCGCCGTGGTGCGGGCCCGGCGCGAGGGCCCTGCCGGGGAAGGGCGTACGCCACCGAAGGCCGCCGTCCGGCCCCGCCGTCCGGCGGAGGGCCGGGCCGCCGCCGCCCGCGTCCACGCCATCGCGCGCCTGGACGGACCGCGGGTTCACGAGCGGCCCCGGGGGGTCACCCCCGGCAGAGCACCTCGCCGTGCGGGACCAGGAACCATCCGTCCGCCTCCGCGCCCCAGCCGCGCCAGGTGTCCGCGATGGCCGCCAGCTCCTCGGCGCTCGCATGGCCGCCCCGTACCGCCAGTTCGGCGTAGACGGAGTCCGTCGTACGGTCCGCCCACAGCCCGCTCCACCAGGCGCGGGTCTCCGGGGTGGCGAAGCACCAGGCGGCGGCCGTCGGGGTGATGTCGGTGAACCCGGCCCGCCGCGCCCAGGAGAGCAGCTTCCGCCCGGCGTCCGGGTCGCCGCCGTTGGCGCGGGCCACCCGGCGGTACACCTCCTGCCACTCCGCCAGCCCGGGTGTCTCCGGATACCAGGCCATCGCCGCGTAGTCGCTGTCCCGCACGGCGACCACCCCGCCGGGGCGGCAGACCCGCCGCATCTCACGCAGCGCCTGCACCGGGTCGCCCACGTGCTGGAGCACCTGGTGGGCATGGACGACGTCGAAGGAATCGTCGGGGAAGTCCAGCGCGTGGACGTCGGCCACGGCGAACTCGACGTTCTCCAGGCCGCGTTCGGCGGCCACCGCCGCCGCCTGCTCCAGGATGCCGGTGCCGGTGTCGACCGCCGTCACCCGGCCCGGCGCGACCAGCGCGGCCAGGTCGGCGGTGATGGTGCCTGGGCCGCAGCCCACGTCCAGCACCGCCATGCCGGGCCGGAGTTCACCGAGCAGATAGCCCGCCGAGTTGGCGGCCGTCCGCCAGCGGTGCGAGCGCAGCACCGACTCGTGGTGGCCATGGGTGTAGACCGCGGTCTCTTTCGGCAGGGCAGCGTCCGGCATGGCGGCGTCCTCTCTCGGTACGGCGGTTGCGCGCTGCCGCCACCGTACGCCGCCATGCCGGATAGTGAGATGGGTGTCTTGAATCCCGGACGGCCGGGTGGGGTCTCAGACGGGCATCGGGCAGTAGACCGTCAGCGCCTCCGGCAGCTTGTCGATCAGCAACTCCGTCCCGGAGCGCGCCACTTCACCGTCGTACGCGTACGGCGTCCCCGGCGTCAGGCCGGCGATCCGCACCCGACGCCGCCGCACCGCCGCATGGGCGGGGGAGCGGGTCAGCGGACCGGCCACCGCCGCCGCGAGCAGCCGCAGCGCGGGCGTCCGGCCGCCGTGCACCACCCGCACGTCCAGCAGCCCGTCCGCCAGGTTGTGGCGTCGGCCGGGCGCCGGGCCGACCCGCTGGAAGAGGCCGTTGCCGACGAAGAGCAGCCACAACGGCCGCCTGCGGCCCTGGAGTTCGGCCTCCAGGGGCTGCCGTCCGCGCAGCACGTGGAAGGCGGCGAGCACTCCGGCGGGCCAGCCGCCGATCCGGGGCGACCAGTGCTCCCGGGTCCGTACCAGCTCCGGATAGACGCCCAGGCTGAACGCGTTGAGGAAGTAGCCGTCCGCCCCCTCGGGCCCCTTCGGGCCGGGACGGAAGCGGCCCAGGTCGACCTGTATGGCGTCGCCCGCGGTGAGGGCCGCCGCCGCTTCCTGGACCGTCTCGATGCCCAGGTCGTAGGCGAAGTGGTTGAGCGTTCCGCCCGGGAAGACGGCCAGCGGCATGCTGTGCGTCGCCGCGACGGAGGCCGCGAGGTTGACCGTGCCGTCGCCGCCGCAGACCCCCAGCGCCCTGCCCCGGCCGGCCGCCTTCTCCATGGCGGTGGAGAGCTCCTCCGGCGCGCACTCGACGACCTCGGCCTGCGGCAGCGCCTCACGCACCAGCGACGCGGTCGCGGTGGCCGTGCCCGACGCCTGGTTCACCACGACCACGAGCCCCTTCCCGCCGGGCAGCGCGGGCGCCTCACCGGGCGGGCGGCCGGGCGCCGGGAGCTGCCCCCGGGTGGGGACGACCCCGCGCAGGGCGAACGCGGCCCCGATGCCGAGCGCGGCACCGGCCAGGACGTCGCCCGGGTAGTGGACACCCGTGTAGACGCGGGAGGCGGCCACGGCCGCCGCGACGGGTGCGACCACCGCGCCCCAGCCCTTCGACTCCAGCGCCACCCCGGTGGCGAAGGCGGCGGCCGACGCCGCGTGGCCGGAGGGGAACGACGTGGTGACCGGCTGCCGCTTCAGCTGCCGCATCACCGGCACCTGGTCGAGTATCGGCCGCTGCCTGCGGACCGCGCCCTTGCCGATCGTGTTGATCGCCGCCGAGGCCACGGCCAGCGAGGCGACCCCGCGCAGCGCGGCGCGGCGGGACCGGGCGCTGGGGCCGACGGCCGCGATGCCGAGGGCCGTGCCGAACCAGAGCAGCCCGTGGTTGGCGCTCCGGCTCAGCTTGGGCAGCAGAGGATCGGCGCCCGGCCAGTGCCGGTCGGCGACGCTGTGGAAGACGGCGAGATCCCGTCCTTGCAACCAGTGCCGGACCCGGTCGGCGGCGGAGGAGGCGGACGATGGGCGCGATGACGACATGGGCGACATGGCTCAGCGAATACCCGGACGCCCGCCGATGAACCAGCAGGCGCGCTGAGAGCCTCACCACGCTCCGCCGACCACCGGCACAACGGCCCAGTCCCGCCCCGGCTCGCCCGGGTGCGCAGGTGGACGGGCGCACCGGCCCGAACCTCCGTATAAAGGGCCCAGGGCGCCGGAGGCCCGTGAGCCGGGACGCCCCGGTACCCGCGGACGGCCGGAGAGCGCCCCGGAGCCGCGGACGGCCCGACGGGGAGCGAGGAGGCCGGAGATGCACGAGGACCACGGGCCCGTCCGCTACGGGCCGCCCGCCCCCGACCCCGGCCTCCCCGTCCTTCCCGAGCTGGCCGCCGTCCTCGCCGCCGCCGCGGACCGCACCCGGGCCGAGCCGCCCGGCGGTGGCCGCACCCTCCGCGAGGCGGCCCGGGGCTTCTGGGACCGGCGCGGGCTGCACGGCTCCCCGGAGCACATCGTGGCGGCCCCCGGAGACCAGCCGCTCCTCCTCGCCCTGATCGCCGCCCACGGCGGTGACGTCCTGATGCCCCGCCCCTGCCCGGCCACCTGGATGCCCCAGGCGCGGCTGCTCGGCAGGCCCGCCTACCAGGTGCCGACGCCCGCGGAGTGCGGGGGCGTCCCCGACCCGTACGCCCTGCTGGAGACCGTGCGCCGGGTGCGGGCCGAGGGCGGCCGGCCGAAGCTGCTGGTGCTCTCCGTGGCCGACGACCCCACCGCCACCGTCGCCCCGCCCGAGCTGGTGCGGGAGGCGTGCGAGGCGGCGGTCGGGGAGGGGCTGCACATCATCAGCGACGAGACCTGGCGCGACACCGTGCACCGGCCCCGGGACACGGTCCTGCTCAGCCCCGCCGAGATGTGCCCCGACGACGTCACGGTGATCAGCGACCTCTCCGGCGCCCTCACCCCCGCCGCCTGGCCCCTCGCCGTCGCCCGCTTCCCCGGGACCGGGCGGGGAGCGGTGCTCCGGGCCCGAACGCTCGACGTCCTCACCGCCCTGGGCGCCCTGGTCGCCGGGCCCCTCGCCCCTTCCGCCGCCCACGCCCTGGGCGAACCGGAGGCCGTACGGGAACGGGTCCGGCAGGCCGCGCGGCTCCACGGACGGGTGGCCGCCGCCGTCCACCGCACGGTGCTCGGCGTGGGGGCGCTGGCCCGGCCCCCGCAGGCGGGCCGCCACCTCTACGCGGACCTCGGCCCGCTCCGGGCCCGGCTGGCGGCGCTCGGGGTCACGGACTCCATGGAGCTGGAGGAGCACCTCACCGACCGGCTGGGCGCCCCCACCCCGGGCGGCCACCGCTTCGGGGACGAGCTGGGCGCCCTGCGCGTACGGCTCTCCACCGGGCCCCTGCTGGGCGCCACGCCCGCGGAGCGGCGGGAGTCCCTGACGGCGGCGGAGCCGCTGGAGCTGCCGCACGTGGAGCGGGCGCTGAGCCGGTTCGCGACGGCCCTCGACGAACTGCGCTGAGCCGGGCCCGGCGGAGGTCCGGACGCGCCCGGGCCCCTCAGGCGGGTTGGTGCTCTCCGGTCGGTCCCGGGCCTTCGGGTCGGTCGGGGTTCCCCGGTCGGTCCCGGGCCTTCGGGTCGGTCGGGGTTCTCCGGTCGGTCCCGGGCCTTCCGGTCGGTCGCGGGTCCTCCGGACGGTCCGGGTCCTCAGCCGCCCCGGGACCCGGATCGCCCCGTGCCCTCAGGCCGTCCCGTGGCCGAACCGTGCCCGCAGCCTCCGCCAGAGCGCCGGTGCCCCGCTGATCACCACGGTCAGCGCCACCGCCGCGACCACGCCCTGCCACGGCTCCGGGAAGAGCGAGCCGCCGAGTATCCCGATCAGCTGGTACGTCGCCGCCCAGGCCAGACAGGCCGGGACGTCGCCCCGGGCGAACGTCTTGAGCGGCATCTTCCCCAGCAGACACGCCAGCATCACCGGGATCCGCCCCGCCGGGACCAGCCGGGAGAGGACCAGCACCGTCCCGCCGTGCTCGGCCAGCTTCTCCTGCGCCTGGGCGAGACGCTCCGGCGCGGCGCGCCGGGTGAGCGTCTCCAGCCACTTCGACCCGTTCTTCGACCGCACCCCCCGCTGCCCCAGCCAGTACAGGCACACATCGCCCAGGAACGCCGCCGCCGAGGCCACGAGGAAGACGAGGACCAGCGAGAACGGTGAGGACTGGTGGAGCGCCACCACCGCCGCCGAACTCACCAGCGCCCCCGTCGGGATCACCGGCACCAGCGACCCCAGCGCCACCAGCAGGAACAGCGTCGGATAGCCCACGGCCTGCTGGGCCGACTCGGTGGGCAGCTCCCGCACCACCGACTGGAACTCCTGGATCACCGCTCGGCCTCCGGCCGCACCCGCTCGCCGTGGGAGAGCAGGTGCACCGCCACCTCCGGTGCCCGGATGCCCGCCTGCCGGACGAACTCGTCACCCGGCCCGTGGAACTCGTGCGGCCGCACCCCGTCGAGACCGATCGGCCAGTACGTGCCGAAGTGCACCGGCACCGCCGAGCGCGGCTCCAGCAGCCGCAGCGCCCGGGCGGCCCGGGCGGCGTCCAGGTGGCCGTGCCCCAGATAGGGGCCCCACCCGCCCACCGGCAGCAGCGCCACGTCCACCGCGCCCACCGCCTCGCCCATCCCGTCGTAGAGCCCGGTGTCCCCGGCGAAGTACGTACGGGCCTCGCCCTCGACCACGTAACCGAGCGCGGGCACCCGGCGCGGCCCGACCGGCAGTCGGCGGCCGTCGTGCAGCGCCGGGACCGCCCGCACCCGCACCTCGCCGACCCGCACCTCGTCGCCCGCCCGTACCTCGGTGATCCGGAGGTCCAGCTTCCGGTGCAGCGACCGCAGCCCGGGAACGGCCGCCACCGCGCCGCTCGGCACGATCAGCCGGGTACCGGGGGACAGCCGGGAGAGCGAGGGGAGGTGCAGATGGTCGGAGTGCAGATGCGAGACGAGCACCACCTCCGCGAGGGCGGCCTGCGGCGGCGGCACCTCGCCCCGGCGCCGCCGCAGATGCGCGAAGCGCCGTACGAACAGGGGATCGGTCAACACCCGTACGCCGGAGTCCTCGATCGTGCAGGTGGCATGACCCCACCAGGTGACCTCCACCGGTACGCCCCGCCTCCTCGCTCGCCCTGTGACCTCTCATGCGCCCGCCTCCGTGCGGCAGGCGCCGGTGGTACGAGCCTAGGGGGTGTCTTGCCGTTCACGCCGGGCTCGCGGGGTCCGGTGCCGCACCTCGCGGCGTTGTCGTCACTCGCCGACGCTCCGCGTCGACTCCCTCCTCCGCCTTGCGACGCACGGGACCGGACCCCGCTCCCTGATCCGGCCTGACCGGCAAGACACCCCCTAAGCGCCCCCGGACGTCCCCACGACGGCCGCTGACCGGCACCGGCGCTGTGAAAGGCTGGGGCGGGGGCCTCGGAGGGGCAGCGGGCCCGCAGGTGGAGAAGGGCATCGGGGTGGACCGGGAAGGCCAGGAGAGGGACCGGCGTGGTTGAGCGGAGACCGGCCTCGCCGGAGCGGCGTACGCCCGAGCGGGGCACGACGGGGTCGCGTACGGCGGGGTGGCGCAGGGCCGGGGGCGCGCTGATGCGGATCATCGCGGTCTGGGCCGTCTCCACCCTCACCATGCTCGCGCTCGCCGGGATCCTGCCCGACTTCCGGCTCCAGTCCGACGACGGCGACACCGTCACCCGTACCGCGTTCACGGCGGCCTGGGGAGCGGGCGCCTTCGGCCTGCTCTCCGCGCTGGTCTGGCCCGTCCTCGTCCGCGCCCTGCTCATCGTGCCCGCGCTCGTGCTCGGCGCGCTGGTCTTCTTCCTCAACGGCTCGCTGCTGCTCATCGCGCTGAGCCTGATCCCGGACGGGCGCGGCGACGCCGCCCCCGAGACCGCCGTCGTGGTCGCCGCCGTGATGTCCGCCGTCGCCTCCGCCACCTCCACCGCGCTCGCCGTCCGTGACGACGAGGCCTACCGCCGCAGGCTCTCCCGCCTGGCCGACCGGCGCCGCAGACGCGGCTCCCCGAACACCGTGGAACCCGACCGCGACGGCCCGCCCGGCACGGTCTTCCTCCAGCTCGACGGCGTCGGCCACGACGCCCTGGTCAAGGCGGCCGCCGACGGGCTCATGCCGACCGTCGCGGGCTGGCTCGCCGACTCCTCCGGCCACCGCCTCACCCCCTGGCGCACCGACTGGTCCAGCCAGACCGGCGCCAGCCAGCTCGCCCTGCTGCACGGCTCCAACCACGACATCCCCGCCTTCCGCTGGTACGAGAAGGAGACCGGCACCGTCATGGTCTCCAGCCGCCCCGCCAGCGCCCTGGAGATGCAGCGCCGCGCCATCGCCCGCACCCGGGACGGCGGCCTCCTCACCATCGACGGGGCGAGCCGGGGCAACCTCTTCAGCGGCGGTGCGGGACAGCTCGCCCTGGTCCTCTCCATGGCCGCCCGGCGCGGCAAGGGCCGCCGCTCCCGCTCCGGGTACTTCGCCTACTTCTCCGACCCGGCCAACGCCGTCCGTACCGCCCTCTCCTTCGCCGCCGAGGTCGGCCGCGAGATCGGCCAGTCGACCCGGGCCCGCGCCCGCAAGGTCACCCCCCGGGTCAAGCGCGGCGGCCTCTACCCCTTCATCCGCGCCTTCGCCACCGTCGTCGAACGCGATGTGGTCGTCGCCGCCGTGATCGGGGACATGTTCGCCGGACGCACCGCCGTCTATGCCGACCTGGTCGCCTACGACGAGGTCGCCCACCACTCCGGACCGCACAGCCGCGACGCCGAGAAGGTCCTCCAGCGGCTCGACCGCTCGCTCGCCCTGATCGCCAAGATCGCGGACCACACCCCGCGCACCTACCGGATCGTGCTCCTCTCCGACCACGGCCAGAGCCCCGGCGAGACCTTCGCCGGACGGTACGGACTGACGCTCAAGGACCTCGTACGGGCGGGCTGCGGGCTGCCCGTACGGCGCCGGGCCCGGGGCACCCACAGCGCGTCCGAGGCCCGGGACGCCGTCCGGATCGCCCTGCACCGGCCGCCCGAGGCGGAGGAACCGGAGGCGGAGCACCCGGCCAAGCGCTCCGACCCGATCGTGCTGGCCTCCGGCAACCTCGGCCTGATCTCCTTCCCCGACATCGAGGGACGGGCCTCCCGCGAGGAGATCGACCGCCGCAACCCGGCCCTGCTCTCCACCCTCGCCAACCACCCGGGGATCGGCTTCCTCCTCGTACGGAGCGAGGAGCACGGCTCCGTGGTGCTCGGGCCCGGCGGCGCCGAGGTCCCGGTGGCCGGACTGGCCGACGGGGAGGGCCCGATCGCCGTCTTCGGCACCGGCGCGGCCGCCGCCGTACGGCGTACCGACACCTTCCCGCACGTCGCGGACATCATGGTCAACTCCATGTACGACCCCGGGACCGGCACCGTCCACGCCTTCGAGGAGCAGATCGGCTCGCACGGCGGCCTGGGCGGCGAGCAGTCCCGGCCGTTCCTGCTCTGGCCGCGCGGGATGACCGACCCGCTCGACATCATGGCCGCCGAGACGGCCGAGGGCGCGCCCCCGCCGCCGGGCGGCGGGCTGGTGGGCGCGGAGGCGGTGCACCGGGTGCTGAACCGCTGGCTGCTGGAGTTCTCCGGACCCCAGGTGCCGGTGCGAGCCGAGGGATTCACGGGCACCCCGCACGCGGACGAGCCGTTCCCGGAGCGGGGTACGGCGGTGTGAAGCTTCGGGGAGCCCGGTTCGGCCCCGGGTGTTCCCGGGGCGGCTGATCCCCGGCCGGGTTTTCTCCGGACGGGAGTTCCCGGTCCAGGTCGTCTGGGACCGGGTGTCCTCGGTCCGGGTCGTCTCCGGCCGGGTGTTCCCGGTCCGGCTCTTCTCGGATCAGGCCGACTGACGCCGTACCAGCGTCGGCGGGAAGACTACGGACGGGGACGGGCCGCCGGGCCCGCCGATCTGCTTGAGCAGCAGCCGGGCCATCTCGGCCGCCATCTCCTCCACCGGCTGCCGCACGGTCGTCAGCGGCGGGTCGCAGGCGGCGGCCGCGCTGCTGTCGTCGAAACCGACCACCGCCACATCCGACGGCACGTCCCGCCCGGCCCGCAGCAGCACCGGCAGCGCGCCCAGCGCCATCAGGTCCGAGGCGATGAACACCCCGTCCAGCTCCGGCTGTTCGGCCAGCAGCCGGCGCATCGCCGCCGCACCGCCCACGTGGGTGAAGTCGCCCTCGGCGCAGGCCACGTCCTCGATGCCGTGCGCGGCCAGGGCCTCCAGGAAGCCCGAGAGGCGGACCTGGCCGGCGGGCCTGTCCTGCGGACCGGAGATCGTCCCGATGCGGCGCCGCCCCAGCGCGGCCAGATGGTCGGCGGCGAGCCGCGCCCCTGCCTGCTGGTCGACCTCCACATAGGCGAGCGACGAGGGGCGCGGCGGGCGGCCCGCGAGGACGGCGGGCAGCCGGGTGTCCTGGAGCAGACAGGGCAGCGGGTCGTCCGCGTGCGAGGTGACCAGGACGACTCCGTCGACATGGCCGTGGCGCAGATAGGAGAGCAGCTGGGTCCGTGAGGCCTCGTCGTCCGCCAGCATCAGCACCATCTGGATGCCCGCCGGGCGCAGCACTTCGAGCAGACCGCTGACGACCCGGCCGAAATAGGGGTCGGAGAACATCCGCCCGACGAACGGCTCGGAGACCGGCTGCCGTTCCCGCTCCGAGATGACCAGCGCCACGGAGTCGGTCCGCCGGGTCACCAGGGAACGGGCCGCCCGGTTGGGCACGTACCCGGTGGTCGCCACCGCCTCCTCGACCACCGTGCGCAGCGCCGGGTCCACCGTCGTGGCACCGTTGATCACCCGGGACACGGTGGCCCGTGAGACACCGGCCACGGCCGCCACGTCCTCCAAGGTCGGGCGTACGGGCGGGTCCACATCGGCTGTCATGCAGCCTTTATACCCGCAGCCCGGACAGCGGGTCAGCCGAGGGCCCGCGCTGCCCCCGGGAGCCCCGCCAGCTCGGTGAGCGCGGCCTCGCGCGCCGTGACGAGGGCGGCGGCCAGCTCCTTGGCGTCGGCCCGCGCACCCGCCGTGATCTCGGACCGCGACACCTGGGCGGAGTGGCGCAGATGGTCGCGGAGCTGGATGAGGAAGAGCCGGTCGAAGGCGGCTCCCTCGGCCGCCCGCGCCGCCGCGAGGTCCTTCTCCGTCACCATGCCGGGCATGTCGTGGCCCGCGTGCACATCGGTGCCGGGGAGTCCCATCCGGGTCAGCAGCGGCCGGAGGCGGTCGAGTTCGGCCTCCTGGGAGCTGCGGAGGCGGGCCGCGAAGGCCCGCAGCGGGGGAGTGGTCGCCCGTTCGGCGGCGAGGGCGAGAAGGGCCACCGCCTTCTCGTTCATCGGGGTCATCAGCTGGACCCAGGCGGCGTCGGTGGGGGTGCCGACGGTGGTCGCCGGGGCTGATGCGGCGGGTGGCGGAGCGGGCACGGGCGCCGGGGAGCAGCCGGCCGTGGCGGTGAGGCCCAGCAGGGCCGACAGGACGAGCAGGGAGGACAGCAGGGGCGCCGGGAGGGGCCTGGCGGGGGTGGGGCGGTTCATGGGGGGTCCTGGGGGCCTGGGCCGGGTGGAGGGCGCCGCCCCGGAGCATGGGCCCCGGGGCGGACACCGGCGAACGGTCGACGAGTTGACGAACAATCAGGGACGGCCGTCGAAACCGCACTTCACGATGGCGTTGATGCAGTCGCGTACGCGCTGCGCCATCTCCTCCTCCGGCCATACGTTGAAGAAGTCGCCGTGCATCGTGAAGCCGGGACCCGACGCCAGCCGGAAGCGGGCCGGGTCGCCGTTGACCGGATAGCGCAGCACCTGGCGGAGCTTGGGCACCGGCACCGGGTGGGTGGCGGGGCACTCGCCCGCGACCGGGTAGGACATGTGGCTCTTGTGGTCGGCCGAGTCGAGGTCCGTACCGTTCCAGCACTGCGGGAAGTCCAGGTACGACTCCAGCATCGTGCCGGCCGGGCAGTTCACGAAGTCCTGCGAGGGGTTGACGTGACCGGCGTGCAGACACGACCAGCGGGCGATGGTGTTGTCCTGCGGACCGGCCGCCTTCGCGTTGCCCGCCACGATGCGCAGGCCCCGGGGGAACGGCTGGATCTGCCGGATGACGTCGTCGCGGACGCCCTCGCCCAGGTAGTAGAAGGTGGTCCCGGTGGGCTCCACCTCCCGGTCGCCGTCGTACAGCGTGGGCACCCAGTACGAGGAGAGGTCGGTGACGGGGGAGCAGGAGGTGCGGCCCTTCTCCAGCGAGGCCAGGTCGGAGTGGGCGTTCGTGGTGTCGTTGCCGAAGAAGCTGTGCATGTGGGAGGCGCCCGGCAGGCCCGGGAAGACGATCGGGTCGTCGGGGGCCCGGTGGGTGTACGGGCACTCGGCCAGGAACTCGGCCACCCGGACCACATCGGCGGCGGCCCTGGGCGCGACCTCGGCGGCGCCGCGGTCGGCCGCGGCGTTGCCGACGTTGGCCTGGACGAGCGAGAGGGCGAGGGCCGCGGCGGCGAGTCCGGCGACTCGGGCGCGCCAGGACCGGGGGGATCGTGTGCGGCGGTGTTCGGGGCTGCGTCGGTTTCGGAAGAGCACGGCACTCCTGTTCGGAAGTGGGGGGATGTTCCTCGGTGGGACGAGAGAGCGCTCTCTGGTGGGGAACGTAAGAGCGTGGCCCGTGCATGTCAATAGCATGCGCAAGCACTGCAACAAGCCGGTAAATGGCCGAGGTTGAGGGGTGGCGGCATAGGAGAGCGCTCTCCCGTCGCTCTTTCCCGATGTCAGGGAACGCCCGCTTCCGGGTTCACGGCAGGACCGTTCGACGTCGGTACGGGAAGGGGGCGGGGCGCTGCTGGAGGGGCGTTGTCAGTGGTGGACGGCAGGATGGTCACCATGACGAACTCAGCCGCTGTGCTCGCCGATGCCGCCGCCTACGCCGCCGCGGTCGAAGAGGCCTCCCGGGCCGCCGCCGCGTACTACGCCACGGGCGAGAGCACCCTCGACGACGACGCCTACGACCGGCTGGCGCGCGGGATCGCCGCGTACGAGGCGGCCCATCCCGACGAGATACACGAGTCATCACCGACCGGGAAGGTGGCGGGCGGGGCCGCCGTCGGGGACGTCCCGCACACGGTGCCGATGCTCTCGCTGGACAACGTGTTCTCGGCCGAGCAGTTCGTGAGCTGGACCGCCTCGCTGGAGCGGCGCATCGGCAGACCGGTCGCGGCCTGGAGCGTGGAGCCGAAGCTCGACGGCCTCGCGGTCGCCGCCCGCTATCGGGCCGGCCGCCTGGAGCAGCTGATCACCCGGGGCGACGGCACGGCGGGCGAGGACGTCTCGCACGCTGCCGCGGCGGTCGTCGGCCTCCCCGAGCGGCTGGACGCACCGGTCACGCTGGAGGTGCGCGGCGAGATCCTCATGACGACCGAGCAGTTCGAGCAGGGCAACGCGATCCGTACGGAGCACGGCGGCGCCCCCTTCGCCAATCCGCGCAACGGGGCGGCGGGCACGCTGCGCGCCAAGGACCGGGCCTACCGGGTGGAGACGACGTTCTTCGCCTACGGCGCCCTGCCGCTCGCGGATTCGGGCGAGATCGCCGAGACCCTCACCGAGCTGCCCCACAGCGAACTCCTGGCGTATGTCGCGGGGCTCGGCGTGCACACGGCCGCGGCCACGGAGGCGGCGCCGGTCCGGGTGTCCACCGTCGAGGAGGTGCAGGCGCGGGTGGAGGAGATAGCCGCCCTGCGGGCCGCGCTGCCGTTCGGCATCGACGGCATCGTGATCAAGGCGGACCTCGCGGCCGACCAGCGCGAGGCGGGCTCCGGCACCCGGGCGCCGCGCTGGGCCATCGCCCACAAGCTGCCCGCCGTGGAGAAGATCACCCGCCTCCTCTCCGTCGAGTGGAACGTGGGCCGCACGGGCATCATCGCGCCGCGTGCCGTGCTGGAGCCGGTGGAGATCGACGGATCGACCGTGGGGTACGCCACCCTGCACAATCCGGCCGACATCACCCGCCGCGATCTGCGCCTGGGCGACCAGGTCATGGTCTACAAGGCGGGCGACATCATCCCCCGCATCGAGGCTCCCGTCGCCCATGTGCGCACCGGGGACGAGACACCGATCGCCTTCCCCGAGAGCTGCCCGCAGTGCGGTTCCGAGATCGACATGAGCGAGCAGCGCTGGCGCTGCACCCGGGGCCGCAACTGCCGCCTGGTCGCCTCCGTCTCGTATGCGGCGGGCCGCGACCAGCTCGACATCGAGGGCCTCGGGGCGACCCGGGTCGTCCAGCTCGTCGACGCGGGCCTCGTCACCGACTTCGCCGACCTCTTCACCCTGGAGCGGGACCAGCTCCTGGCCCTGGACCGGATGGGCGAGACCTCCACCGACAATCTCCTCGCCGCCATCGGGGCCGCCCGCTCCCGGCCGCTCTCACGGGTCTTCTGCGCCCTGGGCGTACGGGGGACGGGGCGCTCCATGTCCCGCCGGATCGCGCGGTACTTCGCGACCATGGACCACATCGTCGCCGCCGACGCCGAGTCCCTCCAGCGGGTCGACGGCATCGGCAAGGAGAAGGCCGCGGCGGTCGTCGAGGAGCTGGCGGAGCTGGCCCCGCTGATCGAGAAGCTCGTCCGGGCCGGGGTGACGATGACGGAGCCGGGGGCCACCCCGCCCCCGGAGCCCGGCACGGAGGAGCAGGAGGGTGCGGAGGCCGGTGCGGAACTGCCCTTGGCGGGGATGAAGGTGGTGGTCACGGGTGCCATGACCGGGGCGCTGGAGAAGCTGTCGCGCAACCAGATGAACGAGCTGATCGAGCGGGCGGGCGGGAAGTCGTCCTCCAGTGTCTCCGCGCGCACCAGCCTGCTGGTCGCGGGTGAGAAGGCCGGTGCGAAGCGGACCAAGGCGGAGGGGCTGGGCATCCGGATCGCGGACCCGGAGGAGTTCGCGGAGCTGCTCGCGGACTTCCTCTCGGGGGGAAGCACGGCGGTCGCGGAGCCCGGGGAGGCCGCGGCGGCTGTTGTGGTGGAGGTGGCCGCCGTGACGGAGGCGGCGGGCGAGGCCGATGTGGTGGGTGAGGCCGAGGTGGTGGCCGTGGTCGTGGCAGAGGTGATGGCCGGGACCGAGGCCGGGCTCGGCACGGGGGACACGGAGGTCGTGCGGGCCGCACAGGTGTAGGCAGGCGGGCAGCCCGTGCGGACCGTGCGGGTCACGGGGTGGTCGGGGCCGTGGAAGGGGCGCGACCCGAGGAGGCCGGGGATGCCTTTGAATCGGTGAGGAAGTGGCTTTCCCTCACCCGGTATTGCATAGTGAGGGCTTGGTCATGCCTCGCTATCAGCGGGCCGATGGGTGCGTGGGCGGCTGGGGACGGCCGACCGGGGGTGAGGGGCGATGCGTTCTCCGGACGACGGACAGCGACGCGGCCGTGCCGTTCCCCGGCCGGGTCGGCCCGGCGAGACGCGCGGGTCGCTCGGCGCCGCACCCGGTCGGCTCGGTGAAGGGCCGCGGCCGCTCGGGGGTCCGGGGCCGCTCGGGAACGCCGGGCAGCTCCGTGGTTCCGGGGCGAGCGGTGAGCGACCTGGGACCGGACAGGGACCCGGATCCGGACAAGGACGCGGAGCAGGGCACGGGTTCTGGCCCGTGTACGGCCCAGCAGCCGGACCCGGTCACGGAGCCGGACACGGAGCCGGTGCCGGACTCGGACCCGGTCACGGACTGGGGTCGCTCGGCGCCGCACTCGGCCGGCTCGGTGAAGGGCCTGGGCCGCTCGGTGATCCGGGCGCGTTCCGTGGTCCCGGGCCGCTCGGTGATTCCGGATCGGCCGGTGGGAGGCCCCGGCCGTTCGGGGAAGTTTCCGGACCGCTTCGTGACGGGAGCGGGGTCGGGGGGTCCGGGGCCGGGCGTGAGCCCGGGGCGCTCCGGGTGCGTCACGGACACCGCCGGCTCGGCGGCAGGACCGTGGCCGCCCGGGGGCTCGCCCTGGACCTCGGCAGCTCCCGCACCCGGGCCTGGGTGCCCGGCCACGGCCTGGTCGCGGACCCGCTCCTCGGCAGCGGCCCCGACGGTGAGCGGCCGGTCCGGCGCGGGCGCATCGTCGACCCCGAGTCCTGCGGCCGGCTCCTCGGCCGGATCGCGGACGCCGCCCTCGGGCCCGACCGGACGGACAGCGTGATCGTCCTCAGCCACCCCGTCCTCGCCGGAGCCGTCCACCGCAACGCCGCGCGCGAGCTGCTCGCCGGGCTGGGGCCCACCCGGGTCCTGGTCCTCAGCAGCGCCCGGGCCGCCGCCGCGTACGCCGGGCCGCGCGACGCCGGTCCGCTGCTCGTCGTCGACATGGGCGCCGAGCTGACCGAGGTGACGCTCCTCGTCGGCGGCCGGATCGCGGACGCCCGGCAGGCCGAGACCGGGCTCAGCGACCTGGACCCGGCGACACTGCCCGCCACCCTGGTCGGTACGGTCCTGGACATGGTGAAGTCCATGTGGCGCCAGGACCGGCACGGCGCGATCCGCGGTGCCCTGCGCAAGGGCCCGGTGCTCGCCGGTGGCGGGGCGCTGTGCCCCGAGGTCACCGACCGGATCGCCCGGTGCCTGGGCACGCCCGTGCGGCTGGCGGACGACCCGTCCACCACCGTCGTCCGGGGCGCCGGACAGATCCTCAGCTCCGTGCTCCGCCACGGGGCGACTCCCGCCGCCTCCCTGCCCGGCCGAACGAGGTGACCCCGCACCCGGGGACGCCCCGGGGGAACGCGCTCCCGGTGCGGCCGCACCCGGCGCAGGGGACGCGGCGCGTGCTGGCCGCGCTGGTCCTCGCCGTGCTCACCCTGGTCGGCGGCGCCCCCGCCGCCGGGGCCGCACTGCCCGTCGGCGCCCTGGGCAGCCTCGCCTCGGCCGCCGCGTACACGCCGAGCGCCCCGGCCCCCGCCCCGCAGACCGACCGCACCGCCCACCCCGGCGGCCCGCACCACGACCTCCGGCGTACGCGTACGGCCCCGAGCCCCGCGGGCGCCGGAGCCGGTGGCCGCGACGCCCGCGACCACCGGCCCGGCCCCCAGCACCTCAACGTCCGGACCGGACCCGCCCGCCTCCAGGTCCAGGGCCAGCCCCAGAACCCCCCGCGGTCGCAGCCCCACCAGCACCATCCGCAGGCCCAGAGCCTCCACGAGCGGTCACTGGCCGCCGCCGAGCCGACCACCCCCAACCCCCGGGCCGGGGCCGGCCGCGCCCACCTCACGGGCCATGCGCCCCCACCCGCGTACGAAGGGCTGCTGCCCGCCCCGGCTGGCCCCCGCCCGCCCTGCGGTGCCACGGCGCCGCGCACCCCGGACTCCTCCTCGACACCCTCCGGCCGCCGGGGCGCCCAGCCCGGTGTGCGGGGTCCTCCGGACAGCACGGCCGCCGGTCACCCGACCGGCCGTCCGCCCCGCTGTTCTGCCGATCCGGCGTCGCGTCCTCGCTGAGGTGAGGGCGGCCGACGCCCCACCGGAGGATTCCCATGACTCGCGCCACCACGGTGCGAGCGGTCCTGGCTGTCGCCGTGCTGCTCGTCTCCGTCTTCATCTCGCTGACCATGTCACCCAGACTCGGCCTGGATCTCCAGGGCGGCACCCGCATGGTGCTCCAGGCCAAGGACTCCGCCACCGTCAAGGCGGACCGGGAGACCACCGACCTCACCCTGGAGGTCCTGCGCCAGCGCATCGACTCCCTCGGGGTCGCCGAACCCGTCCTCACCCGCTCCGGGGAGGACCGCATCATCGTCGAACTGCCCGACGTCCAGGACCCGCGCCAGGCCGCGGCCGTCATCGGCCGGACCGCCCAGCTCAGCTTCCACGAGGTCCTCGGCGCCGCGCCCCCCGGCACCGACCCGGCCCCCGCACCCGAGACGGGGGAGAAGCGGCTGATCCTCCCCGACGAGCAGGGCACGCAGCTCGACCTCGGGCCCTCCCGGCTCTCCGGCGCGGGCGTCAAGGACGCCTCCGCCTCCTTCGAGGCCCAGCAGGCCGCGGGCTGGACGGTGAAGCTCGACTTCCACAAGGACGCGGGCAAGGACTGGACGAAGCTCACCGGTGAGGCCGCCTGCCACCCCGCCGGGGACGAGCGCCGGCGCGTCGCGATCGTCCTCGACGAGAAGGTCATCTCCTCGCCCCAGGTCGACCCCTCGGTCGGCTGCCAGGCCGGACTGCCCTCCGGCGGCACCCAGATCACCGGCTCCTTCACCGCCAAGGAGGCCCGTGACCTGGCCCTGCTGATCAAGGGCGGCGCCCTGCCCGTCCCCGTCGAGATCGTGGAACAGCGGACCGTCGGCCCGACGCTCGGCGCGCAGGCCATCGACGCCAGCACGCAGGCGGCGCTCATCGGCGCCGCCGCCACCGCGCTCTTCATCACCCTCGTCTACCGGCTCTTCGGCGCCCTGGCCGCCGTCGCCCTCGCCGCGTACGGAGTGATCTCGTACGCCGCGCTCGTCGGCCTCGGCGTCACGCTCACGCTGCCCGGCCTCGCCGGGTTCGTCCTGGCGATCGGGATGGCGGTCGACGCGAACGTCCTTGTCTTCGAACGGGCCAGAGAGGAGTGTCAGGCCCAGCCGACACGTTCTCTGCGCTCGGCGCTGACCACCGGCTTCCAGAAGGCGTTCAGCGCCGTGGCCGACTCGAACATCACCACGCTCCTCGCCGCCGGGCTGCTGTTCTTCCTGGGCTCGGGCCCGGTGAAGGGCTTCGGCGTCACCCTCGCCATCGGTGTCATCGCCTCGATGTTCTCCGCGCTGGTCATCGCCCGCGCGCTCACCGAGATCGCTGCGGGCTCCCGCTTCGTCAGCGACTACCGGGGCGTCAACGGCATCGCGCGCCCCGGCAGCGTACGGACCTGGCTCATCCGCAAGGACCCGCAGCTCTTCCGCAGGCCGGTCCGCTGGCTCGTCGTCTCCACCGCCCTGGTCGCCGTCGCGGTGGCGGGGATCGTGGTGCGCGGGATCGACCTCGGCGTCGAGTTCACCGGGGGCCGGCTCGTGGAGTACTCCACCAGCCGCCCGGTCGACGTCGAGACCGCCCGCTCCACGCTCGCCGCCGCGGGCTTCGGTGACGCCGAGATCACCACGGCGGGCGACGGCGACATCTCCGTACGCACCGGAAAGCTCGACAACGACGGGGAACACGCCCTGCGGGAGGCGCTGGCCACCGAGGGCGGTGAGACGACGAAGGTACGGGACGAGCTGATCGGCCCGAGCCTCGGCGACGAACTCCGGCGCAACGCGCTGATCGCCCTGGGCGTCGCCGTGCTCGTGCAGCTGGCCTATCTGGCGGTCCGGTTCCGCTGGACCTTCGCGGTGGGGTCGGTGGCCGGGATGGTGCACGACGTGATCATCGTGGTGGGGGCCTTCGCCTGGCTGGGGCGGCCCGTGGACGGCATCTTCCTGGCCGCCCTGCTCACCGTCATCGGCTACTCGGTCAACGACTCGGTGGTGGTCTTCGACCGGGTGCGGGAGCTGTGGGGCAGGAACCGGAAGACACCCCTGGCCGCGATCTCCAACCGGGCGGTCCTCCAGACCGTTCCCCGCACGGTCAACACCGGCATGGGCGCCCTCATGATCCTGGTCGCCCTCGCGGTGCTGGGCGGCGACTCGCTGACCGACTTCGCGCTGGCCCTGCTCATCGGCATCGTCGTGGGCACCTGGTCCTCGGTCTTCACCGCCGTACCGGCCGCGCTCGCCCTGGAACGCACCACCAGCGCACCCCCGCCCACACCGGGGAAGTCCTCCAGGTCGGGGCGCGCCCGCGCACCCCGCCGTGATCCGGCGGACAACGGGGCCCGCGTCTGATCCCGCAGGCCTCCGTTCCGCCCGTGCGTCCCCTGCCGTGCGTCCCCTGCCGTGGCTGTCACGGCAGGGGACGCACGGGCGCGGCGCGTACGGTTACGCGAGCCGCTCGCGCAGATAGGCCGCGGTCTCCCGGTCGGCGGGCAGGAACGTCTCGACGGCCAGCTCCGCCACGGTCACGTCCATCGGGGTGTTGAACGTCGCGATCGAGGCGATGAACGACAGCACCCGGCCGCCGTGCTCGATCACCAGGGGCAGGGCGAACGACGGCGTACGCTCCCGGCCCCGGTCGCCTGCTTCCGTCTCGTCCCCGCCGCCCCCGTCCCTGGCCCCGGTGCCGCCGCCGGTCCCGCCGCCGGTCCCGCCGCCGGTCCCGCCCCCGGCCTCCGCTCCCCGGCCCTCCACCGGATACGCGGCCACCTCCTCGTACAGCGTCCGCAGTTCGGGCGACCGTACGAGCGCGATCTGCCGCTCCATCTGCGCCAGCAGATCCGCCCGCCACTCCGGCAGGTTCAGGATGCGCGGTGCGAGCCCCGCCGGGTGGAGGGTGATCCGCATGGCGTTGAGCGGCGGGACGAGCAGTTCCTCCGCGATCCCCTCCATGAGCAGCGCGATGCCCCGGTTGGCCGCCACCACGTCGTACCTGCCGTCGACGACGAGCGCCGGATACGGCTCGTACCCCGCGAGCAGCCGGTCCAGCCCCTCGCGCACCGGCGCCATCGCGGGGTCGTCGAGCGGGGTCTGCGGGTAGCGGGGCGCGTAACCGGCGATCACCAGCAGGGCGCTGCGTTCCCGTACGGGGATGTCCAGGTGGTCGGCCAGCCGCAGGATCATCTCCTCGCTCGGGCGGGAGCGGCCCGTCTCGACGAAGGAGATGTGGCGGGCCGAGGAGTCCGCGCGGAGCGCCAGATCCAGCTGGCTGATCCGCCGCAGCTCCCGCCAGCCGCGCAGCAGTGGCCCCACGCCCGTGTCGGGGGAGAGAGTGGTCATGGGAAGACCGTAACGTCGGACGGCCGGTTGCAGACCGGCATCCGGGACCGCCGACGTCCGAGACCCGTGGGAGCCGCTCCATGTCCGCCGAACCGCTGTCGAGGACCGAGACCGAACACCGGCTGGAGTCGCTGCCCGGCTGGGCGCTGGAGGGCGACCGGATCACCCGGACCTACCGGCTGCCCTCCCACCTCGCCGCCGCCGCGCTGACCATGCACATCGCGCGGATCCAGGACGAGCTGAACCACCACTCCGAGCTGACGCTCGGCTACAACACCGTCGCCCTGGCCGTCCACACGCACGACGCGGGCGGCGCGGTCACCGAGAAGGATGTCGAACTGGCCACCCGGGTCACGGCTGCCGCACCGGACCACGGAGCGGTGTGACGCGCGGGCGTACGGGGACGGGGCGGGGGCCGGGAGGCGTCCGCTTACGCCGGAGCCCGGCGGCCCCGGCTCTCAGCTGACCAGCCCGAACCGCGGGTTCTCCGCCAGCCACCGCGCGTAGCTGGGGCTGCGCGACACGGCTTCCGCGTAGGCCGTCCGGGTCTGGCCCGCCACCGTCGCCGCCGCGGCGTCCGCGGCGGGGGAGTGCGGGTGCCAGCCCAGCAGATGGCGCCAGCTGAGCGGCGCACCGGCGAGCGGCCGGGTCACCAGGCCGGGGACCGGCGGGAACGTGGCCCGGCAGAGCCCGATCGCCCGCCCGACCTGCACCAGATGGACGACGGACGAGGTGTCCGTCTCGTAGACCGACACCGGGGTGAACCCCGCCCGGGCGCAGGCCGTGGCGAAACAGTCCGCGAAACAGCCGTCGCCGGGAACGTCCGCCCAGCACTGGTCGGCCAGCGCGGCGAGTTCCAGCTCCCTCTCCCCGGCCAGCGGGTGGTCCTCGGGCAGCATCACGAAGACCGGATCCACCCCCACCACCTCCCAGACCAGCCGCTCGGCCAGCGGCGGCGGGCTCTCGCCGCACGTGCCGATCAGCGCGAAGTCCAGCCGTCCGTCGATGGTCAGGGCGGCGATCTCGTCCACCGACCACGAGGTGTACGTCGAGACCGGCGCCGCCGGGTTCGCCGTGGCGATCCGGTCGACCAGGCCGCCGAGCAGCGGGCCGTGCGTACCGCCGAGCCGGAACCGCTCCAGCGGCCCGGTGGCGTTGGCGAACCGCACCGCCTCCGCCTGGAGTTCGCTCACCGCGGGCAGCACCACACGGGCCCGCTCCAGCACGAGTTCACCGAGCGGAGTGGCGCGGGCTCCCGTGTGGTCACGCTCGAAGAGCGTGCCGCCCAGGGCCTTCTCGATCCGCCGCAGCTGGGCGCTGAGCGCGGGCTGGGCGAGGCCCAGCGTGGCGGCCGCCTTGGTGAGGCTGCCGGTGTCGGCGATGGCACGGACGGTTCTGAGATGGCGCAACTCCAGCTCCATAATGGCAAGTTATGGCCACCGGACCGCCTCGGCAATATGTCGGTCAGGCTTCTGTCGCAGCAATGTTCCCGGGGCGTACCGAGGGTGTACCCTCCGACCCGCAGATACCGGAGGGCTCCACTCCCGTTCAGCCGTGCGCCGCGGCTTCCGGCCGCCACGGCCGCAGGAGCGCCGCGCCGACTTGCCGGGACGGCAACAGAACTTGCCCGGGCGCTGACCCGCGGCGAGGGTGGCGCCATGAACAGCAGCCACGCCGGAGACGGCCACCAGGACCCGCACCCCCACTCCCACGGCGCCGGTCACTCGCACACGCACACGCACGGCTCCGGTGCCGCGGGCGCCGGTACGGAGTTCGACTGGGACGTCATGGGCCCGATGCTGGAGCAGGAGGCCGAGCTGAACAGCGGCCCGTACGAGGAGGCCGCCCGCTGGATCGCCGCCCTGCCGACCGCGCCGAAGGTGCGCCGGGTGCTGGACATCGGCAGCGGTCCCGGTGTCGTCACCTGTCTGCTGGCCGAGGTGTTCCCCGAGGCCGAGGTCGTCGCCGTGGACCCCACGCCCGCCCTGCTGGAGCGGGCGGCGGACCGTGCCCGGCGGCTCGGCGTGAGCGACCGGTTCCGTACGGTGAAGGCCGAACTCCCTCAGGACGCGGGCCGGTTGGGCGAGGCCGATCTCATCTGGGCCGGTAACTCCCTGCACCACATGGGTGATCAGCGCGCTGCCCTCGCCGGATTCGCGGAACTCCTGCGCCCCGGCGGGACGGTGGCCCTCCTGGAGGGCGGGCTGCCCACCCGGCGGCTGCCCCGGGACATCGGCATCGGGCGGCCCGGCCTGGAGGCCCGGCTGGACGCCGCCTCCGCCGCCCGGTTCGACCGGATGCGGACCGAACTCCCGGACAGCAAGCGCGAGGCGGAGGACTGGAGCGCCCTGATCGCGGCGGTCGGGCTGGCCCCGCAGGGCACCCGCAGCTTCCTGCTCGACCTGCCGGCCCCGCTCTCCGCGCCCGCCCGCGAGCATGTGATCGCCAAGCTGACCCGGGAGTACGAGGTCTTCGGTGAACTCCTCGACGCCGAGGACCGCGCCGTACTGGAACGGCTGCTGGACCCCGAGGACCCCGAAGGCGTCCACCAGCGGCCGGACGTCTATCTGCTCACCGCCCGCACGGTCCACCTCGGCCGCCGGGACTGACCCCCGCCGGGGCCCGGTCAGGAGGACACCGGCTCCAGCCGCCACCACTGGAAGGGGGAGTCGGTGTCCTCCCACTGCTGGACCGTCCCGCCCTCCTCGGTGGAGCCGTCCGCGACCTCCATGACGAGCCCGCTGATGAAGCTCACCAGCGTCACCGTCCCCGGCGCCTCCGGATGCTGCTCGATCAGCCACTCCTGGGCGCCGAAGTTGTTGGCCTTCCACTGCTGGATGCGGACACCGTTCGCCGTGTCGGCGCCCGCCACGTCCAGCCGCTTGTCGCTGTGCGCGTTGACCAGGTGGTAGAGGGACGCGCCCTCGTGGACCGGGGAGAGCCGCCACCGCTGGTGGGTCGCGTCCCCGGCCTCCTCCCGGCCCTGCTGCACCCGGGCCCCACTGCCCTTGGCGGCTCCGTACACCTCCAGCACCAGGCCGCTGCCGACATTGCGCAGCCGGTAGGTGCCCGCCTCGACGACGGGCGCCGGATCGCTGCTCATGCTCTGTTCACTCCCGGGACGTGGGGCCGATGTGGTGCGGGGCCGCGGACCGACGACGGCGCCCCCACCGCCGTGACGGTGGGGGCGCCGGGGCGCCCGGTGCTCAGGCGCCGACGTTGAACTCCGCCGGGTCCGGGCCGAGGCGCTTGCCCTCGTCCAGGGCCGCGAAGGCGGCGAGGTCGTCGGCGTCCAGCTCGAAGCCGAACACGTCGATGTTCTCCTCGATCCGCGACGGGGTCACGGACTTCGGGATCACGATGTTCCCGGTCTGCAGATGCCAGCGCAGGACCACCTGGGCCGGCGTACGGCCGTGCTTCCGGGCGATGGCGACGACCGTCGGCACCTCCAGGAGGCCCTTGCCCTGGCCCAGCGGCGACCAGGCCTCGGTGGCGATGGAGTGCTCGGCGTGGAAGGCGCGCGCCTCGGCCTGCTGGAACTGCGGGTGCAGCTCGATCTGGTTGAGGACGGGGACCACCGAGGTCTCGTCCAGCAGCCGCTTCAGGTGCTCGGGCCGGAAGTTCGACACACCGATGGCCTTGGCGCGGCCGTCGGCGTAGATCTTCTCGAACGCGCGGTACGTGTCGGTGGCGGCGTCCTTGGCCGGGACCGGCCAGTGGATCAGATACAGGTCGACGTAGTCCAGGCCGAGCTTGTCGAGCGAGGCGTCGAAGGCGCGCAGCGTGCTGTCGTACCCGTGCTCGCTGTTCCACAGCTTCGTGGTGATGAACAGCTCGTCGCGGGCGACACCGGAGGCGGCGACGGCCTTGCCGGTGCCCGTCTCGTTCTCGTAGATCGCGGCGGTGTCGATGGACCGGTACCCGGACTCGATGGCCTTCGCGACCGCCTTCGCCGCCTCGTCGTCCGGCACCTGCCAGACACCGAAACCGAGCTGCGGCATGTCGAGGCCGTTGTTGAGGGTGATGGAGGGGACCTGGCTCACGAGCGGTCGATCCTTTACGTCGTCGGTTTGGGTACTCCCTACGACAACGAGCGGGCGCGCCGGGGCATTCCCGTTCCATGATCCGGAATGGTCCGGAACGGTCCGGAGGGGGCGTGCCGTCAGCGGTGGGGCGCGTCCGCCGTCAGTGGTAGAGCGCGTCGACCTCGACGCCGTACGCCGCCTCGATGGCCTTGCGCTTCAGCTTCAGCGAGGGGGTCAGCAGCCCCAGCTCCTCGGTGAACGGATGGGCCAGGATCCGGAACGTACGGATGGACTCGGCCTGCGACACCGCCGTGTTGGCGGCCACCACCGCCCGGCGGACCTCCATCTCCAGGTCCGGGTCGCGCACCAGGTCGGCGGGCGGGAGCGGAGGGCGGCCCTGCATGGCGAGCCAGTGGTCCACGGACTCCTGGTCGAGGGTGACGAGCGCCGCGATGTACGGGCGGTCGTTGCCGACGACGATGCACTGGGCGACCAGGGGATGCGCCCGGACGCGCTCCTCCAGGCCGGCCGGGGAGACGCTCTTGCCGCCCGACGTCACCAGGATCTCCTTCTTCCGCCCGGTGATCGTGAGGTAGCCGTCCTCGTCCAGCGCGCCCAGGTCCCCGGTGGCCAGCCAGCCGTCCTGGAGCGCGGCCCGGGTCGCCGCCGGATCGTTCAGATAGCCGGAGAAGACGTTCGGGCCGTGCAGCCACACCTCGCCGTCGTCCGCGATGTGCACCGACGTGCCGGGGACGGGCTGCCCGACCGTGCCGTACCGGGTGCGCTCGGGCGGGTTGGCGGTGGCGGCCGCGGTCGACTCCGTCAGCCCGTACCCCTCGAAGACGGTCACCCCGGCCCCCGCGAAGAACAGGCCGAGCCGGCGGTTCATGCCCGAGCCGCCCGACATCGCGTGCCGCACCCGGCCGCCCATCGCGTCGCGGACCTTCTTGTAGACCACCTTGTCGAAGAACTGGTGCTGCACCCGCAGCCCCGCCGACGGCCCGGGGCCGAGGCCGAAGGCCCTCAGCTCCAGCGCCTCCGCGTACTTCACCGCGATGTCCACGGCCTTGTCGAACGGCCCGGCCCTGCCCTCCGCCTCGGCCTTGCGCCGGGCACCGTTGAAGACCTTCTCGAAGATGTACGGCACCGCCAGGATGAAGGTGGGCCGGAACGTCATCAGGTCCGGCATCAGCGCGTTCGCCGACAGTTCCGGCTGGTGGCCGAGCCGGACCCGTCCGCGTACCGCCGCGACCTCCACCATCCGGCCGAAGACGTGCGCCAGCGGGAGGAAGAGCAGCGTGGCCGCCTCGTCGCCGGGCCGGGAGTGGAACACCGGCTCCCAGCGGGCGGCCATCGTGTCGCTCTCGAACATGAAGCCCGCATGCGTGATCACGCACCCCTTGGGGCGGCCCGTCGTGCCCGAGGTGTAGATCACCGTCGCCACGGACTCGGGCGTCACCGCCCGCCGGTGCCGGTGCACCACCTCGTCGTCGACCGCCGTCCCCGCGTCGAGCAGCTCGCCCACCGCGCCCGCGTCCAGCTGCCACAGCCGCTGCAGCCGCGGCAGCCGGTCGATCACCGAGCCCACCGTCATCGCGTGGTCCTCGTGCTCGACCATCACCGCCACCGCTTCGGCGTCGTGCAGTATCCAGAGGACCTGCTCGGCGGAGGAGGTCGGGTATATCGGCACCGACTGGGCGCCCACCGACCAGAGCGCGAAGTCGAAGAGCGTCCACTCGTAGCGGGTACGGGACATGAGCGCGACCCGGTCGCCGAACCGGACCCCATGGGCGATCAGCCCCTTGGCCAGGGCCAGTACCTCGTCGCGGAACGCCTCCGACGTCACGTCCCGCCACTGTCCGGCCGCGTCCTTGCGGCCGAACGCGATCCGCTGCGGATCGTCCTCCGCGTGGTCGAAGACCGCGTCGGCCAGACCGCCCACCAGCGGCGGCGCGGCCAGCGGTGGGACCGTGAATTCACGCAATGACCTGCTCCTCCGGGCGCTCCGCACAGCGCCGCGACGCTACCCCAACCGGGGGCCCGGCGGGAGTGGCCGAACCCCACGTAAAACGTGGCATTCACCGAGGTCAACCGTCGAAATCCGGCCAGATGGGCAACGCCCGGGCGGACTTCTGACGGCGGCGTAAGCGGCTCGCGGCCAAATCTCCACCGAATCCGACTCCCGGCGGCACTCCGTCCGCGCCCCCGGACGTCACTCCCGGCCGCGAAGGCCCCGGTGCAGCCGGTCACCGCCCGCCAGGATCGCCCCGGCCAGCGCGTCCGCCGCCTCCTGGGCCGCGCCCCGCCGGTCCCCGTGGAGCAGGACGAAGTCCACGCCGCCCGGCTCCGGAAGCCCGGCCCGGGCCGGAACCGGTACGAGCCCCGGTGGGATCAGCCCCCGCGAGTGCACCATCACGCCGAGCCCCGCCCGCGCCGCCGCGACCAGGGCGCTCAGGCTCGTGCTCGTACAGGCGATCCGCCAGGACCGGCCGTGCTCCTCCAGCACCTCCAGGGCCCGGGCCCGGGTGATGCCGGGCGGCGGGAAGACGATGAGCGGCACCGGACGTTCCGGGTCGATCCGCAGCCGCGGGGCGCCGATCCAGTCCAGCGCGTCCTGCCAGACCAGCTCGCCATGGCTGTCCCCGGTCCTCCGCTTGGCCAGCACCAGGTCCAGCCGGCCCGCCTCCAGCTGCCGGTGCAGGGTTCCGGACAGCTCCACCGTGAGTTCCAGTTCGACGTCCGGGTGGTCGCGCCGGAAGGCCTCCAGGATCTCCGGCAGCCGGGTCAGCACGAAGTCCTCGGAGGCCCCGAAGCGGAGCCGGCCGCGCAGCCGGGTGCCCGCGAAGAAGGCCGCGGCACGCTCGTGCGCCCGCAGGATCGTCCTCGCGAAGCCGAGCATGGCCTCGCCGTCCTCGGTCAGGTCGACCCGGTGGGTGTCCCGGGCGAACAGCTGCCGCCCGGCCGCCTCCTCCAGCCGCCGCACCTGCTGGCTGACCGTGGACTGGCGGATCCCGAGCCGGCGGGCGGCCTGGGTGAAGCTCAGGGTCTGGGCGACGGCGAGGAAGGTGCGGAGCTGGACCGGGTCGTAGGAGGTTTCCACGGGTCCACGCTAGCGCGCTTCATCGCGATACGTGATGACAGTCAGAGCGGTATGAGGGATTCCCGATCGCCGGGCGAGGGGCAGGATGGTGGGGCGCGTCCGGAACCCCGGAGCCGCCCACGCGCTTCGGAGAACGCGGCGGCCGACGGCCCCGAGAAGCCGTAGCCGCCGATCACCCGCCGACGACCCCGAAAGCCGCAGCCCCGAATTGCCCGTCGACGACCCCGAGAAGCCACAGCCGCCCCCCCCCCCGCAGAGAAGCCGCAGGAGCACATGACCCGCCGCCGCACCCTCGCCCTGCCGTCCTGGCTGCCGGTCGACGCCTACATCCTGGCGCTCGTCGGCACGGTCGTCGTCGCCGCCCTGCTCCCCGCGCGCGGCACCGCGGCCGAGGTGGCGGGCGGGGCCTCCACCGGGGCGGTCGCCCTGCTCTTCTTCCTCTACGGGGCCCGGCTCTCCACGGCCGAGGCGCTCGACGGGCTGAAGCACTGGCGGCTCCACCTCACCGTCCTGGCCTGCACGTTCCTGGTGTTCCCGCTGCTGGGGCTGGCGAGCGGGGGACTGGTGCCGTACGTCCTGACGCCCGAACTCCAGGCGGGCTTCCTCTTCCTCTGCCTCGTACCCTCGACGATCCAGTCCTCGATCGCCTTCACCTCGATCGCCCGGGGCAACGTGCCCGCCGCGATCTGCGCCGGGTCCTTCTCCAGCCTCGCCGGGATCCTCCTCACCCCGCTGCTGGCCGCGCTCCTCCTCGGCTCCGCGGGCGGCGGTCTCTCGGCCGACTCGCTGCTGAAGATCGTGGTCCAGCTGCTCGTGCCGTTCCTCGCGGGGCAGATCCTGCGCCGCTGGGTCGGCGGTTTCCTCACCCGGCACAAGAAGGTGCTGGGGCTGGTGGACCGGGGCTCGATCCTGCTGGTCGTCTACACCGCGTTCAGCGAGGGCATGGTCGCCGGAGTCTGGAGCCAGGTCACCCCCGCCCGGCTCGGCGCCCTGCTCGCCGCCGAGGCGGTCCTGCTGGCCGTGATGCTCGCCCTGACCTGGTACGGGGCGCGGCGGCTCGGCTTCGACCGGGCGGACCGGATCGCCATCCAGTTCGCCGGGTCGAAGAAGAGCCTGGCGGCGGGGCTGCCGATGGCGAGCGTGCTCTTCGGGGCGCACGCGAGCCTCGCCGTCCTGCCGCTGATGCTCTTCCACCAGATGCAGCTGATGGTCTGCGCGGTCATCGCCAAACGCCGCTCGCGCGACCCGGAGCGGCCCGAGGAGCGGCCGCGGCACCGGGAACCCGCACCGGCCGCCGCCCCCTGAGACGGAGGTCCCTCCCGTACGGAGGTCCCTCCCGTACGGAGGTTCCTCGCGTACGGAGGACGGGACGTGGGGCGGAGCCCCGGTCGGGGGCCTCAGTCCCGCCCGGCCTCCGCCTCCAGCGCGATCCGGTGCTCACCCGCGTACACGTTCATCGACCCGCCCCGCAGGAATCCCACCAGCGTCAGCCCGCTCTCCGCCGCCAGGTCCACCGCCAGCGAGGACGGCGCCGAGACCGCGGCGAGCACCGGGATCCCGGCCATCACCGCCTTCTGGGCCAGCTCGAACGAGGCCCGCCCCGAGACCAGCAGGACCGCCCGCGACAGCGGCAGCCGGCCGTCCGTCAGCGCCCGCCCCACCAGCTTGTCGACCGCGTTGTGCCGCCCCACGTCCTCCCGCACGTCCAGCAGTTCGCCCGCCTCGGAGAAGAGGGCCGCCGCGTGCAGCCCGCCGGTCCGGTCGAAGACCTTCTGCGCGGCCCGCAGCCGGTCCGGGAGGGCGGCGAGCAGCGCGGGCGTGAGGCGGACCGGCGGAGCCTCACCGACCGGATGGCGGGTGCTCGTCCGGACCGCGTCCAGGCTGGCCTTGCCGCACAGGCCGCACGAGGAGGTGGTGTAGACGTTCCGCTCCAGCGTGATGTCGGGCACGACGACACCGGGGGCGAGCTGCACGTCCACCACGTTGTACGTGTTCACCCCGTCCGCGGTCGCCCCGGCGCAGTAGACGATCGACCGCACCTCGTCCCCGCCGGCGATCACGCCCTCGCTGACCAGGAACCCGGCGGCCAGCGCGAAGTCGTCACCGGGGGTGCGCATGGTGATGGCCAGCGGTTTCCCGTTGAGCCGGATCTCCAGGGGCTCCTCCGCCACGAGCGTGTCGGCGCGGGAGGAGACGGCACCGTCCCGGATGCGGAGGGTGCGGCGGCGCTCGGTGACCCGTCCCATGAGGCTGAACCCGATTCTGTCGGTGACCATGCGGTGCGCGGAGCCCCGGCCGTGGGTGGGGGCGAAGCCCGGCCCCGCCATTGTCCTGCACCCGCGTCACCCTGTCGCAGGACGGGGGCGGGACGCCGACGTGGCCGGAACGCGAACCCTCCCATGGCCGGGGCGCGCCCCTCCCGTAACGGAGGAAAGCGTCCCAGCACGGGCGCGGGAGTGTTGTCAATGCTCCAACGCGCGGGCCGGATTCCTGTGGGATCACGTGCCCTCGTACCGGGCGGTAGCCACCAAGACTGGGTGATTCCTGCCCTACGCAACGATGGGAACCCGTATGACCGGCTCACGTGTCGTGGCGCTCGGCCACTACCAGCCCGCCAAGGTGCTCACCAACGACGACCTGGCGGCCATGGTCGACACGAGCGACGAGTGGATCACGAGCCGGGTCGGGATCAAGACCCGGCACGTGGGCGGCCCCGACGAGCCGGTCGACGAGCTGGCCGCGCACGCCGGTGCGAAGGCGCTGGCGTCGGCGGGTCTCCAGCCCTCCGACATCGATCTGGTCCTGGTGGCCACCTCCACCGCCATCGACCGCTCCCCGAGCATGGCGGCCCGGGTCGCGGCCCGGCTCTCCATGGGGTCGCCGGCCGTGCTGGACATCAACGTCGTCTGTTCGGGCTTCACCCACGCCCTGGCCATGGCCGACCACACGATCCGGGCCGGGGCGGCGACCCGCGCGCTGGTCATCGGGGCCGACAAGATGGGCGACATCGCCGACTGGACCGACCGCTCCACCTGCGTCCTGCTCGGCGACGGCGCGGGCGCCGCCGTCGTCACCGCCGACCCGTCCGCCCCCGACACGCCCGGCGGCCCGGGGATCGGACCGGTGCTGTGGGGGTCGGTGCCGGAGATGGGCAACGCCGTACGGATCGAGGGGACGCCGCCGCGCTTCGCGCAGGAGGGCCAGTCCGTCTACCGCTGGGCCACCACCCAGCTGCCCCCCATCGCCCGCCAGGTCTGCGAGAAGGCCGGGGTCGCCCCGGAGGAGCTGGCCGCCGTCGTCCTGCACCAGGCCAACCTGCGGATCATCGAGCCGGTGGCCCGGAAGATCGGCGCGGTCAACGCGGTCATCGCGCGGGACGTGGTCGACTCCGGCAACACCTCCGCCGCCTCCATCCCGATGGCGCTCTCCAAGCTCGTCGAGCGCGGCGAGATCGCCGCCGGGGCGCCGGTGCTGCTCTTCGGCTTCGGCGGGAACCTCTCGTACGCCGGACAGGTCATCCGCTGCCCCTGACCGCCCCTGACCGCCCCTGACTGTCCTGACTGCCCCTGACGTACGCCGCTGACCGCCCCTGACCGTCCTCGACCACCCCCGGCGTACGCCCCTGACTGTCCCGACCGCCCCTGGCGTGCGCCCCTGACCTCTCCCGACGCCTACCTCTCCGGCCCCTCTCCCGGGGCGCATCCCTGACCGCTCCGCCCGCCCCCGGGCTCCCCGCCCCGCCTGTCGCCGACGCCCCCGCCCCGGCTTTGTCCTCAGTGTGGAGAAAGTTGGGGCGGATTCCTGCGCAACTTCTTCCCCCTCCGGGAAAGCGCTGCTACGTTCCCCTCGAAAGCCCGACGGACTGGCCGGATGTGGCGGGGAGGGACGCGTGAGACGCATGACGGCACGACCCGCGAACGCGCATCAGGCACGGCTGCTCCGGCTGCTGCGCGACGGGGGCCCCAACTCCCGTGCCCAGCTGGGCGATCAGGTCGAACTCTCGCGCTCCAAGCTCGCCGTCGAGGTGGACCGGCTGCTGGAGACCGGTCTCGTGGTGGCCGACGGACTCGCCGCATCCCGTGGCGGGCGCCGCTCGCACAACATCCGGCTCGCCCCCGAACTGCGGTTCCTCGGGGTCGATATCGGGGCCACTTCCATCGATGTCGCCGTCACCAACGCGGAGTTGGAGGTCCTGGGGCATCTCAACCAGCCGATGGACGTACGCGAGGGGCCCGTCGCCGTCTTCGAGCAGGTCCTGGCGATGGCGGCCAAGCTCCGCGCCTCCGGCCTCGCCGAGGGGTTCGACGGCGCGGGCATCGGGGTCCCCGGCCCCGTCCGCTTCCCCGAAGGCGTGCCGGTCGCACCGCCGATCATGCCCGGCTGGGACGGGTTCCCGGTCCGTGAGGCGCTCAGCCAGGACCTGGGCTGCCCGGTCATGGTCGACAACGACGTGAACCTCATGGCGATGGGGGAGCAGCACGCGGGCGTCGCCCGTTCCGTGGGCGACTTCCTCTGCGTCAAGATCGGTACGGGGATCGGCTGCGGGATCGTCGTCGGCGGTGAGGTCTACCGGGGGACGACGGGCAGTGCCGGGGACATCGGGCACATCCAGGTGGACCCGGACGGCCGTCCCTGCGCCTGCGGCAACAAGGGCTGCCTGGAAGCCCACTTCAGCGGGGCCGCCCTGGCCCGCGACGCGGAGGACGCCGCCCGTGAGGGCCGCTCGCCCGAGCTGGCCGCCCGACTGGAGGCGGCCGGCCGCCTCACCGCCGCCGACGTGGCCGCCGCCGCGGCGGCCGGGGACGCGGCGGCGCTCGACCTCATCCGCGAAGGCGGCAACCGGCTCGGCCAGGTCATCGCGAGCCTCGTGAGCTTCTTCAATCCCGGTCTGGTGGTGATCGGCGGCGGGGTCACCGGCCTCGGTCACAACCTCCTCGCCAGTGTCCGCACCCAGGTCTACCGGCAGTCCCTGCCCCTGGCCACCGGCAACCTCCCCATCGTGCTGGGTGAGTTGGGTCCCACCGCCGGAGTGATCGGCGCGGCCCGCCTCATCAGCGACCACCTCTTCTCCCCGGCCTGACCGCACCGGGCCCCGGCCCGCCCGAGCACCCCACGCCGGCACCACACCCGGCACCGCCCCACCGAGCACCCCACGCCCAGCACCGCCCCAGCCACCACCCCGGCGCCCCGCGCCACCCCCAGTACCCCGCACCCGTCACCGTACGCACCACCGCACTGGTCAGGTACGCGTCACGTACCCCGTCAGCAGCAGCCGCTCGCAGTGCCGCCGGCTCCACGGCACCGCCCGCGCTGCGCGCCCCGCCCGCTCACCGGCCCCTCCCCGCACGCCCGGCACCAGCCGGCGGCCGGGGGAGACCCCATCCGCCGAGGGGATTCGTCATGGCACCAGAACCACCCCTGCTCACCATGTCCGGCATCACCAAGTCCTTCCCCGGCGTACGCGCCCTGGACGGCGTCGACCTCGAGGTCCAGGCCGGCGAGGTCCACTGCCTCCTCGGCCAGAACGGAGCGGGCAAGTCCACCCTGATCAAGGTGCTCGCCGGAGCCCACCAGCCGGACGACGGTGAGATCACCTGGCGCGGCGAAGCCGTCCGGCTCAAGTCCCCGATCGCCGCCATGCGCCTGGGAATCGCCACGATCTACCAGGAACTCGACCTGGTGGAAGGGCTGTCGGTCGCGGAGAACGTCTTCCTCGGCCACGAACCGACCAGCGCGGGCTTCATCGTCCGTACGGGGGAGGGGCGCCTCGCCGCGAAGGCGCTGCTGGCCCGGCTCGGCCACCCGGAGATCGACCCCGCCCGTCCCGTCGGGCAGCTCTCCGCCGCCCAGCAGCAGATCGTCTCCATGGCGCGGGCGCTCTCCCACGACGTCCGGCTCATCGTGATGGACGAGCCCTCCGCCGCACTCGACCCCGACGAGGTCGACAACCTCTTCCGCATCGTCGACGGCCTCACCGCCGACGGGGTCGCCGTCGTCTACATCTCCCACCGCCTGGAGGAGATCCGCCGCATCGGCGACCGGGTCACCGTGCTGAAGGACGGCCGGGCGGTCGCGGTCGGGCTCCCCGCAGCAGAGACGCCGACACGCGACATCGTTGCCATGATGACCGGCCGCGATGTCGAGTACGTCTTCCCGCCCCGCCCGGCCGAGGCCGCCGCGCCCACCGCCGAACCCGTCCTCCGGGTCCAAGGGCTCTCCCGCGAGGGGGAGTTCGCGCCCGTCGACCTCGAACTGCGGCCCGGTGAGATCGTCGGCCTCGCCGGTCTCGTCGGCTCCGGCCGCTCCGAGATCCTGGAGACGATCTACGGCGCCCGCAAGGCGACCACCGGCACCGTCACCGTCGCGGGCAGGCAGCTGCGCACCGGCAGTGTCCGGGCCGCCGTCGCCGCCGGGATCGGCCTCGCCCCCGAGGAGCGCAAGGCCCAGGCGCTGCTGATGACCGAGTCCGTCACCCGCAACGTCTCCGTCTCCTCCCTCTCCCGGTTCGCCCGGCTGGGCTGGATCGACCGGGGCGGCGAGCGGCGGTCCGCGCGGGAGGCCACCCGTGAACTCTCCCTGCGCCCGGACATCCCGGACGCCCTGATCCGCACCCTCTCCGGCGGCAACCAGCAGAAAGCCGTCCTCGCCCGCTGGCTGCTGCGCGGCTGCCGGGTGCTGCTGCTCGACGAACCCACCCGGGGCGTCGACGTCGGCGCCCGCGCCGAGCTGTACGCCGTGATCCGCCGGCTGGCCGACGAAGGCCTCGCCGTCCTGCTCGTCTCCAGCGAAGTGCCCGAAGTCCTGGGCCTCGCCGACCGGGTGCTGGTGCTCCGGGAGGGCCAGGTCGTGCACACGGCCCCCGCCCAGGAGCTGGACGAGCACCGCGTACTCGACCTCGTGATGGAAGGGAGCCCGACGCCATGACACAGCCCGCCCCGTCGGCGCAGCACAACGGGCCGGAGAAGGGGGCCCCCGCCGGCCCCGCCGGCCCCGCCGGCCCGCCCCCGGTGAAGACCGGTGGCGCAAGGCCCGGCCTCGGACTGCGGCTCGACGTCCGGATCCTGTCCCTGCTCGGCGTCCTCGCCGCCCTCGTCCTGGTCGGCGGGATCACCGAACCCGGTGCCTTCCTCGACACCGGGAACCTCCAGCTGATCCTGACGCAGGCCTCCGTCATCGGGGTCGTCACCGTCGGGATGACCTTCGTCATCACCAGCGGCGGCATCGACCTCTCCGTCGGCGCGATGGTCGCCCTCGCCTCGGTCTGGGCGACCACCCTGGCCACCCAGGAGTACGGCTTCGCGGGCATCGCCTTCACCGCCGTGATCGTCGGCGTCGCCGCCGGACTGGTGAACGGTGTGCTCATCGCGTACGGGGGGATGGTCCCGTTCATCGCGACGCTCGCCATGCTCGCCTCGGCGCGCGGACTCGCCCTCATGATCACCGACGGCAAGACGCAGATCGTCACCGTCGATTCGGTCCTGAGCCTGGGGCTGCCGGACTCCTACATCCTCGGGGTCCCGCCGCTGGTCATCATGTTCGCCGCCGTCACCGTCATCGGCTGGCTGATCCTCAACCGCACCACCTTCGGCCGCCGCACGGTCGCCGTCGGCGGCAACGCGGAGGCGGCCCGGCTCGCCGGGATCGACGTCCGCCGCCAGCGCCTCTACCTCTACGTCCTCTCCGGACTCTGCTGCGGCATCGCCGCCTTCATGCTGATCGTGCTCTCCGGCTCCGGCCAGAACACCAACGGCAACCTGTACGAACTCGACGCCATCGCCGCCGCGATCATCGGCGGCACCCTGCTCAGCGGCGGGCGCGGCACCATCGTCGGCTCGGTCCTCGGCGTCCTGATCTTCACCACCATCACCAACATCTTCGCGCTCAACAACCTCCAGAGCGACGTCCAGCAGATCGCCAAGGGCGCCATCATCGTGGCCGCCGTCCTGGTCCAGCGCCGCACTCTTCGTGGCGCCGACACCTGACCAACCGCCTTACCGAGAGCCGCACTTCGTACGTCACCCACCGGATGAAGGGTTCCACCGCCATGCCAGAGACCAGCCGCAGAGGGCTGCTGTTCGGAGCCACCGCCCTCTCCGCGGGCGCGCTCCTGACCGCCTGCACCAGCAACGAGCCCAAGAGCGCCGAGCCGGCCGGCAACAGCCAGCCCGCCGCCGACGACCAGCCGGGCAAGCCCGTCACCATCGGTTTCGCCGGACCGCAGGCCGACCACGGCTGGCTCAACGCGATCAACGTCAACGCCAAGTCCCGGGCGGAGAAGTACTCCGAGGTGACGCTGGAGATCACCGAGGGCTCCAACGACACCGCCGCCCAGATCGGCCAGGTCAAGACCCTCATCAACAAGAAGGTCGACGTCCTCGTCATCCTCCCCGCCGACGGCAAGGCGCTCACCCAGGTCGGCCTGGAGGCGATGAAGGCGGGCATCCCCGTCGTCAACCTGGACCGGATCTTCGCCTCCCCGCAGGCGTACCGCTGCTGGGTCGGCGGCGACAACTACGGCATGGGGCTCAACGCCGGCCACTACATCGGGGAACAGCTCAAGGACAAGGCGGACGCCAAGGTCGTCGAGCTGGCCGGGATCGACAACCTGGAGCTCACCAAGCAGCGCAGCCAGGGCTTCAAGGACGCGCTGAAGAACTACCCCAACATCAAGCTGGTGGCCCGTCAGGCTGCCGACTTCACCGTCGAGTCGGGCCAGGCGAAGATGGCCCAGCTCCTCCAGGCGCAGAAGCAGTTCGACGCCCTGTGGAACCACGACGACGACCAGGGCGTGGGCGCGCTCCGCGCCATCCAGCAGGCGGGCCGCGACGAGTTCATCATGGTGGGCGGCGCCGGCGCCAAGTCCGCCATGGACGCCATCAAGGCCGACAACTCCGTCATCAAGGCGACCGTCCTCTACCCGCCGACGATGGCCGCGTCCGCCATCGACCTGGCCCGGGCGCTCGGCCAGGGCAAGGGCATCGGCGGCCTCTCCGAGATGGAGATCCCGACCTCCCTGACCCTGTACTCGGCGGTGGTGACGAAGGACAACATCGACCAGTACCTGCCGACGGGCTTCAACTGACCGGGACTCCGGGGGGCGCGGCGAGCGCGTCCCCCGGCCCGTTACCGCACACCGACGAGGAGGAAGTCCGCATGGCCCGTAGTCAAGAGCAGGGGACGGAAGCGCAGACCGGGACACCGGCGCCGCCATCGGGGCAGGCGCTCGGGACGCTCGGGGTCGGCATGGTCGGCTACGCGTTCATGGGCGCCGCCCACTCCCAGGGGTGGCGTACCGCCGGACACGTCTTCGACCTGCCGGTGCGCCCCGCTCTCGCCGCGATCTGCGGGCGCGACCGGGCGAAGGTCGACGCCGCGGCCGCCCGGCACGGCTGGGCGGCCGCCGAGACCGACTGGCGGGCGCTGATCGCCCGGGACGATGTGCAGCTGGTCGACATCTGCACCCCGGGTGACAGCCATGCGGAGATCGCCATCGCCGCCCTGGAGGCGGGCAAGCACGTGCTGTGCGAGAAGCCGCTCGCCAACACGGTGGCCGAGGCGGAGGCGATGGTCCGGGCCGCCGAGGCGGCGAGGGCCCGGGGCCAGGTGGCGATCGTGGGCTTCAACTACCGCAAGGTGCCCGCCATCACCTACGCCCGGCAGCTCATCGCGGACGGCCGGCTCGGCACCCTGCGCCACGTACGCGCCAGCTATCTCCAGGACTGGCTGGTCGATCCGGCCTCCCCGCTCACCTGGCGGCTCAAGCGCGAGCACGCCGGGTCGGGGGCGCTGGGCGACCTGGGGGCGCACATCGTCGACCTCGCCCAGTACCTGGCGGGGGAGCTGCTGACGGGCGTCTCCGCCGTGGCCGAGACCTTCGTACGGGAGCGGCCCCTGCTCGCCGGGGCGTCCGCCGGGCTCTCCGGCCGCGCGGACACCGCCGAGCTGGGCGAAGTGACCGTGGACGACGCCGCGTTGTTCACCGGCCGCCTCGCCTCCGGGGCGCTCGCCTCCTTCGAGGCGACCCGGATGGCGGCGGGGCGCAAGAACGCGCTGCGGCTGGAGATCAACGGAGAGCTGGGCTCGCTCGCCTTCGATCTGGAGCGGCTCAACGAGCTGTCCTTCCACGACCACACCGAGCCGGCCGCCACCTCCGGCTTCCGCCGCATCCTGGTCACCGAGCCCGAACACCCCTACCTGGAGGCCTGGTGGCCGCCGGGCCACGGCCTCGGCTACGAGCACACCTTCGTCCACCAGGCCCGTGACGTGATCCGCACGATCGCCGAAGGCACCGAGCCCCGGCCCTCGTTCGCGGACGGACTCCAGGTGCAGCGGGTGCTCGCCGCGGTCGAGGAGAGCGCCGCCAAGAACTCCGTACACACCGCCGTCCCCTCCTAGGAGGTCCCCGCCCATGCCCCGCCCCTTCACCCTCTTCACCGGCCAGTGGGCCGACCTCCCTCTGGAGGAGGTCTGCAAGCACGCCCGGGACTTCGGCTACGACGGGCTCGAACTCGCCTGCTGGGGCGATCACTTCGAGGTCGACAAGGCACTCGCCGACCCCGGCTATCTGAAGAGCAGGCACCAACTGCTCGACAAGTACGGCCTGAAGTGCTTCGCCATCTCCAACCACCTGGTGGGACAGGCCGTCTGCGACCATCCGATCGACGAACGCCACCAGGGCATCCTGCCCGCCCGCATCTGGGGCGACGGGGAGGCCGAAGGGGTGCGGCAGCGGGCCGCCGCCGAGATCGCGGACACCGCGCGCGCGGCCGCCGCCTTCGGGGTCGACACGGTCGTCGGGTTCACCGGCTCCTCGATCTGGCACCTGGTCGCGATGTTCCCGCCGGTCCCGCCGCACATGATCGAACGCGGCTACGAGGACTTCGCGGAGCGCTGGAACCCGGTCCTGGACGTCTTCGACGCGGAGGGGGTGCGCTTCGCCCACGAGGTGCACCCGAGCGAGATCGCGTACGACTACTGGACCACCAAGCGCGCGCTCGAAGCGGTCGGCCACCGGCCCGCGTTCGGGCTGAACTTCGACCCGAGCCACTTCGTCTGGCAGGACCTGGACCCGGTGGGCTTCCTCTACGACTTCCGGGACCGGATCTACCACGTGGACTGCAAGGAGGCCCGCAAGCGGCTGGACGGCCGCAACGGGCGCCTCGGGTCCCACCTGCCGTGGGGCGACCCCCGGCGCGGCTGGGACTTCGTCTCCGCCGGGCACGGCGACGTGCCCTGGGAGGACGTGTTCCGGATGCTCCGGTCCATCGGCTACGAGGGGCCCGTCTCGGTCGAGTGGGAGGACGCGGGCATGGACCGGCTCACCGGCGCCCCGGAAGCGCTGGCCAGCCTGAAACGGTACGACTTCGACCCGCCGGCGGCCTCCTTCGACGCGGCCTTCGGCGGCGGCGAGTAGATCCCGGCGGAGCGGCCCCGGGGCTCCACGAGGTGCCCCGGGGCCGCCCCGCCCTGCCCGGAATCCTCTTTGTCCTGACGGAAGCAGAAGTTCGGCCCAACCCTTGCACAAGGGCTTTCCGTCCCGGACGAACAGGTCTACCGTCCTCAGCGTGTACACGACATGACTCGCGTCACCGGGGTCACTCCCGTCCCCGGTGCCGCACGCGCGGCAGTCCCCGCGCGGCACGGCACGGCTACATCCGCCCGTACAACCGGCACTCTCCGGAGGACCACGTGCACAGAACCAGAAAGCGGCTCCTGGCCCGGACCCGCGTCCGCAAAGCGCTCGCGCTCTTCACCGGCGGCCTGCTCACCGCCGCCACCCTGACCCTCGGCTCCGCCCCCGGCGCCACCGCCCACCCCGGCCACCCGGGCCACGACACGCCGGTGGCGGAGGACTTCCAGCAGGTCACCCTCGCCAAGGGCGTGGATGAGACCGGCGAGCCCATGTCGCTCGCCGTCCTCCCCGACCGCAGCGTCCTGCACACCTCGCGCGGCGGCGAGCTGCGGATCACCGACAGCGCCGGCAACACCAGGATCTCCGGCACCCTCCCCGTGTACACACACGACGAGGAAGGCCTCCAAGGCATCGGCGTCGACCCCGACTTCGCCGAGAACCGGGCCATCTACCTCTTCTACGCACCCCCGTTGGACACCCCGCCCGGCGACGCGCCGGAGACCGGCACCGCCGCCGACTTCGCGAAGTTCGACGGTGTCAACCGGCTCTCCCGCTTCGTGCTCAACGAGGACGGCACGCTCGACACCGCCAGCGAGAAGAAGGTCCTCGACGTCCCCACCTCGCGCGGCATCTGCTGCCACGTCGGCGGTGACATCGACTTCGACAAGGACGGCAACCTCTACCTCTCGACCGGCGACGACACCAACCCCTTCGCCTCCGACGGCTTCACCCCGATCGACGAACGCCCGGACCGCAACCCGGCGTTCGACGCCCAGCGCACCTCCGGCAACACCAACGACCTGCGCGGCAAGATCCTGCGCATCAAGGTGGCCGAGGACGGCTCGTACACCGTCCCCGAGGGCAACCTCTTCGAGCCCGGCACGGACAAGACCCGCCCCGAGATCTACGCGATGGGCTTCCGCAACCCGTTCCGCTTCTCCGTCGACCAGGCCACCGGCATCGTGTACGTCGGTGACTACGGCCCCGACGCGGGCGCGGCCGACGCCCAGCGCGGCCCCTCCGGCAAGGTCGAGTTCGCCCGGGTGACGAAGGCCGGCAACTTCGGCTGGCCCTACTGCGTCGGCGACAACGAGCCCTACATCGACTACGACTTCGCCACCAAGGTCTCCGGCGCCGCCTTCGACTGCGCGAACCCGAAGAACGAGTCGCCGCACAACACCGGCCTGGTCGACCTGCCGCCCGCCGAGGCCGCCTGGATCCCGTACGACGGCGGTTCGCTGCCCGAGTTCGGCTCCGGCTCCGAGTCCCCCATGGGCGGACCGGTCTACCGCTACGACGCCGACCTCGACTCCCCGGTCAAGTTCCCCGAGGCGTACGACGGCGACTTCTTCGCCGGTGAGTTCGGCCGCCGCTGGATCAAGCGGATCGAGCAGGACGCCGACGGCACCGTCCAGTCCATCAACGACGTGCCGTGGTCCGGCACCCAGATCATGGACATGGCCTTCGGCCCCGACGGGGCGCTGTACGTCCTGGACTACGGCCTCGCCTGGTTCGGCGGCGACGAGAACTCCGCGCTCTACCGCATCGAGAACGCCACCGGAGGCCGCTCGCCCATCGCGGAGGCCTCGGCGAACAAGACCTCCGGGACCGCGCCCCTGAAGGTGAAGTTCTCCTCCGCCGGCACCTCCGACGGCGACGGCGACCCGCTCACGTACTCCTGGGACTTCGGTGACGGCGGCACCTCCACGGCCGCCAACCCCACGTACACGTACAAGAAGAACGGCACGTACGTGGCGACCGTCACCGCCGAGGACCCGACCGGTCGCACCGGCTCGGCCAGCGTCCACATCACCGTCGGCAACACCGCCCCGACCGTGGAACTGGTGCTCCCCGAGGACGGCCAGCTCTTCGAGTTCGGTGACTCCGTCCCGTTCAAGGTGAACGTCAGCGATCCCGAGGACGGGACCATCGACTGCACGAAGGTCGAGGTCAAGTTCACCCTGGGCCACGACAGCCACGGCCACGACATCACCACCGAGCACGGCTGCGAAGGCACCATCAAGACCGCCATGGAAGGCGGCCACGACCCCAACGCCAACATCTACGGCGGCATTTCGGCCACCTACACCGACAACGGCGGTGGCGGCCAGGCCAAGCTGACCGGCCGGGACCAGGCGCGCCTCCAGCCCCGGCACCGGCAGGCCGAGCACTACGACAACTCCTTCGGCGTCACCACACCGAGCAAGGCGAGCGCCCACGGCGGCAAGACCGTCGGGGACATCCACAACGACGACTGGATCTCCTTCAAGACCTACGTGCTGGCCGGCACCACCAAGCTCACCGCCCGTGTCTCGTCGGCCGGTTCCGGCGGCTTCCTCGAAGTCCGCACCGGATCGCCCACCGGCAAGATCCTCGGCTCGGGCCCGGTCCCGGTGACCGGCAGCTGGGACACCTTCCAGGACATCGACATCCCGCTGCGCGGAGCACCGAAGAAGCAGACCGAACTCTTCCTCGTCTTCAAGGGCGGCGACGGAGCCCTCTACGACATCGACGACTTCGAACTCTCCAACACCCCCGTCGACAAGACCGCCAAGCGCGTCCTGGTCTTCTCCAAGACCGCCGGATTCCGCCATGACTCCATCCCGGCCGGCATCGCCGCGCTGAAGGAGATCGGCAAGGACACCAACATCACGGTCGACTCCACCGAGTCCGCCGCCCAGTTCACCACCAGCAACCTCGCCCGCTACGACGCCGTCGCCTTCCTCTCCACCACCGGTGACGTCCTCAACGCCGACCAGCAGAAGGCCTTCGAGAACTACGTGGCCACCGGCGGCGGTTACGTCGGCATCCACGCGGCCGCCGACACCGAGTACGACTGGGAGTTCTACGGCGGGCTCGTCGGCGCCTACTTCGACTCCCACCCGCAGATCCAGCCCGCCACCGTCCGCGTCGAGGACCACGACCATCCGGCCACCGCGCACCTGGACGAGGAGTGGGAGCGCACCGACGAGTGGTACAACTACCGCACCAACCCCCGTGACCAGGCGAAGGTGCTGGCCACCCTCGACGAGACCACCTACACCGGCGGCAACATGAAGGGGGACCACCCGATCTCCTGGTGCCAGACCTACCAGGGCGGCCGCTCCTTCTACACCGGACTCGGCCACACCAAGGAGTCCTACGCGGAGACGGCCTTCCGCCAGCACCTCTCCGGCGGCCTGCGCTACGCCACCGGCCAGGTCAAGGCCGACTGCAAGCCGAACAAGGACTACCGGCCCCTCTTCAACGGCAAGACGCTGGAAGGGTGGAAGCAGGCCGGCCCCGGCAAGTTCACCGTCAGTGACGGCGCCCTGCACTCCGAGGGCGGCATGGGCCTGCTCACCTACCAGGCCAAGGAGCTGAAGGCGTACTCGCTCAAGCTGGACTGGAAGATGGCCGGTGACGACAACTCCGGTGTCTTCGTGGGCTTCCCGATGTCCGACGACCCCTGGTCGGCCGTGAACAACGGCTACGAGATCCAGATCGACGCCACCGACTCCGCCGACCGCACCACCGGTGCCGTCTACGGATTCAAGTCGGCCAACATCAAGGCCCGTGACCGCGTCCTGCGGCCGCCGGGGCAGTGGAACAGCTACGAGATCAAGGTCCAGGGTGAACGTCTGCAGATCTTCCTCAACGGAGCGAAGATCAACGACTTCACCAACACCGACCCGGCCCGCAGCCTGAAGAACGGCTACATCGGACTCCAGAACCACGGGCCCGACGACCACGTTTCCTTCCGCAACATCCAACTGAAGGAGCTGCCCTCGACGTAGGGCGGCCGCCTCTGCCGACGACGGGCGGGGGGAGCACCCCGACCTTCCCCCGCCCGCCGTCCTCCACCCCTCATCGCCCAGGGAGGCAGCCCGTGACCGCACACGCCGCTCGTGAAGGCCTTACGCCCACGGAGAGTTCACGCCGTGGAGCCGACAGCCCAGGCCACCGGACAGGCGTCTGGTTCATCGGAGCGCGCGGCTCCGTCGCCACCACCGCCACCGCGGGGTGCGCGGCCATCGCGGCGGGCCTCCACCCGCCCACCGGCATGGTCACCGAGACGCCCCCCTTCGCCGACACCGGGCTGCCGCCCCTGACCTCCCTGGTCTTCGGCGGCCACGACACCCTGGACTGCCCCCTCGCCAAACGGGCCGAGGCGCTGGCCGAAGGCGGCGTACTGCCCCACCGCCTCCCCACCGCCGTACGCGCCGAACTCGACGCCGCCGACGCCGAGATCCGCCCCGGCGGCCCCCGTCCCGGCGACACCCGCACCGACCAGCAGCTCATCGCCGCGTTCGCCGCCGACCTCACCGACTTCGCCCACCGCAACGACCTGGCCCGCACCGTCGTCGTCAACGTCGCCTCCACCGAACCCGCCCCCGGCCCCGGCGACCCGGGGCTCCCCGCCAGCTCCCTCTACGCGGCCGCCGCCCTCCGGGCCGGCTGCTCCTACGTCAACTTCACCCCCTCCACCGGCCTGCGCTCTCCCCAGCTGGCCGACGACGTCGCCGCCTGCGGACTTCCCCATGCGGGACGCGACGGCAAGACCGGCCAGACGCTCCTGCGCTCCGTGCTCGCCCCGATGTTCCTCCAGCGCGCCCTGCCCGTCCGGGCCTGGTCCGGGTCGAACCTGCTGGGCGGCGGGGACGGGGCGGCCCTGGCCGACCCGGCGGCGGCCGCCGCCAAGAACGCGGGCAAGGAACGCGTCCTCGCCGACACCTTCGGCACCGCACCCGAGGGCGAGGTCCACATCGACGACGTGCCCGCGATGGGGGAGTGGAAGACGGCCTGGGACCACATCGCCTTCGACGGCTTCCTCGGCTCCCGGATGATCCTCCAGACCATCTGGCAGGGGTGCGACTCGGCCCTCGCCGCCCCGCTCGTCCTGGACCTGGCCCGGCTGCTGGCCCGCGCCCACGAGGCGGGCCTCAGCGGGCCCCGGCCCGAGCTGGGCTTCTACTTCAAGGACCCGGACGGCGGCACCTCGGCCGCGCTCGCGGAGCAGTACGCCACCCTGCTGGCCTTCGCCGAGCGGCTGCGGGGCATGGCGTGAGGCGGCTGCTGCGGGCCCTGCCGCTGCTGGGCGCCGGCCTGCGGGCGCCCGCGAGGGCCCCGGGCCGCACCTCCGAAGACGGCCTGTCCGGTGCGGGTGGGACTGCGCCCGCACCGGACAGGCGCCGGCCGTCCCCCGGACGCGGGAGAGGGGACACGGTGTGGGCCTGGAGCGAACTGTTCCGGGTCTCCGCGCTGTTCTCCGTGCCGGGTGACGCACTGGCCGGGGCCGCGGCGGTGGGCCGTGGTCCCGGCCGGGGCACGGCACTCGCGGTCGGCGCCTCGCTCTGCCTGTACGAGGCGGGCATGGCGCTCAACGACTGGGCGGACCGCGAGGAGGACGCCGTCGACCGCCCGCACCGGCCGATCCCCTCGGGCCGCGTCAGTCCGGCCGCCGCCCTGGGCGCGGCCGGGCTCCTGACGGCGGCGGGTCTGGCCCTCGCGGCACGGGCCGGCCGCCCGGCGCTCGCGGTCGCCACCGGCCTGGCCGCCACGGTCTGGGCCTACGACCTCCGGCTGAAGCACACGAAGGCGGGCCCGGCGGCGATGGCCGCGGCCCGCTCCCTCGACCTCCTGCTGGGAGCGACGGCGACGGCTACGGCCGCGGGGGGCGGCACGGCCGCGACCCCGCGGGGCGAGGCCGACAACGTTGCCGCACGGGTCGCGTTCGTCCGCGGCCCCCTCCCCGCCGCCCTCGTGCTCGGGGCGCACACCTACGGCGTCACCGCGGTCTCCCGCCACGAGGCACAGGGCGGCTCCACCGCCGTACCGCTCGCGGTCCTGGCCACCACGGGCGCGCTGGGTACGGCCGTACTCATGGCGGACCGGGCGGCCCGGACGCGGACCCCGGCGGACCGGGCGGCCCGGGCCGGGCGAGCGGGGGAGCACCGGACCGCCCGGACGAACAGCCCGGGAGAGCACCGGCCCGCGCGGGCGGGATGGGCCATGGAGCACCTGCCCGTACCGGCGGGAGGGCCCGGCACACACCGGGCCGTGCCGGCCCAGGGGCCGGGCGCGCACGGACCGGCCCGTCCCCACCACCTCACCCCCGCCGACCTCCTGCTCACCGCGTTCACCGGCGCCTACCTCCGTACCGCCGGGCCACCCCTCCTGCACGCCGCGCTCAACCCGTCCCCGCCCCTCACCCAGCGGGCGGTCGGCGGAGGCATCCGGGCCATGATCCCGCTCCAGGCGGCGCTCGCCGCCCGGAACGGAGCGCCCGGCTCCGGCCTCGCCGTGATGGCCCTCGTCCCTCTTGCCCGCGCCCTCGCCCGGAAGGTGAGCCCCACATGACCCTCCACCTCGGCTACGGCACCAACGGGCTCACCGACCTCCGCCTCGACGACGCCCTGGGGCTCCTCGCGGACCTCGGCTACGCGGGCGTCGGGCTGACGCTCGACCACATGCACCTGGACCCGCTGGCCCCGGACCTCACCGAGCGGACCCGACTCGTCGGCCGCCGGCTCACCTCCCTCGGGCTCCGGGTCACCGTCGAGACCGGGGCCCGCTACGTCCTGGACCCGCGCCGCAAGCACGGCCCCTCCCTCCTCGACCCGGACCCCGAGGCCCGCGCCGCCCGCACCGCGCTGCTCGTCCGGGCGGTCGACGTGGCCGCCGAACTAGGCGCGCACGCCGTCCACTGCTTCAGCGGCATCACCCCGCCCGGCACCGCACCGGAGACCGCCTGGAAGCGGCTGACCGAAGCGATCACCCCCGTACTCGACGCCGCCGACCGCACCGGCGTCCCCCTCGCCATCGAGCCCGAACCCGGTCACCTCCTCGCCACCCTCGCGGACTTCCACCACCTCCGGGGCCTCCTGGGCGACCCGCCCTCCCTCGGCCTCACCCTCGACATCGGCCACTGCCAGTGCCTGGAGGAGGCCACCCCCGCCCAGTGCGTCAGGGACTCCGCCCCCTGGCTCCGGCACGTCCAGATCGAGGACATGCGGCGCGGAGTCCACGAGCACCTCCCCTTCGGCGACGGCGAGATCGACTTCCCGCCCGTACTCGCCGCCCTCGCCGCCACCGGCTACCAGGGCCTCACCGTCGTCGAGCTGCCCCGGCACTCCCACGCGGGCCCCGAACTCGCCCGCACCTCCATCGACTTCCTGCGCGACGCCATGACCAGAGGCGCGACCGGCACCAGGAAAGGCGGCGCACCGTGCTGAAGACCCGCAAGGAACTCGACGCCGAACTCGACGCCCCCGCCCGTGCCTGGCTCGACACGGCCCTGACCGAGGCCGCCCACCACGCCACAGCCGACGAGGCGGCGGCCGACGGGCCCGACACCGACGGGACCGCCCCGCCCGCGTGGGAACTGCGCTTCGCCGCCGCGGGCCGGCACTGCGGTCAGCAGCACGCCGACTCCGTACGCTCCCTCCTCCTCATCGAGGCCCGCGCCCCGCTGCCCTCCGTCACCCGGCTCTACGAACAGGGCACCGCCGCCGAACGCCGGGCCGTCCTGCTCACCCTGGACCGGCTGGCCCTCGGCGCCACCGCCCTGCCGCTCGTCGAGGACGCCCTGCGCACCAACGACACCCGGCTGGTCGCCGCCGCCGTCGGCCCGTACGCGGCGGCCCACCTGCCCCCGCACGCCTGGCGCCACGCCGTGCTGAAGTGCCTCTTCACCGGGGTGCCGGTGGACGCCGTCGCCCGGCTCGGGGAACGGGCCCACGGGGATGCCGAACTCGCCCGCATGCTGGCCGACTTCGCCGCCGAACGCACCGCCGCCGGCCGTGAGGTCCCGCCCGGCCTGCGCACGGTCCTCGCCCTCACCGATCCGGCACCCGAGCACGCCCCGGCACCCGAACGGGCCACCCCTGCCGCCCCCACGGAGGAGTCCTGATGCGCATCTTCGACCCCCACATCCACATGACGTCCAGGACCACGGACGACTATCAGGCGATGTACGACGCGGGCGTCCGCGCCCTCGTCGAACCCTCCTTCTGGCTCGGCCAGCCCCGCACCTCGCCCGCCAGCTTCTACGACTACTTCGACGCCCTCCTCGGCTGGGAGCCCTTCCGCGCCTCCCAGTACGGCATCGCGCACCACTGCACGCTCGCCCTCAACCCCAAGGAGGCGAACGACCCCCGCTGCACCCCCGTCCTGGACGCCCTGCCCCGCTATCTGGTCAAGGACTCCGTCGTCGCCGTCGGGGAGATCGGCTACGACTCCATGACCCCGGCCGAGGACCACGCGCTCGCCGCCCAGCTCCAGCTCGCCGCCGACCACGGGCTGCCCGCCCTCGTCCACACCCCGCACCGCGACAAGCTCGCCGGTCTCCACCGGACCATCGACGTCATCCGCGAATCGAACCTCCCCCCGGAGTTCGTCCTGCTCGACCACCTCAATGAGACAACCGTAAAGGCCGCCACTGACAGCGGCTGCTGGGCCGGCTTCTCCATCTACCCGGACACCAAGATGGACGAGGACCGGATGGTCACCATCCTCAAGAACCACGGCACCGAGAAGATGCTCGTCAACTCGGCCGCCGACTGGGGCAGGAGCGACCCGCTGAAGACCCGCAAGGTCGCCGACGCCATGCTGAAGGCCGGATTCACCGAGGACGACGTCGACCAGGTCCTCTGGCGCAACCCCGTCGCCTTCTACGGCCAGAGCGGCCGCCTCCAGCTGGACACCCCCGCTCCCGACGCGCTCCACGAGGGCAACTCGATCCTGCGCGGCGGGGAGTGAGGCCATGCGCTTCCGCCACCCGGACGGGTCCGTCGTCCACCTCTCGTACTGCACCAACGTCCACCCCGCCGAGACCCTGGACGGCGTCCGCGCCCAGCTCCGCGACCACTGCGAACCCGTACGCCGCCGGCTCGGCCGGGACCGGCTCGGCATCGGCCTCTGGCTTGCCCGGGACGCCGCCCGCGCCCTGACCAACGACCCCGCCGAACTCCGCGCCCTCCGCGCCGAACTCGACGGCCGGGGACTCGAAGTGGTCACCCTCAACGGCTTCCCGTACGAGGGGTTCGGCGCCGACGAGGTCAAGTACCGGGTCTACCGGCCGGACTGGACCGAACCCGACCGGCTCGCCCACACCACCGACCTGGCCCGCCTGCTGGCCGCCCTCCTCCCCGACGACGTCACCGACGGCACCATCTCCACCCTCCCGCTCGCCTGGCGCACCCCCTACGCCACCGACCCCGGCGCCCCCGCCGCCGCGCGCACCGCCCTCACCACGCTCGCCCAGCGCCTGGACGCCCTCGCCGAACTCACCGGCAAGTCCATCCGCGTCGGCCTCGAACCGGAGCCGGGCTGCACCGTGGAGACCACCGCCGACGCCATCGCCCCGCTCACCGACGTCGGCCACGAGCGCATCGGCATCTGCGTCGACACCTGCCACCTGGCGACCTCCTTCGAGGACCCCGGCACCGCGCTCGACGCCCTCACCGCCGCGGGCGTCCCGGTCGTCAAGTCCCAGCTCTCCGCCGCCCTGCACGCCGAACACCCCCACCTGCCCGAGGTCCGCACCGCGCTCGCCGCCTTCGCCGAACCGCGCTTCCTCCACCAGACCCGCACGCGCACCGCCGCCGGGCTGCGCGGCACCGACGACCTGGACGAGGCGATCGCCGGCGGGGCGCTCCCGGACTCCACCCCCTGGCGCGCCCACTTCCACGTACCGCTGCACGCGCCCCCCGCACCCCCGCTCACCTCCACGCTCCCCGTCCTCCGCACGGCACTGACCCGGCTCGTCGGGGGAGCCGTGCCCCTGACCCGGCACCTGGAGGTGGAGACGTACACCTGGCAGGCGCTCCCCGCCGAACTCCGCCCCCGCACCCGCACCCAGCTCGCGGACGGGATCGCCGCCGAACTCACCCTCGCCCGCGACCTTCTCGTCGACCTCGGCCTCAAGGAGCTGCCATGAGCAACGACGCCCCCGGAACCACCCCGGGCACGGCAGACCACCAGGGCCCCACCCCCCTCCTCGTCCTCGACGTCGTCGGCCTCACCCCGCAACTCCTCGCCCACATGCCCAACCTCACGGCACTCGGGAAGCAGGGAGCGCGGGCCCCCCTCTCCACCGTCCTGCCCGCCGTCACCTGCGCCGCCCAGTCCACCTTCCTCACCGGCACCATGCCCGCCGAACACGGCATCGTCGCCAACGGCTGGTACTTCCGCGAGCTGGGCGACGTCCTGCTCTGGCGCCAGCACAACGGGCTCGTCGCGGGCGACAAGCTCTGGGACGCCGCCCGCCGCGCCCACCCCGGCTACACCGTCGCCAACATCTGCTGGTGGTACGCGATGGGCGCCGACACCGACTGGACCGTCACCCCGCGCCCCGTCTACTACGCCGACGGCCGCAAGGAACCCGACTGCTACACCCGGCCCCCCGCCCTGCACGACGAACTCACCGAGAAACTCGGCACGTTCCCCCTCTTCCACTTCTGGGGCCCCGGCGCCGACCTGGTCTCCTCGCAATGGATCATCGACGCCACCCGCCACATCATCGCCACCCGCACCCCCGACCTCGCGCTCTGCTACCTGCCCCACCTCGACTACGACCTCCAGCGCTACGGCCCCGACGACCCGCGCTCCCACCGGGCCGCCGCCGACCTGGACCGGGCCATCGCCCCGCTGCTGGCCGACGCCCGCGCCGAAGGCCGTACCGTCGTCGCGCTCTCCGAATACGGCATCACCCGCGTCAGCCGCCCCGTCGACATCAACCGGGCGCTGCGCCGCGCGGGGCTGCTGGAGGTGCACACCCAGGACGGCATGGAGTACCTGGACACGATGGCCTCCCGCGCCTTCGCCGTCGCGGACCACCAGCTCGCCCACGTCTACGTACGCCGCCCCGAGGACCTGGAAGCGGTCCGGGAGGCGCTCGCGGACCTGCCCGGCATCGACCAGCTCCTGGACGACGAGGGCAAGAAGGCGAACCACCTGGACCACCCCCGCTCCGGAGAGCTGGTGGCCGTGGCGGAGAAGGACGCCTGGTTCACGTACTACTACTGGCTCGACGACGCCCGCGCCCCCGACTTCGCCCAGCTCGTCGAGATCCACCGCAAGCCCGGCTACGACCCCGTCGAGCTCTTCATGGACCCCGAGGACCCCTACGTACGGCTCAAGGCCGTCTCGGCGGTCGCCCGCAAGAAGCTCGGGATGCGCTACCGCATGGCGGTCGTCCCCCTGGACCCCTCACCTATTCGCGGCAGCCACGGCCGCTTCCCCGAGAGCGACGACGAAGGTCCGCTCATCCTCTGCTCCACCCCCCACGCGTTCACCGACCGGGTCAGGGCCACCGAGGTGAAGTCCCTGCTCCTCCAGCTTGCCGGACTGCACTGACAATCCCCCGTCGCGCACCCGGCACCGCACCGCTCACCCCATGTCCCGCCACGTCATCCAAGGGAGCCACGCGAACATGAGCCGCACCTCCAAGGACACCGAACTCGCCCGCAGACTGAGCCGCCGCAACATCCTCGGCGTCGCCGCCGGAGCCACCGCCGCCACGATCATCGGCACGGCGACCGCCCAGGCCGCCGCAGCCCAGGGACCTGCCAAGGGCCACGGCCACGGCCAGGACCACGGCCACGGCCACGGCAAGGGCAAGGGGAAGCCCGTCCTGCCCCCCGGCCGCCTCGGCATCCAGCTCTACAGCCTGCGCGACAAGATCTCCACGCTCGGCTTCGCCCCCGTCTTCGCCGAGCTGGAGAAGTACGGCTACGACGAGATCGAACTGGCCGGCTACACCCAGGGCTCGGCCGGCCCCATCACCCTCGCCCAGCTCAAGCGGCTGGCCAAGGACCACGGCCTCAACCCGATCGGCAGCCACGTCGGCTACTACGACGACAACAACCCCGGCGCCTACACCTTCGCCCAGAACCTGGAGAAGGTGCTCGACGACGCCCAGGCCCTCGGCCTCAAGCACATCGGCACGGCCTCCGGCCCGTTCCGCTACGGCTCCACGGTGGACGGCTGGAAGCGGGCCGCCGACGACTTCAACACGTACGGCGCCGCCGCCCGCAAGCGGGGGATGAAGTTCTACCAGCACAACCACGCGGAGGAGTTCTCCTTCGCCACCGACAAGCCGAAGGTGCGCCTCTACGACGTGCTGCTCGCCGAGACCGATCCCGACCTGGTCTACCTGGAGATGGACATCTACTGGGCGTACTGCGCGCAGTTCCGGTTCAGCAAGCGCGTGGACGGCACCCGGGCCCCGCTCGACCCGCTGAAGTACGTCCTCAAGTACCCGAACCGGTATCCCCTCTTCCACGTCAAGGACGGGGTACGGGACGAGACGACCCGCGACGGCTACCGCATGACGGACGTGGGCGACGGGGACATCGACTACAAGACGTTCCTGTCCAAGGTGACCAGCCGGACCCACCACGGCCGGACCTACCACCACTGGCAGGCCGAGCACGACAACCCGGTGGAGTCCCTCGCCTTCGCCCGGAAGTCCAGTGAGCACCTGCACTCGCTGAGGACGGGCCGCTGCGGCGACTGAGGCGCCAGGCGCGTGCCGGACCGGCGGGGCTACCCGATGCCCTGCCGGTCCGGCAGCAGGGCGAACTCCCGGTCGGCGGCCACCGGAACACTCCGCTCCACGGCCTCGACGAGCAGCGCCCGGTGCCGGACCAGCGGCTTCTGCCGTTCCTCCGGCGCCAGCAGCATCAGATCGTCCAGCCCCGCGAGGAGCCGCCGCGACACCTGGGGGCTTCCGGTCACACACCACCGGATCTCCTCGAAGGCGAGATCCACCAGGTCCTCCCACTCCGGCCCCTCCTGCACCAGCCGTACCCGCCCCGCCCGGTCCCGGTGGTGCACCGTGCCGAGCGGCAGCCGCACCACGACCGCGAGGAACTGCACGATCCGGTCCAGGCACTGGACGGCGGTGGTCGGATCGTTCACGGACGTCGACAGGGCCCGCAGCGCGATGTCGGAGAGCTGACGCAGCCCGAACGCCAGGTCCTGGTGCAGGGTGCGCTCCACCGAGACGGAGACCGCCGACCGCAGCCGGTGCCGAGGGGGTACGGCTCCGCCGTGGACGGCGAACATCGGGGTCCCCGGCACCACGAAGTCACCGATCCGGGGGATCAGCCGCAGGACGACGCCCTGCCGCCGGGCCACCCGGACCAGCCGCGCCGTGTTCACGTCCCGCAGCACCCCGGCCCGCCCCTCGTACAGCACCTGCCCGGTCCGCGCCCCCAGCCCCTCGGACCCGCCCGGCCCCCGGGGCATCCGGCCGAGCACCCGGAACGAGTCCCGCGCGATCCGGTCGACGACCGGCCCGACCTGCATGAGCCGCAGCGTCGAGCTGACGTAGACGACGAACAGCAGCAGGCTCAGCCCGACCAGCACCAGCGTGAGCAGGCTCTGCAGCAGCGGGACCGAGACCGCCCGGCGCGGGTCGGTCTCGCTCTCGTACGAGGCCAGGACCAGCAGCGAGAACAGGAACGTCGCCAGGAACACCGTCAGCGTGGCCTTGCTGATCCGGCTGCGGACGAAGATCCGTACCACCCTGGGGGTGAGCTGCCCGCTGGCCATCTGCACGGCGACCAGCGAGATACTGAACACCACACCGATGAAGGTCAGCATCGCGGAGCTGATCTGGGTGACGATCGTCTTCGTGTCCTGGGCGAGGGAGATCAGGGTCTCCAGCTCGTCGTAGGCCTCCTCCCGCCGGAGGAACGCGACGATCGCGTCGTCCACCTCGGACGCGACCAGCCACAGCACGAACACGGAGACGAACCCCATGGTCGGGGCGAACCAGAACGTGTCGCGCAGATGCTCGCGCAGGGGGGACAGCGGACGGGGCCGCCGGTAGCCGCGATCACTCATGGACGCGAAGGTAGCCCCGCGACCTCCCCGGACCGCGGAGGCCACTCGCACCGGCACGCCGCACCCCACTGACCACCGGGTATGCCCCCGATAAGCAGGTGAAACGCACTCCGAACCCCTGGTATTGTTTTCTCTGTCGCCGCGGGGAACACACCGCGAACGGCAGACACCTTGTCCGGGTGGCGGAATGGCAGACGCGCTAGCTTGAGGTGCTAGTGCCCTTTATCGGGCGTGGGGGTTCAAGTCCCCCCTCGGACACCACGGTCGAACGACCAGATGAAGCCGGTCAGAGCGAGATTGCGTCGCTCCGACCGGCTTTTTTTGCCGGGCGCGCGCCTCCGGCCCGGCCGCGTCGCCGTGGTGGCGTCGTCGCGGACCCGCCCGATGTGATCACCGTGCTGATCGGGACCAACGGCGCCCGGGCGAGCCTCCCCGGCCACCCCGTCGAACGGACCATGAGGCGCAAGCGCCTCCCCGAGCGCCCCTCGGCCGGGTGGTTCCAGCAGTGCCTGGGAGCCGTGGTCGAGCGGTTGCGGGCGGAGACCGACGCGACGATCGGTCTGCTGTCGCTCCCGGTCCTCGGCCGGCAGCTCGACGGAGCGGCGGCGCGTGCACCGCGGGCGTACAGCCGGATGATCGCCGAGATGGCGACGGCCAACGACGCGGCCTGCCTCCCGCTCCACGAACGCCAGACCGAGGAGCCGCGCCGAGCGGACCCGCCGCCGATCCCGTACCGGGAGCCGACGCCCGCGGCCGGCGTCGGCGTCCTCCTCCGGTACGCCGTACTGCGCCGAAGCCTCGACACGCTCTCGCGGTGACGGGGTCTCGTGCTCACGACCGACCGCATCCACCAGAACAGCCGCGGCGCCGCACTCGTCGCGGAGGTCATCGACACCTGGCTGCCGGCCCGGAGCGCATGGTCCGGTGCCGGCGGCTTGAGCCCCTCCTCCAGTCACGATCCGGTCTCGGACACGGAGGAGGGGCTTGTTTTCAGCCGTGTAATCGATTCCAATCGTCGCTGTAATCGATTCCACGGCGTCGTGCGAGCGCACCACCCCCTGGTTTCGAGGTGTACGGAAACCACAAGGAGGTGGTCCGGACATGGCGAGCATCAAGGATGTCGCGGCCCAGGCGGGGGTCTCCGTCGCCACGGTGTCACGGGTGCTGAACAGCCATCCGTCCGTCAGCGCGGAGGCGCGCACGCGCGTCCTCGCCGCCGTCGACGCCCTCGGCTACCGGCCCAACGCCGTGGCCCGCTCCCTGCGCACCGCGCAGACCCGGACGCTGGGCCTGGTCATCAGCGACGTACTGAATCCGTACTTCACCGAGCTGGCCCGGTTCGTCGAGGAGGAGGCGCGGGCGCTCGGCTACAGCGTCATCATCGGCAACGCCGACGAGCGGCCCGAGCTCCAGGACCACCACATCCGCACCCTCATCGACCGCAGGATCGACGGACTGCTGGTCTCGCCCGCCGACGGGGGCTCCCCGCTGATGGGGGAGGTGTCCCTGAGCGGTACGCCGATGGTCTTCGTGGACCGCTGGATCCCGGGCATCGACGTGCCCGTCGTCCGGGCCGACGGTACGGGTGCGGTCCGGGACCTGGTGGCGCATCTGCACGGGCTCGGCCACCGCAGGCTCGCGATCATCGCCGGACCCGCGGCCACCACCACCGGCAACGAGCGCGTCGAGGCGTTCCGGGAGGCCCTGCGGGAGCTGGGGCTCGCGCTGCCCGACGCCTACATCGGGCAGGGCGACTTCCAGGCCGCCAGCGGCCGGCGGGCCACCGAGCGGTTCCTCGCGCTGGCCGAGCCGCCCGAGGTCGTGTTCGCCGCCGACAACCTGATGGCGCTCGGCGCGCTGGACGCCATCCGGGCCCGGGGGCTGCGGGTCCCCGACGACATCGCGCTCGCCGCCTTCGACGACATCCCGTGGTTCGTCCACACGGACCCGCCGATCACCGCCGTCGCCCAGCCGACCGCGGACCTCGCCCGGGCCGCCGTCCGCGCGCTGGCCGACCTGATCGAAGGACGGACCCCGCAGTCCGTCACCCTGCCCGCCCGTCTCGTCGTACGCCGCTCGTGCGGCCAGGACGCGACCGACCAGAGGAGCACCCGGTGACCGCATCGGAGGAACGGCCGGAACGGCCGGAGCCCAAGGGGCGCCCCGGGCCGGCGGCGACCACGCCGGCCGACGGGCCGGGGTCCCGGCCGGACGAGCGACCGGCGCCCCACCCCGACGAGTTGCTGCGCATCGAGGGGCTGCGCAAGACCTTCCCCGGTGTGGTGGCGCTCGACAACGTCGACTTCGACCTGCGCCGCGGCGAGGTCCACGTCCTGCTGGGCGAGAACGGTGCGGGGAAGAGCACCCTCATCAAGATGCTCTCCGGCGCCTACCGCCCCGACCGGGGCCGCATCCTCGCCGAGGGGCGCGAGGTGCGCATCGACGACGCCCAGGCCGCCGAGCGGCTCGGGATCGCCACCATCTACCAGGAGTTCAACCTCGTCCCCGATCTGACGGTGGCCGAGAACATCTACCTCGGCCGGCAGCCGCGCCGCTTCGGGCTCGTCGACCACCGGCGGATGCGGGCCGACGCGGAGCAGCTGCTGCGCCGGGTCGGGGTGGACGTGCGTCCCGACGCCAAGGTCCGCGAACTGGGCATCGCCCGGCTCCAGATGGTCGAGATCGCCAAGGCGCTCAGCCTGGATGCCCGCGTCCTCATCATGGACGAGCCGACCGCCGTGCTCACCTCGGAAGAGGTCGACAGACTCTTCGCCATCGTCCGGCAGTTGCGCGCGGACGGCGTCGGAATCGTCTTCATCACCCACCACTTGGAGGAGATCGCCGCTCTCGGTGACCGCGTCACCGTCCTGCGCGACGGCCGCAGCATCGACCAGGTGCCCGCCTCCACCCCCGAGGACCGGCTCGTCCAGCTCATGGTCGGCCGCAGCATCGAGCAGCAGTATCCGCGCGAACGCCCGGACACCGGTGAGGTGTTGCTCTCCGTGCGCGGACTGACCCGGGACGGCGTCTTCCACGACATCAGCTTCGACGTGCACGCCGGTGAGGTCGTGGGCCTCGCCGGACTCGTCGGCGCCGGTCGTACGGAGGTGGCGCGCGCGGTCTTCGGCGCCGACCCGTACGACACGGGCACCGTCGACGTGCGCGGCGAACGCCTCGCCCGGCACGACGTGCCCGCCGCGATGGGCGCCGGGATAGGCCTCGTGCCGGAGGACCGCAAGGGGCAGGGCCTCGTCCTGGACGCCTCCGTACAGGAGAACCTGGGCCTGGTCACCCTGCGTTCCGCCACCCGCTCGGGGCTGGTGGACCTCAAGGCGCAGCGTACGGCCGCCGCCCGCATCGCGAAGCAGCTCGGCGTCCGCATGTCCGGCCTCGGCCAGCACGTCCGCACCCTCTCCGGCGGCAACCAGCAGAAGGTCGTCATCGGCAAGTGGCTGCTGGCCGACACCCGGGTGCTGATCCTGGACGAACCGACCCGGGGCATCGACGTCGGCGCCAAGGTCGAGATCTACCAGCTCATCAACGAACTCACCGCGTCCGGCCACGCCGTCCTGATGATCTCCAGCGATCTGCCCGAGGTCCTCGGCATGAGCGACCGGGTGCTGGTCATGGCCCAGGGCCGGATCGCCGGTGAACTCCCCGCCGGACAGGCCACCCAGGACGCCGTCATGGCCCTCGCGGTCTCCACCGAGGCGTCCGACGAACACCCCGCACCGAAGAACGCAGAGGAGGGCCCCCGTGGCCACTGAGACACTCAAGAGTGACACGGGCGCGGGGGGCACGTCCGTGATACGCCGCGTCCTGCTCGACAACGGGGCGCTGAGCGCCCTGGTCGTCCTGCTGGTGGCGATGTCGCTGCTCTCCGGCGACTTCCTGACCACCCAGAACCTGCTGAACGTCGGCGTGCAGGCGGCCGTCACCGCGATCCTCGCGTTCGGCGTCACCTTCGTCATCGTCTCGGCGGGCATCGACCTCTCCGTCGGTTCGGTGGCGGCCCTCTCCGCGACGGTCCTCGCCTGGTCGGCCACGTCCGCCGGGGTGCCGGTCGTCCTCGCGGTGCTCCTCGCGATCGTCACCGGTATCGCCTGCGGCTTCGTGAACGGCGCCCTCATCTCGTACGGCAAACTCCCGCCGTTCATCGCGACGTTGGCCATGCTCTCGATCGCCCGCGGTCTCTCGCTGGTCATCTCGCAGGGCAGCCCGATCGCATTCCCCGACTCCGTCTCGCGGCTCGGCGACACGCTCGGCGGCTGGCTCCCCGTCCCGGTCCTCGTGATGATCGCGATGGGGCTGCTCACCGCGCTGATCCTGGGCCGCACCTTCATCGGCCGTTCGATGTACGCGATCGGCGGCAACGAGGAGGCGGCCCGGCTCTCCGGCCTCCGCGTCAAGCGTCAGAAGATCGTCATCTACGCGCTCTCCGGCCTCTTCGCCGCCGTCGCGGGCATCGTCCTCGCCTCACGCCTGGTCTCCGCACAGCCGCAGGCCGCCCAGGGGTACGAACTCGACGCCATCGCCGCCGTCGTCATCGGCGGCGCCAGCCTGGCGGGCGGGGTCGGCAAGGCGTCCGGCACCCTGATCGGCGCGCTCATCCTCGCCGTCCTCCGCAACGGCCTCAACCTCCTCTCGGTGTCGGCGTTCTGGCAGCAGGTCGTCATCGGCGTCGTCATCGCGCTGGCCGTCCTCCTCGACACCCTGCGCCGCAGGGCGGGTTCGGGCGCGGCCTCCTCGGCCGGCTCCGCACCCGGCGCGCCCGGGTCCGGGCGCAGGGGAGCGCTCCGGTTCGCCGGGGCCGCGCTCGCCGTGGCGGTCGTCGTCGGCGGGGTCTCCTACCTCAACTCCGGTTCCTCCGGGGGCGCGAAGAAGGTCGGCATGTCCCTCTCGACGCTGAACAACCCCTTCTTCGTGCAGATGAAGGAGGGTGCGCAGGCCGAAGCGGAGAAGGCGGGCATCGACCTCACCGTCACCGACGCCCAGAACGACGCCTCGCAGCAGGCCAACCAGCTCCAGAACTTCACCAGTTCGGGCGTCTCGTCCATCATCGTCAACCCGGTGGACTCCGATGCCGTGGGGCCGGGCGTCCGCAGCGCCAACCAGGCCGACATCCCCGTGATCGCCGCCGACCGCGGTGTGAACAAGGCCGACACCGCCACCCTCGTCGCCTCCGACAACGTGGCGGGCGGCAAGCTCGCGGCCGACGCGCTGGCCGACCGGCTCGGCGGCAAGGGCAGCATCGTCATCCTCCAGGGCACGGCGGGCACCTCCGCCAGCCGTGAGCGCGGTGCGGGCTTCGCCGAAGGGCTCAAGGCCCACCCGGGCATCAAGGTGGTCGCCAAGCAGCCCGCCGACTTCGACCGCACCAAGGGCCTGGACGTCATGACCAACCTCATCCAGTCCCACCCGGACATCACCGGGGTCTTCGCGGAGAACGACGAGATGGCGCTCGGCGCGGTCAAGGCGCTCGGCGGCAAGGCCGGGAAGTCCGTGTCGGTCGTGGGGTTCGACGGCACCCCGGACGGTCTGAAGGCGGTCGGGGCCGGAACGCTCTACGCCTCGGTGGCACAGCAGCCGAGCGAACTCGGCCGGATCGCCGTGCAGAACGCCGTGAAGGCGGCCAAGGGTGACACGGTGGAGAAGACGGTGAAGGTGCCGGTCAAGGTGGTCACCCGCGAGAACGTGGCCGACTTCTCCTGACGCCCGCCCCACCTCGGCCCACCCTGCCCCGTACCGTCCCGCCCGGTTCCGACCGACGAAAGCAGGAAGCACACCCATGCACGACAACGCCCCCGACGACCGGTACGACCTGCTGGTCGTCGGCTCGGCCAACGCCGACCTGGTGATCGGCGTCGAGCGCCGCCCCGCCCCCGGCGAGACGGTCCTCGGCTCCGACCTCGCCGTCCACCCGGGCGGCAAGGGCGCCAACCAGGCCGTCGCGGCAGCCCGGTTGGGAGCCCGCACGGCCCTGCTCGCCCGGGTCGGTGACGACGACCACGGCCGGCTGCTGCTGGAGAGCCAGCGCACGGCGGGCGTGGACACGGACGGCGTCCTGGTCGGCGGGGCCCCCACCGGGGTCGCCCTGATCACCGTGGACCCCTCGGGAGACAACAGCATCGTGGTCTCCCCGGGCGCCAACGGCCGGCTCACCCCCGGGGACGTACGGGCGGCGGCCCCGCTGCTCGCCGCCGCCCGGGTCGTCTCCGTACAGCTGGAGATCCCCCTGGAGACGGTCGCGGAGACAGCGCGCCGCCTGCCCGCCGGGGCCCGTCTCGTCCTCAACCCGTCCCCGCCCGCCCCGCTTCCCGCGGAGGTGCTGGCCGCCTGCGATCCACTGGTGGTCAACGAGCACGAGGCGCGGTTCATCCTGGGCGAGGGGGCGGGCGGGACCCCGCAGGACTGGGCCCCGGCCCTGCTCGCGCTGGGCCCGCGCTCGGTCGTGATCACGCTGGGTGCGGACGGTGCGCTGGTGGCCGACAGCCGGGCGGACTCCCTGGACCACTTGGTCGGCCCGAGGGTCGGGGCCGTCGACACCACGGGGGCCGGGGACGCGTTCACGGCGGCCCTGGCCTGGCGGCTGGGCCGGGGCGACGACCTGCGCGAGGCGGCGGCCTTCGCCGTACGGGTGGGGGCGGCGGCGGTGACGTCACAGGGGGCTCAGGCGTCGTTCCCGACCCTGGACGAGGTCGACGCGCTGTGAAGAGGTCGGGCATCCTCAACCGCCATCTGGCGGGAGCCATCGCCGAACTCGGCCACGGCGACCAGGTGTTGATCTGCGACGCGGGTATGCCGATCCCGCCCGGCCCGCGCGTCGTCGACCTCGCCTTCCGCGCCGGGACCCCGTCGTTCGCGGAGGTGGTGGCCGGGCTGCTCGACGAACTGGTGGTGGAGGGCGCGACGGCCGCCGAGGAGATACGCGACGCCAACCCGGAGGCCGCGGCACTCCTGGACGGCCACTTCCCCGGGCTGGACCTGGTCCCGCACGACGAGCTGAAGGCCCGTACGGCAGCGGCACGCCTGGTCGTACGGACGGGGGAGGCCCGGCCGTACGCCAACGTGCTGCTGCGGTGCGGGGTGTTCTTCTGAGGGGTTGAGCGAAGGGGCGGTGGCGGTACCGGAGCGGCCGGGGTCTCAGAGCCGGGACACCAGCTCCGCCAGCGCACCGGCCAGCGCGTCGAGGCCGGGTCCGGCGGGCCCGCCCGGCTCGGCCGTGTACGTGTCGCGGCGGATCTCGACCATCAGGGCCGTCACCCGGCGGTCCGTGCCGTAGTGCTTCAGCGGGACGTACGTCCCGGCGAACGGGCTGTCGACGCCGGTGGAGCCGAAGCCGGCGAACGCCTCCTCCGCGAGCGCGCGCAGCCGCGGCGGGGTGTGGAACGGGTCGGTGCCCAGGCAGATCGCCGGGCGGGGGCCGGCGGCGTGGAGTTCGTACGGGAGCGGCGCGGTCGGGTACGAGTGGACGTCGACGACCACCGCACGGCCCGTGGCGGCGATCCGGGCGTCGACCGCCTCCGTCATCGCCTGCGCGTACGGGTGGAAGTACCGCTCCAGCAGCGGGACATGGTCCGTGGTCGAGGCGCGGAGCCGTTCGCGGTGGGTGGTGTGGGTGTAGACCGCGCCCATGCCCACGGCGCGCATCTCCTCGCGGTCGTCGGGGAAGCGCTCGGGGTCGACGACCAGGCGGGAGAGGGAGTTGACGAAGCGCCAGGGGCGGGCGGCCGCGCACACGGCCGAACCGGCTGTCCGGGCGGCCAGTTCGGCCGTGTGCGCGTCGGTGATGTGGTCGAGCTCCCGCTCCAGAGCGCTGTCGGCCAGCACGATTTCGCCGCGTACGTCGTCCGGGACGGTCCGCGACCCGTGCGGTACGTGCAGCAGTACCGGCGAGTCGGGGCTTCCGGGGTGCAGACGGAACGACGGCTGGGGGCCAGGGCTCACGGAGCGGGTCCCTTCAGTTGGCGGCGCCGATCACGGGGTAGTGGTCGGAGAGGTTGGTGTACGTATAGCTCTTGCCCCAGCTGGACACCGTCCACGGGGCGCTCTGCTCCTTGACCACGTCGTTGTTCCAGCCCGCGGGCTTCGCGTGACCGGCGCGGTGGAGGACGTGGTCCAGGTCCTCGCGGGGGTCGCTCGGGTAGCGCTCGGAGGCGATGGAGTTGTCGCGGGTGTCGAACGAGTAGCGGTGGCCCGTCCTGGTGTCCGGCGCGACCAGGTCCGCGTCCTTGAGGAAGGAGGCGTACTCGGCCGAGTGGCCGTCCACGTTGAAGTCGCCCGCCACGACGACCTGTTCGGAGGCGGGTATCTTCTTGGCGTCCAGGAAGGCGTCCAGCGCCCTGAACTGGCGGCTGCGCATGGTGGCGGCCTCGCCCGCCGAACAGCCCGGGTCGGTGGACTGGGCGTGGGTGCCCACGACATGGACGCGGGCACCGTTGACGTTCAGCACCGCATACGCGAAGCCCTTGTTGGACCACCAGTCGGCACCGCAGGCGTCCTTGTAGACGTACTGCTCCTTGCGGACGATCGGCCACTTGCTCAGGATCGTGACACCGCCGTCCTCCGGGGTCGTCGCCGAGTACGAGCCGCCGGTGGCGTCCCATCCGCTCTTGGTGCGGCCGACCACCGGGGTCTGGTACGGGTACTGGGCGGCGGAGTTCCGCAGCAGGGCGTCGGAGGCCCCGTTGTCGAACGCCTCCTGGATCACCACCACGTCGTTGCCCCGGAAGAAGGAGGTCTTCGGGATCTCGGCCGCCCGGTGGTCCTGGCCCCAGTTCGGGTACAGGGTCTTGCTGAACAGGAACGCGTTGTACGACAGCACCCGCAGCGACGGGGTGTCCGTGGTGGTGGCCGCCGTGGCCGAGGGGGCGTTCACGGCCATGGGGACGGCGGCGAGCGCGGCCGTCAGGGCCATGGCGGACAGACGGCGGAAAGCGGAGTGCGGCACGAGGTCTCCTGCTGAAGTGAGTGGGGGCGTACCGGGTGCACCCATCAAAGCAGTGGCAGTTACCCACGGGTAGACATCGGATGCCAGGAGTCTGTCCGGCTCGCTGCCATCTGGATTCGGTCACAGGCCGACGTGGTCCGACTCGTTCCGGCTTCGCCCCCCGTGGCCCGTCGCTGCCCGACTCGTCCGACGAGGTTCGCTCCGGCTCAGCTCAGCTCGGCTCGGCGTAGACGATCAGGTTGTCCACCGGGTGTCCCTCGTCGTCGAACGCGCCGTCGCAGGTGATCAGCCGCAGCGTGCTGCCCTCGGTGGCTCCGTAGACGCGCTCGGTGGGGAACGCCTTCTTGTCCACGGTCTCCTTGCCCGTCACGGTGAAGCTCCGCGACCTCCCGTCGCCGCCCCGGACGAGCACCTCGGCGCCCTTGGCGATGTCCTTGAGGTCGTGGAAGACGGCCCGGCCGAAGCGGGTGTCGTTGTGCCCGATCAGGACGGCGGGCCCCGGGCGGCCGGGAACGGCCCCGCCGGTGTACCAGCCCGCCGTCATGCCCTGCTCGGCGGGCGGGACCTCGACCGTGCCGTCGGGGTTGAGCCCCAGGCGCATGAGGGAGCTGCGGATCTTGAGGGAGGGGATGGAGACCTGGGTGGGGGCCGCGTCCGAGGCCGGTCCGCCGGCCGCGTTGCCGTCGGCCGTGTCGTCGGGGGTGTCGGGGGTGGCGGTTCCGCCCGAGGACGCCGGGCCGGGGGGCGGGGTGGGCTGCGCTGCCGCGGACGTGGCGGGTGAGGGCGCCGGTCCCGCGCAGGCCGTCAGCGCGGTACAGGTCACCAGCGCGGTCACCAGCGCGGCCGCGGCGGGGTGGCGGCGGAGGAGGGAAGGGCGGGCGTGCATCAGGAGTCTCCAGAGGAACCACCGGGCGTGGCGCCGCCCCGGTGGGGGACGGCACCACGCCCGGTGTCAGGGGTGGGTGGTGGCGACGGGTCAGCCGTTGCGGCGGCGCACCACGAGGGTGCCCGCGCCCGCGAGCAGCGCGAGCCCGGCTGCGGTGCCCGCGAGGGCGGTGGTGCCGCTGGAGTCGTTGCCGGCCGGGCGCTCACCGGCCGCCACGCCACCGCGCGGCGCGGCCTCCGGCTTGGTGGCGGCCTCCTCGGCCGCCCTCTCCTTGGCCGCCGTGTCCTTGTCGGAGACGGCCGCCGGGCGGTCGCCCGCCGCGACGCCGCCACGGGGTGCGGCGGAGGGACGGGCCTCCTTCGGCGCGTCCTTGGACGGCTCCGCGGCCTGGGCGGCTTCGGCAGCCTTCTGCCGCTCCGGCGAGACCTCGGGGGTGCTCTCTGCGGGCGCCGACGGCTTCGGGGCCGCGTCGGCGAAGGCGGCGGTGGACGGGACCAGCACCGCACCGGCCGCCACGGCGGCGAGCACGGCCGTGCGCAGGGTGAGGCGAGCGGTGGTCACAGCTGTCATACGGATGGCTCCAATTGCTCCGTCGCCCCGCGGCGGGCCCGGGTGCCGGTGTGCACCGGGTGCGGGGCTGGGAGCCAGGCTGTCGGGGAGATATGAGGAAGCTGTCAGGACACTGTGGTCATCCCATCAGGGCACGGCCCGGATCCCCTGCCGGGGCAATGCCCGGCCTCTGCCAGCGCACCGCCCGGCCTCTGCCAGCGCACCGCCCGGCCTCTGCCAGGACACCTGCCCGGCTTTCCCCAGGGCGCCTGCCCTGCCCCCTGCCAGGGGACCCGCCCAGGCCCTGCCGGTGCCGCCTGCGCCGCTCCTGTCAGGGGATCAGCCCGCCGGTGCCGGTGTCGCCGCCCGGTCCCTGCCCGGTCCCTGTTCGGAGGTCCGTCCAGGCCCTGCCGGTGCCGCCTGCCCGACGGGCCGTCAAGGCGTCGGAGCAGGGCCCGGGAGGCGGATGGAGAACACCGAACCCTCGCCCTCCGTGCTCTCCGCGCCCGCTGTCCCGCCATGGGCCTCGGCCAGCTTCCGGACGATGGCCAGCCCGAGCCCGCTGCCTCCCGTACGGCGGCTGCGGGACTTCTCCGCACGCCAGAAGCGGTCGAAGACGTACGGGAGGTCCTCGGCCGGAATGCCGGTCCCGGTGTCCGCCACCTCGATCACGACGTCACCGGGCGGATAGCCGGACCCGGCCCCGGCCCTGGAGCCGTCCCCGGACCGTGACCCGGACCCGTCTCGGGAGCCCCCTACGGAACCGGCCGCACCTTCGGACCGGCCGCCGTGTTCCGGCGGGAAACCGGAACCGGACCCGGACCCGCCCTCGTGCCCGGTCGGGGAACCGGACCCGGACCCGCCCCCGCGCCCGGTCGGGGAAGCGGACTCGGACCCAGACCCGGACCCGGACCCGTGCCCGGTCGGGGAACCGGAACCGGAATCGGTACCGGACCCGCCCTCGAACACGGCCCCGGACCGGGACGCGGCGCATCCCCCCGCCGCCCCACCCCCGTACGCGCGCAGCGTCACCGTCCCGCCCGCCGGAGTGTGCCGTACGGCGTTGGAGACCAGGTTCCCCACCGCCTGCCGCAGCCGCACCGGGTCCGCCGCCACCTCCGGTACCGGCCCGTCCGCCGCCACCCTCAGCGTGACCCCCGCCGTGTCCGCGCGGGCCTGATGGGCGGCGGCGACCTGGGCCAGCAGCTCCCCGACGCGCACCGGTTCGGGGTGCACCCGGAGCACGCCCGCGTCGGCGGCGGCCAGGTCCTGGAGGTCGTCGATGATGTGCTGGAGCTGCACCGCCTCCTCCAGCAGCGAGGAGACGAACGCCGGATCCGGGTCCGCCAGGCCGTCCTGGGCCGCCTCCAGCCAGCCCCGGATGTTGCTCAGGGGAGTCCGCAGCTCATGGGCCACATCGCTGACCATGGCCCGGCGCTGCTCCTCCAGGCGGGCCCGGTGCGCGGACATGTCGTTGAACGCGGCGGCCAGCCGGGCGATCTCGTCGTCCCCGGAGACCGGGACGGAGGCGGACTCCTCGCCGTCCCGTATCCGCTGGGCGGCCCCGGTCAGCGCGTGCAGCGGGCGGACCAGCCGGGCGCCCGCGAGTACCGAAGCGCCCACGGTCAGCGCCAGGACCAGCGCCGCCGCTCCGGCGATCTTCGCGGTGTTGGCGGGGGAGAGGTCGAAGCCGGGCACCGTCGCGCCGCCCTCGTCACCGATGAACAGGAGTGAGGGGGATGCGACGTATGAACCGAGCTGTTCGCTGCGGGCCGTGCCCACGCACGAGGCGATGGCCCGGTCGTCCTCGCCGGTGAACTCCCGGGGCGGCTCCACAGCGGGGGCGGCCCGGGCCTCACGGGCGTCCTCCGGGACGGGAACGGGCCGTTGCTCCTGCCGGGGTTCGGTGACCTGATCGCCCCAGAACAGGTTCTGGTCCAGCCGTACGCCCTCTCTCCCCTGGCGCTCCAGACAGGCGTCGGCCAGACCGTTGAGCGCGTCGAGGGCCTTGCGTTCGGTCCGGGTGGGTGCGTCCAGGGCGAAGGACTCGCACTTGGTGCTGAGGACGCGTTCGGGGGCGTTGCCCACCGTCTGGACCCGGGGCCGTCCGCTCGGTCCGACGACCACGTCGGCGGCGATCCCCGACCGGTTCAGGCAGATCGCGTGCCGTTCGGCGAGCTGCCGCAGCTCCGTCCGCTCGGCCGCGGGCAGCAGGAACGGTCCCACCGCGCGCGGGTCGATCCGGTCGGCGGCCGTGCCCTGCCCCTCGGTGGAGCGGGCGGCCAGAACGGTGTCGACGGAGAGCGGGTCGACCACCGCGGAGGCCTGCGGCGGCAGAGGCGGAGGCACCTCGGCGGTGGCGGAGTCCGCGAGCAACTGCCTGCTCTGGGTGGTGAGCGCGATGCGGCGGCCCGACTCCTCGGCCAGCTTCCGTACGGTCGCGTCCACCCCGTTCCACGTGGGGTTCTGCGCGGCATAGCCGAGCAGGGTGTCGTAGATCCGGGCGTCGGCGGCGAGGTTGCGGCCCTGCTCCTGCCGGATGGCGCCCGAGGTGGTCTGGACGGCGAGCCAGGCGGTGGCGGCGACCGAACACGCGGCGACCAGCGCCGACACACCCAGCAGCCGCCCCAGCAGACTCCGCCGCAACGGCACCCGGGAGCGGGAGCGGGCCCGGCCGGCCTCCCCATTCCTCCGCGCGCCGTCCGGGCCGTGCTCGCGGCCCTTGCGTACGTTGTCCGGCCCGCGCTCCCGGCCCTTGCGTACGCTGTCCGTACCGGCCTCCCGGCCCCTACGCACGCCGTCCGGCCTTCGCCCCGGCCCGGTCCGGGTCGGTCAGTTTGTAGCCGACGCCGAAGACGGTGAGCAGGCGCACCGGCCGCCGCGGCGCGGGCTCGATCTTCTTGCGCAGGTTCATGATGTGCACGTCGACCGTCCGGTCGCTGATGTAGCGGTCGAAGCCGTGCAGCTCCTCCAGCAGCCGCTGCCGGCTGAACACCCGGTCGGGACCGGCCGCCAGCGCGGCCAGGATCCGGAACTCGCCCCGGGTGCACTCCACCGGCTCGCCGTCCACCGTCACCTCGTGCCGCTCCGGATCGACCACCAGGCCGCCCACCCGCAGGACGGGGTCGTCGGCGGGCGGTGCCGCACCGCCCGGCCGCCGGGCGCGGCGCAGCAGCGTCCGCACCCGGGCCATCAGCTCACGCGGGCTGTAGGGCTTGGTCATGTAGTCGTCGGCGCCGAGGTCGAGCCCCAGCAGCAGGTCGTCCTCGGTGGTCCGGGCGGTCAGCATCAGCACCGGCAGCTCCCGGCCCTCGGCCCGCAGCACCCGCACCACGTCGAGGCCGTCGGCCCGCGGCATCATCACATCGAGAACCAGCAGGTCGGGTTCCCGGTGCCGGACGGCGTCGAGCGCGGCGAGCCCGTCGCCCACGATCCGTACGGCGTGTCCTTCCCGTTCCAGATAGCGGCGTACGAGTTCGGCCTGCTTCTCGTCGTCCTCGGCAACTATGACGTCTGCGCACACGCCTCCGATCGTAGAGCGCGGCTCCGGCGCGAGACCGGGGCGGGTTCCGGGACGCGGAAGCCGGGAAGCGAACCGGCGTGTCCACCCCGGTGGGGCGGCGCCCCGGCGGAAGGGGACGGGTCGAACGGCCTCGGTCCGGACGGTGGCGGGTCGACGCACACCACGGCGTCGGGGGCTGCCGTGATCGTCGGGCCCCTGCTGATGGCCCAGCACACCGAGGGCATCCGGCTGCCCCCGCCCCTGAACAGGAAGCAGCCGTTTCGGGGCCGGAAGTCGCCGTTCCCGAAACGGAGTCGGCGGCTCCGATGTCGATCTTGTGATCAAAGTTGCGCAGATGTCGTACGGAAGTGATCGACAAGGCGAAGCGGTCGGGCCGGGAGCGGGCGGAAAAGGTCTCGATTCCGCCCCGCCGATTCACAGAAGCTCCTTATAGTGGTGCCGCGTTGATCGTATGGTCGCAACGCGCGAAGCCGTCGCCACTGGAGTCCGTACGATGACGAACCCCTCGCCCGCCACGCCCGCGCCCTCGGCCGGTGGGGGCGGTGGCTGCCCCGCGAACTTCGGCACCGGAGCCATCCCGCTCAGCGGACCCGGGTTCCACACCGAACCCCACGCGCTCTACCGCTCCATGCGGCGCGACCACGGCCCCGTCGTCCCCGTCGAACTGCCCGGCGGCTTCCCCGCCTGGCTGGTCATCGGCTACCGCGAACTCCACCAGGTCACCAGCGACGGCGAGTTGTTCCCCCGGGACGTCTCCCTGTGGAACCAGTGGGAGAACATCCCCGCCGACTGGCCGCTGCTCCCCATGGTGGGCACCCCCATGCCCTCCATCTACTTCACCGCCGGGGCCGAGCACCGCCGCCATGCCGACATGGTCGTCCCCGCGCTCGAAGAGGCCGACCCCTTCGAGATCCGGCAGCACTGCGAGCAGTTGGCCGACCGGCTCATCGACGCCGTGTGCAGCCGGGGCACCGCCGACCTGGTCGCGGAGTTCGCCGAGCCGCTCCCCGTCCTCGTCCTCGCCCGGCTCGTCGGCTTCCCCGACGACGAGGGCGCCGACATCGCCCGGGTGCTCAAGGACCTGGCCGACGGCGGTCCCGACGCCCAGAAGGCGCATCTGCGCTTCGGCGAGCACATGCACCGGCTCGTCGCCACCAAGCGGGCGCACCCCGGCAACGACGTGACCTCGCGGATGCTGTCCCACCCCGAGCCGTTCACCGACGAGGAGTACGCGCTCGACCTGATGGCCGTCACGGCCGCCGGGCACCTGCCCACCGCCGACTGGATCAGCAACTCCACCCGGCTGATGCTCACCGAGGACCAGTTCGCGGATGCCCTCTCCGGCGGCCGGCACAGCGTCGCGGAGGCCATGAACGAGGTGCTCTGGGAGGACGCCCCCACCCAGATCCTGGCCGGGCGGTGGGCCGCGCGCGACGCCCGGCTCGGCGGGCAGAACATCGTCCGCGGCGACATGCTGCTCCTCGGCCTCGGCGCCGCCAACGGCGACCCCCACATCCGCCAGCAGGTCACGGATCTGCTGGTCCGCTCCGGACAGGGCGGCAACAACGCCCACATGGCGTTCAGCCACGGCGAGTACCGCTGCCCCTTCCCCGCCCAGGAGATCGCGGAGATCATCGCCCGTACCGGCATCGAAGTCCTCCTCGACCGGCTCCCCGACCTCGAACTGGCTGTACCGGCGACGGAGTTGGTGCGCAGGCCCTCCGCCTTCCTGCGCGGGACGACCTCCCTGCCCGTCCGCTTCACCCCCGTACGCACGACAGGAGACGCGCTGTGAACTGCCCGCACGCCGCGGCCGCCCCGGCCGCAGAAGCCGGCCGGGGCGCCGGGGCCGTCGTCATCGACCCCATGGTCCAGGACCTGGACGGGGAGACCGCGCGGCTGCGCGAGGCCGGGGTGCTCGCCCGGATCGAGCTGCTCGGCGTCCCCGCCTGGACCGTCACCCGGCACGCCGAGGCCCGTCAACTCCTCGTCGACCAGCGGCTGGTGAAGGACATCGAGGCCTGGGAGCTCTGGCGTACCGGAGTGGTGACACGTGCATGGCCGCTCATCGGCATGATCGACGCCGGGCGTTCCATGTTCACCGTGGACGGGGCCGAGCACCGGAGGCTGCGCACCAAGACCTCCCAGGCGCTCACCCCGCGCCGGCTCGAAGCGATCCGCCCGGCCATCGAGAAGTTCACCGACGAGCTGCTCGACAACCTGGAGGCGGCCCGGGGCGAGGACGGTGTCGTCGACCTGAAGGCGGTCTTCGCCCAGCCGCTCCCGATGAAGGTCGTCGGCATGCTGATGGGCGTCGACGAGTCCGAGCACCCGATGCTCACCCGGCAGTACAAGGCGTTCTTCTCCATGCTCACCCCGCAGGAGGAGCGCCTGAGACTCCTCGCGGACCTGGACGTCTTCTACGCCGACCTCGTACGGGAGAAGACCGCCCGCCCCACGGACGACCTCACCAGCGCGCTGATCCTGGCCGAGGAGGGCGGCGAACCGCTCACCGAGGAGGAGGTGGTCGGCAATCTGAAGGCGATGGTCGCCGCCGGGCACGAGACGACGATCGGCCTCATCCTCAACGCCGTACGCGCCCTCCTCGCCCACCCCGACCAGCTGGCCCGGGTTCTGGCGGGCGAGGTCGGCTGGGACGCGGTGGTGGAGGAGACCCTGCGCTGGGACACCCCCACCACGCATCTGCTGATGCGGTTCGCCACCGAGGACATCACCGTGGGCGACACCGTGATCAGGAAGGGCGAAGGGGTCGTCATCTCCTACCGGGCCATCGGCCGCGACACCGGGCAGCACGGCGAGGACGCCGACGCCTTCGACATCACCCGCCCCACCCGCAACCGCCACATGACCTTCGGCCACGGCCCGCACATCTGCCCCGGCGCCGCGCTCTCCCGCGTCGAGGCGGGCATCGCGCTGCCCGCGCTCTTCGGCCGCTTCCCCGGGCTGCGGCTCGCCGTCCCGGACGCGGAGATCACCAAGCTGCCGGTGATGACCCAGAACGACATGGCCGCCTTCCCGGTCCTGCTGGGCTGAGCCCGCCCCCGTACGCGTGCGCATGCCGTCGTCCCGGCCGGGCCTGCTCGCCCTCGCCCCGCACCGCTCCACCACGGCGGCCCTGCTGGCCGGGGCCGCGCGGGGGCGTGGGATGGAGGTGGCCGTCCTGCCCGTGGGCGGGGTGCCGGAGCGGTACGCGGGCCGGGGGGACGCGCACTACTACGGCGGCCCGCACTTCGCCGCCCGGGTGGCCCGGCCGCTCGGGGTGGCGCTGCTGGAGCCGGACGACGGGTGGCTGGACGGGCTGCCGTACGCGTTCACCGGACGGCACATCCGCCGCCTGCCGCTCTCCGGGGCCCGCCGCCTCCCGGGCCCGCTCTTCGCGAAGCCGCCGACCGACAAGAGCTTCCCGGCCGCGGTGTACGGGAGCGGGGCCGAGCTGCCGGATGTCGCGGGGGACCCTCTGGTCCAGGTCGGCTCGGTGGTGACGTGGGCGGAGGAGTTCCGGCTCTTCCTGCTGGACGGGGAGATCCGTACCGGCTCGCGGTACGCCGTCCACGGGCTGCTCGACGCGGAGCCCCTGGCGGGACACCCGCAGGAGCCCGCCGTACGCGCCTTCGCCCGGCGGCTCGTCGAGGCGTGCGGGGCCACCCTTCCCGGTCCCGTCGTCCTGGACGTCGGCCGCACGGTCCCGCCCACCGGACCCGGCGGCTGGGCCGTGGTGGAGGCCAACATGGCGTGGTTCAGCAACGTGTACGCCGCCGACCCCGGCCGGGCCCTCGATGTGGTGCTCCGGTCGGCCGGGCCCGAGGACCTGCTCCGCGACCGGGACCGGCCCTTCCGGCGGGCCGTGCCCACCGGGCCCGCCGCATCGCGGGGCGTCGAGCCCGCGTGAGGTGTATCACGCAGAGTTAAATTCTTGGCATACATTCCGGCGGACGGGGGAGGGGCCCCGTCCGTCGGTGTGGCCGTACCCCGGTCCACCGCGCAGGACGCCCCCGGCCGAACCGGCGGGGGCATTTCGGGTACGGAAGGCTAAACACGACATGTCGGCGCTCAGCACCATCCACATCGACGGCACCTGGCAGGCCGCCGCCTCAGGCGCGACCCGCGAGATCCTCGACCCCGCCGACGCCACCGTCCTGGCCGTCGTGGCGGAGGGCGGTACCGAGGACACCGACGCGGCCGTCGCGGCCGCCCGGCGCGCCTTCGACGACGGCCCCTGGCCCCACCGGCCCGTCGCGGAGCGGGCCGCCCTGCTGCGCCGGGTCGCCGACCTGCTCCAGCGGGACCGCGAGGAGATCGCGATCACCGAGAGCCGCGACACCGGAAAGACCCTCGAAGAGGGCCGGGTCGACGTGGACGACGTGACAGCAGCCTTCCGCTACTTCGCGGACCTGGTGATGAACGAGAGCGGCGGCCGGGTCGTCGACGCGGGCGACCCCGACATCCACAGCATCGTCGTCCACGAGCCCGTCGGCGTCTGCGCCCTGATCGCCCCCTGGAACTACCCCCTCCTCCAGGCCAGCTGGAAGATCGCCCCGGCCCTCGCCGCCGGCAACACCTTCGTGCTCAAGCCCAGCGAGGTCACCCCGCTCTCCACCGTCCACCTGATCAGGCTCCTCGCGGAGGCCGGACTCCCCGACGGCGCCGCCAACCTCGTCACCGGCGCGGGCGACCCGGTCGGCGCCCGCCTCTCCGAGCACCCCGACGTCGACCTGGTCTCCTTCACCGGCGGCCTCGCCAGCGGGACGAAGGTGGCCCGGGCCGCCGCCCCCACCGTGAAGAAGGTCGCCCTGGAGCTGGGCGGCAAGAACCCCAACGTGGTCTTCGCGGACGCCTGCGCCACCGACGAGGGCTTCGACACCGCCGTCGACCAGGCCCTGAACGCCGCCTTCTTCCACAGCGGCCAGGTCTGCTCCGCCGGGGCCCGCCTGATCATCGAGGAAAGCGTCCGCGAGCGGTTCGTCACCGAGCTGGCCCGCCGCGCCGACGCCATCCGCCTCGGCCGGGGCACCCTGGACGGCGTCGAGTGCGGCCCCCTCGTCTCCGCCCAGCAGCTCGCCAAGGTCGAGGCGTACGTCGCCTCCGCCCGCGAGGAGGGCGCGGTCGTCCGGGCCGGCGGCGAGCGCCCCGAGCCCAACGACGTACGCCCCGAAGGCGGTTACTTCTACCGCCCGACCGTCCTGGACGGCTGCCACCGGGAGATGAAGGTGGTCCGCGAGGAGACCTTCGGCCCGATTCTCACCGTCGAGACCTTCCGTACCGAGGAAGAGGCCATCACCCTGGCCAACGACACCGACTACGGCCTCGCCGGCGCCGTCTGGACCACGGACGCCGGCCGGGCCCGCCGGGTCGCCGGACGGCTGCGCCACGGCACCGTCTGGATCAACGACTACCACCCCTACCTCCCCCAGGCCGAGTGGGGCGGCTTCGGCAAGTCCGGTACGGGCCGCGAGCTGGGCCCCACCGGCCTCGCCGAGTACCGCGAGTCCAAGCACATCTACCAGAACCTCAACCCGCGCCCCCAGCGCTGGTTCGCCGGCTGACGCCTGCGGGGGCCGGGACGTATTTCCGTAACCGCCCGGCCCCGCCCGGCTGTTCGCAGCACCACGCACACGCACGAACCTTGCAGAAGGAGCAGAGACCGATGCCCCCCACCCCCCGCAGCACCGCCGTACCCGACCCCGAGGGCCCCGTGGCCGACTACGTGATCGTCGGTGGCGGCACCGCCGGATCGGTCATCGCCTCCCGGCTCACCGAGGACCCCGACGTGACCGTCACCCTCATCGAGGGCGGCCCCACCGACATCGACCGCGACGACGTCCTCACCCTCCGCCGCTGGCTCGGCCTCCTCGGCGGCGACCTCGACTACGACTACCCCACCACCGAGCAGCCGCGCGGCAACAGCCACATCCGGCACAGCCGCGCCCGGGTCCTCGGCGGGTGCTCCTCGCACAACACCCTCATCAGCTTCAAGCCGCTGCCCGGCGACTGGGACGAGTGGGCCGAGGCGGGCGCCGAGGGCTGGGACGCGGCCGCGATGGACCCGTACTTCACCAGGCTGCGCAACAATATCGTCCCGGTGGACGAGAAGGACCGCAACGCCATCGCCCGCGACTTCGTCGACGCCGCCCAGCAGGCCGCCGGGGTCCCGCGCGTGGACAGCTTCAACAGCAAGCCGTTCCACGAGGGTGTCGGCTTCTTCGACCTCGCCTACCACCCCGAGAACAACAAGCGCTCCTCCGCCTCGGTCGCCTACCTCCACCCGCACATCGAGGCCGGTGACCGGCCGGGCCTCCGCATCCTGCTGGAGACCTGGGCCTACCGCCTGGAGTTCGACGGAACCCGCGCCACCGGCGTCCACGTCCGGACGAAGGACGGCGAGGAGATCCTGCTGCGCGCCGCCCGCGAGGTCATCGTCTGCGCGGGCGCGGTGGACACGCCCCGGCTGCTGCTGCACTCCGGGATCGGCCCGCGCGAGGAACTGGAAGCACTCGGCATCGAGGTGCGCCACGACCTGCCGGGCGTCGGCGAGAACCTGCTGGACCACCCCGAGTCCGTCATCGTCTGGGAGACCGACGGACCCATCCCGGAGAACTCCGCGATGGACTCCGACGCGGGACTCTTCGTCCGCCGCGACCCCGGATCCCAGGGCCCGGACCTGATGTTCCACTTCTACCAGATCCCCTTCACCGACAACCCCGAGCGGCTCGGCTACGAGAAGCCCGAGCACGGGGTGTCGATGACCCCGAACATCCCCAAGCCGCGCAGCCGGGGCCGCCTCTACCTCACCAGCGCCGACCCCGAGGTCAAGCCCGCCCTGGACTTCCGGTACTTCACCGACGAGGACGACCACGACGGCCGCACCCTCGTCGACGGCATCAGGCTCGCCCGGGAGATCGCCGCCACCGAACCGCTCGCCCACTGGCTGAAGCGCGAGGTCTGCCCCGGCCCCGAGGTCACCTCGGACGAGGACATCAGCGAGTACGCCCGCAAGGTCGCCCACACCGTCTACCACCCGGCGGGCACCTGCAGGATGGGCGCCGCCCACGACCGGGAAGCCGTCGTGGACCCGCAGTTGCGCATCCGGGGACTCGACGGCATCCGGATCGCGGACGCGTCGGTCTTCCCGACCATGCCCGCCGTCAACCCGATGATCGGCGTCCTCATGGTCGGCGAGAAGTGCGCCGAACTCCTCGCGCAGGGGGCAGGCGCCGACGGCGCCGTGCCGACCACTGGTACCAGCACCGGAGATGATGCCCGATGACCGCGACCCAGGCCCCCGAGGCCCCTGTCGATGCAGCCGAGGACGCCGTGTTCTCCGTACGCGGCCTCTGGAAGGTCTTCGGCCCCAAGGCCGACCGCATCCCCGGCAGCGAGTACGCTGCCCTCCCGCCCGCCGAACTGCGCGAGGCCACCGGCTGCACCGCCGCCGTCCGGGATGTCTCCTTCGATGTCCGCAAGGGCGAGGTCTTCGTCGTCATGGGCCTGTCGGGCTCCGGCAAGTCCACCCTCGTCCGCTGTCTGACCCGGCTGATCGAGCCCACCAGCGGCACCCTCGCCATCGACGGCGAGGACGTCCTCGCGATGGACCGCGCCCGGCTGCGCGAACTGCGCCGCCACCGCACCGCGATGGTCTTCCAGCACTTCGGGCTGCTGCCGCACCGCACGGTGCTGGACAACGTCGCCTACGGCCTGGAGATCCAGGGCCTGAGCAAGGCCGAACGCCGCTCCAGGGCAGCCGAGTTGGTGGAGAAGGTCGGCCTCGCCGGACTGGAGGACCGCCGCCCCTCGCAGCTCTCCGGCGGCCAGCAGCAGCGTGTCGGCCTCGCCCGCGCGCTCGCCGTCGACCCCTCCGTCCTCCTCTTCGACGAGCCGTTCAGCGCACTGGACCCGCTGATCCGCCGCGAGATGCAGGACGAGGTGGTCCGGCTGCACCGCGAGGAGGGCCGCACCATGGTCTTCATCACCCACGACCTGAGCGAGGCCCTGCGCCTGGGCACCCGGATCGCGCTGATGCGCGACGGCGGGATCGTCCAGCTCGGCACCCCCGAGGAGATCGTGGGCTCGCCCGCCGACGACTACGTCGCCGAGTTCGTCCGGGACGTGCCGCGCGAGCAGGTCCTCACCGTGGCCACCGCCATGCGCCCCCCGCTCGCCGGGGAGAGCGAGCGCGGCCCGGCCGTGCGCCCCGACGCCACGGTCTCCGCGGCCATCGAGGCCGTCTCCCGCTCCGGCGACCCCGCCGCCCGGGTGATGGACGGCGGCCGGCTCGTCGGCGTCGTCGACCACGCGTGCCTGCTGGACGTGGTGGCCGGAACATCCGCGGCCGACGGCCCCGCGGCCCCCGGCACACCCGACGGCCCCCGCGAGGTGACCCTCTGATGGCCACCGCCCAGGCGACCCCGGTCCGCCCCGCCCGGTCGGGCACGGGCCGGGGGCCGGTCGCCGCCCTCCGCGAACGCCCGACGGCCGGGAAGCTGCTGCTCCTCGTGCTCGCCGCCGCCGTCCTCGTCCCCCTCGTCCACGGCCGCTGGGGCGGCGGGGTCTGGCCCGACGCGCTCACCGCCGACCTCTCCGGCCCGCTCGGCAGCGTCACCGACTGGATCGTCTCCAACCGGGACAGCCACCCGCTCTTCCTCTACTTCTTCGGCCACATCAGCAACGCCGTCGTGCTCTCCGTGCGCGGCGTCTACCTGGTGCTCCTGGCCCTCGGCTGGGCCGGGGTGACCGTGCTCGCCGCCGCCGTCGCCTGGCGGGTCGCGGGCATCAGGCTCGCGCTCACCGCCGCCGCCTCCTTCCTGGCCTGCGGGCTGCTCGGCATGTGGGTGCCGACCATGCAGACGCTCGCGCTGATGGTCGTCGCCGTCCTCGCCTCCGTCGTCCTCGGCCTCCTCCTGGGCCTGGCCGCCGGACTCTCCGACCGGGTCTTCCGCATCCTGCGCCCGGTGCTCGACACCATGCAGGTGCTCCCCGCCTTCGCCTATCTGCTCCCCGTGGTGCTGGTCTTCGGCATCGGCGTGCCCGGAGCGGTCCTCGCCACCGTCGTCTACGCGGCTCCGCCGATGGCCCGGCTCACCGCGCTGGGCCTGCGCGGCGCGGACGGCGGGGTCATGGAGGCCGTCACCTCGCTCGGCGCGACCGGCCGGCAGCGGCTGCTCACCGCCCGCCTCCCGCTGGCCCGCAAGGAGCTGTTGCTCGGCCTCAACCAGACCATCATGATGGCGCTCTCCATGGCCGTCATCGCGTCCGTGATCGGCGCGGGCGGCCTCGGCGACCGGGTCTACCAGGCGCTCTCCTCCGTCGACGTGGGCGCCGCCCTCGCCGCCGGCATCCCGATCGTGCTCCTCGCCGTCGTCCTGGACCGTACGACGGAGGCGGCCGGCCGCCGCATCGGCGCCGAGCCCACCGGCCCGGCCCTCCTGCGCGGGTGGCGCGGCTGGGGCCTCGCCGCCCTGGTCACCGCAGCCGTCGCCCTCGTGGGACGACTCACCGACGGCCGGGTCTGGCCCGACGACGCCACCGTGGCCATCGCCGGACCGGTCAACACCGCCAAGGACTGGATGGTCGACCACCTCTACACCGGGGTCCCCGTCGTCGGCGGCACCGCCGACCTCGCCTCCCACTTCACCAGCGGCGTCCTCAACCCGCTGCGCAGCGGACTCACCTCCCTGCCCTGGTGGTCGGTGCTCCTCGTCGTCGCCGCCCTCGCCTGGACCATCGGCACCTGGCGCACCGCCGCCACCGCCGTCCTCGCCATGGCCGCGATCGGCGTCCTCGGAGTGTGGGAACCCTCGATGGACACCCTCAGCCAGGTGATCGCCGCCGTGGCCGTCACCCTGGTCCTCGGCTTCGCCATCGCGATCGGCGCGGCCCGCAGCGCACGGCTGGAGAAGCTGCTGCGCCCGGTCCTGGACGTCTTCCAGACCATGCCGCAGTTCGTCTACCTCATCCCCGTCGTCGCCCTCTTCGGCGTCGGCCGCGCCCCCGCGGCCGCGGCGGCCGTCGTCTACGCGCTGCCCGCCGTCGTCCGCATCACCACCCAGGGGCTGCGGGGCGTCGACCCGGCCGCGCTGGAGGGCGCCCGCTCGCTCGGCGCCACCCCCGGCCAGCAACTGCGCCAGGTCCAACTGCCGCTGGCCCGGCCCTCCCTGCTGCTCGCCGTCAACCAGGCGGTCGTGCTCGTCCTCGCCGTCGTCATCATCGGCGGACTGGTCGGATCGGGCGCACTCGGGTACGACGTCGTCTTCGGCCTCGCCCAGGGCGACCTGGCCACCGGGCTGGTCGCCGGAGCGGCGATCGTGTGCCTCGGCCTGATGCTCGACCGGGTCACCCAGCCCACCGCCCGCCGCCAGCGACAGGAGAGCTGAGATGAACCGCTCCCGCATCCGCCCGGCCGTGGCGCTCGCCTCGGCCGCCGCCCTGCTCACCACGGCAGGCTGCGGCGCCGCCGACATGACGAAGCAGGCCTCCCCGTTCGCCGCCCCCGCCGGGGTCAGGACGGTCACCCTCTCCGTCCAGTCCTGGGTCGGCGCCCAGGCCAACGTCGCCGTGGCCGAGCAGCTCCTCAAGGACGAGCTGGGCTACCGCGTCGACCTCGTCCAGACCGACGAGGTCCCGGCCTGGGACGCCCTCAGCCAGGGCCGGGTCGACGCGATCCTGGAGGACTGGGGCCACCCCGACCAGGAGAAGCTGTACGTCGACGAGAAGAGGACCATCGTCCGCGGCGGCGACCTCGGGGTCACCGGCCACATCGGCTGGTACGTCCCCAAGTACTTCGCCGACCAGCACCCCGACGTCACGGACTGGAAGAACCTCAACAAGTACGCGGACCAGCTGAAGACGGCCGAGAGCGGCGGCAAGGGCCAGCTGATGGACGGCTCGCCCTCCTACGTCACCAACGACGTGGCCCTGGTGAAGAACCTCGACCTGGACTACAAGGTGGTCTTCGCCGGCTCCGAGGCGGCCCAGATCACCCAGATCCAGCAGTTCGCCAAGGAGAAGAAGCCCTTCCTCAGCTACTGGTACCAGCCGCAGTGGCTGTTCAACGAGGTGCCCATGGTCGAGGTGAAGCTCCCCGAGTACACCGAGGAGTGCGCGGCCAAGGACCCCAAGGACATCGACTGCGCCTACCCGACCACGCCGCTGCAGAAGTTCCTCAACGCCGACTTCGTCGAGCGCGGCGGGGACGCGGCCGGCTTCCTGAAGAAGTTCCACTGGTCGGAGCAGCACCAGAACGAGGTCTCCGAGATGATCGCCTCCCAGCGGCTCACCCCCGAGGAGGCGGCGAAGCGCTGGATCGAGCGCCACCCGGACGTCTGGAAGAAGTGGCTGCCGCAGGAGTGAGGCGGCGGGGGTGCCCGGTCCCGCGGTAAGGGACCGGGCACCCTGTGCACCTACCGCGTCCGTACGGTGGCCAGCACGTCCCGGTCCGGCTGGAGCGTCAGACTCGGTACGGGCTCGACGGTCCCCGGATCGACGTCCAGCACGAAACGCCGGGCCAGCACGGCGAGGACCAGGACCGCCTCCACCATCGCGAACCGGGTCCCCAGGCAGACCCGGGGCCCACCGCCGAACGGGAACCACGCGTACTCCGCGATCTCGTCACCCTCCTCCGGGTCCCAGCGCTCCGGCCGGAACTCCTCCGGCTCCGGGAACCACCGCGGATCCCGGTGCGTGGACCACTGGCTGCTCCACACCCGCGTCCCCTCCTCGACCGGCATACCGCCCAGCCGCGCGCCCTCCTTCGCGACACCCGTGATCAGCCAGATCGTCGGATACAGCCGCAGGGTCTCCTTCACCACGGCCTGGGCGTAGGGGAGCCGGGCGTAGTCGTCGATCCCCGGCTCCCGGTCGCCCAGCACCCGGTCCAGCTCCTCGGCGAGGGCGGCGCGCACCCGCGGGTTGCGGGAGAGCAGGTACCACGCCCACACCAGGGTCGAACTCGTCGTCTCGTGGCCGCCGATGTACAGGGTCACCGTCTCGTCGCGGATCTCCTCGTCACTCAGCCGCTCACCGCTCTCGTCGACCGCGGTGAGCAATCGGCTGAGCAGATCGGGCCGTTCGGTCTCCCCGTCCCGGTGCCGGGCCACCACCCGCGCCACCTCGGCGTCGATGACGGCGGCCGCCTTCCTGATCCGCGCCCGGCCGGGGGTCGGCACCCAGTCGGGCAGCAGCGCCCCGATCCCGGCGAACTCCTTGCCGATCTCCGCCTGGGCCACGTCCATCGCCCGGCCCATCGCCTCCGAGTCCGCCGGGGTGTCCACCCCGAAGATGGTGCGCACCGCGATCCTCTGCGTCAGCGCCGCCATCTCCCGCTTGATGTCGACGCGTTCACCGTCGGACCAGCTGTCGGCCAGCTCCACGGCGGAGGCCGCCATGGTGGCCGCGTACGACGTCACCTGCCTGGGCCGCACCGACGGCTGCACCAGCGACCGTTTGCGGCGCCACTCCCGGCCCCGCGCCACGATGATGCCGTCCCCCATCACCGTACGGAACGCGATCCCGAGGCTCGGCTGGTCGAAGGTGCGCTCCGTCTCGGTCAGCAGCTCGCCTATGTGGGCCGGGTCCGAGACGAACAGGCACCGGTTGCGTCCGAACCGCCAGCGCACCAGGTCGCCGTGTCCCCGCAGGAGTTCGAAGAAGGCGAGGGGGTTCTTCCCGAACTGCGGCAGATTCCCGAGCAGCGGCAGCCCCCTGGGGCCCGGTACGGGCACGGGGCCTGTGGAGGTGGTGCCGAGCGCCGGGCCGGTCTGCGTGGACATCGAAAGGACTCCGCTCCCTGGAATGCGCCATGGGTGGCGCGCCGTCGTTCGAACCTCATCGAACGCGATGAGGCGGGCACTCCGCCAGGGTGCCGGTCCGGCGTGGCCGGAATCCGTCAGCAGCCTTGCGGGGCAGGTGAGTTGTCGATGGCAGTCGGCGCAGATACCGCATTCGAACAAATGATGACGGCGGTCTCTCCGTCTCATGTGACAATCCCGGCATGTCGATCGACGCAACGGCGGGCCGTGCCAGAGCGCTGTGGCGGGAGCTGGCAGCGGCACCGGAGGCCGCCTTCGGAGAACCGGGCCGCCCCGGGGTCTTCACCTCCCCGCTCTCGTCCCTGGCGCCGCCGTCCTGGGTGGGCGCGGTGACCATCGGGGAGAGAGCCCTGATCACCGCGCCCACGGCTCGGGCCGCGGATGCCGTACGGAGCGCCCTGAACGGCCTGCCGGCCGACCGGCTCACCGACCCCGCGACGGCCACCGCCCTCCTCCCGGTGTCCGACACGCTCGGCCCGGCGGTTCTCGCCTACCTGGCCCCGGAGGACCTCCGCCCGCCGAAGTCCACCGGCACCCCGGCCGAGCGCCTGCCGCCCGGTGACGCGGCGCTGCCGGCCCTGTCGGAGGAGGCGGGGGAGGCGGACGCGGGGGAGAGCGGGCTGGAAGAGATCACCTCACCGGTCTTCGTCGTACGGGACGGGGGCGCGCGGGTCCTCGCCGCCGCTGGTTACGCCCATTGGCCTCGCGGCACCGCCCACCTCTGCGTCCTGACCGCACCGGAGGCACGGGGCCGGGGCCTCGCCCGGCAGGTGGCGTCCGAGGCCACCGCCCACGCCCTCGCCGCCGGACTGCTCCCGCAGTGGCGGGCCCGGCCGGCCGCCTCCCGCCGGGTCGCGGCGGCGCTGGGCTACCGGGAGCTGGGGGCCCAGCTGAGCGTACGGCTGCGGTGAGGGCGGTCGGAGCGGTGCGCGGGGACCAGGTAACGTCCTTCCCGTGTTCCTTCGGGCGCCGATGGACGAGTGAGAGCGTGATGGGCCCCTGCCGACGCCCTCGGGCGTCGCATCCTTAGGTCACCGCACACCGTCAACCGGGAGAACCCATGACCGACAGCAAGAACATCAACAACCCCGTCGGCCAGGGCGGCGGCCAGCGCAAGCGGCAGTCCCGCGCGGAACGGCAGAACAACGGCCCGCACCGCAACCTCGACCGCCAGAACGCGGCCGACCGCAAGGCGGAGCTGGTGCGCAAGATGCGCGAGAAGGCGGGCACGGCGGGCACGGCCGAGACCGCCGGGCAGACCGGCGACGACACCCCGCAGAGCTGAACACGGGCCCCGGTCACGGGGCCCGTACGCAGAGCCGAGCCGGCGCCCAGGCCGTGCGGCGCGGTGATCCCCACCCGCTCACAGCCCCACGATCAGCTGGATGCAGACGATCTTGACCAGAATGGCCAGCGCGAAGAGCGTCGAGTACCCGTTGTTGATCCGGCTGTCGCTCGCCCGGCTGTTGGCGTACGCCACGATCGCCGGGTTGCCCACATAGCCCGACAGCAGCCCCATCGTCCGCTCCCGGCTCTGGCCCAGCCCCTTGGCGACCAGCACCATCAGGGCGTAGCTGACCACCGCACCGATCGCCAGCACGGCCGCCAGCTTCAGGCCGAAGAGCGAGAAGGCGTTCTCACGGAACGAGTAGCCCGAGGTGAGGCCCACCACGGCGAGGAAGAGGAGCAGCCCGATCTGGCGCAGGGTCAGGTTGGCGCGGGTGGGGAGCGTCCAGACGAGGGGGCCGGTGCGGCGGCGCCAGCCGAGGACCATGCCCATCACCAGGGGGCCCGCCCCGGTGCCGAGGGCCAGGGTGGTGGAGCCGAGGGTGAGGGAGGGGATGCCGATGAGGAAGCCCAGGGTCAGCCCGAGCCCCAGGCTGACCGCGCTCACCTCGCTGACCTTCGCCTCGGTGTCGCCCAGATACGCGGTGACCTCGCCGGTCCGCTCGCGCGGCATCACCACCCGCACCCGGTCGTCGAGCTGGAGCAGCAGTCCGTCGTGGGCGAGCATGTCGAAGTCGCCGCGCCGCACCCGGCTGACCACGGCCCCGTACTTCTCGCCCAGGCCCAGTTCGGCGACCGTGTGCCCGGCGAGGTCCGGATTGGTGAGCAGCACCCGCCGGTAGTCCACGGCGCTGCGGTCGTCCAGCAGATGGCGGGGAGCGAGCGCTCCCAGTGCCCGGGTCGCCGCCCGTACGTCGTCCTCGCCGCCGACCAGGACGACCTGGTCGCCGGGGGCGAGCCGGTCCAGCTCCAGGGCGACCCGGGCCGTTCCGCCGGAGGGGCGGTACTCGCTGGCGAGCACCCGGTGGGCCGTCACCCCGGGGACGTCGGCCCAGCGGGTCTCCCGGGAGACCTGGACCGTACGGGTGACGAGGATGGCGGGCAGCCCCGAGTCCGGGTCGCGGCGGGCGGTCCAGGTGCGGCGGGCCGCGATGGCCGCGACGAACATGATCGTGATGACGACGGCGAGCGGGTAGCCGATGGCGTATCCGACGGCCGGCTGGGTGGGGTCGGCGGAGGCGTCCTGGGCGGCGGCCAGGCCCGGCGTGGTCGTCCCGATGCCCGCGTACCCGCCCGCGAGGAACGGGCCGCTGATCCCGAACCAGCCGTGCCCGACCAGGCCGACCACCACCGCCGTGACGGCGAGCGCCACCACGGCCCCGGCCATCACCGCGAGCTGGCCGCGCAGTTCACGGAAGAACGCGGGCCCCGACTCCAGGCCGACCGTGTACACGTACAGGGCGAGCCCCAGCGCCGAGATTCCGGCCGGTACGGCGGCGGCGATGTCCTCGTCCAGCGCCCCCACGAGGAGGCCGACGAAGAGGACACCGGCCGCCCCCAGCCGTACCGGGCCGAAGCGCACCATGCCGAGCAGCGCGCCGAGCGTGATCACCGCGAACACGGTCACCCACGGGTTGTCCGCGAAGAACTGCCACACCGGCCGTGCCTCCCCGTCTCGAAGCGGTCCAGGTCAGGATCTTCGAGGAGCGGGAAGGCCGCCACCCGGCCGGCGGGCCCTCAGGCCCCGTGCGGTACGTGCGCCGGGCGGCCCCGGCCACGCGTCAGCGAGTAGCCGAACACGCCCGCGAGCGCGGCGAGGACCCCGCCGCCGACGGTCCAGAGCCAGCGGCTCGTCCACCAGCCGGAGGCCCAGCCGTCCTCCGGCTCACCGGCGGCCCGGGCCTGGGAGGTGCCGGACGCGCCGGTCACCGAGATCCCCGGGACCAGCGGCTCCGCGAGCGCGCCGTCCACGTGGTGGGCGCCGCCCGCGTCCACCACGTCGGCCCGCACCTCGGCCTTGAACGGCAGCCCCAGCTCGTCGGCCGGCAGGTTCACGACCGTCAGCCGCACGTAGTAGCTGCCCGGCAGCGGGTCGTTCGCCCACGGCTCCGACCAGGACCGCACGGTGCGCAGCACACAGGACAGCTCCACCGCCTTCGCGTCGGCCGCCGCCTTGCGGGTCTGGTGGCCGTACTGGCACGCCTGACGGCGGCGCAGCCCGTCGTACACGTCGATCTGCCAGGTGGAGGCCGAGCGCTTCGCCTCGTCCTGCGGCAGCTCGACCGTCGCCCGCACGGTCGCGCGCCCGCCGGTGTCGGCCGGGAACACCCAGTACAGGTAGTCGCCCGCCGAGGCCTGCGCGGTGCCGCTCTGTCCCTGCCGGAGCGCGGTCGCCGTACGGAACGTGGTCCCGGCCTCGGTGGGCCCGGGCCCCTCGTCACCGGCGCTCGCGCTGGGCGTCGGGTCGTCGGCCGCCGCCGCACCCGCCGAGGTGAACAGGGCCAGCCCGGCCAGCAGCACCCCGGCGAACGCGCGCCGCGCGCCACGGACCCGGGCGCGGCGGGAAGTCGTCGTCACCATCAGTTGGTCCTCCATACGGCGATGCGCCAGCGCGAGATCCAGCCGAAGAGCAGCCCCGCGACCAGTCCGGTCAGCACGAGGACGCCCAGCAGCCACCAGCCGCGGCCGAGCCCGAAGGCGGCCACGTCGGCCGCCCGGTCCGGTCCGTCCACCAGGTCCACGGTCAGCTCGACCGGCAGGCCCGGGGCGCGCTTCACCGAGGCGGGCGCGGAGAAGGAGTGGGCGAGCTGGAGGCAGACGGTCTCGGCGGCGGGCTTGCCGCTGCCGTCGTCACCGTCCTCCACCTCCGCCTTGGGATAGCGGAGACCGGACGAGATCACATCCGTACGTCCGGTGCCGGACGCCTCGCCCCGGACGATCTCGCGCCCGGAGGCCGTCACCGCGCGCAGCAGGACGCCGTAGTCGTTGTCGACGGCCCGGTCGGCCGCCACGCTCACCGAGGCGCGCAACTCCTGGCCGGGCAGCACGTCGACCCGGTACCAGCGGTGCTCACCGATCACCTGGCGGTCGGTGTAGAGGCCCGGCTTCAGCTCGGGCGCGGCGGAGCAGCTGCCCGCGCCCTCGGTGGCGACCGGGGTGACGACCGGCTCGGCCGCCCGGTCCACCAGCTGCTTCACCCGGCGCGAGAGGTCTTCCTTGTGCTGGACGGCGGTGTACGTGCCGCCGGTCGCGTCCGCGATGCAGGTGAGCTGCTGCCGGATCTTGGCGTCGGGCACCAGGCCGAGGGTGTCGATGACCAGGTGCGTGCCGCGCGCGGCGATCTCGCGGGCCACCTCGCACGGGTCGAGCGGGCCGCAGGTGTCCTCGCCGTCCGTGATGAGGACGATCCGGCGGGTGCCGTCACCGCCGTCGAGGTCGTCGGCCGCGCCGAGCAGGGCGGGGCCGATCGGGGTCCAGCCGGTGGGGGCGAGGGTGGCGACGGCGGTCTTGGCCTCGGTGCGGTCCAGCGGGCCGACCGGGTAGAGCTGCTTGGTGTCCTTGCAGCCGACCTTGCGGTCCTCGCCCGGATAGTCGGCCCCGAGGGTGCGGATGCCGAGGTGGACCCCTTCGGGCACCGCGTCCAGGACGTCGTTGAACGCCTGCTTCGCGGCGGTCATCCGGGACTGGCCGTCGATGTCGCGGGTGCGCATGGAGCCGCTGACGTCGAGGACGAGTTCGACCTTGGGGGCGGGTGTGGCGGGTGGTCCGTCGGCGGCCGCGGGGATCGCGGTGCCGAGCCCGGCGGCCAGGGTGGCCAGCGCTATGCACACCCCGGCCGTCAGCCGATTTCTTGTGATCATCGCCGGATCTTATGGAAAATCAGTTGGTATTCCCAACCGGGGACTTCGGGCCCCTCGCGCCGCCCGCGTGTCAGCCGCCGAGCAGCGGCTCCGCGGCCCGGTCCAGCACCGAGGTGACCCGCTGCCAGGTCGCCGAATCCCGCTCCTGCGGGTCGAGTCGACGGTCCGTCCCACCCGCTCCCCAGGCCGTCGCCAGCGCCACCGGGTCCCCGCCGCCCGCCGCCGACGCGGCGAGCGCGGCCGCGCCGAGGGCGACCAGCTCGCCGCCCGACGGAAGGACGAGCGGGCGGCCGGAGAGCCGGCGGACCGTCTCCACCCAGGCCCGCCCCTGCGCCCCGCCGCCGATCAGCCGCAGCGGGCGTGCCGCCACCTCCGGGGCGTCCGGGTCGAGACCGCAGGCCCGCAACAGCGTGTCCAGTGCCCGCAGTACGGTGACGGCCGCGCCCTCGTAGGCGGCGCCCAGCAGTTGCTGCGGGGTGGTGTCGTGGCGCAGGCCGGTGAGCAGCCCGGAGGCGGTGGGCAGGTCCGGGGTGCGTTCGCCGTCGAGGTAGGGGAGCAGTACGGCCTCGCCCCCGGGGGCCGTGTCCTCGCGGTGCAGGCCGAGCAGGGAGGCCACCTTGTCCACGGCGAGCGTGCAGTTGAGGGTGCAGGCCAGCGGGAGGAACGTGCCGTCGGCGGCGGCGAACCCGGAGAGCGCCGGGTCGGTGGAGCGCGTACGGGAGGCGGCGAAGACCACCCCGGACGTGCCGAGGGAGAGGACCGGGTGGTCCAGCAGTCCGGCGCCGCCGAGCCCCAGGCCCACGGCCGCGCTCATGTTGTCACCGGTCCCCGCCGCGACCGCGATCCCCGCCGGCAGCCCCAGCGCCTCGGCCGCCGCACCGGTCAGCGAGCCGATCCGGGCGGCTCCGGTGGGCGCGACCTCGGGGAGGAGGGCCGGGTCCAGGCCGAGCAGGTCCAGCAGCCCGGGGTCGTACGCGCCGGTGGCGGTGGCGTACCAGCCGGTGCCCGAGGCGTCCCCGGGGTCGGTCGCCGCCACGCCCGCGAGCCGCTCGGTGAGGAAGTCGTGCGGCAGCCGGACGCCCGCGGCTCCCTTCGCGGCCTCCGGGTCGTGCTCGCGGAGCCAGCGCCATTTGGACGCGGTGATCGAGGCGACCGGCACGGATCCGGTCCGCCCGGTCCAGGCGCCGGGTCCGCCCAGCTCGGCGGTGAGCGCGACGGCCTGCGGGGCCGAGCGGGTGTCGTTCCAGAGCAGGGCGGGCCGCAGCGGGCGGCCCGAGCGGTCCAGCACGACGAGCCCGTGCTGCTGGCCCGCGACCGCGATCCCGGTGACCGAGCGGGCGGGCAGCCCCGACTCCTTGAGCCCGGCCGCGACCGCGTCGCCCAGCGCCCGCCACCACACCTCCGGGTCGCTCTCCCGTGCTCCGGACTCCCCGGTGACGGTGTGCGGTGCGCGCCCCACCGCGAGCTGCTCGCCGGTCACGGCGTCGATCACGGCGGCCTTGGTGGACTGGGTGGAGCTGTCCACGCCGATGACGACGGTTCGTGACGGCATGGGCGGCCTCTTTCCGGTGGTGAGGTGGGGCTCATTCGGCTGTGACGCGAACAAATTACGTGATCCCGGCCGCGGGGAACAGATCGCGGGAGAACTCGCCATGACCGCGGGGGTGACGTCGGCCGGGAACCCCGTGCATGATTAGTCATGACAGTGAACAAATAGGGGTGCCGGGCGCGTGGCCCTGGCCCCGACGGCAGGCGAAGGCGGTCGGACGACGATGACGGAACGCTTCACCCCCACCCCCGAGGACAAGTTCAGCTTCGGTCTGTGGACCGTGGGCTGGCAGGGCCGGGACCCCTTCGGCGACGCCACCCGCGCGGCCATCGACCCCGTGGACTCCGTCCAGCGCCTGGCGGAACTGGGCGCCTGGGGCGTGACCTTCCACGACGACGACCTGATCCCCCTCGGCTCGTCGGAGACCGAGCGCGAGGCGATCGTCAAGCGGTTCCGGCAGGCGGTCGACGCGAGCGGCCTGGTCGTGCCCATGGTGACGACGAACCTCTTCACCCACCCGGTCTTCAAGGACGGCGGGTTCACCGCCAACGACCGCGACGTACGCCGGTACGCGCTCCGCAAGACCCTGCGCAACATCGACCTCGCCGTCGAACTCGGCGCCACCACCTTCGTCGCCTGGGGCGGCCGTGAGGGCGCGGAGTCCGGCGCAGCCAAGGACGTACGCCTCGCCCTGCACCGCATGAAGGAGGCCTTCGACCTGCTGGGCGAGTACGTCACCGAGCAGGGGTACGACCTCCGCTTCGCCATCGAGCCCAAGCCGAACGAGCCGCGCGGCGACATCCTGCTCCCCACCATCGGCCACGCCCTCGCCTTCATCGAGCGCCTGGAGCGCCCCGAACTGGTCGGGGTCAACCCCGAGACCGGGCACGAGCAGATGGCCGGGCTCAACTTCCCGCACGGCATCGCCCAGGCCATGTGGGCGGGCAAGCTCTTCCACATCGACCTCAACGGCCAGTCCGGCATCAAGTACGACCAGGACCTCCGCTTCGGCGCGGGCGACCTGCGCCAGGCGTTCTGGCTCGTCGACCTTCTGGAGAGCGGCTACGAGGGCCCGCGCCACTTCGACTTCAAGCCCCCGCGCACCGAGGACTACGACGGTGTCTGGGCCTCGGCCGCCGGGTGCATGCGCAACTACCTGATCCTCAAGGAGCGCGCGGCGGCCTTCCGCGCCGACCCCGAGGTGCGGGCCGCCCTGCGCGCCTCCCGCCTGGACCAGCTGGCGCGCCCGACCGCGGGGGACGGCCTGGCCGCGCTGCTCGCGGACCGCACGGCGTACGAGGAGTTCGACGCGGACGCGGCGGCGGAACGCGGCATGGCCTTCGAGGTGCTGGACCAGCTGGCCATGGACCACTTGCTGGGCGTGCGCTGAGGGCCGGGGGCGGGGCCCGGCCCGGCGGTACGCGGCCGGGCCCCGGGCCCTCGCGGAGCGCCGGGCCGCCGGGAAGGCACCGAGCCCACCCCTGTACGCGCCCGCCCCCCCCCGTACGCCCCCGTCTCACACCCCGTACGGCTCCGCGTACGCCACCGGGTCGGCCAGGACGTCCTGCACCACCAGCGCCGCCGCACCCCGGGCCGCGTCGCCCGCCACCGACGACGCGCGGAGGCGGCCGCCGCCGGGGGACCAGAGGCCCGAGACCACGCGGCCCGTCAGCTCCTCGTCGGCGGGCGGTGCGAGCCACGGCATCAGGCTCCGGTAGATCCCGCCGAGCACCACCGCGTCCGGGTCGACCAGGTTCACCGCCCCCGACACCACCCGGCCGAGCATCCGGCCGGCCTCCGTGAGCGCCGCCACCGCCCGGCCGTCCCCGGCCCGCGCGCGCCGCTCCAGCTCCACCACCCCGGCGCCGCCCCCGGACCCGTCGATCCCGGCCGCCCGCAGGAGCGCCGTCTGCCCGGCGTACTGCTCCAGGCAGCCCCGGGACCCGCACCGGCACTCCGGCCCGTCCGGGTCCACCACGGCATGGCCGATCTCCCCGGCGAACCCGTGCGCGCCCCGCAGCAGTTCGCCGCCGAGCACCAACGCGCCGCCGACCCCGATCTCACCGGTCAGGTAGAGGAAGCTCCGCAGGTCACCGAGGCCGCCGAACCACAGCTCGGCCAGGGCCGCGAGGTTGGCCTCGTTCTCGGAGGCGACCGGCAGCACCGGGTGGCCCGGCCGCAGGGCGGTCAGCGCCTCGGCGAAGAGGTCCTGCGCCGGGACCTCGTTCCAGCCGAGGTTGGGGGCCTGCCGCACCGAGCCGCCGGAGACCAGGCCGGGCAGGGCCAGCGTGGCACCCACCGGGCGCAGCTCCTGCTCGCGCGCCGAGTCCAGGGTCCGCGCGGCGATCCGGGCCGCACGGGCGAGGACCTCCCCGGCGGGCGCGCCCCGGTTGTCCAGGTGTTCGGTCTGGCGGACCCGGCCGGTGCCCGCGAGGTCGACGACGCAGACCGACACGTAGTCGATGTTGATCTCCACCCCGAGCCCGGCCGGGCCGGTGCGGGCCACCTTGAGCGCGGTGCCGGGGCGCCCGGCCTGCCCGCTGAACGTCTTGCCCGACTCGGTCAGGAACCCGCTCTCCATGAGCTGCTCGACCAGCGAGGAGACCGCGGCCCGGGTCAGTCCGACCCTGGCGGAGACCCCGGCGCGGGTCGCCTCCCCGCTCTCGCCCTCGTCCCGGACGGCACGCAGCACCAGGCTCAGGTTGTGCCGTCGCACGGTGTCCTTGTCGGCCTTGGGCCCCAGCGGAGTGAGGATGCTCTTCATATCGTCGCCGAGCCTATGCGATGCCGGTGACGACCGGCCGTACCGCGGACGCCGACGGCCCCCTTCCGCACGGGGTGATCCGTGCGGAAGGGGGCCGTCCACCGGCTCACGGCTGGGCGCCGCGCGCCTTCAGCATGGTCGCCATCAGTCCGATCTCGGACTCCTGGCCGTTGACCATGCCCTTCGCCAGATTGCGGATGACATCGGTGCCTGCCTTCTCGGCCCCGGCCCGCGCCATGTCCACCCCGGCCCGGTGGTGCACGGTCATGAGCCGGAGGAACAGCACCTCGGCCGCCCTGCCCTCGGCCGCCTTGAGCTCCTTCAGCTCGGCGGTCGTGGCCATGCCCGGCATCAGCGAACCGTCGCCGGTCGGCTTCATGGTGTGGCCCATCCACGTCATCGGCGGCTCCGCCGAACTCTTGGGCAGGCCCCACTGCTCCAGCCAGCCCAGCATCATCCCGCGCTGGTTGGCCTGGGTGTTGATGATGTCGTACGCCAGGCGCCGCACGTCCTCGTCCTCGGTGCGGTCGCGCACGATGAACGACATCTCCACCGCCTGCTGGTGGTGGATCGCCATGTCCCGGGCGAACCCGGCGTCCGCCGACCCCTCCGCCGCGGCGGACTGCGCCGCCCTCGCGGACGAGGACGCCGACGAAGGCCGCCCGACCATCAGCGCCACCAGCCCCACCGCCAGCAGCAGCACGACGGCGCCCGCGAGCACCATCCGCCGGGTGGAGGAGAACGGGCCGGTCACGGCGCTCACCTGTCGAGCCCGCCCGTGCAGGCGGCACCCGGCTCAGGCGTCTGCGGGCCCTGGACGTACTTGGTGAAGAACTGGTTGACGCGCGAGTCCGAGGCGCTGTCCACCGTCACCTGCTTGCCCCACGCGCTGAGCATCAGCGGGTCCTTCTGGTCCTTGACCGGGCTCATCAGGGAGTACGGAGTCGACTTGACCTTCTCCGTCAGCGCCTTGACGTCCGCCTCGGAGGCCTTGTCGTTGTACGTCACCCAGACCGCGCCGTGCTCCAGGGAGTGGACGGCGTTCTCCTTCGGTATCTCCTCGGTGTAGACGTCCGCGTTGCAGTTCATCCAGACCTGGCTGTGGTCGCCCCCGACCGGCGGGGTCATCGGGTAGTCGACCTTCGTCTCCACGTGGCCCTGCTTCAGGTCCTTCCACGTGCGCTCACCGGTGACGGGCGAGTTCCGGGCCTGATCCTCCTTCTTGTCCTTCTCGTTCGCCTGGTAGACCAGGTAGCCGCCCCCGGCGACCAGCGCCAGCACGACGGCGACGGACGCGCCGATGGTGATGAGGCGGCCCCGCCGCTCACGGGCCCGCTCCTTGCGGCGGGCCTCCTCGAGCTTGGCGCGGCGGGCGGCTGCGGGGGAGTTCGGGTTCTTGGCGGAAGCCATGGGAGATCCTCGTCGTTCAGCGGATGCGGCGGATGCACCCGGGTCGATACAGGGAGGGGGAGGGGAACAGGGCATACGGGCAGCCGCTCCCACCGCTCCGGCACGGGGGTGCGGAGCAGGGAGGAGCGGACCCGGCTCTAGATCCGTTGAACCTGAAGACGCAGCTGATCGACGGAGCCGACCCCGTCGTGGGAGGGCCCCCGGATGGCGGCCGCCCCGGTCAGCGGGGCGGTGGGTGCGACGGCCACGGGGGAGCAGGGGAGCGCGAGGGGCGCGGACGCCACCGGCAGCACCACGGCGGCCGAGTGGGTCGAGCCGCCGTGGCACGAGGTCCCGAGCCCGCGGTCGACGGGGACGGCCATGGCGACCGGCTCGATGTGCAGACCGGTCACCGGGGTCAGCGTCCGTACGGCGGACGGGGCCTCCATCGCCACCGGCACGGCGGCGGCCGGGGTGGTGACCGAGCAGCAGAAGAGCAGGGCCAGCAGGGCGAAGACCCCGACCGGCGAGGCGGGCACACGGGAGCGGCACCGCTCCCGGTCGGTCCGCGCGCTCACCCTGGTCATGGCCCGTCATCGTAGTAGCTGTATGAAGATTCAAAGAATATGGGTCACCGATTACGCGGGACAGTGTGCCTCAGGGGCCACGCGGTCGAACAGAGTCCCAGGGACCCATTCCCGGACCGGTGCCGAGCGGCATCCGTCCCGCATATCTTTTACAGGTGTAACACCTGTTAACGTATGTGGGTGAGTGATGCATCCATCTGGCCCCGGCGCCCCCGGGCCCGCGGCCTCCCCCTCGTCGCCCCGCTCCGGCTCGGCCGTCCGTCGGACACCTGGTTCAAGCCCGCGCTGAGCGTGGTGGCCGCCTCCGCCGTACCGCAGCTGACGCTGCTTGCCCTCGGCCGGCTCGACCTCGTGACCTACACGATGGCCGGTTCGCTCTGCGCGCTGTACGGACACGGCCTGCCCTACGCCCGGCGGGCCAGGACCCTCGCCGGCCTCGTGCTCGCCATGACCGCCGGGCTCGGGGCCGCGCTGGTCACCGCCTCGCTGACCCACTCCACCGGCGTGCTCGTCGCGGTCGGCGCGCTGCTCGCCGCCGTCCAGAAGGCGGGGTGCGACGCGACCCGCACCGGCCCGCCCGGCCCGGTGATCCTCACCTTCGTCAGCTCCGCCGCCCTCTTCGCCCCGCAGCGGCTCGGCCAGGTTCCGGCGCATCTCGCGCTGACCCTGGCGGCGGGGGCGGTGGCCTGGCTCGTCTGTGCCGGACCCGCCCTGATCCGCCGCGAGGGGCCGGAACGGCGGGCCGCCGCCCGCGCCCTGGCCGCCGCCGCCGACCGCGTGGCCGACCCCGGGCCCCGGACCCACCGGGCCGCGGCCGCCGCCGTGCACGCCGCCTGGCAGTGCCTGCTCGCCTCCGGCCGCCCCACCCCCGTACGGCGCTCCCTGGAACGGCTGGTGGCGCACGCGGAGGCGGCCGCCACCCCGTCGGCCGCGGACCCGGCCGCGGAGGCGGACCGGCTGCGGCGCCTGGCCGCCCTGACCCGGGGGCGCGGCCCCGTCCCCGTACCGCCTCCGCCGGGACCTGACGGGGCGTACGGCACCGAGCGCAGCGAGCTGTACGGCATCGACGCAGAGCGGACCGCCCTGCGGGACCCCGGCCGCCGCCGTGCCGCCCGCCGGACCCTGCTGCGGAGCCTCGGCCCGGGATCGCCGCTGCTCCCCGTCGCCGCCCGCACCCTCGTCGGCTGCGCCCTCGCCGGCCTCCTCTGCGCGGCCCTCGGGGTCGGCCGCCCCGCCTGGGTGATCGTCACCGCCGCCTCCCTCTACCAGGCCAACATCACTCTCACCTGGAACCGGACCCTCCAGCGCACCCTGGGCAACCTCCTGGGCGTCCTGGTCTTCGCCGCCGTCCTGCCGCTCTCCCGCACCGCCCCGCTCGCGCTCGTCCTGTGCTGCCTCTTCTTCGGCTTCGCCGCCGAGGCCCTGATCACCCGGAACTACTGGCTCGGCTCCGTCGCCGTCACCCCGATGGCCCTCCTGGTCCTGGAGTTCGGCGCGCCGCACCCGGCCGGTGAACTGATCGGCGACCGGGTCCTGGACACCGTCCTCGGCGCGCTCGCCGGGTTCCTCGCGGCGGCGCTGATCCCCAACCGCAGGGCGGCGGGCCGCGTCGAGCGCGCGCTGCACGCCACCGCCGAGGCCCGCACGGACGCGGAACGGGCGGCCGGGCGGCCCCCCGCCGAGCGGGCCCGGGCGCGCCGCGCGCTGACCGCGAGCCTCGTCGAACTGCGCGAGGCTGCCGACACCGCGGCGGGCGAGTGGTGGCAGCGCGCCCTGCCCGAGCAGGAGGTTCTCGCGGCCGAGCGGGCCGGACACCGTACGCTCACCGCGACAGCACAACGGCTGGGTCCGGCCGCCCGCGCCCCGGAGGCGCGGCGCGGCGCGACGGTCCCTGCCCCGGCGAACGGAGCGGAGTGACCGACGACATCGTTGCCTCGGTGGTACGGCAGTGGCAGGCCGTCAACCCGGAGCTGGACACCGGCCCGATGGAGCTGATCGGCCGCATCAACCGCTGCGCCGCCCTTCTCCAGCAGGCGGAGGACGCCCCGCTGCGCTCCGCGGGGCTGACCCGCGCCGAGTTCGACCTCCTGGGCGCCGTACGCCGTACCGACCGGGAACTGACCCCCGGCGAGCTGGCCCGGGAGACCTTCTCCTCCGGCGCCGCCGTCACCAAGCGGCTGCGCGCCCTCCAGGAACGCGGCCTGGTGGACCGCCGGGGCGACGAGCGTGACCGCCGGGTCGCCCATGTCCGCCTCACCGATGACGGCCGCGCCCTGGTGGACCGGCTGCTGCCCGAACAGCTCGCGTACGAACGGGCGGTGCTCTCGGGGCTCGACGAGCGGAGCCGGACCGAACTCAGCTCCGGACTGAGCGAGTTGCTGGTCCAGCTGGAGGGCCGCCTCGGCGGGACGCGCCGCTGATCCCGGCGAACCGGGCGGCGCGTACGGTGCCGCCCGCGCCTGGTCCGCCTGCCCCCTTCTCCGTCCGGCTCCTGTCCGCCCGGCCCTTTCTCCGCCCGGCCCCTTCTCCGCCCGGCCGTCACTCCGGGTATCGCTCCCGGGGCCGCCGGGCGGCGGCCCGACCGCCGGGACACCCGCCGCTCCACCATGCGCGCGGGGTGCTGGGCGGGTGCGGGGGAGCGGCGGCCGGGAACGCGTCAGCACGGCGTTTTTCCCGTTCACCCGGGGAGTGATCGGGAATCTGTTCCTTTCGATCCGGTTCGATCGTCTGTGCCTCTGTCCCATTCCGCGATACACATCGGCTGCTCTGCCGGTGATTTGATCGTGTATCAGCCGGTTTGACCCCTCGATGTGTCCCGCCTGTCGGGATTCGAGGGGTCGACGCCAGGCCGTTTCCGCCTTTCGTCACTCCCCGCGCACGCTCCACAGCGGTGAGTGCTAAAACTGGCGAGTGTATTCCTCTTCGCGGGCTCCCGCAGGGGGTTGGGTGAATATGCCGATCCCCTGTTCTGATCTGGCTAAGCTCACGCGCAGTGAAGTCGAGTTGATGCGAATTCGAGCACTTGTTCATGAGTCTCCGCTCACGTGCGTATACATCCCGGTACACCCCGGAATCAACCGCCAGAGGGTTTAGATGGTCCGTGTTGAATCACCGCCGACCGACAGAGAAGTCCCCGTCGTCCGCGTAGTCCTGCCCCCCGTGGTCCTGCTGGCCGCGGCCACCGCCGCCGGGGCGGCACTGGTGGTCCCGGCCGCGCGGATACCAGTCGCCGTGTGCGGCGCGATCACCACGGTCGTGGTCGCCGTGCTCACCGTGGCGCTGCACCGCCGCAAGCGGGCCATGGCCGCTCAGCGCGCGGAGTACGAACAGCGCGTCGCCTATCTGGAACACCGCATCCTCAGCCACGACTCCGAGACCGTGCGGCTCACCAAGGAAGTCATGCCCGCCGCCATCCGGCGGCTGCGGGTGGGCAATTCGCCCGAGGAGGTCATGCGCGACATCGTCGACGCGGACGCCGCCAACCGGCATCTGCCCAAGGCCCTGCGGGAGCAGATCTACCAGGTCCTCGAAGTCATCGACAACGAGGAGGCGCGGCGTGACTCCGCCCAGCGCGCCTTCGTCAGCGTCGCCCGCCGCGTCCAGGCGATCGTGCACCGCCAGGCCAGCGAGCTGCGGGAGATGGAGGACCACTACGGGCGCAACCCCGAGGTCTTCGACGACCTGCTGCGCATCGACCACGGCACCGCGCTGATCGGCCGGCTCGCCGACTCCATCGCCGTCCTCGGCGGGGCCCGGCCCAGCCGCCAGTGGCCCAAGCCCGTACCGCTGTTCAGCGTCCTGCGCGGCGCGATGTCCCGCATCCTGGAGTACCAGCGCGTCGATCTGCACTCGATCGCCAAGGTCGCCATCGTCGGCACCTCGGTCGAGCCGCTCATCCACGCCTGCGCCGAACTGCTCGACAACGCGACCCGCTACTCGCCGCCGCAGACCCGGGTGCACGTCACCGCGGTCGAGGTGCAGACCGGCATCGCCATCGAGATCGAGGACGGCGGCGTCAGCCTCAGCGAGGAGGCCCGCGCCCGGGCCGAGAACATGCTCGCCCAGGCCCAGGCCGGCATCAACATGAACGACCTCGGCGAGTCCCCCCGGCTCGGCATGGCCGTCGTCGGCCGCCTCTCCCGGATGTACCAACTGCAGGTCTCGCTGCGTCAGTCGGCGTACGGCGGGGTCCGCGCGGTCCTCATCGTGCCGCGCGACATGATCACCACCGGCCCGGCCCCCGGCATCGCCCACGGCATCGGCGCCACCTCGCGGCCCACCAGCTCGCTGGACATGTCGCAGCTCCAGCACGTGGTGCCGCCCCCCGGCAAGCGCAAGCCCAAGCCCGCCGCCACCGGCCCGGTCCCCTCCGCGGTCGCCCCGGCCCCCGCGGGCGCCCCCGCCGGCGCGGCGCGTCCGGCCGGGCCCGTCCCGGCCATGGAGGACGACGTCCCGGTGGTCACCGAGTGGACCGAGAACGGTCTGCCGCAGCGCCGCAGCCGGGGCCGCGCCCCGCTCGGCTCGCACAACCTGCCGCAGCAGCCCCCGCCGCCCGCCGCCCCCGTCAACGGAGGGCTGCCGCAACGGGGCGGGCACCAGGGCACCGGAGGCACCGCACCCGGCGGACCCGGTGGGCAGGGCGGCGAGAAGCCCCCCGGCCTCTGGCTGGAGGCCTTCACCAAGGCCGTCAACGGCGTACCGCAGGAACCGAAGCACGGCGAAGACTCCGATGACGCGTGGGACAAGGGAGACCTGAAGTGATCCAGCAGCGGGGAAACATGGACTGGATGCTCAAGGAACTGGCCGACGACGTGCCGAGCATCCATCAGATCGTGGTGCTCTCCTCGGACGGGCTGCGCATCGCCATGCACGGCGGCGACCCGGACGTCGCCGACCGGCTGGCCGCTGCCTGCGCCGGGCTGCAGAGCCTGGCCGCCGCGGTGGCCACCGAGATCCCGTACAGCGACGGCATGATGAAGCTCGTGGTCATCGAGGTCACGGGCGGCTTCTTCTACCTGATGGCGGCCGGGACCGGCGCGTATCTCGCCGTGCTGGCGGGCGAGACGGTGGACGCCGGGCTGGTCGGCGCCAGGATGCGGGACATGGTCGTGCGGATCGGCGCCCACCTGACCAGTCCGCCCCGCCACGGCGGGCAGTCCGGATGAGCGGACCCCGACGAGAACGCCGCACGACCGATCCGGCGCTCATCGACCCGGAACGGCTGTACGTGATCACGGGTGATCTCGACGACAGCGAGCGGGCCGCACTCGACCTGGTCACCATGGTCGTCGCGCAGGCCGAGCCCTCGCCGACGTTCCAGCCGGAGCAGGCCGCGATCCTGCGGCTCTGCCAGGCGCCCTTATCGGTCGCGGAGATCTCCGCCTACCTCAGCCTGCCGTTCAGCGTGGTCACCTCGCTCCTGAGCGATCTCCTCGCGACCGAACTCATCGAGTCGCGTGCGCCGATCGTCCGCGCCACACTCCCCGACAGGTCCCTTCTCGAAGCGGTGATGCATGGACTTCAGAAGCTCTGACACGATCACCGGACCCCGCAGCGAGGACGTCCTCCCCACCACGGCCACCGCCGCGGTGAAGGTCGTGATCGTCGGCGGGTTCGGGGTCGGCAAGACGACCATGGTCGGCTCGGTCAGCGAGATCCGGCCCCTGACGACCGAAGAGACCATGACCCAGGCCGGTGTCGGCGTGGACGACAACGCCGGGGTGGAGACGAAGACCGCCACCACCGTGGCCATGGACTTCGGCCGGATCAGCCTCAGCGAGGAACTGATCCTCTACCTGTTCGGCACCCCCGGCCAGGAGCGCTTCTGGTTCCTGTGGAACGGCCTCTTCGAAGGGGCCCTCGGCGCCGTCGTCCTCATCGACACCCGGCGGCTGGAGGTCAGCTTCGACGTCATCGGCCGGCTGGAGGAGCGGGGGGTGCCCTTCGTGGTGGCCGTCAACACCTTCCCCGACGCACCGCACCACCCGGTCGAGGCCCTGCGCAGGGCGCTCGACCTGCCGGACGAGGTCCCGATGATCGACTGCGACGCCCGGCTGCGGGCCTCCAGCCGCGATGTGCTGATGACCCTCATGCGCTATCTGCACAGCCTGGCGGTCCCGCTGGCCTGACGGCGGGAGCCGGCCCCCGCCCCGGACAGCCGGCCCCTCGCCCGACGCCCACGCCCTACCGGCCTCGGGACGGTTCCCGGCCGTTCCGACGCCGGGGCGCGCGCCGTTCCCCCGACGCGCCCTCCCCGTACGACCCCTCGCCCACCCCCCGCTCGATCCCCGGCCGCCCTGATCCCTGGAGCCACCGTGACAACCCCCTTCCACCACGAACCCGGCGCCGTCCCGCCGCCCCAGTGCCCCGCGCACAACCTCGGCACCGGCCCCGGCGGCCTGCGCCGGCTGTACGGCCCCGAGGCGGAGAACGACCCCGCCGGCCTCTACGACAAGCTCCGCGCCGAGCACGGCACGGTCGCCCCGGTCCTGCTCCACGGCGACGTACCCGCCTGGCTCGTCCTCGGCCACAGCGAGAACCTCCACCTCACCCGCACGCCCTCCCAGTTCTCCCGCGACTCCCGCCGCTGGCGGGCCCTCCAGGACGGCAGCGTCGCGCCCGACCACCCGCTCGCCCCGATCTTCACCTGGCAGCCCATCTGCGTCTTCGCCGACGGCGCCAAGCACGAGCGGCAGCGCGGCGCGGTCACGGACAGCATGGAGCGCATCGACACCCGGGGCGTCCGCCGCCACATCAACCGCTTCAGCAACCGCCTGGTCAACGACTTCTGCGAGAAGGGCAGCGCCGACCTCGTCGGCCAGTTCGCCGAGCACCTGCCGATGATGGTGATGTGCGCGATCTTCGGCATGCCCGAGGAGTACGACGAGCGTCTCGTCCAGGCCGCCCGTGACATGACCCGGGGCACCGCGACCGCCGTCGCCAGCAACGCCCATGTCGTCGCCGTGCTGACCCGCCTCGTGGAGCGCCGCCGCGCCGAACCGGCCCCCGACTTCGCCACCTGGCTCGTCGAGCACCCGGCGACGATGACCGACGTCGAGGTCGTCGAGCACCTGCGCCTCATCCTCATCGCCGCCTACGAGTCCACCGCCAACCTCATCGCCAACGTGCTGCGCATGGTCCTCACCGACCCGCGCTTCCGCGCCCGGCTCAGCGGCGGCCACATGACCGTCCCCGAGGCGGTGGAGCAGACCCTGTGGGACGAGCCCCCGTTCACCGCCGTCTTCGGCCGCTGGGCGGTCGGCGACACCGAGCTGGGCGGCCAGCAGATCAAGGCCGGTGACGCGCTGCTCGTCGGGATCGCCCCCGCCAACACCGACCCCGCGGTCCGCCCCGACCTCGCCGCCGACATGGGCGGCAACCGCGCCCACCTCGCCTTCAGCGGCGGCCCGCACGAGTGCCCCGGCCAGGACATCGGCCGGGCCATCGCGGACGTGGGCGTCGACGCGCTCCTGATGCGGCTGCCCGACCTCCAGCTGGGCGTCGATGAGGGCGAGCTGCGCTGGGTCGGCAACATCATGTCCCGCCACCTGGTCGAGCTGCCGGTGAAGTTCGCCCCCAGCCCGCAGCAGAAGCTGGACGCCGACCCGCTCTCGGTGATGGCCCGCCCGGCCCGTCCCGCGGGGGACTGGGAGATCTCCTCCCCGGCCCGCCCCGTCCCCGAGCCCGCGCACTCCCTCGCCGGGACGCAGCCCGCCCACGCCCCGGGCGGGGCGCCGCTGCCCCGGCCCGCCCCGCCCGCCGAGGGCACGGCTCCGGCGGGCGGTCAGCCGGCCCCCGGCACCGCCGTGGTCCCCGCGCAGCGCCGTCCCGCCGCGCCCGCCCGGCTCTGGCAGGCCGTCGCCCGCTGGTGGAAGGGGTACTGACCCCGCCGTCGACGGCCCCGGCCCCGTGACCGACGGCCCCGGAACCCGCAGCCGGGTTCCGGGGCCGTTCCGCCGTCCGCCGGGTCCGTCCCCGTACCATCGAGCAGCGTGAAGCTGACAATTCTTGGCGGTGGCGGATTCCGGGTGCCTCTCGTGTACGGGGCCCTGCTCGGCGATCACGCCGAGGGCCGGGTCACCCGGGTCACCCTCTACGACACCGACGCCGACCGGCTCACCGCCGTCGCCCGGGTCCTCGGTGAACAGGCGCGGGACATCCCGGACGCGCCCGCCGTGGTCGCGACCACCGAACTGGACGAGGCGCTGCGCGGCGCCGACTTCGTCTTCTCCGCGATCCGCGTGGGCGGCCTCGCCGGACGCGCCGCCGACGAGCGCGTCGCCCTGGACCTGGGCGTGCTCGGCCAGGAGACCGTCGGCGCCGGCGGGATCGCGTACGGACTGCGCACCGTCCCCGTCGCCGTCGAGCTGGCCCGGCGCATCGCCCGGATCGCCCCGCACGCCTGGACCATCAACTTCACCAACCCGGCCGGGCTGGTCACCGAGGCCATGTCCCGCCACCTCGGAGACCGGGTCATCGGCATCTGCGACTCCCCGGTCGGGCTCGGGCGGCGCATCGCCCGCACCCTGGGCGCCGACCCGGACCGGGCCTGGATCGACTACGCGGGCCTCAACCACCTGGGCTGGGTGCGGGGGCTGTACGTCGACGGGCGGGACGAACTGCCCCGGCTGCTCGCGGACCCGGCGCTGCTCTCCTCCTTCGAGGAGGGCCGCCTCTTCGGCGCCGGCCTGCTCGCCTCGCTCGGCGCGGTCCCCAACGAGTACCTGCACTACTACTACTTCAACCGGGAGGCCGTCCGCGCCTACCAGGAGGCCGAGCAGACCCGGGGCGCCTTCCTCCGCGAGCAGCAGGAGGGGTTCTACGCCCGGATGCGGCGGCCCGGCACCCCGGCCCTGGCCACCTGGGACCGTACCCGTGCCGAGCGCGAGGCCACGTACATGGCGGAGAACCGCGAGGTGGCCGGCGCGGGGGAGCGGGCGGAGAGCGACCTCGAATCCGGCGGCTACGAGCAGGTGGCCCTCGCCCTCATGCGGGCCGTCGCCCGCAACGAGCGCACCTCGCTCATCCTCAACGTCCGCAACCGCACGGCCCTGTCCTGCCTGGACGCGGAGGCCGTCGTGGAGGTGCCCTGCCTGGTCGACGCCAACGGCGCCCACCCGGTGGCGGTTTCGCCGCTCCCGTACGACGCGGCCGGTCTGGTCACCGCCGTGAAGGCCGTGGAGCGTACAGTGCTGGAGGCGGCGGAGAGCCGGTCGCGGGCGGCGGCGGTGCGGGCCTTCGCCCTCCACCCGCTGGTCGACTCCGTGGCCGTGGCGGCGAAGCTGGTGGACGGCTATGCCGAGGCCCACCCGCAACTCGCCCACCTCGACCGGCCGTAGAGGGCGGAATCACGGGGCCGGGACGGCGCTCCTGGCCCAGGTCGGCGCCACTCCCGCGATCTGGCACACCATCAGGAACAGCGGGATGGGCGGGGTGTAGGGGGTGAGGCTGTCCGGCGAGTGGATCAGCTTGGGGCGCACGGCGGGGACGTCGGCGCCCCGTGCGTACAACACCTGACCGGGCCAGTCGAGATCCAGGTCCGAACCGGCCGGGACGATCCACCACCAGCGGTCCGCGTCGGCGAACACGCACCCGGTGCGCGGGAGATGGGACATCAGCCGGAAGCCGTGCCGGGCGGGCACGCCGACCGCGTCGCACCCCAGGGTGGCGGACATCGAGGGCGGCAGCGCCAGCCGGACCCGGCCCCCACGGGGCTCCTCGGCGGGGAGCGGGCGGTGCGCACCGCGTAGCTTGGACAGCGCGTTCCTCAGCATGGCCGCTCCGCGCCGCCGTGCGGGAGCTCCGCCCACACGATCCGGCCGGAGTCGTCACCGGCGTCGTGGGAACCCCACGAGCTGCTCACCGTGTCGACCAGCAGCAGGCCCCTCCCGTGCTCGTCGTCGGAGCAGCGGCGCAGCCGGGGACCGCCCGGCTGGTGCCCCTGGTCCTGCACGGCTATCCGCAGCCATCTGCCCAGGCAGCGCAGCTCGCAGACCACCCGGGTGCTCGCGGTGTGCACGACCGCGTTGGTGACCAGCTCGGACACGATGAGCACGGCCGCGTCGTAGACGTCACCGCCCAGCCGCCAGCTCTCCAGCCGGGCCCGGGTCAGCTGCCGGGCCCCGGCCACCGACTCCGGGCGCGCGGGCAGCGCGAAGCAGTATCGGAGCGCTTCCGTCCCGGGGGTGAGATCCATGAGCCGGGGGATGAGCGCACTGCCAGGTGCCACGACCGATTCCTCACAGTGGGGGCTGCGTCACGCTTCGTTCCCCGGTGTCGGAGGAGCGGTCATGACTGAGCGAACTGGTTCGATGACCAACTCTCCCCCTGCCGAGGACACTTGGCAAGGGGCACTCTGAAATTTTCAGAGTGACCGTGTCGTTGGGGGCGCACGCGTGGCACACTGCTCGCAAAACAGCGCATGGGGAGGTCTGAAGTGAGCGAACCACGGTCCGCCCCGACCGTGGGTCAGGTCGTGCTCGGCAAGCGCCTGCAGGATCTGCGGGAGCGCGTCGGACTGACCCGTGACCAGGCGGCGAAGGTGCTCAGGGTCGCCCCCGCGACGATACGCCGGATGGAGACGGCCGAGGTCGGGCTCAAGATCCCCTATGTCCAGCTGCTGCTGAAGGCGTACGGCGTCGCCGACGACGAGGCCGAGGCCTTCGTCGAACTGGCCGAGGAGGCCAACAAGCCCGGCTGGTGGCAGCGGTTCCACGATGTGCTGCCCGACTGGTTCAGCATGTACGTCAGCCTGGAGGGAGCCGCGAGCCTCCTGCGCATGTACGAGCCGCACTTCATCCCGGGCCTGCTCCAGACCGAGGAGTACGCCCGCTCCGTGATGCGCACCGGGGCCGTCGGCCAGACCCGGCCCGAGGACATCGAACGCCATGTGGCGCTGCGGATGGAGCGGCAGTCCCTGCTCACCAAGGACGACGCCCCGCGGCTCTGGGTGATCATGGACGAGACGGTCCTGCGGCGGCCGGTGGGCGGCCCGCAGGTGATGCGCGCCCAGATCGACAAGCTGCTCGAATCCGCCGAGCTGCCCCATGTCACCGTGCAGCTGGCGGAGTTCGCGAGCGGCCACCACCCGGGCACCTACGGGCCGTTCGTCCTCTTCCGCTTCGCCGTTCCCGAACTTCCCGACATGGTCTTCAGCGAGTACCTGACCGGAGCGGTCTACTTCGACGCGCGCCCCGAGGTGGCCTCGTACCTGGAGGTCATGGACCGGATGGCGGCCCAGGCCGCGACTGCGCTACGCACGAAGGAAATCCTCCGGGACTTCCGCAAGGAGCTGTGATGAACCACATATACAACGGCATGCCGGCCGCCGACCTCGGCTCCGAAGGCTGGTACAAGCCCTGGAGCGGCGGCAACGGGGGCAACTGCATCGAGGCCATGAAGCTCGACGACGGGCGGGTCGCGGTGCGCCAGTCCGCCGACCCGGACGGCCCCGCGCTCATCTACTCCAACGGTGAGATCGCCGCGTTCATCCAGGGCGCCAAGGCCGGCCAGGCGGATTTCCTCCTCACCTGACGCACCACCACCCATCCTCCCCGACCCCTATCCCATGGAGTGCGCCATGACCGGGCGAGACCCCCTGGCCATCGAGATCGACACGAGCAAGCCGCATCCCGCCCGGATGTACGACTGGTTCCTCGGCGGCAAGGACAACTACCCGGTCGACGAACAGATGGCGCGCCAACTGCTGAAGCTCGACGCCAGGGGCCGGGACATGGCCCGGGTCAACCGGGCGTTCATGCACCGGGCCACCCGCTGGCTCGCGGATCGGGGCGTACGCCAGTTCCTGGACATCGGCACCGGCATCCCCACCGAGCCGAACCTCCACCAGATCGCCCAGCGGACCGCCCCCGACGCCCGGGTCGTCTACTGCGACAACGACCCGATCGTCCTGGCCCACGCGGCGGCCCTGCTGCGCTCCACCCCCGAGGGCGCCACCGAGTACATCCAGGCCGACGCCCGCAAACCGGAGACGATCCTCGCCGAGGCCGGCCAGGTGCTGGACTTCGGGCAGCCGATCGCGCTCTCCCTGCTGGCCCTGCTGCACTTCATCGACGACGAGGACGGGGCGGCCGAACTGGTCGGGAAGCTGGTCGGCCAGCTCCCGTCCGGCAGCTATCTGGTCCTCTCGCACACCACCGGCGACTTCGACCCGGAGGGCGCGGCCCGGGCCCGCGCCCTGTACAAGGAGCGCGGGATGACCCTGCGCCCCCGATCGCGCGCCGAACTGGCAGCCCTCTTCGACGGCCTGGAACTGGTCGAGCCCGGCGTCTCGCTCTCCGCCGACTGGCACCCGGAGCTGGGCGAGGTCATCGACGTCCCGGGCGACGAGCCGATCCCCGGTTACGCGGGAGTGGCCCGCAAGCCCTGAGCCCGCAGCGCCTCACCGGGTCAGCGCATGGCCCGTCGTCGCGTCCACGTGGTCCGGTACGGGGTCGTGGGCGTCGCCCACCGTCGACGTACCGGAGGGCTCGAGGAGCAGGAGCGAGGCACCGTCCGCCGAACGCGGCCGGCGCCGGTTCGCGGCGGGGCGGTGAGCCGGGCCCGGAGCGCCCGCGGGCCCGGTCCCGGACCGCCGGACCGCACCCCGGCGGCACAATGGACCCATGTCACGACGCACCTCCCGCCCCGGGCGGCAGCCCGCCGCCCCGCGCATCACCGCCGCCTCGCCCTGTCCCTGCGGGCTGCCCGCGACGTACGGGGAGTGCTGCGGGCGCTTCCACGCCGGCAGCGCCGCCGCCCCGACCTGCGAGGCGCTGATGCGTTCCCGGTACGCGGCCTTCGTCGTCCAGGACGCCCCGTACCTCCTGCGCACCTGGCACCCCGGGACCCGCCCGCCCGGCGTGGACTTCGACCCCGCGACGCGCTGGACCGGGCTGGAGATCCTCGCCACCACCGAGGGCAGCGCGTTCCACACCACCGGGACGGTCACCTTCCGCGCCCGCTACACCGACGACGGCCGGCCCGACTCCCTCCACGAGCAGAGCCGCTTCGTCCGCCACGAGGGCGCCTGGGTCTACGCGTCGGCGGTCTTCGCCGACTGAAATCCGTTGTCCACCGGGGCGGCGGGCCCTCTATGATCCGCGCATGCACGAGGACGAAGCGGAAGCCCCGCACGCCACGCGGGAAAGGGTCTGGCGCGGCGAGCAGGTGGCCTTCACCCCCGTCGAGCCGGACGACGCCGCGCTCATCCAGCGCTGGCGCGCCGACCCGGTCGCCGCCCGCGAGACCGGAATCTGGCCGGGGCCCCTCCACGACCTGCACGAACGGCTCGTCGCATATGTCGAGGACCGCACCCGGGACGACTTCCTGGTCCTGCTCCCGGACGACACGCCCATCGGTCACATAGCCCTCCACGAGGAGGACTTCGTCGACGGCACCGCCGAGGCCTACCTCCTGCTCGCCCCCGAGCACCGGGCCAAGGGGTACGGCGCCGACGCCCTGGCCGCCCTCACCGACCTGGCCTTCGGCGAACTGCCTCTGCACCGTGTGGAGGCCATCACCCACACCGACAACACCGCCTCCCTCGCCACCCTGAAGAGGGCGGGCTTCACCCAGGAGGGCGTGCGCCGGTCCGCCTGTCTGCACCGGGGCCGCCGCCACGACAGCGCCCTCCTCGCGCTGCTCCGCGAGGAGTGGGAGGCGCAGACCCGGCACCGGGCCTGGGACCACGGCTGACCCGGGGCGCCGGGCGGGCGCCCCGGCCCCGGGCGATCAGGCGGGGGCCCCGACCCGGGTGGAGCCGCCCGGACGGGGCTCCGGTGACAGCTCCTGGGCCAGGTCCTCCGCCAGGAGCCGTTTCGCGATCACGTCCACGGCGGCCCGCAACTGTCCGTCGCCGGGCCGGGCCCCGTCCTCCGCCAGCCGTTCGTTGAGCCAGCGGCCCCAGGCCTCCGAGATCACCCGGGCCTCGCGCGCGCCCGCCGCCGTGTGCGAGAAGATCCGGCCGTCCCCCGTCAGATAGCCCTCCTCGATCATCCGGTCGAAGACGGGCACCAGGACCTCCGGCGGCAGCCGGTGCCGGGTCGCGATGAGCCGCAGCCCGGCGTGGCCGACCATCCGGGTGAACAGGTCGACCTGCATCACCGCCCAGGCGCCCGCCATGTCCAGCCGGGTGTCGGACTCCCGGATGATCCGGCGGGCGGTGTCCGGACCGGCGCCGTGCAGGATCGAGGCCACCGAGATCTCCAGCAGCTTCTCCGAGTCGCCGCTGCCCGGCTGGGCGAAGCCCTCGCCCATGTCCGTCGAGGCGAGCCGGGCCGAGTCCCGCAGCTTCACCTCCTTGAGAAAGAGCGCGACGACGAAGCCGATCAGCGCCACCGGCACCGTCCACAGGAACACGGTGTGCAGGGTCTGCGCGTACGCCTGGGAGAGCGGCTCCACCTGCGCGGCGGGCAGCGCGTGCAGGGCCTGCGGGCTCTCCGCTGCCCGGGCCAGGGCCGCCGGGTCGCCGCCCGCCGCCACCGCCTGGGCGATCCCGTCCCGGAGGTTGGGCGTCAGCGCGTTGGCGTAGATCGTCCCGAAGACGGCCGTGCCGAAGGCGCTGCCGAGCGTACGGAAGAACGTCACGCCCGAGGTGGCCGTGCCCAGGTCCGCGTAGTCCACGGTGTTCTGCACGGCGATCGTCAGCACCTGCATGGCGAGGCCGATCCCGAGCCCCAGCACCACCATGTACAGCGACTCCAGCCACACCCCGGTCTCCGGCCCCATCCGGGAGAGCAGGAAGAGCCCGGCCGCCATGACCAGCGTTCCGGCGATGGGGAAGAGGCGGTAGCGGCCGGTCCTGCTGACCACCGTGCCGCTGAAGACCGAGGCGGCCAGCAGCGCGGCGACCAGGGGCAGGGTCCGTACGCCGGAGAGGGTGGCCGAGTCCCCGTCCACGTACTGGAGATAGGTCGGCAGGAAGATCATCGAGCCGAGCATCGCGAAGCCCACGATGAAGCTGAGCACCGAGCACACGGTGAAGACCGGGTTTCGGAACAGCCGCATCGGCAGCATCGGTTCCTTCGCCCGGGTCTCGATCACACAGAAGAGCGCCAGGGCGATGATCCCGCCGGTGAACAGCCCGATGATCACCGGGGAGCCCCAGGCGTACTCGTTGCCGCCCCAGCTCGTCGCGAGGATCAGCGCGCTCGCCCCGACGGCGACGAACGCGATCCCGGCGTAGTCGATGACCGGCCGCCCCGCCGCCTTCACCGCGGGGATGTTCCGGGCGGCGGCGATCACCACGACGATCGCGATGGGGACGTTGACGTAGAACGCCCAGCGCCAGGTCAGATGGTCGGTGAAGAGCCCGCCGAGCAGCGGCCCGATCACCGTGGAGATGCCGAAGACGGCCCCGATCGCCCCCTGGTACTTGCCGCGCTCGCGCAGCGGGATCACGTCCGCGATCAGCGCCATCGACGTGACCATGAGACCGCCGGCGCCGATGCCCTGCATCCCGCGCCAGATGATCAGCAGCAGCATGTCGGAGGCGAGTCCGCAGAGGAACGAGCCGGTGATGAAGATGATCGCCGAGACCTGGAAGACCAGCTTCCGCCCGAAGAGGTCACCGAACTTGCCGACCAGGACGGTGGCGATCGTCTCGGTGAGCAGATAGGCGGTGACCACCCAGGACATGTGCGCGGCGCCGCCCAGGTCCGAGACGATCGTCGGCAGGGCCGTGCCCACGATGGTCTGGTCGAGCGCCGCCAGCAGCATCCCGAGCACGATGGTGGCGAAGACGATGTTGCGCCGCCGCCGGTCGAGGACGGGCGGCGGCGCGGCGGCACTCTGCGCGGCGGGGGCTTGCTCGCTGGCAGTGGTCACGTCTGCACCCTCACACCGGCTCCCGCCGCCCGCATGCGGGAGCGGGCCGGACGGGGGTCAGCCGGTCAGCGCGGCGAGCGACGCCGTCAGCCGGGCCACGAACGCCTCCCTGACCTCCTCGCCCACCCGGTCGAGCGAGAGATACGGATTGAGGTCCTCCAGCTCCACGAGCAGCAGCTCCCCCTCGACCGTACGGCAGGCGTCGACCCGCTGGATGCCGTACGGGAGGGAGTTCCAGGCGACGAACCGGCGGGCGAACGCCAGATCCTCCGCGCCCGCCGCGTACGGCTCCAGCACCCACCGCCGCTCCGGGTCCGGCGCGTACAGCGCGTACTGGAAGTCCTGGTCGACGAAGAAGAAGGAGACCTCGTGGCGGAAGTCGATCCGGGGCTGCGCGAGCAGCACCCCCGCGCCCTCCCGCTCCAGCTCGTCCGCCACCTCCGCCGGGCCGACGAACCGCAGCCCAACCGAGTCCGCCCCCAGCTTCGGCTTGACCACGTACGCCCCGGCCTCGGGCAGCAGCCCCACATCCGCCGCCCGGTCCACCGTGGGGATCACCGGGAACCCGGCCCGGCCCAGCTCCACCAGGTACTCCTTCCCCGCCATGTCCCCGCGCCCGTCCAGCGGGTTGTACACGGGCACCCCCCGCTCCAGCGCCCGCGCGCGGAACGCGTCGTACGCCTCCCGGTAGTGCAGGACGGGCCCGCTGTTGCGTACGAGGGCGAGGTCGAAGCGGTCCAGCAGCGCGGCCGCGTCGCGGGGGTGGCAGAGCGCGACGTCGAACGCCTCGCGCAGCCGGGAGGCCAGGAAGATGTCCTCGTCGCAGTAGCGCCGCCCGCGCGCCTGGTAGGCGAGGTCGGTGACGAGGAGGAGGGCGGGTCGGCGTGGGGCGGTCATGGCTTCTCCGGGTGAGCGCGGGGCGGGCGACGGGGACACCGCCCGCCCCGCAGGATGCCGCACGGGGGCCCGCACGCCCAATTCCGGCCCTCCGGCAGGCGCCGCACACCCTTCCGCGGTGGCGCCGCCCTCAGCCTCCTGCGACGGAGCCGCCCGGTCCCGGGCATCGCGGCGAGCCGGGCGCTCGTCGGCACCCGCCTCGTACCCGACCGTTCCCCGGACTCACAGCTCCTCGTCCCGGGCCAGCCTCCGGGCCCCCTGCAGGTGCCGGTCGAGTTCCCCCGCGGCGAACCTCGTCATGCCCACCACGTGCCAGAACTCGCCCGCCACTTCGCCCTCGGACTTGTACCCCCCGTCCGGTGTCAGGGCCGCCCAGCCGCCCTGCACCCCGATGAGCGTCGCCTTCCGCGTCACGGTCGCCGGGTCCGCGCCCACCCGCCACAACCGGACCGTTCCGTCGTCCCCGGAGCTCGCGAGGTGTTTCCCGTCCGGGCTGAACGCGAGCGAGTAGATCCGGCCGCTGTGCCCCCGAAGGACGTCCTTCTCCGCCCCCGTCTCCGGGGCCCAGAGCCTGATGACGCGGTCGTCGCCCGCCGTCGCGAGCAGCGGAAGCGTCGGGTGCGCGGCCGCCGTCCAGAGCTTGCCCGTGCTGTGCCGCAGCACGTGCCGGGCGACGCCGTCCCGCCAGACCACCGCCGTGCCGTCCCACGAGGCGCTCGCGAGCCAGGAGAGGTCCGGGCCGAAGGCCACGGCGTAGACCCGGTCGGCATGGCCGCGCAGGGTCTTGGAGAGGGCACCGTCCCGGGTGCGCCAGACACGTACGCGCCCGTCGTCGCAGCCGGTCGCCACGGAGGCACCGTCCTTGGCGAACGCGACCGACCGCACCCGGCCCTGGTGGCCGTCGAGATGGAGGTCGTGGGAGCCGGTGGCGCGCCGCCACAGGCTCACCGAGTCGTCGTCGTTGGCCGTGGCGATCTGCTCGCCGTCCGCGCTGAACGCCTCGGCCCAGCTGCGGTCCGTCTCGACGTCCAGCTCGCGCAGGAACGTGCCGCCCTCGGCATCCCACAGCGAGACGTGGCCCGTGCTGCCCGCCGTGGCGAGGACGCTGCCCACCGGACTGAACACGGCCGAGATCAACCGGTCGCCCCGGCCGACGAGTTCGTGCAGGCACCGGCCGGTGCGCACGTCCCACAGGCGGACGATGCCGTCGCTTCCCGCGCTCGCGAGGCAGCGCCCCGTCGCGTCGAAGGAGACCGCGTTGACGCGCCGCCCGTGACCGCGCAGGATCGGCTTGCCCTGGCCGGTCGCCGCGTCCCAGATCTGCACCACGCCGTCGTCCCCGGCCGTCACCAGCTGCGAGTCCTCCGGCCGGAACCGGCACGACCAGGCCGAGCCCTGGTGCGGGGTCGGCTGCAGGGGCTCGGGTACGGCCTCGTACCCCTCGTGCCCCGCCGAGAGCCGCCAGAGGCGGACGGCGCCGGTCGAGTCGCAGGCCGCGAGGCGGCGGCCGTCGTCGGCGAAGACGATCTGGTAGACACCTCCCGAACCCTGTTCGAGCGGCGGCCCCGGCAGCCCGGTGCGCGGGTCCCACAACCGCACCCCGCCGTCGGTGTCGCCGCTCGCCAGGAGGTCGCCCCCGGGGTGGAAGTCCAGGGTGTAGACACGGCCCGAGTGGCCCCGCAGCTCGTGCAGGAGCCGCTGGTCACGGGCGCGCCAGATCCGTACGGTCCCGTGGTCGGCGACGCCTTCGTCGGCGGTGGCGAGGAGACTTCCGTCCGGGCTGAAGCGGACCCGGAACACGGGGCCGTCGTGCTCCGGGAGACTGGCGATCAGCTCTCCCGTCACCGTGTCCCAGATCCGCACGGTGCCACTCCTGTCGCCCGTGGCGAGGGTGCGCCCGTCGGGGCTGAAGACGGTCGTGTAGACGAGGACGGTGTGCCCGGGGAACGCGTGCAGCCGGTCGCCGCTCGCGGTGTCCCACAGCCGGACGACGCCGTCGCCGTCACCCGTGGCGAGCATGGCACCGGTCGGGTCGAGGGTGATCGGCCAGACCCCGTCCGGGTGGACGGAGAGCTTGGCACGGCAGCGGCCCGACACCGGGTCCCACAGGGCCACGGTGCCGTCCGCGCTGCCCGTCGCCAGCACCGAGTCCCGGAACCGGACGGCGTAGACCCGGGCGGTGTGGCCGTGCAGGACGCGCAGCGCCTCGCCGTTCTCGGGCGCGCAGATCAGGACGCTGCCGTCCTGGCTGCCCGCGGCGAGGAGCTCCCCGTCCGGGCTGTACGCGACGGGCTCGGGCAGTCGGCCCTGCTGCCGGCTGAAGCCGTAGGGGACGCTGACGGAGGCCGGGCGCAGCACGGTCTCCAGGGGCACCCCCGGGGCGATGGTCGCGGAGGCCAGCTCCTCGGACCGGGCCGCCTCGTCGTCGAGTTCGCTGCGGATGAGGACGGCGCGCCGCCAGCGGCTCCCGGTGAGCCGCGCTCCGCGCAGGTCCGAGCCGATGAGCCGGGAACGGCGCAGGTCGGCGTGGCTCAGGTCGGCCCCGTTCAGGTTGGCGCCGTCGAGCCGGGCTCCGGTGAGGCGGGCGCCCCGCAGGACGGCACCGGAGAGGTCGGCACCGGAGAGCTGGGTGTCCGTGAGGTTGGCCCCGGTCAGGTCGAGCCCGGACAGATCGCGGCCGGAGAGGTCCTCGCCGGGGAAGTGCACGCCCCGCAGGTCGGCGTCGACCGACACACGGCGCCGCCGGGTGAAGCGGTAGGCGTTGGTACGGGCGGCGTCGGTGGCGGACGCCCCCGCCCGCCCGGTGCCCGAGGCTCCGCCGGCGCTCTCGCCGGGGTCCTGGCCAGGGCTCTCCAGGGTCCGCCGCACCCACGCGGTGATCTGCTCCGCGTCCGCGAGGTCGCAGAAGAACTCGACGGCGAGCGGCGAGAGCTCCCGCTTCGTGAGGAGTGTGTCGTCCCCCTGGCCGAGGCGTCGCGCGGCCTCTCTCGCCACGAGCCACTCGATGACCGACTCATGGATGAAGTGGAAGACGCCGTCGTCGACACGGACGAGGAGGGTGCCTGCGCCGACCGCTTGGGCCTCGTGCGCGAAGAGCGCCCGGTCGTCGTGTTGTCCGAAGGTCTCGGCGACGATCTGGGTCAGCTCGGCGAGGGGGAGACTGCCGCGCCCGCTCTCCCACAGGCGCAGCGCCAGCGCGGTGACGGACCGCCACAACTGGTCGAGCTCCAGTCCCGGCGCGGCGCCCGGGCCGCCCTGCCCGCGCCGCTCCTCGAAGCGGAGCCACGTACGGAAGACGTCCTCGTAGAGCCGGGCCGCGCTGAGCGTTCCCCCGGAGCGTGCCACGGCCCTGATCTGCTGCTCGTCGAGCGCCGCCACGAAGCTGAGCAGCCGGGGGTTGCTGCAGAGGTCGAGCAGTTGGCGGATGCCGAGGAGCAGCTCGTACCGGCGGGTGGCCGCCTCCTCGTCGCCGTAGTAGTTGACGAGGTAGCGGCGGATCTGGTGGGGCGCGAAGCCCTCGACGGACAGGAGCCGGCGCTGCGGGAGGAGTCCGACCTGCTCGCCGAGCGGGGTGAGGACCTGCTCGTCGGAGCGGAAGTGCTGGGTGCGGCCGCTGACGACGATTTTGGCGTGGTCGACCGCGGCCTTGAGGAGGGTGTGCAGGTGCTCGGCCGCGCGTTCGTAGCTGACCCGGTTGACGAGTTCGTCGAAGCCGTCGAAGAGGAGGACGACGCGGCCCTGGCGCAGCATGTAGCGCAGGGCGCGCAGGTCGATGACGTCGACACCGCGGTTGGCGAGATGGGCGGCGACGAGACCTTCGAGGCTGTGCGAGCGGTCCAGCGAGCGGAGGGGGATGAGCAGCGGGGCCAGGTGCGGGAGCCGTTCGGGGATGCGGCGGGCCAGCTCCCGCAGCGCGAAGGTCTTGCCGTGGCCGAAGCTGCCGAGGAGGAGGAGCACCCGGCCCTGGTCGGTCTCCAGGAGCCGGAGCATCTCGTCGACGAGGTCGTCGCCCTCCCCGTCGCCCGGGTGGACCTCGTCGCGGTAGCGCTGGGGGAGGTACAGCTCGGGGGCGTAGGGCCCCTCCGCGGAGAGCTCCGCCGTCTGCGCGGCGACGTAGCCGCGCAGGTCGATGAGGCCCTGCAGCTCCAGAAAGCTGCGCACCCGTACCCCACGGCGCGCCGCACGCTCGCGCAGCCCGGGCTCGGGCCGCTCGCCCGCGTACACCAGCTCGGCGTCGGTGCCCGCGTCGTCGGCGTGGACCAGGGCGAGCAGGCGGTCGAGGTCGTCGTCGGTGGGGGTGCCGGGCTGGACCGCGAGGCGCAGCAGCCGCACCACGTCGTCCTCGTCCCAGGCGGCGACGATCTGGGTCAGGTCCTCGGGCCCGGCGGGCCGAACGTCACGCAGGCGCACGTCCGGGCGGCGGGCCCGCAGGACGTCCTTGACCCGCTCGGCGAGCTGGGCGCTTGGGTCGTTGACGGTGCGGTTGTCCGCGTGTCCCGAACCGTGCGCGGGGATCTCCTCGTCACCGGTGTCGTCGGGGAAGCGGGGCGCGGAGTGCCAGTCGACCGGATGGACGACGGGCTCGGCGGTGGAACCCTCCTCGTGGGGTGTCCACCGTTCGACCCCGCGCGCATCGATGCGCAGCAGGCTGAACCGCCCCGGTCCCGCGGCCCCGAGCAGCGGCAGGGCTCCGGTGGCGGAGGGCAGTTCGGCATGGGTCGGCCTGGCGTTCTGGTCCCTGCCGTCCCCGCCGGGGCCGTGCAGGAGGAGGTGGAGGCGGGGCGCGAGGAGCCGCCCGAAGACATCGGTGTCGCGGAGCGGTCCGGGCGCCTCCCCAGTGCCGCCGCCCGGCCCGGACGCCCCGCCACCGCGGGCGTGGGGGAGGAGCGGGTGCCGGATGAGCCCGACCCGGAGCCAGCCCTCCTCCTCGTACTGGCGGAGCGTCTCGGCGAACCAGGCCGCCTGGGCCCGCCCGACCAGTCCGTACCGGTCCTCCAGGCGGTGGGTGCGGGCGATCGAGGAGTTGAAGCCGGCGACGACCGTGCGCAGTTCCGGTACGGGGAAGAGCGTCCAGGGCTGGTCGGAGCCGAAGACGGTGTCGAGTCCCTGGTACAGCCCCTCGAACAGCCGGCTGAAGTGGCGCCACTTCTGCCAGTACGGCGGCTGCGGACGGATCTCGTCGGCCTCGCAGCTGTGGAAGTACGCCTGGCAGGCGGCGTCGCTGACGTCCTGGTTGCCCGGCACGACCAGCACCCGGTGCGGGGCGAGGCGGAGCTGAGCGCGCAGCCCGGTCAGGAAGTCGAGCGCCTGCGCGCAGTTTCGGGGCGAGCCCGATGCGGTCATGTCGCCGGAGACCAGGACCAGGTCCGGTGAGGGGGCGCCGCCGTCCCGCAGCTCGATCAGCCCGCTCTGGACGTCGCGGAGCAGTTCCTCGGGCTCACGGCCGCGTCCGAACTCGGGCCCCGCGAGGTGCAGGATGCTGACGGCCTCCTGCCGTGTGCCGCCCGGCACCGCCGGAGGGTAGGAGGGGGCGGCGTCCGGCCTTCGCCGGCCACCCCGGTCGGCGCCGCCGGTCAGCGGCTGCCGCCAGGACCGGGCGGGCACGGCGGGGGAGCGGGCCGGTCCCCCGCCCGGGTACGAGGGCCTGTCGAGGGGGCGCGCGTGGCCTTCGAGCGCCTGCTCGACGCGGGTGAGGAGCAGCCCGCGCGCGGTGCGCGCGTCGGGCACGCCGACGAGGTCGACGTAGGTGATCGTCGCGAGCAGCCCCTCGACCGGCGCCTCGTCCACGCGCACGGTCAGCAGCCTGCGGTCGGGCTGGTCCGGCTCGGAGCGCAGCGCCGCCTGCCACTCCATCCGTCCGTAGCGGGAGCCCTGGTAGTTCCGGGAGAGGACGGCGATGACGGCGACGGACTCGCTGACACCGCGGTCCATGTAGTCGATGAAGTTGCTGCCCGCGACGAAGTCCCAGGCCTGGATGACCGTGCGGAAGCCGGCCTCCTCCAGGGTCCACGCGATCCAGGATGCCCATGCCTCGTCGGCCGGGGAGTAGCTGATGAAGAAGGTGCCCTGCCGCTGCGGCGTGCCCGCGCTGCCCGTCGTCATCCGCCCATCCTAGGAACCGCGCCCGAAGTGCTGCCGCTGGACAACAGGCCAAAATCGTTGCGATGAAGCGGAGTTGGCGAGAACCGGCGGAACGGACGGGGGATTCCGCACCGTAGGAAGTACCCCTCGCGCGCATGTGCGACCCCTGGCTGTGCCCGTCGGCCGGATCCCCGCGCGTCCCCCGGGCAATCTTGCTTCGCACCCGCACCGGTGTGCGAACCTGTCGCAGTGCCGACACTCGAATCCTCACGCAGACGCTTGCACCCCCTGGACCTGCTGGCCTGTTCGCTGCTTGCGTGTGGCCTGATCCTGCTGGCGACCGGTGTGCTGCCCGCTCAGGCGGCGGGTGATGTGGCCCGCCGTACGGCACCCCTGCTCGCCTTCCTCGCCACCGTCATCGTCATGGCCGAGCTCATGGGCCGTGCGCAGGTCTTCGATGTGCTGGCCGGAGGGATCTCGCGCGTCGGCCGGGGCAGCTATGTGCGGCTCTTCGGCCTCTGCGTGGTCTTCGCCTCGGCGACCACCCTCATCCTCAACCTCGACACGACGGCGGTCCTGCTCACCCCGGTCATGCTCGCGATGGCGGCCCGGGTGGGCATCACGCCCCTGCCGCTCGCGATGACGACGGTGTGGCTCGCCAACACCGCGAGCCTCCTGCTGCCCGTCTCCAACCTGACGAACCTCCTCGCCGCCGACCGGGTCGGCCTGTCGGCCGGTGGCCTCGCGGCCCGTATGTGGGCCCCGCAGGTGGCCGCCATCGCCGCGACGGCGGTGTGCCTGTGGGCGATGTACTGGAGGAGAGGGCGGCGCGGCGCCGACCGGTACGTGCCGACGGCCGCGTTCCGCCCGTCGGATCCCGTCCTCTTCCGCGTGTGCGCCCTGGCCTGCGCGGGCTTCCTCGTCGCCATCCTGGTGACGCCGCTGCCGCTGTGGGTCGACTCCCTCGCCGCCGCGCTCGTCGTGATCGTCGCCTTCGCTCTCCGCCGGCCGGGCGAGCTGCGGCTGTCGCTCGTGCCCTGGCGTCTGCTGGTCATGGTGCCCGGCATGTTCCTCGTGGTGGAGACCGTCAACGTCCACGGTCTGCACAGCCTGCTGACGCACGCGATGGGGGCGGGCGAGCACGCGGCGGGCCTCTTCCGCTCCGCCGCCGTCGGCGCCGGACTCTCCAACGTGCTCAACAACCTGCCGGTCTACCTCGCGGGCGAGTCCGCGGTGCCGGAGGGCAACCGGGACCAACTCCTCGCCCTCCTCATCGGCACCAACGTCGGCGCCCTGGTGACCCCCTGGGCCTCACTCGCCACCCTGCTGTGGTTCGAGCGCTGCCGCACCGCCGGGGTCAGGATCCCCCTGGCCCGGTTCATGGGCACCGGGCTCGTCCTGGCGGTCACCGGCACGGTGGCGGCAACCGGCGCGCTCGCCCTGACGAGCTGATCACGGCGGCCCGCGGGCCTCACACCAACGAGGCTCCCGTCGCCTCCCGCGTGAGCGCCACCAGCCGGTCGATGACGTCGGGGCGCCCGGCCACGAAGCAGCGCCCCGTGTCGGGACCGGTGAAGCCGATCCGGAACGGGCCGCCGTCGAACGTACGGAACTCGCACCCCGCCTCCTGCGCGAGCAGCGCGCCGGGCGGGAAGTCCACGGCCTCCGCGCAGTACCCCACGAAGCCGTCGATCGTCCCGCGCGCCAGCATCGACCATCCGATCAGCGGTGCCCACAGGGCGAGGACGCGCCGCGTGCGGCGCTCCAGGGCACCCCGCAGCGCCCAGGCGACCGGATCGTCCTTGCGCACCGAGTGCCCCTGCGTCCACGCCACGACCAGGCGCGGTGCGGAGGCGGGCACCGGGGTGTCGGGAAGGGGCGCCCCGGCGACGGCCACCGCTCCGGGCCCCGCTGCCGTCCCCCCGGCATCCGCGTCGGCACCCCCTCCGCGCCGGTGCGTCCCGCCGCCCCGCACCGCGTGCCAGGTCACACCGGTCTGCGGCTCGTGGACCACGCCGAGGACGGGCGCTCCCTCCACGCACAGCCCGATCCCCACCGCGTACACGGGCAGCCCGACAGCGACGTTGTTGCTCCCGTCGAGCGGGTCGACCAGCCAGGTCCGGTCCGCCGCCCCCGCGAGGATCCCCGCCTCCTCCGACCAGACGCGGTCCCCGGGGAACCCCTCGCGGAGCCGGTCGACCACGATCCGCTCGGCCGCCAGGTCGAGTTCGGTGACGACGTCGCCGTCCTCGCCCTTGACGCCGATCCGCCACACGTCGCCGAAACGGCCGCGCAGCATCCTCCCCGCCTCCTCGGCCGCGGCCAGGGCGACCGCCAGCTCGGCCGCGTACCCGCTGTGCCCGTCAGCCGTCCGCTTCATCGATCCTCCTCAGAGCGGCCCGCACCGCCACGACGGTCTCCTCCCGGCCGCAGATCTCCCGTACCGAACGGTGGCCCTCTCCGGACAGGAGGCCCAGGGACATGTCCTTGCTTCCGGGCTGTGTCTCGCCGAGCACCAGTGTGGCCGCCGGACGCCCGTCGGCCACCACCGTCGCATGGAACTCGCCGGGCCTGACCACATAGACGTCACCGGTCGTGCTGTGGCCGGAACCGTCCGGTATGCCGCGCACGAACCGCGTGGTACCGCGCACCTCGTCCGTACCGTCCGGGCCGCTGCGCACCTCGTACACGCGGTGGGTCGGTGCCACGGGATCGTCGACGACCCGCACGGAGTGGTTCGTCACACGCCCGAACAGGACGAGGCTGACGAGCGACCAGCTGTGGGCGTGGACGAGCGGCGCATCGCCCCGGCCCCCGCCGCCTCCGCTGTCGGCGCCCCAACTGCCGGCGCCTCCGCTGCCGTCGCCTCCGTTCCCGGCGCCGAAGAGATGGACGCACACCCCTCTGGCCCCGTCCCTGAGCACCGGCAGGCACAGGAAGCCGAGGGGGTGGCGGACCGCGGCCAGGCTCCAGCGCCCTTCGGCGACCGCCCGAAGGACGGAGACGGCCAGCTCGCCCGCGGCGGTACGGTCCGCCGACGACGGCCCGGCGCCCGGCGAGGGGGCAGGACCGGGGGCCGGGGCGAGCAGCCTCCGCAGAGCGTCGTAGTCGATGTCCGGACCGTGGGGGGCATCCATGGCGTGGCGCGTCCTGGCCTCTCGGATCGGTGCGGCCGGTGGCCGGCGACGGGTCAGACCGGGTAGGGGTTCTCCGCGCGCAGGGCCTTGTCCACGATCTCCCGCACCGCTCCGTCGGCGTAGCTCGTGGGCAGCGGCAGGCCGACGCTCTCGAAGAAGGCCCGTGCCTGGTCGGCGGTCGGATCGGCGTCGAGGGCCCGGGCCTGGCTCAGTTCGATCTTGCGGGCCTGGTTGCGGCTCTGCTGGAGCTCGACGCTGTAGTAGCGGTACAGCGGATGGTTCTTGGTGACCAGGAGTCCGGGTTGCGCGCGATCGTCCTGGGTGATGATCAGGCGGGACGGCGAGACGTCGAAGCGCAGCGTCGGCGCGGTCGAGGACAGATAGAGGTGCACGGTCATCCCCGGGAGGCGCTGCAGGTGCCAGCCCGCCGCCAGGACGGTCGCGTACGACTCCTTGCTCGTCCGCTCCGGGGTCCACGTCTCCGGGTCGGAGGAGTTCTCCGTCGGCGCGTACGAGCGGCGGAAGCTGGCGTAGGCCGCGCAGGCGCCGCCGTCGGCCGGGTCGACGACCTCGATGGTGAACGTGAGGTTCGAGCGGTTGCCCCGGGCCCGGTTCACGCATTCGGGCAGCGTCACGGCCCGCAGATAGGTGCCGGTGCCGCCCTTGAAGTCCCAGGAGTTGCTGCGCTCGCGCGCCGTGCGCAACTCGGCGCCGATCTCGCTGCCCGTGAGGGAGCGCACCATCTCCATGTCCTCGAAGGCCCGCTGGATGCCGTCGACCGCGTCGGCGAGGTGATCGGCGCGGGCCCGTTGGCGCAGCGAACCGGCCGCGATGGCACCGAGCACGAGAACGGTGGCCGCGGCCGTCGCGTCGTCCCCCAGCGCGTCACCGAACAGGTCCATGACGCCGACGGTGACCGCGCCGAGCACCGCGAGGAGCAGCTCGAAGTTCCGTGCGATCCAGTGGAGCAGCCTCTCCAGGCGCCCCGGCCTCTCCGGTCCGCCGACCATGCTCTCCTCCATCGTCCCCCGTGCGCCCCGACCGCACCGATGCTAGGGGCGGGGTCGCGAGCCCACCAGAACGCCTTTCGGCCGCAGGGGAGCGCGGGGGTGGTACGGGGATCGGGAGCCCCGCGCCCGGGCTCGTCCCCGCGCGCCGACGAGCGCGCTCGGCCCCGATGCCGCCGGGTCACGCGAACGACCGCGGCCCCACCGCCAGCCGGGGGTGGTGGGCCGAGAGCAGCTTGTTGGCGCGGGCCAGTTCGGCGAGTGCCTGTTCGCGGTCGGCCCGGTCCTCGTCGGCCAGCCGGGGGCCCCGGAACCGGCGGACCTCGCGGGCCGCGCAGTCGGCCTCGAACTCCGCCTCCAGGATGTGCGGCGGGATGCACGAGCCGATCAGCGCGGCGACCCGGTCCGGGATCGGCACGGGTACGAGGAGGTGCGAGGCGGTCATCGGGTGTTCCCTCTCGGATGGTTGGCCAGGAGGCGGTACGTGAGTGCTGCCGCCGGATGAGCGGCAGACTCCTCCTTGTGTACGGGACGCGGTTCCGGGTTTCTCGTCGGAGACGTCTCCGTGTCGCAACCGTTTGGGACTGACCGTCTATTTCGCCTTACGCGCGGGTAAGTTGACCTGTCGCGCCGAACGTGATCCGGATCAGGGTCTTTCGTTTGGATCAGGCCGGAACAGGGAGCGGGGTCCGGTGCGTGCAGCTGCAAGGCGGAGGATTGAGGCATGGCGGAGCCATGGTGATTGACGACAACGCCGCAGGTGTGCGTGCCGGGGCACGCGAGCCCGGCGTGATCCAAACGAGAGGCCCTAGGAGGATGTGCCGGCCGAGCGGGTGCGCAGGCGTAACGCGCGGAGCACGGCCTCGGTGGCGAAACGGCTTTCGGGGTCGACGAGTTGATCACCGAAGATGGTCTCCAGGCTGCGCATGCGGTAGCGCACGGTCTGCGGGTGCACATCGAGCAGTTCGCCCATCTGGGCCGCCGTGCCCCGGGTGTCCAGCCAGATCCGCAGCGTCTCGATCAGCCGCTCGCGGCGGGTGGTGCTGATCCCGGCCACGGCGGCCAGCTCCCGCTGGGCGAGCTGGTCGAGCAGGGCGGGGTCGGAGAGCAGCCACAGGGTGATGAGGTGGTCCTCGCAGCGGATCACCGGGGCGTCGTCGATCACGCCGGAGTCGACGAGCTCCAGCACCCGGCGGGCCCACCGGATCGAGTCGCAGGCCAGGCCCGTCGGAACGGTCAGCCCGATCGCCGCGCGGCCGGCCGGCAGGGCCTGTTCCAGCATGGATCTTCGGGCCTCGTCCACCGGGCCGGGGATGAGCAGGTGCGGCTGCGGGTCGCTGAGATCGAGGAGGAGGTCCCGGTCGGCGCCGAGCCGGTCGAGCGTGGCCGGGGCGCGGACGGCGACCAGGGTGACCTCGTCGGGCAGCGTCCAGCCGGTCTGCTCACAGAGGTCGGCGATGGCGCTGCGCGGGGCGGGGCGCCCGGCGAGGATGAGGTGGAGCAGGCGCCGGCGCAGCGCCTCGCTCTGCTCCCCGGACTGCGACTGGACCTCCAGGAAGCCCTCGCGGGAAAGCGATTCCAGCTCGTCGACGTAGGCGAAGAGCGCGTCGGCGAAGCTGAGCATCAGGGTGGGGGAGAGGTGGTAGCTCTGCCCCACCTTCTTGGCCCGCCGCAGCGCCACCCGCGCCCCGAGCCGGTAGGCGCCCTGCAGGGTGTCCATGGTCCGGCCCTCGTACGCCTCGAACCGCCCGAAGCGCCGGCACATGTCGTCCCGCAGAGTGGTGGAGGCGGTGGGCTCGGCCACCAGGTCGACGAAGGAGGCGAGGCTCTGCTCCACGCCCACCCGGATGGCCTGGCCGTTCGGGCCGTCCAGCAGCCGGGCGTATTCCGGATAGGCGCGGGTGACCTCCACACCGATTTCCTTGATGAGGCTGGGGAGTTCGGGCCGCATGATCGCGGCGAATTCCTGGGGGAGTGGCCCCAGGGGGTCATCGGTGTCCAACGGCTGTATGAGGTGTGCCATGCCAAGTCCCCTCTGCTCCCGGCGCCCGGTGGTGGGGTGAGACGGTGGGGGGAAAGCGCTCCCACGAACCGACAGGTGCGTACCAAGTCCGCGACGAAGATAGACCACGGAACAGGCACTGCACACCACTTGGACAAGATCGGGATGCAGGGGGCATGCATCATGTCCGCGCGGTGGCACTTCCGCGCAGGTCGGACGGTGCTGCGCGCTTTCGGACAATGACTTTCGGCCGCCTGCTCCGGTGGTGGCAAGGTGCCCTGACGTCGGCAGGGGGCCGTTCCGGGCGGGCCGGGGGCGGCCGGGATCCGCCGGTCGGCCGGTATTCCGGGGCCGCGTATGCGCATTCCCTGACAAGGGGGTGACCCGCGGTTACTCATTTACGGATCAAAAACGGGGCCGCGCAAAAATTCTTGGCCGGACGGATTGTGTCGCTGTGTTTCCCGCGAGTAACATCACGCTTCGTTCAATTCGGCCATGAAATCTGCCCGAAATTTGACGCTCAGATCTTCTCTCTCCCGGGTCCACCCCGCGGCTCCACCACTGCCGACGTCCGCGTCGCGGTGCGGGCATGCGTCGGAGAACCGGTCAACTTCGCGCACGAAGCCGCACATGTGACGGCTCACAAAGAGGGGACGACATGAGATCCGTTTCCAACCGCACCCGCATAGGGGTGCTCGCGGCATTAACGGCGTTCAGCGCCGTGCTCTCCACCGGTTCGGCCGCCGCGCAGACTCAGCTCAACGGCGACTGGGCCCCCTTCGACCGCTGCCCGGTCGACGCCCCCGCCATGCTCGCGGCGGACGGCATCGAGACCATCGCCACCTGTATCGCCTCCAGTTCGGCCACCGGCTCCATCACGCTCGGCAAGAGCCAGGTGCCCACCGGCAACACCGATCTGCAGCTCGGCGTGGTCCAGCGCAGCGACGGCACCAACACGCTGGTGGCCCCGGCGGGCGGTGCGCTCACCGCCGACCAGGCCACGGTGCCCGGGGGGCTGCTCGGGCTGATGTGCCCCAGCTCCGTCCCCTTCGTCTCGGCCATCTGCCGGCAGCTGACGGACAACAACCTCAACCGGATCACCGCCACCATCGAACCGGCGGGCGCCCCACGGGACTTCAACATGGTGGCGGCCTTCTCCACCGGTGAGCCCATTCTCACCATCCCGGTCCGCATCCATCTGAAGAACCCGTTCCTCGGGGACAAGTGCTACATCGGGACCACCTCCGCCCCGGTGCTGCTCAGGCCGCAGAACATCAACGCGCCGAGCCTCTCGCTCCAGCGGTTCGCCGCGGACGGCACCCGTGACGACGAGGGCGAGATGGGCCGCTACACCTTCTCGGGCGCCGACCAGGGCGACACCACGTTCGCCGTCCCCGGCGCCAGCGGCTGCGGAGTGGCCGGAATCCTGGACTGGGCGGTCAACCTCAAGACCGGGCTCCCGTCCGCCTCCGGGAAGAACAGCGTGAAGCTCGACAACACCTCGACCTACTTCGGCAGCCCCTACGACCCGGCCGGCCTGGCGCCGAACGAGGGCCGGAAGCTGTCGGAGTTCTGGCACTCCGCGGTGCGGTAGCGGCCTGCGCCCTCCATTCCCCGGCGCCCGCCATTCCCCCGAGGGCGCCGCACACCCCGAAGAAGGAGGTGTTCCGGTCCAGTTCGAAGCGTGCCGCCGAATTCCTCGTGCGCACGTCGATTCGTATCCCCAGCGGGACAAGGAAAAAGAGGAGCAATTCCATGATCAAGCGATCCGGCGTCCTGACCGCGATCGGTGCCGCCGTGGCATCCGTCGCCCTGGCCGTCCCCTCGGCCATCGCCGCGCCGAGCAGCTGGACCATCACGCCGACCGGCAACTTCACCGGAAGCGCCGGCGTGACCGTGCTGACCGACAACAACGGCAACAAGATCCAGTGCGCCACCTCCGCGGCGTCGGGCAACGCCCCCACGTCCCCGGTCTCCGGCTCCCCGGCGCAGCTCGCCTCCATCTCGGCGATCTCGTTCAACTCGCCCTGCACCGGCCCGTTCAGCTCCACGTGGACGGTCACCACCACGCCCCCGTGGCAGATCTGGGGTCTCGACTACGCGGCGGGCGCGGGCACCAACTCCACCGGCCAGACGACCGGTGAGATCAGAGCGATCAAGGCGAAGGTGACCGGCAGCAGCCTGCTGGGCCCCTGCACCTTCGACGTCACCGGCAAGGTGGCGGCCAAGTACAACAACCCGAGCACCGGCGGAAGCAACGGCACCCTCAACACCGCGGGCGGCGGCCTCACCCTGGCCATCGCCAACAAGGTCGGCGGCGGCTGCGGCATCGTCGGCACCACCGCCAGCTTCCAGGGCCTCTACACCATCGTGAACACGGCCACCGGCAAGTCCCCGGTCATCAGCGGCTGACGCGGCTGATCCCCCGCCGCCGATGCGCGGCTCGTGAGCATGGTGCCCGGCCGTGCGGTCCCGGCGGCCGGGCATCCGTGCTTCTCCACTCACTCGCCGATAATTCCCCGGGACGGAATTGTCATCGGCTGACAAGAACCGGACTCCCCTGAAACGGCCGAATTCCCGGCTCTTCCCAGGCGCCCGGAAGGGTGCGTAGCGTACCCGTCGGTAAGGACCATTCCGAGCCGCCCGAAAGGCCGTTGCCGAGAAGTGGACCCCATTTCGCAGCCATCGCACCGATGGGCCCGCGCGCGCCGGAAGGACACCATCCGTATGACCCTCGATGCACGCGCCGCGGCGAGACGCCCCCTCCACCTCGCCCTGGGCGGAGCCCTCGTCGCCGCCACCGCGCTCATCCCGAGCGCCGAATCGGTGGCGGCCGGCCAGACGTCCGAGGTGACCGTCCCCTACACCTGCCCGTTCCCCTCCGGCACGGAGCAGGTGGAGGCCGTGGTGAAGGCGGCCCTTCCCGTCACGGCCCGGACCGGGGAGACGGTCCGCCCCCGGGACGTCTCCGTCGCGGTGCCCCTGCCCCGGTCGGCGCTCACGCAGTTCACCGCCCTGGAGGCGGCCACCCTGTCGGCCACCGCCGAACTGACCGTACGCAACACCAACGGCGACCACACCGCCGACGCCTCCTGGCAGCAGCTCGAAGCCCTCGAGGTCGCCTTACCCCCGCAGGACGAAGGCGGGAACGGCGGCGAGAACAACGACACGGACGGCGTGGTGCTCACCGCCACCGGAGAGGTCCCCACCGTCGCCTTCGGCATCCCCGGCCCCGCCACCCTCGCCCCGGCCGGACTCACCCTCACCCTCGCCTCCTTCACCGAGGACGGCGCCCCCACCACACCCCCCCACCTCACCGTCGTCTGCGCCCCCGCCGACGACAAGGAGCGCCCCCTCGCCCGTATCACCGTCCGCGACGGCGCCGGTCCGACCACCCCCGCACCGGACCCCACCACCCCCGGCGAGGACCCGGCCGAACCCGCTCCGCCGTCCGTCCGCCCGGCCCCCGGCCTGGACCCGGACGCCCACCGGAAGATCGAGGACCTCACCGAGGCGCGGCTCGAAGCGCTCGACGACGAGAACCCCGGCAGCTGCCCGATCGAGATCCCGCCCGAGTGGATCATGACCACGGCGGAGACGTACGCCGCCGGGTACGCCAACGCCGTCAAGCTCGACGGGGCCGCCGCCCTGGGACCCGCCTTCATGAAGGTCGTCCTCAACAAGCGGTACATCAACGACTCCTGCGCCTCCACCGTCGACGTCACCTCCGAGGTGGAGTTCGAGTACGAGGGCAAGCGCCAACTGCCGCCGACGAAAGCCACCTTCCTCTCCTACGGCTTCATGCCGACCACCGCCACCATGGTCCTCGAACAGGTCGGCCCCCCGGCCGTCGTCCAGACCCACACGGTCACCAACACCCCGACCTACCCCGAGGAATCCACTGTCACCGCCCAGCTCTCCATGCGCCTGTACGACGTGGAGGTGAACGGCGTCCCCCTGGACGTCGGGCCCGACTGCCGCACGGAACGGCCCTTCGAGCAGGTGCTGCGCGGATACGGCCAGAGCTATCCGCCGGCCGGCTATCTGGTGGCGACCGGCGGAAACCTCACCGGATACGCGCACATCCCGCCGTTCAAGGGATGCGGCGTCGGGGAGAATCTCGATCCGCTCTTCACCTCGGCCATCTCCAGCGTCGGCAAGAAGGCCGACAACTACACCAAGATGACCCAGGCCCCGCTCTGTGTGGCGACCAATCCGGACGGCCCCGACTGCCCTCCGAAGGTGCCCAAGCCCCAGAAGTGACGCCGGAAGGGGTCGCAGCCGTCACCGGAGCGACCCCGCAATTCCGGACACCCCTCCGCGCCACCTTCCCTTCCGCCGATTTCCGACCGCCGGAGCGCCGACAGATGACGATGGCCACCACCCCTTCGAAGGAGGACCGATGGGAATCGAAGTAGTCGTCGAGGGCCTGACGAAGTCCTTCGGCAAGCAGAACATCTGGCAGGACGTCAGCCTCACCCTGCCCGCCGGTGAGGTGAGTGTCATGCTCGGCCCTTCCGGCACCGGAAAGACCGTCTTCCTGAAATCCATCATCGGGCTGCTGAAACCCGAACAGGGCCGGGTCCTCATCAACGGCGTCGACATGGTCAACAGCTCCGAACGCGACATCATGGAGACCCGGAAGCTCTTCGGCCTGATGTTCCAGGACGGCGCACTCTTCGGCTCGATGTCCCTCTTCGACAACATCGCCTTCCCCCTGCGCGAACACACCCGCAAGAGGGAATCCGAGATCCGCCGCATCGTCATGGAGCGCATCGAGATCGTCGGACTGCTCGGCGCCGAGGGGAAGCTCCCCGGCGAGATATCCGGGGGAATGCGCAAACGGGCCGGACTCGCCCGCGCGCTCGTCCTGGACCCGCAGATCATCCTCTGCGACGAACCGGACTCCGGGCTCGACCCCGTGCGCACCGCCTACCTCTCGCAGCTCCTCATCGACCTCAACGCGCAGATCGACGCGACGATGCTGATCGTCACCCACAACCTCGATATCGCGGCGACCGTCCCGGACAACATGGGGATGCTGTTCCGCCGCAACCTCGTCACCTTCGGGCCGCGCGAGGTGCTCCTCACCAGCGACACCCCGGTCGTCGCGCAGTTCCTCGCCGGACGCCGTGAGGGACCCATCGGGATGTCCGAGGAGAAGGACGCCGCCACCCTCGCCGCCGAGCAGCGGCGCAGCGACTCCCTCGGCCACGCCGACACGATCGCCCTGCCGAGGACCGTCGTCCCGCAGCTGGAACCCTCGCCCGGGATGCCCGTACGCCAGGGAGCGCTGCGCCGCCGCGAGCGGGTCATGGCGATGATGGGCGAGCTGCCGGAGGCCGCCCGTACGGCCATCCTCGACAGCTACGCCCCGGCCGCGGGAGGTGCGAGAGCGTGACCGCGCCGCTGCCGGTGCGGCCGCCCGACCCGCCCGGGGAACCCGCACCCACCCTGTCCGAGACCCCCGCCGAAACCGTCCCGGGGACTCCCTCCGGAGCCCCGGAGCAGCGGCGTCCCAGCCGGCTGCTCGCCCCCCTCCGGGAGACCGGCAAGCTCTTCGCGCTCGGGCTCGCCGTGGCCCGCGCCATCTTCCGCAGGCCCTTCCAACTACGCGAGTTCATTGAGCAGTTCTGGTTCGTCGCCAGCGTCACGATCCTGCCCGCCGCACTCGTCTCCATCCCGTTCGGCGCGGTCATCGCCCTCCAGGTCGGCTCGCTCACCCAGCAGCTCGGCGCCCAGTCCTTCACCGGCGGCGCCAGTGTCCTCGCGGTGATCCAGCAGGCCAGCCCGATCATCGTGGCGCTGCTCATCTCCGGCGCCGCGGGCTCCGCCATCTGCGCCGACCTCGGCTCCCGCAAGATCCGCGAGGAACTGGACGCGATGGAGGTCATGGGCGTCTCGCCCGTCCAGCGCCTCGTCGTCCCCCGGGTGCTCGCCACCATGCTCGTCGCCGTCCTGCTCAACGGCCTGATCTCGGTGGTCGGCACGCTCGGCGGCTACTTCTTCAACGTCATCATGCAGAACGGCACCCCGGGCGCCTATCTCGCCAGCTTCTCCGCCCTGGCCCAGCTTCCCGACCTGTACGTCAGCGAACTCAAGGCCCTCATCTTCGGGTTCATCGCGGGCATCGTCGCCGCCCACCGCGGCCTCAACCCGCGCGGCGGCCCCAAGGGCGTCGGCGACGCGGTCAACCAGTCCGTCGTCATCACCTTCATGCTGCTGTTCTTCGTGAACATGGTCCTCACGGCGATCTACCTCCAGATCGTCCCCGCGAAGGGGGGCTGAGCCATGGCGATGCTCAGCTGGCTCGACCGATCGGGCGACCAACTCACCTTCTACGTCAAGGCCCTGCTCTGGGTGCCGCGAACTCTGCGCCGCTATCTGAAGGAGGTGCAGCGGCTGCTGGCCGAGGTCGCCTTCGGCAGCGGCGGCCTCGGGGTCATCGGCGGCACCATCGGCGTGATGGTCGCCATGACGCTCTTCACCGGCACGGTCGTGGGCCTCCAGGGGTACGCGGCGCTCGACCAGATCGGCACCTCGGCCTTCACCGGGTTCATCTCCGCCTACTTCAACACCCGGGAGATCGCGCCCCTGGTCGCCGGGCTCGCCCTCTCCGCCACCGTCGGCGCCGGGTTCACCGCGCAGCTCGGCGCGATGCGGATCAACGAGGAGGTCGACGCCCTGGAGGCGATGGGCGTGCGGTCGATGCCGTACCTCGTCACCACGCGGATCATCGCCGGGGTCGTCGCGATCATCCCGCTGTACGCGATCGGGCTGCTCTCCTCGTACCTCGCCTCCCGCTCCATCACCATCCTCTTCAACGGCCAGTCGGCGGGCACCTACGACCACTACTTCAACCTCTTCCTCTCCCCGGAGGACGTGCTGCTGTCGGTGCTCAAGGTGCTGATCTTCAGCGTCCTGGTGATCCTCGCCCACTGCTACTACGGCTTCCACGCCACCGGCGGACCCGCCGGGGTGGGCGTGGCCGTGGGCCGTTCGGTGCGGAACGCGATCGTGCTGATCAGCGTCACCGACTTCTTCCTCTCCCTCGCCATCTGGGGCGCCACGACGACGGTGAAGGTGGCCGGCTGATGAGTCCACGCGGAGCACGAACCGTCCGCCGCAGAACCGCCGGGGTCGCCTTCCTCCTGGTCCCCGCCCTCCTCATCTGGGTCTCGGTCGCCGTGTACGACAAGGAGTTCACCGACGACGCCACCGTCACCGTCCGCACCGGACCGGTCGGCAACGAGATGCACGACAACGCCGATGTGAAGCTGCGCGGGGTCGTCATCGGACAGGTCAGATCCATCGCCACCGATGCCGAGGGCGCCCGGCTCACCCTGGCCATCGACCGCGACAAGCTGGAGCGGGTCCCCGCCGACGTCACCGCCCAGATGCTCCCCACCACCCTCTTCGGCCAGCGGTTCGTCGCCCTGGTCCCGCCCCGCACCCCCTCCGGCCGGACGCTCAGCGCCGGGGCGGTGATCCCGCAGGACCGCTCCAGCAACGCCATCGAGCTGGAAGAGGTGCTGGACAACGTCCTGCCGCTGCTCACCGCGGTGAAGCCGGAGAAGCTCTCCGCCACCCTCGGCGCCGTATCCCAGGCGCTCGAAGGGCGCGGCGAGAAGCTGGGCGAGACCCTGGCCACGCTGGACGGGCACCTGAAGAAGTTCAACCCCCAACTCCCCACCCTCAACGAGGACATCAAGCAGCTCGTCAAGGTCAGCACGCTCTACGCGGACGCCGCCCCCGACGTGCTGGACGCCCTCACCGACGCCACCACCACGAGCGGCACCATCGCCGAACAGGAGGCGCGGCTGGCCGAGTTGTACGGCACCACCACCGCCTCCGCGCGGGACGTCACCTCCTTCCTGCGGGAGAACAGGGAGAACCTGATCCGGCTCTCCTCCTCCGGCCGCCCCACGCTCGAACTCCTCGCGAAACACGCCGACTCGTTCCCCTGCACCCTCCGTACGGTCGCCGGCTTCGTGCCCGCCATGGACAAGGCGCTCGGCAAGGGGACGAACGAGCCCGGACTGCATGTGACGGTCAAGTCCGTTCCCTCGCAGGGGAGGTACGTCCCCGGCAAGGACACCCCGGTCTACAGCGCGACCGGCGGACCGCGCTGCTACTCGGTGCCGTACGTCGGCAGGGCCGCCCCCGCCGCCGACAACCGCCGGGTGGCCGACGTCACCGCCCCGCCCCCGGCCGCGCGCGACACCGCGCTCGGCCTGCCCAACTCGCCCCAGGAGTCCCGGCTCGTCAACGAGCTGGTCGCCCCCTCACTGAACGTGCAGCCGCAGACCCTGCCCGACTGGAGCAGTGTGCTCATCGGTCCGGCCTTCCGCGGTGCGGAGGTGAAGCTCAAGTGAAACGCCGCTCGCTCGCGGGACCGCTCACCAAGTCCCTCGTCTTCGTCCTGGTGACCGTCCTCGCCACCACCGTCCTCGGCCTCTCCATCGCCAACACGGGGGTGGGCGACACCACCACGTACAAGGCGCGGTTCACCGACGCCACCGGCCTCATCCCCGGCGACAGCGTCCGGATCGCCGGGGTGAAGGTCGGCCAGGTCGAATCCGTCCAGGTGGCCGACCGCCGGGTGGCCGAGGTCACCTTCGGCGTACGGAAGGGGCGTACGCTCCCCGCCTCCGTGACGGCCTCCATCAAATACCTCAACATGGTCGGCCAGCGCTATGTCGACCTGGACCGGGGCGCGGGCCCGGTCGGCCGGACCTTCGCGCCCGGGGCCACCATCCCCCTCGACCGCACCACACCCGCGCTCGACCTCACCCAGCTCTTCAACGGCTTCCAGCCCCTCTTCGAAGGCCTCTCCCCGCCGGACGTCAACCAGCTCGCCGGCTCCATCGTCCAGGTCCTCCAGGGCGAGGGCGGCACCGTCGACTCCATCCTGCGCCACGTCGGCTCGCTCACCAGCACCGTCGCGGCCAAGGACAGGGTGATCGGAGAGGTGATCAGGAACCTCAACACCGTCCTCAAGACCGTCAACGACCGGGAGGCCGGGTTCGACGACCTCGTGGTCACCCTGGAGAAGCTGGTCTCCGGCTTCTCCGGCGACCGCAAACCGCTCGGTGAGGCCGTCACCGCCATGGGCGCCCTGACCACCGTGACCGCGGACCTCTTCCAGGACGGCCGGGCCCCCCTCAAGGAGAACATCCGCCAACTCGGACGACTCAGCGGCGAGTTGGAGAAGGGGACACCGCAGATCGAGAACTTCCTGGACAGGACCCCGGCCAAGATGGAGGCGATCAGCCGCCTCACCTCCTACGGCTCGTGGCTCAACCTCTACCTCTGCGAGGCCAAGGTCGGCGGGGTGGCCACCGACGACGGCTCCCCGCCCCCCACCGGCATCGCCATCACGCAGCCGAGGTGCCTGGCATGACCCTCACCCCCATCCGGGAACGCAACCCGGTCGCCGTCGCGGTCGTGGGACTCCTCGTCCTCACCCTCCTCGCCCTCACCGCCTGGCGCGCCGACTCCCTGCCCTTCATCGGCGGCGGCACGACGTACAGCGCCGACTTCACCGAGTCCGCCGGCCTCTCCGAGGGCGACGAGGTGCGGATCGCCGGGGTGAAGGTCGGCGAGGTCACCGGGGTCTCGCTCGACGGGCCCCGGGTGAAGGTCGACTTCAAGGTCAAGGACGCCTGGATCGGCAACTCCTCCACCGTGGGCATCGCCGTCAAGACCCTGCTGGGCGAGAAGTACCTCGCCGTCGACCCCCTCGGCAACGGCCCCCAGGACCCCGGCTCCCGTATCGCCGCGAGCCGCACCACCTCCCCGTACGACGTCACGCAGGCGTTCAACGGGCTGGGGGAGACCATCGAGGAGATCGACACCGAGCAGCTCGCCAAGAGCTTCGAGACGATCTCCGCCACCTTCAAGGACTCCCCGCCCCACGTCCGCAGCGCCGCCGAAGGGCTCTCCGCCCTCTCCCGTACGGTCTCCACGCGCGACGCCCAGCTCGCCACGCTCCTGCGGAGCAGCAAACAGTTCACCAAGACGCTCGCGGGCAGGAAGAGCAGCTTCGAAACCCTCCTGGAGGACGGGAACCTGCTCCTCGGGGAGCTCCAGGCCCGCCGCGACGCCATCCACCTGCTGCTCACCGGCACCCGCAGCCTCGGCACCCAGCTCACCGCACTCGTCGAGGAGAACGACAAGCAGCTCGGCCCCACCCTCGCCTCCCTCGGCCGGGTCACCGCCGTCCTGGCCAAGAACCGCAAGAGCCTGGACCGGGTGCTCGCCATGACCGGCACCTACAGCCGGCTCGTCGGGAACACCCTCGGCAACGGCCGCTGGTTCGACACCTACGCCTGCGGGGTCGTCCCCCCGAACTACCTCCCCGCCGGCACACCCCCGGCCACCGGATGCATGCCACCGAAGCAAGGCGGCCGCTGACATGAGACGTACACGCATCATCGGGATCGGCGCCGGACTCGCGGTCGTCGCCGTGGCCGCCACCACCGGGGTCAGCGCCCTGGAGCAGGACTCCCGGCCCACCGTGACCGCCTACTTCGAACGGGCCACCGGCGTCTACGCCGGGTCCGACCTGCGCGTCCTCGGGGTCCGCGTCGGCACGGTCGAGTCCGTCACCCCCCAGGGAGAGGAGGTGAGGGTCGTCCTCCGGCTGGACAAGGGCGTCAAGGTGCCCGAGGACGCCCACGCGGTCGTCGTCGCGCCCAGCCTCGTTGCCGACCGGTACGTCCAGCTCGCTCCCGCCTACGACGGAGGGCCGCTCCTCGCGGACGGCGCCGAACTCCCCGCCGCCCGCAACGCGACCCCCGTCGAGGTCGACCAGCTGTACGCCTCCATCACCGAGATCACCACGGCGCTCGGCCCGAACGGGGCCAACGCCGACGGGGCGCTCGCCCGGCTCCTGGAGACCGGGGCGAAGAACCTGGACGGCAACGGCAAGGCCATCGGGGACTCCGTCGAACAGTTCGGCAAGGCCGCCAAGACGCTCGACAGGAGCAGCGGCGACCTCTTCGACACCCTCTCCTCCCTCCAGTCCTTCACCACCATGCTCAAGGAGAACGACAGTGAGGTCCGCACCGCCGAGCAGCAGCTCGACTCGGTCACCTCGTTCCTCGCGGACGACAAGAAGAACCTGAGCGCCGCGCTGAAGGAGCTGGGGGCGGCCCTCGGCCAGGTGAAGACGTTCATCGCCAAGAACCGGGGCGCGCTGAAGAAGAACGTCGACGCCCTGGTCCCCATCACCCAGGCCCTCGTCGACCAGCGCGCCTCGCTGGCCGAGGCGATGGACACGCTGCCGCTGGCCGCGGGCAACGTCCTGAACGCGTACGACCCCGCCAACCGGACCCTGAACGGGCGGGCCAACCTCAACGAACTCTCCATGGGCGGCCCGCTCACCGACCCGGCCGCCGCCTCCGGCCCGCCGCCCGGCCTCGCACCCGTCGACGCGAACCGCCGCAAGGCCCTGCCCGTGCTGCCGCTGCCGGAGGTCGGCACGGTCTTCGGCACCCCGGAGAAACAGCCGACGGAGCAGCGGAAGAAGGGAGCGGAACGATGAGCGGCACCCCGCACACCACCAGCGGCCCCCCGGACGCCACGGCCGGGCCCCCGCAGACCGCCGACGCCCGCACCGGCCCCCGTACGGTCGCCCGGCTGGCCGTCGGAGCCGTCGCCCTGCTGGCCACCGGAGCCCTGATCGCCCTCGTCGCCGTCCGCGCCGACGGTCCCGTCCTCACCGGCATCGAACAGATCCCGCTGCCGGGCGGCGCCGACCTGGGGGAGCGCCCGTACGAGATCACCGCCGAGTTCGGTGACGTCCTCAGCCTGGCCCCGCAGTCCTCGGTGAAGGTCAACGACGTCTCCGTCGGCCGCGTCACCCGGATCGACCTCGCCCCGGACGGCTGGAGCGCCCGGGTCACCATGCGGGTCAACGGGGACATCGCCCTCCCCGCCAACGCCTACGCCCGCCTCGAACAGTCCAGCCTCCTGGGCGAGAAGTACATCCAGCTCACCCAGCCCGCGCAGGGCACCGCACGCGGCTCCCTGGCGGAGAGCGGCCGCATCCCGCTCGCCCGCACCAACCGCAACCCCGAGGTCGAAGAGGTCTTCGGCGCGCTGTCCATGCTCCTCAACGGCGGTGGGATCAACCAGCTCAAGACCATCACCACCGAGCTGAACAAGGCGCTCACCGGCCAGGAACCGCAGATCCGCTCGATGCTCAACCGGGTCGACACCCTGGTCACCAACCTGGACGACAACCGAGGCGACATCACCCGGGCCCTGGACGGCCTCAACCGGCTCTCCGCCACCCTCGCCACCCGGAAACAGGACGTCGGAACGGTCCTCACCGGGCTCAGCCCCGGGCTCAAGGTCCTGGAGAAGCAGCGCGGCTCCCTGCTCACCATGCTGCGCTCGCTCGACGCCCTCTCCACCGTGGCCGTCGACACCGTCAACCGGAGCAAGGCCGACATGATCGCGGACCTCAAGGCGCTCGCCCCGACACTGAAGGCCCTCGCGGACTCCGGCCAGGACCTTCCCGACTCCCTGCAGGCCTCGCTCACCTACCCGTTCACGGACGAGGTGCTGCGCGGGGTGAAGGGCGACTACCTGAACGTCTACCTGGACGTCACGGCCGCACCCGGCACGCGGATCATCCCGGCGCTGACCCCGGACGACCCGACCTTGCCCCCGCCCCCGCACGAACCGGGCGGGGGCGGCGGGGACGGTACGGAGGGTGCGGCGGCCCCCCGGAGCGTGCTGCCGCTCCCGCTGCCGGCCGTGTCGGGGACCTCGCAGCCCGAAGCCTCCCGGACCCCGGGGACCGAGCAGGGGAGCACCCCGTGATCACACCCGCCATCCGGCTCAAGAACATCGCCTTCCTCGTCATCGCCGTGCTGGTCCTCGGCTATCTCGGCGTGCGGTACGCCGGGCTCGGCCACTACGTCGGGCTGCGCAGCTACTACACCGTCACGGTCCAGCTCCCGCAGACCGGCGGCCTCTACACCCACTCCAACGTCACCTACCGGGGCGTCTCGGTGGGCCGCGTCGGCCCCATCGAGCTGACCGACGACGGGGTGGAGGCCGAGCTGCGGATCGAGAAGGACGCCCCGCCCATCCCGGACAGCCTGCGGGCCGTCGTCGCCAACCTCTCCGCCGTCGGTGAGCAGTACGTCGACCTGCGCCCCACCCGCTCCGACGGCCCCTACCTGGGCCACGGTTCGGTGATCGACGCCGCCGACACCACGCTCCCCGCCCCGCCCACCGAAGTCCTCACCAGCGTCAACGACTTCGCGGGCTCGGTGGACCTGGAACATCTGCGCACGGTCGTCGAGGAGTTCGGCACCGCCTTCGAGGGGCGCGGCGACGACCTCCAGGTGCTGCTGGACAGCGGCAGCGAGTTCATCGAGGCGGCCGACAAGGCGCTGCCGGTCACCACCCGGCTGATGGCCGACGGCGAGACCGTGCTGCGGACCCAGGCCGAACAGGGCGCGGCGCTCAAGGGGTTCGCCTCGGGCGCCAAGGAGCTGGCCGCCGAACTCAAGTCCTCCGACGGCGATCTGCGGCGGCTGATCGCGACGACCCCGGACGCCGCCGTACAGATCAGCGGCCTGCTGCGCGACCTCGACCCCGCCTTCGGCGTCGTCGTCGCCAACCTGCTCACCACGTCGGAGGTCGCCGTCACCCGCCAACGCGGCCTGGAGGAGCTGCTGGTGAAGCTTCCGGCGGTGGTCGCGGCCGGAGCGAGCGCGGTCGACGAGGACGGCGCCCGGTTCGGTATGTCGGTCACCTTCTTCGAACCGCTGCCGTGCACCGCCGGATACGGGGCGACGGCGTACCGCAACGGGCTCGACACCTCACCGGCCCCCGCCCTCAACACCCGCGCCCGGTGCGCCTCTTCACCCGGCACCGGCATCAACGTCCGGGGCAGCGCCAACGCCCCGAAGGGCGGCCCGGTCCCGGCCCCCGCCAAGCCCGGCTCGATGCTGCTGGGCGACGGCGGCGGTACGGGGGCGAAGGACCGGCTGCCCGGAGCGCTCGGCACCGAACCCCGCACCGCGCCGCCCGCCCCGGGGATGGCCGGGCTGCTCGGCCTGGGAGGCGGCTCATGAGACTCCGTACGGGAACGGGCACGCGCCCCCGGCTGCTCGGCGGCTGGGCCGTCCTGCTGGCCGCCGCCCTGGTCTGCGGGCTCGGCGCCTGGTCGTACGCCCAGGCGCGCGGCGACCGCACCCTCGCCTACGCCGAGGCCCGTGACGCGGCCCTGGCCGAGGGCAGACGGCACATGGCCACGCTGAACACCCTGGACGGCAAGGACGCGGCCGGGGTCTCCACCGGCCTGCGGGCCTGGCGCGAGGCCTCCACCGGCCCGCTCCACGACGAGCTGGAGCGGAGTTCGGCCGCCGACGCCAGGACGCTCACGACGGCGGGCGACACCGCCGAGGCCACGGTGACCTCGGCCGCGCTCACCGCCCTCGACGACCGCACCGGCACGGCGGAGCTGATCGCCACCGTGGACGTCGAGGTCACCCCGCGCACGGGAGCCCCCGGCACCCAGCGCAAGCGCTTCACCGCCACGCTCGCCCGTACCGGCGACGGCTGGAAGGTCAAGGCGCTCACGGCGATGGCGGCGGGAGAGGACGACGGATGAGTGAGCGCACCGTGCTGGAGAGCAAGGCGGTCGACGAGGAGGAACGCGTCGACGGAGAGAACGGGCAGGACCGCTCCGACGGCCCGGAGAGCACCCCCGACGCGTCGGACAGCACGCCCGACGCCCCGGAGCGCACCCCGGACGGCACCTCGGACAGCCCGGACGGAACCCCGGACGGGCCGCCCGGCCGCCGCCGCCGGTGGCCGCGCCTCCTCGGCGCCGTCCTCGCGCTCGCCCTCCTCGCCACCGGCGGGTACCTCTTCGCGGCGGGGCAGCAGCTGCGCGACACCCCGGCCACCGCCAACCTCGCCCTCACGGACACCCAGGCCACCACCCGGGTCACCGGCGACGTCAGCAACGCGCTCGGCCGGATCTTCTCCTACGGCCCCGACGCCACCGGCCTCGCCAAGGAGGCGGCCCAACAGGTATTGGCGGGCAAGGCACTTCAGCAGTACGCCGCACTCTTCGGCCAGGTCGAGAAGCAGGCGGCCGACCAGAGACTGACGCTCACCACCCATGTCGTACGGGCCGGGGTCACCCGGCTCTCCGGCACCGGCGCCCACCTCCTGGTCTTCCTCGACCAGGTCTACGAACGCCGGGGACGGCCGGCCACCACCGCATCCGCCCAGCTCTCCGTCACCGCCGAACTGCGGGACGGGCACTGGCGGATCGTCGAGATCAGCTCCATATGAGGGCAGGGGAGAGACAGCGCATGGCACGGGCAGGAACGACCAGGAACCCCCTCGTGATCGCGGCGGCGGCCCTGACGGTCGTCGCGGCAGCGGCGGCGGGCTGGGGCGGCTGGGAGCGCTACGACGCCGCCCACGACGACGCGGCCTCCTACGCGCGGGCACGCGACGCGGCGCTGGCGGCGGGCGAGCAGGCGGTCCAGAACATGAACACCCTGGACCATCGCACCCTGGGGAAGGGGCTCGACAGCTGGGAGGAGTCGACCACCGGCGATCTCCACCGCCAACTCGTGGACGGCCGGGACGCGTTCGCGAAGCAGATCGAGGCGGCGAAGACGGTGAGCACCGCGAAGGTGCTCTCCGGCGCGGTGACCGAACTCGACGAACGGGCGGGCCGGGCCGGGGTGATGGTGGCGCTCCGGGTCACCGTCACCGCGCCCGGGGGCGACCCGGCGGTGAAGGAGAGCCGGATGCTCGGCACCCTGACCCGGACCCCGGAGGGGTGGAAGCTCAGCGCGCTCGGCCAGGCGCCCGTCGGCTCCACGGCCGGCTGACCACACGCCGCGCCCCGCCCGCACCCGCCCGCCGCCCCACCTCCGTACCCGAGAGGACCGTCCATGTCGACGACCCGCCACCTCGTCAACCGCCGCCGCAGACTGGCGACTTCGCCGACGCGCCCGAGCCCGGCCGCCGAACTCCTCACCCGGCCCACCGAGGAGACGGCGACGGAACCGCAACCGGAGACGGCGGCGGACGCGCAGCCACAGCCCGAGCCCGAGCCCGCGCCCGAGCCGGGGACGGAGGCGGAGACAGAGGCAGATCCCGAGCCGCCCCGCCGCGCCACCCGCCGCCCCCGATCCGCCGCCCTCCCCGCCCTCCTCTGCGCCCTCACTGTCCTCCTCGGAGCTTTCGCCGCCTGGGCGTTCGGCTCGGCCGCCGCCCTGCGCGACGAGCCCGCGCGGCAGAACACCGCGCTCACCGACATCGCCCGCACCAGCGAGGTGAAGGGCCGGATCGGGGAGGCGGTCGGCGCCGTCTTCTCGTACGACTACGCCTCACCCGCCCGCGCGGACCGGGCGGCCGAGACGCATCTCACCGGCCGGGCGGTGCGGCAGCACAGGGACATGCTGGCCGAGGTCCGGGAGCAGGGGGAGAAGCAGAAGCTGGTCCTCACCACCACGGTCACCGCGAGCGCGGTGGAGTACCTGGACGGCGACCGGGCCCGGCTGCTGGTCTTCGCGGACCAGAGCAACACCCGTACCGGCAAGGACGAGGAGACCACTTACGCGGCGGCCATGTTCGCCGTGGACGCCGTCCGCCGGGGCGACACCTGGCGGATCGCCGCCATCGACACGTTCACCCGCTGAACCGCCGGACCACCAGGCCCGGACAGCCGCCGCGCCCGGACAGACCGCGAGACCCCGGAGAGCCGGGAGAGAGCCCGGATCACCGGGGAGAGGGGACCCGTCATGAGGTTCAACGGCACGGTACGCCGGCAGCTCACCGGCACGGTCACGGCGGTCGCCGCCATGGCCGCGCTCACCGCGTCCCAGGCGCCCGACTTCGTGGACGCCGTGGCGGCCTCGCGCGGGGAGCGGGCCGCCCCGGGCACGGACGACGTGGTGTGGAGCGAGGTGCCGGGCGACGACTCGTACCACACCGAGCTGCCTCCGCTGGTGAGCCCGGAGCCCCCGGCCCCGCTCAAGCCGCCCCAGGCCGGGGAGACGCCGTCGCCGCCGGTCGTGGCGTCCTTCCGCTCCGAGGCCGGGATCCCGGCGACCGTACTCGCCGCCTACCGCAAGGCCGAGCGGTCCCTGCTCCGCACCGCCCCCGGCTGCGGGCTGCCGTGGCAACTGCTCGCGGCGATCGGCAAGGTCGAGTCCGGGCAGGCGGCGGGCGGCAGGGTCGACGCGCACGGCACCACCCTCGCCCCGATCCTGGGGCCCGCGCTCGACGGGGTGGGCTTCGCGCTGATCCGGGACACGGACAACGGGGTGTACGACGGCGACCGGACGTACGACCGGGCCGTCGGGCCCATGCAGTTCATCCCGTCCACCTGGGTCAACTGGGCCAAGGACGGCAACGGCGACGGCCGCAAGGACCCGAACAACATCTACGACGCCGCCCTCGCCGCCGGGCACTACCTCTGTGCGGGCGGCCGGGACCTGACCGGCAGGGCCGGCCTGGACCGGGCGATCCTCAGCTACAACCGCTCCGACGCGTATCTCCGCACGGTGCTGTCCTGGCTGCGGTACTACCGCGAGGGCGCCCACCCGGTCGCGGACGGCCAGGGGGTGCTGCCGATCAGCCCGGGACCGGGTGGGGTGAACCGGCCCAAGGCTCCGGTCGGTTCCGGTACACCGGCCGGGCCGCCCGGCAGCGGTGGCGGAGGCATCGTCATCGGCCCGCAGCCCACCCGCCCGCCGACGCCCAAGCCGACCCCCACCCCGGCCCCCACCGATCCCGGCTCACCGGGCCCGACCCCCACCCCGACCGACCCCACGCCCGGCCCCGACCCGACGGACCCGGGCCCCAAGCCCACGCCGAACCCCACGGACCCGACTCCGGGCCCCACCGACCCCGGCCCGAGCCCCGACCCCACCGGCCCCGGGCCCACCGACCCGGGCCCCGGCCCCACCCCGACACCCACGCCCACCCCCACGGACCCGGACCCCGGCCCGAGCCCCGACCCCAGCGCCACGGATCCCACGGCCCCCACCTCCCCCGACTGCCCCGGCGCCGCCCCCGGGAGCGGGACCGGGGGAGACGACGCCGCCTCCCCGCCCTGTGAGGCCCCCGCCCCCTGACGACCCGCCCGGTGAAGGCCTCTCCATGTGAAGGCCTCGCAAAGACATCGGAAGGGTGAGGTGACCATCCTGTGCCGCAGGTGACCCGCACGGTGGACGGGTGCGGGATCGGGTTGCTATTTGGGGCGTCCTCCGAGATGTTTGCCCCAGGGAAACAATTCGTCCGACCGGAAGGTGGTGCGACTCGCCGCAGGCGGGTCCCCCCTCATGGCTTCACCCAAGGCAGAGACCGGCACCACCACGAAAGGCGGCACACCCACGAAGGAGCGGTTCGCTCCCGCGGACTGGGGCTGCCCGCCGTGCGCGATGGTCACCGTCGGTCCGACCGGCACGGCCGTCCGGACCGACGGCGAGACGGAGCTGCTGCCGGGCGTGACGGAGGGCGCTCCGCTGCCCGACGGCCTCTCCTGGCTGGCCCGGGCCACGGCGGAGGTGGCCGCCGACACGGTCCACCAGGGCGGCGCGCGGCGGCCCGCCGTGCCGGGGGAGTACCGGGACCGCCGCTTCGAGGCCCATCCGACCCGGCGCGCCAACGGCGAGGTGGTGTGGTGGCTGGTCGACCAGACCGCCCGGTACGCCGCCGAGGAGGCCCTCACCACCGAACGCGAGCGCACCACCTTTCTCGCCGAGGCGTCCAACGTCCTGCTCTCCTCGCTCAACGCCGAGCGGTGCATGGCCGCGACCGCCAGGCTGGCCGCCGGGTTCTTCGCCGACGCGGCCGTCGTGGTGGCCCCGGCATCGGGCCGCAGGCTGCCCGTCACCCGGGCCGTCGCGGGCGGGGAGGCCAGCCAGGGGCTGGTCGCGGCCGACCCGGCCACCGTGCCGGGCCTGGCCGAGGCGCTGAAGGGGTTCCCGCCCGTCCCGTCCCAGTGGATCGACCCGACGTCCCTGCCCGACTGGCTCGTCCCCGACGGTCTCCGCACGCCGGTCGGCTCGGTGGTCGTCACCCCGCTGCCCGGCCACGGGGTGCCCGCCGGGGCGCTGATCCTGCTGCGTACGGAGACGCGCCGGGAGTTCAGCGAGACCGAGGAGACCTTCGCCCGGCTCTTCGCCGCCCGCGCCGGAGCCGCCCTCTCGGCCGCGCGCCTCTACGCGGAGCAGCACAGCATCACCCGTACGCTGATGCGCGACCTGCTGCCGCCCCGGCTCCACCGGGTGCGGGGTGTGGAGTTCGCCGGCGGCTACCGCCCCTCCAACGCCCACGAGCGGGTGGGCGGCGACTTCTACGACGTCCACCCCGGGCCCACGGCCGCCGACCCGTCGCTGGTGGTGCTGGGGGACGTCTGCGGCAAGGGGCTGGAGGCCGCCGTCCTCACCGGCAAGATCCGCAACACGCTCCAGGCCCTGGTGCCGATGGCCGACGACCACGAGCGGGTGCTGCAGCTCCTCAACGGGGCCCTGCTGAACTCCGACAACACCCGCTTCGCGACCCTGGTCCTCGCCTCCGTGCTGCGCTCGGGGAACCAGGTGCGGCTGCGCCTCACCTCGGCGGGGCACCCGGCGCCCCTGATCGTGCGCAACGACGGCCGGGTGGAGGAGGTCCCCACCCACGGCAGCCTGGTGGGGGCGCTGGACCAGGTGACGGCCCGTACGGTCGAGGCCGTCCTGCTGCCCGGGGAGACGTGCCTGCTCTACACCGACGGCATCACCGAGGCGCGCGGCGGCCCGCTCGGCGGTGAGCTCTTCGGCGACGAACGGCTGAAGCGCGCCCTGGCCGAGTGCGTGGGCATGCCCGGCGAGGCCGTGGTGGAGCACATCCGGATGCTGGCGGCCCAGTGGCTGGGCGACGGCGGCCACGACGATCTGGCGGTGGTGGCGATCACCGCACCGCCGACGACTCATCTCACCGCGGTGGACGGCCACACACGGGGCAGGTACACCGCATGACCACCACAGTCGACGCCACCGGTCTCGATACGCTCCGGGGCGATCTCTGGGCCGCGGTGACCGGCCGGGACGAGTACCGCGCGGCCGATCTCGTGCTGACCGCCCTGGACACCGGCGTCTCCGCGGAGACGGTCCTGCTCGACGTGATCGCCCCCGTGCAGGCCCGGGTCGGCCGCGCCTGGCAGGCCGACCGGCTCACCGTCGCCCAGGAACACGCCGCGACCGCCATCGCGGAGCGCGTCATCGCCGCGCTCGCCCACCACCCCGCCCACCGTCCGGCCCCCTACGGCGGACGGATCACCGTCGCCTGCGTGGACCACGAGTGGCACGCCCTGCCCGCCCGGCTGCTCGCGGAGGTCCTCACCCTGCGCGGCTGGCGGGTCGACTTCCTGGGCGCCCAGGTGCCCACCCCCCACCTGGTGACCCATCTCCACAACACCGGGTCCGACGCGGTCGCCCTCTCCTCCTCGCTCGCCACCCGGCTCCCCACCGCCCACTCCGCGATCACCGCCTGCCAGGCCGTCGGGGTGCCGGTGCTGGCGGGCGGCGCCGCGTTCGGCCCCGACGGCCGCTACGCCCGGCTGCTCGGCGCCGACGCCTGGGCCCCCGACGCCCGGGCCGCCGCCCGTCGGCTGGCCGAGGGCATCCCGTCCCCCGACCTCGCGGCGGGCCGCCGCGAGAACGACGGCCTGGCCCACCTCAGCGACCAGGAGTACACCCTCGTCGTCCGGGCCAGAGCCCGGCTCGTCCGGGTGGTGCTGGCCCGGCTGGAGCGGGACTTCCCCGCGATGGCCGACTACTCCGCCCCGCAGCGCGAACGCACGGCCGAGGACGTCGCCCACATCGTGGAGTTCCTCGGCGTCGCCCTCTACACCGACAGCGACGACCTCTTCACCGACTTCATCCGGTGGACCGCCGCTGTCCTGACCGCCCGCCGGGTCCCCGCCCGGTCCCTGCGCCCCGCCCTGGACGCCCTCGCCGCCGAGCTGAAGGACTTCCCGCGCGCCACCCGTATGCTCGACCGAGCCCGCGGCCACCTGGACGAGGCCGTGGCCGCCACCGATCAGTCACCCGGAGCCCCCGCATGACCGCCCTGCCGAGTCCTCTCCTCACCGTCACCGCCGAGGAGGGCCGGGGCTGGGTGCGGCTGCGCCTCACCGGGGACCTGGACCACGACACCAGTGACGAACTGGTCGGGCGGGCGATGGAGCAGCTGACGGCGCGGCCGGGACTGGACGATCTGTACCTGGACTGCGCGGGGCTCGGGATGTGCGACTCCATGGGCGTCTCGGCCCTGCTCCAGATCCACCGCGACACGGCGGTCCGGCGGGTGCGCCTGCACGTCGAGGAGGCCCCGGCCTTCCTTGACCGGATCATGCGGATCACCGGGATCGACCACCTGTTCGCCCGCCGGGACCAGGAGGAACGGTGGCCGGCCAGGGGAGCGGGCGAGGAGGGGCCGTCCGACCCGCACCCCTCGCCCACCTCCTGACCGCGGGCCGTGGCCCCCGGCTCAGGCGAGGGCGACCACGGCGGCGATGCGCTTGCCGCGCCCGTGCGGGGTGACGGAGAGCCGTGTGGTCAGCCGGTGGACCAGCGACCAGCCGTAGCCGCCCTCCCCGACCGACCCCGGGACCGGTTCCTGGAGGACCGGATGGCGGGGGTCCGCGTCGTCGACCACCAGATGGAGGTCGCCGCCGATGATCCGGGCCGAGAAGCCGGTGACCCCGTCGGCGTGCCGCAGCGCGTTGGTGACGATCTCCGAGGTCACCAGCAGGGCGTCAGCCACGACCACGTTCGCGAGCGTCTCGTCCGTCAGGCCGCCGAACTCCGCCGTCAGCAGCCGGGTCACGGCATCGCGCGCCTCGGCCGCGCTGCTGGGCACACGGAGGGGTACGGCATCGGCGTGACGTACGGGAGGGGTGTGCGGGGTAGGGTGCACGCCCGTACCTCCTTTCCACGCCGTCGGTGAAGGGCGCTCGGTGAATGCGGAACTTCCCGTGGAAACCACCGCATTCCCCCTCTCGCCGTCTCCACACCTCCCACGGCCCCCCGGGTCAGCCGCCCGCCAGCACCTGCGCCAGGTCGTAGGAGACGACCTCCTCCAGCTGCGCGTACGTACAGCTCGCCGGGGTCCGGTCCGGGCGCCACCGCCGGAACTGCGTCGTATGGCGGAACCGGTCGCCCTCCATGTGGTCGTACGCCACCTCGCAGACCCGCTCCGGCCGCAGCGGTACCCACGCCTGGTCCTTTTTTCCCGTCCAGCGGTTCTGCGTCCCCGGCAGCCGGGAGGCCTCGTGCGCCGCCGCGTCCGCCCACGCGCCCCATGGATGGCCGGTGAACTCGCAGCGCAGCGGGGCCAGTTCCTCGGCCAGCTCGGCGCGGCGCCGCATCGGGAAGGCCGCGCAGACCCCGACGTGCTGGAGCACGCCACCGGAGTCGTACAGGCCGAGCAGCAGCGAGCCGACGACCGGGCCGCTCTTGTGCTCCCGGTAACCGGCCACCACGACGTCGGCCGTCCGCTCGTGCTTGATCTTGTACATCACCCGGGTGTCGGGCCGGTACGGCAGATCCGGTGGCTTGGCCACGATCCCGTCCAGTCCCGCCCCCTCGTACCGGTCGAACCACTCCCGGGCCAGCTCGATGTCGGTGGTGGACGGGGCGAGGAACACGGGCGCGGAGGCGCCGGAGAGAGCCGCCTCCAGCACGGCCCGCCGGTCCGCCTGCGGGGTGCTCAGCAGCGAGGTGTCGTCCACGGCCAGGATGTCGAAGGCGATGAAGCTCGCCGGGGTCCGCTCGGCCAGCATCCGCACCCGGGAGTCCGCCGGATGGATGCGCTCGCTGAGCCGGTCGAAGTCGAGCCGCCCCTCGTGGGCGATGACGATCTCCCCGTCGAGCACACAGCGCGGCGGCAGGTTCTCCCGCACGGCGTCCACCAGATCCGGGAAGTAGCGGGTCAGGGACCTGCCCGTACGGCTGCCGATCTCCACCTCGTCACCGTCGCGGTGGACGATCGCCCGGAAGCCGTCCCACTTCGCCTCATAGCTCATGCCCGGCGGGATCTTGGCCACCGACTTGGCGAGCATCGGTTTCACGGGCGGCATCACCGGCAGGTCCATGGCCCGATTCTGGCGCCCCCGCACACCTATGTCTCCCGATGTGCGGCATATGTGCGACCGGCCTACGGTGGCCGTCATGGGAGAAGCGGTGGAGCTGGACGCGGGCGGACGAGCGGTGCGGCTCTCCAACCCGGACAAGGTGTACTTCCCGGCGAAGGGCTACACCAAGAGGGACGTGGCCGAATACTTCCTGGCCGTGGGCCCCGGGATCACCCGCGCCCTCAACCACCGGCCGACCACGCTCCAGCGGTTCGTGGACGGGGTGGAGGGCGACTTCTTCTACCAGAAGCGCGCCCCGAAGAACCTCCCCGACTGGATCCCCACCGCCCGCATCGCCTTCCCCAGCGGCCGCCCCGCCGACGAGCTGTGCCCCACCGAACTCGCCGCCGTGATCTGGGCCGCCAACCTCGGCACCCTCACCTTCCACCCCTGGCCGGTCCGGGCCGGGGACACCGACCACCCGGACGAGCTGCGCATCGACCTGGACCCGCAGCCCGGCACCGACTACGCCGACGCGGTCACCGCCGCCCACGAGCTGCGCTCGGTCCTGGAGGACCACGGCGTACGGGGGTGGCCCAAGACCTCCGGCGGGCGCGGGATGCACGTCTTCGTCCCCATCGAGCCCGCCTGGACCTTCACCGAGGTCCGGCGCGCCGCCATCGCCGCCGGGCGGGAGCTGGAGCGGCGGATGCCGCGGCGGGTGACGACGGCCTGGTGGAAGGAGGAGCGCGGGGAGCGGATCTTCGTCGACTTCAACCAGACCGCCCGCGACCGCACGATCGCCTCCGCCTACTCCGTACGCCCCTTCCCGCACGCCCCGGTCTCGGCACCGCTGCGCTGGGAGGAGATCGACGACGCCGAACCGCGCGACTTCGACATCGCCACGATGCCGGGCCGGTACGCCGAACTCGGGGACGTCCACGCGGACATGGACCAGGAGGCGTTCCGGCTGGACGGCCTGCTGGAGCTGGCGGACCGGGACGAGGAGGAGCGCGGGCTCGGGGACATGCCGTACCCGCCGGAGTACCCGAAGATGCCCGGCGAACCGAAGCGGGTCCAGCCCAGCCGCGCCCGCCACGACGACGGTGACGGCGGCGGTACCGCGTGAGCGGAAGCAGCGAGAAGCACGGTGCCCACGGCCGCCCCCTGACGCTCCGCGAACGCTGGGAGGCGTACAAGAACGGCCCGTTCCTCCCCGCGACCGTCCTGGTCCTCATCGTCGCCGCCGCGGCCGGACTCTTCGCCGGCTCCTACACGTACGCGATGGCCAAGCCCACCCCGCACCGCATCCCGGCGGCCCTGGTCACCCAGCCCGCAGTGCAGCGCGGCGAGGCGTTCGTCGCCGGGATGGAGAAGGCCCTCGACGCCTCGCTCGAACTCCACGACTACTGGGACCTCGCGGACGCCCGGCGCGCCCTGGACGAGCAGAAGGTCTTCGCGATCGTCCGCGCCGCGGAGAACGGGGTGGCGCTCGACGTGGCCGGGGCCTCCGGCGCCTCCGTGGCCGAACTGCTCGGCAAGGCGGGCATCGAGACCGGGGAGGCCACCGGGGTGCCGGTCACCGTCCGGGACGTCAAACCGCTCCAGCCCGGTGATCCGCGCGGGCTCGCCCTCTTCTACATCTCGCTGGCCGCCGTCATCATGGGCTTCCTCGGCGCGATCCAGCTCAGCATCCACGCCCGCGGCCTCGACCCGGCGGAGCGCATCGCGTTCACCGCCGCGTACGCCCTGCTCGGCGGGTTCGCCATCGCGGCGGCCGTGGACTGGTGGCTCGGGGCGGTGGACCTGCCGTTCGTCCAGTCGTGGCTCATCCTGGCGTTCACGATGTTCACCTCGGGCATGGTCTTCACCATGTTCAACACCCTGATGGGCCGGTGGGCGATGATCCCCACCTGGGGCGTCATGGTCCTGCTCGGCAACCCGTCCTCCGGCGGGGCGGTCTCCTGGCCGCTGCTGCCCTCCGCCCTCGGGCACATCGGCCGCTGGCTGCCGCCGGGCGCCTCCGTCAACGCCCAGCACACGGCCGTCTACTACCAGGGCCACCAGTTCGTCTTCCCGTACCTGGTGCTCGCCGCCTGGGCGCTGGTCTCCTGCACGGTCTTCTGGGTGTGGCGCCACCGGCACCCAGGAGGCCGTGCCCGCACGCCCGAGCATGCGGCCACGGCCTCCTGAGACCACTCCGTACGGCTTACAGCATCCTGTACGGCTTACAGCTCCTTGATCCGGATGTCGCGGTACGAGATGACGTCCGTGACCCCGTGGACCTGGAGCCCGATGTAACCGGAGGCGAACCGCCGGCCGTCGGTGCCCGGGTCGTCACCGCGCGGCGGCTCGAAGAGCTGGCCACCGTTGTTGTCGAACTCGTTGATCAGGACACCGTTGCGGTAGATCTCGTAGTGCTGGTCGACCACCTTGATCTCGTAGTCGTTCCAGGTGCCCTTGGGGGTGACCCCGGCGCCGCCGAGGCCCACCCGGTCGAAGCCGTAGACCGATCCGGTCTTGTACATGTCGCCGTCCGGCCGGTCGTTGACCTGGATCTCATGGCCGTACTTGATGGCGACCCACTCCGGACGCGACTCCTCCGGGTGGTCGTGGACCTTCGGGAAGCGGACGAACACCCCGCCGTTGGCGTTGCCGGAGCCCGGGGCGTCGTCGCGCCACTGGAGCTTGAGCGAGAAGTCGCCGTACGCCCGGGTCGGGAACCAGAGCATGCCCATGCCGCCCACCGTGGTGGAGCTGGTGATGGAGCCTTCCTCCTCGTTCAGCCCGAACGCGCCGCCGCCCACGTGTTGCCACTTGGCGAGCGAGGCCGCCGTGCCGTCGAAGAGCTTGGTGTACCCCTCGGACTGGCCCGGCTTCCCGATGCCCGACTGCTTGGCGGCCTGGTTGATGGCCTTGCGCTCGCGCTGGTCGATCACGCCGTCGGTCCTCAGCTTGTCGAGGACCGCGGTCACGTGCTTGAGGAACAGCGCGTGCGAGGACCAGTCCTTCTCGTCCTCGATCAGCTCGTTGATCGTGCAGCGGTTACGGGTGATCCGGTTCGGGACGCCCGTGTCGACCGTGCCGACGAAGACGGTGTGCCGCTCGTCGAACTCCGCGCAGTTGGGCGCCGGGACCCCGCCGCCCTGGGCGACGGTGAACGACACCCGCTCGGCCTCGGAGGTGTTGCCCGCCTTGTCCGTGGCCCGGTGCGCGACGGTGTGGTGGCCGACCCGGTCGACGAGGACGGGGGCGGTGTAGGCGAGGTAGGGGCCGCCGTCTAGGGAGTACTCGACCTTGTCCACGCCCGAGTCGTCGTCGGTCGCGGTGACGGTGACCTTGGCGCTGGTGATGAACGCGCCGTCGGAGTTCTTGTTCCCCTCGACCTTCACCGAGGTCTCGGGGGCCGTCTTGTCCTGCGACGGCGGCTCGACGACGGTGAACGCGACGGACTTCTCGGCGGCCACGTTCCCGGACCGGTCGGTGGCCCGGTAGCGGACGGTGTGCTCGCCCACCTCGTGGACCATCACCGGGGCGGTGTACGCCTGCCACTCACCGTCGGCCCCGAGCGCGTACTCGATGGTGTTGACGCCGGACCCGGTGTCGGACGCGGTCACGGTGACCGTGGCCATGCCCAGGTACGCCCCGTCGCCGTCCTGTTCGCCCGAGACGGTCGCCGAGGTCTCCGGCGGTGTCTCGTCGTCGGTGGGCGGGGCCGCGACCGCGAAGTCGACGGACTTCTCCTCGGCCGTGTTGCCCGCCTTGTCGGTGGCCCGGTAGCGGACCGTGTGGTCACCGACCTCGCTCACGACCACGGGCGCGGTGTAGGGCTGCCACTCACCGTCGGCGCCGAGCGCGTACTCGACGGTGTCGACGCCCGAGCCCGCGTCGGTCGCCTCGACGGTGACGGTGGCCTGGCCGATGTACGCGCCGTCGCCGTTCTGGTCGCCGTCGACCTTGGCCGAGGTCGCGGGCGCCTCGGTGTCCTCCTCGCCGCCGCCCTCGGTGACGGTCAGGACGCCCTTCATCTGACCGTGGCCGGGGATCGTGCAGGTGTAGAGGTACGTGCCCGGGGTGAGCGTGACCTCGACGCTGTGCTTGCCGCCCTCGGAGTCGGTCGGGTTGGCCAGGATGTTCACCTGGACGTCGTTGTTGTGCTCCGGGTCCGACGTGCTGAACGTCAGCGTGTGCGGCATGCCCGTCGTGTTGCCGGTCGCCGTGCTGTTCTCGAAGACGATGGTCGCCTTGCCGGCCACCGCCGTCTCCGGCGCGCTCAGATAGCGGTCGATCGGGTCACCGGCCGTCCAGGTCAGCACCTGGTCGGCGGCGGCCCGCGCCCCGGACCGGTCGTCGCCGCCCTTGCCGTACGCGGCCGTGGAGGTGAGCCCGAGGACCATGACCAGGGAGGCCATCAGGGCCACCCAGAAGCTCGGCGGCCGATGCCGCCGCCGGGCGAGGTACGTGGGGTGTCTCACTGCGCTGCCGCCTTTCCAACCAGGTCCTTGACGGCCGGAGTCGCCGCGCCGCCCTTGTAGGTCACGCGCCACAGCGCGGACTTGGAGTCGGAGGTGAAGAAGCCGCGCCCGTAGTCCAGGACGTACAGCGAACCGTCCGGTGCGAACTTCCAGTCCATCAGGTTGCGGATGCCGTCGTTGCCGACCGGGATGATCTTCTTCAACGACTCGGCGTGCACGGGCAGTCCGCCCTTGCCGACCGTCTTCGGGTCGGTGATCACCGCGTGGCGCGGCTGCGTGTCGTCGTAGAAGTCGCCGACGAACCACTTGCCGTCCCAGTACGCGGGCCACTTCGCCGTCGAATCGCTCTGTGCGTCGTAGCGGTAGACCGGGCCGTTCATGGTCGCCTGGCCGCCGCCCTTGAGCCAGGGCAGCAACTCCTTCTGCTCCTCGGCCTTGTAGCTCGGGACACCGTTGGCGTCACGCGGGTAGTCGACCCCGCCGCCCTGCGGGGAGTACCAGATGGTGTTGGGGGTCACCGGCGGCAGCTTGACCAGACCGTCGTTGTGGGGCGACTCGTTCTTCGGGGCGTTGCAGTCGTACCAGCCGAGCGGCTTGCTCGGATCGGGCAGATTGCGGTCCCGGTAGGGCTGGTTGTTGCCCATGCAGTACGGCCAGCCGTGGTTGCCCGCCTTGGTGATCGCGGCGAACGTGTCGTACTTGGCGGGGCCCCAGGTGGTCGAGGCCGAGCCCGCGTCGGGGCCGACCCAGCCCGCGTACAGGGTGTCGGTGGCGGGGTCGATCGAGATCCGGGCCGGGTTCCGTACGCCCATCACGTAGATCTCGCCCCGGGTCTTCCCGCCGCCCTCGTCCGGCTCCCTGCCGGTGAAGAGGTTGCCGGACGGGAGGGTGTAGGTGCCGTCGTCCTCGGGGTGGATGCGCAGGATCTTGCCGTTGAGGTTGTTGGTGTTGCCCGAGGTGCGGCGGGCGTCGGCGAAGGAGACGCCCTTGAAGTTCGGCTCCGGGTTGTTGCCGGAGTAACCGCTGCTGAAACCGGAGGAGTTGGTGTCACCGGTCGCGATGTAGAGGTTGCCCTTCGAGTCCCACGCCATACCGCCGCCCGCGTGGCAGCAGCTGTGGATCTGCACCGGCCAGCCCAGCAGCACCTTCTCCGAGGCGAGGTCCAGCTTCCCGGACGCCGGGTCGTAGGTGAAACGCGAGACCTGACGGGTCGCCATGTGCTTGTCGCGGTCGATCTTCGCGTGCGGGGTGTAGTGCAGATAGACCCAGCCGTTGGAGGCGAAGTCCGGGTCCAGCTCGATGCCGAGCAGACCCTCCTCGTTCTTGGTCAGTTCGTCGCCGCCGCCCTTGTTGCCGAAGACCTCCAGGGCCCCGGCGAGGGTGACCTTCTTCGTCTGCGGGTCGTAGACGTGGACCTCGCCCTTGCCCTTGCCGATGTTCGGGTTGTTCCAGTCCGTGACGACCGGCTGGGAGCTGTCGGCCCCGCCGCGTCCGATGTAGAAGACCTTGCCGTCCGGCGCGGTCACCAGGCCGTGCGGCTCGCCGATCTGGTCGTTCTGGCCCGGCTGGTTGGGCTGGGTCAGGCGCTCGGCCGTGTAGTTGGCGTTGATGGTCGCCTTGCAGTCGGCCTGCGAGGTGCGGTTGGTCCAGGCGAGGGCGCCGCGCAGATGGTCGCGGAAGTCGGCCTCGGCGAAGCTGTCCGCCGTACCGCCCATCGCCGTGTAGAACGAGCGCCCGCCGTCGTAGTCGCGGCACCAGGAGACCGGGTGGTCCCAGCCGTTGGCGCTCGCGCCCGGCTGGTACGTCAGCTCCCGGACGCGCGCCACGGTGTGGACGTCACCGGACGGGTTCTTCGTCCAGTTCAGCCACTTGTCGGGGCGCTTCCACTCCAGCGGCAGGTTCTTGGTCGCGGGGTGGACCCGGTCCCCGACCTCGACGGTCGCACGCTGCACGGCGGTCGGGCTGTTGGCGGCCGGGCGGGCGCCGATCAGACCGGTGAACCAGTCCGAGTACGGCTCGGTGCGCGCCGCGTCATGGATGCCGAGGAAGCCGCCGCCCGCCTCCATGTACGCCTCCAGGCCCGCCTCCTGCGCGGGGTCCAGGACGTCCCCGCCGCCGGTCAGGAAGACCACCGCGTGGAAGGAGCCGAGCCGCTTGCCGTTGGTGAAGACGTTCGGGTTGGCGGTGGCCACGGTGGTGAAGCGGCCGGCCTCCGGACCGGTCTGCCCGATCTTCTCGATCGCCGCGATCCCGGCGTCCGTGTACGGTGCCTCGTCACCGGCCGACGCATGGAAGACCAGCACCTTGACCTGGTTCTTCGCGCCCGGCGGGGACGGCAGGGACAACGTTGTCGCCATCTTCTCCACCAGGTCCCTGTCCGGCGAGGTGCCCGCGTTGGCGGGACCTCCGGCGCTCAGCAGGGACACGGTCAGTGCGCCGGCCGCCACGACCGCCGCGAGGCCGCGTCGATGGCGTGATCTCGACCGGTGAGGCGATGCGCCGTGCATGTGGGTCACCCAACCCTTCTGTGGTCACTGCAGCGTTGACTGCGACAGCGCACGAAGCTAGACCTCTTTTCGCGGCCCGCCAATAGCTAAGGCAGCAATCGCACAAACTTTGTCCTGAGTGTGGATAAACGCTCGGGCCCCGGCTACGGTATGGGCCGTTCCGGGGAGCGCCCGGCCCTTCCCGTCTCCGCCAGTTTCCTTATCCCAGTAGGGAGTTCGACATGGACCGAAGGACCTTCAGCCGGCGGATGCTGGTCGGCGGCGCGGCCGCGGCGGCCACCGGTGTGACATCGTTGTCGCTCGGTGCTGTGCAGGCAAGCTCCGCGGAGAGCGGACCGCGTACGGCCCCGGCCGGGGGAGCGGTGCGCCGCATCAGGATGTACGCCGAGAAGCTGCCCAACGGCGAACTGGGCTACGGCTTCGAGAAGGGCAAGGCGTCGATCCCCGGCCCCCTCATCGAGCTGAACGAGGGCGACACCCTCCACATCGACTTCGAGAACCTCACCGACGGCGACGTCAGCCTCCATGTCCACGGCGTCGACTACGACATCGCCAACGACGGCACCCGGATGAACAAGAGTCACGTCGAGGCCGGCGGCACCCGCACGTACACCTGGCGCACCCACAAGCCGGGCACGCGCAAGGACGGTACGTACGAGCCGGGCAGCGCGGGCTACTGGCACTACCACGACCACGTCGTCGGCACCGACCACGGCACCGGAGGCATCCGCAAGGGGCTGTACGGGCCGCTCGTGGTGCGCAGGAAGGGCGACCTGCTGCCCGACCAGACGTGCACGGTCGTCTTCAACGACATGATGATCAACAACAAGACGGCCCACAACAGCGTCAACTTCGAGGCCACCGTGGGGGACCGGCTCGAATTCGTGATGATCACGCACGGCGAGTTCTACCACACCTTCCACATCCACGGTCACCGCTGGGCGGACAACCGGACCGGCATCCTCACCGGCCCCGACGACCCGAGCCGGGTCATCGACAACAAGATCTGCGGCCCCGCCGACTCCTTCGGCCTCCAGATCATCGCGGGCGAACGGGTGGGCGCGGGCGCCTGGATGTACCACTGCCATGTGCAGAGCCACTCCGACATGGGCATGGCCGGACTGCTGCTGATCAAGAAGCCGGACGGCACCATCCCGGGGTACGAGCCGCACCACCACGGGGCGGGCGGCGCCGAGAAGAAGTCAGCCCAGGACAAGGACAAGGGCGAGGGCAAGGGGGCGGACGAGGGAGCGGCGGGGCACCAGCACTGACCCGGCGCCCGGGGCGTCGCGAGGGGGTCGGTCGCCGAGCCGCTCGGCGGCGGCCCGCCCCGCTGCCCGCCCACGGGCCCGGCGTCCGCTCACTCCGGGCGGGCCGGACGCCCCTGCTGGCGGACCAGCCGCTGCTGCTCCTCCTCCACGATCCGCCGGGCCAGATCGCCGTCCGACACGTCCACGGCGTCCGGCGCGGCCTCCGCGAGGTCGCTGCGCCGGGCGTACGCGTCGAACAGCCGGTCCTTGCGGGCCAGCAGCTCCACCATCCGCTGGTCCACGCTGTCCGCCGCCAGCAGCCGGTGCACCTGGACCGTGCGGACCTGGCCCATCCGGTGGGCGCGGGCGACCGCCTGGTGCTCCAGCGTCGGCTTGATCTGCGGCTCGCAGAGGATGACCACGGACGCGGCCTGCATGTTGAGCCCGGTGCCCCCGGCCTGGATCTGGCTCAGCAGCACCGCGTGCCCGTCGACGGCGGAGAAGGTGTCGACCAGCTCCTGCCGCCGGGCGGCCGGAAGGCTCCCGGAGACCGGCCCGAGGGCCTCCGGCCCCAGGGCCTCCCCGACGGCGGCCAGCACCTCCCGGAAGTAGGAGAAGACCACCACCTTCAGCCCGTTGTCCCGCGCCTCGTCGACCAGTTCCCGCAGCCGCTCCAGCTTGGCCGAGGTCGCGGGCCTGGCGTACGCGGCCCGGCGCATCCGCATGAACTGCCCCGACGCCACCGCCTCCCGGTACGCCGCCAGGTCCTCGGGGCCGAACTCCTCCCACTCGTCCACATGCACCAGCGCGGGGAGTTCGGCGAGCACGTCCACCTGGTTGCGGCGGAGATAGGCGGGGGACACGGCCCGGCGGAAGGCCTCCGAACCGGCGGCGCCGTGCGTCGTGCTCACCCCATCCGCCAGCTCCGGGCGGAGCCGGCGGACGAGACTGCGGAACTCCTCCACCCGGTTCTCCATCGGCGTCCCGGTGAGGAAGAGCACGTGCTCCGCGCCCTCCGCCCACGCCGCGACCGCCCGGGCCCGCCGGGTGGCGGGATTCTTCACGAAGTGCGCCTCGTCGACCACCAGCATCGAGAGGGGCGGGCCCCCCTCGGGCAGCGTCCGCAACGCGTCGAACGTGGTGAGGGCGACCCCGCCCCTCGCCACCCACTCCGTGAACACCTCCAGCCGCTCCGGCCCGTGCACCGGCAGCGGGCGCAGGGTGGAGCGGGCGCGGACCTCGCGGTCCCAGTTGATCAGCACGCTCGCCGGGCACACCACCAGGAAGTGGCGCTCGCCCCGCGCCGCGAGATGGGCGAGCGCGGCGATGGCCTGCACGGTCTTGCCGAGCCCCATCTCGTCCCCGAGGATCACCCGCTTCTGCGCCAGCGCGAACCGCGCCCCGAACGACTGGTAGCCGCGCAGGGAGACCCGCAGCCGCGTGTCGTCCAGCCGCAGCGCGCGTACCCGGTCCGCGATCCCGGCGGGCAGGAACCCCTCGGCGGCATCCCGGTCCGGCCCGCTGCCGGACAGCTCCGCGAGCAGGCTGTAGTACTCGGCGGACCGCAGCTCGAAGTCCACCCACGCCCCGGGCGCCGACTCCGGCGCCCGCAGCAGATCCACCGAGACCTGCCCGAAGAGCAGCGGAAGCTCCTGCCCGTCCGCCTCCGCCAGCGCCCCCCGCACCCCGGCCACGGCGTCGAGCGCCCGCCGCCGCGCCTCCGTGCCGCTGAACAGCATCCGCAGCCGGCTCCCCGCCGGTGCGGCGGCGGCCACCAGGGGCCGGAGCCCCTCGTCCAGCCGCCGGCCCGCCTCCACGGCCCGCCGCGCGTCCGGACCGGCCTCGACCAGCCGGTGCAGGGCGACGACCAGGGCGGTCGTGGTGGCGTCGGGGGCGTCCATGTCGATCCGTACGGAGACGGTCTCGCGCACCGCGTCCGCGATCTGCCCGGCCGCCGCCAGCGCCTGGTCGGCGGTGTGCGCCCCGACGCCGGGGATCAGGCGCAGCTCGTAGCGGGCCGTGCCGTGGACCTGTCCGACGGTGGTGAACCCGGCCTGTTCGAGGGCGGTGAGGCGCAGCCGCCCCTCCGTGACGTCCTTGAGCCGGGTGACCGGGATGGCGGTCAGCTCCCGGTCGACCAGGGCGGAGAGCAGCGGGTCGAGAACCGTCCGTACGGCGTCGACGGCCCGGGCGTGGTCCTCCCGCACGGCGGCCGACCTGCCGAGCAGCGCCTCCGCCTCGGCCAGCAGCTCCCGGACGGCCCGGCCCGTCGCCCCCGGGCGGACGGTCCGCGTCCCCGTCTCCGTCATCGTTCGCTCTCGCCGCCGTCGGGAAGTGGTCTTCCAGCTGTACGTCGTCATCGTCCCACGCCCCACCGACACCCCCGGCCCGAGCCGGTGAGCGGCCTCTCCGTCCCCCGGCCACGGAACAGCCACTCGCGATCCGCGCAGGCCGCACCTCCCCTCGGCACGGCCCCGCAGCCCGGACGGCCCCGCGCGGACTGCGGTGGCCAGTGGCCGGTGCGAGACTCGACGGGACAGGGAACAGCCCCCGCGCCGCCGTGTGCGCGTGCGGGGTCCAGTGATCCGCCGAAGGAGCACGCCATGCTCGACCCCGCCTTCCCCGACGGAGCGCCCAACTGGATCGACCTGGGCACGCCCGACCTCGACGGGGCCCTCACGTTCTACGGCGGACTCCTCGGCTGGGAGCTGCTCGCGGGCGGCCCCGAGGTCGGGGGATACGGGATGTTCACCCTGGACGGGCACACCGTCGCCGGGGTCATGACGGTCCCGGAGGAGCAGTCCTCCAGCGCCTGGTCGGTCTACTTCCGGTCGTCCGACGTCAACTCCACCGCCCAGCTGGTGAACCAGGCCGGCGGCCGCCTGGCCTTCGAGCCGATGGAGGTCCTGGACTACGGGCGCATGGGCGGCTTCCTGGACCCGGGCGGGGCGTACTTCGGCGTCTGGCAGCCCCGGCAGAACCCCGGTGTGGGCATGATCCAGCAGCCGGGATCGCTTCTCTGGGTCGAGCTGTACACCCCGGACGTCCCGGCGGCGTCCCGGTTCTTCGGCGATGTCTTCCGGTGGAAGACCGAGCCGCTCAAGGTCGAGGGCACCGAGTACGTCTACACCACGGTCCACCCCGCGGGGACCGGCCCCGAGCTGTCGTTCGGCGGCCTGGTGGCCATGGGCGACGTACCGGCCGAGGCCGCGCGCGGTCCGCACTGGCTGCCGTACTTCGAGGTCGAGGACGTGGAGGGCGCGGTGGCCGCGGCGAAGCGGCTCGGCGGGGCGGAGGCGCTGCCGCCCATGGAGGTCCCGGGCGTCGGCACGATGGCCAACGTCACCGATCCGTACGGGGCGGTGTTCGCGCTCATGAAGCCCCAGCCGAGGCAGGGAGGGGAAGGCGGCGCGCCGGGAGATTGATGAGTCGTTGATCGGTCGTTTATCGGGGCCGTGCACCGTAGCCCCATGCTGATCAACATGGTGACCGAGGACGCGCTCGACTGGCAGGAGAGCGCGCTGTGCGCGCAGGCCGGACCCGAGTTCTTCTTTCCGGCCCCGGGAAGTTCGACGCGCGAGGCCAAGCAGTTGTGCGGCGCCTGCGAGGGGCGCGTGGCCTGCCTGGAATACGCCCTCGCCAACGACGAGCGGTTCGGCGTCTGGGGCGGGCTCTCGGAGAAGGAGCGCGAGCGGCTGCGCCGGAAAGAGCGCGAACAGGGCTGAACGAGGGCTCGTGGAGGAGCGGTCCCACGACGCGTCCGTACGGGGCTTTCGCCGCGCGGAATCCTGGACCGGCCCTGTCACCGCGGGCTCGGGACCGGCCGCCGGCGCGCACGCCGGAGCACCGATGGGCTCCTCCCGCGCCGTCCTCGTCCGCGCCGATGCCCGGCCGCTCGTCCTCTCCGCCGCCCTCCCGGACGCGCTCGACCCCCTGCCCCATCCTCAGCGCATGCGTGAACTCGCCTTATGCGCGCGGCGGTTGACGGCCCAGCCGCCGCCGTCCCGGTCGACCCGCTCACCGACATGAGCCGACGCGGAACCTGGATTTCCGCCGCCGTGGCCCTGGCGGAGGCCGCGCCGTCCGGTGAGCAGGCGGCCACCGCGCTGAAGTGCGCGCCGGCCCTGCCGGCCACGGGGGAGACGGCGGACGACGCGGGAGCCGGGCGGGACCGGCCCGCCCGTGGGGCCGAGGCCGGTGATCCGGAGGTCCTGCTCGGCGTCGTCGCGCGGCCGGCGGGGACCGGTGATCTCGCGGAGGGCCTGTTCGCCGCCGAGCTGACGGTGGCCTGCGGCCGGCGCACCGGGTGGACCGGGCCGTGGCGCACCCAGCTGCGGATGCTCCGCCGGCACCCCTGCGGCGATGTGCGCGACGTGGCGTACGGGCAGTTCACCGCGGCGGAGTGACGGGGCCCGGCGGCGTGGGGCGTCCGGGCGGTGGCGGGTGGCTCAGGCGCGGCCGCGGGCCGCCATCCGGGCCTTGCGGGCGGCGAGCTTCTCGTCGAACTTCGCGGCCTCGCTGTCCAGCCCGCCCATGTACAGCCCCAGCTCCTCCTGGGCCTGCATGCCCTCGGGGCCGAGCCCGTCGATGCTCATGACCTTCAGGTAGCGCAGCACCGGCTGGATCACGTCGTCGTGGTGGATGCGCATGTTGTAGATCTCACCGATCGCCATCTGCGCGGCGGCCCGCTCGAAGCCGGGCATGCCGTGTCCGGGCATCCGGAAGTTGACGACGACATCGCGCACGGCCTGCATGGTCAGGTCCGGGGCCAGCTCGAAGGCGGCGCCCAGGAGGTTGCGGTAGAAGACCATGTGCAGGTTCTCGTCGGTCGCGATCCGGGCCAGCATCCGGTCGCAGACCGGGTCGCCGGACTGGTGGCCGGTGTTGCGGTGGGAGACGCGGGTGGCCAGCTCCTGGAAGGCGACGTACGCCACGGAGTGCAGCATCGAGTGCCGGTTGTCCGACTCGAACCCCTCCGCCATGTGCGCCATGCGGAACTGCTCCAGCTTGTCCGGGTCGACGGCGCGCGAGGTGAGCAGGTAGTCGCGCATCACGATGCCGTGGCGGCCCTCCTCGGCGGTCCAGCGGTGCACCCAGGTGCCCCAGGCGCCGTCGCGGCCGAAGAGGGAGGCGATCTCGTGGTGGTAGCTGGGGAGGTTGTCCTCGGTGAGGAGGTTCACCACGAGCGCGATCTTGCCGATGTCGGTGACCTTGGACTGGTCCGCCGACCACGCCTCGCCGTCCTCGAAGACGCCCGGGAAGTTCCGGCCGTCGGAGAAGGGAACGTACTCGTGCGGCATCCAGTCCTTGGCGACCTTGAGATGGCGGTTGAGCTCCTTCTCGACCACCTCTTCGAGCGCGAACAGCAGCTGGGCGTCGGTCCACGCCTTCGAACTGCCGAGGTGGGGAGAGGTGATCGTCACGGGTGGCTCCTGGGGACGGGAGAATTACCTACGGCTTCGTAGGTTACGAGACCGTAGGTTAAGGCGACCGTAAGGGCAAAGCCAAGCCCGTCCCCGCTGGCGCCCGACTACGTACCGTCATGTGTCCGGCTCATGGCCGTGATGTCCGCGTCCTCGCAGGTCAGCGGGGCTCTGCGGGCAGCCCCAGATCCCGCCGCAGATACTCGGCGGTAACCGAGGTGCGGTCCGCCAGCAGCCCCTTCGGCGTGCCCGCGAAGACCAGCTCGCCGCCCTTCTTCCCGCCGTCCGGCCCCAGATCGATCACCCAGTCCGCCCGCTTCACCACCTCCAGGTTGTGCTCCACGCACACCACCGTGTTCCCCGCGTCGACCAGCCGGTCCAGCAGATCCACCAGCGCCCCCGTGTCGGCCAGATGCAGCCCGGTCGTCGGCTCGTCCAGGACGTACACGCTGGAGGTGCGGTGCAGCTGAGTGGCGAGCTTGATCCGCTGGCGCTCGCCGCCGGAGAGCGTGCTGAGCGGCTGGCCGAGCGTGAGATAGGTGAGGCCGACCTCGTCGAGCGTCCGCAGCTTCCGCAGCAGCGCCCGGTCCTCGAAGAGCCCGACCGCCTGCGCCGCCGTCATCTCCAGCACGTCGACGATGGACCGTCCGCCGACCCGGTGCTTCAGCACGTCGTCGTGGAACCGGCGGCCCTCGCACTCCCGGCAGGTCGTGGTGACCGGGTCCATGAACGCCAGGTCGGTGGAGATCTCCCCGCGCCCCGCGCACCCCGGGCACGCCCCGGCGGAGTTGAAGCTGAACAGCCCGGCGTCGACACCGTTCTCCCGGGCGAAGACCCTGCGGATGGTGTCCAGCGCGCCGATGTACGAGGCCGGGGTCGAGCGGGACGAGGCGGTGATGGCGCTCTGGTCGATGACCACCGCCTCGGGGTGGGCCGCCGTGAACACCTCCGACACCAGCGTCGACTTGCCCGAACCCGCGACCCCGGTCACCACGGTCAGCACCCCGGCCGGGAACGACACGTCCAGTCCCTTGAGGTTGTGCAGATCGGCACCCCGGACCGGGAGTTGGCCGGTGGGGGAGCGGAACTCGCCCTTGAGCGGGGTGCGTCGGCGCAGCGACCGGCCGGTGAGCGTGTCCGACGCGCACAGCCGGTCGAACGGGCCCTCGAAGACGACGTGTCCGCCCTCCGTACCCGCCCGCGGGCCCATGTCGACGATGTGGTCCGCCACCGCCATCACATCCGGGTCGTGCTCGACCACCAGCACGGTGTTGCCCTTGTCGCGCAGCCGCACCAGCAGGTCACCCAGCCGCCCGACGTCCCGGGGGTGCAGCCCCACGCTCGGCTCGTCGAAGACGAAGGTCAGCCCGGTCAGCGAACTCCCCAGGTGGCGCACCATCTTGAGCCGCTGGCCCTCACCGCCCGACAGGGTGGACGTCTGGCGGTCCAGGCTGAGATAACCGAGCCCGATCCCCACGAGCCGCTCCAGCCGCTCACGGGCCGCCGCCGCGATCGGGCCGCCCACCGGGTCGTCGATCCGGGCCAGCACGCCGACCAGCTCGGAGACCTCCATCCGCCCGTAGTCGGCCGGTGAGAGCCCGTCGACCCGGGTCGCGAGCGCCGCCGCGTTCAGCCGCGCCCCCTCGCAGGATCCGCAGACCCGCTCGACGGTGAACCGGTCGGCCGCCGCGCGCCGCTTCTCCGACAGCGATGCCGTGTCCCGCTTGAGGTAGAGCCGCTCGAACCGGGTCACCACCCCCTCGAACCGCATCTCCGCCGGGCCCGTCCGCATGTCGAGCTGGACGGTGAACCCGGAACCGTACAGCAGGAGTTGCCGGTCCTCCTCGCCGAACTCCCGCAGTGGCAGGTCGTTGTCGAAGCGCCCCGACCCGCCGTACAGGCTCCACTCCCAGCTGCCGACCCCCAGCCCGGGCAGCAGCAGCGCCCCCTCGTTCAGCGACTTCGACCAGTCCACCGCCCGGTCCAGATCCAGCCGCACCACCTGCCCCACCCCGTCGCACTCCGGGCACATCCCCGCCGGGTCGTTGAAGGAGTACGCGGTGGCCCCGCCCGCGCTCGGGGTGCCGTACCGCGAGAACAGCACCCGGAGCACCGACCAGATGTCCGTCGCCGTGCCCACGGTCGAGCGGACGTTGCCGCCCAGCGGCCTCTGGTCGATGACGACGGCCACGGACAGGTTCTCCATCGACTCCGCCCGTGGCCGCTCGTACTTCGGCAGCCGGTTGCGCAGGAACGAGGTGAAGGTCTCGTTCAGCTGCCGCTGGGACTCCACGGCGATCGTGTCGAAGACGACCGACGACTTCCCCGAGCCGGACACCCCGGTGAAGACGGTGATCCGGCCCTTGGGCAGGTCGAGGGAGACATCGCGCAGATTGTTCTCGTGCGCTCCGGTGATGGCGATGGAGCGCTCGGTGGGACGGTGGCCGTTCGTGGCGATGCGGGGACGGGTGCTGTGATCCATACCGGCGACGCTAGGCCCGATACCCGACAGCTTCTGTCGCCTTTTCCGGACGACCTGCCGCCAACTCGCACTCGCCCGGCCGCCCGGCCCTGGTCAGGAGCCCTCGCCGCTCCGGAAGCGGAAGAAGTACAACCCTCCTTCTCCGCCGGCGGCCAGCATCCCTCCGGCCGGTGACCAGGCGCACCACGACAGATCGGCGGCGGTGCGCATCAGCGCGAGCCTGTGGCCGGTGCGGGCGTCCCAGACGATCAGCGCACCGCCCGCACCGCTCTCGGCCGTCGCCAGATGCTCGCCGTCCGGGGACCAGCCCATGGCACGCGCCCGGCCCGCGAGCCGCCGCGCCGGCGTGTCCTCCCGGCAGTTCCAGACGTGGACGGTTCCGCCCTGGCCGAGGACGGCGATGAGCTCCCCGTCGGGCGACCACGCCAGCGCGACGGAGGGACCGCCCGGGAGGGGGAGCGAATGGAGCAGCCGGCGGCCCGCCGCGTCCCAGACCCGCAGCCGGTGGCGCGGTCCGACGCTGCCGCCCACGACGGCGAAGCGGGGGGTGCCGCCGGGCGACCATGCCATCGCCCGCACCGATCCCGTACCGCCGGGCTGTACATAGGGCGGGGCCGTCGAGAACGGATCGCGCAGCTGGACCCGCCCGTGGCCATCGGCCAGAGCCAGCAGGGCTCCGTCCCGCGACCACACCGGCACGCCCACTCCGTGGCCGACACCGACCACGTCCGCGCCGCGGTGGTCCCAGCAGCGCAGCAGCCCCGCGCTGTCGACGGTCGCCACATGGACTCCGTCGGGCGACCACGCCATCCCCCGCACCGTCCCGGTATGCCCGGTGAGCGGCGGGGCGGCGGTGCCGGTGCTCGTGTCCCACAGGTGCACGGCGCTTCCCCCGTCGGAGACAGCGAGCCACCGGCCCTCGGGGCACCACAGCAGTCGGCGTACACCCGGCAGCGGCCCCGGCAGGTCCTGGACCACCTCGCCCGTGCGCCCGTCCCACACCCGCACCGAGGCGCGGGTGTCCGAGCGGTCCCCGAGCGTGGCCAGGCGCGTGCCCACCGGCGCCCAGGCGAACCCGTTCATCGGGACAGCGCGCGCACCGGGTGTCGCCGCGGGCGGGAAGGAGACCGAGCGCCAGATCCGCAGACGACCGGAGTGATCGACGACGGCCAGGCGCGTGCCGTCCGGTGACCACTGTGCTCCCGCCCCTCCCGGAAGGCGGCGCGACGGCGCGGTGCTGTCCGGGCTCCACAGGTGCACGGCGTCACCGGTGCGCACGAGGAGAGTGCCGTCGTCGGGAGCCCACCGCACGTCCCTCGGGCTTCCCCGGTCGCTCAGGGTATGGACCACCGCACCCGTCCGCCCCTCCCGTACGTGAACCTCGCCGACGGCGTCGGCCGCGGCGAACCTGCTGCCGTCGCCCGACCAGGCCACGGTGTGGCCGAGCAGCTCGGGGCCGGTGCAGGTGTGCAGGTGGGTACCGGTCGCGGTCTCCCACAGCCGTGCCACGCCCGAGTGGTCCAGCGTCAGCAGCAGGCTGCCGTCCGGGGACCAGATCGTGTGGCGCACCGGTGACGAGGTCTCGGTGCGGACGGCGGCCCCGTGCCCCGCCAGGCAGTGCGCGAGCGTCCCCGTCTCCGCATGCCACAGACGTACGTGCTCGCTCGCGTCCGTGGTGGCGAGCAGGGCGCCGTCAGATGACCAGGCGACCGAGCGCGCGACGCCCGTGTGGCCGATCAGCGCCGCCGGCTCGTCCCCTCGGCCGGCCTTGACGCGTTCCGCCGACCACAGCCGGACCGACGTCCCGAGGTCCGTGACGGCCAGCCGGTCGCCGCTCGGGGACCAGGCGAACTCCATGAGCGGCCCGCCGGGCGAGCGCAGGGTGCAGACGGAGGTGCCTGTCGCGGCGTCCCAAAGAGACGCGTTGAGGCCGATGTTCCGAGTGAGCAGATGCGTACTCTCCGGGGACCAGATCAGGTCCAGCACGTCGTGGCCGAGGGTCCGCACCGACCCGGTCTGGAGATCCCACACCTGCGCGGTGCCGCCCAGCCCCCGTCCACTCCCCGCGGCGGCGTCCGCTTCGGGGGACGTGCCCAGGGTGCGGGTACCGGAGAGGGTGGCGATGAAGCAGCCGTCCGGGGACCAGGCCATGAACCGCACGGACTTGTCCGGCGTGAGGACGTGGGTCATCTCGCCGGTGACCGGATTCCACACCCGCACGGCGCCCTGGTGCCCGAGCGCGGCGAGCTGCCTGCCGTCCGGGGACCACGCCGGGGCGTACGCTCCCGTGGCGGCACTGGTCAGCGTGCGCTCCAGGGCGGGGTGCGGGGTGTCGGGGAGGGGGTGGCCGTTGACCAGACGGGGCAGGGTGCGGGCGGCGGCGAGTGCCGCGAGCTGGTCCCGCCACAGCGGGACATGGGCGAGGCGGCTGTACAGGACGTCGACGAGCGAGTGCGCCGGCTCGGTGGCGGACAGCAGGTGGGTCGAGGCGCCGAGCACATGGACGGCCGCCCTCAGCTCCGCGTCCGGGTCGGGTATCTGGACGAGGTCGGCGTGCGGGGCGTTGGGGGCCGTGTTCAGCCGCGCCTCGATCCAGCGCAGATCGGTCGCCGTCCCACGGGCCTCCGCCTCGTACCCGGCCTCGATCAGATGGCGGATGAGGTGACCGAGCGCGTACTCGGAGCGCAGCTCCCACCACGGGGTGGGCGTCCCGCCGTGGTCGAGAGTCTGCCGCAGGCCGTCGACGAGGCATCTGCTCGCGGCGGCCACCCCGTCCGGTCCCAGCTCGCGTCGCAGATGGTCGCGGATGACGTCGTGCAGCACCAGGGAGACGCCGCCGTGGTCGTTCACCGTCACCAGGGACAGTCCCGCGAGCCGGTGGCACAGGGTGTGGGCGTCGGCCCGGTCGAGTCCGCCGGCCCGGCTCCACAGGGCGGTGACGACCGGGAGAGGGATCGCTTCGCTGCCGGCGAAGATCCCCAACCGCGCGAAGCACTCCTCGCTGCCGGGCGGGAGCAGCTTCGTGCCCGCCTCGATGGTGGCCCTCACGATGCGCCGGCGAACGGCGCTGTCGTCGAGGTCCGCGTCGGGCTCGTAGTCCACGCCCGACACACCGGGGGCCGCGGGCCCCGCCGCCTCGATCAGCCCCAGCAGCTCCGCGGCGGCCTCCGCGTACGGCCGGTCGGTGAAACGCGTGGCGTGGAAGGAGATGAATCCGCAGGAGAGGTTGAGCAGCAGAGGCCAGCGGCCGGTGACGCGCAGCAGGTCCCTGACGGTGGCGGTGGGCACGGCTCCCGGCTCCAGCCCGCGCAGAAGCACGGCCTCCGACTGCTCCATGGTCATGCGGTCGACCTTCACGGTGGACGCGGTCGGGGGCAGCAGCGTCGGCGACCGGGTCGAGATCAGCCGGGCGCAGGCGCGGCCTCCGGTGAGGAAGGGCGGCAACTGGTCCCCGTACCAGACGTCGTCGAGCGCCAGCAGGCTCCGTGGCAGCTCGTCCAGCAGCCGGCCCAGTTCGGCGCCGGCCGCCTCCGGGTCGGTGTATCCCGGGTTCGTGCCCGTCAGACGGGTGAGCAGGTTGTTCACCTTGTCCGCGATGGCGGCGGGCGACTTGGCGCCCCGGCCCAGGCTGAGCCTGAAGACGCGGTCACCGAAATGGGCGCGGACGTCGGGGTGTTCGCATACCCGCCCGTACAGGACGGTCTTGCCGAAGCCGCCCGCCCCGTGCAGCCCGACGACGCGCATGCCCGCGCCCTGCTCCGCTCGGCCGGTCAGGGCCTCGACCAGTGCCCGGGTCTCCTCGGCACGGTCCACCACCCAGCCGCCCGCGTCCGGGTGGAGCACCATGAGCCCACCGCGCAGGGCGGAGGGGCGCACGGGCAAGTCGCTGTCCCTGGCGGCCTGCACCTGCTGGACGCGCCAGGCGACCACACCCAGGACGCCCGCCACCACGGCCGCCGCGGCCGCCACTCTCAGCGGGTGGTCCCGGGCGGGCCGGAGCCAACCGGGTAGGTTCGTGAGAGCGTTGATCTCGTTGCCCGCCACGGCACCCACGGCGGCGACCAGCGGCACGATCAGCAACAGCAGCACGGTGACGGCAGACCCCGGCCGAGGCAGGCCTCCTCGCATCGGGCCTCCCGGATACGGTGACGGCTTCTCGGATGTCGGAAGTCTCCTACACCACCCGGTGTTCACGCAGCCGAACAAGGGGGCGGCGCGGCCACGGCGAACGCCCGCCGCCACCGCCCCTCACCGTCCCGCCCGCACCTCCTCCGGCGAGGTGTCCCGCAGCTCCCCGTCCAGCGACAGCCAGCGGGTGATCCCGATCGACTCCAGGAACGGTACGTCGTGGCTCGCCACGATCACCGCCCCCTCGTACGCCGCCAGGGCCTCGGTCAGCCGCCGTACGCTCGCCAGGTCCAGGCTGTTCGTCGGTTCGTCGAGCAGCAGCAGCCGGGGCGCCGGGTCCGCCAGCAGCAGCATCGCCAGCGCCGCCCGGAACCGCTCCCCGCCCGACAGCGTCCCCGCCGGAAGATCGGCGGCCGCGCCCTTGATCAGGAACCGCGCGAGCCGCGCCCGCACCCCGTTGTCGCTCAGACCCGGCGCCGACCGCTTCACGTTCTCCGCCACCGACCGGGAGTCGTCCAGCGAGTCCAGCCGCTGCGGCAGGAACCCCAGCGGCAGCAGCGCCGTGGCCTCCCCCGAGAGCGGGGCCAGTTCGCCCGCGATCGTGCGCAACAGGGCTGTCTTCCCGGCCCCGTTGCGCCCGGTCAGTGCGATCCGCTCGGGCCCGCGCACCACCAACTCGCCGCGCAGCGGCGGCCCGTAGGGCGGTACGGGGTCGCGCAGGAGCAGCACCTCGCTCCCCGGGTGCACCCGTGTCGCCGGCAGCTCGATCCGGATCTCCTCGTCCGCGCGGACCGCCGACTCCGCCTCCACCAGCCGCTCCCGGGCCTCCGCCAGCCGCTCGGTGTGCAGGATGCGGTGCTTGCCGGCCGACTCCTGGGCGGACCGCTTGCGCTGGCCCATCACCACCTTGGGCTCCCGCCTGGTGTCCCACATCTTCTGCCCGTACCGCCTGCGCCGGGCCAACTTCGCACGGGCCTCGGCCAGCTCGCGCTTCTGCCGCTGGACGTCGGACTCCGCCGCCCGCACCATGCGCTGCGCCGCCTCCTGCTCGACCGCGATCGCCTCCTCGTACGCCGACAGGTTGCCCCCGTACCAGGTCACCGAGCCGTCCCGGAGATCCGCGATCCGGTCGACCCGCTCCAGCAGCTCCCGGTCATGGCTCACCACGAGCAGCGCTCCGCTCCAGGCGTCGACCGCGTCGTAGAGCCGCCCGCGCGCCACCGCGTCCAGGTTGTTCGTCGGCTCGTCCAGCAGCAGCACCCCGGGCCGGGCCAGCAGCAGGGACGCCAGCCGCAGCAGCACGCACTCGCCGCCGGACATCTCCCCGACGGTCCGGTCCAGCCCGAGAGCGCCGAGGCCGAGCCCCTCCAGGGTGGCGTGGGCCCGTTGCTCCACGTTCCAGTCGTCACCGATCACGGCGAACCGTTCCGCGCGTACGTCACCGGCCTCGACGGCGTCGATCGCCGCGCGCCGCTCCGCGATGCCCAGCACCTCGTCGACCCGGAGCGCGGTGTCCAGGGTGGCGGTCTGCGGCAGATGACCGAGCCCGCCCCGGACCTCGATCCCGCCCTCCAGCGGGGTGAGGTCACCGGCGATCAGCCGCAGCAGGGTGGATTTGCCGCACCCGTTGACCCCGATGAGCCCGGCGCGGCCGGGGCCCACGGCGAAGTCGAAGCCGGAGAACACCCCGGTGCCGTCGGGCCAGGAGAAGGAGAGGGAGGTACAGCTGACATGGATGCCGGAGGATGACATACGGGACTCCCGTGCACGTCGAGGAGAGCGGAAGGGACGATCGGCTGATGCGCTGAGATCGCACACGGGAGCGCCTGCGGCCACGGCAGGGCGTGGCGGCGCCGCACGGTGTGGGGGCTCAGATCAGCAACGTCCTTCTCCGATCGACGGCAACAGGGACATCACGAAGGTAGAAGCGGGACACCCGGCCCGGCAACGGGTTTTCCGCGGCGCGGGAGTCCGAGCCGCCAGGGGGGCGGCGCGAGCGCGCCGCGCCGGGGTCTCAGGCGCCGCCGAGCAGATCGGTCAGATTCCGGTCCAGGTCGAGGTGGCGGTGCTCGTCACCCGCCGGCACCAGCTCCTGTGCCCGCTCCAGGAAGCGGCGCAGCTCCGCCGTGCGGACGTGGACCATGGCGATGCCCTCCGCCGCGTGGAACTCCAGCACCGTCCGCTCGTACCCGAACGGCCGGACCCGGACGTCCCCCTCCCCGGCGGGTGCGTCGATCCCGGCCGTCAGCAGCTCGCGGGAGAACTCCCAGGACACCTCGGTCCCTTCCAGGGTCGCCGGGGCCGGGAACGCCATGCGTACGGCGAAGGGGTCCGTGACGTCGTAACTCAGAGTGGCGGGCAGGGTTTCCATCCGCGGCGCGGACGCGACCATGCGGGCCTGCACGGACTGCTCGATAACGCTGGTCAAGACCTGCTCCCTCTCGCGGCTGGGTGAACGGTTCCCGGCATTGGAGTAGACGACGGAACCCGACGATCCGTGCACCGGCGGGTTGCGTGAGCTGCGTCACCGCCGGGGTGCCACCGCCGGGGTGCCACCGCCCGGCCGCACACGTGCCCCGCCCACGCCCGGCGTCTCCTCCGGTGCACCGGCGTCCCCGCCCCTCCTGCCCGCTTCCCGGCCACGCACCGCGTCGGGCGGGGCCCCGGCCGAGGGGAGGGGGCGGCCGTCCGGCCTACTGACCGGGCAACTCCTCCTTGAGGGAGGCGAGTTCCGGTGCGGTCCTCGTCGCGGTGAACTCGGTGATCCGGTAGGAGCAGACACCGTGCACGGCGAAGGGGTCGGCCGCGGCGATCTCCTCGATCCGCGCCCGGTCCGTCCCGACGGCGAGGATCACCCCGCCGTCCCGGGGGTTCTTGCGGCCGGAGGCGACGAAGACACCCGCCGCGTAACTCTCGTCGAGCCACGCGATGTGCTCCCGCATCAGCGCGTCCGCGCGCTCGACCGGGGCGGTGTAGGTCAATTCGAGTACGAACATGATCGCCAGGCTACGGGACCGGGCGTACCCCGACACCGCCTAAGCTGCTGGTCATGACTACGCAGCCCCCTCCCGCCCATCAGACCCCCGCGGACGAAGCCGAGGGCCGGGCGATCCAGGACCGCCTGCGCGGCCTGGTGGTGCTGGACGAGCCGGGTCCGGCGCCCGGGACGGGGCTGGTGACCGGGATCGACGTGGCGTACGACGACGAGAAGGACGTGGTCGTCGCGGCGGCCGTCGTCCTGGACGCCGAGACCCTGGAGACCGTGGACGAGGCCACCGCCGTCGGCACGATCACCTTCCCCTACGTCCCCGGCCTGCTGGCCTTCCGCGAGATCCCCACCGCGCTGGAGGCCCTGGAGTCGCTGACCGTCGACCCCGGCCTGGTCGTCTGCGACGGCTACGGCCTCGCCCACCCCCGCCGCTTCGGCCTCGCCAGCCACCTGGGCGTGCTGACCGGGCTGCCCGTGATCGGCGTCGGCAAGAACCCGTTCACCTTCTCCTACGAAGCCCCCGGCCCCCGCCGCGGCGACTTCTCCCCGCTGCTGGACGGCGACGAGGTGGTGGGCCGGGCCCTGCGCACCCAGGAGAACACCAACCCGATCTTCGTCTCCGTGGGCCACCGGATCGACCTCGACAACGCCTGCGCCCACACCCTCCGCCTGGCCCGCCGCTTCCGCCAGCCGGAGAGCACCCGCCGCGCGGACGCCCTCTGCCGGCAGACCCTGCGGGAGGCCACGGCCTGAGGGACCATCCCCTCCGGCGGGTCCTCACGGGATACGCCCGGGAGTTGCCCATGGGACGAACCGTCACCCGCCTCCGACGGCCCGTGCCACCGGATTTCGCCGGCGGGCGGCAGAGTATCCGGCCGACTGAGTATCCGTACGGATGGCGTAAACCGATCTTGCTGGGCAGGCTGAACGTATGAACACCTCTCGTACGGCCATCCGGACCGCCCGGCCCATCGACCCCGCCCAGCGCCGCGTCGCGCTCGGCATGGCCCTCGGCGGGGTCGTCGGTCTCGTCTGGCTGGGCGCGATGCTCTACACGCTGGTGAGCTGGATCTTCTAGCGGAGTCTCACTGCGCGGCAGCTGCCCAAAAGCGGAGTCTCACCGCACCGCCGCTACCCGGAAGCGGAGTCTCACCGCACCGCCGCCACCCGGAAGCGGATCCCCGCCGCCGTCAGCCGGTCCAGCAGCGCGTCGCCCATCGCGGTCGCCGTGGTGACCTGGCCGGAGGTCTCCGGGAGCTTGTCCAGGGCGAGGCTGAGCGCCGACTCGGCCAGCATCTTGGCCGTCTCGCCGTAGCCGGGATCGCCGCCGGACACCTCGGTGAAGACCTGCCGGCCCCCGCCCTCCCCGACGAAGCGGACGGTGAACCAGCTCCGCCCGCGGCGCTCGGCGTCCGGGCCCTGCCCCGACTCGTACCGCCCCATCAGCCATTCCCGTACGGGCTTCACCTGCGCGGCTGCGACCAGCGTGCCCACGGCCGCCGGGCCGCCGAGGGCCATCGGGAGGGTCTTGACCGAGGCGAAGTGGCGGTAGCGGAAGTCGGGGCCGTACCGCTCCAGCGCCCGCGCCGAGCGGCCCACGATGGACGGATCCACGGTCGGCAGCGGGAGCGCCCAGGTGCCGACGGCCCCGTTGAAGTGCGGGGATCCGGCCGGGGTGCGGACGCGGCGGCCCACCTGGCGGGGCTCGTGCAGGCGTCGCTCCCGGGCGGCGAGCAGCATCTGCGGTCCGCGGCCCATCGCGGTGAGCGCCGAGGCGAACGTACCGCCGGAGAAGACGGCGTTGCTGCGGACGAACCCGTCGACGGTGAGCGGCACCCCCTCCGGCAGCTGCTTCACCGTGAAGTACGCGCCCAGGTCGTGCGGTACGGAGTCGAAGCCGCAGGCGTGCACGATCCGCGCGCCCGTCTCCCGGGCCCGTGCGTCGTGGCGCACATACGTCCGGTCGATGAACTCGGCCTCGCCGGTGAGGTCGAGGTAGTCCGTCCCGGCCTCGGCGCAGGCGGCGACCAGCTTCTCGCCGTACAGGACGTACGGCCCCACGGTCGTGGCCACCACCCGTGCGGAGTGCGCGAGTTCGCGCAGCGCGTCCGCGTCGTCCGCGTCGGTCTCCAGCAACGGCAGCTCCGCGCAGGAGGGTTCGAGAGCGGTCAGCCGGTCGCGCAGCCGCTCCAGCTTGGCGCGGCTGCGGCCGGCCAGCCCCCAGCGCAGCCCGGCGGGGGCGTGCGCCGCCAGGTACTCGGCCGTGAGCACCCCCACGAAACCGGTGGCGCCGAAAAGGGCGACGTCCAGCGGGCGAGGTGCCTCGTTCTGCCTGTTCACGACTGCCTCCGGGGGCGAGGGGCGGCACAGATGTGGCAGGCAGGCTAGCGGAGGGGAGCGGCGGGCGTGCGGCCGGGCGGGGGGTGCGGGGCGGAGGGAGGGCGGCCACGGCCTCGGGCGTGGCCGCGTGGAAGGTCCGGCGAGGATGCGGGAGGATCACGGTCACGGCGAGAACTAAGCGCTTGCTCGGCCCGGGGGGTTGTGCCGAGCCGGGCGCGTTCTTAGCATCGTTGATGTTACATCGGTTGTGTCACACCCCTGGGGGCTCACGGATGGCAAGCACGGGGCAGCACGGACCGCTGGCGGGAGTCCGTGTCGTCGAGCTGGCGGGGATCGGTCCCGGACCGTTCGCGGGGATGGTGCTGGCGGACCTCGGCGCCGATGTCGTACGCGTCGACCGGCCCGGCGGACCGGCCCTCGGCATCGACCCGGCGTACGACATCACCAACCGCAACAAGCGCTCCGTCCTCGTCGACCTCAAGGACGAGGCCGGCGCCGGACGCGTCCTGGACCTGGTCGAACGCGCGGACATCCTGATCGAGGGGAACCGCCCCGGTGTCGCGGAACGGCTCGGAGTCGGACCCGGGGCCTGCCTCGCCCGGAACCCGAAGCTCGTCTACGGGCGGATGACCGGGTGGGGCCAGGACGGGCCGCTGGCCGAGCGGGCCGGGCACGACATCGGCTACCTCGCGCTCACCGGCACCCTCTCCATGATCGGCAGCCCGGACGAGCCGCCGGTGGTCCCCGCCAACCTGGTCGGGGACTACGCGGGCGGCTCGCTCTACCTCGTCGTCGGAGTCCTCGCCGCCCTCCAGCACGCCCGCACCCCGGGCGGCACGGGGCAGGTGGTGGACGCGGCGATCGTCGACGGCGCCTCCCACCTCGCCTCGATGATCCACGGCATGCTGGCCGCCGGAAGCTGGCAGGACCGGCGCGGCACCAACCTGCTGGACGGCGGCTGCCCCTTCTACGGCACCTACGCCACCTCCGACGGCGGCCACATGGCGGTCGGCCCGCTGGAGGGGCGGTTCTACGCCGAGTTCGCCCGCCTCCTCGGCCTGGCTGACGCCTTCCCCGACCGGTGGGAGTTCGCCCGCTGGGACGAGCTGCGCGCCGCCGTCACCGAGCGCTTCCTGACCCGTACGCGTGCGGAGTGGACCGAGGTCTTCGAGGGCACCGACGCCTGCGTCGCCCCCGTCCTCTCCCTCCGCGAGGCACCGCACCACCCGCACCTCGCCGCCCGCTCCACCTACGTCGAGCACAGCGGCATCACCCAGCCCGCCCCCGCCCCGCGCTTCTCCGCCACCCCCGCCTCCGTCCGCAGCGGCCCCGCACGGCCGGGCGCCGACACGGACGCCGTCGCCGCCGACTGGGACGTACCGGGGCTCCGGCCCACCCCCCGAGACTAGGAGACCCCGTGCAACGCCAGATCTTCACCGAGGAGCACGACGCGTTCCGCGCGACCGTCCGGGCCTTCCTGGCCAAGGAGGTGCTCCCGTACTACGAGCAGTGGGAGCAGGACGGCATCGTCTCCCGGGACGCCTGGCTCGCCGCCGGGCGCGCCGGGCTGCTCGGCCTCGCCGTCCCCGAGGAGTACGGGGGCGGCGGCTCGACCGACTTCCGCTACAGCGCCGTCCTGGCCGAGGAGTTCACCCGGGCCGGGGCGCCGGGCCTCGCGATCGGCCTGCACAACGACATCATCGGCCCGTACCTCACCGGCCTCGCCACCGAGGAGCAGAAGCGGCGGTGGCTGCCCGGCTTCTGCTCCGGCGAGACCATCACCGCCATCGCCATGACCGAACCGGGCGCCGGCTCCGACCTCCAGGCGATCCGCACGACCGCCGAGGACAAGGGCGACCACTGGCTGCTCAACGGCTCCAAGACCTTCATCTCCAACGGCATCCTGGCCGACCTGGTCATCGTCGTCGCGAAGACCACCCCCGACGGCGGCGCCAAGGGGCTCTCGCTGATCGTCGTGGAGCGCGGTGCCGAAGGGTTCGAGCGCGGCCGCAACCTCGACAAGATCGGCCAGAAGTCGCAGGACACCGCGGAGTTGTTCTTCAACGACGTCCGGGTCCCCAAGGAGAACCTCCTCGGTGAACTCGACGGCGCGTTCCTCCACCTGATGACCAACCTGGCCCAGGAGCGCATGGGCATAGCGGTCGCCGCCATCGCCGCCGCCGAACACCTGCTGGAGATCACCACGCAGTACGTCAAGGAGCGCGAGGCCTTCGGACGGCCGCTGGCCAAGCTCCAGCACATCCGCTTCGAGATCGCGGAGATGGCCACCGAGTGCGCGGTCACCCGCACCTTCCTGGACCGGTGCATCGTCGACCACTCGGACGGGACGCTGGACGCCGTCCACGCCTCGATGGCCAAGTGGTGGGCCACCGAACTCCAGAAGCGCACCGCCGACCGTTGCCTCCAACTCCACGGCGGCTACGGCTACATGAGCGAGTACAAGGTCGCCAAGGCGTTCACCGACGGCCGTATCCAGACCATCTACGGCGGCACCACCGAGATCATGAAGGAGATCATCGGCCGCTCGCTGCTCGCCTGAGCCCCCGGGCCCCTCGTTCTTCACCACCACCCCCGAAAGGCAGCTGTCTTGAGTACCGAAGCATTCGTCTACGACGCGATCCGCACCCCGCGCGGCCGCGGCAAGGCCAACGGCGCCCTGCACGGCACCAAGCCGATCGACCTGGTCGTCGGCCTCATCCACGAGATCCAGGGCCGCTTCCCGGACCTCGACCCGGCCGTCATCGACGACATCGTCCTCGGCGTGGTCAGCCCGCTGGGGGACCAGGGCTCCGACATCGCCCGGATCGCCGCCATCGCGGCCGGGCTCCCCGACTCCGTCGCGGGCGTCCAGGAGAACCGCTTCTGTGCCTCGGGCCTGGAGGCCGTCAACCTGGCCGCCGCCAAGGTCCGTTCGGGCTGGGAGGACCTGGTGCTCGCCGGAGGCGTCGAGTCGATGTCCCGGGTGCCGATGGGCTCCGACGGCGGAGCCTGGGCGATGGACCCGATGACCAGCTTCGAGACCGGCTTCGCCCCGCAGGGCATCGGCGCCGACCTCATCGCCACCGTCGAGGGCTTCAGCCGCCGCGACGTCGACGAGTACGCCGCCCTCTCCCAGGAGCGCGCCGCCGCGGCCTGGAAGGACGGTCGCTTCGCCCGCTCCGTCGTCCCCGTCAAGGACCGCAACGGCCTGCTCGTCCTGGACCACGACGAGCACATGCGCCCCGGCACCACCGCCGACTCCCTCGCCGCCCTGAAGCCCTCCTTCGCCGCCATCGGTGACATGGGCGGCTTCGACGCCGTGGCGCTGCAGAAGTACCACTGGATCGAGAAGATCGACCACGTCCACCACGCGGGCAACTCCTCCGGCATCGTCGACGGCGCCGCCCTCGTCGCCATCGGCTCCAAGGAGGTCGGGGAGCGCTACGGCCTCACCCCGCGCGCCCGGATCGTCTCCGCCGCCGTCTCCGGCTCCGAGCCCACCATCATGCTCACCGGCCCCGCCCCCGCCACCCGCAAGGCGCTCGCCAAGGCCGGGCTGACCATCGACGACATCGACCTCGTCGAGATCAACGAGGCCTTCGCCGGGGTCGTCCTGCGGTTCGTCAAGGACATGGGCCTGAGCCTGGACAAGGTCAACGTCAACGGCGGCGCCATCGCCCTCGGCCACCCCCTCGGCGCCACCGGCGCGATGATCCTCGGCACCGTCATCGACGAACTGGAGCGCCGCGACCAGCGGTTCGGCCTGGTCACCCTCTGCGTCGGCGGCGGCATGGGCGTCGCGACGATCGTCGAACGCATCTGACCTCCAGCCCCACCTGCTTACGGAGAAGACACCGACATGACGACCGAGAGCACCACCATCCGCTGGGAACAGGACGAGACCGGCGTCGTCACCCTCGTCCTCGACGACCCCGACCAGTCCGCGAACACGATGAACCAGGCCTTCAAGGACTCCATCGAGGCCATCGCGGACCGCGCCGAGGCCGAGAAGGACTCCATCCGCGGCATCATCTACACCTCCGCCAAGAAGACCTTCTTCGCGGGCGGCGACCTCAAGGACATGATCAAGGTCGGCCCGGAGAACGCCCAGGCCGCCTTCGGCACCGGCACCGCCATCAAGCGCTCGCTGCGCCGCATCGAGACCATCGGCAAGCCCGTCGTCGCCGCCATCAACGGCGCCGCCCTCGGCGGCGGTTACGAGATCGCGCTCGCCTCCCACCACCGGATCGCGCTCGACGCCCCCGGCTCCCGCATCGGCCTCCCCGAGGTCACCCTCGGCCTGCTCCCGGCGGGCGGCGGCGTCACCCGCACCGTACGCCTCATGGGCATCGCGGACGCCCTGCTCAAGGTGCTGCTCCAGGGCACCCAGTACACCCCGCGGCGCGCCCTGGAGAACGGCCTCGTCCACGAAGTCGCCGCCACCCGCGAGGAGATGACCGAGAAGGCCCGCGCCTTCATCGACGCCAACCCCGAGTCCCGGCAGCCCTGGGACGTCAAGGGGTACAAGATCCCCGGCGGCACCCCGTCCAACCCCAAGTTCGCCGCCAACCTCCCCGCGTTCCCGGCCAACCTGAAGAAGCAGCTCGCGGGCGCGCCCATGCCCGCGCCGCGCAACATCCTCGCGGCGGCCGTCGAGGGCTCCCAGGTCGACTTCGAGACCGCCCTGACCATCGAGGCCCGGTACTTCACCGAGCTGGTCACCGGCCAGGTCTCCAAGAACATGATCCAGGCGTTCTTCTTCGACCTCCAGGCCGTCAACTCCGGTGCCAGCCGCCCCAAGGGCATCCCCGAGCGCCCGGTCCGCAAGGTCGCCGTGCTCGGTGCCGGGATGATGGGCGCGGGCATCGCCTACTCCTGCGCCAGGGCCGGGATCGAGGTCGTCCTCAAGGACGTCTCCACCGAGGCGGCCGCCAAGGGCAAGGCGTACAGCGAGAAGCTGCTCGCCAAGGCGCTCTCCCGGGGCCGCACGACGGAGGCGAAGCGCGACGAACTGCTGGCCCGGATCACCCCGACCGGCGATGTGGCCGACCTCGCGGGCTGCGACGCCGTGATCGAGGCCGTCTTCGAGGACACCGGCCTCAAGCACAAGGTGTTCCAGGAGATCCAGGAGGTCATCGAGCCCGACGCGCTGCTCTGCTCCAACACCTCCACCCTCCCCATCACGGTCCTGGCCGAAGGCGTCTCCCGCCCGGCCGACTTCATCGGCCTGCACTTCTTCTCCCCGGTCGACAAGATGCCGCTGGTCGAGATCATCAAGGGCGAGCGGACCGGCGACGAGGCGCTGGCCCGCGCCTTCGACCTCGTACGGCGCATCAAGAAGACGCCGATCGTCGTCAACGACTCGCGCGGCTTCTTCACCTCGCGCGTCATCGGCCAGTTCATCAGCGAGGGCGTCGCCATGGTCGGCGAGGGTGTGGAGCCCGCCTCGGTCGAGCAGGCGGCCGCCCAGTCCGGCTATCCGGCCAAGGTGCTCTCCCTGATGGACGACCTGACCCTCACCCTGCCGCGCAAGATCCGCAACGAGACCAGGCGCGCGGTGGAGGAAGCCGGCGGCACCTGGCCCGGCCACCCCTCGGACGAGGTCATCGACCGCATGGTCGACGAGTTCGGCCGCCCGGGCCGCAGTGGGGGAGCGGGCTTCTACGACTACGACGAGGAGGGCAGGCGCACCGGTCTCTGGCCGGGCCTGCGCGAGCACTTCACGAAGGCCGACGCGGAGGTCCCCTTCGAGGACATGAAGGAGCGGATGCTCTTCTCCGAGGCGCTGGACAGCGTCCGCTGCCTGGAGGAGAACGTCCTCATCTCCGTCGCGGACGCCAACATCGGCTCCATCATGGGCATCGGCTTCCCGCCGTGGACCGGCGGTGTGCTCCAGTACATCAACGGCTACGAGGGCGGCCTGCCCGGATTCGTCGCCCGCGCCCGGGAGTTGGCCGAGCGCTACGGCGACCGGTTCCTGCCGCCCGCGCTGCTCGTGGAGAAGGCGGAGAAGGGCGAGACCTTCCACGACTGAGCCGTGGGCGGGCTTCCACGCGGGCCGCGTCCACCGTCACTCGGCGGTGAACGCGGCCCGCAGCTCTTCCTTGAGCGATCGCTGAAAGGCCGTCACCAGCGCCTGGACGACGATCGGTTGCATATGGGCCGACAGCGACTTCATCGCGGCCACATGCTCCGGATCGCCCTCCTGCTCGCGGTAGGGATTCCACACCTCGTCCCGGAAGAGCCGGGTCATCTCCTGGGCGGCGGAACGGGTGTGCTCCAGCAGCACGGTCCGGGCCGCGAGGATCGTCTCGTGGGCGATCGGCACGTCCAGCAGCTCGACCCCGAGCCGCAGCAGCCCGAGATCCACCCGGTACGTTCCGCCGTCCTCCTCGGCCCGGACCAGCACCCCCATCGCCGCCAGCCGGTCCACGTCCGGCCCGGTGAGCGCCCGCCCCGCCCGCTTCTCCAGCTCCGCCCGCGTCATGTCCTCGGCCGTGTCCGGTGCCCAGGACGCCACCAGGGCCCGGTGGATCGCCAGATCGCGGGCGCTGAGGTCGGGCGGCAACTGCTCCAGGTACCGTTCGATCGCGGCGAGCGTCATGCCCTGGTGCTGGAGCTCCTCGATCAGCGCGAGCCGCGAGAGGTGGTCGGCCCCGTAGTGCCCGACCCGGCGCGGCCCGATGACCGGGGGCGGCAGCAGGCCCCGGGTGCTGTAGAACCGCACGGTGCGTACGGTGACCCCGGCGCGTGCCGCCAGCTCGTCCACCGTGAGCGTGGGCTCGTCGGTCCCCGTCGCCATCTCTGCTCCCCGCACTTCGGACCCCTGTATCGGACAGTTCCGCTGTCTCACCACCACTGTGAAAGTCTCCGGCACCGAGGCCCCGCCGTCCACCCCGGCCCCGCCCCGTGCCCGCCCCGCTCGCCGACCCCGTTGTCAGTGCCGGGCCGTACGGTGAAGGCATGTCGGGGATCACGTATGTACGGGGGCATCGGCCGGGGCGGGGCGCCCGGGCAGGGCCGGGCGGGGAGGCCGGGGCTGTCCTGGAGGCGGGCACGAGGCCCCGGCCTCATGGTTCTCCCACGGACGAGGGATCATGAAGGGATGAGGAAAGACCGGCACACGGCGGTCCCGCCGGAGCCGCGGGAGCACGGGACGAGCAGCGCGGACGACCCCCTGCCGCCCCCGCCCGGCGGCGTGCTCTGGAGCCTGTCCGGGGACGTCCGGGCCCTGCTGATGCTGCCCGCGGCCCTCACCCTCCAGGTCGCCCACCCGGCCGTCGGAGCGGGCGTCGACGAACACTCCGTCTTCCGCACCGACCCCTGGGGGCGCGGCGAACGCTCCCTGCGCTCGCTCCAGCTCTGGGTGTACGGCGGCGACGGGGCCGCCGCGGAGGGGCGCAGACTGCGCCGGCTCCACCGCACCATCCGGGGCACCGACACCCGGGGCCGTGCCTACCACGCGCTGACGCCCGCCAACTACGCCTGGGTGCACGCCACCGGCTTCCCGGTCTACCGGCACGCGGCGCGCTATCTGATCCGGCCGATGACCCCGGCGCAGGAGCGGGCCCTGTACGCGGAGTGGCTCCAGGTCGGGCGGATCCTCGGCATCCACGACCGGGACATGCCGCAGACCATCGAGGAGTTCCGGCCGTACTGGGAGACGATGCTCGCCGGGGAGATCGAGGCGACGACCGTGGTGCGCGAACTGGTCGACGTCGGCCAGCCGGTGCCCGCACCCGATCGGGGCCCGTGGCCGCTGCGGCTGATCCTGCGCGCCCTGTGGCCGGTGCTCCTGCCGCCGCTCGCCCGCTTCCGGCGGTTCGTCACCATCGGGCTCATGCCGCCGGACGCCCGCGCGGCGATCGGCCTGCCGTGGACAGATGCCCAGGAGCGGCGGCTGCGGCGGTTCTGCGCGGTGGTGCGGGCGGTGGTCCCCGTACTCCCGGAGCGGCTGCGGTATCTGCCGAGGGCGCGGGCCGCCCGCGCCGCGTACGCCACCGCCGGGGGCCGCCGGAACGGCTGAACCTCGCCGCTCCGACGCCCCTGACGCCGTGCGTGCGGCGCGTATCGCTGGATCAGCGGTGGTCGGTCCCCCGATGACCGTCGCCGCCGTGACCGCCCTGGCTGCCCCGATCATGGCCGTGGCTGTCGTGGCCGTGGGCCCCGTGGTCGTGGACCGTGTTCGTCGCCGCGATCTTCTTCCACGACGCCGGCCGCTCCGGCCCGACCGCCGCCCGGGACGACAGCGCGTCCTTCGCGATCCCCGCCGAGGCCGCCGCCGGGACCGCCGGCCGCTTCGGCTGGTACAGCCAGGTGTCGAACAGCGTCGCCAGCGGCTTGCCCGAGACCCGCTCCGCGTACCGCAGGAAGTCGCCCACGGTCGCGTTGGAGTGCGCCTTCTCCGTCGGCCACCCCTTCAGCAGGGCGAAGAACGTCTCGTCACCGACCTCGTTGCGCAGCGCCTGGAGCGCCAGCGCTCCCCGGTCGTAGACGGCGATGTCGAACTGCTTGTCCGGACCGGGGTCGCCCGGCTTCACCTTCCAGAACGGGTCGTCCGCCGGGTGCTGGGCGTAGACGTAGTCCGCCAGCTCCTGCGCGGTGCCCTCGCCTTCCTTCTCCGACCAGAGCCACTGGCTGTAGCGGGCGAACCCCTCGTTGATCCAGATGTCCTTCCAGCCGCTCACCGACACGCTGTTGCCGTACCACTGGTGCGCGATCTCGTGGACCACGACCGAGACGTTGGCGCCGTTCGCGAACTGCCGGGGGCTGTAGAACGGCCGCGTCTGGGTCTCCAGCGCGAAGCCGCTGGCCACGTTGGGCACATAGCCGCCGAGCGCGTTGAACGGATACGGGCCGAAGACCTCGGTCAGCCACTCCGCGACCTCGGTGGTCCGCTCGATGCTGGCGCGGGCGGCACCGGCGTGGGGGCCGAGGTCCTTGCTGTAGGCGTTGAGCACCGGCAGACCGTCGGCGGTCCTGTCCGTCGTGATGTCGAACCTGCCGACCGCGAGCGTCGAGAGGTACGTGGCCTGCGGTTTGTCGGAGCGCCAGTTGAAGCGCGTCCAGCCGAGCTTCGAACTCTGCGACACGAGAACGCCGTTGCTGATCGCCTGCGTGCCGTCCGGCACGGAGACCGAGATGTCGTACGTGGCCTTGTCGAGCGGGTGGTCGTTGCTCGGGTACCACCAGACCGCCGACTCCGGCTCCTGCGCGGCGACGCCGCCGTCCGGGGTGCGGGCCCAGGCGGTCCAGCCGTTGATCTTCAGCTCGGAGGGCTTTCCGGCGTACCGGACGACCACCGAGACGTCCCTGCCCTTCGTCAGGCGGTCCGCCGGGGTGATCTCCAGCTCCTGGTCACCGCTCCTGGCGAAGGCGGACTCCCTGCCGTTGACCCGCACTTCGGAGACGGGGAGTCCGAAGTCGAGGTTGAAGCGGGTCAGCTCCTGCGTGGTGGTGGCGAGGATCGTCGCCGTGCCCTCCAACAGGTCGGTCGACGGCTGGTACTTCAGCCGCAGGTCGTAGTGGGAGACGTCGTAGCCGCCGTTTCCGGCCGCCGGGTAGTAGCGGTCGCCGATACCCGGGGCGCCCACGGTGCCGGTCGCGGCCGATGCCGGGATCGCCAGCACGAGGGTGGCCGCCAGGGCGCTGGGGACGATGAATCTGCGGTGCACGCATACTCCAAATCGTCGGACGGTCGGCCGGGCGTGGGATGTCGCGGCCCGGCCGGGCGACCGGGCGGGGGTTGGTTCCCGCTCGGCCGTGCGACCGGGCAGGGGAGGGTCCCGGCCCGGCCGTGCGACCGGTCGGAGTGGTGCCGACCGGTCGGGAGAAAGGCTATGCAGCCCGTGGAGCAGGCCGGTCGATTCCGGGCATCCCTGTCACACGATCGCCATGCCCTTGTCACGGTCGGCAGTGATCGCCCCCTGTTGCACGGGAGTTGACCCGGGTAACCTCCGCTGCACCGACAGACCGGCGTGCCGCGCGGTGTTCGCCGTGCGGCACGCCGGCCGTACCCCGAGCCGTACTCCGGGAGGCAGCCGCTGATGACCCCTCGCCTCACCCGCGCGCTCCGCATGCTCAGCCCGCATCCCTGGCTGGGGCCGGTCGCGGGGGCGGCCCGCCCGCCGTCCGGCCTGCCGCGCCGGGGCCGGGGGACGCGGCGGCGGGGCGCGGTGGTGGCCGGGGTGCTGGCGGCGCTGGCCGTCCCCTTCGCGATCGCACCGGCCGAGGCCGCGCCCCGCCCGCCGCGCACCGCGTTCGAGACGAGCGACGGGGCGCGCTGGACCGGGCTCGGGGAGGAGCAGGCGTTCCTCGGGGCGGTGGACCGGGCGAGCGACCGGGTCACCGTCGCCCGGATCGGCACCACCCGGGAGGGCCGCCCCCTCCAGCTCGTACGCATCGGTCAGCCCCGTCCCACCGCGACCACGGTCCTGCTGATCTGCAGTCAGCACGGCGACGAGCCCGCCGGCCGCGAGGCCTGTCTGACCACCCTGCGCGATCTGGCCTTCGCCGAGGACCGGTCCACCCGCGCCTTCCTCTCCCGTACGACGGTCCTGGTCCTGCCCACCGCCAACCCCGACGGCCGGGCAGCCGGCACCCGGGGCAACGCGGACGGTGTCGACATCAACCGGGACCACATCGCCCTGGCGACCGCGGAGGGCCGGGCCATCGCCGCCGCCGTCCGCGACGAACGGCCGGATGTCATCTACGACTTGCACGAGTACGGGGCCACGCCCCCGTACTACGACAAGGACCTCTTCGTCCTCTGGCCCCGCAACCCGAACGTCGCGAGCGGGGTCCACGGCCTCTCGAAGACCCTCGCGGAGCGGTACGTACGGTCCGCCGCGACCCGGGCGGGCTACAGCAGCGGCCACTACGGCATCTGGACCGACCCCGCCACCGGCGACCCCGTCAAGCAGACGGCGGGCGACGGGCAGGAACGCATCCTGCGCAACGCCTCCGGCCTCAAGCACGCCGCCGGCCTCCTCGTCGAGTCACGGATCGACGCGCTGAGCGCGGAGGAGAAGGACGACCCCGCCCTCAACCAGCGGCGCCGGGTGCACTCCCAGCGGACGGCCCTGCGCGGCCTCTTCGACTTCAGCGACGAGCAGGGCGACCGCCTCCGCGCGGCGACCGGGCTCTCCCGCCTGGCGGGGTTCGTGGACCGCGGCCCCGTACACCTGGGCGGCGCCGACAACGACCCGGCCCGGCCCGATCAGATCCTCACCGACCCGCCGTGCGGCTACCGGCTGGACGCGGCCCGGTACGCCGGGGTGAAGGACGCCCTCGCCCTGCACGGCGTCCGCTCCCGCCAGGACGGGGATGGCGTGTTCGTGCCCCTCCGGCAGTCGGCCAGAAAGCTGATTCCGCTCCTTCTCGACCAGCGAGCGACATATCCCCTCACATATGGTCAAGCCAACATCACTTGTTGATCCTTCTAGAACCTGGGCAGGTGTGGTACTGCCTACGAAGAGCGTTTTTCAGACTCGGTGAAAGGTGCCATCAGTGCCCCAGGAAGACCAGTCGGCGGAGGGACGGGAAGAGCTGTCGGTCACGGCGGACCTTCCTCCCGAACCAGTCAGCACCCGGACCCCGACCACCGACCGCGTGGTGTTCGGCGTCACGGCGGTCCTCACTCTCGCCTTCGTCATCTGGGGCGCGACCGCCACCTCTTCGCTGGAGACCGCGTCCGGCAAGCTGCTCGAAGGCCTCATCCACAACGGCGGCTGGGCCTTCATGCTCGCCGCCTCGGGCTTCGTCATCTTCGCCCTGTGGCTGGCCATCAGCCGGTACGGGAAGATCACGCTCGGCCAGGAGAACGAGCAGCCGGAGTTCCGGACCATCTCCTGGATCGCGATGATGTTCAGTGCCGGCATGGGCATCGGGCTGATGTTCTGGGGCGTGAGCGAGCCCCTCGCCCACTTCCGCACCCCGCCGCCCGGCACCGACCCGGCCGACTCGGCCGAGGCGATGCAGACGGCGATGGCCACCACCCTCTTCCACTGGACGCTCCACCCCTGGGCGATCTACGCGGTGGTCGGCCTCGCCATCGCCTACAGCGCCTACCGGATGCGCAGGCGGCAGACGATCAGCGCGGTCTTCGAGCCGCTGATCGGCAAGCGCCACGCGCACGGCGGGTTCGGGCGCTTCATCGACATCCTGGCCATCTTCGCGACCCTCTTCGGCTCGGCGGCCTCGCTGGGTCTCGGCGCGCTCCAGATCGGCAGCGGGATCCAGGAACTCGACTGGCTGGAGAAGGCGGGCACCGGTCTTCTGGTCGCCGTCATCGCCGTGCTGACGGTCTGCTTCGTCGCCTCCGCCGTCTCCGGGGTCGAGAAGGGCATCCAGTGGCTCTCCAACATCAACATGGTGCTGGCCCTGCTGCTGGTCCTCTTCGTCTTCGTCGCCGGTCCCACCATCTTCGTCCTCGACCTGATCCCCACCTCGCTGGGCGCCTACATCAGCGACCTCGGCCAGCTGGTCGGCCGCACCGAGGCCACCGGCGGCGGCGAGGTGGCCGACTGGCTCAGCGGCTGGACCGTCTTCTACTGGGCCTGGTGGATCTCCTGGACGCCCTTCGTCGGCATGTTCATCGCCCGGATCAGCCGCGGCCGCACGATCCGCCAGTTCGTCGGCGGTGTCATCCTGGTCCCCAGCACCGTCAGCCTGATCTGGTTCGCCGTCTTCGGCGGCTCGGCCATGAAGCTGGACGAGGCGGGCAAGCTCACCGGAGCCGACACCCCCGAGGCGCAGCTCTTCGGCGTCCTCCAGGAGTTCCCGATCGCGACCGTCACGAGCATCCTGGTGATGATCCTCGTCGGCATCTTCTTCGTCTCCGGCGCCGACGCCGCCTCCATCGTCATGGGCACGCTCTCGCAGAAGGGCGTCCTGGAGCCGGGCAAGTGGGTCGTCATCTTCTGGGGTGTCGTCACCGGGGCCGTGGCCGCGATCATGCTGCTCATCGGTGACGGCAAGGAGAACGCGCTCGAAGGGCTCCAGAACCTCACCATCCTGGTCGCCGCGCCCTTCGTCGTCGTCATGATCGGCATGTGCGTGGCCCTGATGCGGGACCTGCGCAGGGACCCGCAGATCGTCCGCCAGGAGTTCGGGGTGGAGGCCGTCGAGTCGGCGGTGATCGAGGGCCACGCCAAGTACGACGGCGACTTCGAGATCCGCATCGGCCCCGGTACGGCGGTGACCACGGACGATCGCCACAAGGAGGTCCGGATGGAGAAGCGCCCCGAGGAGTGATCCCTGGGACGCGCCGGGCGGTACCGCGCGGGCGGTGGTGCTGGCTTCGGGGGTGACGTGTACGGCGGTGGCCCGCCCGGTGGCACCGGGCGCGGCGACACCCCGCACGGTGTACCCCGTACGACGCGCCACTCCGCGCGGCGGTGGACCTGGCGGCGGCTCAGCCCACCAGGGCCGCCGCCGCCCGCGCGCAGCCCCAGGCCACGGTGACCCCCGCGCCCCCGTGCCCGTAGTTGTGCACCAGCCGCCCGCCGCCCGGCAGCGCCCCGGCCTCGATCCGCACCCCGCCCTCCCGGACCGGCCGCAGCCCCACCCGGTGCCCCAGCACCCGGGCGTCCGCGATCTCCGGCCGGACCCGCGCGCACCGCGCCACGATCTCCCGGGCCACCGCCGCGTCGGGCTCCGGGCGCTCGTCGTCCACCCGGGCCGTACCGCCCAGCACCAGCCGGCCCGGCTGCGGGAAGAAGTACGTCGTTGCCTCCGAGGCCGGGTCCGCCTCGGTGAACCACTCCTCGATCCCCGGGTTCTCCACCAGCACCAACTGCCCCCGCACCGCCCGCATCCCCGGGTCCGGCACCAGCTCGCGCGCCCCGAGCCCCGTGCAGTTCACGACCACCGGGCTCCGCTCGGCCGCCTCCGCGAACCGGCCCACCGCCCGCCGCTCCACCACACCGCCCGCCGCCACGAGCCGCCGCTCCAGCCAGGCCAGGTGCACCGGCATGTCCAGTAGCGGCAGCACCGTCCGCAGCCCCTCGGCCACCTCCACGGCGCCCCTCAGCTCCGCCGCCCAGGGCCCCAGCGCCGCGAACCGCTCCCCGCCGTGCAGCCCCGGCACCAGCCGTACGCCGGTCTCCCCGGGGGCGGCGGCCAACTCCTCGTACACCGCGAGCGTCTCCAGCGACCAGGCGCCGACCCGTTCGGCGGGCTCGATCCGGTACGGCCACCACAGCGCGCCCGCCACCGCCGAGGTCGTCGCCCCGGCGGCGTCGCGCGACAGGACGCGCACCCGCAGCCCGCGCTCCGCCAGGGTCACGGCGGTGGTCAGGCCGATGACCCCGCCGCCCACCACGATCACATCCGCCTCCGCGGCCACTCCTGTCACCGTGCCGACCGTCCTCTCGGTACGCGTCCGCCGCGCCCGTACGCGGCTTCACCGCTCGGACGCTAACGGAAACCGGAATCCCGCGGCCAGGGTGAGGGGGGCGGGCCGAGAGGCGGCGGCCCGGTGTCCAGAGCGGGGCGAGTGCGACGAGTTGAGGCACGCTCGTTGACAGTTGTTGGCCCCGGCGGGATTCTGAGAGCGCTCTCATGCTCCAGGTGATGTACCCCCGTTCCACCCCCACGGATTTCGCCCGATGAGGAGGACGAGCATGTCCGTTCCATGGAGAGGCCTCGCTTCGCTGACCGCCGCGCTGGCCCTGGCCCTGGGTCTGACCACCGGCGTCGCCGAGCAGCCCGCCGAGGCGGCGGTGCCCGCCACCATCCCGCTGACCATCAAGAACGACTCGGGACGCGCGGACCAGATCTACATCTACAACCTCGGTACCCAGCTCTCCACCGGCCGCCAGGGCTGGGCGGACGCGAACGGCACCTTCCACCCCTGGCCCGCCGGCGGCAACCCGCCCACCCCGGCGCCGGACGCCTCGATCGCCGGGCCGCGCAACGGCCAGTCGCTCACGATCCGGATGCCGAAGTTCTCCGGCCGCGTCTACTTCTCGTACGGACAGAAGCTCGTCTTCAAGGTCACCACCGGCGGCCTCGTCCAGCCCGCGGTCCAGAACCCGAGCGACCCGAACAGGAACATCCTGTTCAACTGGACCGAGTACACGCTCAACGACGCGGGCCTGTGGATCAACAGCACCCAGGTCGACATGTTCTCCGCCCCCTACGCCGTCGGGGTCAAGGCGCCCAACGGCACCGTCAAGAACACCGGGCGGCTCAAGTCGGGCGGCTACAACGCCGTCCTCAACGGGCTCCGCAACCAGTCCGGCGGGTGGTCGGGCCTCATCCAGACCCGGTCCGACGGCACGGTCGTGCGTGCCCTGTCCCCGGGGCACGGCGTCGGCTCCGGAGCCCTGCCGGCCGGCATCATGAACGACTACATCAACCGGGTCTGGAGCCGCTACAGCAGCTCCGTCCTGACGGTGACCCCGTTCGCGCACGAGCCGAACACCAAGTACTACGGCCGGGTCTCCGGGAACGTCATGAACTTCACCAACAGCGCGGGCGCCGTGGTGACCTCGTTCCAGAAGCCCGACTCCGACAGCGTCTTCGGCTGCTACAAGCACCTGGACGCCCCCAACGACTTGGTACGCGGCCCGATCTCCCGCACGCTGTGTGCGGGCTACAACCGCTCCACCCTGCTGAACGGCACCAACCACCCCGACAACAACGCGGCGAACTTCTACAAGGACTCCGTGACCAACCACTACTCCCGCCTCATCCACGCGCAGATGGTGGACGGCAAGGCGTACGGCTTCGCCTTCGACGACGTGGGCGCCCATGAGTCGCTCGTCCACGACGGCAACCCGCAGGAGGCGTTCATCACGCTCGACCGGTTCAGCTGACGGTCCCTGTTCCCGGGCTCTGTTCGCGGGCGGGTGGTGTGACACGGCCAGGCGTGTCACACCACCCGCCCAAGAGATGGTCAAGGTGTTCCCAAAACGTTCCGGGTGCCAACTTGCCTCATCTGTAAGGGGGTTAGCGTCCGCTGGTGAAATTCGCCCGAGCTTCCCGGACGGCGCCGACCACGCGCCGCACCCTCCTCCGTGCCTCCGCCGCCACCGCGGCGGCCGGCGTCCTCGCCGCCGGCTCCTCGCCCGTCGGCGCCGCCCCGCGCCCCCCGGCCGCACCCCTGGCGCGGCCCACGACCCCCGCCGCCGCGCTGAAGGAACTCGCCGCAGGGAACCGCCGCTGGCGCACGCTGCGCCAGCGCCACCCCCATGAGGCCGTCGCGGTGCGCGACTCACTGGTGTCCGGACAGGCGCCCTTCGCGCTGATACTGGGCTGCATCGACTCCCGCGTCCCGCCGGAGCTGGTCTTCGACCAGGGGCTCGGTGACCTCATGACCGTCCGCTCGGCCGGTGAGGTGCTCGATGAGGCGGTGCTGGGCAGCATCGCCTACGGCGTCCTCGAACTGGGCATCCCGCTGGTCGTGGTCCTGGGCCACCAGTCGTGCGGCGCGGTCGCCGCCGCCGTGCACGCGGAGGAGACGGGGGAGCGCCTGCCCGCGCACATCCAGTACGTCGCCGACCAGATCCGGCCCGCGATCGACCACGCGCACCACGGCCCCGCGCGCGTGGATGCCACGGTCAGCGCCCAGGTCCGGCTGGTCCGGGGCCGACTGGCGCGCGAGGCCGACCTCGCGGCACAGGTGGCCGCCGGAAAGCTGGCGGTGGTGGGCGCGCGCTACGAACTCACCACCCAGCTGGTCCACCGCATCGACTGACGGCCGGCCCAGGACCGGACCCGGCCCAGGACCGGACCCGGCCCAGGACCGGACCCGGCCCAGGACCGGACCCGGCCCAGGACCGGACCCGGCCCAGGACCGGACCCGGCCCAGGACCGGACCCGGCCCAGGACCGGACCCGGCCCGGGTCCCGGGCATCCGGGCCGAAGCGGGGATCGACCGGGGCCGCAACCGGGGCCGATCTGGGACCGGAGCCGAAACCGGACAGAGACCGAAACCGGACGGAGGCCGGACCAGGGCAGAGAGCGGACCAGGGCAGAGGGTGGTCCAGGTCGGTGTCCGGCCCCGGACAGAGGCCGGCCCCGGACACGGACCGGACCCGGGCAGCGACAGGGACGCGGACCGGGACCGAGCCCGCCCCGACGCCGCCCGGCGCGGCCACCGGGACGCGGCCATTAGGATCGGCACCCTGATGACTGCCACCCTCGTCGCCAAGGACCTCGCCGCCGGACACGGCGACCGCACACTCTTCGCCGGACTCGACCTCGTCGTCGCGCCCGGGGACGTGATCGGTCTCGTCGGAGTCAACGGCGCCGGTAAATCGTCCCTGCTCCGCCTGCTCGCCGGTCTCGACCGCCCCGAGGAGGGCGAGCTGCGGCTCTCCCCGCCCACCGCCACCGTCGGCCACCTCCCGCAGGAGCCCGAGCGGCGCGAGGGCGAGACCGTGGCCGCGTTCCTGGCCCGCCGCACCGGGGTCGCCGACGCCCAGCGGGCCATGGACGAGGCGACGGAGGGCCTGGTCGCCGGGGCGCCGGGCGCGGACGACGCGTACTCCGAGACGCTGGAGCGGTGGCTCGCCCTCGGCGGCGCGGATCTGGAGGAGCGGGCCGAGCAGGTCGCCGCCGAGCTCGGGCTCACCGTCAGCCTGGACCTGCCGATGACGGCCCTCTCCGGTGGCCAGGCGGCGCGCGCCGGGCTCGCCTCGCTCCTCCTCTCCCGCTACGACGTCTTCCTGCTGGACGAGCCCACCAACGACCTGGACCTGGACGGCCTGGAGCGCCTGGAGCGCTTCGTCTCGGGACTGCGGGCCGGGACCGTCGTCATCAGCCACGACCGCGAGTTCCTGATGCGCACGGTCACCAAGGTGCTCGAACTCGACCTGGCCCAGCAGCAGATCAACCTCTACGGCGGCGGGTACGCGGCCTATCTGGAGGAGCGCGAGACCGCGCGCCGGCACGCCCGCGAGGAGTACGAGGAGTACGCCGACCGGAAGTCCTCCCTCGAAGCGCGCGGCCATATGCAGCGTTCCTGGATGGACAAGGGCGTCAAGAACGCCCGCCGCAAGGCCACCGACGGCGACAAGCTCGGCCGCAACGCCCGCAGCGAGGCGAGCGAGAAGCAGGCGGCGAAGGCCCGGCAGACCCAGCGCATGATCGAGCGCCTCGATGTCGTCGAGGAGCCGCGCAAGGAGTGGGAGCTGCGGATGGAGATCGCCACCGCCCCGCGCTCCGGCTCGGTCGTGGCGACCCTGCGCGAAGCCCGCGTGGTGCGCGGTGACTTCACCTTCGGCCCCGCCTCGCTCCAGATCGACTGGGCCGACCGGGTCGCCATCACCGGCGCCAACGGGGCGGGCAAGTCCACCCTGCTCGCGGCCCTGTTGGGGCGGCTGCCGCTCGACTCCGGGCATGCCACGCTCGGTTCGGGCGTCGTGGTCGGTGAGGTGGACCAGGCCCGGAAGCTCTTCCTCGGCTCCCAGACGCTGCTGGAGGCGTTCTGCGCGGCGGTCCCCGACACCGAACCGGCCGAAGTCCGCACGCTGCTCGCCAAGTTCGGGCTCAAGGCCGACCATGTGATGCGCCCGGCCACCAGCCTCTCACCGGGCGAGCGGACCCGGGCCGCCCTCGCCCTGCTCCAGGGCCGGGGCGTCAACCTCCTGGTGCTCGACGAGCCGACGAACCATCTGGACCTGCCCGCCATCGAGCAGTTGGAGTCGGCCCTGGAGAGCTACACCGGCACCCTGCTGCTGGTCACCCACGACCGCCGGATGCTCGAAGCCGTCCGCACCACGCGCCGTGTCGAGGTGGCGGAGGGCCAGGTCAAGGAAGTCTGAGCGAGCTACGACGACGAGGGGGCGGGCCGCACGCGCGGCCCGCCCCCTCGTCGGATCGGCCGGGGCTCAGCGCCCCCGGCCACCGCCCTGCTTCGGGTCGGATGTCAGACCGGCCCGCCGCAGCGCGTCCGCCATCGCGCTGTTGGCCGGAGCCGGAGAGCCCTGACCCTGTCGGCCACCGCCGCCACCGCGCCGGTCGCGCCCGCCGCCGCCCTGCCGGCCCTGACCGCCACCCGAACCCTGACCGCCCTGGCCCTGCCGCTGCTTCGGCGGCCGGGAGCCGCGCTCACCGCGACCCTGCCCGACACCTCCGCCCGCGCCCGGCTCGTCGTCCAGCCGCAGCGAGAGCGAGATCCGCTTGCGCTGCACATCGACGTCCATGACCTTGACCTTTACGATGTCCCCGGGCTTCACGACATCGCGCGGGTCCTTCACGAACGTCTTCGACAGCGCCGACACATGGACCAGGCCGTCCTGGTGGACGCCGACGTCGACGAAGGCCCCGAAGGCGGCCACGTTCGTCACGACGCCCTCCAGCACCATGCCGGGCTCCAGGTCGCCGATCTTCTCGACGCCCTCCTTGAAGGTGGCCGTGCGGAAGGCGGGCCGGGGGTCGCGGCCCGGCTTCTCCAGCTCCTTGAGGATGTCCGTCACCGTCGGCAGACCGAACACGTCGTCCACGAAGTCCGCCGCCCGCAGCGACCGCAGGGTGTCCGTGCTGCCGATCAGCGCGGCGACCTCGCCGCCGGTCGTCTTCGCCATCCGCCGCACCACGGGGTAGGCCTCCGGGTGCACACTGGAACCGTCCAGCGGGTCGTCGCCGCCCCGGATGCGGAGGAAGCCCGCGCACTGCTCGTACGCCTTCGGGCCGAGCCGGGCCACATCCTTGAGCGCCTTGCGGGAGCGGAAGGGGCCGTTGGCATCGCGGTGCGCGACGATGTTCTCCGCGAGCCCGGAGCTGATCCCGGAGACCCGCGAAAGCAGCGGCGCGGAGGCGGTGTTGACGTCCACGCCCACCCCGTTCACACAGTCCTCGACGACCGCGTCGAGCGAGCGCGAGAGCTTCACCTCGGACAGGTCGTGCTGGTACTGGCCGACGCCGATCGACTTCGGGTCGATCTTCACCAGCTCGGCCAGCGGGTCCTGGAGCCGCCGCGCGATCGAGACCGCGCCGCGCAACGAGACGTCCATGTCGGGCAGTTCCTGCGAGGCGAAGGCGGAGGCGGAGTACACCGAGGCACCCGCCTCCGAGACCATCACCTTGGTGAGCTTCAACTCCGGGTGCTTGTCGATCAGTTCACCGGCGAGCTTGTCCGTCTCCCGGGACGCCGTGCCGTTGCCGATCGCGATCAGGTCGACCGCGTGCTCCTTCGCGAGGTGCGCGAGCTTGGCCAGCGCCTGGTCCCACTTGTTGGCGGGCACGTGCGGGTGGATCACATCGGTGGCCACCACCTTGCCGGTGGCGTCGACGACCGCGACCTTCACCCCCGTACGGAACCCGGGGTCCAGGCCCAGCGTGGCGCGCGTCCCGGCCGGGGCGGCGAGCAGCAGATCGCGCAGGTTCGAGGCGAAGACCCGTACGGCCTCGTCCTCCGCGGCCGTTCGCAGCCGCAGCCGCAGATCGATGCCCAGGTGCACCTGGATCCGGGTCCGCCAGGCCCAACGCACCGTGTCACCCAGCCACTTGTCGGCCGGACGGCCCCGGTCCGCGACCTCGAAGCGGCGGGCGATCATGTTCTCGTACGCGGACGGGCCCGGCTGCTCGGCGGCCTCGGGCCCGTCCGGCTCCAGCACCAGATCGAGCGCGTTCTCCTTCTCGCCGCGCAGCATCGCGAGCACCCGGTGCGAGGGCAGCGCGGTGAACGGCTCCGCGAAGTCGAAGTAGTCCGCGAACTTGGCGCCCGCCTCCTCCTGCCCCTCACGCACCTTCGCCGCCAGCCGGCCGCGGGTCCACATGCGCTCGCGCAGCTCACCCGTCAGGTCGGCGTCCTCGGAGAACCGCTCGGTGAGGATCGCCCGCGCGCCCTCCAGGGCCGCCGCCGCGTCCGCCACGCCCTTGTCGCCGTCCACGAAAGCGGCAGCGGCGGCGAGCGGGTCGACCGACGGGTCGCCGAGCAGCCCGTCCGCCAGCGGTTCGAGCCCCGCCTCCCGGGCGATCTGGGCCTTCGTCCGCCGCTTGGGCTTGAACGGCAGGTAGACGTCCTCCAGGCGCGCCTTGGTCTCGGCCCCCCGGATCGCGGCCTCCAGCGAGGCGTCGAGCTTGCCCTGCTCCCGTACGGATTCGAGGATCGCCGTACGCCGCTCCTCCAGCTCCCGCAGATAGCGCAGCCGTTCCTCCAGCGTGCGCAGCTGCGCGTCGTCGAGCGATTCGGTCGCTTCCTTGCGGTAGCGAGCGATGAACGGCACGGTGGACCCGCCGTCGAGCAGCTCGACGGCCGCCCTGACCTGTCGCTCCCGTACGCCGAGTTCCTCGGCGATCCTGCCTTCGATGGACGTCGTCACGGTTCTACCGACTCGCCTTCTCGTGCTGGCTGTGCAGTGACAGGGCCCTCTCGTTCCGATCCGGGCCCCAGGGCTGCATTCTGCCGGGTGGCCGGGGCCCCTGTCGCGTGACCTGGTCGAACACGCCCGGAGCCCCGGCCCCGGAGCCCGGCACGACAGGCCGGAGCCCCGGCCCGCCGGGGATCAGCGCCCGGTCGCCTCGGACGGGAACGCGCCCGCGGCGGCCGCCGCGAAGAGGAAGCCGCGCCCCAGCTCGGTCAGCCGCTCCACGCCCTCCGCGCCGAGGTGTTCGTACGGGGCCCGGTCCATCCGGTCCGTCGCCTCCTCGACCTCCGCGCGCAGCGCCGTACCCGCGTCGGTCAGCGCCAGTTCTTCGCCCGCCGCGAGCAGTCCGCGCTCCCGCAGCCGCTCGGACCCGGCCTCCCAGTCGGTGCGGCGCCAGCCCCGGGAGGCGAGGATCCAGCCGATCGCCATGCCCTTGCCGGTCGCGGTGTGGCTGACCAGCGACTCCAGCGGGTCCAGCTCGGCGGCGAGCAGAGCGGCGAGATGGGCGTCGCCCCGGTGTTCGCGGAGCAGGGTCGCGGCGTGCCAGAACGCCAGGTGGGGCTCGTCGGGAACCGGCAGCTCGGCGTGCGCGGCGTAGAGCGGCCGGGCGTACGGGGTGCAGGCCTCGGTGGCCCGCAGCGCGAGCCGGGCCGCCTCCGCCATCTCCGCGGAGGCGATGGCCTCCTCGCCGAGCACCCGCCGCAGGGTGGCGTCCGCCGCCCGCCACCGGGCCTCGATCACCTGCTCGGGCGTGGCCAGGGACCAGACGGCGGGCACGTGCCGGGCCACCAGGGCGGGGTTGAAGTTGTAGAACGTGGCGGTGACGGTGCCCGCCCCCACCGCCCCGAAGGCGGCTGCACGGGTGGCGAAGTAGACGGCGCTCGGGTCGTCGAGGCCGACCTTGCCCATCTCGGCGCCCAGGTCGGGGGAGAAGAAGAGGCACGAGTGCAGCGGGTTGACGGCGTTGTGACAGCGGCGTTCCGCGCGAGCCGGGAGAGTACTCATACCCGCACGTTACCGACTGGTTGGTACGGCACGTAACCCCGGGGAGCGCTCGGGCGCGCGGATCGGCGCGATGGCAGGAAAGGTGGGGAACCCGTCATTGCAGCCGTCACCGCCCGCCGCCCAGGATGACAGTCGTGACCCAGCGAACCGTGCTCGTCGTCCTCTTCGACGGCGTCCAGAGCCTCGACGCCACCGGCCCGATGGAGGTCTTCGCCGGGGCCTCCCACGCCCCCGGCGTCTCCTACGGGCTGCGCACCGCCTCCCTCGACGGCGGCCCCGTCCGGACGACCGCCGGGCTGAGGCTGCTGCCCGACAGCAGCCTGGCCGAGGCACCCGTGCCGCACACGCTGCTGGTCCCCGGCGGCCTGGGTACCCGGGACGCCCACCCCGGGCTGACCGAGTGGCTGCGGACCCACGCGCCCCGCGCCGAGCGGCTGGTCTCCGTCTGCACGGGCGCCCTGCTCCTGGCCCGCGCGGGGCTGCTGGACGGCCACCGGGTCACCACCCACTGGAACTCCTGCGAACAGCTCGCCCGTGACTTCCCCCTGGTCCACGTCGACCCCGACCCCATCTTCGTACGGGACGGGAAGCTGGCCACCTCCGCCGGGGTCACCGCGGGCATCGACCTGGCGCTCGCCCTCGTGGAGGAGGACCACGGGCGGGACCTCGCGCTGACCGTCGCCCGCCACCTCGTCGTCTTTCTCCGCCGCCCCGGCAACCAGGCCCAGTTCAGCGCCCAGCTCAGCGCCCAGACGGCCCGGAGCGAACCGCTGCGCGAGGTCCAGCACTGGATCACCGAGCACCCGGACGCCGACCTCGCCGTGGACGCCCTCGCGGCCCGCGCCCGGCTCTCGCCCCGCCACTTCGCCCGCGCGTTCCGGGCGGAGACCGGGACGACCCCGGGGCGGTACGTCGACCGCGTACGCCTGGAGCACGCCCGCAGGCTGCTGGAGGACACCTCCGACTCCGTCGAGCGGATCGCCCGCGCCAGCGGCTACGGCACCCCGGAGGCCATGCGCCGCGCCTTCGTGAAGGCCCTGGCCACGGCACCCGCGGAGTACCGCCGCCGCTTCCGTACACCGATATCCACCACCTGAACCGCTGAGCCGCCGAACCGCTGAATCCCAGATCCCCGACCACTCGACCCGCGATCACGACCCGACCCGACACGACCCGACCTACCGACCGGAAGGCCCCCCGTGCAGATCGCCATCACGCTCTTCGACCGCTTCACCGCCCTGGACGCGGTGGGGCCCTACGAGATCCTCAGCCGCGCACCCGGTGCCGAGGTCGTCTTCGTCGCCGAACGGACCGGCCCCGTCGCCAACGACACCGGCAGCCTGCACCTCGTCGCCCATCGGACCCTCGCGGAGGTGCCCTCCCCGGACCTGGTGATCGTGCCCGGGGGCCCCGGGCAGAGCGACCAGATGGCGAACGGGACCCTCCTCGGCTGGCTGCGTACCGCCGACACCGCCACCACCTGGACGACCTCCGTCTGCACCGGCTCCCTGCTGCTCGCGGCGGCCGGACTGCTGGAGGGCCGGCGGGCCACCTCCCACTGGCTGGCGCTGGAGGCCCTGAAGGGATTCGGCGCGGAACCGACGGGGGAGCGGGTGGTCTTCGACGGCAAGTACGTCACCGCCGCCGGGGTCTCCTCCGGCATCGACATGGGGCTCGCGCTGCTCGGCCGGATCGCGGGCGACGACACGGCCCGCTCGGTGCAGCTGCTCACCGAGTACGATCCGCAGCCGCCCTACGACTGCGGATCCCCGGAGAAGGCCCCGGCGGAGCTGGTGGAGCAGTGGCGCGAGAAGAGCCGGCACACCACCCGCTGAGGCCCGCCGGGAACCGGGGCATCACCCGCTGAGGCCCACCGGTGAACGGGGCATCACCCGGCAGGGCCCGGCGAGAACCGGGGGTACGGCCCGGTAGCGCCCGGCGAGAACCTGGGCACGGCCCGGTATCGCCCCCGGAGGGCCCGATCGGCCGCGTGACCCGGTGGGCGCCGCATCACCCGGTGGGCGCCGCATCACCCGGCGGGCCCCGCATCACCCGGCGGGCCCCGCGCCTCCCGTCGTGTACGTGAACTTCGGCTCCCGTCGCTCCAGGAAGGCGGCGACCCCCTCCGCGGTGTCGCCGCTGGAGCGTGCCTCGGCGGTCCAGTACGCGTCCCGGTCCCGGCGCCCCGCCGCGAACTCCTTGGCCGACGCCTGCGTCAGCTGGGAGCGCGAGGCCAGCACACCGGCGTACGCCGCCACCCGCCCGTCCAGTCCGGCGCGGTCCGGCAGCACCTCGTCCACCAGCCCGGTGCGCAGGGCCCGCTCCGTGCCGATCAGCTCACCGGAGAAGAGCAGGTGCTTCGCCGTGGCCGGGCCCACCAGGGCGACCAGCCGCCGGGTGGAGGAGGACGCGTAGACGATGCCGAGCTTGGCGGGCGTCACGCCGAACAGGGCGCCCTCCTGCGCGAACCGCAGATCGCAGGCGGCCGCGAGCTGGCTGCCGCCGCCCACGCAGAAGCCGCGCACGGCGGCGAGCGTCGGCCGGGGAAAGGCCGCCAGCGCCTCCTCCGCCGCCACCGCGAGCGCCCTGGCCTCTCCGGCGCTCTCCCGCAGCGTGGAGATGTCGGCCCCGGCGCAGAAGGTGTCCCCGGCGCCCGTCAGCACCAGCACCCGGACCGCCGGGTCGGCGGCCAGCCGCTCCAGCAGCTCCGGCAGGCCGCGCCACATCGCGGCGGTCATGGCGTTGCGCTTGGCGGGATGGCTGATCACGACGGTGGCGACACCGCCGTCCACGGAGCTGAGCAGCTGGGGTTCCGTACGGTCCATGCGCCGGATGCTATCCGTACGGTTCGAACCTATGATCAAGAAGGGGTCGCGAAGCGGACACGCACCGTGAGGAGCTGTCGATGAACGGACCCAGTGCCGGAGGCCGTAGGCGCGGAGTCGCCAAGGGGGCCGGACACGGCCCCGCCGCCGAGGGCAGAAAGCTGAGCCGCAGTTTCGGCTGGCTCGCCTTCCTCGGCACCCTGCTGGTGATCGCGGGCGTCGTCGGGCTGATCTACACGGGCGTCGCCACCCTCACCTCGATGCTGCTCTTCGGCTGGCTGCTGCTGATCGGCGGCCTCGTCGCCCTGGCGCACGCGATCGAGTCGCGCGGCACCAACTACTTCTGGCTCGGTGTCGTGGTCGCCGCCCTGAACCTCGCCGCGGGTGTCGTGGTCATCCGGCATCCCGAGGGCACCGCCGAGGCGCTGACCATGTTCGCGGCGCTGCTCTTCCTGACCGGCGGGGTGTTCCGGCTGGTCGGCAGCGTGGTCGTCCGGGGGCCGCAGATGGGCTGGACCCTGCTGCAAGGCGCCTTCGGGCTGCTGCTGGGTCTGCTGGTGCTGTTCGACTGGCCGCACAGCAGCCTGTACGTCCTCGGTGTCTTCTTCTCGCTGGCCCTGCTCTTCGACGGCCTCGGACTCATCGCCATCGGGATCGGCGGCCGGCGCATCGTCAGCATGGTGTCGGACCGGCTCGACGACCGGGGCGGCGACCGGCCCGACGACCGGGGGGCCGGACGGCTCGATGCACCCGCCCCGGCTACGGACAGTCCGCCCAAGGCCCCGGGAGACGGTCAGAAGTAGTCCCCTGTCCGGCAGTTCCGCGCACCCTTGGTCGAATAGCGCCGATACGCAGCTATTTCCGATCAGTGGCACGGTACGGACCAAGCCATTCCCAACACTCTTTACTCGACGGTCAGTGCAGTGCGAGTGAGAGCTGGTGCCGGACAATGGAGAGCCTAGGGAGCCCCCCTGCCGATCCCGTGTCGTACGAGGGGGTGTGGCGTTTCACCGCCCCCGCCGTCGACGTCTCCGTGCCCCAGGCCCGGCACGCCGTGCGCGACCTCATCGGCCGCCAGGGCGTGCCGATCGAGGACGACATCCTGCAGGGGCTGCTGCTGATCGTCTCGGAGCTGGTCACCAACGCCGTCAAGCACGCGGCGCTGCTCTCGCCGGAGCTGGCGGTCGAGGTGGCCATCGGCGCCGACTGGGTCAGGGTCTCGGTCGAGGACAGCCACCCCTACCGCCCGACCGCGCTGGAGACGGACTACGCCCAGACGGGCGGCCGCGGGCTGCTGCTGGTCAAGGAGATCACCGCCGAGGCGGGCGGCAGCTGCGACGTGGAGCACACCGCGAGCGGCGGCAAGACCATCTGGGCCGCCCTGCCGTTGAAGACGAGGCTCTGACCGCCCGGTACGGACGCGAGCGGCGCGCGGGCAGGTCAGCGACCCGCGCGAGGCCGGTACGCGACCCGTGCGCGAGGGTGCGTACATGACCGCGAGGGTGCGTACGCGACCGGCGCGCGAGGAAGCACGCACCCGGCCGCGGAGACACGTACGCCACCGGCGCGGGAGCCGGTGCGCCGGCGCCCGGGTCACCAGCCCGCGGACGGCCCCGTCAGCTCGCGGATCGCCGGGCGCGCCGCGTCCAGCACCGTCATGAACCAGGCCGAGAAGGGCGCCTCGGCGTGCCGCTCCGCCAGCTCCGCCGCCGTCACGAAGGCCGTCTCCCCGACCTCCTCCGGGTCCGGCGCCGGCTCCTTCTGGGCCATCCCCACGAACAGGTGGTTGAACTCCTGCTCCACCAGGCCCGATGCCGGGTCCGGGTGGTTGTAGCGGACCGTGCCGGCCTCCGCGAGCAGCGAGGGCGCGATCCCCAGCTCCTCGTACGTACGCCGGGCGGCCGCCGCGAAGGGGGCCTCGCCCGGGTAGGGGTGCCCGCAGCAGGTGTTGGACCAGACACCGGGGGAGTGGTACTTGCCGAGCGCCCTGCGCTGGAGCAGCAGCCGTCCCTGCTCGTCGAAGAGGAAGACGGAGAACGCGCGGTGCAGCTGCCCGGGGGCCTGGTGGGCCGCCAGCTTCTCCGCGGTGCCGATGGTGGTGCCGTTCTCGTCGACCAGTTCGAGCATGATCGCTTCTGCGGTGCCGTTCGACGAGCTGTGCGTCGCGGTGGCTGGTGTGGTCGGCATACCCATCCTTCGCTTTGGTTCCCGGCCTCGTGCGCCGGACCCCTCGAGTCCGGCCAAGTCTGCCGTACAAAAGCCGCTTGTCCGTACTTCGGGTCCGGGCATGTCCGCCCCGCCGCACGGGGTGTGCGCGGCGGGGCGGACGGTGTTTCAGACCCCGAAGGCGACCGGATAACGGATCATGCCGGTCGGAACCGGGACGGAATCGTCCAGCACCAGTGCCATCATCGCCTCGTCCGGCACCTCGAAACCTGGCCGGATCCCGTAGGTGGAAGCGGGTACGCAACCGAAGCGCGCGTAGTACTCGGGTTCACCGAGCACCACCACCAGCGCTTCCCCGCGCACCCGGGCCGCATCGAGCGCCGCCCGCACCACCGCCTGTCCGGCCCCCTGCCGCTGGTAGGCGGGAGAGGTGGCCACCGGGGCCAGCGCGAGCGCCGGGGCGTCCCCGATCCGGCACCGGGTCAGCAGCGCGTACGCCGCCACGGACCCGTCCGGAGCCTCCGCGACGTACGACAGCTCCGGCAGCCAGGCCCCGGCGTCGGCCCGCAGGGCGTCCACCAGGTCGGCCTCGTCCCGGGTCGGGAACGCGGCGGCGTTCACCGCGTGCACCGCCTCCCGGTCCGCGGCCGTCTCCGGCCGGGTGGTCCAGCGGGGGTCGGCCGGGCGGAGCACGTACGCGGCGTAGCCGTACTCCGCGCCGTGCGCACGCCGTACGGCCAGCTCCTCACGGGTGGCCGCGAGCGCCCACTCCATACCGGGAACCGCCGGGTCGGCGCTCGCCACCCGCTCGGCGAGCGGCCCGTAGTACGCGTCCCAGTCGCTGTCGGGCTGGAGCAGCACCGCGTGGACCGTGCAGCCCGCCGCGACGGCCGCCGCCGTGGTCCCGGGCAGGGTGCGCAGGGAGCCGTTGCGGTCCCAGAAGGCGCGCGCCCCGGCCGAGGGCGCGTCCGTGGTCCAGACGCACTCGGAGATCATCATCGTGCCGCCGGGGGCCAGCAGCCGCTGCCAGTCGCGTACGGCGGTGGCGAAGCCGATGCAGTACGCCGACCCCTCGGCCCAGATCAGGTCGAAGGAGCCCGCCGGGAAGGCGGGGCCGGTGAGGTCGCCCATGTCGGCCCGGACCGTACGGATGCGGTCGCCCAGACCGCGCGCGTCGGCCGCCTCACGCAGCTCGTCCAGGAACGGCTGGTGCAGGTCGACCGCGGTCACCTCGGCGCCCGCCTCGGCGGCGAGCAGCAGGGAGGCGCGGCCCGGACCGCAGCCCAGGTCGAGGACGCGCGGACGGTCGGGGAGCGGACCGGCCTGGGCGAGCAGCCGGCGCGTGGTGGTGTCGGAGCCGGGGCTCTGCCGGGGGAGACGGTGGTGCAGGGTGAAGAACGCCTCGGTACGCGAGGCGTCGGTGTTCTCGGTCAACGGGGGAACCCTTGAGGTGTTGAGGGTCCCGACTCGATCCGGAGGAGAGGTGGAGAGAAGCGGACCTAGCCGGAGACCCGGGAGATGAGGGAAGAACGATTGCCGCGCCGGGAAGGCGTCGTCGCGACCGTCATCAACCTCAGCTCCTCTCGAAAGGGCCCGTCGAAAAGGCTCCCGGTCCGTCCGGGACGTCCGCGTGAGACTCGAACGTCTCAGCGAGACCACCATAGCACCGCCGCCGCCCCCGACCCGGTCCTCCGGCCCTCGGCGGCAGCCCGCTCCTTTGGCCTCAGTGGCAGAGGCGCGCCTCGTGCTCCGCGTGACCGCTCGGCTCCAGCTGGAAGGTGCAGTGCTCCACGTCGAAGTGGTCCCCGAGGCAGCCCTGCAGCTCGTGGAGCACCTTCTCGTGCCCTATCGAGTCCAGCATCTCCTGGCGCACCACCACATGGGCCGAGAGCACCGGCATCCCCGAGGTGATCGTCCAGGCGTGCAGGTCGTGGACGCCCAGGACGCCGGGGAGTGCCGTGATGTGCGCCCGTACCTCCGCCATGTCCACCCCCTTGGGCGCCGCCTCCAGCAGCACGTTCAGGGTCTCCCGCAGCAGCTTCACCGTGCGGGGGACGATCATCAGGCCGATCACCAGGGAGGCGATCGGGTCGGCGGCCTGCCAGCCGGTCGCCATGATGATGCCCGCCGAGACGATCACCGCCACCGAGCCCAGGGTGTCCGCCATCACCTCCAGATAGGCGCCGCGCACGTTCAGGCTCTCCTTCTGCCCGCGCATCAGCAGGGAGAGGGAGACGATGTTGGCCACCAGGCCGACGGCCGCGAACATGATCGCCAGGCCGCCCTTCGTCTCGGCCGGGGTGATGAACCGGTCGACCGCCTCGAAGATCAGGAAGGCGCCCACGCCGAGCAGCAGCAGGCAGTTGGCGAGCGCCGCCAGGATCTCGGCACGGGCGAAGCCGAAGGTGCGGTTCGGCCCGGCGGGGCGGTTGGCGAAGTGGATGGCGAGCAGCGCCATCCCGAGGCCCAGGGCGTCGGTGGCCATGTGGGCGGCGTCCGCGATCAGAGCGAGCGAGTCGGAGAGCACCCCGCCGACGATCTCCATGACCATCACGCTCAGCGTGATCGTCAGGGCGACGCGGAGCCTGCCCCGGTAGGCGGCGGCCGCCGTTCCGGTCGGGGGCGGTCCGCCGTGCGTGTGCCCGTGGTCGTGGCCAGCCCCCATGCGAAACGCCTCCAGGTCCCTGCGACAGCGCCGGGGCGAAACCGCCCGACGCGGCCCAGTGAACTACGGGTGGGGGGTATCGGGCAACACGGTACTGAACACCGTTGTCATATGCTCTGACCTGCGGAAACGTTCCGCAGGTCAGAGCGATGAGGTGATCATCTACGGGTCCCGGGGCGGGCCTGGGGATGACGCAGGCACCACCCCTCCCACGCCGACTCCACCATCGAGCGGACGTCCCGGCGGGCCGTCCACCCCAGCTCCCGGACCATCAGCGCGTCCGACGCCACCGCCCTCGGCGCGTCCCCGGCCCGCCGCGGTTCGACCACCGGCTCCACCGGGTACCCGGTCACCTCGCGGATCACGTCGACCAGCTCCCGTACCGAGACGCCCTCGCCCCGGCCGACGTTCAGCGTCAGGTCGCCGCCCTCGCGCCCGGCCAGCTTCCGCGCGACGGCGAGATGGGCCTCGGCCAGGTCGGCCACATGGATGTAGTCGCGGACGCAGGTGCCGTCGGGCGTCGGGTAGTCGGCGCCGAAGATCCGGGGGGCCTCGCCGCGCGTCAGCCGGTCGAAGACCATCGGGACGATGTTGAAGACCCCGGTGTCCGCCAGCTCGGGCCCGGCCGCGCCCGCCACGTTGAAGTACCGCAGACAGGCGGTGGAGATTCCGTGTGCCCTCCCGGCCGCCCGCACCAGCCACTCACCCGCGAGCTTGGTCTCCCCGTACGGGTTGATCGGCAGGCACGGCGTCTCCTCCGTGATCAGATCCACATCCGGTACGCCGTAGACGGCCGCCGACGACGAGAAGAGGAAGCGCCGCACCCCCGCCGCGACCACGGCCTCCAGCAGCACCCCCAGCCCGGCGACGTTCTCCCGGTAGTACAGCAGCGGCCGCTCCACCGACTCACCGACCTGCTTCTTCGCCGCGAGGTGCACCACACCGCTCACCGGGTGCTCGGCGAGCACCCGGTCCAGCAGCGCCCGGTCCGCGATCCGGCCCTCCACCAGCGTGACGGTGTCCGGCAGCCGCTCGACGACCCCCGAGGAGCGGTCGTCGAGCACCACGACCCGCTCTCCCGCCGCGGCCATGGCCCGCGCCACGTGTGCCCCGATGTATCCCGCCCCGCCTGTGATCAGCCATGTCATGTCGGCCAGCCTAAGGGCCCCTGCGGCCGTGACCCGCGCGCGGTTTGTGGGGCGGGGCATCGATCGTCGATGATGATCGCGGACGGAACCGGGCCGACCATGACCACCCGAACGGCGCACAAACGGGTGGTGAACTCGCCCTTCCGTACATCCGATAACCTCAGCCGACATGCCGCCGGCCCGCCTCGTGGCCGTGCTGCCGTGTGTCGTCCACCCCGTCAGTGCCAAGGAGTGAGTTCGTCTGTCGACCGCCATCCTCACCGGTACGCCGGTACCCGGCTCGTCGCTCGCGGACGACCTGCGGTCCCTGGGCTTCGACGTGCTCACCGCCGCCGACGCCGGTGACGCCGCAGCACTCCTCGCCGCCGTCCCGGCCGGCCGCCGGGTCGCCCTCGTCGACCCGCGCTTCGTGGGCCACGTCCACGCGCTGCGGCTCGGACTGACCGACCCGCGCTTCCCCGCCGCCGCCGTCGCCGGCGCGCTCACCGCCCAGGCGGAGGCCCGCCCGGCCCTGGTGCGCGCCCTGCAGCGCACCACCGCGGCGGTAGTCGCCGGGGCCCCCACCGCCGCACCGGAAGCCGCCCCGGAAACCGGAGCGGAGACCGGCGCGGAGCCGGCGGACGGCCGGGCGACCGGTCGGACGGCCGCCCCCGTGGCCGACGCGGCACCCGAGGACCCCACCCTCCCCGGCCGCATCGCCGCCGCGCTGGAGGCCGAGGGCACCCCCGTACACCGCCCCGCACTCGGCTCCCTGGTCGCGGCCGTCCCCGCCGACGCCGAGCAGGAGGCCGCCGCCGTGGCCGGGCTCACCTCGGTCGACGACGAGGCGGTACGGCTGCGCAGCGCGGTCAAGGCCCACGACGGGTTCTTCACCACCTTCTGCATCAGCCCCTACTCCCGCTACATCGCCCGCTGGTGCGCCCGCCGGGGCCTCACCCCCAACCAGGTCACCACCGCGTCCCTGGTCACCGCGCTCATCGCGGCGGGCGCGGCGGCCACCGGAACCCGCGGCGGCTACATCGCGGCCGGGCTCCTGCTCCTGGTCTCCTTCGTGCTCGACTGCACCGACGGGCAGCTCGCCCGCTACTCGCTGCAGTACTCCACGATGGGCGCCTGGCTGGACGCCACCTTCGACCGGGCCAAGGAGTACGCGTTCTACGCGGGCCTCGCCATCGGCGCCGTACGCGGCGGTGACGACGTCTGGACCCTGGCGCTCGGCGCGATGGTCCTCCAGGCCTGCCGCCATGTCGTGGACTTCTCGTTCAACGAGGCCAACCACGACGCGGTCGCCAACACCAGCCCCACCGCCGCCCTCTCCAACAAGCTCGACAGCGTCGGCTGGACGGTCTGGGCGCGCCGGATGATCGTGCTGCCGATCGGTGAGCGCTGGGCCATGATCGCCGTGCTCACGGCTCTGACCACCCCGCGCATCGTCTTCTACGCCCTGCTCGTCGGCTGCTCCCTCGCCGCCTGCTACACCACGGCGGGCCGCCTGCTGCGCTCGCTGACCCGCAAGGCCCGGCGCACCGACCGGGCCGCGCAGGCCCTGGCGGACCTGGCCGACTCGGGACCGCTCGCCCAGGCCGTCGCCGCCGTCGCCCCCGGCCTCCGGGGCGCGTTCACGGTCCCCGCCGCGGCCCTGCTCGGGGCGCTCGTGATGGTCGGCTCGGCGCTTTTCCTCCCGTACGGCAGCTGGCTCACCGTCGCCGCCGCCGGGGTGTACGTGCTCCTCTCCGGCCTCGCCGTCGCCCGCCCGCTCAAGGGCGCGCTGGACTGGCTGGTGCCGCCGGTCTTCCGGGCCGCCGAGTACGTCACGATCCTGGTGCTGGCCGCGCGCAGTGACGTCCCCCACGCCGTTCCCGCGGCCTTCGGACTGGTTTCGGCCGTCGCCTACCATCACTACGACACGGTGTACCGCATCCGCGGTGGCACCGGCGCGCCGCCCCGGTGGCTGGTGCGGACGATCGGTGGACACGAGGGCCGCACCGCGCTGGTGGCCGTCCTCGCCGCCGTACTCACCCACGCCTCAGGTTTCACCACCGCGCTCACCGCCCTCGCGGTGGCCGTGGCTCTGGTGGTGCTCGTGGAGTCCATCCGCTTCTGGGTGTCCTCCTCGGCCCCCGCCGTACACGACGAAGGAGAACTCGCATGATCGGCCTCGTACTGGCAGCCGGTGCAGGACGACGTCTGCGCCCCTACACGGACACGCTCCCCAAGGCGCTCGTCCCTGTCGACGGCGACAAGACGGTCCTCGACCTCACCCTCGCCAACTTCGCGGCGGTCGGACTGACCGAGGTCGCGATCGTCGTCGGCTACCGCAAGGAAGCCGTCTACGCGCGCAAGGCCGAGCTGGAGGCCACGTACGGCCTCACCATCACGCTCATCGACAACGACAAGGCCGAGGAGTGGAACAACGCCTACTCCCTGTGGTGCGCCCGTGACGTCATCAAGCGCGGCGTGATCCTCGCCAACGGCGACACCGTCCACCCGGTCTCCGTCGAGAAGACCCTCCTGGAGGCCCGCGGCAAGGGCCAGAAGATCATCCTCGCCCTCGACACCGAGAAGACCCTCGCGGACGAGGAGATGAAGGTCATAGTCGAGGAGGGCAAGGGCGTCCAGCGCATCACCAAGCTGATGGACCCGGCCTCCGCCACCGGCGAGTACATCGGCGTCACCCTCATCGAGGGAGAGGCCGCCGAGGAGCTGGCGGACGCGCTGAAGACCACTTTCGAGCGCGACCCCGACCTCTACTACGAGGACGGCTACCAGGAGCTGGCCAACCGCGGCTTCACCGTCGACGTGGCCCCCATCGGCACCGTGACCTGGGTCGAGATCGACAACCACGACGACCTGAAGAAGGGCCGTGAAATCGCGTGCCAGTACTGACCCGGCTCATTCCGTCCCCGGTCGTCGTCGACATCCGGCGCGGCGCCATGGACGATCTGGCGGGTCTCCTGGCCGATCAGCGGATCTCCTCCTCCGGCCGGCTCGCCGTCGCGATCAGTGACGGCTCCGGGCGCGCCCTCAAGGAGCGGCTCGCCCCGGACCTGCCGGGCGCCGACTGGTACCCCGTCTCCGACGGGACGATCGACTCCGCGGTGAAGCTCGCGGACGGCATCAAGGGCAACCGTTACGACGCCGTGGTGGGCCTCGGCGGCGGCAAGATCATCGACGTGGCGAAGTACGCCGCGGCGCGGGTCGGGCTGCCCATGGTCGCCGTCGCGACGAACCTCTCGCACGACGGCCTCTGCTCGCCGGTCGCCACGCTGGACAACGACAATGGGCGCGGCTCCTACGGGGTGCCCACCCCGATCGCCGTGGTCATCGACCTCGACGTGATCCGTGAGGCGCCGGTCCGGTTCGTCCGCTCCGGCATCGGGGACGCGATCTCCAACATCTCCTGCGTCGCCGACTGGGAGCTGGCGCACGAGGTCAACGGCGAGGAGATCGACGGTCTCGCGGCCGCGATGGCCCGCCAGGCCGGCGAGGCCGTGCTGCGCCACCCGGGCGGGGTCGGTGACGACTCCTTCCTCAAGGTGCTGGCCGAGGGGCTCGTGCTGACCGGCATCTCGATGTCGGTCGCGGGGGACTCGCGTCCGGCCTCCGGCGCCTGCCACGAGATCAACCACGCCTTCGACCTGCTCTACCCCCAGCGCGCGGCCAGCCACGGCGAGCAGGTCGGCCTCGGCGCCTGCTTCGCCATGCATCTGCGCGGTGCCCACCAGGAGTCCCTCCTGATGGCATCGATACTGCGCCGCCACGGCCTGCCGGTCCTGCCCGAGGAGATCGGGTTCACCGTGGACGAGTTCGTCCGGGCCGTCGACTACGCGCCGCAGACGCGCCCCGGGCGCTTCACGGTCCTGGAGCACCTCAACCTGTCCACCGACCAGATCAGGGACGCGTACGCCGACTATGCCAAGACCATCAGTAGCTGAACTCCGCCCGGTCGTGCACCCGGCCGGGGTGAAGGACCGGCGCAGCGGCGAGCACTGGGCCGGGCGGCTGTACATGCGCGAGGTCTCCCTGCGGGTGGACCGCTACCTGGTGAACACCCGGGTGACGCCGAACCAGGTCACGTACGTCATGACCCTGGCCGCCGTCCTCGCCGCCCCGGCCCTCCTGGTGCCGGGCATCCCGGGCGCCCTGCTCGGTGTGCTGATGGTCCAGCTCTACCTGCTGTTCGACTGTGTGGACGGCGAGCTGGCCCGCTGGAAGAAGCAGTACTCCCTCAGCGGGATCTACCTGGACCGGGTCGCGGCCTACCTCTGCGACGCTGCGGTCCTCGTCGGCCTCGGCCTGCGCGCCGCGGACATCTGGGGCGAGGGCCGGACGGACTGGCTCTGGGCCTTCCTCGGCACCCTGGCCGCCCTCGGCGCGATCCTGATCAAGGCCGAGACGGACCTGGTCGGGGTGGCCCGCCACCAGGGAGGGCTGCCGCCGGTCAAGGAGTCGGCCTCCGAGCCGCGCTCGTCCGGCATGGCACTGGCCCGCCGGGCGGCCGGAGCGCTCAAGTTCCACCGGCTGATCCTCGGGATCGAGGCCTCGCTGCTGATCCTGCTGGTGGCGATCGTCGACACCATCGGCGGCGACCTCTTCTACACCCGCCTGGCCACGGCCGTCCTGGCCGGGATCGCGCTGCTGCAGACCCTGCTGCACCTCGTCTCCGTCCTGGCGTCCAGCAGGCTGAAGTGACCCCAGCCATGAAACTGGGCGCGGTGATCATCACCATGGGCAACCGCCCGGACGAACTCCGCGCCCTCCTCGATTCGGTCGCCGCCCAGGACGGGGACCGGATCGAGGTCGTGGTGGTCGGCAACGGCGCCCCGGTCCCGGACCTCCCGCCCGGGGTGCGGACCGTGGAACTGCCCGAGAACCTGGGCATCCCCGGCGGCCGGAACATCGGCATCGAGGCGTTCGGCCCCTCCGGCGCCGAGGTGGACGCCCTGCTCTTCCTCGACGACGACGGGCTGCTGCCCGACCGGGGCACCGCCGAGCTGTGCCGGCGGGCGTTCGAGTCGGACCCGGGGCTCGGCATCCTCACCTTCCGGATCACCGACCCCGACACGGGCACCACCCAGCGCCGGCACGTGCCCCGGCTCCGGGCGGCCGACCCGCTGCGCTCCTCGCGGGTCACGACCTTCCTCGGCGGCGCCAACGCCGTACGCACCAAGGTCCTCGCCGAGGTCGGCCCGCTGCCCGAGGAGTTCTTCTACGCCCACGAGGAGACCGACCTCGCCTGGCGGGCGCTGGACGCGGGCTGGATGATCGACTACCGCGCGGACCTGGTGCTGCACCACCCCACCACGGCCCCCTCCCGGCACGCGGTCTACCACCGCATGGTGGCCCGGAACCGGGTCTGGCTGGCCCGCCGCAATCTGCCCGCCCCGCTGATCCCGCTCTACCTGGGGGTCTGGCTGCTGCTCACCCTGGTCAGGCGCCCGTCGCCGCCCGCGCTGAAGGCCTGGTTCGGCGGTTTCCGGGAAGGCTGGTCGACGCCCTGCGGACCCCGCCGCCCGATGAAGTGGCGTACGGTGTGGCGGCTGACGAGGCTGGGCCGACCTCCGGTCATCTGAGACTCTGTCCTCTGAGACCATGAGGCGTATTTTCTTTCCGGAACCTGTCCGCCTGAGCCGCGCCCGCGACTGGCTGCGCGTGAAGACGAGAGTTTCAACTTGTGAGTGACACGACCCACGACGGTGGGGTAGCCCTCGGGACCCCGCCGTCCGCCGACGAGGGCCTCGGCCCGGCTCAGCTGGCCGCCAAGTACGGCCTGACCGTGAGCGGTGCCCGGCCCGGGCTGTTCGAATACGTGCGACAGCTCTGGGGCCGGCGACATTTCATCCTGGCCTTCTCCAGGGCGAAGCTGACCGCTCAGTACAGCCAGGCCAAACTGGGCCAGCTGTGGCAGGTGGTCACCCCTCTCCTGAACGCCTGTGTCTATTACCTGATCTTCGGACTGATCCTGGGGACCAGGGAGGGGATCCCCGACGACGTCTTCGTGCCGTTCCTCGTCACCGGCGTCTTCGTCTTCACCTTCACCCAGAGCTCCGTGATGGCGGGAGTCCGGTCGATCTCCGGCAACCTCGGACTGGTCCGGGCCCTCCACTTCCCCCGGGCCTCGCTCCCCGTCTCGTTCTCGCTCCAGCAGCTCCAGCAGCTGCTCTTCTCGATGATCGTGCTGGTCACGGTGGCCATCATCTTCGGCAGCTACCCCTCGCTCTCGTGGCTCCTGGTGATCCCCGCCCTGATCCTCCAGTTCGTCTTCAACACCGGCCTCGCCCTCATCATGGCGCGGCTCGGCTCCAAGACCCCCGACCTCGCGCAGCTGATGCCGTTCATCATGCGCACCTGGATGTACGCCTCGGGCGTCATGTTCTCCATCCCGGTGATGCTCAAGGACAAGCCGCAGTGGATCGCCGACGTGCTCCAGTACAACCCGGCGGCCGTCTACATGGACCTGGTCCGCTTCGCCATGATCGACGGATACGGCTCCGAGAACCTGCCGGACCACGTCTGGGCCGTCGGCCTCGGCTGGGCCCTGCTGCTGGGCGCCGTGGGATTCGTGTATTTCTGGAAGGCAGAGGAACGGTACGGCCGTGGCTGAGGACAACACGCAGGGACGGACTCCCACGGTCATCGCCGATGACGTCCACATCGTCTACCGGGTCAACGGCGGTGGGGGCGGCCGGGGCAGCGCCACCGCGGCGCTGAGCCGGATGCTGCGCCGCGGCAAGGGCGAGCAGCGCGGGGTCAGGAAGGTGCACGCCGTGCGCGGCGTCTCCTTCACCGCCTACCGGGGCGAGGCCATCGGCCTCATCGGCACCAACGGCTCCGGCAAGTCGACACTGCTGCGGGCCATCGCCGGTCTGCTGCCGACGGAGTCCGGCCGGGTCTACACCGACGGGCAGCCCTCGCTGCTCGGTGTGAACGCGGCGCTGATGAGCGACCTGACCGGTGAGCGCAACGTGGTGCTGGGCGGCCTGGCCATGGGCATGTCCCAGGCCGAGATCCGCTCCCGCTACCAGGAGATCGTGGACTTCTCCGGCATCAACGAGAAGGGGGACTTCATCACCCTTCCGATGCGCACGTACTCCTCCGGCATGGCGGCGCGGCTGCGCTTCTCCATCGCCGCCGCCAAGAACCACGACGTCCTCATGATCGACGAGGCGCTGGCCACGGGTGACCACAAGTTCCGCGTCCGCTCCGAGGCGCGGATCCGTGAACTCCGCAAGGAGGCGGGCACGGTCTTCCTGGTCAGCCACAACAACAAGTCGATCAGGGACACCTGCGACCGCGCGCTCTGGCTGGAGAAGGGCGAGCTGCTGATGGACGGCCCCACCGAGGAAGTCCTCAAGGCGTACGAACGCGAGACGGGCAAGTAGTTTCCCAGCCACTGTGGCCTCCGCCGGACCGTTCCGGTGGGGGCCGCAGCGGTGTGCGGGGCGTTGCACGGCCCGGCGGAGGCCCCCCGCAGTACGCCTCCGGGGGTGATCTCCTCCCGGCGGATGACGTCAACCCGCCGACGTACGGAGAAGGTTGACGTGCGGCACCCTGCCGCCGCCGCGGGCCGCTCCACCCCGCCGCACCCCTGTGAGCTGCACAACGTAGGCTGTAGCGGTGCTGATTCATGGCAAGTGGGGCGATACGCCCCCGGCGCTCCGCCCGCTGTGCCGCAGTGCACTCGGAAGAACGAGCGGCGTGTCCGAAAAGGGATGTTTTGGGTCAGCAGTGTAGAACGGGAGATGTGACGGCAATGACGGAAAATCTCCAGCTCCGACGTGGTCCCGCCGTCCCCGCGCCGGGCGGTCCGCAGTGACCTCCACCCCGCAGGCGCGCACCGGCGACGCCACCCTCGGCAAGGCCGCGGACGAGAACTTCCCCGTGGCCCCCTTCTTCCTGCCCCGCGCCTGGCGCGACGACCTGATGGCGGTCTACGGCTTCGCCCGGCTCGTCGACGACATCGGTGACGGCGACCTCGCCCCCGGCGGTGCCGACGCCCGCCACCTGGGCCTGGAGCCCGAGCAGAGCGACGACCGGCTCGCCATGCTCGACGCCCTCGAAGCCGACCTGCACCGGGTCTTCGCCGCCACCGGCCAGGAGCCGCACCACCCCCTGATGAGCGCCCTGCGCCCCACCGTGCGGCGCCGCGCGCTCACCCCCGAACCCTTCCTCGGGCTGATCGAGGCCAACCGGCAGGACCAGAAGGTCCGCCGCTACGGCACCTACGAGGAGCTGGCCGCCTACTGCGAGCTCTCCGCCAACCCGGTCGGCCGCCTGGTCCTCGCCCTCACCGGCACCACCAGCCCGGAACGGGTCCGCCGCTCCGACGCGGTCTGCACGGCGCTCCAGATCGTCGAGCACCTGCAGGACGTGGCCGAGGACCTCGCCCGCGACCGGATCTATCTGCCCGCCGAGGACATGGACCGCTTCCGTGTCACCGAGGCCGACCTGGCCCGACCCACCGCCGGCGCCTCGGTCCGCGCCCTGATCGCGTACGAATCCGAACGCGCGAGCGAGCTGCTGAACGAGGGCACCCCCCTCGTGGGCAGCGTCGACGGCAGGCTCAGGATCCTGCTCGCCGGTTTCGTCGGCGGCGGACGCTCCGCCCTCACCGCGATCTCGGCCGCCGGGTTCGACGTACTGCCGGGGCCGCCCAAGCCCACCAAGCCGAGCATGCTGCGCGAAGTCGCAGTCGTCCTGCGAAGAGCGCGTAGAGAGAGGTGAGCTTGACCGTGGAGGGACAGACGACGCACATGTCGCCGCCGGTCCAGGCCGCATACAGTTACTGCGAGGCCGTCACCGGGCAGCAGGCCCGCAACTTCGCCTACGGCATCAGGCTGCTGCCGTACGAGAAGCGGCAGGCCATGTCGGCGCTGTACGCCTTCTCCCGTCGCGTCGACGACATCGGTGACGGCGAGCTGGACCCGGCGACCAAGCGGACCCGGCTGGAGAGCACCCGCGAACTGCTCGACCGGATCCGGCACGGCAAGGTCGAGGAGGACGACACCGACCCGGTGGCCGTCGCCCTCGCCGACGCCGCCCGCCGCTTCCCGCTGCCGCTGGAAGGCCTCGACGAGCTGATCGACGGCGTCCTGATGGACGTCCGCGGCGCCACGTACGAGACCTGGGACGACCTGAAGACCTACTGCCGCTGCGTCGCCGGTGCCATCGGCCGCCTCAGCCTCGGGGTCTTCGGCACGGAACCGGGCGCACCCGGCGCCGAGCGGGCCTCCGAGTACGCCGACACCCTCGGCCTCGCCCTCCAGCTCACCAACATCCTGCGCGACGTCCGCGAGGACGCCGGCAACGGGCGCACCTACCTCCCCGCCGACGACCTGGCCAAATTCGGCTGTTCCGCCGGCTTCCACCGCACCACCCCGCCGCCCGGCTCCGACTTCGCGGGCCTGATCCACTTCGAGGTCCGCCGGGCCCGGACCCTCTTCGCCGAGGGATACCGCCTGCTGCCCATGCTGGACCGCCGCAGCGGCGCCTGTGTCGCCGCCATGGCCGGGATCTACCGCCGCCTGCTGGACCGGATCGAGCGCGACCCGGAGGCCGTGCTGCGCGGCCGGGTCTCGCTGCCCGGCCACGAGAAGGCGTACGTCGCGGTGCGCGGCCTCTCCGGCCTGGACGCCCGCCATGTCTCCCGGCTGACCTCCCGGGGGCGAGCCTGATGCGTTCCGGCGGGCCGGGCGCCCGGTCAACCCTCGGGTGGCCGCACGCGTCCACGACTGCGACGATCTCTACCGGGACGACCCGGCGACCGGTGACGGCCCGGCGAGAGGGGCAGGCATGAGCGACGAGACACCGCGCCCCGTCGCGGTCGTCGTCGGCGGCGGACTGGCCGGCATCACGGCGGCCCTCCGCCTCGCCGACGCCGGACTCGACGTCACCCTGCTGGAAGGGCGGCCCCGCCTCGGCGGCCTCGCCTTCTCCTTCCAGCGCGGCGACCTCACCGTCGACAACGGACAGCACGTCTACCTGCGCTGCTGCACCGGCTACCGCTGGTTCCTCGACCGCATCGACGGCGCCCACCTCGCCCCCCTCCAGGACCGTCTGGACGTCCCCGTCCTGGACATCGGCCGCGCCGCCGGACCCCGCCTCGGCCGGATCCGCCGCACCGGGCTGCCCGTACCGCTGCACCTCGCCGGAGGGCTCGCCGCCTATCCGCACCTCTCCCTCGCGGAGAAGGCGAACGTCGGCCGCGCCGCCCTCGCGCTCGGCCGCCTCGACCCCGCCGACCCGGCCCTCGACGAGATCGACTTCGCCACCTGGCTGAAGCGGCACGGCCAGTCCGACCGCACCGTCGAGGCCCTCTGGGACCTCGTCGGCGTCGCCACCCTGAACGCCACCGCGCCGAACGCCTCCATGGCGCTCGCCGCGAAGGTCTTCAAGACCGGCCTGCTCTCCGAACCCGGCGCCGCCGACATCGGCTGGGCCACCGTGCCGCTCGGCGAACTGCACGACACCCTCGCCCGCAAGGCCCTGGACACCGCGGGCGTCCGCACCGAGCTGCGCGCCAAGGCGGGGTCCCTCACCCGTACCGAGGACGGCCGCTGGAGCGTCGAGACGGCGGGGGAGCGGCTCACCGCCGACACCGTCGTCCTCGCCGTGCCCCAGCACGAGACCCACGACCTGCTGCCCGCCGGCGCCCTGGACGAGCCGGACCTGCTGCTCGACATCGACAACGCGCCCATCCTCAACGTGCACGTGATCTACGACCGCAAGGTGCTGCGCCGCCCGTTCTTCGCCGCGATCGGCTCCCCGGTCCAGTGGGTCTTCGACCGTACGCACTCCTCGGGGCTGCAGGGCCCCGGCCAGTATCTGGCGGTCTCCCAGTCCGCCGCCCAGGACGAGATCGACCTGCCCGTCGCCGAGCTGCGGGAGCGCTACCTCCCCGAGCTGGAGCGGCTGCTGCCCGCCGCACGCGGCGCGGGCATCCGGGACTTCTTCGTCACCCGCGAGCGCACCGCCACCTTCGCGCCCGCCCCGGGCACCGGCCGGCTGCGCCCCGGCCCCCGTACGCGGGCGGCCGGGCTGCACCTGTCGGGAGCCTGGACCGACACCGGCTGGCCCGCGACGATGGAGGGTGCCGTGCGCAGCGGCTCCCAGGCCGCCGACGCGGCCCTCCACGACCTCGGCCGCCCCCAAGGACATCCGCTGCAGGAGGCGGCATGAGCAGTACCACCGGAACAAGAGGAGAGTCAGTGACCCCGGCGAATCCGGCTTCCGACACCGTGGACCAGACCACGGACGTCACCGCGCTTCTGGAGCGCGGACGAGCCCTGTCAGCGCCGGTGCTGCGGGCCGCCGTGGACCGGCTGGCGCCGCCCATGGACACCGTCGCGGCCTACCACTTCGGCTGGATCGACGCCGAGGGACGGCCCGCGGACGGTGACGGCGGCAAGGCCGTGCGCCCCGCGCTCGCCCTGCTGTCGGCCGAGGCGGCCGGCGCCCCCGCCGAGGCGGGCGTCCCCGGCGCCGTCGCCGTCGAACTCGTGCACAACTTCTCGCTGCTGCACGACGACCTGATGGACGGCGACGAACAGCGCCGCCACCGCGACACCGTATGGAAGGTGCACGGCCCCGCCCAGGCGATCCTGGTCGGCGACGCGCTCTTCGCCCTCGCCTACGACCTGCTGCTGGAGCTGGGCACGGTCGAGGCGGGCCGCGCGGCCCGCCGGCTGACCTCGGCCACCCGCAAGCTCATCGACGGGCAGGCCCAGGACATCTCCTACGAGCACCGCGAGCGGGTCACCGTCGAGGAGTGCCTGGAGATGGAGGGCAACAAGACCGGCGCCCTGCTGGCCTGCGCGGTCTCCATCGGCGCGGTGCTCGGCGGCGCCGACGACCGTACCGCCGACACCCTGGAGGCGTACGGCTACCACCTGGGCCTCGCCTTCCAGGCCGTCGACGACCTGCTCGGTATCTGGGGCGACCCGGAGGCCACCGGCAAGCAGACCTGGAGCGACCTGCGCCAGCGCAAGAAGTCCCTCCCGGTCGTCGCCGCGCTCGCCGCGGGCGGTCCGGCCTCCGAGCGGCTCGGGGAGCTGCTCGCCGCCGACGCCAAGAGCAACGACTTCGACAGCTTCTCCGAGGAGGAGTTCGCCGCCCGCGCGGCGCTCATCGAGGAGGCGGGCGGCCGCGAGTGGACCGCCCAGGAAGCCCGTCGGCAGCACGCGGTCGCCATCGAGGCGCTGCACGGTGTCGACATGCCACATCAGGTACGGGCGCAGCTCACCGCGCTCGCGGACTTCGTGGTGGTGCGGAAGAGATGACCAGCACCCGTATATGACGCGCAGTCGCCGGCCGACGCCCCGCCCGGGGCGTCGGCCGACGGAGACCCCAGCACAGCAGAGAAACCACTGCACGTAAGGGGAAGCTCATGACAGCGACGACTGACGGACCCGCCGGGGCCGCGGAACTCTCCGCGACCACGACAGGACATCCGGACCGCACGACCCTCGCCCCGGACGAGGTGCTCGCCGCAGCGCGGCGGGCCGCCGAAAGCTCCGTGGAGCACCTTCTCGGCAGACAGGACGAGCAGGGCTGGTGGAAGGGGGACCTCGCCACCAACGTCACGATGGACGCCGAGGACCTGCTCCTGCGCCAGTTCCTGGGCATCCAGGACCCGGAGACCACCCGCGCCGCCGCCCTCTTCATCCGGGGCGAGCAACTGGGTGACGGCACCTGGAACACCTTCTACGGCGGACCGAGCGACCTCTCCGCGACCATCGAGGCCTATGTGGCCCTGCGGCTGGCCGGGGACGCCCCGGACGCACCCCACATGGCCCGCGCCGCCTCCTGGATCAGGGAACAGGGCGGCATCGCGGCCGCCCGGGTCTTCACCCGCATCTGGCTGGCGCTCTTCGGCTGGTGGAAGTGGGACGACCTCCCCGAGCTCCCGCCCGAGCTGATGTTCCTGCCCTCCTGGGTCCCGCTCAACATCTACGACTTCGGCTGCTGGGCCCGGCAGACCATCGTCCCCCTGACCGTCGTCTCCGCGAAGCGCCCCGTGCGGCCCGCGCCCTTCGCCCTGGACGAGCTGCACACCGACCCGGCCCGCCCCAACCCGTCCAGGAAGCTGGCTCCGGCGGTCAGTTGGGACGGACTCTTCCAGCGCCTGGACAAGGGGCTGCACCTCTACCACAAGGTCGCCCCGCGCCCGCTGCGCCGCATCGCGATGAACGTGGCGGCCCGCTGGATCGTCGAACGCCAGGAGAACGACGGCTGCTGGGGCGGCATCCAGCCCCCGGCCGTCTACTCCCTCATCGCCCTGCACCTCCTCGGCTACGACCTGGACCACCCGGTGATGAAGGCGGGCCTCGCCTCGCTGGACCGGTTCGCCGTCCACCGCGAGGACGGCGCCCGGATGGTCGAGGCCTGCCAGTCGCCCGTCTGGGACACCTGCCTGGCCACCATCGCCCTGGTCGACGGCGGACTCAGACCCGACCACCCGGCGCTGGTGAAGGCCGCCGACTGGATGCTGGCCGAGGAGATCACCCGGCCCGGCGACTGGTCCGTACGCAAGCCCGAACTCGCCCCCGGAGGCTGGGCGTTCGAGTTCCACAACGACAACTACCCGGACATCGACGACACCGCCGAAGTCGTCCTGGCGCTGCGCCGGGTCCGCCACCCCGACCCCGCCCGGGTGGAGGCCGCCATCGAGCGCGGGGTCCGCTGGAACCTCGGGATGCAGTCCCGCAACGGGGCCTGGGGCGCCTTCGACGCCGACAACACCAGCTCCTTCCCCAACCGGCTGCCCTTCTGCGACTTCGGCGAGGTCATCGACCCGCCGTCGGCCGATGTCACCGGCCACGTGGTGGAGATGCTCGCCGTCGAGGGGCGCGCCCGGCACCCCCGTACGCGACGGGGCATCGAGTGGCTGCTCGCCGAACAGGAGGCGTGCGGCGCCTGGTTCGGGCGCTGGGGCGTCAACTACGTCTACGGGACCGGGTCGGTGGTCCCCGCCCTGATCGCCGCCGGACTGCCCGCCGCCCATCCCTCGGTCCGCCGGGCGGTGGAGTGGCTGGAGTCCGTGCAGAACGACGACGGCGGCTGGGGCGAGGACCTGCGCTCGTACCGGGAGGAGAAGTGGATCGGGCACGGTGAGTCCACCGCCTCCCAGACCGCCTGGGCCCTGCTCGCCCTGCTGGCGGCCGGCCGCCGCGACAGCGTCGCCGTCACCCGCGGGGTCACCTGGCTGACCGAGGCCCAGCAGGCCGACGGCTCCTGGGACGAGCCGTACTTCACCGGCACCGGCTTCCCCTGGGACTTCTCCATCAACTACCACCTCTACCGCCAGGTCTTCCCCCTCACGGCACTCGGGCGCTACGTGTACGGCGACCCGTTCGCCGACCGTACGGGCGCCGCCCAGGGCGCCTGATGGCCGGCGCACCGGGGCCCGGGAGCCACCAGACACCGCTGCTGGTCGCCTGCGCGCTGGGCATCGAACAGGTGGCCCTGCGCAGCGGCAGGCGTCCCGCGGGCCCGGTCCGGGTCCTGCGGACCGGAATGGGCCCCCGGGCGGCGGAGGCGGCCGTGGCGGCCGCCCTCGCCCCCGGTGGCGCCCCCGAGGCCGCCGTCATCGCCTCCGGCTTCTGCGCGGGCCTGGCCCCCGGGATGCACCCCGGGGACCTGGTCGTCGCCGAGGAGGCCCGGGACGCGGACGGCGCCACCCCCTGCACCGGCACCGGACTGCTGGTCGCCGCCCTGGCCAGGGCCGTCCCCGGCGCCACCGTCCACACCGGCCCCCTGACCGGCTCCGACCACGTCGTCCGCGGCCCCGAGAGAGCCGCGCTGCGGGCCACCGGGGCCATCGCCGTGGACATGGAGTCCGCCGCGACACTGCGCACCGCCCTGTGCCACGGGCCGCGCCCGGTTGCGGCCGTCCGGGTGGTCGTGGACGCTCCAGAGCATGAGCTGGTCCGTATCGGCACGGTCCGCGGTGGAATATCGGCCTTCCGTGTTCTCCGTGCCGTCCTTCCCGCTTTCTACGAATGGCACCGATCTTTACTGCTCCCCAGGAGGTGAGCCAGATGGCCATGCCGCTCCGTCAGTCCATCAAGGTCGCGACGTATCTCTTCGAGCAGAAGCTCCGCAAGCGTGAGAAGTTCCCCCTGATCGTCGAGCTCGAGCCGTTGTTCGCCTGCAACCTCGCGTGCGAGGGCTGCGGGAAGATCCAGCACCCGGCCGGTGTCCTGAAGCAGCGCATGCCGGTCGCCCAGGCCGTGGGCGCGGTGCTCGAATCCGGTGCCCCCATGGTCTCCATCGCCGGGGGCGAGCCGCTGATGCACCCGCAGATCGACGAGATCGTGCGCCAGCTCGTCGCGCGGAAGAAATACGTCTTCCTCTGCACCAACGCGATGCTCATGCGGAAGAAGCTCGACAAGTTCACCCCTTCGCCCTACTTCGCCTTCGCCGTGCACATCGACGGACTGCGGGAGCGGCACGACGAGTCGGTCGCCAAGGAGGGCGTCTTCGACGAGGCGGTGGAGGCGATGAAGGAGGCCAAGCGGCGAGGCTTCCGGGTCACCACCAACTCCACCTTCTTCAACACCGACACCCCGCAGACCATCATCGAGGTCCTCAACTACCTCAACGACGACCTGAAGGTCGACGAGATGATGATCTCGCCCGCCTACGCCTACGAGAAGGCGCCCGACCAGGAGCACTTCCTCGGCGTCGACCAGACCCGCGAACTCTTCAAGAAGGCCTTCGCGGGCGGCAACCGGGCCCGCTGGCGGCTCAACCACTCGCCGCTCTTCCTGGACTTCCTGGAGGGCAAGGCGGACTTCCCGTGCACCGCCTGGGCCATCCCCAACTACTCGCTCTTCGGCTGGCAGCGCCCCTGCTACCTGATGAGCGACGGCTACGTACCGACGTACCGTCAGCTCATCGAGGAGACCGACTGGGACAAGTACGGCCGGGGCAAGGACCCGCGCTGCGCCAACTGCATGGCCCACTGCGGCTACGAGCCCACCGCCGTCCTCGCGACCATGGGATCGCTCAAGGAGTCGCTGCGCGCGGCCCGGGAGAGCGTCGGCGGCAACCGGTGACGGACGGCGGGCCAAAGGGCTTCGACCTCGGGCGGCTGCTGGCGGAGCGCGGGGGCGAGCGGTACGAGCTGCACGCACGCCACCTCAACCACCAGCTGCCGCGCATGCTGCACACCATCGGCTTCGACAAGGTCTACGAGCGGGCCGAGGGCGCGTACTTCTGGGACGCCGACGGCCAGGACTACCTGGACATGCTGGCCGGGTTCGGCGTCATGGGGCTCGGCCGGCACCACCCGGTCGTCCGCCGGGCCCTGCACGACGTGCTCGACGCCCAGCTCGCCGACCTCACCCGCTTCGACTGCCAGCCGCTGCCCGGACTGCTGGCGGAGAAGCTGCTCGGCCACAGCCCGCACCTGGACCGGGTCTTCTTCGGGAACAGCGGTACGGAGGCGGTCGAGACGGCCCTGAAGTTCGCCCGGTACGCCACCGGGAAGCCCCGGGTCCTCTACTGCGACCACGCCTTCCACGGGCTGACCACCGGCTCCCTCTCGGTCAACGGCGAGCGCGGCTTCCGGGACGGCTTCGCCCCGCTGCTGCCCGACACCCCGATCGCCCTGGGCGACCTGGACGGGCTGCGCCGGGAGCTGAAGCGCGGCGACGTGGCGGCCCTGGTCGTCGAGCCCGTCCAGGGCAAGGGAGTGCACGCCGCGCCTCCCGGCTTCCTGCGCGAGGCACAGGAGCTGCTGCACCGGCACAAGGCGCTCCTGATCGCCGACGAGGTGCAGACCGGTCTCGGGCGGACCGGTGACTTCTACGCCTACCAGCACGAGGAAGGGGTCGAGCCCGATCTCGTCTGCGTGGCCAAGGCGCTCTCCGGCGGCTATGTGCCGGTCGGCGCCACGCTCGGCAAGGAGTGGATCTTCCGCAAGGTCTACTCCTCGATGGACCGGGTCCTCGTCCACTCCGCGAGCTTCGGCTCCAACGCCCAGGCCATGGCGGCGGGGCTCGCGGTGCTCTCCGTCATGGAGGACGAGGAGACCGTCGCGGGCGCCCGGCGCACCGGGGACCTGCTGCGCGGGCGGCTGGCGGCCCTGGTGGACCGCTACGAGCTGCTGCACGAGGTGCGGGGGCGCGGGCTGATGATCGGCATCGAGTTCGGCCGCCCGTCCTCGCTGAAGCTCCGCAGCCGCTGGACCATGCTCCAGGCGGCCCGCAAGGGGCTCTTCGCCCAGATGGTCGTGGTGCCGCTGCTCCAGAAGCACCGCATCCTCACCCAGGTCTCCGGCGACCATCTGGAAGTGATCAAGCTGATCCCGCCGCTGATCATCGGGGAGCCGGAGGTGGACCGCTTCGTGACGGCGTTCACCGAGGTGATGGATGACGCCCACAGCGGGGGCGGGCTGATGTGGGACTTCGGCCGGACCTTGGTCAAGCAGGCCGTGGCCAACCGCTGAGGCCGAGGGATTTGCCTCCCGGGCAATTTATTTGCCCGGGAGGAAAGTTCCTGGCCCAATGGAACCATGAACCCTCAGGACGAGGGGGCGGCCGACGAGCTTCCCGGCGTCGCCCCCCGACTGCGCGAACTGCGCCGCGGGCGCGGCCTCACCCTGGAGACCGCCGCCCAGCGGGCCGGACTCTCCCCGGCCCACCTCTCCCGGCTGGAGACCGGCCGCCGCCAGCCCTCGCTGCCGATGCTGCTGGGCCTGGCCCGTATCTACGGTACGACGGTCTCCGAGCTGCTCGGCGAGAAGCCCCCCGAGCGCGACGCGGTCATCCGGGGCGGAGCCTTCGAGGGCGCCGAGGCCGACGGCTGGATGTACCGCCGGGCCGGCAGCCCCGGCCGCGCCATGCAGGCGCTGCGGGTCCGTGTCCCGTACGGCGCCCAGGGCGACCTGGTCCGCGTGCACCCCGGTGAGGAGTGGCTGTACGTCGTCGGCGGACGGCTGCGGGTCGCGCTGGGGGAGACCGTGCACGATCTGGACCCGGGCGACAGCGCCCACTTCGACTCGCTCACCCCGCACCGGATCGCGGCCCTGGACCGCGGCGGGGCGGAGCTGCTCTTCGTCCACTCCCTGCTCCAGAGCCCCGCGGCCGAGCTGTGCCTCGGCAACGCCCTCCACGCGCGCTGACCCCGCGTACCACCGCGGCCCCGCACACCTGCGGACCTCCGCGCTCCGGACCCCCGTACCTCCGGACCCTTCGTACCCACCGGCCGTGAGACCGGCAGAGAGGACCGTCATGTCCGATTCCGAACACTACGACCCGCTGAGTCCCCGGCGGCCTAAGGCCACGAAGGACGCGCAGGAGCGCCGGATGCCGCGCGGTCTGGTGATCCGCCTCATCGCCTACCTGGTGGTCGGCCATGTGATCGCGGCCTTCCTCTACCTGCTCTTCATGGTGGCGGGCGCGGAGTAGCCGCTCAGCCCTGGTCGAGCAGGCGCTCGCGCAGCCGCTCCCGGGTGGCGGCGGAGACGCCCAGTCCCTCCGAGAGATAGCGGTCCGTCGAGCCCCAGGTCTCGTCGATGGCCGTGAACGCCGCCGCGAGGTAGGAGGACTGGGCCCCGAAGAGCGGGTTGAGCAGCTCCATCACCTCGGGGGACATCCCCGTCGCGGACATGTCCGTGCGCTTCACCTTGTACCGGCGGTGCGGGTCGTTGGACTTGAGGTAGTCCGCCTCGATCGCCTCGCGCTCGACGCCGACCGCGAGCAGCGAGACCGCGATCGACAGCCCCGCCCGGTCCTTGCCCGCCGCGCAGTGCATCAGGGCCGGAACGCTGTCCTCCGCCAGGGCGTGGAGGACGCGGCTGTGCTCGGCGGTGCGGTCCACGATGGTCGCGCGGTACATGTGGAGCATCCGCTCGGTGCCCTTGCCGCCGGCCAGGATCGAGCGCAGCTGCTCGATGTTCCCGTCGCGCACCAGCCGCCAGAACTCGGCTCCGTCGGCCGGATCCGAGAGCGGAATGCTGACATTGCGGACACCGGCCAACTCGATGTCGTATCCGTCGAGCTGGTGGTCGGCGGAGTTGCGGAAGTCGAAGACGGTGTGCAGCCCGAGCCCGGAGAGGAAGGCCGCGTCCTCGGCGGTGGCGTGTGCCAGGTGGCCGCTGCGGTAGAGCCGGCCGAAGGCGGTGCGCCGCCCGTCCGTGGTGGGGAGCCCGCCCACGTCGCGGAAGTTGCGGACTCCGTTCAGTGCGGTCTCGGTCGGCGGGACCTGCGGCACCTGCTGCGTCACGGTGGCTCCTGAAGTCTCTGGCGTCGGCGCGGCTCTCCGGCGAGGGCGCTCCTGTGACGATACGACATCGATTCGGCCGAAAATCATGGGCCGGATGACGGAGTGTCAGAAGTGGTGCCGACGGCATGTCCGTATTGGTGCATTTCGCAGAACATGCCCCGCTAATGGGGGAGATGGGATTCCCTAGGTGAGCGGGATCATATCCGTGACGGACCGTGGCGACGGAGCCCGGTCGTTTTCCCGGGATCCGTACGGAAAGCCAAGATCCGTAATCCACGGAGTGTGACGGGAAATCCGGGGCGGAATTGAATCGATGATTCCGGGAGGCAACCGACGGCTTGTTCCCGTCGTCCTGACTCGTTTACGGTCACCGTCAATCCGGACGGACCGCCTAATCCTGCCGCCGCCCGGAATTCGCACCCACCCACTCACGTGTGGCAGGAGCGGGGGAACCAGGTAAGCCGCCGGCCCGGAGCGATCCGGACCGGCTAGGGGTGAAGCCGCCATCCAGCGGCCGGGCATCTCCAGCCCGAACCCGACAGCTCACCTCGCAGGCGCCGGAGAGGAACTTCCCCATGCCCGCACAGGGTAAGCACCGCCGTCCCAAGTCCGGCCCGATCACCCGCGGCGTCCTCGCCGCGGGCACCGGCGGCGCCGTACTCGCCCTCCCGCTGATCGGCGCCACCGGCGCCCACGCAGCGGAGAAGGCCGCCCCGGCCGTCAAGCCCGCCGCCGCCACGGCCGCGGTCGTGCCGGCCGCCGCCCCGCAGGCCGCGCCCGCCAAGGCGAAGGCCGCCCCGAAGACGTACTCCGTCGTCTCCGGCGACTACCTCGCGAAGATCGCCGCCGAGCACCAGCTCAAGGGCGGCTGGCAGAAGCTGTACCAGGACAACCGCTCCACCGTCGGCGAGAACCCCAGCCTGATCTTCCCGGGCATGAAGCTCACCCTCGGCGCCAAGGCCGCCGGCTCCGCCGCGCCCTCCGAGGCCAAGAAGGCCGCCCCGGCGCCCAGGTCCGCCCCGAAGGCCGAGAAGAAGGCCGCCCCCAAGGCCGCGCCGAAGAAGGCCGAGCAGGCGCCCAAGGGCGACACCATCTCGGCCGACGAGTCGGACGCCGCGCAGAAGCGGAGCGGTGCCACCACCCAGACCGGCGCCTCGCAGTCCACCGGCTCCGGCTGGACCGCCCCGCTGGACAGCGCCCAGGTCACCACCCAGTACCGCGCCTCCGGCTCCAGCTGGTCCAGCGGCTACCACACCGGTGCCGACTTCCGCGCCGCCTCCGGCACCCCCGTCCGCGCCATCGGCCCGGGCACCGTGGTCTCGGCAGGCTGGAGCGGTTCGTACGGCAACGAGGTCGTCATCCGCCACGCGGACGGCATGTACTCCCAGTACGCCCACCAGTCCTCGCTGAACGTCTCCACCGGCCAGACCGTCACCGGCGGCCAGCAGATCGGCCTCTCCGGCTCCACCGGCAACTCCACCGGTCCGCACCTCCACTTCGAGGTCCGCACCGGCCCGAGCTACGGCTCGGACGTCGACCCGGTCGCCTACCTGCGCCAGCACGGCGTCTCCCTCTGACCCGAGGGCGGCCCGCACCGGGCGTGAAGTGATCGAGGGCGGTGTGCTGTGGCACACCGCCCTCTACTTATTCCGGCTTTACCCAAATCAGACCGGGTGGTCTATGTCACCACCCGTCAACCCCGTATTACGGTCGCGTAGGTCACATTGAACGGTGCAGGATATGTGCTTGTGGCAGACGATTCGAGAACCCAGCAGCAGAACACCATCGGGTCGTACGCGGCGATCGGGGACAGTTTCACCGAAGGCGTCGGAGACCCCGGCCCCGACGGCACCTTTGTCGGCTGGGCGGACCGGTTCGCGGTTCTCCTCGCCGACCGGCTCCCCGCCCCCGACGCGGCGACGAACCCGGACGAGACCCGGCACGGGAATTTCCGCTACGCCAATCTCGCCGTACGCGGACGCCTCCTCGACCAGATCGTCGAGGAGCAGATCCCCCGCGCCAAGGAGCTGGCCCCCGACCTGGTCAGCTTCTGCGCGGGCGGCAACGACATCATCCGGCCCGGCACCGACCCCGACGACCTGGCCGAGCGGTACGAGAAGGCCGTCGCGGAGCTGACCGAGGCGGTCGGCTCCGTCATGATCACCACCGGCTTCGACACCCGGGGCGTCCCGGTGCTGCGCCATATGCGGGGCAAGATCGCCACGTACAACGTCCACCTCCGGGCCATCGCGGACCGCTACCGCTGCCCGGTGCTCGACCTGTGGTCGCTGCGCTCGGTGCAGGACCGGCGCGCCTGGGACGCCGACCGGCTCCACCTCTCGCCCGAGGGCCACACCCGGGTCGCGCTGCGCGCCGCCCAGGTCCTCGGCCACGACGTCCCGGCCGACCCGGACCAGCCCTGGCCGCCGCAGGCCCAGCGCAGCACCTTCCACGAGGGGCGCGACAACATCCAGTGGGCGCGGGAGTACCTCGTGCCGTGGATCGGGCGGCGGCTGCGCGGCGAGTCGTCCGGCGACCACGTCGAGGCCAAGCGCCCGGACCTGCTGCCGCTGTAGCAGCAGGTGCCCAGGGGCTCGGGTTCTCAGGGATTCAGGGGCTCAGGGTTCAGCAGGGGGAGCGTACGCCGGGTCGGGCCCGGGACCAGGGGTCCGTCCGGCGCCGGGCCCCCGCCCGGCCCGGCCGGTATCCGCTCCAGCACACCGCCCGCGAAGACGTCGTACAGCGGCAGCGTCTCCAGGTGCACATAGCCGATGTGGCAGTCGCAGACGGCGAGCGGACAGGCCCGCGGACCGAGCGCCCGGCGGTAGCTGCCGTCGTACAGATTGCCCAGCTCGGCCTTGACGAAGTGGCAGCGCCGCACGGTCCCCTCGCCGTCCACCGAGATCACGGACTCGCCCGTCCGGCAGGGCAGCCCGGCCGACCGGTGCGGATGCCTGCTGTACGGGAAGAGCGGGTCCAGCTCCGTCCACCGCGCCGCCTCCTCGTCCGTGTACGTCCGCCCCTCGGCGGCGTTCACCCAGAGGTAGACCTCCGGGGGCAGCGCCGCCCGCAGCCGCCGGGCCTCCTCCAGATGGGCCTCGAACCCCACCACGCCCACACTGAACCGGATGCCCCGGGCCGACAGCTCACGGCACTTGCCGAGGAACCGCTCGTACGGCGTCTGCCCCGGGTGGTACGTGCACCAGAGCGCGATCCGCTCCGGATCGGCGTCCGCGAGCCAGGCCGTGCGGCCGCTCAGATTGGTCTGGATGGCGACCCGGCCGATGTGCGGGAGATGCGACAGCTCGGTCAGCGCCCGCCGGTACCAGGACCGGACCAGTCCCTCGCCCCACGGGGTGAACAGCACCGACAGCCGGTCGTCGGTCTGCGCCGCCGCCCACCCCGTGAACCGCTCCAGCGCCTCCCGGTCGGAGGTCAACTGCGCCCGGCTGTCCCGCCGTTTGGCGAACGGGCAGTACGGACAGTCGTAGTCGCACGAGGCCAGCGGGCCCCGGTAGAGGATGGTCAGGTCCACGGCCCGCTCACTTCCGCTCGTACGCGGCCATCGCCGCCCGCACCCCGGGCGAGAACAGCACGGGCCCCAGCGCGTCGGAGTGGGCCAGGCCCGACGCGGAGAGCCGCAGCAGCCCCTCCGGCGCCCCCTCGTCCAGCCAGCCCCGGGCCGCGAACCCCGCCAGCTCGGCGGGGAAGTCCGCCCACGGGTCCGTACCGAACCGCGCGCGGTAGTCGGCCACGGGGAGACCGGCCGCCTGGAGGACGGACTGGAGGAGGTGGCGCCTGCGGGCCTCCTCCTCGTCGACGTACCGCCCGACCTCGGCCCGGGAGAAGTCCTGGGTGGCGGTGAAGGAGTCGATGATGGAGCGGATCTCCCGCATGTCGACCGCGTAGTCGAAGGAGTAGTGCAGGGCGGAGGTGTAGGAACGGGCCCCGCAGCCCAGGCCGATCATGCCGTCGGTCTGGCAGGCGTAGTCCTCGGGACCCTCCTGGGGGGCGTCGGCCCGGCGGAACATCCGCATCGACACTTGCTCGTAGCCGTGCGCCAGCAGATGGTCGCGGCCCACCGCGTAGAGCCGCAGCCGCTGCTCGTCCCAGGCCGCCTGCTCCAGGGCCTCAGCCTCCGGGCCGCTCACGCCCGCGCCCAGCCGGTGGAGGCCGGTCAGCGGGCGGACGTACAGCGGGTAGAGGTACAGCTCCTCCGGCCGCCAGGCCAGCGCGGCGTCCAGCGAGGTGAGCCAGGTGCGCTCGGTCTGGCCGTCGATGCCGTAGATCAGGTCGATGTTCAGCAGGGGTATCCGGGCGTCCCGGATCCGGCCGAGGGCAGCCTCCACATCGGCCCGGCGCTGCGGGCGGACGGCCGCCTTCGCCTCGGCGTCCACGAAGCTCTGCACCCCGATGCTGATCCGGGTCGTGCCCCGGTCGGCCAGCACCGCCAGCCGGTCGGCGGTCGCGGTGGACGGCGAGGTCTCCACCGAGAGCGGCACCGCCCGCAGGTCGGCGCCCATCCGCTTCTCCGCGATGTCGCAGAGCCGCTCCAGCTCGCCCGCCGTCAGGAAGGTCGGCGTCCCGCCACCGAAGGCCGCCGCCGCGAACCGCACCGGCTCCTCGTCGCCGAGCCCGTCCCGTACGGCCACGGCCTGCCGGTCCAGGGCGTCGAGGTAGCGGGTCGTCAGCTCCTCGGGCGCGCCGATCCGGGTGAAGAGGTTGCAGAAGCCGCAGCGGACCTCGCAGAACGGTATGTGCAGGTAGAGGGAGAGGGCGTCCTTCCGCTCGGCCGCCCACAGCTCCCGCAGCGCGGGCCGCTCCGGCAGCGGGCGGTAGGCCGTCTTGTGCGGATAGGCGTAGACGTAGCTCTCGTACGGCCTCACGCCGGGTACGCCGGTCGCCGCGGTGGTGCTGGTGGTCATCAGGAGGCCCCCGGTTCCAGGAAGAAATGGGCGTACGGCACGGTCCAGACGGCCTCGTGGCCGAGCCGGTGGCCGGTGTAGCCGTCGTCGCCGTATGCCGTGCCGTGGTCGGAGCAGACGACGGCGAAGCACCGGCGGCGGCTGCTCGCGGCGGCGAAGAGCCGGCCGATGTGCCGGTCGACGTACTCCAGGGCGGCCGCGTGCGTGGCCCGGGAGTCACCCGCTTCGCGGGTCGCGCCAGGGGTGTGGAACCAGTTCGGCTGGTGCAGGGCGGAGACGTTGACGAAGAGGAACAGCCGCCGCTCCCGGGGCAGCTCCGCGACGACCTTCTCGGCCCGGGCCACCTGCTCCTCGAACGAGGTGGGGGAGGCGACCCCGAACTCCGGCTCCCAGTGGCTCTCCTGGAACATCCCGGGCAGCACCGACCCGAGGGCCCCCTGCCGGTTGAAGAACCCGACCCCGCCGATGCACACCGTGCGATACCCCTCGGCGGCGAGCCCCGACACCAGGTCCGGGGTGTCGAAGACGAACGTGCCGTCCGCCGTCGTCTCGCTGCCCGCGAACCGGGCCGCGAAGAGCCGCGGGTGCGGGCCGGGGGCGGCGGGCGTCGGCAGGAACCCGGCGAACATCGCCTGGTGCGAGGCGTAGGTGAAGCTGCCCGGCGCGTGCCGCTTCTCCCACACACCGCCGGGGAGGTGGGCGGCGAGGTTGGGGATGCGCCCGGCGGCGGCCAGCTCGACGGCGACATCGTGGCGCAGGGTGTCCAGGGTGACCAGCAGCAGGTCGTGACTGCCCACGACCCCGGCCATGTCGGGCTCGGCCCTGTCGGGGCGTGGGGGGTCAGAGAGACGTGACGGCATGGTCGTTCCTCGTTCGGTCCAGTACGGCGGCGACCTGCGCCGCATAGGTGTCCAGCCCCTCGGCACCGCTGCCCGGCAGCCCGGTCAGCCCCGGCAGCAGATCACCGAAGGCGTTGACCTCGCCGACGGCGAAGCGCCGCCAGCCGGCCGCGGGCAGCAGGTCGACGCCCACGCACAGCGTCCCCGGGAAGCAGGCGGCGGCCCGCTCGCACATCGCCAGCGCCTCGCGCCAGCAGCCGCCCACTGCCGACACGGCGGCCCGCACCTCGTCGAGATCGCCGCGGGCGCCCCCGAGGTGGAGGTTGGTCATGGGGGAGAGGCTGGTGCGGACGACGGCGTGGGTCGCCCGGCCGCCCACCACCACGATCCGCAGATCGGCGACGCGCCCCCGCTGGGACGCCTTCGGCAGCCAGCGCTCGATGTGCAGCCCGTCCGGGGCCAGTGCGTCCACGAGTGCGCCCACCTCCTGCTCCGTGGTGTACCGGCGCACCCGCAGCGAGTTGAAGAGCCTCCCCTCGCCGTCCCGCTCCACCGAGGTGCCGGCCCGGACCCGGCCGGGGCCCGCGGTCTCGACCGCCAGCACCCCCGAGGCGGAGGAGCCGTGCGCGAGCTTGACGAAGGCCCGGGGCATCCGGTGCTCCCGCATCAGCGCCCGTACGTCGGACCAGCCCCGCACCTGCGCACCGTGCGGCCCCGAGGTGGGCGAGGCGGGCACGGCGACCCCCGCCGCCTGCAGGCGGGCATGGCAGAGCCGCTTGTCGAAGAGCGCGGCGAGGTCACCGGGGGAGGCCAGCGTCGTGGCGCCGACGGCCGAGGCGGCCCGTGCCACCTCGTCCGCCGCCGTGCGGAACGCGGCGTACCACCGGGCCGACCCCTCCACCCGGGTCGGGTCGTCCACCCCGCGCAGCAGCCGCTCCACCTCGGCGTTCTCCCCGGGCGAGTCGATCCGTACGGTCTCGCCCGGCTCGAACGCCGCCCCACCGCCCAGCACCTGGAGCCAGGGGACCACCCGGGCCGGGGGCAGCCCGGCGGCCCGCACGGCCTCCTCGAAGAAGGCGACCCGGCGGTTCTCCGGATTGCCGACCACGGCGAAGCGCGGGGCCTCCGCGCCCCCGGGTGCGCCCACGCCGGATGCGCCTGCCCCGCTGCCCTTCGCCCCGCTGACGTTCATCCCGGGGACGTTCGCCTTCGCGCTACTCGCTGACCGCGACATAGCGCTCCGGCTCCTCGTCGTCTCCCTCGTCCGCGTAGTCGTCCTCGGCCTCGTCGGCCTCGACCACGGCCGGGGCGCAGGCCTTCCTGATCCGGTCGAGCACGGGGTCGGTGAGGTAGTGGTGGCGCAGGTCGAGCGTGGTGAGGTGGTTGAGCGGCTGCCCGTTCAGCAGCGCCTCCCCGCCCGTGTCGCTGAGGGTGCCCATGGACAGGGCGAGGGTCTCCAGCTGGGCCACGACGGGCGCCGAGGCCACGGCCGCCGCGATCTCGTCCTGGAGTTCGCTGTTCTGCAGGCCCAGGTGGCGCAGCCGGGGGAAGGTGCCGCCCGCCAGGACCGGTCCGATGTCCTCGACCGTGGCGTCGGCTCCGTACCACGAGCTGCCGAACCAGAGGTCCAGCCGCTCCAGCGCGGGCAGTTCGCTCGCGGCGACGGCCCGCACCAGGTCACCGGGGAGCCCGCCGGACTCGAAGCGCAGCGTCTTCAGCGGCGCATGACGGACCGGCCGCAGCGCCAGCCCTTCCTGGCCGCAGCCGCGTACGGTGAACTCCTCCAGCAGCGGAAACGCTTCGAGCACCGGGGTGACGTCGCACATCTGCAGCCACGACACCTCGCACTCCTCGCCCACCACATCGGCGAGGAAGAGGCCGCGGAGGGCCGGGAAGCGGTCGGCGTGGGCGACGAGCAGGTCCCGAACGGGCTCGAACGAGCTGTAGTCCCCGTCCCACCACGGGCCGACGAGGAGCGCCCGGACCCGTGCCGTGTCGACGGTGTCGAGAAACCGCTGCCACAGGACGGCGAAGTCGGTCTGCTCGTCGTAGTCGGTCTCCAGCCGCCAGGCCACCGAGTCGGCGGCGGGCCGAGCCCTGGACGCCGCCCAGATCTGGACCGGCAGGCCGTGGAAGTGGTCGGGATGCTCGATATCGATGTCGGTCATGACACTCACTCCGAAACGGCCGTGTAGCGGCCCTCGGCGCCGCGGTCGCCCCACGGCTCGCTCCGCTCGGACAGGTCGACGCGCACTCCGTGCGGCTCCAGCGACGCGCGGACCCGCTCCTCCATCGCCTCGGTGAGGAAGTGGTGGTGGAGGTCGAGCACTTCGAGATGGGTGAGCGGCTGCCCCTCCAGGAGCGCGGCGGCGCCCTCGTCGCCCAGCGTCCCGTTCGACAGGTCCAGCGTCCGGAGCTGGGCGACGACCGGCGCCGAGGCCACGGCCGCCGCGATCTCGTTCTGCACCTCGCTGTTGCGCAGCCCCAGGTGGTGCAGGCGCGGGAAGCGGGTGCCCGACAGCAGCGGCGCCAGGTCCGCGACCTCCGTGTCACCGCCGTACGCCGACACGCCGAGCCACAGGTCGAGCCGCTCCAGCGCGGGCAGTTCGCTGTCGATCACTCCGCGGACCACCTGTGCGGGCAGGCCGCCCGCCTGGATCGTCAGCGACCGCAGCCGCTCGTGCTTGGCGGGCGGGAACACCAGGTCGGTGCCGCCCCGCACCCCGAACTCGGTCAGCGCCGGGAAAGCCGTCAGCAGGGCCGTGACGTCCGACTGCTCGATCCAGGTGATCTCGGCCTGCTCCGCCTCCAGGTCCCCGACGAACACCGCCTCCAGCGAGGTCAGCCGGTCGGCGGCGGCGATCACCAGGCCGATCGGGACCGAGGAGTCCTCCTCGTACGCCTCGCCCCACTGGCCGATGATCAGGGCCTTGACCCCGGCCGGGTCGACCGCGTCCAGGAAGTCCGCGAACTCGTCCGCCCACGGCCGGTCCCGGTCGTCGTCGCCGTACGGTTCGACGGAGACGCGCCAGGCGGCGGCGTGGGCGGCGGGCCGGGAGCCCCCGGCGCCCGTGTGCTGGAAGTCGACGGCGGGGAGGCCGCCGAACTCGTGCAGATGCTGCGCACCGTACATGGCCCTGAGCTCCTGATCCTGGGGACTGCTGATGTCCGCAAGGTTTATCAAGCCGCACTGACAATGCCGCGACCGGGACCGCTGAGGACCGCCCGACGGGCCGGTCGGGACGTGTCGCCCGGACGGCTCGGGATCTGCCGCCGGGCCGCTCGGAGTCCGTCGGCGGAGCGCTCGGAACCTGTCGGCCGGGCCGCTCCGGCATCCCGTCGGCGGGCCGCTCCGAGCCCTGCGGAAGGCCGCTTCGAGCCTGCTGCGGGGGCCCGTTGTCAGACCCTGCCCGTAGCGTTTTTCCCGTGGCCGGCACAGCGGGTGCCGCGACCGAGGGGAGACGTCTGTGTACCGGCAGGGCGATGTACTGATCATGGCGCTGGAGGAGTCGGCGGTGCCCGCCCCCTTCCTCAAGGCGTCGGGCGAACTGCGCGACGGCCGGGGGCGGCTGGTGCTCGCGCTGGGCGAGGTGACGGGCCACGCCCACGCCGTGCAGGGGCCCGGCCGGCTGATCCGGGAGGCGGGGCCGTTCGGCCCGATGCTGCTCCATCTCCCCGAAGGCGGCCGGGTGGTGCACGAGGAGCACGCCACGATCGCGCTGCCGCAGGGCTGGTTCCGGGTGGTGCGCCAGCGGGAGTACGCGCCCGGCGCGGTCCGCATCGTCGCGGACTGACGCCCGCGGGGAGACCGGCGGCGGACCGGTCACCACGACCGGGCGCGCCCGCCGCAGACGAACCGGGTACGGCAGACCGAGTACGACTACCGAGCACGACGACAACCGAGCACGACGAGCACACAGCGAACTGGGGACGGGGACAACCGATGCAGCACGTGAATTCCTGGCGGGACGTGGCGGCGGCGACCGGCGCGGCGGACCGGGCGGCCGCCGAGGAGGGCGTGCGGCGCGCCTACCGTCTGGCGGGACTGGCCGAGCCCGAGCGGATCGTCTGGGCCCAGTCGCCCCGGGCGGCCGTCGAGGCCGTGGAGAAGCTCACCGACGCCGGACGGTCGGTGCGCGAGGAGGTCCGCACCCGGCCGTGGGCCGAGGAGCGCCGGCGGATGTACGACGAGCTGGGCCCGGCGGGCTGGTCCGCCCTCTGGTCCGCCACCGGGGCGCAGCTCTGGGAGACCACGGCCGCGCTCGCCGAGCGGATACGGGCCGGGGTCGTCGCCGATCTGGCGCCCCGGCCCACGGAGGAGGGCGCCGTGCGGCTGGTGCTGCTCGACGCGGTGCTCGGCCAGCACGACGCCGCCTGGCTCGCCGCCTTCGACGGGCGCGGTGACCGGCTGGCCGGTCTGGCCGAGGTGGCCCGGACCGCCGGCTGGTGGTGGCCCTACGAGCGGGCCGTGGTGATCAGCGAGCGGCCGGAGGTCCTGCACCGCGACGAGGCGGGGCGGCTCGACCACGGGGAGGGACCGGCCCTCGCCTACCGGGACGGGTTCGCCCTGTACGCCTGGCGGGGGATGCCGGTGCCCGCCGCGTTCCTGGCGGAGCTGGCCTCGCTCACCCCGCAGCGCATCCGCGAGGAGGAGAACGCGGAGCTGCGCCGCGTGATGCTGGAGTACTACGGCTACGACCGCTACCTCACGGAGTCCGGCGCCGAGCCCGTCCACCGCGACGAGACCGGCATCCTCTGGCGCATCGCCCTCGACGGGGACGAGGACGTGGTGATGGTCGAGGTGGTCAACTCCACCCCGGAGCCCGACGGCACCCACCGCACGTACTGGCTGCGCGTGCCGCCCGGGACGCGGACCGCCAAGGACGGGGTGGCCTGGACGTTCGGACTGGAGGGCGCGGCCTACGCCCCGGTCCGCCAGACCTGAGGCGGTGGGGAAGGGGGAGAGGAGCAGGGGCAGCCGAGGCGCCGGGGCGGGCCGGTGAGGTGCCTGGATGCGCGCGGGGGCACCGTCGGGACACGGGCGTCAGGCGGTCAGCGCGGACTCGTCGATGCCCAGCTCGCGGGCGAGCGCCTGGTCGGTCCAGCGCAGCATCGTGGCCCGGGGCAGCGGACCCTCGTACGAGGTCATCTGCACGGCCAGACCGTCCAGCAGGGCGGTCAGCCGCCAGGCCGCCGACTCCGGGTCCGGGCACCGGAACTCCCCGGCGGCGGCACCCTGCTCGATGACCCCGGCCAGCTCCGTCTTCCACCGCCGGTCGAGGTCGCCGGCCACCTCGCGCAGGGCGGGCTCCCGCAGCGAGGCGGCCCACCCCTCGATCCAGAGCCGCCACCCCTTGGCCTGCCCGGTCGGCGCGTACCACCGCACGGCGGCGCGGAGGCGGCGTACGGCGGTGGTGCGGCGGGCCAGCAGCTTGCGCAGATGGGCGAGGTCGGCCTCGGCCGCGTACGCGAAGGCGGCGGCGACCAGCTTCTCCTTGGTCGTGAAGTGGTAGAGCACCAGCGCGTTGCTCACCCCCAGCGCGGACGCCACATCGGCGATGCGCACGGAGGAGGCCCCGCGGATCTCGATCTGCTCGACCGTCGCCCGCAGCAGCTCCTCGCGCCGCTCCGCCACGTTCAACCGGACTCTAGCCACCCGACCACCCTAATCAATGTCCTGGTCACTGCCGGTCACCGCAGACCATGCCGTCCCCGGGACGACGCGACGGCGCCACCCGGGTGGGACGCACCCCGCCGAGGCGGCCGGGCCGGAATCCTGGCGGCGGCAGGCACGTTGGACCGTTCATGACGTCATTCGAACCGGACCAGGAAGCGCTGCTCACGCTCATCGGTGAGCAGGACGGGGGAGTGCTGGTCACTCTCAAGCGGGACGGGCGGCCCCAGCTGTCCAACGTGAGCCACGCCTACGATCCGGCCGAGCGGGCGATCCGGGTGTCGGTCACCGAGGGCCGGGCGAAGACCCGCAACCTCCGGCGCGACCCCCGCGCGAGCTACCACGTCACCAGTGGCGACCGCTGGGCCTGGACCGTCGCGGAGGGCACCGCCGAGCTGACCCCGCCCGCCGCCGAGCCGGACGACGCCACGGTGGAGTCCCTGATCGCGCTCTACCGGGACGTGCGGGGCGAGCACCCGGACTGGGCGGACTACCGGCGCGCCATGGTCGCGGACCGCAGGGTGGTGCTCACCCTGCGCATCGAGCACGTGTACGGACAGCCGCGTGGCTGAGGGGCCGCCCGCGGGCTGCTCCGTTCACCGCTCTCTTCTCGCCCTGTCGGACAGTCCGACGATAATGAGACGACACCGACTCCCCCTGGAGATGTTGTGACCGGCGCCGACTACTTTGTCCCCTTCCGCACGAAGCTGCGTTCGATGCGCTCCGAGCCCTTCGGGGCCGATCCCTCGGGAGCGCGGCTGCAGCGCATCCTGAACTCGCCGAACTTCGCCGACGGGGTCTTCCAGAACCCGCTGGGTGCCCGGACCCGGCCGTCCGGCTCCACCCTGGAGTTCGCGAAGGTCTACTTCCAGAAGGAGCAGCGGATCCGCAGGGCGCCGGCCGGCACCGTGCCGGTCCACGCCACCACCCTCGCGGATCTGGCCGCGCCGCCTGCCAGCGGGCTGCGGCTGACCTGGATGGGCCACTCCAGCGTCCTCGCGGAGATCGACGGCCGACGGGTGCTCTTCGACCCGGTCTGGGGCGACCGGTGCTCCCCGTTCCCCTTCGTCGGGCCCAAGCGGCTGCACCCGGTGCCCGTGCCGCTCACCACGCTCGGTGACGTCGACGTGGTGGTGATCTCCCACGACCACTACGACCACCTCGACCTGCCGACGATCCGCGCCCTGGCGGGCACCGGCACGGTCTTCGCCGTGCCGCTCGGGGTCGGCGCCCATCTGGAGCGCTGGGGAGTGGCTCCGGACCGGCTGCGCGAACTGGACTGGAACGAGACCGCGAAGGTCAACGGGATCAGCCTCACCGCCACCCCCGCCCGCCACTTCTGCGGCCGTGGCCTGCGGAACAACCAGCACACCCTGTGGGCCTCCTGGTCCGTCAGGGGCCCGGAGCACCGCATCTACCACAGCGGCGACACGGGCTACTTCCCCGGCTTCCGGGACATCGGCGCCGAGCACGGCCCCTTCGACGCCACGATGATCCAGATCGGCGCCTACTCGGAGTACTGGCCGGACATCCACATGACCCCCGCCGAGGGGATGCGCGCCCACCTGGACCTCCAGGGCGGAGGCCCGCACGGGGTGCTCCTGCCGATCCACTGGGGCACCTTCAACCTCGCCCCGCACGCCTGGGCCGAGCCCGCGGAGTGGACGAAGGACGTCGCCGAGGAGGCCGAGCAGGCGGCGGCCTTCCCCCGGCCGGGCGAACCCTTCGAACCGGCCGGCGTGCTTCCGGTGGCCCCCTGGTGGCGGCCCGTCTCCGCCCCGATGGCGCCGCCCCGCTGGCGTACGGCGGAGGCGGAGGCCGATCCGGTCCCGGGCTCAGCCCCGGTCGTGCGGCGGGATCTGGACGTCGCCGGGGAGCGCTGACCCCCGGGGCGGGGGCCGGGACACGGTGACCGTCGGAGCCGGGACACGGTAGCCGTCGGGGACGGGGCAAGCATCCGCCCCCGCCCCCACCACGCCGTCCCGCAGCAGCTGGCGGACGCGAGCGGGCCGGCACCCCGTACGGAAGGGGTGCCGGCCCGCGTCGCCGTGGTGGGGCGGGTGCCGCCGTCCGCCTCGCGGGAGGACGGCGTACGGGGTCAGGCCGCCGGGGCCGGGTACGTCGGGTACTCGACGCCTGAGACGTGCTGGACGACCCGGATGACCTGGCACGAGTAGCCGAACTCGTTGTCGTACCAGAGGTAGAGGATCGCGTTGTCGCCGTCGACCTTGGTGGCGCCCGCGTCGACGATCGAGGCGTGGCGCGAGCCGATGAAGTCGCTGGAGACCGCGTCGGGGGCGCTGATGAAGTCGATCTGGCGCTTCAGCGGGGAGGCCAGCGACACGTTGCGCAGGTAGTCGAGGACCTCCTCGCGGCTCGCCTCACGGCCCAGGCGCAGGCTCAGGATCGCGATCGAGACGTCCGGCACCGGGACGCGGATGGAGCTGCCGGTGATCGGCGCGTCCAGCTCGGGCAGCGCCTTGGCCACGGCGGAGGCCGCACCGGTCTCGGTGATGACCATGTTGAGCGCCGCCGAACGGCCACGGCGGTCGGAGCTGTGGTAGTTGTCCAGCAGGTTCTGGTCGTTGGTGTAGGAGTGGACGGTCTCCACGTGGCCGCGCAGCACGCCGTACTCGTCCGCCATCGCCTTGAGCGGCGGCACGATCGCGTTCGTGGTGCAGGACGCGCAGGAGAGGATCTGCTCGTCGTCCTTGATCGTGTCGTGGTTGACCCCGTGGACGATGTTGGGGACGTCGCCCTTGCCCGGAGCGGTCAGGACCACCTTGGCGATGCCGGGGCGCAGGTGCTTCGAGAGCCCCTCGCGGTCCCGCCAGCGGCCGGTGTTGTCGATCAGGATCGCGTCCTTGATCCCGTACGCGGTGTAGTCCACCGCCGTCGGGTCGTCGGAGTAGATCACCTTGATCTCGTTGCCGTTGGCGACGATCTTGCTGTTCGCCTCGTCGACGGTGATCGTGCCGGAGAACTGGCCGTGGATCGAGTCGCGCCGCAGCAGTGAGGCGCGCTTGACGATGTCCTGGCCGGAGCCCTTGCGTACGACGATGGCGCGCAGCCGCAGCCCGTTGCCGGAACCGGCCTTCTCGATGAGGAGCCGGGCGATCAGGCGGCCGATGCGGCCGAAGCCGTAGAGCACGACGTCCCGGGAGTCGCGGCGCTCGATCTTGTTGGCACCGGTCGCCCCGGCGACCGCCTCGGCGGTGAACTCCTCGACCGACAGGCCGCGGTCGTCGGCCCGGTAGGTCGCGGCCAGCATGCCGATGTCGATCTGGGAGGGGCCGAGGTCCAGCGTCGTCAGCGCCTCGAGGAACGGCATCGTCTCGGTGACGGACAGCTCCTCACCGGCGATCTGCCGGGCGAAGCGGTGGGTCTTGAGGATGCTGACCACCGACTTGTTCACCAGGGAGCGGCTGTGCAGCAGGACATTCACGTCCTGCTCGCGGTGCAGCTTCCCGATGATCGGGATCATCGACTCCGCGATCTCCTCGCGGTGCATCCAGTTGGTGAACGAGTCGTCATTGACAGTCACGTGTTTATCTTTCGAGCTAGGCGGCGCTCATATGGTAGCCGCCCCGGTCCGATCATCCTTCAGGTGGTCCCCCTCGGGGGATCGGCCGGGTGGGCGCACCGGTGTCAATGCGGCGTAATCGGGCGCTCGTGCGAGGGCTCATACCAGAGCGGGACGGATGGCGGGCAAGTTCCACAACTGCCCGTCGCACACAGGTTGGTGGCGACTACCGTGTGTGCTCGGTGATCAACGGGGGGTTCCTGTACCCCGGACCGGCCGACCGCCGGTCCGAACGGGAACCACCACCGTCGGTGCCACCGCATGAACACCGTATGAACGCCGACAGGGGCGCCGGGAACGCCGATTTCGGGTGCCCCCTGTACCGAGGACGCTGATGTCTCAACTTCGCGCACCCGCCGCGCGACCGGACCGCCGTGAGGGCGGGCGGCACGGCCGCCCCGGCGCTCGCGCCCACTCGGGCACCAGCAGGCCGCGCGCCGCACAGCCCTCCGCCGAGTCCCGCGTACGCCCACAACTGCTGCGTACCGCACTGCTCCCCACCGTCGCCGCCCTGCTCAGCGGCGCGGCGGCCGTCATCTTCACCATCCGCGACGGCGCGGTCGACCCGTCCCCGAGCCTCTGGGCCGCGCTCGGCGGATCGGCGGCCCTGGCCGTCGCCGCGGTGGCCGCCGCCTACCTCGGCGCCCACCGGGTGGCCGGTGCCGTGCTCGACCGGGCGCTGACGCTCCGCCGCACCAGCGCCCAGGGCCAGGCCGAGATCCAGCGGGTGGTCGAGCAGCTCCGGGCCGGGGAGCCCGTCGGACCGCGGCGGCCCGTGCCCCCGCCCGCCACCCCCGACGGCGACGCCTTCGACCTGCTCGCCCAGGAGATGGGCCGGGCCCAGGACGCCGCGGTCACCGCCGTCGTCCAGGCCTCCCAGCTCGTCAGCTCGGCGGGCAACGAACAGAAGGTCGAGGTCTTCGTCAACCTCGCCCGCCGGCTCCAGTCCCTGGTCCACCGCGAGATCCAGATCCTGGACGAGCTGGAGCACGAGGTCGAGGACCCCGACCTGCTCAAGGGCCTCTTCCACGTCGACCACCTCGCCACCCGCATCCGCCGCCACGCCGAGAACCTCGCCGTCCTCGGCGGGGCCGTCTCCCGGCGCCAGTGGAGCAACCCGGTCACCATGACCGAGGTGCTCCGCTCGGCCATCGCGGAGGTCGAGCAGTACCCCCGGGTCAAGCTCGTCCCGCCGATGGACGGCACCCTGCGCGGCCACGCCGTCGCCGACGTGATCCACCTGCTGGCCGAACTGGTCGAGAACGCCACGGTGTTCTCCGCCCCGCACACCCAGGTCCTGCTGCGCGTCCAGCGCGTCACCGCCGGCATCGCGCTGGAGGTGGAGGACCGCGGCCTCGGAATGCCCGACCACGAGCAGAACCGGATGAACGCGCTCCTCTCCGACCCCGACCGGGTCAACGTCGCCCATCTGCTCCAGGACGGCCGGATCGGTCTCTTCGTCGTCTCGGCCCTGGCCCGCCGCCACGGCATCGCCGTCCGCCTGCAGAGCAACATCTACGGCGGCACCCAGGCGGTCCTGGTCCTGCCGCAGACCCTCCTCGGGGCCGACCCCGAGAACCCGGCAGCCCCGGGCACCGCCCCCGTACCGCCCCCGGGAGCCGTGCACCGGCCGCCCGCCGACGACGGGACCCCGGCCCCGCCCGCGCCCCCGCAGGTCCGGGCCGCACCCCCGCAGGCCGCAGTCCCCGCGGCCCAGGCGCCCGCCGGTCATCCGCGTGATGCCCAGGCCCCGGGTTCGCACGCCCACGCCGCACCCGAGAGCCGCACGCCCGGGCCGCGCGCCGAGGCCCCACCCCTGCCCCTGCGCGCCGACCGGCCCGCACCGCCCGCGGCCGCCCCCGACCGGACCGCCGCACCGGCAGCCGTCACCGACGGGTCCGCGCTCCCGGCAACCGACCGGACCGTGCCCCCCGGGGCCGCCCCCGACCGGACCGCCCCGGCCCCCTTCACCCCCCAGCGGGTCGACCGGCCCGCACCGCCCGCCGCCCGCCCCGAGCTGCCGAAGCGCTCCAACCAGGAACACCTCGTTCCGCAGCTCCGCGAAGCGCCCGCCCCCCGGGTCGAGGACGAGCACGCCCTGCACGACCCGGGCCTCATGGCCGCCTTCCGGCGCGGCGTCGACCTCGCCGAGGCGCAGAACGCGCAGGAGGACGAGACCACCGGCTACGGCGACCCGGCCGCGCCCACCGCGCTCGACGCCCCCCTGGAGACCCTCGCCCCCCTCCCCGTACGAGGAGCCGCCGGAGCGCCCGCGTCCCCCGGACGCCCGCAGACCGGGCACGCCCCCTTCCTGCCGGGCCACACCGTGCCGGAACCCCGTAAAGACACGACCTTCAAGGAGTAGACACGATGGCGAGCGACATGGCGTCCGGTCAGGTCTCGGACCTGGACTGGCTGCTGAGCGGACTGGTCCAGCGCGTGCCCTACACGCGCAGCGCGGTGCTTCTCTCCGCCGACGGACTGGTGAAATCCGTCCACGGCATGGACCCCGACAGCGCCGACCACATGGCCGCCCTGGCCGCCGGGCTGTACTCCCTGGGCCGCAGCGCCGGGGCCCGCTTCGGGGACAACGGCGACGTCCGGCAGGTGGTCGTCGAACTCGACTCCACCCTGCTCTTCGTCTCCACCGCCGGATCCGGCACCTGTCTCGCCGTCCTCGCCGGACGCGAGGCGGACGCCGCCGTCCTCGGCTACGAGATGGCGATGCTCGTCAAGAGCGTCCGGCCCTATCTGACCACCCCGCTCCGCCAGCCGGCCGGGGCCCCGTTCACCCCGGGGCTGTGAGGGTGCCGGCCCCGCAGGACGGGCCCCTGCTCGACGACGCGGCCGGCCGGCTGATCCGCCCGTACACCGTCAGCAACGGCCGCACCCGGCCGTCCACCGGCTTCGATCTGCTCTCCCTGGTCATGGCCACGGGCATCGAACCGGACATCCACCTCGGCCCCGAGCACACCGTGGCCCTCGGACTGTGCGAGGGACCCATGTCCGTCGCCGAGATCGCCGCACACCTCCGGCTGCCCGCGGTCGTCACCAAGGTGCTCCTCTCCGACCTGGTCGACTGCGGCGCGGTCACCGCGCACGCCCCCGCATTCCATGACACACCCACCGACCGATCCCTGCTGGAGGCAGTGCTCGATGGTTTACGACGACAGCTCTGACCGCACCGGAACCGCCGAGTTCTTCCCCGTGGCCCTCAAGGTCCTGGTCGCGGGCGGCTTCGGTGTCGGCAAGACGACCTTCGTCGGCGCGGTCAGCGAAATCGCTCCGCTGAGCACGGAGGAGCTGCTCACCCAGGTCAGTGTGGGCACGGACAACCTGGAGGGCGTCGAGTCCAAGACGGCCACCACCGTCGCCATGGACTTCGGCCGCATCACGCTCTCCGAGCAGCATGTGCTGTACCTGTTCGGCACGCCGGGACAGGAGCGGTTCTGGTTCATGTGGGACGAGCTCTCCCAGGGCGCGCTCGGCGCCGTGGTGCTCGCCGACACCCGGCGGCTGGCCGAGTGCTTCGCCGCCGTGGACTTCTTCGAGCGGCGAGGCATCGGCTTCATCGTCGCCGTCAACGAGTTCGACGGCGCCTACCGCTACGAACCCGAGGAGATCCGGGCCGCACTCGACCTCGGACCCGCGGTCCCCGTCGTCCTGTGCGACGCCCGGATCGCCAGCTCCGGTACGGGAGCGCTGGTCACCCTCGTACAGCATCTGATCAACGCCACCTCCGCGCCCGCTCCGCTCCAGGCCTTCGGAGCCCACCAGTGACGTCCTTCGCCACCGGCCGGATGCTGCTGACCCCCGCCGACCGGGACGGCCCGGCCCGCGCGGAGCGGCTGCGGAGGCTGGACCTCGGTGAACGGGCCGACGCCTCGTTCGACAACTTCGACGCCTTCGCCGACAAGGTCGCCGAAGTGACCGAATCCCCCTTCTCGATGGTCAACTTCATTGACGAGAACCGGCAGTTCTTCGCGGGACTGCACACCCCGGCGGGGAACAGCGGCGGGCGGGACCTGGGGGCCACCGCGGCGAGCAGCAGCCGCAGCGCGCGCTACATGGCCCGCGACCGCGGCTACTGCCCGCACGTCGTCGTGCGCCGCAAGGCCCTCGTCCTGGACGACGTCTGCGACTACCCGCGCTTCGCCGGCAATCCGGTCGTCGACGACATAGGCGTGCGCTCCTATCTCGGCGCACCCCTCATCGACCGTACGGGGATCGCCCTGGGCACCGTCTGCGCCGTGGACACCGTGCCCCGCCCCTGGGGCCGCGCCGGGCTCGACACCATCAAGTCCCTCGCCCAGGAACTCGTCCGCCAGATCGACCACCGGGAGGGCTACCGGAACCCCTGACCATCCGGGGCCGCGCGCCTCAACTCCCGGGCGGGGCACCCGTACTGCCCCGCAGCACCACCTCTCCGTCGACCCGCACCACCCGCGACCGCCCGGCCCCCGAAGGGGTGCGCAGGGCCAGGGCGATGACGCGCTCGCCCATGGCGGCGAGCGGCAGTGCGACCGTGGACAGCGGCGGCGACAACTCCCGTACGAGAGGGATGTCGTCGAACCCCGCCAGCGACATGTCCTCCGGCACCCGCACCCCCGCCTCGCGCAGCGCGGCCAGCGCGCCGACCGCCATCACGTCGGTCACCGCGAAGAGACACGTCGGCCGGGAGCCACCGGCGGCCAGCAACCGCCGGGCCGCGTCATGCCCGCCCTCCCGGGTGAACGCCCCGCGCACCACTCGGCCGAGCCCGATCCCCGCCTCCGCCAGCCCGTCCCGGAAACCGGCCAACCGGTCCGCCACCGTGGTCAGTTCGGGCGGACCGGTGAGCGCGGCGAACTCCCGGTGGCCGAGCGCCACCAGCGCCTTCGCCAGCTTGGCGGCCCCGGCCCGGTTCTCCGGCCGCACGGTGTCCACCCGCAGCGACCGGTGCCTGCTGACCACCGCGACCCGTCCGCCCGCGCGCAGATACGGACCCAGCTCCGCGTCCATCGCCCGCTCCCAGGCCCGGTCCTGGAACCCGGAGCCGATCAGCAGGATGGCCCGCGCCCGCTGGGCCCGCAGCATCGAGACGTACGCGATCTCCCGGGCCGGCTCACGGAAGGTGGAGGCGAGCATCACCAGCAGGTCCTGCTCCGCCGCCGCCCGCATCACCCCGCCGGCGATGCCCGCGAAGTAGGGGTCGCCGACGTCGTGGCAGATCAGCCCGACCGTACGGTTCCCCTCGGTGCCGGCCAGCGCCTGGGCGTGGGCGTTGGGGATGTAGCCGAGGAGATCGGCCGCCGCGCGCACCCGGCCGCGCAGCTCTTCGCGGACCCGGGTGGTGCCGTTGAGCGCCCGGGAGGCGGTGGCCGGGGAGACACCCGCCTCGCGGGCCACGGCGGCGAGCGTCACGTGGGGGGCCCGGGCGCGGCGGCGTTCGGTGGGGCGGGGCGATGGTTCCCGTTCACTCAACTCGGCCCCCAGGGTGCGGCGGTGGCAGGTTCCGAAACTTGCGGACGGCCTCTTGACCGTGTGCGCGGCGAGTCATTAGCGTGGCGGCACCTTATCAGAAAGCGCTTTCTGAAAGCGCGTTCAGCCGACCGGCAGCAGCATCGCAGCAAGGCGCAGCTCGTCACAACTACCCTCGTTATCCAGGGAGTTCACCGTGAGTGGGAGTGTGTTGGCCAAGAGGCCCGCCGAGGTGGCAGGGGTCGCCCACCGGGCGGGCCCCACGGCGGGGGAGCGGCTGGCCCGGGCGGCGGAACGGAGCTGGCGGCCCGTGGCGCTGCTGCTCGCCTGCTTCGCACTCTGGTGGGCCGTCGCGGCGGCCGAGGTGGTCGAGCCCTATCTCGTACCGTCGCCCGGCGCGACCCTCGACGTCCTGACGGGCAAGGCGGGTTATCTCTGGCAGCACAGCTGGGTGACGACGTACGAGACGCTCCTCGGCTTCGTCATCGCGGTCGCCGTCGGGGTGCTCGCGGCGGTGGTGATGGTGTACTCGTCCACCGTCGAGCGCACGCTCTACCCGATCCTCCTCTTCGCCCAGGTCGTGCCGAAGATCGCCATCGCCCCGCTCTTCGTGGTGTGGCTCGGCTTCGGCATCGCCCCCAAGATCCTGATCGCCGTCCTCATCGCCTTCTTCCCGGTGGTGATCTCGATGGTCACCGGGCTCAAGGCCGTCGACCCGGAGATGCTCCAACTCTCCGCCACCATGGGGGCGAAGCCTTGGCAGACCTTCGTGAAGATCCGCTTCCCGGCCTCGCTCCCGCATCTGTTCTCGGGCCTCAAGGTGGCCGTCACCCTCGCGGTGACCGGGGCCGTCGTGGGGGAGTTCGTCGGGGCGAACGAGGGCCTCGGCTATGTGATCCTCCAGGCCAACGGCAACCTCGACACCCCGATGCTCTTCGCGGGGCTGCTGGTGATGTCGCTGATCGGCGTCGTCCTCTTCGTCGTCGTCGAGATCGCGGAGAAGCTCCTGCTCCCGTGGCACGCGAGCCGCCGGGACACCTCGGCCACCACCACGTACTGACGCCAGCACGACGATTCCGGGTCGCCTCCCGTACCGACCCGTCGCGAGAAGGGCCAGCCCATGCACGCGCGCAGACTCCTCATCGGTGCCGTACCCCTCGTCCTGGTGGCGACCGCCTGCGGCGGCGAGGACGCGTCGACCACCACCAGCGACTCCGGCAAGAAGCTGGACCGGGTCACGCTCACGCTCAACTGGTATCCGTACGGCGAACACGCCCCGTTCTACTACGGAAAGCAGCAGAAGATCTTCGAGAAGCACGGCATCGACCTCGAAGTCCGCGCGGGCCAGGGCTCGCAGAAGACGGTGCAGGCGACCGCCGCCGGACAGACGGACTTCGGCTGGGCGGACACCCCGGCGCTGCTCTCCGGGGTGGACCAGGGAGTCAAGGTGAAGAGCCTCGGCGTCTTCCTCCAGACCACGCCCGCCTCCGTGCAGTCCTTCGGCGCGGAGGGCATCTCCGAACCGGCCGACCTCAAAGGCCGCACCATCGCCGGAACGGCCGGGGACGCGCTCTCCAAGACCTTCCCCATCTTCCTGAAGAAGAACGGCATCGGCGAGTCGGACGTCAAGGTCCAGAACACCGACCCGGCGGGGAAGATCGCCGCCGTGATCTCGGGGAAGACGGACGGGCTGCTCGGTTACGCCAGCGACCAGGGGCCCACCATGCAGGACAAGGCCAAGAAGCCGGTCTCCTACCTCCGGTTCTCCGAGCACGGCCTGAACTTCTACTCCAACGGGCTGCTCGCCGGGCAGAAGATCCTCGCCACGAAGCCGGAGTTGGCCCGGCGGATGGTGGCGGCGGTGAGCGAGGCGTGGACGGCGGCCGCGAAGGCGCCGGGGCCCGCGGTCACCGCGATGCAGGGCGCGTCCGGGCAACTGCCCCCCGAGTCGGTCCTGTCGGAGCAGTTCGCCACGACGCTCACCCTGCTGCACACCGAGGCCACGGAGGGGCAGGCGCCGGGCACCAACACCGAGGCCGACTGGCAGCAGACCATCGACGTGTTCGCGGAGGCGGGCATGGTGGCCTCGCCGAAGGCCGTGGCCGAGTACTGGGACACGAAGACGGCGTTGAAGGGATGACGACGATGCCGAAGGGGCGGGCGACGAGCGAGCGGGCCGCGGCGGAGGAGGCTCCGGCCGAGCGGACTTCGGCCGAGCGGGCACCTACCGCCGGTGCCGGGGCGGGTGTCGGGGCCGCGTCAGTACAACTGGCCGACGTACAGGTCCGGTTCCGCAGCAAGAAGCGCGACGTGACGGCGCTGAGTGATATCTCGCTGGATGTCTCGCCGGGGGAGTTCGTCGCCATCGTCGGCCCGTCGGGGTGCGGCAAGTCCACGCTCCTCAAACTGGTCGCCGGCCTGCTCACGGCCTCCTCGGGCGAGGTGCTGCTCGGCGGCGAACGGGTCAAGGGCCCGCGCCACGACATCGGTTACGTCTTCCAGCGCGCGGCCCTGCTGGAGTGGCGCTCCGCGCTGCGCAACATCCTGCTCCAGGCCGAGATGCGCCGCATGCCCGCGGCGCGGGCGCGTGCCCGGGCCGACGAGCTGATCCGGATGACCGGCCTCACCGGCTTCGAGGACGCCTACCCGCACGAACTCTCCGGAGGCATGCAGCAACGGGTCGCGCTCTGCCGGGCGTTGCTCCACGAGCCGCCCGTCCTGCTGATGGACGAGCCGTTCGGCGCGCTCGACGCCCTGACCCGCGAGCAGCTGAACACCGAGCTGAACCGGATCTGGCGCACCACCGGCACCACGGTCCTGCTGGTCACCCACTCGATCTCGGAGGCGGTCTATCTGGCCGACCGGGTCGTGGTGATGAGCCCGCGCCCCGGGACCATCACGGAGATCATCGAGGTGGGGCTGCCCGCCGAGCGCGACTACGGCGAGACGCTGGGGCGCCCGGAGTTCCGCGCGGCGGCGGCCCGCATCCGCGAACTGCTGGGGGCGGTGTCGGCGCAGGACTGAGCGGGGGCCGTACGGGGGCGGCCTGCGGGGGAGCCGTACGGGAGCGGAGCTGGGAGGGAGTCGTACGGGGGCGGGTGGGCGAGTCCGTACGGCACCCCGCTCGGGACCTCTGCCTTTCGGTACGGGGCACTCCGCGCGCCCCCGGCCTCGCGCGGGACGGTCTCCCGGGGCCCCGTACCTTTCGCGGGACGGCCTCCCCGGGGCCCGCTCTCCCGGGGGCGCCCCCCCGGACGCCTCAGTCCAGCCCGAAAGCGTCCGCCAGCAGCTCCATGTGGGCGCCCAGCAAGGTGCCGCCCCGGTGCGCCATCCCGGTGAACTGTCCGGCCACCTCCAGGCTCACCGAGCCGTGCACCTGGGTCCAGGCCAGCACCGCCCCCGCCAGCGCCGAGGCAGCGGCTCGGTCCCCGCCTCCGGTCCGGGTTCCACGAACAGCGTCGGCCTCACCCGTCGCCCTGGTAGTCCCAGCCTCCACGGCGGTTCCGGCCTCACCGGTCGCCTGGGCAGTCCCGGCCTCACCGGCCTCACCGGCCTCCAAGCCGGGTGCGACCGCATCCGGTGCGTACCGGGCCACCCACGCCCCCACCGTCCCGTCCGCCGCCAGCCAGGCGGCCATCTCCTCCACCGTGCCGGCCACCGCCGGACCAGGTTTCCCGGCGGCGAAGAGCGGGAGGAAGGGCCCCAGCACCGCGCGGGCCCGCTCCAGGGTGTCGGCCGGCGCTACATAGCCCGGGACCGGATCGCCCCGGATCAGCAGATAGCGGTGCGGCTCCGCGACCGCCCAGGCACGGTAGGCGGCGGCGAGGTCGTGCAGCCGTGCCCGCCCCCCGCGCGAGCCTCGGGCCGAGCGGGCCGCGGCTCGGGCCATCGCGGCCGCGGCATCGTCGTACGCGTCCCTGATCAGGGCGCTGAGCAGGTCGTCCCGGCTGGTGAAATAGCGGTAGAGGGCGGGTCCGGAGAGGCCCATCTCCTTGGCGATCCGGGTCAGGGCGAGGGCGCCGCCACCGCCTTCCGCGAGCTGCCGCAGGGCCAGGTTCTTGATCTCCGCGCGGGTCTGCTCCCGGTACCGGGCGCGCGGTCCCTGCTGGGCCCGTTCCATGGCGGTCCCCTCTCGCCGACCGTGCTCACCCCTGTTACAGAGTCTAACAACCGCAAGGGGGACGACCCATTTCTGGAATCGCGGTGTCCGACGGGAGCCAGACGGAATCGATCTCGGCGCGGAGCACCCCATGACCACCACCGAGCCCGCTCCGCACACCGCCCCCGGACTGCCCGTCCTCCCCCGGTACGGCGAACTCCTCGCGGCCGCGCCCGGCACCGGACGCGGCCCGGTCCCGGGCGCGGAACCCCGCACCCGGCACCGGACCGCGCGGCGCGCGTCCCGTACGCGGCACCGCGCCACGTACCGCCACGGCGCACCACCTCACACCGTGCCGCGCGCCGCCGCCGGGTCAGTAGCGCAGCCGCGACAGATAGCGGTAGCTCGCCCGTGCCGAGGCGAACGGGCCGGCCGGGGCGTCATGCTCCACCAGCCACTGCCGCACCCCGCCCTGTCGCGCGGTGTCGAACATCGCCGGGAAGTCCAGGACCCCCGACCCGACATCCGCGAAGTCCCCGTTCGGCGCCATGTCCTTCACATGGAGCGCCGGGAACCGCCCGGGATGCCGGACGAACAGGTCGCCCGGAGCCGAGGAGCCGCCCTTGGCCGCCCAGTACACATCCAGCTCGAAGCCGACCAGCTCCGGATCGGTCTCGGCCAGCAGGATGTCGTACAGGCTGACCCCGTCCACCACCTCGTGGTCGCCGCCGTGGTTGTGGTACAGCAGCTTGAGGCCGGACTCCCGGGCGGCGAGCCCGGCCCGGTTGAACTGCCGTGCCACCTCCCGGTATCCGGCCGGGGAGTGCAGTGCTCCCGGCAGGCTCGGCACCACGATCCACCGCCCGCCGAGCGTGTGGACGTCCTCCAGGGCCTGCGGCAGTCCGGCGCCGGTCACGGTGTCGTAGCCGACGTGCTCCAGGACCGCCCTCAACCGCACCCGGTCCAGCATCCGCCGTATCGCGGAGGGGGAGTTGCCGTGCCGGCCGCTGACCCCGACCGTCGCGTATCCGATCGCGGCGAGGCGCTCCAGCGTCCCGGCGAAGTCCGCGGCGAGCGGTGTCCGCATCGTGTACAGGTGCATACCGATCCCGGACGGCGGGATGCGACGGCAGCCCCGCCGCCCGCCCGCCGCGGCTGCTGCCGGTCCCGAGCCCAGGGCGACCGCGGCGGCCGCCCCGAGTGACGTGCCGAGAAAGGCTCTTCGTGTGCTGTTCACGTGCTTCCCGCCTCTCATCGCACATCGATGCGCACGGCGCCGGTCGTCGTGTCGCCCTTGTCGTCGGTGACCGTCAGACGCGCGGTGTAGGCGCCCTTGCGGTCGTAGGTGTGCGTCGCCGTCGGCCCCTCGGGGCCGGTCGGCTTCGCGTTGTCCCCGAAGTCCCAGTGGTACGAGGCGATCGTGCGGCCCGCCGCCGGTTCGACCGTGCTGCTCAGCGCGACGGTCGACGGCGCCGCACCGTCGGCCGGTTCGGCCTCCACCACCACCCGCGCACCGCCCTCTTTCTCCACGCCCGGCCCGTTGAAGTGCAGCCAGTCGAGGGAGAGCAGGTCGGCCTTGTCGGAACTCCACTGCGGGTTGCTGAAGACGGCGTACAGCTTCGTCGTGGAGCCCGGGTCCTTGAGCGCGGTCGTCGGCGAGACGAGCTTCTCCCAGCCGCCGGTGTTCGGCACGGTCACCGAACCGAGCAACTCGCCCGTCGTGGAGCCCGACCGGAACTCGACCGTGCCGCCGAGCCCGCCCGAGGACGCGCCGACCGTCACCGATTCGACCCCCTGGAGGTGGACCGGATCGAAGGTGACCCAGTCGCCGTCCTCGATCTCGATGAGCCGCTTCCCGGCCGAGGCGTCCGCCCGACTCCCCACTTCGGCACCGCCGTTACGGCCCCCGGTCGCGATGAAGTGCTCGGCCTCGCGGAAGGAGGTGCGCAGGGTCAGTGAGGCGGAGCCGGTGAGCGCGGGGGCGTCCGGCGCGCCCTTGTCCTCGTACTGGGCGGTGATCCCGTAATAGAGGTTCTGTCCGGGGCCGTGGCTGTCTCCGGCGTCCGTGACGATCTCGCCCGTGCAGCCGGTGTAGTTGTCGAGCGGATGCAGATGGGTGTCATGGCCGAGCTGCGACTGCACCACGACCCGCGAGCAGTCGATCGGACCGCTCTGCCCGTCCTCCTCGTCGCTCACCTCGACCGTGAAGGGAATGGTGTCGCCGAAGCTGAACATCCCTCCGTCCGGCGGCTGCTGGATGGTCACCTCCGGCCGGGTGTTCCCGACGGTGATGTCCCGCACCGCCAGTGCCGTCAGCCCGCCGGGTCCGGTGACGGTGAGCCGGGCCGTGTGCAGCCCCTTCGCGGTGTACGTGTGCGAGGGGTTGGCCTCCGTCGAGTCCGTGGCGCCGTCTCCGTCGAAGTCCCAGGCATAATCCACCGGTTGGTCGCCGGAGAGGAAGAGCCCGGAGCCCTCGCTGGAGAAGTTCACCGTGAGCGGGGCCGGACCGCTGTCCCGGTCGACGGAGAGCTTGGCGTCGGGCAGCCGGCCGTCACCGACGTAGTCGATGCGGTAGATGCCCGCGCCCTCGTTGCTGCCGCCCCGCCCGGTGCCGCTGCCCAGCCCGAAGTCGATGACGTACAGCGCCCCGTCGGGTCCGAAGTCCGCGTCGAAGGGCTGGTTCCACTCCATGTCCTCGAAGATGCCGTTGATGGAGTGGAGGTCGCCCGCCCGCACCGGCCCGAAGCGGGGATCGCTGAAGCTCTGGTCCTCACTCTGGTACGAGAACGTCTTGAACCACTGTCGCGTCAACTCGTAGTTGAACGCTTTCCCTTCGAAGTACGCCGGGAACTTGGTGCGGTAGGTGTTGTCCGGGTCGTAGGCGTAGACGGGCCCGGCCATCGGCCCGCCGCCGCCGGTGCCGAGCTCGGGGAACTCGGCCGAGGCGGAGTAGGCGTACCAGACCGTCGCGGGCTGGGCGGGCGGCAGCTCACGCAGCCCCGTGTTGTTCGGCGAGTCGTTGACCGGAGCCGAGCAGTCGAACGTCGGACCGGACGTCTTCGTCGCGAAGTCGTAGTCGTTGAACGGGGTGTTGTTCCCGATGCAGTACGGCCAGCCGAAGTTTCCCGCCTCGGTGATACGCATGTACTCGACGGTCCCCTCCGGCCCCCGGTCCGCCACCGCGGCCCGCGCGTCGGGGCCGTAGTCCGCGACCATCAGCGCCCCGCTCCGCGGATCGGTGGTGATCCGGAACGGGTTGCGCATCCCCATCGCGTAGATCTCCGGCCGGGTCTTCTCCGTACCCGGGGTGAAGAGGTTCCCCTCCGGCACGGTGTACGTCCCGTCGTCCTGCGGGGTGATCCGCAGGATCTTGCCGCGCAGGTCGTTCGTGTTGCCCGCGGTCATCTGCGCGTCCCAGGCGCGCCTGCCCTCGCCCTCGTCGATGGGAGTGAAGCCGTCCGAGGCGAACGGGTCGGTGTTGTCACCGGTCGCCGCGTACAGATTGCCCTCCTTGTCGAAGGTGAGCGAACCGGCCATGTGCGAGTTGGCCCGGCCCTCGCCGCGCAGCGTCGGCACGGTCAGCAGCCGTTTCTCGGAGGCCGGGTCCACGGTGTCGCCGTCCACGGTGAAGCGCGAGAGGTTCAGCCGTTTCTCGACCTTGTCGGAGTAGAGGAGATAGAGCCAGTTGTTCTCCGCGAACCCGGGGTCCAGGGTCAGCCCCAGCAGCCCGTCCGACTGGCTGGTCATCTCCGGGGTGTACGCGAAGTCCAGCGCGGTCGACACCTTCATCGTGACCTGGTCGACCACCTTCAGCTTTCCGGTCCGCTGGGCGAAGAACACCCGGCGGTCCGGGGCGACGGCCAGCTCGAACGGGTCGGCCAGGTCGCTCGTCGCGAGCGCCGTACGCTGGAACGACCCGGTACGCGTCGCGGTGCAGTCGCCCTCCGCCGCACCGGCCGCCCACTGGATGCCGCCGAGCAGATGGTTGACGAACCCCTCCTCCTGGAAGGCGGCCCTGTCGTGGCCGCCCGCGGTGAACCAGGAGCGCCCGCCGTCGTAGTTCTGGCACCAGGAGAACGGGTGGTCCACGCCCTCGTCGAGACCGGTGACCCCGTCACGCACCTTGATCTGGGCGAGGGTGTGCACCTTGGAGGTGGGGTTGGAGCGCCAGTTGTACCACTCCTCCGTCCGCTCCCACAGCTCCGGCAGATGCCCGGTGGACGGGTGGGCGCGGTCCAGGACCTTGATCCGGCCCGTCTGCACCGCGGGGTGCTGGTCGAAGATCGCGCCGACCAGTCCCTCGTACCACTCCCAGTCCCGCTCACTGGCCGACGCCGCGTGCACGCCCACCCAGCCGCCGCCCGCACGGATGAACCGCTGGAGCGCGGCCCGCTCGTCGGCGTTCAGCAAGTCCCCCGACTCCGGGGTGGAGTTGGTGTTGTTGAAGACGACGGCCTGGAAGCGGCCGAGGTCGGCGTCGTTGAAGACGGCGGAGTCGTCGGTCGCCTCCACCTCGAAGCCGTGCTCGGCCCCGAGCTTTCGCACCGCCTCGATCCCGGCCGGAATGGAGTCATGGGTGAAGTTGGTGACCTCGGAGTAGACGAGCACCCGGTACGGAGCCGCCGCCTGCGCCCCCGGTGGCACCGCCACCAGCAGGGCGAGGACCAGCGCCAGGAGCGAGGTGACGGCGATGAGGGGGGACGGTCTGGCGAGGGAACGGCCGTTGCGGCCGGACCGGCGTGACGAACGGCGTTTCATGGGGCGCTCCCTGTGCGGTAGATGCCGACTACGGGGGTGTAGAAAGCGCTTTCTGAAGTACGCCGTTCAGGGTAGGTTCACGGCTCCGACGGGGTCAATGGGTCTGCGGAGCCCGCCGGTCCGGGGGCGGCGGAAGCCCCGGCCGGGGGCGGATGTCGGTGCCGGGGGCTACGGTCGAATCCCGGCAACGGCCGCCGGGGGCCACCGGGTCGGGAGATCGGAGCACCGGGATGACCGCCAGAAGCACCAGGAGCGGGAAGGCGGGCGGCGTCACCGCCGCGGCCGTGCGCTCGGCAGCCCTCTCCCTGCCCGACACGAGCGAGAAGCTTGCCTGGGGGCAGCCCACCTTCCGGGTGGCGGGCAGGATCTTCGCCTCGCTGGGCGACGACGACACGGCCATGGGGGTGAAGTGCCCCAGGGAGGACCGGGCGGAGCTGATCGCGGCCGAACCGGAGAAGTTCTTCCTCAAGGAGGGGCACGACGACCATTACGCCTGGCTGCGGGTCCGGCTGGCCGCCCTGGAGGGTGCGGACGAACTGGCCGCCATCCTCGCCGACGCCTGGCGACAGGTCGCCCCCCGCCGCCTGCTGGCGGCCCAGCCGGAGCCGGCGGGGCCGGGGGAGGGGTGAGGGGGCACTACCTCCGGTGGATGCCGAGGGGCGCCGACCGGGTTCGGTGTACGGGGTCCCCGCGCGGCGCCGGGACCGCCCCGGCAGGCGTGCCGGCCGAGCCTCTTCGCACACCCCGCACACGCGTCCTCGCGTACGTACACGCATCCTCGTCCTGGCTTCTCAGCCTCAGCCTCGCAGGAAGCCGGTGATCCGCTCCCGCAGCCCCCGTGCGTCCAGTCCGTGCGCGGCCAGGTGTTCGTCGAGCTGCCCGTACCGCCGAAGCTCGGCGCGTCCCACCCCCAGGCCGAGCACCCGGTGCGGCACCTCCATCAGCGCCTCGTTCGCCCGCGCCGTCGACGTACCGGCCAGATAGGGCTCCACGATCACCACATCGGCCCGCGCGCCCGCACCCACGGCCCGGCGCAGGCCCGCCGCGTCGAACGGCCGGACGGTCGTCGCGTACAGCACGCTCACGTCCAGCCCCTCCGTGGCCGTCAGGACGTTGTCGAGCATGGGGCCGACCGCGACGACGGTCCCGTTCCGCCCCTCGCGTACGACGGAGAACCCGCCGCCACCGGCCACCGGCCGCGCCTCCCGGTTGGCCTGGAGGGAGAGACGTACGTACACCCGGTCGTCGCCGTCCACCGCGCCCCGCAGCAGCGCCTCCGCCTCGTCCGGGTGGCCCGGCACATGGACCGTCCAGCCCTCCAGCGTGTCCAGGAGCGCCACATCGCCCGGTGACATGTGGGTGAAGCCCCCGGCGGGCCAGTCGTACGAGCCCCCGGCGCTGACGAGGATCCCGCCCACTCCCTGGTGGCCGAAGTCCAGCTTGACCTGCTCGAACGGCCGCTCCACCAGGAAGCTGGCGAAGGTGTGCATGATCGGCCGCATCCCGGTCAGCGCCATCCCCGCTCCGGCGCCGATCAGCAACTGCTCCCTGATGCCGACGTTGATCACCCGGTCGGGGTGGGCCCGCCGGGCCGGGGCGAAGCCGTCGGCGCTGATGTCGGCGAGCACGACGGCCAGCCGGGGCTCCTCCTCCAGGAGCTGTGAGGCGGTGGTGATGAATCGGTCACGCATGGTGTCCATGGGAAGGGTTCCTCCAGGGAATCCGCCGGTCCGGAGCGGTTCGCAGCGGTCCGGGCCGGGCTGGGCTGTTCGGGGTGGGACGTGCGGGGGCGGTCAGTGCTTGGGCTCGACGCGGGCGACCACGGCCCGGGGCCGGCCGGGGTGGGGCGCGGTGAAGGCCGCGTACAGGGCCTCGTGGTCGCGGCCGTCGACCGTTGCCGCCGACCAGCCGGCCGCCTCGAACCGGGAGTCGATGCCACCGGGCCAGCCGTGGGTGGCGGAGGCGTTGTCGATCACCAGGGTGTGGAGCTGCTCCAGCCCGGCCGGTCCCGCGTGGGCGATGGCCTCGTGGTTGCTGCCCTCGTCCAGCTCGGCGTCACCGACCAGCACCCAGACCCGGGGGTCGGTGAGCCCCTGCGCCCGTAGGCCGAGCACGGTCCCGACGGCCAGCGGCAGACCGTGCCCGAGCGAGCCGCTGCCGATCTCCGCTCCCGGGACGAGCAGCCGGTCCGGGTGGTGCCCGAGCGGCGAACCGTACGTCCCGAAGCCGCGCAGCACCTCCTCGTCGAAGAACCCATGGGCCGCCAGGACGGCGTAGTACGCCATGGGGCCGTGGCCCTTGGAGAGGAGGAAGCGGTCCCGCCCGGGATCGTCGGCGGTGGCGGGCGTCACGCGCAGGACCCGGTCGTAGAGCACCCAGAGCGCGTCCGTGGTGGAGTGCGCGGCGGGGGCGTGCTTCTCGGCGCCGGTCATCAGGGAGATCAGCCGGCCGAGGTCGTGGAAGTCGTAGGAGCCGTGGAGGCCGCGTACCGGTGCGGCGGTCATGTTCGTCATGCCACCGAGCATCCGACCTCAACCAAACTTGAGGTCAAGCGGGAAAGGGATTCGTGACCACCTGCTGGAGTGCGGTATTGTTCTCATGCGCGTTCGGCCAGGGGAAACCCCAGGTCAGGCGGGCAGCGGGACGTGGCGCAGCTTGGTAGCGCACTTGACTGGGGGTCAAGGGGTCGCAGGTTCAAATCCTGTCGTCCCGACTGGAGACAGTCGCAGATCAGGGCCGGTTTCGGAGCAATCCGAGACCGGCCCTTGATCATTTTTGGGGACCAGGTAGGGACCGGTCGGGACCAGCCGGAGGTCCGGCGTCCCTGACCGGGGCAGCGGGTCATGACGACGGGGCCCGGCGGCGAGCGCGGTGCGCTCAGCGCGGTGACGGGGACCGGGAGAGCGGTCCCGGCCGCCGTGGTCTTGCGGATGTGCGGGTGTCGGTGGTTCTGGGTGGTGCTCGGTGAGCCGGGGCCGGCGATCCCGCGCAGGACGTGTACCCGGGACCTCGGCGTCGGCGGATCAAGGTCAGGTCCTACCGGAAGCGGCTCTCCCTCACCCCTTCAGCCGCACCGGCAACTTCCGCACGCTGTTCCCCACGAACGAGGCGTGGCGCGGCAGTTCTGCATCCGGAATCGCCAGGTCCAGCGACGGGAAGCGGGTGAAGAGCTGTTCCAGGGCCGTGGTGCTCTCCAGACGGGCCAGGGGCGCGCCCATGCAGTAGTGCGCCCCGTGTCCCAGGGAGAGGTGACGGGACGTGCCGGTGCGGGTGATGTCGAAGCGGGCCGCGTCCGGGCCGTGGGCCCGGGTGTCGCGGCCGGCCGCCGAGTACCCGGCGAGGACCGGGGTGCCCTGGGGGATCACGGTGCCGTCCAGGGTCAGGTCGCGGGTCGGGTAGCGGAAGGGGAAGTAGCTGACCGGGCTGTCCCAGCGCAGGGTCTCCTCCACCACGTCCGCCCAGCTCGCCCCGCCGGAGAGGACCAGGTCGAGCTGGTCGCGGTGGGTGCACAGGGCGCGTACGGCGTTCGTGATCAGGTTCAGGGTCGTCTCGTGGCCCGCGATGATGGTCAGCATCAGCGTGCCGATCAGCTCCTGCGGGCTGAACCGGTCGCCGCTCTCCTCGCGGGCCGCGATCATCGCGCTGGTCAGGTCGTCGCCCGGGTCGGCCGTACGGGCGGCCGCGACCGCGCTCAGCACCTCCACCATCTCGCGGTTGGCCGCCATCGCCTCGGCCGGCCCGATGTCCGTGGCCACGATCTTGTTGGAGAGGTCGTGCAGCCGGTCCTGGTGGGCCTCGTCCACGCCCAGCAGCTCGCAGATGACCCCCATCGGCAGCGGCAGCGCGAAGTGGGCGCGCAGATCGACGACGCCGTCCTCGGAGGCGGCCGCCTCCAGGCCGTTCAGCAGGCGGGACGTCAACTCCTTCACGGAGGGGCGGAGTTCCTCGACCCGGCGGGCCGTGAACGCCTTGCCCATCAGCGACCGCAGCCGCCGGTGGTCGTCACCGTCCGCGGTCGTCATCCCCTGCACCGTGGCGAAGGTCTTCAGCGGCCAGCCGTCGGCGATCTCCCCGGCCTGGAGCGCGGTGAAGTGCTGCGCGTTCTTGGCGACGTCGGGGTGCGCGAGGAACTCCTTCAGCGCGTCGTGGCCCAGCACGGCCATCCCCTCCACCTCGCCGGGAAGGACCACCGGGGTCACCGCGCCTTGAGCCAGGAGTCGGGCGTTGGCCGCGTGCGGGCAGCCCCCCGCCGGGTCCAGGCGGTGCGGGCGGTCGGCCGTGGGTTTCTGCGGTGAGGTGTTCAACAGGGCTCCAGGTCTACGGAGGGCGGAGGGGGAGGGGGAGACAGGCCGGGGGAGGACGGGCTGCGAACGGGTCAGTGCGGACGGGCCTGTGGCCGCGTCCCGTCGCGGTACGGCCATGGGGTGGCCGGGGCCTCGAACGCCTGGGAGGGTACCGGCAACTGCGGCAACTGCGGCAACTGCGGCGAGGTGAAGCGCACGGGCAGCGTGCCCAGCCCCTTGCTCCAAGGCGAGTTGACCCACTTCAACTCGTTCTCCGGGACTGCCAGTTCCAGGTCGGGCAGCCGGTGCCGGATCGTGTCGACCGCGGTCCGGGTGATCAACCGGGCCGGGTCCTGGGCGGGGCAGGTGTGCGGGCCCGCGCCGAATGCCAGATGGGAGCGGTTGCCGACCACCGGGGCGCCGTCGACCGGCAGGACTTCCGGATCCGCGTTGGCCGCCGCCAGACCCAGGATCAGCATGTCGCCCGCCCGGATGTCCTGCTCGCCGAACCTCATGTCGCGGGTGGCGTAGCGGGCCGGGAAGTTCTGGGTGGGCGGGAAGCGCCACAGGACGAGGTCCAGTGCGTCGTCGACACTGAGGTGGCCGCCGCTCAGGGAGGAGCGCAGCGCGGGGTCGCAGAGCAGGATGCGCAGCGTGGTGGCGATCCAGTTCACCGTGGTCTGGTTGCCCGCGACGAACATGACCACCAGGTTGTGCAGCACCTCCTCGTCGGTGAGCCGCGCCGGGTGGTGCAGCAGCGCCGAGACGATGTCCTCGCCCCTCACCCGCCGCTTCTCCTCGATCAGCGACAGGAGGATGGCGCCCATCCGGCGGCTGGCTTCCGCCGCCCCGCTGGTACCGGACGCCAGGCCGCCCACCGCGTCCACCAGCTCCCGGCCGGTCCGGTCGTCCACCCCGAGCAGCCCGGCGATCACCCGCAGCGGCAGCATGCGCGCGTACGAGGCGACGAGATCGGCCTCGCCGTCGTCCGCGAATCCGGCGATCAGGGCCTCGGCGGTGGTCCGTACGCTGCGGCGCAACTCGTGCCCGTTGATCCCGGCCAGCGCGTCGGAGACGGCGCCGCGCATCCTGCGGTGCTGCTGTCCGTCCGCGAAGAGCAGCGCGGGGCGCCAGCCGACCATGGGCAGGATCGGCGAGTCGGCCGGCACCCGGCCTTCGCGTAGCAGGCTCCACCGGCGCGGGTCGTGCGAGAAGTCCTGCTCCTCGCGGGTGAGCCGGAGCAGCTCCCGGTGGCCCAGGACCAGCCAGGCGTCGATGCCGGGGGCGAGGGAGACCGGCGCCACCGGGCCGTGCGTGCCGCGCAGTTCCTCGTACAGCGCGGGCATCGTGTTGCCGTCGAGCCCCGGCCCGTACAGTGCGGCCGCCTTGGCGGGGGCGCCGGTCACGGGGCAGCGGGCGGCCGGCCCGGCCGTGGGGTGGGGCGTGCTCATGCGGACTCCGTGGCGACGTGGATGAGGTGGCGGACCAGGGCGATCAGTGCCCGGATCGATGAGGCCCGGTCCCGGGCGTCACAGGTCACCAGCGGGGTGTCGGGCAGCAGGTCGAGGGCCGTACGGATGTCGTCGGCGTCGTACCGGGGGCCGGACGGGAAGACGTTGACGGCGACCGCGAAGGGGAGGTCCAGATCCTCCAGGTTGCCCAGCGCGTCGAAAGAGGCCGCCAGGTCCCGGGAGTCCACCAGCGCGAGTGCGCCGAGCGCCCCCTTGGCCAGGTCCTGCCAGGCCGGCAGGAACCGCTGCTGGCCCGGCGTGCCGAACAGGTACAGCACCAGGTCGCCGTCGACGGTCAGCCGGCCGAAGTCGAGGGCGACCGTGGTCGTCCGCTTGCCGCTGTCGACCTCCGGGTCGACCCGGACGCCCGCCTGGGTCATCGATGCCTCGGTGGAGAGCGGTTCGATCTCCGAGACCGTACCGATCAGCGTCGTCTTGCCCACCCCCAGGGGGCCGACGACCAGGATCTTCGCCGCGCCCGACACCGTCGAGTCGAGGTACTTCCCGTCGGTCGCGGCGGGTGGCGGGCCTGCCTCGGCCAGGGTTTCAGAGGCAGCTTTCGAGACCATGGAGGACCTTTCTGAGCATGGTCACATCGGCGCGTTCGGCCGCCGGGATGGGCGGCCGGGTCACGATCAGCCCCCATCGGAGGAGATCGGAGAGCAGCACCTGCGCGACCGACGGCGGCTGGCCGAGGTGGGCGGCCACCTCCGCGACCGAGATGAGCCCCTCGCAGTGCTTGAGGATGGCGATGTGTTCCGGCTGGAGGGTGGAGGGGAACGCCGTCTCCGACGTCATCACCAGGGACTCCCAGGACAGCGGCTCGCCCTCGGACTCCGTGCGGCCGCGTGTGATGACATACGGTCGGATCGCCGATGCCCGCGGCACCTCAGGCCGCTCCGCCGTCACGTCGCGGTGGCCCCGTCCCGGGGCAGGCTGGTCAGGTGGGCGCCGATCTTCGCCACCAGCAGCTGCATCTGCTGGGCCACCAGGCCCACGTCGGCGTCCAGATCGGTGGCGACGCCCAGGTGCGCGCCCACCCCGGCGTGGGTGAACAGCACGAACCCCTGGTCGGTCTCCAGCATCAGCTGGCGTGTCCCGGCACCCCGCCCGAACAGCAGCGCACTGGTGGACCGGCCCGTCATGGTCATCGCGGCACAGGCCGCCGAGAGCGACTCGGCGTCGGCGACGCTCAGGCTGGCCACCGGGCCCGAGAGGTTCTCGGCGGAGGCGTGCCCGAGACGCAGCCCGTCCTCGGAGACCACCACGGCGTGCCGGACACCGGGAATCTCGGTGAGGGGGCGGAGCATCCAGCCCAGGTCGGGGAGTCGAGTGATGGTTCCGGTCACGGTCGGCCTCCGGCGTGCTCGTTCGGGTTACTGGGCAGGGACTGTCCGCCGTGCGGGGGCGATGCCGGTCCGGTCTCGCCGTCCGCGTCGACGGCCGCCCGGCCGCGCAGCGTCCCGGACACCACACTGGCGATCGAGGCGCGCGCCGCCTCCGGCGTCCAGGGTTCAGCGGGCGCGGCACCGGGCTGCGGGTCGGGCGCCGAGTGCCGCGCGACGCTCGTGGCCTGGGTGGCGCCGCGCCGGCTGCGACGCCGGGGCAGACCGGTTGTCGGGGCGGGTACGCCGGCCGGCTCGGGGGCGTCGTCGCGCACGCCCGCCGGGGGAACGGCGGGCATGGCGTGTCCGGCCGGTTCGCTCGCCGGGCGGCGGTGCGCCGCGGCCCTCGGCAACGGGTCGGTCAGAAGGCGGAACGGTACGAACATCACCGCACGTGTGCCGCCGTACGCCGAAGACCCGCTCAGTTCCACGTTGAATCCCAGCTCCCGGCTCCAGCGCCCGACACACGCCAGGCCGAGCCGGGGCACCGCACCCAGGCGGGTCAGGTCCAGGTCGTCGCGGAGATGGCCGAGGGCCTGGTGCAGGACGTCCGGCGGCATCCCGAGCCCGGCGTCGTCGATCTCGATGACCGCACCGGAGCCCACCTCCCGCACGCTGACGACCACGGGGGAACTGGACGGCGAGAACACCGTGGCGTTCTCCAGCAGTTCGGCGATGGAGTGCATCAGCCCCTCCACGGCCGGGGGCACCGCGTACAAGGTCTGACCGCCGTGCACCTCGATCCGCCCGAACTCCACGATCCGGGACTGGGCGCCCCGTACGCAGTCGTAGAGCGAGACCGGCCGGGTCTCCCGACGGGCGGGCCAGATCCCGCACATCACCAGAAGCGTCTGTGCCTTGCGGGTCATCTGGGAGGCCGCGTGGTCGGCCTTCATCACGTTCGCCATCAGAAGAGGGTCTTCGATGGAGCGTTCGACCTCGTCCAGGACCTGCTGCTGCACGGTCGCCATCACGTGCATGGTGCGTGCCACGGACTCGAAGGCGGCCTGGACCGAGTCGCGCAGAGCGCGCTCGCGGTGCACGGCCGTGTCCGAGCCGAGCGCGACGACGACCGAGTCCAGCGCCCGTGCGAACTCCTCACCGGTCTTCTCCGGAGGCGCCATCGGCCCCGGGACGCCGTCCAGTTGCTGCCCGGTGTGCAACCGCTCCGCGATGGCCGGAACGCGCACTGCCGCCAGATGCGCCACCTCGGAGCCCCGGGCGGCGGCCACTTCGGCCTCCCGGGCACGGTGAGCGCGTTCGGCGGAGAGCCGCCGCGTGAGGATCAGTACGTGGGCGATCAGCAGGGCGACGACCGCGGCGCAGGCTCCCGCGAGGGCCCGGTGCCACTCGGCGTCCACGGTGATGGCGGCCCACCCCGCACCGGCGGCGGCCGGCAGGGAGACGGCCCAGCCGGCGGCGGCACTCGCACCAGGGGCGCGTCGTGGCTCTTTCGATGGTCGTCTCACTGCGGCAGCCCCGGCCTGACGATCCTGCGGACGGCGGTACCAGCCACGAGAAGCGAAACCTTTCACGAAATGTCGAACCCAGGTTCGGGTTTGAAGGCATGTAAAGCGTAGGTCAACTAATCTCAATTATTTATCTCTTGATCCCATTGGGTTGCAACAGGTCACTGAGAATGGCGCGTTGACGCCTATGGGCCGTCCGTTCCCGGGGTGGCGCGCGAGGGCGGTGTCGGTACACCGCGGCCGCGTCCGAATCGGGCGCCGGTGCGGACGATGGTGGCGAGGCGGGGGAAGGGCTCGCCCGGGCGGCACGGGCTGTCCGCTGCGACGCCCGATGGAGGCTCCGAGCGTCACCTGGCTGTACGCCGAGTCGCGAAGACCCCTCTGACCTGCCCTTACTGTGACGCACTCAGGGCGGCATCCTTCCGATGGCGCATCAGGTCGCGTGCGTCGCACCCTTTCGACCGGCCTCGAAGGGGTCCTGGTCCCACTTGTTCTGATGGTGCGTCATGTTCGTGTGGTGCCGCCTCGGACAACGTTTTCCTGGCTGTGGGGCAACACGCCGTTCGGGTCCCGCCCTGGGCGACGTGCGGCCGTCGAGCTGTGCGGGTGGCTGAAAGAGTGCGCCTCTGTGGGGTCGATGAAGGCCGGACATGTCCGGCTCGGTCCAGAGCCTCCATCTGAACCTCGTCCAGGACGGCGGCAACCTCATCGTCATCAGGCTCAGTTGTGTCACTCGTGCCGGTCCTGGTGCCGGTGGCTACGGCCATGACGAAGGCCGCCCGGCCCTGCCGCGCGAGATCCGGGCCCGTGGCCGGCCTTCGCGCTCAGGGCATGGCGGAAGAGGGGCGGGCCCTGGTGCTGGGACCTGTCGAACTGCCCGGCAGTCAGGCGTTGCTGACGCCGTTCCCGGTGCGGTGGGCCCGCCGTTCGGTGATGTTGCGGTGCAGGGCGCCGAGCGCGGCGGCCTGGACGAGGGCGCCGATGGGAATGCCTGCCAGCCCCGCGGGGCCGGCGACGAGGAAGACCATCGAGGTCGGCGCGGTGACCAGGAAGGCCCACACTCCGGCGAAACTGGCGTCTCCGGAGGACGCGTGGGAGACGGTGTCGACGGTCACCCACAGGCACACGGCGAGAACAACGCCCAGGTATCCCAGGGACAGCGGGTTCACCAGGTAGTGGCGGAGAGTCCGGGGAAACGAGCGACTGTTCTTTTCCATGGCGGATCTCCTGAGAATGCCGGAATGCCCGGTGCGGTGGCTGACCTGCTGACGGTCTGAACGATGCCCCCCGCCGGAATCCGCCACATGAGTACCCATACTCATCATCGGCTCCGGCCGTCGCGGGTGCCGGCCGGGTCCGGGTGCTCGGGCCGCCCCCGCTTCCGACGAGATACCGGCCGGTGGGCGGGGAGCCGCTGGTCACGTGGTGAGCGGCCTGTCCCGGTGATCAGCGTGGTCACACGTTCATGCCGTAGCCGAGCTCCTCGGCCCCGATGTGCCAGAAGGAGTTCTCGTCGGCAACGGCCTCGGCGTCGAGCGCCCCGAATCGTTCCAGCAGCGCTTCGGTGAGCGCGTCGGCGGCCTGCTCCGCCAGGTCCACGGCCTCGTCCTCGCTCGGACCGTCACCGGGTCCCTCGTACGAGGCTGCCTCGGCGGCGGCTTCCTCATAGGCGCGGTTGAAGGCGAGGAACGCTTCGACACTGGTGTTCACCAGTTGGGGAGCATCACCTTCCGGCAGACACCACAGCGAGCCGTCATCGGGCCGCAGGGCGAGCGCGCTCACCCCGGGGTCGACCGCGACCAGGGCATACGGCGTACCGTCGACCGTGCGCTCAGCGAAAGGGGAGCTCTGCCACACCCCGGGGTACGGGCACCGGGTGCATTCGGCCAGGAGCGAGGCGACTTCAGCGTCGTTCATGTCCGCAACATAGCCCAGCCCGCCGACGTCTCGGCGAGCCGGTGAACCCGCGCGGTCGGAGCACTGCTTGTCCTGCCGACCCGACGGCTGCTCCTGGACGTGCGTCTCACGGACCTGCCCCACGGGCCGGGGCGGAGCGCCTCGATGACCGGTGCGGCGGTCACCGAGGCGCCCCCGGATGCCGTCGCCCCCCGATGCCGTCGTCCCGCGGCTCACGTCTGTCCTTTCCCTCTCCCACGTCGCTGCGGCTTCTGGTGCACTTGCACGGCGAACGGAAAGGCGAGCTATCAACTTCACTCTTCAGAGTGATTGGCGCCGCGGAAGTGGAAGGCCTCGTCTGCGGCAGACAGGGCCGCATGCCCGACTTTCTCTCCGCATTCCAGGGGAAGTTGACTGAACGTGATCGCCAAGTCGGCGGAATTGTCCGGGTGTTCCTCAGGTCGCCCCGGCGAGCGATACATGATCATTCCGCTTTCATGGACTTTCTCGAACTGGTGCCGACTCAGGTTGGCTGCCTACGTTCTTCGTCAGGAAGACGCACAGGGGCGAAGGCGCGCAAGGGCTTCGAGGAGCGCGCTGTCCGTAGCCCGTTCAGCAGATCTCTGGTGAGTCCCGGCATCACCATTCCGACCAAGGAGCGCGGTGGCCACGACGGCGGATCGGCAGGGGAGCAAGAAGGGGGCGGGGAAGGCGGTCTACAGGAAGTGCGCGTTCCAGGGGTGCGGGCGCCGTTTCCGTCAGCGCGAGGGGACGGGCCGGCCGCGGGTGTACTGCCAGATCGCCTGTCGGCGTCGAGCGCAGTACTGGCGTGACCGTGCCCCGGAAGGCGACCGTCCCTCCAGCTCCAGCTCCAGCTCCAGCTCCAGCTCCAGCTCCAGCCTCAGCCCCCCTCCCGGTCCTGGTCCCGGCTCTGGCGCCGTCCGGCCGCGCGGTGCCGGAGGGAGGGCCGGGAAGCGGGACGGCCGCCGGCTGCTCGGGCAGGCGCTGCGGAACCTCTTCTGGTTCAGCGGGCTGACCGTCCGCGAGGTCGGCCACCTCACCCGCATCCGGCCCGGCCGCCTGAGGGCGATCCTCGACGGTGAGGTGGTGCCGACCTGGCCGACGGCCTTCATGGTCGTCACCGTGATGCGCGGCTCGCCCGACGACGTACGCGGGCTCTGGGAGTGGGCCCGGGGGCACCGGCCCCCGTACCCGGCATCTCGCGATGGTGCGATGGACCGGCTCCGGGCCGCGCTCCGGGGGCTGAGGCTCGCCTCGCAGCCCGGCCCGGTGGCCCGGGGCGAGACCGACGCCCGCCTGGCCCAGGAGGAGCGGGACCTCCCCGGCATCCTGGAGGACTGGGAACAGGCACGGGAGCTCATCGAGCACCTGGGGGCCCCTGCTGAACGGTTTCGGCCATTGTGGGAGCAGGCCCGCCACTCCGCCCTGAGCGGTCCCGCATTACTCTCTCCCCGCGAGGACGGTGAGGGCGCGCGTGTGGAGTGAAACTCCGGGGGCGGTCCGCGCCCGGCGCGCCCGGACCGCGTACGGCGCACCGATACCGCGCGGTGAACAGGTCCGTTCACGGGACCGGTCCCCCCTCCCGCCGGTCGGGGACGAGGTGCTGGAACTACGGATGCCCGTCACGTTCACCGCTTTCTGCACACTCCGTCTGGCCGCGTACATACGATTCGCGACCGCCTGCACCGGATGCCCGGGTTCCGGAAGGGAACTGGCGCAGGACGCGCTCGGGGATCTGGCGACCGTCTGGGAGAGGGCCCTGCGCAGTCCGTCGCCGGCGGCGGTCTCCTGGAACCTGATCAGCGAACGGGGCAGTGCGCGGGCCCGGTCGAGGCCCGGTGGCTCGGTGTACCGGGTCCTGCCCCGCCCGCACGCCGACGTCGTCGTACTGCGCTACCGCCTGGGCCTCGGACCGGCGGAGGTGGCGGACCTCATGGGCATCGACGAACTGGAGGTCAACGGAATGCTCCAGTACGCGACCAGGACGGCGGCGGGAGTGGCATATGCGGAAAGCATAAACGGCTGACAATTCCTCCTGCTTCTGGGGCGTTGGCCCGCTGGGCCGGTGACTGAAAGTAGTGGTTTCACGGCCTTTTCGTCCCTCGGAGTAGTGAAGTGGCTGGCCCTCCTGGGGGGGAAACTCCTAGCATGGGTCCCTGTCCGAAAGGGCTCCGACGCTGCGCGGGGGCGCCGCGCGGACGGGACGCGGGGAGAAAAGCCATCCAGCCTGATTTCAGTAAGCCCAGCGTGGCGAGAATGTACGACTGGTTAATCGGAGGCCGTGACAACTATCCGGTGGACCGGGAAGCCTGTGAAGAACTTCTGCGGATAGCTCCCAGTACGCGCGAACTGGCGCTGGTGAATCGTGCCTTCCTTGTCCGCGCGGTGCGTTATCTCGCCGAAGAATGCGGAATCACTCAGTACATCGACCACGGATCCGGGCTGCCGACGTCGCCCAATGTGCACCAGGTCGTTCAGCAGTTCCATCCCGATGCACGCGTCGTCTATGTCGACAACGACCCCATCGTCCTCGGGCACGGGAGAATGATGCTGGCGGAGGACACGGCGACCACCGCCGTGATACTCCAGGACATGCGGAACACCGAGGCGATCTTCGAGAGTGACGAAGTCCGCAGGCTGATCGACCGGAACACGCCGATCGCCTGTCTCTTCGTGTCGGTCCTGCACTGCGTGCCGGAGAAGGACGACCCCTGGAAGCTCGTACGGGACGTGGCGCGCCGGCTGCCGCCGGGCAGTCACCTGGTGATCTCCCAACTGGCGAGCGATGACGGGCAACTGCGTTCCGACATCACGCAGTTCATGCGTGAGATCACGGGCGGGAACTGGGGGGAGGTGCGCTCCCTGGACGAAGTGGGCCGGTTCTTCGAGGGGTTGGAGCTGGTGGAGGCCCAGGCTCCGTGCGAGGTGTCGCTCTGGCGGCCCGACGGTGAGATCGGACCCCGGCAGAAGACGAAGGAATGGGTGGAGTTCGGAGGCGTGGCCCGCATCCCCTGACGTCTCCGGATCTCTCCTAACGTCTGCCGACGAGGCGCTGGATGTGTTCGTCGATGATCGCCAGGGTCGCGTCCTTGTCGGCGGCTCCCATGAACAGCGTGGTGAGCCGCTGGCGGTGCTTCTCCACCGCGGCCGGATCGCCGACGTAGACCCCGCCCATGTTGCTGGACTCGATGTAGACGAGGTCGTCGCCGTACCCCGACTGCATCAGCAACAGCGTGACCGAACTGTGCGGTGGCACGAGGCCCGCGTCGGCGTCGAACGGAAGAACCCGGATGTGGATACCTGGGCTGTTCTCGGCGAGGGTGAACAGATGGCGCAGCTGGGCCCGCATGACGGGCGTGCTGAACTTCGTGCGGCGCAGCACGTTCTCGTCCAGGACGGCGTAGAAGTCCGGTGCGCCCGGCAGGAACAGATGCATCTGGCGCTCCAGGCGGAACGCTATGCGGCGGCGGAGGGCCGCGCGATCGGGCGGGTGCGGGGCACCTTGGGCATGCGCCGCCGCCTCCTCCATGATGGCCTGCGCGTACTCCGGTGTCTGGAGCAGTCCGGGCACGTGGTGGGCCTCGAACGTGCGGATCTCCCGCGCCGCGCGCTCCTGGCTGAAGAGACGGTTTCCGTGGTCGGGGATGACGTCCCGGTACTCGGCGAACCATTCCTTCTCGTTGGACTGCCTGGCCATGGTGAGGCAGGCCTCCAGATCGACCGGGTCGCCCTGGGTGTACAGCGCGTACAGCTGTACCAGGCGGCGGACGTGGCGCTCCTGGACCGGGACCTTGCCGGTCTCGTACTTGCTGAGCATCGACTCGGAGCCGATCGCCTTGGCCGCCACCACGTCCTTCTGCAGGAGCCCGGCGCGCTCGCGAAGCCGTCGCAGATGCCTTCCCAGAAGGTCAGCTGCGACGGCCGGCGGCCTGCCGACGTCACCGTCCGGAACAATGCTCAAATTCCGATCGGACATCATCACTCCTCGCCCTGCCGCTGACCCGGCGGCCAGTATTCCAGAGCGAAGAGTCAACGACGGGGCGGCAGTGAGGGGCTATCCCCTTTTCAGACAGTCATGCCGTCGAACTCACCGTTCTTGGCGCCCTGGACGAACGCCTCCCACTCCCCGGGGGTGTACACCAGCGCGGGCCCACTGGCGTCCCGGGAGTTGCGCAGCGCGACGTGGCCTTCACCGAGCTCGGCAATTTCCACGCAGTTGCCGCCGATACCGTCACTCAGCGACGACTTCACCCATGTGACGCCCTGGATGGAATCCGCCGAAACACCGTTCTTGTACATGCGTGCCACTTGCCCTTTCGGTCCTGACCTGCAGAGATGGGGAAGAGGGTGGTCCATGCCCGCCAGGCGGGCGTGTCCGGTCGATACCCACTTTCACGGGTCCATGAAATTTCATGGGCCACTGAGGTGATGGTGATCATATCCGCAGGGCGGGGCCGCCCGGTGTCCCTCGAAAGGGTGTTCCTTTGAGGTGACGATATGAATGTATGCGTGAATTGACGTGCTGCTCGGGCTGGAGGCCGGAGGGTGCCGCGGGATTGGCCGACCGGCATGCGGTGGCGAGGGCCTGGTTGAACGTGGCGCATTGTGGCGGAAGACTATTTTCTCGTTCAATTAACGGGGTGGATGGGGTGCACGTGCCCCCGGTGTGACTGACGGTGTGACCTGCCATGCGGTGCCGAGCCCCGGCCGCACGGCGGCGGGGCGGCCGACGGAAGCCCCGCGGTGGTTCCGGTCGCCCCCACGGTGGTTCCGACCGGTGACGGCCCACCCTCGTGTCGGCTCCCCCTCGGTGGCGATGCTTGAATGAACCGGTCGAACCTGATCTGGCAAGGAGATGCGCTGTGCCCCTGGTGTCGGTCGTGATGCCCGTGTACAACTCGGCGGCGACCCTCGGCGCTGCCGTCCGGTCGGTGCTCACCCAGACCCACGCCGACCTGGAGCTTCTGGTCACCGACGACCGGTCCACCGACGGCTCCATGGACCTGCTGCGTGAGTTCGCCGAGCGGGACGAGCGGGTCCTGCCGGAGACGGCGCCCGAGCAGGGCGGCGCGGGACGGGCCCGTAATCTCGCGATCCAGCGGGCCCGCGGCGACTACATCGCCTTCCTGGACTCCGACGACATGTGGCTGCCGGAGAAGACCGAGAAGCAGCTCGCCTTCGCCGCGGAAGGCGATGCTCCCCTCACGTTCACCTCGTACTTCAAGATGGACGCCGACCACGCCGGTGAGAGCGTCGACTGGGTCCCGACCGACCGCGTGATCCGTGCCCGGGAGCACGTGGACTACCGGGCCATGCTGGTCCGGGACTACATCGGAGCCCTCACCGCCATGTACGACCGCACGGTCCTGGGCACGAGGCTGATGCCCGAGATGCGCAAGCGGCAGGACTACGCCCTCTGGCTGTCGATCATGCGGAACGGCGCCGACGCCCGGGGGCTGGCCGAGCCGCTCGCGGTGTACCGGGCCCACCAGGCGGGATCGCTCTCCTCCAACAAGCTCTCGCTCGTCCAGTACAACTGGGCCCTCTATCGCCGGCACGAGCATCTGTCGGTCGTCCGGTCGACGCGCGCGCTGGCCGGTGCCGCCTGGCAGTCGCTGCGCAACTCGCGCATCTAGCGGGAGGCGCAGGCGGACGGGCGGCGGCCCCGGGGCCGAGGGCGTCCGGTGCGCGCCTCACCCGGCCTCCCTCAGGCGGAGACCTGGTCGAGCAGGCCGTAGACGGCCAGGTACGCGGCGAAGGAGGCGACGGGCATCGCCGCCAGACTCCAGGCGCGCTCCTTCCCCGTCCGGCCCAGCAGCAGCGGGAGCGCGCAGGCGACGGCGGCGCAGGCCGCCGCCTGGGACGCGTACCCGAGAGTGAGCCAGGAGTGGAGGGCCTCGCTCCCGAAGAGGCCCCCGAACGCGCCGAGCGCCACGTACCGGCGCCAGGGCTGGGCACCCCGCCTCCACCAGGCGCCCGCGATGCCGAACAGCGGGCCCGCGACGCAGGCCATCGCGATCCAGAGCAGCGGGAAGACGAGCGACCCCATGCCGTCCCGCCCGAACTCGGCGTAGCCGTAGTAGCCGACGACCAGCCCGATCTCGGTCAGCGCCCCGGCCGCCGCGGCCGTACGGAGCCTGTCGGTGCGGCCGGCCGCGAGCGCGCCCGCGACGAAGGCGAACACGGACCAGACGCCGCCGGAGTTCGCCAACTGACTCCACGGCCAGGGAAGCCAGCCCTGGAGCAGATTGGTGAGGACGCCGAGCGCGATCCCCGCGCCGAGGCACACGGCCGGCAGGCCCGCCGCCCTGGTCGGCGGTCGGACGGGGTGCGCGAGAGATCGCGTGGTGGACATGGTCCGACTATACCTTCGGTTTATACATGGGGTGCATAGTCGGATCCGGCTCACCCGCTGCGGGGGGAGGGGGCGTCAGCCGATGGAGCGTTCCAGCAGCCGGAAGGGGAGCGGGCCCTCCAGCGCGACCGCCCCCGCATGGGCCGGGCCGGCCGGGAGGTCCATGACCGTCCAGGGGCCGGGGAAGCCGGGCGGGCCCTCGACCGTCCGGGGGCGAGGGGCCGTGCCCACCGGGAGGGCCAGGCCCTGGACGAGACGGCCCCCGGTGGCTTTGACGCACGCCTCCTTCCGGGTCCACAGGCGCAGGCAGCCGGGGAGCCGGTCCGGGGCCGCCGCCCCGGCCACCCACGCGCTCTCGTCCGGCGGGAACCAGCGGGCCGCGAACCGGACCGGGTCCCGGGACGGATCCAGGTGCTCCACATCCACGCCGACCTCCCGGCCCCGGCTCAGCGCCACCACCGCCACCTCGCCGGAGTGGGTGAGACTGAAGCGGAGGCCCCGGGCCTCCGCGTCGCCGTCGAGGCCGGGCTTGCCGTGCGGGCCGAAGCGGAACCGTACGCGTACGGCAGGGAGCCCGAGCCGTTCCCCGAGCGCCTGCCTGGTGCGGGCGTGCGCGACGGTGAAGCGGCGCCGGTGCTCCGCCGAGCGCAGCGTCTCCAGCCGGGCCCGCTCACGTACGTCGAGGAGCCCGGCCAGCGACTCCACCTCGGGCGGCGGGAGGTCGAGCCGGAAGCGGCGGATCTCCACCACGTCCTCCGCTCCGTTCATCGGGGGACCGGGCCCGGGGCGTCGAGTACCGCCGCCGACGGGAAGCCGGCCGGGGGCAGGTCGCCTTCGGCGAGGGCGAGGAGGACCCGTTCCAGGCCGCGCAGGAACCCCTCGATCCGGGCGGGCTCCATCCGGGACGTGTCGCCGAGCAGAGTGATCCGGATGAGCCCGGGGTCCTCGAAGACCGCGAACGTCTCCAGGAAGAAGGCCACCTCGTCCTGGTCCAGGCGGTCCGCCCAGCGGAACACCGACTCCCTTGCCGCTTCCGCTAGTTGGCCGGGGGAGAGGGCGGGGCGGTCGGGCGCCTCCCAGGTCGTCGACCAGAGATCGTTGACCAGGCAGTCCACCGCGACCCCGGCCTCCTCGGCCAGGGCGCGGGCCCGTTCTGGGCGGAACTGCCCGTTGCGGTGGGCGCCGAGCGTGGCGGTCCACACGCTGCGCAGGACGTCCGCGAAGGAGTCCCCGGACACATCGACCGCGACGAACACCTCCTGGGCCAGGTTGCCTACCGCGTGGTGGAGTTCGGGGCGGAAGCGGTTGGCGGTCACCAGCTTCAGTCCGCAGGCATCCAGCCCCTCGCTCCGGGCCAGCAGGGCCGCCGTGGCGGCCAGCAGCACGTTCGGGACGGTGGCGCGATACCGCTCGGCGGCGGCCCGCAGCGCCTCCGGCACCGCCCGCGAGACCAGTTCGCCCCGCCAGAAGCGCGGCTCGGCCGGATCGCCGGGCGGCCGGGGGAAGTTGTCCGCCGGGGCGCGGTCGAGCTGGGCGCTCCAGTGGCGGAGCGCCTTCTCCTCCATACGGAGCCCCTCCGGCGAGTTCTCGAACTCCGCCTGCTCCAGGGGTTCCCGCGCGGACCGGCGCGCCGGCGGCTCACCACCCCCGGCGCGGGCCGCCAGGAGAGCGTCCAGCTCCCCGGCCAGCAGGCGTACCCCGGCCAGGTCCGCGGCGAAGTGCGAGAGGCACAGGACGACGGCCTGCGGCGCCCCGTCCAGGACGCCGACCAGCGCCCGGAAGGGCACCTCGGCGGTGTTGTCGAAGCCCCGGGCCTCCAGCCGCCGGGCCGCCCCGGCGAAGTGCTCGCGCAGCTCCGCACCGTGCTCGGCGCCGGTCAGTTCGAGGACGTCCACCTCGAACGCCCCCTCGCTGAGCACCCGTTGTGCCGGAGCCCCGTCCGCCCCCGGGGCCACCAGGGTGCGCAGCGACTCGTGACGGCTGACCAGCTCGGCCAACTGCGCCAGTACGCAGGGGAGATCGACGCCCGCCGGGACGAAGGCCACCTGGGCGATGTTGAAGAAGGCCGTGTCGGGCAGCATCGCCACGATGTCCCGCCAGATGTGCTGCTGACCCCAGGTGGCGGGACCGGTGGCGGCGCGCTCGCCCCGGAAGGCGATCAGGTGCCGGGTGGCCTCCGGTGTCGGGGCGGCCAGGGCGTGCGGTGTCGGACGGGTCATCTCATGTCCCCTTGCCGGTACGGATCGTGGAGGGTCGGGTGTCCGGGGCGGATGCGCCGGACGTCTCACGGGCGGCGAGTCGGCGGACGAACCACACGGTCACTCCCACGGCCACCGCCCCGAGCCCGTTGAAGACGGCGATGGTGCGGTACAGCGCGTCGGGGCCCCCGTCGGCGGCCAGCCGCCCGCCGACGGCCACCGCGCCCACGAAGTACACGGCGTTCATCGCGAGCGCCGCAGGCCCGCCGCCGACCTGCTCCAGCACCGTCAGCGCCGCCAGTACCAGGCCCATCAGCAGATAGCTGAGCCCCACCGTCTGGAGGTACCGGGCGGTCTCCGCGGCGATCTGCGGGTCCCCGGACAGCACCCCGGCGAGCAGGTCCCGACCGGCGTACGAGACCACGGCGAGCACCGCGTACGCTCCGGCCGTGATCCGCAGACCCGCATGGAGCGTGGGGCTCAGCAGCCCGCTCCGGCCCGCGCCCCGGTGGCTGTTCAGCACGATGGCGGTGGCCGAGCCGAGCACCAGCCCCGGGATGATCAGCAGGGTCTGGAGGGTCGCCGCGCCCGCGTAGCCCGACTGCACCGCTGGACCGAAGGGGGCCAGGATCCGCATCAGCACCAGATTCGCGGCACAGATCACCAGATAGGAGGCGCCGACCGGGAGGCCGACGGCGGTCAGCCGCCGGACGGCGGACCGCAGCGGCACGGGCCGGGGGCGGCCCGCCGGTGCCGAGGCCGCCGGGCCGAGCAGCCCGGCGCGGCGCAGCAGCACCCAGCCCAGCGCGGTGCCCGCCAGCCCCGACAGGGCGACGGCCGGGGCCACCCCGGCGATGCCGAGTCCGGCGCCCAGCGCGAGCAGGGCGACCCCGCCGATCTCCGTCAGCGCGGCCAGCAGCGTCACCGCCGCCGCCTGCCGGGCGAGACCGCAGCCCCGCAGAGTGGCGGCGGTCAGGGCCGGGCCCAGCAGCAGGGCCGAGGCCGGGGCGATGGCGCGCAGAAAGCCCGTGAACTCCTCCCGTGCCGTCTCGGAGACCCCCATCAGGTCGCCCAGCAGCGGAGCCGACACGATCAGCAGCACGCTGAACGCGGCTCCCGCGCCCGCCGCGATCCGGGCGTCGGCCCGCAGCGCCGCCCCGGCCCCGCGCAGGTCCCCGGCCCCGTGCGCGACGGCGGCGGCCACCTGGTTGGACGCGCCGATCCCGGCGATGAGGGCGAGGAAGAGGAACTGCACCGGCATGAACAGCGCCCGCACGTAGTGCGCGTCCCCGTCGATGCGCCCCATGAGCGCCAGCACCGCCAGCGGCACGAGTACGGCGACGAGATCGGCCGGCAGCATCGGGACGGCGATCCGGAGCACCGACCGGGCCGGGCTCCCGACGGCGCCCCGGGTCTCAGCCACGGTCGATCTTCCCCTGGGACAGACCCTGGAACACGTTCAGCCGCTGGATGTTCCGGGTCCCCTCCATGAACTCGACCCCGCGCGCGTCCCGGGCGAACTTGTCGAGCAGCGGATGCTCCAGCCGTGCCCCGGGGCCGAAGTACTCCAGGGCCTCCAGGGTGACCTCCTCGGCCAGCTGGGCGGCCCGGGCCTTCGCGGCCGAGGCCAGCGCGCCTAGCCCCGGGTCGTCCCGGTCCACCGCGGCCCCCGCCCGGTACACCAGCCGTCGCACCCCCTCGATCCGCAACGCCATCCGCTCCAGCCCCGCCGCCTCGTCCGCCCGCAGCGTACGACGGTGGGCCACGACGTACTCGTACGCACCCCGGGCGATGCCCAGGGCCAGGGCGGCCACCCCCGGGCGCAGCCGGTTGAACCCCTGGACGGCGCCCATCAACCCGCGCCGGGTGGGGGAGAGATGACGCCCCAGGACCCGTTCGGCGGGCACCTCCACATCGGTCAGCCGGACCTCGCAGATCTGGTTGCCGCGCAGCCCGACCGTCTCGAACGGCACCGCCGCGAAGCCGGGCCCGCCGGTCTCCACGAGCGCCGCCACCACACCGAGGGGGCCGGGCCGGGTGCGGGCGAAGACCACCCCGACGTCGCTGCGCGCCGCGTTGCCGATGAAGCGCTTGGCCCCGTTGAGCAGCAGCGGGCCGCCCTTCTCCCGGGGGGTGAGGGTGGTGGTGAGCGAGGCCGCGTCCGAGCCCCGCTCGGGTTCGGTGAGGGCGAGGAAGGTCCAGGACGTACGTTCCATCAGCCGCCCGTAGAACCAGGACTGCTGCTCCTCGTCACCGAGCAGGGAGACCAGGACGCCGGAGAGCGAGGGGCCGGGCGCGGCCAGCAGCATTCCCGCGTCCACGGCGGCGATCTCCTCGCAGAACACCACCCGCTCCAGCCCGCCCGTCCCGTAGTACGCCCGCCCGTCCACCGTGATGGGGTCGGGCTGGTAGGCGCGCGGGACGGGGGTGCGGGAGAGGTAGGAGAACAGCGGCAGGTCCAGGTGGTCGCGGACGCGGTCCGGGTCCTCCTCCAGGGCGAGCGCCAGCGGCCGGAGCTGCTCCGCCCACTCCCGCGCGGTGTGCTGGAGGGTCCGGAGCCGTTCGTCGAGCAGGGTCACGGGGCTTCCTCGGGGGCGGCGGGGGGCGCGGCGTAGACGTCCGCGAGCAGTTCGGAGACATGGGCGCTCTGGCCGGGGCCGTCGGTCCGGAAGCCGTGGCCGCCCAGCAGCCGCAGCAGGACCCGGTCGGTCCGGGTCACGGCGCGGTGCAGCGCGGCCAGCTCACCGGCCGTCAACCGGGCTTCCGGGGCGAGTAGTTCACCCAGTTCCAGGTGGTCGGTGAGCGCTTCGGCGAGGCCGTCCTGCACCAACTGCCGTACCAGCAGGGGACTGCCGCCGAAGCTCCGGCCGGACAGATGCTCCAGGCAGCGGTCGAGCAGCGCCTCGGAGAGCCCGAGCCGCAGCCGGGCCAGGCCCAGCGCCCACGGGTCGTCGGGGTCCTCGGGGCCGGGCGGCAGCGGATGGCGCAGCGCGACGAGGGTGTCGCCGTGCAGCCGTACGGTACGGGGCGAGGACTCGGCGGTCCGCTCACGGGGGGCGGTGCGCGCGCCGCGCCGTACGCCGTGGGCGGCCGCGGCGACGGCCTCCGGCAGCAGTGCGTGACCGGCCGGGCCCAAGGGGAGTGCTCCGGGAGCCAGTTCGTCCTGGAGCGCGGTCAGCGCCGCCACCAGACCCGCGTCGCGCGCGGTGCGCCGGACTCCGTCGTGGGGGGTGGTCATCGGCCCTCCTCCTCCCGTGGGTACAGGGTCAGCGAGCAGAGGGAGAGATGGCCGAGCGCCCGCTCGTACGCGACGACGGTCACGCGCAACGGCCCCTCACCCGGGGCGGGTTGCAGCCGGGCGAGGTTCTCCCACACCCCGGTGCAGGGAAGTCCCCGGCCGGTGGTGATCAGCCTCCCGGCCCCCTCGGCGCGGCCGGGCAGGTCCAGGCCCGGGTCCAGACCGGCACCGGCCAGCAGCACCCCGGGCGCGGGCTCCGCGGCGAGGGCACCGGCCAGCAGCCCGGCCACCGCCTCGGGCCGTACGCCGGTCCACTGGGCCAGCCGGGTGTCGGCGTCCTCGTCGGCGGTCAGCCACAGCCCCACCGCGCAGTCGGCCGTCACCTCCCGCTCCGGCGGTACGGGGGCCGCGTACGGCCGGCTGGACTGGTCCAGGGCGATCAGGACCGCCCGGTCGAGCCCGCCGGGACGTACGTACGCGCTGGTGAGCCGCAGCGCCGTGAAGGGCGCCGCCGAGCCCTGGTCGCTCACCCCGATCGGCAGCGGGTCGCCCGGGAGCAGCTCGCAGACGTGGCCGGTGGGGGAGCGTTCCATGTCGGAGTCCTCGACGGCGTGTGCGGTGGCCAGCAGGCCGACCGGGCCGTCGAACGGCCCGAGTGCGAGCGCCGTCTCGGCCGCCATCTCCGCGTAGCTGTTCCGTGTGGCGGTCTCCAGGAAGCCGGGGCGCCGCCCCACGCCGTGGATCCCGGCGAGGTCGGCGAAGTACTGCTCCAGCCAGGGCACCGGGCCCCGGACGAACCGCCGGCCGGGCCCGAAGCGCCGGGCCGTGATCGCGCGCACCCGCAGGGGCAGCCGGACCGGGCCCGGCCCGGGGGGTGCGGCCAGGGTGGCCGCGGCGCTCAGATACATGGGTCAGGCCTGCTCGATCACGTAGTCGGCGAGGGTGCCGACGCTGTCGAAGTGGTGCTGCTCCAGGGAGTCGGTGTCGAACTCGATGCCGAGTTCGTCCTCCAGCCGCATCAGCAGCTCCAGCACGCTGGTGGAGTCCAGGCCGAGGTCGTCGAAGAGGCGGGGCGACTCGTCGGCGGGCTCCAGCTCGCGCTGGAGGACCTGGCCGAGCGACTCGTTGATCCGGGTGACGACGGTGGTGCGGGTGAGGTCGGACATGGTGGTCACGCTCCTTCGGTGGGTGTCCCGGCCCCGGCGGCCGGAAGGTCGTAGCGGTGCTGGCGGCCCAGCAGGTCGTCGGTGGTGTCGCGGTCCCGGACCAGATGGGCCCGGCCGCCGTCCACGAGCACTTCCGCCGGATAGCCGTGGCTGAGGAAGAGGACCGGCGAGGCGGTGGGGCCGTAGGCGCCGGAGCGGTCGACCCCGATGAGGTCTCCGGCCCGGACCGGTGGCAGCGGGACGTTCTTGCCCAGGGTGTCGTTGGGGGTGCAGAGCGGGCCGGTGACCACCCACGGGCGGTCGGCGGGTTCGTCGAGGCGGTTGAGGAGCCGCATCGGGAAGTTGCGCTTGACGAAGGAGCCGATGCCGACGGCCGCCATGTGGTGGTTGGTTCCCCCGTCGGCGACGGCGAAGTTCTCGCCCAGGGAGGTCTTCACATAGCGGACCCGGACCACATAGGTGCCCGCCGGGGCGGTCAGATAGCGGCCCAGCTCCAGCAGCAGCCGCGTGGCGGGACGGTCGCGGGTGAAGGCCTCGACCAGCGGGTTGAGTCCGTCGGCCAGGACCTTCGGGTCCAGGTCCCGCTCCTTCTCGAAGTAGCCGACTCCCAGGCCCCCGCCCACGTCGACGAGTTCGAGGGCGAAGCCCAGCCGTTCGGAGACCCGCTCCGCGAGGTCCAGGATGCGCGCGGAGTTCTCGACGATGACGTTCTCGTCGAGGATGCGGGTGCCCAGATAGGCGTGGACGCCCATGAGCCGGACGTGCGGGTGCCGCTCGGCCAGCCCCTCGGCGGCGAGGATCTGCTCCTCGTCGATGCCGAACTGGCGGGGCTTGCCGCCCATGGTGAGACCGGATCCCTTGACCGCGAAACCCGGGTTGACCCGCAGGGCGACCGGGGCCGACACGCCTTGTTCGGCGGCGAGTTCGTCGACCAGGGCCAGTTCCTCGAACGACTCCACGACGGTGGCCAGGATGCCCTCGGAGAGACAGGCGGCGATCTCCTCGCGGCTCTTCCCAGGCCCGAGGAAGATGATGTCGTGCGCCGGGACCCCGGCCCGCAGCGCGGTCACCAGCTCCGCCATCGAGGAGACCTCGGCGCGGGCGCCCAGCGAGCGGAGCAGGGCGCAGACGGAGACGTTGGGGTTGGCCTTGAGCGAGAAGAACATCTCCAGCGCCGGATGCAGCGGTGCGCGCAGCCCCTCGAACTGCGCCCGCAGCACGTCCCCGTCGTACAGATAGAGCGGGGTGCCGAACTCTTCGGTGAGCCGGTTGACGCCCAGCCCCTGGATGCGGAATTCCCCTGTCATGCGCCCTCTTCCTCTCCGAGCGCGGCCAGCAGGGCCGTGACCGCCTCGTCGGTTCTCTCCAGGGACCGGGGGGAGTCCCCGATCAGCAGGCCGTGGAGCCGGCCCTCGTAGGGCGTGCCGTCCTCGGTGGCGGCCGCGTTGACGGTCGCGAAGTTGCTGACCAGCAGCCCGCTGCCGCTGCCGGTGAACAGCAACTCCCCGAGCAGGGTGCGGAGTCGGCCGAACGCGAGCGGCGTCCGCAGCCGTACGGGGTAGTGGCGCGCCAGCGCGTGGCTCCCGGGGCCGAGGAACTGCTCCTGCAGCCGGACCTGGTACGTCGACATGTTGTGCCGGGCGTTGATCTCCACGACCGGGTAGAGGCCGCCCTGCGGGTCGGTCATCGCGTCGACACCGACGACCCCGAAGTACCCGTCGGCGGCGAGCCGCCCGCCGAGCACCTCGACGGCGTGGCGTACGGCGTCGAGCTGGAGGGTGGTGAGCGGGGCCGGGAAGCGGTGCCCCTTGTGCACTCCGCCCTCGGTGATCGCCTCCTTGACGAAGTCGAAGTGGACGGAGCCGTCCCGGCCCAGGGTGAACTGGTAGTTGAGGTCGGCGGTCTTGTCGACCCACTCCTCCACCACCAGCACCACCCGGTCGTCGCCGGAGCGCGCGGCCCGCCGGTCGATCATCCGCCGCAGGGTGTCGAGCCGCCGCTCGTCGTCGAGGACGCTGATGCCCTTGCCGGAGACCCCGAAGGCGTCCTTCACGACGACGCGGCGGCCGACCCGCAGGAGGAACCGGGCCTCCTCGAAGGCGGCGTCCAGGTCGGTGAGGTTCTCGCAGCTCCAGCCGGGGGCCTGGCGCAGCCCGGTGGACTCGGCCACGGCCCGGCTGTAGACCTTGCTGTTGACCGCTTTGCAGAGGGCGGCGGGCGGGGTGCCCAGGGGCAGGCCGGTGAGACCGGACAGCTCCTCCTCCCGTACGGAGGTGCCGTGGGGCACGATCCGGGCGTCGGGCCCGAGGGCGCGCAGCGTCTCCTGGAGGGCCGGGTCGGCGAGGGCGTCGCGCGTGACGGTCTGCCCGGGATCGCCGCCCAGGACGGTGTGCACCCGGGGGAGGTCCAGGCCCAGTTCCTCCAGGTAGCCCAGGTGGTCCGGGTCGGGCGCCGCCTTGAGGACGACATGGTCGCTCTTGCCCGCAAGGAGCAGCGTGAAGGCGTCCATGCGGTGGACGACCGCGCTGCCCGCCGTGAAGGCGACGCGCGGCAGTCCGGGCTCGTCGCGGGCCCACTCCTCCTCGACCTCGAAGTTGCCGAGGAGGACGAGCGGGGTGTCGGGCGAGCCGGTGAGGGCCGTTCTCAGCCGGCCCATGAAGTCCAGCATCACGGTGACCGCTCCTTTCTGTCGGATCGGCTGGTCAGTGTTGGAGCACCATGGCGGAGAAGGTGGCGCCGAGGCCGACCGCCGCCATCAGATAGCGGTCGCCGGGCCGGAGCAGCCCCCGGTCGGCGGCGGTGCGGTAGTTGAGGAAGGGGTCCGCGCAGAAGCAGTGGCCGGTGACCGGCACGTTCTCCAGCAGCACCTTCTCCAGGGGGATGCCGAGGTCCCGGCAGAGCCGCACCCAGGAGACCCGGTTGACGTTGTGCGGCAGGATCAGCGCCAGCTCGCCGAGGGTGGTCCCGGCCCGCTCGGCGGCGGCGAGCAGCACCTCGGCCAGGGCGGCGGGGTAGGCCTGCTGGAACTGGGCGGCCACCTCGGGGGTGAGCGAGAGCGCCGCGTTGAACCGGCCGTGGGTGCGGGTGGCGTAGCCGAGCACCCGGTCGCGCTCCCCGCCGACGCCGACCAGGACCGCAGCAGACGCCTCACCGTTGACAGCCGTCCCGGGCACGGTCCGGGCGGCGGGGGTGAACGTCTTCTCGCCCGTGAGCACCAGTGCCAGCGCGTCCGGGTCGCCGTCGGCGGCCAGCAGCTTGCCGCACAGGTCCACGGCGAGCAGCCCGGAGGCACAGGCGTGCTGGAAGACGCTGAACACCTGGGCATGGCCCAGGCCCAGCGCCTCCCGGACCTCGTGCAGCGGGTTGACCGGGTAGGGCGCGACCGCCGGCATGGTGCGGGCCTGCACGACGTAGCGCACCAGATGCTCCCGGCCCCGGAGCGCGTCCAGCCCCCGGGCGGTGGCGAGCATCAGCTCCGCCACCGTCCCCGCCGGCTCGCGCAGCACCTCGGAGAGCCCGAACACCCGCTGCATGACCCTCAGCTGACTGTCGCTCATATCCAGCTCACCCTGGAGGGAGGCCACCGGCACGCTCCGGGAGGGCAGATGGGCCGATACCGCCCGCAGCGCGGTCACGGGGCCGTCCCCGGCGGGTCCGCGCGGTGCCCGGCGGCGACCTGGGCGAGATGGGCCGACAGCTCCTCGACGCTGCGGTGGTCCCAGACGACGGTGGGGTCGACGGGGAAGCCGAGGTGGTCCTCCAGGTCCCCGCAGAGGACGAAGGCGTAGACGGAGTCCAGGCCGTAGTCGCTGAGCGGGACCCCGGGGTCGATCGCCTCCGGAGCGCACTCCAGATAGTCGGCGACCCGGTGGGCTATCCACTCCCGCAGTTCGGTGGGGTGGTCGGTGGCGGGCAAGGCGTACTCCAGGGTCGTGGTGCGGTGGGTTGCGGGCCGGGCTCGGCGGCCGAGGGGGCGTGTCGGCGGGGGCTGGTCGCGGCAGGAGGGGGTCAGCCGGGCAGCTCGCGGCGGGCCAGGTCGAAGCCGAGCCCGGCGTCGTCGCGGTCGAGCAGGGCGCGGTGGAGCGGCTCGGCCCGCTCGGGCGGCAGCCGGCCGTCGCCCCGGCCCGTCCCGGCGAGCAGCCGGGTCAGGGCGGCCTCGGCCCAGAGCGGGTCGGCCAGGAAGGGGTCACCGCCGTCGCGGTTGTCCCTCCAGGTGGTGAGGCAGCAGGCGGCGGCCACCACCGTCGTCCAGCGGGCGGCGAGCTCCAGGGCGTCGGCCGGGCCGCCGACCGCCAGGTCCCGTGGCGCCAGCGCCGAAGCCCCGGCCCGTACGCGCTCCGACTCCGCCGCGAACACCGCCGCCAGCCCCGCCAGGGCCCGGTGGTCCGTGCTCCCGGCCAGCTCCTCCGCCATGCGCTCCGGTACGGCGGCCAGCTCGTCCGGGCCGGTGGCGGCGAGGGCGAGCCGTCCGAAGTCCAGCGGCGGCAGGGGCGCCCCGATCCGGGACAGCAGCGCGGGCGTTCCACCGGCCCGGGCCGCCCGGCGGGCCGCCCCCGGCAGCTGGGGCAGGACCGCGGACAGGCAGACGACCCGGGCAGCGTGGCCGAAGCCGACCACCTGGAGGTCCCGCAACTGCTTCTGGAAGATGGCGAACTCGCCCTCGCGCAGATAGAAGTGCGCTCCCAGCACCACCGAGAGGCGGTCCATGGCGTCCATCAGCCGCTTGGACACCAGGTACTTGACGGCGGGGGAGTACAGGGCGGTGGCGCCGGGCAGCAGGTGCACGGCCCGGGTCCCGGTGGTGGCCACGGCGTCGCAGACCAGCAGATCGGCGAAGGCCTCGGCCAGGGTCCGGCGGACCAGCGGCAGGTCGCCCGCGTACCCGCCGTACAGCCGGCGGGAGCGGACGAAGCGCAGGGTGGTCCGCAGCCCGGTGTCCAGGATGGGCGTGGCCATCGCGGGCAGGGCGGTCCGGGTGATCTGGAAGGAGCGGAACGCGTTCTCCACCCCCTGCCCCAGGCGGCCCACCACGGTCTCCGGGCCGACCGGGCAGTCGTCGAACTCGATGCCGCCGAGCCGCACCCCGCGCATGCCGACGCTGGCGAAGCGCGGCCGGTACCGGTAGCGGTCGGCTGGCAACTCCCGCTTCTCCAGCAGTAGTTGCGTATGGCTGCGGGATCCGGGAGCGTCCGAGGTCCGGGCGAAGACCACCATCGCCTCGGCTCGCTCGGCGTTGCTCACCACCTCCTTGCGGCCGTGCAGCCGCAGGGTGCCGTCGGCCTGCGGGCGGGCGGCGAACGCGGCGCCCGCCAGGTCGTTCCCGTGTTCCAGCTCGTGGTACAGCGTCGCCACCCGGCCGCCGCCCAGCAGGAGGTCCGCCAGCCGGCGCCGCTGCTCGTCGTCGCCGGAGGACCAGACGTTGACGGCCGCGATGAAGGAGGCGGCCCCGTAGCCGAGCCCCAGCGCCGGATCACGGCGGAAGACCGGCCGCACCACCTCGACCAGCCGGTCCAGCCGGTCCAGCCGTCCGCCCAGGCCCACGGGGACGAACTCGGCGCCCAGACCGTACGCGTCGAGCAGCCGCTCACCACCGGCCACGACCTCGTCCCGCTCGTCCGCCGCGACCGTGGCGGCGTGACCGACCGGGTTGGCCGGGTCCCAGGGGTCGCCGAAGGCACGCTCCAGCTCCGCCGCGCCGGGGTGCGCGGCCGGTCCCGTCCCGCTCACCGGGTCTCCTCTCCGGCCGCCGCCGCCGGGGCGGGGGCGGCACCGACGGCCTCCACGGCGTCGTACAGGGCGTCCGACTCGGCGCCGTCGCCCGGCTCCTGGTCCCTCCGGCCGAGCACGGCGGCGAGCGCGGCCCTGGCCCACAGCCCGTCCCGCCACAGCTCGGGCCCGGCCCGCAGCCCTGGCTCGGATCGGGCGGGAGGCCCGCCGCCCGCGAGCCACAGGTGGAGCACGGCGGCTCCGGCGAAGCACGCCTCGTACTCCTCGGCCAGATCGAAGGAGCGCGCGGACGCGATGCGCGCGGGGCGCAGCGCGGCCAGTTCCCCGTGGAGCGCCTCGCAGCGGTCGAGGAGCCGCTCGGCCAGGGAGAGCAGCCGGGGGTCGGTTCCCTCCGCCGTACGGAGAGCGGCGACGGCGGACGGCAGGTTCTGCACGAGACTGGAGCCGCCCCGCGAGACCAGCTCCAGCCGGCCGGGCGCGACGGGCGGCAGGGGCGAGCCGGGGGCGACCGCCGCCGCGAGCCCGGCCGTGTCCACCCGGCCCTCCCGGTAGCGGCGGGCCAGCACCGGGAACTGGTTGATCAGGGCGTTGCGGTTGACCGCCTGGTTGCCGTCGAAGATGCCCACCACCCGGTGGTCCCGGGCCAGCTTCTGGAACGTGCCGTGTTCATGAACATCCGTCAGAAACGCCCGGCCGCCCAGGATTTCACCGCAGTCGGCGATGAGCGCGTCGACCCTCTCCGGTACGAAGGACTTCACCACGCTCGCGGCGACGCTCTGTTCGCCGGGCAGGGCACCGGCCGAGCGGTTGGCGACCAGGCTCACCGCCTCGCAGGCCAGCAGCGTGGCGTGCGCGCGGCCGAGGGTCCGCCGCACATGCGGGAAACGGGCCAGCCGGCCGCCGTACAGCTCGCGCCCCGCGGCGAAGGCGGCCGCCTGCCGCAGCGCGTGGTCCGCGGCACCCAGGGAGAGCGCGGTGCAGACCGTACGGGTGAGCTGGAGCGTCCTGAGCACGGTCTCGGTACCGTGCCCGGCCTCCCCGACCAGGGCGTCCGCAGGTATCAGGGCCCCGTCGAAGGCGATGCCGCTGATGTCGGCGCCCCGGATCCCGTGGGTGCGCTGCTTGGGCAGGCAGTGGTGGGCACCCGGCGCCAGCCGGTCCTTGTCGACCAGGAAGAGGCTGAGCGCGCGCGGACCGCCCGCCGGATCGGTCCGGGCGAGCAGACAGACCAGTTCGCCCCGGGTGGCGTTGTTGATCAGCCACTTCTCCCCCGTCAGCCGGTGGCCGCCCGAGGCGTCGGGTACCGCGGCCAGCCCGGTCGCCAGCAGATCGCTGCCGTGGGCGCGCTCGGTCAGCCCCCAGGAGACCGGAGCCCCGGCGGACAGCCGGTCGGCCAGGGCCCGGGCCTGCTCCGGAGTCCCGGCCGTCCAGACACAGGCCGCGCCGAGATAGCTCTTGGCGTGGCCGATCGCCACCGTGAGATCGCGCCGCGCGACGACCCGGACCAGGTCGGCCAGCTCTTGGAGACCGGCGAGCGCACCGCCGTACTCCTCGGGGACGTACTGCCGGGGGAGGCCGAGCCGGTCCAGCTCCGCGCAGATCGCCTCGGGGAACGCCTCCGCCCGGTCGAGTTCCGCACAACGGGCGTACGAGAACAGTGTCTTCGGGTCCGAGGGGTCCCCGAGCGCCCGCTCCAGGGCGGCGGCGGTCAGCGCGCTCACGGGTGCGCCCCCGTCGTGGCGTACGCGGCCCGGGCCCGCTCCAGCGCGGGGCTCACCCGCTGCTCGACCACCCGCAACTCCCCGCCCAGCAGCAGCTCCCGGGTCAGGGTGCGCTGGATCTTGCCGCTGGTGGTCCGCTGGACATCACCCGGGCGGACCAGGACGACGTTGGGCACGGCGACGCCGAACTCCCGTCCCAGCGCCCGGGTCACCCCGTCGATCAGCTCCCCGGCCGAGGCCGGGCCGAGCTGCGCCGGGCGTGCCTCCTGCACCACCACCAGCTGGTCCCCGGCGGACGGCACGGTGAACACGGCGGTGGCGGTGCGCTCCAGCGCCGGATGGGTGGCGCGGACGGCCGCCTCCAGATCGTGCGGATAGAGGTTGCGGCCGCCCAGGATCAGGAGCTCCTTGATCCGCCCGGTGACGTACAGCTCGCCGTCGGCCAGCAGCCCCCGGTCCCCGGTGCGCAGCCAGCCGCCGCGGCCGTCCCGGGTGACGGCCCCGAACGTCAGCGCGCTCTGCTCCTCCTTCTCCCAGTAACCCCGGGCCACGCTCGGCCCGCGCACCCAGAGTTCACCGATGGTGCCCTCCGGCAGGACCGTGCCGTCGCCCGGGTCCACGGCGACGACCTCCACACCGGGACAGAGCCGGCCGCTGCTGACCAGCGGACGCGCCGCCCCGGGCGGCGTCGCGGGACCGGCGGGGCGGAAGACGTCCCCGGCCAGTGCCCCGGCGTCGACCGGGGTGATCACCGGCGGGCGGTGGGAGGGCGCCCCGGAGACGCAGAGGGTGGCCTCGGCCAGGCCGTAGCCGGGGGTCAGCGCGTCGGCGCGCAGCCCGGCGGCGGCGAAGCGCTCGGCGAAGGCGGTGAGCGTACGGGCCCGGACCGGCTCCGATCCGTTCATGGCGTGCGTCCACCGGGACAGGTCCAGCCCCTCCGACTGGGCCTCCGTGACCCGCTGGACGCACAGGTCGTAGGCGAAGTTCGGGGCGGGGGAGACCTGGAGGTCGTACGCATCCATCAACCGCAGCCAGAGAAAAGGGCGCTTGAGGAAGGTGGCGGCCGACATCAGGACGGTGGTGCTGCCCAGGGTGAGCGGGGTGATCAGCAGCCCGATCAGCCCGAAGTCGTGGTACATGGGCAGCCAGCCGCCCCAGCGCGTCTCCTGCCGTACGTCGACCGTCCCCACGAACGCCTCGGCGTTGGCGAGGACGTTGCCGTGGTCGACGACGACGCCCTTGGGGTCGCTGGTCGAACCGGAGGTGTACTGGAGGAAGGCGACCGTACGGGCTCCGATCCGCGGCGCGCGCCAATCCCCGGCGGGCGGAAGGGAGTCGGGATCCACCGTGAGCACCGGAAGGTCCGGGAGGCCGCACTCCCGGGCCCACGCGGTGACCGCCTCGGCCGTCACGCGGTCGGTGAGCACGGCGCTCACCCGGGCGTCCCGGGCGATGCCCGCGAGGCGCTCGCGCTGACGCCGGTAGCCGTCGGGCATCGGGGCGGGCACGGCGATCGCCCCGGCGTAGAGACAGCCGGTGAACCCCCGGGGGAACCCGAGCCCCGGCGGATGGAGCAGCAGGACCCGGTCGCCCTCCGCCACGCCCGCGCTCCGGAGCAGGACGGCGGTACGGCGGGCCGTCTCGTCCAGCTCCCCGTAGGTGGTCTCCTCGTAGGCCGCCGGATCGGCCGGATCGGCGCTGAACCCGACCGCGGGCCGCTCGCCGTGTGCGGCGGCGCGTTCGCGGAGCAGGGCCACCAGACTCTCGCGCTCAGGCATTTAGGCAGACCTCCTGCAGAATTGTTTCCCGTGCTCCGCTATTTGCTTTCGGCGTGAAAAAAGCCCGTGCGGGGCCCACGGCGGAATGGGCGGATCATTTCGGGGCGACCGGGCGAGACAGAGTCCGCATGCCTGTGCCGGCGGGAAAAGGGCGGCCGGAGCGGGGGCAGGGGCGGGCCGGAAGGGAACGTGCGACACCGCTACGGGAGCGGAGGGTGCCGCTCCGTCGACCGGGCGTCCGGAGGGCGGTTCAGGGCGAGGTGGCCGCCGTGATGCTGCCGAGGGAGGTCGAGCCCGCGAGGGCGGGTAATTTGCCGTACACGGTCACGTCGAAAATCCTGTCAGCGCGTGGGCGGGGCCGAAATTGGCCCGTCGCCCGGCTGATCGTAAAGGAATGTGGAGGACTTGGAAAGTCGTTCCTGAATACTTGGCGGTAGGCCGGTGACGCGTATCCGCATTCCGGATGTCCGTGACGGTGTGTGCGGTGCGGGGGGCGTGAAGTGAGCGAATTCAGGCTCGCCCGCTGGTATTGACGAAAGGGGGAAATGATTCCCGGCCGGAGCATTTCGAGGTCAAAGGTATAGACCAATCCGGCCGGGGAGGAAGGGGTGGGAAACGGGACGGACCGATCTCGCGGACCGGCCAGGCCCCAGGAGCGGAGGCGGGCCCGGTCCCGGTCGCGCTCCCGGCGCCCCGGCCGTACAGGCGCCCCCGGAACCCCGGCCGTACAGACAACCCGGCACTCCGGCCGTACAGGGGCCCCGGCACTCCGGCCGTACAGGGGCCCCGGCACTCCGGCCGTGCAGACAGCCCCGCCACCCCGGCCGGAGTGCGGTGCCCTCCCGCACCCCGGCCGCAGCGATCCCCGCGCGCCCTCAGGGCTTCCGGGCGACCGCGCCGTACATGGCGATGTCCCGGCCGTCGACGCCGTCCTGCTCCGGTCCGGGGCGCCAGGTGTGCACCTGGGTGACCCCCGGCTCCTGGATCTCCAGCCCGTCGAAGAACGACGTGGCGGCGGGCAGATCGCGCAGGACGAAGGGCATGCCCTGCTCGCGGTACTCCTGCGCCACCCGGTTGACCTCCTCGGGCGCGAAGTCCGCCGTGCCGATGGTCATGGCCAGATAGCTGCCCGACGGCAGCGGGTCCAGCAGCCGCCGGACCAGCCGGTGGTCGTCGGGCGGCAGGATGAAGTGCATGATGCCGATCACCATCAGCCCGACGGGCCGGTCCAGATCGATCAGCTCCTGGAACTCCTGGCTGCCGAGGATCGCGTCGGGGTCGTGCATGTCGGCGTCGACGTACGCGGTGGCGCCCTCGGGCGAGCTCTGGAGCAGGGCGCGCGCGTGGGCGAGCACGATCGGGTCGTTGTCCACGTAGACGACATGGGACTCCGGGGCCACCTCCTGCACGACCTCGTGCAGGTTGGGCGAGGTCGGCAGCCCCGTACCGACGTCCAGGAACTGCCGGATGCCGCACTCCTCGGCGAGGAAGCGCCCGGCGCGGTGCATGAAGCGGCGGTTCTCCATCATGTGGACGGGCAGGGCGGGCCAGTGGCGGCACATCGCGTCGCCCGCCTCGGCGTCCACGGGGTAGTGGTCCTTGCCGCCCAGGATGTAGTCGTAGACGCGGGCGGAGTGCGCCCGGGAGGTGGCGAGACCGCTCTGCCGGTCGGGGGAGGTGCTCATGCGGGGCCTCTTTCGGTCAGGTACGGCTTGTTCGACGGTATGAACGCGGTGCCGGGTCCGCAAGCGAGACGGCCCGACGGGACCTCACCCGTTCTTCCGGTCCGGGGCGTGGTCCCGAACGAGCGGCTACGGCCCCGAGCGGGCCTGCAGGGCGATGACGGCGATGTCGTCCCGCCGGTCGCGGACGGGCGGCAGGAGCTTGCGGATCAGCGTCGCCAGGGGCACCCCGGCCCTTACCAGCGCTTCGGTGCGCTCCCGGAGCCTTTCCAGGCTGTCGCCGATGTCCGCCCCGGGGGTCTCCACGAGTCCGTCGGTGTAGAAGACCAGGGTGTCGCCCTCCCTGATGACGGTGTGGAGATCGGTGCGGGTGAGGGTGTCGGTGACGCAGAGGGGTGGGTCGGGGGCTGTGAGGTCGTGGAGGTAGCGGGGTGGTGCGTCGTGGGGGATGAGGAGGGGTGGGGGGTGGCCGGCGTTGGAGAGGGTGACGCGCCAGATGTGGGGGGCCTGTGGGCGGATGAGGGCGTGGATGACGGTGATCATGGAGGGGCCGTCGAGGGCCTGGACGATGCGGTCGAGGCGGCTGAGGGTGGTGGCGGGGTTCGCGGTGGGGCCGCTGTCGTAGGCGAGTCCGCGCAGGAGGCTGTTGACGCGGCCCATGGCGGTGGCGGCGTCCAGGTCGTGTCCGGCGATGTCGCCGATGGACAGGGCGAGGGCGTCGTCCGAGAGGCGGACGGCGTCGTACCAGTCGCCGCCGATCTCGGCGGCGGAGTCCGCCGGGTGGTAGAGCGCGGTGATCGTGAGGCCGTCGAGGGTCTGCGGGGGTGTGAGGAAGGACTGCTGGAGGGCGAGGGCCCGGTCGCGGATGCTCTGCAGTTCCATGGTGCGGCGCAGCGGCCCGCTCATCTGCTGGAAGACGTCCCGCAGCAGATGCAGATCGGCCTCGTCCGGGGGCGGGTTCCCCCGGCAGGTCGTCGTGGTCGCCAGTGCGACGGTCCGGCCGTCCACCACGACGGGAAGCAGTGCGACGCTGGTGGCACGGGCCTTGCGCAGCCACCGGACGGCCGCGTCCGAGAGGCCGTCCTCGGGCGGTTCGCCGGCCGGGAAGGTCAGCAACCGGGCCTCCTGGCTCCTGATGACCCGCCGGGACGCCTCCCCCCACAGGATGTCCCCGTCCAGGGGATGCAGCGAGGGCAGTCCGGGGGCCAGCCCCACGCTCCCCGTCGGTGCCGGGAGCGCCGCGCCTCCGGGCAGCCCGGTGCCCGGCCCGGCTTCGCCCCGTACGTGGAAGATGGCGACGGCGTCCGCCAGTTCGGGGACGACGGCCGCCGCGGTCGTCAGAAAGGCCTCGGACAGATTGTGCGCGGCCGGTACCGCCGCCATCCGGGCCAGCAGCTTCTCCCGCATCCGCAGCCGCCAGTGCTCCTCGGCGTCGCTGGCCGTGCCGACCCACTCCACGGCACCGTCCTCGTCCGGCACGGGCGCTGCGATGATCTTGATGTGGCGGAAGCGGTCGGGGTCGCTCCTGAGCCGCACCCGCACCACCGTGTCGAGCGGAGTCCGCTCCTGGGCCGCCCGCCGCCAGGCCCGCCCGAACCAGTCCCGGTCCTTGGGATGCAGGGCCTCCATCCACGAGGTCCCGCCCTCGGGGTGCCAGAGCCGCTCCCTGATCCCGCTGCCCGCCAGAAGAGTGACGACCCCGTCGGCCGACAGCACCCAGACCGACTGCGGCACCGCCTCCATGAGCGCCGCGTAGTGCCGGAGGAGACGTTCCTGGTTCACCGGCCCCGCCCCCGGAGTCCCCCTGGCGACGGTACGGCCCTGCCCGAGGACGGCACGGCCCCGGCGGTCGGCGGGGCGGGCGCGCCGCACGGGCTCGCGGCCGGGGCACGGTCCCCGGCGCGGGCACGACGGCCCGGGGCCGCGCCCGCGCCCGCCGCCACCCCCATGGAGCGGTGCCGGTTCGGCGCCGTACGGCACACCAGGGGTTCCTCGCCGCTCATGCCCCGATCATCTCCCGCATCCGGCACGACAGCACGCCCTGACCGGCGAGGACCGACCGCCCGCCAGGCAGCCCCGGAGGCGCCCCGGACGGCGTACGTACGCGGGGGAGACCTCGGCCACATCCGGACCCGGCGGGCATGCCTCCGTCCGACTCCGTCGTTGACCCCGGTGGCGCGTGGATCGCGCCGACGCAGTCTTCGAGGCTGTCGAAACTCTCGAAGCCGATGAACAGGACCTGATGTGACCGACCTCGCAACCGGCCGCGCGGCCGCCGCCCTCTCCCGGCCCTTCTCGGTCCGCGGACTCACCTCGCGCAACCGGATCGCCATGGCCCCCATGACCCGGCAGTTCTCCCCCGGGGGCGTGCCCGGCCGTGACGTGGCGGACTACTACACCCGGCGTGCCGCGGGCGGTGTCGGGCTGATCATCACCGAGGGCACCTACGTCGATCACGACTCCGCCGGAACCAGCGACCGGGTCCCCCGCTTCCACGGCGAGGACGCGCTCGCGGGCTGGGCCGGGGTCGCGGACGCCGTGCACGGGGCGGGCGGCACGATCGTCCCGCAGCTCTGGCACGTGGGCGTCACCCGCGCCGAGGGCGCGCCTCCGGTGGCGGACGCCGAACCGGTGGGCCCCTCGGGGATCTCCCTGACCGGTGAGCCCAAGGGGCGCGCGATGACGCGGAAGGACCTCGACGACGTCATCGCCGCCTTCGCGGGCGCGGCGGCCGCCGCCGAGCGCCTCGGCTTCGACGGCGTCGAACTCCACGGCGCCCACGGGTACTTGATCGACCAGTTCCTGTGGGCCGGCAGCAACCGCCGTACCGACGCCTACGGCGGCGACCTCGTCGCCCGTACCCGGTTCGCCGCCGAGATCGTCGCGGCCTGCCGGGCCGCCGTCTCCGACTCCTTCCCGCTCTTCTTCCGCATGTCCCAGTGGAAGATGAACGCCTACGAGGCCAGGCTCGCCCGGACCCCCGCCGAACTGGGCGCCCTGCTCACCCCGTTGGCCGAGGCGGGCGTGGACGTCTTCCACGCCTCCACCCGCCGCTACTGGCTCCCGGAGTTCGACGGATCCGACCTGAACCTCGCCGGCTGGGTGAAGAAGATCAGCGGCAGGCCCACGGTCACGGTCGGCTCCATCGGCCTGGACGGCGACTTCTTCAGCGCCTTCGCGGGCAACGACTCCGGCGTCACCGGCATCGACCAGCTCCTGGACCGGCTGGAGCGCGACGAGTTCGACCTGGTCGCCGTCGGCCGCGCCCTGATCGCCGACCCCGAGTGGGCGGCCAAGACCCTGCGCGGCCGGACCGGGGACATCACGCCGTTCGGCGCGGAGATGCTGAAGACGCTGCGCTGAGCGGCGGTCGCGGGGGCGGGCCGGGGGAGGGGCGGGGTGCGGGAAGCGCTCGGCGCCTCCTCGCCCTACGGCCTGTCGTCGAACTGCCGTCGTCGCCCGGAGGGCGGCCGTGCGTGCCGGGCGTCGCACGGCAGGCGGCAGTCTGACGACAGGCCCTCGCCCCTCGGCCTCCTTGCTCCGCCTCGGCGGCCGGCCGGAGAGGCGCCGCCCACGGCCGGTGACGTGCCCCCGCCCGTGGCGGGTCGTACCTCGGGTATTCATCGGCAGGCCACGGCCTCTTCCCTTCTGTTGGCTTCTCTTGGAGCATTCTGTTCGCTTCTGTTCCCCCACTCCAAGAGGCCCCCACGCATGACTGAGATGAATCGGCGCCGGTTTCTCCAGATAGCCGGTGCGACCGCGGGATTCAGCGCCCTGGCGGGCAGCATCGACCGGGCTGCCGCGATCCCCGCGCACCGGGCCAGCGGGACGATCCGGGATGTCGAGCACATCGTGGTCCTGATGCAGGAGAACCGTTCCTTCGACCACTACTTCGGAGCGATGAAGGGCGTCCGCGGGTTCGGTGACCCGCGGCCCGTGACGCTGCCGAGCGGGCAGTCCGTCTGGCACCAGGCGGATGCGGCGGGGAAGGTGACGCTGCCGTTCCACCCGACCGCCGACGACCTCGGGATGCAGTTCCTCCAGGGGCTCAACCACGACTGGCCGGGCGGCCACCGGGCGTACAACGGGGGGCGGTACGACCGGTGGGTGCCGGCCAAGACGCCGACGACCATGGCCTATCTGACCCGCGAGGACATCCCGTTCCACTACGCGCTCGCCGACCGCTTCACCATCTGCGACGCCTACCACTGCTCCTTCATCGGGGCCACCGACCCCAACCGCTACTACCTCTGGTCCGGATACACCGGCAACGACGGGGCGGGCGGCGGACCCGTGCTCGGCAACGAGGAGCAGGGGTACGGCTGGGCCACGTACCCCGAGCGGCTGGAGGAGGCCGGGGTCTCCTGGAAGATCTACCAGGACATCGGGGACGGACTGGACGCGGCCGGGCGCTGGGGGTGGATCGACGACGCCTACCGGGGCAACTACGGCTGCAACTCGCTGCTCTACTTCCACAACTACCGCAACGCCCGGCCCGGTGACCCGCTGTACGAGAAGGCGCGCACCGGCACCGACGTGAAGGCCGGCGGCGGCTACTTCGACGCCATCGCCGCCGACGTGCAGTCCGGGAAGCTGCCGCAGATCTCCTGGGTCGCCGCCCCCGAGGCCTTCAGCGAGCACTCCAACTTCCCCTCCAACTACGGCGCCTGGTACATCGCGGGGCTGCTCGACGCCCTCACCTCCGACCCCGAGGTGTGGAGCCGTACCGCCCTGTTCATCACGTACGACGAGAACGACGGCTTCTTCGACCACGTCGTCCCGCCCTACCCGCCGTCCTCCGCCGCCCAGGGCCTCTCCACGGCCGACACCACCACCGAGACCTACCCGGGCGGACCCTCCTACGGACCCGGCCCCTACGGGCTGGGCCCGCGCGTGCCGATGTTCGTCATCTCGCCCTGGAGCACCGGCGGTTACGTCTGCTCCCAGGTCTTCGACCACACCTCCGTGCTGCAGTTCATGGAGCAGCGCTTCGGCGTCCACGAGCCGAACATCTCGCCCTGGCGGCGGGCGGTCTGCGGCGACCTCACCTCCGCCTTCGACTTCGGCCGGTCCGCGCCCGCCCCCGACGACCTGCCGGACACCTCCGGGTACGAGCCCCCGGACCGCGAGCGGCACCCCGACTACCGGCCCACCCCGCCGGCCGTCGGCGCCATGCCCGTCCAGGAGCCCGGGAGCCGTCCGACCCGGCCGCTGCCGTACGAGCCGTACGCGGACGCGGCGGTGGAACCGGAGAGCGGGCGGATCGCGCTCACGTTCAGCCCGGGCACGACGGCCGGGGCGCAGTTCTACGTCACCTCAGGCAACCGCACCGACGCCCCGTGGACCTACACCACGGGCGCGGGCCGCACCCTCACCGACCGCTGGAACTCCGCCTACTCCGGTGGCAGCCACGACCTCACCGTGCACGGCCCCAACGGCTTCCTGCGTACGTTCCGGAGTCCGGGCGCCACCGCCGGGCCCGAGGCCACCGCGCGCCACAACGCCACCAGCGGCAACCTGGACCTCACGCTCACCAACCCGGGCGCCGCCGACGCCGTACTGACCATCACCGACGCCTACGGGGGAGCGGAGCAGACCCTCACCGTGCGGCCCGGGGCCACGGTCTCGCGCACGGTGGACCTGCGGGCGGGCAGGCGCTGGTACGACGTGTCGGTGACCCTCGACGGGGAGCCGGGCTTCCTGCGGCGGTTCGCGGGCCATGTGGAGACGGGGGCCACCGGGGTCAGCGACCCCGCGATCGTCACGGGCTGACCTGCGGGAAGGGGCGGCCTGGCGGGGCCGGGCGTGGGCGGCGCGAGTGCGCGGTCCCTGCCCGACCCCTGGCGGTGATGCCCGGACGCGCCTGTCCCCTGACGGTCATGCCCGGCCCCTGACGGGCGTGCGCGGGTCAGGCGGCTCCGCCGTTGGTCGCGCCCGCGGCCGGTGCCGCCTTCTTGATGCCCTTGGTGATCTCGTCCAGGACGGACAGCTTCGGCGCGTCCTTGTTGATGTCGAAGCCGGAGCGGACCACGACGAGCATGTCCTTGGAGGCGGGGGAGGGGAAGACCAGGGATTCCACGTAGCCGTCGTCGCCCTTCTCCGTCACCACCTTCCAGCGCACCGCGTACCCCTTCTGGCCCGCCACGGTGACCTCGGCGGACTTGATCTCCTCGTGCGAGGTGATCGTCCCGTAGGCGTCCCCGCCGTAGGACTCCTCGGCGTTGGCGGCGATGTCCTTCTTGGCCGCCTCCTCCGGGGAACCGGCCGTGAGCTTGTAGGCCGCCGCGGGGGCCGAGAAGATCCCGCCGCGCACGCACGTCTTGGCCGAGCCGCCGGGGCAGGGGTGCTCGCCCGTCGTCAGCCCGGCGCCGACCGCGGCCGACCTGCCCTTCCACCCCTGGGGCACCGGCATGCTGATTCCGGCGGCCAGGTCCGTGGCGTAACCCGGCTCCGTCGGCGGGAGTTGCCCGTCCGGGCCCCCGTCGCCGTCCTCACCGCCGTCCTCACCGCCGTCCTTGTTCCCGCCGTCGCCGCCGCCGTCGGGTGCGCCGGGGCCGCCCGGGGCGGAGGGGGTGGCGGACGGTGTGGCGGCCGCGACCCCCTGCCGGTCGCCGTCGCGCTCGCCCAGCAGGTACACCCCGCCCCCGATCGCGGCGAGCACCACCGCGCCGACGGTCACGCCGACGCCGATACGGAGGCCGCGGCGGCGGGCCGCGGCGGGCGACGGGCGGACATGGCCGGTCCACTGCACCCCGTCCCACCAGCGTTCCTGGTCGGGGCCTTTGCCTGAATGCCCGGGGTCTGGGTGCCAGCCGGGCGGGGTCATCTGGGTCACGGGTGCACTTTATGCGGGTCGGGTGAGAATCGTATGAACCGACCACGGTGTGACCGGGGCGGCCGCGGCACGGCGGTCCGCGCGCCTGGGTGTCCGCGCGTCTGCGGGCCTGTGCGTCCGGGTGTCTGTGGATCCGTGTGTCCTGCGGCCGTGTGTCCGGGCGGCCGGCGGCCCGGCGGCCCTCACGGTTCGATCAGGCCCGCGCGGATCGCGTACCGGGTGAGTTCCAGGCGGTCGCGCAGCCCGAGCTTCTGGAGCAGGTTGGCGCGGTGCCGCTCCACGGTCTTGACGCTGATGACCAACAGCTCGGCGATCTCCTTCGAGGAGTGCCCCTCCGCGACCAGCTTGAGGATCTCCTCCTCGCGTTCGGTGATCGCCCGCGCCGGAAGCCCCTCGCCCTCCTTGGCCCGGTCGAGGAAGTTGCGGATGAGCGCCGTGACCGCGCCCGGGTAGAGGAACGGCTCGTCGCGCATCGCCGCCCGGCAGGCCTCCACCAGATCACGGTCCGCGACCGACTTGAGGACGTACCCGGCCGCTCCCGCCTTCAACGCCTCGAAGAAGTACTGCTCGTTGTCGTACATGGTCAGCATCAGGATGCGCAGGCCGGGCAGGACGCGGGACAGCTCGCGGGCCGCCTGCAGCCCCGTCAGCCGGGGCATCGCGATGTCCAGGATGGCCAGATCCGGCCGTTCGGCACGGGCCATCTCGATGGCCTCGGCGCCGTCGCCCGCCTCGGCCACGACCGTGAGGTCCGGCTCGCCGTCGAGGATCAGCCGCACTCCCCGGCGTACCAGGGCGTGATCGTCCGCCAGCAGGATCCGGGTCGGCGCCGCGGGGCGGGCGGAGGCGGACGGGGAGGGGAGAGGGGACGGGGAGGAGAGGGACATGGTCAGCGGCTTCCGTTCCGTACGGGCACATCGAGACGTACTTCGGTACCGCCCCGCGGCCCCGGGCCGAGGAACAGCTCGGCCCCGACCAGCAGGGCGCGCTCGCGCATCCCGCGCAGCCCCGCGCCCTCGGGGGCGTCCCCGAGCCCCCGGCCGTCGTCGCGGATGAGCAGCTCCACCCCGCAGGGGCTGCGGCGCAGCGAGAGTTCGAGCCGTGACGCACCGGCGTGGCGGACGGTGTTGGTGAGGGCCTCCTGCGCGATCCGGTAGATGACCAGCTCGGCCTCGGCGTCCAGCTCCGGCAGGTCCTTGCCCATCTGCCGGCGGACCGTCAGCCCGTCGGGCGTCGGTGTCTCGGTGGAGAGCGCCGTGAGCGCGCTGACCAGGCCCAGTTCCTCCAGCACCCCGGGGCGCAGCCTGCGGGCGATCCGGCGGATCTCGTCCAGGGAGCCGCGGGTGATCTCCTGGACCTGCCGCAGCTCCTCGCGGAGCGGCTCGGGAGCCTGGTCGGCCACCCGCTTCAGCTCCAGCAGCACCGCGGTGAGGGTCTGGCCGACCTCGTCGTGCAGCTCCTGGGCCACCCGGCGCCGCTCGGCCTCCTGCGCGGAGAGAGCACGGGCGCTGCTCGTGGCGCGTTCCGCCTCCAGCCGGTCGAGCATCGTGTTGAACGTCTCGATCAGGGCGGCGATCTCGCCGTGCCCGGCCACCTCGGGGCGCGGGCTCGGGCGCAGCAGGTCCGTCGTGGTCATCGCCCGGGTGACCCGCTGGAGGGGGAAGAGGCCCAGCCGGAGCAGGGCCGCGTTGGCGGCGAGCATGAAGGCGATCCCGCCGGTCAGGATCATCGCCTCGGTGAGCAGGACCGGCGTCGAGATGGTGATCGGGCCGAGCAGCAGCAGGGCCCCCGCCGCGACGAGCACCGCGGCGTTGAGCAGGAAGATCCTCCAGAACAGGGACAAGGGAGCACGGCCTCCATCGGGCGTTGCGAGGGCGGGGCGGGTGGCGGCGGGCGTTGACGAGGGTGTCGACAGCCTCCACTATCGTCGCTGCGCGCGGGAAACCGCCGTCACCCGGGTGGCCGCCGATCCGGCGGCGCCACGGCGGACGGGCGGTGCCGCATCTGCATGGTGCACACCCCCGGATATGGGTGCTGCCCCCGATGGCCCTCCCGTACCTCTCCTCCGATCATGAACTCAGGGCCCGGGGGCCCTGCCCGTGCCGCAGTGCGGGGCCGGCCCTGCTGGAGGGGCCGAGAGGCCTCCGTACCGGGAGGGAGCCACGATGCCGACGTACGACGAGAAGCTGCGAGCCCTCGAGGAGCAGTTCCATCGCGACGACCCCGGTTTCGCCGCCGCCATGGCCGACGGGACTCCGCGCAGCCCCCGTGAGTACCGCCGCCGCAACGCCTGGCTCTGCATGGCCTTCGGCCTCACCGCCCTGGGCATGGGGATCGGCATCGGCCACGGCCTCCTGATCGCCACCGGGCTGGTGGTGTCGGGAGCGGCCGCCCACCTCTTCGACCCGCAGCGCGGCCGCCGGCACGGCAAGGACATCCCGAACGCCCCCGGGAACCCACGGACCGACTGACACGCGGCGACCGCACCGCCGCACCCCCGGCCCCTCCGCAAGGGCCGGCCGAAGCCCCGACCGCCGAACCGGTCGGGGCTTTCGCGTGCCCGGGGCGCCCCCGGCGGGAGGCGGGCACCCGCCGCCGGTCGTCCCGTCGGCCACCGTCCGGCCGTCGGTCGTCCCGCCGGTCGTCCCGCCGGTCGCCGTCCGGCCGGTGAGAACCCGCCCTCGGCGGCCCCGCCGCCGACGAAACGTGCGGGCGAGAACGCCCCATCGGCCATCGCGCGGCCCTGAATCCCCCTAGCGTGAAGCCCAACGAGCAACCCCAGCGAGACACCCCCGGCGAGAACCCCTCACCGGTCACCGGGAAAGGCCCCATGCGCATCGGACTCTTCGCCACCTGCCTGGGCGACACGCTCTTCCCCGACGCGGTGCGCGCCACCGCCGTCCTGCTGGCCCGCCTGGGGCACGAGGTGGTGTTCCCGCCCGGGCAGACCTGCTGCGGGCAGATGCACATCAACACCGGCTACCAGCGCGAGCCCGTCCCCCTGGTCCGTGACTTCGCCGAACAGTTCGGTGACGCCTCCATCGAGGCGGTCGTCATGCCGTCCGGCTCGTGCGCCGGTTCGGTCCGCCACCAGCACGCGATCGTCGCGGACCGCTACGGGGACGCCGCCCTGCGCGCCGCAGTGGCCACCGTCGCGGCGAAGACGTACGAACTCTCCGGACTCCTCGTCGACGTCCTCGGGGTGACCGGCGTCGGCGCCTACTTCCCGCACCGGGTGACGTACCACCCGACCTGCCACTCCCTGCGGATGCTCCGCGTCGGGGACCGCCCGCTCCGGCTGCTGCGGGCCGTGGACTCCATCGACCTCGTCGAGCTGCCCGGCGCCGACTCCTGCTGCGGGTTCGGCGGCACGTTCGCGCTGAAGAACGCCGAGACCTCCACCGCGATGCTCCACGACAAGCTGGCTGGCATCGCCACCACCGGGGCCGAGGTCTGCACCGCCGGTGACTCCTCCTGCCTGATGCACATCGGCGGCGGACTCTCCCGCGCCCGCTCCAGGACCCGCACCCTGCACCTCGCCCGGATCCTCGCCGCCACCCGCGCGACGCCCGACCCCCTCACGGAGGCCACCGCCGTATGAGCACGTTCCTCGGCATGCCCGCCCGGCCGCCCCGCTCCCCGTACGGCACCGGCAACCTGCGCGGAGACGAACCCTTCCCCCGCGCCGCGCACCAGGAGCTCGGCAACGGACAGCTGCGCCGCAACCTCCACAAGGCCACCACCACGATCCGCGCCAAACGCCTGAACGTCACCGGCGAACTCCCCGACTGGGAGGCCCTGCGCGAGGCCGGAGCCGCCATCAAGACCGACGCGCTGAACCGGCTGCCCGAACTCCTCGAAGAGCTGGAGCGCAAGGTGACCGAGCACGGCGGCACCGTCCACTGGGCGCGGGACGGCGCCGAGGCGAACGAGATCGTCACCCGGCTGGTCAGGGCCGCCGGCAGCGGCGAGGTCATCAAGGTCAAGTCGATGGCCACCCAGGAGACCGGCCTCAACGAGCATCTGGAGGCGGCCGGCATCACCCCGTACGAGACCGACCTCGCCGAACTCATCGTGCAGCTCGCCCACGACAGGCCGTCGCACATCCTCGTCCCCGCCATCCACCGCAACCGGGACGAGATCCGGCAGATCTTCCTGGACCACATCCCCGGCGTCGACCCGGAGCTGGACAGCGTCCCCGCCCATCTCGCGGCAGCCGCCCGCGCCTATCTGCGCGAGAAGTTCATGACGGCGAAGGTCGCCGTCTCCGGCGCCAACTTCGGTGTCGCGGAGACCGGCACCCTCGCCGTCGTCGAGTCCGAGGGCAACGGCCGCATGTGCCTCACCCTCCCCGAGACGCTGATCACCGTGATGGGCATCGAGAAGGTCCTGCCGCGCTACCGGGACCTGGAGGTCTTCCTGCAACTGCTGCCGCGCTCCGCCACGGGGGAGCGCATGAACCCCTACACCTCGTTGTGGACCGGGGTGACCCCCGGCGACGGGCCGCAGGACGTCCATCTGGTGCTGCTCGACAACGGCCGTACGGCGGCCCTCGCGGACGCCGTCGGACGCGCGGCGCTCACCTGCATCCGGTGCTCGGCCTGTCTCAACGTCTGCCCGGTCTACGAACGGACCGGCGGCCACGCCTACGGTTCGACCTACCCCGGCCCGATCGGCGCCGTCCTCACCCCGCAGCTCGCCGGGATGGACGCCACCGCCGACGACCCCAACAGCTCGCTGCCGTACGCCTCCACCCTCTGCGGAGCCTGCTACGACGCCTGCCCGGTGAAGATCGACATCCCCTCGCTGCTGGTCGAGCTGCGCCATCAGCACACCGAGCAGACCGGCACCACCGCCGAGAAGCTCGCGATGAGGGCGGCCGCCGCCGTGATGAAGCGGCCCACGCTGTACACGGGCGCGCAGAGGACAGCCGGACTCGGCCGCGCCCTCGCCGGCCGCGACGGGACGATCTCCCGGCTGCCCCCGCCCTTCGGCGGCTGGAGCGACAGCCGCGACACCGCCGCCCCGCCCCGACAGACCTTCCGCGCCTGGTACGCCTCGGCCGAGGGCCGTGCCACGCTCCGGGCGGCCGCCGGTGAACACACCCCGGACGGGGGAGAGGGCGGTACGGAGTGACCAGCGCACGCGACACCGTGCTCGGGCGGGTGCGGGACGCCCTGGCCCTGGCCCCGACGCCCGCCACCGCCGTACCGCGCGGCTACCGCACCGGCCGGACCCTCCCCGACGCCGAACGCCTCGCCCTCTTCACCGACCGGCTCGTCGACTACCGGGCCGAGGTCCATCCCTGCACCGCCGACCGCACCGGGGAGGTCGTCGCCCGCGTACTGCGCGACCACGGCGCCCGCCGGACCGGTGTGCCCGCCGGACTGGATCCGCGCTGGCTCGACGCGTACGACGGCGAGGTCCGCCCGGACACGGCGGACATCCCCGCGCCGCAACTGGACGCCCTGGACGCCGTGGTGACCGCCTCCGCCGCGGCCTGCGCCGAGACGGGCACGATCTTCCTGGACGGTTCCCCCGGCCAGGGGCGCCGGGCGCTCTCCCTCGTCCCCGATCTGCACCTCTGCGTCGTCGACCTCTCCGCCGTCGCGGCCGGGGTGCCGGAGGCGGTGGCCCGGCTGGTGCCCGAGCGGCCGACGACGCTGATCAGCGGGCCGTCGGCCACCTCCGACATCGAACTGGAACGGGTGGAGGGCGTGCACGGCCCCCGGAGGCTGGTGGTGGTGATCCGCACCGACAGATGACCGGGCCGAGGTCCTGACCCCGCGTGGCCCACCGCGACCGAGCCCGGGTCGATTGCGGGTCGCGCTCCGGCCAGGGCGGGCCGCGCTCCGGCCAGGGCGGGCCGCGCTCCGGCCAGGGCGGGCCGCGCTCCGGCCAGGGCGGGCCGCGCCCCGGCCAGGGCGGGCCGCGCCCCGGCTACGCGTGGTCCACGGCCACCGCGTCCCGCCCCAGGAGGATCCGCGTCCTCGTACCGTCCTCCGCCCAGTCGGCCCGGACCTCGACCGTGCCGCCGTCCGGGCCGGGCCGCACGTCCACCGCCTCCACGACCGGCTCCATCGGTCCGGCCTCCGGGTCCGCCGTGAGTGACGCGAGGGCCACCAGGACCACCGCCCCGGAGGCGTCGGCGGTCAGCCGGGGGAGCACCGCCCAGCGGGTGTACGCCGTGCCCTGCGGGGCCCGTACGTCCTCCGGCTCCGCCGCCGCCCAGCCGTGGAGCCCGTACAACCGCGAGCGGAGCGGGCCGCCCGGCTCCGCCGCCCAGCCGGTCAGCTCGGCCCGTGCGCCGTCGGGCGCCCCCAGCACCCGGTGGACCCGCAGTTCGTGGCGGCCCCGGGCCACCGTCACGCTCTCCACCCGGAGGCCGGGGACGGTGGAGGGGCCGGACGGGAACACGGGGACGTGCCAGGACCCGGCCCAGCCCCAGCCCTCGCCGTGTCCGGCCCCGAGCGGACGGATACGGCGCCGGGTGCTGCGTACCCCCTCGACCACCACCGACAGGTGGTTGTCCGCCGGGTTCGCCGCCGCGGTCGGCCCGGTCACGGTGGAGTAGGCGAGCCGGGCGTAGTGCGGGTCCGTGCCGGCCGCCGACTCGCCCTCGTCGGGGCGGACGTGGTCGCTGCCGTGGTTGTGCAGCCGCACGACCCCGTCGGCGCGCGTCGACTGCACGAGGAACCCCGGTGCCCGGACGGAGAGCACCCGGTCCGGTCCCTCGCTCGGCGCCGCCTCCTCGACCGACGCCCACAGGGGATGCCCGGCGGGGGCCAGCAGCGCGACGAACGCCTTCGACGCCCAGTAGGGCGACGCGGGACCCGAATAGGACTGCAGGGTCGCCGGATGGGGGCCGTGCCAGCCGAGGCTCAGCAGCCCGTCCTCCGAGGCCGCCCCGCGCTCCAGGAAGTACCGCAGCGATCCGTTGACCAGCCTGCGCGAGACCCCGGGGGCGAGCGGGGTGTGCCCGGTCACGGCGCCCAGCCCCACCGCCGCGGCCGCGGCGAACCGGTAGGTCAGGGAGCGCCCGAAGTGCAGCGGGGCCCCGTCGCCGCCGAACATCAGCGAGAAGCTCTCCAGATGCTCACGCAGCCGCGCCCCGTGGGACGTCGGGGCCTGCCCGTCGCCCGCCAGCAGGCCGTCGAGCACCGGATACAGGTGCAGGGCCCAGCCGTTGTAGTGGTCGAAGGCGCGCCCGTCCCCGTCGGCGTACCAGCCGTCGCCCCGGTACCAGCCCTCCAGCAGCTCCAGCGCCCGCTCCCGCGCGCGGGCCGTCTCCGCGTCGCCCCGCCCCACCGACTCCAGGAAGCCGGCGACCGTGTACGGGAAGAGGTACCAGTTGTTGCCTGCCGGGAGGTGCCGCAGCGCGCCCCGCAGCCACTGCTCGGCCCGGTCCCGGACCCCGGGCTTCAGCCGGTCCCAGAGCCAGGGCCGGGTCAGCCGCAGCCCGAGCGCGACGGAGGCCGATTCCACCATGGGCTGCCCCTGCACATGGTGGTCCAGGACGACGGGCCAGGACTCCGCGTCCTCCCGCCCCGGCGTACGGGTGCCTGCCGCCAGGCCCCGCGCGTACCGATCCAGCCAATCGTGCGGGTCCCTCCCCCCGGCCCCGGCGACCCGGAAGGCGGCCGCGAGGAAGGTCCGCGCATACCCTTCGAGCCCGTCGGAGCGCACCCCGGAACGGGACGGAGGCCCCGGCAGGTCGAGCAGTGCCCCGCCGGGGGTGGCCCACCGCCAGGCGGCGTGCACCAGCCCGTCGGCGGCGGCCTCCCAGTGCGCTCGGGTGTACCCGGTGTACGGGCTCGACGCCCGGTCCTCCGGGGGAAGTCCGAAAGGGAGCGGGCGGGAGCGGAAGGTCGTCATGGGGGAAGGCCGGGCCCTTCGTGGTGACCGGTGGACCGGTGGACACGGAAGCCGGCCTGGCGATGGACGCGGGTCACGGTCGGCACAGGGAAGCCTGATCGAGTGATCGGAAACGGTCAAGAGATTCAACGGAATCCACCAGAAATGATCAAACGATCACATCGCCCAGAAGGAGCCCGGTGCCTCCCCGCCAGAGCCCGCCCCTCAGGGAAGCAGCAGCCAGTCCGCCCCGACCGCCGCCACCAGACCGGCCCCGAGCAGCCAGCTGCCCAGCCGGGTACGGCCGTTCCGGCTGAGCTCGATGACCACACCGCACAGGATCAGCGCGAGCCCGTACACCCCGACGACCAGCACCGACGACCGGCTCGCGATCCGCAGGGCGAGGACCACGCCCATGGCGATCATGCCCACGGAGGAGAGGACGATCCGCAGCCGCCGCGCCTGACGCGGGGTCAGCCTCCGCTCGCCGTCACCCTCGCCGTCCCGGTCGTCGCCTGCGATCTCCGTGCCGTCCCGGTCGTCGCCTTCGGTCTCTGTGCCGTCGGCGGAATCCGCGCTGTCGGGCGCGTCCGCCCCCGTGCCGGCGGCTTCGGTACGGGTGTCGCCCGCGGTGTCCTCGGGAGCCCGCGCCGTCGTGCCCTCGGCTATCGGGGTGTCGGTGCCCCGGTCCCGCCCCTCGCGCTGGGTCCGGACCCGGTCCTGGTCAGAAGTGCTCATGGGGCCGGATCGTAACGGCTGCGCGGCGGCCCCGTTCCCGGACCGCCGGGTTCTGCCGCCGCCCGCTCCGAGCCTGCGGGCCGCCTACCCCAGCAATCGCGGAGCCTCGGCCTCCGCATCGACCGGACGCCCCGCCTCCACCCGGTCGGCCAACTCGTGCGCCCAGTCCACCAGTCCGCCGCCCCGGATCCCGTACGGCCACGCCTCACCGTACGAGGAGAGCGCCCCGGCGCCCCGGCGCAGCAGCCGCGCGCCTCCCGCCCGGTTGCCACGCGCTCCGTGCGTCAGTCCCACGGCCAGCTGTGCGAGCCCCCGCCACAGCTCGCGTTCGGCCCGCGGCCCCGACTTCCAGGCGTCCTCGAACACCTCGTGGGCATGGAACGGCATCCCCGCGTCCAGCAGCCGCTGCGCCTCCCGGAGCGTCTCGTCCGGCGTACGGACGACGCCCTCGGGCTGCCGCTCGACCCCGGGGCTCCCGTACGGCAGGGGGCGCCCCAGTCCGTCCCGGGGGCGCGCGTTGCGCGCCCGGCCCTCGGTGTCACGGTCCCTGCTCGTCTCGTCCACTACCCGATTGTGCCTCGTACCTGCAGGGAATCGGCCGAACCCTGTCGATGGGCACCCGCGCACGACTAGGCTCGACCGTCGTCACTGCATGCCATGTGGGAAGGGTGGGCATGAAGCCGTCCCGGCCGTTGTACGAACGTGAACCGGAACTCGCCGCTGCCGCGAGGGCGGTGGACGATCTGTGCGGAGCGCAGGCCGTCGGCGGGCTCCTGGTCTTCAGCGGGGAGGCGGGGCTCGGCAAGACCGCCCTGCTGGCGGAGATCCGGGCGATGGCCGCCGACCGCTGCACGATCTGGTCCGCCCGGGGCGGCGAGACCGTCACGTCCGTGCCGTTCCACGTCGTACGGCAGTTGCTGCAGCCCGCACTCGACCAGTTCCCGCCCGACGAGACCCGGGCGCTCTTCGGTGACTGGTACGACACCACCGCACCCGCTCTCGGGCTGGCCGAGCCCAGCGGCCCGCAGCCCGACCCGCAGGGTGTCCGTGACGGCCTCGACTTCGTCGTCGCCCGGCTCGCCTCGCGCCTCAGCCACCGGCCGTTACTGCTTCTGGTGGACGACGCCCACTGGGCGGACGGCGAATCCCTCACCTGGCTCTCCTCGTTCACGGCCCGGCTCGGTGAACTCCCGCTGCTCGTCGTCCAGTCGTACCGGCCGCAGGAGATGGCCGAGCGCAACGCCAGTTACGTCGCCGACCGCGCGGCCGAGCGCGACGCGGAGGGGGACAGCAACGTCACCCGGGTCGCCCTGCGGGCGCTGACCCCGGACGCCACCGCCGAGCTGGCCCGCGCCGCCCTGGGCGAACACGCCGACGACCCGTTCTGCCGCGAGGTGTGGGCGGTCACCGGCGGCAACCCGTACGAGGCGGTTGAGCTGGTCGCCAAGGTGCAGGACCAGGAGCTGGCACCGGTCGAGGAGTCGGCCGGGCAGCTGCGGGAGCTGGGCGCCTCCGCCCGGGGCAGCGGGCTCGTCGCCCGACTGGAGCGGCTCGGCACCAACGCCAACCGGTTCGCCTGGGCCGCCGCCGTGCTCGGCACCGACATCTCCCAGGAACTGGCCGCCACCCTCGCCGGGATGAGTTCGGCGGAGGCCGCCGACTGCACGGCCCGGCTGCGCGACGCCCGTATCGTCAGCGGCTTCGACCCGCTGGAGTTCGTCCACCCGCTGATCGCGACCGCCGTCTACCGCTCCATCCCGCCCGCCACCCGCACCGCGATGCACGGCCGCGCCGCCTGGGCCATCACCCGGGCCGGCCTCGGCGCCGCGGCGGCCTCCCGGCACCTGCTGGAGGTCCACCCCGACGACGACCAGGAACTGGTCGCCCAGCTCCGCGAAGCCGCCGGCCAGCACCTCGCCGTCGGCGCCCCGGAGGCGGCCAGGCGCTGTCTGGAACGGGCCCTGGAGGAGCCGCCCCGCCCGAAGGACCGCGCGGTGCTGCTGTACGAACTGGGCTGCGCCACCCTGCTCAGCTCCCCGCCCACCACCGTGCAGCACCTGCGCGCCGCCCTGGACATGCCCGGCCTCGACGACGGCCTGCGGGTCGACGCGACGTTCCGGCTCGCCGCCGCGCTCGCCCTGGCCGCCGAAGCGGCCCGTACGGCACCGGGCCCCGGCCTGATGCGACTGCAGGCCGCGCACTTCATGTGGGAGGGCATGCAGGCCACCGAGGACGACGGTCCGGCCCGCTCCCGCCGCCTCACCCGCAACGCCGACCACCTCAAGGGCCGCGACAACGCCGAGCGGGCGCTGCTCACCCTGCGCGCCTTCGACGCCATGCTGCGCGGCGAGAACGCCCAGCTCATCGTCGACCTCTGCGAACGCGCCCTGGTCGACGGCAGCCCGGCCCGCGGCCTCGGCTGGACCGACTCCGAGTGGGGCTTCGAACTCCCCACCATGGTCGGGATCACCTACGCCTTCACCGACCAGCTCGACCGGGCCGACAGCCTCTTCGGCGAAGCCGTGCGGGCCTTTGAGATCTCCGGCTGGAGCGGGGCCCACCTGGCCTTCGCGCACACCCTGCTCGGCATGGTGCACCGCCGTCGCGGCCGCCTCGCGGAGGCCGAGGGCTTCTTGCGCGAGGGGCTCCGCCTGGCCGACCGCGTCGGCTCCGGCCTGCCCGTCCACTGGGACGCGGCATGCCTGCTCATCGACACACTGCTGGCCCGGGGCCGTACGGCGGAGGCCCGCAAGATCGCCGATCGCTACCGCTTCGGCCCGCCCTACCCCAGCGCCATGGTGCTGCCGGACGGCCCCTGCATCCTGGGCCGCCTGCTGCTTGCCGAGGGCCGCAAGGAGGAGGCGATCGCGGAATTGGAGGCGGCCGGTGCCGCCCTGGAGCCGCGCGAGCGGTTCAACGGCATCTGGGCACCCTGGGCCGGCGACCTCGCCCGCGCCCTGGCCGACGACGACCCCGGGCGCGCCGCCCACCTCGCGGCCCGGGCCCGGGTGCACGCCGAACGGTTCGGTACGGACACCGCCATCGGCGAATCCCTGCGCTGCATGGCCCTCTTCGCACCGCCGGAGGAGGCCGAGCGACTCCTCGCGGAGGCCGTCCGCCACCTGGAGAGGTCCTCCTCCGCCTACGAACACGCACTGGCGCGTGTCGACTACGGCATCGCGATCGGCTCCCACCGGGAACTGGCCCGGGCCCAGAAGCAGGCCATGGCCTGCGGCGCCGAGGGACTGGCGGCCCGCGCCCAGCACGCACGGACGTCGATCCGGTCCTCGGAGTGAGGTAATGTTTGTCCTGCGCGGCCACCCGGACCACCGGGAGGAACCGCAGCGGGACGTGGCGCAGCTTGGTAGCGCACTTGACTGGGGGTCAAGGGGTCGCAGGTTCAAATCCTGTCGTCCCGACTGGAGACAGTCGCAGATCAGGGCCGGTTTCGGAGCAATCCGAGACCGGCCCTTGATCACTTTTGGGGACCAGTTGGGGACCAGGCGGGGGTCCGGCGTCCTTGACCGGGTCAGCGGGTCATGACGACGGGGCCCGGTAGCGAGCGTGGTGCGCGCAGCGCGCTGAAGTGGGCGGAGAGCGCCGCTCCGGCTGCCGTGATCTTGCGGACGTCCGGGTGCAGGTAGCGCTGGGTGGTGGTCAGGGAACCGTGGCCGGCGATCCTGCGGAGCACGTGTACTGGGACCCCGGCGTCGGCGAACCAGGTGAGCGCGGTGTGCCGGAGGTCGTGGCGGCGCAGATGTTCATAGCCGAGCTTGGTGACCACGTCGTCCCAGTGCGTGGCGTCGCGCAGGACGGCTGTGGAGATGCGTCCGCCTCGCGGGCCGGTGAACAGGCGGGCGTCCGGGTTGGGGCCGGCGGACAGGATGCGCTGGGCGACGAGGGGGCGGATCTCCTCGACGATGGGAACCTTGCGGGCCCGCTTGCCCTTGGTGCCTTTGTCGGTCAGTCCGCCGGGGGCGGGTGTGGTCTGACGGCGCACGGTCCAGATCCACTGGGTGGTGTCGATGTCTCCGATGCGGCAGCCGGAGATCTCCCCGATTCGTGCGGCGGTGCACGCGGCGAAGATGACCACGTCTCCCCAGCCGCGGTACTCGTCGTGGGAGGCGGCCACGAGTGCGTCGGCCAGTGCGAGGAGTGTTTCCCAGTCGGGCAGGGCGAGCGCGCGTGGGTCGAGGAGTTCGTCCTCGGTCTGCTTGTAGAGCTTCTGCCAGCCGGTCACTCGGGCGGGGTTTACCTTGATGATGCCGTCGCGCACTGCCTGCTCCATGACGCGGACCAGGACGGCGATGGTGTTCTTGACCGTTGAGCGGCTGAGCTCGTCGGCGATCCAGTTCTGCACGGTGCGGTCGACGGCACCGTTGGTGATCATCCGGACTGCGAGGTGGCCCAGGGCGGGTACGACGCGCATCCGCCAGCCGGCGAGATAGGGGTCGAGAGTCTTCAACTCCAGCCCTCGCAACGCTAGGTCCATGTTCGCATTGCCGTACTCGGCGAGCTTCATGGTGGCCAGCGACGGGGACAGCCCTGCCTCAGCCGCTTCGATGATCGACTGGAGCCACTCCTGCGCTTCGTCCTCGTCCGCCTTCCCCTCCGACAGGGACAGACGCCGCTTCGTAGCCGGGTCGAACCAGCGGACCCGCGCTCGGTAAGGGTTGGGGCGATCAGGCCGGTACTCGATGTCGGTCGTGAGCCGGACACCGACCGGCACAACGGCCTTCTCGCCCATCATGCGTCTCGGCTCGGGACGGTCCGGCGGCCACGTAGCCATTCCTCAACGTCGACCGCGCTGTACATGACGACGCGTTCCGAAACGGCGACGAACGGCGGGCCCTGGGGCGGCCGGGCGGTGCGCCAACGGCGCAGCGTCGAGGTGTCTACGCGCAGGCAGGCGGCGAGGTCGCGTGTCGAATACCAGGCGTTGGCCAGGAGAGACGACCGGCTGTCATCTCGGATGAATTGGGCATCTTTCTCATTCTTTATGTGCGTCTGACGGTCTGTGGAGGCTGCTATCGGTCCGATGGGCAAGGGTGGTGGATCTCCGGGGGTATGGAGAGCACCGGAGGGATACAGCGGAAAGCGGTCGGCGACGGGCGACGCAGCCCGCAGGTCGAAAGTCGGGGGATTCTGCGTGCGCCAGAAGCGGTGAATCCCTTCTGGTGGACTGATCCGCAGTGGTGCTCGGGGCAAACGATGGACAACAATCGTCCGCAGATACGCCGGTTTGGCTAACCGGCGATGGGCGGCTACATTGCCCTCGCTCGCGACGCGGCGAGTGTCAGGTGCTGTGCCGATTGAATGCTTCTCGATGACGCATCATGTGGAGTGCGTGGCGATCCTTGAACCGGCGGCGAAGGGCGCCTGACCTGCGGCATTGCGCATGCGCGTTATGTGCGGTGTGGGCGTTACGGGCGATATCTTGACGCTCATCTGACGCTCGTTCTGATGGGGTGTCAGATGAGCGTTGGGCAGGTCAGGTGGCGTCAAAGCTGCGAGCGGCGATGTGACGCCCAGGGCTGGTGACGCTCAATGCGGGCCCGCCGGATCGTGCAGATCAGATGTCCCGGAAGAGACCAGCGAGTGCGGTGACCTGCCGTGATGAGCGGTCAATGGTCGCTGACCTGCGCGAATGACCTTTCGGATATGTCACGTTCGTACGGCTTGATGGGGCCGGAGGTCCCAGAAAAGTCCCAGGGCATTCCCACCGCTGACGGGTGTCTTTCGGCTCTGTACAGCACGGGTGCGTCGAACGACCTCGCTTCCAGCGCGGCGATCCTGGTCCGGGACGAGCTGGAGAACGCCGGTGTGGCGCCCCGGCAGTGGTGGACGGAGGTCGGAGAGGACGTGCTGGAGGCTGTGTTCGCGTTCGCCCGGGACTCCGTGAGCGGGGACGCCTGGCCGGGGGGCGTGTATCTGGGGCTGGGACCAGGATCGCGGCTGGGCCCTGTACGAGCCGGGCGACGGTGGCCTGGCTGACGAGTCCCCTCTGGGCAGGGATGCCGGTGGCTATGCCCACCCGGGAGGTCGCGCCGATCTGCGCTCATGAACTCCGGTACGGCACCGAGCCCGAGCTGGGCCCGGCGGGCGCTCCGACGCCGTGGGGCGGCGGAGACGCCGTCTTCGAGGCGGTCACCTCGTGGACGGCTCAGCCCTGACCCGTCAGTGGGCGGTGGAGTGGTGGCGGTCATGGTCGCGTTCGTAGTTGGCCAGGGCCAGGCCGAGCGCGAAGAAGGTCGGTGCCCATTCACCGACGAAGATGCCCCACCGGTCGGCCCGCGCCGTACCGGCGGGCTCCCCCTTGAGCGACCCGTACCAGGAGACGACGGACAGACCGATCGAGGCGAACGCCGCCGTGTAGGCGTGCTCGGCCTTCAGGCCCTTTTCGTGCAGCAGCTTGACGACCATGGCTTTCCCTTTTGGGGTCGACGGTGTCGGTATGTGGTCCTCATCCACCGTTGCCCCGTACCGCCGAGCCCGCAATTCGGGTCGGCGGTACGGTACGGTCAGCCGCTCACCGTCGGCCCTCTCGCTGTCCGCCGCCTCCAGCGCCGGACCTCGCGGGGGCTACGCAGCCGAACGGCCTCGACGCCCAGGGCGGCGGTCTCGGCCACCTGCCGGGCCAGGTCCGCACGCCAGAGTGCCGGTACGGCCACCCACCGCCATCGGCCGTACGAAGCGGCGGGGGTCTGTATCCGTGCCGGCTCAGGATCAACGGTGTGGCCTGGGTCTTCCTCCTGCCCGCCTTCGCAGACACCGGTGGCCGTGCTCGTTGTCGCCTGCGGCCTCCTCTGCACTCCGGGAGCTGCCGTTTATGGCCTCAAGCACCCGGGCCCCTGGCCTGGCTGGTTCGGGTTCCACGAGGTCTTCCCGGCGCTCAGCATCGCCGGGTTCGCCGCGCACTACGTAGCAGTCTTCCCGGCGACCGCCATGCTTGCCGAAATCTGCGAAAAACGCGCCCGGAAATTTAAGGTACCTGTCGCGGCCGAACGAGTTTTTGGCGTGCTGGGTGGAGAGTGTTTCTCCTGCCGCGAGCAGGTCGCTTTCCGTAATCGGGTGTTCGCCGTCCGCGCGTGCTACTGTCTGTCTTGGTTGCAGTTGTGGTTCCCAGAGCTTCAGGCTTCTGCTTGGGTATTTTCGGCCCGCGGAAGCTTCATTATATTTCCGGTTTCTCCGGTCGGGGCATCATCGCGGCGATACGGGACCCGTGCCTCACGGGTCCCGGAGTACCTGCACCCGAAGGAGATGTGGCATGGCGTCAGGCACTGTGAAGTGGTTCAACGCGGCCAAGGGTTTCGGCTTCATCGAGCAGGACGGCGGCGGTACTGACGTGTTCGCCCACTTCTCGAACATCGCTGCCGAGGGCCTTCGTGAGCTGATCGAAGGCCAGAAGGTCACCTTCGACATCGCACCGAGCCCGAAGGGCCCGACCGCCGAGAACATCGTTCTCGCCCGACGCTGACGCACACTTCGTAGCTGGGCCCCCCATCCTTCGGGGTGCGGGACCCAGCTGCGGACATCCTCCCGCCTCCGTGGTGCCGGGCGGAAGAACCTTCGCCCGCAGATCGCTGCCCGCCCCTTCGGGGTTCCGCTCGCCGGTGGTCTGGATTCCTCGCCCCTATGGCTTCACTCGTTTCATTGCCTGCATCCCGGTCCGGGATAAACCGCCGGCCGCATTTAATTTCCGCGTTTCGCTCGGCCCGTTCTTGTGATTCCTTGCGCTGTTCTTCCGCTGCGGGAATTCCTTGGTACGTGCCGTATCAAGGAAGGTTCTGAATGAACCCCACCCGTACGAACAGCCGCATCTCCCGCGCACGCAGCCGTACCGCCGACTCCGGTCGTGGCGGCAGCCGCTTCAACTCGACCGCCCCGGCCCGCTCCGGCGGTTCGGGCCGCTCGGGTGGCCGGCGGCGGGTTCCCGCCGCGGTCCAGGGCGAGTTCGCTCTGCCGGTCACGCTCACTCCCGCGCTGCCCCCCGTCGAGGCGTTCGCCGAACTCGGCATGCCGGGACAGCTGCTGGCGGCGCTGACCGCCCAGGGCGTGAGCGTTCCGTTCCCGATCCAGGGGGCGACCCTGCCCAACACCCTGGCAGGCCGTGATGCCCTGGGCCGGGGGCGTACCGGATCCGGCAAGACCCTCGCCTTCGGTCTGGCTCTGCTGGCCCGTACCGCCGGTCAGCGTGCCGAGCCGCGCCAGCCGCTCGCCCTGGTCCTCGTGCCGACGCGCGAGCTGGCCCAGCAGGTGACCGATGCCCTGGCCCCCTACGCCCGCTCGGTCAAGCTGCGCATGGCCACCGTGGTCGGCGGTATGTCGATCGGCCGGCAGGCGAGTGCGCTGCGCGGCGGTGCCGAGGTCGTCGTCGCGACGCCGGGCCGGCTCAAGGATCTCATCGACCGCGGCGACTGCCGGCTCGGCCAGGTCGCGATCACCGTCCTCGACGAGGCGGACCAGATGGCTGACATGGGGTTCATGCCGCAGGTCACCGAACTTCTGGACCAGGTCCGCCCCGAGGGGCAGCGGATGCTGTTCTCCGCCACTTTGGACCGCAACGTCGACCGCCTGGTCCGCCGCTACCTCAGCGACCCGGTCGTCCACTCCGTCGACCCCTCCGCCGGTGCGGTCACGACGATGGAGCACCACGTGCTGCACGTCCACGGCACCGACAAGCACCGTACGACGACCGAGATCGCGGCCCGCGACGGCCGGGTCATCATGTTCCTGGACACCAAGCGGGCCGTGGACAAGCTCACCGACCACCTGCTGGCCAGCGGGGTGCGGGCCGCCGCCCTGCACGGCGGGAAGGCGCAGTCGCAGCGCACCCGGACCCTGACCCAGTTCAAGACCGGGCACGTCACCGTGCTCGTGGCCACGAACGTCGCCGCCCGCGGCATCCACGTCGACAACCTCGACCTCGTCGTCAACGTCGACCCGCCGACCGACCACAAGGACTACCTCCACCGCGGCGGCAGGACCGCCCGGGCAGGGGAGTCCGGCAGCGTCGTCACCCTGGTCACCCCCAACCAGCGCCGCGATATGACCCGCCTCATGACCGCCGCCGGGATCGTGCCCCAGACCACTCAGATCCGCTCCGGCGAAGAGGCACTCGGCCGCATCACCGGCGCCCAGACCCCCTCCGGTATTCCCGTGACGATCACCGCACCGGTGGCCGAGCGGCGTCAGCGCAGCACATCCTCACGCGGCCGGCGCAGTCCCGCCTCCGCGACCCGGCGTGCGAGCGCCCGTCAGTCCGCCGTCAACCCGGCGGCCTGAGACTTCGTGATCCGGAAGCTGACTCACTTGTGCAGGAGGCACCTTTTGACGCTGGTTCAGATGCAGCCCCGCTCGACCGAGGCCAAAGCCGTGGGCAGGACGGTGGCCGACGCCATGGACACCGCCGGACCACAGGTGTACGGCGACATGACCGTCGAGGTGGCCCTGTCCGTCATGGCCAGTGCCCGTACCGGGCATCTGCTGGTCTGCGACGACAGCAGTCTGTGTATCGGCCTGGTCACCCACGCCCGGCTCGCAGCAGTCCGTAAGAGCGCGGCGTACTCGGACAGGGTCCAGCTGCGGGACATCCTCGGCGACCGAGGACCGTTCACCTCACCATGGGCCACCATGGCCGAAGCCGGGCACATGATGCGCCACAGCGACATCAATGCCCTGCCCGTGGTCGACGAACACGGCAGCGCCCTGGGCGTACTCGCCCTCGCCCGCTGAGCCGCCCCGTCCGCGGCAGGACCACTCCATCGTCGCTTCTCTCCCTGTGAGGCATCATGCGCTTCGTCATCGCCCGCTTCCCCTTCGACCTGACCAGGAGCAGCGTCCTGGAATCGATGAAGGGCATCAAACCCGAGCACGCCTCCGGACAATCGGTGATCATCGGCCGACGCACCTACCCCCTCAAGCAGGTCGGACAGGTCATCACCCGCCAGGACCGCCGCGACTTCAGCGCCGGCGAAATCCTGCGGGCCATGACCCAGCTCGGTTTCACCTGCCGCAACCCGACTCCGGCCCCGGCACCCACCCAGGTTCTCACCCCGTTGCAGCAGGCATCCGCGATGCTCGGCGCCCCTGCGGCCGGAATCCTCACCACGCGGTAGGGACCCCGGCTCCCGCTTCCGGCGGCAGGGGGCAGACCGCGTGAACCCGGGCCGTCGCGCATTTTCTCCAGGCTGTCCTCAAGCGCCTCGGGTGTCGGCCGGATTCCGAGGAGTCCTTGCACCGGCTTCCCACCGGGTGGGCCTTGATGCCGAAGAGAGCGAAGCCCTCCTGGAGCGCGTACGGAGCTGCCGGCAGGCCGCCGCCGAGTAGGCGGCGAAGCCAACGTGCGGCCGGCCCGCGCCCAGTACTTCGTCGCTACTCTAGAACCCGCCTGCAACCCCACACCCGCCCGGCGTTCGGAGCGTTGAGGAGATCCCAGTCCGGCAGGCTCGCCTCCTGCCTGCCCGGCCGAACGGTGAAAGAGACCCGTGTACAGGAAACCGGACAAGGACGAGACCGGGCTGCTGATCCAGCACACGCAATACCCGACGGCGCACGTCATAGTGCTGCGGGGAGCTACCGGACCCGCCGCGGGCCACCAGCTGGATGCCGCTTTCCGCCGCGCAGCCGCATCAGGACTGCCCCTGATCGTCGACCTCGCCGCGCTCGACTTCGCCGACGAGGAACTCCTCAGCCACCTCCTCCACGCCCACCAGACCTCCGGCCTCCAGCTCGTCGGCCCTCTCGCCGGCCCCGTCCAGCGCCGCTTCCACGTCACCGGTGCCGCCACCCTCTTCACCCTCCTTCCCAACCTGGCCGCTGGCCTCACCCCGTAGGGCCTGTCCGGTGGGCATCCGGCAGGGCCTGTCCAGCGTGCGGTAGGTAGGGCCGGATTCGAGGAACTGCGGGCGATCAGGCGTTGCTGCCGCCTCCCTCGGTGCTGTGGGTCCGCGGTCCGGTGACGTGGCGGTATCGGATCTCCTGGACTTGCCGGAGCGCCCGGTGCGGTGGTTGATTTGCTGACGATCCAGACGATGCCGTCCACCGGTCTCCGCCACATGGGTAGTCATAACCATGTCCCTTTTCGTTCTTCACATCTGCCAGCCGGGGGCGAGCCCCCGGGGTGGGCGGGCTCTGCCACTGCTGTTCGGGGCCGCGGCGACTCGGGTGCATTCAGCCGACTGGTCCTGCCCACCCGGATCGGCCCGGGCGGGAGCTAACACGTTTCACCCGCGGCGGACCCATGCACCCCACCGATCAGGCGATCGAGGAACTCGGGCGGGCGGTGCGCACGGCGTTCGTCTGCGACTACCTCGCCGATGTCGAACTTCGGCAGGAGATCCATGAGGGCTTGCAAGTCGTGGAGGACTGGAACAGCGCGAACAAGGACCTCTTCCAGGGCATGGACGGGGATCTGGCCAGGGCGGACAAGCCCGGGCCGTGCCCGGCCCGCGCAGCCCGCAGAGGGAGGTGGTGCCGACTGGAGGAGAGGCTGCGGTGCGGTTCTAGACGCCGCGGGCGGCAGGAGCGTTCTGCTCCAGGCGGGTGCCCAGCGTGTCGGCGAAGTCCTCGGCACGTTCCAGCTGGATGCGCAGCTTCTCCACTTGCTCGGCGGCGGCCTGCCGGTAGGTCCGCACGCGCTCCAGCAGCGCCTCGCGCTCGCCGTCGTCGAGAGCGTCGTCGCCGTCGAGGCGGTCGGTGGCGTTCAGGAGGTCGCGCATCTGGTCCAGGGTGAAGCCGAGCGGCTTCATGCGGCGGATGACCATGAGCCGGGCGACGTCGGTCTCGGTGTAGAGGCGGAAGCCGCCCTGGGAGCGGGCGGAGGGGGTGACCAGGCCGGTCTCCTCGTAGTGACGGATGGTGCGCAGGGACAGCTCCGTCCGTGCGGCGACTTCGCCGATCTGCATGTGCTGGTCGTCCACAACCTGTGTCCCTGGCCCTTCCCGTCGTGGCGGGCCGCGTCCCGTGCGACCCCACCGCCCTCTACTCTAACGTTAGGGTAGAGTAGATGATGGCGAGGGCGGCCAGGCTGCCCCGCTTCTGCCGTTCCGGGGCCGATGGTGGCCCCGGCGAAGATCCGATTCTTGCAGGAGAGAGCGTGCGCGAGCCCATCACGCCGACTGCCGCCGCCTGCCCGCCGTGATCGTTCGCCCTCGGACGTGACCCACCCGGCCGGGCACCGCCCAGGCCCCGGCTCGCGTCCTCCACGACTTCCCGGCCCCTTCTCGGGCCGCCCGCGGGATGCCGGCCGGTCTCCCGCGCCCCTTCCCGCACACCCCGGCCCATCCGGCCGTGTGTCCGAGCACGACAGGTACGCATCTCCTTGTCTTCTGCTGCTGTGACTCCCGCCGCGCGGCTGCGCAGCCTCAAGCCCGACTGGCTGCACAGCCCCAAGGTCTGGCGCACCGAGGTTCTGGCCGGCCTGGTCGTCGCCCTGGCCCTGGTCCCCGAGGCGATCTCGTTCTCGATCATCGCCGGGGTCGATCCGGCGGTCGGCCTGTTCGCCTCTTTCACCATGGCCGTGGTCATCTCGATCGTCGGCGGCCGCCGCGCGATGATCTCCGCCGCCACCGGAGCCGTCGCCCTGGTCATCGCCCCGCTCAACCGTGAGCATGGTCTGGGCTACCTGATCGCCGCCGTCATCCTGGCCGGTGTCATCCAGGTTGCCCTGGGCGCGCTCGGGGTGGCGAAGCTGATGCGGTTCGTGCCGCGCTCGGTGATGGTCGGCTTCGTCAACGCCCTCGCCATCCTGATCTTCATGGCCCAGGTGCCCGAGATGCACGACGTGCCCTGGGCGGTGTACCCACTGATCATCGGCGGGCTCGCGCTCATGGCGTTCTTCCCGAAGGTCACCAAGGTGATCCCGGCCCCGCTGGTGGCGATCGTCATCCTGACCGTCATCACGGTTGCGGCCGGCCTCGCGGTGCCCACCGTCGGTGACAAGGGCGAACTGCCCTCCTCGCTGCCGGTGCCGGGCCTGCCCGACGTGCCCTTCACCATGGACACCCTGACCACGATCACCCCGTACGCCTTCGCGATGGCATTGGTCGGCCTGATGGAGTCGCTGATGACAGCGAAGCTGGTCGACGACATCACCGACAGCCACTCCTCCAAGACCCGCGAGTCCATCGGCCAGGGCATCGCCAACATCGTCACCGGCTTCTTCGGCGGCATGGGCGGCTGCGCCATGATCGGCCAGACAATGATCAACGTGAAGGTCTCCGGCGCCCGCACCCGTCTCTCCACGTTCCTGGCGGGCGCGTTCCTGATGGTGCTGTGCATCGTGTTCGGCCCGGTCGTCTCCGACATCCCCATGGCCGCCCTCGTCGCGGTGATGGTGATGGTGTCGTTCGCGACATTCGACTGGCACTCCATCGCGCCCAACACCCTCAAGCGGATGCCGGCCGGTGAGATCGCCGTCATGGCCATCACGGTGATCGTGGTGGTCGCCACCGACAACCTCGCCATCGGCGTCGTCGTCGGCTCCGTCACCGCGATGGTCATCTTCGCCAAGCGGGTCGCCCACCTCGCCCGCGTACGCAGCATCCTCGACCCGGACGGCACCAGGGTCGTCTACCGGGTCACCGGCGAGCTGTTCTTCGCCTCCTCCAACGACCTCGTCGGCCAGTTCGACTACGCCGGCGACCCCGACAAGATCGTCATCGACCTCTCCGAGGCCCACGTCTGGGACGCCTCCTCCGTCGCCGCCCTGGACGCGATCGAGAGCAAGTACGCCCAGCGCGGCAAGACCGTGGACATCACCGGGCTGAACGACCTGAGCGCCGACCTCCACGGCAAGCTCACCGGCGAACTCACCGGCGGCCACTGACCCCCGGCCGCAGACTCACAGCACGGGCCCCACGAGCCGGAGTCCGCTCGTCTCTTCCCGGCGCCCCACTCCGGAGGCAGGGCCCCGATAGGTGTCGAAGGCCCACAGGTCTCCCTCTGGGGCCCGCATCGCGTACACGCACCCGCAGCCCAGACCCGCTTCGTACGGTCCTTCGAGGACCTCGCCGGTGGCGTCTATCGTTTCCCGGTGCACCGCGTCCACCTCGGCGCTCACCACATGGACCGCGCTGGTACCCGCCCGTGCGCGCGATTCGTGTGCCACGTCGGGCCGAACACGAGCGCACTACGGCCGGGCCGCCGCAGCTCCGTGTGGCCGATCCAGCCGTGCTCGTCCTGCGAAGCAACTGCCTGCTCAACTCCGGGACGCCGACCGGAAAGCGCAGCGCCGCCTTCGTGTCGTGGTGCAGGACCGGGCGGATGGAGGCTAGGCGGGCATCGGGTGAGATACCGGTCGTCGTAGGCAGGCGGCGCCACGTCCAAGGGCCCCAGGACCCGCCGACGTGACGGTGCTGTCGGGGGCAGGATCCGGCAGGGCCCGGCCGGATCGGAGGGCATGAGAGCCTGGCGCCATGAAAGCGAACCGCGGGCTGCTGGGCGATGAGCGACGCGACCGCGGCCTCGAACTCCCACCTACCCGCGGCGTCCTGATCACCGGCGGTCTGGTACGTGTGTCGGGCGCGGCCGCCGCGGGCTGCGGGGCGCTGTTCGGCCTGCTCCCCGTCCTCGCGCTGATCGGCAGATTCGGCTTGCCCGACGACCCACCGGCCTTCGTGCCGGTGTTCGGAGGTCCTCTCCTCGCTGCGAGCCTTGGTATCGCCGTCTTCCTGATGGTGCTCGGTTACGCTCTTACCTTCCACCAACTCGCGCTCGCGGACATGTACGCCGAGGCAGCGGACGCGCCGTCGCTGAGGAACGCGGTCGAGGTCCGTGGCCCCGTCAGCCGCACGCCGTTCTTCCCGGCGGTCGTGACCAGCGCCGTCATCGGCTCCCTTCTCCTCGCCACGGCCGGCGTCCTGCTCGCCGCGTCCGCCTGGCCGGCGATCGCGGCGACTTTGCTCGTCCTGGGGGTGCTGTGCGTCGCGTTGGTCCTCGCTCTGATCGCCGCCGGGCGGCGGTGGGTCCGCTCGGCGGGCGAGCGCCTTCCCGCGCAGGCCCTCGGTGAACAGGGGCCCGCGCGGCTCCTCATCGGAGACGCGGACACGAAGCTGCGGCAACAGGTCAAGGCCCGCAACCGCGCCGAGGCCACCCGCCTCGACCGCGCGAACATCCCGGTGCTCGCGACCTTCGTCATCGCCGTGCTCGCCATGATGAGCCCTTCCCTCTCGCCCACCACCGTCCTTTGGAAGCAGGTGCAGCTGGTTGGCGCCGGACTCGCTGTGCTGTGGCTGTTCCTCGTCCCTTGCGTCGCGGTGCTCCGGGCGTGGCAACTCCGACGCAGCCTTGTGCGGGTACGCCGCGGCGGCGCGGATGTGACCGTCATTGACCGCGCGCACGCGATCACCGTGACCACGACTCAGGCATCCGAGCTGCACGCGGCTGCGGCGCTCTGGGCGCTGCTCGGCGCGGGAGCACTCGGCACCATGGTCCCGCGGACCGCTGCTGTGGCGCCGGTGAGCATCGTCGCGGGCATATGGGTGTTCGGCTTGGTCGCACTCCTCGCTCTGTCGATGCGCTCGGACGTGGCCGCCCCGAAGCTCCGTGAGGAATTCGGCTACCGACTCCCGACCCAGACCTCCGGAAACGACAACACCTGGCACTGAGCTGCCGACGGCCGGCAGGCCCTCGCGAAGATCCGTGCCGAAGCAGCCGCCGGCAGCGATTCCGGCTGTGCGAGCCGCACCGACCAGGACTACCGGCGCCCGGCCCTCTTCCCGTTCTCCCTGCCGTCTCGCTCACCTGCGTCTTCCGTTCGGAGAACGTCTGGAGAGCGGCTTGACCTGCGGTCCCTCGATGAGTTCGCTGCGCCGAGCGGTCCAGGCCGATGGCCACCGGAGGAGAGCGGCCGGGGCGGGCTTCGATCAGCAGGAGGGCAGGTCGCCGGCACCGGGATGCCGCCTGAGGGGCACCCCTCCCAGCGCCGCCTCGGCCACGCGAACTGCGCAAGTACCGCTCCGGTGCTCACGCCGGTCCTCATCGAGGGCAAGTCTGGGAATTCCCGCTTCGCCACCTCGGGTGTTGTCGGCCTCCGCAATACTCTGAACACCCCGCACCTCGCTCCGGCCCATCTCGGGGACTGACCGGTTCGGACCGGCAGGTCCAGCACGAAGGACGAGGGCTCCCCCAAGCTGACATGCCGTCACCCTGGGCTTGGCGAGGCAGCAGCGTGTTCAATCGGGAGCGGGCGAACGTGGGCCCTGGGCTTGATTGTTCACGCGGTGGTGCGCGTCGGCGTGGTGAGCCGGTCCAGCGCGCGGGTGGAGGTGGCGCGCTTGGCGGTGCGCAGGGGCGCGTATCCGAGGAAGCCGCCGAGGGTGTTGGCGATGACGTCGTTGATGTCTACGGCACGGCCGTTGCCGAAGGCGACGTACTGGAGCATCTGGAGGGATTCGATGCTGAGGCTGGCGATCGCTGAGGCCAGCACGGTGGGGCGCGGGCTGATGCGCGGGCGCAGCAGCGGTAGCAGGCAGCCGAGCGGCAGGAACATGATGATGTTGGGGATCATGGTGATGTCGGCAATGATCAGGGGCCGACAGGCCCTGCGTGTACCACTCGGCCTGGTTGCGGTAGGCGCCGCCGACGATCCATAGAGGGAACAGGGTGATCGAGGCGGCGGCCGTCGCGTAGAGCGCGGTGGCGGCCCGTACCGCGAGCGGGCCGCCGCTCCAGCCCGGGGTGCCGCGGCGGTGGCGTACCAGGGCCACCACGGCGAAGGCGATGAGCGCCGGTCCGAGGACGGCGAGGGTGGGGATCTTGGTCTGGAAGTCCATGAGGGGGCCTGCGGCTCGGTGCCCCGGCGGGGCACGGGCGGATCGTTGTGAGTCGATCCTTTCGGGGCCGGGGACTGCCGCGGATCTGCCGAAAGGCGGACCCGGGCTCGTGGCACTACGACTTCCGGCGGAGGGAACGCCGCTGCGGTGCTTCTTGGAGTCGTCATCGCCCTCGCCCGCCGACGCGTCAACGTCCTCTGGGCCGTGGTCCGCGACCAGACCCCCTTCCAAGCAGCCCCAGCCCTCGGCCGAGCCCCTTGAGGAGTTGGTGACCTCGCCCCTCGCCTCAGACCAGGATGAGCGGCTTCTCCAGCACGTCCACGTCTTTGAGGAGGTCGATGGACTGGGCATCGGTGACAACCTGTTGCGCGGAGTTTTGGGTGTTCTCCGAGTGACTGACAGCCTCTCCCGTGTTCCCGTTGTTCACGGCGCTGTTCTGACTGGCAAGGTCAATCACTCCGAGTTGGCTCCCGATGAGGCCACCAGGCGTGGGGTCGGCAACGGCAGGGCTGGCCGCCGTGAGGGAGGCGATTGCGGTAACGGCAGCGACACCGAACGCTCGATTGAAGATCTTGGTCATGCCCGGGCAACGAGACGCACGCCTCTTGGACACGAGCACTGCCCGATCGGCTTGACTGCAGGATGGGGAAGTGGCCTGATGCGGTCGTCGCCCCGGTCAGGGGCCTTGAGGTGGTTGAGAAAGGGCGGCGATGCGGTCGGGCAGTTCGGCGCGCGGGGCTCCGAGTTGCTCGGAAGGCTGTGCCACCAAGTCCCGGTCGCGGGCCAGGTATCCGGGAGTTCCTCCGGCAGTCCGGCCGACCTATCCTGGCCCGTACCATACAGCCCTATCCAACAGGGGGGTGTCGTGAAGCGACGATGGATATGGATGCTGGTCCTCAGCGTCCCCGCGCTCGGGGTTGCGGGGCTCGCGGTCGCGGCGCTGGTGGCGTTCGTCGCCGACGGCCCGACGGCCGAGTTCTGGTTCCCCACCAAGGGCTCGGACGGCATGATGAGCGCTTGGGGCGCGTCCCTCTCCTACGCCTTCGTGGCGACCCTCGGCTTCGCGATCGCGTGGTCCTTGTCGAAGGGCGCCGACCGGACCGGACCAGTGGATGGCGAGGACCAGCCCACCGACGCCCGCTGACACCGCCGACGAACGAATACAGTCGCCGCTGCCGCGGAGAAACTGCGGACGGGGCTCTGCTCATGTGCGCGGGCTGCTTCTGCCCAGGGTGTGGATCCGACCTGGGGCACCGTCCGGACGACCGCAGCGCACCGGCGCGACACCTCTCTGGGTTGCCCGCTGCGGTGGCACGTTCTTCGGTGTGCTGCCGCAGCCGGCCAGAGCTGAGTCGTTCTGGTTGCTCGTGCGTCTTGGGCGGACAGACCCCCGGAGAACGCCTTGTCAAGCCCACGATGGGTGTCCGGGCCGCAGGCCCCGGGCCGGGGTGGCAGAAGTCGAGTGCTTACTGCGGGCTGCGGGGCCGAACTCATCGTTCCCCCGACCTCCGGCGTGCCGTGATCACGTCCGTCCGAAGCACCCTTGGAGCCATCAACCGCGACGGCGACAGCGGCGCTGGACACGACGCCATGGCCTCCTTCGCCGATCGCGGATCGTGCGGACCGCTGAGTACCTGGCCATCGGGCCTTGGAGAGAAGAGACCCCGTACTGCCTCCGCGGCGAGGCCATCGCTGTAGTGAAGGGATTCCGAACATCCCGGCCGTCCGAGGCGAGGGCGCCCCGGACGGCCGGGATGACGTGATCCGGCCGTGGGTCAGCCGGCCAGAGCCGGAGTCCTGTCGTCGAGCATCGCGCAGAGCGCCGTACGGGCTCGGGAGACCCGGGATCTGATGGTGCCCACGGGGCACGCGCTGGTCCGGGCGGCGTCGTCGTAGGGCATGTCCAGGAGCTGGGTCAGGACGAACGCCTCGCGGCGTTCGTCGGGCAGCGCCTCGACCAGGGCCATCAGGGCGATGCCCTCGTCGAAGCCGGGCAGGTCCCGCGGCTGGCTGCACTCCGCGACGAACTGCCAGTCCGGGGTGTCGGCCAGGCGGGGCCGGGAGGCGGCGCGCCGCAGATTGTCGACCACCGTGCGGCGGGCGATCGTCAGCAGCCAGGAGCGGGCCGAGCCGCGCCCCTGGAAGAGGTGCACGGTGGAGACGGCGCGCAGGAACGTCTCCTGGACCAGGTCCTCGGCGATCTGGGAGTCGTCGGCCAGGGCGGTGACATAGCGGCGTACGTCGCGGTGGAGGGCTCGGAAGACGTGCTCGAAGGCGTCGGCGTCGCCTGCTGCGGCGCCGAGAGCCCAGGCGGTCACTTCGTCCTCCGTCGCCCCGGTCCGGTTCTGGGCAGGAAGCATGGACTGCGGTTCCTTCCGGGTGTCCGGACGGGGCGCAGCCCATGGGCGTACCCGGTCCGGAGAGGGGGAGATCGCACCGGTGCGTGGGCGCACGGGTGCACGTCGGCGGCGGTCGAGCGGCCGACGTGATCCGGCTGTCAGCGGACAGCGATCTCCCTGGGCGGTCCCCGGGTGACGCGGGTGTGGACGAGCAGACGCGACTGCGGGCGTGAGGCGGAGCGGTCGTCGGCGGAGGTCGGGGGCGCGGACGGCAGGGGGCGGAGCGCGTCGAGCAGGAAGAAGGGAAGGGCGACGCGTTCCGCGAGGGCGCGGAGGATCTGGAAGGCGGCACGCTCGCCGCGCGCCAGCCATAGACCGCAGAGCAGTGCCGCCACCACGTGCGCGGCGAGCATGCCCCAGGACGCGGTGCCGGTCATCGCCGCCATGTCGTGTCCGGACTGAGCCGCTTGAGCTCCTGCAGTGTGAGCTCCGTGGGCGTGACCCAGATCCGCTATGGCGGAGGAGCCGCCTTTCAGACTGGGCAGCGGCATACTGTCGGTCAGCCCGGCCTGTGCGGCCACCTCGTAGGCGCGGGCTGCTGCGGCGGTGTCGCTGTGGAGGCCGCACAGCAGGGCGTCCGCCCATCTGGCTGCGAGGGCGGACTCGCCGTCGGCCCCCACAGCTGTCCACTGGGCGGTCTGGGCGAGCGTGAAGGCTGCGTGCAGGGCCACCTGCATGGCGACGGTAAACGTGATGACGCCGGCCTGGCCTCTTTCCTCTCCCGCGACGAGCCAGGTCAGCGTGCCCACGCCGGTGAGGCTCAGCCCCAGAGACCACCAAGGGAGCGGGGCGTCGGACATGAGGGCGTGGCCCAGGGCAGCCAGCGATACGCACACGATCGCGAAGAGCGCGGACCGTGTGGCGCGAAACCGCCATCCCACCGACATGGTTCCCGATCCTGGCACTGCCCCGCCCACACCTCTATACCGGGGCCACTTTGGCGCGTTCCGTGCTCTGCGCTGCCGCCCGAGAGCCGCCTCGCCGACAACTGAACGGTCGTACGGCACCGCCCTGCAGTTCCCGGCCTTCCCGGAGTTCCGGGTGCATCGGGTGCACGCGGTCGATGCACCGTGCCTTCACGCGCGGTACTGAGGGAGCGTGTGGTCCGGGGCCGCTGGGCATCACCTCGGTACTCGGGCTCCTGGCTCTGCCCGGGGTCCGACGGATGTGGAGGAGTGGGCGATGACCCGATCGCCCTAGCCGAGCACAACAACATCCGCGCGATCCGCCGCTCGCTGAGCGCGATCACCTGCCTCCCTGTTGCTCAAGTCCGCTATCTGGAACATGAGGCAGACCGGCTCGAAGAGGCGCTGGAGGGAGTCCCGTTTGCCCTGGATCCAGGACTGATTCAGGGTGACCCGCAACACCGAAACGCGCTGCACACTGCCGATGGAACTGCGGTGCTGTGCGACTGGGACACGATCGCCCAAGGCCAGCCGGAGTGGGACCTCGTAACCATCGAAGTCCACTGCCGACGGTTCGGGTACGGCGAAGCACACTACCAAGCGTTCGTGGATGCCTACGGGTTGGACATCAGGGAAAGCGCTGGCTACTCGGTTCTGCGCGGCATCCGTGAACTGCGCATGGTTACGACAAATACCCGGAAGGTTCGGTATGCCCCGGAATCTCTAAGTGAGATCCAGCGCCGGGTTGACGGGCTGAGGAGGCGTGACGAGCAACTTCGATGGAGCATCCTCTAGCTGCCAGGTTCCTCGCCGAGGCCAACCTCACGACCGGCGGCCACCAGTTCGACAGCCCCCCTGAGTAGCCCCCGCGTCACCGTGCTGGCCGAGGACTGCGACTGCGCCCGCCACCACCATGCTGCTGAGGCTCACTGAGGTGTACGGGGGTGTTTCATGCCGCGATGCGGGACGAGCGAGCGGACCCAGGTGCGGCATCGCCCCCAGCGCATGGCTGCGATGCCTGGTACCCCGCGGCGGGCTGCTGACCGCTGCCCGCCGCAGGTGGTGGTCGCTACCAGGCTGTGGCACGTTCAACGTCGTTGGCGTTTTGGCCAAGGGCCTCTCCGAGGTCGGCCCGGCCCTCAGCCCCGGGGTCGGAGGTGTCGACGGCGTCCTGCGCGGCTCGGATGACGGCGTGGGCCCGGCAGTCGATCTGGCCGTGGCTCCCGCCAGCGCCGGCCGCCAGCGTGGTCAGGATCCGTGGGGCATCCGGATTCTGGGCACTGCATGACATGGTGAAGCTCATCGCGAGTCGAGGACATGCCGGGAGGCTATGCGCGGGCACTGACAGTCCGTCGGTCAGTCTGCCCTCTCCACCTCGCGGTGACCAGAGATGCCAGAGCGATCCTCACCGCCAGGACTGCGATCCTGGGGACCAGTTGGGGACCACACGGTACGCGCGGTGGTGCACGATGCATGCTTCCATGCACAGCTTGTGCCCGGATTAAGTCTGCTATATGCAGAAAATATCCTTGACCCTCACTCCTGGGGGTCAAGGGGTCGCAGGTTCAAATCCTGTCGTCCCGACTGGAGACAGTCGCAGATCAGGGCCGGTTTCGGAGCAATCCGAGACCGGCCCTTGATCATTTCTGGGGGCCATTTGGGGACCAGGCCGGAACCGGTCGGGACCAGCCGGAGCTCCCGGCGTCCGGGTGTGCCGTCGCGAACGCCTCGTTGATCGGGCGGGGAGACATCCGTCGGACCTCCTCGGGCCCCCGCAGGCCGTGGTGCCGGTCGCGCCGGAGTGCGCAGCGCCTTGGTCAGACCCGGTGCGCGTTCGGCGGAGAGGCCGACGACGGCGCCGGCACGGGCGGCGGACTCGCCGGTCCATGGCCCGGCGGCGATCTCGGAGAGTGCGGGGTGCTCGCGCCCTTGCGCCGGTGACGCCGTCGCGCGTCGGGACGGACGGAGCCCGCAGAGCCGGTCGCCCGCTCTCAACGTCTCGCGTTCCAGGCCGGATTGACGGAGAGAGTACGCGCCGTATACCCCCGCGTCCGAACCCGCAGGATGCTGCTGCGGAGTCCGCATCCTCATGCCAGCGGAGTTGTCTTCCCTTTCCGTCGGGCTCTCGGCATCGTGTGGAGCGCATCACAGAACGTCTGTTCACGCGGGGGCCGGCTCCCGGGTGCGCTTGCGCGCGCCTGGACGGGCCCCGGTGACGGCCCACCCATGAAGGAGAGACATGCCCGAATTCAGACAACCCGGTTGGACCCGGGGCATCGCCCCGCTCGACGAAGGCGCCGGCGGTCAGGTGTTCGGGGGCGCGTCGCCGGTCGCCGCGACCCCGGCCGTCGTGGCCACCGCGGGTGCCGTGGTCGTCGCCTTCGCGGCCGGCGTGGCCGCACGCCATCTCGCCAACGGCGGCAACGTCGAGCTGCCGATGTAGGTGGCGGCACCCCGCCACCCGTATCCGCCGGGGAAGACGCCCGGCGCACGGCCCGGACACCCGCCGCTCCCACCGGGGCGGCCCGTCCCGACCCCTTCCCGTCGGAACCGTGTCCCGTCAGGGGCCGCCCGTGTCGGTCGCCGCACCCATGACGGCTACCCGACGCGAAGTCCGTCCATCGGCCGGGCACACGGTCGACGGCACTCGGCACCGCGACCTGTGGGTCTGTTCTTCCGTTGCCACCCGCCCGTGACATCCACCCTGCCACCCACCAGCGAGGAGAAGTCCTTGAGCACTGCTTCGATACCGGCCGTCCTGTCCGGGACCGGTGCCCTGACCGAGTCCGACCGCGGCCGGGCGCCGCTCGACACCGTTCCGGTCACCTCCGTCACGGTCACCATGACGGCCTGCGTCGGCATCTCGGTCTGCCTCACCGGCAGCACCATCGAACTCCCGCAGTAGGCCCGACGGGCCGCCCGTGGCGGGTGGCCCCTGCTCCTCAGCCCTACCCACACCTCACCAGTAGGAGAGTCCCATGAACACGTCCTCGACTCCGGCCGTCCTGACCGCGACCGGTGCCCTGACCGAGTCCGATCCCGGTGCGACGCTGCCGGCCATCGCGCCGGTCACCGCGACTCCGGTGGTCATCGTCGCCGCCCTGGGAGCCGGGTTCGTCGCCGGCTACGCGGCCGGCCGCGCGGCCGGCAACGTCGAACTCCCCATGTAGTCGCACTTCCCGCGACACCGGACCGTTCCGTTCCATCACTCCAGTGAGGAGAACCCCGTGAACATGTCTCCGACACCGGCCGCCCTGCGCGGCGCCGGTGGTCTGTCCGAGTCCGACCCCGGCCGGGCGCTGCCGACCCTCGCGCCGGTCGCCGCGACCCCCGCGGTCGTGGCCGGCGTGGCCGTCGGCGTCGCCCTGGTGAACGCCTTCGTCGCCGGTTACAACCACTGCGGCGGCAACGTCGAGCTGCCGATGTGAGCCCATCACACCGTCCCCGTCGCCGCCCCCGGTGGGGGAACGCAGTGAACACGGCGACGTACCGGGGGACGGTGGGCCGCCCCGGCGGCACGGGCGCCGAGCGGTAGGCCCGTCGCCCCCGGCCCCGGCACGGGGAGCCGCGGCCACCGTGCCGGGGCCGGCCGGGAGCGACGGTGCGTCGGTGACGGGAGGACGAGCGCCTCCAGGGCGGTCGCCCGCCCGTGCCACCACCACGCCCGCACTCACGGCCCGGCCCCGGCACGAACGGACTCCGCCCGGCCCGGGTCCCCGGCCCGGCAGGAACGTCCCGCACGATCCGATACCCCCCGGACAGCGTTCCGCACGATCCGATCCCCCCGGGGACAGCGTCCCGTACGACCCGATCCCCCGGACAGCGTTCCGCCCGGCCCGTAGGACCCGGTACCGGCTCCAGAGCTGCCCGCCACCCTCCGCCCCGTCACCCAGACGCCCCCCGCCTCCTTCGTCCCCAGCACGGAAGGCCTGTCCATGCCCTCACGCCCCACCAGACCGAGTGGATCCAGCAGGCTGCGGCCGACGCTGCGCGCGGTCCTGTCCGCCCTGCAAGGCCCCGTCCCGCTCTCCCGCGAGCAAGCCATGGGCGCCACCGAGCGGCTGGCGGCCACGACGTCCCTGCTGTCCAGCGTCGAGCACCTCGCGCGCCGCCGGGAGCACCGGTCGAGCCGGATGAACGAATGGGCCATCTCCCGCGACGCGTACGCCCGTTACAACAGGCCCTTCCGCAAACTGCTCGACCTGGCCTCCGACGAGCGGACCCACCGGGCGCTGCACGCCGGGCGGGTGGCCGCGAGCGCGGCCCTCATGCTGCCCGGCAACGGGCGGTGGCGCGGGGCCGCCACCCTCTACCTCGGCGTCAGCGGAGCGTTGCTCTACCCGGGCGAGCGCTACGGCACCGACGGCTCCGACCAGGCGTCCACCATGGTGCAGACCGTCACCGGGCTGGCCAGACTCGCCCCCTCGTCCCGCACCCAGGACGCCTTGATCTGGTACGTCGCGCTCCAGGGGAACCTGTCCTACCTGATCTCCGGCTGGGTCAAGCTGCTCGGTCCCGACTGGCGGTCGGGGGCCGCGCTGGCGGGGGTGATGCGGACCAGGACGTACGGGCACGAGGGGGTATGGAAGCTGGCCCACCGCCACCCGCGCACGACCCGCGCCCTCGTCTACGGCGTGCTCGGCCTGGAGTGCCTGTTCCCGGTCCTCTATCTGAGGGGCGGCCGGCTGACCCGCCCGGTGCTGGGCGGTGCCGTCCTCTTCCACCTGGCCAACGGCTACGTCATGGGCCTCGGCAGGTTCCTCCCGGCCTTCGCCGCGATGCACCCGATGGTCGCCTACACCAGCACGCCGCGCAGCCACCCCGCGGTGGCGGGCCGCGACGACACCATGCCGGCCGCGGTGGCCCTGCTGGCTGCGGGCGGCGCGGCCGTGCTGGGGACGGTCGCGGCGGCCCGGCGGCTGCGCGTCACCGACACCCCGCACGGCGGCACTGCCGTCACCACCCGGCACGGCAACGAACTGAGCGTGCAGGGCACCCTCGACGGCCGGAGTACGGACCCGGTGGTGGTCTTCGTCCACGGGCTGGGCGCCTGTCCCGCGTACTTCGCCTGGATCGCCCGCGCCTTCGGCGCGGACCGGCCGTGGCTGATGTACAACAGGGCCGGCTACGGCCCCAGCCGACGCCGCGCGGACGGGGAGTTCACGCTGGAGGAGTCGGTCGACGACCTGGTCGACCTGGTCGAAGCGGCGGTCCCCGAGGGGCGCCAGGTGGCGCTGATGGGCCACTCCCTGGGCGGCGAGATCTCCCGCCGCGCTGCGGTCAGGCTGGGATCCCGGGTGAACTCCGTCGTCTACGTGGACAGTTCGCACCCCGGACAGCTCACCCGGTCGGCGCAGCAGGGCGCGACCGCGCCGCGGATCGGAGAGGGCCTGCGCACCATGGCCATCAGTCTGCGGCTGGGGTTCGGGTCGCTGATGCGGACGCCCGATCCGGTCGCCAACCTCCCCGAACAGGTGCGGGACAAGGTCAGGATGGAGTTCGCGGACTCCCGCGTGTGGACCGCCGCGGTGCGTGAGTGGAAGGCCGTCGAGCAGGACTTCCCCTCCTTCACCGGGCCGCTCGACGCCCTGGACACCCACGCTCTGGTGCTCTCCGCCCAGCGGACCGTGGACCGCGACCCCGACCACCTGCTGATGCACAAGGACCTCGCCGACGCCCACCACGGGGACCGGACCGTCCGAAGCGCCGTCATCGAGGGCGCCGACCACGACGGCATCCTCACCGACCCCCAGTACGCCGCCGCGACACTCCGCCACCTGCTGGCCTTCCTGGCCGACACCGCCGCGCGGGAACCGGAGGCACGGCCCGGACTCCCGGCCGGGACGGAGCCGTCCGGCCTGACCGCCGCGTCCGAGGAGAACCGATGAGCACTCCCCGTCTCCCGTCCGCCACCGGCTCGCTGCTGACCCGCGCCTTCGGCGGCGCGGACGGCAAGGTCCGCCTCGCCGCCGGCGTCGTCTTCCTCGGCGCCATCTGCTGCCAGCACCCGCACCCGTCCTTCGACCGGGTCCAGCGGCTCGACCCGCTCTCCAGCGTCTTCCCCAACTGGCGCTTCTTCGCCCCGACTCCGGCCCAGCACGACTTCCAGTTCTACTACCGCACCCTCGACGTGGCGGGGGAGACCTCCGACTGGTCCGCGCTGGAGGTCATCCAGGGCCGCCGCCCCCGCCAGATCGTCTGGTTCCCCGAACGGCGGGCCGAGAAGGCCGTGTACGACCTCGGCAGCGAGATCCTGCGCGTCCTCGACCGCGGGTTCGAGGTGGCCGTGACCCTGCCCGCCTTCCGTATCCTGCGCAACTTCTTCCGCGAGGAGATCGAGCGGTCCGGCACGCCGGACGTCAAGGGCTTCCAGTTCGCCCTGGTCCAGGACTCGGGCTACGACAAGACCGAGGAGCCCGAGATCATCTTCCTCTCCCCCTACACACCGATGCGCGAGACCGCGGCACCGGCGCGAGAAAGCGAGACCGTATGAGCACCGCCACTCCCTCCGGAACCTCCGTGGCGACCTCTCCCGAGGTCCAGGACATCGGCTACGGAAGGGTGTTCGCCGACTTCTACGACCGCCTGCTGCCCCACGACGGTTCCGCCGAACAGACCGCCGGTGTCCTCGCCTCCTGGCATCCCGGCGGCGCCACCCTCGAACTCGGCGTGGGCACCGGACGCGTCGCCGTCCCGCTGGCCCGGCTCGTCGGCGAGGTCGTCGGCGTGGACTCCTCGCCGGAGATGCTCCGGCGGCTCTGCGAAACCGTCGACGCCACCGGCGCCCCGGTCACCCCCGTGCACGGCGACATCCGCACCTACGCCGACGACTCCCGGTACGGGCTGGTCTACTGCGTCTGCGCGACCCTCTCACTGGTCTGCGACCCGGCGGAGCAGCGGACGGCCGTCGCCCGCGCGGCCCGGCAACTGGCGCCCGGCGGCACCCTCGTCGTGGAGACCCACAACCCCGGCTTCGTGACCGCCCTGCACGAGGGGCGCGCCCGCACCTCCTTCTTCATTCCGTACGCCGAACCGGGCGCCGGCGTGCAGACCTACTCCACCCTGATCCCCGGCGGGCTCTGGCACGCCTCGCACCTGGTGCACGGGGGCGGCCGGGTGAGCATCGGCACCGAGGTCACCCGGCTCACCACCGCCGAGGACGTCGACTCCTACGCGGCCGACGCCGGTCTCGTCCTGGTGTCCCGGCACGGCGACTGGGCGGGCGGCCCGTTCCTGCCGGAGGGGAGCGGTGTCCACATCAGCCGCTACCGCCGCCCCGCCTCCGGTGAGGAGCGGTCATGACGGCCACCGCGGCGGCGTCCGGCGGCGCCGTTCGGAACCTGACGCGCGGGCAGTGGCGGCTGCTGCTCGGGGGCACCGCCCTCGGGCTGCTGGGCGTGGTGTGCACCCTGGCACAGCCGGTGCTGCTGGCCGACCTGATCAGGGCCGCCGGGGACCACCGCCCGGTGGTCGGGGTCGTCGTGGCGCTGGTGGTGCTCTTCCTGCTGGACGCCGCGCTCTCCGCCGCCCAGGGCTGTCTCATCGGCCGGGCGGGGGAGAACATCGTCCGTGACGCCCGGGTCCTGCTCTCGGGCAAGGTGCTCCGGGCGGACCGCGCGCACCTCGACACCCGGCGCCAGGGCGACCTGCACACCCGGCTGGTCGCCGACACCTCCCTGATGAAGATCGCGCTCACCCAGAGCCTCGCCCAGATCGTCCTCAACGGGCTGATCGTGGTCGGCGCCGTGGTGATGATGGCGTTCACCGACATCTGGCTGCTTCTGATCGCCGTCGGATGCCTCGCTGTCGCCGGGACCGGGTCGGTGTGGCTGGCCCGCAGGCTGCGCCGGGCCGCCCTGGCCAACCGGGAGGACATCGGCGACTTCGGCGCCGACCTCCAGCGCGTGCTCACCGCCCTGACGACGGTGAAGGCCGCCAACGCCGAGGGCCGCGAGCAGAGCCGCCTGGCGGAGTCCGCCGACCGGGCCCGCGTCTCCGGCAACCGGGTCACCGTGCTCAACGCCCTGTTCACGCCCGCGCTGAACGTCGGTCTCCAGGCGTCGCTCGCCGCCGTGATGGGCATCGGCATGGCCCGCGTCGTCAGCGGCTCCATCAGCCTGGCCGACTTCTCGGCGTTCGCGATGTACCTGTTCTACCTGGTGTCGCCGCTGGTCCTGGTCTTCCTCTCGATCGGCACCTACCTCCAGGGCCGGGCGGCCGTCCAGCGCGTGGACGAACTCGACACCCTGCCGCAGGAGGACGAACACCCCTCCGGCGATGCGGACGCGGCCGCCGGCCGGAGCGGTGCCCCCGCCGACGAGCCGTCCGTCCGTCCGGCCCCGCAGGGCGGCCACCCCGCAGTGGAGTTCCGCGACGTCTCCTTCGGCTACGGCGACCGGCCGGTGCTGGAAGGTGTGTCGTTCACCGTCCCCGCCCACGGGCTCACCGCCGTGGTGGGCGCCTCCGGCGCGGGCAAGACCACGGTCTTCCAGCTCATCGAGCGGTTCTACCGGCCCGGGGGCGGCGCGATCCTCCTCGCCGGCCGGGACATCGCCCACCTCCCGACCGCCGAGGTCCGCGGCCGCGTCGGCTACGTCCAGCAGGACAACGCCGCGATGCGCGGAACCCTCCGCGAGAACATCGTGTACGCGGCGCCCGACGCCACCGAGGCCGAGATCGCCGAGGCCGTCGAACTCGCCGGTCTCACCGAGGTGGTGGCGGAACTCCCGGACGGCCTCGAAACCCTCCTCGGCGACCAGGGCACCGGGCTCTCCGGCGGTCAGCGGCAACGGCTCTGCGTGGCCAGGGCGTTGCTCCAGAAGCCGGACGTGATGCTGCTCGACGAGGCCACCGCCCACCTGGACTCCGACACCGAGGCGGTGCTGCGCGACAGCCTGCGCGGCATCGCGGAGCGGTGCGCCGTCGTCGCCATCGCCCACCGGATCTCCACGGTGGCCGAGGCCGACCGGATCGTGGTCCTGGACGAGGGCCGGGTACGCGCCGTGGGTACGCACACCGAACTCCTGCGCGACGACGCCCTCTACCGGAGGCTGGCCGCCACCCAGTTCGCCGACGGCCCCCTCGGCGGACGCCCCGCGCCGGACCCCGTACCGGACATCGCCAAGAGCGCGCAGCCGGGCTCCGATCCGGTGCCCGAGCCGGTCCCGGCCGCCCTGCCGGGCCCGGGAGCCGTCCGGTGAGCACCGTGGACACCACGGCCGTGGGCAGCGGCCCGGACAAGCCGGCCGCCGCGGTCACCCCGGCTCGCGCCCACCACGGCCGCGCCACGGGCCCCGGACCGGCCCCGTACTAGAGGTTCACCGCGCGCCCCGGTCCCCGGTCCCGGTGTGACCGACCCGGGGCGCGAGGTGGCCGGGTGCCCTCCGGTGCGGGCGTACGCCCTCTCCCGCACGGGCAGCGTGTGCGACACGCTGCCCGTGCTCGGCCCGCTCCGGCGCGGGAACCCCGGCCGCATGACGACCCGGGCCCGGGGAGGGTCACACCCAGCCGCGCTCGCGGGCCAGCAGCGCCGCCTGGGCCCTGCTGCACGCGCCCAGCAGGGCCAGCAGATCGGAGACATGGCGCCGGTAGGTGCGCAGCGACATGCCCGCCGCCCGGGCGCCCGTCTCGTCCTTGGTGGTGGTGCACATGAGGAGCAGTACCGTGCGCTGGGCCCCGGTGAGGGTGCCGGTGCCCGCCTTCGACGGGGGGAGGTCGACGAGGTCCGTCGCTGTCGCCCACAACCCCTCGAAGAGCGTGACGAGACTGCCCACCAGGCCGCTCTCCTCGATGCAGAGCACGCCCCGGTCGATGTCGTGCGCGTCGACGGGGACCAGCGCGGTGCGCCGGTCGTAGACCAGCACCAGCTCCGACAGCCCCTCCACGACCCTGACCTCCGCGCCGTGGGAGCGCAGTTGCCGGAGGTGTTCCGAGCCGGTTCCGGGTGCCGGAGCCCCGCTCTCCAGCAGGGTCCGCACCCGGACTCCGCGCCGTAGGCAGTTCAGTCCGAGTGAGAGGGTGTGGGCCGTGTTCAGCGGTACCAGGGCCCGGTTGGGGATCGCCGCCAGGATCTCGGCGTCGGCGTGGAAGGCCGCCCGGTCGATCCGGGCGAGGGCCTGCCCCAGATCCTCCAGGCGGTCCAGGGCGATCGCGGACCCCGCGTAGACGCCCCCGCCGCCCGCGAAGGAGCGGGCGGGCACGTCCCGCCACAGGGAGCGCAGGATCGGCCGCGGGTCGGCGAGGCGGCGCAGCGTCCGGTAGGCGGCGTCCAACTGCTCCTCCGCCAGCCGGGCCACGACGACCCCCGGGTCCGTGGCCCAGGTCCGCGCCTCGCTCCCGTGCAGCAGCCCCCGGTCGCGCAGCCGCGCCGCGGCCAGCCGCACGCCCTCCTCGTCCATCGGCGCGGCGGTGCGCGCGTCACCGACGGCGGCGCCGGGATTCCGCAGGAAGAAGCGGTACACCCTCTCCTCGGTGCTGCTCAGACCGAGTGGCGACATCGTGTAGGTCCCCATGGCCCTTCCCTCGAACACGTCCGGCGGGACAACGGATCACAAGTCTGCCCGGGGAGGCGGGAGGTGAGGTCTCAGCGAAGTCTCAAGCCTCCCTGGCACCAGGGAAGTTCCGTATGCGTGACCACTTGAAGGAACGGGCTCCGATCGCTATGACAGGAGGCCGTGCACCGAAGTGATCCTGGAGGTTCGATGGCCGATGCACCCGCAGCCGCCCCGCCGGTACAGGCCACGCCGCACTCCCTGCGGGAGGTGGTGGCAAGCCGTGATCTGGCCAATCTCACCGGCCCGCTCGGCAGCGGGAAGTCCCGGTTAGTCGCCGGGCTCGGCTCCGTCTCCCTCCTCGACCTCGACCGGCCCGGCGCCCTGGAGCGGCTGCCGGCCGCGCTCGTCGAGCCCACCTCGGCCCCGCTGGTCGTGGACAGCGCCGACGGCGACCACGCCCTGGCCGCGCTGGAGCCGCTGCGGCTGCGCCCGCCGGGAAGCGGCCGGCCCGTCCTCGTGATCAGCAGGCGCTCCCTGCTGGCCCGGCCGGGGTGGGCCGACACGGGGGTCGCGGTCATGGAGACCGGCCCATGGCCGGACGCGCGCATCGGGCGTCTGGCCACGGAGGCGCGGGTGACCGACGCGCGGTGCCGGGAACTCATCGTCCGGCTCGCCGCGGGCAACCCGCTGATCGCCGACGCGGCCTGCCGGGCCGTGCACGCGGGTGCGCCGCCGACCGCCGCCGGGGCGGTGGCCGACGGTGCCGCCCGGGAGATCGTGGAGCGGCTCTCCCGGGAGCGGCCCACCGGGCCGTGGCAACAGGCCCTCGTCCGGCTGGCCACCGTCTGGTCGGCGGACGAGGAACTGCTCGACGCCGAAACGGAGTTGTTCGACACCCTGGCCGGGCTCAGCCCGGTCGTCCCCACCGAACTCGGGTTGACCCTCACGGAACCCTTCCGCGGGGTGATCGAACTGGCCCATCGCTGGCGGCGGCCCGCCGCCCACCGCGGTACGTGGGCCCGCGCGCTGGCCCACCGCAAGAAGCTGCTGGCCGACGAACCCTCCGCCGACCGCCGCAGCCGTCTCACCGAGGGGATCATCGCCCTGGCCGACGACGACGCGGTCCGCGAGACCATGTTCCCCATCAGCGTGACCCGGGACGTGATCCACACCGCCACCCCGGACGACGCCGACGCCATCGGCACCCTGATGCGCCAGTGGGCCCGGCAGGGCGGCCTGGACACGCGGTGGACCGACCGCCTGGTGGAACGCTGGCTCGTCGATGACCCCGCCAGCTTTCAGCTGATCCGTGACGGCGGCGACCGGATCATCGGCCTGACCAACACCCAGCAGGTCACCGAACGCACCGTGAACTGTGTGGAACCCCTGCTCCAGCAGCACACGGACCGGCTGCTCGACCGCCCGCGCGGAACCGGCGGATGGCTGCTCGGCGCGGCCTACTGCCCCGACCGGGGCGCCCACGCACACCTGCTGCGCGGCCTGTTGCGCCAGGTCATCATGGGCGGCCTGCTGCTGACGGTGTCCACTCCGAACCCGGACTACCAGCGGCTGCTGCGCGGGCTGCGTTTCCAGCGTCACGGCACCACCACCGACGACGTCTACCGCTGCGGCCGCAAGCCCGAGATCTTCAGCCAGGACTTCGGATCCGCCGCGCTGCCCGACTGGACGGAGCGGCTCGCCCGCGCCTCGGGGGTGCGCCGCGGCCCGCGTCCGACCGGCCAGGAGGTGGCCCGTGCCCTCGCCGCCATCGCCGACCCGGCCCGGCTCGCGGAGAGCCCGCTGCTCCTCTCGCCACGCACCCGGACGGTGGCGGAACTGCGCGCGGACCTGGGGGAGGCGGTCCGACGGCTGGCGGACAGCGAGGTGCAGGAGGAGGCCGAGGCCGGGTGGATCCTCCAGCACTACTACCTCGGACGGCCGCGGACCCATCAGCGGCTCGCCCAGCAGCTCCACATCAGCCGGGCCACCTACTTCCGGCGGCTCCGGTACGGCCTGGACCGGGTGGGCGACGGACTCGCGGCGGAACGGAGCGTCCCATGAGCGGCGGCCGGGAGGAACGCCCCGGTCAGCGGCGGGCTCCGGCGACCACGACCAGCAGCGGAACGAGCCGGGAGGGAGGGATCCGATAGCGCCCACGTCCGGCCGTCTCCAGCCAGCCGGCGGAGACGAGTTGCCGCAGGTGGTGGTAGATCTGCCCGGTCGTACCGAGCCCCTCCAGCTCCATGAGCTCGGTCACCGCGGTCCGTCCCTCGGCCAAGGCCTGGATCAGGCGCAGCCGCACGGGGTGCCCCAGGGCTCCGAGCGTCTCGGCCGTCTCGGACCAGTCGGAACCCAACACCGACTCCGTGGCTTCGGACCGTTCCCACTCCACCGGCTCACCGTCCGGACCGACCACAGACCCGGCGAAGACCACTCCCCTTCGTGCCGCTTCCTCCAGGCGCTCCCGAAGTCCCGGCAACGCCCCCTGGGCTTCGATCGGCGCGACGCCGGCACCAGGCTCGGGCGTGGACCCCCGGACTCGCTCCTCAAGCTCGGAGATCCGCCGAGAGACCTCGGCGACCTGCCCGACCAGCGCGTCCCACGACGGCGCAGCATCACCCATTCGGCCAGCCTAGCGTCGGAGGCGCGCGCACGGTCCCGGCCCATCGAAGTGGACCCGCGGTCAGCGCGGACGGGCCGTCCTCCGCGGCGACGGCGGACCCGTGGGCGGAACGCGGCAGGAAGCCCCGACGGTCGTACAGGTCCGGTCCGGTCTTGACGGCCGTCCAGTCCGGTGCGGTCCCGACGGCCGTCCAGGTCCGGTCCGGCCCGGATGACCGGACCGCCGGACATCACGTCGTCTCCTGCGCCTCGGTACGGAGTCGGCGGGCCCCCGCGGTCAATTGGGCGACCAGCTCCCGTTTGAGCACCTTGCCGCTGGGGCCGAGGGGGAAGGCGTCCACGAACTCCACGCGGCGCGGGTACTTGTACGGTGCCATGCGCTCCTTGCTCCAGGCGACGATCTCGGCGCCCAGGGCCGGGCCCGGCACCGTGCCGGGGCGGGGCCTCACCACCGCGCACACCTCCTCGCCGTGGACGGGGTGGGGGAGTCCGACGACGGCCGCCTGGGCGATCGCCGGGTGGCGGGCCAGGACGTCCTCCACCTCGCGCGGGTAGACGTTGTACCCGCCGCGCAGGACCACGTCCTTCTTGCGGTCGACGACGGACAGATAGCCCTCGTCGTCCTTGACGCCCAGGTCACCCGAGCGGAACCAGCCGTCCACGATGGCCTCGGCGGTCGCCTCCGGCCGGTTCAGGTAGCCGGCCATCACGTTGTGCCCCCGGATGACGATCTCCCCGGTCTCGCCTGCGGGCAGCAGTTCGATCCTGTCCTCCACCTCGGCTCTGGCGATCTCGACCTCGACGCCCCAGATCGGCCGGCCCACCGTGCCCGGTCGGAGCGGCCACGCCTTCTGGTTGTAGGCCACCACCGGGGAGGTCTCGGTCAGTCCGTACCCTTCGAGGACCGGGCAGCCGAACGTCTCCCGGAACGCGTCCAGGACCGCCACCGGCAGCGCGGCGCCACCGGAGAACGCACGGTCGAGCGCGGGTCGGCGCGGGTCGGCGCGGGCCGCTTCGAGGAGGGCGGTGTACATCGTCGGCACCCCCATGAACACGGTGCAGCGCTCCCGCACCATGAGGTCCAGCGCGCCCGGCCCGTCGAACCGGGGCATCAGCACCAGGGTCGCCCCCGCCCGGAAGCAGGTGTTCATGCCGCAGATCTGACCGAAGGTGTGGAAGAGGGGCAGACAGCCGAGCAGGACGTCGTCCGCGGTGAAGTCGAACGGCGACAGCATGGTCGTGTCGACGTTCATCACCACGTTGAGATGGGTGAGCAGGGCGCCCTTGGGCCTGCCCGTGGTGCCGGAGGTGTAGAGGATCACGGCGATGTCCTCGGGCGCACGCGCCACCTGACGGTCGATCGGGGCGGTCCGCGCCGCGAGCGCGTCCAGCCTCGGGGCGTGGGCGAACTCCCCTTCCGCGCCACCCTCTTCCGCCATGACGGTCAGTACGGGCGTGCCGGTCGTCTCCGCCGCCCTGCCGCCCTCGGCCAGCAGCGGGGCGGCGCAGATCAGCGCCGCCGCCCCGGAGTCCTTCAGGACGTACGCGATCTCGTCGGCCCGGAGCAGCGCGTGGACCGGGGCCGCGATCGCGCCGAGCGCGAGCACACCGAAGTACGCCGACGGGAAGTGCGGCGTGCTGGGCAGCAGCAGCGCCACCTTGTCGCCGGGGCCGATGCCCCGCGCGCCCAGCGCCGCCGCGTACCTCCGTGCCTCGTCCCACAGTTCGCGGTAGGTGATCTTCCGCGTACCGGCCACGACCGCCGGGTGCTCCGGTCGCCGCAGCGCGGACTCGGCGAGGACGGACGCCAGGGAGAGGATCACGGGTGTCTCACCCGCTCGCTTCCGCGGCCAGCCGCGCCTTGTCCGGTTTGCCGACGCCGGTGAGGGGCAGAGCGGGGCGGATGTGGATCCGCGCGGGGACGTGCTTGGGCGAGATGGCGGCCCGGATGTGTTCCGCCAGTGTGTCGGGGGTGGCCGCGGCCGCCTCGCGCAGCACCACGGCGGCGTGCAGGTGCTCGACCCGGTCCCGGTCCCGGACGCAGAAGACGGCGGCCTGGACGACATCGGGATGCGCCAGGAACGCGTTCTCCACGGTCACCGGATGGATCTTGATGCCGTTGGTCTTGACCACCTCACCGATCCGGCCACGCAGATGGAGGTAGCCGTCGCCGTCGACGAAGCCGAGGTCGCCGGTGTGCACCCAGCCGTCCCGTACGGTCCGGGCGGTGAGCTCGGGCTCGGCCACGTACGCGCTCATCGTGAACGGCGACCGTACGCAGACCTCGCCGGTCTCGCCGGGCGGCAGATCGCGGTGGTCCTCCGGGTCGGTGATCCGGACCCAGCCGGGCATCGGCCGGCCGACCGTGACCCGCAGCCGGGGATCGAGGTGCTCGGCGGGCGAGAGCATGCTGACGAAGCCCGCCTCGCTGGTCGCGTACACCTGGATCAGTACGTCCCCGAAGACCTTGACCGCCTCGCCCAGCCGCTCGGGGGAGGCGGGGCAGCCCACGTACGTGACCATCGTGAGGCTGGAGAGGTCGGTCGAGTCCACCTCCGGATGGTCCATGAGCAGATACAGCTGGGGAGGGGAGAGCAGCATCCTGGTGATCCCGTGCCGTTCGATGCGGTGCAGCACGTCACCCGGGTCGAAGCCGTCCCGCAGGACCACCGAACCGCCGGACGCGAGCGAGTCGTCCGCCGTGGCGCCGCTGGAGTGGCTCAGCGGGAGGCAGGCCAGGTAGACCGACCGCCAGCCCATCTGCAATCCGGCGGAGATGAACCCGTTGCGGGCCCGGAAGTCGAAGGCGATGCCCTTCGGCTCACCGGTCGTCCCGCTGGTGTAGGTCACCACCGCGGGCCGGTCGGGCGGGATCGCGAGGGTGTCCAGGTCCAGTGCGTCCGGGTCCCCCGCCGTCAGATCCAGGACATCGGGGCCGAGGTCGTCGAGGGAGGCGAGGGTGAGGGGAGTGCCCAGCCGCTCGCGCAGCTCACGCGCGGACGCGAGGTTCTCCGCGTCGACGGCCAGATACGTCGCGCCGGTCTCCCGGAGGACCTTGAGCCGGGCGTCGGCGGCCAGGTGGTCCGCCGGGTCCACCGCGTTGGTGGTGTGCAGATGCACCACCGTGGCCCCGGCCAGATTCGCGGCGTACCGCAGGACCAGGGTCGGGGCGGTGTTGGTGACGGTCAGGATGGCGACCACCGCCCCGCCGTCGGTCCCGCCGGCGTGCTGGTGCAGGGTCCGCGCGGCCGACCGGACCAGGGTGGTCAGCTCCGCCGCGGTGAGCGTCCTGCCGCGCCAGGACAGGACGACTTTCTCCGGTTCCGCGGAGATCACCTGAAGGATCTGGCTGACATACGTTTCGTTCGACGGCATAGGAAACTCCAGTGGTGCCGTGGCGAGGAATTTCCGCAGAGCCTACAACAAGGGAATGCGGTGTACCAGGAGTACGAAGGGGAGAAGCGGGTGCGCGGGCGGAAACGAATTGTCGCAGGCCGCGCCATCGAAGTGATATGCGCCCCTGAGACAATACCCTCTACCGATTCGGCCCCCGCATCGGTTCGGTCTTCGGAGAAAAGGGTCGTCATGAACCATTACCTGGAGCTCTTCTCGCGGAACATGGGCGAAGGCGGGGCGCCGGATGCGAAACGGGAGTTCCTCGAACTGGGCCGGCTCGCCGGAAAATTCCCGGCGGCCCGGAGCCTGCGGGACGGGGTCACCTCCGAGATCAGCGTGTGGTGCAGCAACGACTACCTGGGAATGGGCCAGCACCCACTGGTTCTGGCGGCGACCCGCGAAGCCCTCGACGAGTACGGTGCGGGCTCGGGCGGCTCCCGGAACATCGCCGGGACCAACCACTACCACGTACTGCTGGAGAAGGAACTCGCGGATCTGCACGGAAAGGCGGACGCCCTTCTCTTCACCTCCGGTTACACCGCCAACGACGGAGCCCTCACGGTCCTCGCGGGACTGCCGGAGAAATGCGTCGTCTTCTCCGACGAGATGAACCACGCCTCGATCATCGACGGACTCCGCCACAGCGGCGCCGAGAAACGCATTTTCCGGCACAACGACACGGCCCATCTCGAAGAGCTGATATCGGCCACCGATCCCGACCGGCCGAAGATGATCGTCATGGAGTCGGTCTATTCGATGGGGGGAGATGTCGCCCCGCTCGCCGAGATCGCCCGGATCGCCCGCGAGCACGGTGCGATGACCTTCCTCGACGAGGTGCACGCGGTCGGAATGTACGGGCCGGAGGGAGCCGGTATCGCCGCGGGCCTCGGCATCGCGGACGAGTTCACCGTCATCATGGGGACGCTCGCCAAGGGATTCGGCACCACCGGGGGGTACATCGCCGGGCCCGCCGAGCTGGTCGACGCGGTGCGCGGCCTCTCCCGCCCCTTCATCTTCACCACCGCCCTGCCCCCGGCGGTCGCGGCGGGCGCGCTCGCCGCGGTCCGGCACCTGCGCACCTCGGAGGAGGAACGCGACCGGCTCCGCGAGAACGCGCGGCTGACGCACCGCCTGCTGAGGGAACGTGCCATCCCCTTCCTCTCCGACGGGTCCCACATCGTCTCGATCTTCGTCGGGGACGACGCACTCGCCCGGCGGATCTCCGCGCTGCTGCTGGCCCGCCACGGCATCTACGTCCAGGCGGTCAACGCACCGAGCGTGCGCGTGGGGCAGGAGATCCTCAGGAGCGCACCCGGCGCCGTCCACGAGCCGGCGGAGATCGAGGGGTTCGTCACGGCGCTGGACGGCATCTGGCGGGAACTGGGGGTGACGCGGGCTCAGGGCCCGCACATGTCCTCCGGAACGGAAGGCTGACCCTCCCACGCGGTGTGCTGCCCTTCCCACGCGGTGAGTTGTCCCTTTCACGCGGTGCGCTGCACTTTCCCCGCGGTGAGGTGCCCTTCCCGCGCGGCGAGATGCCCCTCCGCCGCCCGTGCGTGAGGCGGTGCCTCCTCCGCTTCTCCGCTCCACGAACTGCCCGCTCCCCGTACGCGTAGCGGCCGGTGTGCCGCTTCCCGTCCCCGATGCGGCTGGTGTGCCGCTCCCCGTCCCCGATGCGGCCGGTGTGCCGCTTCGGCAGCGTGGGGCGTCCTGTCGCGGCCTGCGATATCGGGCCGCTATGCGCCCTCGGCAAGATCGACGTCGGCGGGACCAGCGGCGGTACACATCGGCCATGACGAAGACGTCCCGGCCGACGCACGACCCGTGGCGGCGGGCACCCCGCCACGGTCCGGTGACTGATGGTCCTGCTCGCCGCGAAGGAGTCCGAGAACACGATGGCGCACCCCGACGGTACGGAAGCACCGCTGCTGTGGACGCTGGCCGGCAACGGCAAGCAGGCGCTGGCGGCCGGTGCGCGCGGTCTGCACACGTACCTGGCCGGCCGTGACGACTGGAGTCCCCAGGACATCGCGCTCACCCTCGCGCGCACCGCTTCGGAGGGAAGCCGGCGGGCGGCACTGGTGGCGGACGGCCGGGACGGGTTCCTGCGGCGGCTGGACGCGCTCGCCGACGGCAGGAGCACGCCCGGCCTGCTGGAGGGCCCCGCCGGGGCCGGCGGCCGGGTCGCCTTCGTGTTTCCCGGGCAGGGCGCGCAGTGGCCCCGCATGGCGGTGGACCTGCTGGACACCTCCCCGGTGTTCCGCGACCGGATGGACGCGTGCGCGCAGGCCCTGGAACCGTTCGTCGACTGGTCGCCCCTCGACGTGCTCCGCGACCCGGACGCGCCGGGCGCACCCGCCGGGTACCGCGCCGACGTGGTGCAGCCCCTGCTGTTCGCCGTGACGGTGTCGCTCGCCGCGCTGTGGCGCTCGCACGGGGTGGAACCGGCCGCCGTGCTCGGCCACAGCGTCGGAGAGGTCACGGCAGCCGCGGTCTCCGGCGCGCTCTCCCTGGACGACTCCGCGCGGGTGGTGGCCCTGTGGAGCCAGGCCCAGGCGACCCTGGCAGGTCAGGGCGACATGGTCTCCGTCATGGCCCCGGCCGACGAGGTCGAGCCCAGGCTGCGCCGCTGGGAGGGCCGCCTCGTCGTCGCCGCGCACAACGGCCCCCGGTCCGTGATCGTCTCCGGCGACCGCGACGCCGCGGCCGAACTCCTCGACGCCCTGGCCGCGGACGCGGTGCACGCCCGGCGGATCGCCGTGGGCCTGGCCGCCCATTCCCCGCACATCGACGCGATCATCCCCCGGATGCGCGCCGACCTCGCCCCGATCCGCCCCCGTACACCGCGGCTGCCCTACTACTCCGGCCTGACCGGCGGACGACTGGACGCGCCGGTACTGGACGCCGACTACTGGTGCCGCAACCTGCGCAACACGGTCAGGTTCCATCAGGCGGCCGGGTCCCTGCTGCGGGACGGGCACGGTGTCCTGCTGGAGGTCAGCCCGCACACCGTGCTGACCTCCGCCCTCACGGACTGCGTGGAGGAACAGGGTGCCGAGGCCGCCGTCCTGGGGACGCTGCGCCGCGACCAGGACGGTCCGGGCCGGTTCCTGACCTCGCTCGGTGACCTGTACGTACGCGGAGTGCCCGCGCACCGGGAGGCTCCCTCCGCCGTGGAGCACGCCCGGGTACGGGAGTTGCCGACGGCGGTCCTGACCGCCCTCGCGGACACCGGCCCGGCGGACGTGAACGCGACGGAGGGTACGGACGGTGAGGAGGGCGGCGCCACCGCCTTCCGTGCGGAGCTGGCCGCCATGGACGTACGGGAGCGGCGCGCCGCGCTGGCACGCCTCGTGGGCGAGGAGATCGCCGCGCTGACCGGGCGGTCCGATCCCGTCCCCGCCGAACTGGCCTTTCTCGACCTGGGATTCGACTCCGTCACCGCCGTGGAGCTGCGCAACCGGCTGGGCGCGGCGACGGCGCTGCGCATCCCGGCGACGGTCGTCTTCGACTGCCCGACCCCGGCGGCCCTGACCGCGTACCTCAGCACCGCGATCAGCGGCGACCGGTCCGGCACGGACGCGGCCACGGACACGGACACGGTCACGGCCGTGCCGGTGCGGCGTCCCGTGGACGACGACCCCGTGGTGATCGTCGGCATGGGCTGCCGCTACCCCGGAGGTGTCGGCAGCCCCGACGAACTCTGGGAGCTGGTGTCCTCGGGCGCCGACGCCGTCTCGGCGCTCCCCGCCGACCGGGGCTGGGACACCGCCGGACGGTACGACCCCGCACCGGGGACGCCGGGCCGCTACTACCAGCGGGAGGCGGGTTCGCTCGCCGGTGCGGCCGAGTTCGACGCGGAGTTCTTCGGCATCTCGCCGCGCGAGGCGGCGGCGATGGACCCGCAGCAGCGGCTGCTGCTGGAGACGGCCTGGGAGGTGCTGGAGCGGGCCGGGATCGACCCGGTCACTCTGCGGCGGACCCCGACGGGCGTCTACGTCGGGGCGATGACCATGGATTACGGCCCCTCCCTCGAACAGGGCGCCGACGAGGGCGGCCACCTGCTGACCGGCAACACCGGAAGCGTCGCATCGGGCCGGCTGGCCTACACCCTCGGGCTGGAGGGAGCGGCGGTCACGGTGGACACGGCGTGCTCGTCCTCGCTGGTGGCCCTGCATCTCGCGGTCCGGGCGCTCCGGTCGGGCGAGTGCTCGCTCGCCCTGGCCGGCGGAGCGACCGTGATGTCCACGGTCGGCATGCTCGTGGAGTTCAGCCGTCAGGGCGGCCTGGCCCCGGACGGCCGCTGCAAGGCCTTCGCGGCGGCGGCCGACGGCTTCGGCCTGGCCGAGGGCGTGGGGATGCTGTTGGTGGAGCGGCTGTCGGACGCGCGGCGCAACGGGCATCCGGTGCTGGCCGTCATCCGTGGTTCGGCCACCAACCAGGACGGCGCGAGCAACGGCCTGACGGCGCCGAGCGGCCCCTCCCAGCAGCGGGTGATCCGGGCTGCGTTGGCGGACGCGGGGTTGGTGGCGTCGGATGTGGACGTGGTGGAGGCGCACGGTACGGGGACCAGGCTGGGTGACCCGATCGAGGCGCAGGCCCTGCTGGCGACGTACGGGCAGGACCGGCCCGGCGACCGTCCCGTCTGGATCGGCTCACTGAAGTCCAACATCGGACATACCCAGGCCGCGGCGGGCGTGGGCGGTGTCATCAAGTCGGTGCTGGCGATGCGGCACGGGGTGATGCCCAGGACGCTGCATGTGGACGGGCCGACGCCCGAGGTGGACTGGGCGGCGGGGGCCGGGCAGTTGCTGATGGAGGCCCGTACGTGGGATGACACGGGCCGCCCGCGGCGGGCCGGAGTCTCCTCCTTCGGCATCAGCGGGACCAACGCCCACGTGATCCTGGAGGCTGCCCCGGCCGAGGCCCCGGCCACGGCCACGGCGGTGGAGGGTGCCCGGCGTTCCGGGGCCGTGGTGTGGCCGGTGTCGGCGCGCAGCGCGGAGGCTCTGCGGGCGCAGGCGGGCGCACTGGCAGCACGGGTGGCCGAGGAGCCCGCGCTCGACGCGGTGGACGTGGGCTACTCGCTGGCGGTGGGGCGTGCGTCCTTCGAGCACCGCGCGGCGGTGGTGGGCGGCGACCGGAGCGAGCTGCTCCGTGGGGTGAGGGCGCTGGCGGAGGGGCGTTCGGCCCAGGTGCCGGGGCTGGTGCGGGGCGGCGGGGTGTCGTCGGGGCGTTCGGTCCTCGTATTCCCTGGTCAGGGGTCGCAGTGGGTGGGGATGGCCGCGGAGCTGCTGGGGGAGTCGGGGGTTTTCGCGGGGCGGATGGCGGAGTGTGAGCGGGCTCTGGCGCCTTATGTGGACTGGTCGTTGGCGGAGGTGTTGGGTTCGGATCGTCTGCTGGGCCGGGTTGATGTGGTGCAGCCGGTGTTGTGGGCGGTGATGGTGTCGTTGGCGGAGGTGTGGCGGTCGTTCGGGGTGGTGCCGGACGCTGTGGTGGGTCATTCGCAGGGTGAGGTGGCCGCTGCGTGTGTGGCGGGTGGGTTGAGCCTGGAGGACGGGGCGCGTGTGGTGGCGTTGCGCTCTCGTGCGGTGGGGGTGTTGGCGGGGCGTGGTGGTATGGCCTCGGTGCCGTTGCCGGTGGACGTGGTGCGGGAACGGCTTGTCGGGTGGTCGGGTCGGCTGTCGGTGGCCGCTGTCAACGGCCCCTCGTCGACGGTGGTTTCGGGTGATGCGGACGCCGTTGCCGGGCTTCTTGAGGAGCTGGCCGGTGAGGGGGTCCGGGCTCGTCGTGTCGAGGTGGATTACGCGTCGCATTCCTCCCATGTGGAGGCGATCCGCGAGCAGTTGCTCGCCGGGCTGAAGGACATCACCCCGCGTACGGGCTCGGTGCCGTTCTATTCGAGCGTGACCGGAGGCCTGTTGGACACGAAGGGTCTGGACGCGGAGTACTGGTACCGGAATCTGCGCGAGACCGTCGAGTTCGGGAAGGCGACGGAGGCGCTGTTGTCCGATGGGTTCCGGTTCTTCGTCGAGGCCAGTCCGCACCCCGTTCTGGGTGTCGCGGTGGGGGAGTCGGTGGAGGCGGCGGGTGTGGACGCCGCGGTGCTCGGCACCCTGCGGCGCGGTGAGGGCGGCCAGGAGCAGGTGTTGCGTGCGGTGGGCCGTGCCTGGGAGTGCGGACTGGGTGTGGACTGGTCGGGGGTGTTCCCGGGGGCGCGGCGGGTCGAGTTGCCGACGTACGCCTTCCAGCGCAGCCGCTACTGGCTGACCGCCCCCGCCGCAGCCCCGGCCGCCCCCGCCGAGGACCGCTGGGACGAGCTGGAAGCGCAGGACCCCGCCCAGCTCGCCGAAACCCTCGGGGTCGGCCGTGCGGCCCTGGACGAGGTCCTGCCCGCCCTGGCGGTCTGGCGCTCCACCAGAAGCCGTGAGCGCACGGCCGAATCCTGGCGCTATCACGTTGCCTGGGCACCCCTGTCGGTCGCACCGGCCGACGGTCTCGCCGGGCGCTGGCTCGCCCTGCGCCCCCCGCGCGACGACGCGGCGGCCGTCCTGGACGCCCTCGGTGAGGCCGGGGCCGACCTCCTCCCGTGCGTCGTCGACGATCCGGGCGTGACCCGAGGGCAACTGACCGCTCTGCTCACGGAGACCGTGGGGGAGCGGCCGATCGCCGGAGTGCTCTCCCTGCTCTCCTGGGAGGAGCGCCCGCACCCCGGCCATCCGGAGCTGCCCGGCGGTCCGGCGCTGACCCTCGCGCTGGCCCAGGCGCTGGAGGACGCGGGCATCGACGCCCGGCTCTGGACGCTGACGAGGGGAACGGCGGTCCTCGGGGGCGCCGAGCGGCCCGGACACGTCGGCCAGGCCGCGTCCGTCGCCCTCGGGCGGACGCTGGCACTGGAGCACCCGCACCGCCTGGGCGGGCTGGTCGATCTGCCCGAGGTGCTGGACGTACGGGCGGCCCGCCGCCTGTGCGCGGTGCTCGGGGGAGCCGTGGCCGACGAGGAGCAGGTGGCGGTGCGTTCCACCGGGGTCCACGGCCGTCGCCTCCGGCCCGCCCCGCCGTCCGTGCCGCCGAAGGCCGCCCGGGGCGGCGGTGCCGGCCGGGCACGTACGCGCCCGCTGTGGACGGGTACGGTCCTCGTCACCGGTGGTACCGGCGGCGTCGGCTCGCACACGGCGCGCTGGCTCGCCGGTCAGGGCGCGGAGCGGCTGCTGCTGGTCAGCCGCCGCGGTGCCGACGCCCCCGGAACGGACGCACTGCGGACGGAACTGACGGCGCTGGGCGCCGAAGTGGCCTTCGCGGCCTGCGATGTCGCCGACCCGGACGCCCTGGCGGCGCTGGTCGCCGGCATCCCGGCGCGCCACCCGCTCTCCGCCGTCGTCCACGCGGCGGGTGTCCTCGACGACGGTGTGCTCGACGCGCTGGACCCCGCGCGGCTCGCCGCGGTGCTGCGCGCCAAGCTCACCGCCGCACGCAACCTGCACGAGGCCACCGCCGACCTCGACCTGTCGGCCTTCGTGGTGTTCTCGTCGGTGATGGGCGTCGTCGGCAACGCCGGGCAGGGCAACTACGCCGCCGCCAACGCCGCCGTGGACGCACTCGTCGCCGCCCGCCGGGCTGCCGGGCTGCCCGGTACGTCCGTGGCCTGGGGAGCCTGGGCCGGGCCGGGCCTGCTGGCGGACGAAGTCGCCGCGCGGCTGCGGGACTTCGGCATGCCGGTGATGGAGCCCGAAACGGCCGTCACCGCGATCGGCCGGGCACTCGCGGAGGACGACGCGCTGGTGGTGGTCGCCGATGTCGACTGGCGGCGCTTCGCCACGAGCACGGGCCTGCGCTCCGCCGCCCTGCTCGACGGGATACCGGACCCGGCCGCCGCGAGCCCCGCCCCCGCCGCCGGCACCACACCGTCGGCGGCCCGCGCGGACGGCGGCTCCGCCGACGCGCTGCGGGAGCGGATCGCCGTACTGCCGCGCCACGAGGACCGGGTCGGAGCCCTCACCGAACTGGTACGGGCCCAGGCGGCGGCGGTCCTGCGCCACCCCGACGCCGACGCGGTCCCGTCCACGAAGGCGTTCTCCGCGCTCGGCTTCGACTCGCTGACAGCGGTCGAACTGCGCAACCGGCTCGCCGCCGCCACCGGGCTGGCCCTGCCCGCCGCCGTCCTGTTCGACCACCCCACGCCGTCGACACTGGCCGACCGGCTCCTCGCGGACCTCGGCCTGGACCCGGACCTCCCGGACGCGCCGAGCGACACCGCGGGCTCCGCCCGGTACGCCGGCGACGGGCCGGGCCGGGCGGCGGAGCCCGGCAGCGGCGAGCCGATCGCGATCGTCGGAATGGGCTGCCGCTTCCCCGGCGGGGTCGCGCGCCCCGAGGACTACTGGCACCTGGTCTCGAACGGCATCGACGCCGTCGGCGACTGGCCGTCGAACCGGGGCTGGGACACCGAGGGCCTGTACGACCCCGATCCCGACCGCCCCGGCACCACGTACAGCAGGCAGGGCGGCTTCCTCCACGATGTCCCCGATTTCGACGCGGAGTTCTTCGGCATCTCGCCGCGCGAGGCCCTGGCCATGGACCCGCAGCAGCGGCTGCTCCTGGAGACCGCATGGGAGGCGGTCGAGGGCGCCGGGCAGGACCCGACCGCGCTCAAGGACCGGCAGGTCGGCGTCTACATCGGTACCAACGGCCAGGACTACTCCGCGCTGCTGGAGGGCGCCGAGGGGATCTCCGAGGGCCATCTGCTGACCGGGAACACGGCCAGCGTGCTGTCGGGCCGGCTGTCCTACGTCCTCGGCCTCCAGGGGCCCGCGCTCACCGTCGACACCGCGTGCTCCTCGTCGCTGGTGGCGCTGCACCTCGCCGTGCAGGCGCTGCGGCGCGGCGACTGCGAGCAGGCCCTCGCGGGCGGGGTGTCGGTGATGAGCACCCCGCGCCTCTTCGTGGAGTTCAGCCGCCAGCGCGGGCTCGCCGCCGACGGACGGTGCAAGGCGTTCTCGGCGGAGGCCGACGGTACGGGCTGGGGCGAGGGCGCCGGGGTGCTGCTGCTGGAGCGCCACAGCGACGCCCTGCGCCACGGCCATCCCGTACTCGCGCTGATCAGCGGCACCGCCGTGAACCAGGACGGCGCCAGCAACGGGCTCACCGCCCCCAACGGCCCGTCCCAGCAGCAGGTCATCCGCGCCGCCCTGGCCGATGCCGCGCTGCGGGCCGACCAGATCGACGCGATCGAGGCCCACGGTACGGGGACGAAGCTCGGCGATCCCATCGAGGCGCAGGCGCTCCAGGCCGTCCACGGACCGGCCCGCCCGGCGGACCGCCCGCTGTGGCTCGGCTCGGTCAAGTCGAACATCGGGCACACCCAGGCGGCGGCCGGGGTGGCCGGGGTGATGAAGATGGTGCTGGCCATTCGCCACGGCGAACTGCCGGGCACCCTGCACGCCGGGACGCCCAACCCGCACGTGGACTGGTCCGGCGGCGGCATCCGCCTGCTCACCGCACACACCCCGTGGCCGGAGACCGGGAGCCCGCGCCGGGCGGGTGTGTCGTCCTTCGGCATCAGCGGCACCAACGCGCACGTGATCATCGAGCAGGCCCCCGCCATCGCAGCCGTGCCCGCCCTGGACCGGGCCGATGATCAGGGCGGACCCGGTGCCCCGGGCCGTACCGAAGCTCCGGATCGGATCGATGCCCCGGGCCGGGCCGGAGTCCCCGGCCGGATCGATGCCGCGGTCCCGGCCGACGCCCACGACCGGTCCGGCACTCCCGACACGCCCGCCTCGGACGCGCCCACTCCGACCACGCGCACTCAGGACACCGTCGCCACCGTCGCGACAGCCCTCGCCGCAGTCACCGCCACCCCCACCGCCCGCCGTACCGGCCCGCCCATCCCGCTGCTGCTCTCTGCCAGGACCCCCGAGGCCCTGCGGGCCCAGGCCGGCCGGCTGGTGAGCCGGTTCGACGCCGACCCGGACCTCGAACCGGCGGACGTCGCCTACTCGCTCGCCACGGGGCGAGCCCCGCTCGAACACCGGGCCGCCGTCCTGGGCCGGGACCGGGCGGCCGTCCGGCGCTCGCTCACCGCGCTCGCGCGCGGCACGTCGGCGGGCCGGCTGCTCACCGGAGGCCCCGTGCGCTCCGGCCGGACCGCCTTCCTCTTCCCGGGGCAGGGCAGCCAGCGGGCCGGAGCGGGCGCGGAACTCTACCGTGACGACCCGGTGTTCGCCGACGCCCTCGACGAGGTGCTGACCGGCCTGGACCCGCACCTCGACCTCCCCCTGCGCGACATCCTGTTCGCCGCACCCGGGACACCCGGTGCCGAGCTGCTCGACCGCACCCGGTACACCCAGCCCGCGCTGTTCGCCCTGGAGACGGCGCTGTTCCGGCTCGTACGGCACTGGGGCGTGCGGCCCGACCTGCTGATGGGGCACTCCATCGGTGAACTCGCCGCCGCCCACGCGGCGGGCGTCCTGGACCTGCCCGACGCCTGCGCGCTGGTGGCGGCCCGGGGACGGCTCATGGACGAACTGCCCGGAGGCGGGGCGATGGTGGCGGTGGAGGCCACCGAGGACGAAGTGCGCCAGGCCCTGCTGGACGACCTCACCGGGCACCCCGCACCGGAGCGGGAGCAGGACCGGGAGCGGGACCGGGACGGGGTGGACATCGCCGCCGTCAACGGGCCCGCGTCGGTGGTCCTGTCCGGTGACGCGGACGCGGTACGGCGCCTGGCCGGGGCGTTCCGCTCCCGGGGGCGGCGGACCCGGCGCCTGAGCGTGAGCCACGCGTTCCACTCCGCCCGGATGGACGGGATGCTCGACGCGTTCCGGGACGTGGCCGAGTCGCTGACGTACCACGCCCCCGGCATCGAGATCGTCTCCAACCTGACCGGGCGTACGGCCACGGCCGCGGAGCTGCGCTCGCCCGACCACTGGGTACGCCACGTCCGGGGGACCGTGCGCTTCCTGGAAGGGGCCCGTCGGCTGCGTGCCGGGGGCGCGACGACGTACCTGGAGATCGGACCGGGCGGTGTGCTGTCCGGCATGCTCCACGGCTGCCTCTCCGACCCCGCGGCCGACCTCCCATCCGACCCCGCATCCGAACCCGGCGCCGGCCTCGGCCGCACCCCTGCCCCCGACCCCGGTGACACCGGGACGGTGCCGCTGCTGCGCGACGGCCGCGACGAGCCGGACGCGGTCCGCGCCGCACTCGCCTCGCTCCACCTGCGGGGCGTGGAGGTGGACTGGTCGGTGGGCTGGAGCGGCACCGACGTACGGCGGGTCGATCTGCCCACCTACGCCTTCCAGCGCAGGCGCTTCTGGCCGGAGGCCGCCGCCGACCCGGCCCCCGCCGCCTGGCGCCGCCGGAGCAGCGCGGTTGCCGCCGGGCCCCGCCGCTACCGCATCGCCTGGGAGCCGCTCGCCGTATCCGAGAAGCCGCGTCTCTCCGGTCGCTGGCTGCTCGTCACCCCCGACGGGCCCGGTGCCGAGGACACCGCACTCGCCTGCGAACAGGCCCTCGCCGGACACGGTGCCGACGTGGTCGTGATCCGGGTCGGGGCCGCCGTCGAACGGGCCGAACTGGCACTGATGCTGCCGGAGTTCGGTGCACTGGCGGGTGTCCTGTCCCTGCTCGCCCCGGCCGAGTACCCCCACCCCGGTCCGCAGACGCCGGACGCCTGTCCGGCCGGCACCCTGCTGCTGCTCCAGGCGCTGGGCGACAGCGGCATCGACGCCCCCCTGTGGTGCGCCACCCGTGGCGCGGTGGCGGTCGACGGAACGGAGGAGGTCCGTCCCGAGCAGGCCCAGGTGTGGGGCCTGGGCCGGGTGGCGGCCCTGGAGCACCCGCTGCGCTGGGGAGGCCTGGTCGACCTGCCGGAACCGCTGGACGGGCCCGCGCTGGACGGACTGTGCGCGGTGCTGGCCGGACTGGACGGCGAGGACCAGGTGGCCGTACGCGCTCCCGTGCCGCTGGGACGCCGGCTCGTCCCCGCGCCGGAGCCCGCGACACCCGCGCCCGCACCGTGGACACCGCGCGGCACGGTCCTCGTCACCGGCGGCACCGGCGGTCTCGGCGCCCAAGTGGCGCGCTGGCTCGCGGAGCGCGGGGCGGAACACCTCGTACTCCTCGGCCGGCGGGGCCCCGAGGCCCCCGGAGCCGACGCGCTGACCGACGCCCTGTCGGCGCTCGGCGCCCGGAGCACCGTACTGGCCTGCGACGTCGCCGACCGCGCCGCGCTGGAACGGGTCCTGGAGCGGCTGCACGACGCGGGCGACACCGTACGGGCCGTCGTGCACACCGCCGGACTCACCTCGGACACCCCGCTGATGGACTGCACACCGGAGGAACTGGCCCGGCTGACGGAGGCCAAGACGCTCGGCGCGGCCCACCTCGACGCCCTGTTCGACGGCCGACCCCTGGACGCCTTCGTCCTGTTCTCCTCCATCTCGGGCACCTGGGGCAGCGGCGGCCAGGGCGCGTACGCGGCGGCCAACGCCTACCTGGACGGCATCGCCGCCGCGCGGCGCGGCCGGGGCCTGACGGCGACCTCGGTGGCCTGGGGCCCCTGGGCCGGTGCGGGCATGGCCGCCGGCGCCGTGGGTGAAGGGCTGCGCCGCCACGGGCTGGTGCCGATGGCACCCGAGGCGGCCCTCTCCGCGCTCGGCCTGGCGCTCGCCCTGGACGAGGGCGAGACGATCGTCGCCGAACTGGACTGGAACCGCTTCGCGCCCACCTTCGGTTCGGTGCGGGACAGCGCGCTGCTGCGCGGCCTGCCGACCGCCCCGGAGCCCCGGACGGCGGACACCGCCACCGGGTCCGGACCCGGTACGGGCGGCGAACCGCCGTGGCGGCACCGGCTGAGCCTGCTGTCCGGGCCCGAGGGCCGCAAACTGCTGACGGAGCTGGTCCGGAGCGAAGCGGCCACCGTGCTGGGCCATGAATCGGCCGCCGGGTTCGCCGCCGACCGCCCGTTCCGCGAGGTCGGCTTCGACTCGCTCACCGCCGTCGAACTCCGCAACCGGCTGGTCGCGGCGACCGCCCTGCCGCTCGCGCTCACCTCCGTCTTCGACCACCCGACGGCCGCCGCCCTCGCCGCGTACCTCTTCACCGAGCTGAACGGCACGGAACCGAACGCAGACGGCACGACCGGGGCCACCGGCCCGAGCGACCTCAGCGGCACGACCGGCGCGAGCAGCCCGATCGGCACCAGCGGCCCGGCCGCCACCGCCGAGGCGGGCTCCGCGGCTGCCCTCGGCGTCCCCGCCGGGCCCGTGGCGGCCGATGAGCCCCTGGCGATCGTCTCCATGGCCTGCCGGTTCCCGGGCGGGGTCCGCTCACCCGACGACCTGTGGCGGCTGGTTGCCGACGGAGTGGACGCGGTCACCGGGCTGCCCGACGACCGCGGCTGGTCGCTGGCGACCCTCTACGACCCGGACCCCCTGCACCCGGGCACCTTCTACACCACCGGCGGCGGATTCCTGGACGGAGCGGCCGAGTTCGACGCCGAGTTCTTCGGCATCTCCCCGCGAGAAGCCCTGGCCATGGACCCGCAGCAGCGGCTGCTGCTCGAAACCAGCTGGGAGGCGCTGGAGCGGGCGGGGCTCGATCCCTCGTCGGTGCGCGGCAGCGAGGGCGGTGTCTACGTGGGCGTCGCCGCCCAGGGCTACGGCACCGGCCCGCAGGATCCGGCCGACGAGATCGAGGGGCACCTCCTCAGCGGCACGGTCACCAGCGTCGCCTCCGGCCGCATCGCCTACACCCTCGGACTCGGCGGCCCCGCCGTCACCGTGGAGACGGCCTGCTCGTCCTCGCTGGTGGCCCTGCACCTGGCCGGCCAGGCACTGCGCGCCGGTGACTGCTCGTTCGCCCTGGTCGGCGGCGCCGCCGTGATGGCGAGCCCGGACGTCTTCGTCGAGTTCAGCCGCCAGCAGGGCCTGTCCCCCGACGGCCGCTGCCGTTCCTTCGCCGAAGGGGCGAACGGCACGGGCTGGGGCGAAGGTGTGGGCGTCCTGCTCGTGGAACGCCTTTCGGACGCGCGCCGCCTCGGCCATCCGGTCCTCGCTCTCGTCCGGGGCACGGCCGTGAACCAGGACGGTGCCAGCAACGGCCTCACCGCCCCGAGCGGCCCCGCACAGCAGCGGGTGATCAGGTCCGCGCTCGCCACGGCGGGGCTGTCCGGCGCCGAGATCGACCTGGTCGAGGCACACGGCACCGGCACGGTGCTCGGGGACCCCATCGAGGCCCAGGCGCTGCTGGCCACGTACGGTCAGGACCGGCCTGCCGGCCGCCCGTTGTGGCTGGGTTCGCTGAAGTCGAACATCGGGCACACCCAGGCCGCCGCCGGGGTCGCCGGGGTCATCAAGACGGTCCTCGCCCTGCGGAACGGCGTGCTCCCCGGCACCCTGCACGCCCAGGAGGCGTCCAGCCGGGTGGACTGGTCGGCCGGTGCCGTACGGCTGCTTGCCGACGCCCGCCCCTGGGACGCCCCGGACGGGGACCGGCCGCGCCGGGCCGGAGTCTCCGCGTTCGGCATGAGCGGCACCAACGCCCACGCGATCCTTGAGGAAGCACCCGCCGCCGCCTCCGTCCTGAAGGAAGCACCGGCTGCCGACCGCATCGTGGAGGACACCCTCGATGCCGCCTCCGCCTTGGAGCAGGCACCCGGCGCCGACTCCGCCCCGGAGGAAGCGACCGGCGCCGACTCCGCCCCGGAGGAAGCGACCGATGCCGCCTCCGTCCTGGAGAAAGTACCCGGCGCCCCGGCGCCCCACGGCGGGTCCCGTGGCGCGTCCGGTGAACCGTCCGGTGACACCGCGACCGCGGTCCCGTGGCTCCTCTCCGCCATGACCCCCGCGGCCCTGCGCCGACAGGCGCGCCGACTGGGCGAGCACCTGCGGGCCCACCCCGACGGGGGCACCGCCGGACCGGCGCACGCCCTCGCCACCACTCGCCCCGCCCTGCCCTTCCGGGCCGCCGCCGTCGGCCGCGACCGCGAAGCGCTCCTCGGCCGGCTGGACGCCCTCGCGGCCGGAGAGCCCGCGCCCGACACCGTACGGGACCGGGCGCGCGGCGGCCGTACGGTCTTCGTCTTCCCCGGCCAGGGTTCGCAGTGGGCCGGCATGGCCGTCGCCGCGCTCGACACCTCCGACCCGTTCGCCACCGCCATCGCCGCCTGCGAACGGGCGCTCGCCCCGCACACCGACTGGTCCCTGACCGAGGTGCTGCGCGGCACACCCGGTGCCCCGGCGCTCGACCGCGTGGACGTCGTCCAGCCGGTGCTCTTCGCCGTGATGGTCGCGCTCGCCGCGCACTGGCGCGCCACCGGGGTCACCCCGGACGCGGTCGTGGGACACAGCCAGGGCGAGATCGCCGCCGCCTGCGTCGCCGGAGCACTGTCGCTCGACGACGCGGCCCTCGTGGTGGCGCTGCGCAGCCGGGCTCTGCTGAAGCTGGCGGGACGCGGGGGCATGGTGTCGGTCGCCGCCTCCGCCGAGCGGACCACGCGTCTGCTGCCCGCCGGTGGAGGTGTGTGCGTGGCCGCGGTGAACGGCCCCGGGGCCGTGGTCGTCGCCGGGGAGCCCCAGGAGCTGGCCGCCCTGATCGCGGCCTGCGACCGCGAAGGGATCCGGGCCAGGGCGATCCCGGTGGACTACGCGGCCCACTCGGCCCAGGTCGCCGAGATCGAGGACGAACTGCGTGAAGCCCTGACCGGGATACGCCCGCGCGCCTCGGCCGTCCCGATCCACTCGACGGTGACCGGGGAACCCGTCGCCGGGGAGTCGCTCGACGCCGCCTACTGGTACCGCAACCTCCGCGAGCCGGTCGGCTTCGCCGGGGTCACCCGCACCCTGCTGGAGGCGGGGCACACCCTCTTCGTCGAGGTCAGCCCGCACCCGGTGCTGCTCGCCGGGATCGAGGAGGCGGCCGCGGAGGCCGGGCGGGAGGTGTCGGCGGTCGGTACACTGCGGCGCGGCGACGGCGGCCGCGACCGGCTGCTGGCCGCACTGACCGAGGCCTGGGCGGCCGGGGGCGGTCCGGTGGACTGGTCGCCCTGGACGGGGAGCGCCGAGCCGGGTGGCCCGCCCCTCCTCCCGCTGCCGACCTACCCCTTCGAACGCGACCGGTACTGGCTGCCCACACCGGGCCGGACGGCCTCCACCGTGGCCCAGGCCACCACCGGGGCGCCGGCCGGGAAGACAGCGCTGGCCACGGGCGCGGCCACTGCGGAGGCCAGGCGCGAAAGCACGGCGGAGGCCGCGTTCGACGACGACCGCACCCCCGCCGTCCGACTGGCCGCCCGGCTGGCCCCGTTGGACCGGCAGGCACGCCGCCAGACGGTCCTCGACCTGGTCATCCGGCACGCGGCGGCCGTCCTCGGCCACTCCGGAGCCGGCCCGGTGCGCCCGGAACGCTCCTTCTCCGAGGTCGGCTTCGACTCGATGCTCGCGGTGCGGTTCAGGAACGCGCTGTGCGAGGCCACCGGGGTGGCCGTCCCGCCGACGGTCGTCTTCGACCACCCGACGCCCGATGCGCTCGCCACTTACCTGGACGCGGAGCTGTCCGCCGCGCCCGGACCGCCCTCGCCGCTGCTGGCCGAACTGGACCGGCTGGCCGCGCTCCTCGCGGCCGTCCCGCCCGGAGCGGCCGACACGGAGGAGGTCGGCCGACGGCTCGACGGACTCCTGCGCGGCTGGGACCGGCGCACCGGCACACCGGACGGCACGGCACCACCGCCCGGACCGGTGGGCGACACCGCCACGGTGACGGATACAGCGACGGCGGACGAGCTGTTCGCCCTGCTCGACAACGACTTCGGCAACGCCTGAGAGAGAGCTGGCACTGATGTCCGACGACAAGAAGCTGCTCGACTACCTCAGGCGCGCCACCGCGGACCTCGGTGACGCCCGGAGGCAGCTCCGCGAGGCCGAGCAGGCCCGCCACGAACCGATCGCCATCGTCTCCATGGCCTGCCGCTACCCCGGCGGAGCCCATACGCCCGAACTCCTGTGGGACCTGGTCTCCCGGGGCGCCGACGCGATCTCCGCCTGGCCGGTGGACCGGGGCTGGGACCTGGAGGGCCTCTACGACCCCGACCCCGAGCGGCCCGGCACCTCCTACACCCGGCACGGCGGCTTCCTCCACGACGCGGCCGAGTTCGACGCGGAGTTCTTCGGCATCTCGCCGCGCGAGGCGCTGGCGACCGACCCCCAGCAGCGACTGGCGCTGGAGACCGCCTGGGAGGCGGTCGAGCGGGCCGCGATCGACCCCCGTACGCTACGGCGGACCGGAACGGGCGTCTTCCTCGGGGCGATCGGCAACGGCTACGGCGCGGGCTCGCGCCACCTCCCCGACGTCCAGGGCCTGCTGGACACCGGTACCGCGAGCAGTGTGGTCTCCGGCCGGATCGCCTACACCCTGGGCCTGGAAGGGCCCGCCGTCACCGTGGACACGGCCTGCTCCTCCTCCCTGGTCGCCCTGCACCTGGCGATCAGGGCACTGCGGGCCGGTGACTGCGCGCTGGCCCTGGCGGGCGGGGTGTCGGTGATGGCGACCCCCGACGCGTTCGTGGCGTTCAGCCGCCAGCGCGCACTCTCCGCAGACGGCCGCTGCAAGGCGTTCGGGGCCGACGCGGACGGGACCGGCTGGTCGGAGGGTGTCGGCGTGCTGCTGCTGGAGCGGCTGTCGGACGCCCGCCGCAACGGGCACCAGGTGCTGGCCGTCATCCGGGGTTCGGCCACGAACCAGGACGGGGCGAGCAACGGCCTGACGGCGCCGAGCGGCCCGTCCCAACAGCGGGTGATCCGGGCGGCGTTGGCGGACGCCGGGCTCACGGCGTCCGAGGTGGACGTGGTGGAGGCGCACGGCACCGGTACGACCCTGGGCGACCCGATCGAGGCGCAGGCGCTGCTGGCCACGTACGGCCAGGACCGGCCCGCCGGACAGCCTTTGTGGCTCGGCTCGTTGAAGTCGAACATCGGCCACACCTCGGCGGCGGCCGGAGTGGGCGGCGTCATCAAGATGGTGCTGGCGATGGAGCACGGCGAACTGCCCAGGACCCTGCACGCGGACCGGCCGACGCCCATGGTGGACTGGGCGTCGGGGGCCGTGGAACTTCTCTCCGAGGCCCGCGCCTGGGACGCTCCGGACCGTCCGCGCCGGGCCGGGGTGTCCGCCTTCGGCGTCAGCGGCACCAACGTCCATCTGATCCTGGAACAGGCTCCGGCACCCCTGGAGCAGTCCCCGGCAGACCCGCAGGCCCCGGAGGCCCCGGCGGAGGATGCCGAACCGGTGGCCGGAGCCGCTGCCGGCGGTGCCGTGTACCCGCTGCCCTGGGTGCTCTCGGGGCGGACCGAGCAGGCGCTGCGCGACCAGGCGGCCCGGCTGCTGGCCCACCTGAGCGCCGGCCCCGGACCCCTGCGGCCCGCCGCCACCGGCCGCGCCCTCGCCCTCACCCGTACCGCCTTCGAGCGCCGTGCCGTGGTCGTGGGAACCGGCCAGGACCGGCTGATCGACGGCGTGAAGGCCCTGGCCGAGGGCCGCTCGGTGCCGGGGCTGGTGCGGGGCGAGGGGGTGTCGTCGGGCCGTTCGGTGCTGGTCTTCCCCGGTCAGGGGTCGCAGTGGGTGGGGATGGCCGCGGAGCTGTCGGGGGAGTCGGAGGTCTTCGCCGGGCGGATGGGTGAGTGCGAGCGGGCGCTCTCTCCGTACGTCGACTGGTCGTTGACGGAAGCGCTGGGCTCGGAGCGGTTGTTGGCGCGGGTCGATGTGGTGCAGCCGGTCCTGTGGGCCGTGATGGTGTCGCTGGCGGAGATGTGGCGTTCGTCCGGTGTGGCCGTGGACGGGGTGGTCGGCCATTCGCAGGGGGAGGTGGCGGCTGCCTGTGCAGCGGGTGGGCTGAGCCTCGACGACGGGGCCCGTGTCGTGGCTTTGCGTTCCCGTGCGGTGGGGGTGCTGGCGGGCCGGGGTGGCATGGCATCAGTCCCGTTGCCGGTGGGAGAGGTGCGGGAGCGCATAGCCCCGTGGGCGGGACGGCTGTCGGTCGCGGCGGTCAACGGCCCGTCGGTGACGGTGGTTTCAGGCGACGCGGACGCCGTCACGGCGCTGGTCGACGAGTTGGTGGGTGAGGGGGTACGGGCGCGGTCGGTCGAGGTGGATTACGCGTCGCACTCCTCGCATGTGGAGGAGATCCGCGAGCAGTTGCTCTCCGATCTGGCCGGGATCACGCCTCAGTCCGGTGCGGTGCCGTTCTTCTCGACGGTGACGGGTGGCTGGCTGGACACGAAGGGTCTGGACGCGGAGTACTGGTACCGGAATCTGCGCGAGACCGTCGAGTTCGGGAAGGCGACGGAGGCGCTGCTGGGGGAGGGGTTCCGGTTCTTCGTCGAGGCCAGCCCGCACCCCGTGCTCACCTTCGGTGTCCAGCAGACCGCCGACCGGGCCGACACCGCCGGCTCCGCACAGGGCCCCGCCGTCGTCGTCGGCACGCTGCGGCGCGGCGAGAGCGGCCTCGACCGCTTCCTGACCTCCTTGGGGGAGGCCTACGCGGGCGGTCTGACGCCCGACTGGGACCGGGTGTTCGCCGGGCACCGTACGGACGGCGTCCCCCTGCCCACCTACCCCTTCCAGCGCCGCCCGTACTGGCTGGAGGACACCGCCCCGGCGGCAGGCGTCGGGGCCGGGACGCCGACGGAGGGCGACGACTTCTGGGACGCCCTGGGCGGGGGCGACCTGGACCGCTTCACCACGGCCCTCGGGGTTGCGCCCGAGGACCCGCTGAACGTGGTGCTCCCCGCGCTCGCCACCTGGCGCACCGAGCGCACCGAGCGTTCGGCGGTGGACTCCTGGCGCTACCGCGTGACCTGGCGGGCCCTGCCCGAAGGCCCCCCGGCCGCCGCGCTGGAGGGCAGCTGGCTCGTCCTGTCGTCGGACGGCCGGCCCGAGGACGGGGAGCGCCGGTCGGAGGCGGCCGTCCACGTCATGGAGCGGGCCGGAGCCTCGGTGGTCCACGTACGGCTCACCGAGGCGGAGGCCGACCGCGCCGTGCTGGCCGAACGGCTCCGTGTCTCCCTCGACGCGCTGCCCGGCCCGGTGACGGGCGTGCTGTCGCTGCTGGGTCTCGACGAGCGCCCGCACTCCGTCCACCCCTCCGTCCCGCTGGGCACCGCCCTCAACCTGGCCCTGGTGCAGGCCCTCGGTGACGCCGCGATCGACGCGCCCCTGTGGTGGGCGACCCGGGGCGCGGTGTCGGTCGGGGGCCCGGACACCGGGAGCCCGGTCAGCGCCGCCCAGAGTCTGCTGTGGGGGCTGGGCCGGGTCGCCGCGCTGGAGTTCCCGCAGCGCTGGGGCGGTCTCATCGACCTTCCGGAGGTGCTGGACGCGGACACCGGCCCCCGGCTGTGCCGGGTGCTCGCCGGTGCGGCCGGGGACGAGGACCAGGTGGCCGTACGGGCCGGTGGCTGCCACGGCCGGCGGCTGGTCCGGTCCGCCCTGGGCGACACCGCGCCGGGGCGGAGCTGGCGGCCCGGGGGCACCGTGCTGATCACCGGCGGCACCGGCGGGATCGGCGCGCAGATCGCGCGCTGGCTGGCCCGGCGGGGCGCCGGACACCTGGTGCTGGTCAGCCGGGGCGGAGCGGACGCGCCCGGTGCGCGGGATCTCGCCGAGGAGCTGGCCGCCCTCGGCCCGCAGGTCACCCTGGCCTCGTGCGACGTCGGGGACCTGGACGCCCTGCGCGCCCTGAAGGACGGCCTCGAACAGGACGGCCACCGGATCAGCACCGTCTTCCACGCGGCGGGGGCCGGGCTCCTGGTGCCCCTGCCCGACACCGACGTGGACGAGTTCGCCGACACCCTCCACGCCAAGGCCGGCGGGGCCCGGAACCTGGACCTGCTCTTCGACCGGGACACGCTCGACGCGTTCGTCCTGTTCTCCTCCATCTCCGGGGTGTGGGGCAGCGCCGTCCACGGCGCCTACGCCGCCGCCAACGCCTACCTCGACGGCCTCGCCGAGGACCGCCGGAGCCGTGGTCTCGCCGCGACCTCCGTGGTGTGGGGGATCTGGAACCCCGAGGGCGGGGCCGGGATGGCCGCCGAACTGGTGGAGGAGAACCTGCGCGGTCACGGCGTGCTCTTCATGCCGCCCGCGGTCGCGATCACCGGGCTCCAGCAGGTCCTGGACCACGACGAGACGGTGACCGTGGTCGCCCACATCGACTGGGACCGCTTCGCGACGGTGTTCACCTCGGCCCGCCCCAGCCCGCTGATCGGTGAACTCCCCGAGGTGCGAACCGCGTTGGCCGCCGAACCGGCGACTGCCGGAACCGGGGCCGAGGAGACCTCCTCGGCGCTGCGCGACCGGCTGGAGCCCCTCCCCGCGGCCGAGCGGACCCGGGTGCTGGTCGACCTGGTCCGGACCCACGCGGCCGCCGTGCTGGGCCACGGTTCGCCGGACGCGGTCACCCCCGGCCGCGCCTTCCGCGACCTGGGCTTCGACTCACTGACCGCCGTGGACATGCGCAACCGGCTCAACACCGCCACCGGACTCCGGCTCCCGGTCACCGTCGTCTTCGACTACGCCTCGGCCACCGCGCTCGCCCGGCACCTGGAGACCGGACTGCTGGGCGCCGCCGAGGAGCCCGCGCCCGCCCGGCAGCTCCCGCCCACGGCACCCGCCGAGGACGACGACCCCATCGTGATCGTCTCCATGAGCTGCCGCTACCCCGGCGGCGTACGCACCCCCGAGGACCTGTGGCACCTGGTCGCCGACGGACGCGACGCCGTCTCCGGGCTCCCGTCCGACCGGGGCTGGGACCTCGACGCGCTGTACGACGCGGACCCCGACCGGCCCGGCAGGAGCTACGCCGCCGCGGGCGGATTCATCCGGGACGCGGACCGGTTCGACCCGGCCTTCTTCGGGATCTCCCCGCGCGAGGCCCTGGCCATGGATCCGCAGCAGCGGCTGCTGCTCGAAACCTCCTGGGAGGCGATCGAGCGCGCCGGTATCGACCCGACGACCCTGCACTCCACCCCGACCGGGGTCTTCGCCGGGGCCTCCTACCAGGGGTACGGCGGCACCCTGAGCGAGGTCCCCGAAGAGCTGGAGGGCCTGTTCGTCGCGGGCATCTCCACCAGCGTCCTGTCCGGCCGGGTCGCCTACCAACTCGGCCTCCAGGGACCCGCCGTGACCGTGGACACGGCCTGCTCCTCGTCCCTGGTGGCGGTCCACCTCGCCGCGCGGTCGCTGCGCTCGGGCGAGTGCACGCTGGCCCTGGCGGGCGGCGCCACGGTGATGGGCACCCCGCTGTCGTTCACCGGCTTCAGCCGCCAGCGGGGGCTCGCCGAGGACGGGCGCTGCAAGTCCTTCGCCGCCTCGGCCGACGGATTCGGCATGGCCGAGGGCGTGGGCCTGCTGGTCCTGGAACGCCTCTCGGACGCCCGCCGCAACGGCCACCCGGTGCTCGCGGTGCTGCGCGGCTCCGCCATCAACCAGGACGGCGCCAGCAACGGTTTGACCGCGCCCAGCGGCCTGGCCCAGCAGCGGGTGATCCGTGACGCGCTGGCCGACGCCCGGCTGACGGCCGCCGACGTGGACGCGGTGGAGGCGCACGGCACCGGTACCCGGCTGGGTGATCCGATCGAGGCCGACGCGCTGCTGGCCACGTACGGCCAGGACCGGCCTGCCGACCGCCCGTTGCGGCTGGGTTCGCTGAAGTCGAACATCGGGCACACCCAGGCCGCCGCCGGGGTCGGCGGCATCATCAAGATGGTGCTGGCCATGGCGCACGGCGAGCTGCCCCGGACCCTGCACATCGACCGGCCGTCCCCGAACGTCGACTGGACGGCGGGCGCCGTCGAGCTGCTGACCGAGGCCGCACCCTGGCCGGAGACCGGCCGGCCGCGCCGCGCCGGGGTGTCCTCGTTCGGCCTGAGCGGCACCAACGCCCATGTCGTCATCGAGCAGCCGCCCGCCGAGCCCGCACCTCCGTCGCCCGCGTCGCCCGCCGCGCCGGTGCCCGAACTCCCCGCCGGGCCCGGCGAGAAGGCCGAGGGCACCCCGCGCACCGCCGTCCCGTGGGTCCTGTCCGGGCGCACCGCCGAGGCGGTGAAGGCCCAGGCGGAGCGGCTGCACACGTATCTGACGGAGCATCCGGAGCTGTCGTCCGCCGACATCGGCCACTCGCTGGCCACCACCAGAACCGCCTTCGAGCACCGCGCGGCCGTCGTCGGGGACGACCGTACGGCCCTGCTGGGCGGCCTGGCGGCGCTGGCCGCCGGGGACCGCGCGCCCGGCCTGGTCGAGGGCACCGTCGCCCGGTCGTCCAGGACCGTCCTCGTCTTCCCCGGCCAGGGGTCCCAGTGGGCCGGGATGGCCCGGGAACTGCTCGACCACGCCCCGGCCTTCGCCGACCGGATCGCGGCCTGTGAACGCGCCCTCGCCCCGCACCTGGACTGGTCGCCGCTCGCCGTCCTGCGCGAGGAGCCCGACGCGCCCCCGCTGGACCGGGTGGACGTGGTGCAGCCCGTGCTGTTCGCCGTGATGGTGTCGCTGGCCGAGCTGTGGCGGGCGCACGGGGTCGTCCCCGACGCCGTGGTCGGCCACTCCCAGGGGGAGATCGCCGCCGCCTGCGTGGCCGGTGCCCTCTCGCTGGACGACGCGGCCCGCATCGTCGCCCTGCGCAGCCGGGCCCTGCTGGCCCTGACCGGCCGCGGCGGCATGCTGTTCGTACCGCAGCCCGCCGAAGCCGTACGCGAAGCGCTCGCCGACCACGCCGGACTGCTCGACATCGCCGCCGTCAACGGGCCGACGTCGGTGACGGTCTCCGGCGACCCGGCGGCGCTGGAACGGCTGAGCGAGCGGTACGCCGAGGAGGGCGTCCTGACCTGGCCGGTCCCCGGTGTGGACTTCGCCGGCCACTCGCCCCAGGTGGAGGAGATCCGCGAGGAACTGCTCACCCTGCTCGGCGCCACCACGCCCCGGACATCCGCCATCCCCTTCTACTCCACGGTCAGCGGCGGCCCCGTGGACACCCTGGGCCTGGACGCCGCGTACTGGTACGAGAACCTGCGCCGCCCCGTGGAGTTCGGACGGGCGGTCGACGCGCTCATCGCCGACGGACACCACGTCTTCGTCGAGTGCAGCACCCACCCCGCGCTGACCGTCTGGCTCCAGCAGGCCGTCGAAGCGGCCGGGATCGGTGACGGAGCCGTCGTCGGCACCCTGCGCCGCACCGAGGGCGGCCCCGGCCGCTTCCTCGCCGCGCTCACCGAACTCCACGTGAGCGGAGTGCCGGTGGACTGGGACACGGTGTTCGCCGGAACCGGAGCCCGTACGCGGCACCTGCCCACGTACCCCTTCCAGCAGCAGCGCTACTGGCTGGAGCCCACCGCCCCCGACCGGTCCGCCACCACCACGACCGGCCCCGGCGCGGTCGGCGCCGGCCCGGCCGACTCCGGCTTCTGGAGCGCCGTCGACCGAGGGGACCTGGACGGCCTCGCCACCACCCTGCGGGTCGAGGACGGGGAACTGCGGTCCTCCCTCGCCTCCCTGGTGCCCACCCTCGCCGCGTGGGCGCGCGGCCGGGCCGACGACCGGACCGCCGACAGCTGGCGCTACCGGGTCGCCTGGAAGCCCCTGCCCACCCCCGAACGCCCCCGCCTCACGGGCAGTTGGCTCGTCGTCGCCCCGGCCGGTGCCGCCGACGACCCGGCCGTCACGTTCGCCGTGGACTCCCTGCGGGGACACGGCGCCACCCCCGTCCTGGTCGAGGCGGGCCCCGACGCGACCGACCGGACACGCTTCGCCGCCCTCCTCCGCGACGCCCACGACCGCACCGACGGGCCGCCCGCCGGTCTCCTGTCGCTGCTCGCCCTGGCCGAGGAGCCCCACGACGGGGGATCGGCGCTTCCCCGCGGCCTCACCCTGACGGTCGCGCTCCTCCAGGCGCTGGGCGACCTCGGCACCGGCGCCCCGCTCTGGTGCGCCACCCGGGGCGCGGTGTCGGTCGGCCGCTCCGACCGGATCGGCAGCACGCTCCAGGCCTTGGTCTGGGGGCTCGGCGGGGTCGCCGGTGTCGAGTACCCGCAGCGCTGGGCCGGCCTGGTCGACCTGCCGCGACGGCTCGACGACCGGGCCGCGACCCGGCTCGCCGGAGCGCTGACGGGCCCGGAGGGAGAGGACCAACTGGCCGTACGCGCCACCGGCCTCCACGGCCGCAGGGTCGTCCACGCCGGACTCGGTGACACCGCCCCCGCACGCGACTGGACCCCCGAGGGCACGGTCCTGATCACCGGCGGCACCGGCGGCCTCGGCGCCCAGATCGCCCGATGGCTCGCCCGTACGGGCACCGCACACCTTCTGCTCACCAGCCGACGCGGTGCCCAGGCCCCGGGGGCCGACGACCTCCTGGCCGAACTGCGCGGACTCGGCGCCACCGTCACCGTCGCGGCCTGCGATGTCGCCGACCGCGACGCGCTGGCGGACCTGCTCTCCGGCCTTCCGGCCGAGCGCCCGCTGCGCGCCGTGCTGCACACCGCGGGCGTCCTCGACGACGGGGTGATCGACACGATCACCCCCGAACGCGCGGCCGGGGTCCTGCGCCCCAAGCTCGACGGCGCCCGCAACCTCGACGAACTGACCCGGGAGCTCGACCTCACCGCCTTCGTGCTCTTCTCCTCCCTCGCCGGCACGCTCGGCGGCACCGGCCAGGGCAGCTACGCCGCCGCCAACGCCTACCTCGACGCCCTGGCCCGGCACCGCCGCGACCTCGGACTGCCCGGCACCTCGGTGGCCTGGGGCCTGTGGGGCGGCGACAGCCTCGCCTCCGGAGCGGTCGCCGAACGGCTGATCCGCGACGGCCTGCCCGCCATGGACCCCGCCACGGCCACGGTCGCGCTGCACCGGGCCCTCGACCACGACGACACGGCCGTCCTCGTCGCGGACTTCGCCTGGGACCGCTTCACCCGGGCGTACACCGCGCTCCGGCCCAGCCCCGCCCTCGGGGACCTGCCCGAGGTACGGGAGGTGCTCGACGCCCCGGACGGGCCCCGGAGCACGGCCGACGGCGACGGGCCGCCCGCCGCCCTGCGGCTGGCCGCACTGCCCCCGGCGGAACGGGACCGGGCGCTGCTGGACCTGGTCCGCCGCGAGGTCGCCGCCGTGCTCGGCCACCCAGGGCCCGAGGCGGTCGGACCCGACCAGGCGTTCAAGGACATCGGCTTCGACTCGCTGACCGCCGTCGAACTGCGCAACCGGCTCGCCGCCGCCACCGGCCTGCGGCTGTCGGTGACCCTGGCCTTCGACTACCCCACCGCCACGGACCTGGCCGGACACCTGCGCACCGAACTGCCGGGGTCGCCCGCCACCGAGGCGCCCGCCATCCCCCGGCAGCCGTCCGCGGCCGTCGCGGTACCCGAGGACGAGGCCATCGCCGTGGTCGCCATGAGCTGCCGCTACCCCGGCGGCGTCAGCACCCCCGAGGAGCTGTGGGAGCTCGTCGCGGGCGGGCAGGACGCGATCACCGGCTTCCCCACCGGACGGGGCTGGGACCTGGACGGCCTCTACGACCCCGACCCGGACCGGGTCGGCAGCACCTACGCGCGGGAGGGCGGCTTCCTCCACGACGCCGACCGCTTCGACCCGGCCTTCTTCGGGATCTCCCCGCGCGAGGCGCTGACCATCGACCCCCAGCAGCGGCTGCTGCTGGAACTCTCCTGGGAGGCCTTCGAACGGGCCGGCATCGACCCGCTGTCGCTCAAGGGCAGCCCGAGCGGCGTCTTCGTCGGATGCAGCCACCACGACTACGGGTCGCGCGTCACCGAACCCTCCGAGGAGTTCGAGGGCTACCTCGGCATCGGCAGCGCGGGCAGCGTGGCGTCCGGGCGGATCTCCTACAGCCTCGGCCTCGAAGGCCCCGCGGTGACCATCGACACGGCGTGCTCCTCCTCGCTGGTCGCGGTCCACCTCGCGGCCCGGTCGCTGCGCTCCGGCGAGTGCTCGCTGGCGCTCGCGGGCGGAGTCACCGTGATGTCGACCCCGGGCGCGTTCGTGGAGTTCAGCAGGCAACGGGTGCTGGCCGAGGACGGCCGCTGCAAACCGTTCGCCGCCGCCGCCGACGGCACCTCCTGGGCCGAGGGCGCCGGACTGCTCGTCCTGGAACGCCTCTCGGACGCCCGGCGCAACGGCCACCCCGTACTCGCCCTCGTACGCGGCTCCGCCGTCAACCAGGACGGCGCGAGCAACGGCCTGACCGCCCCCAACGGCCCCTCCCAGCAGCGGGTGATCCGTGCCGCGCTGGCGGACGCCGGGCTGACGGCCTCCGAGGTCGACGCGGTGGAGGCGCACGGCACCGGCACCCGTCTCGGCGACCCGATCGAGGCCCAGGCGCTGCTGGCCACGTACGGCCGGGAACGCGGTGCGCGGGAGCCGCTGTTGCTGGGATCGCTGAAGTCGAACATCGGGCACAGCCAGGCGGCCGCCGGAGTCGCGGGCATCATCAAGATGGTCCAGGCCATGCGGCACGGCGCGCTGCCGCGCACCCTGCACGTCGACACACCGACCCCCCACGTGGACTGGTCGTCCGGTGCGGTCCGGCTGCTCACCGACGACACCCCGTGGCCGGAGACAGGCCGCCCCCGGCGGGCCGCCGTGTCGTCGTTCGGCGTCAGCGGCACCAACGCCCACACCATCCTGGAACAGCCCACCGCACCGGCGCAGCCCACCGCACCGGCGCAGGCCGCCGCACCGGCGCAGGCCGCCGCACCGGCGCAGGCCGCCGCACCGGCGCAGGCCGCCGCACCGGCGCAGGCCGCCGCACCGGCGCAGGCCGCCGCACCGGCGCAGGCCGCCGCACCGGCGCAGGCCGCCGCACCGGCGCAGGCCGCCGCACCGGCGCAGGCCGCCGCACCGGCGCAGGCCGCCGCACCGGCGTCGGCCGCCGGCCCGGCGCAGGCTCCGGAGGACGCCTCCGCCGCGCCCGGCCTTCACGCCGCGTCCGAACGGACCGGGGCCGGAGCGTCCGCTGTCTCCGACGTATCCGAACCGGCGGGGACCGGAGCGTCCGTCGGCCTCGACGTATCCCAACCGGCCGGGACCGGAGCGCCCGCTGACCCCGAACCGGCGCAGGCCGCCGCCCCCGAGGCCTCCGGCGCCGTTCGGCCCCGCGCCCTCGCCGTCCAGGACGCCTCCGCCGTCCCCGACACCCCCGGCCCGTCCCTGCCCGCCACCCCCGCGCCGAACCCGGCGCCCACCACCGCGCCCGCCCTGCCCTGGCTGCTCTCCGCGCGCAGCGCCTCCGCGCTGCGCGCCCAGGCCGCCCGGCTGCTGCGGCACGTTGAGCGGCACCCGGCCCTCGCCGTCGCGGACCTGGGCCGTTCCCTGGCCCTGAACCGCAGCACCTTCGAGTACCGGGCCGCCCTCACCGGCACGGACCGGCGGGCCCTGCTCCAGGGGCTCGCCGCCCTCGCCGCCGGAGAGCCGTCGGCGGACCTGGTGAGCGGTGTCACCGGTCCGGCGGCGAAGACCGCCTTCCTCTTCCTCGGCCAGGGCAGCCAGCGCACCGGCATGGGCGCCGGACTGTACGCGCGGTTCCCGGTCTTCGCCGACGCCTTCGACGCGGTCTGCGCGGAACTCGACCCGCTGCTGGACCGCCCGCTGCGGGAGGTGATCGACGCGGGCCCCGGCGACCCGGACCACGGTCTGCTGGACCGTACCGAGTACACCCAACCCGCGCTGTTCGCCCTCGGCGTCGCCCTGTTCCGGCTCGTCGAGCACTGGGGCGTACGGCCCGACCGGCTGCTCGGCCACTCCGTGGGCGAGCTGGCGGCCGCCCATGTCGCGGGCGTGTTCACCCTGCCCGACGCCGCACGGCTGGTGGTCGCGCGGGGACGGCTGATGCAGGCTCTCCCGGAGGGCGGCGCGATGGCCGCCCTCGCCGCCGGGGAGGAGGAGGTGCTGCCGCTGCTCGCGGGCCGCGAGAGCGCCGTCGGCCTCGCCGCGGTCAACGGCCCGGCCTCGACCGTGATCTCCGGTGACGCGGCGGCGGTGGACGAGATCGCCGCCGTACTCGCCGAGCGCGGGCGCAAGACCCGTCGGCTGCGCGTCTCCCACGCCTTCCACTCGCCCCTCATGGAGCCCATGCTCAGCGAGTTCCGCGAGGTCGTTGCCCAGGTCGTCCCGGGGGAGGCCACCATCCCCGTGATCTCCGACCTGACGGGCGAGCCGGCCACCTCCGGGCAGCTCGGCTCACCGGACTACTGGGTGGAGCACGTGCGCGGCACCGTCCGCTTCCAGGACGGCGTACGGCACCTGGAACGCGACGGTGTCACCGCGTTCCTGGAACTCGGACCCGACGGCGCGCTCACCGCCCTGGGCCAGGACTGCCTGACCGGGACCACCGGAACCGCCACGGCCGTCGGAGACTCCGAAGGCACCGGTACCGCCGCCCTCACCGGCACCCCCCTGCTGCTGCCGCTGCTGCGCAAGGACCGGCCCGAGGCACCCGCGGCGGCCACCGCCCTGGCCCGACTGCACGTCGCGGGCGTCCCGGTGGACTGGAGCGCCGTCCACTCCGGTGGCCCGTCCCGCCCCGCCGTCGACCTGCCGACCTACGCCTTCCAGCGCGGCAGCTACTGGCTGGCGGCCGGTCCGGCCACCGCGGACCTGCCCGCGGCCGGACTCCGGACCGTCGACCACCCGCTGCTCGGCGCCGGAACGGAACTCGCGGACTCCGACGGCTTCCTCTTCACCGGCAGGTTCTCGGTCCGCAGCCACCCCTGGCTGGCCGACCACGGCGTCTACGAAGGGGTGCTGTTCCCCGCCACCGCGTTCCTGGAACTCGCCGTCCGCGCCGGCGACCAGGTCGGCTGCGACCGGGTCGAGGAACTGACCCTGGAGGCACCGCTGGTGCTCCCGCAGGGCGGAGCCGTTGCCCTCCAGCTCACCGTCGGCAGCCCGGACGCCTCCGGCACCCGCCCGCTGAGCGTCCACGCCCGCCCCGCCGACGACGGCCCCGACGCCCCCTGGACCCGGCACGCGAGCGGCCTGCTCACCCCCGCCCGGAACCCCGGCCCGGCAGACCTCTTCGAGCCGGAGGGCCCGGACGGCGACCCCGAGGCCTGGCCGCCGCCCGGAGCCGAACCCCTCGACACGGACGGCCTGTACGACCGCTTCGCCGACGGCGGCTTCGCCTACGGCCCCGCCTTCCAGGGCCTGCGCGCGGCCTGGCGGCTCGGCGACGAGGTGTACGCCGTCGCGAGCCTGCCGGAGGAACAGCGGCCGGACGCCGCCGCGTTCGGCCTGCACCCGGCCCTGCTGGACGCGGCCCTGCACGCCCTGGTCTTCGACGTACTGGAAGGACCCGCGCAGGGCTGGCTGCCGTTCTCCTGGAACGGGGTGCGCCTGCACGCCTCCGGCGCCACCGAACTCCGGCTGCGGCTGACCCCCACCGGCCGCGACGCCGTCACCGTGCGGGCGACCGACGCCACCGGGCGGCCGGTGGTCTCGGCCCGCTCGCTCGTCCTGCGGCCCGTCTCGCCCGACCGCTTCCGGGCCACGCGCACCGGACACCACGAGGAGCTCTTCCGCCCCGAGTGGCACGCCCTGCCCGAGCGCACCGGGACGGCGGCGGACACCGTCCCCGACCCGGAGTCCTGGACCGTGCTCGGCACCGGGACCCCCCTGCCCGGCGCCGCGCCGCTCCCAGGCCGTACGGTCTTCGACCTCGCCGCGCTCTCCGCCCTGCTCGACGCGGGCGAGCAGCCGCCCCGGCTGGTCCTGGCCCCCTGCCCGCACGGACCCGTCCCGCACGCGCCGCCCGGCACCCTCCGCGACGCGGTCCACGACGGACTCGCCACGGTCCTCGCCCTGCTGCGCGGCTGGCTGGCCGACGAGCGCCTGACCGGCTCCCGGCTGGTCCTGGTCACCGCGGGCGCGGTGCCGGTGACCGGCGACGACGTCCCGGACCCGGCCCCGGCCGCGCTCTGGGGCCTGGTCCGCTCGGCCCAGACCGAGAACCCCGACCGCTTCGTCCTGCTGGACCTGGACGACCACGAGACCCCGCCCGCCGTCCTCGCCGAAGCCCTCGCGTCGGGGGAGCCCCAGCTCGCGATCCGGGCCGGGGCCGTCCACACCGCCCGGCTCGCCCGCGTACCGCTGGCCGCCCCCGGCCGCACCCCCGGCTGGTCCGGTGACGGGACCGTCCTGATCACCGGCGGCACCGGCGCCATCGGCGCCCACGTCGCCCGCCACCTGGCCGCCGAACACGGCGTCCGGCACCTGCTGCTGACCAGCCGCAGCGGCCCCGCCGCCGACGGCGCGGCGGAACTCGTCGCCGAACTCGCCGCCCTGGGCGCGCACGCCGAAGTCGCCGCCTGCGACGCCGCCGACCGCGACGCCCTGGCCGCCCTGCTGGCCGCCGTGCCGCCCGCACACCCCCTGACCGGGGTGATCCACGCGGCCGGGGTGCTGGCCGACGGTGTCGTCGCCACCATGACGCCCGAGCAACTGGCCCTCGTCCTGCGCCCCAAGGTGGACGCCGCCGTCAACCTGCACGAACTCACCGCCGGGCAGGCCCTCTCCGAGTTCGTCCTCTTCTCCTCCATCGCCGGAGTCTTCGGCGGCATGGGCCAGGGCAACTACGCCGCCGCCAACGCCTTCCTCGACGCACTGGCCCACCGGCGCCGCGCCGACGGGCTGCCCGGCCGCTCCCTCGCCTGGGGCCTGTGGGCCAACAGCACCGGGATGACCGGCGGGCTGACGGAGGCCGACCTGCGACGGATCGCCCGGGGCGGGATCGTCGCCTTCGCACCGGACCGGGGACTGGCCCTGTTCGACACGGCCGCCACCGTCGACGAGCCGGTGCTCCTGCCGCTGCGGCTCGACACCGCCGCCGTCCGCGCCCAGGCCGCCGCAGGCGGCGTACCCGCCCTGCTGCGCGGCCTGGTGCGCCCCGCCGCCCGGCGCACGGTCGCGGGCCCCGCCACCGGCACCGGTCCCGACGGCCCCGAAGCGCTGAAGCAGCGCCTCGGCTCCCTCGACGAGACCCGGCGCGGCCGGGTCCTCCTCGACCTGGTCCGCACCCACGCCGCCCTGGTCCTCGGCCACAGCGGTCCGGCCGAGGTCGAGCCCGGACGCGGCCTGCTGGAGGTCGGCTTCGACTCGCTGACGGCGGTGGAGCTGCGCAACCGGCTGCGCGCCGCCACCGGCCACCCCCTGCCGGCCACCCTGCTCTTCGACCACCCCACCCCGTCCGCCGTCGCCGCGCACCTCGCCGCCGAGCTGGTCCCCGACGCCGCACCCGGCCCGGCCCCCGGCCTCGCCGAACTGGACCGCCTGGAAGGCGCACTCGACGGCGGCGTCGACGACCCGGCGGACCGGGAACGGCTCGCCGGCCGGCTCCGGGAACTCCTGGGGCGCCTCGACCCGGCGGCCGCCGAGGCCGACGGTACGGCTGCCGGCTCCCTGGAGGACCGCATGGACGGCGCCAGCGACGACGAACTCTTCGACCTCATCGACAACGAGCTCGGCCTGTCATGACACCGAACCGATACGCGAACCAGGACGGCGGCTCCCGATGGTGAACGACGACAAGCTGAGGGACTACCTCAAGCGCGTGACGGCGGACCTGCACCGCACCCGCCGCCGCCTGACCGAAGCGGAGGAAGCGGGCCGCGAACCCATCGCGGTCGTCGCGATGAGCTGCCGCTACCCCGGCGGCGTACGGTCCCCCGAGGACCTGTGGCGCCTGGTCACCGACGGGACCGACGCCATCACCGGCTTCCCCCGCGACCGGGGCTGGGACCTCGACCACCTGGACGACCCGGAACAACTGCGCGAGGGCACCAGCCACACCGCCCTCGGCGGCTTCCTCGACGACGTCGGCCACTTCGACCCCGGGTTCTTCGGCATCTCCCCGCGCGAGGCACTCGCGATGGACCCGCAGCAGCGGCTCCTCCTGGAGACCACCTGGGAGGCGTTCGAACGGGCCGGTATCGACCCCGCGACCCTGCGCGGCAGCAGGACCGGCGTCTTCGCCGGAGTGATGTACCAGGACTACGCGGTACGGCTGCGCCAGGTCCCCGACGACGTCGCCGGCTACGTCGGCAGCGGCAGCTCCGACAGCGTCGCCTCGGGCCGCGTCGCCTACACCTTCGGTCTGGAGGGCCCGGCGGTCAGCGTCGACACCGCCTGCTCCTCCTCCCTGGTCGCCCTCCACCTCGCCGCCCAGGCCCTGCGGTCCGGCGACTGCACGCTGGCCCTGGCCGGGGGCGCGATGGTCATGTCGACACCCGTCCCCTTCGTGGAGATGAGCCGCCAGGGCGGCCTGGCCCGGGACGGCCGCTGCAAGTCCTTCGCCGCCTCCGCCGACGGCACCGGCTGGGGCGAGGGCGTCGGCATGCTCCTGCTGGAGCGCCTCTCCGACGCCCGGCGCAACGGCCACCCGGTCCTCGCCCTGATCCGCGGCACCGCCGTCAACCAGGACGGTGCCAGCAGCAGGCTCACCGCCCCCAACGGCCCCGCCCAGCAGCGGGTCATCCGCCACGCCCTGGCCAACGCCGGACTCACCCCCGCCGACGTGGACGTGGTCGAGGCGCACGGCACCGGCACCCCCCTGGGCGACCCGATCGAGGCCCAGGCCCTGCTGGCCACCTACGGGCAGGACCGCGCGGACGGCCGACCGCTGCTGCTCGGCTCGCTGAAGTCCAACATCGGGCACACCCAGGCGGCGGCCGGAGTCGGCGGCGTCATCAAGACCGTCCTGGCCATGCGGCACGGCACCGTCCCGCCCACCCTGCACGCGCAGGACCCCTCCCCGCAGATCGACTGGACGGCGGGCGCGGTACGCCTGGTCACCGCGAACACCCCCTGGCCCGAGACCGGACGGCCGCGCCGGGCGGCGGTCTCCTCCTTCGGCGTCAGCGGCACCAACGGACACGTCGTCCTGGAGCAGGCGGACGACGAACGGGCGGACGACGAACGGGCGGACTACGAGCGGGCGGACGCCCCCGGACTCCCCGAGGACCCCGCCGGACACGGAGAACCGGCCGCCCGGGGCAGCGCCGACGCCCCCGTCGGCCAGGACACGCCCCGGCACACCCCGGCCCCGCACGGCACACCGCCGCCCGTCCTCCCCTGGGTGCTCTCGGGACGTACCGCCGAAGCCCTGCGCGCCCAGGCCGCACGGCTCCGCGACCACCTCGACGCGCACCCCGGACCCGGCCCGGCCGAGGTCGGCCACGCCCTCGCCACGACCCGGGCCGCCCACGAGCACCGGGCGGTCCTGATCGGGGCCCGCCCCGAGGAGTTCCGGGACGGCCTCGACGCCCTGGCGGCCGGACGCACCGTCCCCGGCCTGGTCAGCGGCACCGCCGGAACCGGCGGACAGGTCGCCCTCGTCTTCCCCGGGCAGGGCTCCCAATGGGCCGGCATGGCCCTCGGACTCCTCGACTCCGCCCCCGCCTTCGCCGCCCGCGTCGCGGAGTGCGAGGCCGCCCTGGCCCCCTACGTCGACTGGTCCCTGGAAGCCGTCCTGCGCGGCGCCCCCGGCACCCCGCCGGCCGAACGCGTCGACGTGGTGCAGCCGGTGCTCTGGGCCGTCATGGTCTCCCTCGCCGAACTGTGGCGCTCCCACGGCATCACCCCCGGCGCCGTCATCGGCCACTCCCAGGGCGAGATCGCCGCCGCGTGCGTCGCCGGAGCCCTCTCCCTGGACGACGCCGCACGGATCGTCGCCCTGCGCAGCCGGGCCATCCGCGCCCTGGCCGGACGCGGCGGCATGGCCTCGGTGGCCCTGCCCGCCGAGCAGGTCACCGGACACCTCGCCCCCTGGGCCGGGCGGCTCTCCGTCGCCGCCGTCAACGGCCCCGCCTCCACCGTCGTCTCCGGCGACACCGACGCGCTCGACGCCTTCCTCGACCGGACCACGGCCCTGGACATCCGCAGCCGGCGCATCCCCGTCGACTACGCCTCGCACAGCGCCCACGTCGAGGACCTCCGCACGGAACTGCTCGCCCAGCTGGACGGGGTGACCCCGCGTCCGTCCGCCGTGCCCTTCTACTCCACGGTCAGCGGCGCGCTGCTGGAGGACACCACCGTCCTCGACTCCGACTACTGGTACCGGAACCTGCGCGGCACCGTCCGCTTCGAACAGGCCACCCGCGCCCTGCTCGCGGACGGCTACCAGGTCCTCCTGGAGAGCAGCCCGCACCCGGTCCTCACCGTCGGCATGCTGGAGACCGTCGAGGACGCGGGCGCCGACGCCACCGCCCTCGGCACCCTGCGCCGCGACGACGGCGGCCCGCGCCGGTTCACCGAGTCCCTGGCCGAACTCCACCTGCGCGGAGTCTCCCCGGACTGGGACACCGTCTTCACCGGCCGCCGCCCCGGACGGGTGGAGCTGCCCACCTACGCCTTCCAACGCGCCCCGTACTGGCTGGAGGACGGCGCCGCGCCCACCGCCGACGTCGGCTCCGCCGGACTGACCCCCGCGGGCCATCCGCTGCTGGGCGCCGTCGTCGTCCTCGCCGACAGCGACGGCCTGCTCCTCACCGGCCGCCTCTCGGCCCGTACCCACCCGTGGCTCACCGACCACGCCGTCGGCGGCCGGGCACTCCTCCCGGGCACCGCCTTCCTGGAACTCGCACTCCAGGCCGGAGCCCGCGTCGGGTGCCCCAGGGTCGAGGAGTTCACCCTGGAGGCCCCCCTGGTGCTGCCCGAGCACGGCGGCACCGTACTGCGCCTCACCGTGGGCGCCCCCGACTCCCTGGGCCACCGACCGCTCAGCCTGCACTCCCGGCCCGACACCCCCGCCGACGGAGACCCCGACGACGCGTGGACCCGGCACGCCGAAGGCGTCCTGGCCCCGGACGGCGCCGAAGCCACCGGCGCCGAAGCCACCGGGGCCGACGGACCGATGCCGTGGCCGCCGCCCGGCGCCGAACCCCTCGACCTCGACGGGCTGTACGACCGCTTCGCGGCGGGCGGATTCGCTTACGGCCCCGCCTTCCAGGGTCTGCGCGCGGCCTGGCGGCGCGGCGACGAACTGTTCGCGGAGGCCACCGTGCCCGCCCCCGACGCCGACCGCTTCGGCCTGCACCCGGCCCTGCTGGACGCGGCCCTGCACGCCACCGGCGTGCCCGGCGCCCCCGGCGCGGACGCCCACCCCGGGGGACGGCTGCCGTTCTCCTGGAACGGTGTCACCCTGCACGCCACCGGCGCCGGGGTGATCCGCGTCCGGCTCGCCCCGGCCGGACCCGACGCGGTGACGCTCGCCGTCGCCGACGCGACCGGTGCCCCCGTGGCGACCGTCGACGCGCTGGTCCTGCGGCCCGCCGGAACCCTCGCCCTGGGCGCCGACCGAGCGTCTGAAGGCCGCCGCCACCAGGACCTCTACGCCACGGAATGGGTCACCGCGCCCCCGCGTTCCGGCGGCGCACCCGTCCACCGCACCGCCGACCTGGCCACCCTGACGGCCGCCGTCGACGCCGGAGCCCCGGTGCCCAGCACGGTCCTGCTCCTCTGCGGGAGGCCGGACGCGACCGGACCGGCCGCCGCGGTCCGCGCCGCCGTCCACCAGGCCCTCACCGACGTACAGACCTGGCTCGCCGACGACCGCTTCGCGGGCGCGCGCCTGGTGTTCGCCACCCGGGGCGCGGTCAGCGCCGGAGGAGCCGGGGAAGAGGAGGACGTACGCAACCCCGCGCACAGCGCGCTCTGGGGGCTGGTCCGCTCGGCCCGCTCCGAACATCCCGGGCGCTTCGCCCTGCTGGACCTCGACGCCGACGACGAGCACGGCACCTCACCGGGCGCCGACGCCGCCCTCGCCTCGGCGGAACCGGAGTTGGCGGTGCGCGGCGGCGACGTCCGCGTACCCCGGCTGGTCCGGGTCCCCGGGAACGCCCCGGACCCCTCGGAGGAGGCGGCCGGGCCCCTCCCGTCCTTCGACCCGGACGGTACGGTCCTGATCACCGGCGGCACCGGCCTGCTCGGCTCCCACATCGCCCGCCGCCTGGTCACCGGGCACGGCGTCCGGCATCTGCTGCTGCTCTCCCGCAGTGGCCCGGCCGCCGCCGGAGCGGAGGAACTGCGTTCCGAGATAGCCGAGTTGGGCGCCGAGATCGCCGTCGTCGCCTGCGACGCCGCCGACCGGGACGCGCTGGCCGCCGTCCTCGCGGACCTGCCGCCCGCCCACCCGCTGACCGCCGTGATCCACACGGCGGGCGCCCTCGACGACGGCGTCGTCACCGCGCTCACGCCCGAACGCGTGGACGCCGTCCTGCGCCCCAAGGCCGAAGCCGCCCTGCACCTGCACGAACTGACCCGCGCCCTCGACCTCACCCACTTCGTGCTCTTCTCCTCGGCCGCGGGCACCTTCGGCGGCCCCGGACAGGCCAACTACGCCGCCGCCAACGCCTTCCTCGACGCCCTCGCCGTCCGGCGCCGGGCGGCGGGACTGGCGGGACAGTCGCTGGCCTGGACCCTGTGGGAGCAGCCCAGCACCCTCACCGGACACCTGGACGAGGACGACGTACGCCGCCTCGCCCGGTCCGGGATGCCGCCCCTCTCCACCGAGCGGGGACTCGCGCTCTTCGACACCGCCCTCACCGTGGACCGGGCCGCCCTGGTCCCGATGCGCCTCGACACCGCCGCCCTCCGGTCCGCGGCCGGCGCCGGCACCCTGCCACCGCTGCTGCGCGGCCTGGTGCGCACCCCGCCGCGCCGGGCGGCCACGGGCACGGAGGCGGCGGCCGACGACAACGCCCTCCGCCACCGCCTCGCGGCCCTCGACGCGGGCGGACGGACCCGGCTGCTCGTCGAACTCGTCCGCACTCATGCGGCGGCCGTCCTCGGCCACCCCTCCCCGGACACCCTCGACCCCGGACGGGCCTTCCGCGAACTGGGATTCGACTCGCTGGCCTCGGTGGAACTGCGCAACCGCCTGAACACCGCCACCGGCCTGCGCCTGCCCGCGGGCCTGGTGTTCGACCACCCGACCCCGGCGGCGCTCGCGGACTTCCTCGGCGCCGGACTCACGGCCCCGGCAGCGGCCACGACGACGGCCCCCGCACCCTCCGCACCCGCGAGGCCGGCCGGCCGGAACCAGGACGCGGACGACGACCCGATCGCCATCGTCTCCGCAGCCTGCCGCCTCCCCGGCGGTGTCCGCTCACCCGAGGACCTGTGGCGGATGCTGGCCGAGGGCCGCGACGGCATCTCCGGGTTCCCCACCGACCGGGGGTGGAGCCTGGACACGCTCTACGACCCCGATCCCGAGCGCATCGGAACCTCCTACACCCGGCACGGGGGCTTCCTCCACGACGCGGCCGACTTCGACGCGGAGTTCTTCGGGATCTCGCCGCGCGAGGCCCTGGCCATGGACCCGCAGCAGCGGCTGCTCCTGGAGACCACCTGGGAACTCTTCGAGCGCGCGGCCATCGACCCGTCCACCCTGCGCGGCGCCCCGGTCGGCACGTACGTCGGCCTGATGCAGCAGGACTACGCCGCCCGGCTGCTGCCCTACATCCCCGAGGACGTCGAAGGGTTCCTCGGCACCGGAAACTCGGGAAGCATCGTCTCCGGACGCCTGGCCTACTTCTTCGGCCTGGAAGGCCCCGCCGTCACCGTGGACACGGCGTGCTCGTCCTCGCTGGTGGCCCTGCATCTCGCGGTCCGGGCGCTGCGGTCGGGCGAGTGCTCGCTCGCCCTGGCCGGCGGTGTCAACGTGATGTGCAGCCCCGAACTCTTCGTGGAGTTCAGCCGGCAGGGCGGGCTCGCCCCGGACGGCCGCTGCAAGTCCTTCGCGGCGGCAGCCGACGGGACCGCCTTCGGGGAGGGCGTGGGGATGCTGCTGGTCGAGCGGCTGTCGGACGCCCGCCGCAACGGGCATCCCGTGCTGGCGGTGGTGCGCGGTTCGGCGGTCAACCAGGACGGCGCGAGCAACGGCCTGACGGCGCCGAGCGGCCCCTCCCAGCAGCGGGTGATCCGGGCTGCGTTGGCGGACGCGGGGCTGGTGGCGTCGGATGTGGACGTGGTGGAGGCGCACGGTACGGGGACCAGGCTGGGTGACCCGATCGAGGCGCAGGCCCTGCTGGCGACGTACGGGCAGGACCGGCCCGGCGACCGTCCCGTCTGGATCGGCTCACTGAAGTCCAACATCGGACACGCCTCGGCAGCCGCCGGTGTGGCGGGGGTCATCAAGTCCGTACTCGCCCTGCGGCACGGGGTGATGCCCAAGACGCTGTACGTGGACGGGCCGACGCCCGAGGTGGACTGGGCGGCGGGGGCAGGGCAGTTGCTGACGGAGGCCCGTACGTGGGACGACACGGGCCGCCCGCGCCGCGCGGGTGTCTCCTCCTTCGGCGTCAGCGGCACCAACGCCCACGTCATCCTCGAACAGGCCCCGGCCGACCCGACAGCAGCCGCCGCAGGCCGGCTCGTCGACAGGCCGGGGACCCCGGAGTCCGCAGGACCCGAGCCCGTGGAACCGGAGCCCGCAGCACGGGAGAGCGTGCCCGCCGCCGTACCCCTGCTCCTCTCGGCCCGCACTCCGGAGGCGCTGCGCGCCCAGGCCGCCGCGCTGTCGGCCCGGATCACCGACGGGTCGGGCGTCCGAGCGGCGGACGTGGCCTTCTCCCTGGCCACGGGCCGCAGCGCACTGGGCCACCGCGCGGCGCTCGTGGGCACGGAGGAGAACCTCGCCGAGCACCTGACCGCGCTGTCACAGAGGGCCGCGCTGTCCGGCGACAGCTTGGCCTCCGGCCGTTCGGTGCTGGTTTTCCCGGGTCAGGGGTCGCAGTGGGTGGGGATGGCTGCGGAGCTGGTGGCGGAGTCGGGGGTTTTCGCGGGGCGGATGGCGGAGTGTGAGCGGGCTCTGGCGCCTTACGTGGATTGGTCGTTGGCGGAGGCGTTGGAGTCGGAGCGTCTGCTGGGCCGGGTGGATGTGGTGCAGCCGGTGTTGTGGGCGGTGATGGTGTCGCTGGCGGAGGTGTGGCGGTCGTTCGGGGTGGCCGTCGACGGGGTGGTGGGTCATTCGCAGGGTGAGGTGGCCGCTGCCTGCGTAGCGGGCGGTTTGAGCCTGGACGACGGGGCGCGGGTGGTGGCGTTGCGTTCCCGTGCGGTGGGGGTGTTGGCGGGGCGTGGTGGCATGGCGTCGGTGCCGTTGCCGGTGGACGTGGTGCGGGAGCGTCTGTCCGGGTGGGGCGGCCGGTTGTCGGTCGCGGCGGTCAACGGCCCTTTGTCGACGGTGGTTTCGGGTGATGCGGACGCCGTCGCAGAGCTGGTGGAGGGGCTTGTCGCCGAAGGGGTGCGGGCGCGGTTGATCGAGGTGGATTACGCGTCGCACTCCTCGCATGTGGAGGAGATCCGCGAGCAGTTGCTTTCCGATCTGGCCGGGATCACGCCTCAGTCCGGTGCGGTGCCGTTCTTTTCGACGGTGACGGGTGGCTGGCTGGACACGAAGGGTCTGGACGCGGAGTACTGGTACCGGAATCTGCGCGAGACCGTCGAGTTCGGGAAGGCGACGGAGGCGCTGTTGTCCGATGGGTTCCGGTTCTTCGTCGAGGCCAGTCCGCACCCCGTTCTGGGTGTCGCGGTGGGGGAGTCGGTGGAGGCGGCGGGTGTGGACGCCGCGGTGCTCGGCACCCTGCGGCGCGGTGAGGGCGGCCAGGAGCAGGTGTTGCGTGCGGTGGGCCGTGCCTGGGAGCGCGGACTGGGTGTGGACTGGTCGGGGGTGTTCCCGGGGACGCGGCGGGTCGAGTTGCCGACGTACGCCTTCCAGCGCAGCCGCTACTGGCTCGACGTTCCGACCACCAGCTGGGATGTCGCCTCGGCGGGGCTCGCCACGACCGGGCACCCGCTGCTCGGCGCGGCGACGCAGGTCGCGGACGCCGATGAGCTGTTGCTCAGCGGCCGGATCTCGCTGGACACCCACCCCTGGCTCGCCGACCACGCGGTGTCGGGCGTCGTCCTCTTCCCCGGCACGGCCTTTCTCGAACTCGCGCTGCGTGCCGGGGCCGAGGCGGAGTGCCCGGTGGTCGAGGAGCTCACCCTCGGATCGGCACTCGCGCTCCCGGACGAGGGCGCCGTCCACCTCCAGCTCCGGGTCGCCGCGCCCGACGGCGACGGCCGACGGCGGCTCAGCGTCTTCGCGCGTACGGCGCGGGACGCCGACGTGCCCTGGACCGAGCACGCCACCGGGACGCTGGCGCCCCGGCCCGCCGGGGACCCGGCCGGTCTGCTGAGCTGGCCGCCGGCCGGTGCCGAACCCGTGGAGACCGGCGACCTCTACGAGCGCTTCGCGGAGGCAGGTCACCACTACGGCCCCGCCTTCCGCGGGATCCGTGCCGCATGGCTCCGGGGCGGCGAGGTGTTCGCGGAGGTGGTGCTGCCGGAGCCGCAGCACGCCGACGCCGCCGGATGCGTACTGCACCCCGCGCTGCTGGACGCGGCCCTCCAGACCGCCGCACTGCTGCCCGACCAGGACGGCCGGGCCCGGCTGCCCTTCAGCTGGAACGGGGTGACCGGCGGGATCGGCGGGGCCACCACACTGCGGGTACGGCTCGCCGCCGACGCTCCGGACGCCGTGACCCTGCACGCCCACGACCTGTCGGGCCGTCAGGTGCTCGGGGTGGAGTCCCTGCTGCTGCGGCCTCCGGCCGAGGGCGGGCCGCTCCCCACGTCCGCCCACACCGACCTGCTGTACCGCCTCGACTGGACGCCGGCCGCCGGCCCCGCCGACAGTGCCCCGTCCTCCTGGGGCGCCCTCGGCGATGCCGTCCCCGGCGCGGTGTCGTGGCAGGACCTCGACACCCTGGGGGCCGCCCTCGAAGCGGGCGCAGCCCTTCCCGAGGTGATCGTGGCGGCCGTCGCCACCGCCGACCTGCCCGACGCCGCCGACCGGGTCCGGGCCACCGCGCACCGGGGCCTCGCCCTCGTACAGCAGTGGCTGGCCGACGAGCGGTTCGCCGGGGCCCGGCTGGCGCTGCTCACCAGGGACGCGGTCCGCACCGGGCCGGTCGACCGGCCCGTCGATCCCGCCCAGGCCGCCCTGTGGGGCCTGGTACGCAGCGCGCGGGCCGAGCACCCCGGGCGCTTCGTCCTCGTCGACGCGGCCGGGACCGCCGATCCGGCGGACCTGCTGCCCGCCGCGCTCGCCGCCGGGGAACCCGAGCTGGCGCTGCGGACCGGGCCGCCCCTGCTGCCCCGGCTGGTGCGCGGCGGACGGCCGGACGGCACGCTGTCCCTGCCGGACGGCAGGGCCTGGCGGCTCACCACCGACGGCCGGGGCTCCCCGGAGGACATCACGGCCAAGCCCGCTCCCGAGGCCCTCGCCCCGCTGGGCAAGGGCGAGGTACGGATCGCGGTGCGCGCCGCCGGGCTGAACTTCCACGACGTCATCGCCGCGCTCGGCCTGGACCCCGACCCCGAACAGCAGGGCCTGGGCAGCGAGGGCGCCGGGACCGTCATCGAGGTGGGCCCGGGGGTGGACGACCTGGCGCCCGGGGACCGGGTGATGGGGATCTTCGGGGGCGCGTTCGGCCCGACCGCCGTCGCCGACCGCCGTACCGTCGCCCGGATACCGGCGGGCTGGTCCTTCGCCCGCGCGGCCTCCGTGCCGGTGGTGTTCCTCACCGCCTACTACGGCCTCTTCGACCTCGGGGGGCTGCGGCGCGGGGAATCGGTCCTGGTCCACGCCGGAGCGGGCGGTGTCGGCATGGCGGCGGTCCAGCTCGCCCGGCACGCCGGGGCGCGGGTGTTCGCGACGGCCTCGCCCGCCAAGTGGGACGTTCTGCGGGCCGGTGGGCTGGACGACGCGCACATCGCCTCGACCCGGACCACCGACTTCGCGGAGAAGTTCCTGACGGCCACCGGCGGGCGCGGCGTCGACGTCGTACTGGACAGTCTGGCGCGGGAGTTCGTCGACGCCGGTCTGCGGCTGCTGCCGAACGGCGGCCGGTTCGTGGAGATGGGCAAGACCGACGTCCGCGACCCCGAGGCGGTCGCCCGCCTGCACCCCGGGGTGCGCTACCGGGCGTTCGACCTGATGGAGGCCGGCCCGGAGCGGATCGGAGAGATGCTCACCGACGTCCTGCGCCTGTTCGAGCAGGGCGTCCTGCGCCCCCTGCCCGTCACCGGCTGGGACGTCCGGGAGGCCCCGGCCGCCCTGCGCTCGCTCAGCCGGGCCCGGGGAGTCGGCAAGAACGTCCTGCTGCTCCCCACGCCCCCGGACCCCGAGGGGACCGTCCTGATCACCGGGGCCACCGGCACCCTGGGGCGGCTCCTGGCCCGGCACCTGGTCGTCGCGCACGGCATCCGGCACCTGCTGCTGGCGGGCCGCCGGGGTGGCTCCGCCGACGGAATTCCGGAGCTGGTGCGGGAGCTGACCGGGCTCGGGGCGTCGGTGACCGTCGCCGCCTGCGACACCGCCGACCGCGCCGCGCTCGCCGCCCTGCTCGGGTCGGTGGACGCCGCGCACCCGCTGACCGCCGTCGTCCACGCGGCCGGTGTCCTGGACGACGCCACGGTCACCGGCCTGACCCCGGACCGGCTCGACCGCGTCCTGCGGCCCAAGGCGGACGCGGCGCTGGCCCTCCACGAACTCACCCGGGACCTCGACCTCGCGGCGCTGGTCCTGTTCTCCTCGGGCGCCGCCCAGTTCGGTGCGGCGGGGCAGGCGAACTACGCCGCCGCCAACGCCGTCCTCGACGCCCTCGCCGCCGAGCGCCGGGCCGAGGGACTGCCCGGACTGTCCATCGGCTGGGGCCTGTGGGAGGAGCGCAGCGGGATGACCGCAGGGGTGGACGCGGGCCGGGGCACCGGGGCGGGCGCGCTGACCTCGGTGGAGGGCCTCGCCCTGTTCGACGCGGCGCTGGACTCCCCGTACGCCTACCGGCTCGCGGCCAGGATCGCCCCGTCCGCGCTGCGGGCGGACGACCGGCTGCCCGCCGTGCTCCGCGGACTGGTCCGCCCCGCCCGTACCACCGCGGCCCCCGCCGCCGCACCGGCCCGCTCGATGGCCCGGCAGCTCGCCGAGCTGCCCGAGGCCGAGCTGCACCGGACCCTGCTCGACCTGGTGCGGGGCACCGCCGCTGCGGTGCTCGGCCACAGTTCGCCCGACCTGGTCCGCCCGGCCCGCCCGTTCAAGGACGTCGGCTTCGACTCCCTCACCGGGGTCGAACTGCGCAACCGGCTGGCCTCCTCGACCGGGCTGCGGCTGCCGCCCGCGCTCGTCTTCGACCACCCCACCCCGGAGGCGCTGGCCCGGCACCTCGCCGGGCGGGCCACCGCCGCCCGCCCGACCGCGGACGCGGCGGTCCGGGCCGGGCTCGACACCCTGGAGACCCTGCTCGACGCCCTGCCGCCGGACGGTGTCAGCGACGAACTCGCCGCCCGCATAAGGGAAGTGCTGGCCCGCCCGCTGCCCGGCGGGACACCGGCCGCCACCGCCCGCCCCACGGACGGAGCGGAGGAGCTGGCCCCCGAACTGATCGAGGCGGCCACCGACGACGAGATGTTCGACTACATCGACCGCCAGTTGGGGCCGGCATGAGCGGGGCACCGGTCCGTGCGCCCCACGCCGTACGCGTACTCCCGGCCGTCCGCGTACTCCCGAACTTCCTTGTACTTCACGCCGTTTGCGTACGCGCCGTGCGCGCACCCCGCGCACCCGGAGACGAGACCCGAGCAGCCCGAGACGAAAGCAGCGGTGTCCAGTGAGCGACCAGAGGATGCGCGACTACCTCAACCGGGTGACCATCGACCTGCGGAACACCCGGCAGCGGCTGCGGGAGGCCGAGGCCCGTACGAGTGAGCCCATCGCGATCGTGTCCATGGCCTGCCGTTTCCCCGGCGGTGTCCGCACCCCGGAAGACCTGTGGGACCTGCTCGCCGACGGCCGCGACACCGTCGCGGCCGTTCCCGGCGACCGGGGCTGGGAGTCCGTCTGGCCGTCCGGCGGCACGGTCCCCGGGCGGGGCGCGTTCCTGGAGGGCGCGGCCGACTTCGACCCGGAGTTCTTCGGCATCTCGCCCCGTGAGGCGGTCGCCATGGACCCGCAGCAGCGGCTGCTGCTGATGGCGTCCTGGGAGGCCGTCGAACAGGCCGGCATCGACCCGCTCACCCTGCGGGGCAGCCGTACCGGGGTGTACGCGGCGGCCATCGACCAGGGGTACGCGACGCTGGGTCCGGGAGCCGCCGAGGCCGTCCAGGGGTTCCTGATGACGGGGAACTCGATGAGCGTGATGTCCGGACGGGTGTCCTACGCGCTCGGCCTGGAAGGCCCCGCCGTCACCGTGGACACCGCCTGTTCGGCCTCGCTGGTGGCGCTGCACCTCGCGGCGCGGGCCCTGCGGGCGGGTGAGTGCTCGCTCGCGCTCGCCGGCGGCGTCAGCGTGATGGCGCTTCCGGCGGTGTTCGTCGAGTTCAGCAGGCAGGGCGCGATGTCCCCCGACGGCCGCTGCAAGCCGTTCGCGGCGGCGGCGGACGGCACCGGCTGGGGCGAGGGCGTGGGGATGCTGCTGCTGGAGCGGCTGTCGGACGCGCGCCGCAACGGCCGTACGGTGCTGGCCGTGCTGCGCGGTTCGGCGGTCAACCAGGACGGTGCGAGCAACGGCCTGACCGCCCCCAACGGCCCCTCCCAGCAGCGGGTGATCCGGGCGGCGCTGGCGGACGCGGGCGTGACGGCGTCCGACGTGGACGCGGTGGAGGCGCACGGTACCGGCACCACGCTCGGCGATCCGATCGAGGCCGACGCGCTGCTGGCCACGTACGGCCAGGACCGGCCTGCCGGCCGCCCGTTGTGGCTGGGTTCGCTGAAGTCGAACATCGGGCACACCCAGGCCGCCGCCGGGGTCGCCGGGGTCATCAAGACGGTCCTCGCCCTGCGGCACGGTGTCCTGCCGCGCACCCTGCATCTGGACGCGCCCACCCCGCACGCCGACTGGTCCTCGGGCGCCGTCGAACTCCTCACCGAGGCCCGCGCCTGGCCCGCCGTCGACCGGCCGCGCCGGGCCGGGGTGTCCTCGTTCGGCATGAGCGGCACCAACGCGCACCTCGTCCTCGAACAGGCACCGGAACCGGCACCGGCACCGGAGTCGGAGCCGGTCGAGCTGGCACCGGCACCGGCTGAACCGGCGCCGGAACCGGCCGAGTCGGCACCGGAAGCGGCCGGCGGGCCGGAAACGGTCACCGGCGCGCCGGAAGCACGGATCGATGGACCGTCGGCGGAGCCGACGGGCGCGCCCGGGGCCGTGCTGCCCTGGGTGCTGTCCGGCCGCACCGCCGCCGCGCTCGGGGACCAGGCGGCCCGACTGCGCGCCCGGCTCGCCACGGGCTCGCCCGCACGGCCGGCCGACATCGGTTTCTCGCTGGCGGCCACCCGGTCCGCCTTCGAGCACCGGGCCGTGGTGATCGGCGCCGATCACCACGCCCTGCTGAACGGACTCGCCGCCGTGTCCGCACCTGTCCCGGAGCTCCCCGCCGTACCTGCTCCGGACGTCTCCACCGCACCTGTCCCGGACCTCATCACGGCACCCGTTCCGGACCTCTCCACGGCACCCGTTCCGGACCTCCCCGCCGCCCCGGGCACGGACCTCCCCGCCACGCCCCCGGACGCCACCTCCTCCGACGCCACCGCTTCCTCCGACGCCGTCCCCGCCGATGTCGTCATGGGCACCGGCCGGGTCGTCGAGGGCCGGACGGCACTGGTGTTCCCCGGTCAGGGCTCCCAGTGGACCGGTATGGCCCGGGAGTTGCTCGCCACCAGCCCCGCCTTCCGGGACCGTCTCGCCGCCTGCGACGCCGCGCTCTCCGCCCATGTCGACTGGCGGCTCCCCGCCGTTCTGGAGGGAGCGCCCGGGGCGCCCGACCCGGAACGGGTGGACGTGGTGCAGCCGGTGCTGTGGGCGGTGATGGTGTCCCTGGCCGCGCACTGGGAGTCCTGGGGCGTCCGGCCCGACGCCGTGGTCGGGCACAGCCAGGGAGAGATCGCCGCCGCCGTGGTGGCGGGAGCGCTGAGCCTGGAGGACGGCGCGAAGGTCGTCGCCCTGCGCAGCCGGGCCATCCGGGCGCTGGCCGGACTCGGCGGCATGGTCGCGGTCTCCCTGCCCGAGGACGAGGTCCGCGCCGCGCTCGCCCCCTGGGCCGGGAAGCTGTCGGTGGCCGCCGTCAACGGGCCCGCCGCCGTGGTGGTCTCGGGAGAGCCGGAGGCCCTCGCCGCGCTGCTCGCCCGCTGCGCCGCACAGGGCGTACGGGCCCGGTCCGTACCCGTGGACTACGCCTCCCACTCGGCCCAGGTCGAACGGATCAGGTCCGAGGTGCTGACCGCGCTCGCCGACGTACGCCCGCTCCCGGCCCGGACACCGCTGTTCTCCACCGTCACCGGCGACCGGCTCGACACCACGGTCATGGACGCCGACTACTGGTACCGCAACCTCCGCGGGACCGTCCGCTTCGACGCCGCCGTACGCTCCCTGGTCGAGCAGGGCCACGAGGTCTTCGTCGAGGTGTCGCCGCACCCGGTCCTGACCATGGCCCTCCAGGACACCGCCGAGGCCACCGGCGCCGTGGAGCCGCCCGTGGTCGTCGGCACCCTGCGCCGCGACGACGGCGGGCTGCGCCGGGCCCTGCGCTCGGCCGCCGAGCTGTGGGTGGCGGGCGCGGCCGTCGACTGGTCCGCGGTGTACGCCGGTATCGACGCCCGCCCGACCGCCCTGCCCAGCTACCCCTTCCAACTGCGGCGCTACTGGCTGGAGCCGGAGACTGCGCCCGGCACCGGAGCGGCCGCCGACCCGCACGACACGGCCTTCTGGCACATGGTCGACCACGACGCCCCGGCCGAGATCGCCGCCCGCCTCGCCGTCGACGAGGAGGCCCTCGCCCCCGTACTCCCCGCCCTGCGCGGCTGGCACGCACAACGGCGCGACGAGAGCGTCATCGACTCCTGGCGCTACCGCATCGGCTGGCAGCCCCTGCCCGACCCGTCGGCCGCCGCCCCCGCAGGGACCTGGCTCGTCGTCCTGCCCGCCGGAGACGAAGACCCTCGGGTACGGGGCCCGCTGCTCGCGCTCACCGAAGCGGGCGCCACCGTCGTCACGGCGGAACTCACAGCCGACGCCGTCCACCGCACGGACCTCGCGGACACGCTCGCCACCGCCCTCGGCGGCCTCGTCCCGACGGGCGTGCTGTCGCTGCTGGCCGCCGCCGACCGGCCCCACCCCGACCACCCGGCCCTGCCCACCGGGACGGCGCTCACCGTCGCCCTGGTGCAGGCCCTGGGCGACCTCGGCCTCACGGCACCCCTCTGGTGCGCCACCACCGGGGCGGTGTCCACGGGCCCGGACGACCCGGTCACCCGGCCCCGCCAGGCGCTGGTCTGGGGCACCGGCCTGGTGGCCGCACTGGAACTGTCCGCCCGCTGGGGCGGACTGATCGACCTGCCACCGGAGCTGGACGCCCGGGCCAGGACCCGGCTCGCCGCCGTACTGACGGCCTCCGTCCCCGGCACGGGCGGACCCAGCACGGGTGGCCCCGGTGCGAGCGGATCCGGCACGGGCGGCACCGGAGCGAACGGCGTCGGCACAGCTGGATCCGGCACGAGCGGCGATGGCACCGGCGGCGGCGTCCGCCGCGAGGACCAGCTCGCCCTGCGCCCCACCGGCATCCTCGCCCGCCGCCTCCGGCGCGCCCCCCGGAGCGGCACCCCCACGAGGCACTGGAAGCCCCGGGGCACCGTCCTGCTGACCGGCGGCACCGGAGCCGTCGGCCCGCACCTCGCCCGCTGGCTGGCCCGCAGCGGCGCCACCCACCTCGTCCTGCCCGGCCGCCGTGGCCCCCAGGCGCCCGGAGCGTCCGAACTCACCGCGGAACTGGCCGCCCTCGGCGTACGACTGACCCTGCCCGTCTGCGATCTGTCGGACCGTCAGGCGGTGGCGGAGCTGCTCACCGGCCTGGAGACGGCGGGCGACCCGGTCACCGCGGTCGTCCACGCGGCCGCCTTCGTGGCGCTCGCCCCGCTGGACGGCACCCCGATGTCCGCGTTCGAGCAGATCGTCGCGGCCAAGGCCGCCGGAGCCGAACACCTCGACGCGCTGCTCGACCGCGAACTCGACGCCTTCGTCCTGTTCTCCTCGATCGCCGGAGTCTGGGGCAGCGGCGACCACGGCGCCTACGCCGCCGCCAACGCCTACCTCGACGCCCTGGCCCAGCACCGCCGGGCACGCGGCCTCACCGCCACCACCATCGACTGGGGCATCTGGCAGGCCGAGAACCCCTGGCAGGACCGCGTCGCCGCAGAGGACGCCGACCTGTTCAACCTGGAGCAGCACGGCCTGCCCCGGATCGCCCCCGACGTCGCCCTCCACGCCCTGCGCCAGGCGCTCGACGACGACGAGACCGTTCTCACCGTCGCGGATGTGGACTGGGAGCGGTTCGCCGCCGTCTTCACCTCCGCCCGCCCCAGCCCGCTGCTCACCGGCATCCCCGAAGCCCGCCGCGCCCTGGAGGCCACGGCCGGAGAGGCGGAGGCGCCCGCCGCCGCACTGCTGCGTCAACGGCTCGCCGCCCTCGTCGAATCCGAACAGCACCGGCTGCTGCTCGATCTGGTCCGCACCCACGCCGCAGCCGTCCTCGGCCATGCCACGGTGGACGCGATCCGCCCCGGCAGAGCCTTCCAGGACCTGGGCTTCGCCTCCCTCACCGCCGTCGAACTCCGCAACCGGCTCAACGCGGCGACCGGACTGCGGCTGCCGTCCACCCTGATCTTCGACCACCCGTCGTCCACCGCGCTCGCCCGGGAGATCCGCACCGAACTGCTCGGCCGCCGGACCACCGACCCGGACCCCTCCGCCCCGCACCTCTCCGACCCGGCCCGCTCCGTCACGGACGCCGCCGCGCATCCGCCCGCGCCCGACGACGAACCGATCGCGATCGTCTCCATGGCCTGCCGCTTCCCCGGCGGCATCGGCACCCCCGAAGAGCTGTGGCGCCTCCTTGCCGACGGCGGCGACGCCGTCTCCGACCTCCCCACCGACCGGGGCTGGGACATCGAAGCCCTCTACGACCCCGACCCCGACCACCCCGGCACCTCGACGACCCGGCACGGGGGCTTCCTCCACGATGCGGCCGACTTCGACGCGGAGTTCTTCGGCATCTCGCCGCGCGAGGCCCTGGCCATGGACCCGCAGCAGCGGCTGCTCCTGGAGACCACCTGGGAGGCGATCGAGCGCGCGGCCATCGACCCGGCCGCCCTGCGCGGCAGCCGCACCGGAGTGTTCACCGGCGTCAACTACGCCGACTACGCGGCCGTCGTCGCCCAGTCGGAGGAAGGGGACGGCCACCTGCTCACCGGCAGCGCCCCCAGCGTCGTATCCGGCCGGGTCGCCTACACCCTGGGCCTCGAAGGCCCCGCGGTGACCATCGACACGGCCTGCTCCTCCTCCCTCGTCGCCCTGCACCTCGCCGGTCGGGCGCTGCGCGGCGGGGACTGCTCGCTCGCGCTGGTCGCCGGCGTCGCCGTGATGGCGACCCCCGGTGCCCTCATCAGCTTCTCGCGTCAGCGGGGGCTGGCCGAGGACGGCCGCTGCAAGGCGTTCTCGGACGACGCGGACGGCATGGGCATGGGCGAGGGCGTCGGCGTCCTGCTGCTGGAGCGGCTTTCGGACGCCCGCCGCAACGGACACCCGGTCCTGGCGGTGGTACGCGGCTCCGCCGTCAACCAGGACGGCGCCAGCAACGGCCTCTCCGCCCCCAACGGGCCCTCCCAACAGCGCGTGATCCGTGCGGCGTTGGCGGACGCCGGGCTGACCGCGGCGGACGTGGACGTGGTGGAGGCGCACGGTACCGGCACCACGCTCGGCGATCCGATCGAGGCGCAGGCGCTGCTGGCGACGTACGGCCAGGACCGGCCCGCCGAACGGCCCTTGCTGGTCGGCTCGCTCAAGTCCAACCTCGGCCACGCCCAGGCGGCATCGGGGGTGGCCGGAGTCATCAAGACGGTGCTGTCCATGCGGCACGGGCAGGTACCCCGCACCCTGCACGTCGGCAGGCCCTCCTGCCACGTCGACTGGACACGCGGAGCCCTGGCCCTCGCGACCGAGCAGCAACCCTGGCCGCTGCACCGAGGCCGTCCCTTCCGGGCCGGAGTGTCCTCCTTCGGCCTGAGCGGCACCAACGTCCACACCATCCTCGAACACGCCCCCCAGGACGACGACGGCCCGCCTGCCGAGCGTGCCCCCCTGCCGACGGTCCCCTGGCTGCTGTCGGCGAAGAGCCCGCAGGCACTGCGCGCCCAGGCCGACCGTTTACGCCGCCACCTGGACGGCAGCCCCGCATCCGATCCGCGCGACATCGGGTCCGCCCTGAACACACGCACCGCCTTCGAGTGCCGGAGGGTGCTGATCGGGGACCGGGACCAACTCCGCACCCTGCTGGGCGAGATGGCTGACGACGCATCGGGAGCGGGGGACGGCGGCCGCACGGCCGACGGCCGTTCGGTGCTGGTTTTCCCTGGTCAGGGGTCGCAGTGGGTGGGGATGGCTGCGGAGCTGTTGGGGGAGTCGGGGGTTTTCGCGGGGCGGATGGCGGAGTGTGAGCGGGCTCTGGCGCCTTATGTGGATTGGTCGTTGGCGGAGGCGTTGGGTTCGGAGCGGTTGTTGGCGCGGGTTGATGTGGTGCAGCCGGTGTTGTGGGCGGTGATGGTGTCGTTGGCGGAGGTGTGGCGGTCGTTCGGGGTGGCTGTGGATGGCGTGGTGGGTCATTCGCAGGGTGAGGTGGCCGCTGCGTGTGTGGCGGGTGGGTTGAGCCTGGAGGACGGGGCGCGGGTGGTGGCGTTGCGTTCTCGTGCGGTGGGGGTGTTGGCGGGGCGTGGTGGCATGGCCTCGGTGCCGTTGCCGGTGGACGTGGTGCGGGAGCGTCTGTCCGGATGGGGCGGCCGGTTGTCGGTCGCGGCGGTCAACGGCCCTTCCTCGACAGTTGTTTCAGGCGATGCCGACGCCGTCGCCGGGCTCCTGGAAGCGCTGGCCGGTGAGGGGGTCCGGGCCCGTCGTGTCGAGGTGGATTACGCGTCGCATTCCTTGCATGTGGAGGAGATCCGCGAGCAGTTGCTTTCCGATCTGGCCGGGATCACGCCTCAGTCCGGTGCGGTGCCGTTCTTCTCGACGGTGACGGGTGGCTGGCTGGACACGAAGGGTCTGGACGCGGAGTACTGGTACCGGAATCTGCGCGAGACCGTCGAGCTCGGGAAGGCGACGGAGGCGCTGTTGTCCGATGGATTCCGGTTCTTCGTCGAGGCCAGTCCGCACCCCGTTCTGGGTGTGGCGGTGGGTGAGTCGGTGGAGGCCGCCGGTGTGGAGGCGGCGGTACTGGGGACGCTCCGGCGCGGTGAGGGCGGCCAGGAGCAGGTGTTGCGTGCGGTGGGCCGTGCCTGGGAGCGGGGGTTGGGCGTGGACTGGTCGGGGGTGTTCCCGGGGGCGCGGCGGGTCGAGTTGCCGACGTACGCCTTCCAGCGCAGCCGCTACTGGCCCGAACCCGCGCTCACCACGGCGGCCGATGTGGGATCGGCCGGGCTCGACCCCGCCGGCCACCCCCTCCTCGGAGCGGCCACCGAGCTGGCCGACACGGGTGAACTGCTGCTCAGCGGCCGGTTGTCGCTGCGGACCCACCCCTGGCTCGCCGACCACGCCGTGGCCGGTACGGTCCTGCTGCCGGGTGCGGCCTTCGCGGAACTCGCCGTACGCGCGGCGGACGAGGCCGGATGCCACACGGTCGAGGAACTGACGCTCCAGTCACCCCTGTTGATCCCCGCCGACACCGCCGTACGCCTGCAGGTGCGGGTCGGCGCGGCGGACGCGCACGGCAGCCGCTCCCTGGACCTGTTCTCCTGCCGTGAGGACGCGACGACTCCGCACTGGACCGCGCACGCGACCGGGGTACTCACCGCCGACGCCGCGACCCGTAAGCCACCGCCCGCACCGGACGACCCCGGCTCCTGGCCGCCGCCCGGCGCCGTCCCGATCCCCGTCGACGACCTGTACGACCGGTTCGACGCCTCCGGCTACGGCTACGGCCCCGCCTTCCGCGGTCTCACCGGCGGCTGGCGCCGGGGCGACGAGATTTTCACCGAGGTACGCCTGCCCGAGGACCAGCACCGGGCCGCCGCCGCCTTCGGCGTGCACCCCGCTCTGCTGGACGCCGCCCTCCAGGGACTGTTCCTGCGGGACCGGCCGGCGAGCGGACCGGGCCCGGACCGGCCGTCCGCCGGGCTGCCGTTCTCCTGGAGCGGGGTCAGGCTGTACGCCTCCGAGGCCACCGCGCTCAGGGTACGGCTCGGCTTCCGGCCGGACGGGTCGGTGGCGATCGACGCGACCGACCCGAACGGCCTCCCGGTCGCCTCGGTCGGGGCGCTCGCCGTCCGCCCGGTCGATCTCGACGCCCTCCGCCCGGCCGGCGGCCCGGAATCCCTCTACCGGCTCCAGTGGCCGGCGGCTCCCGACACCGCAGCCGCCGCCCCTCTCGGACACTGGGCCGCCCTCGGCGATCGGTCGGGCTTCCCCGACGCGGACAGCTATCCGGACCCGGCCGCGCTCGGTGCCGCGCTGGACGGGGGAGCACCGTCGCCCGCCGCCGTGCTGGCCTGGTGCGACCCCACCCCGCACCCTGTCTCCCCGCCCGACGCCGCATCCGTACACACCGCACTGGACGACGCCCTGCGGCTCGTCCAGGAGTGGCTGGCCGATCCGCGCTGGGACGACGGCACCCGGCTCGTCCTCGTCACCCGGGGCGCGGTCTCCACGGCGGCCGGTGAGGAGGTCACCGACCTCACCGGTGCCGCCGTCCGCGGCCTCGTCCGCTCGGCCCAGTCCGAGCACCCGGACCGCTTCCTGCTGATCGACACCGACGACCCGGCCGCCGTGACCGGGCTGCTGCCCCGGGCCCTGGCAGGCACCGAACCCCAACTGGCGATCCGCGCCGGGCGACTCCTCGCGCCCCGGCTCACCAGGGCCACCATCACGACGGACCCGAACCGGGGTACGGACACGCGCCCCGGCCCGGACCCGGACAAGGGCATGTTCACCGGCCCCCATCCGGCCTCGGACCCGGAGGCACGCACAGGCCCTCACCCCCCGGCCCCGGACGAGCTCGCAGGCCCCGCTCCCGCCTCCGCCCCCGACACCCCGTCCGGTATCGCCGCGCCCGGTGGCACCGTCCTCGTCACCGGAGCGGGCGGCGCGCTCGGCGGTCTGGTGGCCCAGCACCTCGTGACCGCGCACGGCGTGCGGAACCTGCTGCTCGTCGGCAGGCGCGGCGCGGACGCCCCGGGCCTGGCCGGCCTCGCCGCCGAACTGCGCGGACACGGCGCCCGGGTGGACGTGGAGGCGTGCGACGTCGCCGACCGGGACGCGCTCGCCGCCCTGCTCGCCGGTATCCCCGCCGACCGTCCGCTGAGCGCGGTCGTCCACGCGGCCGGTGTCCTGGACGACGGTACGGTCGAGTCGCTGACGCCCGCGCGGATGCGCCACGTACTGCGGCCCAAGGTCGACGCGGCCCTCCATCTGCACGACCTCACCCGTGATCTGCCGCTGTCGGCCTTCGTCCTGTTCTCCTCCGCGTCCGCCACGGTCGGCAACGCCGGTCAGGGCAACTACGCGGCGGCCAACGCCTTCCTCGACGCGCTCGCCCAGCACCGCCGGGCCCTGAAGCTGCCCGCCCAGTCACTCGCCTGGGGCCTGTGGGAGCGCCGTAGCACCATGACCGGGACGCTGACCGCCGCCGACCTGCGGCGCATGTCCCGGGGAGGCACCGCGGCCATCGGCAGCGAGGAGGGCCTGGCGCTGTTCGACGCGGCCCTCACCCTGGACGAACCGCTGCTCGTGCCGGTCAGGATCGACCTCGGACGGCTCCGGACGGCGGCCCGGACCGCGCCCGTCCCGGCCCTGCTCTCGGCCCTGGTCCCCGGCACCGTACGCCGCCCGGCCTCCGGGGCGGACGCCGCCGCGGCGGACTCGCTGCTCCGCCGGCTGACCGGCCTCTCCCCGGAGGACCGCCTCGCGGCCCTGCTCGACCTGGTACGGAGCCGGGGCGCCGACATCCTCGGCCACGGCGGAGCCGGGTCCATCGACCCGGAGCAGCCGTTCAAGGACCTCGGCTTCGACTCGCTCACCTCCGTCGAACTCCGCAACCGGCTCAGCGCCGCCACCGGCCGCCGGCTGCCCGCGACCCTGGTCTTCGACCACCCCACCCCCGCCGCCGTCGCCGCCTACCTCAGCACCCGCCTGGTACCCGACGGGCCGGGCGGACCCGCCGTCGGCGGCAGGGCGGCCGGGACGCCGGACCACGAGATCAGCTCCCTGCTCGCCACGGTCCCGCCCGCCGCCCTGCGCCGGGCCGGTCTCCTCGACACGCTCCTGGACCTCGTCGGCCACCCGGCGGCTCCGGCGGCCCCGGTGGACGGCACCGGCACTCCCGGCGCCGACGGCATCGAGGACATGGCCGTCGACGAACTCGTCCGGATGGCCCTGGACGGCGAACGTGACTGACCGACAGCCGCAGAAGGAGAAGCCGAACCCCATGCCCGCCGACACGGACCAGGTGGTCGCCGCCCTGCGCGCCTCGCTGCTGGACAACCAGCGCCTGCGGGAGGAGAACCGGCGGCTCCGCGACGAATCCGCCGAGCCCGTCGCCATCGTGGCGATGAGCTGCCGCTACCCCGGGGGTGTGCGCACCCCGGAGGACCTGTGGGAGCTGCTGCTCAAGGAACGCGACGCCGTCTCGCCGTTCCCCACCGACCGGGGCTGGGACGTCGAGGGCGGCTTCGACGCCGACCCCGACGCCCCCGGCACCTTCTACGTCCGGGAAGGCGGCTTCCTCCACGACGCCACCGGCTTCGACCCCGGCTTCTTCGGCATCTCCCCGCGCGAGGCCCTGGCCATGGACCCGCAGCAGCGGCTGCTGCTGGAAGCGTCCTGGGAAGCGGTGGAGCGCGCGGGCATCGACCCGACGACCCTGCGCGGCAGCCGCACCGGCGTCTACACCGGAGTGATCTACGGGGAGTACGCGTCCCGCCTCGAACGCGTGCCCGACGAGGTGGAGGGCTTCCTCGGCACCGGCAGCATCCCGAGCGTCGCCTCGGGGAGGATCGCCTACACCCTGGGCCTGGAAGGCCCGGCGGTCACCCTGGACACCGCCTGCTCGTCCTCCCTGGTCGCCGTCCACCTCGCCTGCCAGGGACTGCGCTCCGGCGACACCACCCTGGCCCTGGCCGGCGGGGTGACCGTGATGTCCACCCCCGGGCTGTACGCCGGATTCAGCCGTCAGCGCGGCCTGGCACCCGACGGCCGCAGCAAGTCCTTCTCCTCCGCTGCGGACGGAGCCGGGTTCGGGGAGGGCCTGGGCCTGCTCCTGCTGGAACGCCTCTCGGACGCGCGGCGCGCGGGCCACCCCGTCCTGGCGGTCATCCGGGGCTCGGCCGTCAACCAGGACGGCGCCAGCAACGGGCTGACCGCCCCGAACGGGCCCGCGCAGCAGCGCGTGATCGGCCAGGCCCTCACCCGTGCCGGACTCGCCCCGTCGGAGGTGGACATGGTGGAGGCGCACGGCACCGGCACCGTGCTCGGGGACCCCATCGAGGCCCAGGCGCTGCTGGCCACGTACGGCCAGGACCGGCCCGCCGACCGCCCGTTGAGGCTGGGGTCGCTGAAGTCCAACCTCTCCCACACCCAGGCCGCCGCGGGTGTCGGCGGGGTTATCAAGTCGGTGCTGGCGATCCGGCACGGAGTGATGCCGCGCACCCTGCACATCGACCGTCCCTCGCCCGCCGTCGACTGGACCGAGGGAGCCGTCTCCCTGCTCACCGAGGCCGCCCCCTGGCCCGAGACGGGACGGCCGCGCCGGGCCGGGGTGTCCTCCTTCGGCGCCAGCGGGACCAACGCCCACGTCATCCTCGAAGAGGCCCCCGCAACCCCGACGGCCGCCCCCGACAAGCCGGTCGGCCCGACCGAGGCGCCGGGACCGGTGCCCGTCGCCGTCCCCTGGATACTGTCGGCGCGCACCCCGGACGCACTGCGCGCCCAGGCGGCGGCGCTGCACGAGCGGGTGGTGGCGGAACCGGGGCTGAACGTCGTGGACGTGGGCCGTGCGCTGGCGGTGGGGCGTTCGCGATTCGCGGAGCGTGCCGTGGTGGTGGGTGCGGACCGGGACGAACTGCTGGCCGGTGTCGCCGCCCTGTCGCGCGGCGCGGGCGCGGCGGGACTGGTGTCCGGCGGCGGCCGGCTCCCGGGCCGCTCGGTGCTCGTCTTCCCCGGCCACGGCTCGCAGTGGGTGGGGATGGCCGCGGAACTGCTCGCGGAGTCGGAGGTCTTCGCGGAGCGGATGGCCGACTGCGGGCGGGCGTTGGAGCCTTACACCGACTGGTCGTTGGCGGAGGCGCTGGGTTCGGAGCGGCTGTTGGCGCGGGTCGACGTGGTGCAGCCGGTGCTGTGGGCCGTGATGGTGTCGCTGGCCGAGGTGTGGCGGTCGTTCGGCGTCGTTCCGGACGCCGTCGTCGGCCACTCCCAGGGCGAGATCGCGGCCGCCTGTGTGGCGGGCGGTCTGAGCCTCGACGACGGGGCACGCGTGGTGGCGTTGCGCTCCCGTGCGGTGGGGGAGCTGGCGGGACGCGGTGGCATGGCGTCGGTCCCGCTGCCGGTGGACGTGGTGCGCGAGCGCATCGCCCCGTGGGCGGGCCGGTTGTCGGTGGCAGCCGTCAACGGCCCCTCGTCGACGGTGGTTTCGGGCGACGCGGATCCGGTCGCGGCTTTGGTGGGGGAACTTCTGGAAGAGGGGGTGTGGGCGAGCCGTATCGAGGTCGACTACGCGTCGCACTCCTCGCACGTGGCCGAGATCCGTGAGCGCCTGCTGTCCGACCTGGACGGCATCACCCCCCTCCCGGGCGCCGTGCCGTACTACTCCGGCGTGACCGGCGGTCTGCTGGAGACGGAGGCCCTGGACGCCGGGTACTGGTACCGCAACCTCCGGCAGACCGTCGAGTTCGAGCGGGCGACCCGATCGCTCCTGGCGTCCGGGCACCGCGTCTTCGTCGAAGTCGGCCCCCAGCCCGCCCTGATGTACGGGATCGAGGACACGGCCGCCGACACGGGCGCCCCGGAGACGCTGGTGCTCGACACCCTGCGGCGCGGGGCCGGAGGGCTCCGCCGGTTCCAGACCGCCCTGGCCGAGGCACACGTCCGGGGCCTGCGGGTCGACTGGGAGCGGCTGTTCGCGGGGACCGGCGGCCAGCGGGTGGACCTGCCCACCTACGCCTTCCAGCGACAACGCTACTGGCTCGACGCCCTCCCGGCCGGCCGGGACCCGGTGGCCGCCGGGCAGTCGGCCGTGGACCACCCGCTGCTCGGTGCCGAGGTCGAACTGCCCGACGACGCGGGCACCCTCTTCACCGGCCGGATCTCCCCGGCCACCCACCCCTGGCTCGCCGACCACGCCGTGGCCGGGGCCGTGATCGTGCCCGGCGCGGCCCTCGTGGAGCTGGCCGCGCACGTGGGCCGCCGCCTCGGCTGCGCCCTCGTGGACGAACTGACCCTCGCCGCCCCGCTGCTGCTGCCCGGCGACGCGACCGGCGACCACGCAGTCCACCTGCGGGTACGGGTGGGGGCGGCGGACTCCACGGGGCGCCGCCCGGTGGAGTTCCACTCCCGGCCCGAGCCCGCCCCCGGAGCCGAGGCCGCGCCCTGGACTCGGCACGCGACCGGTACGGTCGGCCCCCAGGACCCCTCGGCCGACGTCGATGTCGACGACACGGCCGCCGAACCGGCCGGCGCATGGCCGCCGCCCGACGCCGTCCCCCTGGACGTGGACGAGCTGTACGGGCTCCTCGAAGCCCGGGGCGTCGGCTACGGCCCGGCGTTCCGGGGCCTGCGCGCCGCCTGGCGCACCCCGGACGCGATCCACGCCGAAGTGGCCCGGCCCGACGGCCTCCCCGGCAGCGGGGCGGACGGTTTCGCCGTGCACCCGGCCCTCCTGGACGCGGCCCTCCAGACGGCCGGTCTGCGCGGAAGCACCGGGGAGCCCGCAGACGGGGTCCCCCTGCCGTTCTCCTGGCAGCGCGTCGGGATCGAGCCCTCCGACGCGCAGGTCCTGCGGGTCCTGCTGCGCCCCGACGGCCCGGACACCGTCGCCGCGCGGATCACCGACCCCTCGGGGCGTACCGTGGCGACGGTCGGCGCGCTCACCCTGCGCACGGCCTCCACCGCCGCGCTGCGGGCCTCCGCCGGCTCCGTCCTCCACGTCGGCTGGACGCCGGTCACCACCGGGCCCGGCCCGCGCCCGGTCACCCGCTGGGGGCTCCTCGGCCCGCGGGACGAGCGGCTGCTGCCGGCCGGATTCCCCGCCGAACCCCTGCCCGCGGCCCCGGACGCGATGCTGCTGGTCTGCCCCCCGTCCGACGGCACCGGAACCGGGACCCCGGCCGGTGGGACGGGGAGCGCCCCCACCCGGGACACGGACCCCGAGGCGGTGCACGCGGTCGTGTCCGGGGTCCTGGACCGCCTCCAGGCCCACCTGGCCGACGACAGCACCGCCCGTACGCCCCTGGTGGTCCTCACCCGGGGGGCGACCGGCCCGCTCGGGGCGCGGCCGGCGGACCTGGGCGCGGCGGCCGTCCGGGGCATGCTCGCCGCGGCCCAGCTCGAACACCCGGACCGGTTCGTGCTGCTGGACACCGACGGTGCCGACCCGGACGGTCTCGGGGGCGCGCTCGCCGACCTCCTCGCCACGGGCGAACCCCAGGCGGCCCTGCGTGGCGGTGTCCTGTACGCGCCCCGGCTGGTCCGGCTACCGGCTCCCACGGCCCCCGCCTCGGCGGCGGCCCGGCCCGACGGCCCGTTCGGGCCCTCCGAGGGGACCGTGCTGCTGAGCGGCGGCGGTGCTCTCGCCGCCGTCCTGGCCCGCCATCTCGTCGCCGCGCACGGAGTACGCCACCTCCGCGTGCTGAGCCGTCGCGGCGCCGACGCCCCGGGCCTGCCGGAGCTGACGGCGGAGCTGGCCGAAGCCGGAGCCGAACTGACCTCCGTACGCTGTGATGTGACGGATCATCAGGCGCTGGCCGTCGCGCTGGCGGCCATCCCCGAACGCCATCCGCTGTGCGCCGTCGTCCACACCGCCGGAGTGCTCGACGACGGTCTGCTGGACGGGCTGACGGAGGAGCGGGTGACCGCCGTCCTGCGGCCCAAGCTCGACGCCGCCCACCACCTCGACCGGCTGACACGCGGGGCGGACCTCTCGGCGTTCATCGTCTTCTCCTCCGCCGCGGGTGTGCTGGGCAGCCCCGGCCAGGCGTCCTACTCGGCCGCCAACGCCGCGCTCGACGCCCTCGCCGCGGAACGTCGGCGGCTCGGTCTCCCCGGCCTGTCCCTGGCCTGGGGGCCCTGGGAGCGGGTCGGCGGAATGACGGCGGGCCTCGACGGTGCCGAACGGCGGCGGATCGACCGGCGCGGCGCCCGCGGCCTCTCCGACGAGGAGGCCATGGCCCTGCTGGACACGGTGTGCGCCGCCGACGCCGCCCCGCCGGCGGACGGCAGCCCCGTCGTCCTGGCCCACCTCGACCTCACCGCGCGCGGCGACGGGCCGGTCCACCCGATGCTGCGCTCCCTGGTCCGGCGCGGCCCGGCCGCGGCGACCGGGGCGAAGGGGGCGCCGAGTGCCGCCGCGGCGCTGCGGCACCGGCTCGACTCCGCCGCCGACGCACCGGAACGCGAGCTGATCCTGCGTGAACTCGTCCTCGCCCAGGCCGCCGAGGTCCTCGGCCACACCGACTCCGGGGCGCTCTCCGCGACGGAGCCCTTCCTCTCCGTCGGATTCGACTCGTTGACGGCGGTCGAACTCCGCAACCGGCTGGCCGACCTCACCGGACTGCGGTTGCGGCCCTCCGCCGTCTTCGACAGCGCCACTCCCGCCGCGCTCGCGGCCCGCCTCGCCGCCGAGGCCCGTACGGACGACCCCCACCGGCCCGCGGCGGCACCCGCACCCGTGACCGCCGCCGCATCCGACCCCGACGACCCGGTGAGCGTGCTGTTCCGCCGCGCCTGCGCACTCGGCCGGACCGACGAGGGCATCGCCCTGCTCAAGAACGCCTCCGCCCTCCGTCCGGCCTTCCACCGCGGCGGCGACCTCGCGGCCACCGGCACCGGCCCCCGGCTGCTGCGCCTGAACGAACGCGCCGACGCCCCCGTACTCGTCTGCTTCGGCTCCGTCGTCGCCCTCGGCGGCGCCCACCAGTACGCCCGCTTCGCCGCCCGCTTCCGGGACCACTACGCCGTCGCCGCCCTGGACGCCCCCGGATTCACCCCCGAGGAGGAACTGCCCGCCGACATGGCGGCCCTCCTGGACTTCCAGGCCACGACCCTGCTCCGGGAGCTGCCCGGACGGAGGCTCGTCCTGGCCGGCTCCTCCTCCGGCGGCACGCTCGCCCACGGAGTGGCCGCCGCGCTGGAACAGCGCGGCGAGGGCCCGGCGGCCGTGGTGCTGCTGGACACCTACCTCTCCGACAACCAGGGCATCACCCAGTTCAACGACGTCCTGCTGGGCGGCATGTTCGCCCGCGAGGACCGGGCGGCCCCGATGGACGGAACCCGGCTGACCGCGATGGGCGGCTACTTCCGTCTGCTCGACGACTGGACCCCACCGCCGGTCCGCGCCCCGCTGCTGCTGGTGCGCGCCTCCACCCCGCTCGGCCGCCCGTCCGCCGGAGCCGGCGACTGGCGCTCGTCGTGGGCCGGTGCCGACACCGTCCTCGATGTCCCCGGAGACCACTTCTCGATCATGGAAGAGCATGTCGCGACCACCGGCGACGCCGTCGCCGACTGGCTCGGCACCACCCTCCGCACCCCCGACGACCTGTGAAGACGAAGGAGAACCCGTTGACCGCGGCCCCGTACGACGACCCGCCCCCGCGCCCCGCCCTCACCGTCCTGGGAGCCGGGGTGATGGGCGTCGGCATCACCGTCCTCGCCCTCGGACACGGCCTGCCGGTCCACCTGGTCGACACCGACCGCGAACGGCTGGACCGGGCCGGGGAGCTGATCGAGGGTGAACTCCGGCTGGCCGAGCTGATGGGAGCCCTGCCCGCCGGGACGGCCCCCGGCACCCTGGCCACCGGCACCTCGCTCAAGGCCGTCGGCGGCTCCACCGCGGTCATCGAGGCGGTCACCGAGAACGCCGCCGTCAAGGCCGCCGTCCTGTCCGAGGTCTCCGGACTGGTCCGGCCCGGAACCCTGCTGATCACCAACACCTCCTCCATCCCCGTCGACGAACTGGCCGGGGCCCTGGAACGGCCGGAGGAACTGGTCGGCACCCACTTCATGAACCCGCCCTACCTGATCACCACCGCCGAGGTGGTCCGCGGTCCCCGGACCGGCGACTCCGCGATGGCCGCCGTGGCGGCCCTGCTCACGGCGGTACGGCGGCGGGCCGTCGTCGTCCGCGACGCCCCCGGCTTCGTCACCAGCCGCGTCCTGCACCCGATGATCAACGACGCGGCCCGGGTCGTGGAGGAGGGCACGGCGACCGCCGAGGACGTCGACGCCCTGATGCAGGGCTGCCTGGGACACCCCACCGGCCCGCTGCGCACGGCGGACCTGATCGGTATCGACAACCTCGTCGACTCCCTGACCGTGCTCCACGAACGCACCGGCGACGACGGCTGCCGTCCCACCGGACTGCTGCTCCGGCTGGTCCGCGAGGGACGGCTGGGCCGCAAGTCCGGGCGCGGCTTCTACGACTACACCTGATCACCCCCACGAGGAGACGGCCATGACCGCAGCGAACACGCCCGACATCCACGACCTGGAGAAGGAACTGCTGGAATTCCTGGAGGAACGCACCGGGACCGCCTGGGACGCCGAGACCGACCTGTTCGACGTCGGAGGCCTGTCGTCCCTGTTCGCCATGCAGGTGGTGGTGCACCTGGAGAAGACGTACGGCATCGCCATCCGGGGGGCGGACCTGCGGCTGGACAACTTCCGCACCGTACGGCGGATGGCGGAGCTGGTGGACCGGCTCCGGGTGCCCGCCGCCGGGGGCCGGCATGGGTGAGGACCTGAGCGGTGCCATGACCTCCCTCACCCTGCGGGTCGGTGACCTGGCGGGGGAGTGGGACCGCACCGGCCTCATCCCGCCGGAGCTGCTCCGCGACCTGGGAGCCGAGGGCCGGCTGTGCGCCGAGGTCCCGGAGAGTTACGGCGGCTGGGGGCTCAGCAGCCTGAGCAGCGGCGCGTACACCGCCCACGCGGGCGGCCTGTGCAGCTCGCTGCGGAGCGTGATGACCTCCCAGGGCATGGCGGCGTGGACCATCCAGCGCCTGGGCACCGCCGAGCAGTCGGCCGGCCTCCTGCCCCGGCTGACCGGTGGGACGCTGGCGGCGGTCGGCTTCAGCGAGCCCGGCGCGGGCAGCGACCTCGCGGCCATGACGACGACCGTCCGCCGCGACGGCGACACGGTCGTCGTCGACGGTCACAAGAAGTGGGTGACCGCCGCCCACTACGCCGACCTGCTGGTCGTCGTCGGCCGCCACGAGGACGGTGCGGTGGCCGTCGTGGTGCCCACCGGCACACCCGGCGTCAGGGTCGAGCGGATCACCGACCCGCTCGGCTGCCGCGCGGCCGGGCACGCGGACGTCCACCTCGACGGGGTGCGGCTGCCGGCCGACAGCGTCCTGGGCGGCCACGGGCTGCCGACCGCCCTCCTGGTGACGACCGCGCTGGCCTACGGCAGGATGTCCGTCGCCTGGGGGTGCGTGGGCATCCTGCGGGCCTGTCTGGCGGCGGCCACCGCGCACGCCGCCGGACGGCGGCAGTTCGGCAGACCGCTCGCCGAACACCAGCTCGTCGCCGGGCACATCGCCGACCTCTACACGGCCGAGCAGGTGGCCACGCGGGTCTGCGAGTACGCCGGCCGCTGCTGGGACGAAGGCTCCCCGGACCAGGTGGTGGCGACCGTACTGGCCAAGCACGTCAGCGCGACCCAGGCCGCGCGGGGCGCGGCGACGGCCGTCCAGGTACTGGCCTCGGCCGGGTCCCGGGACGGGCACACGGTGGCCCGTGCGTACCGGGACGCCAAGCTGATGGAGATCATCGAGGGCAGCAACGAACTGTGCCGGCTGATGCTGGCCCAGCACGCCCTCTCCGCCCCGGGGGCACCGTGAGCGGGCCCGCGTCCGACGAGACGAGGAAGGACGACATGGCCGAGACCGTCAAGTGCCTGGTCTGGGACCTGGACGACACCCTCTGGCAGGGCACCCTGCTGGAGGACGGCGAGGTGCACCTGCCGGACGAGGTGCGCAAGGTGGTGATCGAGCTCGACTCCCGCGGCATCCTCCAGTCCGTCGCCAGCCGCAACGACCACGACCACGCCTGGGCCCGGCTGGAGGCGTTCGGCGTGGCCGAGTACTTCGTCCTGCCGGAGATCGGGTGGGGCGCCAAGTCCGACGCGGTGCGCCGGATCGCGGACCGGCTGAACTTCGCGCTCACGGCCATCGCCTTCCTCGACGACCGGCCCGCCGAACGGGCCGAGGTGGCCTTCCACCTGCCCGACGTACGGTGCTACCCGGCCGACCGGGTCCTGGCCCTCCCCGACCTCGCCGAGTTCACCCCCGCGACCAGCACCGTCGACTCCCGGCGCCGCCGTGAGATGTACCAGGCGGGCTTCCGCCGCGAGGCCGAGCGGGCGGCCGCACCCGGCCCCGACGAGGAGTTCCTGCGCTCCCTGGACCTGCGGATGCGCATCGGCCGGGCCACCGGTGAGGAGCTGTCGCGGGTCGAGGAACTCACCCTGCGCACCAGCCAGATGAACGCGACCGGGGTCCACTACCCGGACGCGGTGCTGCGCGGCCTGATCACCGACCCCCGGCACGAGGTCCTGGTGGTCACCCTCACCGACCGGTTCGGCCCGCACGGCGCGGTCGGGGTCCTGCTGCTGGAGCGCCACCCGGGCCTGTGGCACCTCAAGCTGCTCGCCACCTCCTGCCGGGTCGTCGCCTACGGGGCGGGCGCGACCCTGCTGAACTGGCTGGCCGACGCCGCCGCCCGGTCCGGGGTCCACCTGGTGGCGGACTTCCGGGCGACCGAACGGAACCGGATGATGGAGATCGCCTACCGGTTCGCCGGCTTCGAGGGCCTGGCCGAAGCCCCGTGCCCGTGCGCCGCCGTCCTCGTACCGGCCGCGGCGGACACCGGACTGGAGCGGCTGCACCTGGCCCCCGGCCCGCGCGTGGTGTCCACCGTCATGGACGTGGAGGCACCCGACCTGAGCACGCCGGAAGGGGGCCCGGGAACACCGTGACCGCCGCGGCGGCCGGTGCTCCCGGGCTCCGGCCCGCCGCCCTCAGCGCTTGCGGACGAGGGTGATCCCGTCGGCCATCACCAGCAGCGACAGCTCCACCCGGGGGTCCTCGTGCAGCACCCGGTTCAGGGCCCGGACCCCGGCGGTCTCCGGGTCCACGGCGGCCGGGTCCGCGACCCGGCCGAAGAAGAGGGTGTTGTCGACCACGATCAGACCCCCGGCGCGCAGCAGGGCGAGCGACGCCTCGTAGTAGCGGAGGTAGTTGGCCTTGTCCGCGTCGATGAACACCAGGTCGACGCTCTCCGGCCCGCGCTCGGCCAGCAGCGCCTCCAGGGTCGCGGCGGCATCGCCGATCCGCAGGTCGATCCGTGCGTCAACCCCGTCCCGCTTCCAGAAGTCGGCGCCGATGGCCGGCCACCGGTCGTCGATGTCGCAGGACACCAGCAGACCGTCGGCCGGGAGCGCGCGGGCCATGCACAGGGTGCTGTAGCCGGTGTAGGTGCCGATCTCCAGCACCGTCCGCGCCCCCGTCAACCCGACGAGCAGGGCGAGGAGTTGGCCCTCCTCCGCCATCACCTGCAGGGCGCTCCCGCCCGGCAGCCCCGCGGTGGTCTCGCGCAGCTCCCTGAGGAGGTCGTCGTCACGGAGGGAGACCTCGCGGACGTAGGCGAGCAGGTCGTGGGTGGCTGCTGTCTGGTCGGCCATGGTGCGGAGTTCCTCTCGAAGGGGATCAGGGCGAAGGGGTTCGGGGCGAAGAGGATCGGGGCGCGCAGGAGACCGGATCGCGAAGGATCGGATCGGAGAGGGGCGGGCGGATGGGCGGGGCAGGGGCGCGGGGGCCGTCACCCGGCGCGCATGTAGGAGCGGCCGTGCCCTCGTACGGCGGCCTCCTGCGCCCGCTCGCGCGCGTACGCCCGGAGCAGCGCGTCCAGCCGGTAGCGGCCCCCGGCGGGCGCATCCAGCAGATTCGCCACGACCAGGGAGTCCAGGGCCTCCTCGGCCTGCGCCTCCGGGCAGCCGAACAGCACCGCGACCTCGCCGCTGGAGACCGAGGACGCCCCGGTGGTGCCCAGTGCGGCCAGCACCTCGGCGGGGTCGATCCCGCCCGGTGCCGTCCGCCGGAGCCCGGCCACCTCGGCGTCCAGGCAGGGCCGGACGCCGACATCGCCCGCGCACAGCTCGTCCAGCAGCCGGGGGGCCTCCGTGAGCCGCCGGGCCAGGTGCCCGATGCTCCAGTGCGGGCGCTCCAGCAGCCGGGTCGCCGCGATCCGGATCGCCAGCGGCAGCCCCGCGCAGACCGTCACCACCGCACGGGCCGCCCGCGGCTCGCCCCCCACCCCGGCCGTGCCGACGATGCCCCCCAGCAGCTCCAGCGACCCGGCCTCGTCCAACGGGCCGAGCAGCAGGGTGCGCGCCCCCTCCAGATCCGCCAGCCGCCGCCGGCTGGTCACCAGCAGCCTGCTGCCCCCGCTGCCCGGGATCAGCGGCCGCACCTGCGCGGAGCCGGAGGCGTTGTCGAGCACCACCAGCAGACGGCGGCCCGCGGTGAGCGAGCGGTAGAGGCTCTCCCGCTCCGACTCCTCCCCGGGGATCTCGTCCCGGGGCACACCGAGGTCCGCCAGGAACCGGGGCAGCACCTCCCGTGCGGTCAGTGGACGCTCCGCCCCGCCGAGATCCGCGTACAGCTGGCCGTGTACGGAGGAGTCGCGCATGGTGTGCGCAGCGTGCAGGGCCAGGGCGCTCTTGCCGACCCCGCCCCGGCCGGTCACCACCGCCGTCGCCACCATGCCCGCGGGCATCGTTCCGGTCGTGAGGAAGTGCCGTACCCGCGCCAGCGCGTCGGAGCGGGCCGCCAGCGGCAGCGGCACCGAGGGAAGCTGTGCCGGATCGGGCCAGCCGGACCTTTCCCGGACCGTGGCGGCGGCCGGTGCGGCGGCTGTCCCCGGGGCCGGTGCGGGCTGCGCCCGGGGCGCGGGCGTACGGGGCCGGTCGTGGTGGGCCGAGAGGATGCGCCGGTGGACCTCGCGCAGATCCGCGCCCGGCTCGGCCCCGAGCTGTTCCACGAGCAGGACCCGGGTGCGCCGGTAGAGGTCCAGGGCCTCGGACTGCCGTCCCGAGCGGAAGAGTGCCAGCATCAACTTGCCCACCAGGGCCTCCCGTAAGGGATGCTCCCGCACCAGCCGCACCAGCTCCGGGACGATCTCGGCGTGCCGCAGGAGAGCCAGTTCGGCGTCGAACCGCAGCTCCATGGTCTGCAGCCGGAGTTCGTGGAGGTAGCGGCCCTCCACATCGCGCAGCGTCCGTGACGGGATGTCCGCCAGCGGCTCCTCGCGCCACAGGGCGAGTGCCTCGGCCAGCTCGGCGGAGGAGCTCTCCAGGTCTCCGCGCTCGGCCAGCTCCGCCGCGCGTCTGCGGTGGGCGGTGAACTGGCCGAGATCGCTCTCGTGCTCGCCGAGTTCGAGGAGATAGCCGGGCGCCCGGGTGAGGATCCGGGCGGAGGCGTGCTCGCCCAGCGACTGCCGCAGGCGCATCACGTAGGTGCGGACGGTCGCGGCGGCACTCGGCGGCGGAGCGCCGTCCCACACGTACTCGGTGATGCGGTCGACCGAGATCACCCGGTTGGCGTTGAGGAGGAGCGCCGCCATGACCACGCGCTGCCTCGGCGCCGACACGTGCACCTCACGCGCGTTCAGCCGGACGGAAAGCGGGCCCAGCAGCAGGAAGTTCAAGGGGGAGTCCTCTTCGTCGCACGACGGGTGGGCAAGGCTGCTTCCAGCGTCTTAGGTGACCATGGAGGGGTCAACGCGCTCCTGTCGTGTCTAGATGTATTCCTAGAGCGAGGGGTCTTGCGCTCGTGCCGGGTTTACGCTGCGCGGCACCGGGACGGCGGCTCCGCTTCCGCCGCTCCCGGGCGGCCGGAGGCCGTGGCCGCAGGGGAGAGGCGGCGGGTCCGCCGCCCACCGGGTCCGCCCGGTCCGCCGCCGCGGAGCGGGCCCCGAGCAAATCCCCCCAGGATTGGTCCGGACCGCAGCTTTCTCGCCAATTACCGGAGAAGCAGCGGGAATTGAACGCGAACCTGCATGGCCGGATATGCTCAGATGCGTACTTGCTGACATTCCGAGGGGCATGGCAGGCTGTCATATGCGGTGCCCCGACTCGCCGATCACCGCCGCTCGGCGCTCCCCGCATTAGCGCGTACCGGCCGACCCACCGGCGCGGAGATGTGCCAGGCGATCACCGAGCACCGCTCGCCGGCCCCGCGCGGACAATTCGAGAAAGGATCAAAAGGCCGACATGACCCCGCTTTCCCTGGACAGCGACCTGTGGTGCCGCCGCTTCCATCCCTCGCCGACGGCCGCGCGCCGCCTGGTCTGCTTTCCGCACGCCGGCGGCTCGGCCAGTTTCTACTTCCCGGTGTCCGCGGCGCTGCGCGGACCGGTCGACCTCCTGGCCGTCCAGTACCCCGGCAGACAGGACCGCCGGGAGGAGCCCGCGGTCCAGGACCTGCACCGCCTGGCCGACGGTGTGACCGAAGCGCTGCGCCGCTGGGACGACCTCCCCCTGACGCTCTTCGGGCACAGCATGGGCGCGCTCGTCGCCTTCGAGGTGGCCCGGCGGATCGAGCGCGCGGGCGGCCGGATCGACCACCTCTTCGTCTCCGGCCGCAAGGGTCCGTCCGCGGACGGACCCGAGCTCTCCGGCCCGCTCGACGACGAGGGCATCGTGGCGGAGGTCAGGGCCATGAGCGGCACCGACGCCCGGCTCCTGGAGGACGAGGAGCTGCTGCGGATGGTGCTGCCCGCACTGCGCGGCGACTACCGGGCCCTGGCGGCCTACCGGGCCGACCGCGACGCCGCGGTCACCTGCCCGGTCACCGCCGTGGTGGGGGACCAGGACCCGTGGACACCCGTCCCCGAGGCCGCGCAGTGGAGCGACCGCACGACGGCCGCCTTCGACCTCAGGGTCTTCCCCGGCGGGCATTTCTACCTCAGCAGCCGGGCGGACGAGGTGACCGCCATGCTCCGTGACCACCTCACCGGCACGCTGCGCACCTGAGACGACGGACGACAGGGAAGGGGGACCGGGGAGTGACCCCGTCAGCGACCTCTCAAGAGATCAAGCCCGCACCGCGGCCGCCGAGGTCCGAGCCCGCCGGCGGCGCCCGTCCGGCGGGCGGGGAACCACCCGCCGCCACGGGTCTCCGGCGGCTGACCGCCGTGGACGTCCGCATCCTGGAAGGTGTCGCGGTCGGCACCCCGACCGTCCGGCTCGCGGCGTCGCTCTATCTGAGCCGACAGGGCGTCGAGTACCGCATCGGGCTGATGATGCGCCATTTCCAGGCCGCGAACCGAGCCGCTCTGATTTCCCGTGCGCACTCGCTCGGAGTGCTGAGCGTCGGCGCATGGCCGCCCCATGTCCTCCCGGAATTCCTTGAATCCTAGGGGAGGGCGTCGAAGAGTCCGGGAGAAAGAGCCGAACAGTTCCTTTCCGAAGGCGGGAAACGCGCTCCGCCGGTATACTGCCGAAGATTTTCCCAGACCTGGATAGCGTCTCGATATCGCGCCGTGCGACAGATTCCCGGCCGCCCGGTCGAGCGCCGTATTCTGTGCCGTGAAACTGTCAGGTACACGTCCATTGCACCGCACCGCGCTGCACCGCACCTGGGCCGCACCACTGCCCCTCCCATCACACCAATCCACAGGAGCTGTCATGAGTCTGGGGTACCTGTTCGGCGGTGGCGTCGGAACCGAGCCGCGGGGCCAGGAGCTCTACCGGACCTACGAGACCGTGCGGAGCTGGTACGAGCAGGTCTCCGCATGGACCGGGCTGACGGTCGGACAGATCCTGGAGGAGGACCTCCCGACCGCCCAGGAGGAGCGCCAGAGCGTCGGCACCGTCCGCGAGGCCGCCCTCGCGATCGGCGTACACGACGTACTCGCCTCGTTCGGCCTGCGCCCCGCGGCCATCGGCGGGCTCAGCCTCGGCGCGATGACCGCCAGCTGTCTCGCCGGAGCTCTGGGGCGGCGGGACCTGTTCGACATGCTGGCCGGTTCCCGCGACGCCCCGGAACCGCCCGCCGGAGACCCGCGGCAGGGGATAGCCATCGCCTTCGGCTCCCTCGCCGAGGACGCCCCCTCCCACCCGGGCGAGAACGTCCCCGGCATCCACCTGGCGGGCGACTTCGGGCCCACGGCCGACGGCACCCGGCGCATCATGATGCTCGCCGGCCACGCCGAAGCACTCGGCGCGCTCGCCGCCGAGGCCCCACCGGGAACGGTCGTACCGCTCCCCGGACGCACCATCGCCGTCCACACCCCGCTGCGCCGCCCCTACCGCGACTTCATGGCCCCGCGCATCGACGCGATCCCCTTCACCGACCCCGAACTCCCGCTGTTCTCCTGCCTGGAGCCCAAGGTCCTGCGCACCGCGGCCGACGTCAGGGACCTCTTCCAGCGCAACTCCACGAACCCGATCAGCCTGGTAGACGTCTACGGCGGGATGAGGGAGCAGGGCGTACGGCTCGGACTGGTGATGGGCCCCTCGATCCCCGAGGGCATCCTCGCGTTCCCCTTCCCCGTGGTGCACATCGAGCGGCCCGAGCACATCGAGCAGGCCCTGACCACCGCCTACGACCTCGGCATCGACCTCTCCGGCGCCCCGGCCCTGCCGTGACCGCCGCCACCCGCGCCGACCCCGACGCCCGGATCGCACGATGGCTGGACACCGACCTCGACGCCTGGACCCGCACCGTGGTCCGGAGGCACTTCGACCCGGTGTCCGGCAGTCCCTACTGGCTCGGCCAGGCCCCCCGGCTGGACTTCGACCCCCGCGACATCACCCGCTACGACCAGCTCGGGGCCTTCGGCCCGTTCCCGCTCGACCGGCTGCGCCACGAGGACCCCGCGGACCTGGTCCCGCTGTCCGTGCCCAGGCCGCTGGCCGGACGGGTCTGGGACAGCGGAGGCACCACCGGCACCCCCTGCCGGGCGTTCTACACCCCCGACATGCTGCTGCACCGGGCGGTCTGGCGCCGCTGGTCCTTCGTACGGGAGGGATTCGCCCCCGGCCGCACCTGGCTGCAGGCCACTCCCACCGGGCCGCACCTGATCGGGAACGGCGTCCGGGAGGTGTCCGAACTCCACGCCGGACAGGTGTACGCCGTGGACATGGATCCCCGGTGGGTCAAGCGCCTCATCCGGGCCGGGCGCCTGGCCGAGGTCGACGACTACACCACCCACCTGCTGGAGCAGATCACCGACGTCCTCGGACAGGGCCGGGTCCACTACCTCAACACCACCCCGGCCCTCCTCCAGGCCCTCTGCCGGCACCGGCCCGAACTGGTCGCGGCCCTGGACGGCGTCCGCCTGAGCGGCACCCAGATCAGCGCCGACATGTACCGGACCTTCACTTCCGCCCTGCGGGGCGGGATCTGCGGACTGACCTACGGCAACACCTTCGGCAACGCGGCCTGCCTGGACATCGAGCAGGACGGCGAACTGATCAGCTACGTCCCGAACTACCCGCAGATCACCATGGCGGTGGTCGACCGGGGCGACCTCTCGACCACGGTCGCCCCGGGCACGGTCGGCCGGGTCCGCCTCACCGTCCTCCACGAGGACCTCTTCCTCCCCAACATCCTGGAGCGCGACCAGGCCCTCCGGCACCCGACCGACCACTGGCCCACCGACGGCGTCGCCAACATCCGCCCCCTCCAGATCACCAACTCCTCGCCCGAGGGCCTCTACTGACGCGGAGCCCCGGGCCGTTCGGCGGGTGTTCCCGGGGCGGGGTCCCCGGTCGGGCGCCGGACGCCCCGGGAGGTGCGCGGCTCGCGGAACCCGGCACCCTCCACCGGGTACGGCACATACGTGCGCCGGTCCGGGTCGATGGCCAGCCGGCCGCCGGCCGGGGGCCGGGCCCGCTGGGCGCAGTCGCGGCGTTCGCAGATGCGGCAGCCGAGGCCGATCGGCGTCGCTGCCCGGGGGTCGTCGAGGGCGACGCCCTCGGCGTGGACGAGGCGGTGGGCGTGGCGGAGTTCGCAGCCCAGGGCGACGGCGAACTCGGCGCGCGGGGCGTGGTGGCCGTAGCCGCCGCGGGTGATCGTGCGGGCGACCCAGAAGTAGCGTTTGCCGTCCGGCATCTCCGCGACCTGGGTCAGCGTGCGGCCGGGGGCGGAGAACGCCTCGTACACCGTCCAGAGCGGGCAGGTGCCGCCCAGCCGGGAGAAGTGGAAGTCGGTCGCGGACTGCCGCTTGGAGATGTTGCCCGCCCGGTCGACCCGGAGGAAGGAGAACGGCACCCCGCGGCGGCCGGTGCGCTGGAGGGTGCTCAGGCGGTGGCAGATGGTCTCGAAGCCGACGCCGAAGCGGGCGGACAGCAGCTCGATGTCGTAGCGCACGGCCTCGGCCGCGGTGTGGAAGGCGGTGTACGGCATGAGCAGTGCCCCGGCGAAGTAGTTCGCGAGGCCGATGCGGGCCAGGGCGGAGGATTCGGGCGAGGTCAGCTCGGCCGCGCTGTCGGCGAGTTCGTCCATCAGCGGGCGCTGCTCCAGGAAGGCCAGCTGGGTGGCGAGCTGGAAGGCCTGCTGGCCGTCGCTGAGCCAGGGGGAGAGGAAGAGCAGGCCGGTGTCGGGGTCGTAGCGGCGGGCGTCGGCGGCCCGGCCCGGTGCGGCCTGGACGACATGGACGCCGTGGCGTTCGGCGAGCAGCTCCGTGAGGGGGTCGGCGGCCCGTCCCGGCCGCAGCTCCAGGGCCTCCGCGGTGCGTTCGGCCTCCGTGTCGAGGGGGCCGAAGTGGTTGTGGTGGGCGTAGAAGAAGTCGCGTACCTCGTCGTGCGGCTCGGCCGGGGGCAGCAGGGTCTGTCCCGTTTCCGGTGAGGCGAGGGCGGCGGCCTGCTCGGCGGTCTCCCGGTAGCGCAGGTGCAGGGCCACCAGCGCGCGGGCCACCTCCGGGTGGTCCCGGGCCGCCTCGGCGATCTCCTCGACGGCCGGGACGGCCACCCCGCACGCCTCGTCGGCCAGGGCCGCGCGCAGGTCGGCCGCGAGACGGTCTCCGGCGGCCTCGGAGAAGAACTCCGCGTCCACCCCGAAGACCTTCGCGATCTGGAGGAGCACGCTCGCGGTGAGCGGCCGCTGCCCCAGCTCGATCTGGTTGGCGTAACTGGCGGAGATGCCGAGCGCGCGGGCCATGTCGACCTGGTTCATCCCCCGCTCGCGGCGGAGCCGGCGGAGCTTGGCGTGGGCGTAGACCTTGTGCTCGGTCGCTCGTCGGGCCACGGGTCCCTCCTGGTCGGGCGCCTTCCGAAGGCGGCGTACACCGGCGCACGTTCTTGCGAACATAGCATCCGCGCCCTTCGCAACATTCGCGGATTCGCAGCTCATTCCTGGTGGGGCTTCACAGCTTCGACGGGTGGTGCGGGAGCGGCGGAGCGGGCACTGTCCATGGCAGCAGCTCAGACCGCACCGACCCTGCTCTGCGAGGAGTCCCGTGATCGACCACCAGGTACGCGTCCACCCCAGCGCCGCCCGGCTGCCCCGCGACGAGCAGCTCGCCTGGAAGCTGGCCGTCGTCGCCACCGGCACCCAGGAGGCCGGGGAACTCGACCCCGAGGCGGCGGCCATGGCTGCCAACCGGATCATCGACAACGCGTCCGTCGCGGTCGCCTCCCTGGTGCGCCGCCCGGTCGCCGTCGCCCGCGCCCAGGCCCTCGCGCACTCCGCCGCCACGCCCGGAGCGTCGGTCTTCGGCGCCACCGGCCGGATCTCGCCCGAGTGGGCGGCCTGGGCCAACGGCACCGCCGTACGGGAGCTGGACTTCCACGACACCTACCTGGCCGCCGACTACTCCCACCCCGGCGACAACATCCCCCCGCTCCTCGCCGTCGCCCAGCACACCGGCCGCTCCGGCGCCGACCTGCTGCGCGGGATCGTCGCCGCCTACGAGGTGCACGTGGCGCTGGTGAAGGGCATCTGCCTGCACGAGCACCGCATCGACCACGTCGCCCACCTGAGCGCGGCCACGGCCTGCGGGCTGGGCGCCCTGCTCCGGCTGCCGACCGAGACGGTGTACCAGGCCGTGCAGCAGGCGGTGCACACCACCACGGCCACCCGGCAGTCCCGCAAGGGCGAGATCTCCAGCTGGAAGGCGTACGCCCCCGCCTTCGCCGGAAAGGCGGCCATCGAGGCCGTCGACCGGGCGATGCGCGGCGAGACGTCCCCCTCCCCGGTCTACGAGGGCGAGGACGGGTTCCTCGCCTGGATGCTGAACGGTCCGGACTCCGACTACACCGTGCGGCTGCCCGGGCCCGGCGAGGCCCGCCGCGCCATCCTGGACACGTACACCAAGGAGCACTCCGCGGAGTACCAGGCCCAGGCGCTGATCGACCTGGCGCGGCGGCTCCGCGAGAAGACCGGGCCGCTGGAGAAGGTGCGCTCCGTGGTGCTGCACACCAGCCACCACACGCACAACGTCATCGGCTCCGGTGCGAACGATCCGCAGAAGTACGACCCCACCGCCAGCCGCGAGACCCTGGACCACTCGGCGCCGTACATCCTGACCGTCGCCCTGGAGGACGGGGGCTGGCACCACGAGCGCTCCTACGCCCCCGAGCGCGCCGGCCGACCGGAGACCGTCGAGCTGTGGCGGAAGGTCACCACGGTCGAGGACCCGGAGTGGACCCGCCGCTACCACGACCCGGACCCGGAGCGCCGGGCCTTCGGCGGCCGGGTCGTGATCACCCTGGCGGACGGCTCGGTGGTCGAGGACGAACTCGCCGTCGCCGACGCCCACCCGGCCGGGGCCCGCCCCTTCGACCGCCCCGCGTACGCGCGCAAGTTCCGCACCCTTGCCGAGGGGATCGTCGCCCCGGACGCCCAGGACCGCTTCCTGTCGGCCGCCGAGCGCGTGGCCGAGCTGTCCACCACCGGCCTGGACGGGCTCTTCCCGGCCGTGGACACCGATGCGGTCGCCGCGTACGACGCCACGCTCCCCACGGGCCTGTTCTGATGGCCCGCCCCCGTACCGCCCCGCACCCCCGCAGCGCGCGCCCGACGGCGCCACCGACGATCCGGAGGCACACCCCATGACCGCCACCGCACCCGAGATCCACCGCGGCCTGGCCGGTGTCGTCGTCGACACCACCGAGATCTCCACCGTCATCCAGGAGACCAACTCCCTGACCTACCGGGGCTACGCGGTCCAGGACCTGGCCGCCCACCGCTCCTTCGAGGAGGTCGCCCACCTCCTCTGGTACGGCGAACTGCCCGACGCCGCCCAGCTGAAGGACTTCCGGGCCCGCGAGTGCGCCCTGCGCCCCCTGGACCGCAGCACGTTGGAGCTGCTGACCCGGCTGCCGGAGACCTGCCACCCGATGGACGTGCTGCGCACCGCCGTCAGCTTCTTCGGCGCGGAGGACCCGCTGGAGGACGACGGCAGCCTCACCGCCCACCGGGCCAAGTCCCTGACCCTGCTGGCGAAGCTGCCCACCGTGGTCGCCGCCGACCAGCGCCGCCGCCGGGGTCTCGCGCCGATCGGACCGGACCCGGAGCTGGGGTACGCGGAGAACTTCTTCCACATGTGCTTCGGGACGGTGCCCGACCCCGAGGTGGTGCGCTGCTTCGAGATCTCGCTGACCCTGTACGCCGAACACAGCTTCAACGCCTCGACGTTCACCGCCCGGGTCGTCACCTCCACCCTCTCGGACCTCTACAGCGCGGTGACGGCGGCCATCGGCGCGCTGAAGGGGCCGCTCCACGGCGGCGCCAACGAGGCCGTGATGCACATGCTGAACGAGATCGGCGACCCGCGGCGGGCGGGGGAGTGGCTGGACGAGGCGCTGGCCTCCAAGCGGAAGATCATGGGCTTCGGCCACCGGGTCTACCGGCACGGCGACTCCCGCGTACCGATCATGCAGGAAGCCCTCGACCGCCTGGTCTCCCGCGCCGGGGACCCGGAGGCGACCCGCCTGGCCACCCTGCACGCGGCGCTGCGCCACGCCATGGTCGCCCGCAAGGGCATCCACCCCAACCTGGACTATCCGGCCGGGCTCGCGTACCACCTGATGGGCTTCGACATCCCGGTCTTCACGCCCATCTTCGTGATGAGCCGCATCACCGGCTGGACCGCCCACATCACCGAACAGCTCTCCCACAACGCCCTGATCAGACCACTGGCCTCGTACGACGGCCGGGAACAGCGCCCGGTGCCCGCCGCCTCCTGACGGGCGGCCGCGGGGGCCGAGGACGACCGGGGCCGAGCGGCCCGTCCGCTCCTACACCGAGGTGTCGAGGATGTGCCGCAGGCTGTTGCCGATGTGCCGGGCCGATGCGGCGGCGGCCGCGTCCTCGTCGCCGTCCGCGATGGCCCGGCACACCGCCGCGTGCTCCAGGGCGGACCGCAGGACCCGTTCCGGGCTCCGGCGCGCGATCCGGCGCAGCCTGCGGAGCTGATCGCGGACGGGTGCCATCGCCCCGGTCAGATACGGATTGGCGACCATCTCGTCGATCCTGCGGTCCAGTTCCTCGGCCAGTGCGTAGTAGCCGTCCAGCCGGGAGCCACCCGTGTCACGGGCCAGCACCGCGTGCTGCTCGGTGAACTCCCGCTCCAGCCCACCGAACTCGCCGCGTCGCGCGGACCTGGCACACAGCCGCGCGGCGTGCGTCTCCAGGGCCTCCCGCAGCTGGAAGAGGTGGCGGACATCGGACAGGGACAGCTCGCTCACGAAAGCCCCCCGCCCGGATACCGTCCTCACGAGCCCTTCCCGGTCCAGCCGTTGCAGTGCCGCCCGCAGGGGCGTACGGGAGACGCCGATCCGCTCCGCGAGCCGCACCTCGTTGAGGTGCGTCCCGGGGCCCAGCCCACCGGCGACGATCTCCGCCTTCACCCGCTCGTAGGCGTGCGTGCTCTGGCTCACCGATCCGTCCCCTCGCCCCGCCGCCGCACCCATCCGTACCTCCCGCGAGCCTCTCGCCGGTCCCACCCGGACCGTGCGTGCATACACTCTGTATACAGGAGTCCGGCGTCGCCCACCCCACGACCAGCGACCGAGGGGGCTTCCGCCACCCGGCAGCCCCGATCCGAGGAGTCACCATGCCGAAGCGACCGACCACCCGCCTCCGCCGGCTGATCGAGGGCGACGGCATCCACGTCGCCCCCGGCGCGTACGACGGGCTCAGCGCCCGCCTCGTGGAGGAGAGCGGCAGCGCACTGATCTACGCCAGCGGCGGTGCCATCGCCCGTAGTTGCGGGGTCCCCGACATCGGCCTGCTGGGCCTCACCGAGGTGGCCGCGCGGATCGAGCAGATGGTCGACGTGACGACCCTCCCGGTCATCGCGGACGCCGACACCGGTTTCGGCAACGCGGTGAACGCCGTACGGACTCTTGCCCTGTACGAGCGCATCGGTGTGGCAGGCCTGCACATCGAGGACCAGACCTTCCCCAAGCGCTGTGGCCACCTGGACGACAAGTCCCTGGTGAGCACCGACGAGATGGTCCGGAAGATCCAGGCCGTCAGCAAGGCCCGCACCGACCCCGACTTCGTCCTGATCGCCCGCACGGACGCCATCGCGACCGAGGGCCTGGACGCGGCGATCGAGCGCGCGAACGCCTACGCCGGGGCGGGCGCGGACGTGATCTTCGTGGAGGCGCCCCGGACCGTGGAGCAGATCGAGGAGATCGCCGCGCGCATCCCCCAGCCGAAGCTGATCAACATGTTCCACGGCGGCAAGACCCCGCTCGTCCCCAAGGAGCGCCTGCGCGAACTCGGCTACCGGCTGGTCATCATCCCCTCGGACCTCCAGCGCGCCGTGATCACCGCGGTCCGGCGGACGCTGGAAGCCATCAACCGCGACGGCGACAGCGGTGCCGTACGCGACGACCTGGCCTCCTTCGCCGACCGCGAGCGGATCGTGCGCACGGCCGAGTACCTCGCCATCGGGTCCTGACGGGCGCCGGGCAGGACTGCCGCCACGGCCGGCGCCCCGCTCGTGAGGACCGACGCGTCCGGCCCGGCGGCGTGGAACAGGGAGCCGCTCCGACCCGGCGCCCCGATCGGCAGGCGGCCGAACCGGGCTTCTCCCCAGCCGGGTACGGGCCGGTTCCGCTTCCGGCGCGGGGTGCGCTCGGGGCCCGTACCGGCACCGGCGAAGCCTCAGGCCGCGCCCGGGTAGTCCGGCCCGACGACCAGGGTGAGGACCTGGCCCCCACCCCGCTCGTCCGGACGCGCCGTGACCCCCTCCAGACGGGAGGTGAGCACCCGCGCGTGATCCGCCATGGCCGGCGCGTGCAGTACGGCCGTACGATCCACCGGATCGGGGGTGTTCCCCGTACCGACGACGGTGTAGCCGAGGTCGCGCAACTCCTCGGCGGCCTGCGCGGCCCGGCCGGCGACGCCGGTCCCGTTGAGCACCTGGACCTGGACCGACCGGGCGTGGACCGGGTCGGCGGCCGCGGCCTCCAGCGCCTTCTTGTCGGGCTCGCGGTCCTCGGCCATCGCGTCGAAGAGATCGGCGGCCTGGGGGTACTGCCAGACGACGTTGGCCCGGTCGGAGGGCACATCGGCCTCGCGGGCGTAGTTGGGCACGGTGAGGAAGGTGAGCCGGTCGGCCGGTATGCCCTTGACCTCGGAGGCGAGCGCCGACAGCGGCTTGATCCCGGCCAGGGCCCGGTCGGTGGTGATCGACCTGGTGGCGGAGTCGAGGAAGCCGTAGAGGTCGGCAGGGCTGGTCAGCGTCTGCTGGGCCTTGGCGGCCAGCGCCTTCATGAACTCCTGCTGGCGCCCGATGCGTCCGATGTCGGAGCCGTCGCCCACGCTGTAGCGCGTACGGACATAGCCGAGGGCGTCCTCGTCCTTGACGGTCTGACAGCCGGCTTCGAGATCCAGGCGGGCCTTCTCGTCATGGATGGCTTCCTCCGGGCACACCTCGATGCCGCCCAGCGCGTTCACCATCCCCTTGAACCCCTGGAAGTCCACGGAGACGAAGTGGTCGATGCGCAGTCCGGTGTTCTGCTCGACGGTCCTGATCGTGCAGGCGGCGGCGGTCCCGACATCGCCACCGGTACCGCCGATGGCGAACGACGCGTTGATCTTGAAGCGGTGCGGTGCGGACCTGGTTCCGTCGCCCCGGTCGCAGGCCGGTATGCGGACCCAGGAGTCGCGCGGGAGCGAGACGGCGGTGGCCCACTCGCGGTCGGCGGCCAGGTGGAGGACCATCAGCGTGTCCGACTGCATGGTCTCCAGACCCTTGCCGTACGCCGCGTTCCCGCCCGCCCTGCTGTCCGAGCCGACCACCAGGATGTTCTTGGAGCCGGGGCTCATGTTGCGGGGGCGCTCACCGCCGATCCGGTCGTCGACGTCGGCGGCGTGGATGTTGCCGTCCAACTCCCCGTAGATCCAGGCCCCGGCTCCGGCCGCGCCCAGTACCAGCACGGCCAGCACCCCGGCCGTCCACAGCAGGATCCGGCCACGCCGGGTCAGCGACTTCTTGTGGCCGCGCTCCCCGCGCGGACCGCCACGGCGCTGCGCGGTACGGCCTCGCCGTCCTCGGCCCCCCGTCCCCACACTGTCCTCCGACGTCTCGCCCCGCCCCGCCGCCTCGCGTACGCGTCGGTCCGGGGCCGCCACCGCACCGTGCGGCTGGGAGAACTCTACAGTCCTGTAGATATACGGATGGCGGGTCCCCCTCTCCGGTTCGCGCCCCTGGGTTCACCCGGCGCCGCGGCCGGCCGGAGGCGCCGGTGGTCCGGCGGCGGCCCGGGGCAGGGCGAGGACCATGGTCAGGCCGCCGCCGGGGGTGTCCTCGGCGGTGAGGGTGGCCCGGATCGCCTCGGTGAAGCCGCGCGCGACCGCCAGGCCCAGCCCGACGCCCGCACCCCGTGGGGCGTCACCGAGGCGCTGGAACGGTTCGAAGATGTGCTCCTTGGCCGTGTCGGGGACGCCGGGGCCCCGGTCGACGACGCGGAGTACCACCCGGTCGTGCAGGCTGCCGGCGGAGACCAGGACGGGGGAGCCCTCCGGGCTGTGCTTGACGGCGTTCTCGACGATGTTGGCGACGATGCGTTCCAGCAGACCGCGGTCGACGGCGACCATCGGCAGGGTCTCCGGAATATCCAGTTCCACGCTGCCCTCGGGCACACTGCTCAGGGCCATGGGGACGACCTCGTCCAGATCCGTCTCCCTGATCATCGGGACGACCGTGCCGGTGTTCAGCCGGGACATGTCCAGAAGGTTGCCGATCAGCGCGGCCAGCCGGTCGGCCCCCTCCTCGATCCCCTCCAGGAGGGCCTCGCGGTCGGTCTCCGACCAGGTGACGTCGTGGGAGCGCAGCGAGGTGACCGATGCCTTGATCCCGGCCAGGGGCGTGCGGAGGTCATGGCTGACGGCGGCGAGCAGGGCCGTGCGGAAACGGTCGCTCTCCGCCAGCTCGCGCGCCTCCTCGGCCTGCCCGACCAGGCGCTGCCGGTCCAGGGCCACGGCGGCCTGGGCGGCGAACGCGCCCAGGACCCGGCGGTCCTCGGCCCGCAACGCCCGGCCGCTCAGGACCAGAGCCAGGTCGTCCCCCACGGGGATGCCGATGTCGGCGTCCTCGGGACGGCCGGCCGGAGTGCCGCCGACCGCCGCCGCGCACGACCAGGGCTCGGCCTCGCCGTCCCGCTCCAGCAGGGCGACGGAGTCCATGGCGAAGGTCTCCCGGAGCCGTTCGAGCAGGGCGTCGAGGGAGTTCTCGCCCCGCAGGATGCTGCCCGCCAGGAAGGACAGGATCTCCGACTCGGCGCGCAGCCGGGCGGCCTGATGGGTACGGCGGGCCGCCAGGTCGACGACCGAGGCGACGGAGACGGCCACACCGACGAAGATCACGATGGCGACGATGTTCTTCGGGTCGGAGACCGTGAACCGGTGGAACGGCGTGGTGAAGTAGTAGTTGAGCACCAGGCAGCCGACGGCGGCCGAGGCGAGGGCGGGAAGCACACCGCCGAGCAGGGCGCCGGCGACGGTGAGCGTGAGGAAGAGCAGCATGTCGTTGGCGAGCCCGAGATCGGGCACGACGGTCTTGAGCAGCAGACCGAGGAGGGCGGGTCCCAGGACGCCGACGAGCCAGCCTCCCGCGATCCGGGCCCGCCCGAGCCGGGCGCCCCGGACGACCGGCAACCCGCGGCCCTTGGCCGCGGCGTCGTGCGTGACGATGTGGACGTCGAGGTCGGGACCCGACTCACGGGCGACCGTGGCACTGACCCCGGGCCCGAGGACGTACTGCCACGCTCTGCGGCGGCTGACCCCCAGCACGATCTGCGTGGCGTTGACCCCGCGGGCGAAGTCCAGCAGCGCCGAGGGCACGTCCTCACCGATGACGTGGTGGAACGTCCCGCCGAGATCCTCGACCAGCGTGCGCTGCACGGCCGACTCCTCGGGCGACACTGCCTTGAGACCGTCGCTCGCGGCGATGTGGACGGCCAGCACCTCGCCCCCGGCCCCCTTCTCCGCGAGGCGGGCGGCGCGGCGGATGAGGGTACGGCCCTCGGGCCCGCCGGTCAGCCCGACGACGATGCGTTCCCGGGCCTGCCAGGTGGTCCGGATGCCGTGCTCGCCCCGGTACTGCCGCAGATACTCGTCGACCCGGTCGGCGGTCCACAGGAGGGCCAGCTCGCGCAGGGCGGTGAGGTTGCCGGGGCGGAAGTAGTGGGAGAGGGCCGCGTCCACCTTGTCCGGCCGGTAGACGTTGCCGTGCGCCATCCGGCGGCGCAGCGCCTGGGGCGACATGTCGACCAGCTCGATCTGGTCCGCCCGCCGCACCACCTCGTCCGGGACCGTCTCGCGCTGCCGTATGCCGGTGATCGACTCCACGACATCGCCGAGCGACTCCAGGTGCTGGATGTTGACCGTGGAGACGACGTCGATCCCGGCCCTGAGCAGCTCCTCGACGTCCTGCCAGCGCTTGGCGTTGCGGGCGCCGGGGACGTTGGTGTGGGCCAGCTCGTCCACCAGGGCCACGGCCGGAGCCCGTTCGAGGACCGCGTCCACGTCCATCTCGGTGAACGCGGCTCCCCGGTGCTCCAGCGCCCGGCGCGGAACGGTCTCCAGCCCGTGCAGCATCACCTCGGTCCGGGGCCGCCCGTGGTGCTCCACGAACCCGACCACCACGTCGGTGCCGCGCTCGATCCTCCGATGGGCCTCGGAGAGCATCGCGTACGTCTTGCCGACGCCCGGCGCCGCACCGAGGTAGATCCGCAGTCTGCCGCGTCCCATGACCGTTCCCTGCCGTTCCGTAGCGTGCCTTGCCGTTCCGTGCGGGCCGGGCGGCTCCCGCGTGCTGGACTCATCCGTTCCGGGTCAGGTCCCTGAGCGCGGTGTTCAGCTCCAGTACGTTCACCCGGGGTTCCCCCAGGAATCCGAGGACCCGGCCGGCGGTGTGGTCGGCGACCAGATGCTCCACCTCCGCGACGCCGAGAGCGTTCCTCTCCGCGACCCGGTGGACCTGGAGCTTCGCGTACGCCGGTGAGATGTGCGGGTCCAGGCCGGAGCCGGACGAGGTGACGGCGTCGGCCGGTATGTCACCGGGGGCCACCCGGTAGGACGCGGTGGAGTTGTCCCTGACCACGGCGGCCCTGGCGTCCCGCACCCACCGGATCAGTTCCTCGTTGTCGCCGGAGCGGTTGGTGGCCCCGGAGAGGAGCAGCGCGTACCGCGTGTTGACGCTGTTGGTGCCGAGCCCGCCTGAGGGGCGCGGCTGGAACCACCTCAGGTCCGGGGCGGGAGCGCCCCCGCCCTGCTCCGGCGGGAGGTCGTAACGCTGCCCGATGAGGGAGGAGCCGACGACCTGCCCGCTCGCGTCCCTGATCTCGGAGCCGTCGGCCTTGCCGGGGAACAGGGCCTGGGCGACGCCCGTGACGGCGAGGGGGTAGAGGAGCCCGCAGACGAGGGTGAGGACGAGCAGGGCGCGGAGGCCTGCCCCGAGGACGCGCACGGTGGTGCCGACGGTGTGGTGGGTCATGGCGGATCAGCCGATTCCGGGGAGGAGGGAGAGGAGCAGGTCGATGAGCTTGATGCCGGCGAACGGGGCGACGACGCCGCCGATTCCGTACAGACCGAGGTTGCGGCGCAGCATCCGGTCGGCGCTCGCGGGCCGGTAGCGGACGCCCCTGAGGGCGAGCGGCACGAGGGCGACGATGACCAGCGCGTTGAAGACGACCGCCGAGAGGATCGCGGACTCGGGCGAGGAGAGGCCCATGATGTTGAGCCGGTCCAGCGACGGATACGCCACGGTGAACATGGCGGGGATGATCGCGAAGTACTTCGCGATGTCGTTGGCGATGGAGAACGTCGTCAGCGAGCCCCGGGTGATCAGGAGTTGCTTGCCGATCTCGACGATCTCGATGAGTTTGGTGGGGTCGGAGTCCAGGTCCACCATGTTCCCGGCCTCCTTGGCGGCGGAGGTACCGGTGTTCATCGCCACACCGACGTCCGCCTGGGCCAGGGCCGGGGCGTCGTTGGTGCCGTCGCCGGTCATCGCCACCAGCTTCCCCTCGGCCTGCTCCCGCTTGATGAGGGCCATCTTGTCCTCGGGCGTCGCCTCGGCCAGGAAGTCGTCGACCCCCGCCTCCTCGGCGATCGCCTTCGCGGTCAGCGGGTTGTCGCCCGTGATCATCACCGTACGGATGCCCATCCGGCGCAGCTCCCCGAACCGCTCCCGCATACCGTCCTTCACCACGTCCTTGAGATGGATCACTCCCAGGACCCGGGCGCCCCGGTCGTCCTCCACGGCGACCAGCAGCGGCGTGCCGCCGGCCCGGGAGATCCGCTCGCTGAGGGCGTGCGTGTCCGCGGAGACGGCCCCGCCCCGCTCCCTCACCCACGCGACGACCGAACCCGTCGCCCCCTTGCGGACCTTCCGCCCGTCCAGGTCGACGCCCGACATCCGGGTCTGCGCGGTGAACGCGACCCAGGCGGCCCCGTCCGGCTCGCCCCGGTCCCGCTCCCGCAGCCCGTACCGCTCCTCGGCCAGCACGACGACCGACCGGCCCTCGGGGGTCTCGTCGGCGAGCGAGGAGAGCCGGGCCGCGCGGGCGAGTTCGGCCTCCGCCACGCCCTCGGCCGCCAGGAATTCCGCCGCCTGCCGATTGCCCAGGGTGATCGTCCCGGTCTTGTCGAGAAGCAGCGTCGACACGTCACCCGCGGCCTCCACCGCACGACCCGACAGGGCCAGCACATTGCGCTGGACGAGCCGGTCCATCCCGGCGATGCCGATCGCGGAGAGCAGGGCCCCGATCGTGGTGGGGATCAGGCACACCAGCAGGGCGGTGAGCACGATCAGCGAGGTCTGGTCGTCGGCGCCCGCGTAGATCGCGAAGGGCTTCAGGGTGACCACCGCGAGCAGGAAGACGATGGTGAGGGAGGCCAGCAGGATGTTCAGGGCGATCTCGTTGGGCGTCTTCTGCCGGGCCGCGCCCTCCACCAGGCTGATCATCCGGTCGATGAAGGTCTCGCCCGGCCTCGTCGTGATCCTGATGACGACACGGTCGGAGAGCACCTTCGTACCGCCGGTCACCGCACTGCGGTCACCGCCGGACTCGCGGATGACCGGGGCCGATTCTCCGGTGATCGCGGACTCGTCGACGGAGGCGACGCCCTCGACCACGTCTCCGTCGCCGGGGATGACGTCTCCGGCCTCGCAGACCACCAGGTCCCCGACGCGCAGCTCCGTTCCGGCGACGCGCTCCTCGGCCGCGCCGACGACGCGGCGGGCGACGGTACCGGTCCTGGCCCTGCGCAGGGTGTCGGCCTGGGCCTTGCCCCGGCCTTCCGCCACGGCCTCGGCAAGGTTGGCGAAGACGGTGGTCAGCCAGAGCCATCCGGTGATCGCCCAGCCGAACCAGTCGGTCGGGTCCGTGATCGCGAGCACGGTGGTGACCACCGAGCCGACGAGCACCACGAACATGACGGGTGATGTGATCATGATGCGCGGGTCGAGCTTGCGCAGCGCGTCCGGGAGCGATGTGAGGAGCTGCTTCGGATCGAACAGGCCGCCGCCGACACGGGCGGCCGACCTTGCGCCGCCGGTCGGGGGCGAGTCCCGGTGCGGAGCGCGGGTGGGGGTGACGGTGCTCATGAGGCGAGCCCTTCGGCGAGCGGACCCAGCGCCAGGGCCGGGAAGTAGGTGAGTCCGGTGACGGTGGTGACGGTGCCGACGAGCAGCCCCGCGTAGAGGGGCTTGTCGGTGCGCAGCGTGCCCGCGGTCGTGGGCACCGGCCGCTGCTCGGCCAGCGAGCCGGCCAGCGCGAGGACGAAGACCATCGGGAGGAAGCGGCCGAGCGCCATCGCGATGCCGATGGTGGTGTTGAACCACGGGGTGTCGGCGTCGAGTCCGGCGAACGCGGAGCCGTTGTTGTTGGCGCCGGAGGTGTAGGCGTACAGGATCTCGGAGAAGCCGTGCGCGCCGGTGTTGGTCATCGAGTCGGCGGGCGTGGGCAGGGCCAGGGCCACCGCGGTGAAGCCGAGGACGAGGGCCGGAGTGACGAGGATGTAGCAGGCGGCGAGCTTGATCTGACGGGTGCCGATCTTCTTGCCCAGGTACTCGGGGGTGCGGCCCACCATCAGCCCGGCGACGAACACCGCGATGACCGCCATGATCAGCATGCCGTAGAGCCCCGAGCCGACACCGCCGGGGGCGATCTCGCCGAGCTGCATGCCCAGCATCGTGATGCCGCCGCCGAACCCGGTGTACGAGGAGTGGAACGAGTTCACCGCACCGGTCGAGGTGAGCGTCGTGGCGACCGCGAAAAGGGACGACCCGGCGATTCCGAAGCGGGTCTCCTTGCCCTCCATGGCTCCACCGGCCATCTCGAACGCGGGCCCGCGGTGGGCGAATTCGGTCCACATCATCAGTGCGGTGAACCCGATCCAGATGACGGCCATCGCGCCGAGGATCGCGTACCCCTGCTTCGGCGAACCGACCATCCGCCCGAAGGTCCGCGTCAGCGCGAACGGGATCAGCAGGATGAGGAAGATCTCGAAGAGGTTGGACAGGGGAGTGGGATTCTCGAAGGGATGGGCGGAGTTGGCGTTGAAATAGCCGCCGCCGTTGGTGCCGAGTTCCTTGATGGCTTCCTGGGACGCGACCGCACCGCCGTTCCATTCCTGCGGGCCGCCCAGGAACTGGCCGACCTCGTGAATGCCGGAGAAGTTCTGGATCGCCCCGCAGGAGACCAGGACGACCGCCCCGATCACCGATATCGGGAGCAGGACACGGACGGTCCCGCGCACCAGATCGGTCCAGAAATTGCCGAGTTCACCGGTACGGGACCGGGAGAAGCCCCGTACGAGTGCGACGGCGACCGCCATGCCGACCGCCGCGGAGACGAAGTTCTGTACCGCGAGGCCGCCGGTCTGCACGACGTGCCCCATGGCCTGTTCGCCGTAATAGGACTGCCAGTTGGTGTTGGTGACGAAGGACATGGCGGTGTTGAACGCCTGGTCGGGGTCGATCGAGGAGAAGCCGAGCGAACCGGGCAGCGAGCCCTGTACACGCTGGATCAGGTAGAGGAGGAGGACGCTCACCGCCGAGAAGGCGAGAACGGCGCGCAGATAGGCGGGCCACCGCATCCCGGCGGCCGGATCGGCACCGATGATCCGGTAGATCCACCTCTCCGGGCGGTAATGCCTCTCGGAGGAGTAGACCTTCGCCATGTAATCGCCCAGTGGACGGTGGGCGAGGGCGAGTGCGGTTATCAGTGCGAGCAGCTGGAGCACACCAGCGGTCTGGGAACTCATGCCGGCACTCAGAACCTCTCCGGGTAGAGGAGGGCCAGAACGAGATACCCGACCAGGGAGACGGCCACGACAAGGCCGACGACATTCTCGGCGGTCACAGCTTGGTCACCCCCCGGGCGACGAGAACCACCAGTGCGAATACCGCGATCGTGGTGGCGACGAAGGCCAGATCGGCCATCGCGAGCTCCTGGGATGAAGAGAGGAAAGAAATCAGCCGGTCGGCCGGCATAAGCAAACCTCGGCTCCAAGCCCGTCGTTGACCATCTTGACGGGGCTCATACGGGGCGGGGATATTCTTGACGCCGGCCTGACGCCATTCCTCGCCAAGCGCGACGGGACGTCACTCTCCGCATCGCGTGAAAGGCGTGTCCCAGCCCTCGGGGCGGAGGAGGGCCGGTGAAGGGGAGCCGGGGCCGTGGGGGAGGACCGACGGGGCCCGGCCGGATTGTCAGTGGGGGCGCCTAGAGTCTCTCTCACTCGTCACGGTGCGTTGCCGTCGGCGGGTCTCATCAGCGTGCCGCCGCCCGGCGGCGCCGTACGGAACACGGGGAGAACAGCGCATGGGGTGGGTACCGGCGGGCGACTACGAAGTCGCCCTGGAGGCGGGCAAGGTGGTCTGCCGCAACGGGAAGGGCCGACGGCTGAAGTCCGTCCCGGCCAAACTGAAGGACGATCCGGCGGTCGTCGGCCTCCGGCAGCTCACCGAGTGGCTGGACCGGCACGAACGCCGGTGCCTGACCGATGTCGAGCAGTGGATGGTGCGCTCGCTGCCCGTCCCCACCGCCGTCCTGGCCCGGGTCTGGCCCGACCCGGCGTGGCAGGCGGCTCTGCGGGACGTGGTGGTGACCGGCGCGGACGGCGGGGTCGCCGGGTTCCTGCGCGACGTCGACCCCGACCGCGGCCTCGGTCTCGTCGACCTGGACGGCGACACGGTCCGCATCACCCCGGACGTGGTGAGCGTTCCCCACCCCGTCCTCCTCGACGACCTGGACGAGCTGCGGGAGTTCGCGGTCGAGCTGGAGGTGAGCCAGCGGGTGGAGCAGCTGTTCCGCGAGGTGTGGCGCCGCCCGCCCGGCCTCGCCCCGGACACCGTCTCCGTGGACACCTACGCGGGCGGTGCCTTCAAGGAACTGCGGTTCCTGCACGGCCGCGTCACCCAGCTCGGCTACCGGTCGCGCGGCGGCTACGCGGTCTGCCCGGTGGTGGAGGACGGCACCACCGTCGAGGCGCGCATCTGGATCGGCGAGCACGACGGATACGGCGAGTACGACACCGAGACGGGCCCCCTGGGCTGGACCGACCCCTCGGGGCGCACGCTGACGGCCGCCGAGGTCGGCCCCGTCGCGTGGTCCGAGGGCATGCGCATGGCGGCGGCGCTCTACGCCGGTCGCGACGTGGAGGACGAGGAGCGGGCGGCATGAGCACCACGACGACGGACAACGACGCGAACGGCACCATGAACACCGAGACCGGGAGCGGCACCGGGGCGGCCGCGGCGGTGCTTCCCGCCCAGGCGGGCGACCAGGCCCGTGGCCGCACCACCGGAGACCCCGCCGCCGAGGCCCGCGCCGCGGCCCTGCTGGACGCGGGCGCCGTCCTCCCGGCCGGCACCAGCGGACGGGACGACGCCGACGCGCTCACCGCCCGCACCTACACACACCCCGCCCTCGGCGACCGTCCCGTGGTCCGCCTCGTGCCCGCCACCCTCGGTGAGGCCGAGGACCTGGCCCTGGAGTTCCTCGGGCTCTCCCGGGCCGCCGAAGCCCCCGTCGTGGGCCAGGTGCGCCGCGAGACGCTGGGCTTCCCCGCCTGGGCCCTGGTCAACGACCCGGCCAACGGCCACCACGCCCTGGCCCTGGTCAAGGACATCGAGCGGCTGGGCCGGCAGGCCAGGACGCGGGCGGGCGCCGCCAAGGAGGGCTTCGACGAGCTGGGCACCCGGCTCGGCCGGGCCGTGCCCCACTTCCTCCCCACCTACTACGAGCAGGTCGCCCGCCTCTTCCTCCAGGCCGAGAACACCGTCTACGCGGCCTCCTTCTTCGGCAAGGCCCGCGAGGCCGAACGGGTCCACGGTCTCGTCGTGGACGAGGACCGGCAGCGGGCCGTCTTCCTGGAGTTCGCCTTCGCCGGTGCGCTCACCGTCAAGGCGCTGCGGCAGTACGTGCGCGACCTGGCCGCCCGGCTCGACCCGGCGGACGCCTGGGCGCAGTTCCGCCGGCTGCTCGTCGAGCGCTGTGCCGCGGGCATGCCGCCCTACGCCGCCCTGCCGCAGGACGTCCGCGCCCTGGTCAAGGCCGCCGGACTGGACCGCGAGAGCGCCGAACGCGACCTGGTGGCCGACCTGATCGGCTCCCCGGGAGTCGTGCGGGCCCCCGCCTCGTTCTGGACGGCCTACCGCCCGGCCGTCGTCGCCCTCGCCCAGCGGGACCCGGCCGTGCGCGCCCGGCTCCTCGGCTTCTTCCCGGAGACCTTCACCGAGAACGGCAGCCGGGGCGCGGACGCCGAACGGGGCTGGCTCACCCTGCTGGCCGAGTCCGGCGCCGAGGACCTGCTCACGGCCCTCCCCGCCGCTTCCGGCGCCCCCGGAACCGCTGTCGCCTCCGCCTCCGGCGCTTCCGGTCCTCCCGGTTCGCCCGGCGAGGGCGCCCCCGCCGTCTCGCCGGCGGACTGGCTCGCCCGCTGGGAGGCACACCGCCGCCGCAACCGGGCCACCGTCGGCCGGAGCCCGGAGACCCTCGCGCTGGTCGCCCGCGCGGCGGACCGGCTGCGCGCCGACGGACGCCCCGTCGAACTGTTCCAGGGCCGCTGGCAGCGCAACGCCGACCTGGACATCCTCGACCTCTGCCTGGCCTCCGGAGTCCCGGTCGCCGAGCCGGACGACGAGGACCAGGGCGGCTACGCCCCGGGCTTCCCCCTCGACAACTGGCTGACCGACAAAGCCCCCGGCGCGCGGGACCTCACCGCGCTCGACGGACACCCCGCCTTCCGCGCCCTGCTGAGCCGCACCGTCGGCCAGCTCGGCGGCGGACGCGGCCAGCGGGTGAGCGACACCGGCATGGCCCGGCTGGCCGCGCACCCCGTGCTCTCCGTCGTCCTGCGCGAGTGGCTGACCGCCCGCGCCGAGGAGTACACGGCCTCCCGCGGACTCCCCGGACTGCAGTCCGCCCTCAACAAGCTCTCCGGATTCCGCCCCGTGGCCGCCGAGGTCGCCCCCGAGGCGGTGCGCCACCTCAAGGCCCACGACGTGGTCCCCCTGCTCGCCGCCACCCTGCGCACCGGCATCCCGGACGAGATGGGCTGGCCCGCACTGGACGAGACGTACGCCGAACTCGCCGCGGAGGCCGACGCCGCCTCCGCGGGCCAGCGCCACCGCACGGAGAGCGTCGGGGTCACCGGCGCCTGGCCCGCGCTGATCCTCAACACCTTCGAACGCGCCGTCGTCGTCGGCCCCGAGGGCGTCCTGCTCCGGCACACCCTGCGGCTGCCCGCCACCCTGGACCGCTGGCGCACCCTCGGCTTCCGCTACGTCGACGGCGAGTTGCTCGTCATCTGGTGGGAGGACGGCAACCAGCGCGGCTACTGGTCGCACCGCCCCGCCGAGGTCTTCACCGTCGGCGGCGAGCAGATCCCCCGCTGGGGACACTCCGGCGCCTCCGACGAGGTCTGCCTCCCGCTGCCCGGCGGCGGCCGCGCCACGGGCGGCAAGGCCCTGCACGCGGGCGACACCTCCCTTCCGCCGCAGCGTGCCGTCATCTCCGACGGCACCGGCCACTGGCGCGACGGACACCAGGGCAAGCAGCGCGTCTGGCTGGAGTACGACCCCGCCACCGGCACCCACGGCCGCGCCTCCCTGCCCGCCTTCCTCCGCTCCGGCGTCCAGGACGGCACCCGGCTGCTCACCGAGCACTGCCAGGTGCTGCCCCTCCAGCCCGGTCTGGAGAACACCCCGTTCGGCACGGACGGCACGGTCCTGGGCCGCTGGGTCCGCCGTACGGTCACCGAGCCCGGCGCCGCCGCCCCCGCGGACGGCCACCGGATCGTCGCCGGCACCCCCGACGGCCGCACGGTGACCCTCCCGTACCCGCTCTGCGCCGACTGCGCCCCGGTGCCCCTCGGCGCCCTTGCCCTGCCCGGCGGATCGCTGCCGGTCCTGGCCCTGCACCACCGGTCCGTCGAAGCGCGTCCGGCCGACACCGACGGCACCGGCGGCACCCTGTGGTCCGTCACCCCCGACTCCTCCGGCGGGAACGACGCGGCCGGCACCCCCTACGTGCCGCCCGTCTCCTACTGGCATGCCCTGCGCCCCAGGGACGAGCACGGCTCCGCCGCCCTGCGGGCCCTGACGGACTCACGGGCGGGGGAGCTGTTCAAGGAGGTCGCCGCCGCGGTCGCCCGGCACCGTGAGGCCAGCCGGGCCGTCGAGGAGTACACCGGACCCTCGTCGCGGAAGATGAGCGAGGAGGCCGTCGCCCGGGCCCTGCCGGAGGTGACCGACGTACGGCTCCTCGCCGGAGTCACCGGCCTCGTCCGCAACGCGGTGGACCGAGCCGCCGCGGCCGTCCGGTACGTGACACCGCCCGAGCCCGCAGAGCCGGTCACCCCCCGGAACACCGCGCGCACCCAGGGCATGTTCTTCGACCACGCGCCCGAGCACGGCGACGACACGACCCTGCGGGAGGCCACCGCCTTCGGCTCCGAGCGGCTGTACGGCGGCTGGTGGGGAGGCGGGCTCCGCTGGACCATCGTCCGGCAGATCCTCGGCGTCAACCATGTCCTGGGCGGCGAAGCGGCCTTCGGCCAGCCCGTGCCGTCCACGGCCCCCTTCACCCCGGTCGACGGCTGGCAGCGGGACGAGTTCACCGTGCCCGCGGGCTCGCTGTCCTGGACCTCCCTCCTCGGCCAGCTGCCCGAACTCGCCTACCGGGCCGCCTCGTCGGCGCTGTCCCCCGAGCACCGCGCCGGGCTCCTGGTCCTGCTGGACACCCTCGCGGCGGGCCCGCTGGCCGACCCGGCGGGCACCGTCCGCCAGGTGGACCTCATCGAGCCGTACAGCGGCACGCCCGGGCAGGGACGCCGGGGGCCCGTGCACCGCCTCGGCCAAGTGCTGCGCAAGGGCGCCCGTACGGTGGTGGTCATCGCCGAACGCGGCCGGAACATCAACGAAGACGTGGCCCGCTGGCTGGCCCTGGACCACGACCCGACCGGAGTCTTCGGACCCGTCGCCGGCTTCACCCTCGACCGCGAGCGCGTCCTCCACGAGGGCATGAACCCTGACCGGCTGACCCGGCTCACCGCCCTCCTGAGGGAACAGGGCCCCGCGCCCTGGCGCCCGGAGGCCGCCGAGGAATTCCACGCGGCCACCGGTATCGGACCGCTCCAGGCCGTCGCCCTGCTCTCGGCCGCCGTCGCGGAGCCCGGAGCCGACGCGCTCGCCCTGCTCGGCTCCAAGACCCGGGCCTTCGAAGCCGCCCAGGCCAGGCTGGACGCCCTGCCGGGCGACGAACGGCACGCCCTGCTCAGGGCGCTGCTGCCCACGGACCCGGCCGAGCTGTGGACCAAGGGCCCGGACGTCGAGGCCGCCGCCGAGGTCTGGCGGGAGCGTCTGGGCTCCCTCGTCCGCGTCCCCGAGGAGCTGGACCTCGACCTGTCGGGCACCACGCCCGGCGCCGTCGACCTGGTCCTCAACGCGGGCTCCCGCAACTGGCTCACCCACGGCACCGACGTCCCGGACGGGACCGGCCGCCCCGCCCTGCGGCGGGTCGGCGCACGCGGTTCGGTCGCCTCCGCCCTGACCGCGCTGCGGACCCTCGCCTACACCCTGCCGTACGGGCACCCCCTGCGGGCCCACCTGCCCGCAGGACTGGCGGCCCTGCGCTCCCGCCTCGCCGACCCGGCGCTGGTCCTGGACCTCGGTCTGGACTGGACGGAGGAGGGCAAGCCGATCGGCGTCCCGATCCGCGCCGCCCTCGGCCTCCCCGAGTCTGGCGGGGCGGACGCGGACGGACTGGTCCGGGCGGGTGCGGCGCTGCTCCTCGGCCCCGGCCACGGCTACGGCAACCACGAGAAGCTCCTGATCTGCCCGGCCGGTCTGACGGGCCCCGACGACCCGGCCTTCGGCCTCGTCGAGGGGACGACCGCCTCCCGCGCCGGTGGCGACTTCCTCGCCCTGCGCGCCCTGCTCGAGGAGGAGACCGAGGCCCTGGTCTCGGCGGGCCTCCCCGACGGCTCCGCGGCCACCGGGGGTACGACCCCTCCGGAAGCCGCCACGTCCTCCCAAGGCGCCCCGCACCCCGGTCACCTGCCGTACTACCCGGCGCAGGACCCGACCCGCGCGGTCCCGGAACTGGTGGCGGAGGCGGCCGGCTCCCTCGGCCTGAGCGCGGACGCCGCCGCCCTCTACCTGATGCTGCTCACCCTGCCCGACCCGACGGACCGCAACTGCGTCCGCTGGACGGAGTGGAAGCCGGCCCGCGTCAAGAAGGCACGCGCCGAACTCGCCGCCACCGACCTCGTCGTGGAGGCGAAGCGCTCCCGGGCCGGCCGCACCCTCTTCCTGCCGTGCGGCTGGATCGAGCGCAACGCCCCCGCGCTGCCGCTGGAGACCTGGAAGGAAGGCCTGTACCCGGTGGTGGGCAGCGTCCGCACCATGCCCCACCTCCCCCTGCCAGCGCTGTTCGCGGCCGCCTGGGCACGGGTGCGCGGCGGCGACGCCCCGGCCTTCGAAGAACTGGACACCCGCACCTCCCGGAAGGGCCGCCGCCGATGACGAGCGACACCACCACCAGCAGCAGCGACATGGACAGCACCACCGTGCCCGGCGGCCCGGACCGGGCGGCGGCGCCCGGCCGGGAACACCGCCAGGTCACCCCGCCCGAGGACCGGTACGCCACCGAACTGGCCTTCCTCGCCGCCCAGGACACCGGCCCCCGCCCGCCCGGCTGGCGGCTCACCCCGCGCGCCGTCGTCACCTTCGTGACCGGCAGCGCGGGGGAGGCGCTGAGCCTGCCGAAGGCCGCCCGGCCCGACGCCGGGGTGCCGCGCCGCCTGGTGATCGAGCAGAAGTTCGTCGGTGAACGCGCCCTGGTCGAACGGTGTGTGGTCACCCTCGCCGGGGAGCGCGGACTGCTCCTGGTGGGCGAGCCCGGCACCGCCAAGTCGATGCTCTCCGAGCTGCTGTCGGCGGCCGTCTGCGGCACCAGCGCGCTCACCGTGCAGGGCACCGCGGGCACCACCGAGGACCAGCTCAAGTACGGCTGGAACTACGCGCTCCTGCTCGCCCAGGGCCCCACCGAACAGGCCCTGGTGCCCTCCCCGGTGCTCACGGCCATGACCCGGGGCGCGGTCGCCCGCGTCGAGGAGGTCACCCGCTGTCTGCCCGAGGTCCAGGACGCGCTGGTCTCCCTGCTCTCCGAGCGGCGCATCGCGGTCCCCGAACTCGCGGGCAGCGAGGGCGCCCAGGTGCACGCGGCCCCCGGCTTCAGCCTCATCGCCACCGCCAACCTGCGGGACCGGGGCGTCTCGGAGATGTCCGCCGCTCTGAAGCGGCGCTTCAACTTCGAGACGGTCGGCCCGATCGGGGACGTGGACGCCGAGACCGCTCTCGTCCGCCGCCAGTCGCGCGCCGCCGTGGAACGGGCGGGCGCCGCCTACCAGGTGGACGACGCCGTCCTCGAAGCGCTGGTCACGGCCTTCCGGGACCTGCGCGAGGGCCGTTCCTCGGAGGGCTGGGAGGTCGAGCGCCCCTCCACGGTCATGAGCACGGCGGAGGCGGTCTCCGTCGCGGGCTCCCTCGGCCTGGCCGCCGCCTACTTCCCGGGGGACCGGGACGTGCTCTCCCTCCTGCCCGGCCATCTGCTCGGCGTCGTCCGCAAGGACGACCCGGCCGACGCGGCACGGCTGCTGGGGTACTGGGACGGCCCGGTCCGCAGGCGCGCCGAGCAGGGGTCCGCCACCTGGCGTGCCCTGTGGGACCTGCGCGCGGTGCTGGAGAACTGACGGATGAGCGAGTCGACCAGGCCCGCGTCGCGGGCGACGATGGCGGTGGGGCGGGGGGCTGCCCCGGAGGTGCGGACGGGCGCGGTTGAGGAGCGGTTGGCCGTGTCCGAGGCCGCGGCCACTTCTCCCGAGACGCCGGGGACGGTCCCGCAGCCGCTGACGGCTGGCCCCGACGAGCAGGCGGGCGCCCCTGCGGAGCGGGAGGCCGCTCCGGACGGCGGGATGGCCGTCGTCGAGACGGCGCTGCCCGATGCCGGGATGGTACGCCCGGACACCGGGCCGACCCGGTCGGCTGCCGAGGCGACGGGGCGGACCGCAGGGACGGAACGGCCGGCTGCCGAGATGGCGCGCCGGGCCACCGGGACGGGACGGCGGCCGGCCTCCGAGGCGCCGGGCGCCGCCCCGCCGCAGGACCCGGAGCCGGGGGGCGTCACCCCGGAGGCCGCGGTCGCGGCGCTCGCGGCGGACGGGCCCGGCCTGCCGTTCCTGATCGGGGTGCGCCACCACGCACCCTCCCTCGCGGCCGCCGTCCCGGCCCTGCTGGACGCGGCGGCCCCGGACGTGCTCCTCGTCGAACTGCCCGCCGAGTTCCAGCCCTGGCTGGGCTGGCTCGCCCACGAGGAGACCCGGGCCCCGGTGGCGCTGGCCGCCGTGCCCGCGGCAGGAGCGGGCGGCGAACGGGGGCCCGCCTTCTACCCGTTCGCGGACTTCTCGCCCGAGCTGGCCGCCCTGCGCTGGGCGGCCCGCCACGGGGTCCCGGCCGTGGCCTGCGACCTCCCGCTCGCGGACCGGGCCTGGGCACGGGGCGGACCGGACGGCCCCGCGCCCGCGCCGGGCGCCGACTCCGTACGCGTACCGGGGGAGGGCCACGGGCTGTCCACCGCCCTCCGGTCCCGGCTCACCGGCCGCGACGGCGACGACCTGTGGGACCGCCTGGTGGAGGCCCCCGCCCCCGGCTCCACACCCGAGGCGCTCCGCCGCGCCGCCCTGCTCACCGGCTGGGCCCTGCGGTACGAGGCCGAGGCGCGGTACGGCGTGGACGGCACCGACCTCGTCCGCGAGGCGTGCATGCGCGACCACATCGCCGCAGCCCTGGCGAACGGTCAGCGGCCCGCCGTGGTGGTGGGCGCCTTCCACACCCCGGCGCTGCTGCCGTCCGCCGGGACCGGAACGAACTCGGCCCCGGAGGCGGCCGTACCGGGCGCGGCCGGCACATCCGGGGCTCCGGCGGACATGACGTACGCCCCTGCGGACGCGTCCAAGGCCTCCGTCGACACGCCCGACGTTCCCGCACGTGCGTCGTCGATCCCCGCCGTCGAGCCGGACGCCGGGTCGACGGGGGCGGCCTGCACGGTCTCGCTGATCCCGTACACCTACCCCCTGCTCGACTCCCGCTCCGGCTACCCGGCGGGCATCCGGGACCCGGAGTGGCAGCACACGGTCCTGGACGCCGCAGGGGACCCGGCCGCCCTGCACGAGGCCCTGATCCGCACGGCGGTTCGCGTCTGTGCCGCCCTGCGCGAACAGGGCCACCCCTACGGCCCGGCGGACGGCCGCGAGGTCGTGCGGGTCGCCGGGGACCTGGCCCGGCTGCGCGACCTGCCCGCCGCCGGGCGCGGTGAGTTCCTGGAGGCCGTACAGACGGTGCTCGGCCGGGGCGAGACCTACGGCACGGGCCGCGCCGTCGCCCACGCGCTCGAACGCGTCCTCGTCGGCTCCCGTACCGGACGCCCCACACCCGCCGCCCCGCGCAGCGGCCTCGGCCCCGCCGTGGAGGCCGAGACCGAGGTGCTGTCCCTTCCCGGCCCGGCGGACGCGGCCGAGAAGACCCCCCGTGACCTCCGGCTCGACCCGGCCCGCTCCGCCCTCGACGGCCGCCGTGAACTGCTGCTGCGCCGGCTGACGGTGTGCGGCATCCCGTACGCGCAGGAGCAGGAGGTGACCGGCGCGGCGGGTTCGGAGGGGCTCACCACGCGCTGGCAGGTGCGGTGGACCCCGGCCACGGCCGCGATGCTCACCGCGGCCGGAGCCCGTGGTGTCACCCCCGCCCAGGCGGCCGAAGGAGTGCTGCGCGGGCGGCACGCGGCCGAGCGCGCGGAGGGCGGTCCCACGGCCGCGCAGGTCGTGCGCGGCCTGACGGAAGCCGCGGAGTGCGGGCTCCCCGCCCTGGCCGAGGAGCGCCTCGCGGAGCTGGCGGCCGTACTCCCCGCGAGCGGGACCCTGCCCGAACTCCTCGCCGGGCTCGACCTCCTGGACCGTGTCGCCGCGGGGCACCTGCCCGGCCTGGCGGCGCTGCGCGCCCCCGCGCCCTCCGACACCCCGGACGCCCCCGCCACCCTCCCCGCCCGCCTCGCGCACGCGGTGGAACTCCTGACCTCGGCGGCGGTCCGGCAGGTCGACGGCCTCACCGGTTCCGAGGAGCCCGAGGACGCCCGGGCGCTGCTCGAACTGGCGCAGCGCGCCGACCGGGTGGGCGGCATCCGGCTCGCCGACGCCCTCGCCCGGCTCGCCGCCGACGGCACTCCGCTGATCGCAGCGGCCGCCGGAGCGGTCCGGGTGCTCACCGGCCACGAGCAGGCCGACACCTTCGGGGTGCGCGTCGCCTCCTGGGTGGACGCCGCGGTGGACGGCCCCTCCCGGGCCGCCCTCGTATCCCGTCTCACCGGCGTCCTGACGGCGGCGGGCCCACTCCTGACCGTGGGCGTCGCCGCCCTGGACCCGTTGCTCCACCGGGTCGTCGAGCTGGACGACGCCGCGTTCCTGGCCCGGCTGCCGGCTCTGCGCGGCGGCTTCGACACCCTGAGCCCGGCGGCTCGGGACCGGCTGCTGGACACCGTCGAGGAGCGCCTGGGCGAACGGGTGGACCTGGCCGGGGCCGACGACCCGGCCGAGCTGGCACGCCGTGCGGTCGCGGACCTCGCGGCCCGCGACCTTCTCGCCCGCCTCGGCCTGCCCGTCCCGTCCCCCGGAGGCCCCGAAGGGAACGCGCCTGCCACCCACCCCCTGGGACCCGCGCCGACAACCGCCTCCGCCGCCACAACCCCGCCCGCGACCTGCGCCACCGTCACCCCGTCTCCTCCCGGCTCGGGGCACCCGCACCCCCGTACTCCGGAGGAGGGCACCAAGACCGGCACCAAAACCGGCGCCGGCCAAGCTCCCAGCCCCGAGACCAGCCCCGGTGCAAGGCCCGGGACCGGCTCCGACACAGCCACCCGGGCCGGGAAACGGCCCGCCCCCGCCCCCACCGGGGGGAGCGCCCCCACCCTCGCGCCCGCCGACCGGTGGCGGCTCGTCCTCGGCCGGCGCCCCGACCAACTGCCGTCCGGGGCCGCCCGCCTGGCCACCGCGCTGGACGAGCTGTACGGGGCGGGCCGGGGCGAGGGTTCCCGTGGCGGCCTGCCCATGCCCGGCCAGGGCCGAGGCGGGCGGGAGGCGTCGTTCCCCGGTGTCCGCGAGTGGTCCGAGGAACTCGCCGCGCTCTTCGGCCCCGGTGTCCGCGAGGAAGTCCTCGCCGCCGCTGCCGCGACCGGACGGCAGGACGTGCTCACCGAACTCGACCCGGCCGCCGCCACCCCCTCCGTGGAGCTGCTCCGCACGGTCCTGCGGTACGCCGGCGGCCTCCCCGAGGCGCGCCTCGCGGCGCTCCGCCCGCTGGTCCGCCGCCTGGTCGACGAGCTGACCCGGCAACTGGCCACCCGGCTGCGGCCCGCCCTCACCGGCACCATGCAGGCCCGGCCCACCCGTCGCCCCGGCGGACGGCTGGACCTGCCGCGTACGCTGCGCGCCAATCTGGCAACCGCCCGCCGCGCGGAGGACGGCACGGTCCGGGTCGTCCCCGAGAAGCCGGTGTTCCGCAGCCGTGCCCGCCGGTCGGCCGACTGGCGGCTGATCCTGGTCACCGACGTCTCCGGGTCCATGGAGGCGTCGACGATCTGGTCCGCCCTGACCGCCTCCGTACTGGCCGGGGTGCCGACCCTGAGCACCCACTTCCTGGCCTTCTCCACGGAGGTCGTCGACCTCACCGGCCATGTGCACGACCCCCTCTCGCTCCTCCTGGAGGTGAGCGTGGGCGGCGGCACGCACATCGCCGCCGGGCTCCGGCACGCGCGCAGCCTGATCACGGTGCCCAGCCGCACGCTCGTCGTCGTCATCAGCGACTTCGAGGAGGGCGCCCCGCTCGGCGGACTGCTCTCAGAGGTACGGGCCCTGGTCGCCACCGGCTGCCATGTCCTGGGATGCGCCAGCCTCGACGACGCCGGCCGGCCCCGCTACTCGACGGGTGTGGCCGGGCAGCTCGTGGCCGCCGGTATGCCCGTGGCGGCCCTCAGCCCACTCGAACTCGCCCGCTGGATAGGGGAGAAGACCGCATGACCGCCGCCCAGTTGCCCCCCGTCGCGCCGGAGGTCACGGCCACGCTGGTGGAGGACCTCTCGCCCCGGCTGCGCAAGCGGCTGGACGCGTCGGTCACCAAGCTCGCAGCCCGCCCGACGCACCGCGACGGGGACACGGTGACGGTCGCGGTCGACGACGACACCGAACTGCGCCTCCACGCCCCCGGCGGTGTGGTGGCCACGGTGGACGCCATCACCTGCGGCTGCCTCCTCGCCCCGGCCTGCCTCCACCGCGCGGCCGCAGCCTGCGCGGCCCCCGCGGCGGACCCGCCCTCCGAACCCGTCCCCGACGCGGCCGCCGAACCCGATCCCGCGGCGGACCCGACCCTCGAACCCACCCCCGGCACTTCTCGCCCACCCGCCCCTGACCCCGCCGCGCAACCGGCCACGACGCCCGCCGGCTCCACCCCCCTCACGACGACGCCCCACACGACCGACCCCGCCCCGGCAACCTCGGCACCGGCCCCCGCTCCCGAGGAGGCGAGCCCGGCGCAGCGTCAGGCGGCTGCCGGCCTCTGGTCGGCGGGCGCCGCCGTGCTGGAGGCGGGCGTGGACGGGGCCGGTGCCGTCGCCCAGGCCGCACTGCTGCGTGCCGCGCACACCGCCCGGCTCCGGCAACTGCCGCGCGCCGCGTCCGCCGCGCTGTCCGTCGTCACCCTGCTGCGCGCGGCCCGCGCCGCTGATCCCTCGTACCGCACCGCCGACCTCGTCACCGCCCTGGCCGAACTCCTGGGCACCGCGCACCGGGTGGGGACGGCAACCGGTGCCGAGCTGGCAGCGGTTCGGGGCCGTGCCCGCCGCCCGTACAGCCCGGACGGCTCCCTGCGCCTGTACGGACTGTTCACCGAACCCGTGGTCACCGAGTCGGGGCACGGCGGCGCCCGCACCTGGGTCGCCACCCCGGACGGCCGGCTCTGCACGGTGGGGGACGTGGCACCCGGCGGGGTGGGGCGCGCCCTGGGTGTCGCCGACCGCACCGTGCGTCTCGGGGACACCGCTCTCACCCACCGGGAGCTGGGCCGGGCCGGTCTCGCGGTCGCGGGAGCGACGGTCTCCCCGGACGGCAGACTGGGCGCGGGGAAGGGCGTCAAGGCCGTCACCGCCCGGGGCGCCGCGTGGACGGAACCGCCGCTCGCCGCCCTGTGGGAGCCCTCGCCGGCCGAACAGGCGGCCCGCGCCCTGCGGTCCGTCTCCCGCTACGCCGAACCGGACGGCGGCGGCAGCGACCTGCTCTTCCTGGACGTCGAACTCCTGGGCGCGGTACGGGAATCCGGCGGTGCCTGCCTGCTCGCACGCTGCGACGGCGGGGTCCTCGTGCGCCTCATCGTCGCTGACGACGATCCCGGGCTGGCCCACCGCGACAACCTGATGCTCCTGGCCACGGCACCGGGGACACGGCTGCGGATCGTCGGCCGCCTGGTGCCCGCCCAGCACCCCCGGCTCACCCTGCTCGCCTGCTCGCACCCCACCGGGGAGGGCACGGTCGACCTCGGCTTCGACCGACTGCGCCGCGCCGACCTCCCCGACCCGGGAGCGCCCGCGCACCCCGCCCCGCTTCAACCCGGCGGCCCCGGCGCGGAGTCGCCGCTCCACCTCCTGGAGCGCCGGGTCGAACAGACCGTCCCCGCGGGCCGTGCCGCCCTCGGCCTGCTCGGCGACGTCACCGCCGAGGCCCGCCGCCTGCGCCACGGGGGTCTCCCCACGGCCGCCGGACTGCTCACCGCCCTCCGCGCCTCGGCGGCCCAACGCGAACGCGACCTCTTCGGCCGCCTCCTCCCCGCCGACACCGACGGCTTCGCCACCCACTGGCTCGCCGCCGCCCGCTACTCCGCAGCCGTCGCCGAATCCCTGTGCGCGGCGGCCTGGGGACCGGGCCCGGGGACTCCCGCCGAGAGCCCCGCGGACGCCGCCACCGCGTCCCGGCCCGCCGGAACCGGAAGCAGCCGGTGAGGACCCGCCGTACGAAGACCGTCGCCGCGGCGGCCGTCGCCCTCCTCGTGGGCGGTGGCACGCTCGCCCTGTCCCTGCGCGGGAGCGGCGAGGCCGCCCCGCCCCGCAGACCTCCTTCCGCTGGGGCAGCCTCACCCGCGAGGACGTCTCCGCGCTCACCGTGGAACCGAGCGGGCGGTACACGTCCGAGGAGAACGGCGCGGCGGACTCCGGACCCGCCCACTGCGAGGTGGACGACGAGTTCACGCTGACGATCGAATCCCTGCGCTCCGCCGGGAGCATCTGGGGCACCGCCGACGAGGTCGCCGCCGAGTCCCCGGTCAGGGCTCCGATACCCGGTGTGCCCGGGTGGGTGAACCGGACGTTCGCAGGGGCTCTGCTGCCCGCCGACTGCGCCGACGCCCTGGCCAAGCCCACGCCCTATCTCCAGATCCAGGTGACGAACGACCAGGAGGACACCTGGCGGAGCGGCGCTCTGCAACAGCGGATGTCCGCTGTCCTCACCACCGCCGCGGACCGGCTGACGGAGACCCACGGCTGCTCCGGCCCCGCCCCCGGGACTCCACCCGGGGCCGGGGCCCCGACCCTGCTCGAACACGAGGAGCTGGACCCCGCCCGGGCATGCGGCCTCGAAGGATTCGCCCCGTTGAGGGCATCGGCCGACGGCGGATTCCGGCAGGCCGTGACCGGGGGCGACCTCCGCCTCTGGAGCTGCGTCCTCGCAGCCTCGGACGAGGACCGCCACAGCCTCGTCCACTTCACCGTCACCCAGGAACCCGCCCTGGTCGCGGTGCACCGAGCCGACGACCAGGGCCGGTCCACCCTGCTGACGTGCGCGGGCAGACCGACCCTGGTCCAGGTCGGACACTTCTCCGGCCGGAAGGAGGGACCCCGCCGCGACGCCCTCCGCCCGGACGCCGACCTCCTGGCCGGCCTGGCCGACGCGGTCGCCGGCCGGGCGGGGTGCGAGCGGGGGTGACCGGCTCGCCCCGGGCACAGCCTCCTCGCCGGGAGTCAGACCCCGTCGGGTGTGATGGTGGCTGTCACTTCCGGCCCGATGCTTCGGTGGTCCTGACCGCGTAGTCGGGCAGCCGGTAGCCCAGGGCCTCCAGCCGGTCGGCAACTGCGTGGGGGTGCAGACCCAGGGCGGTGGCGGCTCGCGTGACATGCGGCAGTGAGACGGGTCGCTCGTGGGCCAGCCATGGAGCCTTCCCGTCGAGGCGGTTGCTGAGGAGGAGCATGTCGTCAGGTCCCAGGGCCGGTGGGGCGGCATCGGGCAGGCGGTATCCGTACGCCTGGAGACGGGATGCCAAGTGGTCGGTGGTGCAGCCGAGTACGCCTGCGGCCAGGGAGATGTGCACGGCACGGACCGGCTCGTCCACGGGCAGCCAGGGCGCGTGCCCATCGCAGTTGAGGCTGAGCGCGCGCATGTCGTCGGGACCCGTCGCGGGCAACGGGAGGGACAGGGGCTGGTATCCCAGAGAAGCCAGCCGGGCGGCGATCTCGGAGACGGGATGCCCCGTGATCGCGGCCGCCCGCAATATGTGTGCCGGAGGGACCGTCTGTTGGGGGACGAGCCACTGACCGCCGGTACGCGGGTCCGCATGGATGATCCGCAGATCGGCTTCGGACAACCGGAGAAGGTGCGGGTCCGGCACCGGAAGTCCGAGCTCCTCGATCCGGGCCGCCACGTCCTCGACCGCGAGGCCCCTTCCCCGGGCCGCTTCCGCGAGGTGCGCCGGATCCACCGGCGTCTCGAGAGCGAGCCAGGGAGGAATGCTGTCCAGGTCGACACTCAGGATGTAGAGATCGTTCGGCTCCGGGAGCGGCACCGGGTGCTTCGGGAGCCGGTAGCCGAGGGCGGTCAGCCGCCCGGTGACGTACTCGGGAGTGAGGCCCGTCCCGTTGGCGGCGCGGATGATGTGTGCGGGGTGGACCGGCTCAGCGGGAGGGAGCCAGGGACCGGCGCCGTCGATGTTGAGGCTGAGCAGCAGTAGATCGACTTCGACGAGGGGCAGGAGGGACGCGGCGGGTACCAGGAATCCCAGATCCTCGAGTCGGCGGGCCACCTCCTCGACGGACCGGCCCGCATGAGTCGCGCTGTCGAGCATTCCCGCACCGACGGGGCCGCGCTCGTGGAAGACCGATTCCCGCCACGATGAGTGGTACCCAGGGGACCACTGCGGCATGAGGATCAAACTGTCCGACGGGATCGGCAGGGTGTGGGGCGGAACCGGAGCGGTAGTGAATCCCGGAAAGTATCCGGCACCGGCCAGATGGCGCCTCCGGAACTCCTTGGCCCGTGCAGGAGCGTGGAAGGCGGGCGACGAGGAGTCCGTGTCGTCGCCTGGGATCCCCAGTCTGTCATCCGCCGCGAGAAAACCGGACTTGGTGATGTCCACGTCACGGCCGGCGATCCGCCAGGGGCTGAAACGTGTCCGTACCGCTTCGGCGAAGATCTCGTCGGCGATGACACGGCTCTCTGCGAGTAGATTCTCAAGCCAATCCGGCCGGAACATCTCCGACCCCGCGGCCAGCAGCGCGGGAATCTCCTGCCGGAGCAGGTGCTCGATGTCGCTCAGCTCGAGTCCGATGATTCGCCGTCGGTCGACGGTGAGCCGGGGAGTCCGTTCGCCCGACAGGTTGACCACGGCCCCGAACAGGCTCTCGCCGGCCCACAGGCCGTCAGCCAGCACGGCGCCGATGGTGTTGCACCACCAGACCTCCGGGGTGGAGGTACCCACTGTGCGCGATCCCTCCGCGCGTGCAGCGCCCGCCCTGAGGGGGTTGGGAGTTCCCAGGGGCGCCACCTCCGAGAGGACGTCCGGCCTCCAGACCGTCGGCTCGCCCTCACCCTCCCTGGCCGTGACCTCGAACTCGGACAGCCAGAGGATGCGCCGCAGCACGTCCACGCAGGACGTGGCACCGGACGACCGGAGCCGGAGGCGGACGCTCGTGTACGCCTCGGCGCACCGGTCCAGCGGCTGGATACGGAAAAGGGAACCGGGCCCCGCGATCTCGACGCGTAAGTGCTGGCCCGGCAGGCCGTCCTGGGAGAGGCGGCATGTGGTGACGGTGATGTCGTCGGCCAGCATGAAGTAGCTGAGCACCCCGACGCCGAACTGGCTGTTGGGATGCATCGTGATGCCGTGCTCCTCCCATCTGGCCCGCTCCTCGATGTACTCCGGCAGGTCGGCGAAGCGCATACCGGCGTGCGAGAAGACGTCCCGCAGCTCGACCTCTCCCATACCGATGCCGTTGTCACGGCACTCCAGATAGGGCCCCGCCTCGTCGACCCCCTGGGTGAAGGAGATCCTGCCCTCGTACGGGGCGGTCTCGACCCCGGTGGCGCGCAGGTACCGGGTCCGCGCCTCGCGGTACCGGCAGGCGTCCAGGGCGTTCTGGTACAGCTCACGGATCGCCAGCGCCGGATCCCCGTACAGCTCTTCGCCCATCAGCAGTTCCTGGATGCGGTCGTCCGCCAGCCGGAAACGCAGTTCGGTCGACGCGTAGACCGGGCGCCCGCTCGGTTCGGTCGCCGGGGTCACCTGCTCGGAGGTGACGTGCAGCGGCAGGTTGCGCAGCAGGGCAGGCCGTTCCTCGACGCCGGTGCTGATGTCGATCCGGGTCAGTCGGGTGTCGAGCGTGGCGGCGTGCTCGCGCAGACCGAGGTCGACCGCCAGATGGTCACAGGTCGCGCTGAGGACCCGGGTCCGTCCGTTCGACTCCCACCGCGCCCTGTCCAGGGTGCTGTGCAGGCCCGGAAGGTCCACGGCGTAGCCGATGCCGATGTGGTCGACGACCAGTTCGGAGAGGGCGACGGGGTCGATGGCGAAGAGATGCGCGATGCGCAGCAGGTCGGCCAGCTGGTGGACCCGGACCCGCTGGGCGGTCTCCGCCACGCCGACGGTCCGGGGCCTGGCCCTCCCCTCCTCCTGGGGCCCGGGAAGCTGCGGGGCGCGCAGCAGCTGGACCACCAGCTCGGGCTCCAGGACCTCCTCCACCAGGCGTTTCTCCCGGGCGGAGGCCTTGCCCAGGGGTACGGCGAGGCCGTCGAGCAGGGCTTCCACGGAGGACGCCTCGTACAGCCGTGGCTGACGGATGAGCCAGCGGTGGAAGAGCCACCAGCCGATGGCGTCGGACGCGCCCTCGCCCGAGGTGCGCAGGGCCCGTCTCACCAGCCGCGGATACCCCTGGAGGAACCGTTCGTAGTCGCGCCGGGCCGAGGACGTGCTCTGCTGGTCGGTGAGGTCGGTCGGCCCCACCCCGTGGTAACGCTTCGCGTTCCGCTTCCAGAACACGGCGTGGAGGTACGGGTGGGTCACGAGCAGGAACACCTCGGCGGCGGATAGTTCCAGTTCCTCGGGCCGCAGGCTGCTGTCCAGCAGCAGGCTGTCGGTCCACTCCGCCACGCGGTCGGTGTACGACGGGGAGTGCCACGGGTCGTCCACGGGGCCCGCGCCGTCCTGCCCGGCCTCACCCGCCGCTCGTGCCACGAGCGCCGTCGCCGTGTCCCGGAGCAGGGAGAGCCCGCGCTCGTCGGCGGCGTAGTTCCACAGGGGGTGGTCGCGGGTCGCGCTCACCCATGCGTGGTCCTCGAGCGCGGATGCCGTCGCGGTGTCGTCGGCGTCCTCCGGACTTCCCGTGAACGCCCGGTTGCCGGCGAGCACGATCTGATGGCCGAGATCCCGGGTGCTCATCCTCGGCTGGGGGACGCGTAACTTGTCCACGGTTCTGCCCTGCAACCGGCCGTGCAGAGCGTTGAAGACGTCCGTCATCGTGAGTTCGGGCAGGTGCTCGCCCCGGCGCCCGCCGGTCAGCTCACCCGCCAGCCCTTCGCGGAGCAGCGCCGTCAGCTCCAGGGTGAAGACGCTGCCCTCGGGGAGGCACAGGGAGCGTTCCGTCTCGGCGGCGGAGGTGAGGACGCAGGCCCCGGTGATCTCCATGTCCAGCTGTGTCGGGGCCCCCTCGTCCGTCCTCTCGTCCGACGACATGGGGAGCGCGCGGCCGCTGAAGCAGCAGTCGACGATGACCACCTTGCGCCGGGCGGCCGACCCGGCGACGAGGTCACGGACGTCGTTGTACTTCACCGAGTGGTAGGCCCGCCGGACACTCGAGGCCTGGGTGGCGAGGAAGAACGACCGGTCGCGGCCGCCGAAATGGCCGTGCCCCGCGTAGTAGACGAGCAGGAGGTCGGTGGCCTCGTCGGCGGCGTCGTGGAGGGCGTCCAGCAACTCCTGCTGCGAAGCGTCGTGCGGTACGACCGTGCAGTCCTCCTCCGCCAGACCGCCGACGTCCTTGCTGGTCAGGAGGGGGAGCAGGTTCCGCACATTGTGCTGGACGCCGTCGAGGGCGGAGAGTTCGTCGTAGGCGTGGACGCCGAACAGCACCGCGCGGGACCGGCCCGCGCCGGACGTCACGCGTCTGCCGCCGGTGGCGGGTCGTCGTCGAGGCGGCGCAACAGATCCGCCAGTTCCTGGGGGGAGAGGTGGCCGATCTCGACCGTGGTGTCGCCGTGCACCAGGCGACTGCCGCCGCCCTCGCCCGAACCGCTCCGGCCGTCGTTCCTGACCGAGCGCCAGGTCACGTACGCGAGCGCGAAGTTGGCGACCTCGACCGCGCTGCCGAGGAGGATGTCGAGCGCCTCCAGGGTGTTCATGGTGGGGCCCTGGTCCGCGACGACGGAGACCTCCAGCCGGGTGGTGCCCGGGTCATCGGCCAGCCATGCCCGAAGGTCCACGAGGGCTTCCTCGTCGCCGTCCCCCGCAATGCGAAACTTCATCCCCACCCGCCCGGTCACCGTGCCTGTGCGACTGCGCCATTCGGCGTGAGTCTATCCACGCCGGGGTGCGTGGAGGCGGTATCGCGGCGACCGGTGGTACGCGGGTGGCCCGACGCGGTCTGCCGGGCCACCCGGTCCCTCAGGCCAGGAGCTTCGCCTTGGCCCGCTCGTACTCGTCCTCGTTGAGCGCGCCCTTGTCCTTGAGTTCGGCGAGCTTGGCCAGATCGTTCACGTGGTCGCTCCCGCCGGAGCCGCCGCCCGAGGTGCCCGCGGCCTCCTTCACGTACTGCCGGAAGGCCGCCTCCGAGTCCTTGACCGCCTTGGCGTCGCGCTCGTGCATGCTGCGGCCCCGCACGATGAGGTAGATCAGCACGCCCAGGTAGGGCAGCAGGATGACGAAGATCAGCCAGCCGGCCTTGGCCCAGCCGTTCAGCGTGTGGTCGCGGAACAGGTCCGTCACCACCTTGAACAGCAGGAAGAACCACATGACCCAGAGGAACAGGTACAGCATGGTCAGGAAGAGGTTCAGGAGCGGGTAATCGTCCATGGGGCCAACTCCGTTCGAGCCGTCGATCCCTTATTCATACGCTTGGTCCCCTTCCTCCGCATCCGCGCCGTACGCGTGCGGACAGCCTCCGGTGGGCGGGGGACGCCGGAGGCCGGGGCCGCCGGTCCTGAACGGCCTAGTCAAACGTGGCACCGGCCACGGACCCGGCGTCTTCTGGCTGTGTCACCTCCTGAGCACAGGTCCGCACCGGAGGGACGGGCCCGCTGAGGCCCGGCCCTCTCCTCGTATGCCGGAGTCGTTCGTGCCCGTCGCTGAACCGGACATCATCGCGAAACTGCAGAAGCGGGAGCCGTCGGGTCTCCTCCTGGCCTCGCTGCGCGGGGTCGGGCAGGTGGACCTCCAGCCCCTGATCTGGACCGGCCTCCTCATCCTCGCCGCGCTGTGGAGCGCCGGCTGGAAGATCGGCCTCTTCGCGACCCTGGGCACCCTGGTCTCCACGGCCACCGCCTACGCCCTGGGCGTGGACCGGTCGAGCATCGCCGTCGGCCTCCAGGGCTACAGCGGGTGCCTCACCGGCATCGCGCTGGTCGTCTCGCTGGGGCACCACCCGGCCACGTACATCCTCGCCGTCGTCGGCGCGATCGTGTGCACCCTGCTCACCGCGGCGTTGACCACGCTGCTCGGCCCGTACGGACTGACCGCGCTCACCGCGCCCTTCTGCCTCGTGTCGGGCGTCATGGTGCTCGGCGCACCGTCCTTCAGCCGTATCTGGAACGGGGCCCCCGACCCCGTCCCGTCGCCCACCACGGGGGACACCGCCATCACCTGGGACGACCTCTGGCACGCCTTCTTCACCAACGTGTCGCAGGTCTTCCTGGTGGACGAGTGGTACGTGGGGCTCATCATGCTCGCCGGGCTGGCCTGTGCCGGGGCGCGGGTGGTCCTGTCCGCCGCGGCCGGAAGCGTCACCGGGATCGTGACCGCCTGGGCCCTCGGTGCTCCCACCGAGCTGATCAGGAACGGCATCTACGGCTACAACGCCGTGCTGGTCGCCATCGCCCTGGGAGCCGTCTTCCTCGCCGGAACGGCCGCCAACGGTGCCTACGCGCTCTTCGGAGCCGCCGTCAGCACGGGTCTCACCGCGTCGCTGACCTCACTCTTCAAGCCTTTCGGCGGTCACACCTTCACCTGGCCGTTCATCCTCACGACCTGGGTGCTCATGGCCGCCGTCCCCCTGCTGCCCCGCCTCCGCCGGAGCGACTGACCCGGCTCTCCGCCCCTCCGTTCCCCCGGCACGACACCCTGAGGAAGGTACGACGATGAACCTCGCCCCCCGCGAGATCGACAAGCTGCTGGTCTACGTGGTCGCCGACCTGGCCCGCAAGCGCCAGGGCCGAGGCCTCAAGCTCAACTACAGCGAGGCCGTCGCGCTGATCACCGAGGCGATCCTCGAAGCGGCCCGGGACGGCAGGAGCGTGGCGGACTGCATGGAACTGGGCCGCCAGGTCGTCTCCGAGGACGACACCATGCCGGGTGTGCGGGAGATGCTCGGGCTGCTGCAGGTCGAGGCGTCCTTCATGGACGGCACCAAGCTGGTCTCCTGCCACGACCCCATCGGCGGCTGATCCCGTGGCCGGTCACGACCTCTGCCGTACGGTCGCCGTGTGCGGCCACGAAGCCGGCTACGGCGAGGCTCTGCACGACCTCGTCGGTCCCGACGTCCTCGTGGTCACGGGCGGGCGCGAACTGATCCGCGCCCTAGCCGGTCTGCGGCGCTCGGGCGAACGTGCCTGTGTCGTCCCGATGACCCTGGGCAGGGACCCGGAACTCGTCGCGGACACCGCACGCACGCTGCGGGCCCTGCCGTCCGGACAGGCTCTCGGGACCCTGCTCGCCGAACCGTTCGGCACCGACCGCCATCTGATCGCCTGGCTGCGGGCGGCGGCGAACCGGGTACCGGAGACATCGGCCCTCCTCGTCACCGCCCCGTCCGGAGGGCTGTTCGAGGACGCCGGGCTGTACCGGATCGCCCGGCTCGTACGGGGCAACGGGGTCCACCGGCTCGTCGAGGTGGCCCTCATCGGCGGGGACCCGGACCCGGCCGAAGGAGTACGGCGCTGCGGGCTCCTCGGCGCGGCGGAGGTGGCGCTGCTGACCGCCGGGTTCGCCCCCGTGGAGCCCCCCGACGTGCCGGGCGTCACGGTGGTCTCCGCCGGTTGGACGGTCTCCCGCGCCGCACTGGCCAGGGTCCTGGCGGAACGGGTGGCCGACGCCCGGCAGCGGTGGAGCGCACACCGGGACGACGGGATCGCGGGCGGGCTCACCGCCGCAGACGACCACGGCCACCACCACACCCACCCGCCGGGCGAAGGCCACGACCACCACTCCCACACCTCGGGCGCGGATCACGGCCACGACCATGGCCACCCTTCCCACCCGCCGGGCGCGGATCACGGGCACGGCCCCAGCCACGACCACCACTCCCACCCACCGGGCGACGGTCACGGTCATCACCACCCCCACGCCTCGGGCGCGGAGCACGGACACACCCACCTCCCGGGCGCGGGTCCCCACGACCACGGGCGTCCCCACGTCCCCAGCGCGGCACATGTCATCAGGAGCACCGCATGAGCTTCCGTCAGAAGTACCTGTACGGCGAGGAACCCATCGAGATCAACGCCGGGCGCAGGACCGTCCGGCTCACGGTCGAGAACACCGGCGACCGGGCGATCCAGATCGGCTCGCACTACCACTTCTTCGAGGTCAACTCCGCCCTCTCCTTCGACCGGCAGCGGGCGCTCGGGATGCACCTCAACATCCCGGCCGGCACCTCCGTACGCGTCGAGCCCGGCGGAACGCGCGAGGTGGAGCTGTGCGAGTACGCCGGCACCGGGCGGCTGGTCGGCTTCAGCGGGCTCCTCAACGGCAGCCTCGTCTCGCACCCGGCCAAGGTCGAGGCGGTCCGCAAGGCGATCGAACGGGGCTTCGCCGGCGCGCGGAACAGCGCACAGGACGGGACGGACGAGGAAGCCTCCCCCGAGCGGAAGAAGCCCGGCCGCAGGAGTCCCGACCGCAAGAGCCCCGACCGGACGACGAAGAAGTCCGAGGAGAAGACGGAGAAGACGGAGACCGCGAAGAGGCCCGGGCCGAAGGGCTCCCAGCGGAAGAGCTCCCAGAACAACAGTGCCAAGCCGAAGAGTTCCCAGCAGAAGAAGGGGTCGCGCTGATGCCCATCCTGCCGCGCAAGCAGTACACCGACATGTTCGGTCCGACCGTCGGCGACCGATTCCACCTCGGGGACACCAACCTCGTCGTCGAGGTCGAGAAGGACTACAGCGAGGGCCAGTACGGGGACGAAGTCCTGTACGGCGGCGGCAAGACCATGCGCGACGGCATGGCGTCGGACCCGCAGGCGACCAGCGCGCAGGGAGCGCTCGACACCGTGATCACCAACGTCGTGGTCATCGACCCCGTCGTGGGCGTCGTGAAGTGCGACATCGGCATCAAGGACGGCTTCATCGTCGGCATCGGCAAGTCCGGCAACCCGCAGACCCAGGACCGGGTCGACGCGGGCCTCATCATCGGCCCCGGCACCGAGGCCATCGCGGGTGAGCACCTCGTCGCCACGGCGGGCGCCATCGACACCCACGTCCACCTCATCGCCCCGCAACAGGCCGAACAGGCCCTCACCAACGGCATCACCACCCTCATCGGCGGCGGCACCGGCCCGTCGGACGGTTCGAACGGGACCACCTGCACCCCGGGCCCGTACAACATCTCCCGGCTGCTCCAGGCCTCGGAGAGCATCCCGGTCAACCTCGGCATCATGGCCAAGGGCAACGGCAGCCTGCCGGAGGCGCTGAACGAGCAGGTCCTCGCCGGCGCCTGCGCCCTCAAGGTCCACGAGGACTGGGGGGCGACCCCCGCCGTGATCGACAACGCGCTGAGCGTCGCCGACGAGCACGACGTCCAGGTCGCCATCCACACCGACAGCCTCAACGAGAGCGGGTTCTTCGAGGACACCCGCTCCGCGATCGACGGCCGGACCATCCACACCTTCCACAGCGAGGGCGCGGGCGGCGGACACGCCCCCGACATCCTCCGGGTGGCGGGCGAGCCGAACATCCTGCCGTCCTCGACCAACCCGACCCTCCCGTACACCAAGAACTCGGTGGACGAACTGCTGGACATGGTCATGGTCTGCCACCACCTCAGCCATGACATCCCCGAGGACGTCTCCTTCGCCGACAGCCGGGTCCGCGCCGAGACCATCGCCGCCGAGACCGTGCTCCACGACCTCGGCGTGATCAGCATGTTCTCCTCCGACTCCCAGGCCATGGGGCGCGTCGGGGAGTCGTTCACCCGTGCCTTCCAGACCGCCCACCACTGCAAGGACAAGCTCGGTGTGCTGGAGGGCGACTCGGCGCGCAACGACAACCAGCGGGTGCTGCGCTACCTCGCCAAGGTGACCATCAACCCCGCCATCGCGACCGGGATCGCCGACCATGTGGGCTCGATCGAGAAGGGCAAGATCGCCGACATCGTGCTCTGGCCCATCCACTCCTTCGGCGCCAAGCCCAAGATGGTCATCAAGGGCGGAATCATCTCCTGGGCGCAGATGGGCGACCCCAACGCCTCGCTCCCCACCCCGCAACCGGTGATCTACCGGCCGATGTTCGGGCAGTACGGCAAGGCGCAGCAGGCCACGCACGTCACGTTCATGTCGCAGGCGGGCATCGCGGCGGGCGTCCCGGAGGCGCTCGGCCTGGAACGCACGGTGCTGCCCGTCCGCCGCACCCGGACCATCGGCAAGCACAACATGGTCCGCAACGACGCGCTGCCGGACATCAAGGTCGACCCGGAGACCTTCAAGGTCACGCTCAACGGCAAGGTCGCCACCATCGACCCGGCCGAGGAACTGCCCCTCAACCACCTCTACTTCCTGGTCTAGGCGATGTACCGGGAAGACCACGACACCACCGGGCCGGGCCCGCGGGCATCCGGCAGCGGAACCAGCGCCCCGGGCCCCGGCACGCGGACATCCGGCAGTCGCACGCAGGCCTCCGCCCCCGCCGTGCCGGCGGGGGACGCCGGGCCGGCGCTCGCGCACCTGCTGGTCGGCCTCCAGCTGACCGACTCCGCCTTCCCCAGCGGCTTCTACACCCTGTCGCACAGCCTGGAGGGGTTCGCCCAGGCGCGGGCGGTGGACGCCGAGACGCTGCCCGCACTGCTGGAGTCGCTGCTGGTCCACGGGGTCGGCCCGGCCGACGCCACCGCGCTCGCGCTCGCCCACCGGGCCACCCGGGAGGGGCGGCCGGAGGCCGTGGCCCGGGTGGACGAGCACCTCTTCGCCACCAAGCTGGGGCAGGAGATGCGCCGGGCCGCCACCCGCACCGGCCGGCAGCTCCTCGACCTGGCCGCCGAGGTCTACGGCCGCCCGGAGATCGCGGCATACCACGCCAGGGTCGTACGCCGTGAGGTGCCCGGTACGCAGGCGGTGGCCGCCGGGATCACCTACGCCGCCACCGGAGTGCCGGTCCGCCAGGCCGTCGCCTGCGACCTGTTCGCGTTCTGCGCGAGCTTCGCGGGCGCGGCCCTGCGGCTGCGGCTCACCGACCACCGGCGGGCCCAGGTGATGCTCCACGCGGTGGCGCCCGCCGTCGAGAGGACCGTCGAGGCGGCGCTGCGGCGCGAACTCGCCGACGTCGGCGCCACCGCCTTCGCCTCCGACATCATGTCGGGCCGTCACGAACGGGCCGAGGCCCGCCTCTTCGCCAGCTGAACCGTTCCCCCACCCCGATCACCCCCGAGCCAGGGAGAAGCCCCATGGACGACAACGTACTGCGCATCGGTATCGGCGGACCCGTCGGATCCGGCAAGACCGCGCTCATCGAGGCGCTGGTGCCGCTGATGATCGCGAACGGCCGCCGCCCCTGCGTCGTCACCAACGACATCTACACCCAGGAGGACGCCCAGCACATCCGGCGCACCCTCGCCGGGGTCCTGGAGCCGGAGCGGGTGGTGGGCGTCGAGACCGGTGCCTGCCCGCACACGGCGGTCCGCGACGACCCGACGATGAACCTCGCGGCCGGCGCCGAGCTGCTGGAGCGGTTCCCCGACACGGACACCCTCTTCTACGAGTCCGGCGGCGACAACCTCACCCTGACGTTCAGCCCGGCCCTCGCCGACGTCTTCGTCTTCGTCCTGGACACCGCCGAGGGCGAGAAGATGCCGCGCAAGCGGGGACCGGGCATCACCGACTCGGATCTCCTCGTCATCAACAAGACCGACATCGCGCAGTACGTCCGCACCGACCTCGGCGTCATGGAGTCCGACGCCCACCGGGTCCGGGAGGACCGCCCGGTCCTCCTGACCGACTGCCTGACGGGCGCCGGGGTGGCCGATGTGCTGGGTTTCCTCGAATCCCGCCGCAAGGTGCTGATCTGACATGACGACCGTGCCGCCGTCGCAGGCCAGGACACCGACGTCGCCCGCGTCGCCGACGGTCACCGGGACGCCCAGGGCGACGACCCGCCCGGACCGGCTCGACGAGCGGTACTACGGCGTCGAGCGGCTGCCCCCGGAGGTGGCGGCCCTGGGCTCCGCGCCGGACACGCTGGCCCCGGGCTCCCCGGCCAAGGTCGGCATCCTCGATCTGGGGTTCGCGGTCCGGGGCGGGCGTACCGAACTGGTGGAGCGGTACCAGAAGTCGCCGCTCCAGATCATCCGCCCGCTCTGGACCGACCCCGCCCTGCCCGGCATGACCTACGTCTGCCTGATGGCCACCGGGGGCGGGGTGGCGCAGGCCGACCGCTACCGGATGGACTTCCGGTGCGGCCCCGGGACCGAGGTCCATCTGACGACCCAGGCCGCGACCAAGGTCTTCCGGATGGAACACGACTACGCCGCCCAGCGGGTCCACCTGACGGCCGACGAGGGCGCGTACGTGGAGTACCTGCCGGACCCGGTGATCCCGTTCGAGGGGTCCCGCTTCTACCAGAGCACCGAGGTCACCGTCGCCCCCGGTGCCACCGTCGTCCTGGGCGACACCGTGACCGCGGGGCGGCTCGCCCGGGGCGAACGGCACGCCTACCGGGTCTTCGCCGCCGATCTCCGTATCGGCCGGCCCGACGGCACGCTCCTGGCCGTCGACACCCAGCGGCTGTCCCCGGACGCGGACGGGGCCGGGGTCCTCGGCCCGGCCGTGTTCGCCGGCCACGACCACGTCAGCTCGCTCTACGCCGTCACCGACCGGGCCCCGGCCACCGAGGTCGCCGACGTCCTGCACGAGGCGGTGGCCGGGCACGGGGTCACCTACGGCGTGAGCGTGCTGCCCCGGGAGTGCGGCGCCTGGCTGCGGCTCCTGGACGACAGCCCCGTCCGGGTCGCCGCCGCGCACACCGCCGCCTGGGCCGCCGTGCACCGGCTTCTCACCGGCCACCCGGCCCCACCGGTGCGCAAGCCCTAGCGCCGACCGCCCCGACGCCCGCCTTCCGCGCCGTCCCTCCCGCCCGCCCTGTCGAGCCCTTCAGCGAGGTATCCCGCCGATGATCACCGCTCCCGCACCGATGCCACCCGCCTACGACTCCGGCGACACGGCCTGGCTGCTCGCCGCCACGGCCATGGTGCTGCTGATGACACCGGGGCTGGCGTTCTTCTACGGCGGCATGGTGCGCACCAAGCACGTCCTGATGATGATCAAGATGAGCTTCGCCGCCCTGGCCTTCGGGACGCTGGTCTGGTGGGCCGTCGGCTACACGCTGGCCTTCGGGCCCGACGTCGGGGGAGCGGGGCTGATCGGCAACCTCGATCACGTCTTCATGAACGACATCGGGCTCACCACGCTGACCGGCCACATCCCCACCTACGTCTACGCCACCTTCCAGATGGGGTTCGCGATCATCACCGTCGCCCTCATCAGCGGTGCGATCGCCGACCGGGCCACGATGAGGGGGTGGCTGGTCTTCGTCGTGCTGTGGCTGCTGATCGTCTACGTACCCCTCGCGCACTGGGTGTTCGACGAGGACGGCTGGATTGTCAAGCACCTGGGCGCCCTGGACTTCGCGGGCGGGCTGCCGGTGGAACTCAACTCCGGGGTCGCCGGTCTGGCCGTCGCCCTGGTGCTGAGGGCGCCGCGCGACTTCGCCCGCCGCGAGGAGCGCCCCAACAACATCCCGCTGGTCGTCGTGGGCGCGGGGCTGCTCTGGTTCGGCTGGTTCGGGTTCAACTCGGGTTCCGCGCTGACCGACCAGGGGACCGCCGCCGCTGCCTTCATCAACACACAACTGGGCGCCGCGGGCGCCATGGTGACCTGGCCGCTGGTGGAGAAGTGGCGGACGGGCGGCGTCAGCACGATGGGCGTCGTCTCCTCCGCCGTCGCCGGCATGGTGGCCATCACGCCCGCCTGCGGGGAGATCGACACCCTGGGCGCGGTCGTCACCGGCCTGGTCGTGGGCGCGGTGAGCGCCTTCGCCGTCACCCTCAAGTACCGCTTCGGCATCGACGACACCCTCGACGTGGTCGGGGTGCACGGTGTGGGCGGCTTCATCGGGCTCATCATGGTCGGCCTCTTCGCCACCGCCCGGATCAGCGGTCAGAAGGGGCTCTTCGAGGGCGGCGGCTGGGCGCTGCTGGGCAAGCAGCTCGTGGCGATCGTCGCGGTGATGGCGTTCTCCTTCGTCCTGACCTGGCTCATCGCGAAGGCCGTCGACCGGACCGTCGGGTTCCGTGCCACCGAGGAGTACGAGGGCGTTCCCGGCAAGGAGGAGGAGCGCGCGTACGACTTCCGGACCGCCGGGCGGCTGGAGGAGATCGTCGCGGGCAGGACCGCCTCCGCCGCCAGCGACGAGGAGATCGTCCGGCAGATCAGCCGGCTGCTGCGGGACCGTCAGGCCTCGCGCTGATCGGCAGTACGTGCGCGGGCGGATGGGCCACCTCCAGATCCGGGCGCCAGGCCGCCAGGATCTGGGCCGACGGGTCGAAGAGCGGCGCGGGCAGCTCCTCGGGGGCGGTCCACCGCCAGGCGCTGATCAGATCCGGCTCGGTCACCTCCGGGACCCCGGAGCCCAGGCGTACGAGCGCTCCCATGCTGATCCGGTTGATCCCGCCGATCACATCGTGGACCATGGCGAAGACGTCCACCGCGCTCTCGTCCACGACCAGACCGGTCTCCTCGCGCAGCTCGCGCACCGCGGCCGCCGCGACCGACTCGTGCGTCGGATCGACCTTGCCGCCGGGCAGCTCCCACGTACCGCTGTGGTGCCTCCCCAGCAGCACCCGCCCCCGTCCGTCCGTCACGATGACGCCGACGCCGAGGGCCGCTTGTGCCGTGGGCGGGCGGGTGTTGCGGGAGGGGCGGGGGAGGGGGCCGGTGGCTTCGGCCGTCTCCGTGGACATCGTGCTGCTCTCCGCTCTCCGGGATGGTCTCCGGCGTGCTCCGGTCTCCGGGATCGTCTCCGGGAGACGCCGGGCCGTCGGTCGTACGGGGACACCGTAACGACACCCCCGGCCGCCGGGCGCGGGGATGGGCCGGATCCGGCCCCGGGCCCGGTGCGCCTGCCGGTGCCGGGGCGGACGCCGCTCAGACCACCAGCCGCAGCGCCGTCGCCGAGATGCCCAGCCGTACGCTCTGACCCCAGGTCAGCTCCAGCGCGTCGGCCTCCATCCCGTCCCCGAACACCACGATCCGGTCCGACTCCACGGTGAGCCGGAGCCCCTGACCCCGGCCCAGCCGGCCGGAGACCTGCGAGGTGCCGGTCGCCGGGGACGGCCAGGCCTCGCGGACGAACCAGAGGAGGCGGGGGTCGCACGGCGCGGGCAGGGGCACGGTGCTGCCGCGCTCCAGCCACAGGGAGCGGAGCCAGCCGGTGGCGCCCGTTCCGGTGCCGACGAGGACCCCTGAGGAGGCCTGGGCCTCGCCCGGGGAGCCGTCGCCGTCGGAGGCGAGGCGGTAGCGGGCCGTCTGGTGGCCGGGCGGGCCGAGGTAGATCTCGTTGAGCGCGACCAGCCGCTGGGTGTCGTCGGCGACCGCCTCGACCATCGTCAGCGCCTCCACCGTGCCCCCGTCCGCCGTCGCGGCGCGCAGCAGGGCGGCCGTGTCGGCGCACCGGTGGCGGACCAGGACGCCGGGGTTGCGGCCGGGGTCGGTGTCGATGCCCACCACCGGCTGCCCCGACAGGTACTTCGCGGCGTTGGCGACCAGCCCGTCCTGGCCGACCACGACCACCACGTCCTCCGGCGCGAAGAGGAACCGGTCCAGGTCCGCCCGCTCCACCCGGGTGGAGCGCCAGGTCAGCGGCACGGCCGCCGCCACGTCCCGCAGGGCCTGCCGGGTACGTTCGTGGCGCCGGGCCACCTCGTCGATCGAGCGGCCCCGGCTGGAGAGGAAGAACGCGGCCTGACCGTGCGTACCGTGCCGGGCGAGCAGCTCCTCGTACTCGGTCCGGCGGTGTACGAGGACGGCCCGGGGCGCCAGACTCACGCTCCCGCCCTGCCTTCCGGACGGCCTGCCGCCCCGCCTTCCGGACGGCCGAGCTTCGCGAGGAGCCCGGTGAGGACGTCGGGCGAGAGGGTGAGGCTCTCGATGCGCGGCACGTTCTCCGCGAGCCGGGTCGCCGCCAGGGCGTGCAGCGTGGCCGGGTCGACCTCGCCGTGCACCCGCAGCCAGGCCGCCTGCGCCTCGGCGCGTGCCGCACCCGTCGCCCGCGCCGCCTCCGCCTCCGCACGCGCCAGGCGCACCTTGCGCGCCGCCTCGGCCTCCGTCCGGACCCCGTCGGCGGCGGCCTTCTCCTCGGCCTCGCGGCGGGCGTTGGTGCCGCGCTGGTCGACCAACTGCTCCTCGCGCCGGGCCAGTTCGATCTGGCTGGCCAGCTCGTTCTCCGCGATGGCGCGCTCGCGCTCGACGGCCACCGCGCGCCGCTCGTAGGTGGCCCGGTCCGCCTCCTGCTGGATCTGCTCGCGCGCCGGGGTGCGCAGGGCGCGCTCGACCTCGGCCTCGGGGCGGATCGCCACGACCCGCACGGCCACCACGTCGATCCCGGTGGCGGGGAGCCTCGGCTCGGCGGCGAGACCGGTGGCGACCCGGTCCCGTACGGACGCGACCCCGTCCACCAGGGCCTCGGCCAGCGGGGTGCGGGCCAGCACGTCCAGCGTGTGCTGCTGTGCGGTCTCGGTGAGCAGGGTGGCGATCTGCTCCAGCGGCGCCCCGCGCCAGCTCCCGGTGTCCGGGTCGACGGAGAAGTCCAGCCGGTCGGCCGCGAGGGCCGGGTCGCTGACCCGGTAGGTCACGGTGGCCTGGACGGTGACGTCCTGGAAGTCCGCCGTACGGGCGTGGAACGCCATGGCCAGCTCCCGGTCGTCGACCGGCACCTCGGAGAGCGCCGCCGACAGCGAGCGGTACCAGAAGCTGAGCCCCCGGCCGTCGTGGGCGAGCGTGCCGCGCTTGTGGTGGCGGATGTGGGCGGTGGGCGCGGAGCGCAGATGCCGCCAGCCGAAGCGCCGGGTGATGTCGGCCATGGGGACCCCCTTGAACTCGGACGCGTACGGGGGACTCGCACGCGCTCCTGATCTCGTCATGAGGACGATAAGGGGTCGAGCCTTATATGGTCAAGGTGACGAGAAGGGGTGGGGTCAGGACCGTGGCGCCCGGCGCGCCAGGTGCCTGGCCGGGATCTCGCCGCCCCCGTGCACCGCCAGGTCGGCGCCGTTGACGTACGCGGCGTGCGGCCCGGCGAGCCAGAGGCAGGCGTGCGCCACGTCGGCCGGGACCGCCAGCCGCCCCATCGGTACGACGCCCGCCACCGCGGCGCCGCCGTCCTCGCCGTAGAGCGCGGTGGCGTCCGCCGTGCGGACGAGGCCCGCGGTGATGTGGTTCACCCGGACCCGTGGCGCCCACTCCAGGGCCAGCGCCCGGGTCAGCCCGCGGAGCCCCGCCTTCGCCGCCGAGTACGCGGCGGTGCCCGGCTGCGGGTCGTGCGCGGAGACGCTGCCGATGTTGATCACGGCCCCGCCCTCCGGCTGTTCCCGCATGACCAGGTTGGCGGCCTGGGCCAGGTAGAAGGGGGCGAGCAGATTGAGGGCGACGACCCGCTCGACGAAGCGCGGGGAGACGGTGGCGGCGTCGGCGTCGGGGGAGCCGCCCGCGTTGTTGACGAGGACGTCGAGCCGGCCGAGCCGGTCGGCCGTCGCCGCGACGAGTCCGGCCGCCGCCGTCGGATCCCGGACGTCCGCGGCGTGGAAGGCGGCGCTCCGCCCGCCCGACGAGGGGAGGGCGGTGGGTGCGCCGCGGCCGCAGACCACGACCTCCGCGCCCGCCGCGAGGAAGGCCTCCGCGATCGCGGCGCCGATGCCCTTGGTGCCCCCGGTGACGATCACCGCCCGCCCGGTGAAGTCGATCGGATCGGCCAGTTCCATGGTCCGCCCCTCGGTGGTGGTCCCGGTGGTCCCGGTGGTTCTCGTGCGCGTCCGGCGAATCTACCAATCGTTTGTTAGGTGCGATAGGTGCGGCGAGCGGGCGGGGGGGGCGTCCTCTGGGGTGCGCGGGAGACGAACACGGGCGGCCGGTGACCTCCGGAGAAGTCACCGGCCGCCCGGGCGTCGCGCCGCCCCCGTCCCCACGGTGCGGCGCCGGGTGTACCGTCCCCATCCGCTGGGACGGGCGGTCCACGTCTCTCAGGACTCCGGCGTCCCCGCCGTGGGTCCGGGGCCGGATTCCCCTCCGGGGTCGAGCCCGAGTCCGGGCAGGATCGCCTTCTCGACGAACCTGCCGAGATAGGCGGCGTCGGCGTACCGCCCCTCCAGCAGCGGCCGCGCGCGCATCACGCCGAGCAGCTGTGCCGCCACGTACTCCGCGCCCGGCACCTCCGCCGCGATCTCGCCGCGCTCCTGGGCGCGCCGCACCATCGCGTCGATCGCCGCGACCTCCGGGACGATCAGTGCCTCCCGCAGCGCGCACAGCAGCTCGGGGCTCTGCAGCGCCGCATGGCTGAGCGCGTGCATCAGCGGGGTGTCGCGCTCCGACGCCTCGCCGATCGCCCGGGCCGCCTCCAGGAGGTCCCCGGCGAGCGACCCGGTGTCGATCTCCGGGAGCCGCATCCGCCGGGTGCCGTGCAGCGCGGCGACGACCAGTTCCGGCTTGGTGCCCCACTGCCGGTACAGCGTCGACTTGCCGCACCGCGTCCGGGCGGCGACGCCCTCCATGGTCAGTGACTCGTAGCCGCTCTCCCGCAGCAGGTCCAGCACCGCCGCGTACAGCTCCTGCGCCCGCTCCGGCGTGATCTTCGACCGGCGTGAGGCGGGGGCCGGCTCCGGTACGGAACGTACGGAATCGGGCGACGGCATGGGGTGTCCCTCCTGCGGCGGTGCGGCGAGGTTCTCGATACGCCAGTGTACCGATACGCGCGTGTACCGATACGTCAACGTATCGGTACACTGGCGTATCGATTCGGCACGGAGAGACCGTGCCGTCCTGATACCGCTTCGCATCCAAGGGGGCACCGGGTGACGACGTACGCCCGCACCGAGCCCACGGACCAGGAGCCGGACATACGTGCCCGACCGCCCCTCGTTCGCGAGTTCCTTCTGGTGGCCGGACTCTTCCTCGCCTACAAGCTCGGCCGCCGGGCGGCCAACGGCCATGTCGAGGAGGCGTTCCGCAACGCCGGGAACGTCTGGGACCTCGAACGCGCCCTGCACCTCCCGGGGGAGGGCGCCGTCCAGGGCCTGCTGCTGCACAGCCAGCCCCTGATCCAGGCGGCGAACACCTATTACGCCGCCGTGCACTTCCCCGCCACGGCCCTCTTCCTGGTCTGGCTCTACTGGCGCCGCCCGCTCCACTACCTCTGGTCGCGGCGCGTCCTCGCCGTACTCACCGGTGGCGCCCTCGTGCTCCACCTGGTCGTCCCGCTCGCCCCGCCCCGGATGCTCCCGGCCGCCGGACTCGTCGACACCGGCCAGGTCTACGGGCCGACGGTCTACGGGGCGACGCCCGCGACCGACACGATGGCCAACCAGTTCGCCGCGATGCCCTCGCTGCACGTCGGCTGGGCCGCGATGGTCGCCCTCGGCCTGATCGCCGCCACCCGCTCCCGGTGGCGGTGGCTCTGGCTCCTCCACCCGGCGATCACCCTGCTTGTCGTCGTGGCCACGGCGAACCACTACTGGCTCGACGCGATCGTGGTCGTGGCGATGCTCGCGGTGACACTGGCCGTGCTGCGGATACCGGGAAGCGGCAAGGGTCCGGGCGCGCGTACGGGCATGAGCGCTCGTACGGACGGGATGCGCGGGGACGCCGTGCGTACGGAGCGGGGCGCGCGCACGGACGGGATGCGCCGGGACGCCCTGCGTACGGAGGGGGACGCGCGTTCGTACGTGGCCGCCTCGCCGCCCGCCCGTACGCCCGCCGGGGACGCCGTTCCGGTCCGGGCCGCCGCAGAGAGCCCCGTGCGGGCCGCCGCCGACACCGGGGCGGGCCGATGAACGCCACGCTGATCGCCGTCGCGCTCTCCCTCGTCTCCGCCGGCGCCTACGCCTCCGCCGCCGTGGCCCAGTCCCGGCTGGCCGCGCGTACCGACCCCTCCACCGGGGTCCTGCGCCTGCTCGGCCGGGGCGCCTGGTGGGCGGCGGTCGGCCTCAACGCCGGGGGAGCGCTCCTCCATGTCGCCGCGCTCAACTACGGCCCGCTCACCCTGGTCCAGCCGCTCGGCGCGCTCACCCTCGTCGCCGCCGTGCCGCTCGGGGCGCGTGCCGCGGGGCGCCGGGTCGGGCGCACCGAATGGCGGGGCACGGTCCTCACGCTGCTCGGCCTGGGCGCCCTGCTCCTGACCACGGGCGGCGGCACCCTCCCGCAGGACACCCTGACCCTCCCCGAGGCCCTCGGCGTCGGCGCGGCCACCATGGCCGTGGTCGCCGGGCTGAGCAGGCCGGGCGCCCGCCCGGGGCTGCGGCACGCGGCGGCCTCCGGCATCACGTCGGGCGTCGCCTCCGCGCTCACCCAGACCCTGACCGTCGCCGTCACCGACCCCTCCGGCGGCCCGCTGTTCGACTGGCGGCTGCTGACGGTGGCGCTGCTCGTCTCCGCCTTCGCCATGGGAGGCCTGCTGCTCTCCCAGACCGCCTACCGGGGCGGCCTCGGCGCGCCCCTCGCCGTCGTCACCCTCGCCAACCCGGTCGCCGCCGCCGCGATCGGCCTGGCCCTCCTCGGCGAACGCCTCCAGGGCGGGCCGGTCAGCCTGGCCCTGGCACTGCTGGGTACGGCAGCCGCCGTACGCGGGGTGATCCTGCTCAGCCGGGCCCAGGCACGCGGCACGGATCGGGGCGGGGCGCAGGAGGCCCCCGGCCCGCTGGACCCGGTCGCCTCCAGGGTCGTGATCGGCAGCCCCCGGCGCGCCGACGGTACGCCGCTGGGCGCGAGCGCTTTCGGCGCGGGCGCCGAGCCCCTGGGGGCAGGCCCCTTCACCATGGGCGCGGAACTTCATCCCGTACAGGCGGGTGCCCAGCCGCACCGGTAACGGGCGACTGCCCAGCCGCACCGGTAACGGGCGACTGCCCGGTCGCACTGGCAACGGGTGACCGCCCGGCCGCGCCCATAGGGGGTGACTGTCTGCCGCACCGGTATCGCGCGACTGCCCGGCGGCGCCCGTAAGCGGTGACTGCCCGGTCGAACCTGCAGCGACCGACCATCGGGTCAGCGCGCAGCGGGCGCCCGTCCGCCCCCACCCGCGACGCCCGTCCGCCCCCACCCGCGACGCCCGTCCGCCCCCACCCGCGACGCCCGTCCGCCTCCACCTGCGACGGTCGGCCGCTCCACCCGCGACGGCCGGCCGCCCTCCCGGCGGCTCAGCCCGCCTCCAGATCCCCGATCGCCCGCGTCAGCCAGCCGATCCAGAACGTCTCCAGGTCGATGCCGCCCCGCAGCACCAGATGGCGCAGCCGGTCGGCGTCCGCCTCGGGGGCCGGGGTGAAGTCCCGCGCCTCGATCTCCCGGTACTCCGCCAACTGGCTCTCGTGCAGGGCCAGATGGCGGCGCAGCTCGGTCCCCATGCCGTTCACCCCGACGACCGCCGCCGCCCGCATCCGCAGGAGCAGCGGGTCGCGGACCGGGCGCGGGTCCTCGGGGAGCGCCACCCAGGTCGCCAGCTCCTCCCGGCCGGCGGGCAGGACCTCGTACTCCTTCTTCTGGCCCCGGGCCGGTGCCGTGGTGGGCAGCGCCCTGATCCGTCCCGCCTGCTCCAGTTTTCCCAGCTCGCGGTAGATCTGCTGGTGGGTCGAGGACCAGAAGTAGCCGATCGACCGGTCGAACCGGCGGGTCAGCTCCAGGCCCGAGGAGGGCTTCTCCAGCAGGGCGGTGAGAATCGCGTGCGGCAGTGACATGACGTGCATCCTAAGGACGGGGGCGGGCGGGGTTCCGGGCCCCCGGGCGGGCCGGGTTCAGAGGGCGGCGGCCAGCTCCGTGCCCTGGCGGATCGCCCGCTTGGCGTCCAGCTCGGCCGCCACGTCCGCGCCGCCGATCAGATGGACCGGGCCGCCCGCCGCGCGCAGCTCCTCGTACAGCTCGCGGCGCGGTTCCTGGCCCGCGCAGAGCACCACCGTGTCGACCGGCAGCACCCGCCGCTCGCCCTCCACGGTGAGGTGGAGGCCCTCGTCGTCGATCAGGTCGTAGGAGGCGCCGGCGATCATCTCGACGCCCCGGTGGCGCAGTTCGGTGCGGTGGATCCAGCCCGTCGTCTTGCCGAGGCCCGCACCGACCTTGGTCGTCTTGCGCTGCACCAGGTGGACGGTGCGGGGGACCTTGGGGCGCTCGGGGGCGCGCAGTCCGCCCCGGTCCGCGTAGGCCGTGTCCACGCCCCACTGGCGGAAGAACGTCTCCGCGTCCAGGCTCGCCGCGTCTCCGCCGTCGGTGAGGAACTCCGCCACGTCGAAGCCGATGCCGCCCGCGCCCACGATCGCGACCCGGTCGCCGACCGGAGCCCCGTCGCGCAGCACGTCCAGGTAGCTGACCACGCTCGGGTGGTCGGTGCCGGGGATCGCGGGGGTACGCGGCTCGACACCGGTGGCGAGCACGACCTCGTCGAAGCCGTCCAGCGTCCCGGCGTCGGCCCGGGTGGAGAGGCGCACCTCGACGTCCAGCTCCGCCAGTCGCGTACGGAAGTAGCGCAGCGTCTCGTCGAACTCCTCCTTGCCCGGCACCCGGCGGGCCACGTTGAGCTGGCCGCCGATCTCGTCCGCCGTGTCGAAGAGCGTCACCGCGTGGCCCCGCTCGGCGGCCGTCACCGAGCAGGCGAGGCCCGCCGGACCCGCACCGACCACGGCGACGCGTTTGCGGGTCCGGGTGGGGCTCAGGACGAGTTCGGTCTCGTGGCAGGCGCGCGGATTGACCAGGCAGGAGGTGATCCGGAGGCTGAAGATGTGGTCCAGGCACGCCTGGTTGCAGCCGATGCAGGTGTTGATCGCGTCCGCCCGCCCGGCCGCCGCCTTGGCGACGAACTCCGGGTCGGCCAGGAAGGGCCGCGCCATCGAGACCATGTCCGCCCGGCCGGAGGCGAGGACGTCCTCGGCCACCTGCGGGGTGTTGATGCGGTTGCTCGTCACCAGCGGTACGGAGACGGCGCCGCGCACCCGCTCGGTCACCCAGGTGAAGGCCGCGCGCGGCACGGAGGTGGCGATGGTCGGGATGCGCGCCTCGTGCCAGCCGATGCCGGTGTTGATGATCGTCGCGCCCGCCGCCTCGATCTCCTTCGCCAGCGTCACGACCTCCTCCAGCGTCGAGCCGCCCGGCACCAGGTCCAGCATGGAGAGCCGGTAGATCAGGATGAAGTCGTGGCCGACCCGCTCGCGGACCCGGCGGACGATCTCGACGGGGAACCGGATGCGGTTCTCGTAGGAGCCGCCCCAGCGGTCGGTGCGGTGGTTGGTCGCGGAGACGATGAACTCGTTGATCAGGTAGCCCTCGGAGCCCATGATCTCGACGCCGTCGTATCCCGCGTGCCGCGCCAGCTCCGCGGCACGGACGAATTCCTCGATGGTCTCCTCGACCTGCTCGTCGGTGAGGGCGTTGGGGGTGAACCCGCTGATGGGGGCCTTGAGCGCGCTCGGGGCCACCAGGTCGGGGTGGTGCGCGTACCGGCCGAAGTGCAGGATCTGCATCGCGATCCGGCCGCCCGCCGCGTGCACCGCCGAGGTGATCTCCCGGTGCTGCTCCGCCTCCGCCTCGGTCGTCATCTTCGCCCCGCCGGGGAAGGAGCACGCCCGCTCGCTGGGGGCGATGCCGCCGGTGACGATGAGGCCGACGCCGCCCCGGGCGCGCTCGGCGTAGAAGGCGGCCATCCGCTCGAAGCCGCGCTCGGCCTCCTCCAGGCCGATGTGCATCGAGCCCATGAGGACCCGGTTGGGGAGGGTGGTGAACCCGAGGTCCAGCGGGCTCAGCAGGTTCGGGTACAGGCTCATCCGGGTCTCCTCGGCAGGGGGCGTCGCGTCAGTTGTAGACCAAGCCGAGCCGCTTATGCAACAAGTTGCACAATGGCGTACGTCGCATCGGTAGCCCGTCCTGCCCGCGCGGAGCCTCGCACCCGTACGCATCCATCGCGGCCCCGGCCCCTGCCCCACCAGCCTGCATCCCTTGCGGCGCCCGGCCCGTCCCCCGTACGGCGTAACCGGCCGCGCCCGCCCGGTGGCCGCCGAGGAGAGTGGGAGCCGTACCGCACGCACCCCCACCCCGGGAGTCCTCATGGTCTGCGTCAACCGGCGTGATCTCGGTCTGCTCGCCCTGCGCGTCGGCACCGGCGCGGTGCTCGCCGCCCACGGCAGCCAGAAACTGGCCGGATGGTTCGGAGGCGGCGGCATCCAGGGCACCACGGCCGCGATGGAGGCCATGGGGTTCCATCCGCCCAAGCACAGCGCGGTCGCCGCCGGACTCGGTGAGGCGGGCGGCGGGGTGCTGCTGGCGCTGGGCCTGGCCACGCCCGCCGCCGGGGCCGCGGCGGCGGGCGCCATGGCGGGCGCGGTGGCCGTGCACGCCCCGGCGGGCTTCTTCGCCCAGGGCGGCGGCTACGAGTACCCGGCGTTCCTCGGCTTCACCGCCGCCGCCGTCGGACTGGCCGGCCCCGGCCGCTACTCCGTGGACCACGTCACCTGCCACGTCTTCGACCGCCCCTGGATGGTGGCCCTCGCCTTCGCGGGGAGCGCTGTCGCGGCGGCGGCGGTGGTCGGCAAGCGGGCCAAGGGTCAGGCGGACGAGGAGCGGGAGCCGGGCCGATGAGCGAGGACCCGCGCCTGTACGACGGTTCCGCCGGCGCCCCTCCGGTGCCCGACCCGGAGAGTGCCTGGGTCACCGGAGGGGTCCTCTTCGCCGGCGTGCTGATGCTGTGCCAGGGCGTGGTCGCGGCCCTGCAGGGCGTCGCCGCCCTGGCCGACAGCGACGTCTACGGCACCGTCGGCGACTACCTCTACCGGTTCAGCCTCACCAGCTGGGGCTGGATCCACCTGGTGATCGGCCTCTGTGCGGTGATCACCGGCGCCGGGCTCCTCAAGGGCGCGGGGTGGGCCCGGGTGACCGGCATCGTCCTCGCCTCCCTCACCCTCTTCGCGCAGTTCCTCTTCCTGCCGTACGCGCCGGTGTGGTCGGTGCTCATGATCGGGCTGGACATCTTCGTGATCTGGGCCCTGGTCGCCTACCGGTCTCAGGCCGCCGGGGTCGCACCCCGCTGACCGTCCGCGCCGCTCTTCGTACGTCCCTCCCCGCCGCCGTCCGCGCCCTCGCGGCTCAGCGCCCCCGGCCACCAGGACGTGGGCCCGATGTCGCGGACCAGCGCCGGGACCAGGAGCGAGCGGACGACCAGGGTGTCCAGCAGGACACCGAAGGCGACGATGAACGCGATCTGCACGAGGAACGCCAGCGGGATCACGCCCAGCGCGGCGAAGGTGGCCGCCAGCACGACACCGGCCGACGTGATGACCCCGCCGGTCGTGGTCAGCCCGCGCAGGATGCCCTCCCGGGTGCCGTGGCGCAGGGACTCCTCGCGGACCCGGGACATCAGGAAGATGTTGTAGTCGACGCCCAGGGCCACCAGGAACACGAACCCGTACAGCGGCACCGAGGAATCCGTACCGCTGAAGCCGAACACATGGGTGAAGACCAGCGACGAGATGCCCAGCGTCGCCAGGAAGTTCAGCGCGACCGTGGTCACCAGCAGCACCGGCATCAGCAGCGAGCGCAGCAGGAAGACCAGGATCACCAGGATGATCGCCAGTACGACCGGCACGATCAGTGTGCGGTCGGCCTCGGCCGTGCGCTGGGTGTCGTACTGCTGGGCCGTGTAGCCGCCTACCAGGGCGTCGGAGTCGGGCACCGCGTGCACCGCGTCGCGCAGGGCGGCCACCGTCTCCTTGGCGCTGTCGCTGTCCGCCGCGTCCTTGAGGGTCGCGTCGATACGCACCTTGCCGTCGACGACGAGGGGGTCACCTCCGGGCCGGCCGCCCTCACTGACCGCCGAGACCGAGGCCACCCCGTCGGTGCCGGACGCGGCCTCGCTCACCGCGTCCAGCCGGTCGGCCGCCGCGATGATCACCACCGGGTTGCCGGAGCCGCCGGGGAAGTGCTCGCTCAGCGTCTCCTGGGCGGCCACGGAGGGGGCGTCGTTGACGAAGATCTCGTCCAGCGGCACGCCCTTGGAGGTGAGCGTCGGGGCGAACGCGGCACAGGCGACCAGGGCCGCGAGCGTGATGGCCCAGACCTTGCGGGGAGACCGGTCGACCAGGGCCGCCACCTTGCTCCAGATCCCGTGGCCGCCGGTCCCGTCCTCGGCCGGCCGGGGCTTGGCCGGCCAGTACGCCTTGCGGCCCAGCAGCACCAGGGCGGCGGGCAGGAAGGTGAGGGCGCTCAGGACCGAGCAGACGATCCCGATCGCGCCGACCGGGCCGAGCGCCCGGTTGTTGGTGAGGTCGCTGAGCAGCAGCGCGAGCAGACCCGCGGCCACCGTCGCGGCGCTCGCCGTGATCGGCCCGAAGGACTCCCGCAGCGCGATGCGCATCGCGGCGACCCGGTCGCCCTGGATGGCCAGTTCCTCCCGGAACCGGGCGGTGAGCAGCAGTGCGTAGTCCGTCGCGGCGCCGATCACCAGGATCGACAGGATGCCCTGCACCTGGCCGTCCACCCGCACGATGTCGTGGTCCGCCAGCACATAGACGATCGCGCAGGCGAGGCCGAGGGCGAAGACGGCACCGATGATGATGAGGAAGGGCAGCAGCACACTGCGGTAGACCAGCACCAGGATGACGAGCACCGTGATCAGGGCGACGCCGAGGAGCAGCCCGTCGATGCCCGCGAAGGCGTCGGACAGATCGGCCTGGCTCGCGGCCGGTCCGGCGAGCTGCACCGTGGTGCCCGGTACCTCCGCACCGGCCTCCTGGACCTTCTCCAACACCGTCGGCAACTCGTCCCCGAGGCCGGGGCTGAGCTGCACGATGCCCTGGAGCGCGAGGCCGTCCTCGGACGGCAGCGCGGGGGAGGCCTTCCCGATGACGCCCTCGGTCCCCGAGAGCGAGGCGAGGGCACCGGTGGCGGCCTCCTGCTGGGCCTCGCTCACCGGCGAACCCTCGTCCTCCGACGTCCACACGAGGATGACCGGCACGGTCTCGTTCTGCTGGAACGCCTTCTGCGCGTCGATGACCTGGGTGGATTCGGCGTTCTGGGGCAGGAAGGAGGCCTGGTCGTTGGTGGCGACCTCGCCGAGCTTGCCCGCGTACGGGCCGAGCCCGCCGCCGATACCGAGCCAGGCGATCAGCAGAACGACGGGGATCAGCCAACGGGCCGACCGTGCAGGGGTGAACATGCCTCTCCCGGGGGTGCGCGGAGTATCTCAATGACCAATAATCTCAATCGTTGAAATACATTAGCGGAGGGCCTGCGGAGCGTGGTCGCGCGGGCCCCTCTCCGGGGGAGCGGAGAGCGGGGGAGGGGCGCGTACGGGGTGCTTCTGCGGGCGGCCCCCTCATGGATGCACCCGGAGGCCGGGAATCGCGGCGGCGCGCCATGCACGTCCGACGGTTGCTCAGGCGCTCCGGGGCGAGGGGCCGCAGTGGTCCACCGCACTGGTCCGGAGGGCGCTTCGAGGCCGGGCCAGGTCTCAGTCGCGCGCCGGGGGAGCCTCGGACAGCTCCTCGTTCATGGCGGTGAGGAAGCGCAGGACCGTCGTCAGTTCGGCCTCGCTGAAGCGGGCCCGCGCCCGCTCGGTGGCCTCGGCGAGCGGCATGAAGTAGTCGCGGGCGGCCAGCCGGGCACTCGCCTCGTAGTAGACGTGCACCACCCGGCGGTCGCTGCTCTCGCGGGCCCGCCGGATGTGACCGGCCCGCTCCAGGCGGTCGAGGCAGGCGGTCACTGCGCCGGAGGTGAGCCCCAGGTGCTCGCGGAGCGCGCCCGGGGTCAGGGGGGCGGGGGAGTCGAGGATGGCGGCCAGCGCGCTCACGTCCGTGGGATGGAGTTGCTGGTGCGCGGCGAAGCCGTGGGTCATCCGGTTGATCTCGCCGTTCATCCGGCGGAGCTGGACCGCGAACGCCTGGAGACCGGCGGCGGATCCGGCTTCCGGGGCCGTCGCGGGGTCCGAGGCGCCGTTCCGGGTCTGTCGGCTGTCAGCGCTGGTCACGTACTCAGCGTATAGAACCGCAGCCCATGGCCGGAGAACCGGTGTCCGAGACCGGTGAGCCCGGCCGGCGCGCACGACCGGTGCGCATGGCTGGTGCCCGGACCGTCACACGGTCCGGGCACCGTTCTCCGGGCATCGGATCTCGGGGTACCGGATCTCCGGGCGTCGCCCACGGATCCGGTCGGGGTCACGACGGCGGCATGAGCACCGTGTCGACCAGGTTCACGGTGGCGTTGGCCGTCGGGATGTTGCCGCAGACGATCTTCGACGAGTCGTTCACCGTGAAGTCGGAACCGGATCCCTTCACAGTGAGGTCGCTGCCCTGGAGGGTCTTGTACGTGCCGTCCTCCAACTGCTTCGTCGTCAGCTTCTCGCCCACCACGTGGTACGTCAGGACCTTGGTCAGCTCCTCCTTGTTGTTGAGGAGCGCGTCCAGGTCGGCCTTCGGGATCTTCTCGAAGGCGGCGTTCGTCGGCGCGAACACCGTGATGTTCTCGGCGTTGTTGAGCGTGTCCACGAGGCCGGCCTTCTTCACGGCGCTGACCAGGGTGGTGAGTTCGGGGTTGTTGGACGCGGCGGTGGCGACCGGGTCCTTCGCCATGCCCTCGAGGCTGCCCGCGCCCTCCATCGGCACGGACGCGCAGGCCGGACCGAACGGCTCCGCCGGAGCCTGGGCCTGCGCCTGCGGCGCGAAGAACACCATGGAGGCGGGGAAGGCGAGCGCGGCGGCGGTCGCGGCGGTGCGTTGCAGGCGGGTGATGGTCATGATGTCTCCTCCGGCGGGGTGAGGGTGAGATATTCACGCCGTACGGCCATGGCGAGCCGTAATCCCAGTAGTCCACAGAAGGTCACCGGGGTCAAATGGGGCCCCGTACGGAAGGGTAAGGGAAATTGGTTTTGAGGGATGCTGGGCAAGGGTTTTCCGGGCGGAATAAAATACCGTCGTCCGGCCGGATGCCAGCGCCCGGCCCTGATTCGACGCAGAAGCGATGCGGCGGGCATGCTGGCCTGACGAGGGAGATCATGGGGCCGGGGGCGGTTCGTGCCGTGAGATGAAGTAATTCGTTGTGCTCTATTAAGGGCCATGTTTCGAGTGATTTAAGAATCATCCAGTCGGCTGCGTGAGTGACGTCGCCTGGCTATCCGCCGGGTGCCGGTCGGATGCGTATTCGGTACATATTCGTGGAACGGTCGGGATATTCGCGTACGGCGTTTCCCTGCCCGCCCCGAAGGCCCTCCCCGGCCCCGCGCCGCGCCGGCAGGAGTTGATCCGCCGGACCGGGGCAACCGGCATGACATGAATACCCGTTCAGTAGCATCACAGGGGCGCGGCCAGGCACGGCGGGCCGCCAACAGCACCGCGGTCGAGGCCGGGGCCAGGGCCGGGTTCGGGGCCCGTGGGGTCATCTACGTCCTCGTGGGCGCCCTCGCCCTGCAGATCGCGCTCTCCGGGGGCGGCGGGAAACAGGCGGACCGGGGCGGCGCGATCGCGGAGATATCGGAGAAGCCCTTCGGCCAGATCGCGCTGTGGCTGCTCGGGATCGGCCTGGTCGGCATGGCGCTCTGGCGGCTGTCCGAGGCCCTCTTCGGGCAGGCCGGCCCCGACGGCGACAAGCCCTCCAAGCGGGCCATGGCCGCGGGGCGCTTCGTCTTCTACGGTTTCGCCGCCTACTCCGTCCTCTCCTTCGCCGCCGGTGAGTCGGGCAGCGGCGGCGGCTCGTCCGACCAGCAGTCGCAGGACATCACGGCCAAGGTGCTGGGCTGGCCCGGCGGACAGTGGATCGTGGGAATCGGCGGGATCGCGGTCGCCTGCGCGGGGATCTGGATCGCGGTGCAGGCCATCATGCGGAAGTACCACAAGCACCTGAAGATGACGGAGATGTCGAAGAAGGTGCGCCGCGCGCTCGACATCTGCGGAGTCTTCGGCGGTACGGCTCGGGGTGCCGTCTTCGCCACCGCGGGCGGCTTCGCGATCACCGCCGCGGTCCAGCACGACCCCGACCAGTCCAAGGGGATGGACGACACCCTGCGCTCCTTCACCGAGACGCCCGTCGGACCGTGGCTCCTGGTGGTCATCGCCGTCGGCCTGGCCGCCTTCGGTGTCTTCTCCTGGTTCAACGCCCGCTACCGCAAGGTGTGAGCACGCGGTCGGGCACGCTGGCCCTGGAGCCCTGGAGCCCTGGAGCCCTGGAGCCCTGGAGCCCTGGAGCCCTGGAGCCCTGGAGCCCTGGAGCCCTGGAGCCCTGGAGCCCTGGAGCCCCGGGACCCCAGGGCCGCAGTGCTTCGAATCCCTCAGGCCCCGGGCAGCCGGGGGCCGGCCGACCGGGTGGCCGGGCGCGGCCCCGCGCCGCCGGTCAGCCGGGGCGGCCCGTCGCCGGCCGCTCCCCGGCGGCGGGCCGCGTCCTCACGCGCGGCCTGCTCGGGGTGGCGGCGACGCCAGTACGGGTTGTCGTGCGGCAGCCCGCCGGTGACCCGCCCGTACATCCCGAAGGTCAGGATCAGCAGCCCCATCACGAAGCTGAAGATCACGTTGGACATGCCGAAGTCCAGGATGTTGGCGCCCTTGTCCAGGATGAAGATGTGGACGAACCCGCTGAGCAGGAAGAGCGTGCCGACGGTCATGTTCACCGTCGACGCGACGTTTCCGCCGATCACCGCTCCGGCCATCAGTACCAGGCCGACGACGACGGAGATCAGGCTCAGGAGGCCGTTCGTCGACAGCCCGGCCACGTGTGAGCCGTTCGTGTCGAAGAAGCCCAGCTGGTTGGTGAAGCCGAGAATGCCGAAGACCAGGAGGATGACTCCGCAGAGCCCCGCTCCGATCCGGTAGACGGTCGCCAGCCGGTGGTCGAGGGGGAGTTCGTCGCTCAGTTTCATGCCGTCTCCTGTTCATGACCCCCCTGTTGATGGGCCTCCCCCTCCAGCCGGCCCGACCGGAGGGAGCGCGGACCGCCCCTATGCGGCGGAGCTGTCCGCCGTGAAACCGTCCGCCGCGAAACCGTCCGTCATCGAGCGCCGGATGCGCGCCATCGCGCGCCGGGCGTGACTCTTCACTGTGCCCAGCGGAAGCCCGGTCCGCTCGGCGATCTGGACATGGGTGAGATCGTCGTAGAACGCCAGGTGCAGGATGTCCCGCTGGACCGGTGGCAGCTTGCGCAGCTCCTGGGAGACCAGCACCCGGTCGAGCGCCGCCTCGGGCGGCTCGGCCGTCCCTGGCGTGTCGGCGGACCCGCGCGCCGCGTGGGCGGCGGCCAGCTCCGTACGCCGGGAGCGGGCCGCGTGGGCGTCCGCGATCTTGCGGCGGGCGATGCCGACCAGCCAGCCGGGCAGCGGTCCGCGGAGGGCGTGGTACCCGTGGCGGCCCCGCCAGGCGGCGAGGAAGGTCTGCTGGGCGACGTCCTCGGCCTCCCGGGCGTCGCCCAGGGACCGTGCGGCCAGCGAGTACACCAGCGTGCCCCAGCGGCGGTACACGAGAGCGAAACTCTCCTCGTCGCCGCGCACGAACCCCGCCGCCAGCCGTTCCGACTCGGCCCGGTCCGAAGCCCGGTCCAAGGCCCGGTCCGAGGCGCGGTCCGAAGCCCTGTCCGAAGTGCCACCCGAAGCCTGATCCGCGGTCCGGCCCGTGGCCCGGTCCGCGTTTCGGTCCGCGGTGTGGCCCGCAGTCCGGTCCGGGCCGTGACCCGCCGAGCGGCCGACGGGCATCGCGACCGACGAGTAGGTCACGGGCATCGGGGCCACCACCGCCACCGGGCCGGCCGGGCTCAGGAGCGCCGTCATGTCTCTCCGTCCTCTCCGCTGGTCCGCCGCGGGCCGGCTGCCGCCCGTGCGGTCGCCAGGCGCGTCGGTCGGGTGGACGGGGCGCCTTCGCGGCGGGCCCGTCATCCGTGATCACCAGCCAACCGGGCCGTGAAGCTCCGGGCAACACGCATCGTTTCTGCGTCGTATGGTGGCTCTATGGACGACGTCGTCTCCACGCTCACCCAGCAACCCGCCGTCGGGGGCCTTACCACCGGGGCGGTGGCCCGGTTGCTGGGGGTGGCGCCGACGACCCTGCGCTCGTGGGACCGCCGATACGGCATCGGCCCGGCCTCCCGGGAGGGCGGCAGGCACCGGCGGTGGACGTCGGACGACATTCGGCTGTTGGAGTGCATGTGCGGCCTCACGAGCGCGGGAATGCCCCCGGCCGAGGCCGCCCGCGCCGCCCTGGCGACCACCTCCCGGCCCGCCGTCGGTCCGGGTGAGCGGCCGGGAGGGGACGGGAAGCGGGCCTCCCGCGCCCCGGGGGCGCTACCGGTCGGCCGGGCCCGCCGCGAATGCCGGGGGCTGGCCAGGGCGGCCGTCCGGCTGGACGCGCAGGCGATGGACGAGCTGCTGACGGCGGCCATCGAGCGGTACGGGCTCCTCACGGCCTGGGAGTCGGTGATCATGCCGACGCTGCACGCCGTCGGACGCAAGTGGGAGACCGCGGGCGAGCGGTACATCGAGGTCGAACACCTGTTGTCCTGGCATGTCTCCAGCACGCTGCGCAGGGCCGCCGCGCAGCGGTCGCCCCGCCCCGGCGCCGGGGTCTCCCTCCTGGCCTGCACCCCGGCGGAGAGCCATACGCTCGCCCTGGAGGCGCTCGCCGCCGCACTGGCCCAACAGGGTCTGCCCGTCAGGATGTTCGGCGCCGCCCTGCCCGTCGAGGCGATGGAAGAGGCCGTACGGCGTACGGGCCCCTCGGCCGTCGTGCTCTGGGCCCAGTCCCGGGCCACCGCGAGCCGGGCGCTGGTGGCGCGGGTGGAGTCCATCGAGTGGGGCGTACGGGGAGCCCGGCGGCGGCCGGTCGTCCTGGCCGCGGGACCGGGGTGGGCCGGGCAGCTGCCACCGGGAGTAGGCCATCCGTCGGGTCTGGCCGAGGCGTTGGAGGCGCTCGCGGTCATCAGCCGCCGGTGAGCCCCCTTACGGCTCCGAGTCGGGCCTCCGGCCCGGGGCGGGTTGGGGGCCGGGCGCGGAAGGTGCGGCGATAGGCGTCCGGCGCGACACCGACCGTCCGGTGGAAGTGGCGGCGCAGGGTGGTGGCGGTGCCCATGCCCGTGGCCGTCGCGATGGCGTCCACGGTGTCATCGGTGGTCTCCAGCAACTCCTGGGCGCGGCGGATCCGTTGGGTGAGCAGCCACTGCAAGGGGGTGGTACCGGTGGCCGACTTGAAGTGACGGCCCAGGTGCCGCGAACTCATCCGTGCCTGCCGCGCCAGATCCTCCACGGTGAGCGGCCGGTCCAGCCGCCGCATCACCCAGGGGAAGAGGCCGTCGAGCGGATGACTGCCCCGCGCGGGCACCGGTGTCGTGACGAACTGCGCCTGCCCGCCGTCCCGGTGGGGCGGGACGACCAGGCGGCGGGCGAGGGTGTTGGCGACCGCCGAGCCGTGGTCGAGCCGGACGAGGTGCAGGCACAGGTCCATCGCGGCGGCCTTCCCCGCGGAGGTGAGCACGCTGCCGTCGTCCACGTAGAGGACGTCCGGGTCGACCGTCACCCCGGGGTGGCGCTCGGCCAGCACCCGGGTGTGCGCCCAGTGCGTGGTCGCCCGCCTGCCGTCCAGCAGCCCGGCCGCCGCCAGCACGAAGGCGCCGGTGCAGAGGGAGGCCACCCGCGCCCCGGCCTCATGGGCCGCGCGGACGGCGTCGACCAGCTCGGCCGGAGGGGCCCGGTCGATGTCGGCCCAGCCGGGGATGATCACGGTGTGGGCGCCCACGAGCCCGTCGAGTCCCCGGTCGGGCTCCAGCCGGAACCGCCCGGCCCGTGCGGCGTCCGGCCCGCAGAGCGAGAGCCGGTACCAGGAGTCGGCCCCGTCGGGGGCGTGGGACCCGAAGACCTCGCAGGCCAGGGCGAGCTCGAAGTGCAGCATGCCGTCGGTGGCGGCGAGCGCGACAGCGGTCATGTCCGAAAGTGTACGGGCCATGGCGTTCCGGACCGTCGCGGTGGACGGCAGGCCCCGGTCAGGATGTCCGTGAGAGCAGGCCGGGGGCGGTGAGAAGCCACGGCCGCGGATCATCCACGGACGACGGCAAGGGGACGGCTCATGGGAACGGACCGGGCGGTGGCGGTCTTCGGCGCCTACGGACACACCGGGCGATTCGTGGTGGCGGAGCTGAGGGCCCGCGGACTCCGCCCCGTCCTCGTCGGCCGCGATCCCGACAAGCTCAAGGCGCTGGCGTACGGAGGGGAGCCGTACGGAACGGGCGCGTCAGGGACCAGGGCGTACGGAACGGCGGAGCGCGCGAGCGGAACGTACGCGACCCCACCCGACATCCGTACCGCGTCCGTCCACGACCCCGCCTCCATCGGACGGGCCCTCGACGGCGCGGCGGCCGTCATCAACTGCGCCGGCCCCTTCGCCACCACGGCGGCCCCCGTGATCGAGGCGGCACTCCGCGCGGGCATCCCCTGTCTGGATGTGGCGGCCGAGATCGAGGCCAACCTCGACACCTTCGCGCACTACGCCGAACGGGCCCGTGAGGCAGGGGCGTTGATCGTCCCGGCGATGGCCTTCTTCGGCGGCCTCGGTGACCTGCTGGCCACCGCCGCGATGGGCGACTGGACGGCGGCCGACGAGGTGCACATCGCCTACGGGCTCAGCAGCTGGCATCCCACCGCCGGGACCCGTACGGCGGGCGCGGTCTCCCTGGAGCGGAGGGGCGCCGGCCGGCGCATCCGCTATACGGGCGGGCGGCTGGAGCACCGCGAGGACGCCCCGCCCACCCTGGAGTGGCGTTTCCCCGAACCGCTCGGCCCCCGCACGGTGATCGGGGAGTTCACGATGGCCGACGTCGTGACCGTACCGAGCCATCTGGTCGTCCCCGAGGTGCGCACCTACATGACGGCCGGGGCGGCCCGCGACCTCGCCGCCCCGGAGACACCGGCACCGGCGGCGGTCGACGGGCGGGGGCGCTCCGACCAGACGTTCCTCGTCGATGTCGTCGTCCGCTCGGGCGGGGCCGAACGGCGGGTCGTCGCCCGGGGGCAGGACATCTACGCCGTCACCGCGCCCCTGGTCGTGGAGGCGGTGGAGCGGGTCCTGACGGGACGCACCCGCGCGGTCGGTGTCGCCTCGGCGGGCGAGATGTTCGACGCCCCCGACTTCCTCCGGGCGCTGTCCCCGCACATCACCGTCGAACAGCTCAGCCCGTAGCCCGGCCGCCGAACAGGGGCTCGTAGGAGTGCCCTTCCGACGTCAGGACGAGCACGAAGTCCCCGCTCATCCCGACCGCCACCTCCCGCAGCCGCTCCAGGGCGTCCGCGGCCGACGGCAGCGTGAGGCCGAGGGACTTCGCCGCACGGTCCCGGCGGGCCACGAGATCCGGTATGTCCGCCAGGTACTCGGCCGCCGACTCCCGGACCTCCTCGGCGGTGGACTCCCGGCAGTCGCGCCACCACGGCGCGACCAGCAGCAGGCGCAGCAGCTCGGGCAGGCCGACGGCGACGAGGGCGGCACCCCCCTCGGAGTCGGCGTAGAGGACCGGACGTTCCTCGCCGTCCTCCCCGCAGAAGAAGTACGTGCCCCCGGAGCCGTCACCGGCGAAGCCCTCCAGTGCGGCACCCGAGGCGAGGTGGACCTCCTCGACGTGGTCGCTCCGGTCCAGCTCGAAGTCGCCGGGCCAGGAGAGAAGACGGGCGGCCTCGTCCTGTGCGCGGACGGCGCCGATCAACGATTCCATGAGCCGCACCCTACGACCCGTCGGCACCGCCCCCGCCGCCCCCACCCGACTCCTTCAAGGGGACCCCTCAGCGCAGGAACTCCGCCAGCCCCGCCAGCAGCCGCTCGACGTCGTCCGTGTCGTTGTACGGCGACAGCCCCACGCGCAGCCCGCCGTCGTCACCGAGGCCGAGGTGGCGGGAGGCCTCCAGGGCGTAGAAGGAACCGGCCGGGGCGTGGACGCCGGAGCGGGCGAGGAAGCGGTACGCGTCCGAGGCGTCCCGGCCTTCGAAGGTGAGCAGCAGCGTGGGCGTGCGCTCGGCGGCCCGGGAGTGCACCGTCACCCCGCCCAGCGAGGCCAGTGCCTTCTCCAGGGTATCCAGCAGGGCGCTCTCGTGGGCGCCGATCGCCGCGTAGGCGGAGCGCAGCCGCTCCCGCCGCCCGGCCTCAGCGGGGGCCGAGCCCAGCTCCGCGATGAAGTCGACGGCGGCCCGGGTGGCTGCCAGCACCTCGTACGGCAGGGTGCCCAGCTCGAAGCGTTCGGGGACGGCGTCCGTGGAGGGCACCAGCTTGTCGGGCCGCAGGGTCTCCAGCAGTTCGGGGCGGGCGGCCAGCACCCCGTGATGGGGGCCGAAGAACTTGTACGGCGAGCAGACGAAGAAGTCGGCACCGAGCCGTTCCACGTCCACGAAGTCATGGGCCGTCAGGTGCACCCCGTCCACATGGAGAAGCGCTCCGGCCCGGTGGACCAGCTCCGCGATGGCAGGGATGCCGGGGCGGGTGCCGATGAGGTTGGAGGCCCCGGTCACCGCCACCAGCCTGGTCCGTTCGGTCAGCAGCGCGCCGACCGCCTCGGCGGGCAGCTCCCCGGTGGCCGGGTCGAACTCCGCCCACCGCACCACGGCCCCGGCCCGCCCGGCCGCCTGCACCCAGGGCCGGATGTTGGCGTCATGGTCGAGCCGGCTCACCACCACCTCGTCACCCGGCGCCCAACTCTGCGACAGCACACGGGAGATGTCGTACGTGAGCTGGGTGGAGCTGCGTCCGAAGACGATCCCGCCCGGCTGCGCGCCCAGCAGATCCGCCAGCGCCTGCCGGAAGTCACCGACGATGGTCTCCGCGTGGACCTCCCCGGGCAGGGTGGTGCCCCGGATCGACAGCGGTCGGGTCAGCGCCTCCGTGAAGGCCGCGATGACGGGGGCCGGGGTCTGCGTGCCGCCGGGTCCGTCGAAGTGTGCCGTGCCGGCCCGGAGGGCGGGGAACTGCGCGCGCACTGTGCTGACGTCGTACGTCAAGGAGACTCCCTCGCTCAAGGCGCCCGGGCCGGGTCACGGTCGCGGCGCCGACAGTTGCCTCACCGCGGTTCCGTCCTGGGGGCGGGTGCGCGGTCCGGCGCCGATCATCGCAGGGTGGGCGCACCCGGGAAAGGGCTCCACGCGCTGGTGTATGCGCGGGCGCACCGCCCCCGGCCCGCAGGGTGCTGCCGCCGCCGACCGCGCACGGCATCGCCCGATCACGCTCCTTCGCGTACGGGCGGGATTCCCGGCGCATTTGCGTGCGCCGGTCCCGTGAAACCGGGATGATCCTATGAGGGAATTCCTCATATAAATTTACTCACCAATGCTCTGTAAGGGATTTCCCGCATTCCGCTTCGAGTGCCGGTGGTGCGCCCGGTAATTCGACGTCGAGTCCGTGGTTAAAGGCCCCGGAATCGGAAATGAATCATCTGGGCCGATGGAGCTGGGGGGATCGGTTCACGCCAAGGCCCGATTCCTTCGGAGCCGGGTGTCCGCAGCGTCCGGTGCCCGGGCCTCCGCTCACGCCCCGGGGTGTCCACCACCCCCCTAGGCGCCCTTGAACTGCACCGATGCGATGCGAGCGGGTGCTCTTTCCCAGATCACATCACCTGTGGGGGGTCACGGATGGACGAGTGCGGACGGTCCGCCGATGGCGAGATCGATTCGGTCGGCCGTGCCGGCAGAGCAAATTCCGGAAACGGCCGGAATGGCGAGAACGGAGCGGTCGGCGCGGTGGGAATCGTCGCGGCCCGGGCACTTCGCCTGGTCGCCTACCCGCTGCTCCTGCTGGCTGTTGTCTCGGTAGGGGCGGCCGCCCTGTCTCTGCGCTGGGATCCGGCCATCGTGAGCCCGCTTTTCCTCGTCGGTACCCTGATATATCTGGCCATTCTCGAGCAGCTGATTCCCTATGAGCGGAGCTGGCACCCGGGAAAGGACGAGTGGCGCTGGTACGGCGTCTACTTTCTGCTCACCATGGCCGGAAGCGGCCTGGCGCAACTTCTGGTCACGGCGGCGGTGGGGTGGATAGCGGCCCACGAGCGCGGACACCACCTCTGGGCCGAGATCCCCGGCGCCCTGCTGGCCGGATCGCTCGTCAGCTATCTGGTGCACCGGCTCGGCCACACCAGCGCCCTCCTGTGGCGGCTGCACGGGGTCCACCACGTCCCCCGGAAGGTCAACGTCGCCAACAACGGCGTCAACCACGTGCTGGACATCGTGCTCGCCCAGAGCCTCGTCCAGCTGACCCTGGCCCTGGCCGGATTCTCCCGCTCGGCCGTGCTGGTGACCGGCCTCTTCGTCGTGGCCCAGGGGTACTTCGTGCACGCCAACATCGACGTCCGCATCGGCCGGTTCAACCACCTGCTGGCCAGCCCCGAGCAGCACCGCCTGCACCACAGCACCGACCTGTCCGAAGCCGGCCACTACGGCTCCGACCTCTCGTGCTGGGACCACCTCTTCGGCAGCTTCACCTGGCACCCCGGCCGCGAACCGGCCGCCGTCGGCCTCCACGACCCGGCCTCCTTCCCCGCCACCGGGGAGATCGTCGCCAGCACCCTGCACCCGTGGCGGCGCCGCCCGCCACCGGACGACCGGGCCGGACCGGACGACCACCCCCGAAGCCCCACCACGACGTGAGGAGTCAGACATGGCCGAAGCGATCGAGACGAACACCGGCACGTCACGTCAGAAGGTGGCGATCGTCGGGATGGGCTGCCGCTTCCCCGGCGGGGCCTCGGACCACCGGACGTTCTGGCGGAACCTGATGGCGGGCAAGGACTGCATCACGCCCACCCCGCCCGACCGGTACGACGTCACCGCACTCGGCAGCCGGTTCCGCGACAAACCCGGCCGCCTCGTCGGCGGCCGCGGGGGATACATCGACGGCTTCGACACGTTCGACCCCGCCTTCTTCGGCATCAGCCCCCGCGAGGCCGACCACATGGATCCCCAGCAGCGAAAGCTGCTGGAGGTGGCCTGGGAGACCCTGGAGGACGGCGGCCAGCGCCCGGCCGACCTGGCCGGTGAGAACGTCGCCGTCTACGTCGGCGCGTTCACCCTGGACTACAAGATCCTCCAGTTCGCGGACCTGGGCTTCACCACACTGGCCGCGCACACCGCGACCGGCACCATGATGACGATGGTGTCGAACCGCATCTCCTACTGCTTCGACTTCCGCGGCCCCAGCCTCTCCGTCGACACCGCGTGCAGCTCCTCCCTGGTCGCCGTCCACCTCGCCTGCCAGGCCCTGGCCGGAGGCGAGACCGACCTCGCGCTGGCCGGCGGCACCCTGCTGAACCTGGCCCCCCAGTACACGATCGCGGAGACGAAGGGCGGCTTCCTCTCGGCCGAGGGCCGCTCCCGTACGTTCGACGCGGGCGCCGACGGCTACGTACGGGCCGAGGGCGTCGGCCTGGTGGCGCTGAAGCGGCTGGAGGACGCCGTCCGGGACGGGGACCGCATCCACGCCGTGATCCTCGGCAGCGGGGTCAACCAGGACGGCCACACCAACGGCATCACCGTGCCCAACCCCGACGCGCAGGTCTCCCTCATCCGTCGCGTCTGCGCCGAGGCCGGTATCCAGCCCGGCGAACTCCAGTACATGGAGGCCCACGGCACCTCCACCCCGGTCGGGGACCCGATCGAGGCCGCGGCCCTGGCCCGCGCCCTGGCCGTCGGACGCCGGCCGGGCGCCCGCGCGTACGTCGGCTCCGTGAAGACCAACATCGGCCACACCGAGTCCGCTGCCGGGATCGCCGGGCTCATCAAGACCGTCCTGAGCCTCAAGCACCGCCACATCCCGCCCCACATCAACCTGGAGCACCTCAACCCCGCCATCGACCAGGCCTCCCTGCCGTACGAGATCCCCACCCGGCCCACCCCCTGGCCCGAGCACGACGGGCCCGCCCGGGCGGGCGTCAACTCGTTCGGGTTCGGCGGGACCAACGCCCATGTCGTCCTGGAGGAAGCCCCGCAGCCCGTACGGGAGACCGCCCCGCCCGCCGGACGGGCCTGGAGCATCCTGCCGCTCAGCGCCCGCCACCCCGACGCCCTCCCGGAACTGGCCGCCGGGATCGGCGCCGAGCTGGCCGGGGAGAACGGGCCGCCCGTGGCGCTGCCCGACCTCGGCCACACCCTGGCCCACCGCCGCCAGCACCTCCCGCACCGGCTCTCCGTCGTCCACACCTCCCGCGCCTCCCTCGACGAGGCTCTCGCCGCCCACGCGCGCGGCGAGAGCCACCCCCGGATCGTCCAGGACCGCGCACGGGACGCCGAAGCCCGCCGCCTGGCCTGGGTCTTCACCGGGATGGGCCCCCAGTGGTGGGGGATGGGCCGCCAACTCCTGCGCGAGGAGCCCGTCTTCAGGGAAGCGGTCACCGCCTGCGACCGCGCGCTCCGGGAGTTCGCCGACTGGTCCCTGATCGAGGAGCTGACCGCCGACGAGCCCGCCTCCCGCATGGCCGAGACCTGGCTCGCGCAGCCCGCCAACTTCGCCCTGCAGGTCGGTCTCGCGGCCCTGTGGAAGGCGTACGGCGTCCGCCCGGACGCCGTCGTCGGACACAGCACCGGCGAGATCGCCGCGTTCTACGAGGCGGGCGTCTACTCCCTCCGTGACGCCGCCCGGATCGCCGTGCACCGCAGCCGCCTCCAGCAGACCCTGGCCGGGACCGGCACCATGCTCGCGGTGGCGCTCACGGAGGACGAGGCGGAGCGGCGGGTGCGCCCCCACCGGGACCGGGTCTCGATCGCCGCCGTCAACAGCCCGACCTCCCTCACCCTGGCCGGGGACGCGGACGCCCTCGCCCTCCTGGCCGAGGAACTGCGGGCCGAGCAGCTGTTCGCCAAGTTCCTCACCGTGGAAGTCCCCTACCACAGCGTCGGGATGGAGCGGATCAAGGACGAACTGCTCACCTCCCTCGCACCCTTGGCCCCCCGCCCCGCGCGGCTCCCGCTCTACCTCACCGGAGCCGAAGGCCTGGCCCGGGGCGATGAGCTGGACGCCGCCTACTGGTGGCGGAACGTCCGCGAACGGGTGCGGTTCCGGGCCGCCGTCGACCGGCTCGCCGCCGACGGCCACCACGTCTTCCTGGAGATCGGCCCGCACCCCGTCCTCGGCCATGCCGTCCGCGAGTGCCTGGAGACCGCCGGGGCGTCCGGGGTGACGCTGCCCTCGATCCGCCGCCAGGAGGACGAGAGCGAGCGGTTCGCGCTCTCCCTCGCCTCGCTCCACAACCTGGGCGCCGACATCGACTGGGACGTCCTCCACCCCGCCGGGCGGCCCGTCACCCTGCCCCCGCACCCCTTCCGCCGCGACCGGCACTGGACCGAACCCCCGGCCGTGGCACAGGTCCGCCTCGGCCACATCGACCACCCGCTCCTCGGCCGCCGCACCGACCGCACCCAACCGGCCTGGCAGGCCCGACTGGACACCGAGTCCCTGCCCTACCTGGCCGACCACCGCATCCAGGACACCGTGGTGTTCCCCGCGGCCGGTTACGTCGAGATGGCGACCCAGGCCGTGCTGCGGCTCACCGGCGGGACCTCCGCCGTCCTCGCCGACATCGACCTGCGCAAGGCCCTCTTCCTCCCGGACGGCGAGGACCGGACCGTGGAGGTGGCGCTCTCCCTGGAGGACGCGGCCTTCACCATCGCCTCGCCCGCCGCCGGGGACGACGGCGAGCGGACCGTCCACGCGGGCGGGATCGTCCGCACCGGCCGGCGCCGCAGGACCGGCCCCCCGCTCGACGCCGACGCGATCCGCGCCCGTACGGTACGCCACCTCGAAGGCCCCGAGTGCTACACCGCCCTCGCCGGGCTCGGCTACCACTACGGACCCGCCTTCCGGGCCATCGAGGAGGTGTGGACCGGCCCCGGCGAGGTCCTCGCCCGGATCCGCCCGCCCGCGACGGTCGACGCCGCCGGCCACCACCTCCACCCGGTCCTCCTCGACGCCTGCTTCCAGGCGCTGCTGACCCCGCAGCTCCTCCAGGAACCGGCACCCGGCGCGGGCATCAGACTGCCGCTCTCGCTGGCCGAGGTCGCCCTCGAACCGATCGGGGACCAGCCGCTCTGGGTGCACGCCACCCTGCGCCCCGCCGACGCCGACACCACCCTCGGAGACCTCGCCCTGTACGGGGACGACGGCACGCCGCTCGGCCGGATCGAGGGGTTCCGGGCCGCCGACGTGGAGAAGGCGGCCACCGCCGTCGCCCGCACCACCATCGACTCCTGGCTCGCGGAGACCGTCTGGACGGAGTGCCCGCCGCTCGGGGAGGAGGAACCGCTCGCGCCCGGAGTCATAGCGGCCCGCACCCACGACTGGCTCCTGCTGGCCGACACCCAGGGCGTCGCGGACGCCTTCGCCGCCCTCGCCGAGGCCCGGGGCGAACGCTGCCACCTGGTGCGCCGGGGCGAGGCGTACGCCGGAGCGGGACCGGACGGCCCGTACACGGTCGACCCCGGCTCCTGTGACGACTTCGAGCGCCTCTTCGCGGAGCTGGACCGGGACGGCGAACCCTTCCGGGGCACCGTTCTGCACCTGTGGAACCTGGACCGCCCCGCCCTCGCCGACTGCGACCGGCAGGCCGTACGGGACCACACGGGCCCCGGCTCGTACTCCCTGGTCGCCCTGGCCCGCACCCTGCTCGCCCGGGGCGGCGGCGGCCGGCTGCACATCGCCACCCGGGGCGCCCAGCCCGTCCTGCCCGAGGAACCCGTCGAACCCCTGGGGGCACCCGCCTGGGGCGTCGGCCGCGTCCTGCGCCACCAGGAGCTGACCGACCACCCCGGCAAACTGATCGACCTCGACCCCGAGCGCAGGCCGGGACCGGAGGGGGCCAGGGCCGAGGCCGAGGCCCTCCTGCGCGAGGCCCTGGCCGACGACGAGGAGGAGATCGCCCTGCGCGCGGGCGTACGCCGCACCAGCCGCCTCCGCCCCGCCGAAGGCCTCACCCGGCCCCTCCCGCCCCGGCTGCGGGCCGACGGCAGCTATCTGGTGACCGGAGCCTTCGGGGCGCTCGGCCGGCTGCTCTGCCGCACCCTGGTCCGGCGCGGGGCGCGCAGGATCGTCCTGATCGGGCGTACGCCGGTGCCCGCCCGGGAGAAGTGGGGCTCCACCGACCCCGCCACCGCCGAGGGCCGCGCGGTGGCCCTCCTCCGCGAGCTGGAGACGCTCGGCGCCCAGGCCGTCCTGGCCCCGCTCGACATCACCGACGAGGACGCCCTCACCGGCTGGCTGGACGGCTACCGGCGCGCCGGACACCCGCCCGTACGCGGGGTCTTCCACCTCGCCGGACAGGTCCGCGACACCCTCGTCACCGACCTGGACCGGCCCGCCTTCGACGCCGTCCACGATCCCAAGACCGTCGGCGCCCACCTCCTCCACCGCCACCTGCGGGACGAACCGCTCGACCACTTCGTCCTCTTCGCCTCGGTCGCCTCCCTGCTGACCACCGCCGGACAGACCAACTACGCGGCGGGCAACGCCTTCCTCGACGCCCTCGCCCACCACCGCCGGGCCCGGGGACTGCCCGCGCTCAGCCTGGACTGGGGCCCCTGGGCCACCGGGATGATCGAGGAACTCGGCCTGGTCGACCACTACCTGCACAGCCGCGGCATGAGCTCCCTGGCCCCCGACGCCGGAATGGCCGTCCTGGAACGCGTCCTCGGCCAGGACCACGCCCAGCTGGTCATCGCCACCGTCGTCGACTGGCCCACCTTCCTGGCCTGGTACCCCGCCCCGCCCCCGCTCGTCACCGCCCTCGCCGCGGCCGCCGCCCCGCCTCCGGACACCGACCGGGGCAGCGGCTTCCTCGACACCTTCCGCACCGCCGGCGAGGAGGGGCGCCGCGCCCTGGTGGCCGAACGCTTCGCCGCGCTCTCCGCCGCCGTCCTGCGCACCGGCCCGGACCGCATCGACCCGGCCGAGGGCCTCGGCCAACTGGGCCTGGACTCGCTGCTCGCCATGGAGCTACGGGCCCGTATCCACGCCGAACTCGGCGTCGCCCTGCCCGTGGTCGCCCTCCTCAGCGGAACCCCGGCGGGCGAACTGGCCGCACAGCTCCACGACGGCCTGCTGGAGCTGGCCACGGCCGAGGACACCGACGCCACCGACCGGGCCGTAACCCGCCACGACGACCCGGCCCGCTACCCGCTCACCCAGAACCAGAAGGCGCTCTGGTTCCTCAAGCACCTCAACCCCGACGGCTACGCCTACAACATCGGCGGGGCCGTCGAGGTGAACGTCGCCCTCGAACCGGACCTGATGTTCGAGGCCGTACGCCGTCTCATCGCCCGCCACCCCGCCCTGCGCACCAACTTCGTGCTGGCGGACGGGCAGGCCGTGCAGCAGGTCTCCGAGGACGTGGTGCCCGACCTCGCCCTCCACGACGTCCAGGGCGAGGAGTGGGAGACCGTCCACGCCACCATCGTCGCCGAGTACCGCAAGCCCTACGACCTCGCCCGCGACCCGCTGGTCCGCTTCCGGCTCTTCAAGCGCGGCCACGACCGCTGGGTCATCATGAAGGCCGTCCACCACATCGTCTCGGACGCCATCTCCACCTTCACCTTCATCGAGGAGCTCTTCCAGATCTACGAGGCCCTGCGGCAGGGACAGGAGCCCCAACTGCCGCCGGTCGAGGCCCGCTACCTGGACTTCCTCAACCAGCAGAACGCCTTCCTCGCCGGCCGCGAGGCCGCCGGAATGCTCGACTACTGGCGCTCCCACCTCCCCGCCGAGGTCCCGCTCCTGGACCTTCCCACCGACAAGCCCCGCCCGGCCGTCCAGACCCACAACGGATCCTCCGAGTTCTTCGCGCTCGACCCCGAACTCAGCGCCCGTGTCCACGCCTTGGCCCGCGCCCACCACGTCACCCCGTTCATGGTGCTGCTCAGCGCCTACTACCTGCTGCTCCACCGCTACTCGGGCCAGGACCACATCGTCGTCGGCTCCCCGGTGACCGGCCGCACCCGCCAGGACTTCGCCTCCGTCTACGGCTACTTCGTCAACCCGCTCCCGCTCCACGCCGACCTCACCGGAGACCCGAGCGTGGCGGACCTCCTGCAGCAGGTCCGCCGGACCGTCCTCGGCGGACTGGACAACCAGGAGTACCCGTTCGTCCTGCTCGTCGACGAACTGGGGCTCCAGCACGACCCCAGCCGCTCGGCCGTCTTCCAGGCGATGTTCATCCTCCTCACCCACAAGGTCGCCACCGAGCAGTACGGCTACCGGCTGGAGTACATCGAACTCCCCGAAGAGGAAGGGCAGTTCGACATCACCCTCTCGGCCTACGAGGACGACTCGGACCACCGCTTCCACTGTGTCCTCAAGTACAACACCGACCTCTTCCTCCCGCAGACCATGCGCCGCATGGCCGCCCACTACACCCGCCTGCTCGACGACATGACCCGGGTGCCCGGCGAACATCCCGCATCCCGGCTGGAGATGCTCGACGACGGCGAGCGCGAACAGCTGGTGGGGGAGTGGAGCCGCCCCGCGCTGCCGTCGGAGACCGCGGACGCCCCCTTCACCCCGGTCCACGCGCTGATCGGCGAGGCCGCCGCCGCCCACCCCGCCTCCGTCGCCGTGACCATGCCGCTCCCGGGCGGCGGAGCACGCCGGCTCACCTACGCGGAGCTGGAGCGGCGGGCCGCCGACACGGCCGCCCGGCTGCGCACGCTGGGCGTCGGGGACGGCTCGGTGGTCGTCGTCCGCCTCGACAAGTCACCCGAGCTGATCGTCACCCTGCTCGCCGTGCTGAAGGCCGGCGGCGCCTATCTGCCGCTCCGCCCCGACCAGCCCGCCGACCGGATCGCCCACCTCGTCCGGGCCACCGGAGCCACCGTCGTCATCGTCTCCGGCGAACCCGCGCGCGAGGAGACGGCGGCGCTCCCGGCGGTCACCCTCACCCTCGACGACCTGCACGCCACCGAGCCGCACCCCGACGGGCCCCCGCCGGACCCGGCCCCGGACTCGACCGCGTACGTCATCACCACCTCCGGCTCCACCGGCCGCCCCAAAGCCGTCCGCGTCAGCCACCGCAACCTCGCCTCCGCCTACGAGGCCTGGCGCCAGGAGTACCGCCTGGAGACGGACGTCCGGACGCACCTCCAGATGGCCGAACCCTCCTTCGACGTGTTCACCGGCGACCTGGTCCGCGCGCTCTGCTCCGGCGGCAGCCTCGTCCTGGCCGACCGGGACCTGCTCTTCGACACCCCGCGGCTCTACCGGACGATGCGTCAGGAGCGGGTCGACTGCGCCGAGTTCGTCCCGGCCGTCGTGCGCGGACTGATGGACCACTGTGAACGCGAGGGGCTGCGGCTGGACTTCCTGCGGCTGCTGGTGGTCGGCTCGGACGCCTGGAAGGTGGCGGAGTACCGGCGGCTGAGCGAGCTGTGCGGCCCGGCGACCCGGCTCGTCAACTCCTACGGCCTCACCGAGGCCACCATCGACAGCGCCTGCTTCGAAGGCCCCGTCGACGACCTGGAACCCGGCCTCATGGTCCCGATCGGCCGCCCCCTCCCCAACAGCACCCTGCACATCCTGGACGCCCACGGCGAACCCGTCCCGCCCGGCGTCCCCGGCGAACTCTGGATCGGCGGCGACGGCGTCGCCCTCGGATACGCCGGGGAGCCCGAGCAGACGGCCGACCGCTTCATCACCCGTACGCTGGGCAAACGGCCCGACGCCCGGCCCGAACGGCTCTACCGGACCGGCGACATCGCCCGCTGGGACGCCCACGGCCGCGTCCACCTGCTCGGCCGCACCGACGGCCAGGTCAAACTGCGCGGCCACCGCATCGAGATCGGCGAGATCGAGGCCCACCTCGCCCAGTGGCCCCCGCTCGCCCGCGCCGTCGTCACCGTCACCACGGACACCGGGGGAGAGGCCGCGCTCTGCGCCTACTGCGTACCGGCCCCCGGCGCCGGGCTCGACCGCCGGGCCCTGCGCCGCCATCTTGCCGGGGCGCTCCCCTCGTACATGATCCCGGCGTACTTCGTCGAGCTGCCCGCCCTGCCGCTCACCGCCAACGGCAAGGTCGACACCGCCGCACTGCCCGCCCCCCGGGCCGAGACCGGCGAGCGGAGCCACGAGGAGCCGGTGACGCTCTACGAGATCGGCGTGGCCCGGCACTGGAGGACCCTCCTCGGCCTCGAACAGGTGGGACTGGAGGACGACTTCTTCGAGATCGGCGGCTCCTCCATCAAGCTCGTCGAACTGCTCCACCTGCTGCGCACCGAGTTCGGCGTCAGCGTCCCCGTCAGCCGCCTCTACCAGGTCACCACCCTCCACGGCATGGCCGCCACCGTCCAGGAGGTCCTGCACAGCACCAGCACCGACGAACTGCCCTCCCTCACCTTCAACGCCGGCCAGTCACCGCCCCTCTTCTGCTTCCCGCCCGCGGGCGGCCACGGACTCGTCTACCGGGGGCTGGCCGCCCAGCTCCCCGAGTACGCCGTGATCGGCTTCAACTACCTCCCGGGAGACGACAAGGTGGCCCGCTACGCCGACCTCGTCGAGACCGCCCGCCCCGAAGGCCCCTGCCTGCTCCTCGGCTACTCCCTCGGCGGCAACCTGGCCTTCGAGACCGCCAAGGAACTGGAACGGCGCGGACGCCGGGTGGGCCACGTCGTCATCCTCGACTCCCGCCGCATCATGGAGCGCTACGAACCCGGGGACGAAGGCATCCGCCACTTCGAGGCCGAACTCGCCGACCACCTCCGCAAGCACACCGGATCGGAGGCCGTCGCCCGGGAGACCCTCGCGCACGCCGCCGAATACCTCACCTTCTGCGGCCGCACCCCCAACACCGGAACGGTCGACGCACCGGTCAGCGTGATCACCGACCAGGAGAAGGCCGCCCTCTACGCGGCCGGACAGCACGGCACCTGGCACGGCAGCTCCACCGCCACCACCGTCGTCCTGCGCGGCTCAGGACTCCACGCCGACATGCTCGACCCCAAACACCTCCCCCGCAACGCCGCCCTGATCCGCACCGTGCTGACGGGAGAAGCGGCCCATGGCAACTGACACCACCACCATCCCGAAGGACACCGACGACGACTGGAGCAGCCGCGAGCGCACCCCCGGCACCCCGCCCCGCGTCATCGTCGTCGGCGCGGGCGTGGCCGGCCTCTCCACCGGCTGCTACGCCCGGATGAGCGGCGCCCGGACCCGCATCTTCGAGAAGCACGTGCTGCCCGGCGGCTGCTGCACCGCCTGGTCGAGGGACGGCTACCTCTTCGACTACTGCATCGAATGGCTCATCGGGACCGCGCCCGGCAACGACGCCCACCGGGTCTGGCGCGAACTGGGCGCGCTCGACGGCAAGACCGTCACCAACTTCGAACTGTTCAACAAGGTCGAGGACGAGAACGGCCGCTCGGTCACCTTCTACAACGACCCCGACCGGCTGGAGGCCCACCTGCTGGCCCTGTCACCCGCCGACGCCCCGCTGATCCGGTCCTTCACCCGCGACCTGCGGCGGTTCATCGACATCGAGCTGTACCCGTTCCTCACCGCCCCCGCCCTGCGGACCGTACGGGAGCGGGCCGCGACCCTGCGCACGGTGCTGCCGGCCTTCCGGCTCTTCTGGCGCACGGCCGCCACCCCGATGCACGTCTTCGCCGACAGGTTCCAGGACCCGCTGCTGCGCCGGGCCTTCCGCAACATCTTCTTCCAGGACCCCGAAGGCTTCCCGCTGCTGCCGTACCTGTTCAACATGGCGGCGGCCCACCACCTCAACGCCGGTTTCCCCCAGGGCGGTTCGCTCGGGCTCTCGCGCTCGATCGAGAACCGCTACCTGGGCCTGGGCGGAGAGGTCACCTACCGGGCCCGCACGGAGAAGATCCTCGTCGAGAACGACCGTGCGATCGGCATCGAACTCCGCAACGGCAGAAGGTACTTCGCCGAGCACATCGTCTCCGCCTGCGACGGGCGCACCACCGTCCACCACCTGCTCGACGGCCGGTACACCAGCCCCCGGATCGACAAGCTCTACCACGACCTCATCGAGCGCCCCGGCACCCTCTTCCCCGCGGTCGTCTCCGCCTTCGTCGGACTGCGCGGCGACTTCGACCCCGGCGAGGCCCACAGCACCACCCACCTCCTGACCGACGAGGACGGCAGGCGCCTCCCCGGTGCCCTCCAGAACAGCCTGGTCGTCCAGGCCCGCTCCCGCTACTCCGACGGCTTCGCACCCCCGGGCCGCTCCGTCCTGCACTGCACCTACTTCAGCGACTACGCCTACTGGAAGGAGCTGCGCACCCGCAGCCGCCGGGAGTACCGCGGCCGCAAGCACGAGGTGGCCGACTTCGTCCGCACCTTCCTGGAGCACCGCCACCCCGGCATCAACGACCGCATCGACCTCGTCGACATCGCATCGCCCGCCACCACCCACCGCTACACCGGCAACCACAACGGCTCGATCCTCGCCTGGAAGGCCTTCTCGGACGCCGACGACGTCGCCGCCCGCCTGGTCGGCAAGGACCGCATGCGGCTCCCCGGCCTGAGCGGCTTCTCCATGGCCGGACAGTGGGTCGGCATGGGCGGCCTGATCCGCGCCGCCTCCACCGGCCGCTTCGCCGTCCAGTACCTCTGCCGCGAACTGGGCCTGGAGTTCCGGGCCTGGGAGAGCGGGGGCGCCGAACCCTGGCACCCCGGGATGCTGGGCGAACTGCCCCAGCTCGACCGCTGGTCGGCACGGGAGGACACCGGTTCATGACCCACAGGACCACCGGCTCCCCCCGGGAGCCCAGGGAATCGATGATCATCATCGGGGGCGGGCTCGGCGGCCTCTCCACCGGCTGCTACGCCCGGATGAACGGCTACCGCACCCGCATCCTGGAGATGCACGAACTGCCCGGCGGCTGCTGCACGGCCTGGGAGCGCGGCGGCTTCACCCTGGACGCCTGCGTCAGCTGGCTCCTCGGCAGCGGCCCCGGCAACGAGATGCACCAGATCTGGCTGGAGCTGGGCGCCCTCCAGGGCAAGGAGATCCGCCACTTCGACGTGTTCAACATCGTGCGCGGACAGGACGGGCGGGCCGTCCACTTCTACTCCGACCCGGACCGCCTGGAAGCCCACCTCATCGCGCTCTCGCCCGCCGACGCCCGTACCGTACGCAGGTTCTGCAACCAACTGCGCAGCTTCCGCAAGGCCCTCGCCGTCTACCCGTTCCTCAAACCCGTCGGACTGATGGGCCGGCTGGAGCGGTGGCGGATGCTCGCCTCGTTCGTCCCGTACGTCAACGCCGTACGCACCACGATCACGGTCCTGATGACCGAGTACTCCGCGAAGTTCCAGGACCCGCTGCTGCGGGAGGCGTTCAACTTCATCCTGTACGAGAAGCACCCCAACTTCCCCGTCCTGCCCTTCCACTTCCAGCTCGCCTCGCACGCCAACCTCTCCGCGGGTGTGCCCGAGGGAGGTTCGCTCGGCCTCGCCCGGTCGATCGAGGCCCGCTACCGGCGCCTCGGCGGGGAGATCTCGTACAACACCAAGGTCGAGACGGTGATCGTGGAGGACGACCGCGCGGTCGGCGTCCGGCTCAGCGACGGCAGCGAACTGCGCGCCGACATCGTGGTGTCGGCCTGCGACGGCTACACCACGACCATGAAGTTCCTCAAGGGCGCCTATCTGGGGGAGGAGTACCGCAAGCTCTACACGGAGACCATCCATGAACCCGGCATGGTCTTCCCCGGCTACTTCACCCTCTTCCTCGGTCTCTCCCGCCCCTTTCCCGAGGGCGACCCCTGCACGACGTACCTGCTCGACGAGGCCACGGCGGCGCAGCTCACCGGCATCCGCCACGCCAGCATCAACGTCCAGTTCCGCAGCAGCCACTACCCCGAACTCTCCCCGGACGGCACCACCGTCGTCTACGCCACCTACTTCTGCGACATCGCCCCCTGGCGGGCCCTGGACGAGGGCCCCGAGCAGGTCACCCGCACCCGGGGCGGCCAGGAACTGCACACCCTGCCGGTACGCCACGGCCGCGGCTACTACGCGGCCAAACGGAGGGCGCGCGAGACGCTCGTGGAGTTCCTGGAGGAGCGCTTCCCGGGCATCCGCGACGCCATCGTCGTACGGGACGTCTCCAGCCCCCTCACCCAGGTGCGCTACACCGGCAACTACGACGGCACGGTGCTGGGCTGGCAACCCTTCGTGGAGAGCGGCGAGAAGCTCGAAGAGCTGATCAAGAAGCACGGTCCCGGACTGCCCGGCCTCGCCAACTTCTACCAGTCCGGCGTCTGGGCCACCACCGGCGGCCTGATCCGGGCCGCCGCCGCCGGACGCCACGTCATGCAGTTCATCTGCCGCGACGACGGAAGACCCTTCACCGCGTCGCTGGACCGGACGGCACCCCCGCCCACCCACCGCGTCATCCCCGTACCGACCGGCCGCGGCACCGCCGCCGCGACCACGACAGGGAAGGGCACATGAAGATCGAGAAATGGGTCGTCCGCGAGCACGTCGAAGGCGTGCCGGACGTCGACCGCGTCTACGAGAAGGTCGTCGAGAACGTCGACGTGACCCTGGCCCCCGACGAGATGCTGCTCCGCACGCTGTACGTCTCCGTCGACCCCTACCTCCAGGGCATCGCCCTCGACACCCCCATCGGTTCGCACATGGGCGCCGACTCGATCATGGAGGTGGTGGCGGCCGGACCGCGCGCCGCCCACGGCGTCGGCGACCTCGTCCAGGGCTTCGGCGGATGGCGCTCCCACGTCGTCTCCACGGGCGCGGCCGAACCCTGGCAGACCGGCACCTTCCCGATGGTCTTCCCGGCCTACCGCAGGCTCGACCCCGGCTGGTACGACGACGCCCTGCCGCTGACGACCGCGCTGAGCGTGATGGGCGGACCCGGCATGACGGCCTGGGGCACCCTCGCCAAGTACATGACGGTGAGGCCCGGGGACACCTTCGTCATCAGCGGGGCCTCCGGCGCGGTCGGCGCCCTCGTCGGCCAACTCGCCGCCCTGGCGGGCGCCCGGGTCGTCGGGACCACCTCCTCACCGCAGAAGGCGGAGTACCTCCTCGGCCTCGGCTTCGACACGGTCGTGGTCTACCGCCACACGGACGGTGCCGGCACCGTCCGCGAGGCGCTGACCCGGGCGGCCCCCGACGGCGTCGACCGCTACTTCGACAACCTCGGCGGAACCGTCACCGACGTGGTCTTCTCCATGCTCAACGTCGGCAGCCAGGTCGCGGTCTGCTGGCAGTGGGCGACCCAGGTCGGCAACGAGGGGACGGGCCCGCGCCTGCTCCCCTACCTGATGTTCCCGCGCGCCACGGTCCGGGGGATCTTCTCGCTGGAGTGGTTCACCGAACAGAACTGGAAGGACCTCCACACCGACCTCGGCAGCCGGGTCCGCCGGGGCGAGGTCGTCTGCGACCACACCCTCCACCACGGCTTCGACGCCATCCCCGCCGCCTACCGGAGTCTCTACGGCGACCGGGCGGAGAGCCGGGGCAAGGTGCTGGTCGCCCTGTGACCACCACCGCCACCACCCCCCTCGACCGCCCCCTCCGGCCCGGGAGCCGACGATGACCACCACCGACCCGTCCCTGATCCCGCTGCACCGTCTGCGGTTCGAGGAGCCGGGCCCGCCCCGCCCGGGCGAGCTGCCCACCGGCGCCCCCGCCTGGCTGGTGAGCCGGTACGCCGACGTCCGCCAGGTCCTCTCCGATCCGTGCTTCGGCCGGTCCCGGCTGTACGCGGAGGACGCACCCGCCCTCTCCGGCGTACCGGACCTCGTCAACAACCCCGACCTCATGTTCAACCAGGACGGCCCCGACCATCTGCGGCTGCGCCGGACGCTGCGCCGGGCGTTCACCCCGAGGGCCGTCGCCCGCTGGCGCCCCTGGATCTCCGCGATCGTGGACGAGCTGTTGGACCGGCTGGAGGAGCGGCCCCGGCCGGCGGACGTGGTGCGGGAGTTCACCCTGCCCCTCCCGGTGGCCGTGATCAGCCGGCTGATGGGTCTGGACGGTTCGGCCCGGGACCGGATGCGGCACTGGAGCGAGCACGCCTTCTCGGACGGATCGCACGCGGGGGAGGAGGTGGAGTCGGTGCTCAAGGAGTTCAGCGCGTTCGGCGCGGACCTCCTCGCGACCCGGCGGCACACCCCCGGCGACGACCTGGTCAGCGGTCTGGTCCGGGCGGCCGACGAGGAAGGCGGGCTGCCCGAGGCGCAGTTGGTGAGCCTGGTGTGCGGGCTCGTCGTCGGCGGCCACGACAGCACGATGACCATGCTGGGCAACGGGCTGCTCTACCTCCTGGGTGAACGCCCGGAGAGCTGGCCCCGCATCGGCGCGGACGAGGAGGCGGCCGGCCGGGTCGCGGACCGGCTCATCCACCTCGTCCCGCTCGGCGACGACCGGGGGACGGCCCGCCACGCGGCCGCGGACATCGAGGTGGGCGGGGTGACGATCCCGGCGGGCGCCATCGTCCTGGCGGACTGCGGCGCCGCCAACCGGGACCCGGACGTCTTCCCCCGCCACACGCTCGACGACCTGTTCGCCCCGCTGGAGGCCCCCACCCTCTCGCTCGGAGCGGGGGCCCACTACTGCCTGGGCGCCTGGCTGGCCCGTACGGAACTCCAGCTCGCCCTGCACCGCCTGGCCGCGCGCTTCCCGGAGCTGCGGCTGGCGGAGCCGGTGGAGCGGGTCACCTGGCGGACCGGGACGACGTCACGGAGCCCGCGGAGGCTGACGGTGAGCTGGTAGTTCCTCCGTAGGGGTGGCTACGCAGCCGGGCTCAGCGGACCTGCTCGAAGCTCGGCCCGTACGTCCCGGCCTTGACGCGCAGCGTCTCGTAGCCGCCGTCGCCCTGGTTGCCGTACTTGCTCCAGTACTGGCAGGTCAGACCGGAGTCGGCCTCGAAGTCGACGGACTGGGCGGCGGGGAACTCCTCGCAGGCGAGCTTGGTCGCGTCGGACCGGCTGCCGTACTGCTGGAACAGCTGGTTGTAGACGACCTTCGCCACGATGAGCCCCTTGAGCGGCTTGGCGTTGTAGAAGGTCATGAAGCTGCCTTCCTTGTACGAGTCGCTGATCTTGACCTCGTACGGAATGACAGCGCCCTCGTAGGTGACGTTGCAGGTGCTGACGGCCCCGGCCTTCTGGGTCACGCCGTCCGGGCACTCGGCGCTGGTCTTGCCCGGCACCTTGACCCGGCCGAGCACCTGCTCCTGGAGCTTGTGCTCCACCCGCTCGGTGAAGGGGGCGCTGTTGTCCGGCTTGGGGAGGACCTTGAGCTGTCCGTCCGACGAACTGTCGAGCACGTCCTTCTGCGGTCCGTCCACGGCGACGGCCAGCGGGGCGGCCTCCGGCGCGGCACTCGTCTCCTGCGTGGCCTCCGGCTTGGAGTCGGCGGCGGGGGTGACGGTGGTGCCGGAGGAATTCCCGGAGCCGCAGCCGACCGCGAGGATGCCGACAGCGGCCAGTCCGATGAGCTTCTTGGTGTAGTGCATAAGGGCAGCCTAAGAGCCGCCTGTGAGTGCCCGGGGTGCGGTGGCGGGCGTGCACGACGCCCCGCCCGACCCCCCAAAAGAGGGCATACATATGACAATCACCCTGCCCTGCGTCGCTTCATGTGCCCGGAAGGCGTCTGACGGTGGCCCAGTCGAGAAGGGGTCGTAGCGCGACTGTGACGGCCTGCGCCCCCGGCGGCCTCCCCGTCGGCGCCCTCCGGCCCGTTCGGGGCGGGTGGTGCGGCGGCGGCAGGAGGCAGCCGCCGGGCGTCCGCACGCCCCGGTGCGGGTGGGGGCGTGCTCCTGGGCTCAGCGGCCGGGTGCGCCCATCCGGAGTCCGTCCATCACGAGATCGAGGAGCCTGGCCGCCCGTGGTTGCCACTCCTCCTGCGGATCGAGCTGCCAGAGGCCCGCGATGGCGAGGAAGAAGTCGTCCGGCGTGATCCCGGGGCGGATGGTGCCCGCCTCCTCGCTGGCCCGGAGCAGCGTGCCGGCCGCCTCCGTCACCGGTGCCGGCCCGGGTTTGTCCGGACTGCCCGGCGCGCTGGTGACCAGCCGGATCGCGTCCGCCAGGCCCGCCTTGGTCATGGCGAACCGGGCGAGCCGGTCCATCCACTCGCGCAGCGCCACCGCGGGCGCGCGGGTGCGCAGCAGTTCGGCGGCCGCCTCCGCGACCTGCTGCATCTCGTAGCGGTAGATCTCCAGGACGAGGGCCTCGCGGTTGGGGAAGTTGCGGTAGAACGTGCCCTGCCCGACGCCGGCCTTCCTGGCGATGGTGCTCAGCGGGGCGTCCGGGCGCTCGGTGAGTTCGGCCGTGGCGACGCACAGGATCCGTTCCCGATTGCGCACCGCGTCCGAGCGTGCGGGGGCGTCCTTCTTCGGCTGGGACACACATCCTCCTCACGGGTCCGTGGCCGAATCCCGTCCTTGTTAACCGGACAGCTGTCCGTTACGTTGATGAGCGAAGCGGACAGTAGTCCGGTTAGGGCAACCTTAGCGCGCCCTGCCCCCGGCGTGCACCCGGTGGCTCACCCGGTCCGCTGCCGCTGCGCCGATCTCCTGTCACCGGACACCGAAGAAGGCTGATCATGGCCCCAGCATCCTCGTCGACCAGCAGCTCGATCACCCTGAACATCAACGGCGAGAAGCACCACCTGTCCGTCGACCACCGCACCACCCTGCTCGACGCCCTGCGCGAGCGCCTCGACCTCACCGGTACCAAGAAGGGCTGCGACCAGGGACAGTGCGGCGCCTGCACGGTCCTGGTCGACCACCGCCGCGTGGTCTCCTGCCTCAACCTCGCGGTGGCGGCCGAGGGCCGCGAGATCACCACCATCGAGGGCGTCGCCGAAGGGGAGGACCTGCACCCCGTCCAGCAGGCCTTCCTGGACCTCGACGGCTACCAGTGCGGCTACTGCACGCCCGGTCAGATCTGCTCCGCCATCGCCGTCATCGAGGAGCACGCGGCCGGCTGGCCGAGCGCCGTCACCGAAGACGTCGGCGCGCCGGAGCCGCCGCCCCTGACGCCCGACGAGATCCGCGAGCGGATGAGCGGAAACCTGTGCCGCTGCGGCGCGTACGTCTCGATCGTCCAAGCCGTCTCCCGTGGTGCCGAGGCCCGTGGCGAGGCGCGTACGGCAACAGCCGAGGAGGCCGCCGCATGAAGGAGTTCGACTACAGGCGAGCCCCCGACGTCACCGGTGCGGTGGGCCTGCTCGCGGGCCGGCCGGACGCGCGGTTCCTCGGCGGCGGCACCAATCTGGTCGACCTGATGAAATCCGGCGTCGAACGGCCCGCCCTGCTCGTCGACGTGCGCGAACTGCCCCTGGACCGGATCGAGCCCACGGCGGACGGCGGCCTGCGCATCGGGGCGACCGTCACCAACAGCGACCTCGCCGCCCACCCCGAGGTCCGACGGCGCTTTCCCGCGCTGTCCCAGGCGGTCCTCGCCGGGGCGTCCGGGCAACTGCGGAACATGGCCACCGTCGGCGGCAATCTGCTCCAGCGCACCCGCTGCGGCTACTTCACCGACGTCAGCGCCCCCTGCAACAGGCGCGTCCCCGGCAGCGGCTGCCCGGCCATCGACGGCGAGCACCACAATCACGCGATCCTCGGCGCCTCCGGCCGGTGCGTGGCCGTGCACCCCTCCGATATGGGAGTGGCCCTCACGGCGTTCGACGCCCGGGTCGCCTACGAGACCCTCGACGGGCCCGGCGAGATGCCCCTCACCGATCTCTACCTCCCCGTGGGCGACACCCCGCACCGCGAAACCGCCCTGCCTCCAGGCGCGTTGATCACCCATGTCACGCTGCCCGCCGCGCCGGGCGCCGCCGGCTCCCGCTACCGCAAGGTGCGCGAGCGCGCCTCGTACGCCTTCGCGATCGGCTCCGTGGCCGCCGCGCTGGACATCGGGGACGGGCACGTACGAGAAGCCCGGCTCGCCCTCGGCGCCGTCGCCTCGCACCCCTGGCGCGCCCGCGCGGCCGAAGCCGTCCTGACCGGCGCGCCGGCCGTCGGCGCCACCTTCGCGGCCGCCGCCGACGCCGAACTCGCCGCCGCCCGGCCGCTGCCCGACAACGGATACAAGGTGCCCCTCATGCGCGATCTCATCGTCTCCGTCCTCACCGAACTGGCGGAAGGCGGCGCCCGATGACCACCACCACGCCCGGCCCCCGGGCACTGCACGCGGCCGTCGGCACCGCCCGCACGCGGGTCGAGGGCCGGGAGAAGGTCACCGGAGCCGCGCGCTACGCGGGCGAGATCCCCTTCGCCGGCCTCGCTCACGGCTGGCTGGTGCTCTCCACCGTCACCCGGGGACGCGTCGCCTCGATCGACACCGCCCCCGTCCTCGCGCTGCCGGGCGTCCTCACGGTGCTCCACCACGGCAACGCCCCGCGCCTGCACACCGATTACATCGGGATGCTGGGCACGCCGCCGGACCCCGCCGCGGCCGTCTTCCAGGGCGACAGGGTGCCGTTCGCCGGCTGGCCGGTCGCCCTGGTCGTCGCCGAGACCCCCGAGCAGGCCAGGGAGGCGGCCGAGTCCCTGGTGGTCACCTACGAACAGGAGCCGCACACCACCGTGCTGACCACGGACGACCCGGCGGCCTACGCGGCCGCGGGCCACATGCCGGCGGAGACCGGGAAGGGTGACCTGGAGGCCGAACTCGCCGCCTCCGCCGTCGTGCTGGACGAGGAGTACACCACCCCCGAGGAACAGCACAGCATGATGGAGCCGCACGCGGCGACCGCCGTATGGGACGGCGGAAGGCTGGAGGTCGTCGACTCCAACCAGGGCGCGGGCTGGGTCCGGTCCGAGCTGGCCGCCCTGTTCTCGCTCGACGCGTCCTCGGTGCGGGTCCGCTCGGAACACATCGGCGGCGGCTTCGGCAGCAAGGGGCTCCGCGCCCACCAGGTGTCCGCCGTCATGGCGGCCACCGCCCTCCAGCGGCCGGTGCGCGTGGTCATGACCAGGCGTCAGACCTTCTCGCTCGCCGGGTACCGCAGCCCCACCGCCCAGCGGGTCAGGCTCGGAGCGGACCCGGACGGCAGGCTCCGTGCCCTGGAGCACCGCTCGCTCAACCAGACCTCGACGGTGTACGAGTTCGTGGAGCCGAGCGCGGGCGTCGCCCGGGTGCTGTACGACGCCGACGCCCACCACACGGCCAACCACGTCGTACGCCTCGACGTGCCGTCCCCCACATGGATGCGGGCGCCGGGGGAGGCGCCGGGGTCGTTCGCCATCGAGGCGGCCCTCGACGAACTGGCCGAACGCGCCGGAGTCGACCCGGTCGAACTGCGCCTGCGCAACGAGCCCGAGGCCGGTCCCGTCTCCGGCCTCCCCTTCAGCACCAACAACCTGGCCGCCTGTCTCCGGGAGGGCGCCCGCAGGTTCGGCTGGGCCGACCGGGACCCGCGCCCCGGGCTCCGCCGCGACGGCCGCTGGCTGCTCGGCACGGGCATGGCCTCCGCGTCCTTCGGCGCCGGAGCCATGCCCTCGACGGCCCTCGTCACGGCCGAGGCCGACGGTTCCTACACCGTACGGATCGCCGCCGCCGACATCGGCACCGGAGCCCGCACCGCGCTCACCCTGATCGCCGCCGACGCCCTGGAGACCACGCCCGAGCGGGTCCGGGTCAGGATCGGCGACAGCGACTTCGGCCCCGCGATGATCGCCGGCGGCTCGATGGGCACCCGCTCCTGGGCCTGGGCGATCACCGAGGCCGCGTCCGAACTCCTGGAACGGCTCGCGGGCGCCTCGGACATCCCGCCGGAGGGGATCACCGTGCGCTCCGACTCCACCGCGGCCCTCGGCGCCCTGGCACAGAAGGAACGGCACTCCTTCGGCGCCCAGTTCGCGGAGGTCGCCGTGGACACCGCCACGGGCGAAGTCCGGGTCCGCCGCATGCTGGGCATCTTCGCGGCGGGCCGCATCGTCAACCCCCTCACCGCCCGCAACCAGCTCGTCGGCGGGATGATCTGGGGCATCTCCATGGCCCTGCACGAGGAGGCGGTCCGCGACCGGAACACCGGCCGCCACTACTCTCCCGACCTCGCCGGCTACCACGTGGCCACGCACGCGGACGTCCCGGACATTGAGGCGGACTGGGTGGACGACCACGACCCCGACGATCCCGTCGGCATCAAGGGCGTCGGGGAGATCGGCATCGTGGGCGCGGCCGCCGCCGTCGCCAACGCCGTCTGGCACGCCACCGGCGTACGTCACCGGAACCTGCCGATCCGTCCCGACCGGATCCTTACCGCACCGGCCGCACCGGCCGCACCGGACGGCGGGGCGGCCGATGCTTGACATCGCCGACGCGCTGCGCCAATGGACGGCCGAGGGCCGGGAGTTCGCCGTCGCCACCGTGGTGTCCGTGGACGGCAGCGCCCCGCGCGGGCCCGGCGCGGCCCTGGCCGTCGACAGCGGCGGCGCCGCGATCGGCTCGGTCTCCGGTGGATGTGTGGAGGGCGCCGTCTACGAGCTGTGCGCGCAGGCCCTCCAGGACGGCCGCACCGTGCGCGAACGCTTCGGCTACAGCGACGACGACGCCTTCGCGGTCGGCCTGACCTGCGGCGGCGTCATCGACATCCTGGTCACACCGGTCCGGGCCGGATCACCGGTCCGCGACGTGCTGCGGTCCGCGCTGGCCGCCGCCGCCTCCGGCGAGGCCGCGGCCCTCGCCCGGGTGGTGGACGGTCCGGCCGAGCTGCTCGGGAACGCTCTGCTGATCCGCCCCGACGGCGGTTCCGAGGGCGGGCTCGGCCGCGACGCCGGGCTGGACAGCACGGCGGCCGCCGAGGCGCGGGCGCTTCTGCATGCCGGCCGGACCGGCATCGTCACCCTCTCCGCGCACGGCTCCCGCTGCCCCGGCGGACTCACCTTGCTCGTCGAATGCAGTGCGCCCCCGCCCCGCATGATCGTCTTCGGGGCCGTGGACTTCGCCGCGGCCCTGGTGAAGGCCGGCAAGTTCCTGGGCCACCACGTCACCGTCTGCGACGCCCGGCCCGTCTTCGCCACGGAGGCCCGCTTCCCGGAGGCGGACGAGGTCGTCGTCGACTGGCCGCACCGCTATCTGCGCGGCACCCGCACCGACGGGCGCACGGTGGTGTGCGTCCTCACCCACGAGGCCCGGTTCGACGTGCCGCTGCTCACGGAGGCGCTGCGCAGGCCGGTCGCCTTCGTCGGCGCGATGGGCTCACGCCGGACCCACGACGACCGGTTGCGGCGGCTGCGTGAAGCAGGGCTGGCCGAACACGAACTGGCGCGGCTGCGGTCCCCCATCGGCCTGGACCTCGGGGCCCGTACACCGGAGGAGACCGCACTCTCCATCGCCGCCGAGATCGTCGCGGTCCGGCAGGGCGGGACGGGCCTCCCGCTGACCGGACGGGCGGACCCCATCCACCGGGACCTGGACCGGACGGCGGCCTGAGAGGGCGTCGGCCGGTGCGGTGCCTCAGCGCACCCGGCGCACGCGGACCGGGCCACGTGCCTCGTCCGGCTCGACCCGGCGCCCGCCCTGGGTGATCTCCACCGCCCCGGCCTCCGTCAGCCGACGTGCCGCCCGGCGGGCGGGCTCCATGAGCGCGCGCCACCCGTCGTCGTCCCCGTCGTAGACCGCTCGCGCGGCGTCGGAGGGGCAGATCGTCGCGGTGGGCGCACGCCCGTCCAGCAACTCCAGGATGGCCCGCTCCAGCCGGAGAACCTGCTGGTCACCGCTGGCGTCCATGCCGCCAGTGTCGCACCCGCCCGACCGCTCCTCCTCTTCTCCGCGGCGACTTCTCCGCGGTGACCGGCTGTGCGTGTCCCCGGTTCACCGTCCTCACGAAGGGGTCTCGAAGGAGCCGGGGCCGCTGCCCGGACAGGCGACGCGTTGTAGGGTGTGGGGACAGCCCTTGACCTGCAAGAACGCAGGCAGGGAGCCTATTTCCGGGAGTTTCTCGATGCTGCGCACCATGTTCAAGTCCAAGATCCACCGCGCCACCGTCACCCAGGCCGACCTGCACTACGTCGGCTCCGTGACCATCGACGCCGACCTGATGGACGCCGCCGACCTGCTGCCCGGCGAACTGGTCCATATCGTGGACATCGACAACGGCGCCCGCCTGGAGACGTACGTCATCGAGGGCGAGCGCGGCTCCGGTGTCATCGGGATCAACGGCGCTGCCGCGCATCTCGTGCACCCCGGCGACCTGGTCATCCTGATCAGTTACGCCCAGGTCGAGGACGCGGAGGCCCGTGCGCTCACCCCGAAGGTCGTCCACGTCGACGCGGACAACCGGATCGTGGCGCTCGGCAGCGACGCGTCGGAGCCGGTCCCCGGGAGCCGTACGGAACGGAGCCCGCAGGCGGTCGCCGCGCGCGGCTGAGCCGGCCGGCTCGTACAGGGCGCCACGAGCGAAGAGAGAGCAGAGGCCCATGGCGGAGAACGCGGCAGTGGAGATCAGGGACGACCGGGAACGCGGCACGCTCACGGCGTACGAGGACGGGAAGGCCGCCGGGACGATCGCGTACTTCGTCCTGGAGCCCGCCCCGGGCGCGCTCGTGGCCGTGCACACCGTCGTCCGGCCCGAGCACGAGGGCAAGGGCATCGCCGGGGCGCTCGTCCGGAAGTTCTACGCCCTCGCCGCCGAGGCGGGGGTGCCCGTCGTGCCGCTGTGCCCGTACGCGGCCGCGTGGGCGCAGCGCCACCCCGACGAGGCGCCCGCGGCTCCGCAGGAGCTCGTACGGGAAGCGGAACGGCAGCTCAAGGACCACCCCGAGCTGTTCTGAGGCGTGCGGGGCGCGGACGCCCACCCGCGCCCCCACGGCCTCGCGCTCCCGCACCCCGCCCGCCTCAGGCCCTCAGCGCGGTGTCCGTCGCGCTCCGGAGGGCCAGGTCCCGGCGGATGTACCACTCGGTGCTCAGCGCCAGATGCCGGTCGTCCGGCGACAGGGCGGCGATCCGGCCGGGTGCGGCGCCCCGTACCACCTCGCTGCGGTGGGCCAGGATCGCCGCCAGCTTCCGGGGCAGCCAGGGGGTGACGTCGACCGTCGTGGTGATCCATGCGTCGTCGGAGACGAGGAACGCGTCGACGGGCAGCCCCCGTCGGCCCAACCGTGCGCCCACCACCTCGGCGGCCGAGCGCGGATGTGTGGCCAGGTAGAGGGCGCTCGGCTGCCAGGGGGCGCCCGCCTCGGGGTGGAGCCGGGCCAGCCCCGAGGCCCGGACGGCCAGGGCGGTGACCCGGTGGGCGTGTACGTGGTCGGGGTGGCCGGTCATGCCCCCGTACGGGTCCGGGGCGATCACCACCTGGGGCCGGACGGCGCGGATGTGGGCCACCACGGCGCCCACGGCCTCGTCCAGCGGGGCGTCCAGGAACCGGGGGCGGCCGGGCGCAGACTCCGGAACCTTGGCATCCGCGTAGCCGAGCAGCCGGGGCGGTCCCGCACCGAGGATCTCCAGCGCCCGCGCCAGCTCCTCCGCCCGGTGGGTCCCTTCCGCCCAGGTCGCCGTGACCACCGCCGTCCGCGCACCGGCCGCCGCGTGCCGCGCGAGTACGCCGCCCGAGAAGAGGGACTCGTCGTCCGGGTGCGCGTGCACGGCCAGCACGCTCGGCAGGGGAGGGGGCGGGGCTGCCGCCTCACCCGTCGAGGAAGAGGCACCCCGTGCCTCGGCCGCGTGGCGCAGGACCAGGTCGAGGGTCGAGCGGCTCAGCCGGAGGCGGTGGAGGACCTCCGGGGCGAACCAGCGCAGCATCACCCCCTCCGTCAGCGTGAGCTGCTCGGGGTCCCCGTTCCACCGGCCGGAGTAGACGGCCACCGGGACCGGCGCACTGTCCGTGCCCGTCGCGATCTCGACCGCGTACGGCTCCAGTACGGGCAGGTCGAGGCCCGCCTCCTCCAGCAGCTCCCGCCGGACCGTCTCCTCCAGTGACCGGTCCTCCGGTTCCCGGCCGCCGCCCAGGAGCGACCAGGCGCCCGGCTCCCAGATGAGGCCCGGAAGATGGTCGCGCAGGTGCATCAGGTACTGCCCGGCGTCGTTGCGGACGAGCGCCGAGGCGTTGACCGGCTCGGCGGCCGGGGAGCCGGGGACGGGTACGGGGGCCTCGGGCGGGCGAGGCGGCTGGTCGGTCACGGGGCGACCGTAGCGCCGGGCGGGCAGCGGGGCGGGGGGTTCGGCAGGGGACCAGCCCGGCGGGTGAAGGGCGGGACGGCCCCGGCCCGTACGTGTGGACTCGGCAGGCGCGGGCAGCCGCACCGGGAGACGGTGGAGGAAAGCTCCATCTGTCCGTTTCACGTCGTTGTGGAGGATCGAAATGACCCACCCGTACCCCGACCCCGTCCCGCCCTCGCCGACGCCTCCGCCCGTGCCGGGTCCGCCCACCCCCGTACCGAGCCCGCCGCCCGTGCCGCCGGGCCCCGCCCCGGTGCCGCCCGGCCCGGCACCGGACCCGATCCCGCAGCCCCCGGCACCCGGACCCGACCCCGTGCCGGACCCGGAGCCGCAGCCTGAGCCCGCCGGGTCGTAGCGGAGCCGGGGCAGGCGGAGCGGGGTCCCCGTACGCGGGAGGACCCCGCTCAGCCCAGCACCGTCAGCGCGTCCGCGTACGCCAGGCCGGCCTCGGCGGCGATCGCGTCCATCGTCTGCGCCTCCCGCACCGTCGCGAACACCACCTCGCCCTCCGGCGCCGACGCGCGGAAGCCGTAGACCGCCGGGCGCGGAAGGCTGTTGTACGCCCACGGGGTGGAGAAGTAGTACGCGCCCGTGTCGTGGAGCACGACGAAGTCGCCTTCGGCCAGCTCCGGCAGCTCCCGGCCGTGCGCCACCACATCGCCCGCGAAGCAGCACGGGCCCGCGACGTCCTGAGCCAGCCGCGGGCCGTCCTTCGGGGTGCCGTCGGCCGCGAACGCCCCGATCCGCAGCGGCCAGGCGCCGGGCATGAGGACCGTACGGGTGGCGGTCTGCGCCCCCGCGTGGGTGAGCGCGATCCGGCGGCCGCCCGCGTCCTTCGTGTACTCCACCCGCGCCCCGATGAAGCCGTTCTTCGCCAGCAGCGACCGGCCGAACTCGGTGACCAGCGCGTACCGGCCGGAGAACAGGCCCGGGGCCGCCGCCGTCAGCGCGTCCACGTACGCCGCGTACGTCGGGTGCGTGGTGTCGTCCGTGAAGTTGACGGGCAGCCCGCCGCCGATGTCCAGGCTGGTGATCCGCCGGGTGCCGAGGCGTTCGTTGATCTCCTCGGCCAGCTCGTACGTCCGTGCCACGCCCGCCGCGATCAGCTCCAACGGGCAGCCCTGGGAGCCGACATGGGCGTGCAGCCGGGTCAGCCACGGGCGCGCCTCGAAGGCCCGTACCACCGCCTCGCGGGCGCCCGGATCGCCGAGTGCCACCCCGAACTTCGAGGTCTCCGTCGCCGTGGACATCGCCCCGATCGAGCCGCCCCCCACCTGCGGGTTGACCCGGAGACCGAGGACGGCGGCGGAGTCCCGGTTGCGCAGCGCGTCGATGCGCTGGAGTTCGTCCAGGCTGTCGGCGTTGACGGCCACCCCGAGGGCGAGGGCCAGACGGATCTCCTCGCGGGTCTTGGCGGGGGAGTCCAGCACGATCGTCCCGGGCGCGAATCCGGCCTCCACGGCGAGCCGCAGCTCACCCGGGCTCGCCACCTCGCACCCCATCCCGCAGTCGGCCAGCAGTCGCAGGACCGGGATCAGGGAGCAGGCCTTGGCGGCAAAGGTGTGCAGCACACCGGGGCTGTGCGCGAACGCCTCCCGCAGCGCCGCGACGGACGACCGCACCCCGTCGGTGTCCACGAAACCGGCCACCGGGCGGGACTCGCCCAGCAGCCCCTGGCGTACGGCCGCCCGGACGGCCGCGTCGAAGCGGACGGCGGGGCGGCCAGGGGTGAGCGAGGCCGGCGGTGTCGTACGGGCGGATTCGGTGATGGCTGCCCCCACGGGTCTGCGGCGGTACAGGTCCACGGCCGAGGATACGAGCGGGCCGCCCCCGGGTGGTGAGAGCGGGCCCCTCACGCGAGGAGCCCGACCACCGCCTCCGCCGTCAGCATCCGGAACGTGAACGCCTGCTGGAAGTAGAGGTGGACGTCGGTGGCGTCGTGGTCCGCGTACCCGATCGACAGATCCTGGCCCAGGCAGAGTTCGAAGTCCCCGCCCCGGGTGGAGAGCAGCACCCCGCCCTTGACCGCGGGCGCCCACAGGATCTCGTCGTCCACGATGCGGCTCAGATGCGTCTTGACCGGATACCCGTGGTCGGACGTCTCGGCGGCCTCGGTGAACGCGTCCGCGCCGAGCAGCAGCCGGTACGGTCCGTCGACACCGGCCAGCCGCAGCCGCGTCACCGCCTGGCTGACCGCCGCCGGATAGTCCCGCGCGTCGGCGGGCAGCGGCAGCGGGTCGTGCGAGGAGCCGTCCCGCAGACCGGTGATCCCGGCCGCCGGATAGCCGTCGATGATCGCCATGTCCTCCGCGAACGCACAGGTGCGCGCCGCGTCCTTGACGGGCTGCCAGTCGCTGTCGGCCGAGCCGCGCTCCACGTCGTCCACGGCCTGCCGGCTCACCGTGAACGGCACCCGCCACTCGATGACCGGCATCGACGTACGCGCCCGGGCCAGCACGTCCGGGGCCGGCGGGTCGATGTCGCGCAGATGACCGTCCCCCACCGCGGCCAGCGTCGGCCCGTCCGGATCGGAGACGTCGACGACGCGGCGGCCCGCCACATGGCGGCGGAAGGTCCGGCGGGCCTCCTCCTCGATCTCGGCCCAGGCGGCGGGGGTGACCGGTGCGAGTTCGCGGTGCAGATTGTTCATCACTGGGCGCTTTCTTGCAGGCTGCCGATGCGCAGCGAACCGTGGTCCGACCCGGCCGGCACGGGCTCCCGCCGGACCGGTGCGGACACCGGTTCCGGCCGGTCGTCCGGGCGGACCAGGGAGGGCGGGGGCGGCGGGTCGTCGAGGAAGTCGGCGCGGGGCGCGAAGAAGAGGCCCCCGGTGACCGCCGTGGAGAAGTCGAGGATGCGGTCGTGCGTGCCGGGCGGGTCGCCGAGGAACATGTTGCGGAGCATCCGTTCGGTGACGTCGGGGTCGGCCGCGTATCCGATGAAGTACGTGCCGAACTCGCCCTGGCCGAAGTTCCCGAACGGCATGTTCGCCCGCAGGATGTCGCGTTCGGTGCCGTCCGGGTCGGTGATCGTGTTGAGCGCCAGATGCGAGTCGGCGGGCTTCTCGTCGTCGGGGAACTCCACGTCGTCGAACTTCGTGCGGCCGATGACGCGTTCCTGCTCCTCGACGGAGAGCGCGTTCCACGCGGTCAGGTCGTGCAGGTACTTCTGTACGACGACATAGCTGCCGCCCTCGAACTCCGGATCGTCGTCCGCCCCGACGAGCGCGGCCGCCCGGGCGTCGTCGCCCACCGGGTTCTCCGTACCGTCCACGAAGCCGAGGAGATCCCGGTGGTCGAGATAGCGGAAGCCGTGCGTCTCGTCCACGATCCGCAGCGCCCCGCCGAGCTTGTCGAGCAGCTGCGCCGCCCAGGCGAAGCAGACGTCCATCCGCTCGGCCCGGATGTGCAGCAGCACGTCGCCCGGGGTCGCCGGGGCGTGGTGGAGGCGGCCGCGCAGCTCCGGGAACGGGTGGAGACGGGCGGGGCGCGGCCCGTCGAACAGCCGGTCCCAGACGGCGGAGCCGAACCCCGTCACACAGGCCAGACCGGCGTCCGGGTAGCGGAACCCCAGGGAGCGCGCGACGGCCGCCAGGTCCGGCAGCACCTCCCGTACCGCCTCTTCGCCACCCGGCTCGACCGTGCCGACCAGGAAGAGCGCCGCATTGGTGAGCGGGGCCACGACGGGCTGGACGGAGACGGGGTCGGGCACGGGATCGGGCATGCGCGCAACTCCAGACATCGGGGCGGGCGGGCCGCAGGGGGCGGGCCGCGGGGAGCCGGGCGGGCCGCGGTAACGGGCCCGCACTCCACTCAGCCACGCCCCGCGGGTGCCCGCACGCGGGGTGGACCGGGCGGGGGTACGGACCCCCGCCCGGGTCGCCCCCGTACCCGTCAGCCCGCCTCGGCCTCCGACCGGTCGCCGGCCCACAGCGTGTGGAACGAGCCCTCGCGGTCCGTACGCCGGTAGGTGTGCGCCCCGAAGAAGTCCCGCTGCCCCTGCGTGAGCGCCGCGGGCAGCCGGTCCGCGCGCAGACCGTCGTAGTACGCCAGCGCGGCGGCGAATCCGGGCGTCGGCACCCCCTGGCGCACCGCCTCCGCCACCACCGCGCGCCAGTCGTCCTGCGCCGCCCCGACCTCCCGCCCGAACTCCTCGTCGGAGAGCAGGCTCACCAGCCCGGGCCGGGAATCGTAGGCGGCCCGGATGCGGTCCAGGAACGCCGCCCGGATGATGCAGCCCGCCCGCCAGATCGCCGCGACGGAACCGAGGTCGATGCCCCAGTCGTACACCTCGCTCCCGGCCCGGATCTGGTGGAAGCCCTGGGTGTACGAGACGACCTTCGACGCGTACAGCGCCTGCTCGACCCGGTCCGCGAACGCCGACGCCTCCGCACCCTCCAGAGGCTCTGCCACCGGCCCCGGCAGCTCCCGGGAGGCCGAGCGCAGGTCGGCGTGGCCGGAGAGGGAGCGCGCGAAGACCGCCTCCGCGATCCCGGAGACGGGAACGCCCAGGTCGAGCGCGATCTGCACGGTCCAGCGCCCGGTGCCCTTCTGCTCCGCCCGGTCCTGCACGATGTCGACGAACGGCTTTCCGGTGGCCGCGTCCGTGTGGGCGAGGACCTCGGCGGTGATCTCGATCAGATACGAGTCCAGCCGCCCGGTGTTCCAGCTCCGGAAGGTCTCCGCGATCCGCGCGGGCGAGTACCCCGCCACCCTGCGCAGCAGGTCGTACGCCTCCGCGATGAGCTGCATGTCCGCGTACTCGATGCCGTTGTGGACCATCTTCACGAAGTGGCCGGCCCCGTCGGGACCGATGTGCGCGGTGCACGGAGTGCCGTCCTTCGCCCGGGCGGCGATCCGCTCCAGCATCGGGCCCAGGGAGGCGTACGACGCGGCGGAGCCGCCCGGCATGATGCTCGGGCCGTGCAGCGCGCCCTCCTCGCCGCCGGAGATGCCCGCGCCGACGAAGTGGATACCGCGCTCGCGCAGCTCCTGCTCCCGGCGGCGGGTGTCCTCGAAGTGGGCGTTGCCGCCGTCGATGATGACGTCGCCGTCCTCCAGCAGGGGCGCGAACTCCTGGATCACGGCGTCCGTGGGATCCCCCGCCTTCACCATGATCACCAGGCGCCGGGGGCGCTCCAGCGCGGCGACGAACTCCTCGGGGGTGTGCGCGGCGACGAAGTTCCCCTCGTCACCGAACTCCTTCACCAGGGCGTCGGTGCGGGAGGTGGTGCGGTTGTGCACGGCGACGGTGAAGCCGTTGCGGGCGAAGTTGCGGGCCAGGTTGCGGCCCATCACCGCGAGTCCGGTGACGCCGATCTGGGCGGTGCCGCTCATCTGTCTGCTCCTGCGGGGCCGGGGGCGTTCGGTCGGGAAGAGCTCGGGGAGGGGGCAGGGGGTACTCAGGGGGTGGGCCAGGGAGTACGGGAGGGAGCGCGGCGGCGTTCACGCGTCCGGGGCGGGAGAGCCGCCGGAGGCTTCCTCGGGGCCGGTCGCGCGGTTCTCGCGGGCCTCGCGGGCCGAGGCGCCGTCCACGAACACGCCGTCGGGCAGCGAGCCGTCCAGCAGGCTCTCGTCGTCCCCGTCCTCCGGGATCACATGCATCGCGGCTTCCTCGGCCGAGGCCGCGGCCCCGTCGATGCCGACGTCGCTGGCGGTGAGTGTGGCCGGTACCCGGCCGTCCGCCTGCTGGGTCAGCCGCCCGGCACGGGCGACGCCGACCTCGCCGTTCCACAGCTCGCCGTCACCGCCTGCCAGATCGCCCACCCCGTCGCCGGCGAAACCCGGCTTCTCGGGAACCTCCCTGCTCAGCCGGGTGTCGAGGGACTCACCCGTGACGGTCTCGGGAGCGGTGGTGCCGAGTCCCTCCACCACCCAGGGCCGGTCCGGCGGTGAGTAGCCCTCGTCGAGGGGGTCGCCGGTGCCGGAGGGATCCAGCAGGGTGTCCTCGGCGCCCAGCTGTTCCTCGGGGTCGGAGGCCTCCGGCTCCTGGGGCTGGTAGACGTCGTCCCCCCAGTCGGTGTCGCTCATGGCGCGTCCTTTCCTCGGGAGAACCACTGTCCCCTGTACGCAATTCCACTCCGGTCCCGCTCCGGCCGCAAAGGGAAGATCGGATTCCGGCGGTCCCGCGCGGTGCGCCGCGGGGGACCGCCGGGCGCGCGCGGAGGGGCGGGGCCCTTGCCGTACCGGGACCGGAAGCCGTACCACCGGGTGCTGTGCGCGATGCGGTGGCCGCCCAGGAAGACCCGTATCCGGCGGCAGCTGCCGGCCCTGTCGGCGCTCAGGACGTCGGGGCGTGCACGTGGGTGGCCGCCACCCTGCCGAGGAGACCGGTCAGCCCCCCCAGCCCTGAACCTCGCGCACCCTCCCGGGCCCCCGCCACCCCGACCGACCGATCACCGCGCACGGCCTAGTACGGCGGCAGCCGCAGCGCCCCCGTGCCGTCGCGTACGTCGTGGACGATGCGGAGCTTCTCCACCGGGTTGCCGCGCTCGTCCGTCGTCACCAGGACCGCGTCGTCGCTGTTCACGCAGCGTCCCCGCTCGTCGGGCCGGGGGCAGAAGAGGAGATAGCCGGTCTGCCGGTCCATCCGGCCGGGCTCCAGGCGCCACACCCACTGGTAGTCGCTCACGACCACGTCCGGGTAGGTGGCGCGCAGCTCGTCCGCCACCGCCTTCTGGACCGTCCTGCCGAACTCCTGGCGCTGCTCGAACGGGCGCACGACCCGGGCGCGGCCCGCCGTGTCGACCTGCCCGGCCTCGATCTCGTAGCTGATCGAGTGGTGGGTGTGCCGGGTGAGCGAGCCGACCAGATCGCTCCGGGTCAGCCGCATCAGGGTGGGCCAGGAGTCCTTGCCCCGCTTGCGCTCGGCGGCGACGGCGGGGGAGACCACGTTCACGTGCGAGGCCTTCGCCCCGCCCATCCGGCTCTCCGGCCCGCTCGCCGCGACCCACCGCTGGACGCAGCCGCCGATCTCCGAGATCACCTTCTCCACCGTGTCGTTGGTCAGCTCGGCCACCACGTGGGGCGATGCGCCGGAGGTGCCGAGCGCGATCACCTCGTAACCGCAGCTGTCGAACGCGTCCCGCAGGGTACGGAACTCCGCCGCGTCCGTCCGGGCCCGCGCCACCGCCTCCGTCAGTACCCCGGCGCACGCCTTGCCGTCGCAGCTGCCCTTGGACTTGTCGATGCGCAGCCGCACGACCGCGTCCCGGTCGTCGGCCACCGCGAAGGTCACCTCGGAGCCCCCGGTGCCCGGGAAGAGCGTGCGGGCCCCGATCGCCTTCAGCTGCCCGGGAAGGTGCTTGTCGGCCAACTCCTCCGCCGCCCGGCGGTCGTCGTCGGTGTCCAGCACCCCGCACGCGCCGGCCAGTACCATCAGCGAACCCGTCAGCACGCAGGCCGCCGCGGCTCTCCACCCCCTGCGGCGTGTTCCGGCCATGATCCGCTCCTCCGAAAAGTCGTGCCGACCGTCGTGTCCCGTGTTCCTGTGACAGTAGGACCGGGCCCGGCGCTCCGGATGAGTACGCCTACTCAAACGTGGCACCGCAGGCTCTCCGCCCAGTTGCTCCGGCCGTTTCTGTCATTGGCATGGACCTGATGACACGGCTCCGCTACAGTCCGGGACGGCGCCAGTTGAGAGCGCTCTCAATGGCTTGATCCCGGCGCGCTCCCGGATGTACCCCGTTCCACCCCCACGTCGTTGGAACAACAGGAAGGGTCACTCCCTTGAGACACGCAACCGCCCTGCGGACCGCCCTCTCCGCGCTGCTGGTCGTCGGTGCCTGGACCGCCGTCGGCCCGGCGACCGCCTCCGCCGCCCCCGTCGACTCCGCCACCTCGGCCCCCTCCGCCGCGGAACTCCCCGCCTCCCCGGCCCTGCTCTCCGCCATGCAGCGCGACCTCGGCCTGACCGAGGGCCAGGCCCGCACGCGGCTGGCGGAGGAGAAGGCGGCCACGGCCCTGGAGCCCAAGGCCCAGCGCGCCGCGGGCGCCGCCTACGGCGGATCCTGGTTCGACGCGAAGACCGGCAAGCTGACCGTCGCGGTCACGGACGCCGGCAAGGCCGCCGCCGTGCGGGCCGCGGGCGCGCAGACCCGGATCGTCGAGCACTCGGCCGCCCAGCTGGACGCCACCATGAAGCGCATCGACGCACTGAGCGCGCCCGAGGGCGTGGCCAGCTGGCGTGTCGACCCCGAGACCAGCCGCGTCGTCGTGAACGTCGTCGCGTCCGCACAGGGTGACAACGATGTCCGTTCCTTCGTCGCCCAGGCCCGCAAGGCCGGGCCCGTGACGGTGGAGCGGACGGCCGAGGCCCCGCAGACCTTCGCCGCCGGAACCGTCGGCGGCGACCCGTACTACACCGGCAACGTCCGCTGCTCCATCGGCTTCTCGGTCCACGGCGGCTTCGTCACCGCCGGCCACTGCGGTGGCGTCGGCCAGCAGGTCCGCGGCTGGGACAACTCGTACATCGGCAACTTCCAGGGCTCGTCCTTCCCCGGCAACGACTACGCCTGGGTGAACGTCGGCAGCGGCTGGTGGACCGTCCCCGTCGTCCTCGGCTGGGGCACCGTGCCGGACCAGCTGGTCCGTGGCTCGAACGAGGCCCCGATCGGCGCCTCGATCTGCCGCTCCGGCTCCACCACCCGCTGGCACTGCGGCCGGGTCCTCGCCAAGAACGAGACCGTCAACTACAGCCAGGGCGCCGTGCACCAGATGACCAAGACGAGCGTCTGCGCCCAGGGCGGCGACTCCGGCGGCTCGTTCATCAGCGGCGACCAGGCCCAGGGTGTCACCTCGGGCGGCTGGGGCAACTGCTCCAGCGGCGGTGAGACCTGGTACCAGCCGGTCAACGAGATCCTCAACCGGTACGGCCTGAGGCTCCACACCGCGTGATCCGCGGGAGCCGGCCGTCCGGCGGGGCGGCCGGCTCCCGACGGTGATGGTGTACGAGAGGTGCCGAGCGGCCCCGCCCATGGGCGGGGCCGCTTCCGTATGCCCGCGTGCTCCGTGGGCTCGTGTGTTCCGTAGGGCCGCGTGTTCCGCATCCCGCGCGTCTCATATGCCCGCGCGCGGGTCTGCCTCCGTACGACCACCCGTACGGCCATCCGTACGACCACCCGCGCGGCCGCTTCCGTGCTCCGACGTGCCGCCCGCGCTGCCCGCCGCCGAGGGGTCGCGGCGCCCGGCCCCAACCGCCTTGTTCCGGCGCTTCGTTACCGGCTATTGACACCCTCTCAGCGTCGGCGCAACACTGACACCGCCTTGGAGAGCGCTCTCCCGATCCGTTTCCGGCCGTGCCCCGGCCCCGCCGGCGCCAGGGAGCGGCGCCTTCCCCGGCTGCACCGCCCGGCTCAACTCTCCCCCCACCGTGCACCCGATGTGCATGGACGCAGAGCGGCATGGAGGTCCGTATGGCGACAAGATTCAGCAGCACGACCCTGGTATCCGCCCTGATCGTGGCGACCGCCCTGGCCCTGGTGGCCCTGGGGCTGACCGCGATCACGAACGCCGGGGCCACCGCGCCCGGCGCCGCCCCCGCGGCCGGGCCGCCCGCCGCGGCGTCGCACGTCATGCAGGGGCACACGATGGCGGACGCCAAGCCCGTCGCCTTCGGGGACGACCCCGACGGTGACGGGTACATCCCGGCGAACCCGCCGGTCACCGGGGTGGAACCCTCCCAGGAGATCCCCCCGCACCGCTACTTCCACGAGTTCCAGGCGAACTGTTCGGTCACCCACACGGCCCCGGACGACCCGATCGTCTACCCGGGCCGGGCCGGCGCTTCGCACGACCACACGTTCATGGGGAACGACACCACGAACGCGAGCAGCACCACGGCCTCGCTGAGCGCGGGCGGGACGGCGTGCCTGGCGCGCGGCGACCTCTCCGCGTACTGGATGCCGACCCTCTACAACGGCGACAGGGAGATCCGCCCGACCGGACCGCAGACCATCTACTACAAGGCCGGAGTCACCGACTACCGCACGGTCCGGCCCTTCCCCAAGGGGCTGCGGTTCGTCGTGGGCAGCCCGACCCAGACCCCCGAGCAGTTCAGGAACCACCCCGGCATGGTCGAGGGGTACGAGTGCGGGGAGAGCTACCACAACTACGCGTTCCCGGCGGCCTGCCCCACCAGCCCGGACACCCAGCTCAACCTGCGCATGCAGGCGCCCAGTTGCTGGGACGGCAAGTATCTGGACACCCCCGACCACCAGTCCCACATGGCCTATCCCGTCGTGATGGGCGCCAACCAGGACGTCTGCCCGACGAGCCACCCGGTCGCCCTGCCGATGATCGAGTTCAAGATGGCGTGGCCGGTCAACGGGGACATGTCGCAGGTGAGACTGGCCAGCGGGGCCGGCCACTCCTTCCACTACGACTTCTTCAACGCCTGGGACGACGCCACGCTGAAGGCCATGGTCGACCAGTGTGTCGTCGGCGGTCTCCAGTGCAACGCCCGCGGCTACGACGAGGCCAACCCGGACCGGGGCGCCGTCCTGGACGAGAACTACGAACTGCCCTGACCGGCCCGCCGGTCGATTGATCGCCCGACCGGCAGGCGGGGAAGTGCTCTCCTCCCGGGGTGAACCCTGCCCTGAGGGGAGAGCGCTCTCCCGCTGTCTCCGCTGTCTCCCGCCACCTTCCCCACCCGCACACCCCCGAGGAGCCCTTCCCCCATGAACCTCTCCCCCCTCCGACGCTCCCCGGTGGCCCGCCCAGGCCGCCGGGCCACCGCACGCGTCGCCGCCGCGGCTCTCCTGGCCGGGGCCGTGGCCGCCCTGCCCGCCCCCGCGGCCCACGCGGCGGGCAGCGTGGTCCAGGTGACCGGATCCCAGGGCAACTGGCAGTTGACCGTGGACGGTTCGCCGTACACCGTGAAGGGCCTGACCTGGGGCCCGTCCGTCGCGGACGCCGAGCGGTACATGCCCGATGTGAGGTCGATGGGCGTCAACACCATCCGTACGTGGGGCACCGACGCCACCACCAGGCCTCTCCTCGACACCGCCGCGGCCCACGGCATCAAGGTGATCGCCGGCTTCTGGCTGCAGCCCGGCGGCGGCCCGGGCAGCGGCGGCTGTGTCGACTACCTGACGGACACCGCCTACAAGAACGACATGCTCGCGGAGTTCCCCCGCTGGGTGGAGACGTACAAGGACCATGAGGGCGTCCTCATGTGGAACGTCGGCAACGAGTCCGTACTCGGCCTGCAGAACTGTTACAGCGGCGAGGCCCTGGAGCGGCAGCGCGACGCGTACACGACGTTCGTCAACGAGATCGCCCAGCGGATCCAGGCGGTCGACCCGAACCACCCGGTCACCTCCACCGATGCCTGGACCGGGGCCTGGCCGTACTACAAGAAGAACGCCCCCGATCTCGACCTGTACGCCGTCAACTCCTACGACGCCGTCTGCGACATCCGCTCCACCTGGGAGCAGGGCGGATACGACAAGCCCTACATCGTCACCGAGGCCGGGCCCGCCGGGGAGTGGGAGGTGCCCGACGACGTCAACGGCGTGCCGGAGGAGCCCACCGACGTGGCGAAGGCCGCGGGCTACCAGCGTGCCTGGGACTGCGTCCAGGGGCACTCGGGCGTCTCGCTCGGGGCGACGCTCTTCCACTACGGCACCGAGTACGACTTCGGGGGTGTCTGGTTCAACCTCCTGCCGGCGGGCCAGAAGCGGCTCTCGTACTACGCGGTGAAGGAGGCGTTCGGCGCCTCCACCTCCGGCGACAACACCCCTCCTGTCATCAGCGGGTTGAGCGTCGACAACGCCACCGCCGTGCCGGCCGGGCGGACGTTCCGGGTCAGCGCCTCCGTCACCGACCCGGACGGTGACGCGCTCAGCCACCAGGTGCTGTTCAGCTCCAAGTACGTGGACGACAGCGGCCACTTGACCGAGGCGGCCTTCACCGACCGCGGCGACGGCACCTTCGACGTGACCGCCCCCGACCGGCTCGGCGTCTGGAAGGTCTACCTGAAGTCGACCGACGGACGCGGCAACGTCGGCATCGAGACGAAGTCCTTCAAGGTGGTGCCGCCGCCGGTCCAGGGGACGAACCTGGCCCTCGGCAGGCCTGCCACGGCCTCCTCCTTCCAGCCGGACAGCGTCGGCTGCCCCTGCCCGGCCGCCAACGCCGTCGACGGCTCCTTCGACACCCGCTGGGCCAGTGACTGGTCCGACCAGCAGTGGATCCAGGTCGACCTGGGTGCCACCACCTCCTTCGACTACGTCCAGCTGGCCTGGGAGGCGGCCTATGCCAAGCGCTACACCGTCCAGACCTCGCAGAACGGCCAGGACTGGACCACCGTCCACACCGAGACGGCGGGCAACGGCGGCATCGACGACATCCAGGTCGCTGCGAGCGGCCGCTACGTCCGCGTGAACACGTCGGAGCGCGGCACCCCGTGGGGCAACTCGCTCTACGAGTTCGGCGTCTACCGAAACTGACCCGGCCGTCGCCCCGGTCGGCGACGGCACGACCTGCCGCACCGGTTCCACCCCGCTGCCGGTACGGCGGGACGGCCCGCGGCGGCCACGGACATCCGTGGCCGCCGCGGGCTCTCCGTCTGTCCCGTGACCCCGGTTCCCCCGTCGCCGCCGATGGGCCGGCCCGGCGGGGGACACCCGGGTGGCCGAGTTCCCAGCTGGACCCCCGGCCTCACCGCGGGCCCCTGGCCTCACCGCGCCCCCGGGCGTCCGCCGCCCGTCTGCGGGACGTGCTCGTCGCGCCTCACCCGTAGAGCGGCGAAAGGCCCCCGGCCGCAGTGGCGAACCACCACGGCCGGGGGCCTGCGTACGGACGGACGATCCCTCAGGCAACCAGCCCAGTGCGCCGGTTCGCGTGTTCCCCGATCAGCTCCGCGTACCGCCGCCCACTGCTCTTCACCGTACGGCGCTGGGTCGCGTAGTCCACGTGGACCAGGCCGAACCGCTTGTCGTAGCCGTACGCCCACTCGAAGTTGTCCAGCAGCGACCAGGCGAAGTACCCGGCCAGCGGTGCTCCCTTGGCGACCGCGCGGGCGCAGGCGGCGAGGTGCTCCTCCAGATAGCGCACGCGCTCCGGGTCGTGGACCGAGCCGTCCGCCGAGACCGTGTCCCGGTAGGCCGAGCCGTTCTCGGTGACGTAGACGCGCTCGACGCCGTACTCCTCCGTCAGCCGCAGCAGCAACTGCTCCAGCCCCTCCGCGTGCACCTCCCAGTCCATGTGCGTGTGGCGTCCGCCGGCCGCCGGGACCTGCGTGAACCCCGGTGCGGGGCCCGAGGGGTCGTCGCTGACGAACTGCCGGAAGTAGTAGTTGAGGCCCAGCCAGTCCAGCGGGGCCGCGATCGTCTCCAGGTCGCCCGCCCGCACCGGCAGCTCGACTCCGTACAGCTCGACCATGTCCTGCGGATAGCCGCGCCCCAGGACCGGGTCCAGCCACCAGCGGTTGATGTGGCCGTCGGCGCGGCGGGCGGCGGCGAGGTCGGCCTGGCTCGCGGTCGCCGGTTCGATCGGGCTGAGGTTGTTGACGATGCCGACCCGGGCGTCGGAGGAGGCGGCGCGGATGGCCCGGACGGCGAGGCCGTGGCCCAGGTGCAGATGGTACGAGGCGCGGACGGCGGCCGTGAGGTCGGTGAGGCCCGGGGCCATCCGGCCCTCCAGGTGCCCGATCCACGCCGAGCAGAGCGGCTCGTTGAGCGTCGCCCAGTCCTTGACCCGGTCGCCCAGGCGCTCGACGACATGGGAGGCGTACGCGGCGAAGTGCTCGGAGGTCTCCCGCACGGTCCAGCCGCCCCGGTCCTGGAGCACCTGCGGCAGGTCCCAGTGGTAGAGCGTGGCGAACGGCGTGATCCCGGCCTCCAGCAGCCCGTCCACCAGCCGGTCGTAGAAGTCCAGGCCCGCCTTGTTGACCGGCCCGTCGCCACCCGGCACGACGCGCGGCCAGGCGATCGAGAACCGGTAGGCGTCCGCGCCGACCTGTTTGATCAGGCCGATGTCCTCTGCGGTCCGGTGGTAGTGGTCGCAGGCCACGTCGCCGGTGTCGCCGCCGTCCACCTTGCCGGGGGTGTGCGAGAACGTGTCCCAGATGGAGGGGGAGCGGCCGTCCTCGGCGACGGCGCCCTCGATCTGGTACGCGGCGGTGGCGACGCCCCAGGTGAAGTCCGCCGGGAGGGCGTTGAGGTCGGTCACGTGCTGCCTTTCTGCGGGGGTCACTTGACGGCTCCGGCGGTGAGTCCGGCGACGAGATAGCGCTGGAGGAGCAGGAAGCCGACGACGATGGGGACGCTGACGACGAGCGAGGCGGCCATGACCTGGTTCCAGTAGACGTCGTTCTGCGTCGCGTACCCCTGGAGGCCGACGGAGAGGGTGCGGGTGGCGTCGTTGGTCATGACCGAGGCGAAGAGGACCTCGCCCCAGGCCGTCATGAACGAGTAGACGGAGACGGCGACGATGCCCGGTACGGCGGCCGGCACGACCACCCGGAAGAGGGCGCCGACCGGTCCGCAGCCGTCCACCTTCGCGGCCTCGTCGAGATCCCTGGGGATGGAGTCGAAGTACCCGATCAGCATCCATATGGAGAACGGCAGCGAGAACGTCAGGTACGTGAGGATGAGACCGCCGCGTGAACCGTAGAGGGCCACGCCCGTGGAGCTGCCGATGTTCACGAAGATGAGGAACAGCGGGAGCAGGAAGAGGATGCCCGGGAACATCTGTGTGGAGAGCACGGTGACGGTGAAGACCCGCTTGCCCCGGAAGGCGTAGCGGCTGACCGCGTACGCGGCGAAGACCGCGATGGTCACCGAGAGGACCGTCGCCGAGACCGCCACGATCAGCGAGTTGACGAAGTACTTGGCGAGCGGGACGGTCTTCCAGATGTCGAAGTAGGGCTGGACGGTCACGGTCGACGGGATCCACTGGAACTTCCCCGACACGTCCTGGAGCGGCTTCAGCGAGCTGCTGACCATCACGTAGACCGGCAGCAGGACGAAGCTGGCCAGCAGTGTGAGGACGATACGGCGGGTCCAGAGGAAGGACTGCGGCGCGGCCATGGGGGAGCGGGGCCGGGCAGCCCTGGGGGTCCGCGTGAGGCTAGACATCGGAGCCCTTCCTTCCGCGCGAGGTGAGGAACAGGTAGACCGCCGTCACCACGAGCAGGAAGAGCAGCAGGAGCACGGACATCGCGGAGCCGGTGCCGAAGTTCCAGGTGACGAAGGAGGACTGGTAGATGTGGATCGAGATGAGGTCGGCGCTCTCCGGTGCCGACTTCCCGAACAGGACGTACGGCGTGTTGAAGTCGTTGAACGTCCAGAGGAAGAGCACCAGGACCAGCACCTGGTTGACCGGGCGCAGCGAGGGCAGGGTGATCCGCCGGATCTGCTGCCAGATCCCGGCGCCGTCGATCGAGGCGGCCTCGTACAGCTCACGCGGGATGTTCTGCAGGCCCGCCATCAGCATGAGGAAGGCGAACGGCCAGCCCTTCCACACCGACACGATGATCAGCGTGTAGATGCTGTTGTCACCGATCAGCCAGAACGACGGCTCGTCGGTGATCCCGAGCTGGTCGTGCAGGACGTGGTTGATCAGGCCGTTGTCCCGCTGGAACATGAACGCCCAGGTGATGACGGCCGCGTAGACCGGCAGGGCGTACGGGACGAGGAAGACGGCCCGCAGGATCCCCCGGCCGCGGAAGCTCTCCTGGAGGAGGATCGCCGCCGCCGTGCCGAGCAGCCAGGCGAAGCCGACCGAGAAGAACGTGAAGACACAGGTGACGAGGAACGAGTGGAGCAGGGCCTCACCGATCGGCGCGTCGAAGTCGACGGCGATCCGGTAGTTGTCGAGGCCGGTCCAGGGCGCCGCACCCCAGTTGTTGATGAAGAACTGGGTCAGCTGACGGAAGCTCATCACGATCCCGATGACCATCGGGACGATGTGGATGAGGAGTTCCAGCAGGACGGCGGGGAGGAGCAGGAGATAGGGCAGTCCGCCTTGGCGGATCCGGTCGGGGATGCGCGGCAGCCGTCTGCGCGCACCCCCGGTGCCCCGGCTCGTCCCCCCGGTGGCCGGTGTGCCGGCCTCGGGGCTGGTGACGGTGGCGGTCATGGAGTCAGGGCCTCACTGCTGCATCGTCTGCTGGGCCTTTTCGAGGCGCGCCCGGACGGACTCCTCCGTCACCGGGCGCCCGGCGGCGGCGTCCGCCCACAGCTCCTTGACCGCGGTTCCCACGGCCGTCTCGAACTGCGACTCGTTCGGGACCTGGGGGAGGGGCGCGGCGCTGGTGGCGAGGGTGTCGCGGAGCACCTTGAGGTCGGGGGCGCCGAAGGCCGCGTCGGACTGGGCGGCCTTGACCGGCGGGATCGCCCCGTAGGTCTTGTTGAGGTGCTTCTGCTGGGCGTCGCCGGTCATGAACTTCACGAACTTCTTGGCGCCGTCGAGGTTCTTGGAGTTCTTGAACACCGCGATGTTGATGCCCGCGACCATGGAGTTGACCTGCTTGCCCGTGCCCGGGGCGCCCGAGGGGACCGGCACCGGGGCCGCGCCCCACTCGTCGGGCTTCATGCCCTGGGCGGCGAAAGTGGAGGCCGCCGCCTGCCAGAGCACCATCGCCGTCTTCCCCTTGGCGAAGTCGGTGAGCGACTGGTTCTGGGCGTACTCCGCGTTGCCCGGGGCGATGATCTTGTCCTTGGCCATGAAGTCGACGTACTGCTTCACGGCGGCGACGGCACCGTCGGAGGTGAAGGTCGCCTTGCCGTCCTGGTCGAAGAAGTCGGCGCCGTGCTGCTGGCCCAGGGCGAAGACCTGGTGGATGTTGTTGGAGAGGTTGCCGCCCTCGGCGCCCAGGCCCCACTTGTCGCCCTTGGATATCCTCTGCCCGGCCGCGACCAGCTCGTCCCAGGTGGCCGGGGGCTTCTCGATGCCCGCTTCGGCGAACATCTTCTTGTTGTAGTAGAGGGCGTACGCGAGCGAGTACAGCGGTACGGCGGCGGGCGGTTCGCCCTCCTTGCCGGCCGAGGCGACCGCCGAGTCGACGAAGCGGTCCCGGCCGCCGATCTCGTCGAAGCTCTTCTCGTCCCACGGCAGGAGCGCGCCGGTCGCCTGGAGCGAGGCCGACCAGCTGTTGCCGATGTTCAGCACGTCCGGACCCTGGCCGGAGGCGGTGGCGGCGAGGATCCGGTTGAGCAGGTCGGCCCACGGCACGACCTCCAGCTTCACCGTGATCCCGGTCTCCTTCTCGAACTTCTTCAGCTCGGGAGTGAGGATCTCCTTGTCGGCCTCGATGCTCGGGCCCTGGTTGGAGGCCCAGTACGTGAGGGTCTTCGGGGACTCGTTGGACCCCGTGCCGGTCGTCCCGCCGCCACAGCCGGTGGCGGCTGCGGTGATGGCGAGGGCGAGGGTGACGGCGCTTGCGGCTCTGACGTGGCGCATGAAGAGGTGGCCCCTTTCCGGGGATGGCTGCGTTCGGGAACCGAACGGCCTCCATGACTTAATTTATGCCGTGATTTAAGAGGTGAGGGAAGGTCGCGTCAAGGTCTGGGACCAGGTATGTTCCTGGAGGGGAAGGAGCAACATGGCCGAGCGCGACAGACGGACCGTGCGTGACCTGCGGCGGGGCAACCGGGCGAGGGTATTGCAACGGTTGTATTTCGACGGCCCGTTGAGCCGTCAGGAGCTGGGCCCGGCCACCGGGCTGAGTTCCGGTTCCATCAGCAACGTCGTGGCCGAACTCGCCGCCGAGGGACTCCTCCAGGAGGCCGGCATCGTCGACTCCGACGGCGGCCGTCCCCGTACGCTGCTGCGCGTCGCCCCGGACGGCGGGCTCCTGGTCGGCATCGACATCGGCGAGACCCGGGTCCGCGTCGAGCTGTTCGACCTCTCCCTCACCGAACTGGCCCGCACCGAAAGGCTGCTGGCCCAGCACGGATACGACGTCGACCGCATCGTCGCCCATGTCCGCACCGGCGTCGCCGACGTCCTGCGCGACGCGGGCGCCGATCCGCGGCGGCTGCTCGGCATCGGCATCGGGGTGCCCGGCATCATCGAGCGCGAGGGACCGGCAGGGCCCGACGGGCGGCGCACCGCGGTCGTCCACGGCCAGACCATCGGCTGGCACGCCGTCCCCTTCGAGCACCTGCTCCGCGAGGCCGTCGACGTACCCCCCGAAGTGCCCTTCTTCATCGACAACGGCGCCAAGACGCTCGGCCGGGCCGAGATGTGGTTCGGCGGCGGGCGGGGCGCGGGCACCGCCGCCGTCGCGCTCATCGGCTCCGGCGTCGGCGCCTGCGTCGACCACGGCGACATCCTGGCGGAGGACCGCACGAGCCTCGCGCTCGAATGGGGCCACACCACCGTCCAGTTGCGCGGCCGCCGGTGCCGCTGCGGCTCGATCGGCTGCCTGGAGGCGTACGCCGGCGCGGAGGCGCTGCGCGAACGGTGGCGCGAGGCGGGCGGCCCGCTCCCCGAGGACGCCGACGACGAGACGGCCCTCGCCGCCCTTCTCGCGGCCGCCTACCCGCCCCCCGGCGGACCCGCCCCGGACCGGGTCGCCCTCTCCCTCCTCGACGAGACCGCCGAATGCCTCGGCGCGGCACTGGCCGACCTGATCAACCTCTTCCTGCCCGAACGCATCCTGCTCGGCGGCTGGGCGGGCCTGCTGCTCGGCCCCCACCTGCTCCCCGAGATCCGCCGGTACGCGGACGCCTACGCCCTGCGCCACGCGGCGGCCCGCACCACCGTCGAGATGGGCCGCCTCGGCCCGGACGCGGTGACCGTCGGCGCCGCCACCCTCCCCCTGGCCGACTTCCTGACCCGCGGCGGCAGCCGCCCGGCCACCGGGGCCCGCCTCCCGGACGGCAGCGGCACCCCCGCGCGTACGGCCGCGGAGACGGTACGGAACCGGAGCCGTACGGCGGCGGGATGAGCACGGGCCCGGCCCTCCGCGGTGGCCGTCGGGTGCGGGGCCGGAGCCGTACGGCGACGGCGGGGCGAGTGGGGCCCGGTGCTCCGCGGCGGCGGGCCGGGTATCGCGGGGCCGGAGCCGTTCGGCGGCGGGCCGGGCGCGGGGCCGGGTCCCGCTCCTACGCCGATGCGCGAACCACCAGCTCCGGTTCGAAGATGACCGAGGTGGCGGGGGAGGACGGGCCGGGCGGGCGGTCGAGGAGGAGGCGGGCCATCTCGGCGGCCATCGCCTCCACCGGCTGGCGGACGGTGGTCAGCGGCGGGCGGCACGCCAGGGCTGCGCTGCTGTCGTCGAAGCCGACCACCGCGACGTCCTCCGGCACCCGGCGGCCGTGTTCGCGCAGCACATGGCAGGCGCCCGTGGCCATCAGGTCGTTGGCGGCGAACACCCCGTCCAGATCCGGGTGTTCCGCCAGCAGCCGTGCCATCGCCGCCTCCCCGCTCTCCTGGGTGAACCACCCTTCGGCGACCGGGGTGTACGCGTGCCCGTGGCGCGCCAGCGCGTCCCGGAAGCCGGTCAGCCGCGCCCGGCCCGCCGGCACGTCCAGCGGGCCGCTGACCGTGGCGATCCGACGGCACCCCCGGGCCAGCAGATGTTCGGCGGCCAGCCGGGCGCCGTCCTGGTGGGCGAGGTCGACGTAGCTGATGGGCACCGGCCGGGCGGGGCGCGCGAAGAGCACCGCCGCGAGCCCCGCCTCCGTGAGCAGACCGGGGAGCGGGTCCTCGGCGTGGGTGGAGACCACGAGGGCCCCGTCCGCGCTGCCCTGCCGCAGATACGCCACGACCTCGTCCCGGGCCCGCGAGGTCTCCGCGAACATCAGCACCGGGTGCATCCCGCGCGGCCGGAGGTAGTCGACGACCCCGGTGACCACCCGGCCGAAGAAGGGGTCCGCGAACACCTGCGCGGTGAAGGAGCCCCCGCCCCCGGCCGCCGGACGCGAGCCGCCCCCCGCCCGGCCCGCACCCGCCCCGGCCCCCGCTCCGGTCCCGACGCCCGCCTCCGCCTCCGCCTCGACACCCGCGCCCGACACCACCAGTGCCACGGCGTCGGCCCGCCGGGTGACCAGGGAGCGGGCCGCCCGGTTCGGGGCGTACCCCGTGACCGAGACCGCCTGCCGCACGACCTCCTGGATCGCCGGGTCGACGTTGCGCACACCGTTGATGACCCGTGAGACGGTGGCACGCGAGACGCCCGCCGCGCGGGCCACGTCCTCCAGGGTGGGTGCTCCGGCCGACCGCCGATCATCCGTCATGAGCGCCTTTATAGCACTGGCGGAGAGCGCTCTCCATCGGTGGCCGCGACTCCGCTCCGGACGCGCGGGAAATGGCGGGCCGTCATATGTCCGGTGCTCACGGCGAAATGGGTCGTCTCGCCCCGAAGTAGCTGTGTATGAGGCCTGGTCCATCGCTCGTGCGATCGACTCATAGGGGCGGAATCCGGCCACACCTCCGACCGCCGCGGCCGAGTATCACGTTTCTCTTGTGATCAGACTTCGCGCCGCCCTACGTTTGCCGCTTGCGACAAGTTCCAACGCCAGTGGGGGAGCCCAGTCATGGCCGCAAACGGTCGGCACCGCAGATATCAGCCCAGCCGGATCAACCGTGCCTCGCTCACGGTGACCGCGGGCGGCGCGGGCCTGGCGCTCCCGCTCATCACCGCGGCCTCGGCGGGGGCCGCCTCCGGTGAGGTCTGGGAGAAGGTCGCCGCCTGTGAGTCGAGCGGCAGTTGGGCCGTCAACACGGGCAACGGGTATTACGGCGGACTGCAGTTCAGCGGTGCGACGTGGGCGGCCTTCGGCGGTACGGAGTACGCGCCGCGCGCGGACCTCGCCACCCGCGAGGAGCAGATAGCCGTCGCCGAGCGGGTGCTCGAAGGGCAGGGCCCCGGCGCGTGGCCGACGTGTTCCGTGAAGGCCGGTCTGACCCGGGGCGGCGACGCCCCCGACGCCGCCCCGCAGAGCGCGGGCAGCCGGCCCGTCCAGGCCGCGGCGCCGCAGAGCGCCCCGCCCCGGAAACCGAGGGCGCTGCCCGCCGCGGCGACACCGACCCATGTGCCCGGGAAGCGCGACTCGTACACCGTCGCCAGCGGCGACTCGCTCTCCGGCATCGCGGACGCCCAGCGGGTCCGGGGCGGCTGGCAGAAGCTCTACGCGGCCAACCGCACGGTCGTCGGTGACAACCCCGACCTGATCTTCCCCGGCCAGCGGCTGAGCCTCACCCCGCGCGGCGGGGACGGGGCGAGCGCCGGGAGGACCGCGCCGCGCCCGGCACCCGAGAAGCAGGCCACGCCCCGGAAGACCGCGCCGCCCCAGGCCGAGCAGCGCACGGCCGACCAGCGGGCGGCGGCCCTCGCGAAAGCCGCCGAGGAGAAGAGGGCCGCCGAGAAGAAGGCCGAGCAGCGGCAGGCGGAGCAGCGGAAGAAGGCCGAGGCGGAGAAGGCCGCGCAGAAGAAGGCGGCGGCCGCGCAGGCCGAGGCGGCGGCGAGGAAGGCCGCACCCGAGCCGCCCAAGCAGGCACCCGCGAAGCGCGCCGGTATGAGCGCCCCCGTCGCCGCCTCCACCGGCACGGCGTACCGCCAGGCCGGGGGCTGGTCCAGCGGCTATCACACGGGCGTCGACTTCCCCGTTCCGACGGGCACCTCGGTCAAGGCCGTGGCCCCCGGCCGGGTCGTCTCCTCCGGCTGGGCGGGGGCGTACGGCTACGAGGTCGTCATCCGCCACGAGGACGGCAAGTACAGCCAGTACGCCCACCTCTCCGCGCTCCACGTGAAGGAGGGGCAGTCGGTCTCCGGCGGACAGCGGATCGCCCGCTCCGGCTCCACGGGCAACAGCACCGGCCCGCACCTGCACTTCGAGGTCCGCCTCGGCCCCGCCTACGGGTCGGACATCGACCCGCTGGCCTACCTCAGGGCGGGTGGCGTCAGCGTCTGAACGGACCGCTCCGGGCGCTCGGCGGAGGCGGGCTCGCCGCGCCGGTCACGGCCCGCCCGGCGCGGACCGCCGAACTCCAGGCGCGGCACCGCGTCGCCCGGCCGCAGGGGTGCCGGAAGCGGCGGTACGTACGTGGACCCGGTGCCGGTCCGCGCGCCGTCGGGCCGTGGCGCCCCGCTCGTCGGCGCACCGCCGGACCACGCGTCGGCGGCCACCGCCGCCGCGTCCACGCAGGGTGCGCCGTCGGCCGTCGTCGTCACGCCCGCGCCCCCCTGGCTCCCGATGCCCGTCGCCCCCGCCCCGACCACACCGACGCTCCCCGCCGCCCCGCCCGCACCCGCCGCGCCCTCGGGTCGCGGGCGCCCCGCACGGGCCTGCTCCGCGCCGAGCCGCTCCTTCGTCAGCAGGACCAGACCGCCCGCGGCCAGGGCCCCGCAGGCGAGCGCGAGGGCCGTGCCCGCCGTGCCGTGGCGGAAGTGCTCGCCGAAGAGCGTGAGCCCGATCGCGGCGGCGACCACCGGGTTGACCACCGTCACGGTCGCCAGCGGAGCCGCGAGCCCCGCGCCCCGGTAGGCGGCCTGGGAGAGCAGCAGGCCCGCGGCCGCGAGGGCGGCGATCACGAACAGGGTCGGCAGCCCCGAGCGCACCGCCCCGGAGGTCCACTCGACGGCCACGGTCTTGGTGAAGACCGAGGCCATACCGAAGGCCCCGCCTGCCGCCGTGGCCAGCACCGCGCTCCGCAGCACCGGCCGGCTCAGCGCCCTGGCGAGCAGGAGCAGGGCGCCCACCGCCCCGAAGGTCACCGTGGCCAGCGCCAGTTGCTCGGGGCCGCGCAGGGTGTGCGGGTCGGTGCTGCCCGTGAGGGCCAGCAGCCCGACCAGCCCGGCCGTCGCCATGAGAGCGCCCCGCCAGGCCCGCGCCCCGGCCCGGCGCCCGACGAAGAGGGCGGCCATCGGCAGGGCGAAGACGATCGTCAGCGCGCCGAGGGGCTGGACCAGGCTGAGGGGACCGTAGGCGAGAGCCGCCACGTGCAGGATCGCGCCGACCCCGTTGAGCACCACGGCCACCCACCAGACGCCGGTGCGCACGAGGGCGTACGGGGAGTTGTCACCGTGCGCGGCCACCCGCTCCTGGACGATCGCCCCGGCCGCGTAGGCGACCGCGGAGACCAGAGACAGCAGCACAGACAGCGCGAGGGGGCTCATGTACACCACGATGTCCTGTCGGGGGTGGCGCGTCATCGTCCTTGAGACGTCAATCCCGCGTACTGCCCCGGTAGTACGGGCGTGGGACCGAGGTCCTCCCTTCGACGGTAGCTCCGCCGGGCCCTGCCGTCAGAAGTTGTGGACCGGCGGATACGGTGAGCAGCGCAGCCGGTACACGCGGTCGCCCGGGGCGGGTCGCGCTCCGGCGCACCACCGGTGACCGGACGACCGCACACGGAGACCCCACAGGCCGGCCGGAGCGAGTCGGACCACCGGTGGCCACGGCGAGGGAGGAGCGGGGCATGGACCTGGCACAGGCGGCGTCGGTGGGCGGATTCTTCGCCGTACGGACGGAGCCCGTTCCCGGCGGTGCCCACCGGCCGCTGGCGGAGCTGTACGCGGGCGGCACCGGGCCCCTGAGCGCGCGGGTGGACAAGGTCGCCGCCCGGCTCTCCGCGCCCGAGCGCCGGGTCGCCGCCTCCATCGCCCACCTCGGGCTGGCCGCCCGGCTCTGGTCGCTGGCGCTGGGCCCGGCCGCGCTCTTCGGCCGCTTCCCCGCCCTCGTACCGGACACCCTGCACTGGGACCCGCAGCGCACCTCGCCCGACGACCTCTGGCTCGCGGACCAGGAGGAGCTGCCCGCAACGGCCGACCGGATCCGGGAGCAGGTGCAGCACGGGCACCTCGTGCCGCTGGCCGAGGCCTTCCGGCGGGACGGGAACATCTCGCCGCGGCTGCTGTGGGGCAACGCCGGTTCGGCGCTGGCCGGGGCCGTACGGGAGCTGGTCACCTGGTCGCGCGGGCAGGACCGCCCCGACGTGGCGCACCGGGCCAGGGCCCTGGGGGCCGAACTGTTCGACCACCCCGACCTGTCCGCCACCGGCTCCCCGCACACTCCGGCGTTCCGGCGCCGCAGCTGCTGTCTCTACTGGCGCTGTCCGGGCGGCGGGCTCTGCGGCGACTGCGTCTTCGACCGCGCGCCGGAGGCGGCGCGGTAGCCGGGGCGGGGGCCCGGCCGGACCGCCCGCCGAGGCTGACGCGGGCGGAGGCCGGTCAGGAGGGCAGGGCGGCGTCTATGGCCTCGTCCACATCGCGCAGCACGGGGATCGCGCTGTCGAGGCCGATCATCCCGATGAGCCGCTGGACGAACGGGGAGGGCGCGGCCAGCCGCAGCCGGCTGCCCAGGGCCGTCTGTCCCTGGAGCAGCACGTTGACCGTGGTGGAGTCGGCGAAGCCCACCCGCGAGAGATCCACGACGACCGGACCGGAACCCTCTTCGGCCGCCTTGCCGAGGGCCCGGCCGAGCGGCGGGACGCTGTCGATATCGAGGTCACCCGACACCGTGAGGACCAGAGCACCCCGTTCCCGACGGGAGATGACGCTGACTGCTCTGTCTTCGCTGGGCGGTGGTTGCACGGAAGGCACCTCGGGCGGGATCGGGCGGGCGGAGGACGCCGGTGTGCCGGACGGGTCGGCCTCGTTCCGTCCCTGCTCACGGCGGGGTACAAGCACAACGATAGAAGGAACAGTTGCCATTTGACAACATTCTCCATTGGGTAACAATCTGATCCGCAACGGTTGAAGGACCAGCCGTCTGCGGTGACGCACCGAGAGAAGCGGAAGCAGGGGCTGGATGAGGCTAGGCGCTGTCGGCGACATCTTCGCGGAGCAGGGGACCGGCCGTGGCCGATTCCGGCGAGAGCCGCTCCGAAGCGGCCGCGTGGAAGGCCGCCAGGCCCTCCGCCAGCGCGGCGACCGCGGCCGGTTCCATCCGTTCCAGCACGGCGCTCACCTCGCGCGCCCGCAGCTCCCGGTATTCTTCGAGGAGGGTCCGGCCACGCAGGCTCAGCCGGAGTTCCACCTCACGCCGGCTCGTCGGGCTCTGCGCCCGCTGCACGAGCCCCATCGCCTCCATGCGGTCGCACAGTCGGCTGACCGACGGCGGACGGGAGCCCAGCGCCTCGCCCAGCGAGCGCAGATTGGTGCCCTCCTGCCTCTCGATCACCAGCAGGGCCCGGAGCTGGGAGGGCGATACGGTGCCCGAAGCGGCCGCCTCCTGGCCACGGCCCCAGAGCACCTCCAGCAGCTCCGAGGCGGCGGAGGCGTCGGCGGACACCTCAGCGCGGGTGCGCGGGCGGCGAGCACGGTGGGGCATCCGTCCACTCTGTCATCCGTCGGCCCCACTTGTCAGCCCGGCCCAGGCCCCTACCACGTCGCAGGACGAAGAATGCACGAGAGACCGTGAACAGAAGACCGGACATCGAGACCGCCGTCAGGGCCGCCGCTCCCCATGCCCTGCTGACGACGCTGCGCACCATACTGGCCGACGCCTACGGTGCCCTGGCGGTGGAACTGCACCTGGCCGACTACGGTCTGCGCGTCCTCAAGCGCCTGGACCGGCCCGACGGCGAGGAGGAGCCGCTCTCCCTGCACAACAGCGCCGAGGGCCGGGCCTTCGGCAGCCAGGAGCCCCGCGAACAGCAGGTGCGGCACGGCGACGCGGTCGACCACTACCTTCCGGTGACCGTACGCGGCGAACGCCTCGGCATCCTCACCGTCCGGCTTCCGGCCGAGCGGTCGACCCCGGAGATGGTGGGGGAGCTGACCCACGTGGCAGATCTGCTGGGCCACGAGATCCTGGTCGCCGAACGGGATACGGACGTCTACCAGCGCGCCCGGCGCACCACCCGGCTCACGCTCGCCGCCGAGATGCAGTGGCAGCTGCTCCCGGCCAGGGCCTGCACCGCCGCGGAGTTCGCCATCGGCGCCCAGCTGGAACCGGCGTACTCCATCCACGGCGACAACTTCGACTGGGCGGCGGACGGCGACACGCTGACCCTCGCGGTGACCAACGGCATGGGCGAGGGGATACAGGCCTCCCTGCTCACCAACCTCGCCGTCAACGCCCTGCGCAACGCCCGCAGGGCCGGGATAGGCATCGCGGACCAGGCCGCCCTGGCCGACCAGGCGCTGTACGACCAGCACCGCGGAGCGTCGCACGTTTCCACGCTGCTGCTCCGCTTCGAGCTGGCGACCGGCCGGGTCGGGGTCGTCGACGCCGGATCCCCGCAACTGTGGATCCAGCGCGGCCGCACGGTCCGGCGGATGGAGCTGGACGCCCAGCTCCCGCTCGGCATGTTCGAGGAGTCGCACTACACGGTCCAGGAGTTCCACGTGGAGCCCGGCGACCGCCTGCTGCTGCTCAGCGACGGCGTCTACGAGGCGGTCTCCCCGGCGGGTGAGGCGTACGGCGAACGGGCGCTCACCCGGTCCATCCAGTCGACGCGCCTGCTCCCCGCCGCCACCGTCCCGCGCGCGATCCTCGGCGAACTGTCCGAGTACCGCGTGACCGAGACGCTCGACGACGCGCTGGTGCTCTGCCTGGACTGGTTCGGCCGCCAGGAGGACGGGGGCTGAGCCGACGGGTACGGGACCGTACGGAGGCCCTGGGACGCGGCACGCGTCCCAGGGCCTCCGGCGTGTCCGGGTCAGATGGAGAGCTGGAACTCGGCGCGGATCCGCTTGCCCACCGGCACCCGCTCCGCGATGAGCCGGTCGCACAGGGCCACCACGATCTCCATGCCGTGCCCGCCCAGCCGGGAGGGATCGGGGCCGTACAGCACGGGCATCGCCGTACTGCTGTCGTAGACCGTGACGCTGATCCGCTCCGCGTTCCCCTCCAGCTCCAGGAGGTACGGGCCGTGGCTGTAGCGGTCGGCGTTGGTGACCAGCTCGCTGACGGCCAGCATCAGATCGCTGCGGGTGTGGTCACCGATCGGGGCCAGGCACTCCACCGCGAGACGGGTGAGGAAACGGTCCGCCAGGCCGCGCGCGAGCGCGATGCAGCCCGGCTCGCCGTCGAAGACCTCGGCGCTGAGCAGTACCTCGGTGGACGGCAGACCCTGGTCCGGCTCCTCGGGGGGCGAGGTGACCTCTGTGTTCATGTGCTCCAGCCAGGCGCCGCAGTGAGGTCCATGACCCTGTTTTGCCATTCGTCTACCCGCGTCGAAGCATCCCACTCCAGGCGGTCCGCACCGATCCTACGCACGTCCGGGCAGCCGCACCACGGTCACGAAGAATTCGTCGATCTGGCGGACCGCCGCGATGAACTGGTCCAGATCCACCGGCTTGGTCACATAGGCGTTGGCGTGCAGCTTGTAGCTGCGCAGGATGTCCTCCTCGGCCGAGGAGGTGGTGAGCACGACCACCGGGATCAGCGACAGCTCCGGGTCGCCCTTGATCTGCTCCAGGACCTGCCGGCCGTCGTACTTGGGCAGGTTCAGGTCGAGGAGCACCAGGTCGGGGCGGGGAGCGTCGGGGTGGTCGCCGCGCCGGTAGAGGAAGTCCAGCGCTTCCTGGCCGTCGCGTACGACGTGCAGGGTGTTGCGGATCTTGTTGTCCTCGAACGCCTCACGCGTCATGAGCTCGTCGCCGGGATCGTCCTCGACGAGGAGCACCTCGATGGGTTGTACGGGGCTGTTCACGAAGCGTCTCCCGGCTTGCTGGTGGTAGGTGCCGGAGCGAGCAGCTCCGCCGTGGTGTGCTGGGGCGCCTCGGGCGCGGCAGGCAGGGTGAAGTGTATGCGGGTGCCCTCGCCCGCTCCGGCGTCCAGCCAGATCCGGCCGCCGTGGAACTCGATGATCTTCCGGCAGAGCGCGAGGCCGATGCCCGTGCCGTCGTACTCGTCGCGCGCGTGCAGCCGCTGGAAGATCACGAAGACCTTGTCCGCGAACTCCGGCGCGATCCCGATCCCGTTGTCCTCGACGGTCAGGTGCCAGTCCTCGCCCTCGCGGACGCAGCCGACGGTGATCCGGCACTCCACGTCCGGGCGGCGGAACTTGACCGCGTTGCCGATGAGGTTCTGCCAGACCATCGTGAGGGCCGTGGAGTCCGCGACCAGCTCCGGCAGCTCGTCCGGCCGCTCCACCACGGCCCCGGACTCCTCGACCGCCGCGGCCAGATTGCCGAGCGCCCGGTCCAGGGAGCGGCCCAGATCGACCGGCTTCCACCCCTCGTGGACGCGGCCCACCCGGGAGAAGGTCAGCAGATCGTTGATGAGCACCTGCATCCGCTTGGCGCCGTCCACCGCGAAGGCGATGTACTGCTTGCCCCGGTCGTCCAGCTCCTTGCCGTACCGCTTCTCCAGCAGCTGGCAGAAGGAGGCGACCTTGCGCAGCGGCTCCTGGAGGTCGTGCGAGGCGACGTACGCGAACTGCTCCAGCTCCGAGTTGGAGCGGCGCAGCTCCTGCGTCTGCTCCGCCAGGAGGGTCTCGCGGGCCTGGGCCGCGTCCAGCTCGTCGACCAGCCGGCGCCGCATGTCCTCGACCGCCCCGGCCACGGCCTGTACGTCGGACGGCCCGTCGACCTCGATCCGCCGGTCGAAGGCGCCCGACCGGACGAGCTGGGAGGCGGTCCGCAGCCGGTTCAGCGGAATGCCCACCACCCGGTGGAGCAGCACGCTGAGCGCCACCACGGTCAGGACGAGGACGGCCACCAGCGCGAACAGCACCTGGTCGCGGGTGGTGCGCGCGTCGTTCAGCTCGGCCCGGACGGAGTCGCGGGCCTCGGAGAGGTGCGTCTGCTGGGTGCCGTAGGCCTGCCGCAGCGCGTCGAAGTCGTTCTTGCTGCCCTGAAGGAGGGCATTGGCGGCGGGCCCGTTCGGGCCCTCGGCGCGGACCAGCCGCAGCAGCGGTTCGGCCTTGTTCTCACGCCACCGCTGTGCTGCGGTGTCGATGGCGTCGAGGTCCGCCGCGAACTGCTGGTTCCCGCCGATCAGCTGCCGGGCCCGCGCCAGCCGGTCCCGCTCGGCGGCCTGCCCGGCCTCGTACGGTTCGAGGAAGGACGCGTCGCCGGTCAGGGCGTAGCCGCGGATCCCGGTCTCCTGGTCCAGCAGGGCGTTCTGGAGCTGGAAGGAGACCGACCGGGCGGGCTGTATTCGGTCGACCAGCTCGGTGGTGTGGTCGGACATCCGGGCCAGCACGAGCCCGCCGATCACCAGACAGCCGCAGACGACCACGACGAATCCGCCGAGGAGCAGGTGGACCCAGTTCTGCACGGAGAGCCGTGCGGCCCACCCGGGGCGTGCCGGGGCCGCCCGCTCGTCCGTGGCCGCGGCCCCCTTCGGACGGCGGATGTCATCCGTGCGGATGCTCTGTTCCGTGCGCGGGGAGTGCTCCCCGCGCGCCGGCTGTTCCGTGCTCATGAGAGTTCCGATCCCCAGCCAAGATGCAGTACGGCCACATCGTCCGCGAGACCGCCGTAGGGGGCGGCTCCTTCGGCGGCTCCCGCCACCAGCGCGTCGACGAACCGGAGGCCGGGCAGCCGGGTGTGGGCCCGGGCCATCTCCAGCAGCCCTTCCTCCCCGAGGCGGCTGTCCGGGCCGTCGCGCCCCTCGAAGAGTCCGTCGGTGAAGAGCACCAGGCCGTCACCGGGGACCAGCGGCAGGTCGACCGTCGTCCACCGGCCCATGCCCGGCAGCAGCCCGAGCGCCATGCCGCCCTCCGGCTCCACCCAGTGCACCTCGTCGCCCCGGCGCAGCAGCAGACCGGGGTGGCCCGCCCGGACGATCCTGGCGCCGCGCCCGTCGGGCGTGAAGCTCAGGGAGGTCATCGTGGCGAAGACGTGCGCGTCCGAGCGCTCGGCGACCAGGATCTCCTCCAGCAGCTCGATCTGCTCCAGCTGGGAGGTCCCGCACAGCACCGCCGTGCGCCAGGCCACCCGCAGGCAGACCCCGAGCGCCGCCTCCGCCGCGCCGTGCCCCGAGACGTCGCCGATCACCGCGTGCACCGCGCCGTCGGCCGTCTGCACCACGTCGTAGAAGTCACCGCTCAGCAGTCCGTGGACCCGCCCGGGCTCGTACCGGGCGCGAGCGTGGAAGCGCCCGTCGCGCAGCAGCGGGACGGGCAGCAGGCCACGTTCCAGCCGGGCGTTCTCCTGGGCGATCAGCTGGTTGGAACGCAGCGCCGCGGCGGCCCGCTCCACCTCCTTGCGCTGGAGCGCGTAGCGGATCGCCCGGGAGAGGATCTCGGGGTCGAGCCGACCCTTGACCAGGTAGTCCTGGGCACCCTGGGCGACCGCCCGCAGTCCCGTGCCGGAGTCCTCCAGGCCGGTGAGGACGACGATCGCGGCGTCGCTGTCGGACTCCAGGATCTGGCGTACGGCGTCCAGGCCGTGGACGTCCGGGAGGTGCAGGTCCAGGAGTACGCAGACCGGGGTGGTGCGGGTGCGCAGGAAGGCACGGGCCTCGGCGAGCGTCTTGCGCCAGGTCAGCGCGGAGTCCAGCTCGCTGTCGGTGAGCATCTCCTCGACGAGCATGGCGTCGCCCGCGTCGTCCTCCACGAGGAGGATCGTGGCGTCGAGGTTCCACAGGAGGGAGCCGGGGGAGGAGTCGAGAGGGGTGTCCTGCTGTTGGGGGATGCCGGTGGTGCCCACAGGTGTGAGAGACGTGCCCATGGGTGACTCGGCCAACCCCTCCACCTCCTCGTGCGACCGGCATCGAACCGTCCGGCCGACCGTCGGGAAGCATATGTGATCGACGGCCCCGGCCGATGCCGTGGGCCGTCCTGCGGAACAGGAAACGGACAGGGGAACGGCCGGGTGCCCGTCTGGGCGCCCGGCCGAACGGCTGACGCGGTCCGCGGCTCAGCCGCGGGGCGTGAGTCGCCTCACGCCTCCACGCTCATTCCCTCGCGCAGCCGCTTCACGATCCGGCTCAGCAGCCGCGACACATGCATCTGCGAGACACCCAGCTCCGCGCCGATCTGCGCCTGCGTCATCTCCGCCCCGAAGCGCATCTGCACGATCCGGCGCTCCCGCTCGTCCAGCTGCTCCAGCAGCGGGGCCAGGGTGTGCAGGTTCTCGACGGTCTCCATGGCCGGGTCGGCCTCGCCGAGCACATCGGCGTACGCGCGCTGCTCCTGGCCGGAGTCGCTGTCCGCCGAGGGGGTGTCGAGCGAGCCCGCGGAGTAGCCGTTGGCGGCCACGAGCCCCTCGATGATCTCCTCCTCCGGCAGCTCGAGATGGGCCGACAGCTCCTTGACCGTGGGGTCGCGGTCCAGCTCGGCGGAGAGCTGCTCCTTCGCCTTGGCCAGCTCGACCCGCAGCTCCTGGAGGCGGCGCGGGACGTGCACGGACCACGTGGTGTCGCGGAAGAACCGCTTGATCTCACCCACGATGTAGGGGACGGCGAAGGTGGCGAACTCCACCTCGCGCGAGAGGTCGAAGCGGTCGATCGCCTTGATCAGCCCGATCGTGCCCACCTGGATGATGTCCTCGGTGTCGTCACCGCCGCGGTTGCGGAACCGGGAGGCCGCGAACCGGACCAGCGAGAGGTTCATCTCGATCAGGGTGTTGCGCGCGTACTGGTACTCGTGCGTCCCCTCCTCCAGCACCTGGAGGCGGTCGAAGAAGACCTTCGACAGGGCCCGCGCGTCCTTGGGAGCGACCTTCCCCGCGTCCTCGACCCAGGGCAGCTCCTCGGTACCGGCGTCCGTCCGCGTGTCCACCAGTTCGTCGCTCAGCGGTGCCGTCGCTCCAGTGGCTCGCACTGACATCGCCGTCATGGTGTCACCCTCCCTGCTACCCAATGTGTCGGACGGTCGTCTTCCCGGCCATCTCGAAGTCATGCCTCCCTGGTCCGGAAAAGTTTCGAGGAGGATTTCGGCTCGGGTTCCCGGGCCCCGGGAACCCGTCCGAACGGAGCAGCCTCGCGCGCATGGCAGACTTGAGCGGGTGTTTCGGCCTGCGGTGATACCGACCCGCGGCGAGATGGAGACGGCAGAGGAACGGCAATGACGGTGACAGAGGACAGCCCGGAGTTCGCTCCCGGAATCGACGAGTTCGGTCCCGGAATCGACCCGGAGCGGCTCGCCGTCTGCCTGAGCGTGCTCGACGAGCTCGACCGCATCGAGGTCGACCACCCGGACGCCATCGCCGTCCGCCGGGCCACCGCCGGGATCTACCGCACCGTGAAGCAGCGCCGCCGCCAGGAGCGCCGGGCCGCGAAGACCGCGCACGACCGGGCCGTCACCGAGGCCACCGCGACCGGCTCCGCCGAGCGCATCGACGACGAGACCCAGGGCGTCCTCCCTTCCTCCTCCACCGTCGGGGAGATCGCGGGGATACTCCGGCGCCCCCGCTCCTGCTACATCTGCAAGACCCGTTACGTCGAGGTGGACGCGTTCTACCACCAGCTCTGCCAGTCCTGCGCCAGGGAGAACCGCGCCCGCCGCGACGCCCGCACCGACCTCACCGGACGCCGGGCGCTGCTCACCGGCGGCCGGGCGAAGATCGGCATGTACATCGCGCTGCGGCTGCTGCGCGACGGTGCCCACACCACGATCACCACCCGCTTCCCCAACGACGCTATCCGCCGCTTCAAGGCGATGGAGGACAGCGACGAGTGGATCCACCGGCTGAAGATCGTCGGCATCGACCTGCGCGACCCGGCCCAGGTCGTCGCGCTGGCCGACTCCGTCGCCGCCGAGGGCCCGCTCGACATCCTGATCAACAACGCGGCCCAGACCGTGCGCCGCTCCCCGCAGGCCTACAGCGAGCTGGTCGCCGCCGAGTCCGCCCCGCTGCCGGCGGGCGTGCTGCCCCCCGCCGAGGTCATCGGCACCTTCAACAGCGGTACGGTCGACCGCGTCGCCGCGCTGCCGAGCGCCCGCACCGAGGGGCTGAGCGCCCAGGAGGTCACCGACCTCGCCCTGGTCACCGGCTCCGCCTCCCCGGCCCGGATCGCCGCGGGCACCGCGATCGACGCGGGCGGGCTCGTCCCCGACCTGCACCACACCAACAGCTGGATCCAGACGGTGGACGAGGTGGGACCGATCGAGCTGCTGGAGGTCCAGCTCTGCAACTCCACCGCGCCGTTCATCCTGATCAGCCGGCTCCGCCCGGCGATGGCCGCCACCGCGGCCAGGCACTCCTACGTCGTGAACGTCTCCGCGATGGAGGGCGTCTTCAGCCGCGGCTACAAGGGCGCGGGCCATCCGCACACCAACATGGCCAAGGCCGCGCTCAACATGCTCACGCGCACCAGCGCCCAGGAGATGTTCGAGAAGGACGGCATCCTGATGACGGCCGTGGACACCGGCTGGATCACCGACGAGCGCCCGCACCCGGACAAGATGCGGCTGGCGGAGGAGGGCTTCCACGCCCCCCTGGACCTCGTCGACGGCGCGGCCCGGGTCTACGACCCGATCGTGCGCGGTGAGGGCGGCGAGGCCCTCTACGGCTGCTTCCTCAAGGACTACGCCCCCGCGAACTGGTAGGCCCGGCTTCGGCCGGTGCCACCCGACCGGCTCAACCGGAAGCGCACCTTCCGCGTGACGGCCGCAGACCCGGCCCAGGATCCGCCCTGGGCCGGGTCTGCGCGTTTCGAAGTGGCCGAAAGTGACCCACTCCACACGTTCTATCGAGCGTGAAGCCGCTCATTTGGTTACTCTGAGGCGAACGGACGCCATCGAGGAGCCCACGAAAACTCCCCGACCGTCCCGGGACAGGTCTGCAACCCGACCGCCGTCCCGCCCCGACACGGCGCCACCGCGACCGACATATCCCCAGCCCCTGCCCCACCACAGGGCGGTCGATCTCCGGTGTCGCAGCCGGAGCGTCGGCGACCCCCTGGGTGACGCGACACAGAGGAGTGCGCGGTGACGACACCAGAACTGACGATGCGCGAGAAGCGACCCGCCGAACGGTACGGGGAGCGGACGGCCCGGCCCGAGAAGCTCCGGAACATCGAGGTGTGGGCCCGGTCCGCGCCGATCCGGCTGGCCGGTTACGAGGACGACCTGGCCGAGCCCCACATCCTGCCCGGCATCGACTGACCCGCCCGCCCGGGCACGGATCACGTCCCACGGCCCGTCTCCCGGTCCTCCCGCTCCGGCGGGAGCGGCCGGGAGGCGGGCCGCAACCATTCCCCGACGCAGGTGCGGTCCCGCCGGCCGCCGTACGCCGCCCGGCCGCGCGAGCCGTACCCCGGCCGGTCGGTGTTCTCGCCCGGGACCCGGTCGGCAGTGACCTCGACCATGACTTCCGGCCGAATCCGTAGCAGACCTGCCCCACCTGGACGATCGACAGGTACGGCGCCCGGGGCGGCGACGAGGAGGGCGACCGGGCGTATCGGGGCCGGCGTCCGCCGGAGGACCGGCCCGCTGGGCCGGGAGCCGTCGGCGGTGGACCACCGCGTCCCCGCCGGTACCGGCCCGGCGCCGGCGTTCAGCCCGCCGCGACGAGCCCGCGCAGCGTCCGCCCCAGCCGCCGCGCGTACCAGTGCTGGACGGGCGGTACGAGCGGTCCGGCGAGCCGGGTGTACCAGGCGGCGGGTCGGGAGAAGGCCATGACCGTGAACCAGACGGTGCCGTCGTCCGCCAGCTCCACCACGAAGCACTCCTCGCCCTGCTCCGGGTGGCCGGTGAGGGTGCCGTAGGCGAACCCGGTGCGGCCCTCCTCCCCGTACGCCGTCCAGACGACCTCGCACGGGGCGGTGGCCCGTATCGGTCCCACGCCGAGCGACACCCGGACGGAGGCCCCGGGCTCCGCGCGTGCGGCCGAGGCGTCGATCCGGACCCCCGAGGCCCTGTGGACCCGCCACTCGGTGACCGCGGCCCCCGCCGCCGCGAAGTCGTCCGCGCCCCGGCCGACGCGGGTGCGGTGGTGCAGGTGGTGGTAGCCCCGGGGGAGCGGGCCGAGGCGGGTGGCGCCGGTCTCGGGGTAGGTGAGGGTGCTCATGCGGTCCTGCTTTCCGAAGGGTGGAGGGTGCGGATGCGGTGCCAGGCCAGGAGCGAGCAGAGGGCGTAGCCCAGCGCGTTGCCCAGGCCATGGGTGGCGGCCATCCAGGCCAGGGTCGGGTGGGGCAGTCCGGTGGCCTCGCCGACCGCCCAGCTCAGGGCGAGCAGCATGGTCGCCACCAGGACGGCGGCCGAGGCGAACAGCAGCAGCCGGGTCGTCCGGTCCCGTCCCGCCGCCTGCCCCAGCCGCCAGGTGAGCAGGCCGACGGTCCACATCCCGGCCGTCAGGACCGCGGCGCCGGCCAGCTCCGCCCAGTCCCCGATGAAGTAGCCGACGAGGACGAGCAGGGTGCCCAGCGGCACGCTCAGGGCGGCGAACCGGCCCGCGGGCCCGTCGTCGACCCGGCAGACCAGCCCGGCGACCAGGGCGGCGGCGAATCCGGCGAAGTGGAAGTGCGGCACGGTCAGCGCGAGGATCTCCAGCCCGAAGCCGAACAGCTCGTGGCCCCATCGCTCCGCGACCAGGGCGAGCGCGGCGACGGCCGGGGTGACGAGCGCGGTGAGCAGGGCGATCCCGGCGGGGGAGCGGTCCCGGCCCCGGAGGGCGCGGCGAGGGGCGTGCAGGGCGAGGAGCACGGTGCCGAGTGCGTAGCACAGGGCCAGTGCGGTGGCGGTGGGACCGCGTGGCAGCCAGAGGGCCACCGTGCCGGGCGCGGCGAAGAGGGGCCAGAGCCGGCGGATCCGGTCCAGCTCCGCCAGTCCGGTCAGCCGCAGCCCGGCCGGGACCACCAGGAGCATGCCCACCATCACGATCACGTTGACCAGCACGGTCATGACCCCACCCCCAGTGTTGAACGCGTTCAACTTCTGGAGTGAGCCTAGAGGTTCTCTTGAACGCGTTCAAGACGGGTCTCGTCCCGGCTGCCGCTGTCCGCTTGCGGGCCGCGGTCCGGTGCGGCACAGATGGTGACGGACCTTCGGGTCCACCGGATCGGACCGTTCGCCATGGACAGGCAGGAGAGCCCCGTGCGCTCACCCAGACGTTTCCGGCGCGGCGCGCTCGTCGCGCTGTCCGCCGGGGTCCTGCTCGCCGTCGTCGGCTGCGAGAGTGCCGTCGACCGCACCACGAAGGGCACCACGGGCACGGCGGAGGCCGAGGACGTCCTCCTCCAGCCGCTCGGCGAGCCTGGCCCCGGGCCGTTCACGGAGTCGACGGCACGGCCGGCACCCTCGCCCACGGTCACGCGTTCGCCGCAGGAGGGCGACGGGGCCGCCACCCGGACGGCCCATCGGGTCTCGGGCGCTCTCCCCGGGCTCTACGGCGGCGTCCGTTCCGAGGCCGCCTGCGACGTCGAGCAGCAGGCACGGCTGCTCACCGCCGACCAGGACCGGGCGCGCGCCTTCGCCGAGGTGGCGGGGGTCGAGGCCGTGCAGATCCCGGGCTATCTGCGCTCGCTCACCCCGGTGGTCCTGCGCGCCGACGCCCAGGTCACCAACCACGGCTTCAGCGCAGGCGCCACCACCGCCTTCCAGGCCGTGCTCCAGGCGGGCACCGCCGTCCTGGTCGACAGCCGGGGCCTGCCCCGGGTCCGCTGCACCTGCGGCAATCCGCTGGACCGGCCGGTGGCGGCGAAGGGCGGGGCCACTCACCGGGGCGAGCGCTGGCCCGGCTACGACCCCGCCCGGATCCTGGCGATCGACCCCGGCGTACAGCCGCTCACCGCCCTGGTCATCGTGGACGCCGACGACAACACCTGGATCGAGCGGGCCGCCGGAGATGACGGCGAGCGCGACCGGGCCCCGGCCCATCCGCCGCCCTTCGAGCCGAGCGAGGACCTGCTCTTCCCCTCGCCCGCCCGTCCCTCCGACCCCGTACCGCCGCCGGGCACCCCGTCGGCCCCCGCCCGGCCCGAGGGGACCACCTGCCCGGACCCCTCGGCCACCGGCGGTCCCGCCGAACCGCCCCCGGGCTGCCCGCCGCCGCTGGAGCCCGAACCCGACCCCGGCACCGAGACGCCGGACGACTTCGACGAGGCGCCGAGCGACGGGCCGTGGGGGTGGGAGGAGGAGCCCGGCGTGGTGCCGGAGCCGACCCAGGTCCTCCCCGGCGACCCGGACGGGACGGGGGAGCCCGACGACTTCGGCGGGCCGGACGAGCCGATGTACGCGGACGCCGGTGCCCCCGAGCCCTTCGCCGGCTGACCGGGCGCCCCGGAGTCGTCGCCGGGCTCTCCGGTGTCTGCTCCGGACGGCGTACGGATCGCTCGAAGAATCGGACAAATGGTGGCAGAGTGGCCTCCATGGATGATCGGGTAGCGGGTGCCCTGTCACTCCCGGACGACTGGCCCGCCCACCCGGACCTCAGCCTCGCCCTGAACCGAATGGGCAGCTTCGACTGGGATCTGGACACCGGCCTCATGCACATGGACCGGGCCGCCCTCGACGTGCTCGACCTGACCGCCGAGGAGTACGACAACCGGCCCGCCTCCCTCGCCCACCGCGTGCCGACCGACGAGGCCCAGCGGCTCGACGGCATGGTCTCGCAGGCGCTCAAGAGCGGCCGGACCACCTACGGCGCCTACTTCCGCATCCAGCGCCGGGACGGCACCCTGCGCTGGACCCACACGCAGGGCTTCGTCCGCCGCGACGAGAACGGCCGGCCCCACCGGATCATCGGCATCGTCCGCGACGCCACCCAGGAACTGGCCGACTCCAACGCCCGGCGCGAGCTGGACGAGGAGCGCCGCCACCGCACCAGCCTGGTCGAGGGCACCACCGCGGCCCTGGCCCACGCCCGTACGGTCAAGGACGTCATCGCCGTCCTCAAGAACTCCCAGGGCCTCGCCCACCTGGGAGCCACCAGCCTGGTCATGGGGCTGCTGGAGTCCGGGCGCATCCACCTGGTGGCCGACGGGCCCGAGGGTGCCTACGTCCCCGGCACCCGGTTCACCCGGGTGGACGAGCAGTACCCGATGAGCGAGGTGGTCCGCTCCCTCACCCCGCGCTTCATCGAGTCCGCCGAGGACTTCGCCACCTCCTACCCGATCCTCTGGCCCAACATCAGCCACCTGGGCATCACCTCAGCCGCCTATATGCCGCTGATCGCCCAGGCCCGCCCGATCGGCGCGCTCGGACTGCTCTACCGGGACAAGGCCGGCTTCACCCCCGACGAGCGCAACCTCCTCATGGCGCTCGGCACCTCGATCGCCCAGTCCCTCCAGCGCGCGATGCTCTACGAGCAGGAGCACGACCTCGCCGAGGGGCTCCAGCAGGCGATGCTGCCGCGCCGGATCCCCTCCGTCCCCGGCGCGCAGGTCGCCGTGCGCTACCGCTCGGCCCGGCTCGGCCGGGACATCGGCGGCGACTGGTACGACCTCATCCCGCTGCCCGGCGGCCGGGTCGGCGCCGTCATCGGGGACGTCCAGGGGCACGACACCCACGCCGCCGCCGTGATGGGGCAGCTCCGCATCGTGCTGCGGGCCTACGCGGCCGAGGGGCACAGCCCCGCCACCGTCATGGCCCGCGCCTCCGTCTTCCTCCACGAGCTGGACACCGACCGCTTCGCCACCTGCACCTACGCCGAGGTCGACCTGACCACCGGGGTCGTCCAGGTGGTCCGCGCGGGCCATGTCGACCCGCTGGTACGGGACGTGGACGGGAGCTGCCGCCGGATGCCGGCCGAGGGCGGGCTGCCGCTGGGGCTCTCGGCGGAGTTCGGGCGGCTGGAGTACCCGGTCTCCACGGCCGAGCTCGACCCCGGCCAGACGATGATCCTCTTCACCGACGGTCTGGTCGAGCTGCCCGGCTCCGACCTCGACGAGGGCATGCAACTGCTGACCACGCTCGTCTCCAACGGCCCCCACGACCTCCAGAGACTGGCCGACGACCTCTGCGACGCCGTCGACGTGCGCGGTGGCCAGGACGACGTGGCGCTCCTGCTGCTCCGCCGCCGGGCCGCCCAGGCCCCGCAGCCCGGCGGCAGGCTCCGCCAGCACGTCGCCCAGAACGACCCCGAGGCGCTCAGCTCGGCCCGGCAGATGATCCGGGCCGCGGTACGCGCCTGGGGGGCGAAGGAGCGGGCCGACGAGATCGAACTGGCCGCCGACGAGCTGATCACCAACGCCCTCATGCACACCGACGGCGGGGCCGTGGTCACGATCCGGGTGATGGCCGGCTCCGAGCGCCGGCTCCGCGTCGACGTGGAGGACCGCTCCAGCGCCCTGCCCCGGCGCCGGGACGCGGGCTCCGACGGGGTCTCCGGGCGAGGGCTGATGCTCGTCGACCGGCTGGCCGACGTCTGGGGCGTGGAATCCCGGGGGAGCGGCAAGTGCGTCTGGTGCGAGTTCCTGATCCCCGACCGGTCGTGAGCCCGGACGGCCGGGATGCACGGGGGACCGGTTCCGTAACAGTACGTAACATGTCTGTGCTTGACCGTAACCGACCTCGAACGATTGACTGCGGAGGTACGGCCGCTCCGCCCCCGACGACATGAGGCCCCTGTTGGGTACCGAACTCCTGGCCCCGCTCGACCTGGCCTTCTGGCACCTCGAATCCGACGCCCACCCCATGCACCTGGGCGCCCTCGCCGTCTTCGCCCCGCCGCCCGGCCCGGGCGCCACCCCGGACCACGTCCTGGAGCTGCTCCGCACCCGGGCCGCCGCCGTCCCCCGGCTGCGCATGTGCGTACGGGACGTCCTGCTGCCGGTCGGCGGCGCCGCCTGGACCGTCGACAAGGACTTCGACGTCCACCGGCACGTACGCCGCGTGGCGGTGCCGGACGGCGACTTCATGACCGGGGCCACCCGGCTGGCCGGGGAGCTGATGGAACAGCCGCTGGAGCGCGGGCTGCCGCCCTGGCAGCTGTATCTGATCGGCGGCGGCGACGGCGGTCCCTTCGCCGTCCTGGTCAAGCTCCACCACGCGCTGGCCGACGGGATGCGGGCGGTCGCCATCGGCGCCGGGATCTTCGACCAGGTCGCCGCCGCCACGGCCCGGCCCACCCCGCGCGGCCCCGCGGTCCCGCCCCGCTCCCGGCTCCCCGACCCCCGCGCGCTGGCCGGTCTGGCGCTCGGCCGGATCGGTGAGGTCGGCCGCGCCCTGGGCGTCGGCGCCTCCGTCGTCCGCGCGGGCCGCCTCGACCTGCGCCCCACCGCCCTCACCGCCCCCTCCAGCGGCACCCGGCGCCTGGCCACCGCCGACCTGGACGCCACCGCCCTCCAGCGCATCCGCCGCGCGGAGGGCGGCACCGCCAACGACATCCTGCTCGCCGTGGTCGCCGGGGCCCTGCGCCGCTGGATGGCCGGGCGCGGCGAGACCCTCCCCGGCGCCGACCCGCGCGCCCTGGTCCCGGTCTCCCGGCGCAGGCCGGGTGTCGCTATCACCGGGAACCGGCTCTCGGCGTATCTGCTGGACCTCCCCGTCGGCGCGGCCGACCCCCGCGAGCGGCTCTGGGCCGTCCGCGCCGCGATGGACCGCAACAAGGCGGCCGGACCGCTGAAGGGGGCCGGTGCCGTCGCCGTACTGGCGGACCAACTCCACCCCCTGGCCCACCGGTTCGGCGCGCCCCTGGCCGCCAACGCCGCCCGGATGCTCTTCGACCTGCTCGTCACCAGCGTCCCGCTGCCCCGCTCCGCGCTCTCGCTCGGCGGCTGCCCGCTCAGCGCCCTCTACCCGATGGCCCCGCTGGCCCGGGGCCAGTCGCTGGCCGTCGCCCTCTCGACGTACGGCGGCCGGGTCCATGTGGGCCTGGTGGCGGACGGCAAGGCGCTGCCGGACCTGGACCGGCTGGCCGAGGCGGTGGCGGAGGAGTTCGCGGAGCTGGAGGCTCTGGTGACGGGGGGCCTCCGGCCGGGTGCCCGGGTGCCCGAGCCGGTCACCTGACAGGCAGCCGTACGCCGCCTGCGGCAGGCTGGAACCATGCCCGAACTGCCCGAAGTCGAAGCCCTGCGGGTCTTTCTCGACGCCCACCTCGTCGGCAAGGAGATCGCCCGCGTCCTCCCGCTCGCGATCAGCGTCCTGAAGACGTACGACCCGCCGCCGACCGCTCTCGAAGGCACCACCGTCACCTCGGTGGCCCGCCACGGCAAGTTCCTCGACATCGAGGCGGGCGGGCTGCACCTCTGCACCCACCTGGCCCGCGCGGGCTGGCTCCGTTGGAAGGACTCCTTCCCCGCCGCCCCGCCGCGCCCCGGCAAGAGCCCGCTCGCCCTGCGCCTGGTCACCGCGGACGGCGACGGCTTCGACCTCACCGAGATGGGCACCAGGAAGAGCCTCTCCGTCCACCTCGTCCGCGACCCCGTGGACGTTCCGGGCATCGCCCGCCTCGGCCCCGACCCGCTGGCCGACGCCTTCGACCGGGACGCGTTCGCCGCCGTCCTCGCCGGTGCGCGCCGCCAGATCAAAGGGGCACTGCGCGACCAGGGGCTCATCGCGGGCATCGGGAACGCCTACAGCGACGAGATCCTGCACGTGGCGAAGATGTCCCCGTTCAAACGGACCGCCGACCTGGACGAGGACGAGATCACCCGCCTGTACTCCGCGATGCGCGCGACCCTGACGGACGCCGTGGCCCGCACCGGCGGGGTGGAGGCCGGAAAGCTCAAGTCCGAGAAGAAGAGCGCAATGCGGGTCCACGGCCGCACCGGGGAGGCCTGCCCCGTCTGCGGCGACACCATCCTGGAGGTCTCCTTCAGCGACTCCTCGCTCCAGTACTGCCCCACCTGCCAGACCGGCGGCAAACCCCTGGCCGACCGGCGGACGTCCAAGTTCCTGAAGTGAGACCCCGGGTTCCTGAAGCAGGGCCCCTGGTTCCTGAAGCGGGCCCCCGGCTTCCTGGGGTGAGGCCCGGGCTCTCCCTCCGTACGGGCTCCGGCCCTCACCGCACCACCGTCACCAGCCGCCGCCCCTCCGCCGTCCGCACCTCGAAGCGGTCGATGCCCTCCGGGCGCAGCGCCGCCCCGCCCGCCACCTCCACAGGACCCCCGGCCCCGGCACCCCCGGCCGACCAGCTGCTCACCGTCTCCTCGCTGCCGTCCCGGCCCACCGCGACCAGCGCGCAGACCCCGTCCGCCTCCACCCCCACCGCCTCCAGTGCCACCGCCGTACCCCACTCGCGTCGCGTCGCCGTCACCACCGCGGCCGCCCCCGACCCCGGATCCGCCCCCACCCACCGCTCCACCACCGCCCCCTCGGCCGGACCGCCCGAGGATCCGGCCGCCACCGCCAACGGGCCCGCCACCGCCAGCACCACCGCCGCGGCCACCAGCGCGGCCCGCCGGCGGCCCGCCCGTCGCCGCCGGGCCGCCACCGCCGCGACCAGCCGGTCCGCGAGGCCGGGCGAGGGCCGGACCACCGGACCGGCCACCGCCAGCCGGGCCGTCACCGGAGCCAGCTCACGCGTCCTGGCCCGGCACGGGCCGCACTCCTCCAGGTGCTCCTCGAACCGGAAGGCGTCGGCCCTCCCGAGCACGCCCAGCGCATAGGCCCCCACCCGGATGTGGGGCTCGGTCGTCTGCATGTACTGCGGTACGGGAACAAGCCGGGATTCACTCAAGCCAGGAGGCCCCGGAGCCCCTAAACTCCGGGCTCATGCTGCGCGTACTCGCCGTCGACGACGAACCACCCGCCCTGGAGGAGCTGCTCTACCTCCTGCGCGCCGACCCCCGGGTCCGCAGCGCCGAAGGTGCCACCGGGGCGACCGAGGCGCTGCGCCGCATCGGCGGCGCCGTGGACGCCGGCCCCGACGACCCCTCCGCCATCGACGTCGTCTTCCTGGACATCCACATGGCGGGCCTCACCGGCCTGGACGTCGCCCAGCTCCTCGCCGGATTCGCCGCGCCCCCGCTCATCGTCTTCGTCACCGCCCACGAGGGCTTCGCCGTCCACGCCTTCGACCTCAAGGCCGTCGACTACGTCCTCAAACCGGTCCGCCGCGAACGGCTCGCGGAGGCCGTGCGCCGGGTCGCGGAACAGGTCGGGGACCGGTCGGCACCGGTCAACGACACCTCCGCCGACCAGATCCCGGTCGAGCTGGGCGGGGTCATCCGCTTCGTCCCGATCGACGAGATCGCGTACGCCGAGGCGCAGGGCGACTACGCCCGGCTGCACACCGCGAACGGCAGCCACCTCGTCCGCATCCCGCTCACCACACTGGAGGAGCGCTGGCGTTCACGCGGCTTCGTCCGGATCCACCGCCGCCACCTGGTGGCGCTGGGCCGCATCGACGAGCTGCGGCTCGACGCGGGGAGCATGAGCGTCCGTATCGGGGAGGCCGAGCTGGCCGTCAGCCGCCGCCACACCCGGGCCCTGCGCGATCTGCTGATGCGCCAGAGCGGCCGCTGACCCGAGCCCCGGACCCACCCCGTGACCTGCGGCCCCTTCGGCGAAACCTTCCCACCGCCGCCCACCGCCGCCTAGACTCCGGGCCCATGTCACAGGAGACCGCACCCCGGCGCGAAGTCGTCACGGGAGAGCCCCGCCGGGTGCGGCCGCTGCCCCGCTACCGCACCCAGTCGGAGATCGAGGAGCAGACCGCGCTCGGTGGCGCCTACGTCCGCTCGCTGATGCGCAGCCAGCTCAGGGCCGGGCTCACCGTCTTCGCCGTGCTGGCCCTCGTCGCGGGCACCCTGCCGCTCCTCTTCGCCGCACTGAACAGCTCCGCCCTCGTGTGGGCGCTGCTCGGCTTCGCCACCTACCCGCCGCTCACCCTGGCCGCCTGGTGGTACGTGCGCCGGGCCGAGCGGAACGAACGCGACTTCGCCCGGCTGGTGGAGGGCCGCCCCGCACCGTGAGCACCCCCGACCACACGGCGTCCTGGGTGGCGGTCGCCCTCGTCGTCCTCGCCACCGTCCTCGTCGGCGGCTTCGGCCTGCGCATCTCCCGTACGACCTCCGACTTCTACGTGGCCTCCCGGACCGTGCGGCCCCGCCTCAACGCGGCCGCGATCAGCGGGGAGTACCTCTCCGCCGCCTCCTTCCTCGGGGTTGCGGGGCTGGTCCTGCTGCACGGCCCGGACATGCTCTGGTACCCGGTCGGCTACACCGCCGGCTATCTCGTGCTGCTGGTCTTCGTCGCCGCGCCGCTGCGCCGCTCGGGGGCGTACACCCTGCCGGACTTCGCCGAGGGACGGCTCGAATCGCTCCATGTCCGGCGCGTGGTGAGCATTCTCGTGGTGGGGGCCGGATGGCTCTACCTCGTCCCGCAGCTCCAGGGCGCCGGGCTGACGCTGAAGATCCTCACCGGGGCGCCCGGCTGGCTCGGCGACGTGCTCGTCGCGACCGTGGTGGCGGCCGCCGTGGCGGCGGGCGGGATGCGCTCCATCACCTTCGTCCAGGTCTTCCAGTACTGGCTGAAACTCACCGCGCTGCTGGTCCCCGCCCTCTTCCTGGTCCTCGCCTGGCAGGGCGACGGCCGCCCCCGGGTGAGCTTCGACGACCAGTTCGCCGTCTTCCGTGCCGACCACCCGCTCTACGCCACGTACGGACTGATCGTGGCGACCTTCCTCGGCACCATGGGGCTGCCGCACGTCGTCGTCCGCTTCTACACCAGCCCCAACGGCCGCGACGCCCGCCGCACCACCGTCGCCGTCCTCGCCCTGGTCGGCCTCTTCTACCTGCTGCCGCCCATCTACGGGGCGCTCGGTCGGCTGTACGCCCCTGAGCTGCGGCACGGCGGGGACGCGGACGCGGCCGTGCTGCTCCTGCCCGCCCGGGTCATCGGCGGGCTCGGCGGCGATCTGCTGGGCGCGCTGATCGCGGGCGGGGCGTTCGCCGCGTTCCTCTCCACCGCCTCCGGGCTCACCATGGCGGTCGCCGGGGTCATCACCCAGGACGTGCTGCCCTCGCGCGGGGTGCGCTCCTTCCGGCTTGCCACCGTCCTCGCCATCGCCGTGCCGCTGGCCGGATCGCTGCTGGTCAGCCGGGTGCCGGTGGCCGACGCGGTGGGCATGGCGTTCGCCGTCTCGGCCTCCTCCTTCTGCCCGCTGCTCGTCCTCGGCATCTGGTGGCGCCGCCTCACCCCGCCGGGCGCGGTGGCGGGGCTCCTGCTCGGCGGCGGCTCGGCCCTCCTCGCCGTCGCCATCACCGTGAGCGGGGCCGTGACCCCGCCCGGCTGGCCGCACGCGCTGCTGGCCTGGCCCGCCGTCTGGTCCGTCCCCGTGGGGTTCCTCGCGATGATCCTCGTCTCGCTCGCCACGCCGGGGCGGATACCGCCCGGCACCAACGCGGCCATGACCCGCTTCCACCTCCCCGAGGCCCTCACCTCGGCACGGGCCCCCGGGAGGGAACGATGACCGGGGCCGGGATCGCCGTCCTGACCGTCCTGGTGGCGCTGCTGCTCGGTACCGGGTTCCTGCTGGGCCGCCGGACCGCCCGGCCGCTCCGCCCCAGCGATGTCGGCACCCCCGTGGAACACGCCACCTTCGAGACCCTGCACACCGCCTCCCTCGCCGCGCCCCCGCTCCGGGCCGGGCTCACCGAGGAGAGCGCCCGGCGCTCGGCCCGGCGGCTGCGCTCCCTGCTCGGCACCGACGCCCTCTGCCTCACCGACCGGGAACGCGTCCTGGTCTGGGACGGCGCCGGACACCACCACGGCAAGGACGTGCTGGACCATGTCGGGGAGCTGCTGGAGGGCGGGCGCGGCACCGCCTTCGACAGCGGCTGCGCCGACCTCGACTGCCCGCTGCGCTGGGCGGTCGCCGTGCCCCTCACCGTCGAGAACCGGGTCCTGGGCGCACTCGTCGCCTACGCCCCGCGCGAGTCCGCGGTGCTGGCCCGTGCGGCGGGGGAGGTCGCGCGGTGGGTCTGCGTCCAGTTGGAGCTGGCCGAGCTGGACCGCTCCCGTACGCAGCTGATCGAGGCCGAGATCAAGGCGCTGCGGGCCCAGATCTCCCCGCACTTCATCTTCAACTCCCTGGCCGCCATCGCCTCGTTCGTCCGCACCGACCCCGAGCAGGCCCGCGAACTGCTCCTGGAGTTCGCCGACTTCACCCGATACTCCTTCCGGCGGCACGGCGAGTTCACCACCCTGGCCGACGAACTCCACTCCATCGACCAGTACTTGGCGCTCGTCCGGGCCCGCTTCGGCAAGCGCCTCTCGGTCACCCTCCAGGTCGCCCCCGAGGTGCTGCCCGTCGCCCTGCCCTTCCTCTGCCTCCAGCCCCTGGTGGAGAACGCGGTGAAACACGGTCTGGAGGGCGCCGTCACCCCGGCCCGCGAGCACTCCGCGGACACCCCGTTCCGGATCACCATCAGCGCGCTCGACGCCGGATCGGAGGCCGAGGTGGTGATCGAGGACAACGGCGGCGGCATGGACCCCGAACGGCTGCGCCGCGTCCTGCGCGGCGAGGCCACCACCCCCTCCACCGGCATCGGCCTGCTCAACGTGGACGAGCGGCTCCGCCAGGTGTACGGGGACGGGTACGGGCTCGTCATCGAGACCGGGGTCGGCGCGGGCATGAAGATCACCCTCCGGCTGCCCAAGTACCGCGCGGGCGTGCACGGTTCATGAGCCCTGAGCCCTGAGCCCTGAGCCCTGAGCCCCGAGCCGTGGGGCCTGAGCCCTGGGCCGTGGGGCCTTTGCCCTGAGCCCTGAGCACTGGGTCCTGTGCCCTCAGTTCTGGTCCCGCGCTCGGTGCCCTGCCCCGGGCCGCCCCCGGCCGCCGCGCCCCGCCCGACCCCGGTCCCGGCCCGTGCCCGGCCTCCTCAGCACAGATGGACGGCCAAGTGCCCCAGCGGCAGACCCAGCTGCCACGCCGGGGTCCAGACCTGGACCTCCCCCTCGCTGTCGTGCCCGCGTCCGGCGACCGCCTCCCGGGGCGCGGTCACGATCGCGTCGAGGTCGGCGGCGAGCAGCTCGGTCCCCTCCAGCCACCGCCAGGCCGCCCGCGCCAGCGTCAGGTCCGGGTCGCCCGGTCCGGCCGCCCGCTCCGACTCCGCGAGGCGCTCGCAGATCCAGCTCCGCCAGGTGGTCCCGTACGCCGTGAGCAGTCGCAGCTCGTCGACGCGCGCCTCGGACAGCACACCGGGGAGCGGGGCGTTCCCCAGGAGGCCGGAGAGGAATATCGTGAGCGCGAGCGCGTCGCGCCCGGCCCGGAACTCCAGCGTCGTCGGTTCCATCAGATCGCCGGTGCGTAACAGCTCGTCCGCGATGTACTCCGTGCACAGCCAGGCCATCGGCACCGGCAGCCCGTCCCCTCCGGCCCCATCCGTATCCTCGGGACGCATCCCGTCTCGCCTCTTTCCTTGTTCGTTACCGGGCTTTACGCAGCATTGAACCGGGGGCGGACGCCCCGCGTGGGCAGAAGCGGAGGATCGCCCAGGAGATGCGAGGCTTGTGAATGACCACCGACCCCGGCGATGACCCGCATGTGCGCCTGCTGCTGGGCGCGTACGTCCTGGACGCGCTGGACCCTGAGGAGACCTGCCGGGTCGCCCGGCACCTCCGGTCCTGCGACCCCTGCGCCCGCGACTACGTGGAGACGGCGGAGGCCTCGCTCCTGCTCGCCCTGCTGCGGGCGGAGGACCTCGGGGAGTAGCCGGGCAGATTGCGGGAGAGCAGCCGCAGCGCGTAGTACGAACGGGACTTGACGGTCCCGGCGGGGATGCCCAGCGTCTCGGCGGTCTCGCCGACGCTCAGCCCCCGGAAGTAGAGCTGCACCAGCACCGCGCGGTGCTCGGGGCTGAGGGTGCGGACCGCCTCGCGGACGTCCAGCGCGCGGACGGCCGAGTCGGCGGTGTCCTGTTCGGCGGGTGTGCTCTCCAGCACCAGGTCGCTGACCTCGGTGGGGCGCGCCTGGCGGGAGCGCCGGGCGTCGATGGCGAGGCGGCGGCCGACGGTGAAGAGCCAGGGGCGCATCGAGTCGTAGGGCGCGTCGAAGGCCTCGGGGTGCTGCCAGGCGCGTACCAGGGTCTCCTGCACCAGGTCCTCGGCCCGCTGCCGGTCCCCGAAGGTGAGGCCGAGCAGGAAGTGGAAGAGGGCCGGGCCGTGTTCCCGCTGCAACTCCGCGATGGCCCGCTCATCGGTCGTCGTCGTGGTCGTCATGAACGTCCGTCCTTTCCCGCGGGAGGCCCCCTGGCGGCCTCGCTGCCGCCTGGCGTATCCGAACGCATTCGGCGGCGCAGGAACACCCGGTGCACCGAGGCGTGCGACGAGCGGTCGCACAGTGCGGCGAATGGTGCGGCGAACGGTCAAGGGGCTGTCGGGGTCGGACGGTACGACCAGTTCAGCTAGGTATGCGGCAATGATCCTTGCTTCGGCGGTATGACGATCTGTGTAGTCGGATCGTCGTCATCGTCCGAACATGGAGTCGAGCAGATGCAGATGTCGTCGTGCGCCCGACCGGGCGCCGTGGCCGCCCTCGCCCTCCTGCTCGCCGCGGCCACCGGCTGCACCGGGCAGCCGCCCCCGGCACCCGCCCCGAGCGCGCCCCCGGCCGCGCCGTCCTCCGCCGCACCGGGCGCGGGCGGCCAGGAGACCGACGTACCGCGTCCGTTCACGCTGCTGGCCTCGGGCGATGTGCTGCCGCACTCCTCCGTCATCGACCGGGCGGCGGCCGACTCGGGCGGACGGGGCTACGACTTCGCCCCGATGCTCAAGGGGGTCCGGCCGGTCGTCTCCCGCGCCGACCTGGCCATCTGCCACATGGAGACGGTGTACGGGAAGGACGGCGGCCCCTACACCGGCTACCCGACCTTCACGTCACCGCCCGAGGTCGCCACCGCCCTCGCCGCCACCGGCTACGACTCCTGCTCCACGGCTTCCAACCACACCCTGGACGACGGCGCCGACGGGATCGTCCGCACGCTCGGGGCCCTGGACGCGGCGGGCATCCGGCACGCCGGATCGGCCCGCTCCGCCGCCGAGGCCGCGCAGCCCACGATCCTCTCCGCGGGGCCCGGGAAGCGTGCGGCGAAGGTCGCCCACCTCGCGTACACCTACGGCACCAACGCCATCCCCCTGCCCGCCGGGAAGCCGTGGGCGGTCAACCTCATCGACGAACGGAGGATCGTGGCCGAGGCCAGGGCCGCCCGGCGTGCGGGCGCCGACGTCGTCGTGCTCTCCGCGCACTGGGGCACCGAATGGCAGGACGCGCCCGACGCCCGGCAACTGGAGCTGGCCGACCGCCTCACCGCCTCCCAGGACGGGGGCCGCCCCGACATCGACCTGATCATCGGCACCCACGCCCACGTCCCGCAGGCGTACGAGAAGGTCAACGGCACCTGGGTCGTCTACGGCATGGGCGACCAGATCGCCGGCGCGATGATCAACTACCAGGGCGTCCAGGATCCGCGCGGCAACCAGGGCACGCTGGGCCGCTTCACCTTCGCCCCGCCCGTGCGGCCCGGCGAGCGGTGGACGGTCACGAAGGCCGAGTTCGTCCCGCAGTGGTACGACACCACCACCGGCCGCGCCGTCGACCTCAACGCCTCCATCAAGGCCGGGGCCGACCACCACCGCCCGGTCCGCGACCGCATCCGGGATGTGACCCTCGGCCGGGGCGCGGCGAAGGACGGGCTGGTGATGGGGGAGTAGGCGGAAGCCGTCGAGAGGTCACGGCACCACGGTGACCGGCCAGCGCCCCGCCTTCACCAGCCGCACGGCCACCGAGCCGACGAACCGGTGCCCCGCCGACTCGGAGGCCCCCACCACCACGGCGTCGGCGGTCAGTTCGTCGGCCGCCGACATCAGCCCGTTGTAGGGGTCGCCCCGGAACGTGTGGAACTCCCAGCGCACGTCCCAGGTGTCCTTCAGCCGCTCCGCCGACTCCCGGATTTCGTCGGCCAGCTCCCGCGCCACCTCGTCCGTCGTCCCCCCGACGGGCACGCCCAGCGCGGCGCCCGAGGGGATCACGGGCTGGACGTAGACGAGGGCCAGCCGGGCGTTCTGCCGCCGGGCGAGACCGGCGGCGTAGGCGGCGGCGCGCATGGACGAGTCGGAGCCGTCGACCCCTGCGACGATCACCTTGGGTCCGTCCGTACCCCGTTCGAACCGGTGGGACTGCTGCTCTGTCACGCTTCCGAGGCTAACCGGTGGAGCGGAGGCGCGGACGGAGGCCCCGGGCCTCCGCCGGTCGCTGCGGCGAACGGGTACAAATCGGGCGCCCCTCGGTGTCGTCGACCGGGGAGGACGCCCGGCCGTGCGAGCAGTTGGTGATGCGAAGTGATCACCTCCGGCCCGACCGCCGCACCCTGCTGAAGGTCGCCCTCGGCCTCGGGGCCGCCGCCACCGTCCATCTGCTCGCCGCCGACCCCGCCTCCACGCCCACCCGCCCCGCACGCGCCGCGGGCACCCCGCCCGCCGCGGCCGCGGGGCCGCCCGCCGGGCTACCGGGCCGCCCGCCCGCGTACCGCCTCCAGCCCATGACGGCGGCCGCCCCGCCGCGCTTCCGGCCCGCCGTCCCTCCCGTACGCACCCGGCCCTTCGAGAAGCTCCCCGACCTCGGCCGCTCCATCGTGCTCACCTTCGACGACGGCCCCGACGCGCGCTACACCCCCGACATCCTGGCCACCCTGCGCAAGCACCGGGTCCGCGCGATGTTCTTCGTCTGCGGCGAGATGGCCGACACCCACCGCGACCTGCTGCGCGAGATGGCCGACGACGGACACGTGGTGGGCAACCACTCCTGGTCGCACCCGCTGATCCCAGGGCTCTCGCGCGCCGCGATCCGCGACGAACTCGGGCGCACCAGCGAGGTCGTGGACACCACGCTCGGCGCCGCGCCGCTCTGGTACCGCGCCCCCTACGGCGCGTGGAACCGCAACTCCTTCGAGATCGGCGCCGACCTCGGCATGGAGCCCATGGCCTGGACCGTCGACACCCTCGACTGGAAGACCCCGGGTACGAACACCATCGTCCGCCGTGTGCTCGACGGGGCGGCCCCCGGGGTCGTCGTCCTCTCCCACGACGCGGGCGGCAACCGCTCCCAGAGCGTGGCGGCCCTGCGCCGCTACCTCCCCCGGCTGATCGACGAGGGGTACCGGATCACGGTGCCGCAGCGCGTCTGAGACCCGCGCGCACGGCGGTGCCCCCGGCGGACCACCGCCGGGGGCACCGCAGCACCGCCACCGTCAGCGCGTCTCCACCAGCCGGGCGAAGACCACCACGTTCCCCTCGTAGCCGCCCGCCTTCGAGTACGAGCCGCCGCAGGTGATCACCCGCAGCTCCGCGTGGCCCGTGTCGCCGTAGACCCGGGCGCCGGGGAAGTCGTTCTTGGAGAAGACCTCCACCCCGTACACCTCGAAGACCCCGATCCGGCCGTCGTACCGCTCGACCTCGACCCGGTGCCCTTTCTGGAGCGAGCCCAGGCCGTAGAAGACCGCCGGGCCCGAGGTGTTGTCGACATGGCCCACGACCACGGAGGTGCCGCGCTCCCCGGGGGAGATGCCGTTCTGGTACCAGCCGGCCAGGTTGGGGTCCTCGGCCGGCGGGGCGTCGATCCAGCCGTCGGCGTCCAGGTTGACGTCGATGATCGGGGCGTCCACGTTGATGGTGGGGATCCGCACCCGGGAGGCGGGGGCGTACGGCAGCGGCTGCACCGGCTCGCCCTCCACCGGCGGCCCCGCGGTGTCACTGCCCAGATCCAGCGAGGCGGCGGCCGCGGGCTGCGGGGGGCCCGCCTCCCCGAACTCCGCCCCGTTGCGCAGCAGGGCGAGGCCCGTGAGCATGACCAGGGCGATGGCACCCCACGGCACGCGTCTGGTCCGCTCGGCGGCAGCGTAGTCCTGGCCCATGGTGCTCCCTTCGTCGCGACGCTTGGAACGTTAGGGGCGGTGCGGTCCGGCGGCATGCAGGGAGAGGCGAACGGGTGGCGGGCGCGGACCGGCCTCCGGGGCGTGCGGTCGGGGTGCTCCCGAGGTGACTGCCCTTCGGAGTAATGAGCAGATAAAAGTTCTGACACCCTGTGACCTGCGGCTCCGTCAGATCCAGGGGTTCCCGTACGGCGTGTCGCGTCACCGGGGTGGAGCAGTGCCGAAGTGCGAGCCGGGAGCGGACTGGTGAGTGTTCGTCATGGGAGGCGTTCACGTCGATCCATCCCGGAGGACAGGCCTCCGGGGCGTCCCCCGCTGGAGGTCCACACAATGCGTGCTTCACGCGTTCTCGCGGTCACCGCGACCGCATTCGCGGCCGTCGGGCTCGCCGCACCCATGGCCGCCGCCACCAACGGCCCGGTCAACGTCAGCGTCAACCCGCAGTCGGTCCACCAGGGCGCGACCATGAAGGTCACCGCGCAGGGCTGCGGCCACGGCGGCAAGGTCTGGTCGAACGCCTTCCCGACGACCGAGCTGTCGGCGGGCGGCACCAACTACGCCACCGCCCACATCCGGCACAACACCACGCCGGGGCACTACCACCTCTCCGTGAAGTGCAGCGACAACGACCGGATCGCCACGCACAAGTTCACCGTGCTCGCCGGCAACGGCGCGCAGGGCGGGCTCGGCGGCTCGATGGGCCCGAGCTCCGTGGAGATGCAGGTCGGCGGCGGTCTGGTGGCCGCCGCGGCTGTCGGTGGCGCGGTCTTCCTCGTCCGGCGTCGGCGGACGAGCCATGCGGCGTTCTAGGACGTCCGACCTCCCGCCCGGCCCGATACGCCCGTCGCCCCGAGTCCTGGATCAGGACCCGGGGCGACTGCCGTGCGGCCGCATCACGTGGCCGTCAGTGCCGGCGGCCGGTGGAGCGGCGGCGGGCGAAGTAGAGGGTGCCGGTGGCGGCCGCGAGGACCAGGGCGGCGCCCGCCGCGATCTGCACGGTGTCCGTGGTCCCGGCGCTGCCGCCGAGCCCGCCGCGCACCCCGCTCGGCGCGATGGCCGTGGAGCTGACGGTGGGGGTCGTCGTGGTGGTGGGTGTGGGGGTGACGGTGGCTCCGGCGGTGATGGTGAGGTTCACGTTGCGGGTGGTGCCGGTGGAGCCGCACGCGAACGTCACTGCGTAGACCGCCCCCCGGCGGGCGTCCGTGTCGACGGTCGCAGTCGCCGTGGTGCTGCCGCTCGGGATCACGGTCGTGTCGAAGATGCCCGAGGTGACGGTCGTCTCGCCGGTGCACCCGCCGCCCCCCAGGGTCACCCGGCCGCCCGGTGCGACGACCGAGGGGGTGATGGTCGGGTTGAACGTGTTGATGGCCCCGTCCGGCGCGGCATGGGCGGCGGGCGGGGCCAGCAGGGTGAGGGCGGCGGTGCCCAGGAGTGCGAGGGGTGCGACACGTATCGCGCGCATGGTGGATCCTCCGGGTTCCCCGAGGGGCAGCTGCGGAACGAATTTCCACATAGCAGGAAAAATGCACCTCGATGCGCGACACGCTAGGAGCGGGGAGGACCGGCCGCTATCGGGGTCCGGCGAACGGGTCATCCTGTGCCCCGGACGGCGGCACCGCCGCCCCGGTGGGAGGCGCCGCCGTCCGGGAGGAGAGGTCAGCCGCCGGCCCCCGGGAACAGGTCGATGAAGGGGGAGGCGGTGGCCGAGATGCCCCGGCCGAACGGTGAGTCGAAGGACCAGATCAGGAAGAGCAGGAACGCGATCAGCGCGCTGAAGAGCCCGGCCAGCAGCAGTTCCCGGAAGGTTCTGCGGATCTGCAGGGTGAAGATCAGCCCGACCGTCACCAGCGCCCCGATGATCAGGCCGAACCACACCAGCGCGGGCATGGTCTCGCCCGCGTTCTCCCCCCGTGAGCTGCGGGCGTCGTCCGCCGCCGCCACCTGGTCCACGAGCGGCTGGTACGCCTGCCCCTCGTGCTCGGTCCGCGGCTCGTAGTCGGTGACGTCGGCCCGGACCCGGGCCAGCAGCTCCGTACCCCGTTCGGTGAGGGTGCCCTGTTCGGCCATCACCCGCCACTCCTTGCCGACGACATGGGCGACGTAGGCGTCCAGGTCCGCGCGGATCGTGTCGCGGACCTCTGCCGGGTAGACGGAAGAACGCTCCCGCACCTCGTGCAGTGCCTGCGCCTCCAGCCGTACGGACTCCTGCGCGGCGCTGCGGCCCTCCCAGACCCCGGCGATGGCCAGGCCCAGCACGATCGCGTAGACCACGCCGATCATCATCGTCATGTACTCGATGACGTCCGGCGTCTGGGACGGATCGTCGTCGGCGGCGACCCGTCGGTTGTTGAGCACGGCGATGGTGAGCACGACCGCACAGGCCGACGCCATGGCAATGCTCAGGACGAGCCATTCGGACATGGATATCTCCTCGTCAGCTGGGACGGTGTCAACGGGACGATCGGGGCCGCAGCACGGCGACGGCGAAGACCGCCGGGGCGGTGATCAGCAGGGTCGTGGACACCAGGGACGGCCCGCTCCGGGGCTCCTTGCGGGTCGCCTTGCGGTACGTGGGAAGCGCCACCGGCCGGGCCTCCGGCGGCTTCGGCGTCACCGACGGGGCGGGTGACGGCTTCGGCGCCGGCGGGGGCGGTGGTGCGGGCGGAGGTGGTGGCGCTGGCACGGATACGGCCTTCGGAGCGGGGGGCGGGGGAGGCGGAGGCGGCGGCGCCGGTTCCGGAGGCGGCGGAGGAGGAGGCGGTGGCGGTGGCGGCGGTTCCGGAGCGGGTGGCGGCTCCGGGGAGGGCGGCGGAGGAGGAGGCGGCGGCGAGGGCTTCGGCGGAGGCGGTGGCGGCGGGGGCTCCGGCGGGGTGACCGCACAGCCCTTGCTCCCCGCCACCGCGACCGCCGTACTGCCGTCGCCCGGCCCGACGACGGCCACCGCGCAGCTGTCGGCGTGCGCCGACGGCGGTACGGCGACCAGCCAGACGAGTGCGGCGGCTGTCGAGAGCCGCCCGATGCGGGATCCGTACACGACCCGGAGCATGATCGACGCCGGGCGGCAACACACGCGACTCCGCGCGGATTCGCCTGATGGTGGGACAATCCGCCGTTCATGTTTGCGCCAGGTTGACGGTCCGGTGCCCGCCCGCCCCCGTCGGAGGGCGGCCGAATTCTTCCCGGCCCGCGTTGAACGCGACCCCCGCCACGCCCCGTACCTAGGGCCATGGACGGCGCGGCTCCGCGCCGCATCCGAGCGCACAACACGACGACGTACTACGGGAGTCGACATGAATACCTGGCGCAACGCCTCGCTCGCGGTCACCGCCGCGGCCCTGTTGACGCTGACGACGGCGTGCGGTCAGGAGCAGGGCACGGCCTCGCCCAACGGCCAGGCGGTGGGCAACGCGGCCCCGGCGCGGCAGCCGGCCGAGAGCGGCTACGGCTCCGGGGCGGACGCCCCGGCCCCCAAGGCGGCGGGTCAACTCGGCGTGCAGGACAGCCGGAAGCTCGGGAAGGTGCTCACCGACAGCGAGGGGTTCACGCTCTACCGCTTCGACAAGGACACCGCGAAGCCGCCGAAGTCGAACTGCGACGGCGACTGCGAGAAGGCCTGGCCGGTGGTGCCCGCGGGCGATGTCACGGCCGCCGCCGGGACCGACGCCTCCCTGCTCGGCGAGGTCGTGCGGACCGACGGCTCCAAGCAGCTCACCGTCGACGGCTGGCCGATGTACCGGTATGCGAAGGACACCGCGCCCGGCCAGACCAACGGCCAGGGCGTCGGCGGCACCTGGTTCGCCGCCGCCCCCGACGGGAAGAAGGCGGCGGCCGGCGCCGACGGCGCGGACGGTGGAGAACAGGCCGAACCGGCCGACGCGGCGGGGCTTTCGGTCCGCAAGGACCCCGAACTCGGTGACATCGTCGTGGACAAGCGCGGTATGACGGTTTACCGCTTCACCCAGGACTCCGCATGGCCGATGAAGACGGCCTGCTCCGGGGAGTGCCTGAAGAAGTGGCCGGTAGTCGCCCCCGTGTCCAAAAACTCGGTGGAAGGCGTGACCAAGAAGGGATTTGTCACTTTCGACCGCCCCGACGGCATCAAGCAGCAGACCATCGACTGCTGGCCCCTCTATACGTTCGCCGGGGACGAGAAGCCGGGGGACGTGAACGGGCAGGGAGTCGGCGGCACCTGGTTCGCGGTCTCCCCGGACTCCAAGCTCGTCAAGACCGCGAAGTAACCGCCCAGTAGCTCCCAAGTGGCCCCGAACCGCCGGGAATCGACGAGTGACATGCCGGTCCGTCGCTGGATGTGTACGCGCAGCGACGGACCGGCCGTTGTTGCCACCGGAGTGTGACCAATAACGGATCGCTAATTTCCGTTTCCACTCGCTCTCTTGGCGGCCGATCAGTAGCCTCTGGTCAACACTGACCATGAACATGGCCGGATCGCCGTGGCGAACTTGTTGGAGACATCGATGGAGCGTCCCGCCTGGGCACCGCAAGGCATAGATATTTCGGTGCCGAGCGTGTCCCGCATGTACGACTTCTATCTGGGCGGATCGCACAATTTCGAGGTGGACCGGGAAGCCGCGCGGAAGGCCATGGAGTTCCTCCCGGGCCTTCCCAAGATCATGCAGGCCAATCGGGCCTTTATGCGGCGGACCGTGCGGTACGCCGTCGACCGGGGCATCGACCAGTTCCTGGATATCGGCTCCGGCATCCCGACCTTCGGCAACGTCCACGAGGTCGCCCAGGCCGCCCACCCCGGCGCCAGGGTGGCGTACGTCGACCACGACCCGGTCGCCGTCGCGCACAGCCGGGCGGTGCTGGACGGCAACGACCGCGCCGTGATCGCCGCCGCCGACCTGCGCCGGCCCAAGGAGATCCTCGCCCACCCGGAGATCACCGGACTCCTCGACCTGGAGCGGCCGGTGGCGCTGCTGCTGGTCGCGGTCCTCCACTTCATCGAGGACGCCGACGACCCGTACGGGGCCGTCGCCGAGCTGCGTGACGCACTGGCCCCCGGCAGCCTGGTCATCCTCACCCACGCCGCGTACGACGGCATTCCGCTCTCCCGGCAGGAGGCGGACGGCACGGTCGGCGTCTACCGGAACATCCGCAACCCGCTCATCATGCGCACGCACGAGGAGATCGCCGGGTTCTTCGAGGGGTACGAACTGATCGAGCCCGGGCTGGTGTCGATGCCCGAGTGGCGGCCGGAGACCCCGCAGTCGCCCGGACAGGAAGACCCGTACGCCTTCTCGGGCTTCGGCGGGGTTGGGCGTAAGGCGTGAGCATTCCCGCCCAGTCCTCCGGCGAGCAGGACGCGGAACCCGACGGCCCCGAGGGCCGGCTCCGGCGATTCGCCACGATCTGGAGCCGGGCCATCTTCCCCCTGACGGCCACCTCCCTGACCCGCCCCGAGTTCGAACGGCACCTGCTGCCGCTCGCCCGCGAACTCAGCCTCGCCCTGCACGCCCACCCGTTCGACGCATCGCCCGCCGCCCGGATCGGCGCGGCCCTGGTCGACGCGCACTGCACCGACCCGGACGCCCTCAGCGCCACGCTCGGCGTCGTCGACTCCTACCTCGTGCTCTACTGCGGCGGCAACGGCCCCGGCGAACTCTCCACCGAGGACGCCCGCGCCCGGTGCGCCCGGATCCAGCACACCCTGGCGGCCGGCTTCTCCCAGTCCCTGCGCGAGCGGACCCTCGCCGAGCAGGAGGCCATCGCCCGCTCGGCCCTCACCGCCCGCTCGGACGCCGAACAGGCCCTGCACGCCACCGAGGCCCGCTTCCGGGCGGTCTTCAAGGACGCGGCCGTCGGCATCGGCATCGCGGACCTGGACGGCAACATCCTGGAGATCAACGACACGCTCACCAAGATGTTCGGCGGCCTGGAGAACCACGTCCGCAGCCACAAGGTGAACGAGTGGGTCCACCCCGAGGACTCACCGCAGGTGTGGAAGTACTACAACGAGCTGGTACGGGGGGAACGCGACCACTACCGGGTCGAGAAGGCGTACTACCGCAACGACGGCACCGTCCTGTGGACCAACCTCACCGTCTCGCTGCTGCGCGACCCCGAGGGCCGCCCGCAGTACCAGCTGGCGCTCATGGAGGACACCACCGAGCGGCGCCTGCTCAACCTGCGGCTGCGGTACGAGGCCACCCACGACGCGCTCACCGGGCTGCCCAACCGGACGCTGTTCTTCGAGCGGCTGGAGAAGGTCCTCGCCGCCAAGGACGGCACCCGCTTCGGCCTCTGCTACCTGGACCTCGACGGCTTCAAGGCCATCAACGACAGCCTCGGCCACGCGGCCGGTGACCGGCTCCTGGTGGAGGTCGCGGACCGGCTGCAGAGCTGCGCCACCGCGCCCGGCGAGATGGTGGCCCGGCTCGGCGGCGACGAGTTCGTGGCTCTGACCACCGGGACGCGGAGCGCGGAGGCGGTGGACGAACTGGCCGGGCGCATCCTCAACGTGCTCACCACCCCGATCCGGCTGGACGGCCGCGAGCTGACCGTCCGGGGCTCGATCGGCGTCGTCGAGGGCCCCTCGGGGGAGCGCGGCGCCGCGGAGGTGCTGCGCAGCGCCGACATCACCATGTACCGGGCCAAGGCGGCGGGCGGCAACCGCTTCGAGCTGGCCGACGCGGAGGCCGACGCCCGGGCCATCACCCGGCACGGGCTGACCACCGCCCTGCCCGCCGCGCTGGACCGGGGCGAGTTCTTCATCGAGTACCAGCCGCTCGTCCACCTGGGCGACGGGACCGTGCACGGCGCCGAGGCGCTCGTACGGTGGTGCCATCCGCAGCACGGGGTGCTCGGCCCCGACCGCTTCATCCCGCTGGCCGAGCACACCGGGCTCATCGTGCCACTCGGGCGCTGGGTGCTGGAGGAGTCCGTCCGGCAGGCCAACTTCTGGCAGGAGCGGCACAGCGACGGCGGCCCGTTGCGGATCAACGTCAACCTCTCACCGACCCAGCTGCACCACCCGCGGCTGGTGGCCGAGACCGTGGACGTCCTGGAACGCTCCGGTCTGGAGCCGAGCGCGCTCTGCCTGGAGGTGACCGAGTCCGCCCTCATCGGCGCCGACGACGACCTCCTCAAGCCGCTGCGGCAACTCGCCGAGATGGGCGTGGACATCGCGCTCGACGACTTCGGCACCGGCTACTCGAACCTGGCCAATCTGCGGCGGCTCCCGGTGAGCGTCCTCAAGCTGGACCGCTCCTTCACCCGGGGCATGCAGCAGCACCCGGCCGACCCGGTCGATCTGAAGATCGTCGAGGGGATCGTCTCGCTGGCCCACAGCCTGGAACTGGCCGTCACGGTGGAGGGCGTGGAGACGGGGGCGCAGGCCGAGCAGCTGCGGCAGCTGGGCTGCGACACGGCCCAGGGGTGGTACTACGCCCGCCCCGGCGCCCCGGACCGCATCCACTCGCTGCTCCTGGCCGACGCGGTGTGACCGGGCGCGCGGCCCGTCCGCCGCGCGTCCCGGTCATCCTGCTTCCCGGTCATCCTGCTTCCGGGTCATCCTGCTCCCGGGGCACGCCGCCCCCGGTCCGGCCGCCCCGTTCCCGGGGCACCCCGTTCCCGTACGGTCCGCTGCCGGCCGGCCCGTCCGGGTACCTCCGCCGCGCACCCGGCCGGTCGGCTCTCCGGCCCGTCCCCGGCGCTCCCGGTCACCCCGCCTCCGGCCCGTGCTCCAGCAGCATCCGCTGGAGCTCCCGGGCCGCCCGGGGCGGGGCCACGTCGCTGCGGTGCGCGAGGGCGATCGTGCGGCGCAGGCCCGGCCCGGCGAGCGGGGTCTTCCGCAGATCGTGGCCCGCCCGGCCCGCGGCCATGCTCGGCACCACGGCGATGCCGAGCCCCGCGCGTACGAAACCGAGCACCGCGTCCATCTCGCCGCCTTCCACCGTGAACGACGGCTCGAACCCCTCCGCCCGGCAGGCGGCGAGCGTCAGCTCCCGCAGGTTGTAGCCGTGCCGGAACATCACCAGCGGCGCCCCTTCGAGATCCGCGATCCGCACCCGGCCGCCCCGTCCCGGCGCCGGCCCGTCGGCGGACGACACCACCACCAGGTCCTCCCGCAGCAGCTCCACCGTGGTCAGCGCGGGGGAGGCGGCCGGCAGAGGCAGCACCACCAGCGCCAGGTCGAGCGCCCCGCGCGCCAGTTGCCGTACGAGGTCGTGCGAACCGCCCTCCTCCAGCAGCAGCCGCACCCCCGGATGGCGGTCGTGGAAGGCGCGCAGCACATCGGGCAGCAGCCCCGTACAGAGGCTCGGCGTCGCCCCGAGCCGCACCCGGCCGCTCCGCAGCTGCACCAGCTCCTGTACCTCGTGGCGGGCGGTCTCCGCGTCCGCCAGGATCCGCCGGGCCAGCGGCAGCAGCGCCTCGCCCGCGTCGGTGAGGGTGATGTTGCCCCGGGCCCGGCTGAACAGCTCGGTGCCCAGCTCGTTCTCCAGCGCCCGGATCTGCTGGGAGAGCGAGGGCTGCGACACGTGCACGGCCTCGGCGGCCCGGGTGAAGTGCCGGGTCTCGGCCACGGCCACGAAATAGGTCAGCTGCTGGAAGTGCATAACCACTACGCTACCGCCTTCGATAGGCACAGGCTATGAAGATCAGCCAGACCATCTCTTGGACTGATGGGCCGCCCGCCCCTACCGTCGTGTCCATGGCATTGGCAACGCGGACGGACCGACGGCCGTCGATGACGCGTACGCTCTGGGACTCGACCGTCGGCAAGAAAACCCTCATGGCCGTCTCCGGTCTGATCATGCTCGGGTACCTCGTCGCCCACATGGTCGGGAATCTGAAGATCTTCTTCGGGCCGGGTGAGTTCGACGGCTACGCCCACTGGCTGCGCACCATGGGCGAACCGATCCTGCACTACGAGTGGGCGCTGTGGATCGTCCGCGTGGGGCTCGTCGCCGCCGTCGTGCTGCACGGCGTCTGCGCGTACCAGCTCAGCCGCCGCGACATCAGGGCCCGCCCCACCGGGTACGTCCACAAGCGGCCCCGTGCCAGCTACGCCACCCGGACCATGCGCTGGGGCGGCATCATCCTCGCGCTCTTCATCGTCTGGCACATCCTCGACCTGACGACCGGCACCGTCCACACCAGCTTCGAGGCCGGGCATCCGTACCAGAACGTCATAGACACCTTCTCCACCTGGTACGGCAACGTCATCTACATCGTCGCCGTGCTCGCCATGGGCCTCCATGTCCAGCACGGATTCTGGAGCGCCGCGCAGACGCTCGGCGTCGGCAACGCGACCCGCGACCGCGTCCTGAAGACCCTCGCAGGCGTCCTCGCGGCGGTGCTGACCCTGGGCTTCGTCTCCGTACCCGTCGCCGTCATGACCGGAGTGGTGAGCTGACATGCCCGACTACACCAACTACGCCACCGGCGATCCCGTCGTCGACACCAAGGCCCCGGAGGGCCCCGTCGCCGAGCGCTGGGACACCCGCCGCTTCCAAGCCAAACTCGTGAACCCGGCCAACCGGCGCAAACACACGGTCATCGTCGTGGGCACCGGACTGGCCGGCGGATCGGCCGGCGCGACGCTGGCCGAACAGGGATACCACGTCGTCCAGTTCTGCTTCCAGGACTCGCCCCGCCGCGCCCACTCGGTCGCCGCCCAGGGCGGGATCAACGCGGCGAAGAACTACCGCAACGACGGCGACTCCATCCACCGGCTCTTCTACGACACCGTCAAGGGCGGCGACTTCCGCGCCCGCGAGTCCAACGTCCACCGGCTCGCGCAGATCTCGGTGGAGATCATCGACCAGTGCGTCGCCCAGGGCGTCCCCTTCGCCCGCGAGTACGGCGGTCTCCTCGACAACCGCTCCTTCGGCGGCGTCCAGGTCTCCCGGACGTTCTACGCGCGCGGCCAGACCGGGCAGCAGCTCCTCCTCGGCGCCTACCAGGCGCTCTCCCGGCAGATCGCCACGGGCGGCGTCGAACTCCACGCCCGAACCGAGATGCTGGACCTCATCGTGGTCGACGGCAAGGCCCGCGGGATCGTCGCCCGCGACCTCGTCACCGGGAAGGTCGACACCTACTTCGCCGACGCCGTCGTCCTGGCCACCGGCGGCTACGGCAACGTCTTCTACCTGTCGACCAACGCCATGAACTCCAACGCCACCGCGATCTGGCGGGCCCACCGGCGCGGCGCCTACCTGGCCAACCCCTGCTTCACCCAGATCCACCCCACCTGCATCCCGCGCACCGGCGACCACCAGTCCAAGCTCACCCTGATGAGCGAGTCGCTCCGCAACGACGGCCGCATCTGGGTCCCCAAGGCCAAGGGCGACGACCGCCCGGCCGACCTGATCCCCGAGGACGAGCGCGACTACTACCTGGAGCGCATCTACCCGGCCTTCGGCAACCTGGTGCCCCGCGACATCGCCTCCCGCGCCGCCAAGAACGTCTGCGACGAAGGGCGCGGCGTCGGCCCCGGCGGGCAGGGGGTCTACCTGGACTTCGCGGAGGCCATCCAGCGGATGGGCCGCAAGGCGGTCGAGGCCAAGTACGGCAACCTCTTCGACATGTACCAGCGGATCACCGACGAGGACCCCTACACGGTCCCGATGCGGATCTACCCCGCCGTGCACTACACGATGGGCGGCCTCTGGGTCGACTACGACCTCCAGACCACCATCCCCGGCCTCTTCGCCATCGGCGAGGCCAACTTCTCCGACCACGGGGCCAACCGGCTCGGCGCCTCCGCCCTGATGCAGGGCCTCGCCGACGGCTACTTCGTCCTGCCGTCCACGATCAACGACTACCTCGCCCGCAACCCGCACACCGAGAAGGTCGACGCCGAATACCCGGCCGTGGCCGAGGCGGTGGCCGAGACCGAGGACCGGCTCAATCTGCTGCTCTCCGTCGACGGCGACCGCACCCCCGACTCCTTCCACCGCGAGATCGGTGAACTCATGTGGGAGTACTGCGGGATGGCCCGCACCGAGGACGGACTGCGCAAGGCGCTCGCCCGCATCCCGGAGATCCGCGAGGAGTTCTGGCGCCGCATCAAGGTCCCCGGAACCGGCGAACAGTTCAACCAGTCGCTGGAGAAGGCGAACCGCATCGTCGACTACCTGGAACTGGCCGAGCTGATGTGCCTCGACGCCCTGCACCGCGCCGAGTCCTGCGGCGGCCACTTCCGCGAGGAGTCCCAGACCCCGGACGGCGAGGCCGAGCGGCGCGACGAGGAGTTCTCGTACGCCGCCGCCTGGGAGTTCACCGTCACCGGCGGCGCCCCCGTCCTGCACAAGGAAGACCTCGTCTTCGAGTACGTCCACCCCACCCAGCGGAGCTACGCATGAAGCTCACCCTGCGCGTCTGGCGCCAGCAGAACGCCGAGACGCCCGGCGCCATGGCCACCTACGAAGTCGACAACATCTCCGCCGACATGTCGTTCCTGGAGATGCTCGACACCCTCAACGAGGAACTCATCCTCGCCGGGGACGAACCGGTCGCCTTCGACCACGACTGCCGCGAGGGCATCTGCGGCGCGTGCAGCCTCGTCATCAACGGCGACGCCCACGGCCCCGAGCGCACCACCACCTGCCAGCTCCACATGCGGTCCTTCTCCGACGGCGACACGATCGACATCGAGCCGTGGCGCGCCTCCGCCTTCCCGGTCGTCAAGGACCTGGTCGTGGACCGCTCCTCCTTCGACCGGATCATCCAGTCCGGCGGCTACATCTCCGCCGCGACCGGCACGGCCCCGGACGCGCACGCCACCCCGGTGCCCAAGCCGGACGCCGACTTCGCCTTCGAGCACGCCGAGTGCATCGGCTGCGGAGCCTGTGTGGCCGCCTGCCCCAACGGCTCGGCGATGCTCTTCACCTCGGCCAAGGTCAACCACCTCAACGTCCTGCCGCAGGGCGCCCCGGAGCGCGAGACCCGGGTGCTCGACATGGTGGCCCAGATGGACGAGGAGGGGTTCGGCGGCTGCACGCTGACCGGCGAGTGCGCGACCGCCTGCCCGAAGGGCATCCCGCTGCCGTCGATCGCGGCGATGAACAAGGAGTGGCTGCGGGCGACCCGTAAAGTCCGCCGCTGAGGCGGGAGTTGATCCCGTACGGTGCCCTGCTCGGGGCCGTACGGGATCAACCGCCCAGCGCCCGCGCCAGATAGGGGGCCGTACGGCTCCCCGCCGCCCGCGCCACCTCCCGGGGCGTCCCGGCCGCCACGATCCGCCCGCCCCGGTCGCCGCCCCCGGGTCCCAGGTCGATCACATGGTCCGCACCCGCGACCACGGCCATGTCGTGCTCCACGACCACCACCGTGCTGCCCGCGTCGACCAGCCCGTGCAACTGCCGCATCAGCACCTCGACATCGGCCGGATGCAGACCGGTCGTGGGCTCGTCCAGCAGATACAGGGTGTGTCCGCGCCGGGTGCGCTGCAGCTCCGACGCCAGCTTGATCCGCTGCGCCTCGCCGCCGGACAGTTCGGTGGCGGGCTGCCCGAGCCGCAGATAGCCGAGCCCGACATCGAGCAGGGTGGACAGGGCGCGCTCGGCGGCCGGGGTGCCGGCGAAGAACGACGCGGCCGACTCCACGGTCAGATCCAGGACTTGAGCGATCGTCAGCCCGCGCAGGGTGACCTCCAGGGTCTCCGGGTTGTAGCGGGCGCCATGGCAGTCCGGGCAGGGGGCGTACGTGCTCGGCAGGAAGAGCAGCTCCACCGGGACGAACCCCTCGCCCTGGCAGGTCTCGCACCGCCCGCCGCGTACGTTGAACGAGAACCGCCCCGCCGTGTACCCGCGTTCACGTGCCGTCCCGGTCTGCGCGAACAGCTTCCGTACGGTGTCGAAGAGCCCGGTGTACGTGGCCAGGTTGGACCGGGGCGTCCGCCCGATCGGCTTCTGGTCCACCTCGACGAGCCGGTCCACCGCCTCCAGCCCGGTGACGGTGGCGCAGAACCGCGCGCCCGCTCCAGGGGCCTCCTCGGCCGACTGCCGGTCGGCCGACACGCCGGCGAGCACCTGGCCGACGAGGGTCGACTTGCCCGAGCCCGAGACCCCGGTCACCGCCGTGAACACCCCGAGCGGGAAGGCCGCGTCGACCCCGCGCACATTGTGGCGCTCGACCCCGGTGAGCCGGATCCACCCGGTCGGCGTGCGCGGCTCCCGTGCCGGCGCTGGGGCCCGGTCGAACAGGAACCGCCGCGTCGCGGACTCCGGCACCTCCGCCAGCCCCTCCGGCGGCCCGCTGTACAGCACCCGCCCGCCGTGCTCCCCGGCCAGCGGGCCCACGTCCACCAGCCAGTCCGCCCGCCGGACCACATCGAGGTGGTGCTCCACGACGAAGACGGAGTTCCCGGCCTCCTTGAGCCGGTCGACCACCCCGAGCAGGGACTCCGTGTCGGCGGGGTGCAGACCGGCCGACGGCTCGTCCAGGACGTAGACGACACCGAAGAGTCCGGAGCGCAACTGCGTGGCCAGCCGCAGCCGTTGCAGCTCGCCGGAGGAGAGGGTGGGGGCCGTGCGGTCCAGGCTCAGATAGCCGAGCCCGAGTTCGGTCACCGTTCCGATCCGGGCCAGCAGATCGGCGCCGAGCACCCGGGCCGTCTCCTCCCCGCCCACCGGCTCGGCCCCCGCCCCGCCGCCGTGCGCCACGCCGTGGACCCCGGCCAGCACCTCGGCCAGCTCCGACAGGGGGAGCGCGGCCAGCTCCGCGATGGTCCGCCCGCCGAAGGTCACCGCCATCGCCTCCGGGCGCAGCCTGCTCCCGCCGCACACCGGGCACGGCACACTGGTCAGGAAGCGCTCGGCCTTCGCCCGCAGCGTGCGGCTCCTGGTGTCGGCGAAGGTGTGCAGCACATAGCGCCGGGCGCTCATGTACGTTCCCTGGTACGGGCGTTGGATGCGTCCCGCCTCCCGCACCGGATGCACCGTCACCACCGGCTGCTCGTCGGTGAACAGGATCCACTCCCGGTCCTTCGCGTCCAGCTCGCGCCACGGCCGGTCGACGTCGTAGCCGAGGGCGTCCAGCACATCCCGCAGGTTCTTCCCCTGCCACGCCCCCGGCCAGGCCGCGATCGCCCCCTCCCGGACGGACAGCGAGGGATCGGGGACCAGCAGCCCCTCGTCCGTACGGTGGATGCGCCCGAGCCCGTGGCACTCGGGGCAGGCCCCGGCCGCCGTGTTGGGGGAGAACGCGTCGGAGTCCAGCCGCTCGGCCCCCGGCGGATACTCACCGGCCCGGGAGAACAGCATCCGCAGCGAGTTGGAGAGCGTGGTCACCGTCCCCACGGACGACCGGGCCCCGGGGGCGGAGCGCCGCTGCTCCAGCGACACGGCGGGCGGCAGCCCGGTGATCTCCCCGACGGCGGGGGCGCCCACCTGGTGGATCAACCGGCGGGCGTAGGGGGCGACGGACTCGAAGTAGCGGCGCTGGGCCTCGGCGTAGACCGTGCCGAACGCCAGCGACGACTTGCCGGACCCGGAGACCCCGGTGAAGACCGTCAGGGTGTCGCGCGGGATGTCGACGTCCACGTCCTGGAGGTTGTGCTCGCGCGCGCCGCGCACCCGGACGTACGGATCGTGGGGGGTGTGCATGGGGCGGGGCTCCGTACGTGAGGGGACAAACGGTTCGATTCTAGGCGCGGTCGCAGCCGGGGGCAGGGAGGGCCGGAGCAGCCGGCGGCCCGGTCGGCCGCCCGGTCCGGAACCTGTCTCCTCTGCGGTGAGCCGCACCGAAGGGCGGCACGCGCGACGGCCGCCGGGAGCAGCAAGGGAGTGCCGGGCAGGAGTGGGCCGCCGACGCGGCTGCCGGAAGTTCTCTGGGCGCGGACCGGGCGGACGCGGAGACTCGCAGATGCCGGAGCCGGTCCCAGGCCCGGACGAGACCGCATCCATGGAGGTGACCGGTGGACAGCGCAGATGCCCGGACGGCGGATTCCGGACGGCCGATGTCGTTCGCACAGCGACGGCTGTGGTTTCTGGACAGCCTGCGCCCCGGGACGCCGGACGACCTGCTGCCGCTGGCGCTGCGCGTCCGGGGGGACCTCGACGAGAAGGCCCTGACCGGGGCCTTCGAAGCCGTGATCGCCCGGCACGAGGTGCTCCGGACCCGCTACCCCTCCGTCGACGGCGAGCCGGTGGCGGTGGTGGAGCCCGTCGTGGAGGTGCCGTGGGACCACCGGGACCTGGGCAGCCTGCCGCCCCGGGAGCGCGAGTCGCGGCTCACCGCGCTGATCGCCGCCGAACTGGTCAGGCCGCTGCCGCTGGACACCGCGCCGCCGCTGCGGCTGACGCTGGTGCGCCTCGGCGACCAGGAGCACCTGCTCCTGATCGTGGTCCACCACATCGCCTTCGACTTCTTCTCCTGGCCCGTCCTCACCCGGGAACTGGCGGCCGGGTACCGGGCCCGCACGGGAGGCGGGGGAGCAGAGCCCGAGCCGCTGCCCCTCCAGTACGCGGACGCCGCCGTCCAGCAGGCCGCGCGCCTCACCGGCCCCCGGGGCGAGCGCCAACTCGCCTACTGGCGTGAGCGGCTGGCCGGGCTCGAACCCCTGGAGCTGCCCGCCGACCGGCCGCGACCGGCCATCTGGGACGGCGCCGCCGACATCGCCCGCTTCACCGTTCCGGCCGGACTCGCCGCCCAGGTCGACCGGCTGGCCAGGGAACACCGGGCCACGCGCTTCATGGTGCTGCTCGCCGCCTTCCAGGCCACACTGGGACGGCTGGCCGACCGCGACGACGTGGCCGTCGGCACCCCGGTCAGTGGCCGGGGGCGGCCCCCGCTCGGTGAGCTGATCGGGCTGTTCGTCAACTCCGTGGTGCTGCGCACCAGCCTGACCGGTTCCCCGTCCTTCGCCGAACTGCTCGGCCGGGTCCGCGCGGACACCCTGGCCGCGCTCACCCACGCCGAGCTGCCGTTCGAGCGGGTCGTCACCGAACTGGCCCAGCGGCGCGACCTGTCCCGCAACCCCCTCTTCCAGGTCTCCTTCCAGCTGCTTCCCCTCCCCGAGGAGCCGGACTACCTCCCCGGCCTGGACGCCGGGATGGTCTCCACCCCGGCGTCGGGCACCGCCCTCGACCTGGCGCTCGACCTCCTCTCCCGGTCCGACGGCCGGATCTCCGGCCGGATGCAGTACGCCACCGCGCTCTTCGACCCCGACACCGCCGAGCGGATCGGTGCCGCCTTCGTCACCCTGCTGGCGGCCGCCGTGGCCGAACCGGACGCTCCGCTCGCCCGGCTCACCGAAGGGATCGAGGGGCTGCCCGCCCGCGAGCGGCGCAGACTGCTGGCCCAGGGCAACGACACGGCGCTGGACGTGCCCGACGTCCCCTGGACGGAGCTGTTCGCCCGGCAGGTCTCCCGCACCCCCGGCGCGGTGGCGGTCAGCGGTCCCGGCGGCTCCCTCACGTACGGCGAACTGGACACCCTGGCCGACCGGCTGGCTCACCGTCTCGCCGACGCCGGAGCCGGCCCGGGCGTTCCGGTCGGCGTCTTCCTGGAACGGGGCCCCGGTCTGCTGACGGCCCTGCTGGCGGTGCACCGGGCCGGCGCCGTCTACCTTCCGCTCGACCCGGACTACCCGCCCGCCCGGATCGGCCATCTGCTCCAGGACTCCGGAGCCGGGATCATCGTCAGCGAGAGGGCCCTCACCGGCCGTCTGGCGGAGACGGCCGGCGGCCGTACGTCCGGGGCGCGCACCCTCCTCCTGGACGACGACGAGGCCCCCCGGGCGCCCGGGGCCTCGCGCCCGGGGCCGCCGCACCGTCCGCGCCCGGACGAACTCGCCTACATCTTCTACACCTCCGGCTCCACCGGGCAGCCGAAGGGCGTGCTCGTCGAGCACCGGTCGCTCACGCACTTCCTGGCGGCCATGGCCGGCCGTCTGCCGATCGGCCCCGGTGCCACGTTCCTGGGCATCACCACGGTCTCGTTCGACCCGTCCCTCATGGAGCTGTGCCTTACGCTGACGACCGGGGCAAGGCTGCTGCTGGCCGACCGCGAACAGGCCCGCGATCCCCAGCGGATGGCTGCCCTGATCGACGGCGCCGGCACCGCCCTGGTCCAGGCCACCCCGGTGACCCTGCGGATGCTGCTGGACTGCGGCTGGCGGCCGGGCGCCGGACTCGACATCCTCAGCGGTGGCGAGAAGCTGCACACCGATCTCGCGGTACGGCTGGCGGACGGCGGCGCGCGGGTGTGGGACCTCTACGGCCCGACCGAGACCACCGTCTGGTCCACCACGTCCCGGCTCGACCCCCGAGGGCGCCCGGAGGACTGGCGACTGCGAGGCAACACCCGCCTCGTGCTGCTCGACGCCCGCGGGGAGCCCGTGGCAGAGGGGGCCGTCGGGGAGATCCACATCGGCGGCACCGGCCTGGGCTGGGGCTACCACGGCAGGCCGGCCCAGAGCGCCGCCGCCTTCGTCCCCGACCCCTTCGCCGACCGCCCCGGCGCCCGGCTGTACCGCACGGGCGATCTCGCGCGCCGGCGTCCCGACGGGTCCCTGGAGATCCTGGGCCGGGCCGACCACCAGGTGAAGATCCGGGGACACCGGATCGAGCCGGGTGAGATCGAGTCCGCGCTTCTTGCCCTCGGCCGCATCCGGGCCGTGGTGGTCCGCGCGGTGCCGCACCCGGACGGCGACCAGCGGCTGGCCGCCTATCTCGTGATGCGGGAGGCCGCCGCGGCAGCCTCCCACGACGAGCTGAGGACGGCCCTGCTGGCCACCCTGCCCGACTACATGGTGCCCGAGGCCTTCGTGACCCTGGAGGCGCTGCCCCGGACTCCGAACGGCAAGGTCGACCGCCTGGCGCTGCCGCCGGTGGCCGACTGGGGCGTCGTCAGCGGCCCCACGGGCGCACCCCCGCGTACGGACCGCGAACGCGCGGTGGCCGCGGTCTGGGAGGACGTGCTCGGCATCCCGGAGATCGGTGTCGACCACGACTTCTTCCAGCTCGGCGGCCACTCCCTGCTCGCCACCCGTGTCTCGGTACGGCTCAGGGCCGCCCTCGGGATCGACGTACCGGTCCGGGCCCTCTTCGAGCACCCCACCGTGGCCGCGCTGGCCGCGGCCCTGCCCGGCTATCCCACCGTCGCCTCCTCGGCGTCCGCGCCGGTGCTGGGAGCCCGGCGGCGCACACGCCGCCCCGTGGCGGACGCCCGCTCCTGAGGGCTCCCTCCGACCGCCCTCGGGAACCCACCGGGGCGCCGATGCCGGCCGTCCCCCGGCCGTCGCCACCGCACACCGCCGCCAGTCGCCCCACGCAGCCGTCCCGCCGGGGCGTGCCGTCCCGGATCAGGACCGGCACGACGGGCGAGAACCGAAAGGACCACCGACCACCATGACCATCGCCTTCACCCCTCCCCCCGTCGTCGTCCCGTCCCTCGGCGCGGCCGGGGCACCCGACGTGGACGTCTTCGAGCGGTACGAGTCCCACGTCCGCAGCTACTGCCGCAAGTTCCCGGCGGTCTTCGTCCGGGCCAAGGGCGCCCGGCTGTACGCCGAGGACGGCCGGGTCTTCACCGACTTCTTCTGCGGCGCCGGCTCCCTCAACTACGGCCACAACCCGGACCCGATCAAGGCGCGGATCACCGACTACCTCGCCTCCGACGGCATGATGCACGGCCTCGACATGTACACCGCGGCGAAGCGGTCCTTCCTGGAGGCCCTGACCGAGCACATCCTGCGCCCCCGCGGCCTGGACTACACCGTGCAGTTCTCCGGCCCGACCGGGGCCGACGCCGTCGAGGCCGCCCTGAAGCTCGCCCGGAAGGCCACCGGCCGCCGGGGGGTCTTCGCCTTCGGCGGGGGCTACCACGGGATGACCCGGGGCTCGCTGGCCGTCACCGGCAACGGACGCGCCCGACGGGCCGGGGGAGTGCACGGCCAGGACGAGGTCACCTTCATCCCCTACGAGGACGGCCCCCAGGGCCCGTTCGACTCCATCGCCCTCATCGAACGGCTGCTGGCCGACTCCTCCTCCGGGGTCGAGGCGCCCGCCGCGGTGATCGTCGAGCCCCTGCAGATGGAGGGCGGTGTGTACCCGGCCTCCGCCGACTGGCTGCGGCGGCTGCGTGCCGTCACCGAACGGCACGGCATCCTGCTGATCTGCGACGAGATCCAGTCCGGATGCGGCCGTACCGGAACCTTCTTCGCCTTCGAGGAGTCCGGCATCGTCCCGGACATGGTGACCGTCTCCAAGTCCATCAGCGGCTACGGCCTCCCGCTGGCCCTCACCCTCTTCCGGCCCGGGCTGGACGTCTGGGAGCCCGGGGAGCACACCGGCACCTTCCGCGGCAACCAGCTCGCGTTCGTCGCCGCGACCGCCGCCGCCGAACTGTGGAGCGACCCGGAGTTCGTGGAGCGGCTGCCCGTGCCGGCCCGCTCCCTGACCGCCCTCGGCGCCGAACTGACCGCCGCCGAAACGGAGATCACCGTCCGGGGCCGCGGCATGGTGCTCGGCATCGACCTCGGCCGGGCCGGCGGCGGCATGCGCGCCGAGGAGGTCCAGCGGTACGCCTTCGAGCACGGGCTCATCGTCGAGCTCTCCGGCCGCGACGACGAGGTGATCAAGATCCTGCCGCCGCTGACCGTCACCCCCGAGGAACTGGACCACGGCATCGGCGTGCTCCGCGCCGCCCTGCTCGGCCGCTGAGACCGCACCGACCGCTCCCCCCAGGAGGAAGCACCATGCCCCAGGCCGAACGCCGCCATCTGATCTCCATCGACGACCTCTCCGACGACGAACTGCTGCACATCGCCCGGCGCGGCGCCGAGTTCTCCGCGGGCGCCGCCGACGACGCGCGCCCCCTGGCGGACACCGTCGTCGGCGTGCTGTTCCGCAAGACCTCCACCCGCACCCGTACCGCCTTCTCCGCCGGAGCGCTGAGGCTGGGCGCGCGGCTGATCACATACGGCCCCGGGGACCTCCAGGAGAACACCGGGGAGACCGTGGAGGACAGCGCGGCCGTACTCTCCCGCATGATCGACGTCCTGGTGGCGCGCACCGCCGGGCCCGAGCGCGAACTGCGCGCCTACGCCGACCAGCGGCGGATGGCCGTGGTCAACGCGATGAGCCAGGGTGAGCACCCCACCCAGGCACTGGCCGACCTGACCACGCTGCTCCGCACGTTCGGGCGCATCGAGGACCTGCACGTGGTCTACGTGGGAGAGGGCAACAACACCGCCTCCGCCCTGGCCCTGGCGCTCTCCCGCTTCCCGGGCACGCGGCTCACGCTGCGCACCCCGCCCGGGTACGGACTGGCCCCCGCCTATCTGGAGCGGGCGGCGGCCCATGCCCGGCGGAGCGGCGCCCGGATCGAGGAGCGCCACGACATGGCGGACCTGCCGGCCGCCGACGTCGTCTACACCACGCGCTGGCAGACCACCGGCACCGCCAAACCGACCCCCGACTGGCGCGAGGTCTTCGCGCCCTTCCAGGTCGACGAGAAAACCATGGCAAGCAGCCCCGACGCGGTCTTCATGCACGACCTCCCCGCCCACCGGGGCGAAGAGGTGACCGCGGACGTGCTCGACGGTCCGGCGAGCATCGCCTTCGACCAGGCCGAGAACAAATACCACAGCGCCCGCGCCGTTCTCGAATGGTGCGGGGCCGACCGGAGCTCCGAGAGGTAGAGCGTCATGGGCGCGGAAAAGCACGCGGAATACCAGGAAGCCGTTTATCTGCCCGGTGGGCGTTGGCGGTTGTGGGAGCAGTTTTCGTTGCGTGGGCCGGGTTTTCCGGTGGGGGGTGTGTTGGATCTGGCTCCGGTGGATGTGTCGGTGTATGCGGACAAGTTTGCCGGTGGGGTGTTGTCGGGTCCTGATTGGGAGGAGTTCGAGGGGGTGTTCGGGGAGGTTGCGGCGCGTACTGCGGTGAGGTTGCAGGGTGTTGCGGGTTCTTCGGATTTCACTGCGGCGGTGGCGTGGCAGAACCGGACGGTGTTGCGGACGGGTTTGCGGCCGTTTCTGGGGTGGGTGCCTTCGGCTTCGGGGCGGTCGAGTATGCCGCGTCAGCGTGAGGAGTTGGTGGCGCATTATTGGCAGCGTTTCTGTGTGAAGAATGACACGATCGGGTTTTTCGGTCCGGTGGGCTGGGGTCGTGTGGATGGTTCGGTGGGGGGTGTGGAGGTTGATCCGGGGGAGGGGTTGACGGCGTCGTCGTCGGTGTTCTTCTCGAGTTGGTCGATCGATGCGCTGGCGCGGACGTTGTCGGCGGACGAGCGGCTGATGGCCTGGATCCCCCCACGACGCACTCCGTTCGCCCGTATCGGACGGGGTGACGGCGGGGCGTTCGTACAGCTCCCGGGACGGCCCGAACAGCCCGTCCCCGACGAGCTGCTGCCGATGCTGGAACTGGTCGACGGCCGCCGCACCCTCGGCGACCTCGCCCGGGAGCTCTCGCTCCCCGCAGGACCGGCCGAGGAGCACCTGCGCGAGCTGGTGCGTCGTCGGTGGGTGAGCTGGCGGCTGGAGGTGCCGTCGGGTGCGCGTCCGGACCGGGAGCTGCGTGCGGTTCTGGAGCGGGTGGGCGATGCGGAGCTGCGGCGTGGTGCGCTGGAGCCGTTGGAGGTTCTGGAGCGGGGCCGTGAGCGGGTGGAGGCGGCCGGGCGTGACGCGGAGGCATTGTGCGAGGCGCTGGCCGCGCTGGAGGAGGACTTCACCCGGATCACCGACACCGCGTCCCAGCGGGCCAAGGGGAGTCGTACGGCACCGAACCGGTCGCTGGTCTACTCCGACACCCGGCGCTCCGCCACCGCCCGGCTCAGCCCCGCCGTCCTGGACGAACTCACCCCGCTCTCCCTGTGCCTGACGGCCGTGGGCTGGCTGACCAGCCGGTACGCGGAGTCCATGCGCGCGCACATCCGGCAGAGCTTCGACCAGGTGCGCGGCGACCGGCCCACCACCGACCTCGCCTCGCTCTGGTTCGCCTGCCTGCCCGCCCCGCACGCCGCCTCCATGCCGGAGGCCGACCGGATCGGTGCCGAACTGCGCGAGCGCTGGGCCCGGATCATCGACGCCCCGGAAGGCGCCCGCCGCGTACAGCTCACCTCCGCGGACATCGCCGACCGGGTCCACGAGGAGTTCGACGGACCGCGCGACGGCTGGTCGCTCTCCCGCTATGTGAGCCCCGACGTGCTCATCATGGCCAAGGACGCCGCCGCGGTCGAACGGGGCGACTTCGAACTCGTCCTGGGCGAACTGCACATCGCCATGAACACCGTCGCCGCCTCGCTCTTCGTCAACCAGCACCCCGCCGTCGAGGAGCTGATCGCCGAGACCGACCGCGACTTCCCCGGACCCCGGCTGATGCCGATGCTGCCCAAGGAACTGCCGCTGAAGTGGTCGGCCCGCAGCCGCCCCGCCCTGGACCGCCCGGAGGACTACTTCGTCGCCATCGCCGAGCACACCAGCGACCCGCACCGGGACCGCACCGTGCTCAGCGCCGACGTCACGGTGACCGACCACGACGGCCGGCTGACCGCCGTCCTGCCCGACGGCAGCGAGTTCGACGTCCTCGACGTCTTCAGCCACGCCCTGACCAACCGCGTCATGGACCGCTTCGCCCTGCGCCCCGACGCGGATCATGTGCCGCGGGTGATGGTGGACAAGCTGGTGGTGAGCCGTGAGTCATGGCGGTTCACGGGTGGGGATCTGGGGTTCGCGGAGGAGAAGAGCGAGGCCCGCCGGTATGTGCGGGCGCGGAACTGGCGGGGTGAGCGGGGGTTGCCGCGGTACGTGTTCGTGGTGTCGCCGACGGAGCCGCGTCCGTTCTATGTGGATTTCGATGCTCCGGTGTATGTGAACATCCTGGCGAAGGCCGCTCGTCGGCTGGCGCGGAAGGATCCGGAGGCGAAGCTCACGATCACGGAGATGCTGCCGAGTCCCGAGCACGCGTGGCTGACCGACGACCAAGGCAACACCTACACCTCCGAACTCCGCTTCGTCGCCGTCGACCAGGAACACCAGCAGGGAGGCGTCCCCTCATGGTGAGCCTCCTCGACGCCATCCGGGACCACGCCGCGCGCACCCCGGAGGCCACCGCGCTGCGCGCCCCCGGCCGGATCGTCAGCTACCGGCAGCTCGACACCTGGATCGACCGGCTGGCCCACCTCCTGACCGCCCAGGGGGTCGGACCCGAACGGGTCTGCGCCCTGGCCCTGGAGCCGGGCCCGGAGAGCGTGGTCGCGGTCGCGGCCGTCCTCCGCGCCCGAGGAGCCTTCCTCACCCTGGACGTCACCCAGCCGCCGCCCCGGCTGGCCGCCATGGTCCGCAGCGGCGGCGCCACCGTCCTGATCACCCGGGGCGCGGTGCGGGAGAGGACGGGGCTGACCGTCGACGGGCCGGTGATCGACCTCGACGACGTCGGAGAACCGGACGGACCGGATGGACCGGGCGGACCGGGCGGACCGGGCGGACCGGGCGGTTCGGAACCGCCGGGCACCACACCGGCCGGCTCCGGGCGGCAGCTCGCCTACGTCAGCCACACCTCCGGCTCCACCGGCACACCCAACGCCGTCCTGATCGAGCGGGCGGGCCTCGACTCGTACCTCGGGTTCATCGCCCGGGACTACGGCCTGGGCCCCGACACCGTGGCGCTCCAGGTCGCACCCCTCGGCTACGACGCCTCCATCCGCGACACCTTCGCCCCGCTGGTCGCCGGAGGCACCGTCGTCCTGGCGGAACGCGGCACCCTGTTGCGCGCCGACAGCTTCGCGGAGACCCTGCGCCGCGAGGGCGTCAACACCCTGCTGAGCGTCACCCCGTCCTTCCTCACCTTCCTGGCCCGGCAGGACCTGGCCGAGGAGCATCTCAGCGGACTGCGCCTCGTCGTCACCAGCGGGGAGTCGCTGCTGCCCTTCCTCCGCTCCGGCGCGCGCCGCCTGCTGCCCGGCAGCCTGGTCAACCAGTACGGCCCCACCGAATGCACCATGACCGCCACCCGGTACGCGGTGCCCCCCGAACCGGACCCCACCCGCGACCTGGTCGGGACCCCCATCGACGGGATGACGGTCCGTCTGACCGGACCCGACGGCGACGAGGTGCCCCCGGGCGGCACGGGTGAGATCGTCCTCGGCGGCATCGGCGTGGCCCGCGGCTACCTGGGGCGTCCCGCTCTCACCGCCGACCGCTTCCGCCCCGACCCCGGGGGGCCACCGGGCGCCCGGGCCTACCGCACCGGAGACCTGGCACGGGCCGGTGAGGACGGCGTCCTGGAGTACCTGGGCCGCTCCGACCGGCAGGTGAAGATCCGGGGCTACCGGGTCGACCCGGCCGAGATCGAGGGCGTCCTGCTCGGCCACCCCCGGGTCACCGGCGCCGTGGTGACGGCCGAGCCGGACGAGCAGGGGCGGGTGTTCCTGTACGCCCATGTCACCGGCGCCCTCGACGAGGTCACCGACGCGGCGCTGCGCCGGCACCTCGCGACCGCCCTGCCGCCGCACATGATGCCCCGTACGTTCCACCGCATCGAGCGGCTGCCCACCACCCGTACGGGCAAGACGGACCGGGCGGCCCTGCGCCGCACCGTCGCCCCGGTCCCGGACCGCACACCATGACCGCCGCCGGGACCCGCCTCGGCGCGGGGGACGTCCGGGCGGCCGCCGAACGGATCCGCGGCCCGGTCCGCCGAACGCCTCTGCTGGCCGCCGACGCGCTGCCGGGACTGGCGGAGGCCGGGCTCCGCGGAGTGCTGCTCAAGGCCGAACACCTGCAACGGGGCGGTTCGTTCAAGGCCAGGGGCGCCGCCAACGCGCTCCTCGGCCGGGACACCGCGACCGTGGTCGCCGGGTCCTCCGGCAACCACGGCATCGCCGTGGCCGCGCTGGCGCGCCGGACCGGCGCCGCGGCCACCGTGGTGATGGCCGCGGGAGCCGGCCGGGAGAAGGCCGACGCCATCCGCCGGCTGGGCGCCCGGGTGGTGACCGCGGAGGGCGGTGTGGCCGCACGGGACCAGCTGGCCCGGCGGCTGGCGGCGGACACCGGCGCCCTGCTGGTGCACTCCTCCGACGACGAGCGGGTCATCGCGGGCCAGGGCACCGTCGCCCTGGAGATCCTGGAGGAGGCCCCCGACCTCGATCTGCTCTTCGTCCCGGTCGGCGGCGGCGGGCTGCTGGCGGGCTGCTGCCTCGCGGCCGGTCTCGCCGTGCGCCCTCCGCGCGTCATCGGCGTGGAACCCCGGGAGGCGCGCCGCTACGCCGTGTCCCTCGCGGCCGGGAACCCGGTGGAACTGCCCGCGTCGAGGACCGTCGCCGACGGGCTGCGCGGCCAGCGGCCCGGCGAGATCACCTTCCCCGTCATCCGGGCACGGGTCGACGAACTGATCGCCGTGGGGGACGACGAGGTCCTCCACGCCATGGAGCTGCTGCACCGGGCCGGCCTGCCCGCCGAACCCAGCGGCAGCGTGGCCCTGGCCGGCGCGCTCCGGCGCGGCTTCCACGGACGTACGGCCGTGGTGGTCTCCGGCGGCAACTCGCCGTCGGCGCTGGCCGCCATGGGAGTGGGAGCCGGGAGGGGCGCGGCCGCCACGGCCGACCAGGCTCCGCCGTTCCCCGCCCCTCCCGTCTCCGTCCTGTCGTGACGCCCGTCCCCGTCCACTCCGCTGCTTCCGACACCACTTCCTCCCTACTCGAAGGAGTCACCATGACCGTCCAGGACCAGACCCTCGCGCGCGACCTCCGGAGCGTCGCCGGGCTGACCGAACTCATCACCGTCCTCTACCAGGAGGCGCTGGGCAACGAAGGCCTCGACGAGCACGCCGACTTCTTCGAGTCCGGCGGCGACTCGCTGACGGCCTTCCAGATCACCGGGCGCATCCAGGAGGCGGTCGGCACGGAGATCGCCATCGCCCTCGTCTTCACCTACCCGACCCCCGCCGAACTGGCCGAGGTCGTCGCCGAGGAACTCGCCGACCTCCCGGCGGGTGCGACCCATGAGTGACGACGGCGCGCTGCTGCTGGGCCGCCGTTGGCGGTTGTGGGAGCAGTTTTCGTTGCGTGGGCCGGGTTTTCCGGTGGGGGGTGTGTTGGATCTGGCTCCGGTGGATGTGTCGGTGTATGCGGACAAGTTTGCCGGTGGGGTGTTGTCGGGTCCTGATTGGGAGGAGTTCGAGGGGGTGTTCGGGGAGGTTGCGGCGCGTACTGCGGTGAGGTTGCAGGGTGTTGCGGGTTCTTCGGATTTCACTGCGGCGGTGGCGTGGCAGAACCGGACGGTGTTGCGGACGGGTTTGCGGCCGTTTCTGGGGTGGGTTCCTTCGGCTTCGGGGCGGTCGAGTATGCCGCGTCAGCGTGAGGAGTTGGTGGCGCATTATTGGCAGCGTTTCTGTGTGAAGAATGACACGATCGGGTTTTTCGGTCCGGTGGGCTGGGGTCGTGTGGATGGTTCGGTGGGGGGTGTGGAGGTTGATCCGGGGGAGGGGTTGACGGCGTCGTCGTCGGTGTTCTTCTCGAGTTGGTCGATCGATGCGTTGGCGCGGACGTTGTCGGCGGACGAGCGGCTGATGGCCTGGATACCCCCACGACGGCTGCCCTTTATCCGCGCCGAGTCCGACGAGGGCCCCGTCCACGTCCCCGGCCGCCGCCCCCAGCAGGCGCCGCCCCATCTGGTGGCTCTGCTCCGGCTCGCGGACGGCCGCCGCTCACCGCACGAACTCGCCCGGATCCTCGGCACATCACTCGACGAGGTCACCTCCCGGCTCACCGAGCTGGTGCGTCGTCGGTGGGTGAGCTGGCGGTTGGAGGTGCCGTCGGGTGCGCGTCCGGACCGGGAGCTGCGTGCGGTTCTGGAGCGGGTGGGGGATGCGGAGCTGCGGCGTGGTGCGCTGGAGCCGTTGGAGGTTCTGGAGCGGGGGCGTGAGCGGGTGGAGGCGGCCGGGCGTGGCGCGGAGGCGTTGTGCGAGGCGCTGGCCGCGCTGGAGGAGGACTTCACCCGGATCACCGACACCGCGTCCCAGCGGGCCAAGGGCAGCGGTACGGCACCGAACCGGTCGCTGGTCCACTCCGACACCCGCCGCTCCGCCACCGCCCGGATCGGCGGCACCGTCCTGGACGCCATGGCGCCCCTGGACCCGCTGATGACCAGCGCCGCGTGGCTCATGGGCCGGCTCGGCGCCCGGGTGGAGCAGCGGGCCGTAGAGGTCTACGAGAAGCTGTCCGCCGCCTCCGGTGAGGAACGGGTCAACCTCGCCGACTTCTGGTTCGCCTCCATGCCGATCCTGCACGGTGACGCGGTCACCGACGCACAGGAGGTGCTGGCGGAGTTCCAGCGCCGCTGGGCGCGGATCATCCCGCTGCCGGAGGGAGAGACGCGAGTGCGGGCGACCCACTCGGCCGTCGCGTCCCAGGTGGCCGAGGCGTTCCCCCCGGTCCCGGTCGCCTGGACCGCAGCCCGCTACCTCAGCCCCGATGTGCTGATCGCCGCCCGCGACACCGAGGCGATCGGCAGGGGCGACTTCGAACTCGTCCTCGGCGAACTGCACCTGGCCTCCAACACCATGGGCGCCTCGCTGTTCGTCAGCCAGCACCCAGAGCCGGCGGAACTCCTCCGGCTCACCGGCCGGGACCACCCCGGCCCCCGGCTGCTGCCCCTGCTGCCCAAGGAGCACAAGGCACGGCTCTCGACCCGGGTGCGCAACGTGCTGGTCCGGCCGGAGGACTACTACGTCGCGCTGATGGAGCTCACCGCAGACCCGCACCGGGACCGCACCGTGCTCAGCGCGGACGCCCACGTCGTCCTGCGCGACGGCCGACCGGTCGTCGTCCTGCCCGGGGGAGCGGAGTTCCCCGTCACCGATGTGTTCGGCCATGTGCTGACCACCCTGGCCATGGACCTGTTCCGGCTGTTCCCCGACGCGGATCATGTGCCGCGGGTGATGGTGGACAAGCTGGTGGTGAGCCGTGAGTCGTGGCGGTTCACGGGTGGGGATCTGGGGTTCGCGGAGGAGAAGAGCGAGGCCCGGCGGTATGTGCGGGCGCGGAACTGGCGGGGTGAGCGGGGGTTGCCGCGGTATGTGTTCGTGGTGTCGCCGACGGAGCCGCGTCCGTTCTATGTGGATTTCGATGCTCCGGTGTACGTGAACATCCTGGCGAAGGCCGCTCGGCGGCTGGCGCGGAAGGATCCGGAGGCGAAGCTCACGATCACGGAGATGCTGCCGAGTCCCGAGCACGCGTGGCTGACCGACGACCGGGGCAACGCCTACACCTCCGAACTCCGGTTCGTCGCCGTCGACCAGCACGACTGAGAACACCGAAGACCCTCGCACGGGGTGTCCGGCCGCACCGGCCGGGCACCCCGTCGTCGTGTCCGGGGCCGGGCCGAGGTACGAGGCTCGTCCGGACGACCGGGCCGCCCGCCCGCCTACGGAGTGGGCTGCCGGGCCCTTTCCCCTTGCTCCGGACGAAGACACGGGCGTCCGGCGTGGGCGAGGGCGCAGACCGGACGGTGCGGTGCACGGGCCCCAGCTCGGGACACGGACGGACGGGCGAGGCGCGTGGGCACGGGCCGACCGGGGGACCGGGGCCCGGGGCCCGGGGACACAGGCTGGCCCGTGGGCGAGGGCCGACCGCTGAGGCCGGCCCACTCGTCGGCCGGGAGCCACCCTCCCGGGCGTCCGCCTTCCCCCTGGGGGCTTCCCTCCCCTGCCGGGGGCATTCCCCTCCCAGGGCCCTCCCGCTTCGCGGCCCCTCCCCTCCCCCCTCCCGGGCCCTCCCCCTCCCGGGCCCCGAGCCCTCCGCCCCGCCACGGACGACAGCACAGAGCCCGGCCGGAGCGCATGCTCCGGCCGGGCTCTGTCCGGTCTCCTCTCCGGGATGGTCAGTCCAGCACCGAGGCCAGGGTCGAGGCCAGGGAGGTGACGTGGGGCAGCCGCATGACGCCGAAGTGGTCGCCGGGGACCCGGTGGACCTCGACGCCGGAGTTCAGCTCCCGCCAGCGGCTCAGGTACTCCTCGTACGACTGGCCGAGGGCCACCTCGTGCTCCCCGCGGGCGAGTTCGTCGCTGATGACCAGATGCAGCGTGCCGGGGACGTGGTGGTGCCGGTAGGTGAGGGTCATCTCCATCACCTCGCGCCAGATCCGGGCCGACGGAAGCCAGACATCGGCCCCGTTGTGCTCGGGGAGCACGATCCCGGTCTCCGGGTCGGCATCGTCCACCAGGTGGTCCAGCAGCTTCAGGATCTCCTCGCGGAGCGCACCCGTGTCCTCCTCCGGGCCGGCGGCGGCCAGCTCCTCCAGCTTGGCGGTGCAGCTCTCGATCAGCCGGAACTCCTCCCACAGGCCCTGCCGTTCGTGGCTGTCCAGGCCCGGATCGAGCAGGACGAACGTCACCTCCTCCCCGTCCGCCCGCAGCCGGTCCGCCATCTCGGCGGTGATGCCGCTGCCGCCGCACCAGCCCAGCAGGCGGTACGGGCCGTGCGGACGGGCCGCGCGGATCTCGGCGACGTACCGCTGCGCCATCTCCGAGGCGGTGGGCACCGGCAGCCCCGGCCCGGACTGGAGGCCGGGCCACTCCAGGGCGGCGACCGGCAGATCCGGCGCCAGGTGCGGGATCAGCCGCTGGTACCAGTGGGCGCTGCCGCCGCCGGGGTGGACGCAGAAGAGCGGCGCCCGGTCGCCCTCGGCGCGCAGCCACATCAGGGCGGTGCGCGAGGTGTCCCCGTAGTCGCCGCGCTCCGCCGCGGCGGCGATGGCGTCCAGGGTGTGGTGCTCCACGAAGGCCCGTACGGTCAGCTCCAGGCCGTGGCGTTCCCGGAGCAGCGCGATGGCCCGCAGAATCAGCAGGGAGTGCCCGCCGAGCAGGAAGAAGTCGTCGTGGACTCCCACCTGTTCGAGGTTGAGGACCTCGGCCCACACCTCGGCCAGCGCCCGTTCGGCCGCCGTGCGCGGGGCGACCATCTCGCCGGCGGTGCCGCCGTCCGGCGCCGGGAGCGCCGCGCGGTCCAGCTTCCCGTTGGCGTTGAGCGGCAGCTCCTCCAGCCGGACCCAGGCGCTGGGCACCAGGAAGCCGGGCACCTTCGCGCGGAGCGCGGCTCGCAGGAGCGCGGGGTCGAAACCGCTGTGCTCCTCCGGAACGATGTAGCCGACGAGCTGCTTGTCGCCGTCCGGGCCCGGACGCACGGCCGCCGCCGCCTCGTGCACACCCGGCAGGCCGCTCAGCCCCGCCTCGACCTCGCCCAGCTCGATACGGTGGCCGCGCACCTTGACCTGGTGGTCGCGGCGGCCCAGGAAGTGCAGGACGCCGTCCGGGTCCTGGCGCACCAGGTCGCCGGTGCGGTAGAGCCTGCCACCGGGCCAGGTGCCGGTGGGGTCGGGCACGAACCGGTCGGCGGTCAGCTCCGGGCGGCCCAGATAGCCACGGGCCACCCCGGGACCGCCGAGCAGCAGTTCGCCGGCGACACCGTACGGAACGGGTACGAGGTCCTCGTCGGTGACCAGCGCGGTGGTGTGCGCGATCGGCGGGCCGATGGGGATCGGCCGGTCCGTCTGCTCCAGGGTGATCGCGTGCTGCCCGGTGGCGAAGGTGGTGCACTCGGTCGGCCCGTACATGTTGCTCACCCGCAGCCCGTGGCCGAGCGCGGCACGCACCCGTCCGGCGGAGAGCACGTCCCCGCCGGTCAGCAGCGTACGCAGACCCGTCAGCGCGTCCGGGCAGCTCTCCACCATCAGATGGAACAGGCTGGTCGTCAGGAACGCCACGGTCACCCCGTGCTCGCGCAGCACCTCGGCGATGCCCGCGGTGGTGGGAGTGCCGGGCGGGGCGAAGGCCAGTCGGCCTCCGTTGGCGAGCGTGCCCCACAGTTCGAAGGCGGAGGCGTCGAAGGCCAGCGGAGAGACCACCAGGACGGTGTCCCGCGGCCCGATCGCCGCGTGGTTCTCGTCGTGCACCAGACGCACGACATTGCGGTGGGTGATCTGGACGCCCTTGGGACGGCCGGTGGATCCGGAGGTGTAGATGACGTACGCGGTGTTGTCGGGGGAGACGCCCGTCTCCGGGGCGGTGGGCGACTGCGCCTCCAGCTCGTCCCGCGCGGTGTCCAGGAGCACCGTCGGTACGTTCCCGGGGAGCCGGCCGGCCAGGTCGGAGCGGGTGACCAGCAGCCGGGCACCGGAGTCGGAGAGCAGATAGCCGATCCGCTCCTCGGGGTACTCCGGGTCGACCGGGACGTAGCAGCCGCCCGCCTTGACGACGCCGAGGAGGGCGACCACCGTCTCCGCGCCGCGCTCCAGGCAGACCGCGACGGGATCCTCGGCACGCACCCCGCGGGCCCGCAGCAACCGGGCGAACCGGTTGGCCCGCTCCTCCAACTGCCCGTACGTCACGGCCGATCCCCTGTCGACCAGCGCCACGGCCTCCGGGTCGGCGCCCCGGCCGATCAGTTCCGGCAGCGTCACCTCGGGCGGCAGCCGGCGGGGCACCGCACCGGCCGCGTCTCCGGTCAGTCCGGTGGCGCGGAAGGACGCAGGGGAGGACTCCGGCCGCTCGGCCATGGTCCGCAGCACCTCCACGAAGGCGGCGGCCATCGTCTCCAGCCGGGCCCGGTCGGCCCAGCCCGGCCGGCAGGTCATCCGCAGCTCGCCCGGGAAGGTCCACACGTCGAAGGTGAACTCGTTGGGGCTGCTGTCGGTGACCGCCTCGGGGGCGGAGCCGGACTGGTCCAGCACATGGAAGTCGAGATAGCCGAAGATCACGTCGACCAGCGGCACCCCCGCGCCCCACTCCCGCTGCATGGCGGGCAGCGGGTACCGGCGGTGCGGCCAGACGGCGGCCTCCTCCGCGAAGACCGCGCGCAGCAGCTCCTCCCAGCTCGGCGCTCGCAGATCGACCGCGAACGGCACGGTGTTGAGGTACATGCCGCGCACCTCGTCGCCGTCCGGGAGTTCGGGGCGGCCGTTGCAGACGGCCCCGGCGAAGAAGCGGCGCTGTCCGGAGATCAGGCCCAGCAGCGTGAGATGGGCGGTGTAGAGCACCGTCTTGAGCGAGGTGCCGGTACGGGCGGCCAGGGCGCGCAGCTCCGGATCCAGCCCGGCCCAGGAGACCCGGACCTCGTGGGCGGGCCCGTCGGCCTCCGCGGGCGCGGTGGGCGCGGGCAGTTCCAGGCGCGGGAAGCCGTCGATCCTGCTCTGCCAGAACGCCCGGTCCTCCGAGGAATCCAGCGCCCGCTGTTCCAGGGCGATGAAGTCGGCGTAGCGGGCCCGCGGCGGGGGCGTGACGGCGCAGTCGGCGTCCTCGCGGATACGGCCGTAGTCGGCGCGGATCTCCTGGATCACCGAGTGGTGGCTCCAGCCGTCCAGGATCGCGTGGCACTCCGTGTGGGTGAGCGTCCAGGTGCGTTCACCGGTGCGGTGCACGTGGTAGCGGAGCAGCGGGGCGCGTTCCAGATCGAACGGCAGGCGCTGCTCGGCGGCGCGGAACTCCGCGATGGCGGCGCGCTGTCCGGCCGGGTCCAGCTCCCGCAGATCGGTGAACCCGACCTCCGCCCCGGCCTTCTCGTGCACGAGCTGGAGCGGTCCGGAGAAGCCGGACAGCCGGAAGGAGGTGCGGAGGATCTCGTGCCGGTCGACGAGACGCCGGACCGCCTCCCGCAGCGCCGGCAGGTCGAAGGGGCCGTCGTCGGTGAAGTGGAAACTGCTGACGTTCTGGTACGTGTTGGCGTCCGGATCGGCCAGCAGCTCGTAGACCATCCCGGCCTGGACCTCGCCCAGCGGATAGGCGTCGGCCAGTCCGTCCGGGAGCCGTTCGAGGTCGGCCGGGGCCAGCTGGGCGAACGGGGCGACCAGCTCGGGCCCCTGCCCGGTGCCGGTGGTCTCGGTGGCGACGGTGGCGAGCCGGGCGGCGGTGGGGTGGGTGAAGAGGTGCTGCACCGACAGGGCCAGGCCGCGGGCCGTCAGCGCGCCCACCGCGCGGATCGCCCGGATGGAGTCGCCGCCCAGGTCGAAGAACCGGTCGTGGACACCCACCCGGTCGAGGTCCAGCGCGGCGGCCAGCTCCTCGGCGATGGTCCGCTCCACCGGGGTGCGGGGCGCGGTGTACTCACCGGCCCGGCTCTCCCGGCTGCGGTCCGGGGCGGGCAGCGCCTTGCGGTCGGTCTTGCCGCTCGCCGTCAGCGGCAGGGCGTCGAGCACCGTCCAGTCGCCGGGCACCATGGCGTCCGGCAGCCGCTCGCGGAGCCAGGTCCGTACGGCGTCGGTGTCCGGAGCGCCGGCCTCCGGCGAGGGGTGGCCGACGAGGTGGGCCACCAGCCGCCCGTCGTGCACCGTGACGGCCGCGGCGCTGACCGAGGGGTGCTCGTGCAGGACCGCCTCGATCTCGCCCAGCTCGATGCGCTGGCCGCGGATCTTCACCTGGTGGTCCATCCGGCCCAGGTAGTCGATGGTGCCGTCCGGCAGATACCGGGCCAGGTCACCGGTGCGGTAGAGCCGCCCGCCCGGCTCCCCGCCGAAGGGGTCGGGGACGAACCGGTCGGCGGTCAGCGCGGGCCGGCCCGGGTAGCCCCGGGCCAGCTGGACACCGCCCAGCAGCAGCTCCCCCGGGACCCCGACCGGGACGGGCCGCAGGGCCGCGTCCACGATGTAGGTACGGGTGTTGGCGATGGGCCGCCCGATGGTGACGCGCTCTCCGGGGACGCAGGGGGCGTGGGTGACGTCCACGGCCGCCTCGGTCGGGCCGTAGAGGTTGTGCGGGGCGATCCCCAGACGCTCCACCGCCGCGGTGACCAGGTCGCCGGGCAGCGCCTCGCCGCTGCAGACGACGCGCCGCACCGAGGGCAGCGCCGGCACGGGGCCCGCGAGGAAGGCGCGCAGCATCGACGGGACGAAGTGCAGGGTGGTGATGGACCGCTCGGCGATGGTCCGGGCGAGGTACGCCGGATCCCGGTGGCCTCCGGGGCGCGCCATCACCAGGGTGGCGCCCGTGATCACCGGCCAGAAGAACTCCCAGACCGAGACGTCGAAGCCCATCGGGGTCTTCTGGAGCACCCGGTCGGTGGCGTCGAGGCCGAACTCCCGCTGCATCCAGTGCAGCCGGTTGACGATCGCCCGGTGCTCCACCAGCACCCCCTTGGGGCGGCCGGTGGACCCGGAGGTGTAGATGAGGTACGCGGCGTCGTCCGGGCCGGAGGAGCCTCCGGGCAGGGCCGGGGCCCCGTCGGGCAGCATTCCGCCGCGTGCCAGGGGCACGACGGCGACATCCTCCGGCACCCCGTCCGGGCCGGCCCCGGTGTCGGTGAGCACGACCCGCGCGCCGGAGTCGGACAGCATGTACCGGCGGCGCTCCGCAGGGAGATCCGGCTCCAGCGGGAGATAGGCACTGCCCGCCTTGAGCACACCGAGGAGGGCCACCAGCAGCCCCCGGGAGCGCTCCAGGCACACCCCGGTCACGGTGCCGGGACCGGCCCCCATGGCCCTCAGCGCGTCGGCCACCGCCTCCGCGCGGCGGTCCAGCTCCGCGTAGCCGAGCGTGCCGTCCTCGTCGGCCACCGCCACCGCGTCCGGGGTCGCCGCGGCCTGGGCCTCGAACAGCCCGTGCAGCGTGCCGGTGGGGAACGGGACGTCGGTCTCGTTCCAGCGGTGGACCACCTGCTCCAGCTCCGCCGGGGACATCAGCTCCAGCTCGGCCACCGGGACGTCGGGCTCGGCCACGGCGGCGGTGAGCAGCCGGACGAAGTGGTCGGCCATGCGGGCGGCCGTCGCCGCGTCGAACAGCGCGGTCGCGTAGTTGAGCCCGCCCGAGAGCGAACCGTCCGGCTGTTCGGCGACACCGAGCGTCAGATCGAACTTGGCGGTCGACTCACCGACCGCGAGCCGCTCCACCACGAGGGAATCCGCACCCCCGGCGTGCGCCTCCGAGGAAGGGCCGTCGGCGCCGTCCCAGAGGAACATGGCGCCGAACAACGGCGTACGGGAGGGATCGCGCTCGGGAGCCAGCGCGTCCACCAGCCGTTCGAAGGGCACCTCCTGGTGGCCGTAGTCGTCCAGCGAGCCCTCCCGCACCCGGTTCAGCACCTCGCCGAAGCCGGGGGCTCCCGAGAGATCGGTGCGCAGGACCAGGGTGTTGAGGAAGAGCCCCAGCATGTCCTGGGTCTCGGTCCGGTCCCGGCCGGACACGGGGGTGCCGACGGCGATGTCGGTGCTGCCCGCGTACCGGCCGAGCAGCACCTGGAACGCGGCGAGAGCGGCCATGAACGGGGTGGCGCCCCGCTCGCGGGCCAGCCGGGAGAGCCGGCCGGCCACCTCGGCGGGCACGGTGAAGGGCGCCACGGCACCGCGCTCGTCGCGGACCGCGGGCCGCGGCCGGTCGGTCGGCAGCTCCAGCGGCGTGAGCCCCGCCAGCCGCCCGCGCCAGTGGCCGAGGCCCGCCCGGAGCTTCTCCTCGGTGAGCCGGGACCGCTGCCAGACGGCGAAGTCCGCGTACTGGAGGGCCGGCGGGGCAGGGTCCGGATGAGCCTCTCCAGCGGTCGACCGGCGGTAATGGGCCATCAGCTCACGCACCATCAGCTCTTCCGACCGGCCGTCCGCCGCGATGTGGTGCACGGTCAGGAAGAGAGCGTGCTCCTCGGCCGAGCAGCGGGCCAGGACGGCCCGGAACACGGGTCCCTCGGCCAGGTCCACCGGCCGGCGCCCCGAGGTTCCCAGCGCGGTCAGCCGGCGCGTGCGGTCCGCCGGGTCCAGCCCGGTCAGATCCTCCTCGACGAGATCCACCGGGGCGGGCGCGTCCACGATCTGGACCGGATCGCCGTCGACGACCTCGTAGCGGGTGCGCAGCACCTCGTGCCGGGTCACCAGGGCCTCCAGCGCACCCCGCAGCGCCTCGGGGGCCAGGGGTCCGCGCAGCCGCAGCGCGGCCGTCATGAGGTAGGTGGTGGAGCCGGGGCTCAGCCGGTCCAGCACCCAGAGCCGCTGCTGGGCGGAGGAGAGCGGCAGCGGCCCGCCGCGCCCGGCGCGGGGGATGCCGTCGGACGGGGCAGGGGCGGCCGTGCCGCGCAGCCGCTGCCGGAGCAGGCGGGCGCGGAGGTCCGCGGGGTCGAGTGTCTGGTGCGTCATCGTGCGCCTTCCGGGTTCAGCAGTTCCGCGACCTCTGCGTCGGAGAGCTGGGCGATAGCGGCCTCGACGGCCTCGGTGACGGCCGCCGCGAGGGCGGTGACGGTGGTGTGTTCGAAGAGGCGGCGCAGCGGGAGTTCCACCGCGAAGGCCTCCCTCAGCCGGGCCAGGACCCGGGTGGCCAGCAGCGAGTGCCCGCCCAGGGCGAAGAAGTCGTCCTCGGCACCGACCCGGTCGACCCCGAGCGCCTCCGCCCAGATCGCGGCGACCGCCTCCTCGACCGGGTCCCGGGGCGCCACGTAGGCGCGTTCGAGCGTGGTGGCGGGGGCGGGCAGGGCCTTGCGGTCGATCTTCTGGCTGGCGGTCATCGGCAGGGAGTCCAGCACGGTCCACAGCGCCGGGACCATGTAGTCGGGCAGCCCCTCCCGCAGATGCTCCCGGAGCGTCTCCGGGTCCGGGGCGGGGGCGCCGTCCAGGCCGGTCACATAGGCGGCCAGCCGGCGGTCGCCCGGGGCGATCTCGGGCGCGGTCACCGCCGCCGCGCCGACGCCGGGATGACCGGTGAGGGCCGCCTCGATCTCCCCCAGCTCGATGCGCAGCCCGCGGATCTTCACCTGCTGGTCGATCCGGCCCAGGAACTCCAGGGTGCCGTCCGGCCGGTAGCGCACCAGGTCACCGGTGCGGTACAGCCGCTCGCCCGCACCGCCGAACGGGTCGGGCACGAACTGTGCGGCGGTCAGCTCCGGGCGCCCGTGGTAGCCGCGGGCCAGCCGGACGCCACCGACGCAGAGCTCGCCGGGCACACCGATCGGTACGGGGCGCTGCCCGGCGTCCAGGACGTACGCCCGGGTGCCGGCGAAGGGGCGGCCCAGCGGCATGGAAGCGGTGTCCCGTTCCCCGCCCTGGCCGGCCGGACCGGTGTGCAGCAGGCAGGTGACGGTCGCCTCCGTGGGGCCGTAGCAGCAGACGAAGCGGCCGGGCAGCCCGCTCGCGGCCCACAGCCGGGCGTCGGCCACGGTGACCACGTCGCTGCTGAGGTTGATCAGCTTCAGCCCGGTGAGCACGCTCGTGTCGTAGTTCATCGCCTCCCGGTAGTAGGCCGGGGTGGTCTCCATGACCGTGACACCGTGTTCGGCCAGCCGGGCGGGGAGTTCGGCCGGGCTCCAGAACAGCGGGTCGGCTATGACCACGGCGGCACCGGTCAGCAGCGGGGCGGCGATCTGCTCCATCGACACGTCGAAGGTCAGCGAGGAGAGCTGGACCACCCGTTCACCGGGGCCGATCCCGTACGCGTCGGCGGCGACGCGGCAGTGGTGGGCGTAGGCGCGGTGGTCGATCATCACCCCCTTGGGACGCCCGGTGGAGCCGGAGGTGTAGATCACATAGGCCAGGTTCTCCGGGTCCGCCGGAACGTCCGGCAGCTCCCCTTCGGCGCCTTCGGCGACCAGGGCGTCCACGGTGAGCACCTGATGGCCGGCGCCGGTGAGGGTCTCCGCGTGCCCGGACGTGGTGACCAGGAACCGGGCCCCGGCGTCCTCGACGGTCCGCAGCAGGCGCTGCCGGGGGTGGCGGGGGTCCAGCGGTACGTAGACCGCGCCCGCCCGCAGCACACCGAGGAGGGTGACCACGGCGTCGATGCCGCGTTCCTGGCAGGAGGCCACCGCGGTCTCGGGACCGGCCCCCAGGGCGCGCAGACGCCGGGCGAAGCGGGCGGAGCGGGCCTCCAGGGCGGCGTAGTCGAGTTCCTCCCCGCCGAAGACCAGGGCGGTGGCGTCCGGGGTGCGGGCGGCCTGCCGGACGAACAGCTCCGGCACGGTCAGCCCGCGTTCGTCCTCGGGAACGATCTCCGGCAGCCGGGCGGCGTACGGGTCGGGCCAGACGTCCAGCAGCTGCCGTCGCTCGGCGTCCGACATCAGGTCGAGACCGGCCACGGCCGTGTCGGGCGCCGTGGTCACCGATTCCAGCAGGCGCAGGTAGTGGGTGGCCATCCGCTCCACCGTGGAGCGGTCGAAGAGCGCGCTCGCGTACTCGAACCAGCAGTGCATCCGTCCGTCCGGACGCTCCTTCACGGTCAGCGTCAGGTCGAACTTGGCGGTCTGCGGACCGGCGTTGAGCGGTTCGGCCGCCAGCCCGCCGAGCGTGGAGGTGAGCCCGCCCATGTGCTGGTGCTCGAACATCACCTGGAACAGCGGGTTGCGGGAGAGATCGCGGTCGGTCGCCAGCTCGTCCACGAGCCGCTCGAACGGGACGTCCTGGTGGGCGAACGCCTCCAGGCAGACCCGCTTCACTTGCTCCAGCAGCCCGGTGAAGGCCGGGTCCCCGCCCAGGTCCGTACGGATGACCAGGCTGTTCACGAAGAGACCGAGCAGTCCCTCCGTCTCCTCCCGGGTCCGGGCGGCCACGGGAACGCCCACCGCGATGTCCGTACGGCCCGTGTAGTGGTGCAGCAGCACCTGGAACGCGCCGAGCAGCGTCATGAAGGGGGTCGCGCCCGACCGCTCGCCCAGCTCCGTCACCGCCCGGCCGAGCGCGTCGGGGACATCCACGATCACGGTGTCCCCGGCCGCGTCGCGGCCGGAGCCGCGGGGCCGGTCGGACGGCAGCTCGACCGGGGTGAGACCCCCGAGACGCTCCACCCAGTACCGCAGCTGACGACCGGTCTCCGGGGTCTCCTCCTGGGCGCGCTGCCACGCGGCGAAGTCCGCGTACTGGACCGGTCCCGGGCGGAGCGGTGTCTCCCGGCCCGCGGCGAGCGCGGTGTACGCGGTGTCCAGGTCGCGCAGGAACACCTTGGTCGACCAAGCGTCGAAGGCGATGTGGTGGGCGGCCAGGGCCACCCAGTGGTCCTCGGGAGCGGCGTGGATCACCGTGACCCGCAGGGGGTGTTCGGCCGCCAGGTCGAAGGGGACGGTCAGCACCTCCTCCAGCAGCGCCCGGGCACGGACGGGCCCGTCCTCGGTGCCGGAGAGGTCCACCTCCCGGTACGCGACCGGGCCCGGCGGGTCGATGAGCTGGACCGGGCTGCCGTCGTGGTCCGCGTACCGGGTCCGCAGCACCTCGTGCACCCGGGCCACCTCCTCCAGCGCCCGCCGGAAGGCCCCGGTGTCCAGCGGTCCGCGCAGGCGCAGGGCGAGCGGGATCAGGTACTCCCGGCTCCCCGGCTCCAGCCGGTCCAGGAACCACATGCGCTGCTGGCCGAAGGAGAGCGGCAGCACGCCGTCCCGCGCCACCGGCACGATCCCGCCCGGTGCCTGACCCGGTTCCTCCTCCTCGGAGGTCCCGGCGGCCCGGTCGATGCGGGCGGCCAGGGCGGCGGCGGTGCGGTCGGCGAAGAGGTCGGCGACCGTCATCTCGATGCCGAAGGCGCGGCGCAGCCCGAGAACCAGCCGGATGGCGAGCAGCGAGTGGCCGCCCAGCCCGAAGAAGTCGTCATCGGGGCCCGGTTCGGGGATCTCCAGGACCGAGGCCATGGCCGCCACGACGGCCTGTTCCGTCGCCGTACGGGGGGCGGCGCGCTCCGGCCCGTCGGCAGCGGGCGGTGCCATGCCGTCCTCGGGGCCCGGCAGCGCCCCCCGGTCCACCTTCCCGCTGGCGGTCAGCGGGAAGGCGTCGAGCAGGACCAGGCGGGAGGGCACGACGGCGGCGGGCAGACGCGCGGCGAGGTGGGCCAGCAGCTCCGCCCGCAGCCCGGCCGGATCCGTCCCGGCAGCGGGCACGGCGTAGGCGGTCAGCTCCAGCTGGCCGTGCGCCCCGGGCCGGGCCACGACCGCCGAGGCGGTCGCCGAGGGATGGGCCAGCAGCAGGGCCTCGATCTCGGCCGGCTCGACCCGCACCCCGTGGATCTTCACCTGGTCGTCGCTCCGGCCCAGGAACTCCAGGGTCCCGTCGGCACGCCAGCGGACCAGGTCGCCCGTTCGGTACCAGCGCCCGCCGGGCACGGTGGCGTACGGGTCGACGCCGAACCGCTCGGCCGTCTGCCCGGGGCGGCCGAGATATCCGCGGGCCAGCCCGGCCCCCCGTACGCACAGCTCGCCGGGGACCCCGACCGGGACCAGCAGGTCGGCCCGGTCGACCACGGAGACCCCCACACCGGTCAGCGGAGCGCCGATGGCGACCGTGCCGGATCCGGGCAGCCCCTCGCCCGTGTAGCGGTGGGCGGTCGAGTCGATGGAGCACTCGGTGGGGCCGTAGGTGTTGGAGACCTCCACGCCGGGCACCGCCTCGCGCAGCCGCTCGCACAGCCGGGCGGGCAGCGGTTCCCCCGCCGAGCTGACCAGCCGCAGGGCGGTGCAGCGGGAGAGGGCGGGCTCCTGCACCAGCAGCCGGAGCACCGAGGGCACCAGCTGGAGCAGGGTGACCCGGTGGCGGTCCATGGCGGCGGCCATCACGGACGGGTCCCGGTGCGCGTCCGCCGGGGCCATCACCACGGTGCCGCCGGAGACCAGCGGGGAGAGGAACTCCCAGAGGGAGGCGTCGAACCCGATGGTGGTCTTGTGGAGCAGCCGGTCCGCCGCGGTCATCGCGTACGCCTCCACCGACCACAGCACCCGGTTGCGCAGCCCTCCGTGGGTCACCACCACGCCCTTGGGGGTGCCGGTGGACCCGGAGGTGTACACGACAGCGGCCGCCTCGTCCGGGCCGGCCGGGTGGGGGAAGGCCGCCGGTGAGGCGGCCGGACCGGTCCCGGCCCACTCGGCGTCCAGTGCGCGCACCGGGACGTCCGCGCCGAAGCGGTCGCGCAGCGCCTCCTCGGTGAGCACCAGGGCGGCGCCGGAGTCCGACAGGAGGAACTCCCGGCGGACGTCGGGGAGATCGGGGGCCAGCGGCACATGGACACCGCCGACGGTCAGCACGGCCAGGATCGCCGTCACCAGCTCCGGGCCGCGGTTCAGTGCGACCGCGACGGGGGTGCCGGGGCGGACCCCCTCCTCCCGCAGCCGGACCGCCAGCAGGGTGACCCGGCCGGCCAGCCCGGCGTAGTCCACCGAGCCTCCGTCGTACGCGACGGCCGTCGCGTCCGGGGTGGCGGCCGCCCGGTCGAGCACCATCGCGACCAGGCCGCGGCCGGAGCTGTCCTCCGCGGCGGGCCGGGTCGCACCCTGTCCCCAGGAGGTGAGGGCGGCCCGCTCCGCCGGTGCGGTCAGCTCCAGCCGGTCCACCGGGGTGCCGGGCGAGGCGACCGCCTGGCCGAGCAGATGGAGGAAGTTCTCGGCCATGCGCTCCATCCGGTCCCGGTCGAAGAGCGCGGTCGGATAGATGAACTCGCCGCCGATCGTGCCGTCCGGACGCTCCGTCAGATGGAGGGAGAGGTCGAAGGCGGAGCTGTGCGCGCCGCCGGTGACCCGGGTGACCTCCAGGCCGGTGAGCGCGAACGGACGGCGGTGGGCGTTGTGCAGCGCGAACCCGGCCTGGAAGACCGGGTTGCGCCCCGGGTCCCGCTCCGGGGCGAGGGCCGCGACCACCCGCTCGAAGGGCACCTCCTGGTGGCTGTAGGCGTCCAGCGTGGTGCTCTTCACCCGGGACAGCAGCTCCCGGAAGTCCGGGGCGCCGCCCAGGTCCGTGCGCACCACGACCGTGTTGAGGAAGAGGCCGATCAGCCGTTCCAGCCGGGCGTCGTCCCGGTTGGCCAGGGAGACGCCGACCGCGATGTCCTCGGCGCCGGAGTACCGCCCGAGCAGCAGTTGGTACGCGGTGAGCCCGGCCATGAAGAGTGTGGTCCCCTGCTCCTTGGCGAGTGCCGAGAAGCCGGCCGCGAGGGGCGCCGGCACGGTGAAGGCGACGGTGCCGCCCGTGGCGTCCCACCGGGCCGGACGGGGCCGGTCGGTGGGCAGGTCCAGTGCGACCGTGCCCGTCAGGCGGTCGCGCCAGTAGCTCAATTGACGATCCATCAGTTCTGGTTGGGCCGCCCACCATTCGCGCTGCCACTCCGCGTAGTCCGCGTACTGGAGTTCCAGCTCCTCGGCCGCCGGGGTGCCACCCGAGGCGAACGCCGCGTACGACGCGCGCAGTTCGTCGGCGAGCAGACCCCAGGACCAGCCGTCGAAGGCGATGTGGTGGAAGGTGAGCAGCAGGGCCCAGTCCTCCGGCGCCAGCCGGACCACGGCCACCCGCCAGGGATGCTCCCGGCGGATGTCGAGGGGCGTGGCGGCCCAGCTCGCGCGGAACTCCCGAAGGCCCTGCTCGCGCTGCTCGTCCGGGACGTCGCCCAGGTCGACCGACTCCGGTTTCACCGGCTCCGGATCGTCGATGACCTGGATGCCGACGCCGTCCTCCTCGGCGTACCGGGTGCGGAGCACCTCGTGCCGGGCGGCCGTCTCGGTGAGTGCGGCGTTCAGCGCCTCGGTGTCCAGCGGGCCGCGGATACGGAAGGTTTCGTGCATCAGGTACTCGGCGGCGTCGCCCGACCTGAGCTGGTCGAGCAGCCAGAGCTGTTCCTGTGCGAAGGACAGCGGATAACCGCCGTCGACGGGTGCCATCGGTCGTCTCCCTGGGCAGATGGTGGTGGGGCGGTGGGGCGGTCGGCGTACGGGGTCCGGGCGGCGGGTCAGCCCTGTTCGACCGGACCGCTGGAGGGCTCGGCCATGGCGACGGCGATCTTGCGGGGGCCGGTGAACGGCTCCCGGGCGTGTGCGGCCAGCATGTTGTCCACGACCAGCACATCGCCCTGCTGCCAGTCGAAGCGCCGCTGCTCGGCGCGGTAGCAGTCCCGCAGGTGTGCCACCACCTCGTCCGGCACCGGGGCGCCGTCGCCGTAGTAGGTGTTGGTCGGCAGGTCCGCCTCGTCGTACATCTCCCGCAGCGCACCGCAGAGGTCCGGCCCCAGGGTGGTGACGTGGAAGAACGTGAGGTGGTTGAACCACACGCGCTCCCCGGTCACCGGGTGCCGGTGCACCGCCTCGCGGCGGGCCCGGGTCCGCAGGCCGCCCGGGGTCCACTCGGCGGTGACCCCGTTGCGGGCGCAGTACGCCTCGACCTCGGCCCGGTCCTCGGTGTTGAAGGCGTGCTGCCAGGGGACGCCGAACCCGTCGGTGAAGTTGCGGACCACCATCCAGCCCCGGGCGGCGAACTCCTCCCGGATCTGCGGGTCGATCGCGGCCAGCACCCGCCGGGTGTCGGCGAGCGGGGTGGAGCCCAGCGTGTCGGGCGGGGTCACACAGAGGAAGAACAGCGTCAGCGGCCAGGTCGCCTGGTAGGAGTTCTCGTTGTGGAGGAAGATCTCCTCGGAGGGCGGATAGTCGGTCGAGGTGTAGACCTGGCCCTTGATGGTCGAGCGGGGCGAGGAGCGCTCCGCGTACGTCAGCGGCTCGCCGCCGATGGCACGGACCGTCCGTTCGAATCCGTCCACGCCGTCGTCGCCGAATCCGCGCAGCAGCACGGCACCGTGCTCACGCAGCCGGGCGCGGATCTCCGGCCGGGCGTCGGCCAGCCGTTCCGCCGCGGAGCCCCCGGGGGCGGCCGTCATCAGATGAGGAAGCGTCTGCCCTGAGGTCCGGGACCCGGCCGCGGCCGGCGTGAACAGGGCTGAAGGGTTTGCGGTCATACCGGCCAGGGTCGGCGTACGGCCTCCGGCAGGGCAGAGAACATCCGGCGGAGTCGTCGGCACGGTGGGTGCGTGCCATTCTGCGCGTCCTTCCCTGGGCCGGTCCGCCGCCGCGCGGCACGCTGACGTCACCGTGCGGCCCGGTCGCCCCGACCGTGGTGCCGGGTCTTCCGTGCGGCCTTCGAGAGGATTTCCCGTGTCTGAGTGGAGGACAGATCCATGAGCAGGGTCGCCGAGCACGCGGGTGCCGCACCCGCGCCACCGCCGTTGCGGCGCAATCGGGATTTCCTGCTCCTGTGGAGCGGTTCGGCGGTGGCGATCATCGGATCCACGGCGTCCACGGTGGCCTACCCGCTCCTGGTGCTCGCGGTCACGGGGTCGCCCTCCGCCGCGGGGCTGGTCGGGTTCGTGGTGCTGCTGCCCGCCCTCGTCTTCCAGCTGCCGGCCGGGATCCTGGTCGACAGCTGGAACCGCAAGCGCGTGATGATGTGGTGCGACGGACTGCGTGCCGTCGGCGCGGCGAGTGTGGTGCTGGCCCTGCTCCTGGGCGAACTCCGGCTGGCCCATGTGATGGTGGTCGGGTTCGTGGAGGGCACGCTCACCGTGCTCAACGGGCTGGCCTCCACCGCCGCCGTGCCCAACGTGGTCCACCCCAGCCAGCTGTCGGCGGCGCTCGCGGGGAACGAGGCGCGGGGCCGGGCCGCCACCATGATCGGGACCCCGCTGGGCGGCATCCTCTTCGGTGTCGGCCGGGCGGTCCCCTTCGTCCTGGAGACCTTCGCGTATCTGGTCTCGCTCGCCACCCTGCTGGGCATCAGGAAGGACTTCCAGACGGCCCGCCCCGGCGAACGCGCCGGGGCCGGTCCGGCCGGGGCCGCGGCGGGGGAGAGCCGCCGCACCCGGGTGCGGCGGCAGGCGGGCCGGATGGCCGAGGGCCTCACCTGGCTCTGGCGGGAACCGCTGCTGCGGACCACCGCGCTCCTGGTGGCCGGGAGCAACCTCCTGTTCCGCGCGCTCTTCCTGCTGATGATCGTGCTGCTGGCGGAGGAGGGCGCGGGTCCGGCCGCCATCGGCGTACTCGTGGGCGTGGCCGGGGGGTGCGGGATGCTCGGGGCGCTGGTCGCCGGCCGGATCGGCCGCACGCTCCGGATGAACTCCCTCGTGATCGGCGCCAACTGGGCCTGGGCGCTGCTCATGTGCGTACTCGCCTTCGGCGGCGGGCTGTGGCCGGCCGCGATCGCCTACACGGCGATGTGGTTCGTCGGACCCATCTGGAACGTGGCGGTCGGCACCTACCAGCTGGCCGTCACCCCCGACGGACTGCGGGGCCGGGTGCTGAGCGCGTCCAGCCTGCTGGCCAACGGCGCGCTGTCGCTGGGGGCGCTGGCAGGGGGGCTGCTCCTGGACGGTTTCGGGGTGCGGGCCGCCGCGGCGGTGCTCGCCGGGTGGATGGTGCTGATGGCCCTGGCCGCCACCTTCTCCCGCCCGGTGCGCCTGGCCACGATGACCGCGATCAGCGCCCCCGCGGAACCGGTGCCCGCGGAGGCCCCCGCTCCCGCCGAACCCCGCAGGACACCTGCCGGGGCGAGCCCCGACGCGCCCCACTGAACGACCCGCTGTCCCTCCCCTTCCCGTACGACAGACGCTGGAGACCACACCATGTTCCGGACCATGTTCAAGTCCAAGATCCACCGAGCCACCGTCACCCAGGCCGATCTGCACTACGTCGGATCGCTGACGATCGACGAGGACCTGATGGACGCCGCCGACCTGCTCCCCGGCGAGCAGGTCCAGATCGTCGACATCACCAACGGCGCCCGCCTGGAGACCTATGTCATCACCGGGGAGCGCGGCACCGGGATCATCGGCATCAACGGAGCCGCGGCGCGGCTGGTCCAGCCGGGCGACCTGGTCATCATCATCTCGTACGCCTCCGTCCCCGACGCCGAGGCCAAGGCGCTCGTGCCCAGCGTCGTCCACGTGGACCAGCACAACCGGCAGGTCGCGCCGACCGGTTCGGATCTGGCCGAGCCCGCGCCCGGCAGCGGCACCGTCCGCGGTGATCTCGTCCACTGACGCGGCGGAACCGCGTGCGGGCCCGAGGTCACCGACCTCGGGCCCGCACGCGGTTCGCGGCTCCGGCGCGGACGAACCGTCAGATCAGCCCCGCTCGCACCGCGCGCGCCACCGCATGGGCCCGGTTCCTGACCTGGAGCCGGGCCATCAGCTCGTAGATGACGTTCTTGACGGTGTGCTCCGAGCAGGACAGCGCCTGGGCGATCACCGCATTGCCGTGCCCCTCGGCGACCAGGGTGAGCACCGCCGTCTGGCGCGGAGTCAGCGGAGCCGTCCGGGCGGTCCGGGGAGCGTCGGGGAGAGCCGCCGCGGGCTCGGGCCCCGACTGCTGGGAGGCGCCGAGCAGACGCACCAGCACGCCGTAGGGGAGCCGGCCGTCGCCGTGGTGGGCCGAGTGCACGGCGGCCACCAGCTGCTCCGGAGTGGCGTCGGTGGTCCGCAGGATCGTCCGGGCCCCCGCCCGCACCGCCCGCAGCACACCGTCCGGGGAGACCGACTGGGCGGCCACCAGGACCCCGTGCCGGTTGCTCCCCCCGGCCTCGGGGGCAGGGCACGACGCGACCGCCTCGTCCACGGTCCTCCCGGCGGCCAGCACGACCAGATCGGGGTCGGGCCGTCCGCCTTCCACCAGCGGGATTCCCGCCCCGGTCAGCCGCCGGTGCCAGGAGCTGCGGAGGTCGTCGTCCGCGGCGCGCACATGGACGCGTACCGCGGTCCGGTCGGTGGCGGCACGGTGGGGCGCGGCGGCGCCGGCCAGCGCCCGGGCGGGGCTCACAGGAGACCCGCCCGCAGCGCGTAGGCGACCGCGTGGGCGCGGTTTCTCAACCGGAAGCGCTGGGTCACGTTGTGCATGACCGTCGTCACCGTCCGGACCGAGTAGGAGAGCCGTCCGGCTATCTCGCTGGTCTCGTGGCCTTCGGCCACCAGCCGGAGCACCGCGCGTTCCCTCTCACTGAGCCCCGCCGCCCCCCAGGCGTCGGCGACACCCGCTCCCGCGTCCTCCGTACGCTGCTCCAGCAGCCCGTCCAGCAGATCGGGCGGCACCGTGCAGTCCCCGCTCGCCGCGGCCAGCACGGCGTGGGCCAGTCGCGGGCCGCTGGTCTCCCGGCGGCGCAGCAGACCCCGGGCACCCGTGGCAATGGCGTGCAGTGCCTCCGGCGGGCCCAGCTCGGTGGCGACGAGGACGACCTCCGGACGGTGGTCGGCGGCCCGGGTGCGGCGCAGCAGGTCCAGAACGGGGTCGGCCACCCGGTCGACCACGACGACCGTCACGTCGGGGAGTTCGTCCCCGACGGCGGGCAGGACCTCCTGGCTGCTCGCCAGGGCGCTCAGGGTGCCCGCCTCCAGCACCGGGTCCTCAGCGACGACGCTCACCCGCACCGTATTCCTCATCGGATCCTCCTCCTCGCTCGGTAACGGCTCTCGCCGGTAACACCGAGCATCAAGATCGAGGGCGCGCGGGACATCGGTGCACCACCCCCAGATTTCCGCGACGCCCCCACCTCCGCGTGCCCACGCGGTGCCCATGAACGGAAAACAGCCCCCGTGCGCGTCCGGGAACGCACGGGGGCTGTGGGCGGGTACCGTCTCTGACCTGCGAGAAGTCGGTTCTTGGCCAAGGGGGTGGGGGTGCGGCCGAAATATGGGGGGCCGTTCCCCAGGCGCGGCCCGCTCAGACGGTCTCGGCGACCCGCGATTCGGGGAGGAAGCCGGAGATCTCCTGGCCGACACCGGCCGCGCGGGCCTCGCGCAGTACCAGTCCGGCCAGGGCCAGGTCCAGTACCCCGAGGCCGAACGGCGAGAACAGGGTGGTGCGTGCCGGGTCCCGCGGACCCGGTTCCGCGTCCCTCAGGAGCTCGCCGAGCGTGGTGTCGATGAACGAGCGGCTGCCCACCCGGGTCTCCGCCAGATGGACCGATGTGGCCGCCCGGCAGACATGGTCGGGGTCGTCCACCACGTTCACCGCGTCCAGCACGCCCTCGACCGTGACGTCCCGCAGGGAGACGTGGAGCACCAGCGTGCCCGGCAGGCACGCGTCGAGATCCAGGTGGGGCACGGTGGCCGTGGTCGCCAGACTGACCAGCCGGTGCGCCGAGAGCGCCGCCCCGGCGCTCTCCGCCACCCGCACCACCCGTCCGTCCCCGGCCAGTTCGGCGGAGCAGCGGTCCCGGAAGTCCGCAGCCCGCCGGGCATCGAGATCGTGGACGGTGATGTCGGTGATCTCCGGCCGTACCACCAGGAGGAAGCGTAGCACCTCGAAGTTGATCACACCGCAGCCGATCAGCGACACGCCCGTCTCCCGGCCGTCCCCGGAGGGCAGAGCGGCCGCGGCGAGGGCGGCGCTCGCCGCGGTGCGGCGGGCGGAGATGGTGGAGCCCTCCACGAGAGCCACCGGCCTGCCCGTCCGCATGGAGTTGACGATGATCGCGGCGGAGGCGCGCTCCAGCCCCTCCGCGACGTTGCCGGGGAAGGAGGCGATCCACTTCATTCCGGCCAGCGGCTCCGCCCCGCCCAGATACGCGGGCAGTCCGATGATCCGGTTGCCGGGGTCGTCGGGAAAGCGCAGGAACACCGAGTGCGGCAGCGACGTGTCCTCGGCGGCGTGGAGCAGATACGCCTCGCGCACGGCGTTCAGCACCTCCCGCTCCCGGCCGTCCAGAAGCCGCCGGACGTCTCCGTTGCCGATCGTCAGCATCCTGCCACCCCGGTCATCCCGCTGTTCTCGGCCACGTCGGCCACCTCGTCCTTCCACAGGTGGGACACCTCGCCGAACTGGCGCTCCACCCACCCGTCGTCGTAGATCGTGTTCAGATAACGTTCGCCGCGGTCCGGCATCATCAGTACGCAGGTGGCACCGTCCGGGATGCGGTCGCCCGTCCGTTCCAGGGCCGTGGCCACCGCGCCGGAGGAGCCGCCGAGCAACAGCCCTTCGCGCAGCGCCAGTCGGCGGCATCCCACCAGGCTGTCCAGGTCGCTGACGTGCACCACCTCGTCGGCGAGCCCGCTGCGGTAGAGCGGGGGCCGGACCGCCGCGCCATGGCCGGGGATCAGCCGGCGCCCGGTCGGCGGCCGGAAGATGGCACTGCCCTCGGCGTCCACGGTGACCACCCGGGTGGGGAGCCCGCGGTCGCGGATGAGGTCGCCGCAGCCGCGCAGAGTGCCCGAGGAACTGATCGTGCAGAACAGGTAGTCGGGCGCGGTGCCCAGGCCCTCGACGATCTCCGCCATGGTGATCCGGTGCGCCCAGGAGTTACGGGGGTTGGCGTACTGGTTGGGCCAGTAGGCGCCGGGCAGCGCGTCGACCAGCTCGCGCACGCGGGCGATCCGCACCGGCTGGAACTCGCCGGTGACCGGGTCGCCTTCGGTGACCGTGTGCACATCCGCGCCCAGCGCCCGCATGATCGCGATGTTCTGCGGATTGGTGCGCGGGTCCACCACGCAGATGAACCGCAGGTCCATGGCGCGGCAGGCCTGGGCCATGCCGACGCCGAGGTTCCCCGAGCTCGACTCGACCACGGTGCCGCTGCCGGGGACCACCGCGCCGGTGGCGACGGCGTGGCTCAGCATGGCGTAGGCGGAACGGTCCTTGATGCTGCCGCCGGTGCTGACCGACTCCAGCTTGGCCCAGACCCGGAAGCGGGCGCCGGGCACCAGCCGGGTCAGTTCCACCAGCGGTGTCCCGCCGACGGCCGACAGGGCGCCCGCACGGCCCGGGCCGTACCCGGCGGACGCGGGGCCGGACGGCTGAATGGTGTCGTGCGGTAGGGCTTCCTCGTCCGCAGGCCCGGCAGCCTGCGCCACGAGGGCCGACCGGTATCTCGGCTGGGAGACGGAGTTCATCGCCGGACTTCCCCTCGGTGTCGGTAGGCGGATCAGACCGGGAGGCTCTGGCGTCCGGCCCTACCGGCGGCCGCCCCGGCGGCCTCGCCCTCCATCCGGCGGCGCAGACTGGCGGGGCGCATGTCCGTCCACACCCGTCCGATGTGGTCCAGGCACTCCTCCTTGCTGCCCTGGGTTCCCTCGGCCCGCCAGCCCGCGGGCAGCTCGCGCTCGGCCTGCCAGATCGAATACTGCTCCTCGTCGTTGAGTACGACGCGGTAGACGCTCTCGGTGTGGTCGGACATCGCCGTCTCTCCTCGGTCGGTGGTCGCGCCGCGGTCGATACCGGCGCCAGAGTGAGAGTGCCTTCTGGCATCGGCCGACCGTAGAGACAAACGGGCAGCGGTGACGGCGGCGGCCGCCCGCCGGTCCTTCCCGTCCGGCCCGGGGCGCACCGCGCACCGGAAGGGCGGGGGAGGGGAGGCACGCGCCCGCGGTCCGTGGGCTGCGCGCGCCTCCCGCCCCCGCTGCCGCGCGGTGGGTGCCGGCTGCCGGGGGCAGGGCCGGAGCGGTTCGGCACGCGGTGGGCGCCGAGCCTTCCTAAGCTGGTCCGATGAACGACGACGCCCGGCCGCTGGCCGTGTTCGACCTCGACGGCACGCTCGCCGACACGGCCCACCGACAGCACTTCCTGGAGGGCCCGAAGCGCGACTGGGCCGGCTTCTTCGCCGCCGCCCCGGCCGATCCGCCGCTGGCCGACGGGGTGGCGCTCGTGCGGGCGAGCGCCACGGAGTGCGAGATCGTCTATCTGACCGGGCGGCCCGAGCGCTGTCGCCGGGACACCGTGGAGTGGCTGGACCGGCAGGGGCTGCCCGGCGGGCAGTTGTTCATGCGGCGCAACGACGACCGGCGCCCGGCCCGCCGGACGAAGCTGGACATCCTGCGGCGGCTGGGCCGGTCGCGTGAGGTGCGCATGCTGGTCGACGACGACGAGCTGGTCTGCGCCGCGGCCGAAGTGGCTGGATTCCCTGTGGTGCGGGCCCGCTGGTCCGACCCCTCGCAGGCGCTGAAGAACGCCCAGGAGCGGGACGGACGGACCTGACCAGAGGGGAACCGAGGGGTGATCAGGGGTTTTCGTCGAGACGGAAGCCCACCTTCAGGCCGACCTGGTAGTGCGCGATTCGGCCATCCTCGATATGGCCCCGAACTTGGTTAATCTCGAACCAGTCGAGATTGTGCAACGTTTCCGCGGCTCTTGCGATGCCGTTCCGGATCGCCGCGTCGACGCCCTCCTCGGAGGTTCCTACGATCTCGGTGACCCGATAAGTGTGGTTGGGCATGTTCTGTCTCCTCTCTGCTGACCACCGTGCCTCAATCCCGGGTCTCGCGCGAGGGGGCGACCAGGGACGAACCGGGACGAGCACGCGCCTTGACCTACTGAATGGTCCATACCAAAATTCAGCCACCTACCCGTGCGAGCGCCGCCCGCAATCCCCCCACACCGGGTCCTGATTTCGTCGTGCCGTTTCGCAGAAGGTGACTACGTGAAGAACCGCATACTCGTCGGAGCCGTCGCGCTCGTCTCGTCCGTCACGCTCAGCGGATGTGGGTACTTCTCCGGTTCGGGTGGCGGAGACCGTACGGTCACGGTCTGGCTGATGAAGGACAGCGTCTCGCAGGGATTCCTGGAGAAGTTCACCAGCACGTACGAGAAGGAGAACCCCTCCGTCAAGCTGGATTTCAAGATCCAGGAATGGAGCGGCATCGGCCCCAAGGTCCTGGCCGCCCTGGAGAGCGACGACGCCCCGGACGTGATCGAGGTCGGCAACACACAGGTGGCGCAGTACGCGGAGAGCGGCAACCTGCGAGACCTCACCCTGGAGTCGATGCGCGACCTGGGCAGCGAGGACTGGCTGCCCGGCCTCGCCCAGCCCGGGCAGATCAGCGGGGTCCAGTACGGCATCCCCTGGTACGCGGCCAACCGCGTGGTGATCTACAACAAGGACATCTTCAAGGCCGCGGGCATCGACGACGCCCCCAAGACCCGCGCCGAGTGGATCGAGGACACCGGGAAGCTCAACACGCAGGGCAACCAGGGCATTTATCTGGCCGGCCAGAACTGGTACGTACTGGCCGGATTCATCTGGGACGAGGGCGGCGAACTCGCGGAGGGCGGCGGCGGCGACTGGCGGGGCGCGCTGGACACCCCGGAAGCGCTCGCCGGAATGAACTTCTACAAGGAACTCCAGGCGCTCGGCGACGGGCCCATGGACTCCGACGAGGAGAAGCCCCCGCAGAACGACGTATTCGCCAAGGGGAACGTCGCCCAGATCATCTCGCTCCCCGGCAGCGCCGCGCTCATCGAGCAGCAGAACCCCGAACTCAAGGGAAAGCTCGGCTACTTCCCCATTCCCGGCAAGTCCGCCAAGTCCCCGGGCTCCGTCTTCACCGGCGGTTCGGACCTCATCGTGCCGAAGAAGGCCGACCAGCGCAGCGCCGGTATCGCCGTCGTCAAGGCGCTGGCGAGCGAGAAGTGGCAGACGGAGCTGGCCCGCACCATGAGCTACGTGCCCAACAAGCCCAGCCTGGCGCATGTCGTCGAGGGCGAGGAGGGCACCGCCGCGATGGCCGAAGGGGCGAGCCAGGGCCGCGCCACCCCGAACTCCTCCCAGTGGGCCAAGGTCGAGGCGGAGAACCCGATCAAGCCGTACATGACGGCGGTGCTCACGGGCGGCGACCCGGAGCAGGAGGCGAAGAAGGCGTCGGAGCGCATCACGGCGATGCTCGCCGGCAGCTGAGGGAGCGCCGGGCCCGCCCGGTCGGGCGTCGCTCCGGGCGGGCGCACACACCATTCGGTGCCGCAGCTGCGAGTCGGTACCGAACGGGTGCCCGCCGGTGCCGTCGGGTGTCGTCGGTGCGGGCCGGGCAGGTCCGCAACCGCTCCCGGCCCGGTCCGCCCCGGCCGCGTCCCTCGGGATTCAGCCGTCGCACATCCCCGCGCTCCACAGCGGTCACGTCGAATCCAGCCGGTGACGGAAGAAGTAAGGGGCCGGGCCTTCGCCGCGCGCGACGGCCCGGCAGCCGACTTCGCCGATCCGTCCCCGGAGACCGCCATGACCGTGCTGCCCACCGCCCCGCCCGCCGTGCTGCCCACCCGGCCCGTCCCCCCGGCACCGGCCGCCGCCGCTCCCCGCTCCCCGGAACCGGCCGCCGCCTACCGGGTCTCCCTCGCCACCGGCCCGGAGGACGTGCGCGCCGCCCAGCGCCTGCGCCACCAGGTCTTCGCCGGCGAGCTGGGCGCCCGCCTCGAAGGGCCCGAACCCGGCCTCGACAGCGACGCGTTCGACGCGTACTGCGACCACCTCCTGGTCCGCGAGACCGCCACGGACCAGGTCGTCGCCACCTACCGCCTCCTCCCGCCCGACCGCGCCCGGATGGCCGGCCGGCTCTACGCGGAGAGCGAGTTCGACCTCGGCCGCCTCGCCCCCATCCGCGACGACCTCGTCGAGGTCGGCCGCTCCTGCGTCCACCCCGCCCACCGCGACGGCGCCGTCATCGCCCTCGTCTGGGCCGGCCTCGCCCGCTACATGCAGCGCTCCGGCCACACCTGGCTCGCGGGCTGCTGCTCCCTCCCGCTGGCCGACGGCGGCACCCTCGCCGCCCGCAGCTGGAACACCGTACGCACCGCGCACCTCGCCCCCGAGGAGCACTGGGTCACCCCGCACCGCCTCTGGGACGCCGCCGCGCACCCCGACGCGGGCAACGGCTCCCGGGCGGACCTGCCCCCGCTGCTCCGCGGCTACCTGCGGCTCGGCGCCTGGGTCTGCGGAGCACCGGCGTACGACCCCGAGTTCAACGTGGCCGACCTCTACGTCCTGCTCTCGCTGCGCCGGACCGACCCGCGCTACCTCCGCCACTTCCTCTCCCTCGTACCGCAGGCATGAGCACCTCCCGCACCGAGGACAGGCCCGCCCCCCGTCCGGCGGGCACCAGCGCCTGGCTGCCCGTCGCCCCCTGCGCCCCGGCCTCCTGCGCCCGGCACACCGGAGCGGCCCGGCCCCCGCTCCACGCCGCTCTGCGGCTTCTCGCCGGCTGCGGGTGGGTGCTGCTGGGAGTGGTCTGCGCCGCGCCGGTCCGGTCGCTCCCCAGGGCGCCGCGGACGCGGCTGCTGCGGTACTGGGCGCGGGGCATACCGCGGGCCTTCGGCGTACGGGTGACGGTCCGCGGGCATCCGGACGTCCGAGGCGACGGCGGCGAACTGGTGGTCGCCAACCACCTCTCCTGGCTGGACGTCCCGCTCGTCGCCGCCGTGCTGCCCGGCCGGATGCTCGCCAAGACCGAGGTGCGCGACTGGCCGCTGCTCGGCCGGCTCGCCGGGTTCGGCTCCACGCTCTTCATCGACCGGGACCGGCTGCGCGCGCTGCCCGCCGCGGTGGCCTCGGTCGCCACCGCCCTGCGCTCCGGCTCCCGGGTCGTGGTCTTCCCCGAGGGCAGCACCTGGTGCGGCCGGGGGCGGGGCGGGGCGTTCCGGCCCGCCGTGTTCCAGGCGGCCATCGACGCCGAGGTTTCCGTACGGCCGGTGCGCATCACGTACGGCACCGGGGGAGCGGGCGCGGCCGCGTTCGTCGGGGACGACCCGCTCACCGCCTCCCTCTGGCGGGTGGTGCGGGCGGCCGGACTGACCGCCGAGGTCCACGTCCTCGCCGCCATCCCGGCACGCGCCTACGCCCCGGTCTCCGCGCACGGAGAGCCCGGCCGCCGCGAACTGGCCCGCGCCGCCCGCGCCGCCGTCCTCGGCAGCGACCGTACGGTGACGGCGCGTCCGGCGACGACGGCGCGTAGAGCGCCGGGAGCACGCAGGGCGCCAACGGCCCGGGATGCGCCGGGAGCATTCACGGCGCCAACGGCCTGGGATGCGCCGGGAGCACGGAGGGCGCCAACGGGCCGGGGAGCGGCGAAGGCCCCGGCCGTGGCCCCGGCCCCCACCGCTGTCCCCGTCCCCCTTCCCGTACAGCCGCCGGCCGCCGCCCCCGCCCGGCCGTCGCCTCCTCAGACCGCTGTGGCCAGCGACAGGGCGAACCGCCCCTCCGCGTCCGTCCACCACTGAGCGAGCCGGAGCCCGGCCGCGGCCAGCTCCTCGCGCACGTCCTCCGGGCGGAACTTGGCCGACACCTCCGTACGCACCTCCTCACCGGCCTCGAACGGCACCACCAGATCCAGCTCCCGGATCTTCACCTTCAGCGCCCGGCGGGCCCGCAGCCGCATCTCGATCCAGCGCTGCTCCGGGTTCCACACGGCGACATGGTCGAACGCGTCGAGCGGGAAGTCGGCGCCCAGCTCCCGGTTGACCACGCTCAGCACGTTCTTGTTGAAGGCCGCCGTCACGCCCGCCGCGTCGTCGTACGCGGCGACCAGCGTCTCCTCGTCCTTCACCAGGTCCGTGCCGAGGAGAAGCGTGTCGCCGGGGGAGAGCAGCGAGCGCACCGAGTGCAGGAATCCCGCCCGCTCCTCGGGGAGCAGATTGCCGATCGTGCCGCCGAGGAAGGCGACGAGCCGGGGCCCCGGGGTGCCGGGCAGGGCGAGGCCGCCGGTGAAGTCCGCGATCAGGGCGTGGACCGAGAGCCCGGGGTGGTCGACGAGCAGCGACTCGGCCGCCCCGGTCAGCGCGCTCTCGCTCACGTCGACCGGAACGTAACTCTCCAGCCCGGTCAGGGCCCGCAGCAGATGGCGGGTCTTCTCCGAGGAGCCCGACCCCAGCTCGATCACCATCCGGGCCCCCGAGACGGCGGCGATCTCCTCGGAGCGGTCCTCCAGGATCTCCCGCTCGGCGCGGGTCGGGTAGTACTCGGGCAGCCGGGTGATCTCCTCGAAGAGTTCGCTGCCGCGCGCGTCGTAGAACCACTTGGGCGGCAGCGTCTTGGGATGACGGGTCAGCCCGCTGAGGACGTCGGCGCGCAGCGCCGCGTCCGTGGCGTCCTCCGGCAGGGTGCGGGTCAGCAGGAATGGGCTCACGCTGCGGGCTCCTTGAGCGGTGTGGGGGTGACGTCTGCGGCGGTCGCGACCAGCAGGGTGCGGTCGGGGACCTCGCGCCAGCGGGGATCGTCGTCGTACGGCTCCGAGGCCACGGCCGTCGAGCGGCCCGGGTCGTGGAGGTGCCAGAGCGTGTCGCCCCAGGCGGTGGCGACGATGCTGGTGCCGTCCGTGACCAGCAGGTTCAGCCGGGCGCCCGGCGCCGCCTCGGCGACCTCGCGGACGGTCTCCGCGACCGCGCCCGGCAGATCGTCCCCGGCGGCGACGCGGTGCAGGACCAGCGCCCAGACCAGCGCGGAGTCGTTCCGGGCGGCCAGCGACAGCAACTCCCGCGCGGGGAGCGCGGCGGCCGGCCCCGCGAGCGAGCCGGGCCAGCCGGGCACCGCCCCGTTGTGGCTGAACAGCAGCCGCCCGGAGGTGTACGGCGCGGCCGCGGCCTCCCCGTCCGCACCCGGCTCGGTGGCGTCCCGTACGGCGGCGAGCAGCGCGGTGGTCCGCACCACCCGGGCCAGGTCGGTGAAGGTCTCGTCGTGCCAGATGGGCCCCTGGCGGCGGTAGCGGCCGGGGACCGGGTCGCCGTTCGCGTACCAGCCGACGCCGAAACCGTCCGCGTTGACCGTCCCGTGCCGCTGGCGGCGTGGTGCCCAGGACTGGCGCACCAGGGAGTGCGGTGGCGCGGAGAGTACGGACCCGAGGGCCACCGGATCGCCCACGTAGGCGATGTGACGGCACATCAGGCGTCCCTCGCGGTGCGGAACCCGGAGAAGATCTGCCGCCGCACGGGCAGGTCCCAGTTGCGGAACGTGCCCCGGCACGCGACCTGGTCCACGGCGAACGAGCCGCCGCGCAGCACCTTGTGCCCCGGCCCGAAGAACACCTCGGAGTACTCCCGGTAGGGGAAGGCCACGAACCCCGGGTAGGGCAGGAAGTCGCTCGACGTCCACTCCCACACATCACCGATCAGCTGGCCCGCGCCGGACGGCGCCCGGCCCGCCGGATAGGCGCCGGCCCGCGCCGGACGCAGATGGCGCTGGCCCAGGTTGGCCTGCCCGGGCGTCGGGTCCGTGTCGCCCCAGGGATAGCGGAGCGAACGACCGGAGGCGGGGTCGTGCCGGGCGGCCTTCTCCCACTCGGCCTCCGTGGGCAGCCGCCGCCCCGCCCAGCGGGCGTACGCGTCGGCCTCGTACCAGCTGACGTGCAGCACCGGCTCGTCGTCCGGCACTTGCTCGGTCACCCCGAACCTGCGGCGCAGCCACTGCCCGCCGTCCCGGTGCCAGAACAGCGGTGCGTCCAGGGCGTGTTCGCGGACCATGTCCCAGCCCTTGGGCGCCCACCAGCGGGCGTCGGTGTACCCGCCGTCCGCCATGAACCGCCGGTACGCCCCGCAGGTGACGGGGGCCGTGTCCAGGTGGAAGGCCGCCACCTCCCGCCGGTGCGCGGGCCGTTCGTTGTCGAGAGCCCACGGCTCGGCGGAGGTTCCCATGGTGAACGGGCCTCCGGGGACGAGCACTTCGGCAGGTAGGGAGACGGCATCGGTGGGATCGGGCGGGGCGGGTGCGGTCAACGCGGCCGGCCCCGACCTGAGCTGATGGGTGATCAGCATGGTCTCGTCGTGCTGCTGTTCGTGCTGGGCGATCATGCCGAAGGCGAATCCGGCCCGTTCCAGCGGCCGTCCGCCCTCGTGCAGCGGGGCGGCCTCCAGGATGTCCAGGGCCCGTCCGCGTACGTCCGAGGCGTACGTCCGGGCCTCGGCGGGCGCCAGCAGGGGCAGCGAGGGCCGGGCGGCGCGCGGGTGCTCGAAGGCGTCGTACAGCCCGTCGATCTCCGGGCGCAGCGCCTCGCGCCCGCCCACCGCGCGGAGCAGCCACTGCTCCTCCTGGTTGCCGATGTGCGCCAGGTCCCAGACCAGCGGGGACATCAAGGGGGAGTGCTGGGCGGTGAGTTCACCCTCGTCCACGCTGTCGGTCAGGACGGTGGTGCGCGCCCTGGCGGTCAGCAGGGCATCGAGGGCCCGTTGCCGGAGCGCCTCGGGATCGTGGCCGCCGGAGCCCGTCGGGAAGCCGTCCGCGGCGACGGCGGAGGGGGTGCGGTCGTCGGTCATGCGGAGGCCACCCTTCCCGGGGACGGCGGTGCGGTCGGCGCGCGGGTGGCGCCGGAGAGGAGGACCGGCTCGGCGAGGGCGCCCGGTCGGAGCAGATCGTCGGCCGGACATCGGCCCCGGGCCGCATACCGGTCGTGGAAGTCCGCCACGGTGTCCCGTACGGCGGTGCTCACCCCCATGCGGTCCAGCGCGTCGAGCGCCGTCTCGAAACAGAGGACGGCCACCGCCCGCAGCTCCGGATCGGCCAGCCCCTCGCGGGCCGCCGTCGTCCACAGCGCGTTACGCGGCGCGGCGGCGGAACCGGCCGACTCGGCCAGGGGTTTCACGGCCCGGTACACCGTCTCGGCGGCCTCCGGGTCGTCGAACAGGGCCGTGGCGACGGCGAGCGGCACCAGCCACCCGTCCGGGCCGCTCTGCGCGTCGATCATGCGCAGTTCGAGATGGCCGCGCGGCCGGACCGGAGGAAAGAGGGTGGTGATGTGGTAGTCGAGATCGGCCCGCAGCGGCGGGCGGGGCGCTCCGGTGCGGATCCACTCCCGGAAGGTGAGCCCCTCGGGCACGTCCCATGGGCCGTCCTCCCGGCGCACGCACATCACGGTGGTGTCCAGCACATGCGCGGCCCATGCCTCGCGCGGCGGGAGCCCGCCGCCCGGCGCCAGGGTGCGTACGGGGTCGAGGTCGGCCCACAGCGCCTGCCGGGTGGACTTCCAGCCGGTCCGGCGCCCCTGCCGGAAGGGCGAGTTGGCGAACGCCGCCACCAGGACGGCACCGAGGAGATGGGTGAGCTGCCAGCGCCGGCCGTAGCCGCGCGGCCCCGGCTCCTCCTCGCCCGCGTCCAGACAGACCTGCACGGAGGCGGAGGTGCACATCATCGCCCGACCGGCCGGACCCGCCCGGTCGAGAGCGGCCTCCATGGCGTCGTAACGGGGCTCGCGGAGCCGGCGGTGTGGCGTCTGCCACGGATCCACGCCGTACCCGACCGGGGCGAGCCCGGCCCGGCCGAGCGAACCCCGGACGGCGGCCAGATCCGCCGCGGTCGTCTCGACGCACTCCATCAGGGAGCCGGCCGGCTGGGAGCTGAGCTCCAGCTGCCCGCCCGGCTCGAACGTCAGTGCGGCACTCAGGGGCAGTTCACGGAGGGCCGCGACCGCGTCGTCCAGCCGCTCCTGGGCCACGGGCACGGTCGGATGTTCCAGGTCATGGATGAGCCATTCGAGTTCCACCCCGACGATGCGCGGGGGGCCCGTCTTGAAACAGATGCCGCGCAGTAAATCCTGTGCCGTGCCCTCGTCGAGGGGGGAGGATTCCGGCCGCGGTCCGGGGCCGCCGGGTGTGTCCGGGGACATGAGGCGCCTCCTTCTCAGTTGCGTACCTACCACCCAAACCCGTACCCAGGGATCGCACAAGGGTGCCCCTGAGCCACCGGAAAAGCGGTTGCCGCCACACCCCTCCCACGACCAGCATGCACCGTATGCACCGGAGGGGGGAGCGCAGGTGAGCGCGCGGCTGCGCGGTATCGCGCGGGAGACCGAAGCCGTCGTCGAGGCCGGGCACTATCGCAACGCCGCAGGTCACGCGGTGTCCATCGAGCGCGCCGTGGCGGCCGCCCGCTCCGGCACCCGGCTCTACGGCCCCGAGCCGGTGCCCGTGACCGCCCTGGCCACCGACCGGACGCCCCGCTTCGAGGTCACCGGCGAGAGCAGCCTGCGGGCGGCCCGGCGGATGGCCGAGGAGGCCCCCGGAAAGGTCGCCGTGCTCAGCTACGCCTCCGCCCGCAACCCCGGCGGCGGCTACCTGAACGGCGCCCAGGCCCAGGAGGAGGCCCTCTGCCGGGGCTCGGCCCTTCACACCACCCTGCTGCGCGCTCCCGCGTACTACGCGCACCACCGCGCCGACCGCAGCCCCTTCTACACCGACCGGGTGATCCACTCGCCCGGCGTCCCCGTCTTCCGCGACGACCGGGGCGGCTTCCTCGACACCCCGTACGAGGCCGGATTCCTGACCTCCCCGGCGCCCAACGCCGGAGTGATCCGGCGGCAGGTCATCGAGGAGGCCCACCGCGTCCCCGCCGCCCTGGCCGCCCGCGCCGAACGGGTCCTGGAGGTCGCCGCCGCCGGGGGCTACCGCAGGCTCGTGCTGGGCGCCTGGGGCTGCGGGGTCTTCCGGAACGACCCGGTCCAGGTGGCGGCGGCGTTCGGGGCGCTGCTCGTCGGGGACGGCCGGTTCGGTGCCCACTTCGAACAGATCGTGTTCGGCATCCTCGACCGCACCCCCGACTCACCGGTCCGGGCGGCCTTCACCCGGACCTTCGGGGCCGGGGAACGGTAGGCGGGGCGGGACGAGCCCTCCGGGGCCCTGCCCGCCCGGCCGCCGATCCCGGAGCGGTCCGCCGGCCGGTACGGGCCCCGGCCCCGCCAGGTGCCCGGCCCGGCGAGGCTGCGCCGACCGGGCCGATACGGGCGGGAGCCGTGAGCTCCCGCCCGCCCCGGACCCCGCCGCGCGGCCACTAGCTCCAGCCGTACCGCTCCCGCAGCCGCCCGGTGACGGTGTCGAACCGGTCGCGGTCCAGCGCGCACGCCTCACGCCGCATCCCGTCCTCGTGGACCCGCAGCACCCGGTCCAGATCGACCCAGGACGGCCGTCCGGAGCTGTCCCAGGGACCGGCGCCCAGCGCCACCCACTCGTGGTCCATGTCGTGCTGCTTGCTGGAGAGCTGGACGGCGAGCAGGGTGCCCGCCGCCTCCCGCGCGACGACGAGAACCGGCCGGTCCTTGCCGCGCCCGTCGTTCTCCTCGAACGGCACCCAGGTCCAGACGATCTCGCCCGGATCCGGGTCGCCGTCGCGGTCGGGGGCGTACGAGGTGCGGACCGGGCCCACCGCGTGGGGATCGGCCTGGACGGTGGCGGTCGGACCGGTGCTGCCGGGGAGTACGGACGGGCTGTCGGTGCGCTCTGCGCTGTGGTGGAACGTCATCGCCACACCGTATGACCTGCGGGGCCCCGGACGGGGAGCGGGGGCGTCCGGCGGGCCCCCGGCGAGCCGCCGCGCGAGCGTGCCCCCGGGGCACCGGCCGGTCCGGCGGATCTGGAAGACTGCCGCTCGCCATGAGCCAGTTACCCAAGCAGCCCACCGAAGTCTCCGTACCGACCAGCGCCGATGTGGCGCGCCTCGCCGGAGTGTCCCGGGCCACCGTGTCGTACGTCCTGAACAACAACGCCGCCGTCCGGATCAGCGAACCCACCCGGCACCGCGTCAGGGAGGCCGCCACCCAGCTCGGTTACGTCCCGCACGCCGCCGCCCGCAGTCTGCGCGCCGGACACAGCCGCCTGGTCCTGCTGCCCTCCGGGCACATACCCTCCGGCCCCCTCCACCAGCACTTCTTCCAGGAACTCCAGGCGGGGCTGCGCCGCCTGGACTACACCGTCGTCCAGTACGGCAGCGCCGGCCTCGCGGACGACGAGGCGGTACGGGCCTGGGCCGAACTGCGGCCGGTCGCCGTCGTCGTACCGCCGGGCATCACCCTCACCCCGCACGGCACGGACGTCCTCACCCGTTCCGGCGCCAAAGCGGTGATCACCCTGGGCCCGGAGCCGGTGGCGGGCGCCCACGGGCTGGTCATGGACCAGCGGCGGGTCGGCGCCAGCGCGGTCGCCCATCTGCTGGCGCGCGGCCGCCGCCGCATCGGGGTGGTGATGCCCCGGGAGCCGGGCCTCACGCCGTTCTCCGAACCCCGCCTCGCCGGAGCCCGGCAGACGGCCGAACCGGCCGGGGCCCGGGTGCACCCCCTGCCGCTCGGCTACGAGGAGGAGTCGGCGGCGGAACTCGCGGGGCGCTGGAGGGAGTTGGGGCTGGACGCGGTGTTCGCGTACAACGACGAGTACGCCATGCTGCTGATGCGCGCGCTCCAGGACGCGGGCGTCGCGATACCCGGCGACACGGCGGTGATCGGGGCGGACGACCTCCTGCTCGGCAGGCTGCTGCGGCCCCGGCTGAGCACGGTCCGGATGGAGCTGGCCATGGACCAGCCGCTGGCCGAGACGATCGACCGGCTCGTCCACCACCCGGGCACCGCCCCCGTCCACCAGGACCTGCTGCGCACCGGCGCCGTGCACCGCGACTCCAGCTGACCGCCCCGGCGCGACGACATGCGCGGCCAGCTGCGGATGTCTAGCGTCGGGACCATGAGCCACCCGCAGAGTTACGAACTCCTCCTGATCCCCGACCACAGCCGGACGCGGACCGGAGCCCCCGGACGTCCGCTCCGCTCGGCCGTCGTCTCCGCCACCGGGAAGACGGGGGCCTCGGGCTACCCCCGGTACACCGGGGAGGGCATGGAGGCGGACATCGACCCGGAGACCCGCACGGTGGAGGCCGTGCTGGTCGACGGCGAGGAACTGGACCCGGGCATGTCGGTGCAGGTGGCCGACGGAGTGCGCCCGACGGGCTGAACACGCCGGAGCCCGGACGCGTCCGCCGACGCCCGGACGCGCCGAATCCGCCGCGGGCCCGGCACCCCGGGCCCGTACGGCGGCGAAACGGCGATCAGAAGGCCGGGCGGGCGCCTACTGGGGCTCGGACTGCCCCTGCTGCCCGGCCTCCGCCGCCCGCTTCTGCTCCTCGACGGACTTGCGGACCTCGTCCATGTCCAGGTTCCGGGCCTGGCCGATGACGTCCTCCAGGGCGGCCTCCGGCAGAGCACCCGGCTGCGCGAAGACGGCCACGTTGTCCCGGACGATCATCAGCGTCGGGATCGACCGGATGTCGAAGGCGGCGGCCAGCTCCTGCTGCGCCTCCGTGTCGACCTTCGCGAAGACGAGGTCCGGGTGGCGCTCGGACGCCGAGTCGTAGACCGGCGCGAACTGTCGGCAGGGGCCGCACCAGGAAGCCCAGAAGTCGATCAGGACGAAGTCGTTGTCGCTGACGACCTGATCGAAGTTTTCCTTGGTCAGCTCTACGGTGCTCATTCCTGCTACCTCTTCCTGTGCCGGGTTCGGTCCGTCCGGCACAACGGTGACGGCATGTGCGCTATTCCGCCTGCCCGTGTGGCCAGGGCGCACACCCGCGAGGACACTGTTTCCATGAATGCTTCCGAGTACGACGTGGTGGTCATCGGCGCAGGTCCGGTGGGGGAGAACGTGGCCGACCGGGCCCGCGCGGCCGGGCTCGCCACGGCCGTGGTGGAGTCCGAGCTGATCGGCGGCGAATGCTCGTACTGGGCCTGCATGCCGAGCAAGGCCCTGCTGCGCCCCGTGGTCGCCCGCGCCGACGCCCGCCGCGTCCCGGGCCTCGGCGCCGCCGTGCAGGGCCCCCTCGACGTCCCGGCGGTCCTGGCCCACCGGGACGAGATGACGAGCCACTGGAAGGACGACGGACAGGTCGGCTGGCTGGAGGGCATCGGAGCCGACATCCACCGGGGCACGGGCCGCCTCACCGGCCCCCGCGAGGTCACCGTCACCGCCCCCGACGGCACCGAGCACCGCCTCACCGCCCGCCACGCCGTCGCCGTGTGCACCGGTACGCGGGCCGTCGTCCCCGACCTCCCCGGCATCGCGGAGGCCCGCCCCTGGACCAGCCGCGAGGCCACCAGCGCCGAGCGGGTGCCCGGTCGGCTCGTGGTCGTCGGCGGGGGAGTGGTCGGCGTGGAGATGGCCACGGTCTGGCAGGCCCTGGGCGCCCGGGTGACCCTGCTGATCCGGGGCGGCGGCCTGCTCCCGAAGATGGAGCCCTTCGCCGGCGAGCTGGTGGCCGAGGCGCTGACGGAGGCCGGGGCCACGATCCGTACCGGAGTCTCCGTCACCGCCGTCGAGCGCCCCGCACCGGACGGCCCGGTGACCGCCGTCCTGGACGACGGCACCCGCGTCGAGGCCGACGAGATCCTCTTCGCCACGGGCCGGGCCCCGCGCACCGACGACCTGGGCCTGGAGACGGTCGGCCTGGAGCCCGGCTCCTGGCTCACGGTGGACGACAGCTGCCGCGTCGAGGACACCGACTGGCTGTACGCCGTCGGGGACGTCAACCACCGCGCCCTCCTCACTCACCAGGGCAAGTACCAGGCGCGCATCGCGGGCGCCGCCATTGCCGCCCGAGCCCGGCAGTCCCCGCCCCTGGACACGTCCCCCTGGGGCCCCCACACGGCCACCGCCGACCACCGGGCCGTCCCCCAGGTCGTCTTCACCGACCCCGAGGCCGCCTCCGTCGGCCTCACCTTCGCCGAGGCCGAACACGCGGGCCACCGCGTCCGTGCCGTCGACTACGACCTCGCCTCGGTCGCCGGCGCCGGCCTCTACGCCGACGGCTACCGGGGCCGCGCCCGCATGATCGTGGACCTGGACCGCGAGATCCTCCTCGGCGTCACCTTCGTCGGCCCCGGCATCGGCGAACTCCTCCACTCCGCGACCGTGGCGGTCGCGGGAGAGGTCCCCGTCGACCGGCTGTGGCACGCGGTTCCGGCGTACCCGACGATCAGCGAGGTGTGGCTGCGGCTGCTGGAGACGTACCGGGGGTGAGGGCGAACGGCCGGGACGCGCCGTAACCGTGAAGCGACCACCAACGCCTGTGCACCTCGGAAGGCCCGCCGGTGCTTCCGCCGACCAGCCGGGGTCGACCGACAATGCAGCGGCCTGTGCTCTGCCCCGACCCCCGCGCATCGTTTCCGCACCTCTGATCCAGTAGCCCTCGACGCCCCTGCGAGAGCGACACCGCAACGTCGAACCGTTCATTCTCGGCTGGTGGTGAGAGTCTTGGGGGCCTCATGGGGGAACGTCGCGTCGCCATTACCGGAATCGGTGTGGTCGCACCGGGAGGCACCGGGACCAAGGCGTTCTGGGAGCGCATCGTCTCCGGGGTGCCCGCCACCCGGGGCATCACGGCCTTCGACCCGGGGCCCTTCCGCTCGCGGATCGCCGCCGAGTGCGATTTCGACCCGCATCAGGCCGGGCTGACCCGGCCGGAGACCGAACGGTTCGACCGGGCCGCGCAGATGCTCATGATCGCCACGCGGGAGGCGATGGCCGGGAGCGCACTGCTGATCGGCCCCGACGAGGCCTACCGGGTCGGCGTCAGCATAGGCAACGCGGTCGGGCTGACCCAGCAGTTGGAGCACGAGTACCGGCGCCTCAGCGGCGACGGACAGCGGTGGGTCGTGAATCCCGCACCGGCCTCACCGCATCTCTACGACTACTTCGTGCCGAGTTCCCTGTCGGCCGAGGTCGCGTGGGAGATCGGGGCCGAAGGGCCCAACGCTGTCGTCTCCGCAGGCTGTACCTCGGGCATCGACGCCATCGGACACGCCTGCGACCTGATCCGCGAGGGCGCCGCGGACGTCATGGTCGCGGGCGGCACCGACGCGCCGATCGCCCCCATCACCGTCGCCTGCTTCGACGCGATCAAGGCGACCTCGCCCCGCAACGACGAACCCACCAGTGCGTCCCGTCCCTTCGACCGGACCCGCAACGGATTCGTCCTCGGGGAGGGCGCGGCGGTCCTGGTCCTGGAGTCGCTGGAGCATGCACGCCGCCGGGGTGCGCACGTCCACGCGGAGATCGCGGGCCACGCCTCGCACGGCAATGCCCACCACATGACGGGACTGCGCCCCGACGGGCGGGAGATGGCCGGCGCCATCACCTCCGCACTCCACCGCGCCCGTCTCGACCCCACGGCGGTCGACTATGTCAACGCCCACGGCACGGCCACCCAGCAGAACGACCGGCACGAGACCGCGGCATTCAAGCGGAGCCTCGGGGAGCACGCCCGTACCGTGCCCATCAGCTCGATCAAGGCGGTCGTCGGGCACTCGCTCGGGGCGATCGGGGCCATCGAGGTGGCCGCCTGCGCGCTCGCCCTGGAGCACCACGTCGTACCGCCGACGGCCAACCTCCACCACCCCGATCCCCAGCTGGACCTGGACTACGTGCCGCTGACCGCCCGCGAACAGCCGCTGGAGACGGTTCTGACCGTGGCCAGCGGGTTCGGCGGATTCCAGAGCGCCATGGTGCTCACCGACGCCGACAGGGGGACCGCGTGACCACGGCCGTAGTGACCGGGACGGGCGTCATCGCCCCCAACGGGCTGGGAACCGAGGCGTTCTGGGCGGCGACCCTGAGCGGCCGGGACACCATCGAGCCCATCGACAGGTACGACAGCACCGCGTTCGGCTGCCGGCTCGCCGGGCAGGTGAGGGACTTCGACGCCGCCCACCACCTGCCCGGCAGACTGATCCCCCAGACCGACCGCATGACTCAGTTCGCGCTCACCGCGGCCGACTGGGCGATCGCCGACAGCGCGATCGACACCGAGGGGATGTCACGCCTCGACCTGGGTGTGGTCACCGCGGCCGGGGCCGGCGGTTTCGACTTCGGCCAGCGGGAGTTGCAGAACCTCTGGGCCGATGGTCCGGGCCACGTGAGTGCCTATATGTCGTTCGCCTGGTTCTACGCGGTCAACACCGGCCAGATCTCCATCCGCCACGATCTGCGCGGTCCGGCCGGAGTGCTCGTCGCCGAACAGGCGGGCGGCATCGATGCCATCGCCGGCGCGCGCCGGGCCATCCGCAACGGTGCCGCCATGATGCTCACCGGCGGCATGGAGTCCTCCCTGTGCCCGTACGGCATGGCCGCCCGCAATGCCGGCGGACGGCTCTCCACCCGTGACGACCGGGGCCGGGCCTACCTCCCCTTCGACCCGGATGCCAGCGGGCAGGTGCCGGGGGAGGGGGGCGCGATCCTCGTGCTGGAGGACGCCGCCCTCGCCCGTGGGCGCGGTGCGGTGATCCAGGGCGAGATCGTGGGATACGGCACCGCCTTCGATCCGCCGCCCGGCTCCGGACGCCCCGACAACCTCGGCCGTGCCATCCGTACCGCACTCCGCGACGCGGAGCTCACCCCGGCCGACATCGACGTGGTCTTCGCCGACGCCGACGGCTCTCCCGAACGGGACCGGGCCGAGGCCGCCGCGCTGACCGCGGTCTTCGGTCCCCGGGGCGTACCGGTCACCGCACCCAAGACCATGATCGGCCGACTCTGTTCGGGTGGCGCCCCGCTCGACGTCGTCCTCGCGCTGCTCGCCGTCCGCGACGGCGTCATCCCCCCGACCACCAGGGTCACCACCGACCACGACATCGACCTCGTCCGCGACGGACCCCGGGCATTCACCGGGGACACCGCGCTGGTGCTGGCGCGCGGACACAACGGATTCAACAGCGCCCTGATCGTCACAGGGCGACGAAAGGACTCTCGATGACCGAGCTGACGCTGACCGAACTGACCGACATCCTGCGCGAGTGCGCCGGTGAGGACGAGGCGCTGACCGACTACGAGGGGGACGTCGGGGAGGCGGAACTGGAATCCCTGGGATACGACTCGCTGGCCCTGATGGAGGCGGCGAGCCGTGTGAAGCGGGAGTACGGAGTCGAACTCTCCGATGGCGGACTCGCGGAGATCCGTACGCTCCATCAGTTCGTGACCGCCGTCAACGAGCACCTGGCCTCCGCCGCGGCGGGGCGGGCCGGCTGACGGGACGGCGATGGACGATCTCTACCTTGCGGCGACCGGCAGTTGGCTGCCCCCGCGCGTGCTGATCGAGGACGCGGTGGCCGACGGCCGGTGCCCCGCGCCCCTCGCCCGCACCACGGGCATGGCGTCGGTCGCCGTGGCGGGCGAGGAGTCCGCTCCGGACATGGCCGTCCGCGCGGCGCGCCAGGCCCTGGAACGCTCCGGTGCGGGGCCCTCCGACATCGACCTGGTGCTGCACGCCAGCTTCTTCCACCAGGGCCACGACCTCTGGGCGCCGGCCTCGTACGTCCAGCGGGCGGCGGTCGGCAACCACTGCCCCGCCATGGAGGTGAGACAGGTTTCCAACGGCGGCATGGCCGCACTCGAACTGGCCTCCGCCTACCTCGCCGTCGCTCCCGCGCGGACGGCCGCCCTGATCACCACGGGCGACAAGTTCTGCCCTCCCGGCTTCGACCGCTGGCGCAGCGATCCCGGCACGGTGTACGCCGACGGGGGAACCGCCCTCGTGCTCTCCCGCCGGGAGGGCTTCGCCCGGCTGTGCAGCCTGGTCACTGTCTCCGCACCCGAGCTGGAAGGGATGCACCGCGGCGACGACCCGTTCGGACCCGCGCCGTTCAGCCACCGCCCCCAGGTGGACCTCGACGCCTGCAAACGCGCCTTCCTCGCCGAAACGGGCTCCTCCTACGCGGTTGCCCGGGTGGGGGCCGCCCAGGACGCCGCGGTCAAGGGCGCTCTGGCCGCGGCCCGGCTCGAACTCGGTGACATCGACCGCTTCGCCCTGCCCCACCTCGGCCGACGCCGGCTCCAGGCGGGGTACTTCGGCAGGTTCGACCTCGATCCCGAGCGGACGACCTGGCCGTGGAGCCGCGGGGTGGGCCACCTCGGCGCGGGAGACCCGATCGCCGGGCTGGACCACCTCGTCGTCAGCGGGGCCCTCGACGCCGGGGACACCTGTCTGCTCGTGAGCGTCGGCGCCGGATTCAGCTGGTCCTGTGCCGTGATCGAACTACTGCGGCGCCCCGTTTGGGCGGAGCGCACATGAGAGGGGAGTGGGGACGTTGGCAGCCGGGCGATCTACTGTGCTTCTCCTGCCGGGGCAGGGGGCACAGCACCTCAGGATGGCCGCCGGCCTGTTCGGGGCCGATCCCGTGTTCACGGCAGCCATGGAGGAGGTCTTCACCGCGTTGGGGGCGGAAGGGGAGCGGCTCAGGGGGGACTGGCTCGCCGAAAAGCCGGCCGTCGAACTCGACCACGTGAGCCGTTCCCAGCCCCTGCTGTTCGCCGTCGACCATGCTCTGGGCCGACTCGTGCTGAGCTGGGGCGTGCGGCCCCGTGCGGTGCTCGGGCACAGCATCGGCGAGTTGGCGGGGGCGGTGCTGGCAGGGGTGTTCACCCTGTCGGACGCCGTCGCCCTGATGCGCGACCGCATCCGCCTGCTGAGCGACGGCCCGCCGGGCGGGATGCTCGCCGTCGCGGCGTCGCCGCGGGAAGTGGAACCCTTCCTCGGCGGCGACGTCGTCATCGGCGCCTACAACGCTCCCCGGCAGACCGTGCTGGCGGGGCCGGATCCGGCGTTGGAGAAGACGGGGGAGGAGCTGCTGGCGGCCGACTTCACCTGTCGGCGGGTTCCGTCGCTGAGCCCGTTCCACAGCCCCGTGCTCGCCCCCGCCGTCGCAGGTTCGACGGAGCTGATCGCCGCGCTCCCGGTCCGGCCTCCCCGGATCACCCTCCACTCCTGTTACACGGCTCTCCCGCTGCGCCCCGAAGAGGCCGCGGACCCCGGGTACTGGGCCGCCCAGCCCGTCGCCCCCGTACGGTTCTGGCCCGCCCTGGACGCGTTGCTCGCCGATGGTGACGCGGTACTGGTGGAGACCGGGCCGGGACAGGGGCTCTCCCAGCTGGCCCGGCGCCACCCGGCCGTACGGTCGGGGCGCAGCGTGGTCGTGTCCCTGCTGCCCGCCCGCCCCGGGCCGCCCGAGCGGGACCGCGCGTCGGTGGCCGCCGCCAGGGAGGCCCTGGTCGGGCCGGGTGCGGCCCCGGAACCCGGCAGGTGAGGGGACCGGGCCGGGCGCTACCGGCGTACCGCCGCCGTGACGTAGCGCACCGGGGTGTCGATGGTCAGCGGCCCGTCACCGTCCCGCATCGCGTCGAGGGCGGTGATCAACCGTTCGCGCAGCCGTCGGCTCTCGGCCTCGGGCAGGTGCGTCCACAGCAGCCTCATGCCCTGGGTGTGGGACCAGTCCACCCATGCCTCGCCCGATGCCGCCGTCAGCTCCACCGGCTCGTCGGCTACCTCGACACCGGTGAACCCCGCGGCTTCCATCGTCCGACGCAGGTCGGCGGGGATGGAGAGCCAGCTGTTGAAACGGCGCTGCAACGCCTCGGGCTGCCAATGGGGTGGCAGGTCGCTCAGCAGGGAGCGCGGGATGAGGTCGGTGAACACCGGCGGCAGGAAGGGGAAGGTGTCGTCGGAGAAGACGGGACTGGTGAAGGCGATGCGTCCGCCGTCCCGCAGCAGTCCGGCATGGCGGGCGAGCGCTCCGGGCGCGTCGGGCAGGAAGATCACGCTGTAGCTGCCCGTGACCAGATCGAAGGAGCGGGCGGGCAGGTCGGGGCGTTCCCCGTCCATCACCCGTGCCTCCACCTGGTCGGCGCCCTGGCGTGTGGCCTCCCGGCGGGCCTCCTCGACCATCGCCGGGGAGATGTCGATGCCCAGCACCGATCCTGTGGGCCCCACCTGTTCGGCCGCGGGGAAGAGCGCGGCGCCCCGTCCGCAGCCGATGTCCAGGACCCGCTCGCCGGGCGCCGGCTTCGCCCGCTCGATCAACCGGCGCCCCATCGGGGTGAAGAACTCGACCCCCAGCCGGTCGTACCGTGCCGCCGCGTGCTCGAAGGCCCGGGTGACCTCCGCCTTGTAGGCCGAATCATCCAGATTTCCCGTGTCGTCCTCTGTCACTCCCATGGGGGCAGCATGCAGACGACGTCTCGTACCGGTGTCGCGCCCGCCTTGAGCCCGCCTCGACGGCCCTTACAGCCGGGCCCCAGGAGTTGGACAGGGCCGCTGCCTAGCGTGACGCCCGTACCGGACGGACGACGGGGGAAGGAACGGTGTTCACGTTGGGCGAGTTGACGCGGCGCGGCGTACTGAGAGGAACTGCTGCTGCCGGCGGCGCCGCTGCTCTGACCGGCCTGGGGGCACAGAGCGTTCGGGCCACACCGTCCGCGATGACCTGCGCACCGGTCACGGGACCGGTGACCGTGGGCCGCACGGATCCGAGATTCATCAACCTCAACACCAGCTACAACAGCCGTTTCACACCCGATCCGGAGACCTTCGCACTGGTCTGGTCGGGCGAGCAGGTGGTGGCGGCGATCGACCAGGCCGTACGTACCGGCAAGCGGATCGCCGTCCGCAGCGGCGGCCACTGCTACGAGGACTTCGTGACCAGCGCCGACGTCGCTGTCGTGCTGGACATCTCACCGTTGAACAAGGTCTCGTTCGACACCGGGCACCAGGCGTTCTCGGTGGAGTCCGGTGCCACCCTCGGCGAGGTCTACAAGGCGCTCTACTACGGCTGGGGAGTCACGATCCCCGGCGGGAGCTGCCCCAGCGTGGGCATCGGCGGCCACATCGCCGGTGGCGGCTACGGCTCCCTCTCCCGTGAGCACGGCATGGTCGTGGACCACCTCTACGGTGTGGAGGCCGTGGTCGTGGACCGGTCGGGCAGGGCGCGCAGGGTCGTGGCCACCCGTCGGCCCGACGACCCCAACCGAGACCTGTGGTGGGCCCACACCGGCGGGGGCGGCGGCAACTTCGGAGTGGTCCTGCGCTATCTGCTGCGTTCCCCGGGGGTGCGCAGCCGCGACCCCGCGATGCTGCTGCCCCGGCCGCCCGAGTCCTCCGTGGGCCGCACGCTCACCTGGCAGTGGGACGACATCGGCGAGCAGGCGTTCACCACGCTCGTGCGCGACCACGGCCGCTGGCACGAGCGGAATCCGAAGACCAAGGTGGGCAGCGCGCTCTCGCTGCCCCACCGCACCGCGGGAGAGTTCCAGCTCCTCGTCGGGGCCGACACCGGACGAGCCGAAGCGGACCGGCTGATGGACGACTTCATCAGGGTCGTCACCGCCGGCGTCGGCGTCGCACCCACGGTCGAGCACGCGGAACAGGCATGGCTGCCGGAGACCCTGAACTCCGAGACCCACCCGGGCGGCACTCCCTTCAAGTCAAAGGCGAGCTTCCTGCGCAGAAGGTGGACCGACCGTCAGATCGCCACCATCCACAGGTACCTGAGCGACGGCCACCGCTGGGGAGCCTCCGTCTACCTCAACTCCTTCGGCGGGAAGATCAACTCCGTCGCCCCCTCGGCGACCGCCTTCCCCCACCGCGACTCCCTCTTCAGCGTCTCCTACGACCTCTACTACGACGACCCCGCCAACACGGGCGAGCTGGAATGGATGCGCCGCTTCTACCAGGAGGTGTTCGACGACACCGGGGGCGTTCCCGTACCGAACGCCGACAACAGCGGCTGCTACATCAACTATCCGGACGCCGACCTCGCAGACCCCCGCTGGAACACCTCCGACGTGCCCTGGTCCACCCTCTACTACCGGGACAACTACCCGAGGCTCCAGCGGGCCAAGGCACGCTGGGACCCGCGCGGCGTCTTCGGACACGCGCTCTCGGTCCGTCCTCCGTCCCGCTGATGGAGATCATCGGGACCGGATTCCTCGCCCGGCACCTCCGGCCGCTCGTCGACGCGCACCCGCGGGTGACCGTCCTCGCGGCCGGGGTACCGCGCCATCCCCTGCCGGACTCCGAGCACCGCCGTGAGGAGCAGCTGGTCCGCAACACCCTGGAGCACTGCCGCTCCCGGGGGCGGACGATGGTCTTCTTCTCCACCGTCAGCATGTACGGATCGCCCGGCTGCCGGGGCCGCGAGGACGAACCGGTCGTCCCCGCTCTCCCCTACGGACAGCACAAACTCGGCCTGGAGAAGATCGTCCGGGACGCGGGCGTACGCCATCTCGTGCTCCGGCTCGGCTATGTGACGGGGCCGGGCGAGCCCGGGTACCGGCTGCTCCCCGTCCTCGTCCGCCGGCTCCGCGAAGGCCGCGTCACCGTCCAGCGCGGCGCCCGCCGGGACATGCTGCACGTGGAGGAGTTCGTCGCCGCATTGGACCTGCTGCTCACCGCGGGCGCGGTCGACGAGGTGATCAATCTGGCCTCCGGGGACTGCACAGACATCAGCGACGTCATCGACCACCTGGAACTGCGCCTGGGACTGAGCGCCGAACGCGTACCCGCCGACGACACCGTCTCGCACTGCCCCTCGGTGGACAAGCTCCACCGGATCGTGCCCGAAGTGGCCGAACTGGGCTTCGGGCCGGGCTACTTCCGTACCGCTATCGACCGGTATCTCGCGACGGCCGACCGCGCGGATCCGTGACACCGAGGAGAACGACACCATGCCCCCTCACGCCGCCAGCCGTCCGCCCCTCTGCGACCTCGGAGCACCGATCACCGCAGAGGGCGCCCGGCTGCTGGAGATCATCGGCCGCCATCTGCCGCACATCGCGGACGGGGCCGCCGAGCACGACCGCGCCGGCACCTTTCCCGAGGACGTGTTCCGGGCACTGCGGGACGACGGAGTCCTCGCCGCGACCGTGCCCGTAGAGTTCGGCGGTCTCGGTGTCAGCAGCGTCCACGACATCTGCCTGGCCATCATGCGGATCGCCGAGGCCGACGCCTCCACCGCACTCTCCCTGCACATGCAGCTCTGCCGGGGCATCACCATGTCCTACGAGCGAGAGCACTCCACTCCCTCCGGGCAGGCGCTCGCCGAGCGCATCCTCACCCTGATGGGCACCGGTGACGCGGTGATCGGCGGCGCCCTCAAGGACGGTCGGCGGACCACCGAACTGCGCCCGGCGGCCCGGGGCGGCTGGCTGCTCTCCGGCGCCAAGATCCTCGTCAGCATGGCCCCCGTGGCCACGCACTTCGTTGTCGCGGCCCCCACCCGGCCCACCACCGGGCCCGATCGGCTCGCCGCCGCCTTCCTCTCCGCCGGCACCGCGGGACTGAGCGTGCCGGACGACTGGGACGGCATGGGAATGCGGGCCTCGGCCAGCTCCTCCGTGGTCTTCGACGACTGTCCGGTCCCCGAGGAGGACCTCTTCCTGCGCGGCCCGGTCGGCGAGGTCGACCACGCGGCTTTCGCCGGCCAGACGGTCAGCTCGATCGGCCTGCTCGGCGTGTACGCGGGGATAGCCCAGTCGGCGCGGGACATCGCGGTTGCCGGGGTGCGCAGCCGGGGCGGCACCCCGGCGAGTGCCGTGCGCACCCTCGTCGCCGAGATGGACGTCAAGCTCTACACGCTGCGGTCCGCCCTGGCGGCCGCTCTCATCAGCACCGAGTACCACGGGCAGCGCACCGAGGGTGACCCCGCCGAGCGAGGACGCCGGATGATGGCCCCCTTCCAGCAGGCCAAACTGGTGGTGAACCGCTGTGCCTCCGGCATCGTCGAGGACTGCATGACACTGGCGGGAGGCGCGTCGTTCACCGCGGGGCATCCGCTCGGCCGACGGCATCGCGACGTCCGCGCCGGATGGTTCATGCAGCCGTTCACCTACGCCGACGCGATCGACCACCTCAGCGCCTGGGCGCTGGAGCCCGACCGGCGCGGGTAGTACCCCGGGTGCCCGCGATGCGCGACGGCCCCGGGAGACCACTCCCGGGGCCGTCGCGTCGTGTACGGGGTCAGCCGGTGACGAGCGGGAAGAACCGGGGATCGTCCAGCGGCCGGCCCGGTTCCAGGTGCGCGAGGTACTGGTCCATCACGCCCGGCAGATAGGTCGTCCCGGCGTCCATGTAGATGACCCCGTGACCGACCCGGCGGGTGTCGGTCTCATTGCCCCCGGCCCAGTGCAGCGTCCGGCAGTGGTGGAAGGCGACGTCGCCCGCGCGCAGCGGCACGGTGACCCGGGGCCGCCAGGGGAAGTCGGGCCAGATCTCGTCGGGCTCGCGGAACTGCTCGAAGCCGGTCATGTGCCGCAGCCGCTCGGCGTCCGCGCGCAGGTGCGACCCGGGGATGTAGCTCAGGCAACCGCGTTCGACCGGTACGTCCACCAGGGCCACCCAGGCGGTGAGGGTGTGCTCCAGCCCGTCCATCGGCAGCCCGGCCTCGTCGTCGTGGAGCAGGGTCGGTGGTGCCACCTCGGGCTCCTTTACCAGGACCTCACTGCTGTAGAGCCGCAGCGGGACGCCCGCCAGCCGGGCCGCGATGCCGGTCAGCGCGGGGTGGAGGGCGAGCCCCCGCAGGGTCTCGTCCTTGCGCCAGACCTGGGTGGTGTAGTTGACCTCGACGGCCGCGCCGTCCTCTCCGCCCTCCCACACCTCCATGTCCCGCGCCAGGATGTTCTCGGCGGCCGTCCGGTAGAGGGCGACCTCCTCCGGGGAGAGCAGCCGGGGCACATGGACGAAGCCGTCCTCGCGATAGCGGCGGACACTCTCCTCGGGGAGCGTCGCCGGGGTGGTCAGTTCACGGGGGGACGCCATGGGCGGCTCTCCTTCGCGTCGATGGGGGAGTGGGGCCCGGACGCTCATCCGACGGGGGCGGAGGCGTCGAACACCCCGAGGAACAGCCCGCGGCCGTTGTGCAGACCGCCGAGGTACTCCACGTCCAGGCCGGCGGCGGAGAAGGCATCCTCGTACTGGCGGCGGGTGAACAGCGAGATCAGATGCGTCTCGCTGAAGTGGCGCACCCCCGAGGCGGCGTCGGCGACCAGATAGTGCACCTCCACCCGGGAGGCATCACCCACCCGGACCGAGTGCGACACCCGGGCGAGCGTGCGGCCCCTGTCGACGGTCGTTCCCGTGGCCACATGGCCGTCCAGGAAGGTCTCCGGGAACCACCAGGGGTCGACGGCGACGACACCGCCCGGCTGGAGGTGCCGTGCGAACCGGCGCAGCGCGGCCGCCAGTTCACTCGGATCGGTCAGATAGCCGATCGAACCGAACATACAGGTGATGATCGAGAAGGAGCCGTCCAGCGCGAAGTCGCGCATGTCACCGGTGTGGACGGTGACCCCTGGCAGCCTGCGCCGCGCGGCCTCCGCCATGGGCGCGGACAGTTCGAGACCCTCGACCCGGTCGAACCGTGGTCGGAAGTGCTCCAGATGGGCCCCCGTGCCGCACGCCACGTCCAGCAGGGACGCCGCGCCCGGCATCCTGGCCCGCACGTGGCGGACGATCTCCTCGGCTTCCGCCCGGTAGTCCTTGCCCCTGCCCTGGTGCAGCAGCTCGTAGATCTCGCTGGCCTCTGCCCCGTACAACCCGACTCCCTCCGCCGGCGGGTCCGCGCGTTCACGGACGTGGGCCGCCGGAATCAGGCTGGGGCGAGGGGGTCGAAGCCTCACCGAGGCCCGCTGGAGCCCGGTGCGGTCCAGTCGTTGTTGAGACGGCTGCGAGAGCCCGGGGAGACCGTGTACACCATGACGAGCTGCCGTATCTGCGGCGGCCGACTTCACGAGTTCGGTGATTTCGGTACGCAGCCGCTTTCCAGCGGGTTCCTGGAACCCGACTACATCGGGGACGAGTACCTCTTCCGGCTCGCGCTGGGAGTGTGCGACTCGTGCACCATGGTCCAGCTCATGGAGGAAGTCCCCCGGCATCTGATGTTCAACGGCCACTACCCGTACCTGTCGTCCGGGTCGTCGGTGATGAGGAAGCACTTCGAGCGGACGGCGCAGGACTTCCTGCGGACCGAGCTGACCGCCCCCGGCGCGTTCGCGGTCGAACTGGGCTGCAACGACGGGATCATGCTCCGGGCACTCGCGGACGCAGGTGTCAGGCATATGGGCGTGGAGCCCTCCGAGAGCGTCGCCGACATCGCCCGCAGGCTCGGTATCCGGGTCACGACCGAGTTCTTCCAGGCGTCGACCGCGCGGGAGATCAAGGAGGCCGAAGGGCCCGCCCAGCTGATCTACGCGGCCAACACCCTCTGCCACATCCCCTACATGGAATCGATCTTCCAGGGGATCGACGCACTGCTGGCGCCCGACGGTGTGTTCGTCTTCGAGGACCCCTATCTGGCGGACATCGTGGAGAAGACCTCGTACGACCAGATCTACGACGAGCACTATTACTTCTTCAGCGTCACCTCGGTGGCCGCCATGGCCGAGCGGTTCGGTTTCGAGCTGGTGGGGGTCGAGCGGCTGCCCGTGCACGGCGGTGAGGTGCGCTACACCCTCGCCCGCAGGGGACGGCGCACGCCTGCCCCCGCGGTGGCGCAGCTGCTCGCGGAGGAGAAGACCCGCAGGCTGGCCGAGTTCGACACCCTCCAGGGCTTCTTCCGCAACGTGGAGCGCTCCCGGGACGAGTTGGTGAGTCTGCTGCGGAAGCTGAAGGCGGAGGGGTGCACGATGGTCGGCTACGGCGCGACCGCGAAGAGCGCGACCGTGACCAACTATTGCGGGATCGGCCCCGAAACGGTCTCGTTCATCTCGGACACCACCCCGAACAAGCAGGGGCGGCTCACCCCCGGTGCACACATTCCGGTGCGCCCCCGGGCGGCGTTCGAGGATCCCTATCCCGACTATGCGCTGCTCTTCGCCTGGAACCACGCCGAGGAGATCATCGCCAAGGAGACCCGGTTCCGGGAGTCCGGCGGCAGGTGGATTCTCTACGTGCCGCACGTGCGGGTGGTGTGATGTTTAGGGCCCGCCCGGTCCACCGGGCGGGCCCTGGACATCACCCGCAGGAGGGCCCCTGGCAGGCGTCCGCCCCGAGCCGCGGGTCCTGCTTCAGCGTCGAGTCCAGCAGGCCCCTCGCGTAGGTCCAGGTCAACGGGGGAAGCGCGTAGTGCAGCTCGTCGTTGTTGTAGTGGACGATCTTGAGGAGGTAACTGTTCACGAACCGGTCGAGGATGTGCTCCACGGAGGGGATCTCCCAGCCGAGCAGATTCGCCACCGTGGCGGCGGTGAACTCATCGGCGGGCAACATGCTCAGCAGCCGGAAGACCGCCTGCTCGCTGCGGGAGAGCCGGTCGTACGCCGCGTCGTAGCCGGACCTCACGTCGAGGTCGCCCAGGCGCAGTTCGCTCAGGATGTCCTCGGAACGCGCCAGCTGGTCCGCGACCCGGGTGAGCGGCAGTCCCGGCATGGTGGCCACCCTCCCGCCGATGCATCGCAGGGCGAGCGGCAGCCAGCCGCCCAACTCCACCAGTTTGCCGGCCGCCTGTGGTTCTTCGTCGAGCCGTTCACGACCGATCAGGCTGGCGAGGAGAGCGATGCCTTCGGCGCTGTCCAGCACGTCGAGGTCCACGCTCTGCGCTCCGGCCAGTCCGTGCAGCCGGCGACGGCTGGTGATGATCACCGCGCACTCGGGACCGCCCGGCAGCAGCGGACGGACATCCGTCAGCGTCGCCGCGTCCTCGAGCACCAGCAGGACCCGACGCGCCGCAGTCGTCGAACGGAACAGCTTGGAGCGCTCCTCCAGGTTCGCCGGGATCAGGGTGTCGGGGATGCCCAGGGACCGCAGCAGGCCGTGGAGCACCTCCCGGACGTCCCTCGGCTCGTCGGTCGAGCCGAGGAGTTCGACATGGAGCTGACCGTCCGGGAAGAGGTGGCGTACCCGGTGGGCGAGATGGACGGCCAGTGCCGACTTCCCCACCCCCGGCATCCCCGCGATCACGACGACACGGGTCGCGGCGTGCCGTACGGTCCCGTCCACGGGCGGCCGGAAGTGGAGCATGATGTCTTCGATGACCGGGGCCCGGCCGGTGAAGTCGCCCACATCTGCGGGAAGCTCCGCCGGCGGGGGTGCGGTCGAACCCCCGGCCGTACGGTGCCCGTCCGGGGCGGAGCGCGGCGGCGGTGGCACCGGCCCGGCCTTTCCCGCGGCTCCTTCGGACAAGGCGCCGGTGGCCTCGCGCTGGGCGGGTACCGTCGCGAGCATCAGGTCGACGGCGGTCGCCCGCCCACCTCGTGTCCCGGTCGCACCGGATACGGCGCCCTCCCGCGGCACCGTATGGATGGACTGCCGTGTCTCGAACGGCGGCCCGACCGGCGCGTCCGCCAACAATGCCTGGTGGAGTTGGCGCAGTTCTTCGCCCGGCTCGAGCCCCAGGTCCTCGACCATGTTCTGCCGTAGCACCCGGAAGACCTCAAGGGCTTCGTGACGGCGGCCCGACCGGTGCAGAGCGATCATCAACGAGGCGTGCAGATGCTCGTGCAGCGGATGCGTGAGAATGAGTGATTTGAGTTCGCTCACCAGCTCCCTGTGATGGCCGAGTCGGAGATCCGCCTCTATCCTCATTTCCAGCGTCCTGGAGCGAAATTCCTCAAGGCGTGTCGCGTACGAGGAAAGAAGCGCGCCCCTGTCCACGTCGACGAGTGCGGGGGCCCGCCAGATCGCCAGCGCTTCGGCCAATAATTCGCGGGCCTTTGTGGCGTCGCCGTTGCGGAGTGTCGCCTTCCCTTCGCCGACGGCCTTTTCGGCCCGGTGGAGGTCGACCGACGAGTTGGGTATATGCAGGACATAGCCGCCCGGCCGGGTGTGGAGAACCTCTTCGCCCCCGTGGCGAACCAGGATCTTGCGGAGTTTGTATATGTAGGTCTGGAGCGTTGTCAGCGCACTGGTGGGAGGTCCGTCCTCCCATAACTCGTCGATCAATTCGGATGTTTGGACGACTGCGTTCCGTCGCATGATCAGTAGTGCGATCACTTGTCGAGGCTTGGGTGCTGTAGGCGCAATGTTCTTGCCCTTGTCCAGCATCCCCAAGGGTCCGAGAACCTGGAAATCCATTGTTCCCCCCATTTGCACACAACGGTGGCTCGATCCGCTGTCGAAGCGAGGTGCGTCGAAATTCGACCGCCCATCGAGGTTGGTGGCCCCAGGAAGCGATACATCGCGACTCGCTGTACGTTGACTCTAGATTTGCTCGAGAAGCTTGTCAATGTTTGGTTAATGAGAACGTCAAGAATTGGTAATTCGATTGACGGAGCGCCGGGGTGCGTGCAGAGAGATCGAGATCCGGTGGGGGCAACCGATCTCTTCCGGCCACGGTGTCCGAAGGAGGGAATGGGCAGGCGACACGCGGAAGTCAGGTTCCGCCGCGGGCGGCCGGGAGATGCTGTGAGGTGAGCTGTTCGAGTACGGGGACCACATCGGCGGGGGCAGGCGCCGTGCCCGCCTCCCGACGCAGCCGGCGAGCGTGCCGCGCAGGAGCCGGATCGTCGAGGACCCGGCCGACGAGGTCGCGCAGGCCGACCGCGGTGAGCCGGGCGGGATCGGCGACCCGGAACCCGGCTCCGGCCCGCTCCAGGCCCTCCGCTCGACGCGCGCTGTCCCACAGCACATCGGGGAGGATGACCTGCGGTACGCCATGGGCCAGCGCCGACTGGAAGGTGCCGGCCCCGCCGTGGTGCACCACCGCGGCACAACTCGGCAGCAGGGCGTCCAACGGGACGAAATCCACCACCCGCACCCGCGCGGGCAGCGTCCCGAGCCCGCCGCGGCGCGCCGCACCGACGGTCGCGACCACCTCGACGTCGAGCGAGGCAACGGCTTCGAGCACCTCGGCCACCGATACCCGGTCCCGGCCGAGGGTCTCCAGCAGCGACAACCCCAGGGTGACGCAGACCCGGGGCCGCCGGGGCCGCTCCAGCACCCAATCGGGCAGTACGGCCGGTCCGTTGTACGGGACGTAACGCATCGGCACCCGCGGCAGACCGGTCGGCAGAGCCAGCGTCGACAGCACCGGATCGATCGTCCACTGCCCCACCACCGCCTCCTCGGCGAAGCCGCAGCCGTACTCCTGAAGGGTCCAGCCCAACCACTCCGCCATGGGGTCGTCCCGCAGTGCGGGTATCCGGCGCTGGAGGGCCCGGTTGTAGTGGTGGCGCAGAAGTCCGATGAGGTCGAGACCGAAGAGCAACCGGGCGTGCGCCGCGCCCGAGGCCATCGCGGCGACCGGACCCGCGAAGGTCATGGTGTCCCACACCACGAGGTCCGGCCGCCACCACCGCGCGTACCGCACCAGGTCATCGATCATTTCCGGGTCGCACTGGGTCGGGAACGCACCCGTCGCGAGGGCCAGCTGCCTGCTGTGCATCAGCTCGTACGTCAGCCGCTCGGGACGGACCTCGCTGATGTCGGTCAGCTCCAGGTGGTCCAGTGCCTCCGGCACCTCCCGACCCGCCTCCAGCGCCTCACTGCGGCGCTCGTCCAGCTCCCGTACGAACGCGTCCTGGTTCAGCGGCGCACCCACCGGCACCGCGTGCAGTCCGGCCCGCAGCACGTGCTCCACGGCATCGGGCTGGGTGGCCACGCGCACATCGTGCCCCGCGGTACGCAGCGCCCATGCCAGGGGGACCTGGCTGTGCACGTGCGTGCGCGCGGCAAAGGTGGTGAACAGGACGCGCATGGCCTTCTCCCGACCTCTCCCCGACGTCGAACGGTCCGTTCGGTGCCCTGCTCAGCGTCCTGCGATCCCCTCCGCGTACGCCTTCGCGCACCCCATCGTCGCCGTGCTGTTGCGGCCGAGAGCCGCCCGGACGAAAGTGCGCGCCTCGGTGACGCCCGCCTCCGCGCCCAGGACGTCGGTGATCGCCTCCGGATCCAGGACCACGGTGTGCGTACTGGTGATCTCCGTTCCCTCTTCGACCTCGAGGATCAGCCACTCACCGGTGTGGGCCGACATGAGTGCGGGCGTCCTGAGCTGCTTGTAGACGATCCGGTCGTGGGGGAAGCAGATCCGCACGGACCGGGTGGTGTGCGTGGAGCCGTCCGCGGTACGGGTATCCATCTCCAGGACCTGCTGTCGAGGCGTCTCCTCGGTGAGGGCCACCCGGGACACGTGCGGCAGCCGCTGCTCCCAGGCGTCCGCCCGGTCGATGAAGTCGTAGACGTCCTTGGCGGCACCGGCCACCCGCAGCGAGTCCGAGAAGGTCAGCGTCAGCTCGCTCCGCCGGGTGCGCAGCTCGGCGGCGGCGCGGAGGGCGGCCAGCTCCTGGGCGCTGTTGCGGTCGACCGCCTGCCGGATCCACTCCTCCTTCGCCGGGTCGTCCCCGATCGCGCGGAAGTCGTGCAGCAGCCGGACCAGGGTCGCGCCGGCCGGATCGGTCCCGATCACCCACTCGCCTCCCATGGCGGCCACGGGGGGCGCCGACACCTCCTGCCGGAACCGGACCCGCAGCCGTTCCCGGTCCAGTTCGCGCAGTGAGGTCCAGCCCTTCACCTCCCCGCCCGCGGTGGCCCAGATCCGGATGCGCTCGCGGTCGCCGTCGCGCTCGGCGTCGACGTGGACGCAGGGCGGGAACGTCTCCGGCCAGCCGGTGACGTCCTCGATCAGCGCGAACACCACATCGGTGGGCGCGTCCACGGTGATCCGGTGCTCGGTGCGGTGGGTCCGGGGCTCAGTCATCTCGTTATCCTCTGTCTCACCGGTCGCTGCCACGGTCGTCGTCTCCCGGCCGGCTCAGTAGTTGCCCAGCCCGCCACAGACATTGAGCGCCTGTGCGGTGATCGACGCGGCCGTGTCCGTGACGAGATAGCCGACCAGGCCGGCGACCTCCTCGGGCGTCGCGTAGCGCCCCAGCGGGATCTTCGCCTCGAACCGGGTGAGCACCTCGTCCTCGCTGGTCTCCCAGAAGTCGGCATACCCCTGGCGCACCCGCTGGGCCATCGGGGTCTCCACATAGCCGGGGCAGACGGCATTGACCGTCACACCGGACTTCGCCAGCTCCTGTCCCAGCGCCTTGGTGAATCCCACGACGCCGTGCTTCGACGCGGAGTAGGGGGCGCCGAACATCACCCCCTGCTTGCCGCCCGTCGAGGCGATGTTGATGATCCGGCCGCTCGCGTTCTCCAGCATCCGGCCGGTGGTGAGCACCTCGCGCGTCATACGGAACACGCCGTCGAGGTTGGTCGCCATCACATCGCGCCACAGCTCGTCGGTGATGGCCGACGTCGTGCCGCCACCGCTGCGGCCGGCGTTGTTGACCAGCACGCCGACCGGCCCGTACCGCTCGACGGCGGCTGTCATGAACGTCTGCACGTCCTCGGTGGAACGCACGTCGCAGGCCCGGCCGTCGACCTCGAACCCCTCCTTGCGGAAGCGCTCGACGGTCCCGGCGACGTTCTCGGCGTCCCGGGCACACAGGAAGACCCGGTGCCCCCGCTCGGCCAGCAGGGCGGCGACCGAGGCGCCGATGCCGCTGGTCGCACCCGTGACGACGGCGACCTTCTGTTCCTTGCTCGTCATGCCTTCCCCGTTCCTCAAGCCCTCGCCGACCCCTGGACGTCCGCCGAGCGTGCACTGAGCGGAACATCTGCTGCTCACGCTGCCAGGGGAAACTCGCGCCCCACTTGACCCGTCCGCCACCCCCGCTCCGGCAGCCGCCCAGCGAACGTCGAGACGGTTGCGAGAGGGGCGGACCACACTCACCGGGGCACGGACGTCCGATCGACCCGGGGGAGACGCCCACGTGAGCAGTACGAGCAGTCAGCACGACGGCACACCGATCGACCGCTTCCTGCGCCTGGTCGACCTCGTCACCCCGATGTCCCTTCGGGTCGCCGCCACCCTGCGGCTGGTGGACCACATGGCCGCAGGCGCGCACACTCCCGGGGAACTGGCACGGGCCACCGGCGCCGACGCCGAGGCGCTGCACCGGCTGGTCCGCCACCTCACCGCCGTGGGCGTGTTCGAGGAGATCGCCCCCCGCCGGTTCGGCCCCACCGGCCTCGGACTGCTGCTCGCCGACGGCCACCCCCTGCAACAGCGCTCCTGGCTGGCGCTCGACCAGATCATCGGCCGGGCCGACCTCGCCTTCACCCGACTGCTGGAGGCGGTCAGGACCGGACGCCCCAGCTACGAGGCGCTGTACGGGCGCCCGTTCTGGGACGACCTCTCCGCCGACCCCGGGCTCGGCGAGTCCTTCGACGCACTGATGGCGACCGAGGAGGAAGCCGTCGACGAGGGCTTCATCGCCACTCGCGACTGGAGCGGCGTACGACACGTACTCGATGTCGGCGGCGCTCCCGGCGGGCTGATCCAGTCGATCGTGCGGGCCCTGCCCGGGGTGCGCGGCACCCTGCTCGACCTGCCCTCCCCGGCCGACCGGGCCCGCGCCAGGATCGCCGGGCGAGGGCTCTCCGACCGGATCGACGTCGTCGGCGGGGACTTCTTCGACGAACTGCCGGTCACCGCCGACCTGGTGCTGCTCTCCATGGTGCTGCTGAACTGGCAGGACGACGAGGCCCGACGCATCCTCGAGCGCTGCCGGGACGCCCTGGAGCCGGGCGGAACCCTGATCCTGCGCGAGCGCGCCGAACCCTCGCCGGACGAGACGACGAGCACCGCCGACCTCCACTTCAGCCTCCTCGACATGCGGATGCTGGTCTTCCTCGGCGGCAGGGTACGGACGACGGCCGAGTGGCGGGAACTGGCGGCGTCCGCAGGGCTCGCCATCACCTCCCTGGTCACCCCGATCACGTCGCCCGTCGTGCCGTTCGACTTCTGCCTGATCGAGATGACCCCCGTCGACTGACGGGAACGGAACCCGAGCGACACCAGAGTGAACCCGCGAGAGGGACCCGGTATGCCCGAACGGATCGTGACCACCGACGACGTACGGCTGTGGAGTGAAGACCTCGGAGACCCGGCCGGCTCCCCGCTGCTGCTGATCGCCGGGGGGAACCAGTCCTCACAGGCCTGGCCGCGGGAGTTCGTCGACCTGCTGACCGCGGAGGGACTGCGGGTCGTCCGCTACGACCACCGCGACACCGGACGCTCCACCACCCGCGACTTCGCCCGACACCCCTACGGCTACACGGAGTTGTCCCGGGACCCGGTCGCCGTACTCGACGCCCACGGCATCGGTGCCGCGCACGTCGTCGCCATGTCGATGGGCACAGTGATGGGACAGCTCCTCGCCCTCGACCACCCCGAACGGCTCCTCAGCCTGACACTGATGCTCGGCGGCGGGCTCGACGTCGATTTCGACGGCAACATCGAACGGGCCTTCAACGGGCAGCCCTCCGTCGACGGGCTGCCCCTGCCCCAGCAGCCCCTGCTGGATGCCCTGGCCCTGATGTCCGAACCGGCCGAGGGCCGCGACGCCGTACTCGATCTACGGGTACGGCGGTCGAAGCTTTTCTCCGGCGACAAGGTGCCGTTCGGCGCGGACGACTTCCGTCGCTGGGAGGAGCAGGCCGCCGATCACGCCGGCACCGTCGAGGAGCCGGTCGCCCACCACCGGCTCGCCTCCCATCCCCGCGAGCGCGCCGCCGAACTCGCCCGGGTACAGGTTGCGACCCAGGTGATCCAGGCGCTGGAGGACCCCATCTCCCCACCGCCCCACGGCAGTCACCTCGCCGGACTCATCCCGGGCGCACGCCTGGTGGAGATCCCCGGCATGGGCCACGCGCTGCCCCGCTCCGTCCACCCTCCGCTCGCCGAGGCGATCACCGCCCACATCCGCACCGCTGCCCGGTCCTGACCCACCGGCCCGATCCGGCGCCCGTACGAGGAGACCCGATGTCCCCACAGGAGAACAAGGCACACGCCCTGCGCATGGTCGACGCGTGGAACCGCGGCGACCCGGACGCCGTCATCGCCTACTGGGCCCCGGATGCCGTCCATTACGACGAGGACGGCAGCCGGATGCCCGCCGACAGGATCGCCGACATCATGCGGGGCACCCTGGACTCGTTCCCCGATCTGCGCCTGGAAGCCAGGAGCGTGGTCGCCGAGGGCGACCGGGTCATGCTGCGGATCACGGCCACCGCCACCCACCGGGGCGACTTCATGGGCGTGCCCGCGACGCACGCCCCGGTCACCTGGCACTACCTCGAAGAGCTCCTCTTCGACGAGCAGGGCCGCGTCACCGCGCACTGGGACGTGATGAACTTCGCACCGCTCTACCGGGTCCTGGGGCAGATCCCCGACGGGCTCTGACCCTCCACGGCAGCCGATGCCGGACGGTTCCCCGACGGACTTCGCGAACCGGGGCGGCAGGGAGCCCGGGCCCGCTCACGGCGGGCCCGGGCTCCCTGCGCTGCGCGTGCCGTGCGGCCGCGTCCCGTACGCGAGGCAGGTGTCACCCGCCCGTACGGACCGCTCCGCTCAGCCGGCGAGGTCCACCAGCCGCGGCACCAGCTCGGCCGGGGTCGGCATCGTGTCGGCCATTTCCCGGCGCAGTCCCTCGGCCGCGCCGCGCAGCTCCCCGTCGAGGAGCAGCCGACGGCACTCCTCGGTGCCGATGGTGGTCGGGTCGGCCGCGAACCCGGCTCCGCTGCCGACCAGCACCGCGCTGTTGGCCTGTTGGTACGCGCCGTCCGGCAGGACGCACTGCGGCACCCCGAGCCTCATGGCCGTCAGCAAGGTGCCCGAACCGCCGTGGTGGACGATGCCCGCACAGGTCTCCAACAGCGGTGCCAACGGCACCCACTCCACGGTCCGTACGTTCTCGGGGAGCTCGCCGAGGAGCTCCGCATCCCCGCCGCCCAACGTCAACACGAACTCGGCATCGACCCGTGCCGCCTCGGCCATCAGAGGGGCGAGCATCGCGATACCGCCCCACTGGGCGCCGATCGACCCCAGGGTGACCGCGATCCGCGGTCGCTCGGGGACCGTGAGCAGCCAGTCGGGAAGCGTTCCGCCGCCGTTGTGGGGGACGTAGCGCATCAACCACTCGTCATCGGGGCGTTGGCCACCCGGCAGGAGGTGCGCGAGACGGGCCGGGACCGAGCTGATGCGCGCGGTCGCCCTCGGTGTCCCGGCGACGTCATGGCGCTCGTAGTCGCCCTTCATCGCCGCCCGCAGCAACCCGGCCAGCCGGGGATCACTGTCCGCCGGCCCCAACGGCAGCTCCACGCACGGGATGCCGAGCGCACTCGCGGCGAGCGCACCGGCGCCCTGCGCGGCCGAATGCACGATCACATCGGGGGACCAGGCGCGCGCCGCCTTCAGCACCCCGTCCACCTCGGCACCCGACACCCGTCCGAAGAGCTCTGCGAGGAACTCCACACCGGCGTCCTTGACGTACATCGGGTCCTCGGCCCCGTCGGGCACCCAGATCTTGTCGTAGTCGAGGCCCGGGGTGACATCGACGGCGTGCAGGCCCGCGTCGGTGACGGCCTCCAGCGCAGCCCCGAGCGCGTAGCGCACCTCGTGTCCGGCGGCGATGAGCGCGTGGGCCACGGGAATCGTCGGAAAGGCATGACTCAGTACGGGAGAGGTGACGAACAACGCGCGCATGGTTCCCCTGTCGACGAACTGCTGGGTTCGGTGAGCGTCGCAACCACCTCTCGCCGTCCGGCCGAGGAACGGTGGAAGCCGGTGCCGGCCCGGCTCCAGTGGCCCACCGGAGAACCTCGTGGTGCACCCGGCATCGTGATCGTCCGGCCGACGCCGGTCTCCAGGACGGCGGACGGCCGCCCGGCCGTCGGCCCGCGCCGGATCCCCCGGGGTGCGGGCCACGGCTGCGGTACAAGGTGGAGGAGACCCATGACCATGCTCGTCACCGGCGCGACCGGACACGTCGGCCGCCATGTGGTCCGCCGGCTCGTCGCCGCCGGCCACTCCGTCAGGGCGCTGACGCGCGATGCCGGCGCTGCCGCGTTCTCCGAGGGCGTGACCGTCTTCGAGGGCGATCTGCTACGGCCCGACACCGTGCGCGCGGCGCTCACCGGGGTGGCGCGGCTCTACCTCTTCCCCGTGGCGGAGACCGCTGCCGAGGTGGCACGATCGGCTGCCTCGCTCGGGGTGCGGAGGATCGTGGTCCTCTCCTCGGACGCCGTCACCGACGGCACTGATCCCAGCGGGCACCGGGACGTCGAGGAGGCGGTGGAAGCCGTGGCGGCGTCCGGGGTGGAGTGGACCCACCTCAGGCCCGGTGAGTTCGCCGTCAACAAGCTCAGCCTCTGGGAACACTCCATCCGCACCGGGTCCGTGGTCCGGTCCGCCTACCCGGGCGCGATGGGTGCGCCCGTGCACGAGGACGACGTCGCGGCCGTCGCGGTCGCCTCCCTGTTGGAGGACGGTCACCAGGGCGCGATCCACCGGATCTCCGGGCCCCGGGCGCTCAGCCAGCGCGACCAGGTCCTCGCCGTCGCACGAGGGCTCGGGCGCGAGATCGCCTTCGAGGAAGTCTCGCCCGCCCAGGCCCGCGCGGACATGACCGCCCAGGGCTTCCCCACCGACATCGCCGAATACATCCTCGCCCACCAGGCGACCTGGGCGGACCGGCCCGCCGCCGTGCACCGGACGGTGGAACAGATCACCGGGCGGCCCGCCCGCGACCTCACCCGCTGGGCCGCCGACCATCGGGCCGACTTCCGGTGACCCCGCCTCCCGGCCGTCCCGTGTTCCCGTGACCGAGCGGAGCCCAACGATGCGCGTACTGTTCGTCACCCTCGCCGCCGCCACACATCTGCACGCCCAGGTGCCGGTCGCCTGGGCCCTGCGGGCAGCGGGGCACGACGTCTGCGTGGCGAGTCACCCCGATGTGGTGGACGACATCGTCCGCAGCGGGCTCACCCCCGTACCCGTCGGTGAGCCCATGGACATCGGCCGGTGGGCGGACGTCCCACCGCTGACCGAGGAGGAGTTCCAGGACGAGACCAACATCTGGGATGCGCGCGGCGGGGTCGACTGGGAGCTGTTCGACCTGTGCGAGCTGCGGCCCGAGAAGCTCGGCTACGCCTCTATGCAGGCCGTCTTCAGCGCCTGGGTCGGGGCGAGTTTCCAGCAGATCTCCTCGCCGCGCGTCATGGACGACCTGGTCGGCTTCGCCCGGCAGTGGCGGCCCGACCTGATCATCTGGGATCCGCTGACCTTCGCGGCCCCGGTGGCCGCCGTCGCCGTCGGGGCCGCGCACGCCCGGATGATGTTCGGATTCGACGTCATCGGCCGTATGCGCCAGACCTACCGGGCCGCCTTGGCCGACCGTCCCGCAGTCCTGCGTGAGGATCCGTTCGAGGAATGGCTGGGCACCGCGCTGGCCCGGTACGGGGGTGGTTTCGACGAACAGGCCGTACTGGGACAGTGGACCATCGACACCGTTCCCTCCTCGATGCGGCTGGAGGTCGACCAGCTGTACGTCCCGATGCGGTACACGCCGTACAACGGCCGCTCCGCCGTCGAGCCCTGGCTGTGGCATCCGCCCGAGCGCCGACGGGTCTGCCTGACCCTCGGGAGCTCTTTCAGGGAGCTGATGGGAGGCGACCGTGCCGACATCGGGGAACTGCTCCGGGCCGTCGCCGATCTGGATGTCGAGGTGATCGCCACCCTGAACACCGACCAGTTGGACTCCCTGCCCCCGCTGCCGGACAACGTCCGTGCCGTGGACTTCGTCCCCCTGGACGCCCTGCTGCCGAGTTGCTCGGCGATCATCCACCACAGTGGGTCAGGCACCACCCAGACCGCGCTCGCCCACGGGGTGCCGCAGGTCATCGTCCCCACGAACATGATGGACAACGTCCTCAAAGCGCAACGGGTCGAAGCCGCGGGGGCCGGGCTCCACGTCCGCGACACCGCCGCGCTGACGGCGGACTCACTGCGTGCGCTCCTGCTGAGGGTGCTGGACGAACCCTCTTTCGCGGCGAAGGCGGCAGCTGTGCGCCGGGAGATGCTCGCCGCCCCCGCACCCCGCGACATCGTGCCCGTACTGGAACGACTCACCGCACTCGGGCGCAGCCGGGCGGTGCCGGAGCTGCCGGACACCTCCGGCGCCGTGTCGTGAAGTCCCGTCCGCCCACCGTGCACCGGCCGAGGACCGGGCCGCCGCTCCCTACGGGGAGACGGCGGCCCGGTCCGTGTCACGCGGGCGCGGCGGTACGGCTGCGGTGCCGCGCGGTGAGCCGCTCCAGCACCTCCACCACCTCGTTGGGGCTGGGCGCGGCATTCACCTCCGCCTGCAACTCCTGGGCACGCAGCCGGAATTCCGGCTCCTTCAGCAGTCTCAGCAGGCCGGATCGGAGGCTCTCCGCCGACACTCCGCCCGCCGGTAGATACAGCCCGGCCCCCAACTCCGCGAGCCGCTGCGACCGGTACACCGCGTCCCACACCCGGCCCAGCGAGATCTGCGGTACCCCGCTCGCCGCGGCGGTCGCCCAGGTACCGGCTCCGCCATGATGCAGGATCGCCGCACAGGTCGGCAGCAGCACGTCCAGCGGTACGTGGTCGACCAGCCGCACGTTGTCCGGTACCGACGGGATGAGTTCCCGTTCGGCCGGATCCACCGTGGCGACCACCTCGGCGTCCAGTCCGGAGACCGCGTCGAAGACGTCATCGACCAGGATGGTGCTGGGCGCCCCGGTGTAGCGCGTGGTCATGCCCGCCGTCACACAGATCCGGGGCCGGGCGGGAGCCGACCGTAGCCACGGCGGCACCACCGTCGGCACCTGTCCGCTGTACGGGACGTACCGCATGGGCACCAGGGGCTGTCCCAGTGACAGGCGTACGCTCGGCGGCATCTGGTCGATGGACCACTGGCCCGTGACGATCTCCTCGTCGAAGGAGCAGCCGTAGCGTTCCAGCGTGAGGGCCAGCCACTCGCCCAGGGCGTCGTCGTGTTCCGTCTCCGTTCCTCCCTCCCAGTGCTCCCGCAGGAGTCGGCGTGTGCTCATGAACATGTCCGGGAAGGAGAGCAGCCGGGCGTGAGCCGCGCCGCTGGCGCGCGCCGCCACGGCACCGGCGAAGGTGAACGGCTCCCAGATCACCAGGTCGGGCCGCCACGCACGGGCGAAGGCCACCAACTCGTCCACCATCGACTCGTTGTTGATCCAGGAGTAGAAGAGCGAGGTCATCACGGTCTCGTGGCTCATCAGGAAGTCGCGACCGAGCCGCTCGTGACGTTTCTCCAGGTAGTCGGCGCGGTCGTGCAGGGCCATCATGGGACCGCCCACGGCGCCGAGCACCGTGTGCAGCGCCGGGTTCTCGCCCACCGGCACCGCGGTCAGACCCGCGCCGGTGATGGCGGGAGCGAGTGCTGGCTGTGAGGCGACCCGCACCTCGTGCCCCGCGGTCCGCAGCGCCCAGGCGAGTGGCACCGAACCGCTGAAATGGCTCTGCTCCGCGAAGGAGGTCATCAGTACGCGCATGGCTCGGCCCTTCAGCAGGTGGAAACGGGAAGGTGCAGCACGCCGCCGGTCACGGGCGAGCGCAGCCGCCGCAGTTCGGCGCCCGACCGGCGCAGCTCGGGCAGCCGGGCGACGGCGGTGGCCACGACAGCTGTCGCCAGCGGCCTCACCAGTGGCTCCAGCGGGCCCGTGAACAGCTCGTCGGTGAAGGTCAGCAGCGATGCTCCGACGGGCCGGTCGAGGTCGAAGCGGTCCGGGTCGGGGAAGACTTCGGGGTCACGTTGAGCGGCCTCCACCAGGACCACCACATCGTGCCCCGCCTCGATCGGCTGCCCGCCCAGCTCCACGTCCTCGTACGCGAACAGCTTCACCATCCGCACCGGCGGGGAGTGGCGCAGCGCCTCCTGGACGGCGTCCGCGGCGCGGCCCGGTTCCTCCCGGACCCGGGCCCACGACTCCGGGTGGTCCAGGAGCAGGGACACGGTCCTGGCGGCGGTGTCGGCGGCCGTCTGCACCCCGGCGACGGCGAACAGCCCCGCGAGCGCCCGGTCGTCGGTGCCGGACGCCTCGCCCGCGGTGTCCAGCAGTGCGCCGACCCGTTCGACCGCGCTGATCATCGCGCGGGCCGTGGGGGTCCGCGGTGGGCAGACCGTCGCGTCCAGCGCGGGCGCGGTGTCGACGGACCACCGCACGAAGTGCTCCCGTCCGGCCGGGGGCAGACCGAGCAGCGCCGCCACGGACGCCGCCGTGACCGGGTGCGCGACGTCGGTCATGAAGTCGAACGCGCCGTCCTGCCGGCGCAGCACGTCCTCGCACCGTTCGGTGACCTCGGCCGCGAAGCCGGTGCCGACCGCGGTGCGGGCCAAGGCGGTGAGCTTCCGGTACTCGCTCCGCTCCTGGGCCAGGTACACCTCGTCCAGAGGCAGGACCGTGTGCAGAGCCGGCAGTTGCCACTCGTAGGCCGGTTCGCCGTCCGCGCCGTCGGGCGGCACGGGGTAGCGGACGCCGAACCGGGGGTCCTTCAGCAGTCCGGCGGCGGTGCCATGGCTCGCGGTTACCCATGCGTCGGCCATGCTCCACATCACCTCGCCGTGTGCGCGGGCATGACGGCCGAGAGCGTGCGGGTCGTCGCTCTCGGCCCGCAGCAGCAGGGCGTACGGGTCGTCCTTGATGCCGTAGATCCACTGCATGCCCCGGAGCGACATCAGCAGGGAGCCCAGCTCACTGTCGGTCTTGGTGGAAATCATGCGGTCGAAATTAAGCCTGGGCCCTCTAGCTTCTCTCGACTCTCGCTGTCCTCCCCGAGTGCTCCAGCAGACTGTGCAGGCACGCCACCAGGGTGCGTGCCTGGATGTTGAGGTAGTGGCTGTGCCGCAGGAGTTCCGTGAGCTGGTGGACGGCTGTCCAGCGGTACTCGGGGTGCTCGACTCCGGTCGGAGCCACCTCCACGATCCGGTACCGGTTGAGTGCGTGGTAGAAGCGCCCGCCTTCCTCCGACAGCACCGTGTCGTACCGGATCTGCTCCGGAGCGGCCGAGAGGACGGTGTCCAGGAACTCCGGACGGGCCGCGGCGGGCAGCGCCGCGAGACTGTCGGGGATGCACTGGACGGTCGGAGCGAGTTCGACGACGTCCAGGAACCCGGGCTCCGGCCGGGCGTGCATCAGGGCGTGCAGCACACCGTCGAAGTCGGCGACCAGCAGGGCGATCACTCCACGTCCGTGCTGCCGGATCATCGGCTGGGACCAGAGCGCCACCTCCCGGCCGCCCGCGGTCACGTCCACACCGATGACCGAGAAGAACGCGCCGCTCTCGTGCGCGATCCGCTCGGGAGTCCGCCGCCAGCCCGCCAGCCCGTCCAGCGGCCGGAGCCGGGCGGACACCTCGGTCCGGGTCCGTACCTCGGTCAGCCAGCGCAGCAGTTCGCCGGTCGAGTGGCGGCTGCCTGCCGCCGTCGCACAGGAACGCACCAGCGCGCCCCGGAAGCCGCTGCCGTCCGACCGCAGCACGGTGTCGAGCCCGGGGCCCGTGAGCGGCAGACAGGAGAGCACCGAACGCAGATCCATGTTCACGGTGTCCTCGACGGCGAGCAGTTCCTGGATCTCCCCGATGGTGAGCCAGATGAAGCCGTCCAGGAGCGGAACCTCCCCGACCGCCTCCACCACCATGTTCCGGTTCCGCTTGCGGTAGAACCACGAGCCCTGTTCGGATTGGCGCACATCGGCTATCCGTCGGTGGTGCCAGGGCTCACGGAAGAACTCCACGTACGGCACGGCCCGGCCCCGGTGGACCCGGAGGTAGTTGCTCCGGGTCGCCTGCACGGTGGGGGCGAGTTGGAGACCGTTGCGATTGCCCGGCTCGACCTTGGCCTGCACCAGAGCCCGGAGCACACCGTCGAACTCTTTCACCAGCAGTCCCAGCACACCGATCTCCGGCTGGTGGATCACCGGTTGCGTCCAGTGCTGGACCGGCCCCTGCGGGCGGTGGACCGAGAGCCCCTCCACACTGAAGAACCCACCGCTGCGGTGGTGGAGGCTGCCCGTGCCGGGTTCCTGGCGCCAGCCCTCCAACTCCGCCAGCGGCGCCGGACGCACCCGGGTGTAGGCGCGTACTCCGAACTCCTCGAACCACTGCCGGAAGCCGGCCGGCGGCCCGCCACCCCGGCCGCGCTCCCGTACCGATTCGCCGAGCCGCAGGGTGACGTCCGCGAGGTCGTCGTCCGCCACCGCCGGCCGGCCCGCGGCGGAAGGCGCGGTCACGCGGGCCTCAGCGCCCGGTCGATCTTCAGACAGGCCTGGTAGTCGGGCAGCAGACCCGCGGCACGGGCCTCCTCCAAGGTGGGGGCGACTCGGTCGCGTTCGGAGAGGATCGGGGCCGTGTCCGTCTGCAGGGGCAGTCCGAGGGCCGGATCGAGGACCGACAGCGCCGCTTCGTTCTCCGGAACGTACTCGCCGGAGAGCATGTAGGACACCACCGTGTCGTCCTCCAGCGCGATGAAGCCGTGGGCCATCCCGACCGGGAGGTACACGGCCCGGAAGTCCTCCTGGTCGAGCAGCGCACTGTCCCACCGGCCGAACGTCGGGGAACCCACCCTGATGTCCAGGATGATGTCGAGTGTCCTGCCCCGGGCGCAGTAGACGTACTTGGCCATGCCCGGCGGAGTGACGGTGTAGTGCAGTCCGCGCACCACACCACGGCGCGACCTGCTGTGATTGGTCTGGGCGACCGGGAACAACCTGTGTCCGGTGGCCGCGACGAAGGCAGCCTCCTGGTAGGGCGACACGAAGACGCCGCGATCATCGCCGAAGACCCTGGCCTGGAACTCGAATCCCCCCTCGACGCCGAGGGCACGCGACTGCATGGTGATCGTCATGGTTCGCTCCGATGAGGCTGTGGACGGTGTTCGTCCGTCAGGCGTTCGAGGGTGGGCACGATGTCCCGGGGCGCGGGCATCGCGAGCATTTCCCTGCGGACGCCGGCTGCGGCACGGGCGAACGAAGGATCGTCCAGCACCCGGGTCAGCAGCGCACGCAGGGATGCTGCGGTCTGCGGCACGTCGTCGGGCACCGCGATCCCCGAGCCGCTGGTCTCCAGATGGCTCCGCTTGGCGGCGCCGTCCCACAGCGGGGCCGGGAAGACGATCTGCGGTACACCGTGGAGCTGCGCGGTCTGCAGGGTGCCCGCGCCACCGTGGTGCACGATCGCCGCACAGGTCGGCAGCAGAGCGTCCAGCGGGACGTGGTCCACCACCCGTACGTTGCCGGGGACGCGCGCCCCGGGCGGGAGTTGCGAGGCGTCCAGGGTGGCGATCACCTCGATGTCCAGGTCGGCGACCGCTTCCAGCAGCTCGGCGACCGGTGCGGGTTCGTCGCCCAGCACGTCCCGCCCGGCGTGACCGAGCGTCACGCAGACGCGAGGCTTCTTCACCGGCTCGTACAGCCAGGAGGGGATCGAGGAGGCTCCGCCGTACGGTACGTACCGTACGGGCACGTGGTTGCCTCCGGCCGGCCCCCGCATCGAGGCGGGGATCGGGTCGATGGTCCACTGCCCCGTCACCGCCTCCTCGCAGTACGCGACACCGTGGCGCGCCAACGTCCGGCCGAGCCAGTGCTCCAGCGGATCGTGGCGCTCGGAGACCGGCCGCTCCAGGAGCGACTTCCGGAACGTCGCATGGCTGCGCCCGATGAGGTCGAGGCCGAACAGGAGCCGGGCGTGCGCCGCGCCCGCGGCCATGGCGGCGACCGGTCCCGCGAAGGTCTGACAGTCCCAGATGACCAGGTCGGGGCGCCAGGAGCGGGCGAAGGCCACCAGATCGTCGATCATGGACGGCGGTGACAGGCTCGGGTAGACGTAGGTCGTCAGAGCCTCGAACGCATCATGGAGATAGCCGTGGGTGAGCCGTTCCGGACGCGTCCCGGAGAGATCCGTGAGGCTGACGAAGTCGAGGTCTTCCGCGGCGCGGGGAGCGTCGGCTGCACCCCGCGCCCGGGTCATGCCGTCCATCTGCTCGTCCAGACGCAGCTCCTCGCCGACGGCGACACCGGTGAGACCCGTGTGACTGATGTACTCCACGAGGTCCGGTTGGCTGGCGACGCAGACGTCATGGCCGGCCGACCGCAACGCCCATGCCGCCGGGATCTGGATGTGCAGGTGGGACGTGGCTGCGAAGGTCGTGAACAGGACCCGCATCAAGACTCTCCTCTTCTTTCGCCCCGAAGCGTGGGCCACCCGCCTCGCAGCCCGCTCAACGACCGCTGGACGGACGACACGGCTGTCAGACGCCCGCGCCGTCCTCCTGGAGACGCCGGTGCTGCCGACCGACCGTCGCGATCCGCAGCGCCGCGACCAGATCCCGGTAGAGGTCGTCGGAGGTGAGCAGTTCGTCATGGGTTCCGGAGGCGCGGCAGAGGCCGTTCTCCATCACCATGATCTGATCGGCCTCCACCACCGTGGACAGCCTGTGCGCGATGGTGACCACGGCTCCGTCCTCCGCGACCTTGACGATGGCGTCGTGGATCGCGGACTCGGTGAGGCCGTCCAGCTGTGCGGTCGCCTCGTCCAGCAGCAGGATCTCCGGCCTGCCCAACAGGGCCCGCGCCAGGGCGATGCGCTGTCGCTCGCCGCCGGAGATCTCGGTGTCGGACACGGTGCTGTCGAGGCCCTCCTCCAGTTCACGCACCCGCTCGTCGAGCCGCACGGCCCGCAGCACCGACCAGAGGTCGTCCTCGCTCGCCTCCTGGTGGTTGTAGAGCAGGTTCTCCCGCAGAGTGCCGGGCACCAGAGGGGTGTCCTGCTCGACGTAGACGATCCGCCTGCGCAGTTCGTCGAGGTCGTAGTGGTCGAGCGGGACACCGTCGAGGCGGACCGTTCCCCCGGTCGGGTGCAGGAAGCGCAGCATCAGCGAGAACATCGTGGTCTTCCCCGCCCCCGACGGGCCGACGACAGCGGTGTGGCCGCGGCGGGCGATGGAGAGGGAGACCCCGTTCAAGGCGGTGCCGGTGTCCGGTCCGTACCGCGCGACGACGTCGTGGAACGTGAGGACGGGGGAGGCGGGCGCCCGCTCCGGAGCCGGAACGGCTTCGTCCGGGGCGGGAACGAGGGCGGGGCGTCGCTCCTCGGGCAGGTCCTGGATCTCCTTGATGCGCGCGGCCGCCACCAGACCGGACTGGAGCAGCGAGACCGTCTGGGTCAACTGGGTCACCGGCTCCACGATCCAGAACGCGTAGAGGAGGAAGGCGACCAGGGCGGAGACCGGCAGCATCCCCTCGCTGACCCGCCAGGCACCCACCGAGAGGATCATCAGGATCGCACCCTCGAAACCGACGCCCGCCAGTGTCCAGGTCAGCGACTCGATGCGGATCGCGCGTACGCGTTGACGCGCCGACTCCCGGGCTTCGACGAGTACCCGCTCGCTCTCCCGGCCCTCGCCGCGGCTCGCCTTGACGGTGCGGATCGCCCGCAGCGCGCCTTCGAGTACCCCGCCGAGCCGGCCGATGGCAGCCTGCGCCCGCTCCTGCGCACGTGCCAGCGGTGGCATCAGCAGGCCGATGGCGACGGCCATGACCACCAGGGTGCCCAGCATCACCAACAGCAGGACCCAGTCGAGCGTAGCCATCAGCACGAGGGCGCCGGCGATGGTGATGACCGCGCCGAAGAACTCCAGCGCGGTCGAGGCCGCGGCTTCGCGCAGCAGCACGGTGTCCGACGTGACCCGGGTGACCAGCTCGCCCGACGAGCGTCGGCCGAGGATTCCCAGGGGCGCGTGGAGCAGGCTCTTCACCATGGAGGTGCGTGCGTCGAGCACGATCTGTTCGGCCAGCTTGCCGAGAAGGACCGCCTGGTACAGACCCACCACGGCGCCCACCACGAGCAGCCCCACCAGCAGCCAGATGGCTCCGGCGATCGGCTTCGACTCGGCCAGCCCGTCGAGGATCCACTTGGTGGCCATCGGCGTGGTGAGCATCGCCGCAGTGGTGAGCGTGGTGAGGACGAAGGCGACGAGCAGGGTCCATCGATGGGGTCGGACGAATGACCAGAGCACCCTGAGGTTGGCCCAGCGCAGCGGCGGCGCCTCGGTCGCGGAGACATCCGGTTCGGTCACGGCAGGGGCCTTTCGCGGGAGTTTCAGTGGGAAGGCTGTCCCTTGGAATGGGACACCGATGTCCCAAGTTAGCATGATGGAATTCCGATGTGGGGGTCTTCTGCTACCTTTGGGTACGTGAGTGACATCGCCGGGGAGTCCGGAACGCGGAACCGTACGCGCCGCGCCATCTTGGGCGCCGCTGCCGAGGTGCTCGCCAGGGACAGGACCGCCACCCTCGCCGACATCGCCAAGGCGGCCCAGGTCGGGCGCAGTACGCTGCACCGCTACTTCCCCGACCGGGACGTCCTGGTCCACGCTGCGGTGGCCGACTCGTATCTGGTGATCCAGCAGTCCATCCAGGACGCCGCGGTGGACCAGGGCACGGCGTTGGAGGCGATGCGCCGGCTCGTCGCGGCCATCGTGGACACCGGAGGCCGGATGCTCTTCCTCTACGGCGACTCGCGCGTCCTGGAGGACTTCGCGGCGCGCGACGGCGGGAGCGACGCGGGGGAGCCGGGAGAGGGGGGCGAGTCCGACACCGCTCCGGACTCGGTCTCCTCGATGGTCGTCGACCTGATCAGGCGCGGTCAGTCCGAGGGCGTCTTCGATCCGGGCCTCGACGTGGACTGGGTGCAGGACGTGATCTGGGCTCTGGTCTACACCGGCTGTGAGGCCGCGAGCCGCGGCACCCTGCCGCGCCACGGTGTCACCACCGCGGTGGTCCGCATGCTGGAGAACGGAATCCGCGAACAGTGAGCCCATCGAGAGGACACACGACGTCATGGCAATTCTGGTGGCCGGTGCGACAGGAAACGTGGGTCGGCATGTGGTCGGACGGCTCGTCGAGGCAGGGCAGGACGTCCGCGCGCTGACCCGCCGTCCGGGGGCCGCCGCACTGCCCCCCGAGGTCCGCGTCTTCGAAGGCGACCTCACCCGCCCCGAGACCCTGCCGCCCGCTCTGGAGGACGTGCGGACCATGCTGCTCTTCCCGGTCGGGGAGGCCGTGGACGAGGTGGTGGCCCTGGCAGCGAAGGCCGGGGTGCGCCGGATCGTGGTGCTCTCGTCTGCCGCCGTCACCGCGGGCTACGACACCGAGTACCACTACCCGGTCGAGCAGGCCGTCGAGCGGTCCGGGCTGGAGTGGACCCACGTACGACCCGGTGAGTTCGCGGTCAACTCGCTCTACCTCTGGTCTCCTTCCGTCAAGGCGGAGCGCCGGGTGGTGGACGTCGACCTCGACACCCCCGGTACCCCCATCCACGAGGCCGACATCGCGGACGTGGCGGCGGCCGCGCTGATGGACGACCGGCACGCCGGTCAGGCGTACAACCTCGCCGGCCCCGAGGCGCTGACCCACCGTGACCAGATCGCCGCCATCGCCGCCGCCCTCGGTGAGCCGCTGCGCCTGGACGAGGTCGAGCCCGAGGAGGCCAGGGAGTTCTACCGGGTGCAGGGCGGTTGGGCCGCGGAGAACGCGGACTTCCTCTTCGGCTTCGAGGACTACTCGGGGGAGACGACCGACCCGACCGGAGCGGACCGGCAGCAGGGGGCCGACCACCCGTCCGGTGACGGCCTGGAGGACGGTCGGCAGCGGTCCGCGGATGGCGAGGCGGAGGAGCAGGTCTGGGAGGAGCCGGACATCCCCTGGCTCACCTGCACCGACATCACCGGCGGACCCGCCCGCACCTACGCCGAGTGGGCCCGTGACCACGTGGACGACTTCCGCTGACCCACGGGACGGCAAGGTGTCCAGCGCGATGCGAGCGGCTTGCACCCCCATCCTTCTAGCGTGGGCGAACGAGCTTCATCGGCAGAGGAGTTGGGGATGCGGGTCCTGTTCACGGCGTTCGCCACCAGGTCACACATGTACGCCTTCGTGCCGCTCGCCTGGTCGCTGAGGGCGGCCGGTCACGACGTCCTGGTGGCGAGTCAGCCCGATCTGGTCGAGGACATCCAGGCCACCGGGCTGACCGCCGTGGGTGTCGGCGAGCCGCTCAACCTGGCCGAGGACATGATCTTCGAGGATCTCGCGCCGGGACCCGATGATCCCCACGGCGTCGACATGAACACCTGGCCCGAGCTGCTGGACATCGGCGAGACCTCATGGGACCGGATCACCGACGACTACGCGCAGGGCGTCTTCGCCGCCTACGGGCCGCTGATCTTCCACTCCCTCTCCTCGGTGATGATGGACGGCATGGTCGACTTCGCCAGATGGTGGAAGCCCGACCTGGTCATCTGGGACACGATGACCTATGCGGGACCGGTCGCTGCCAAGGCGTCCGGTGCCGCCCACGCCCGGTTGCTCTTCGGGCTCGACCTGGTGGGCTGGATGCGTCAGCACCATCTGGCGGCCCTGGCCGGGCGGCACCCCGCACTGCGGGACGATCCGATGGCCGAATGGCTGAGCTGGACCCTCGGTGACTACGGCCGCGAGTTCACCGAGGACACGGTGCTGGGGCAGTGGACGATCGACCCGGTCCCCACCTCCATGGCGCTGCCCACCTCCACCACCCGGCTCCCGGTCCGGTACGTCCCTTACAACGGGCCTTCGACGATTCCGCCCTGGATCAGTGAGAAGCCGGGCCGTCCGCGGGTCTGCGTCACCATGGGCGTCTCCCAGCAGGAGGTGTTCGGGAAGGACCGCGCGTCCCTCCAGGAGATCATCACCGCCACCGCCGAACTCGACATCGAGGTCGTCGCCACCTTGAACGCACGCCAACTCGCCACCCTCGGTGAGCTGCCGGCCAATGTACGAGCGGTGGACTTCGTCCCCCTGGACGCCCTGCTGCCCAGCTGCGCCGCCATCATCCACCACGGCGGATCGGGCTCCTTCAAGACCGCGCTCGCCCACGGCGTACCGCAGATCATCGTTCCGGCCATGCTCTGGGACACCGTACGCAAGGCCGAACTCCTGACCGAGGCGGGTGCAGGGCTGCGGATCGAGGACCCCGACCGGTTCACCGCCGCGGAACTGCGCGACCTCCTGAGCCACATCCTCGACGACCCCTCCTACGCCCGACAGGCCGCCCGGTTCCAGCGGGAGATCCGGGCGACCCCAGCGCCCGCCGATATCGTGCCCACCCTGGAGGGGCTCACCGCACACCACCGCACGGGCGCCACGACCTCTGTCAGGTGAGTGAGAGCCCACCGTCGACGGTAATGACCGTGCCGTTCGCGTAGTGGGCCTCGGGGCGCGTCAGCTCGGTGATCCACCAGGCGATCTCCTCCGGGGTGCCGACGCGCCCCGCCGGCGACTGTCCCGCCATCTGCGCCAGGAAGCCCTCGTACTGTTCGGGCGACATGCCCATCCGTAGACCGATGCCGCTGTCGACGACGCCCGGTGCGATGCCGACGACCCGGATGCCGCGGGGCGCCAGCTCCACCGCCCAGGTGCGGGTCAGGAAGTCGAGACCGGCCTTGCTCGCACCGAACACACCGGCACGGGGCCAGGCGCGCGATCCCACCGCCCCGGAGGAACCGACGTTGACGACGGTTCCTCCGCTGGAGCCCAAGGCGTCGAGGGCGGCCCTGGTCAGTGCGATCGGGCCCAGCAGATTGGTGGCTATCTGCGCCTCGTCGTCCTCCCGGGTGTGCTCGCCGAGCGTGCCGTACCGGGACGTGGCGGCATTGTTCACCAGGACGTCGATCCGGCCGAACTCCCGCAGCGCGTCTCCGACCACCAGTTCGCCGACGTCGGGCCGCGTGAGGTCGGCGACCACCGTCCGTACGGTGTCGTGGCCCTTCGCCGTCCCGGCGAGGGTCGCCCGGGTCCGCCCGGCGATCAGCACCCGGGCCCCTTGCGCGGCGAACGCGTGTGCTGTCGCCCGGCCGATCCCGGTGCCGCCCCCGGTGATCACGACGACGGGTGTCTGGACTTCTTCTACGGATTTCGACATGGGCACAGCGTGCGGAGCCCTCCTCGAACCGGAGTCGACTCCGCCTCGCTCCGGGCTAGCCCGCGGCGCGAACGCTCGCACGCGGCAGGTACAGATGGGGCTCGCTGGTGCTGAGTGCGCGCAGCGCCTCCGCATGGGACCGGAACTCGGGCCGGGCGACCGCGCGTCGCAGTGACTGCGCGTCGTCCCACCGCGCGATGTTCACATAGCGGCTGCCGTCGGTGGTGTGCCGCATCAACGTGTGTTCCACGAATCCGGGTTGCCGTGCCATGAACTCCGCGGTCCGCGAGAACGCCTCCTCGAACTCCTCCGGAGCGGCGGAGAGCGTGAACGTGTTGATGAAGGTGACTCCAGCGTCAGGCGCTTGGGCAGTCATGTCCGAAATCCTCTCGCAGACGTCGATGGGCTGCGCGCCAGCATGGAGCAGCGGGCTCGTCGCCCGCTCAAAGCCCGCCCGACGGATTCGAGCCGATCTCGACGGGGCGGCGATCGGCGAATGCCACGTTCTGTCTGCCCGCCAACGACCGGACCAGGGAGCGTGACGCATGAGCGAGCAGATCGAAGCCGTACGCAGGGTGATCAACGCCTTCAACACCGGGGACGCCTCGGACGCCGCCGAGTACCTCCACGAGGACTATCTCAATCCGGCCACACAGGAGCACGGCATCCCCCCGGGCCCGGGGGGATTCCAGATGATCGTCAAGTGGGTGAAGATGACCTTCTCCGAGGAAGCACACCTCGAAGAGGTCAAGATCGAGGAGAACGGCGAGTGGGTCCGTGCCTACCTCGTCCTCTACGGCCGGCACGTCGGCAACCTGGTCGGATTCGCACCCACCGGCCGACGCTTCGCCGGTGAGCAGGTCCACCTCTTCCGCTTCGTGGACGGCAAGATCCGCGACCATCGGGACTGGCCCGAATTCCAGGGCACCCTGCGCCAGCTCGGTGAGCCCTGGCCCGAAGGAGGCGGCTGGCGCCCCTGATACCCGATCCGGCCCTGCCCGTCTCCAGCGGGATCCGGCTCGCTCACCAAGAAGTCCTCCTAGCCTGGAGCGCATGGGCACCCTCATGATCACCGGCGGGGCCGGATTCATCGGATCGCACTTCGTCAGACACTGGTGCGACACCCATCCCGGGGACCGTGTCGTCGTCGTCGACTCACTCACCTACGCGGGCAACCTCCGCAATCTCGACGATGTGCGGGACCACATCGTCTTCGAAAGAGCGAGTATCGCCGACGGCACGGTCATGGAAAGCGTCCTGCGCTCCCACGGGGTGGACATCGTCGTCAACTTCGCTGCCGAGTCCCACAACTCCTACGCGCTGCTGGAACCAGGGCAGTTCTTCCTGACCAACGTGCTCGGGACACAGACCCTGCTGGAGGCCGCGCGCCGCGTGGGGGTGGGCCGTTTCCACCATGTCTCGACCTGTGAGGTCTACGGGGACCTGGACCTGGACGCGACGGAATTGTTCACCGAGTCCTCCCCGTACCGGCCGCGCACCCCCTACAACGCCAGCAAGGCCGGGGCCGACCACGCGGTCCGGGCCTACCACGAGACCTTCGGCCTGCCGGTCACCATCTCCAACTGCGCCAACAACTACGGTTCGCACCAGTTCCCGGAGAAGGTGATACCGGCCTTCACCACGTCGGCGCTGGACGGCAAGCCCCTCCAGTTGTACGCCCGGACGGAGAACCGCCGGGAGTGGATACACGTCCTGGACCACTGCCTGGCCATCGAAGCCGTGCTGGAGCGCGGGCAGGTCGGGCGGACCTATCACGTCGGCACCGGGCAGGAGGCGTCCATCGAGCAGATCGCCGATCTGGTCCTGGACGAACTCGGACTGCCCGCCTCCATGAAGACCGTCGTCCCGGACCGCCCCGGCCACGACCGCCGCTACGTCCTGGACTGGACCACCTTGCGCGAGGAACTCGGCTGGCGGCCCCGGACCGACCTCTCCGAGGGGCTCCGGGAGACCGTCCGCTGGTACGCCGGGAACAGGGCTTGGTGGGAGCCCCTGATCGACCGGATGCCGGTCGACGAGGGCCGGTGGCCGACCGGCACTCCGGGCGCCGGCCCGGGAGCCCGCTGACCCGTCGGCGCACGGCATCACGTCGAGGACAGGGGAACAGTGGTGGGGGGACGGCCACGGACGGCCGTACCCCCACTCTCCGGGCACGGGGGGCTCTCACCCCGGCGCGGTGGCGCTCCTGGCTTCCTCGGCGATCGCCATCACGTACTGCCCGTACTCGGACGCGGCCAGTTCCATGCCCAGCGCGGCACAGGCACTCGCATCGATGAATCCCATGCGCAGCGCCACCTCCTCGACGCACGCGATGCGTATCCCCTGTCGCTTCTCCAGCGTGCCCACGTACTGGGTGGCCTGCTGGAGGGATTCGGGGGTGCCGGTGTCCAGCCAGGCGGAACCGCGGCCGAGATCCACCAGCTTCGCCTGGCCGCGCCGCAGATAGACCAGGTTGACATCGGTGATCTCCAACTCGCCGCGCGGCGAAGGGGCGATGTTCTTGGCGATGTTGACCACGTCGTTGTCGTAGAAGTACAGGCCCGTGATGGCCCGGTTGGAGCGGGGGTGAGCGGGCTTCTCCTCCAGCGAGACCAGGCGCCCCCGCTCGTCGGCCTCACCGACGCCGTACCGCTGGGGGTCGTGGACCGGGTAGCCGAAGAGCACGCAGCCCTCGACGTCCCGTGCGTTCTCCGCGAGCACATCGGAGAACCGGTGCCCGTGGAAGATGTTGTCGCCCAGCACCAGGGCCGCGGAGTCGTCCCCGATGTGGTCGGCGCCGATGATGAACGCCTCCGCGAGCCCGCCGGGACGTGGCTGCTCGGCATAGCTGAGCTTCAGGCCGAGTTGCGAACCGTCGCCGAGCAGTCTGCGGAACTGCGGCAGATCGGCGGGTGTCGCGATGATCAGGATCTCCCGTACGTCGGCGAGCATCAGCACGGAGAGCGGGTAGTAGATCATCGGCTTGTCGCCGACCGGGATGAGCTGCTTCGACACCGCGAGGGTGATCGGATACAACCGGCTGCCGGTGCCGCCTGCCAGAATGATTCCCTTCATGGGGTTCCCCGTTCTCACCGTCCGGGGCGGACGGCTCCTCGATGTGCGCGGAGCCCCGGGGCGGACGTGTGTTTCCTCGACTAAGCGCGCCGGCCCCGCCACCGGGGCGAGGGACCGGCCGGCGCGGCATCCTCACAACGTGGCCAGTACGTCGCGCAGCGCGCCGATGACCTTGTCCTGGACCCCGCCGGGCAGCGAGGGATACATCGGCAGCGAGAAGATCTCCCCGGCCGCCTTCTCGGTGACCGGCAACGAACCCTTCCGCCACCCCAGGTGGGCGAACCCGCTCATGGTGTGGACGGGCCAGGGGTAGCTGATGTTCAGCGAGATGTCGTACGCCTTGAGCGCCTCGATGACGGCGTCGCGCCGCGGATGGCGTACGACGTAGACGTAGTACACATGGTCGTTGCCCGGCGCGATGGCCGGCAGCACCAGATCCGTGTCGCCCAGCCCTTCGGCGTACCGCTGGGCGATCGCCCGCCGGCCCTGCGCGTACCCGTCGAGACGGCGCAGCTTGCGGCGCAGGATCTCCGCGTGCAGTTCGTCCAGCCGGCTGTTGTGCCCCGGAGACTGGACGACGTAGTAGCGCTCCTCCATGCCGTAGTAGCGCAGCCTGCGCAGACTGGCGTCGATCGTGGCGTCCGAGGTGATGGTCGCCCCCGCGTCGCCGTACGCGCCCAGCACCTTGGTGGGATAGAAGGAGAAGGCCGCCGCGTCCCCGAAGGTCCCGGCCAACCGGCCGTGGTGGCGGGCGGCGTGTGCCTGGGCGCAGTCCTCGATGAGCACCAGCCCGTGCCGGTCGGCGAGCGCCCTCAGCGGGGCCATGTCGACGCACTGCCCGTACAGGTGCACCGGCAGCAGACAGCGGGTGCGCGGGGTGATGGCCGCCTCGACCTGGTCGACGCGCATCAGATAGGTCGCGTCGTCCACGTCCACGAACACCGGTGTCGCGCCCACCGAGACGATCGCCACGACCGTCGGCGCCGCGGTGTTCGACACCGTGATCACCTCGTCGCCGGGACCGACCCCCGCCGCCTGGAGTCCCAGCTTGATCGCATTGGTGCCGTTGTCGACACCGACGCAGTGGCCGACGCCGTGGAAGGCGGCGAACTCCTGCTCGAAGCCGCGCACGCTCCGGCCGAGCACCAACTGCCCGGAGCGGAGCACGGTGTCGATGGCGTCGTGGATGTCGTCGCGCTCGTTCTCGTACTCGGACAGGTAGTCCCACACATACGTGGTCATCGGATGGCCTCTCTGACACGTCGTCCGTGACATGTCGTCAACGGGGTCGGAAGCGGACGGCCCGTGCGGTCCGCGGACGGCTCCGGGGTCAGGCCCGGACGCCGACGAAGAGCCCGCGGCCGGTCGGCGCGCCCGGGAGGTACTCCACCGAGCAGCCGGCGGCGGCGAACGCCTCGGTGTACTCCTCCTTGGTGAACAGGGTGAGGACGTCGATCTCGGTGAACTCCCGGATCCCCGAGACATCACCCACCAGGAACCGGACCTCCATGCGGGTGGCCCGGCCCTGGAGCGTGGAGTGCGAGATGCGTGCCACCGTCAGCCCGTCCTCCCGGCCCAGGTCGCCCGCGACGTACCCCTCCACGTGGTCATCCGGAAACCACCACGGCTCGATGACCAGGACCCCGCCCGACGGCAGATGGGCGACCATCGACGAGACGGCCGCCCGCATCTCCTCGACCGTGCCGAGATAGCCGATCGAGCAGAACATGCACACGACCGCGTCGAAGGTGCGGCCCAGCGAGAAGTCCCGCATGTCACCGGCGTGCAGCGGCACCCCCGGCAGCCGCCGCCGCGCCGACTCCAGCATCGGAGCGGCGATTTCCAGGCCCTCGGCGTGCTCGAACCGTTCGTCGAAGGTGGCGAGATGGGCCCCCGTGCCGCAGGCGACGTCGAGCACGGAGGCGGCGCCGGGCCGTCGCGCCCGGACCAGCCGCACCACGTCCTCGGCCTCGCTCGCCCAGTCCTTGCCGCGACTGCGGTAGAAGATCTCGTACACCTTGGCGAGTTCCTGGCCGTACATTTCGTTCCCCCTGGGGTCGGCAGCGTTGGTTCGTCGGTCCCCACGGCGCGCGCGGGGGCGGCCTTTCGTGCTCAGTCGTCGACCATGGCGACCGCCCTGGTCCAACCCGCGCCCGCGCCGCGGATCTTCACCGGGAAGCAGGAGACGCGGAATCCGTACGGACCGGGCAGGGCCCCGAGATTGGCCAGCCGCTCGACCTGGCAGTACTCGCGCTGCCGCCCGGCGACATGGGCGGGCCAGAGCACCGACCGGTCGCCGGTGCTGCGGTAACGGGCGATGATGTCCCCGAAGGGCGCGTCCAGGCTGAACGCATCGGTGCCGATCACCCGCACGCCCAGGTCGAGCAGGAGGTGGACCGCAGGGCCGTCCAGCCCGGCGAAGTCCGTGAAGTAGGCCCCGGTGCCCGCCCGGTCGTCCGCGCCGGTGTGGAGCAGCACGATGTCCAGCGGGTCGGGAGTGCGTCCGATGCGGGCGAACTCCTTCTCCAGCCGTTCCGCCCCGATTACCCCGGTCGGTGCGTCGGTCACGTCCAGCACCATGCCGGGCCGGTGGAACCAGTCCAACGGCATCTCGTCGATGTGGCGGGGCACTCCGGTGCCGTAGGCGGTCCTGGAGCCGTAGTGCGACGGGGCGTCGACATGGGTTCCCGTATGCGTCGTGAGGGACAGCCGGTCCAGTGAGAGGAACTCACCGTCGGGCAGCTCGTCCGGGTCGAAGCCGATACCGAAGTGCTCCCGCATCTCCGCGCTCATGTGCTCGGCGCCCTCGCGCGGCGACAACACCTCGTGTACCACCGGATCGGGCTCGACGGACGAGGCGTCGACGGGCGAGGACAGATCGATCAGGCGCATACGTCACCTTCGGGCCGTGGACAACGCTGAAGCCCGATGGTGCGCGGCCTTCGCCGCAGGCCGATGGAGGATGGCTGGGGCCGGGCCTCAACGGAACGTCGAAGACGGTGCGGCATCGTCCCCGTAGCCGAGAGCGCGGGCAGCGGCCCGGGGAGGAGAACGTGGTGTCAGTACAGCTATTCGCAGAGGTCCAGCATTTCTACGCACGGCACATGCAGTACCTCGACGACGGGGCCGCCGAGGAGTGGGCCCGGACCTTCACCGAGGACGGCAGCTTCCACCCGCCGTCCCTGCCCGAACCGGTACGCGGGCGCGAGGCCCTCGCGGAGGGCGCCCGGAAGGCGGCCGCCGGGCTCGCGGAGGCGGGGGAGGTGCACCGCCATCTGCTCAGCATGGCCGCCGTCGACCCCGGGGACGACGGCACCCTCCGGGTCCGCAGCTACGCACAGATCGTCGCCACACCTCGGGGCGGCCCGCCCCGGCTGCACCTGATGTGCGTGTGCGAGGACGTGCTCGTCCGTGAGGGCGGCGAACTCCTGGTGCGGGAACGCCGCGTCACCCGCGACGACCGGCCCTGACCCTCTGGCGGGTCCGTGGGCCTCACCGGCCCGCGGACCCGCCCCGCGAGCCGGGAACGCCCGTCGGCTACCCCCCGAGTTGCACGGTGAACGAGGAGAAGTCCCGCAGCGGCAACGACCGGCGGCGCACCGGCTCCTCCGCGAAACGCAGCTCCGGAAGTCCCTCCACGATGGCCATCAGCACCGCCGCGATCTCCATCCGGGCCAGATTCATCCCCAGGCAGTGGTGGATTCCGCTGCCGAAGGCCAGCGAGCGCGGCGCCTCGCGCGACGGGTCGAACACCTCCGGCCGCGGATTCGCCGCCGGGTCCCGGTTCGCCGCTCCGAGCAGTACTCGCACCGGTGAGCCCGCGGGTACCACGTGCTCGCCGAAGCGCACCTCTTCGGCGGCGTACCGGAAGCCGGCCGACATGGGCGCGGGCGCATCCCACCTGAGTACCTCGTCCACGAACCTCGACGTGCCCTCGAAATCGGCGAGCCCCGGCCGATGCTCGGGGCGGCGCAGCAGGGTGTGCACGGCGATGTCCAGCGCGGTCGCCGACGTCTCGAACCCCGCCGTCAGCAGGGCCACGAAGACCGCCTTCAACTCGTCGTCGGTCAGCGTCTCCGGCTCGGCGGCGTCCGGCGCCACCAGCGCGGACACCAGATCGTCCGCCGGTCGCGCCCGGCGCCTCTCCACCAGCTCCCAGAGGCGGTCGAGGAGCGTGTGCAGGGCCACGTCGGCGTCCTTGAGCGTCTCCGTGTCGCTGCTGGGGTCGACCACGTTGATGATCTGCGGAATCAGATCGGCCAGCAGCCGGTCGTCGTCGAGCGGCAGCCCCAGCAACCGGGCCATCACCTGGAGCGGTACCGGTACGGAGAGCTCGTGGTGGAAGTCGATGACTGCGCCGTCGGCCGACCGGGCACCGACCTTCGCGACATGGTCCCGCGCGATGGTCATCACGCCGCTCTTGAGGGATTCCACCCGACGGGGGGTGAAGGCCCGGCCCACCACCCTCCGCAGCCGTGTGTGCTGTGGAGGATTGGCGTTGACGATCGAGGTCACCAGCACCTTGAAGGCGTCGTACCGGCTCTGTTCGGGCATGAACCGGGCGAACGTTTCGGCATCCGGCGCTGGGAAGAGCGCGGGGTTCTTCATGACGTAGGAGCAGTCCTCGAACCTGGTGAGGACGTAACCCCCCAACTGGGGTGCGAAGTGCACCGGTTCGTGGGTGCGGAGCCAGTCGTAGAGCGGATAGGGGTCGTCCTGTCCCGGGGCGAGCAGTCCGCCCAGGACCTGCGATGCTTCAGTGGTGGCCGGATTCCGGTGATCTTCGGGGTTCACCCGGGTGCTCCTCGTTCGAACGGCGGCGGTCCCGCGTAGCGTGACCGGCCCCCTTCGAGCGTGACTCAACGCAAACTCGATGTCCGGCGGTCACCATGGCCCCACGTCGCCCCAGACCGTGTGCCCGGCGGACCGCAGCGGCGGGCGGCGGAGCCGTGCCGGTGCGCGGCACCTGTCGTGCGGAACGACCGTGAGAGGTGAGCTTCGAGAGATGAGTGGTGAGGACATGCCCCAGACCCCCGACGATTCCCGCGTCTGGTTCGTCACCGGAGCCTCACGCGGCCTCGGTCGCGCCTTCGCCGAGGCCGCGCTCGACGCGGGGGACCGGGTCGTCGCGACAGCACGTGACGTCTCCGCCCTCGACCCCCTGATCGACCGTCACGAGGGCCGGTTGGCGGCCCTCTCCCTCGACGTCACCCGACGCGACGAGGTGATGGCCACCGTCGCCCGGGCCGTCGAGCTGTTCGGGCGCCTGGACGTCGTCGTCAGCAACGCGGGGCAGCTCCTCTACGGAATGGTCGAGGAGACCACCGAGGCACAGGCCCGCGCCCATCTCGACGTCAACTTCTTCGGAGCGCTCTGGGTCGCACAGGCGGTCACCCCCGTCCTGCGCGCCCAGGGGGCGGGTCACTTCCTGCAGGTGTCCGTCGCCGGCGCGGGCGGCGGCTCCGCTTCGACCGGGTTGTACAGCGCCGGCAAGGCCGCCGTCAGCGCACTCGGCGAGGCACTGGCCGAGGAGGTCGAGCCCTTCGGCATCAAGGTGACCCTGCTGGAGCCGGGGGAGTACGACACCGGACTCGGTGAACTGGGCACCACCGCCACCGAGGAACTCGACGTCTACGACGAGGCGCGGGCCGGGATGACGGAGTCCTGGAGCGAGGCCGGAGAGCCCGCCGCGGATCCTGCCCGGGCCGCCGCCGTCGTCCTCGAGCTCTCCCGCATGGTCAGCCCTCCCCGGCACGTCGTGCTCGGCGGTACCGCGTACGACGACGCACTGGGCGATCTGCGGGAGCGGATCGAGGCCCGCACCTCGTGGGCCGGGCTCAGCCACCGGGCCGGCTGAGCCCGTGCGGGTCCTCTTCACACCGTTCCCCGCCACCACCCACGTCAACACGCAGGTTCCGCTGGCGTGGGCGCTGCGGTCGGCCGGGCACGACGTCCGTGTGGCCACCCAGCCCGATGTCCTCGACGACATCCTCGACGCCGGGCTGACGGCCGTGCCCATCGGCCGAGCCCTGGACGTCGCGGCCCGGATGAACCCCGACGGCCCGGCAGCCACCGATGGACCCGAGGCCGGACCGGAGCAGCAGGACGACGAGGAGGAGTGGCTCGACGTCCTGGACATCGGGGAGACGAACCCGCGGAAGCTGACGTACGACCACCTCCAAGGAGTCCTCACCACCTGGACGCACGTGGTGCACCAGAACACCAACCCGCGTCCCGTCATCGCGGAACTGACCGAGTTCGCCCGCTCGTGGAAGCCCGACCTGGTGATCTGGGACACCATGTACTACGCCGGAGGCGTGGCCGCGATGGCGTCAGGAGCCGCCCACGCCCGGCTGCTGTTCGGCCTCGACCTCATGGGGTGGGCCCGGCAGCACTACCGCGCACACCTCGCCCGACGGCCGCCCGAACTGCGGGACGATCCGCTGGAGGAGTGGCTCGACCCCCTGCTCCGCTCCTACGGTCGCACGTTCACGGAGGAGGCCGTGCTCGGACAGTGGACGATCGATCCGCTTCCGGCCTCCCTGCGGCTGCCGGTCGACCGGCCCTTCACCCCTGTCCGGTACGTGCCCTTCAACGGCCAGTCGCCGTTCCCCGAGTGGCTGCGCGAGCCGCCGGCTCGGCCGAGGGTCTGCCTGACCCTCGGCCGTTCCTTCCGGGAGATCGTGGGCGGCGATCCGGCATCGGTCCAGGCACTGCTGGAGGCCGTGGCCGCACTCGACATCGAGGTGATCGCCACCCTGGACACCGGTCAGCTCGGCTCGCTGCTCCGGGTGCCGGACAACGTCAGGGTTGTCGACTTCGTCCCGCTCGACCTGCTGCTCCCGACCTGTGCGGCGATCGTCCACCACGGAGGGTCGGGCACGGTGGCCACGGCACTCGCCCACGGGGTGCCGCAGATCATGGTGCCCACCCGCATGTGGTGCAACCTCCCCAAGGCGCGCAGGGTCGAGGAGCTCGGTGCCGGGCTCCACCGGCAGGCCGGGAAGTTCACCGCGGACGAACTCAGGGCGATGGTGGTGCGGGTGCTCGACGACCCCTCGTTCGCCCGGAACGCCACCCGTCTGCGGGAGGAGTCGCTCGCCGCTCCGGCCCCCGCCGATTTGGTCCCCGTACTCGAACGGCTCACCGCAGCCCACCGCACCGACCACCGCTGAGGAGTGACCCGCCGTCATGAGCGCGCACAGTTCCGCGGCCCCCTCTCCCCACGCCGGTCCCCCCGGGCCCGAGGCTCCTCGCTCCGGCACGGTCGCCGTCCTCGGCGCCACCGGATGCGTGGGACGACAGGTGTGTGTGGCCTTCGAACGGGCGGGGCGGGAGGTCCTGGGGATCGCCCGCAACCGCGGTGACCACCCGCCGCGCGACGCGTTCACCGCGTTCGACGTCGCGGGCGGCGACCCCGCCGAGCTGGCCGGACTGCTGACCGCCGCCGGGGTGGACACCGTGGTCAACGCCACCGGCGGATGGGTGTTGACCGAAGAGGCGATGCACGAGTCCCATGTCCTGCTGGTCGAGCGACTGCTCGGGGCGACGGCCCTGATGGCCGTGAGACCGAGGGTCGTCCAGCTCGGTACCATCCACGAGTACGGCTTCGCCGACGAGGGCGTGTCGATCGACGAATCCTTCGTGCCGGACCCCGTCACGCCCTATGCGCGGACGAAGCACGCCGGTTCCGCCGCGGTCCTCGCCGCCACCGCTGCGGGGGAGGCCGACGGTGTGGTCCTCCGCCCGGTGAACCTGTGCGGGCCGCACACGCCGGAGGCCAGCTTCCTGGGCGCGCTGATGGCCCGGATCGCGGCGGCCGACCCGCGCGAAGGCCTGGAACTCACGCTCGCCGACGCCCGACGCGACTACCTGGACGTCCGCGACCTCGCGGCGGCGGTCCTCGCGGCGGCGCATGCCCCGGTGAGCGGTCGGGTGATCAACCTGGGCAGGGGCGAAGCCGTACCGATGCGCGAGATCGTCGCCCTGGTCGTCGCCGCATCGGGCTTCCCCGCCGACGCGGTGCGCGAGCGGACGGCCGAGGTGCAGAGCAAGGGGGGGAACTGGACCCGCGCCGACATCTCCTTGGCGGGAGAGCTGCTCGATTGGCGCCCCCGGATCGGCCTGCGTGATTCCCTCCGGGACATGTGGGCCGTCGGTCCGGGGCGACACCCCTAGCGTCCCGGGCGTGCCCCGCCGCCGACCGGCCGCGGCGGGCCACGGAGGAACGTCGGCCCAGGCCGTTACGCACCGCCGTCGTACAGCCGGGCGCGCGCCGCCACGACGACCCGGCGTTCCGCCGTCGCGATTCGCCCAGAGCGAGGAGGGACTGCCGTACCTCGGGAAGGGAGTCGAAAGTGATCTTGCCGTACGGATGGGAAACGCCGACGGGGTCGTCCATGCCCACCAGCAGTCCGCTCGTGCCGTACGGCGGAGAGGTCCCGCGCGGTCGCCGCCGGAGCCAGGCCGGTGGCGAGGAGTTGCCTTGCACGCCGGTTCGGCGGCACGGCGGCAACCAGGACGAGCGGGTTGAGAGCGTGCCCCGACGCGGTCGTGTGGAAGTCCGCCATCAGGACGTGCCATGGTTCGGCCGTGTCCGCGGACTCCGTGGGCCCGGGAAGACGGGCCTGCGGGGACACCTTGAGCACCTGCTGACGGACCCGCCTTCCGTTGAGCAGCAGATCGGTTCACGGGTCCAGCCGGCGCCTGCGGATTTTGAGCACGGGATCAGCGCACATGCCTCGTCCCTGTCCTCGCTCTCCGACGGGGAGGAGCTGGGGGAGCCGGACTTCAGCAGAACCTTGTTCGGGCAGCGGACGCCCTGGGCGAGCAGCTGGGCGGGCTCGGCGGGAATGCCCGACCGTGATCAGTCGTGGTGCGGAAGGATATGAAGGACGGCGACGGTGTGGGAGGTGGCCCATCGGTGCAGGCTCTCCCAGAGAGGACGCCGGTGCCAGGCCGCACCCACCCCGTCGGTGAGCACCAGGGCACCGTGGACCGGTCGTCCGCGAACGACGGAGCCTCCAGTACTCCCTGGTCCGGCGCGTCGAAGAGATCCTCCGGCTTTGCGGACCGGCGATTGCGCATCTTCACCATGTGCACACTGTGGAACAGCGGCAGATCCCGTACGTGCGCGGCTACGGCATCGGCACCGGGTCCCACCCCGTCAGGAAGGGGGACGGGCGGGAGGGACGCCGGTGGAAGGGCGTCCCCGCAGGGTGGCCCGTCCCCCGATCGCCCGGCCCCTCGGGCGGGCCCATGACCCGCCCGAAGGGCGTACGGAGGCGGGGGCGGCGGGGTCAGCCCGCCGCCCGCAGCTCCAGGGTGCAGCACTTCACGCTGCCGCCCGCCTTGAGGAGTTCGGAGAGGTCCACTCCGATCGGGTTGAAGCCGCGGTCGCGGAGCTGGTCCGCGAGGGCGGTGGCGTTCTGGGGGAGGACCACGTTCAGGCCGTCCGACGTGGCGTTGAGGCCGAACACCGCCGCGTCCTGGGCCGAGGCGATCACGGCGTCCGGGAAGAGGCGGCGCAAGACGGCGAGGCTGCCGGGGGAGAAGGCGCCCGGGTAGTAGGCGACCGTCTTCTCGTCGAGCACCGTGAGGGCGGTGTCCAGGTGGTAGTAGTCGGGGTCCACCAGGGTCAGCCCGACCACCGGGCGGCCGAAGAACTCCTGGGCCTCGTCGTGCGAGCGCGGGTCGCTGCGGAAACCGGTCCCGGCGAGCAGCAGGTCGCCCACCAGCAGGTAGTCGCCCTCGCCCTCGTTGACGACGCTCGCGGTGCGCAGGTCGGGGAAGCCGTTGTCGCGCAGCCAGTCGTGGTACGCGGGGCCCTCGGCGATGCGCTCGGCGTCCCGGAAGCGGGCGACCAGGGCGCGTCCGTCGACGACCGTGGCGCCGTTGGCGGCGAAGACCATGTCGGGGAGTCCGCGGACGGGCTCGATGGTGTCGACGGTGTGCCCGAGGTTCAGGTAGACCTCGCGCAGCCGCTCCCACTGGGTGATGGCCAGCGGAGTGTCGACGGGCTTCTTCGGGTCCATCCACGGGTTGATGGAGTAGACCACGTCGAAGTAGGTGGGCCGGCACATGAGGTAGTGCCGGGCACGTGGGGTACGCATGGGTGTGGGTCCCGATCGTCAGGGGCGGCCGGTGAGGTAGCCGCCCATCGAGGTGAAGTACTCGGTCGCGGGAAGTTCGCGGCCGTCCCCGGTCCGTACGCGGGTGATGGCCAGACCGTGGTTGCGGCCGGTGCGGGCATCGGCTCCGGCGACGATCACGACGCCGTCGCCCTCGCGGTAGAAGATCCGGCCCGGGGTGCCGCCGTAGCGGCCCTCGGACACGACAGCGGCGAGGATGTCGAGCCGCTGCCCCTTGTGGAAGGTGAAGGCGCTCGGATACGGCGCGGACTGGGCGCGGATCAGACGCTCCAGGTCCTCGGCCGGCCAGTTCCAGTCGATACGGATGTCCTCCTCGGCCCGCTTGTGGAAGAAGCTGGCCCTGGAGCGGTCCTGCGGGGTGAACTCGGTCCGCCCCGAGGCGATCAGGCCCAGCGCCTCGGTGGTGACCGGGGCGATGAGGTCGACCGTACGGTGGAAGAGGTCGGTGGACGTGTCCGTCGGCCCAACGGCGACCGACCTCTGGACGACGATGTCGCCCGCGTCCAGCTCCTCGTCCATGAGGTGGGCCGTGACCCCGACCTCCGGCTCGCCGTTGATGAGCGCCCAGATCAGCGGCGAGAAGCCCGCGTAGGCGGGCAGCAGGGAGTCGTGGATGTTGAGCGTGCCGTGCACGGGGAGGTTGTAGATCTCCGGCGGGATCCAGGTCCGCCAGTTGTTGGCCACGATGATGTCCGGGGCCACCTCCTTGAGCCGGTCCAGCAGCTCGCCGTCCGGCCGGTTGCGGATGATCACGGGGATGCCGTGCTTCTCCGCCAGATCGGCCACGGAGTCGCTCCAGATCTTCTCGTAGGCGTGCTCGCTCCTCGGGTGCGTCACGACCGTCACCACATCGTGCTCGGAGTCCAGCAGCGCTTGCAGAGTGCGGTGCCCCCAGGTCTGGTAACCGAACATGACGACCCGCATGGAGGTGCCTCCTTGGATGAGCGATGGACCGGCGACCCAGTAAAGCAAGCCTTACCTAAGACCACAACGGCCCATGATTCACAGTGAGGTTGACAGATCAGGTCGGCTTGAAACGCACCCTGACATCGACAGGGAGGGGGTGGGGGGTTAGCTTGGGCCGGCCCGCTCCCCGGCTGCGAGCCGTGGGTCCGACCGCGACGGGGAGGGAACCCCCATGCTCTGTACGAGGCTGACGAACGCCCGCATCCTCACCATGGACCCGGACCACCCCGTCGCCCGTGACCTGGGCATCTGGCGGGGCCGGATCGTCGGCCTGGACAATGCGGTGACCGCTCTCCCGGCCCGTGAGGTGGTCGATCTCCAGGGCGCCACCGTGCTGCCCGGCTTCATCGACAGTCATGTGCACCTGGCCTGGGCCGGGTTGAAGGCCCGTACGCCCAGCATCGCCCCGTGCACCAGGATCGACGACATCCTCGCCGTGGTGGACCGGGCCGCTCGCAGCCCCGCGCCGCCCGGAGCCTGGCTGGATCTCGCCGGTTACGACCAGCGGGCGCTCGGCCGCCATCTGACCGCCGCCGAGCTGGACCGGGTCAGCCACGGCCGCAGGATCCTGCTGATGCACGACTCCGGACACGCCTGTGTCGTCAACTCCGCCGTCCTGGAGATGCTGCCGGACGGAGTGGAGCACCGGGCGGGCTTCCTCGCCGAGAGCGCCATGACCGCCGCCCGCCGGCTGCGGCTGCCGTACGGGCAGGAGGAGTTGGCCGACGCGATCGAGCACGCCGCCCGGGAGTGCCTGACCGAAGGCATCACGGCCTGCGTCGAGGCGGGCATAGGCGGCGGGCTGCTCGGCCACAGCCCTGTCGAGCTGGGCGCCTACCAACTCCTCCGCGACCGGGGCCGACTGCCCCTGCGCGTCCAGCTCATGGCATCCGGCGACACCCTCCGCACCCGCGCCGCCCACCCCGACGACGGCTTCACCCAGGCCATGGACCTCGGCGTGCGCACCGGCTTCGGCGACGACTGGCTCTCCCTGGGCGCCCTGAAGATCTACACCGACGGCGGCATGATGGCCCGCACGGCCGCGCTCACCTCGCCGTACGAGGGAACGGACGGCGGCACCGGACAGTTCCAGGACGACCCCGAGCGGCTCTCCCGTCTCATCGTGGACGGCCACCTCGCCGGGTGGCAGCTCGCCGTCCACGCGATCGGGGACCGTGCCGCCGACCTCGCCCTCGACGCCCTGGAACAGGCCCAGAAGCTGAGGCCCCGGCCGGACGCCCGCCATCGCATCGAACACGCCGGGCTGATCCGCCCCGACCAACTGCCCCGCCTCGCCGCGCTCGGGGTGAGCGCGGTCGTCCAGCCCGCCTTCCTGCGCCACTTCGGTGACGACTACGCGACGGTGATGGGGGAGCGGCGGTCCGGCTGGATGTACCGGGGGCGGGGCTTCCTGGACCACGGCGTCACCCTCGTCGGCAGCTCCGACCGCCCTGTCGTGGACGGATCGCCGCTGCGTGCCGTCCAGTTCATGGTCGAACGCGCCTCCCTGACGGGCCGGACCATCGGCGGCGACGAGGCCGTCGGTGTCGAGGAGGCCCTGCGCGCCTACACGGTCGGCGGTGCCCACGCCTCCCACCGGGATTCTGTGGCGGGCACCCTCTCCCCGGGCAAGCTCGCCGACCTGGTGGTCCTCGGGGACGACCCGCACCGGGTGGATCCCGGGCGGATCGGTGACATCGAGATCGTGACGACGTACGTGGACGGCCGCGACGCGCGGCAGGCGGCCGGGGTCTGAGGGGGAGAGTCCGGGCGGAGCCGCTGCCCGCACGCCCGGCGCAGCAGATCAGGGAATCAGCTCCTTTTTCGTGTTATTCGGTGCGAATAGGGACATTGGCCCCGTAGGTTGGGGCGAGCCGCCACTCGGCCGGCGTCCTCCGTCCCCCACCGACACCGCAACCGGACGCGCGCCGGACCGCCGTGTTCCACGGTCGCCCGGCGCCCCGTGCGCCGCTGTTCACGAACGAGGAAAGGCAGGGCAGGTGAACGTACTTGGGATCATCGCCTCCGGTGCGGCCGCGCTGTTCATCACGGTCGTACTCGCCAAGGGCGTCCGCCGTGCGACGCTCCGCGCCGGAGCCGCCCACGCGCCCGGCGCGCGACCTTCACGCGCCGGGGTGGTGCGCAGACTCGGCGGTACGACGGTGGTCCTCGGCGTCGGCGCGGCTGCCGCCGCAGGTACGGGCCTCGGCGCCGCCGGCGGGTCCGGACGGGCCGTCACCGGACTGCTGGCCGGGGCCGCGATCATGGCCGCCCTCGGCCTCGTCCACGATGTGCGGCCGCTCGGCGTGCCCCTGCGGGCGGTGGTCCAGACGGCCGCCGCCACGCTCGCCGTCTGCCTCGCCGGTCTCACACCGATGGCGGGCGTCCTCGCCGTGACCGGGATCGTCGCCGTCACCCAGGCCTTCGCCCTGCTCGACACCTCCGACGGGGCCCTGGCGGTGGTCGGCACCGTCACCGCCGCCGGGCTGCTGGTCTGCGCGGCCCTCGACGGCCGGACCGGACCCGCCCTGCCGCCCGCCGTCCTGCTCGCCGGACTCGTCGGTTTCCTGCTCCACAACTGGCACCCCGCCCGCATCCGTCCCGGCGTGGGTGGCTCGCTCTTCACCGGCTTCGTCCTGGCCTCCTCCGGCGTACTGATCCTCGCGGAGGCGCCGCCGGAGCGCGCCGCGTGGGCCGCGCTGCCCGTGCTGGCCACCGTCGCCCTCGCGGACACCGCCCTCGTCCTGGTGTCGCGCCGGCGCGCCGCGCGCCCCCTGTTCCAGGACTGCGGCGACCACATCACGCACCGGCTGCGCCGCCTCCGCGTCACCGTGCCCGGAGCGGCCGTCCTCCTCGGCCTGTGGGCGGGCGCGGGGGCGCTGACCGGCACGCTGGTGTACGCGGAGGCGCTGCACCCCGCCTTCGTCCTCGTACCGGTGGCCGGCAGCGCGGCGGCCGTCGTCGCGCTGCTGAGGATCCCCGCGTACGTGGCTCCGCCGGTCACGGCCACCCGCCGCCGCCCGCCCACCGGAACCGTCCCTGCGGGAGCCGCCCCCACCGGCACCTCACCGGTGCCCGGGCCCAAGCCCGTACCCGCCGCGCCCGAAAGCCCCGCCACCGCTTCCGTCCCCGCGACCGCCGACCCGACCCGGACCGCACCCGGACGCCCGACCGTGCCTCCGCCGCCCACCGGCCGCCCCGCCGTGGGCGTCACCGCCGACCGCGGCTGACCGGGCGCGACCGCCGGTCGGCGGCCCCGGAGCATCGGCCCGGGACCGCCGACCTCGGACAGTCGGCGCGGGACCGGCCACCGCGGACCGACCGGCCACCGGCCCTCACCCCGGCGGGCGGGACGGCCGCACCCTTCATCCCCGCCAGCGGCCGATCGTCGCCCGGGCCGCCGTCCGCGCGTACGGGGACACCATCAGCAGCGGCGCCCAGGGCCAGGTGTGGCGCAGGCAGTACACCCACCACTGGCGCGGCGGCAGCTCCCGTACGGAGGTCACCCGGCGCAGCGCCTCCCGCACCCCGATCCCCGGCTCCAGCGAACCGGGCGCGTCCGGCCCCTCCGCGCAGACGCCGACGGGTGAGGGGGCGACGAAGGCGTCCACCCCGGCGCGCCGGGCGCGGAACCCGTGGTCGTAGTCGCCCATCCGGTGGCGGAACACCTTGTCGGGGTCCCCGACCAGGTCGTACGCGGCCCGGGAGAGCAGCACCACGCGGCCGTCGTACGTGTCGCACGGTTCGGGGTGCTCCCCGCAGGGCTCCACGAGCATGAGCGAACGTCCCCGCCGCCCCGAGTGGACCGTGGTCCCGTCCGGCCCCCGGACCGCCCCGACGATCACCGACCTGTCCCCGACCTCGTCCGCCGCACCCAGCAGCCCGGTGAGCGCGTCCGGAAACAGCTCCACCCCGTCGTCCAGCCACAACTGGTGCGTCCACCGGTGGCTCGGCCCGCCCGGCCGGCCCCGGTGCGAGCCGCCCCCTCCGCCGCCGCTGCGACTGTTGCGGCTGGCGATGCGGAGCGCCTGGTTACGGGGGACGTCCGCGCCCACCGACATGACCTCGACCGACGGGTGGAGCAGGCGGACGGCCTCCGGAGTACCGTCGATGGAGCCCGTGTCGACCAGGTGCACGCCCAGCGTGGCGTGGGCCGGCAGCCCGCGCTGGGCGTGCAGGGCGGCGAGTGCCGACAGCGTCCTCGTACGCCGGTTGTGACTCGTCATCAGCACGGCCAGGTGGACGGAGTGCACGGCGGGGCTCCTCACTGCACAAGTCTCATCATTCATGCATAAAAGCCGATAATCCGCATAGGCTGAGTGAGTGAGCGCTACACCGATACCGCTGGTCCCGCCGGACAACCTGTTCCCCCCGGAGCCCGGTCCCATGGCTCCGGGCCGGACCCGCCGGGCGGTGCGGGTGGGGGCGTTCGTCCTGGCCGTGCTCGCCGTGATGACGGTGGCGCTCACCTCGACGGTCCGGGCCACCGTCCTGTCGCCGGGGTACTACCAGTCCGTCCTGGACGAGGAGTCGGCGTACGACCGTCTCTACAGCGAGGTGCTCGTCGACCCGGCGATCGCCCCCGTCACCCGCGACCTGCTCGCCCGCCTGCCGGTCCCCGAAGCGCTCATGACCTCCAACATCAAGGTCGTCCTGCCCCCGGCCACGGTCCGCTCGCTCACCGACCAGCAGATCCACGCCCTCACCGACTACCTGCGCGGCGACACCGAGGAACTGCGGCTGGCCGTGGACCTCGACCCGGTGCTGGGGAACCTGGCCGAACTCGCCCGTATCTACTTCGGTGATCTGGTCGCCAGCCTCCAGGACCAGGAGCAGCCGGACTTCGCCCGGTTCACCGACGACCTCACCGCCGCGCTCGAAGCCCTCAGGGAGGGCCGCGCGCCGACCCTGCCCGTCCTGCCGCTCACCGACGACCAGGCCGCCCGCGCCACCGACGCCCTGCTGAGGCTGGTGCCCGCGCGCGAGCGGGCGGAGCTGCGCCCCGAGGTGGCCGTGGCCCTCGGCCGGGGCGACGTGTCGACGGCCCTGGCCACGACCGCGGCGGCCGCACTCGCCGACGGGTCACGGACGGCGGTGGCCGATCTCCGTACCACCCTCGAAGGGGGGACGTGGGATCTCACCGCGACCCTGACGGCCGCGGGCAACGACCTCGCAGCCCTGGAACAGGCCCGCGAGCGGGTGCAGCGGCTGACCCAGCTGCAGATCCTCGCCACCGTCCTGGCCCTGGTCTCCCTCGCGGCCCTCTGGGTGACCGGTCCCGGCGCACCCGCCCGACGGCTGATGGGACTGGGGCAGGCGATCGCCGGTGGCGGAATCCTCGCGGCGGCGGCCGTCCTGCTGGTCAGGCCGGTCACCGGGGGCCGGTTCCTCGCCGTCCCGTCCTCCTGGCCGCCGAGCGTCACCGCGCTCGTCGAGGACCTCCAGCGCAACGCCGTCGACCAGGCGGTGGCCACCGGACTGACCGCCGCCCTCACGGCCCTCGTCGGCGGGGCGCTGCTCACCGCCACCGGCTGGGCCTTCCTCGTGCGCCCGCGCACGCTCCCGACCCCCACCGCCGTACGGGGCGTGGCCGCGGGCGTCACCTGCGCCGCGCTGGCAGGCGCGCTGCTCGTCCCGCCCGTACTCGGCCCGTCCGCCCCCCGCCGCTGCCAGGGCAGCACCGAACTCTGCGACCTCCGGTACGACGAAGTGGCCCACCTCACCGCCCACAACGCCATGTCCACCACCGCGGACCGGTTCATCGGCCCCCTCCAGGACCCCGACATCACCACCCAGCTCGACACCGGGGTCCGCGCGCTCCAACTGGACACCTACCACTGGGAGAGCCCCCAGGACATCGCCGCCCGGCTGGACGACCCCGCATTCACACCGGAGCAGCGCCGGCTCATCTCCGCCGCGATCGACCGGGCCAACCCGCCCCGCGAAGGGCTCTGGCTCTGCCACAGCGTCTGCCGGGCCGGAGCGATCGGACTCGTCCCCACCCTGGAGGACATCGGCGCCTGGCTGCGCGCCAACCCCACCGAGATCGTCACCCTGATCATCCAGGACGACATCGGCGCCGAGGAGACCGAGGAGGCCTTCCACGAGGCCGGGCTCGACGAACTGCTGCACACTCCCGCCGAGGACCCCGACGAACCGTGGCCGACGCTGAAGGAGATGATCGACAGCGACCGCCGTCTGGTGGTGTTCGCGGAGAAGGCGGACGGCCCGGCGCCCTGGTACCGCAACTTCTACCGGTACGGGATGGAGACCCCGTTCGCCTTCCGCAGCCCGGACGAGATGAGCTGCACGCCCCACCGGGGCGGCACCGGCAAACGCCTCTTCCTCCTCAACCACTTCGTCACCGACGGAGGCGGCAGCCGACTGGACGCGGGCCGGATCAACGCCCGGGACTGGCTGCTCGACCGGGCCCGCTCCTGCGAGGCCGAACGTGGCGGCCCGGTGAATTTCGTCGCCGTCGACTACACGACCGTGGGTGACGCACTCGGGGCGGTGGAGGAGTTGAACACCGGCCGCGCACGGGAAGCGGGTTGACCGTGCGTCACCTGGGGGGCGCGAGGCGGGACGGGCTCGTGGACGAACCCCGGGGCGGGTGTCGGAGGCGCATGAGAGGCTGAGTTTCCGGGCTTCTCCGCGCCGTGCGGACGGAGCCGTACGACGGCCGACAGAACGGGGAACCAGCGCACATGACCGCTTCCAGCGACTCCGCACCGCAGGAATCCGCGTCGAAGGAACCCACATCGCAGGAGACCGGCCCGCAGCGGACCGGACCGCGGGGGGCCGGGCGCCTGCTGGCGGTCAGCGACCTCCACGCGGCGGTCACCGACAACCGGCCCATCGTGGAGTCCCTCCGCCCCACCTCCGACGCGGACTGGCTCATCGTCGCGGGCGACGTCGCGGAGCGTCCCGAGGACATCCGGTGGGCGCTGGGCCTCCTCGCCGACCGGTTCGCCAAGGTGATCTGGACCCCCGGCAACCACGAGCTGTGGACCCTGGACAAGGACCCGGTCCAGCTGCGCGGCCAGGCCCGCTACGACCACCTCGTCGAACTCTGCCGCGAACTCGGCGTGCTGACCCCCGAGGACCCGTTCCCCCTCTGGCCGGGCCCCGACGGGCCGGTGGCGATCGCCCCGCTGTTCCTCCTGTACGACTACACCTTCCGCGCCCCGGGGACGCACACGAAGGAGGAGTCGCTGGCCGTCGCCCACAAGTCCGGCATCGTCTGCAACGACGAGTACCTCCTCCACCCCGACCCGTACCCCACGCGTGACGACTGGTGCCGGGCCAGGGTCGCGGAGACCGAGCGCCGGCTCGCCGCCCACGACCCGGAGATCCCGCTCGTCCTCGCCGGGCACTGGCCGCTGGTCCGGGAACCCACGTCGGTCATGTGGTATCCGGAGTTCGCCCAGTGGTGCGGCACCGAACTGACCGCCGACTGGCACCGCCGCTTCAACGTCACGGCCGTCGTCTACGGGCACCTCCACATACCCCGTACGACCTGGTACGACGGCATCCGCTTCGAGGAGGTCTCGATCGGCTACCCGAGGGAGTGGCGCGAGCGGGGCCACCCTCGCGGACTGCTGCGCCAGATCCTCCCGTACGCCCCGGAGTCCGCGCCCCCGGCCCGTACCGACACCGCCACCTCCGGAGGGACCCTGTGATCGAGCGGCTGCTGCCCGCCTACGTCTCCTGCGCGGCGACGCGCGAGGCCACCGTGGCGGACGGGAATCTGTTCCCCGAGGAGGAGGAGCTGATCGCGAGGTCCGTGCCCAAACGCCGGAACGACTTCGCCACCGCGCGTGCCTGCGCGCGGCGGGCCATGGGCAAGCTGGGTCTGGAACCCGTGGCCGTGCTCCACGGCAAGCGCGGGATGCCGCTGTGGCCCGAGGGGATCGTCGGCAGCCTCACGCACTGCGAGGGGTACCGGGCGGCGGCGCTGGCGCGCGCGGAGGACGTGCTGTCGCTCGGCATCGACGCCGAGCCGCACGCTCCGCTGCCCGACGGTGTGGCGGAGCTGGTGGTGCTTCCCTCGGAGCGGGAACGGTTCGCGGCGGCGGGTGGCGAGGCCGGCGGCATCCACTGGGACCGGCTGCTGTTCAGCGCCAAGGAGAGCGTCTTCAAGACCTGGTACCCGCTCACCCTCACCGAGCTGGACTTCGAGGAGGCGGATCTGACGTTCCACCGGGAGAGCCGCGACGGCGAACGGGCGGCCGGCGGGCCGGAGAGCCCGCCGGCCGAAGGCACGTTCAGCGCACGGCTGCTGCGCACCGACCCGGCCGTGCCGCCGGTGCTGGAGGGACGGTGGCGGATCGAGGACGGCATCGTCGCCACGGCGCTGCTGCTGCGGCCCGACCGGCGGGAAGGGGACGCTCCTCAGAGCCCCTGAGGGGCGGTGAGCGGACGCCCCAGCCGGACGTTCCACCGCCCCGGCCGGCCGCTCAGCTCGGTCAGGGCCAGCGGCACCACGTCCAGCCGCCAGAAGGCCTCCAGGGGCAGGGCCAGACCGTGCACCACCGCCGCTCGAACGACGGCGGGTTCGACGACCGCGAGAACGCCTGCGGTCCGGCGGCCGGCCTTGGGGCGGCCGTCGGCGGTGGTTCCGCTGTCGTCCGCCCGCCCGTCCTCGCTACCGGCCCTGTCCCGGTCGCCGGACCTGCCCTCGCCCTGGTCACCGGCCCCGCCCCTGCCGTCGGCGCCGTCCCCGCCCGGGTCACCCGTCCCGTGCTCGGCCCTGCCCTCGCAGCCGATCCCGTCCAGCCAGCCGCCCACCCGCTCCACCAACTCCCGCAGTGACTCGCCGCCGTGCGGAGCCGCCGAGGGATCGCCGACCCAGGCCGCCACGGCGGCGGGTTCGGCCGCGCCCACCTCGTCGAGGCGGCGGCCGCTCCAGCGCCCGAGGTCCCAGCCGGTGAGCGCCGGTTCGGGGCGGGTGGCCAGACCGAGCGCGGCCGCGGTCTCCCGGCACCGCAGGGAAGGGCCGTTCAGCACCAGACCGGCCCTGGGCACGGCGGAAGCGGCCGCCCGCGCTGCGCGCTCACCGGCCCGGTCCAGCGAGGCGTCCCCGTCGAAGCGGGCCTCCCGGAGCGCCGCGTTCAGCGCCGGTGAGACCAAGGTCACCCGTACTGTCATGTTCCTGCCTCAACTCGTTCCGTAGCGACCCCAACGCCCTTGACGGGCAGGCGATTCGGGGCCCGAACCTCTGCAGATTGCACCATGGCGGAGCCTGCGGGCAGGCGGTATGGTCACGTCGACCTTGACGACGGTGTGACGGAAGTCCGGTGAGAATCCGGCACGGTCGCGCCACTGTGTACCCGTACCTGTGCGGGAAGTCAGACCCAGCACCCTCGTCCGGCGCACCACGACAGGGACGCGTGTTCCCACAGGAGGTTCTGCCATGGCGCAGTCTGCCGCTCCCGCGACCGGGGCCCCCACGACCGGGGCCCCCGTGATCACCCCCATCTCGGCGAAGGCCATAGCCCCCTGGGCCGTCTTCGTCGGCGTTCTGGCGCTCGTACTGCTGTACTTCGTCGGCGCCGAACAGGGCGCCACCGCCCTGATCTCGGGCGAAGGCGTCCACGAATGGGTCCACGACGGCCGTCACCTGCTCGGTTTCCCCTGCCACTGACCCGCCCGCGTGCGGCCTCCGGCAGGAAAGTGATCAAGGAAACCAGGGAATCAGGAACAGGGAAAGTCTCGTGAACTCCATATCTGTCAGAGCTCTGCTCGTACGCGGCATGATCGCGGGCGTGATCGCGGGTGCGCTGGCCCTCGCCGTCGCGTACTTCCTCGGCGAGTCCCAGGTGGACGCCGCCATCGCGCTCGAAGAGGCGGCGGGCCACGCCGCCCACGGTGGCGGCGGTGAGGAAGAGGAACTCGTCAGCCGCACCATGCAGGCCACCGGCGGGCTCGCCACCGCGCTCCTGGTCTTCGGTGTCGCGGCGGGCGGCATCGCCTCCCTCGTCGTCGCCTATGCGCTGGGCCGTATCGGCGGTTTCGGCCCGCGGGCCACGGCCGCGCTGATCGCGGGGGCGGCCCTGCTGACCGTCTATGTCGTGCCGTTCCTCAAGTACCCGGCGAACCCGCCGGCCGTCGGCAACCCCGACACCATCGGGAAGCGCACCACCCTGTTCTTCCTGATGGTCGCCCTCAGCCTGCTGCTGGCCGTGGCCGCCGTGATCATCGGCAAGCGGCTCGCCCCCGCTCTGGGCAACTGGAACGCGGCCATCGCGGCGGCCGCCGGCTTCGTCGTGGTGATCGGGCTGGCCTATGCCTTCCTGCCCTCGTTCGACGAGGTCGGTGAGGACTTCCCGGCCAGTCTCCTGTGGAAGTTCCGGCTCTCCACGCTCGCCGTCCAGACCACGTTCTGGACCGGCTTCGGGCTGATCTTCGGCTATCTCGCCGAGCGGCTCCTCGCCTCCGCCCCCCGTGCCGACGCGCCCCGTCCGGCGGCGCGGGTGGGCTGACCGCGCGCGGTCGGCACGGAGACGGAACCCGCCGGGCGCGCCCGGCGGGTTCCGTCGTTTCCGGGGCCGGGTGGCGGCTGGGTAGCGACGTTACGGGCGTGGGGACAAGGAGCTGTAGCGTCGCTACCTGTTTGGTGTTAGCGTTGATGTCGTCGGGTTGCGCGGAACCACCGTGCCCCCTTCGTCAGGAGCGATGCCATGACCGAACAGACCGCGCCCGTCAGCGAATCCGCACACGCTTCCGTACGCGAGTCCGCGGCCGGGCGGGTTCCCGCCGCCGACGCGCCCCGCCGCGTGGCCGTGGTCACCGGGGGATCCCGGGGCATCGGCCGGGAGAGCGCCGAGCGGCTCGCCGCCGACGGCCTCGCGGTGGTCGTCACCTACGCGGGCCACCGGGCCGAGGCGGAGGCGGCCGTCGCCGCCATCACCGCCGCGGGCGGCGAGGCTTTCGCCCACCGCGCGGACGTGGCGGACGAGACCGCCGTCGCAGGGCTCTTCGACGCCGCGGAGGAGGCGTACGGAGGGGTCGACGTGGTCGTCCACGCCGCGGGCGTGATGGCTCTCGCCCCGCTGGCCGAACTCGACCTCGACGCGCTCGACCGGATGTACCGCACCAACGTCCGCGGCACCTTCGTCGTCGACCAGCAGGCCGCGCGACGCCTGCGCGACGGCGGGGCCGTCATCAACTTCTCCAGCTCCGTGCTGTCGCTCGCCCTCCCGGGCTACACCGCCTACGCCGCCACCAAGGGGGCCGTCGAGGCGATGACCCTGATCCTCGCCCGTGAGCTGCGCGGCCGGGACATCACCGTCAACGCCGTCGCCCCCGGGCCGACCGCCACCGCCCTCTTCCTGGACGGCAAGGACGAGGAGACCGTCGCGCGGATGGCGGCCCAGCCCCCGCTGGAGCGGCTCGGGACCCCGCAGGACATAGCCGAGGTGGTCTCCTTCCTCGCAGGCCCTGCCCGCTGGGTCAACGGCCAGGTCCTGCGGGCCAACGGAGGCATCGTCTGAGGCCCGCCGCCCACGCTCCCGCCTTGATAGCGTCCGTCCGATGAGTACGACGAACACGCGGACCCGCATCCTCGAGGTCGCCACCGAGCTGGTCGCCGGCTCGCCCGACGGCGACATCTCCACGCGCGCCGTCTGCGAGGCGGCCCAGGTCGGAGCCCCGGCTCTCTACCGCCACTTCGGGGACAAGGAGGGCCTCCTGTCCGCCGTCGTCGACCATGGCTTCGAGCGGTACCTCGCGACGAAACGTGAGCGGGACGAGAGCACGGACCCCGTGGAGGACCTGCGTCGCGGCTGGGACAGCCATGTCGAGTTCGCCGTCCGCAACCCGAACCTCTACCGCCTGATGAACTCACCGGCGATGCGGACGCCCCCTGCCGCGGCACTGGAGTCGCACCGCATCCTGACCCGGGACTTGCAGCGGGCGGCCGCCCAGGGCCGGATACGCGTCTCGCCCGAGCTGGCCGCCCAGATGATCATGTCTGCCAGTGTCGGGGTGGCGCTGATGCTGGTCGCCCGCCCCGCGACCTTCGACGACGCAGATGTCTCCCGCCGGGTCCGCGACGCGGTGCACGCCTCCGTGCTCACCCCCGATGCGGCGCCGCCCGGACCCGCGGCGGCCGAGCCGGCCGCGGCCGAAGTCCCCTCGGCCGCGGCCCGGTTGAGCGCTCTACTGCGCGAGGCCCAGGGGCCGGGGCTGAGCACGGCCGAGGCCGCACTGATGAAGGAGTGGCTCGACCGGGTGGCCAACTCCCGCCCGGGGGAGTGAGCCCGCACCCGCGGGAGCGGGCCCGAGGGCGGCGAGGGAGTGCGGTCAGGGCGCTGAGGGTACGGGGGAGCGGGCGTCGCCGTCGCGCAGCGCGTCCTCCATGAGGCGGGCGGTGTTCTCGACGAGGCCCTGGAGCCCTTCGCGCACGTCGTGGGCCTTGCTTCCGTACGGGCCGTACGCGGTCACCGTGAGCAGGAGGTCGCCGTTCCACAGAAGAAGGGCGCGGCCGGGGCGGCCCTGGTCGTGGACCGGCTTCGCGTACGCGGTCCGGTGCACCCGCTCCGGCCCACGTCCGTGCACCCGGTCGAGATCGTGCCTGGTGCGGTACGCGCGGTGGGCGGGTGCGCTCTCCTCGTACACGGCGGCGCTCGTGTAGAGCCTCCATGGCGCCCCGTCCGGGCCCGTGAGGCCGGCCAGGCAGCCCGTCTGCCGATAGCGGGGCCGGTCGCCGCCCTCTCCGATGTCCTCCCTGACACCGGGGTCGGCGGAGTCGGTGGCGGAGCCGATGTCGAACCCCTTCGCGAGCGGCTCGCCCGTGAGCGGTGCGCAGGGCGTGCCGGTCCAGCGGTGCACCCCCGGGGTGCGGGCGACGAAGTTCCCGGAGGATCCGGCTGCGCCACCCCCGTCCGGGCCGCCGCCGGAGCAGCCGGACACGGCCACGGCCGCCGTCGTCACCGCCGATGCGATCAGCGCGGCCACCCGCGCCCGGCGTAACGCGGCATCCCTGGATCTGCGCATGTCCCCCGCCCCTTCGTCCCGGAAAGCTCATTATCGGGTGCTCGTACCGGCGGGTAAAGCAGGACAGGGCCGCACGGGACGAGGGCCGCACCGGTTCGGTGCGGCCCTCGTCCCCCGGTGCGGCCGGCCTCCTATCAGGCTCCCCGTATCAGGCTCCGTTCCCCGACTGCCCGAAGTCGCCGGAGAGGGCGGCGGCCAGCCGCAGGTGCGTGGCCGCCTCGGCCTGCCGCCCCTGGCGCTCCAGGGTCCGGCCCAGCATGAGGCGCGCGTAGCTCTCCACCGGGTCGCGCTCCAGGACCGCCCGCAGCTCCTCCTCGGCCCGCGCGAGCCGGGCGGAGTGGTAGTAGGAGCGGGCCAGCAGCAGCCGCGGCGCGACCTGCTCCGGCGCCTCCTCGACGAGCCCGCCCAGAATCCGGGCGGCCGTGAGGTACTCCTTGGCCTCGAAGAACAGCTGCGCCCGGTCCCACCGGTCGGCGGCCGTGCCGAACTCGTAGTAGGTGTCGTTCACGTGCGCTCCTCCTCATCGGGCGGTCCGCCCGCCCGGGGCGAACCCCGAACCGCCGTCCCGCTGTACGTTCAGCCGTGACAACACTCCATAATGGTTGAACATTCCACTAAAGCTCCGGCGTGGGTGCCGACGCTCCATGCCCGTACGGGAATAGGTTGAGCGCCATGAGCAATCTCGATCGCCAGGCCACACCCTCCGTCTGCGGAGGGCGCGGCTTCGTCGTCGCCGAGCCGGTCCGTGAACTCCTCACCCCCCGCCGCGTACCGCTCGGCGAGTCCACCGAGGTGCGCCGGCTGCTGCCCAACCTGGGCCGTCGCATGGTGGGCGCGTGGGCCTTCGTCGACCACTACGGTCCGGACGACATCGCGGACGAGCCCGGCATGCAGGTCCCGCCGCACCCGCACATGGGCCTCCAGACCGTCAGCTGGCTCCACGACGGCGAGGTCCTGCACCGCGACAGCCTCGGCAGCCTCCAGACCGTACGCCCCCGCGAACTGGGCCTCATGACCTCGGGCCGGGCCATCAGCCACTCCGAGGAGAGCCCCAAGCCGCACGCCAGGTTCCTCCACGGAGCCCAGCTCTGGGTGGCCCTCCCCGACGAGCACCGCCATGTCGAGCCGCACTTCCAGCACCACACCGACCTCCCGGCCGTCACCGCCCCCGGCCTCACCGCCACCGTGATCCTGGGCGAACTGGACGGCGCGGCGTCCCCCGGCACCGCCTACACCCCGATCGTCGGCGCCGACCTCGCCCTCACCGGGGGCGCGGAGACCCGCCTCCCGCTGGACCCGGACTTCGAGTACGCGGTCCTGTCGATGTCGGGAGAGGCCGAGGTCGACGGCGTACCCGTGCTGCCCGGCTCGATGCTCTACCTGGGCTGCGGCCGCCGGGAACTCCCGTTGCGCGCCCTCTCCGACGCGGGGCTGATGCTCCTGGGCGGCGAGCCGTTCGAGGAGGAGATCGTGATGTTCTGGAACTTCATCGGCCGCTCCGGCGAGGAGATCGCACAGGCGCGAAAGGACTGGGAGGAGGGCTCGCGGTTCGGCGAGGTGCAGGGCTACGACGGTGCCCGCCTGCCTGCCCCGGAGCTGCCCGCTACCCCGCTGAAGGCGCGCGGAAGGGTGCGCTGACCTGCAGATTCCTCTGTACGGGCTGACCGTGCCGCCACTGGCGGACTCCATTCCGGGGCCTCGATCCGCATGCTGTCCAGGGCTCGGGCTCCGGCGCCGTAGGTCGGGGCTCGGGGCTCGGGGCTCGGGGGTCTGGTGGATGTGGCAGGAGGTACCTCGAGTCTCGCGTTCGAGCTTGCGTGTCAGGGATCGATCGGATCGATGCTGACTTCCTGCTGACCTCCCGCTGACTGTCTTGATTACCTGTCAGGCTGTGGTAGCCGTCTGCCGCCCACATGCCGGAATCCCATCCCGGACGGATGTGCTGAATCCTGCCCGGGTGCCGTAGCGCCCGGGCGCGAACTCGTCCGGCCGGCTGGGCGCGACGTCGTTGGGTGACTCCGCCGAGCTGCGCCGGGCCCGCAAGCGCGTATCCCGTCGGTGAGCATCCGTCGCAGCCGGCCGCTGCGGTAATGCCCGGCTTCGGCGAGGGCGCGAGCCGGAGCGGCCCGATCGGCCTGTCTCGCGCTGTGCTGCCCGCCCATCGCCGCCGGGGAGTTGTCCGACCACCACCGGCGACTGAACTCCTGCCGGGTCAGGGCTGCCGCTCTCTCCATGGCGCAGGGCATTCCGCCCGGTCGGGGTCGGCTGGGGCCCCCGGTGGAAGGGGGCGAAGTCTGTGGCGCCTGAGCTTTGAGGGCTTGGTGTGAACCCCGTGGCCGGTGGGCATGGCTTGAGGAATTGGCAGGTGCATGAACGACTCGTGATCCGTATGGAGGGGGCGTCGCCCCGGGTCTTTGCGGCATCTATCGAGGGTCCGGTGGGTGGCCAGTGGCGCTGCCGACGCTGTCTCCGAAAGGTTGCGAATGAAGCACTTCCGGCTGCTCGTCCTCGGTAACGGCTTATCTGCGTACGGCAGTTACCTGAACATGGTGGCGCTGAACGTCTTCGTCTACGACGTCACGGGCAGCGCTTTGGCCGCAGGGCTCTTCATGGCCGTGCGGCTGGGGACGAGTGTGGGTTCGGGCTTCGTGAGCGGGCGTCTGGTCTCGACCTACGACCGGAAGCGCCTGATCATCGGTGCGGACCTCTGCCAGGCCGTGGCGCTTCTGGCCCTGCTCCTCGCGCCGGAAGCGGGCCGGCTTCCTCTGCTGTACGGCCTCGCCGTGGTCACCGGATTCTGCTCCACGCTCTCCCAGGTGGCCCTGCGGAGCAGCGTCCCGGAGATCGTCGGGCCCGAGCGGCGGGCCCACGCCAACGGCCTCCTGGTGACCGGCCGTTCACTGGCGATGATCGCCGGATTCTCCTCCGCGGGCGTCGTGGTGGCGCAACTGGGCTACACGGCGGCCTTCCTGCTGGACGCATGCACCTTCCTGGCGTCCGCGACCATCCTCATGCTGCTGCCGATCCGCACGAGGGCGTCGGCGGGGAAGGACGCGGACACGGAGGAGAGCGGGGACGGGGCCGGACGACGGTCCCTCAGGCTGCTGTGGGCCACGGTGCCGGTACTGATGGCGATGATCGCCCTGCGGGCCGTGGACGGTCTGGGCTCGTCCTCGCACAACGTCGCGCTGCCCGTCTACTCCAGCATCCTCGACCCCGAGCACCCGGCCACCTTCATCAGCCAGTTCTGGGCCACCTGGGCCGTTGGCACGATCCTCGCCCAGCAGGTGCTGGCGCGCTACACCCGCCGGAGCGGCCGCACCTTGGGGGAGCGGGCCTTCGCGATCGGCGCCTGTGTCATGTCGGCGGCGTTCATCGTCGTGTTCACCGGTCTGCCGACCGGGCTGACCCTGGCGGTGGCACTCGTCGCCGGGGCGGCGGACGGCCTCACCGAAGTCGTCTACGTGTCCCGCCTCCAGACGGTGCCCGACTCGGAGCGGGGCCGGATCTTCGGGCTCTCCGCCTCGGTCGAGAACGCCGGGTTCGGGCTGGGCATGCTGGTCAGCGGTTTCCTCCTGGACCGCTACTCCCCGCTCCAAGTGGTCGCCTCCCTGCACGGCCTCGCCATCGCCGGATGCCTCACCCTGCTGGCCTACCTCGTGCTGCGCCGCCCCTCCGCCGAACCGGACGCCCGGGTGCGACCACCCGGTGGTGGCGTCCTGCGCAAGGAGCGTGGCTGATGGGCACCGGCGGACCGGACCCGCGCCTCGCCGTCATCGGGATGGCTTTCCGGCTCCCCGGCGCGGACACGCCGGAGGACCTGTGGCGCGTCATCCGCAACGGAGAGCGGCGCTTCACCCGGTTCAGCCGGGAGGAGCTGAAGGCGGCGGGGGTGCCCGAGGAGCTTTACCGGCGCGACGACTTCATCGGAACGTCAGCCGTCCTGGACGACATCTCCGGCTTCGACGCCAGGCACTTCGGGATGAGCGCCCGCGAGGCGCGTCTCACCGACCCCCAGCACCGGCTGTTCCTGGAGTGCTCGCAGCACGCGCTGGAGAACGCCGGCTATCCGGACGAGCGGGGCGGGAGGCGGATCGGGGTCTACGCCAGCGCCGGCTACCACCTCTACAACATGCAGTCCTACCTGCTCAACAACGTGCTGCCGAGCGAGGACATCGGTGACTGGCTGGCCGGTATGCAGGTGATGGTCGGCAACTTCACCGACTTCAACGCGACCCGGGTCGCCCACCGGCTCGGCCTCACCGGCCCCGCCGTCAACGTGCAGACGGCGTGCTCCAGTTCGCTGGTCGGCGTGCAGCTGGCCGCCCACTCGCTACTGCTCGGCGAATGCGACATCGCGCTGGTCGGCGCCGGTTCCGTCCATGTCCCGCAGGTCCTCGGCTACCACTACGTGAAGGGGTCGATCCTCTCCAGGACCGGTGATCTGCGGGCGTTCGACGCGGCCGCGAACGGCACCGTCGGCGGCACCGGCGTCCTGGCCGTCGTACTCAAGCGACTGGACCGGGCGCTCGCGGACGGGGACACCGTGCACGGCGTGATCCGCGGCTGGGGCGTGTGCAACGACGGTGCCGGCAAGAAGGCGTACGCGGCTCCCAGCGCGCGAGGCCAGCAGAACGCCGTACGCCGTGCCTTGGACCACGCGGGCGTCAGCGCGGCCACCATCGGCTATCTGGAGACCCATGGGACGGGGACCCTCAAGGGCGACCCCATCGAGCTGGAAGGAGCGACGGCGGCGTACCGCCAGGACACGGACCGCACCGGCTACTGCGCTCTCGGGGCCGTCAAGACCAACATCGGCCATCTCGACGTGGCGTCCGGCCTGGCCGGTCTCGTGAAGGCGCTGCTGGTGCTCAAGCACGGGGTCATCCCTCCGATCGCCGGCTTCTCCGAGCCCAATCCGCTGCTCGAACTTGAGACCGGCCCGTTCTACGCCCCCCGCTCCTTGCGGCCGTGGCCCGAGACGGGCTCCCCCCGGCGGGCCGGGGTCACCTCGCTCGGTATCGGCGGCACCAACGTCCACCTCGTCCTGGAGGAGGCTCCCGAGCCTCTACCGCGTCACGCGGCCGCCGCCCCGCCCGACGTCCTCCTGGTCTCCGCGACGAGCGACGAAGCCCTGGCCGACAACGTACGGTCCCTGCGCGACGCCCTCCGCAGACGGACGGCTCTGCCGCTGGCCGACCTGATCACGACCACCGCTCTGGGCCGGTCGCACGGCCGTCACCGCGCCGCGTTCAGGGGAAAGAGCCCCTCCGTACTGGCGGACGCCCTCGACGCCTGGCTCGTCGGCCCCGGTCCGCGCGCCTCCGCCGACGACCCCGGCCCATCGCCGGAGGGGACCGCCGGGGTGGTGTTCCAGTTCACCGGCCAAGGGGCTCTCCGCCCCGGTGCGGCAGCCGACCTGTACGAGCGGTTCCCCGTCGTACGCGAGGTTCTCGATGCCTGCGAGGCACAGCACCGCCACCTCACCGGAGAATCGTTGCTGCGGCACCTGCTGGCCGATGGGACGGACGCCCCCGGGAGTCTTCTGTCAACCGCGGCTGCGCAACCGGCCCTGTATGCCCTTCAATGCGCCCTGGTCCGGCTCTGGGAGGAGTCCGGCATCCGCCCCCGCGCCGTGACGGGCCACAGCGTCGGGGAGTACGCGGCACTCTTCGCGGCCGGGGCCCTGTCGCTGGCCGACGGCCTCGAACTCAGCGCGCACCGAGGCCGCCTGATGCGCGACCACTGTGAGCCGGGCACGATGGTGGCGGTGGCCCTGGAACGGGAGTCCGCTCTGGAACTGAGCGCCGCACACACCGGCCTGGAGGTGGCCGTTGTCAACGGAGAGCGCTCCCAGGTGCTGGCCGGTCCCGAGCCGGTGGTCCGCCGGGTGTGCGCGGTCCTCGACGAACGGCGCATCGCGTACGAGCGCCTCGCCGTGGACCGCGCCTTCCACACCGCCGCCGTGGAGCCGATGCTCGACCGGTTCGGGAAGGTCCTGGCCCAGAGCTCCCTCACTCCCGTACACACCCGCTTCATCAGCTCACTCGACGGCCGGACCCGCGAACCGGGCTGGATTCCGGACGCGGACCACTTCCTGCGCCATGCCCGCGAGCCCGTTCGCTACGACGCCGCGCTGCGTTCCGTCGCAGTCGAACAGCCGGCCGTCCTGCTGGAGATCGGCCCGCACACCACGCTGAGCGGTCTGGCCCGCCGCTCCCTGCCCACCGTGCGGGTGACCCCGTCACTGCACCGCGGCACCGGACTCGGCGCGCTCTTCGGCGCCGCCGCGACACTGCACAGCGCAGGAGCGGACATCCGCTGGGAGATCTTCCTGGCGGGCACCGGAGGGCGGCGCGTCCCGCTGCCCGGCTATCGCTTCCAACACCGCCCCTACTGGGTCGGCAGACCTCCCAGGAACCCCGGACCCGAGTCCACCGCAAGAGAGGAACGCACAGTGACGGCAGAGACGATGGAAACGCGGCACCTGTTGGACGGCATTCTCGGTGTGCTCTCACGTGCCTTCGGCGAGGATCTGACCACGCTCGCGGCCGACACCCCGTTCTTCGACCTCGGCGCGGACTCACTCCTCATGATCAACGTGCTGCGGGAGATAGAGCAGGAGCACCAGGTCAAGGTCACCATGCGGGAGCTGTTCGACGAGACGGGAACCCCCCGACTGCTCGCCGAACTCGTCGCCGCGCGGCTGCCCCGGGAGCACGGGAGCGCGCCCGAGACCCTCCCGCGGCCGCGTGCGGCGGAGCCGGTGACCGCGCGGACACCGGCCCCGGAGCAACGGCCGCCCGGCGACTCGGCGCTCACCGCCACCCCGGCTTCCGTCGCGGCTCAGCCCTCGCACCCGGCCGCTGTCCCGAACGCCGTCCCGGCTCCGGTCTCCGGTTCCGTCAACGGCCCGCAGGACAACGGGTTCGTCACCCGGCAGGAGTTCCTGGAGCTGTCCCGGCGGGTCCACCAACTGTCCCAGATCCAGCTGCAGATGCTCTCCCAGCTCTCCCAACTGCTCACCCTCCAGGCCAGCACCGCGGCAGCGCCTCTCGCCGGGGACGGGGAGCCCCGATGAGCGAGCAGCAGGAGATCGCGGCCGCCCTGGACCGCGACCTGGCCGCGATGGCTCAGCTGGCCGACCGTGTCACCGCGCAGATGAACGCCGGACCACCGGCCGCCGCCCCCGTCGCCGCTGCCGCCCCGGTCATGGGTTCCGGCGCTGCGCCCGCCACGGACCCGGACGCCGCGCGCGGCTCCGAGGAGGCCCGGGTGCACGGGCCGCGCGTCGAGGTCGCCCCCGGCACGGGCATGGTCGGCGCTGCCTCGCCCGCCTCCCAGCAGGAGCACCTCGACGACCTTCTGCGCCGGTACACGGCACGGACCGAGGCCTCCCGGCGCCTGGCCCAGCGCCACCACCGTCGTCTCGCTGACAGCAGAGCCGTCGTGGGCTTCCGCAGGGCGACCAAGGAGATGCTGTACCCGATCGCCGCCCGGCGCGCCCAGGGGGCGCGGATCGAGGACATCGACGGCAACAGCTACACCGACATCACCATGGGGTTCGGCGTACTCCTCTTCGGCCACGAACCCGACTTCGTCCGTGAGGCCGTACGTGAACACCTCTCCCGGGGCATCCGGCTCGGCCCACGCGGTGTCGAGACGGGCGAGGCCGCCGAGCTGCTGTGCGAGCTGACCGGGATGGAACGGGTGGCGTTCGCCAACTCCGGTACCGAAGCCAACGCCGCGGCCATCCGCCTCGCCCGGGCCGCCACCGGCCGCGACCGCATCGTCGCTTTCGAGAGCTCCTACCACGGCCACGCGGACCAGGTCCTGGGCCGGCAGTCCGGGGAGAAGACCGTGCCCGTCTCCCGAGGCATCCCCCTCAGCGCGGTCGAGGAGCTGACGGTCCTCCGCTACGGCAGCGAGGACGCTCTGCACGCGATCGAGCGGGACGCCGAACGCATCGCCGCGGTCATCGTCGAGCCGGTGCAGAGCAGGAACCTCTCGCTCCAGCCGGTCGAGTTCGTGCGCAGACTGCGCGAGCTGACAGCCCGGCACGGCATCGTGCTCATGTTCGACGAGATGCTCACCGGGTTCCGGCCCGCCCTGCGCGGCGCACAGGACCTCTATGGTGTCAGCCCGGACCTCGCCACCTACGGAAAGCTCCTCGGCGGCGGATTCCCCATCGGCGCCGTCGCGGGCCGCGCCGACATCATGGACGGCATCGACGGCGGTTACTGGAGTTACGGGGACGACAGCGGCCCCACCGCCGACACCACCTTCTTCGGCGGGACCTACCTCCAGCACCCCGTGGCGATGACCGCCGCCCACGCCGTGCTCACCCACCTCCGGGACCACAGCCCCCATCTGCAACAACGGCTCAACGAGCGCACGACCCGCCTGGCCACCGGGCTGAACGGGTTCTTCGAGGCCGAGGAGTACCCCCTGCGCATGGCCTGGTTCGGCTCGCAGTTCCGCTTCGAGCACCGCGCCGACATGGAACTCCTCTACCACCACCTGATGCTGCGCGGCGTGCACGTATGGGAGTGGCGCAACTTCTTTCTCTCCACGGCACACACGGACGGCGACATCGAGCAGGTGGCCGATGCCGTGCGCGGGTCATTGCGGGAGTTGCGGCAGGCAGGCTTCTTCCACTCGGCCAGGGCCCTTTCCCAGCGGCCCAGGACCCGGCAGCCCCTCCCGGCGGAGAACCAGGCAATCCCGGCCCCGGCGCGCACGGCCACATCTCCTGCGGCACCTGCCACCGGAACCGCCCCGGCCTGTGAACCCACCGCCTCCGCGGCCTTCCCCTCGCGACGCGCGGACTTCAGCCTCTACTTCTTCGGTGACTATCCGGAGGAGGGCCCCGGCTCACCGGAGGGCCGCTACGAACTACTGATGGAGGCGGCACGGTTCGCCGACGAGCACGGGTTCGAGGCGCTGTGGATGCCCGAGCGGCACTTCAACTCCTTCGGCGGACTCTTCCCCAACCCCGCCGTCCTCGCGGCGGCCCTGGCCCGCGAGACCCGGCGCATCCGCCTCAACGCGGGCTCGGTCGTCATGCCGCTCCACGACCCGATCCGAGTGGCGGAGGAGTGGTCCATGGCGGACAACCTCTCCGGTGGACGGGTCGGCCTCGGTGTGGCCAGCGGCTGGAACGCCGCCGACTTCGTCTTCTTCCCCGAGCGCTTCGGACGGCACAAACAGGAGATGTACGACCGCCTCGCCGACGTGCGGCGCCTCTGGCGCGGCGAGGCCCTGCTCCGGAGGACCGGCGACGGAGAGCGGGAGATCCGGCTCTTCCCCCGACCGGTGCAGCCGATGCCGCCGCTCTACACGGCGGTGGTGGGCAACCCGGAGTCGTACGAACGGGCCGCCGAGCACGACCTCGGCATCGTGACCAACCTGATGACCCAGGACATCGACCAGCTCAGGGACAACATCTCCCGCTATCGCCGGGCCCGCGCCCGCCACGGTCTCGACCCGGACGCCGGGCGGGTCGCCGTCCTGCTCCACACCTACCTCGGCGCGGACCACGACACGGCCCGGGCCGACGCCTTCGAGCCGATGGCCCGCTACATGCGAGCGTCCCTTTCCCTCTTCAGCGGCGTCACCAACAGCCTCGGCGTCACCGCCGACCTGAAGTCGCTCAGCGAAGACGACCTGGACGTGGTCTTCCGGCGGGCCTACAGCCGGTACTGCGACCAGCGTGCCTTGATCGGTGACGTGGACTCCACCCTGCCCGTGGCCCAGGCGGTCGCCGACGCGGGCGCGGACGAGATCGTCGCGCTGGTCGACTTCGGCGTCGGCCCGGATCAGCTGCGGGCCGGGCTGCCCCGGCTGGACGCGCTCCGCCGTCGCCACCGGGACCGGCAGCCGTCCATGCCGGGGGCGCCTCTCTCACCTGGCCAGGAGCGCATCTGGTTCCTGGAACGCCTGCTTCCCGGGCGCACGGCCTACAACGAGGTCAAGGCGATCCGGCTGACCGGCAGCCTGGACGCCGAGGCGCTGCGCAGCGCCGTACGGCGGCTCGTCGCCCGCCACGAGATGCTGCGCACCGTCTTCCGGGCAGTCGGCGACTCGGCGGTCCAGGTGGTACGGCCCTTCTGCGAAACGGACTTCGCCGTGGTGGACGGCACCACGGAAGCCGAGGACGCCGTACGCGAAGCACTCCATCAGGAGAGCAACCGCCGCTTCGACCTGGAGAACGGACCCCTGTTCGTCACCCGCCTCGTCCGTACCACCGCTGACGAGCACGTCCTGGTCCTGTCCTTCCACCACATCGTGGTGGACGCCGCGTCGGCGACCGTGCTGTGCCGGGACCTCTCCGCCTTCTACCGTGCGGAGCTGGACGGCACCGAGGCCGCTCTGCCCGAGCTGGCCTGGAGTTACGCCCAGCACGCCGTTGAGCAGCGCGCGGCGGTGGCCGGCCCCGACACCGAGCGCGATCTGGCGTACTGGCTGCGGGCGCTCGGCGGAGACCTTCCCGTCCTCCGACTGCCCACCGACCGGGCTCGCCCGGCGGAGATGGCCTCCGAGGGCCGCGCGGTCTTCCACTCCCTCGACGCAGGCTTGAGCGACCGGCTCAGGCAGCTGGGCCGACATCACCGCGCCACCCTGTTCATGACGCTGATGACCGGCTGGGCGGCCATGCTCCAACGCGTCACGGGGCAGGAGGACATCGTTATCGGGGTCCCCGTCTCCGACCGGCCCGCGCGGGCCGAAGAGCTGGTGGGCTTCTTCGTCAACACGGTGGCCCTCCGCGTCGACCTCACCGGCGATCCGGCATTCGCGACGCTCTTGGACCGGGTGCGGGCTGCGGCCCTCGACGCCTACGACCACGCGGCAACGCCGTTCGACGAGGTGGTACGAGCCCTGGCTCCACCACGCGGGACGGACCGTACACCGGTGTTCCAGACGCTTGCCGAGTTCCAGTCGGACGAGCCGTTCCGTCTCGACCTCCCCGGCGTCGAGGCAGCGGCCCTGGACGCGGGCCCCGACAAGGCGCTGACCGATCTGACGGTCTACTTCACCGACCTGCCGGAGGGCATTCGGTGCCATCTGGAGTACAACGCGCAGCTGTTCGACCCGGCCACCGTCGACCGGTTCTTCGCGGTCTTCCGCGATCTGCTGACCGCTGCCGTCGAGCGGCCGGGCACACCGCTCTCTGTGACAGCGCGGGAACCGGCCGACGGCGACGAGGTTCCGGAGAACTGGTGCAGAGGACCCCTGCGTCCGGTCCTCGACACCACCGTCCACGACTGGGTGGCCCAACGCGCGGCCGAGCATCCCGGCCGGACCGCGGTGGTGGGCGCGGATGCCGCGCTGACGTACCGGGAGCTGGACGAGGCAGCGGAACGGCTCTCCTCCGTGCTCACGGAGTCCGGGGCCGGCGAGGGCCCGGCACCCGTGATCGCTGTCCGGCTGCCACGCGGCCCGGAGTTCGTCACCGCCCTGCTCGCCGTCGCGAGGGCGGGGTGCGCCTATGTGCCTCTCGACCCGGCACTCGGCGCCGCCCGTGCCGCGCAGGTCATCGCGGAGAGCGGCGCCCGGTTGGTGGTCAGCGGGCCGGACGCGGCGCGGGAGCTGGGACTTCCCGCGTCCGTGCAGGTCGTCCCCCCGGACGCCGTACCGACCGGCGACACGGGGCACCGTTCTCGTCCGACGCCGGACAGCGCACTCTCCTCCCCGTTGGCCGTCATCTACACCTCGGGCAGTACGGGCACGCCCAAGGGGGCCGTACTCACCCACCGGGCGGTGGTGGATCTCTGTCAGTGGCATCACGCACGATGCGCGCCGGACGACGAATACCGCGCCGCCATGGTCTGCGGCCAGAGCTTCGACGCATCGCTCATGGAGGTCTGGCCGACTCTGACGGCGGGCGGCACCCTGGTGGTCGCCGACGACGAGACCCGCCGCGATCCGCTCGCTCTGGCCCGGTGGCTCACCGGCCAGAAGATCACGTTCAGCATCATGCCGACGGCACTGGGGGAGGAGCTGCTCCGTCTGCCGGCGGCCGATCAGCCACCGCTGCGCCATCTGCTGCTGGGCGGCGAGACGCTCAACCGTCGGCCGAGGCCGGAAGCCCTCTACGAGACCCTCAACGTCTACGGTCCGACGGAGGCGACCGTGCTGTGCGTCGTCGACACGGTCCTGCCCCTGGCGGAGAGCGCCGACGCGGTCGACGGGGCGGACGTCGCCCCGATCGGCCGACCCGTGGACAACGTCACCGTGCGTGTCGTGGACGCCTCGGACAAGCCGGTACCCATCGGCACGGTGGGGGAGCTGCTCGTCGGCGGCCCCGGCGTCGCGCAGGGGTACCTGCACCGGCCCGACCTGACAGACGAGCGGTTCACGACCCTGCCGGAAGGCGACGGGGAGACTCGCTGCTACCGCACGGGCGATCTGGTCCGCTGGACGGCGGACGGACGACTGGTCTTCGTGGGCCGTACCGACGACCAGGTGAAGATCCGCGGATTCCGGGTGGAGCCGGAGGAGGTCGCACAGGTTCTGGGCCGCCTCGACGGTGTCCGCCAGGCAGCCGTCATCAGCCGCCGCCGAGACCATGGTGAGGCGGTTCTCGCCGCCTACGTGGTGCCCACCGAGCCGGTCTCCGGAGAGCCGGAGGTACAGGCCCGCCGCACGGAACGATGGACCCGGGAGCTGGGCCACCGCCTCCCGGAGTACATGGTGCCTCGCCTGTGGTGCACTCTGCCTGAACTGCCGTTGAACAGCAGCGGCAAGCTGGACCGGGCACTCCTCCCTCCGGCCGTTCCCCCGGCCGTGGCAGATACCGGTGAGACCCGTGATCCTGACCGGCCGACGTCCGAGGATGCCGCCATCACATCGGTGGAGAAGGGACTCCGTAACCTCTGGGCGGCCGAACTCGACCTCACCGATGCGGGTGTCGACCCGGATGTCTCCCTCTTCGACCTGGGCGGGCACTCCCTGACCGCGATGAGGCTGGTCAATCGAATCCGGGAGACGTGGGGGGTCGAGTACCCGTTGACACACCTCTACCAGCAGCCCACGCTCCGTGCCCTGACGGAGTTCGTGGACGAGGCCCGGTCGGGGCGGGTGGTCCGCCGGGGTCCGGCCACCGAACAGCAGACCCGCTTCGCCACCCTGCACTCCCGCCACGCCAGGCCGCAGGTCTTCAACGTGGCCCTGAGCATCACCTTCACGGGCCGACTGGACCGCGCAGCCCTGCACGGCGCACTGGAGGACCTGGTGCGGCGTCATGAGTCCCTGCGGACACGTCTGGTACGCGAGAGCTCCGGCACCTGGCGGCAGGAGGTGCTCCGGTCCGGGTCGCTCGACCTGCCCGTCGAGGACCTCACTTCGCGCAGCGAAGTGGAACGGCGTGAACAGCTGCGCCGGTTCGCGGAGCAGGCGGTGGAGACGCCCCTTGACCCCTTCACGGGAGACGTCCTCTCCACCCGTCTGCTGCGCACGGGTGAAGAGGAGTGGGTGCTGCTGTTCGTGACGCATCACTGCACGTGCGACGGGTGGGCGTTGACCACGCTGTTGAAGGAACTCGGCGCCTTTTACCGCGCCGCGACCACCGCCGCCGGTCATGGTCTGTCACCCGTGGCGCCCCAGCAGGTGGAGTACGCGCACTGGCAGGCCGCCCATCAGGAGGCGACCGACGGTCGCCGTACCGACTACTGGTTGGAAGAGCTGGCCGACGCCCCCTTCACCCTGGACCTGCCCCTGGACCGGCCGAGGCCGGACGTGCTCAGCGGCCGGGGCGGAGTCGTCCGATTCACGGTTCCCGCCGAGGTCCGGGCCGCTGTGGAAGGCCTGGCGGCCCGGCGGTCGACCACACCCTTCGTCGTGGCGGCGGCCGCGCTCGGACGACTGCTGACGACGAAGGCCGAGCAGGACGACGTGGTGATGAACATTTCCTACGCGGGCCGGGAGAGCCGTGAGTTCGAGTCCCTGGTGGGCTGCACGGCCACGGGGTTCGCCCTGCGGGTCCGCGACGCGCGCTCCGGCTCCTTCGCCGAGCTCACGGACCGGGTCACGAGCACGACCGTCCTGGGCATGGAACACGCCATGCCGCCACGCCGGGTGGCCCCGGCGATGCGGCAGCGCAAGGGCATTCGCATACCGGAGGGTCTGGCCATCGGCCTGGCGTACGAGAGTTCGTTGGACACCGGCATCGACATGCCGGGACTCACCATCACGGTGGCGGAGATCGCCCCTGCCGCTTCCCGGTCCGAGTTCATCATGGTGCTGTCCCCGGCTGGTGACGTTCTGGAGGGAGCGGTGGAGTACTCGGCGGATCTCTGGGACCCGGCGACGGTCGAGGCGTGGGCGCGGGACTATGTGCGGCTGCTGCGGGAGGGCGCGGAGGAGTAGTCCCCCGCCGACGGGACGGACCGGCGCACTCCTCCTCGGGAGGGCGTACGCCCTCCGTTCCGGCGATCGGCCGGGATGGTTGAAGGCTCTGCTTCGAAAGGCCGGTAGATCGACAGCGGTCCTGGGGCGCGCACCGTTCGAGGGCGACCGGGCACTCTTCGCCGACGCTCTTCTTCTGCGGCCCGCACATGGCCGGAGTCGACCACCGCCCGCGACCGGTCGAGGCGGGCCGCCGCGTGGCGTCCGGCAGCAGCGCTTCGTGCGCTGCTGCCGGACGTCGGCATCGCCAGTCCCGCAACCTCCGCCGGCACGTCATGCCCGAGCCGAAGCCCAACTCCTGACGCGGACACGGCCAAGAGGACCGAACCGCCTCGTTGTGCCGGCCGCTGTTGGACAGCTGCTCACGGCTGGGGGGCTGGAACGATCGCAGGGAAGGGGCCCCAATGGACCAGTGCTGACGTCTGGACACGTGAATGCCGGAAGCTGACGACACCGGTGGTGTACGTCGAGTCGGTAAAGTTGACCTGGCTGCCGGAGAACGCCGATCGGTCGAAGGAAACCTGGCCGCCGGAGAATGCCGAGCGGCTGAAGGAAACCTCGCCGCCGGAGAACGCCGAACCGTTGAAGTCGACCTGGCCGCCGGTGTACGACGAACCTGCGAAGCTCACCTGACTGCCGGAGAATGCCGAGCGGCTGAAGGAAACCTCGCTTCCGGAGAACTCCGAGAAGCTGAAGTCGACCTGGCCCCCGAAGTGCGCCGCGAAGCTGAAGTCGACCCGGCCGCCGAAATGAGTCGAGAAGCTGAAGTCGACCTGGCCGTCGGAGAATGTTGAGCGGCTGAAGGAAACGTGGCCGTCGGAGTACTCCGAACCGTTGAAGTCGACCTGGCCGCCGGAGAACGTCATGAAGCTGAAGTCGGCCTCGCCGCCGGAGAATACGGAGCCGCTGAAGGAGACCCGGCCGCCCGAGTATTCCGAACTGCTGAAGGAGACCCGGCCGCCGGAGAACACCGAGCTGCTGAAGTAGGAACGGCCGCCGGAGAAGGTCGAGCGGCTGAAGTCGACCTGGCCGCCGGAGAACGTCGAGCGGCTGAAATAGATCTGGCCGCCGGAGAAGGTCGTGAAGCTGAAGTCGGCCTCGCCGCCGGAGAAGGTCGTGAAGCTGAAGTCGGCCTCGCCGCCGGAGAACGTCGAGCCGCTGAAGGAGACCCGGCCGCCGGAGTATTCCGAGCCGCTGAAGGAGACCTGGCTGCCGGAGAACACTGAGCCACTGAAGTCGACCCGGCCGTCGGAGAACGCCGAGCTGCTGAAGTAGGTCTGACCGCCGGAGAACGTCGAGCGGCTGAAGTCGACCTGGCCGCCGGAGTATTCCGAGCCGCTGAAGGAGACCCGGCCGCCGGATTGTTCCGAGCCGCTGAAGGAGATCTCGCCGCCGGAGAACGTTGAGCGGCTGAAGGAAACCTGGCCGCCGGAGAAGGCCGAGACACTGAGGTCAACCCGGCCGCCTGAGAACGTCGAGCGGCTGAAGGAGACCCGGCCGCCGGAGTATTCCGATCCGCTGAAGGAGACCTGGCTGCCGGAGAACACTGAGCCGCTGAAGTCGACCCGGCCGCCGGAGAACACCGAGCCGTTGAAGGAAACCCGACCATCGGAGAACACCGAGCCGTTGAAGGAGACCTGGCCGCCGGAGAACACCGAGCCACTGAAGTCACCGCCGTCGAAGGTGGCTCCGGTGAAGTCGAGGTTGAGTCCGCACCACGTGGTGCTGGTGGCAGGGTCTTGGAGATGGTCGTGAATAATGCGGATGATGGTCAGGCGGACTTCGCGTTCGCCATGCCGAAATCCGGGCTGGGCGGGGTCCGTGCTGTAGGGCATGCGGAGGTAGGCGCAGAGCACGTCGATGCATACCTGACGTTGTTCGGGCCAGTCATCGGCCAGCCGCGCCATGGCGTAGACGCCCGCGAGCCGGACGGCGGCCTGGTCGTGGCCAAGCTGCTCGGCGGCTTTGGCGTAGCGCTCGGTGAGCTGGGTGGCATCCGCCCGGTGGGAGGTTCCTTCGTCGAGGAGCTGTTTGCGGTAGGCATACAGGGCGGCGAGAACGGCGCCTATGAGGGTCAGCGTGGTCACGGTGGTGCTGATGACGTCCTGGACCTTGGCCGGCTTCCCCGTGCTCTCCCTGGCCAGGAGAGATTCCGCGCCGTGGTAGAGGCCGTAGGCGGCGGCTCCGACGAGAAGCAGTGCGGCAGGGGCGACGAGCCAGACGGGCCAGAGGTTGGGAGTATGGCGGCCGTCCTGCTTCACGCGGCGAGGGAAACGATTGGTCACAAGAGGGAGCCTGGTGGGAACGAGGGGAGCGACGGGCCGGATCGGGGAGTCTGTGACACACCCGTCGAGATCGACCGGCACCGAGGAGGGTCTTCGTCGCCGTTCGGGACGGTGGAGCCCGGGACGAGACGGAGTCGAGCACGGGTGTCGGCGTCGCCGAGGTGCCGGCCAGGCCGCTCGGCAGCCTGGACCGGCTGCAGCGTCGGCGTCGGGCGGCGGACAGGCAACTCGTTCGCGGCGGGGTGAGGTGTCGTGGGCGTCGGTAGCACCGGTGCTCACGGCCGCCGTCGCGGGCTCGGCTCCAGGGGCCGCTGGCGTCGGAGCAGGCCGACGGCGGCCTGGACCGTACCGCGCCGTGCTCGCTGCGGCCGAGGTGGCCGGCAGGCCCGCCGGTTCCGAAGGTGGAGGATGTGGTGCGCGATGCTGTTCCGCCCGGAGGGATGAGCCCTTTCCGGCCGAGTGGCCGAAGGGCGGCCCACGGTGAAGGCTGCCCGGGCGGATCCAGTGGATGGGACGGGGGAACCGGGGCGCCGGTTCATCCGACTGTCTTCTCGGTAGGTCGTGACCCCTGGTACTGAAGGAACGGAGACTTCTGTGGTGGCAGAGGGAACTACGGCAGCGGCTTCGTCCGGTGCGCGGGACCGCGAACCCCGCACGGTGACCGCGCTGCTGACCTGTGCCATGGCGTTCTCGATGCTTCAGCTGTTCCTGATCGGCGCTCTGGGGCCCCGACTGGTCGATGGGCTGGGCATCTCTCCCACGATGCTGGGGCTGACGACCACGGTCGGCTTCGGCACGGCGGCCGTCCTGTCGCCCGGCGGCGGCCGGATGGTCGACCGCATCGGCCCCCGGCGCGCCCTGGTGCTGTTGTTCCTTCTCTCCGCCGCCGCCCTCGCGCTGATCGGGGCCGCTCCCGGGGCAGGGCTGCTCCTCGGGGCGGTCGCCCTGGGGGGAATACCGCAGGCTCTGGCCAACCCGGCCACCAACAAGGCGATCCTGGCCACCGTCGAGCCCGCCCGGCGCGGCGCGGTGACCGGCCTCAAGCAGTCCGGTGTGCAGTTGGGGGCGTTCGTCGCGGGGCTGCCGCTCGCCGCGCTCGCGGGCGGTCTCGGCTGGCGGGGCGCGGTCTGGACCGCCGCGGCGGTGGCGCTGCTCGGCGGCGTGTGGGTGCTGCGCGCTCTGCCAACGGACCCGCCCGCCGCGTCGGTCCCGCCCGCCCGGACGTCGTACGTTCCACGGGGGATGGTGGCCTGGCTCGCGGGGTTCTCCCTCTTCCTGGGCGCCGGTATCGCCTCCGTGAACACCTACCTGGCCCTGTACGGGACGGAGCGCCTCGGGATGGGGGCCACCGTGGCCGGTGCCCTCGTCGCGGTCCTCGGGGTGGCGGGCATACTCGGGCGGATCTGCTGGTCCAAGGCCGCCCGTCCGGGGCGGGCCGAATGGCTGCCCGCGCTGCTGGCGGTGGGCGCGGTCGGCGCGGCGGGCCTGCTGGCGGGCGGGCTGGTGGCGGTGCCGCTGGTGTGGGTGGGGGCCGTCGCGGTCGGGGTCTTCGCCGTCTCCGGGAACGCCGTGTCGATGGTCCTGGTCATGCAGCGGGCCGCGCCCGGACGGGCCGGAGCGGACTCGGCGCTGGTCGCGGCGGGGTTCTTCGCCGGGTTCGCCGTGGGGCCGCCCCTGTTCGGTGTGCTCGCCCAGGGGACCGGTTACGGGGCGGGCTGGTCGCTCGTGGCGGTGGAGTTCGCCGCCGCCGGGGTGGTGGCCCTGCTCTGGGGCGTACGGGACCGGCGGACGCGGGCGGGGAAGGGGCAGGAGGCGTGAGGGCCGGGGGCCGGGCGCTGGAGGCCGTCCTCGGCCGGGTGGCGGTCACCGAGGCTGAGGTCGGTGAGCGGTTCCCGTTGTACGCCGAGCCCGGGGACGGGCGGTGGACGACGACCGCACGCGGTTCGTGGACCGGAGGCTTCTGGGCCGGGCTGCTGTGGCTGCGCGCGCGGGCCACGGGCCGGGCGGCGGACCGGCTGGCCGCCGCCCGGTGCACGGCCCGGCTGGCGCCATGGGTGGAGGCCGACACCGCCACCCGGGGGCTGATCCTCTGGTACGGGACGGCTCCGGCCTTCGACACACCGGAGGCCGATGAGCTGCGCGCGAGGGCGGGCCTTGCCTGCCTCGCCGCCTTCGACCCCCGGGCCGGGATCGTGCCGTGGGGTGCGGCGTTCGGCGGGCCGCGGCTGCTGGCCCGGGCGGATGCCGTACCGGGGCTGGTTCCCCTGCTGTCCGGAGCCGGTGGCGACGGGGCGGCCGCGGGCGCGGCGCACCTGGAACGCCACCTCGGCCTCTTCCTCGGCCAGGCGGAGACCGGGGGAGATCGACGACCGCACCCGGCCTGGCGGTTCGACGCGGCAGGAGGATGGCAGCCCCGCACCGACCCCGCACCGGGCTGGAGCAGGGGCGAGGCGTGGATGCTGCTGGCGGTCGCCGACGCGCTGCTCGACCCGGGGGTACCGGCCGCGCGGGCGGAGCGGCTCGCCCGGGACGCCGGCCGGCTGCTGGACCGTACGGGAGCGCTGACCGGGCCGCTGGTCCCGGCCGCCGACACCTGCGTGCCCCGGGGAGTGCCGGACACCTCGGCCGCGGCGATCACCGCCGTGGCGCTGCTGAAGCTCGCGCACACCGGGGCGCCGTGGTCGAAGGAGTGCTCGGCCCGGGCGGAGGCGGTCCTGGACCGCCTGGCCGGGGAGCATCTCACCGGACCGGGAGCGGGGCGCCCGGCGGGCATGCTGCTCGACGGCTGCTACGACGCGGCCAAGGGCCTGGCGGTCCGCCATGAGCTGATCTGGGGCGACTTCTTCCTGGCCCTGGGGCTGGCCGTGCTCGACGGTCTGGTCGACGTCACCCGCGTATAGGAGAACCGGGTGCCCAGCCGTGGTCGCGCAGCACCCGGCGGGCCACCGAGGTGATGTGCAGCTCGTCCGGGCCGTCGAGGATACGGGCCGCCCGCCCGCCCCGGAACAGGGACGGCAGCGCGGTGTCGGGGCCCAGACCCGCCGCGCCGTACACCTGGATGGCCGAGTCCGCGACCTGCTGGAGCATCCGGGCGGCGGCGACCTTGGCCAGACCCACTTCGGTACGGGCGTCCTGCCCCGCCGCGATCAGGGCGACCGCCTCGTGGACCAGCGGCCGGGTGGTGCGCAGGGCCAGGAGCGCGTCGAAGACGTGCTGCTGGACCAGCTGGTTCCCGGCGAGCGGGCCGTGCGATCCGTCCCGGGTGGCGGCGCGTTCACACATCAGCTCGAAGGCGCGCTGGGCCTGCCCCAGCCAGCGCAGGCAGCGCAGGGTGCGGCCGAGCGCGAGCCGTTCGCCGGCGATGGCCAGAGCGTCGTCGCCCCTGCCGAGGACATGGTCGGCGGGGACGAGGACCCGGTCGAGCGCGATCTCGTACTGACCTGAGGCTCCGAACACGGGCAGCTCGCGCACGACGCGGAATCCGGGTGAGCCGGTCGGGACGGCGAACAGCGTCAGCCCTTCGCGGTCGCCCGCCGTGCCCCCGGTGCGCGCCATCACCGTGACGAGATCGGCGCCGTCGGCCCCCGAGGTGAACCACTTGCGGCCGGTCACCGACCAGCCGCCGTCGGGCCGGGGCTCGGCCCGGGTCCGGGTGAGCAGCGGGGCGGAGCCCGGTACGTCCGGCTCGGTCATCGCGTAGCAGCTGCGCAACTCGCCCGAGACAAGCCCTCCGAGGTACTCCTCACGTACCCGGGCGCCGCCGTACCGGCCCAGCATCAGGACATCGAGCAGCGGGGCCGAACCCAGCGCGGCGGGGCCGTGGTCGCTGGCGCCCTCGGACTCGGCCAACGCCGCGTACTGCTGGAACGTCAGCCCGCCGCCGCCCAGTTCGGCCGGGAGCGGCAGGGCCCACAGCCCGGCGCCGCGGGCGGAGTCACGCAGCCCCCGGAGTGCGACGGCCCGGTCCGCACCGCCCGCGTCCAGCGCGGCCTCGGCGGGGATCACCTCCGTACGCACGAAGCTGTCGACTCGCGCTCTCAACTCCGTCGACTCGCACTCCGGTTGGAATGCGCTCATGTGGGTGATGGCTGAATTCTTCATTGCATTCCCCATATTTCCGGGAACCTGTGGGAACCCCTGTCCGACTCTCTGTCTGTGGAACTGGTCGGGTGAGCGCCCTGCCGAGTTCCCGTGTCCCGTTCGACCTGGGCGACGGCCGAGGCCGCGCCGAGAGAGGAGAGGCATGACGTCCACCGCAACCAGGCGGCCGCTCCGGCCGCTCGACAGGCTGGATTTCACCGTGTCAGGGCCCCCGCAGCTCACCGAGGCCGTCGCCCGCCACCTCCGGTTGCTCGGGGCACGGGGGGAGGAGACCGGAGGGGGAGACCGGGCGGGCCGCATCGCGCTCGACGGCGACGGCCCGGGCCCGGTCGGCGCCACCGTCGCCTGGGCCGATCCGGCGAGCGGGCTCGTCGACGAGGCGACCGTCCAGGCCGCGACCGGCGTGATGGCGGTCCACGGGCGACGCGGGGGGAGCCCGCGCGGACTCGCCGTCGACTACACGGCGTCGGCCACCGCCGTCATCGCCGTCCAGGGGCTGCTCGCAGGGCTCATCGGGCGGGCCCGGGGGACCGCGTCCCCGCACATCACGGCACGCGCCGACCGGGCCGGGCTGCTGGCGGTGTCCCAGTACCTCGCGGCGGCCGGGGCGGACGAGGGCGAGTCCACCGAACTCGCCCCGGGCGGACCGCCCTTCACCTCGGCCGAGGGCGTGCTGTTCGAACTGGAGACACTCGACCCGGCCGCCTGGGCGGTGTTCTGGCGTGCCCTGGACGCCCCCGCCGACGCCCTGCGGGCGGGCTGGCGGCCGTTCCAGTTCCGCTACGCCACCGCCTGCGCACCCTTCCCCGAAGCGCTCCACGCCGTGACCCGGGCGCACCCCCTCCCACGGATCCGGCGGGCCGCCGCGGAAGCCGGCGCCGAGATCTGTGTACTCCGGACCCTCGCGGAACGCGCCGCCGAGGACGACGGCGCGGCACCCTGGTCGCTCCGGCCCCTCACCGACCGTCCGGCCCCGGCGAGTTCCCGGTCGCGGGCCGTACCCACGTCGGCCGGGCCGCTCGCGGGGCTGACCGTCCTGGAGGCGGGGCGGCGTATCCAGGCGCCGCTCGCCGCCCACCTCCTCGGCCTCCTGGGGGCGGAGGTGATCAGGATCGAGCCGCCGGGCGGCGATCCGCTGCGGGGCATGCCCCCCGCCTGTTCCGGGATCTCGGCCCGCTGGCTCGCGCTCAACCGGGGCAAGAAGGCGGTGGAGATCGACATCAAGGCGGCGGGCGACCGGCGCCGGCTGCGGGAGATGGCGGCGGAGGCCGATGTCTTCCTGCACAACTGGGCCCCGGGCAAGGCCGCCCAGCTCGGTCTCGACGCGGAAGACTTCGCCGAGGTCAATCCGGCTCTCGTCTACGCCTACACCAGCGGCTGGGCCGGACGGGTCCAGGGCGCCCCCATGGGGACCGACTTCATGGTGCAGGCCCGCACCGGGGTGGGCGAGGCGGTCCGTCCCGAAGGCGAGGCGCCCGCCCCGTCGCTGATGACCCTGCTGGACGTCCTCGGCGGACTGCAGGGCACCGAAGCCGTACTCGCGGGGCTGCTGTCCCGCGAGCGCACCGGCGACGGCGTACGGGTGGAGTCCTCACTCCTGGGGGCCGCCGACACCCTCACCGGCCCCGCGCTCCGCCGGGCGGCCTCCGGAAGGAACGCCAGGCGGTCCGCCGGATTCCGGCACCCGCTGCCGACCGCCGACGGCTGGATCGCCCCCTCCGACGCGAGCGCCGCGGCGGCCGCCTCGTACGACCTCCGGGCACTCTCCACGAGCGACGCCCTGGCCCGCCTCGCCGAGCGCGGCCTCACCGCCACGCGCGTCACCACCGACCTCTCCACCCTCCACCACGACGCGCGCCTTCCGGGCGCCGTCAGCCGTGACGCGCACGGTGCCCCTGCCGTCCCCGACCCCTGGAGCTTCGCGTGACCCTCACCCTCAACGACCTGCTGCCCGCCGAACTGCGCCGCTCCTGGGTGGTCGACGGAACCTGCCCCGGACTCGACCTCTACAGCCTGTTCCGGGCCCGGCAGATCGCCGACCTGCACCGCACGGCCGTCCTCGACGCCAAGGGCAAGCTCTGCTACACCGCCCTGGACCGCAAGGTCCGATGTCTGGCCACCGGGCTCAGAGCCCTCGGCGTGGCCGAGGGGGACGTGGTGGGGGTGCAACTGCCCGACAACCGCAACGCCGTCATAGCCGATCTGGCGCTGGCCGCCCTCGGCGCCGTCGCCCTGCCGTTCCCCGTGGGGCGCGGCCCCCTGGAGGCGGAAGGCCTGCTCCGCCGGGCCGAGGCCGTCGCCGTCATCGCCGCGACGGACCACCGGGGCAGCCGGCACGCGGCCGACCTGCGGGCCCTCGTCCCGAAGGTGCCGTCCCTGCGGACCGTGGTGGCGGTCGGCCCCGGCCCCGCACCGGAGGGAACGACGCCGTGGACGGAGCTCCTGCGCAGCGACCCCGGCGGATTCGTCCCCGCGCGCCCCGACCCCGACAGCGCCGTGCGCATCCTGGTCTCGTCCGGTTCGGAGGCCGAGCCGAAGATGGTCGCCTACTCGCACAACGCACTGGCCGGCGGGCGCGGGAACTTCCTCGCCTCGCTGGTCCCGGACGGGAAGCCGCCGCGCTGCCTCTTCCTCGTACCCCTGGCCTCCGCGTTCGGTTCGAACGGTACGGCCGTCACCCTGGCCCGGCACGGGGGGACACTGGTCCTGCTCGACCACTTCTCACCCGACGCGGCTCTCGCGGCCGTGCGCGAGCACCGGCCCACCCACGTCCTCGGCGTCCCCACGGCGGTCCGCATGATGCTGGAGCGGCTCGACACGACGGACGGGGCACTGCCGGCCCCCACCGCCCTGGTGCTGGGCGGCGCCCCGCTCGACGAGACCACCGCGCGGGCCGCCGCCGAGGCCTTCGGCTGTCCCGTGGTCAATCTCTACGGCTCCGCCGACGGCGTCAACTGCCATACGGGCCTGGGCAGCAAGGTGCCCCCGACCAGCACCTCGGGAACCGTGGCGGGCCGCCCCGACCCCCGGGTCGCCGAGATCCGCATCGCCGCCCCCGAGACCCACGAACCCCTGCCCGACGGCGAGATCGGCGAGATCGTCTCCCGCGGGCCCATGACACCCCTGTGCTACGTGGGCGCCCCGGACCTCGACGCCCGCTACCGCACCCCCGACGGCTGGGTCCGCACCGGAGATCTCGGCCGCCTCGACGCCGACGGGGTCCTGCACGTCGTGGGCCGCCTCAAGGACATCGTGATACGCGGCGGAGCCAACATCAGCCCGGCGGAGGTCGAGCGGGAGCTCCGCTCCCACCCGGAGGTCCGGGACGCGGTGTGCCTGGGGATCCCGGACCCCTTGATGGGGGAACGGCTGGCGGTCTGCGTGGTGGCACGGGGTGAGGAGCCCCCCACGCTGGAGGCCTTGGGCCGGCACCTGGCGGCGGCGGGGCTGGAGCGGCGCAAGCACCCCGAACGGCTGCTCGTGGTGGCGGAGATACCCCTGACGGCCGCGGGCAAGCCGGACCGTGCCATCCTGCGGGAACGCCTCACCGGCGGCCCGGGGGCGGCGCGCCACGGTGATTCCGGGGCGGTGCCTCTCGCCCGTACCCCCTGACGCCGAGGCCCCGGCGGCCTGTCGCCGCCGGGGCCTGACCGGGCCTGGGTCAGGAGGCGCCCATGGCCTTCTTCAACTCGGTGGCCGCGTCGCGGTACACGGAGATCAGATCGAGGTCGTCGCCCGGGTAGTTGACGATCTTCACCTGCTCGGCGCCGGAGTCGGGGAGCACGGTCCCGGTCGACATGTGGGCGTTGTCGAGCACCAGCGCCGGCTTCTTCGCGGAGAGTTCGGCGAGCTGCGCCGGAGTCACCGCTTCCGGCCCGTAGGTCCCCGCCACGGTGGCGCCCGCGAGCTTCGCGGCCCAGACGGTGAAGACCTGGGAGACGACGGAGGGGGCCCCGCCCTCGGGCCAGGCGCCCTGGACCTCCTTGTTCAGCCGGTCGTACTCGGTCCCGAAACCGGCCTCCCACTTCTTGGCGGCGTCCTCCGTGCCGAAGAGCGCGCCCAGCTTCGCCACCTCGGCCCGGACCTTGTCGGGGTCGTTGTCGAGGTTGACCTCGACGAGTTCGGCCCGGGAGCCGGCGGCTTCCTTGATCTTCTCCGCGTAGGGCTCGAAGGGGGCGTACAGCACGAAGTCCGCCTCGGCCACGGCGGCGAGGTCGGAGGGCTTGGGGTCGTAGTCCGGTGCGTGGTGGACGGACTGGGGGACGATCACCTGGATGTCCTCCGCGCCGGCGGCCTTGGCGAAGGCTCCTTCCCAGGTGGTGGTCACGACCACGACCGGCTTGTCCTTCGGGGCCCCCGGGGTGCCGGCGGACCGGGGTTCGTCGCCGCTTCCGCAGCCGGCGAGGAGGGCGGCTCCCGCGCTCAGTGCGAGGAGGGAAGAGATACGGACGCGGGTGCGCGCCATGAGCTGATTCTCCGTTCGGGTATGGCATGCACGACGAGGACGACCGCCCCCGCCGTCAGGACGAGTACGGGACCGGGCGGCCAGTCCAGCCACAGGGCCAGCAGGAAGCCGGTCGCGTTGACGACGACCCCGATACCGATCGCCCAGAGGGTGATCGATTTCAGCGAGGTGCCCAACCGACGGGCGGCGAGCGCCGGCAGGAGGGTGAGCGCGTCGACGAGGAGAGCGCCGGTGAGTTTGATCGCCCCGGCGACGGCGACCGCGACCAGGACGAGGAGCACGGTGGTGAGGGCTCGGACGGGCACGCCGGAGCACTGGGCGAGTTCCCGGTCGTGCAGGAGCAGGCCGATGTCGCGTCGCCGGGACCAGAAGAGAGCGGGAACCACGACCGCGAGGACGCCGAGCACGACCAGGTCGGACGTGGAGACGGAGAGGATCGAACCCCACAGGAGGGCGAAGGCCCCGGACGCGTTGACCCCTGAGACGGCGAGCAGCAGCAGCGCGGCGGCGACGGCCAGGCTCATCAGGAGGCCCATGGCCCCGGACAGGCCGTCCGGCGTGCGGGCGAGCGGGGCGACCCCGGCTCCGGCGAGCCCGCAGGCGACGAGCGCGCACAGCACCGGGTCCAGGCCGGTGAGCAGGCCGATCGCTATGCCGAAGAGGGCCACGTGCATCATCGCGAACCGGACGGGCATGATGTCGAGCCCGACGATGACCACTCCGATGACGGGGAGACCGATCGCCGCGAGGAGCAGGGCCGCCCCGGCCCGCTGTACGGGCATCAGCTGGAGCAGCGCTCCCATGTCCGCGGTGGCCAGGTGCACCGTGTTCACCGCACCTCCCGCAGCCGGCCCGCGGCCATTTCGAGCACGCGGTCGCAGCGGTTCGCCAGGGCCCGGTCGTGCGTCACCACGACGAGGGTGACCGGCAGCGAGGTGAGGACGTCCGCGGCTTCCTCCTGGCCGTCGAAGTCCAGGGCGGCGGTGGGCTCGTCGGCCAGGAGCACCCGCGCGCCCGCGGCGACGCAGCCGATCGCCCGGGCCAGGTACATCCGCTGCAACTGGCCGCCCGAGAGGGTGTGCAACGGGCGGTCGGCCAGGTCTCCGACGCCCAGCCCGGAGGCGGCCGCGCCGGCGTCGCGGGGCGCCGCGCTGCTGGCCAGCAACTCGGAGCCGAGAAGGGGGAACCGGCCCGCGGCCGGCTTCTGGGGAATCCAGGCACAGGCCCGGCGGCGCCAGGCCCACGCGGCGGGGGAGCCGGCCTCCCGGCCCCCGACCGCGATGGTGCCGGACACCTGGCGGTGCAGGCCGAGCACCGCACGGAGCAGAGTGGACTTCCCCGAGCCGTTGGTGCCCGTCAGGGCGACACGCTCGCCCGCGGCTATCTCCAGGTCGATGTCGGAGACCGCCGCGACACGACCGTGCCGACAGCCCACTCCTCTCATCCGTATGTCGAGCCCGCCCATCCCCCTACCTTTCTCGGCCCCGAGCGATGCGGAGCGACGGGTGCCCACCACCCACGCACCAGTAGTCGGGAGGTGCGAGGGCATAGTTCCCGTACGTCATCGCGAATTCCCGTGCTGTTCGGCGGAGGGCGGTCCTTCGCGCGGTCGGCGGGGCGGGGCTTCCCGTCGGGGACGATCTCCTGGTGTCCGCCGTCCGCGTCGGCGTTGTCCACCTCGTTCCCGTCGTGGAGCGGCCGGGTCCGCGCATCGGCGACCGGCCCTTGCGGAGCCGGGACTTCGGCGGCTCCCGGCTCGCCGCCCGGGGCGCGGTCGGCGCCCCGGGCGGCCGTGGGGAGCCCTCCTGGTCAGCCGACCGGTACGGGCTCCGCCTTCTCGTCGAGCATCGCGCAGAGCGCCGTACGGGCTCGGGAGACCCGGGATCTGATGGTGCCCACGGGGCACGCGCTGGTCCGGGCGGCGTCGTCGTAGGGCATGTCCAGGAGCTGGGTCAGGACGAACGCCTCGCGGCGCTCGTCGGGCAGCGCCTCGACCAGGGCCATCAGGGCGATGCCCTCGTCGAAGCCGGGCAGGTCCCGCGGCTGGCTGCACTCCGCGACGAACTGCCAGTCCGGGGTGTCGGCCAGGCGGGGCCGGGAGGCGGCGCGCCGCAGATTGTCGACCACCGTGCGGCGGGCGATCGTCAGCAGCCAGGAGCGGGCCGAGCCGCGCCCCTGGAAGAGGTGCACGGTGGAGACGGCGCGCAGGAACGTCTCCTGGACCAGGTCCTCGGCGATCTGGGAGTCGTCGGCCAGGGCGGTGACATAGCGGCGTACGTCGCGGTGGAGGGCTCGGAAGACGTGCTCGAAGGCGTCGGCGTCGCCTGCTGCGGCGCCGAGAGCCCAGGCGGTCACTTCGTCCTCCGTCGCCCCGGTCCCGTTCTGGGCAGGAAGCATGGACTGCGGTTCCTTCCGGGTGTCCGGACGGGGCGCAGCCCATGGGCGTACCCGGTCCGGAGAGGGGGAGATCGCACCGGTGCGTGGGCGCACGGGTGCACGTCGGCGGCGGTCGAGCGGCCGACGTGATCCGGCTGTCAGCGGACAGCGATCTCCCTGGGCGGTCCCCGGGTGACGCGGGTGTGGACGAGCAGACGTGAGCGCGGGGGCGTGACGGAGCGGTCGGCGGCGGATCCCGGAGGCGCGGAAGGGAGCGGCCGGAGGGCTTCGAACAGGGCGAGCGGAAGGCGGAAGCGGTCCGCCAGGGAGCGGAGGACCTGGAAGGCGGCGCGCTCGCCCCGGGCCAGCCACAGGCCGCAGAGCAGTGCCGCCACCACGTGCGCGGCGAGCATGCCCCAGGAGGCGGTGCCGGTCATCGCCGCCATGTCGTGTCCGGACAGGACGACTTCGGTCCCCGCCGTACGGGCACCGTGGCCGGTGTGCCCGAGCGCCGCCATGGCCGAGGCACCCCCGTCCGGGCGGGGCAGCGGCATGCTGTCGGCCGGCCAGGCCCGCGCGGCCACGTCATGGGCACGCGCCGCGGCCGCTGTGTCGTGCGACGGGCCGCAGAGCAGGGCCTCGGCCCACCGCGCCGCAGGCGTGCGGCCCCCGCCGTCGGCCGCTGCCGGCGGCCGAGCGGTCTGGGCGAGGGTGAACACCGCGTGCAGGGACGCCTGCGCCGCGACCGTGAGGGCGACGACGGTGGCCTGGCCCCGTTCCCGGCCGGCCAGCAGCCAGGCCGGCACGGCCGCACCGGCCAGGCCCAGCCCCAGAACCCATCCGGGAAGCGGGGCATCGGACATGAGGGCGTGGCCGAGGGCGGCCAGCGTCACACACACGACCGCGAAGAGCGCGGACCGTGCGGCGCGGAGACGCCATCCCACCGACATGCCGACGATCCTGGCATCCTTCCCACGGTCTCCCCGGGCCGGGGCCCTGGTGTGCCCCGGCCGGGACCGTCTCCCGTCCGAAGGCCCCGGGTCCCGCGCGGCCGACATCCGAGTGGTCGTACGGCAGTGCTTCCCGGTTCCCCCGGCCACCGGGGTTTCCGGTGCATCAGGTGCGCGCGTCCGGACCGCCGTGCTCCCGTGCCGCTCCCCGGAGGCGCGTGCCGCCCGGTGGCCCGGGGCATCACCTCGGTACCCCGGTACCCGGCTCCGCCCGGGGGCCGACGAACGCTGAGGAGAACGCGATGTCCGGATCACCCGAACCCCTGGCCACCTTCTGTGGGAACTGCAACTGCGGCTGCCCGCAGCTGTTCGTGGACGAGAGCGCCCCTGCCGACCGCCGGATCGTGATCACCGACGACTTCGGGCAGCGGGTGGAGATGAGCGCGGACCAGTTCGGTTCCCTGATCGAGGAGGCCAAGGCCGGCCGCCTGGACGCGGCCGCAGCGGCGTGACCGGCACGCGGGTCCGGGAAGCGGCGCCGCCCGGACCCGCGTCCGTCCGTCGGCAGGAGACGGCACGGCCCGCGGACCGCCGTGGCCGCAGGGCCCCGGATCAGACCGGCAGGGGTTCCGCGACGGTGTATCCCGCCTCGACGACGGCCGTACGGACGGCGGTGTCGTCGAGGGCCCGGCCGCGGACCAGGACCGTCCCCCCGAGGAGGTCGACCCGCACCTCCTCCACACCCGGCACCCCGGACACCTGCTCCATGACACCGGCCACGCAGTGGCCGCACGTCATCCCCGTGACGCGGTAGCGCTTCTCGTCCATGCTCTGCTCCTTGTCGTCGGTCCCCTCCGTATACGGATGACGAAGGGGCGGTGTTCACCAGCCGTGGGCCGGACCCCTCCGGACGGCCGGTCACTCCACGGGTCGTGCGCCGGCCCGCATGCGCTCCCGCCATCACCCGTACGGGGCTGTGACCTCGTTCACCCGTACGCCCCGGAACTCGTGCGGGACCTCCCCCGACTTCTGGACCGTCAGGAGCCGCCGCGCACCGGCGGCATGCAGAGCGAGGAGCGTCCTGTGGACCAGAAGGCAGCCCCCGGGCCCGGAACGAAGGCCGCCCGGTCCGCCCCGCCACCCGCGTTGTGGGCTTTCCTGTTCCTGCTCGGCGCCCTGTTCACGGGGGCCTGTGCCGTGGGACAGGCGGTGGGGCCGGTCGCGCCGGGGATGCACGGTCCGGGCCTCATCGGCGACGGACCCGCGCGGGACGGGGAGACGCCGATGGACCACGGGAGCGGGCACTGATGGCGGCGGAAGCGGCGCCTTCCACCGGGACGGGGATCGGCGTCGTCACCGACATCGCCGTCGGGGGAATGACCTGTGCCGCCTGCGTCCGGCGGGTCGAGCGGAAGCTCGGCCGGCTCGACGGCGTCACCGCGGAGGTGAACCTCGCCACCGGCCGGGCCCGGGTCAGCCATCCCGCCGGCGTGCCGGTCGAGACGTTGACGGCGGCCGTCGAGGCCGCCGGGTATACGGCCGACCCGGTCGCGCCACCGCAGGAGGGGCCTCGGCGGTCGACGGCGGAGGGGGAGAAGGCGGACGGCGCACGACAGGAGCGCCAACGGCTGTACGTCACCGCCGCGTTGTCCCTTCCGGTCCTCCTGCTGTCGATGGCCCCGCCGCTCCAGTTCGACCACTGGCAGTGGGGGTGCTTCGCGCTCGCCGCCCCCGTCGCCACCTGGAGCGCCTGGCCCTTCCACCAGCGGGCCCTCGCCGGTCTCCGGCACGCCACCGCGACCATGGACACTCTGGTCTCGCTCGGCGTGGCGGCCTCCTTCCTCTGGTCGGCGTACGCGCTGTTCCTCGGAGGCGCCGGTCTGCCCGGCATGCGGATGCCGTTCAGCCTGATCCCCTCCGCACCCGACGGCACGGCCCATGTGTACCTGGAAGCGGCGGTGGGCGTACCGCTCTTCGTTCTGCTGGGCCGGTTCCTGGAAGGCCGGGCCCGGCGGGGGACCGGGGCGGCGCTGCGCTCGCTCGCCCGTCTCGCCGCGAAGGAAGTCACCGTACGCCGGGGCGGCACGGACGCACTCCTGCCGATCGAGCAACTGCGCACCGGCGACACGTTCGTCGTCCGTCCGGGGGAGCGGGTCGCCACCGACGGCGAGGTGGCCGAGGGCAGTTCGGCCGTCGACCTCTCCCTGGTCACCGGCGAGTCCGAGCCCGTCGAGGTGGGTCCGGGATCCCCGGTGACCGGTGGCTCCGTCAACGTGGGAGGCCTGCTGCTGGTGCGGGCGGGTGCCGTCGGTGCGGACACCCAGCTGGCCCGGATCACCCGGCTGGTCACCGACGCCCAGGCGGGCAAGGCCCGTGCCCAGCGGCTGGCCGACACCGTCGCGGGCGTCTTCGTCCCCGTCGTCCTGGCGCTCGCGGTCACGACGCTGGGCTTCTGGCTCGGCGCCGGCGCCGACCGGCAGGCCGCGATCACCGCCGCCGTCGCCGTCCTCGTCGTCGCCTGCCCGTGCGCCCTGGGGCTCGCGACCCCGACCGCCCTGATGGCCGCCACCGGTCGCGGGGCGCGGCTGGGCGTCCTGGTGAGCGGGCCGCAGGCACTCGAAGGGCTCCAGCACATCGACACCGTGGTGCTCGACAAGACGGGGACCCTCACCTCGGGCCGTATGAGCGTCGGCCGGGTCACCGCCGCGCCCGACGGGCCGGACGCGGCGGCGGTCCTGCGGCTGGCGGGCGCGGTCGAGCAGGGCTCGGAACACCCGCTCGGCCACGCGATCGCGGCGCACGCCCGTCGCACGGCCGGAGAGGACGGTCTGCCCGCCGTGACCGGGTTCCGCGCCACCGCCGGGCACGGGGTGAGCGGAACGGTGGAGGGGCACGGGGTCGAGGTGGTGACACCGGTCGGCACCGAGCTGCCGACCGCGCTGCGCACCGCACGCGAGCGGGCCGACGAGGACGCCCGTACGGCCGTGCTGGTGCGGGTGGACGGTGTCCCCGCCGCCCTGGTGGAGGTGACCGATCTCGTACGGCCCGGCAGCTACCGTGCCGTCGACCGGCTGCGCAGGCTCGGCGTCCGCCCCGTCCTGGCCACCGGCGACCGGGCCGCCGTCGCACGAACGGTCGCCGGGGACCTCGGCATCGCGGAGGTCCACGCCCGCTGCACGCCGCAGGACAAGGCCGAACTGGTGCGCCGGCTGCGGGCCGAGGGGCGGCGCGTGGCCGTGGTCGGGGACGGCGTCAACGACGCCGCCGCTCTGGCCGGGGCCGATCTGGGCATCGCCATGGGCACCGGGACGGACGTGGCCATCGGTGCCGCCGACGTCACCCTCGTACGCGGCGACATCGAGGCGCTCGCGGACGCGGTCCGGCTGGCCCGGCACACCCTGGGCACCATCCGCGCCAACCTGGCCTGGGCCTTCGGCTACAACGCCGTGACCATGCCCCTGGCCATGGTCGGCCTGCTCAACCCCATGGTCGCTGCCGTCGCGATGTCCCTCAGCTCCGTGCTCGTCGTGGCCAACAGCCTCCGACTGCGCAACTGGCAGCCCGCCCCCGCGCGCCGGCCCCGCTCCCGTACCCGTACCGCCGTGCGGAGCGTGACGTGACCTCCCCGACCGCTCCACCCCTGCTCATATCCCTCTTCCTGCGAGGAAAAGTCCGGTGACGAACGACCCGACCCCCTCCGCCCGCCGGCGCCGGACACGGGAAGCGACGACGACAGGCGCGGTGGTGGCCCTGGCCTCCCTGGCCGCGGTCGGCGCTCTCTCCGCCTGGACCGCCGCCGGATACGCGGGCAGCCCCGCGAGGATCGAGGTGCGCGAAGGCCGGGTTCTGCTGCCGGTGGTGCCGGGGCGGACCACCAACGCCTACTTCCGGATCGTCAACACCGGCGGCTCCCCCGACCGGCTCCTCTCGGTCACCGCACGGTCCGGGAGGGACCCCGAACTGACCGTGCACCGCATGAACACCTCGAACGGTGCCTACCGCGAACGGTCCGGCCCCGTGGACATCCCGGCGTACGGAGAGGTGGATATGTCGCCGCACGGCTCGGCGGTGACCCTCGGGGCCGACCCCGCCTGGCAACCGGGGGAACGCGTCACGTTCACGCTCGACTTCCGGCGGGCCGGAGAAGTGACCGTGGACGCCGTGGCCCGGCCGGTCACCCTGGGGTCCCCACCCTGATAACGGGACCGTACGCACCCCTCCGCCAACTCCCTTTCCGGTGAACCGGACAGGCCGGACGGACGGCGGACGGGCGGCGGACGGAGCGCTGCACACCCGGTTGCGCGCCACACCCGCCCCCCGCTGTGAGCGCCACCGGTTCCGGACGCCGGGAAGGGGGCCATCGCCCCCTACAACTCCGGTATCACGCAAGCCCGTTGCATCCCTCCCAAGGTGGAGGGAAGTGCGGCCCGGTGAGGGATCCGCAGTGGCGGCCCGCTGCTGAATGATCTCTCTGTCCCACCCTGTGACCGGAAGGACCGATATCGTGCGCAGACGACGTCTCGCGCCCCTCATGGCCGTGAGCATCACCGCCATGCTGGCTCCCGCACTCGCCACCACCCCGGCCGCCGCGGCCCCGGCCTCCGCGCCGTCGGCGACCGTCTCCCCGGCCACGGCCACGGGCGCGCTGGACCCCTACACCCGGCAGAAGCCCCGGTGGAAGCGGTGCGAAGCCTCCGCCCCGGTGGAGTTCCAGTGCGCCACCATCCAGGTCCCGCTGGACTACCGGGCCCCCGGCGGCAAGCGCCTCGACCTGGCCATATCCCGGATCAAGAGCACCGCGCCCGGCAAGCGCCACGGCGTCCTGCTCTCCAACCCCGGCGGCCCCGGCGGTCCGGGCATCTACATGCCGCTGGCGTTGCAGGAGGAACTGCCCGCGTCCGTGACGCGGAAGTACGACCTCATAGGCTTCGACCCGCGCGGAGTGGGCGAGAGCTCCCCGGTGAGCTGCAACCTCACCCTGGAGGAGGAGGACTGGCTCCGCCCGTACAAGAAGGAGACGTTCACCAAGGACGTCGCCTGGGCGCGCAAGGTCGCGGAGAAGTGCCGGGCGAAGTCGGGCGGCGTCCTCCCGCACATCACGACGCGCAACACCGCCCGCGACCTGGACGTGCTCCGGGCGGTCCTCGGCGAGAAGAAGCTCTCGTACCTCGGCTACTCGTACGGCACCTACCTGGGCGCCGTCTACACCCAGCTCTTCCCCGGCCGCGTCGACCGGTTCGTGCTGGACAGCGCGGTCGACCCGGCGCGCGCCTGGCGCGGCATGGTCCAGTGGTGGGCGGAGGGCGCCGAGCCCGCCTTCGACCGGTGGACCGAGTGGGCCGCCGCGCGCTCGGAGACGTACGGCCTCGGGGACACACCGAAGAAGGTCGACCGGACCTTCTGGGAGCTGATCGCGCGCGCCGACCGGAAGCCCGTCGAGTTCGACGGAATGCGGCTCACCGGCGACGACATCCGGGGCGGGATGCGCGGGGCCGTGTTCAGCCCGAAGTCCGCGACCGAGGCGTTCGTGGAGCTGAAGAAGGCCGCGGACGGCCGGCCCGCCTCCGCGGCGAAGGCCACCGCCCTCACCGGGGTCGCGGGGTCGGCGCGCCAGGCCGCCGGAGTCCCGGACGACAACATGACGGCCGGCTTCTGGGCCGTGGTGTGCGGCGACAACTCCGCCGCCTGGCCCCGGAACCCCGAGCGCTACCGGCAGGACGCCATCGCCGACAAGGGCCGCTACCCGCTCTTCGGTGACTTCGCCTCCAGCATCAAGCCGTGCGCCTTCTGGAACGCGTCGGTGGAACCGGCCACCAAGGTGGACAACAGGGTCAACTCCCTGATCGTCCAGAACGAGTGGGACTCCCAGACCCCGCTGCCCAGCGCTCAGGCCCTGCACACCGTCATGAAGCGCTCGAAGATGGTCACCGTCCTCGGCGGCGAGGGCCACGGCGTCTACCCGAGCGGCAACTCCTGCACGGACGGCACGGTCACCGGCTACCTCCTGTCCGGCAAGCTCCCGGCCAGGGACGTCACCTGCCGCGCCACCGCCGCGTCGAACGCGGAGGCCCGGAAGGACCAGCAGCGGGACACCGTCCCCGGCTCACCGCTTCCGCAGCGAGCCCCGGACCGCTTCTGAGCGCTGCCGTGGGACAGCGCCGGTGGGCCCGGTCGTAGCGACCGGGGCCCGGAGAGGGCGCTGACGACGGGGCAGGACCTCTTGCGAGGCCTGCCCCGTCCGTGCTGCGGCCAGGGTTTCGCGGACCTCTTCCGAAGCGTGTCCCGTCCCAGGGTTTCGCGGACCCCTTCCGAAGCGTGTCCCGTCCCCGGGTTCCGCGGACCTCTTCCGAAGTGTGCCCCGTCCGTTCCGCTGCCAGGTCACGCGGGCCTCTCGCAGAGGCGTGTTCCGGCCTGCCGCGACCCGGTCCCGCGCCCGGTGGGCATCACCCCTCCCGGCCGCCCCCGTCCGCCGGAAGCGCGTACAGCCGGGGCAGGTTGACCACGATCGCCTCCTGGGTCGAGCGGGCGATGACGACCACGGCCTCCTCGGAGGGATCGGGGTTCTCCTCGCGGTGGGGCACGAACGGCGGGACGAAGATGTAGTCGCCCGGGGACGCGCGCAGACGGACCTCCTGCGGCTCGTCGCCGGAATCGTCGAGGAACACGAACTCCGGGTGCCCGCTGACCACATGGATGGCTGTCTCGGATGCACCGTGGTGGTGGTCGGAGGAGGAGGTGGCCGGCGCCACATGGGTCTGGCCCATCCACAGCTTCTCGGAACCGGTGGTCTTCCCGCTGATGGCCGCGAACCGGCGCATCCCGCCGGTCTGGGCCGTGTCGCCGTCCAGGGCATCGGCCCGGATGTGGTGCAGGCGGGTGTGCAGCGGGGCGGTGGCGCGCTCCGCCGGGGCGTCGTGGAGGTGCGGGTGGAATCCTTCGCCCGCGGTGGTGAGGGGCTCGCTCATGCCGGGGACGCTAGGGCGGCGCGGAAAAGGATGTCAAGAGGTGTCCTTTGCGGTTCATCTGCGGCAATGTTGCTGACACAGAGGCGTGCAATCCCATGGAGGCCCGGCCTCCGCACGGGGCTTGGGGCATGATGAGCGCCATGCATATCTCCGCGAAAGCGGACTACGCCACGCGGGCCCTGCTGGAACTCGCCCGTGAACCCGGCCGTCCGCTCACCTGCGAAGCCATCGCCTCCGCGCAGGAGATTCCCTTCCGTTTCCTGAAGTCGGTGGTGGGCGAGTTGCGCAGGGCCGGTCTCGTCCGGAGCCAGCGCGGCTGCGAGGGCGGGTACTGGCTCGGCAGGCCCGCCGACGAGGTCACCCTCCTCGACGTGGTCCGCGCCGTCGACGGCGACGTCCTCACCCTGCGCGGCGAACCGCTCGACGGACTCGGCTACCCCGGTGCCGCCGCGCCCCTGCCGGGTGTGTGGCGGCAGATCGAGGCGGGCGCGGCGGCGGTGCTGGGCGGGCTGACGCTGGCCTCCCTGGTGCCCGCCGGGCTGTCCGCCGGCACCCCGGAACGGCGTTCCGAGGTCGGCGCCGCATGAGCGGTACGCCGGACCCGGACGGCCCGCCCCCGGAGTCCGCACCGGCCCCGGACGGCCCGCCGCCGCTGGAGGTGGTGGAGTACACCGATCCGCTCTGCCCCTGGGCCTGGGGCTCCGAACCCGCCTTCCGCCGGCTCCGGGCGGCGCTGGCCGGCCGGGTCCACTGGCGGCGTGCGTACGCCATCCTCTTCGACGACGCGGAGGACGATCCGCCGCTCGATCCCGCCGCCGAAACCGCCTGGTACGCACGTCACCTGGCGGACATCGGCGCACTCACGCGGGCGCCCCGCGCCCACCGGCTGAGCCGGGTGGCGGCCAGCTCCTGGCCCTCCTCGCTCGTCGCCAGGGCCGCCGAGGCCCAAGGGTCCGAGACCGCCGAGCGGGTGCTGCGGCGGCTGCGCGAGAGCGTCTTCGTCCTCGGTGAGCCCGCCGACACCGAGGCGCTCGCGCTCCGGTCCGCACGCGGGGTGCCGGGCCTGGATCCCGGTCGGCTGGCGCGCGACGCCGCCTCGGCCGCCGTACGGGAGAGCGTGCGCGCCGACCGGGCCGAGGCGCGCCGTCCGGTCCCCGAGGTGCACTCCGTGCGCGAGGAGTCGCCGCACCCCGGGACGGCGAAGGAGACCCCCGGCGGCGAAGTCCGGTACGCGCTGCCGACGCTGCTGTTCCGGACCCCGGCCGCGTACCGCGTGGTGCCCGGCTGGCGGCCGTACGAGGCGTACGCGGCCGCCGTCGACGCCCTCTGCCCGGGGCTGCTCCGGGAGGCCGCGCCGCTCGCCCCGGACCTGGCGCTGGAGCGCTACCGGAGCCTGACCGGCCCCGAGCGGCTGGTGCTGACCCGGGGAGCCTGGCCGCCGCCGGACGCGGTGCGGGTGGACACCGCGCAGGGGCCCGTGTGGCTGCACCCCGACGAGGCCCAACACCACCCCGTCGCCCGGCAGTAGACCGCCGCAACGCCCTGAGCTGCGGCCCGCGGCCGTTCCGCCGAATGAGACACCAAAAGGTGTCCATTGACATCCGGGGGCGCGCGGCACCAGGATGTGCCGCATGCTCACGACGCACCCCGGCGTGATGTGCCGCTACGTGGACCTGCGGCGCACCTCCAGCGCTCTCTGTCGCTGACCGACCGCCACTTCGGCCCACAGGCGTACCCCGATCGCCGACGGCAGCCCCGCTGACCGTCGTCGCACCGATCGGCCCCTGTCTCCTCCGCGTCCCTCCTGCGCCACCCCGCGCACCTTCAACGGCCCGCGCCGTGCGCCCCGTTCGTGACCCCGTTTGCCGTCACCGCCGCCGTCGACCCGTCCCGGACCGCGCTCGCACCGAGGCGTGCCGAGGCCCCACCGCCTGCCCGGACGTTCCCGCGTCCGGCTCCGGCGCGGGCACCGGCCGCCCTGGTTCCGCTCCGTCCGCCCCGTACCGCGGCCGGCGCCCATCACAGAGAGAACACCGAGATGCCCGCACGACCGACGAACCTCCGCCCGGGACTCCGCGTCCGGCCCGCCCGCCGGGCCCGGGGCCTCCGGGCCCCCGCCCTCGGGGCCGCCCTCGCCGCCCTGCTCGTCCCGGCCCTGAGCGGCTGCGGGGGAGGCGCCTCCTCCGCCACCGGCAACGCCACGCTGAAGTGGGCCTCCTCCTACTTCCCGGCCCACTGGGACCCGGTGGTGTCGGGCAGCGGCGCCCAGTTCCGTCAACTCGCCCTCGTCTACGCCTCCCTGACCCGCACCGACGAGGAGGGCAAGGCCGTCCCGGACCTCGCCGAGAGCTGGGAGTACAACGACAGGGGCGACCGGATCACCTTCAAGCTGCGCCCCGGCCAGAAGTTCAGCGACGGCGAACCGATCGACGCCGCCGCCGTGAAGGCCGCCATCGAACGCGCCCAGAAGCAGAAGAACTCCGCCCTCTTCGGCGACCTGACCTCGATCGGGAAGGTCGAGGCCAAGGGGCTCGAAGCCACCCTGAACCTCACTCAGGTCGACTACCAGATACCGCAGTTGCTCGGTCAGCGGGTGCTCCAGATCGCCAGCCCGAAGGCCGCGGAGGACCCGGAGAAGCTGGACCAGAACCCGGTCGGGGCCGGTCCCTTCGTGGTCCAGCAGCTGATCCCCGGTACCAAGGCGGTCCTCAAGAAGAACCCGGACTACTGGGACGCCGAGAACATCCACCTCGACAACGTCGAACTGGTCTCCGCCCCCGACACCTCGACGGTCGTCTCCGGACTGCGCACCGGCGTCTACAACTTCGCCGACATCGACCCCAGCCAGGCGGACGCGGCGAAGAAGGCCGGACTCGACGTCTTCGTCCAGCCCGGCTTCAACGCCGCCAACCTGAGCCTCAACGTCAACAAGGCGCCCTTCGGCGACGACAAGGTCGTCGACGCCGTCCGGCACGCGGTCAACCGCGAGGAGTTCGTGCGGAAGCTGACCTTCGGCTACGGCGAGGCGACCGACCAGCCGTTCCCCAAGGCGTACGTGGCCTACGACCCCAAGTCCGAGAACGCCTACCCCTACGACCCGGCGAAGGCGAAGAAGCTCCTCGCCGAGGCGGGCCACCGGCCCGGTGACCTCAAGCTGAACCTGGTCATCCCGTCCGAGGACCCGCAGGCCGAGATCGTCCAGTCGCAACTGGCCGCCGTCGGCATCAAGGTCACGATCAAGATCGACAAGAACTGGTCCACCCCCTTCTTCGCCAAGGACCTGGCGTTCTCCCTGTACGGGACCACCGGGCGCGACTCCGCCGTCCAGACCCTCACCGCGCACTTCGGCCCCGACGGCCCGCTCAACCTCTCCACCCCGTACGAGCCGGCCGGCTTCGAGGAGGCGGTGGCCAAGGTCCGCCAGACCCCGCTGGACTCGCCCGACTACGCCGCCACCCTCCAGGCCGCCACCCGGGCCGGACTCGAGAGCAAGGCGCTGGTGTTCACGTACGCCTCACCGAACCTCTTCGCCAAGACGAAGGCGCTCTCCGCGCTCCCGAAGAACCCCGGGCACATCGACTGGACCGGCGTGAAGCTCTCCGGCACCGGCTGACCTGCCCGCGGCGCCGATCACTTCTTCCCGCACCGCCCATCAGCCCATGAGCCCACCTGTCCGTCAGCCCATCGCACAGAGAGGGGGCAGCCCCATGACGACGACCGAGCCACCGCTCACCCCTGCCCGCCGTCGCGGGGTCGCCGTGGCCAGGACACAGCACGCGAGCGCCCGTGTCCTGGCCGTCCTCGCCCGGTCGGTCGCCATCTTCGTCCCGGTCTTCCTGGTCGCGACCTTCGTCACCTTCGCACTCCGCTCACTCAGCGGACTCAGCCCGGCCCGCATCCAGTTGGGCGAGGACGCCACCCCCGAGGCCATCGCCCGCATCGAGGCGCAGTGGGGGCTGGACCAGCCCTTCCTCACCCAGTACTGGAACTGGTTCAGCGGCGTGCTCCGCGGTGAGCTGGGCAGCAGCTGGGTCAACGGCGCCGACATCTCCACCCTGATCGGCCTCGGGCTGGGGGTGAGCCTCTCGGTCGCCACGTTCGCCCTGGTCATCGGAGTGGCCGTCGGCTTCGTCCTCGGTACGGTCGCGGCCCTCCGGCGGACCACCGCGGTCGACCGGGCCATCACCGGGTTCGTCACCGTGGTCTCGGTGATGCCCGCCTTCGTCGTCGGCATCGTGCTGGTCGCGGTCCTCGCCGTCGGCTTCGGGCTCTTCCCCTCCGCCGGGTACGTCCCGGCGGAACAGGGAGTCGGCCCCTGGCTCGCCCACATCACCCTGCCCGCCCTGGCGCTCAGCTTCGACGTCATCGCCGACGTGGCACGCCAGCTGCGCTCCAGTCTCGTCGGCGCCTACCGGGAGAACTACGTGACCGGCGCGGTGGTACGGGGGCTGGGACCGCGCCGGATCTTCTTCGGGCACGTCCTGCGCAACGGCCTCGGCCCGACGCTCGCCACGCTCGGGCAGAAGTTCCCCGCCCTGGTCGGCGCCTCCGTCGTCACCGAGTGGATCTTCGGCCTCCAGGGGTTCGGCCGGTTCGCCAACGACTCCGCCCAGGCCGGTGACGTACCCGCCGTCCAGGGCGTCCTGGTGGTCTCCATCGCCCTGGTCGTCTCCTTCAACCTCGTCATCAACCTGGTGCTGGCCCGTGTGATGCCGGCCTCCCAGAGGGGGGTGTGACCATGGTGCGCCGCGTTCTCGCACTCACCTCCGGACGGATCGCCGTCACCATCCTCGCCGTGATCGCGCTCCTCGCTCTCCTCGGCCCCTGGCTCGCCCCGCAGGACCCCCTGGCCACCAGCGACAACGCGCTCGCGGCCACCTCCGGCGCCCACTGGCTGGGCACGGACTACCTCGGCCGCGACGTGCTCAGCCGTCTGCTGGACGGCTCCCGCATCAGCGTCCTCGGCTCGCTGGAGGTCGCCCTGGTGGCCCTCGTCGTCGGTGCGGTCCCCGGCATCCTGTCGGTCTACCTCGGCCGGGCCTTCGAGTGGTTCACCCTCCGTATCGCGGACACCCTGGTCGCCCTGCCGTTCCTGCTCTTCGCCATCGCGGTGATCTCCCTGCTCGGCAACGGCATCACCCAGGCGATGCTCGTCACCGGCGTACTCGTCTCCCCGCTCTTCTACCGGGTCTCCCGCGCCGCCACCCTGGCCGTCGCCCGCTCCCCGTACGTGGAGGCCGCGATCGTCTCCGGCGCCACCGTCGGCTGGATCGTCCGGCGCCACGTCTGGACCAAGGTCCTCCCGCCGATCGCCGTAGCGCTCGCCCAGACCATCGGCGTCGGCTTCGTGATCGTCTCCAGCCTCACCTTCCTCGGCATCGGCGTCCAGCCGCCCGAGCCCACCTGGGGCGGGCTGCTCGCCTCCGACCTGGGCTACCTCGGCCACCGCCCCTGGGCCCCGGTGGCACCCGCACTGCTGATCATGGTCACCGTCTGGGCCTGCAACCTCCTCGCCGACGCGATCCGCGACGTCTCGGGCGAAGCGGGCCGGGCGCTGGCCAACGACCGCAGGGCCCGCGCCAACCGCCGTGAGGCGGCCCCCGAACCCCACCCCGCCGGAGGTTCCCGATGAGCCCGCTGTCCCCCGACACCCTCACCACCCGCCCACCCGACACCGGCCGGAAGACCCCCGGCGCATCCGGGACGGCCGACGCCGAGGACGCCCCGGCGGCCGAACCCGTCCTGGCCCTCCACGACGTACGCATCACCGACCGGGTCACCGACCGGGAGATCGTCCACGGCGTCACCTTCGAACTGCCCCCCGGCAAGGCGGTCGGCATCGTGGGGGAGTCCGGCAGCGGCAAGACCCTCACCTGCCGGGCCGCGCTCGGGATCCTGCCCCCGCACTTCGAGATCACCGCCGGCCGCATCGACCTGGCCGGGACCGACATCGCGACGCTGACCCCCCGGCAGTGGACGGACCTGCGCGGCGCCACCATCAGCGCCGTCTTCCAGGACCCCGCCTCCTACCTCAACCCCGCGATCAAGGTCGGCGCCCAGATCGCCGAGGTCATCCGGGTCAAGCAGGGCCTCGGGCGGCGGGCCGCCCGCCGCCGTGCCGTCGAACTGCTCACGGCCGTACGGCTGCGCGACCCGGAGCTTGTTCACGGGCAGTACCCCCACGAGCTCTCCGGCGGCATGCTCCAGCGCGTCCTGATCGCCGCCGCCATCGCCGTCGAACCCCGGGCCCTCATCGCCGACGAGGCCACCACCGCGCTCGACGTCACCGTCCAGGCCGAGATCCTCGACCTCCTCGACGAGCTGCGCACACGGACCGGCCTCGCCCTCGTCGTCGTCTCCCACGACCTCGCCGTCGTCGCCCACCTCTGCGACGAGGTCCTGGTCATGCGGCAGGGCGAGGTGGTGGAGCGGGGCGAGACCCGCTCCGTGCTCCACGACCCGCAGCACGACTACACCCGCCTGCTCGTCGCCGAGCACGACAGCTACGGCCTGGACAGGTTCCTCGCGCCGGAGGTGGCGTCGTGACCACCACGGCACCGGCGGCCGAGAACGCCGTACGCGAGGACGGGCCGGGCCCGGTCCTGGAGGTGTCCGGCCTCGACGTGCACTACGGCCGGGGGCGCAAGCGCCGGCGCGCCCTGCACGGCGTCACCCTGGACGTCGCCCCCGGCGAGGCCGTCGGCGTCATCGGCGAGACGGGCTCCGGCAAGTCCACCCTGGCCCGCACCGTCCTCGGGCTCGTCCCCGCGTCGGCCGGATCGATCCGTATCGCCGGGGAGGACGTGAGCGGTCACGGGCCCCGCCAGTGGCGCGACCTGCGGCGGCGCGGCGTGATCCAGTACGTCTTCCAGGACCCGCTGCGCAGCCTCGACCCGGACCTCACCATCGAGGACTCCCTGACCGAACCCCTGCTCATCCAGGGCGTCCGGCGCCAGGAAGCCTCCCTGCGGGCCCGCTCCTTCCTCGACCGGGTCCACCTCACGGCTGACCTCCTCGGCCGACTGCCCGGTGAACTCTCCGGCGGCCAGCGCCAACGGGTCTCCGTCGCCCGTGCCCTGGTCACCGGCCCCCGGCTCGTCATCCTCGACGAACCGGTCAGCGCCCTGGACTCCGCCAACCGCGTCCAGGTCCTGGAGATCCTCAAGGAGCTGCGCGCCTCCGGGGTCGCCCTCGTCCTCATCTCCCACGACCTCGGCTCCGTCGCCGGGACCGCCGACCGCATCGCCGTCCTCTACCAGGGCGAACTGGTCGAGACCGGCACCGCCCGCGACGTCGTCAGCCGGCCGCAGCACCCCTACACCCGCCTGCTGCTCGGCTCCGCCCCCACCCTGCGCGGAAGGCCCGCCGGCCGTGCCGAACGCGAGGCGCTGCGGGCCCTGCTGAGCGCCTGAGCGCACCCCGTAACCAGCCACGAACGATAAGGACCAGCCATGTCCCGCAGAATCCACCTCGCCCTGCACCCCTACGGTGTCGGCGGCCCCGGCCAGCACGGTCTCTGGAAGGACCCGCGCGTCGCCAAGGACGCCAGTATCGACATCGACTACTACATCCGGCAGGCGCAGGCAGCCGAACACGCCCTGTTCGACGCCCTGTTCATCGTCGACAGCCAGTTCATCAACTCCACCTACCCCGCCCACTACCTCAACCGCCTGGAGCCGCTGACCCTGTTGTCCGCGGTCGCCACCCACACCCGCCACATCGGCCTGGTCGCCACGGCCAGTTCGACGTACAACTCACCGTTCAACCTCGCCCGTCGCTTCGCCTCGCTGGACCTCATCAGCGGCGGCCGCGCCGGCTGGAACGTGGTGACCAGCTTCGACACCGGCACCTCGAAGAACTTCGGCCTCGACGAGCACCTCGACTACGCCACCCGCTACGGCCGCGCCCTGGAGTTCGTCCAGGTGGCCCGGGGGCTCTGGGACTCCTACGAGGACGACGCCTTCCCCGCGGACGTGGACCGGAACCTCTTCCTCGACCCGGAGCGGCTGCACACCCTCGACCACGTGGGCGAGCACTTCAAGGTCGCCGGGCCGCTCAACATCTCCCGCTCGCCGCAGGGGCAGCCCGTCATCTTCCAGGCCGGGGTCTCCGCCGAGGGCCGCGACCTGGCAGCCCGCGTCGCCGAGGGCATCTACGCACCCGGCGGCACCCTGGAACAGGCCCAGGAGTACTACGCCGACATCAAGCGGCGCACCGCCGCCCACGGCCGCGACCCCGACCACATCAAGGTCTTCATCCACGGCGGACCCGTCGTCGGCTCCACCGACGAGGAGGCGCGGCGCCGCGAACGGGAGATCTTCGAGGAGGACAACGACTTCGAGCGCAACCTCGCGCTGCTCGGCCGCTCCTTCGGCGCATACGACTTCAGCGTCCACGACCTGGACGCCCCCTTCCCCGACGTCGCCCACCTCGCCGAGAAGGGCGGCCGCACCGGAGCCGCCAGGATCATCGAGCGCGCCCGGGAGCAGAAGCTGACGCTACGTCAAGTCGCCCAGGAGGCCAACGCATTCCGGCAGTCGCCGTTCGTCGGTGCCCCGGACACCGTCGCCGACACCATCGAGAGGTGGTACGACGCGGGCACCCTCGACGGCATCAACCTCGCGTTCCGCAACAACGACGACCTCGACCTCTTCGTCGACGGCGTGGTCCCGCTGCTCCAGAAGCGCGGACTGTTCCGCACCGAGTACGAGGCCGACACCCTGCGCGGCAACCTCGGCCTGCCGATCCCCGCCAACCGCCACACCCGCGAGCGCGAACTCGCGGGCGGCTGATGCCCCGCCGTGCCGGACCTCCCCGCGACGGGGAAGCGGGCCGTGACGTCCACACGGCCCGCTTCCCGGTCGGCAGACCCTCAGCCACCGTCGACGTCCTCATCGCCGGCGCCGGCCCCGACGCCCGCGCCGTCCACGGCACCGCCCGTGTGCTGATCCGCCCCGACCGGCACGTCGCCCGGCGCGGCTCCGTGCTCCCGGACGGCGGTGCCCGGGCGGTCCTCGACCGGCTGCCGGGCCGGGACCGGCCCGGCACCGCCGCGCGGGCCCTCGGGGCCGCCCCCGCCCCCGCGTGTCCTCTGACCCCCCACCGAGCCCACCGAGCAGCCCACCGAGCCAGGAGCCCCAGATGACCGAGCACGCCGAGTACACCGACCACCACGGCCCCGAAGGGCCCGCCATCCGCGGCACGGTCGTCGTCGTGCCCGGCCGGGGGGAGACCCGGGAGACCTACGCCCGGCTGGGCCGACGGCTCGCCGCCGACGCCTACCGGGTCCGGGTCGTGGACCCCGTCCCCCTCGACGCCGACGACCCGGCCGGGTCTCTCATCCGGTTCGGCGCCCGGATCACGGAGGCCGTCGAGGGCACGGCCGGCCCGGACGGTGTCGCCCGCCCCGTGGTCCTGGTGGGCGCCGACACCGGGGCGGTCGCGGTGGCGGCGCTCCTGGGCGGCGGGGGGAGTACGGCGGCGGACGCCGTGGTCCTCGCCGGGCTCCCGGCACGTGCCGCGGCCCCCGGCGACTGGGACGACGAGCTGAACGCCCGTACGTTCTGCCCCGCCCACCGCGCCACGCTCACCGGCGATTCCGGATTCCGCCGCGGCGCCCTCGACGAGGCGGTGCCGGACGCCCTGCTCACGGCGGCGTACGGGAGCGGGGCGGACGTCCCGGCGCTCATCCTGACCGGCGACGCCGATCCGCTGGCGGACCGCGACGCCCTCACCCGTACGGCCAAGTCCCTTCCCCGGGCCCGCCTTTCGGTCGTGCGCGACGCCCACCACGACGTCCTCAACGATATGCAGCACCGCTCGGTCGCCGCCGAGATCGTCAGCTTCCTGGAGGCGCTGCGCAACGAACTCGTCCCGCTCGTCACGGTGGAGTCCACCGCCTGGTGAGCCGGGGCGCCCGCCCCTGAACCGCCCCGACACCCCAGCCGTTCCCGAAGACCGCACCCCGAAAGGTCACCCCATGGCCACCGTTCTCTCCGTCTCCGGAAGCCCCTCCGCCACCTCCCGCACCGCGCGCCTCCTGCTCCACCTCGACGACCGGCTGCGGGACCAGGGCCACGACGTGATCTCCCTCGACGTGCGCACGCTGCCCCCCGAAGCCCTGCTGGGCGCCGACTTCGGGCACCCGGCCGTCGTCGAGGCCACCGCGCTGTTCGAGCGGGTGGACGGGGTGGTCATCGGCACCCCGATCTACAAGGCCGCCTACTCGGGGCTGCTCAAGACGCTGCTGGACCTGCTGCCCCAGTACGCGCTGGCCGGCAAGACCGTCCTGCCACTCGCCACGGGCGGCAGCACGGCCCATGTCCTCGCCATCGACTACGCGTTGCGCCCGGTCCTGACGTCGATGGGGGCCGCCCACGTCGTGCCGGGGTGGTTCACCCTGGACAAGGACATCACCGTCCGCCCCGACGGCACGGTCGCCCTGGCCCCGGCCGCCGCGGTGGCGGTGGGGGAGGCGGTGGACCGGTTCTCCGCGGTCCTCCGGGAACGTCCGGCCCTCCTGGACCGCGCCGCGGCGCTGGCCCCCAGCACCTGATCAGGCCGTTACCACGGGAATGAGACAGTCTTCCCGCCCGATCGAGTGGATCTTGCTGTCGAACCCCGCCTCCGGAGGAGGAACGCGTCCACCCGAAGCCATCATTTGGCGGTGATCATCTCGAACCGGACGGCGCGACGCCGTCCCAAGTCCCTTGTCCCGGCCGGGATCGGCGTACTCGCCCTGCTCGCGGTGCTGCCCGCGATCCCGGCCACCGCCGCCCCCGCGCAGGAGCCGCCCGCCCCGGCCGCCGGGCCCGTGTCGTACCGCCCGCTCACCCCGGCCGAGCGCCGGACCTCCGCCCAGCTCGACGCCCTGCAGGGCGACCCCGCCCGGCTGAAGGGCTTCTTCGCCGCGCTGCCCAAGGGCGCCGACCTGCACAACCACCTGTCGGGCGCGGTCACCACCGAGTACCTGATCCAGCTCGCGGGCGAGAACGGGCTCTGCATCGACGCGACGGACACCGCCGTACAACCGCCCTGCGGGCCCGGTACGCGTCCGGCCGCCGACGCCCGTACGGACGCCGAGTTCCGCCTGCGCATCGTCCGCGCCTGGTCGATGCAGGACTTCCCCGCCGACCGGTCCGGCCACGACCACTTCTTCGACACCTTCGGCAAGTTCGGGGAGGCGACCCGCGACCGGGGCAAGCTCCTCGCCAACGTCGCCGACACCGTGGTGGCCCAGAACCAGTTCTATCTGGAGACCCTGGTCACCCCCGCCTCCGGCAGCGCGCGCAAGCTCGCCGAGTCCGTGGGCTACGACGCCGACCTCGCCGCCTTCCACCGCAAGCTCGTCGCGGGCGGAAAGCTCGACCAGGTCGTCGCCGAGGCGGTCCGCGAGGCCGACGCCGCCGACGCCCAGTTCCGCGAGGCCGCGCGGTGCGACACCCGCCGCCCGGCACCGGGCTGCCGGCTGCCCGTACGGTGGATCTCCCAGGTCTCCCGGGGCAGTTCGCCGGAACGGGTCTTCACCCAGATGGCCGTCGGCCTCCGGCTCGCCGAGCGCGACCCCCGGTTCGTCGCGGTCAACCTCGTCCAGCCGGAGGACGGGGAGAGCGCGCTGCGCAACTACAGCCTCCAGATGCGGATGCTCCAGTACCTGCGCACCCAGTACCCGGACGTCCGGCTCACCCTGCACGCCGGTGAACTGACCCCCGGCCTGGTCAAGCCCGAGGACCTCACCTTCCACATCCGCGAGGCCGTGCTCGTCGCCGGGGCCGAACGCATCGGCCACGGCGTCGACCTGGTCCACGAGGACGACTGGCGCGGCCTCGCCCGGACGATGGCCGAGCGCCGCGTCGCCGTCGAGGTGCCGTTCAGCAGCAACAAGCAGATCCTGGGCGTGGCCGGCGACGACCACCCCTTCGACACCTACCGCCGCTACGGCGTCCCCGTGGTCCTCGCCACCGACGACCCCGGCGTCTCGCGCATCGACATCAGCCACGAGTACCAGTACGCCCGGGAGACCTACGGACTGGGCTACGCCGAGCTGAAGGACCTGGCCCGCGCCTCGCTGGAGTACGCCTTCGTCGACGGGGCCGGCCTCTGGGCCACCGGGCCCGGCCGCACCGCCTACCGCCCGGTGCGCGCCTGCGCCGGATCCCGGCCGGGCTTCGCCCCGCCCGCCCCGGCCTGCGCCCGCCACCTGGAGGAGAACCCGAAGGCGGCGATCCAGTGGCGCCAGGAGGCCGCGTTCGCCGGTTTCGAACGGCGGTACGGCGGATCGCGCTGATCCGGCACCGCCGATGACCCGGGGCGGGCGGGCCGCGGCCATGAACTGCGGGCCGCCCGCCCCGGGGCTACGCTCGGAAAATGGCAGACAGCGGAGACCGCGCCGGGCCGTCCCCGGACGGCCGTGACGACGACAGCGCTGGCCACGGCGACCGTGACGGCGGGCCGGGCCCCGTGCCCGTCGGCCGCGCGGACGATCCCGCCCACCTGCGGTGCGTGCTCAGCCAGACCACCCCCGCCGCACCCCCGCAGCGTTCATGAGCCGCCCCGGCTACCCGGCGGCGGCCGCCGTCTTCGCGATCGGCATGGCCGGCACCACCCTGCCCACCCCGCTCTACGGCCTCTACCGCGAACAGCTCGGGTTCTCCGAGCTGATGGTGACGATCGTCTTCGCCGTCTACGCCCTGGGGGTCATCGCCACCCTGCTCCTCGCCGGGAACGTCTCCGACGAGGCGGGACGGCGGCCCGTGCTGCTGGCCGCGCTCGGCTTCTCGGCGGCCAGCGCCCTCTGCTTCCTCTTCGAGGGCGGGCTCCCCGCCCTCTTCGCGGGCCGCCTGCTGTCGGGGTTCGCCGCCGGGCTGCTGAGCGGCGCCGCCACCGTCACGGTGCTGGAACTCGCCCCGCCGGGGCGCGCGGCGCGAGCCGGACTCGCCGCCACCGCCGCCAACATGGGCGGCCTCGGGTGCGGGCCGCTGCTGGCGGGGCTGCTCGCCCAGTACGCGCCGTGGCCCCTGCGGCTCCCCTTCCTGGCCCATCTGGCGCTGATCGCCGTGGCCGCCCTGCTGACCTGGCTGCTGCCCGAGACGGTCACCTCCGGCGTACGGCGCTTCCGGCTCCGGCCGCAGGGGATCGCGGTGCCGCCCCAGGTGCGCGGAGTCTTCGCCCCCTCCGCGCTGGCCGCCTTCGCCGGATTCTCCCTCCTGGGCCTCTTCACCGCCGTCGCCCCGGCGTTCGTGGCCGAGACGCTCGACGTGCACAACCTGGCCCTGACCGGGCTCGTCGTCTTCACCGTCTTCCTCGCCTCGACGGCCGGGCAGGCGCTCATGGGCCGGGTGGGGGAGCGGCGGGCCCTGCCGGGCGGGTGCTTCGTCCTGGTCGCCGGACTGGTGCTGGTGGCGGCCTCGCTGCTGCTCGCCTCGCTGCCCCTGCTCATCGCCGGGGCACTCTGCGGCGGCCTGGGGCAGGGGCTGGCCTTCCGGGGCGCGGTGACGGCGATCAGCGGAGCGGCACCGGCGGAGCACCGGGCCGCCACGGTCTCCGCGTTCTTCGTCGTCGCCTATCTGGGCATCTCGCTGCCGGTGGTGGGCGTGGGCGCCCTCACCCTGTGGCTGGGGCTGCGCGACGCGGGCCTGGTCTTCTCCGGCTGTGTGCTGGTCCTGGCCCTGGGGGTCGGACTCCATCTGGCCCGGGGGCTCCGCCGGTCCGGTGGCGGGGCATCCGCACGGTGACGACGACGGCGTCGGTACGGTGACGGGGGCGGGGACCCGTCACCGTACCGACACCGTCACCCGGCCCGCGATCCGGAACCCGTGCGCGGTTCCCCGGCCGGTCCGGTCCAGGCGAACGGCCCCAGGGAGCGCGTCCCGCCGGAGTGCCACGCCGTGATCTGCCGCCCCAGGGACTCCGCCGGTACGGAACGGTCGGTGAGCAGGCCCAGCCACCGGTCGAGCTGCTCCGGCCACGACGAACCGGCCGGGGTCGGGTGGACGTGGAAGCGGGGGCGTTCGGCCAGCCAGGCGCCGATCTCGGGCGCGCTCCGGGCGGCGGGCCCGTCGCAGACCAGGTGGACGTCGAGACCCCTGGGCACCGCCCGCTCCACCGCGACCAGGAACTCCCGGAACGCGGCGGTCGGCGTGGGCGGACGCCCACCGCCCACCCCGTCACCGGCCACCTCTGCCGTCCCGGTGGCGAAGAGGCGGTCGACCGTGTGGCGCAGAGGGGTGGCGTACGGGCGGGGGCCGGGCGGACCGGGCGGCGACGGCGTCCGGTCGCCGCCGACGCCGTCCCCGCCGACGCAGAGCACCACCGTCCGCTGAGGCGGCGCGTGGAACAGACCGGCCAGGCCCACGGACTCTGCGCCGGACCGCGGATCGGCGGAGAGCCGGAACGCGTCCTGGAGATGAGGCTTGAGGTCGAACCTCTTCCAGATCCTCCCGATCGTCGACTTCGACAGCCCGGTGCGCTGTGCCATCAGCGCCCGGGTCCAGTGCGTGTCCACGCCCGGACTGGTCTGTAAGGTCGCCACGATGACGTCCTCGATCTGACCGGGCCGGATCGACGGCGGCCGCCCCGGCCGGCGCTCGTCGCGCAGCCCGTCGAGACGGCGGGCGATGAACCGGGCCCGCCACCGCTCCACGGTCGATTCGTCGACACCGAGGTCGGCCGCCGCCTGCCGGTTCGTCACGCCCTCCGCGCAGCGCAGCACGATCTTCGAGCGCAGCGCCAGGAACTGCGCGGTCTTCGCCCGCCTGGCCCACCGGGTGAGCTGCGCCCGCTCGTCCTCGCCCAGCACCAGATCGGCCTTGGGCCGGCCGGCGCGGCAGGCGTCGTCGAGCCCCGCCATCCCCTCGGCGGCGAAGCGGCGGCGCCATTTGGCGACGGTCTTGACCGCGACCCCGAGCGACCGGGCAGCGCCCATGTTCGACATGCCGTCGGCGCACGCGAGGACGATCCGGGCCCGTTCGGCCCGCCGCCGGTCCGGCCACTCGGCGCGGGCCCTCAGTTCCGCCCGTTCCTCGGCGGACAGGACGATCGCCACCGCCGAGGGTCCCGGTCCCGGCAGAGCTGTGGAGTGATGGTCAATCATGGAAATGTCCGTGCGTCCCTGGGTCGGAGCCTGGCCGTGGGGGGTACGGGCCCGGCCGCGTATGTCCATCGAGGTGGCGCCCCTCCGGTGCCGTCGGCGGCGTCGTGCCGAACGGCACCGGAGAGGGTGCGGGGGAGCCCCGCGCGGCTAGCCGCGCGGGCCCTCCTCGGACGACAGCCCGCAGTGGCGGTCCAGCAGCTGGGCGACCTCGCTGACATGGGGCGCCCTGAGCATCGTGGCGTGGTCCCCGGGGATGTCGACGAAGGTCACCTCGCCCGCCGCGTAGTTCTCCCATGCCGAGAACAGACGCGCGACCTCCGGTGCGTGGTTCTTGGTCCGGAACACATGGACCGGGATGTCCAGCTTCCGCTGGGGCAGGACCACGTCCCGCGAGTACATCAGCTGGTGCATCTGGAGCCGCAGGAAACGGTCCAGATAGTCCTCGCTGAGGAATGCGGAGACCCGCGGGTCGTTCTTCGCCCGGTCCAGGAGCAGCTGCTTCGCCTCCTCGTACGGGAGGTCCTTCAGCGCGTCCCGGTCCTGGTCCAGCATCCCGCCGATCCCCATGGCGAGGATGAAGACCTTGGTCTCCTCCTCGGTGAGGTCCGCGTCGGCCACCGGGATGTCGCCCAGCCTCGGCGGGGTGTCGAGGATGATGAGCCCCTTCGGCCTGATGCCCCGGTCCAGCAGCATGGTGGCGAGGTAGAAGGCGATGTGCCCGCCCAGGGAGTGGCCGCCGATGTAGACGCCGTCACCGGCCACCCCGGCCGCCGAGTCGGAGCAGAACTGGACCATCTCCTCGAACGACGGGTAGACCGGGGTCTCACCGGCGCCGAGTCCCGGCGCCTCCACCCCGTGGATCTCCCCGAACCCCCGCAGATGGCGGGCCAGTTCGATGTAGCCGAGCACGGTCCCGCCGGCCGGGGGTGCGAAGACGATCCCCGGCCCGTCGCCGCCGCGCGGGTTGAGCCGCACCAGCTTCGCCGTGGGGTCCCCCGTGGCCGGACTCCCGCCCGCCGCGCGCTCGTCGAGCGCCTTCGCCAGGCCGCGGACCTCCGGGTACAGGAACACCTGCTTCGGGTCGACCGGCACGCCCTCGCCCTGGAGCACCGAGACCAGCTTGATGGTCAGCAGCGAGTCGCCCCCGAGGTCGAAGAAGGAGTCGTCCGGGCCGACGTGCTCCCGCCCCAGGACGGACCGGTAGGCGTCGAGCAACACCCTTTCACGTGCGGTGAGTTCGGCGGAACGTCCCGGCGCCTCGGGCACCCCTTCCGCGTCTCCCGAACGCAGCCGTGCGACATCCACCTTGCCGCTGCTCCTGAGCGGCAGCGCGTCGTAGACATGGACGACCGACGGCACCGCGTACGGCGGGATCAGCCGGCGCACGCCCTCCTGGATCCCGGCCACCCCCAGCCCCTCGGCGGCGACATGGGCCGTCAGGGCCCCCGCGCTCTCCGCACCGGCGACGACGAACGCGTCCCGCACCCCGGGCAGGGAGCAGAGCGCGCTCCGCACGGCGTTCAGCTCGACGCGGTGGCCCCGGACCTTGACCTGGCCGTCGCGCCGCCCGTGGTAGTGGAGCCGGCCGTCACGGTCGAGGGTGACCCAGTCGCCCGTCCGGTAGAGCCGAACGCCCGGCAGGGCCGCCACCTCCACGAAGCGGCGGGCGGCCTCCTCCTCGTTGCCGACGTACCCGAGGGCGAGCCCCTCGCCGCCCACGTACAGCTCGCCCAGCACGCCGTACGGGACGAGCGCGCCCGTGTCGTCCAGCGGGAGGGCGATCCGGCCGGGGAAGGGGCGCCCGATCGGGAGGGCGCCGTCCACGGGCCGGTCCGTGGAGAACGTGGTGCTGAACGTGGTGTTCTCGGTCGGGCCGTACCCGTTGGTGACGCGGATGCCGGGGCACCCCTCCAGCACACGGTTCACCCGGGCGGGCGAGACGACGTCGCCGCCGACCACCAGCTCCGCCACCCCGGCGAACAACGTGGCGTCCGCGTCCGTCAGTTGGTGGAACAGCGGTGCGCTCACCCACATCAGGGTGGGCCGGCGCAGCTGGATCTCCCGCCGGAGCGCGGTGACGTCGAGGACGGTGTCCTTCTCCGTGAGGATCAGGGTGCCGCCGTTGAGGAGCGCCGCCCAGATCTCGAAGGTGGACGCGTCGAAGGAGAGCGCGCCCGTCTGGAGCACCCGTACGTTCTCGTCGAGCGTGATCCAGCCCGGCTCCCGGACCAGCCCCACCACACTCGACTGGCCGATGGAGACGCCCTTGGGCAGCCCCGTCGTGCCCGAGGTGAACATGACGTACGCCTCGTGCTCCCCGGTGACGGGGGACGCCTCGCTCCCGGTCTCCCGGACGGGGAGCGCGACCGTCTCCCCCTCGGGCTCGCCCGCCGCGTCGATCCGGGTGAGGCCCCGGGCCGAGAGGCGGTGGCGGATGCCGCCCGCGCGGAGGATGGACGCGGCGACCTCCGGCGGCAGTTCGGGGTCGACCGGGACGTACGCCCCACCCGCCTTGAGCACGCCGAGGATGCCCGTGACCGTGGTGGCGGCCTTCTCGGCGTCCACCGCGACCCGGTCACCGACGCCCACGCCCCGCTCCCGCAGCCGGGCCGCGAGCGAGGAGCTGAGGGCGTCCAACTCCCGGTAGGTCAGCTCCTCTTCGCCGTGCACCACGGCCGTCCGGTCGCCATGGGCCCGGACCGTCTCCGCGAAGGCCGCGGCGATGGAGCCGGTGGGTGCGTCCTCCCGTGTGTTGACGGCCAGGCGCACCGTCTCCGCCTGCTCGGCGGGGGTCAGCACGCTCAACTCCCGTACCGGGGCGGTGGGTGCGTCGGCCATCGAGAACAGCAGCGTACGGAAGTGCGCGCGCCAGCCGTCGACCGTCTCCTCGCGGAAGAGCGAGGTCGCGTACTCGAAGGCCAGGGTGAGCCCGTGGGCGCGCTCGTACGCGTGGAGGGAGAGGTCGAAACGGGCGATGCGGTGCCGCAGGTCCAGCGGCGTCCGGGCGGCCCCGGTGAACTCCGGGAACTCCTCCCGGGGGACGTAGTTGAACATGGTCTGGACGATGGGCGGGCGCGAAGTGTCCCGGCCCTCGGCGAAGTTGGTGACCATGTGGTCGAACGGATAGTCCTGGTGCTCCAGGAGCCCCGTCATGGACCGGTGGACCGCCGAGCACTGATCCCGTACGGACGCGGAGTCGGCGAGCGACACCCGGCAGGGGAGCGTGTTGACGAGCATGCCCACCGCGTCCAGCAGCGCCGGATCGTCCCGCCGCATCGCCGGCATGCCGACGAAGAACTCCCGCTGACCGCTCAGCCGGGAGAGGAAGAGGCTGAAGGCGGTGGCCAGGAACACCGCGCTCGACACCCCGGTCGACGCGGCGGCCCCGGCGATCCGGCGCACCTCGTCCCGGTCCAGTTCGAGGAAGAGGGTGTCCCCGGCGTACGACTGGAGCTGCGGGCGGCTGAAGTCGGTGGGCAGCGACAGCGGTTCGGGCGCCTGCTCCAGCACCCCGCGCCAGTGGTCCGCCGCCGCCCCGGATGCGGCACCGGCCGCGTCCTGCCGGGCCACTGCCTCGGTGATGCCCGGCGGCAGCGCGGCCAGCAGCGGGATGTCCTGCGAGACCAGCGCGTTGTAGACGGTCACCACATCGCGCATGAAGACGCTCAGCGACCAGCCGTCGGAGGCGATGTGGTGGTGCGAGACGACCAGAACGTCCCTCGGGCCGGGGAGACTTACGAGGGTGTAGCGGGCGAGCGGCGCCGCCGCCAGGTCGTACGTGTGCGCCAGCTCCCGGTCCAGGGTCTCCCTGAGCACCGACTCGGCCTCCGCCGCCTCCCGGTCCCGCAGGTCCACATGGTCCAGCGGGACGGCGGGCGACTCGACCAGCCGGGCGCGCGGGGCGCCGTCGACCGTGTCGAACGCCGTACGCAGCGACTCATGGCGACGGGTGACGTGGACGAGCGCCTTCTCCAGCAGCCTGGCCTCCAGCGCGCCGTCCAACTCCCAGGCGGCCACGATGTTGTAGAGCGCCAGCTCGGGCTCCACCTTCTCCGCGAAGTAGATCCGCCGCTGGGCGCTGGAGAGGCCGTCGTCCGCCACCCGGGCCCGGGGGCGGGGTTCCTCGGGGGCGTCCGCCGCCGCCTTCCCGTCGATCAGGGCGGCCACGGCGGAGAGCCGCGAGCTCCTGAAGAACTCGTGCAGCGCGATCGGTACCCCGAACTCCCGCCGGATGTCGTTGGCCAGCCGGGCCGCCATCAGGGAGTGGCCGCCGAGCATGAAGAAGTCGTCGTCGCGCGCGAGGTTCTCCGTGCCGAGGATCTCCTCCCACAGCGCAGCGAGCCGCTGCTCCGTCGGGGTCTCCGGCGGAGCGGCCGCGGCCGTGGTGCCGACGGCCTGGAGCAGCCGGACCGTGTCGATGTGACCGTCGGCCTTCCGGGGGATCCCGTCCACCTTCGACGTCACCAACACGGCTGACAGCTTGGTGAGTTCACCCGAGGGCAGCTCGCTCCCCGCCGCGTAGAAGTAGCGCGGCACCAGGGCCCAGCCGGGCTTGTGGCGCACCTGCGAGGCCACATCGGGGTGCGTACCGTCCAGGCCGACGTAGGTGACCGCCTGATTGCGCCGGACCGCGATGTCGACCGACTCCAGTGCCAGGTCGACGTCGAGGGAGACGAAACCGCGCCGCTCGACCGGCATCCCCGCACCGGCCCCGCCCGACATGCCCGTACCGGTCCACGCGCTCCAGCCCAGCGACATCGCGCGCCGGTACCCCTGCTCCCGCAGGACCCGGACGGAGGCGTTTAGGGCGCTGTTGGAGGCGGAGTACTCGGTGTACCCGGCGCCCCCGAAGTAGGCGTTCACCGAGCTGAACCCGACGAGCAGCGCGTCCTTGGCCAGCTCCCCGGCCAGCGCCGCCATGCCCCGCACCTTCAGGGCCGTGTACCGCTCCAGCCGGTCCGCGTCGAGGCGCGGGGCGCCGTCGAGCCCGTCCAGCCCCTCGTCCGCACCGAAGTTGCCGAGACCGGCCAGGTGGAACGCCCCGTCGATACGCCCGTCCGTGACCGACCGCAGCGCGGCACGGAGCCGGTCCGGCGCGTCGGCCGCGGCCAGGTCGACGGCGGCGTACCGGACGTCGGTCCGGGCCTCCAGGGCCTTGAGCGCCTGGGCGCGCTCCTCGTCGAGCCGCTCGGCCGGCGTGCTGCCGACGAGCACGAGCCGGGCACCGTACTTCTCCGCGAGGAAACGGGACAGCTCCCGCCCGACCCCGCCGAGGCCACCGGTCACGAGGTACCGGCCGCCCTGCTTGATCTCGGCCGCCACCCCGCCGGGGTCGCGCGGAGCCGGGGCGAGCGCCCGCTCGGTACGGGTCCCCGCGCGGTACGCGACGGCCGGGGCGGGGGCGTACGCCACCAACTCCCGTGCCAGCAGTCCCGCGTTGGTCTCGTCGACCGTGTCGGCGTCGACCCACACGACCACCGGTTCACCGGCCTCGGCGTTGACGCTCTGCACATAGCCCTGGAGGGCGCCCAGTTGGGCCCGCGCGAGATCGTCCCGCGCCTGTCCGGCGACGGTGACCAGGGCGATCCGCAGCTTCCGCGCGGCGGTGCGTGCCGCGACGGCCGCCGTGGTGTCGGCGATCAGCTCGGAGACCGCCCCGCTCTCCCAGCCGGCCCGGGTCAGCCGTAGATCGACCACCGTGTCGAGCGTGCCCTCGGGGATCTCCCCGGGTGCCTGCACGGCAAGGTCCCGGGAGAGTACGCGGGTGACCTCGGCGCGCTCCGCCGGTTCGCCGCCCACCACGTCGAGCAGCACCGGCCGGCCGTCCGCTGCGGGCAGGACCCGCGGCTGCTCGGTCTCCACGAAGAACCACGGCGGCACGAACGCCGCCCCCGCACCCCGCGTCTGCCCGACGGCGTGGAGGCGCTCGTCGAGCGTGCCGTCCTGGAGCCGGGCGACCAGCTTGCTCCGCTGGATCTTCCCGATGCTCGTCTTCGGGATCTCGCCGGCGGGCAGGGGCACGACATGGCGCGCGGAGAGGCCGAACTCCCGGCGCAGCGCGGCTTGGATCTCCTTGATCTGCCGCAACAGGGCGTCCTGGGCGGTCAGTTCGGAGGCGTAGAAGATCGCCAGATGGTCGGTGACGTCGTCCTCGTCGCGGACCGAGCAGGCGGCGGCGAAGGACGGCAGGACGCCGTCCACCGTCTCGACGACGGCCTCCAGGTCGACGTTCTGGATGTTGACGCCGTTGACGATGATGAGGTCGGCGCCACGGCCGGTGAAGGTGACCCTGCGGTCCCGGACGAACGCCAGGTCCCCGGTGTCGAACCAGTCGTCGGAGCGGAAGAACCCGGCGTTCGCCTCGGGGTTGTTGAAGTACTCCACCAGCCGGGTCAGCCCGCGCACCTGGAAGTGGCCCACCACGCCCTCGTCGACCAGATCGCCCGCGTCGTCGACGACCCGCACGTCCACGCCCGGATAGACCCGGCCGCACTCGACGAACCGGCTCGGCGCGGTCGACTCCGAGGCCGCGAAGGTGATCCGGCCGTCCGGGTGGATCCGGTCCACGTGCTGCACGCCGGTGGACTTCCCGTACTCCAGCGCGTCCGAGACCACGACCATGTTGCACGTCTCGGACATGCCCCACTCCGGCTTGATGGCCTGCGCGGGCAGCCCGTACCGCTCCAGCAGCCCCAACAGCCGCTGGCAGGTGGTGAAGTGGACCTGCTCGCCCGCGTTGATCCAGCGGCGCAGGGCCGACACGTCCCAGTCGCCCGGCTCGCCGCCCGCCACGGTGTCCGCGAGCAGGGCCAGCATGGAGTTCGGGCCCCAGGTGATGGTCGCCCGGTGCCGGGTCGCCAGGTCCAGCCACCGCGTCGGCCGCGCCAGGACGTGGTCGGTGGCCGCGTGGACCTGGGCGGCGTCCAGGTGGACGGGGAGCAGGTGGGAGTGGATGAGCCCGACCACGTGCTCGATGGCCAGCCAGTTGAGGAAGACGTCGTCCGCCGCGTAACCGCTGTGCTGCACCGCCGCCCGCTGCTTGTGCACGATGTTCACATGGGACTGCACCACCCCCTTCGGGGTGCCGGTGCTCCCCGAGGTGAACAGGATCACCGCGGGCGACTTTGGATCGACGTCCACCACGACCGGCGCGGCGGCGCACCGCTCGGCCTCGGCCAGCGACAGCAGGGAAGCCCCCTCCAGCAGCGGCCGGACCGCCTCCACCAGCGCGGAGGAGGCCAGGACCCGCGGCTCGTGGGCCGTCGTCCAGATCCGCCGCAGGCTCTCGGCCTCGGCCCGGCGCTCCCGGTAGTCCGCCGACGGCGTCACCGGAACGGCCACCGCCCCGGCCAGCAGCGCACCCCACAGCGCGACGACGAACTCCTCCTGCCCGGAGCCGAGGAGCAGGACCCGGTCCCCGGGGGCGACCCCGTCGGCCCGGAGGAAGGCCGACACCCGCTCGGCCCGCCCCAGCAGCTCGGCATACGGAAGGAACACCTCACCGCCGGCCGCGTCCACGAAGTGGCACCCGCGCCCGGAACCGCTGCGCGCGGCCCGGTACAGCGCCTCCGGCAGCGTCCTCACGTCACCGGGTGCGGGCAGCAGCGGCGGCCCCTGGATGTACGCGGGCACGGCGCCAGCCGCCCCCGGTATCGGCTCGGACCCGACCTCCACCGGCGCCGGGCCGGCGGGGGCGTATGCGCGGCGGGCCAGCGGGGCGCCGTAGTCGTACGACTCCCCGTACAGCACGACGCTCTCGCCCAGCCCGTGGCTCTCCCGCCACCCGGCCTCCAGCTCCGCCAGCTGCGGCGCGTCCACCAGCGCCGCCTGCCGCAGTGACGCGTAGTCCACCGCGCCCCCGCCGTCCAGCGGCAGGCAGGAGACGGTGACCACGTCGTCCACCGGGAGCCCCGACAGGCTCTCGACGGTGAGCGCCCGCCCCGACACCGTCCGGACGAAGGCCACGGAACGCGTCGAGCCGCCCGCGGTGCGCAGCTGCACGGCCGCGCACTCCGCCACGTCGGCGACCTCCCGGACGCGTGCCTCCACCACGGCGACGGGATAGCGCCGCCCCTGGTGGCGAATCAGCTCGGATACGCGCTGGGTGTTGCGAATCGGCATGATAAACCCTGTTTTCCTTGGATCAGTCAAGAAGCTTGATGGAGTCGCGGCTCGTCCACATACCGACATCACCCGTGGGATAGAGGTGCCGGTGGGCCGAGGGGAATCCGGGTTCGATCTCGCCCTCCGCCATCCACTGGGCCCATTCGCCGTCGACGGGGAGATCGGAGACCGAGTCGGCCGCCACATGGATATGGCCGGGAACGCCGATCGGGCAGGGGCGGGACTTCTCGTCCAGCACGAACACCGGGCCGCGGTACTTCTCGAAGAACTCCAGCTGGTCCTCGTGCTCGGCCTCCACGGTCGGCGCGTCCTCCGCGCCCCGGAGCAGTTCGGCCAGCTCCGTCGTGTCGACGCCGTCCACATCCGCCACCAGCCGGTGGCCCGAGGCGACCTGGTGGAGGGCGGTGCGGAACAGCCCCATGAACGCGGAGACCCACGTGGGTTCCACCACGCCGGTCATCGACGAGAACCGCACGGTGAGCCGCTCGCCCGGAATGGCGACCACGGTCAGTTCGTAGTTCGTCCGCTCATGGCTCGCGAACGGCCCGATCCGCAGATTCTTCGAGGTCAGGAACTCCGGACCCAGCGGATAGTTCTCCAGGATGAACAGCACGCTGAACTGCGCACGGTTCTTTCCGCTCCCGGCACTCTCCAGAATGTGGGTGGTCGCCATCCCGCTGTGCTCGATGGCACTGAAACCGTCGGTCTGAATGCGCCCCATGAGGGATTCCACCGGCTGGTCGTCGGCCATCCGCACCCGCATGGGCAGCGTGTTGATGAGCAGCCCCACCACCCGCTCCACATCCGGCACGTCGGGGGAGCGTCCGGAGACCGTGACACCGAAGAGCACGTCGTCCGCGCCCGACACGATGCGCAGGGTCAGGGCCAGGGCCGTCTGGAGCACGGTGCTCAGGGTGCAGTGCGCCCCGGCCGCGAACTCCCGCACCAGTGCGGTCTCGTCCTCGTCGAGCACCAGGTCCAGCTGGGAGAAGCGGTTCTCCTCGGCCGTCGACCGCGCCTCCGGCGGCAGCACCCAGGGGGTGGCGTCCGTGAGATAGCGCGCCCAGTGGTCACGGGCCTCGGTGAGATCGAGGTTCCGCAGCCACTCCGCGTAGCTCCGGAAGCTCGGCGCGGGCTCGACCGCGCCCGGCTCGGGCACCCCGGCGTCGTACAGCTCCAGCGTCCGGGCGAGGATCCGGAACACGCTCCAGCCGTCCAGCGACACATGGGGGAAGCTGAAGGCGAAGACGTGCTCGTCGGCGGCGGTCCGCACGACCGTGACCCGCAGCAGCGGGCCGCTGGTGAGATCGAACCCGGCCGCGATGTCGGCGGCGAGGAGATCGTCCACCGCCTGCCGGCGCTCGGCCTCACCGCTCCGGTCCGTCAGGTCCCGGTGGTCGATCCGGAAGTCCACCGCGTCCAGGACGATCTGCACGGGTTGCGCGAGACCCTCCCAGCCGTAGACGGTCCGCAGCATCTCGTTCTCGGCGATGACGATGCTCCACGCCGCCTCGAACGCGGCGAGGTCGAGATTCCCGGAGAGGGTGGTCACCACCTGGCCGAAGTAGTCGCTGCCGTCCGGGTGCATCAACTGGTGGTAGAGCAGACCCTCCTGAGTAGCTGTCAGGGGCAGGATGTGCTGGGCGTCGGCACCGTACGACGCGAGGACGGCCTCCCGGTCCGCGGCCGGCACGGCGGCGCCCGGCTCCTCCGTCGCCGGGACCAGGGCCGTGAGCCCGTCGAGCCTCTCCGCGAGCGCGAGGAGATTCCGCTCGTACGCCTCCAGCAGCTCCACCACCTGCGGGGAGCCGGCGAAGGCGTAGTCCACCCGCATCGACACCTTGAGGTCGTCGCCGTACTTGAAGATGTTGAACTCGACGGCGCACTCACGCCGGGACGCTCCCGAGCGGAAGTCCCCGTACGCCGAACTCGCCAGCTCCATCCCGCCGGGCATCGCCCCGAGGTAGTTGAACGCGACCGGCACGGCCGAGACGAGCGGCGGCACGGAGTGGTCCAGATAGGCCAGGACCCCGTAGTCGTCCCCGCCGTTGGGTATCGCCTTCAGCTGCTCCCGCACGGCCCGGACGTCCGCGACCGGACCTCCGTCGCCCGCACCCCGCAGCACGGTCGGATACATGCTGGTGAACCAGCCCACCGTCCCGGAGATGTCCGGGGAGCCGGGCGAGTCCGACCGGCCGTGGCCCTCCAGGAGGACGGGGAACTCCGGTTCGCCGAACGCCTCGCCGTACGCCCGGGTGAGCGCGGCCAGCAGCGCGTGCTGCAGCTCGGCCCCGGCGAGGGAGGCGCCGATCCGGGCGAGCCGGTCCGTGGCCTCCGGGCCGACCGTGAACTCCCGGTCCACCGTGGCGGATTCCGTGAGCACGGTACGGGGGAAGGGGCTGCGGACCTGCGAGGCGACCTCGGTCCAGTACGGGATCTGCCCCTGGACCTCGGGTGAGGCGACCCGCCGGTGGGTGGCGGCGATCCAGGACGAGAAGGTCGCCGCGACGGCCGGCAGCCGCACCCCGTCCGGGCCCTCGCGCAGCGCGGTGCGGAGGTCACGGGCCAGGACGCGCAGCGAGACGCCGTCGCTGATCAGGTGGTGCAGCGCCAGGACGAGCTTGACCCTGCCGCCCGCGTTCACCTTGCCCGCCAGCAGCATCCGGCCCTCGCCGACGCTGAGCGCCTGCTGCAACGCCGTCAACTGCGGCTGGATGTCGGCCACCCGCTCGGTGGTCCACTCGCGCACGGGGATGTCGTGGGCGGGTAGCCCCTCCTGGTAGTGCCAGGTGGCACCGTCCCGCCAGAACCGGGCCCGCAGCGCCGGGTGCTGCTCCTGCACCGCCCGCAGCGCCCCTGCGATCCGGGGGAGCGGGTAGTCCTCGTCGAGGTCCAGGACGAGCGGCAGGTTCCAGTGGTCGTGCCAGTCGTCGTTGCCGAGCGTCTCGAAGAACCACGCGTGTACGGGGGCGAGTTCGGCCGTTTCCGCCCGCTCGACGGTGTTCACCGACGGGTCCGCGAGGGACGCGGAGGCGTGCGGGACCAGCAGCGCGGCCAGCTTGCGGATCGACTGGTTCTCGAAGACCTCCTTCGCGGAGACCTGGTACCCGGCGCCGCGGAGCCGGTTGGTCATCTGGATGACCTGGATCGAATCCCCGCCCAGGCTGAAGAAGTTGTCGTCCGCGGTGAACGTGTCGAAGCCGAGCAGATCGGCCCAGACGCGCCGCAGCTCCTCGCCCTGCGGCCCCAGGTCCTCGTCGGGACCCGTAGCCCCGCCGCCCGTGTCACCGGCGACGGCGTCGATGGTGGCGAGCTGCCGCCGGTCGACCTTGCCGTTCCGGTCCAGCGGGAGCTGGTCGAGCCGGACGAAGACGGCGGGGACCATGTAGTCCGGCAGCAGCCGCTCCAGGTCGGCCCGGATGTCCGCGTCGCCGTCGGCCGAGTAGAACGCGACCAGCCGCAGGGTGCCGCCCTCCGGCGTCCGCGCCTCGATCGCCACGTCCCGGACGTACGCGAGTGAGCGGACGGCCAGCTCGATCTCGGACAGCTCCACCCGGAAGCCGCGCACCTTGACCTGGTGGTCCGCGCGCCCGATGAACTCGATGTCCAGGTCGTCGTTGAGCCGGACCAGGTCACCGGTCCGGTACATCCGGCCGCCCGCGGCGAACGGGTCCTCGGTGAAGGAGGCCGCCGTCAGGTCGTCCCGGTTGACGTACCCGAGCGCCACGCCCCGCCCGCCGACGTGGAGTTCACCCGGGACCCCGATGGGCTGGAGCCGCCCGCCGGAGCCCAGCACATACGCGGAGGAGTGGCCGATGGGCCGTCCGATCGGGATCGCCCGGTCCGCCGGGACGTCGTCGGGGATGCGGTACGTCGTGGAGAAGGTGGTGTTCTCGGTCGGCCCGTATCCGTTGATGATCCGGATGCCGGGGCACGCCTCGATCACCGCCCGGATCTGCCGGGGCGGCAGTACGTCACCGCCCACGAGCAGCTGCCGCAGCCGGCCGAAGACACCCGGGTCGGAGTCCACGATCTGGCTGAAGAGCGGCGCGCTCATCCACATGACCGTCGCACCCGAACCGTCGATCGCCTCGCGCAGCGCGGTGACGTCCAACAGCACGTGCTCGTCGACGAGATGGAGTTCCGCCCCGTTCAGCAGCGCACCCCAGACCTCCAGCGTGGAGGCGTCGAACGTCAGCGAACCCGTCTGCAGCACCACGTCCCCGGCGCCGAGCTCGACGAAGTCCGGCTCGTACGCCAGCCTGAGGACGTTCTCGACGGAGACGGCCACACCCTTGGGCCGGCCCGTGGAGCCCGAGGTGTACATGATGTACGCCGGGGTCGACGCGGCATCCGGAGCGTGCCGGCCGTCCTCGGCCCCCGAGTCCGGGGTGTCGTAGACCGCCAGCGGCAACTGTCGTACAGCACCCAGTGGTTGATCCGCGCGGTCGTCGAGCAGGACCACGGCCTCGGAGTCGGCGAGCACCAGCCTGCGGCGCTCCTCCGGGTCGGACGGCCGTACGGGGACGTAGGCCGCCCCCAGCCGGGCCACCGCGATCATCGCGATCACCACGTGCGGCGAGCGGCGGGCCATGATCCCGACGCGGCTGCCGGGCGTGACGCCCTCCGCCCGCAGATACGCGGCGTAGGCGGCCGACCGCTCCCAGAGCTGCGCGAAGGTGTACGACTCCCCGCCCATGACCAGGGCCGTACGGTCACCGCGCTCGCGCACCACGCCGGAGAGGACCGCCGGGATCGACGACGGCAGGGGCGCGTCCAGCGGGCCGTTCACCGACAGGATGCGCTCCCGCTCGGCCGGCGACACGATCTCGATCCGGCCGACCTCCGGGTCCACCAGGGACGGGAGGTCACGCAGGACCGTGTGGTAGGCCTCCACCCAGCGTTCGACGTCCTGCCGGGCGAAGAGATCGCGGCGGTACTCGAAGACGAGATCGAGATCCCCGTCCCGCTCGAAGGCCTGGACGGAGAGGTCGAACTTCGCGGTGTCGCTCTCCCAGATCTTCAGCCTCCAGTCCGCCTGCGGGGTGGAGATCCGCTCGATCTGGGCGTTCTGGAGCACGAACAGCACCTGGAACAGCGGGTTCTTGTTGTGTACCCGCTCCGGCTGCAGGGCCTGCACCAGCGAGTCGAACTGGACGTCCTGGTTGTCGTGCAGCCCGATGACCTTGCGCTTGACCTGCCGCACCAGGGCGGAGAAGGGCGCGTCGTCGTCGATCTCGATGTCCAGCGGCAGGGTGTTGGCCAGGAATCCGACCATGTCCGACGTGTTGCCCAGGCTCCGGTTGGCGATCAGCGTGCCCAGCCGGACATGCTGACTGAGCGTCAGCCGCTGGTGGAGGACGGAGTAGGCCGCGAGCAGCAGGACGTACAGCGAGACGTCGTGGTCGCGCGCCAGCCTGCGCAGACCGCGCAGCACCTCGGGGCCCACGGTGGACTCGTGGTGCTCGCCGTCGGAGGTAAGGGCCTCCGCCGTGTTCGCCCGGGTCGGCAGCTCGGCGGGGACCGCCACCTCCTGGAGCTGGTCCGTCCAGTACGCCAGCTGCTGCTGGTAGCCCGGTGAGTTCTCGTACGCGGTCACGTCGGCGACGTACCGGCCGTAGAGCCCCCGCACCGGCGTCAGCTTCGGTGCGCCGTGGTGCAGGAGGTCGTCGTGGATCGCCGAGAGATCGGAGAGGATCACCCCCATCGACCAGCCGTCCGAGACGATGTGATGGATGGTCAGCACGAGGGTGACGTGCTCGTCCGTACTCGTCACGATGGCGGCCCGCACCGGCAGCTCGGCCAGCAGGTCGAACGGGGTGGCGGCGGAGTCCGCGATGAGCGTGTCCAGCCTGCGGGCCCGCTCGTGCTCGGGAAGGTCCCGCAGATCGTGCTCGGCGAACGGCAGGTCCACGTCCTCGATCGGGACGACGTGCTGCCGTACGGCCCCGGAGACGTCCTCCCGGAACCGTACGCGCAGCGCCTCGTGCCGGGCGACCAGCGTCATGAGCGCGGTCTTCAGCAGCGGCCGGACCACACCGCCCGACACCTCGATGGAGACGGTGTTGTTGTAGTAGGGGCTCGTCGGATCGGCCTGGAAGAGGAACCAGAGCCGACGCTGCTGCGGGGTGAGCGGTAGCTCGTCCGTGACCTCGACGGCCGTCGCGGGAAGGGCGTCCGGCGTGCCCGGAGCGCTCTCCGGCGCCGCCTGCGAAGCGAGGTGACGGATCGTCGGTTCCCGGTAGAACTCCTCGTGCGAGACCACGGCGACCCCGTCGTCCCGGAGCTTCGCGAGCAGCTGGATGGTGGCGATCGAGTCGGCACCGAGGTCGAACAGGTTCTCCGTCACCCCGATGGTCCCGACCCGGAACACCGTCCGGCAGATGTCGCGTATGCGCTCCTCGGTGGCGTTCCGGGGCTCCTCGACGGTCACCGCGCCGCGCAGCACGTCCAGCCGGTCCAGGACCATGTCCCGGTCCACCTGCCCGTTGCGGTCCACGGGCAGCTCGTCCAGGATCGCGTACCGCACCGGCCGCGTACCGCCGACGCGCTCGCGGACCGCGCTCTCCACGGCCTCGGCGTGTGGCGCGAAGAGCCGCTCGAACTCGCTGAAGTCCGTGACGACACAGGCGGTTTCGTTCACCGGCTCCTCGACCGCCAGCCCCTGGGGGAGACGTGAGCCGTCGACACCGATGTACAGGCTCGGCCGGTCCGAGCGGAGCGCGCCGAGCAGGGCGCCGAGCGCCTGGAGCGGCTCGACGGTCTCGATGCCCCGCCGGTGCAGGGCCCGGTTCACCTTGAGGTTCCGGCTCATGCCCGTCTCGTCCCAGACACCCCACGCCACGGACGTCGCGCGGACGCCCCGGGAGCGGAGGTGGGCCGAGTAGTGCCCGGCGAAGTCCGAGGCGGCGACGTATGCCGAGACGGTCGCCCCCGGCGCCAGGCTGCGCGCACTGGCGAAGGTGGTGAGGAAGGCGCCCGGGTGCTCCCGGACGAGCAGCTCGCCCAGCAGGTGCAGACCGGCGACCTTCGGCCTGAAGACCTCCGTCAGCTCCTCGGTGGACTGCTCGCCGACCAGGGCCTCGTGGACCATGCCCGCCAGATGGAAGATCCCGCCCAGCGGCAGCCCGGACGTGGTGGCGTGGTCCCGGACGGTCTCCCGGAGCTGTGCGGCGTCCTGGAGGTCGGACCGGGCGTAGGCGAAGACCCCGCCGTGCTCGCGCGCGATGGCCTCGAACTCGCTGATCCGGTCCCGGACCGCCGACGCGTCACGGCGGCCGAGCACCAGGACGTTGCGCCGGAAGCGGCGCAGCAGCAGGGCGACGAGCATCCTTCCGATGCCGCCGAACCCACCGGTGACGACGAGGAAGCCGTCCTCACCGTCCAGGGAGGCCCCGGTGGCGGGGAGCGCCAGCGGCTCGACCGCCTGCCGGTGGCGCAGACCGTCGACGTAGAGCGTGGAGAGACCGTCGTACGGCTGAGAAGCCTCCATCTCGTGGAGCGCGGCGAGGTCGCCGCCCGGCCCGGAGAGGTCGATGTGCGTCAGGGCGTGCCCCTCGGCCACCGCGCTGCGGACGAAACCGGCGAGCGGGGCGGAGCCGTAGCCCGGGTTGGCGGGGAGGACACCGAGCGCGTCGCGGGTGAAGACGGTCGCGTACGTGAGGGTGACCCCGGCCGCCGGAAGCTCCCGCAGCAGGTTCTGCACGCTGAACACGCCCCGGGACTGCGCGCCGAGGATGTCCCCGTCACCGGGGGCGCCGAGGGCCCACAGGTGCGCGATCTCCAGGGAGTCGACGCCCGCACCCCTCAGGGCGTGGGCGAGCTGGGCGTACGCCTCCGGGGAGCCGGGGTCGACCTCGGCGGTGAGCACGCCGGGGAGGCCGCGGCTCTCCAGCCGTACTGTGCCACCCCCGCCCGGGGCGGCGGGGCGCACCCACACGACCCGCCGGTCCGCGGAGCCCAGGAAGCCCGTGAGGGTCTGCTCGTCGTCCGTGAGGACCGCGAGCACCGGGGCGGGCCGGCGTGATCCGGACGCCTCCGCGTCGGCCCGGACGAGCGTGTCTGCGTAGACACCGACGGGGCGCGCCGGGGCGGGGTCCACGGCCGGGCCGGACGGTGCGGGGGCGCCGCCGAGCAGCGCTTCGAGCAGGTCCGTTTCCGGGTGCGAGGCGATCGCGGAGGTGAAGCCGACCGCGTGGTGGGTGACACCGTGGGCCTTGAGGACCCGGACGGCCCGTTCATGGACGGCCGCCCGGTAGTCGGCGTGGTCCGAGCGCGCCTCGACGGCGACGACGGCACCCGGCACACCGGGCAGCAGCACGTCGGCGGTCCAGACGCGTGAGCCGGCCACACCCCGTACCGCGTCGACGGCGTGCTCCAGCTCACTGCTGCGGGTCCACCCCGAACCGAGGCCGCCCAGCGCGAGGGCGCCCGCCGGGCGGGAGTCCGGCGCGGTCCGGCCGAGGCCCAGCTCCCGGACGGAAGCAGTGAGATAGCGCCCGGCGCCGATCAGCGGCCGCAGCGCCTCGGTCAGCTCCGCACGGTTCCGCTCCTCGCCGTCCTGACCGGCCGTGCGGTCGGAGAACAGGCCGTCGCGGTAGGCCGCGCCGAGCTTGGCCCGCTGGATCTTGCCCAGATTGGTCTTGGGAATGTCCTCCCGGCCGACGGGGATGACCGCGTGCAGCCTGATCCCGATCCGGCGCAGCACCTGGGCGCGGATGGCGTCGACCACCGGCCCGGCCGGGCGTCCGGCACGGGCGACGAAGAAGACGACGGCCTGCTCCTCGCCCGTAGCGGGGTCGGTGTGGGCCCAGGCGGCCGTGAAACTGGTCTCCACGTCCGGGAGTTCCTCGATGGCCGCCTCGACCTCGGAGAGGTCGAAGTTGAGCCCGTTCACGATCAGGATCTGCTTGGCCCGGCCGGTCATGGTGACCACACCGTCCCGGACATGGGCGAGATCGCCGGTCCTGAACCAGCCGTCGGCGGTGAAGCTCTCCCCGTTCGCGGCGGGGTTGCGGAAGTACTCCCGGGTCACGCACGCCCCGCGCACCTGGAGGTGCCCGACCTGCCCCTCGGGCACGGCCCGGCCTTCGTCGTCGACGACGAGCACGTCCAGACCGGGGATCGGCCGGCCGAGCGCGACGAACTTGGGTGCGCGCCCGGCGCGTTCCCCCTCCGCGCGGGCATCCGGCTCCGGGGCAACGCCCGAAGTCCCGTCCGCGGGGGCGAAGTCCAGGTTGTAGAAGACCCCGGAGCAGGTTTCGGCCATGCCCCACACGGGGACGATGACGTCCGGTCGCAGTCCGAACTCGGCCAGTTGCGAGGTCAGCTGTGCCACGGCGCGGGCGTTGAGCATCTCGCCCGCATTGATGGACTGCCGGAGGCAGGACAGGTCCCAGGACGCATCTTTCCGGGTCGGCACGAGATTGCCGAGCAGGGAGTAGGCGAACTGCGGTGCCCACGTGTAATTGACCCGGTACTTGTCGATGAGATCGAGCCAGACCAGGGGATCGGCCAGAATGTGTCCAGGCGCCACCTGGACCTGTTCGCCGAGTCGGCGGACACCGCGCAGATGCGACATGAGAATGCCCGCGGCATGTTCCAGAGGCATCCAATTGAGCTGGATGTCCGTGGCCCCGCCGTCGAGCTGCATGACCCCGGCCTCCCGGGCCAGGATCGCCGCATGGGTCTGCACGGCGCCCTTGGGCGCTCCCGTGCTCCCCGAGGTGAAGAAGATGACCGCCGCTCCGTCGGGCTCCGCGGCGGGTGTGGCGGCTGAGCTGCCGGGATCCGGCAGCTCGGCGTCCCTGGGGAGGGCCAGGACCGCGTCGCGCGGGACGCCGGCCCCGGTGACGGCCGGAAGGTAGGCGTCGGCCGGCCGTGAGCCGATGAGCACATGGCCGGAACCGAGGGTGGAGAGGACGTTGGAGACGCCCTCCAGATTTCCCCGGTCGATGACATGGGGAACGTTGAGCGGGACGACGACGATTCCGGCGTGGACGGCCGCCCAGAAGGCCCGCAGATATTCGTGCGAGTTGTTCAGCTGGAAAATGAGGTGGTCGCCCGCACGGAGCCCGGCCCGTTCCGTGAGCCAGTGCGAGAGACGTAAGGCGTCCTCGTGCAGGGCGCCGTAAGTGGTGAAGTCGTACGAACCGTCGACGTCGTACAGATGAATCTTTGTGCCGGGCGCTTGTGCGGCGGCTTCTTCCAGGGCTCCGAATATGGTCTTCCAGCGGGGCGGGGAAACCACCTCACCGCCCGAGACATACGAAACCGCTGCAGCGTCATCCTTGGAAGGAGACACCATCTTTCTCCAGCCCCCTCTTTGTTTTTTCCACGATAAGTTCGATGATGCTCTGCAGGTTCTCATCGATGAAGAAATGTCCCCCGGCGTAGGAATGGAATTCCACGCCGGACGTGCTGAGTGCTTCCCAGACGCCGGGCGGCGCCTGTCGTGCGCTGGCGTCGTCCTCGCCGTTGAGAAGGGTCAGGGGACTCCGTACGGGTACGTGCTCGTCGATCGAGCGGGCGCCGTCCTCCAGGAGGTGGAAATCCGCGCGGATGATCGGCAGGAACAGCGTGCGCATCAGCTCATGGCGGGCGATGGCGTCCGGAAGGCCGCCGTACACGTCGAGTCCGGCGATCAGCTCCTGATCGCTCAGCTCCCGCACGGGCCTGCTCAGGACGTGGCGGTAGTCCGGTGTGCCGCGCCCCGAGAGGAACAGCCGGTCGGCCCGGAGCCCCAGGGACTCCAGGCGCCGTTCGAGCTCCAGCGCGAGGTAGGCGCCCATGCTGTGGCCGAAGATCGCGAACGAATTCCCCGGCTCCAGTGCCGCGACGGCTCGGCGGGTGAGGTCGTCGAGGGCTTCCGCGAAAGACGCGTAGAACCCCTGGGACATTCGGTCGCCACGCCCGTCGAGTTCCAGCGGGACGATGTCGATGTGCGGCGGCACCAGGGATGTCCACCGGTGATAGCGACTCGCGGTACCCCCGGCGTGGGGCAGGCAGAGAAGTTTCACCGGTACGGCCGGATGCGCTCGCCGTCACCCTTTTGTCGGCGAAAGGGACATGGTGGCTCCGTGGGCAACACTCTCACAGCGGACCGGTTGAAATATGAACGGTCTGCGAAGTTATTCATAACTCGCATAGAGGCCCCCCTGCCACACGCATCCCCCTGCAACGGCTTGAGCCGCACGCTAGCAGAGCCGCGAGAGGAATGGCCAGGTCCGCCCTGTGCGCACGGAGGGTCCGGGGTTTCTTATCGGGTGGGCCGGTCCTCTTCCGGTGGTAACCGGTAATGAGTTACCGGCCGGTACGTCGCGCCGGAAGTTTCGCGGGTTAGTTTCTGCCCGGTTGATAAGGTGCTGACGGAGAGCGATCGGCTATGCCGACCGCCCGTCGGCGGGGCGCGAGGAATTGCGGGCGCGCCGGTCCCGGCCCATGGGCGTGAATCGCCGTGGGGCCGGGGTGGTCACGGGTCCGGCCGGCCGGTCCGCCGCCCGGCGACCGGGTACGGGCGGCCCCCCGGAACTTCCGGCGCACGCTACCGGGTGATCACGCTGCGTGGCGACGGTGTCCCGGGTCTCCGGTCGGCCGGAGTCCCGGGACACCCCCTGAAGGTTGTTGCACAACGGCGATCACGCCCGGATTCGGCCACCCCGGACATGATCAACTGTCCGTTTGCGCACCGTTCTCCACCGGCCCGGGCGGCGCCCGCAGGTGGGACCTGGAGATCGCCCGGGCCTAGCGCAGCAACCTTTAGGCGTCGCCCCGGGACCGCCAGAGCAGCCAGATGAAGTACGGAGCACCGATCACGGCTGTGAGCAGCCCCACGGGAATCTGCGCCGGAGCGATCACCGTCCGGCCCACCGTGTCCGAGACCACCACCAGCAGGGCGCCGAGCAGCGCGCTCACCGGGACGACCCGCACATGCCGCCGGCCCACCAGCGCGCGGGCCGCGTGCGGCGCGACCAGGCCCACGAAGCCGATCACCCCCACCGCCGCCACCGCCCCCGCGGTCAGCACGACGGCGATGCTCAGCAGCGCCAGCCGGGTCGCGCCCAGGCGGACACCGAGCAGCCGGGGCGTGTCGCCGTCCAGCCCGATCAGATCGAGGTCGCGGCGCATCACGGCCAGCACCGGCAGCGCGACGGCGAACGCCACCAGCACCGGGACCAGCTCCGGGAACGTGCGCCCGTACGTCGACCCGCCCAGCCAGGCCAGCGCCTTCGTCGCGTTGTACGGGTCCGTCAGCACGATCAGCAGGCTCACGAACGCGCCCCCGCCCGCCTGGACGCCGATACCGATCAGCACCAGCCGGTTCTGCTCCAGCCCCCGGCGGGCCGCCAGGCCGAAGACCAGCGTGGCGGCCGCCGCGGCACCGGCCAGCGCGGAGCCGCCGATCAGCCAGAAGCTCGCCAGCGGTACGACGGTGAGGACGGCGACCGCCCCGACCCCCGCCCCGCCGACCACCCCGAGGACCCCCGGCTCCGCCAGCGGGTTGCGGGAGACGGCCTGGACGACCGCACCCGCCACGGCGAGCGCCGCACCGGCCAGCAGGGCGGCGGCGACCCGGGGGACGCGGGTGTCGAGCACGTACGTCGTGAACTGCCCGGACCGCCCCGCGAGCCAGTTCACCACATCGCCCAGGAGCAGCGTGGCATCACCCAGCAGCGTCGCCGCCACCACCGCACCGAGCAGTCCCACGGCCGAGACCACCACGGTCAGGACGAACGCGCGCCGGCCGCGCAGCCGGGCGAACGCCGTGGAACCGCCGTCCGTGCCCAGGTCGCGCGACCGGTACGCCAGGAAGACCAGGACCAGCGCGCCGAAGCAGGTCGTCACGATCCCCGTCGGCACCTCCGCCCCCGCCTGCGCGCCGAACACCGCGCGCAGCAGCACATCCGCGCCGAGCACCACGAGCACCCCCGCGAGCGCCGACGCCGGGATGAACGCGCGATGGCGGACCAGCCCCGGCACCCACGTACCGAGCAGCCGGACCACGGCGGGCGCGCAGAGCCCGACGAAGCCCACCGGCCCCGCCACCGTCACGGCCACCGCCGCCAGGACCACGGCGAGGACCACCGCGAGACTCCGCGTCAGCCGGGGACTGACCCCCACCACCGCCGCGCCGTCGTCCCCGAGCGCGAGGATGTCCAGGCGGCGGCCCATCAGCAGCAGCCCGGCGAAGGCCAGCAGGGCCAGCGGGGCGAGCCGGTCGATCGACTGCATCCCGGTCTGGGCGAGCGACCCGTTGCCCCAGGCGAAGAGCCCCGTCGTCTGCTGGGAGCGCAGGATCAGCAGCATCCCGCTCAGCCCGGAGAGCGCGAGGGTGAGCGCCGAGCCCGCCAGCACCAGCCGGATCGGCCCGGAGCCCGCCCGCGACAGGCCGAGCACCACACCCGCCGCCAGCAGGCCGCCGAGGAACGCCGTACCGCCCGCCGGGAGCGCGGGCAGCGTGATCCCGAACGCGGCGACGGAGACCACCGCGAGGTAGGCGCCCGCGTTGACGGCCAGGGTGTCGGGGGAGGCCAGCATGTTGCGGGAGACCGACTGGAGGGCGGCGCCCGCCGCGCCGAGCGCGGAGCCGACCAGCAGCCCCGCCGCCAGCCGGGGCAGCCGGGAGTCCAGGACCACGGCGGCGGTCTGCTCGTCGGCGGACCGGTCCGAGGCGGCGCCGACGAGCAGTTGCCAGAGGGTGCGCAGGTCGACGGCGGCCGTCCCCTGCCCCACATGGACGATGGCGAGGGCGGTGAGGACCAGCAGCGCGGCGAGCGCCAGGAGGAACATCCGGCCGTGGCGGGCCGGGGGGCCGGGAGCGGCCGGGGACGGCGTCCCGGCCGGACCGGCCGCGCCCGCCGCCGGCTTCACGGGGGCGGGCGGGGCGTCAGTGGTGCGGGTACTCATCGTCAGTTGGTCAGCGCGCCGACGAGTGCGTCGATGTAGTCGCGCATGGAGGCGGTGCCGCCGAACATCCAGATGCCGTCCGGCAGCCGGTGGACCTGGTCGTTCTTCACGAACGGCAGCGACTTCCACACCGCGTTGTCCTTGAGCCCGTCCTTGAACGGGTCGCCGCCGTCGGCGTCGTTGGCGATGTACGTGAACCGCGCTTCACCGATCTTCGTCAGTCCCTCGACATCGGTGGCCGCGAGCCCGTAGGCCTTGTCGCCCTTCAGCTTCCACGGGCTGACCAGGCCGAGTTCGGTGTTCACATCGGTGATGAGAGAGCCCTTGACGTACGGGCGCACCGAGACCTGGCTGCCCTCCTGCCAGCCGTCCGCGAAGGCGACCTCCTTGCCGCCGAGACCGGCCGCCGCGAGCTTCTTCCTCCCGTCCTCGACCGCCTTGCGGAAGGACGCGATCTCGCTCCTGGCCTTCTCCTCGGTGCCGGTGGCCCGCGCGATGAGGTTGACGTTGTCGACCATCCGGTCGATCTGCCGGCTCGCGTCGGCCGAGCGCACCACGACGACCGGAGCGGCCTTCGACAACTGGGCGATCGCCGAGTCGGAGAGGTCGGTGGTGGCGACGATCAGGTCGGGCTTGAGACCGGCCACGGTGGCGACGCTGGGCTCGCCCCGGGTGCCTATGTCCTTGACGCCCTCGGCGAGCGGCGCGGAGGTGTCGTACGCCGTGTAGCCCTTGACGTCGGCGACGCCCACCGGCTGCACGCCGAGCGTCACCAGGGTCTCGACGACGTTCCACTCGGTGCCGACGACCCGCTTGGCGGGCCCGTCGAGGGTGACCTTCTCGCCCCGGGAGTCGGTGACCGTCACCGAGGTCTGCTTGGCGGACTCCTGCTTCGGGGCCTCGGTGGTGCCGCAGCCGGAGAGGACGAGCGCGGCCGTGGCGGCGAGGACGGGCCAGGCCAGGTACTGGTTCTTCATGAGGGGGTTCAGGGCCTTTCGGTACGGAGGTGGTGGCGGCCCACCGCGCGGGTGCGCGGGACGCCGGTGGAGGGGTCCGGTTCGACGTCGATCCGGATGCCGTAGGTCCGGGTCAGCAGCTCGGAGTCGTAGACCTCCGCGGGGGTGCCGGCGGCGGCGATCCGGCCCGCCGAGAGCAGGACGACCCGGTCCGCCACGGCGGCGGCCTGGTCCAGGTCGTGCAGGACGACCCCGACGGTCACGCCGTGGGTGTCGGCCAGATCGCGTACGAGATCGAGGACCTCCACCTGGTAGCGCAGGTCCAGGTAGGTGGTCGGCTCGTCGAGCAGCAGGACGTCGGTGTCCTGGGCGAGAGCGCACGCGAACCAGACACGCTGCAACTGGCCGCCGGAGAGGCTCTCGACGGCCCGGTCCGCGAGGTCGGTGAGGTGGGTGACGGCGAGCGCGCGGTCGATCGACCGGGCACCGTCGGGGTCCGTGCCGCGCAGCCGCCCGCGGTAGGGGTGGCGGCCGAATCCCACCACGTCCCGCACGCTGAGCCCGGCCGGGGCGGTACGGCTCTGGGCGAGCAGGGTGATGCGGCGGGCGAAGTCGTTGCGCGACAGGGCGAGGGCGTCGACCGGATCGGAACCGTCCGGCCCGGGGACCGCCACCGTGCCGGTGCGGGCCTTGTGGAGCCGGGCGACGGCACGGAGCAGCGTGGACTTCCCGCTGCCGTTCGGTCCGATCAGGGCGGTGACCCGACCGCGCTCCAGCCGGAGGTCGGCCCCGTGGACGACATCGGCCCGGTCGTACGCGACGGTCAGGCCGCGGGCGTCGAGGCCGCTGGGGCCGGGGATGCCGGAGGGGCCGACGGGGCTGCTGTCGGGGGCGGCGGAGGCGTCCGGCGCGGTGGGCCGAGGCGGCGGGCTGTCTTCACGGTCGTGGGCAGGAGCGATCACGACAGTGAGGGTAGCCTCACCTAATTTCGACGCTCGACCCGGTATGCGGAATGTTCAGCTCCGGGGCTGGGGTGCGGGGGTGGAGTCTGCTCCCGAAGCCTTCCGGGGGTGGCCGCTGGGGGGGATCGGGCCCGTGGGGCGCCGCTTTCCGGTCGAAGCGGCTTCCGGAGGTTTTCGGGCACTCGGGAATCACCGCAGGTCAGAGGGTCGTTTTCCGTTGAACCGTCGTAGGCCGTCCATATGCTGGACGCCCTCCGTGCCCTGCGTGAGCTGCCCGAACGACCATCCGGTCGGCTCGAACGAACGTCTGCGGCTGGAAGCGGGCTGTCGATGTGCGCCTACTTTCCGCATGCGTAAGACTCCTGACCGCAATCAGCACCCGAGCGAGGAGTTTTCACTCATGCGACACAACCGTCACGCAATCTTTGCAACCGTCGCCGCCGGCGCACTCGCCCTCAGCGCTCTCGCCGCCACCTCCGCCCACGCGGCCCCGGCGAAGCCCGCGAGCCTCTACGCGCCCTCCGCCCTCGTGCTCACCGTGGCGCAGGGCGAGGACCCGCTCACGGCGACGGTCCAGCGGGCGGTCACGCTCACCTGCGCCCCGAACGCCGAGGGCACCCACCCCGCCCCCCGGGCTGCCTGTGCCGAACTGGACGCGGTGGGCGGACAGTTCACCGCGCTCGCCCGCACTTCGCCGGACCGCATGTGCACCCGGCAGTGGGACCCGGTCGTGATCACCGCCCACGGTGTCTGGCACGGCCGGCGCGTCGCGTTCTCGACCACCTACGGCAACGCCTGCGAGCTGGCCGGCAGCATGCACGAGAGCGCCGTCTACTCCTTCTGAGCCCGGCCGGCCCCCTCCGGGGAATCCTGCGTCACCCGGGTGCCCGGGTGGCGCAGCGCGAAGAGGAACGCGACGGCCAGACAGATCGCCATCCCGTAGAACACCCACTGGTTGGCCTGGGCGAAGTCCATCCGGATCGCCTGCATGGAGTCCTTCACCGCATCGGCCACCGGACCGGACCCGGAGGGCCCCCGGGTGTCGGCCTGGCCGGTCACCGCCTGCGCGACCGACTCCGCGGCGTCGCCCGCCGCACCGTCCGGCACCCCCTTGTCCCGCAGCGTGCCCTCCACGTTGGTGATCGTCCGGTGCGTCAACACCGTGCCGAACACGGCCAGTCCGATGCTCGCCGCGAAGTTCCGCACCGTCTGGGTGATCCCGGTGACCTCCCCGTACGAAGCCCCGATCGCCCGGTTCACGGCGTCGGTCGAGGCCGGCGCCAGCAGGAACCCGATCCCCGCACCGGCCAACGCCGCGTACAGCCACTGGTCGTGCATGGAGAGTGTCGTCAACTTGCCCGCCCACAGGGCGAATCCGACCGCACCGAGCGCGGTGCCCAGCTTCAGTGCCGGGCGGGCACCGCGCTTGTCCAGGATCCGGCCGCCCCACTGCGAGGCGATACCGAAACCGACGAAGAAGTAGAGGAGGTAGAGCGCCGCCTGGTTGGGCGACGCGCTCAACGAGACCTGTGCGTAGACGGAGGCGAAGAAGAAGACCGGGACGAACGCCATCATCGAGAAGAACAGCACCGCGGTGTCGATCTGGAACGCCCGGTCCCGGAAGACCTGGAGTCTGATGAGCGGGACCCGCGCCCGCAGTTCGAACCAGCAGAAGAACGCCAGCACCAGCACCCCGACCACGATGCACGCCCAGGTGGCGACGGCGTCCCATCCCCAGGTGGATGCCTGCTGGAGGCCCAGCACCGTCAGCCCCATCCCGACCGCGACCAGCACCGCCCCCGGCAGATCCAGGGGTTCGCGCTTCGACCGGTCCGGGATGCGGGCCAGCAGCGTCAGCACGATGGCGATGACGGCGACGGGCACGTTGACCCAGAAGATCGCGCGCCACGTCCAGGAGGTGAGCCAGCCGCCGAGCAGCGGCCCCACCGCCGTCAGGGCCCCGGAGAGCCCGAAGAACAGCGCCAGCGCCCGCCCCCGCCGCTCCACCGGGAACACCGCGATGACCACGGCCAGCGCGGCCGGGAACATCAGCGCCGCGCCGATGCCCTGCACGGCGCGGAAGCCGATCAGCCAGGCCTGGGCGAAGTCCCCGGCCGGCACGGCACCGCACATCGCGGAGGAGATGACGAAGACGAGCGTGCCGATCAGCATCACCCGGCGGTGCCCGTAGATGTCGGACAACCGCCCGCCCAGCGCGAAGAACGCGGCCAGCGTGAGCAGGTAGGCGTTGACCACCCACTGCATCTGCGTGGAGGTGAGGCCCAGTTCGTGAATGATGTCGGGAGCGGCGATGGCGACGATCGTCTGGTCGATGAAGGTCATCGACACGGCGAACAGCATGGCCGCGAGAGCGAGGCTCTGATGCGGGGATCCGGCCCGGCGGCCCGGGGCCGCCGGGCCCGACGACGCCGGCTCCGGGCCGTCCCCCTTGGAGGTGTCTGTGCCCATACGTTCATGGTGCTCGGCCTGCCACGGCACTGCATCCCGAGCCGCCCCCGCCCCCCTGGCGCCGGGCTACTTCCCGGAACCGGCGCCGGTTCCGTACGGCAGCAGCGCCATCTCCCGGGCGTTCTTGACGGCCGCGGCGATCTGCCGCTGCTGCTGGGCGCTCACCCGGCTCACCCTGCGGCTGCGGATCTTGCCGCGGTCGGAGACGAACTTCCGCAGCAGATCGGTGTCCTTGTAGTCGATGTACGTGATCCCCGCCGCGTCCAGCGGGTTGGGCCGGTCCTTGAGCGGCTTACGGGGGTCCTGCCTGCGTGCCATCGTGCTTCCTTGCGTGAGTGGTCGGGGTACGGGGGTGGCTTGCCGGTTCACACCGGGTCGAGGAGCGCGTCGAAGGCGGCCGGCAGGTTCTTCCACGCCTCCCGGCCCGCCCGGTACTCCTCGTCCGTGAGCAGGCACGACTCCAGCAGCCCGGTCAGCCCGTCGCGGTCGAGGCCGGGGGAGACGAAGACCAGGTGCTGACAGCGGTCGCCGTGCTCGGTGTGCCAGTCCAGCGCGGCGGCGGCCCGACGGTAGGGCTCCACCATCGCCCAGGCCGCGTCCGGGAGGGAGGCGAGCCAGGGGCCGGTGTTCTCCACACAGAGCGCGCCGCCCGCCGCGTCCCAGGAGAGCAGAGTGTCGGGCCGGTCGGCCAGCCAGAACCGCCCCCGGCTGCGGGCCGCCGCACAGCACAGGTCCTCCAGCGCGTGGTACAGCCGCTCGGGGTGGAAGGGGCGGTGCCGCCGCCAGACGAGCGTGGAGACCCCGGCCTCCTCCGCCTCCTGCGGCAGCAGCGCACAGGCTGGATGCTGGCCCGCGGCCGCGGCGCCCACATCGAACCCGGCGACCGCGATCCGGGCCAGCTCAACGGAGCCGGAACGCATCTGACGAGCCATCGGGTTGAGCTGGCGGATCAGCGCCCGGTCCTCGTCGTCGGCCACCGGGTTGTCGGAGAGGGCCAGGACGGGCGCGTACTCCACCTGCCGGGCCCAGGTGTCCCCGACGGTCCGCTGGTCGGCGGGTGCCGCCGCGAGGCCGGCCTCCGCCAGGTCGTCGCCGTTGGTGAGGCAGGGCAGGACCAGGGTGGGGTCGATCGCGGTGATGACATTGGTGACCTCGAAGCCGTCGGCCCCGTGGACCGCGATGACCTCGGCCATCGACTTCGGCTCGACGGAGTCCCACAGCTCCAGGACGGCCAGCCGGGTCAGCCCGCCGTCAGCCAGCCGCCGCAGCTCGGGGACCAGGTCCTCCCGCAGCGCACAGCACGCGCAGTCGTTGACCAGGGGCGTCTCGCCCGTGGACAGCTCCCCGGTGGCGTCCCGCAGGATCCGGCGTACCGTGCCGCCGGTCGCCGTCGACAGGTCGTGGTGGAGCGCGACGCTCTGCGGGACCGCGGCGAGCAGCCCCTCCACCACCTCGCGGCGGGCCTCGGAGTGCAGCCCGCAGACGATGACGACGGGCAGCTTCCGGCGCCGTTCCTCCGTCACCGGGCCTCACCGCGCCCGTAGCGGCGCTCGAAGCGCTCGACGCGGCCCGCGGTGTCCAGGACGCGGGCGGTACCGGTGTAGAAGGGGTGGCTCGCGGAGGAGATCTCCACGTCGACCACCGGGTAGGTGCGGCCGTCCTCCCACTCCACGGTCCTGTCGCTGGTCAGGGTGGAGCGGGTGAGGAAGGCGAAGTCGGCGGCCTTGTCGCGGAAGACGACGGGGCCGTAGGCGGGGTGGATTCCGGGCTTCATGCGGGGTTCCTAGCGGTCGGGGGCTGCTGCGGGGCGGGGGCCGGAGGCCTCAGCGCTCCTCGCGGAAGTCGACATGCCGACGGGCGACCGGGTCGTACTTGCGCAGCACCATCCGGTCGGGGTCGTTACGGCGGTTCTTACGGGTGACATAGGTGTAGCCGGTCCCCGCGGTGGAGCGGAGCTTGATGACCGGGCGTACGTCGTTGCGAGCCATGGGCGCTACTATATGGCAATGGTTTCCATTTTCAATAATGGATGCATCGATGAGAGGCAGGTAACGTCCGTGTCCGCCCACTGCCAACTGACCGGCTCGCAGCCGGGATTCGGCAACTCCATCTCCCACTCGCACCGCCGTACGTCACGCCGGTTCGACCCGAACGTCCAGCGCAAGCGGTACTGGCTGCCCGGTGAGGGGCGCCACGTGCGGCTGACCCTCAGTGCCCGGGCGATCAAGGCGATCGACGTCATCGGCATCGAGGCCGCGGTCGCGCGCATCCGCGCCCGGGGAGGGAAGGCCTGATGGCCAAGAAGAGCAAGATCGCGCAGAACGAGAAGCGCAAGGCGACCGTCGAGCGGTACGCGGCCCGCCGGGCCGAGCTGAAGGAGGTCATCCGCCGCCCGGCGACTCCGGCGGCCGAACGCGCCGCGGCGGTCCAGGAGTTGCGCCGCCAGCCGCGCGACGCCAGCGCCACGCGGGTGCGCAACCGTGACAGCGTCGACGGCCGGCCCCGCGGCTATTTGCGGACCTTCGGCCTCTCCCGGGTCCGGATGCGCGAACAGGCGCACGCCGGATTCCTGCCCGGGGTGACCAAGTCCTCCTGGTGAGAGCGGTCTGAGCGTCCGAAGGGCGGGTGGCGGCGCGGCTCGATCGCCGCGCCACCACCCGCCCTTCCTTGTTGTGCGGGTTCAGCTCTCCGGTCGCAGCAGGCCGCGCTCGTACGCCTTCACCAGCCGCTGCGGCACCCGGTGCACCACGCCGTCGACCGTCGCCGGTACCAGCTGGGGCGTCGTGGCCTTCCACTGGGCGCGGCGGTGGCGGGTGTTGCTGCGGGACGTCTTCCGCTTCGGAACGGCCATGGGTCTCTCCTGGGTGTGGTGGGGGTCGGTCGGTGGCGTCGACCGTATATGGAAATGACTGTCGTTTCCAAGTTGTGGTGCGGGGGTTGCTCGGCGGTGGTGTGGAGGGCCGCGGCTCGCCCGGTGTTGGTACGGAGAGCTCCGGCTCACCGCCCCACCGGGTCGGCGTGGGCGCCGTCGCCTGGGGTGACCAGCGTCAGGTGCCCGCCGTCGTCGAGCGGGGTGGGCAGGGTGAGGGTGGTGACCGGCTCCGCCCGGTCGGCGTCGAAGACATGGACCTCGCCGTGGCCGCCCCGGCTCACCGCGACCAGCCCGGCGCCGGGAGAGGCGGCGATCGCCCGCCGCTGGACGCCGTCCCACGGTGTGCCGCCCCGGCGCGGCGCCCCCGCCATCGCGGGCAGCGGGAGGCGTGCGGCGATGTGCGGCCGGGTGCCGGGGGCGGTGGGCGCGGCGAGCAGGATCAGCTCGTCGCCGTCCGGGTGGACGCGGGAGTACGCGATGTGCCGGGCGGTCACCGCGAGCCGGAACACCAGCCCGGGCCCCAGCTCCAGCCGTCCCGTGGTGCCGGTGTCGAGCCCGTGCCACCAGGCGTCGTTGGTCCACTCCGGCCACTGGCCCGGCGCGGAGGGTCCGCCGCGCACGCAGGACCAGAGCGTGCGCCGCACGGGATCGAGCCGCAGGTAGTAGCCGCGCCCGCCGGTCCGCCCGTCGGCGTCCCAGGGCAGGGACGGCTCCGGCGCGACCCGTTCGCCCTCGTGCCGCACCCGGTGCACGCCCGAGCCCGCCGCCGCGAACACCCGCCCGGTGACCGGGTCGTGGGCGTCCCCGTGCCCGTCCGCGTCCGGCAGCCCGATGCGCTGGACGGGCTCCGCCGGAGGGCAGGAAGGGGGCGCGGCCATCAGGGCGTGGTGCCGGTGGACCAGGAGTTCGCCGGGCTCCCGGTGGCGCAGCACCACGAGCGGCGACGACCCGCCGAGGACCGTCACGCCCGGCTCCCCGGTCCGCCCCCGTACGCGTACGGCGACGGCGCCGTCCGGTGCGTCCAGGTCGACGGCGGTCAGCAGTCCGGTCCAGGCCTCCTCGTTCCGCCCGAGACCGGTGGTCACCGCCAGGCGGCGCCCGTCCGGTGCGGCCGCCAGATGCTCGGCCGGTACGGCGACCGGTATCCGCCGCCGGACCAGGGGCCGGCCGGCGCCGGGGCCGTACGGGTCGAGGACCAGCAGCTCGCCCGCCCGGTCGTCCACGCAGGCGACCAGATCGTCCGGCAGGGCGAGAAACCCCGCGTGCTCGGCCGGGTGCCGGTGGTCGAGCGCCGCCACCTCCTCGCCGCCCGGCAGATCCAACAGGCTGACGCGTCCGGCGACTTGGTCGGCGACCAGCAGGCGGGGGTGCGGGCGGGGCGGTTGGGGCATGGCGGTCTCCTGGGGTCGGTCGGCGGAATTCGGTCATGGGGGCCGGGGTCTTGGCCCGCTTTATTGGAAATGATAATCATGTGTAAGGTGCCGGTCTGTGGCGGGCGGTTCCCGGGGCCCCGCCACAGCGCCTGACGCCTCCCCGGGGCCGTACAGAATCCGAGAGAGACAGCCGATGCCACGCACCGCACTGAGAGTCCGCCGCTGGGCCGCGATCGCCGTACTGGGAGGGCTGCTGGCCGGCTGCGGCACGACCGGCGAGCCGTCCGGGTCCGCCGCCGAACCGGCGGCCGGGGCCAAGGCCCGTACGAGCACCGAGGTGCGGCCCATCGAGGCCGCCACCCGGATCACCGACGCCAACGGCGTCACCGTCTCGCTGGAGAAGCCCCCGCAGAAGATCGTCTGCCTGGTCGCCCTCTGCGACGACATCCTGGTCGAGCTGGGCATGGTCCCCACCGCCACCAACTCCGCCGTCCTCGCCCACCCCGAGTTCCTGGGCAAGGAGAAGGCCGCGAAGGTCCCCGTCGTGCCCGGCGGCTTCCTCAGCCCCGAGGTCGAGGCGATCCTCTCCCACCGGCCCGACCTGGTGATCGGCCTGGAGGACACCCACGGCAAGCTCGCCCCCGCCCTGAAGGGCGCCACCGCCTTCTGGCCCGTCCAGCCCGGCTCCTGGCAGGACAGCGTCGGCTACCTGCGCGACCTGGCCGCGCTCACCGGCCGTACGGAACAGGGGGAGAAGGCCGAGAGGACGTTCCGCACCCGGCTGGCCGAGGCCGAGAAGAACCGCAGCGACAAGACGTCGCTGATCATCTTCGGCAGCGACGAGAACTTCGGCGTCGCCACCCCGGAGACCGATGTGGCCGCCGGACTCTTCCCGAAGATCTCCCAGTACCCCTGGAAGAGCAGGGGAGTCGACGGTTCCTACAGCCTGGAGGAGATCCTCGCCCGGGACGTCGACGTCCTCTTCGTGGAGACGCTCTCCTTCGGCGCACCGGACGGCAAGCTCTCCGACAAGCTCGCGGGGAACCCGCTCTGGTCGCGCATCCCGGCGGTGAAGAACGGCAAGGTCATCGAGGTCGACTCCGAGGTCTGGGCCAAGGGCCGCGGCACCCGGTCCCTGGGCATCGTCCTCGACGAGGCGACGGCCGCACTGCGGTGAACGGCCTTCCGGAAGACGGTGGTTGTGCCGCGGTGAGTGACCGCGGCCGCCCGGCGAAGGACGGTGCTGCGGGAGGCCGCCGCCCTGCGGCTGAGGGCGGTGTGGCGGACGGCCGCCGTGCGGTGGTGAAGGGCGGCGCGCCGGGCGGACGGCGCCCGGCGGAGAACGGTGCCGTGAGTGGTCACCGTGGGGTGGCGAAGAACGGTGCGGCGGGCGGGCGCCGTCCCGCGGTGAGGCGGCTGCGCGTGGTGCCGGTCGCGCTGACGGTCGTGGCGGTGGTGAGCGCGGTGTGCGCGCTGAGCCTCGGCACGCCGTACGTTCCCCCCGCCCGGCTCCCCGCCACTCTCGGCTCCGACGGCCTCGCGGGGATCGTCGTCACCGAACTGAGGCTGCCCCGCCTGGTGCTGGCGCTGGTCGCCGGTGCCTGTCTGGGGGCGGCGGGCCTGGTGCTCCAGGAGGCGCTGCGCAATCCGCTCGCCGTCCCGGAGATGCTCGGCGTCTCCTCCGGTGCCGCCCTCGGCGTGGCGGCACCGCTGGTGCTGGCCCTCTCCCTGCCCCTCGGCCTCCAGCCCTTCCTGGCCCTGGCCGGGGCGGCGCTCGGCGGACTGCTGACGCTGGTCGCCGCCGGGTTCGGCCGCAGCCCGTCGTCCGTGCTGCTCACCGGGGCCGCGGTCGCCGCCGCGCTCCAGGCCGGACTGCTGGTGCTCATGGTGATGGCCGACCAACTGGACCTCCAGCTCATCTACCGCTATCTGCTGGGCAGTCTCTCCGCCCGCACCTGGGACGACGTCACCGGGCTGCTGCCCTGGCTGGCCGTCGCCGTCCCCGCGCTGGTGCTCTGTGTGCCGGTGCTCGGCGTGCTGCGGCTCGGTGACGACGACGCCCGCGCCCTCGGCGTACGCGTCGAACGCGCCCGGGTCGCCGCGCTCGGCATCGCCGTCGTCCTGATCGCCCCCGTGGTGGCGGTCTGCGGCCCGGTGGCCTGGGTCGGCTTCCTCGCCCCCCACCTCGCCCGGCGGCTGAAGCCGGACGGCGGGGCGGCGGGGTGGCTCGTCCGGTCCGCCCTGTGCGGGTCGGTCGTGGTGCTCTGCGCGGACCAGCCCGCCCGGCTGGCGCTCGCCCCCGTCGAGACGCCCGTCGGGGCGTGGACGGCCCTGGTCGGGGTGCCGGTCGGAGTGGTGCTGCTGAAGCGGGGTCGGCGCGCTGCGCGTCGGAGCGACCGGGCGCCCGCGTCCGCCGGGCCCGCATCCGATGCCGGCCTGTCCGTGCCCGGACAGGCCGGGGAGCCCGTACGGGGCGCGGAGTCCGTACCCCTTCTGCGGAAGGCGGAGCGATGAGCGTGTCGGAAGCGGCGCCCGGAACGGCCCGGCGGGCATGGCGCTCACCGGGCGTGCGGCTGGGCGTGCTGGTGGTGCTCGTGGCCGCCGTCGCCTGTGCGGACCTGTTCGCGGGGCGGGGTGTGGCGGCCGGGGGAGTTCGGGCCGTGCTCCTGGGCGGCGGAGACCCCATGGCCCAGCACATCGTCCTCCAACTCCGGCTGCCTCGGCTCCTGGTGGCCCTGGTCGCCGGGGCGGGCCTGGGCGTCGCCGGGCTCGTCCTCCAGTCGGCCCTGCGCAACCCGCTGGCCGGTCCCGAGGTCACCGGGGTCACCCCGGGCGCGGTCCTCGGCGCGGTCGCCGCCACCGGTCTCGGCCTGGCCGGCTGGGACTCCCCGGCGGCGGTCGTCGCGGCGGCCTGCCTCGGCGGGTTCGCGGGGGCCGGGCTGCTGTGGCTGCTCGCGGGGCGGGAGAAGGGCGACCCCGAGCAGACCGCCGTGTACGGGGTCCTGGTGTCGGCGGTCCTCGCCGGGCTCACCGCCGTGGTCCTCCTGGTGGCCCCCGGCGAACTGGGCAGTGTCGTGCAGTGGTTGATCGGCTCCACCGAGGGCCGGGTCTGGCAGCACTGGCATCTGCTGTGGCCGTGGGCGGCGGTGTGGGGAGCGGCGGCCTGGCTGCTCGCGGCCCCGCTGACCCTGCTGCGCTGCGGCGACGAACAGGCTTCCGCCGCCGGGCTGGACGCCGGGCGGGGCCGGGCCGCCGCGCTCGTGTGCGCGGTGGCCCTGACGGCGGGAGCGGTCTCGGCCGTGGGGGCGCTCGGCTTCGTGGGGCTGCTGGTGCCGCATCTGGCGCTGGCCGTCTTCGGCGCCGACCTGCGCATCACGATCCCCGGCGCCGCGCTGCTCGGCGCGGTGGTGGTGTGCGGGGCGGACGCTGCGGCCCAACTGCTCTCCCGGCTCCTGGCGGTGGCGCTCGACGCGGACCGGCTGACCCTGCCGGTCGGCGCGCTGACCACCTTCGTCGGGGCCGGGCTGCTGCTGGTCGTGGCGCGCCGACGGGCGGACGAACGATGACAGGGAGGAGGCCGGACATGGCCGCACGGACGAGAGGTACGACGGTGGGCGCGAAGAGCGAGGCGGGGACGAACGGCACGGCGGATCCACCGGGCGGGACCGGCCGCACGGCGGGGGCGCCCGTCGCGGTCCGGGCGGAGGGGCTCGGCTTCGGCTATCCGGGGCGTGAGGTGCTGCGCGGGATCGACCTGAGCGTCGGTGCCGGCGAACTCGTCGCCCTCGTCGGCCTCAACGGCTGCGGCAAGAGCACCTTGCTCAAGCTGGCCGCCGGACTGCTCACCCCGGGCGAGGGCCGGGTCCTGCTCGACGGCGACGACGTGGCGCGCCTGCCCCGCCGGGCCGCCGCCCGCCGGGTGGCGCTGCTGCACCAGTCGGCACCGGCCGTACCGGCCCTGACCGTACGGCAGTTGGTGCGCCAGGGGCGGTACGCGGCCCGGGGGCCCCTCGGGATGCTCCGGGACGGCGACGACGAGGTGGTGGCCCGGGCCCTCGCCGACGTCGGCGTGACCGGCTGGGCGGACCGCCCGGTGGACGCGCTCTCGGGCGGGGAGCGCCAACGGGTGCGCCTCGCCATGGCGTTGGCCCAGGACGCCCCGCTCCTCCTCCTGGACGAGCCCACCACCTATCTCGATCTGCGGCACCAGCTGGAGGTGCTCCAGACCGTCGTACGGCTGCGTGCCGAGCGGCGGCTCACGGTGGTGATGGTGCTTCACGACCTCAACCACGCGGCCCGGTTCGCGGACCGGATCGTCGCGCTGCGGGAGGGCCGCATCGCCGCCGACGGTCCGCCCGGAGAGGTCGTCACGGAGCAGCTGCTGGCCGAAGTCCTGGGCGTGCGGGGGCGGGTGGGGATCGATGCCGAAGGCGGCCGGCCCGTCTGTTACCCAGATCACCCTCTCGACCCGCCTCAACTATTGCGGAATGAAAATCATATTCATTAGTGTCTGTGGTGCGGCACGGAACGACGTCGCGACCATCACCCGATCCATCGATATGGAGGATTCAACTCATGGAGCAGAACAAGGTGTTCAGCCCGATCGCCGACCAGGGCCAGCTCGCCCACCTCTCCGCCACCCACTCGAACGCCCTCGTCGAGAACCCCTTCGACGACGCGGTCGAGGCCGACACCGCGGACGAGAAGTAAGCGGCACCTGCCGCTGAGGCAGGCCTAAGCGGCACCTGCCGCTGAGGCAGGCTCCCGCTCCTCGCGTGGCGGGCCCGTCCGGTCGATCCCCGGACGGGCCCGTCCCGTTACGCACCACCCGCTCGCTCCCGTACCGCCACGCTCCTCGGAGGCCCCCAGTGACCCGCAGTCGACTCGCTCCCGGCGCCGGGATCGTCACCGTCCCCGGTGACCGGCCCGTGCTCCGCACCGCCGACGGGCATTTCCTCCGCATCGACACCGGCCGCGTCGGCGGTGCGGAGCTGGTCGACCGGCTGACGGCGGGGGAGGGGACGCAGGAGGACTCCGTATCCGCCCCCGAATCCGCCTCCGCCTCCGCCGAACTCGACCGGCTGGTAGCGGCGTTCGAGGAGGCCGGCCACGCGGTGACCGGACCCCGCCGCCCGCCGCTCACCGGGCGGACCGTCCACCTCCTGGGTGACCCCGTACTCACCGGACCGCTCGCCCGGTTCGCCGCGGCCGAAGGCGCCGAGGTCCACCCCGCCACCGCCGACAGCCTGGCCGGACTCGCCGGGCGGCGGGACACCGCCGTGGTCTGGTGCCTCGACTCGCCCGTCCCCGAGGGGCTCTGGGCCGACGCGGACCGGCTGCCCGCGCGCCGCACCGCCTGGCTCCGCTGCCACCGCGAGGGCGCCCACGCCTGGATCGAGCCCCTCGCCTGCGCCCCGGGGGACGTCACCTCCGCCCACGTACGGCTGCGCAGACTCGCGGCGACCGCCGCCCACCGGGAGCTCGCCGCCTACTGGACCGGCCACCGCACCCCCGACACCGGCCCGCACCCCACCGAGGCGTCGGCCGCCCTGATCGCCGCGCTGCTCACCGCCGACCTGATCGCCTGGGCCGGCGACGGGCGCCACCGGGGAGCCGCCCTGCCCGCCCGCCGCAGGCTGCGCCGGATCGACCTGCGCGACCTGACCGTCACCGAACACCCCGTGCTCCCGGTCCCGGACGTCGCCCCGCTGCCCGCCCCCGCACCGGGGGCGAAGGCATGAGCGCCGCTCCCCGTGCGGGCGTGCGCACGGGCACCGCCACCGTGCGCATCCCGGCCGCCGACGGCACCCCCCTCGCCACCGACCTCTGCCTGCCGGAGGCGCCGGGACCCCACCCCGCCGTCGTGATCCGCACCCCCTACGGCCGTACCGCCCACCACGCCGAACTGCGCGGCTGGGCGGCCCACGGGTTCGCCGCCCTCGCCCAGGACGTCCGCGGCCGGCACGGCTCGCCCGGCCTCTGGCACCCCTACCGGGACCACGAGGAGAGCGACGGTGCCGCGACCGTGGCGTGGGTGCGCGAGCAGGGGTGGAGCGGTGGCGGGCCGGTCGTCGCGGTCGGCTCCTCCTACGCCGCCCACTGCGCCCTGGTCACCGCGCTCGGCGCCCCCGGCGCCGGCCGCCCGGACGCCGTCATCGCCGCCGTCCCCGCCCTCGGCCTCGTCGAGACCGCCCGCGAACCGGCGGGCCCCGAACGCCTCGGCGCGCGCGCCGGCTGGTGGGCCGCCCACGGCGACCGCCCCGACTCGGCCCCGGACGCCCTGGCCTCCGCCCTGGCCGACGACCCCCGGCTGCTGGAACACCTCCCGCTCACCCGGCTGCCCGACCGCCTGGGCCGCCCCCTGCCCTCCTGGCCCGGGCTCTGGGACGACTGCGTACGCGGGAGGATCGTCGCACGCGGCTCCGCCTCCCGCCTGCCGCTGCTCGCCGTCGGCGGCACCCGCGACCCCTTCGCCGAGGACACCGTGGCGCTGTGGCGTGGCTGGGGCGGGCCCGCCCGGCTGCTGCTCGGCCCCTGGGGCCACCGCCTCACCGCCGACCGGCCCGGGATAGCAGCCGACCGCATCAACCTCGGTGCGCTGTACGTACGGTGGGCCCGCGCCGCCCTCGCCGGACGGCTGGATCCCGAACGGCACGGGGTCATCTCCCTGGGTGGCAGCGGCCGTTGGCACCGCATCCGCGAGGACGGGCCACGCCCCCCGGAAGGCGCCTCGACCCGGACCGCCACCTGGCCCTTCGACGCGCCCACCGGTCTCCGGCCGCTGCACGGAGCCGAGTTCACCGCCGACCCGGCCCGCCCGGTCCGCTCCGACGAGCTGACCGCCCCGGCCCCCGCCGCCGGCACCCCCGCCGACCGCTTCCTCCTCCTCTCCCCGCCCCTGCCCCGCCCGCTCGACCTCGCCGGACCCGCCACCGCCCGGTTCCACGCCACCGCCGACACCCCCGGCGCCGACTGGGCCGTCCGGCTCACCGCGCTCGACCCGGCCGGCCGCGCGGACCCGCTCGCCCTCGGCATCGTCCGGCGCACCGACCCGCCGGGACGCGCGGCGGAGATCACCGTGCCGCTCGGCACCCTGGGCCGCCGGCTGCCCGCCGGGACCCGGCTGCGCGCGGAGATCGCCGGACACCACTTCCCCGCCCACGCCCGCAACCCGCACACCGGCGAGAACCCGGTGACCGCGACCCGCCTCGCCCCCTCCCGCAGAGCCGTCACGGCCCGGGGGAGCGCCCTGCACCTGACCGTCGTCGCCCGGCGCCACTACGTCGAGCCCGTACCGGAGATATGCCGTTGACCAGCACCCTGCCCGTCGAAGCCCTGGTCGATCCCGTCTGCGGGCTGATCCGTGGCGTCGAGCCCGTCGAGCACCCCGCGGGAGCGCCGCCCCGCTACACCGCGATGACCGCCGAGGTCTCCGACGCCCGGCGGCTCGGTGCCTGGCCCGCCGACCGGGTCTCGCTCGGCACGACCTTCGGGGACTCCCGGGGCGCCTGGATCGCCGCCGTCGCGGAGGCCGTCGAGCGCTACTGCGGCAACCGCCTCCCGCCGCCCGGCCACCCGGAGGCACCCCGCCGGGCCACGGCCGCCGAACTGGAGGCGGAGGGGCTGCGGTCGTACGGACCCGGGGCGCTGCCCCGCTATGCCTCCTGGCAGTACGGGCGCCCCCGCTTTCCGTACGCCGAACTCACCCCCGACACACCGGCGCTGTGGACCCGGGCCACCGAGAACGGCGAGCCCTGCTGGGCGCCCGTCTCCCTCACGCACCTCAACTGGCGCCAGGGCGAACTGCGTTCACTCCCGCGCACCCACCACCTCAACTACGCGGGCATCGCCACCGGCCAGGGCCTCGACGACGCCGTGGAGCGAGGACTGCTCGAAGTCGTCGAACGCGACGCCCTGGAGCTCTGGTGGCACCTGGACGGTCCCACCCGGGGCATCGACCCGGCGAGCGTCCCCGGCCTCACCGAAGACCTCGCCGGGGCCGAACTCGACGTCCACATCGTGGAGATGCCCTCCGAGTTCGCCCCCTGCGCGGCCGCCCTGGTCCACGACCGCCGACGCGGCATCCACGCCGCCGGGTTCGCCTGCCGCTACGACCCGGCGGAGGCGGCCCGCAAGGCGGTGCTGGAGGCCGTGCACACCTGGGTGTTCACCCAGGGCGCGGTGGACGCCGACGGCTGGGTCCACCGCTCGGTGGAGGCCGGTCTCTTCGCTCGCGGCCTCTACCTGGACCACCGGGCCGACCGGCGCTATCTCGACGACTGCGGACCGGAGTTCGCCGCCGTACGGGATCTGGGCGCCCATGTGCAGGTGTGGCTGGACGACCGCATGGCCCCGCTGGCCCGGCGCTTCACCGAACCGGCCGCCGGTGTCGTCCCCGTCACCGGGATCGCGCCCGGCAGCCGCGCCGCCCTGGACGCCGCGCTCGCCGCCGGCGGCCACCGGGTGATCACGGCCGACCTGACCACCGAGGACATCGCGGAGACCCCGCTGCGCGTCGCCCGCGTCCTGGTCTCCGGCCTGATCCCCAACGCCCCCGCCGCCTTCGCCTACCTGGGCTGCCCGCGCTTCGCCGAGGCCGCCCTCACCCGGGGCTGGCGCACCCGTCCCCCCACCGGACCGGCGGACTTCACCCTCGCGCCGCCGCCGCACATGTGAAGGAGCGTGCCCCATGACCCAGGCTCCTCCGGCAGCCTCCGCGCCCCTGCGCCGCGCCCTGGCCGAGGCCAGATCGCCCCGCGTGCCGCGCACGGTTCCGTACGTGCCGGAGCGCGCCCTCCCCTGGGGCGGCCCGGGGCTGCCCCTGGGCGGGCCCGGGGGAGCGGCGGATCTGGACCGCGCCCTGCGCCTGTCGCTCGCCGCCCCCCGGGAGGCGGGCGGCCGTCTGCGCCCCGTCCCGTCGGCGGGCGCGCTCCATCCCGTACGGGCGCACCTGCTCGTCGGATCCGGCTGCTCCCTCCCGCCCGGGCGGTACGCCTACGACCCGCGCACCCACCGCGCCCACCCGCGCGGCCCGGCCCCCGCCGACGCGCCCCCGGGGACCGTGGCCGTCCTCACCGTCGTCGCCTCCCGTACCGTCGCGCACTACGGACACCGCGCCTGGCCACTGCTCCTGCTCGACGCGGGCCACGCGGCGGCCGCCCTGGCGCTCGCCGCCGCACCGGGCGGTGTGCGGGTCTCGCTCGACGCGGACGGTACGGAGCTCGCGGCGGCGGCCGGGCTGCCCCGGGGGGCCGAGTGGGAGGCCTGTCGGCCCGGCGGAGAGCCCGAACTCCCGCTCGTAGCCCTGTGGCTGCCCCCGGCCCAGACGCCCCCGTGCGAACGCGACCCGCTGGCCGCCTGGTCCGCCCACCCCCGGCCCCGGCCCGCCGCCCCGCTGCCGCAACCGGATGCCGGGACCGCACCGACAGGTGAACTCGCTTCTACGCAGAGCCTGTTGGGCCACCTGGCGCGGGCGAGTCGCCCCACCTGGCACCCCGCCCACCGGCCCGCCCCGGTGACCGACGACACCCTCCGTACGCGAAGGAGCGCGGACCCCGCCGACCTGACGCCCCCGCCCGCCCCGGAACTGCTCGCCCAGGTCCTGACGACCGCGCACACCGCCCGGCCGGACGGCCCCGCGTGGGTCGCGGCGGTCGGTGGCGACACCCCGGGACTCCGGACGCCCACCGGCCACCTCGCCTCGGGCGACGCCCGCCCCACCCTCGCCAGCTGGGCGGCGGGCCAGCGCTGGATCGGCACGGCGGGCGCGGTGCTCCTCGCCCACGGCTGCCCCGCCGACGCCCCACCGGCCCTGGTCCGCCGCAGCCACCTGGCCGCCGGGTACGCCGCCGGTGCCGCCCAGGCCCACGCCACCGCCCTCGGGCTCCGTTCCCGCCCCATCGGCTCCTGGCAACAGGCCGACCTGGGCGCCGCACTCGGTGACGCCCCCGGCCAGGACTGGATCATCCACGGCCTGGCCCTGGCCGCACCCCCCGCGCACCCGTACCGGCGCACCCAACGCCCCACCCCACCGACCCCGTCGGGCAAGGAAGAACGCCCATGATGCTCCACCCCGAACTCCTGCGCGCCGCCCGCACCGCGCGCCGTCCCCTCGGCCTGGCCACCGTGCTCCTCGCCGCCGTCACCCTCACCCACCTCGCCCAGGCCGTCCTGCTCGCCGTCGTCCTCTCCCGGATCGCCCACGGCGACACGGCCGCCCTCGCACCGCTGCTCCTCGCCGTGCTCGCCGTCGTCCTCGTCCGTACCGCCCTCGGCCGCGCCCAGCGGCTGACCGCCGTCACGGCGGGAGCCACCGTCCGCATCCGGCTCCGGGACACCCTGCTGGCCCGCCTCGGCGGGCTCGGCCCCACCGCGATCACCGGTGCGCGGGCCGGAGCCGTACGCGCCACGCTCGTGGACGGCGTCGAGGGGGTGGACGCGTACGTCTCCCGCTACCTCCCCCAGGCGCTCGTCACCGCCGCCGTCCCCCCGCTGCTGCTCGTGGCCGTCGCGCTGATCGAGCCGTACGCCGCCCTCGCGCTGGGCCTCGCCCTGGTACTCGCGCTCTTCGGACCGCGCTGGTGGGACCGGCTGCTCGCCCGGCGCGGCAAGGAGCACTGGGACTCCTACGAGGCCCTGGCCGCCGACTACCTGGAAGCTCTCCAGGGCATGGCCACCCTGCGCGCGGCCGGTGCCGTCGGCCGCGTACGGGAGCGGCTGGAGAAGCGGTCGGCGGCGCTGCACCGGGCCACCGTCGCCAAACTCCGGGTCTCGCTCGTCGACACCGGCCTCACCGACCTCGCCGTCCAGGGCGGAACCGCGGCCGCCGTCCTCGTGGCGTGCACCTCGGCGGCCACCGGACGCACCGCCGCCACGGGCACGTATCTCCTGCTGATGCTCGCCTCCGAGTGCTTCCGCCCCGTCCGGGACCTCTCCCGCGAATGGCACGCGGGCTATCTCGGGGTCTCCGCCGCCGACGGGATCGCCGCCCTGCGCACCGCCCCACCCGCCGTCGCGGACCGGGGCACGGTGGAGGCCCGCTGGGACACCGCCCCCGAAATCCGCTTCCTGAACGTCCACTTCACCCACCCGGGCGCTGAGCGCCCCGCCCTGGGCGGCGTCACCTTCACCGCACCCGCCGGGCGCACGACGGCGATCGTCGGACCCTCCGGCGCCGGGAAGTCCACCCTGCTCAGCCTGCTCCTGCGCCAGCGCGACCCGGACCGGGGTCGCGTCACCATCGCCGGAACCGCCACCACCGCGCACAGCCTCGCCTCGCTGCGCCGGGGGATCGCCGTCGTCTCGCAGGAGACGTACCTCTTCCACGCCACCATCGCGGAGAACCTCCGCATCGCCCGCCCCGCCGCCACCGACGCACAACTGCGGGGCGCCGCCCGGTCGGCGGGCATCCACCAGGAGATCACCGCGTTCCCGCAGGGGTACGACACCCTCGTCGGCGAACGCGGCGCCACGCTCTCCGGCGGCCAGCGCCAACGCCTCGCCCTCGCCCGCGCCCTGCTGGCCGACGCGCCGGTCCTGATCCTGGACGAGGCCACCAGCGCGGTGGACGAACGCGGCGAGGCCCGGATCGTACGGGAGCTGGTGGCCGCGAGCCGGGGCCGTACCTGCCTGGTCGTCGCCCACCGGCTCGACGCCGTGCGCCACGCCGACCACATCGTCGTCCTCGACGGCGGCCGGGTCGAGGCGTCCGGCGACCACAGCGGGCTGCTCGCGGCCGGCGGGGTCTACGCCTCCCTCGTCGCGGCCGGCCGCCCCGCCCAGGAGGACCACGCCGCATGACCACCCCCGAAAACACCCCCGCCGCTTCCGGGAAAGCCGCCGCACTCGCGTCGGCCCCCGGTGGCGCTCCCGTAGCCGCCTCCGGCAAGGCCACCGCACCCGGTCCGTCAGCCGCCGCCGCTGCGGAGAAGGCAGCCGTACCCGCGTCGGTCCCCGTGGCCGCCGCCACGCACGCCCCTGCGCCCCAGACCACCCCCGCCCCCACCTCCGGCACCGGTGCCCTCCGCTCCCTCCTCCCCGTCCTCGGTGCCCACCGCGTCACCGTCCTGCGCACCTGCCTGGCCGCCCTCGTCGACCAGGCGGCCCTCGTCGCCCTGGTCACCCTCGCGGCGCACACCGTCGGCACGGCGGTCATCGAGCACCGGGCGCCCTCGGCCGCGACCGTGGGCGTGCTCATCGGGCTCGTCCTGCTCCGAGCCCTCGCCACCTGGCGGGAGATGGACCTCTCGCACGACCTGGCCTACCGGGTCCTGGCCGAGCTGCGCGTCCGGGTCTTCGACGGGCTCGCCCGGTCCGCCCCCGCGCGGATCGCCGGGCGGCGGAGCGGCGACCTCGCCTCGACCGCGCTCGGTGACGTGGAGGCGCTGGAGTTCTTCTACGCCCACGCCATCGCCCAACTCCTCGCCTCGGGACTCGTCTTCGCCGCGGCCGCCACCCTGCTCGGCATCCTCGGGCCCTGGCTGCTGCTCGCCGTCGTGCCCGTCGCCCTGCTGCTCCTCTGGTCGCCCCTGCTGGAAGCCCGGGGCCGGGCCGAGCGCGGTGCGCGGACCCGGGCCGCGCTCGCGGACCTCTCCGCCGAGAGCACGGAGGCCGTCGACGGGCTGCGCGAACTGCTGGCGGCGGGTGCCCTGGACCGTACCCGGGCCCGGCTGCGCTCAGGCGGACGGCGGCTGGCCCGCGCCCAGCGGGCCGAACAGTCCTGGGAGACGGGGGCCGGGGCCGCCCGCGACCTGCTGGTCGTCGCCGCCGTCATCGGGGTGGTCGCGGCAGCCGCCCACGCGGCGGGCGGCGGGCGGCTGGACGGCGCCTGGGCCCCGGCGGCCATGGCCCTCGCCCTCGGCGCGCTCGCCCCGGTGGCCGAATCGGCGGCCGCGCTGGGCCGGGCGGGCAGTCTGCGGGCCGCCGCCGCCCGCGTCCGCGCGGCCGTGAACGCACCCGCGGGCGCCCCCGCTCCCGCCGCGCCGGTGCCCGTTCCGCCGGGGCCGCTGGGGCTGCGGCTGCGCGGCGTACGGTTCGGCTACGGGGCCGCCCCCGTCCTGGACGGGTTCGACCTCACGGTCCGGCCGGGCGAGACGGTGGCCCTAGTCGGAGCCTCGGGCGCGGGCAAGACGAGCTGCGCCCACCTCCTGGCCCGCTACTGGGACCCGCGGGAGGGCACGGTGGAGCTGGTGCCGGGGGACCCCGCCCACCCCGTCGACCTGCGGGAGCTCAGCGAGGAGGACCTGCGGGCAGCCGTCTGCGTGGTCGGACAGGAGGCCCCGCTCTTCCACGGCACCCTCGCCGAGAACCTCCGCCTGGCCGCCCCCGACGCCACCGACCGCGAGCTGGCCGCCGCCGTCCGCACCTGCGGCCTCGCCCCCGTCGTCGACGCGCTGCCCCAGGGCCTGGACACCCCGGTCGGGGAGCGCGGCGCCACCCTCTCCGGCGGCCAGCGGGCCCGGGTCGCCCTGGCCAGGGGGCTGCTCGGCCGCCCCCGCGTGCTGGTCCTGGACGAGACGACGGCCCACCTCGACCACCGGGGCGACGCCGAACTGGCCCGGGCGCTCGCGGCGGATCTCCAGGGCCGTACCCGTACGACGCTGGTCATCGCCCACCGGCCCGCCACCGTCCGCCGGGCCGACCGCATCGCCGTGCTGGAGGGCGGACGCATCGTCGAGGAGGGCACCTGGTCCGAGCTGGCCGGGCCCGGCACCACGTTCAGCAGGCTGTTCAGCCGGACGGCGGGGGAGACTCCGGACCGGGCGGCGGGGGAGATCCTGGAGAAGCCCCGGCCGGAGGGACCGGCAGCGGCGACGGCAGACTCTGCTCCGCCCAGATGATCTTCCCCCGTTGGGTGTAGCGGGTGCCCCAGCGGCGGGCGAGCTGCGCGACGAGGAAGAGACCGCGTCCGCCCTCGTCCGTCGTCCGGGCGTGCCGCAGTCGCGGGGTGGTGCTGCTCGCGTCGGAGACCTCGCACGTCAGCACGGACTGGAGCAGCAGCCGCAGCCGTACGGGACCCGAGGCGTACCGGATCGCGTTGGTCACCAGCTCGCTGACGATCAGCTCGGTCGTCATCGTCAGCTCGTCCAGCCCCCAGGTCTCCAGCTGCCGCGCCACCTTGCCCCGGATCGTGCCGACGGCGGCCGGGTCCAGCGGCACGTCCCACGAGGCCAGCCGGTCGGCGGGGAGCGCGTGGGTGCGGGCGAGGAGCAGGGCGATGTCGTCCGGCTGCGGAACGGGCAACAGCTCCTTGACGACCGCGGCGCACAGCTCGTCCAGCGGCAGCCCCTCCCGGGAGATCGCCCGCCCCAGCCGCACCTTGCCCTGCTCGGTGTCCTTGTCGGTGCCCTCGATGAGGCCGTCGGTGTAGAGGCCGAGCAGGCTCCCCTCGGGCAGCTCGATCTCCAGGGCCTCGAAGGGGAGCCCGCCGAGGCCCAGCGGCGGACCGGAGGGGAGGTCGGGGAAGCTCACCCGGCCCTGCGGGGTGACGACCACCGGCGGCGGATGCCCGGCCCGCGCCATCGTGCAGCAGCGGCTCGCCGGATCGTAGACGGCGTAGAGGCATGTGGCGCCCAGCACCGTCGTCCCGCCCCGGTCCGCCTCCCCGGCCGCCGGCTCCTCCTCGCTCAGCCGCATCACGAGGTCGTCCAGCCGGGCCAGGAGTTCGTCGGGGGCGAGGTCCATGTCGGCCAGGGTCTGGACGGCGGTCCGCAGCCGGCCCATCGTCGCCGCCGCGCTGATCCCGTGCCCCACCACGTCACCGATGACGAGACCGACCCGGGCCCCGGAGAGCGGGATCACGTCGAACCAGTCGCCGCCGACCCCGTCCTTCGCGTCCGCCGGGAGGTAGGAGGAGGCCACGTCCAGCGCCGTGCCGCCGCGCAGGGTGTGCGGCAGCAGACTCTCCTGGAGCACCAGCGCGGCGGTGTGCTCCCGGGTGTAGCGGCGGGCGTTGTCCACACAGACCGCCGCCCGCGCCACCAGTTCCCGGGCGGGCGCCACATCGTCCTCGTCGAACGGCACCGGGTTCTGCGACCGCATGAACGTGGTCAGCCCGAGGACGGTGTCCCGCGCCCGCATCGGTACGGAGATGAGCGAGTGCAGCCCGAACTCACGGATCCGGGCGGCGCGGACCGGCTGCTCCACGGCCCACCGGTGGCTGTCCGCATCGAGCTGCGGCAGGAGGTACGGGTCACCGTCGAGGAGGAAGTGCGCGTCGTGCGGCGGCGGGACGAAGTCGACGCTCTCGCCGATCCGTACGACCGCCTCCGGACATCCCTCGCGGATGGAACTCATCCCCATCCGGCGCATCGACGGACCGCCGTCCGGCAGCTCCGGCCCGTGCGGCGGCCCGCCCGGCAGCTCCCGGCCGAGCGGGGTCTCCAGCAGGTCGACGAAGACGAAGTCCGCGAACCGGGGCACCGCGAAATCGGCCAGCTCCTGGGCGGTGCGCTGGACGTCCAGGGTGGAGCCGATGCTGGCCCCCGCCTCGTTCACCAGGGCCAGCAGTCTGCGCGCGTTCCACCGGTCGGTCACGTCCTGGACCATGTAACCGATGCCGATCCCGTTCTCCCGGGCGTCCACCAGCGGGAAGAACGAGCTGGAATAGGCCCGGCGCCGGTTCGGGTCGGACCAGCTCCACCCCAGGTACTCGTAGTCCGTGACGGGCACCCCGGTCGCCAGGACCTGCCGCATCAGCCGCTCGATGGGCGCCGCGAGCAGTCCGGGCAGCACATCGGCGGGCCGGCGCCCCAGGCGCTGCTCCCGGGGGACCCCGCCGAACCGCTCCAGGGTGTCGTTGAGCCAGATGTAGCGCAGCTCCGGATCCATCACCGCCATGCCGACCGGCGACCGGGTGAGGAAGCCCTCCAGCACCGACCCCTCCACCGTCCACTGCGGGGTGCGCTCCCGCCCCGAGAGCAGAAAGCCCTCGCGCCCGGCGACGAGGAAGGAGGCGGAGACCCGTACGTCGACCTCGACCCGCCTCTCGTCCCGGGCGCACAGCGTCAGCAGCCCGCTCCACCCCGACCCGCCACGGGCCCGGGCGGCGACCGCAGCCGTGCGCCGGGGATCGGGGTCACCGGCCAGCAGCAGCGCGGCGGAGCGGCCGATGATCTCGGCCGCCGCGTACCCGAGGAGCGCCTCCGCGCCACGGGTCCAGCCGATGACCGTGCCGTCCCCGGCGACCACGGCCACCGCGTCGTCGCTCAGCCGCACGGGGCCCCGCGGATCCGCGGAGGGCAGCGGGCCGGGCCCCGCCGGGGGGCCCTCGTCGGCGGATGCCATGCACCTCACCACCATCTGTAGGTTTCCATGGTCGCGCGTCCGTCCCGAGTGCGCACCGGGCCGCCTGCCGACCGGGCCCCGCACGGGGCCCTTTTCGCCCGTTCGGCGGCGTGACGCGGCAGGGCGCCGCCCCGTTGGGGGAGTGACAAGCGGTTGCTCTGTCCCCCTGCCCCCGCGCTGGACCGTGTGGGTGGACGGCTCCGGCCCCCGAGAGGAGGCCGGAGCCGTTTTCATGGGCGCGGAGGGTATCTCCTGGGCACGGTCAGAATCGGAAGCAGAACTTCCGGTCCTTGAGCCACTGGCTCAGCCAGTCCCCGAACGGCACCGTGACGCACCATTCGCGGTCCGCCGGCGGCTCGGGACCCACGGGCGTCGGCGGAGCCGTCGGCGTGGGCGGCACGGTCGGCGGGGCGGGCGGCGTCGGGTCGACCGGGGGCACCGTCGGCGTCGGAGACGGGGCCGTCGGCGTGGGCGTGGGCGTGGGAGTCGGGGCAGGCCGCACCGGCGCGGCCATCTCCGCCAGCTTCGTCCGGTACACCTGGGTGGAGCGGGGGTTGCTCCGGCACTGCCACACCCCGTGCGGGCAGTAGTCGGTGATCGTCTGGTAGACCGGCTGGTGCCGGTCGATCCAGTCGAGCATGCGCCGCATGTACTCCGGGTTGTCGCCGTTGCGGAAGAGCCCCCACTCCGGGAAGGAGATCGGCTTGCCGCGCTCGGCCGCGAAGTCCACGTGCTTCTGGAGCCCGTACGGATCGTTGACCTGGTCGTCGAAGGTCCGGCCCGGCGGCTGGTCGTAGGAGTCCATGCCGATGATGTCGACCACGTCGTCACCGGGATAGCAGTCGGTCCAGGGCACCGCGTCCAGGCCCCGGCTGGGCGTGAAGTCGAAACGGAACTCCTGCCCGGGCACCTCCCGCATCGCCGCCACGATCCGCTGCCAGTACCTCTTCCAGGAGGCGGGATCGGGGCCGCAGCGGTGGGTGTAGGTGGTGCCGTTCATCTCCCAGCCGAGCACGATCACCGTGTCCGGCACCCCCAGCGAGACCAGCCGCTCCGCCAGCCTGGTGAAGTGCTGGTCGAAGTCGCCGGCCGCCCCGGCCCGGAGCAGCCGGCGGACCCGGGCGTCCGGGACGCGCTGTTCGTTCCGCTCCAGCATGGGGACGTTGAGGACGAACATCCGGTCCTCGTCCGCCTTGCGCCACTCGGCCCAGGACTCCAGGAACTCGGGGGCGCCCTCGATGTTCACCCACAGGTCGCCCGGCAGGTAGGTGTGGCCCACCCGCAGCTCGGCGCCGCCGAGCCAGCGGGACAGCTCGTCCATCCTGCGCACTCCGGCGGGCCCGTAGTCCAGATAGGCGCCGTGGGCCGTGGTGCCGGGTCCCCGGCTGCCCTGCGGCCCCGGGGAGGCGCTGTCCACGGAGTCGGTGCCCGGTGGCAGCCGGCCCGCGATGCCGCCCCCTGCCAGCAGACTGAGAACGGCCGCGGCGATGCATGTGCTGATGAGTCGGCGCTTGGCCGGCATGACTCCTCCTGGCTGAAAGGAAATTCCGGCCGGTGCGGCCCGGTGCGACGAGAGTTTCACCATCCTGCCTGACGTGCGAACAGAATGGTCCATTTATCGCATTTCGCGGCCGTTAAAGGTCCGATCAGGTGACCGTCGGGCCCATGGAGAGCGGCAGGGAACCGACCCGGTTGTCGAAATTCGAATCCACCAGTCCCGGTTCGCCCGTCCGTCGGATGACGGTCCGTCGGGTGAGCAGTTCCCGGAACAGCGCCGTCATTTCGAGCCGGGCCAGATGGGCGCCGAGGCAGTGGTGCGGGCCCCCGCCCCCGTAACCGAGGTGCGGATTCGGCGACCGGGTGATGTCGAAGAGATCCGGACGGGTGAAAACGGCTTCATCGCGATTGGCGGAGGCGTAGAGCAGTGCGACTTTCTCCCCGGGAAGAAAGGTCCGGCCGCCCAGCTCGAATTCCGAGACGACGGTCCTGCGGAACTGGATGATGGGCGTCGAATGGCGGACGATTTCCTCCACCGCACCGCCGATGTACCGGCCGAAGTCCGACCGCAGCAGCTCCCGCTGCTCCGGGTGCCGGTCCAGCAGCGACACCCCGTGCGCGATCGCGTTGCGGGTGGTCTCGACCCCGGCCACCAGCAGCAGCGAGAAGAAGGCACCCAGCTCCCGCGAGGAGAGCCCCTCGCCGTCGACGTCCGCACGCACCAGCGCCGAGACCAGGTCGTCCTGCGGGCGGCGGCGGCGCTCCCGGGCCAGCCGCGCCATGACCAGCTGCATCATCGCGAGCGACGCGGTCCCCCGGCCGGGGATCCGCAGGCGGCCCCGGCGCTCGACGCCCACCTGCTCCGAGGCGTGGTCGATCTGCGCGGCGATCCGCGGCCGGTGCTCCGCCGGGATGCCCATCAGGTCGCAGATCACCTCCAGCGGCAGCCGCGAGGCCGCCGACGGCATGAAATCGGTTGGCCGCTCGGCGATCATCTCGTCCACCAGACGCCCGGCGAGACGGCCGATGTTCTCCTCGGTGGCGGCCAGCAGCCGGGGCGTGAAGCGCCGCGAGATGATCCGGCGCAGCGCCGCGTGCTCGGCCCCGTCCATGTTCACCATCGAGTTCCCGAACAGCGCCTTCGCCCACCCGGCCGGCTCCGGGGTGGTGGCGCCGGGGGCGCTCGCGAAGACCTTGGGGGTGCGGCTCGCGGTCAGCACGTCCGCGTGGCGCACCAGGGCGTAGAACGGCTTGCCGGAGGTACGGGCGGTGCCCGGCCGGGGCGTGAACAGGACGGGCGCCTCCCGCTCCCGCAGCCGGGCGAAGGCGGCCAGCCGTTCCGGGCGCGGCAGCCGCCAGAAAGCCGGGTCGGCGAGATCGCGGTGTGCCGCGCGGTCGTCGGACACCTGATCGGTCACGGTCATCCCATCCACCTCCACGAGTTCGCCAGGCCATCGTCGGCTCCGGCGCGCGGGGCCGACCGCGCGACGCGTGCCTCCGGCGCGGATGGCCGTGCACGGTCACGCGTTTGACGGAACGCGGACGACGCAGCGCCCGAGAGAACCGATTCGCCGCTCCCTCGTTGCCACCATCGCGAGCAACAGCACCTCGGACGAGCCAACGAGAGGCAGCCATCCATGAGTCGAACCACCGATGCGGGCGACGCACCGCGCGGCCCGTCCCGCCGGATCCTCCTGCGGACCGGCTTCACCGCCGTCGCGGCCGCGGGCACCGCCGCCGTCCTCGTCCCGCTCCACGGCCACCGGCAGGACACCGCGCCCGCACAGGACCCCGGCCGCACCACCGCGGGGGCCGCCGGGACCGAGGAGTTCGCCGAGATGTACCGGGGCCGGGAGATCCGCGGCGGCGTGAGCGCCCTGGTGCCGGCCGCCGGACCGGGCGGCGGGACGCACCACGCCGAGCCGGTGGCCGAGATCCGCATCGACGGCCGCCCGCTGCACGTCATGCGCCGCGCGGACGGCACCTACCTCAGCGACGTCACGCACTACGAGTCCTTCCCCACGCTCCGCGAGACGGCCCGCGCCGCCGTGGACGAGCTGGGCACCGCCCGCCTCGCGCTGCCCGCCTCGCACCACCGGTGAGCGGCACACCGCACGCAGGCACCGCGCCCCCCGGGCGCGCCGGACGGCAAGTGAACGTCGCACCGCATGTGAACCAGGAGGACCAGAACCGGTGTACACCCGCAAGAACCAGCGCGACCTCACGCGGACCGAGAAGCGCCGCCTCGTCGACGCGATCCTGAAGATCAAGCGCTCGGGCCGCTACGACGACTTCGTCGTCATGCACCGCGAGTACTACGTCATGGACACCGAGAACCGGTCGCGCCCCGCCCATATGACGCCCTCGTTCTTCCCCTGGCACCGCCGCTACCTGCTGGAGTTCGAACGGGCCCTCCAGGCCGTCGACCCCGGGGTGAGCGTGCCCTACTGGGACTGGACCCAGGACCGCTCGACCACCTCGTCGCTCTGGGCGGAGGACTTCCTCGGCGGCAACGGCCGGGCCGGCGACCGCCGCGTCATGACCGGCCCGTTCGCCTACGACGCGGGCAACTGGAAGGTGGGCACAGGGATCACCGACCAGAACTGGCTGACCCGCAACTTCGGCCGGCCCGGCCGCGACCCGGTCTCCCTGCCCACCGCCGACGACGTGGCACAGGCCCTGAAGGACCCGGTCTACGACACCGGGCCCTGGAACAGCGTCAGCACCGAGGGGTTCCGCAACCGGATCGAGGGCTGGGGCATCCACCGGGTGCGCCCGGTCGCCAACCACAACCGGGTCCACCAGTGGGTCGGCGGCCCGATGGCCGGGGCCGCCTCTCCCGAGGACCCGGTCTTCTGGCTCCACCACTCCTTCATCGACCTGCTCTGGGACCGCTGGCGGAAGGCGCACCCCAAGTCCGCCTATGTGCCGGGCCGCAAGCCCGACGCGCCGGGCCGGGAGCGCCGCCACGTCTTCGGGCTGGACGATCCGATGCCCCCCTGGAACGTGACCCCGCGCGCGCTCCTCGACCACGGCAAGGTCTACCGCTACGCCTGAGCGCGCACAGCGCAACGGCCGGCTCCCTCCTCCCGGAGGGGCCGGCCGTTGCGCTGTGGAGCGGGGGATCAGCGGCCGTAGCCGTAGTCACCGTTGTCGTCGTGGCCCTCGGAGGCGTTGACGCAGGTGTTGCCGAACGCCGGGTTGAGCACGCCGACCAGGTTGACGGTGTTGCCGCAGACGTTGACCGGGATGTGGACCGGGAGCTGCAGGATGTTGCCCGAGGCGACACCGGGGGAGCCGATGGCCGCGGCCTGCGCGCCCGAGTCGGCGACGGCCAGGCCGGCGCCGCCGGCGACCAGGGCACCGGTGCCCGCCATCACAGCGGCAACCTTCGTCATACGCGACATGAGAACTCCTTGTGAGAAAGGGGGGTTGATGCGGAGCACGAGGCCCGCACGCTCTGACAACGCGGGAGCCGCCGGACGGTAACGGATCATCACCCGGGCGGAATCACCCGCGCCGTCCCGCGGCCTGTCGCCGCCCGCCTCACCGCCCGATGACCGGAAGCGTGGTAAGGCGCTCGTGCCAGTCCCGGGCCGCCGGGAAGCGCGCCTTCACGGTCTCCACCGCCCGCTCCCTTACCGCCACCTGCGACTCCCGCAGCCGCAGCAGCGGCTCCAGCCCCGGCCGGGCCAGCAGCAGCCGCTGGTTCACCACCGTCACCGGCTGCCAGTGGTTCTTGTACTGCTCCGCGCCGCGCAGCAGGCTCAGCACCTCCCGGCCGGTGTCCGACGCCTGCTGGGACACCTCGCGCAGCAGCATGGTCGACACATCGACCTTCCGCTCCCGCAGCGCCGGGTCCGCCCCGTACAGATAGCCGCCCGCCAGCCGCGCGGACTGGAGCGACAGATTGGCGGCCACGACCTCGCCCCCGATACGGAACTCGGTGACGGCGGCCGAACCGTCCCCCACCATCCGGCCCACCGACCGGACCAGATGGTCGGAGAACCGGGCCCGCAGATGCTCCGGGTTGACCCCCCGGTCGCGCCACTGGAGCTCGTGGAGGCGCAGCAGCGTGCCGACGGCCGCCGGCACCCCGTCCTGCGGGATCCTGCGGGCCTCCACCCCCAGCGCCTCGATCCGGCGCAGCTTGGCCCGCAGCCGCTGGCCGCGAGAGCCGGTCAGCCGCGCCACCAGGTCGCCGAGCGGACGAGCGGGCAGCTCCATGCACGTCGAGTCCGTGAGCCTGCTCCGGGCCCCCGTCCACCGGCCGAACAGCAGTTGCGCCGACGCGTCCGGGCGGACCTCCCGCAGATCGACCACACTGTGCCGGGCCGCCCGGTCCAGACCGCGCTGGAGCGCCCCGACCGCGTAACCGGCCTCCTCCTCGTCCACCAGGATGTCGAAGAAGTCGGAGATCGCCCCGCCCATCGGCACCAGCAGCGGCATCGGGCGGTGCACCAGCATCAGCGGGGCGGCCCCGATCAGCCGCCCCGACCGGCGCACCAGCAGGACCCGCAGCCGCCCCTCCTGGCCGTAGGAGATCCACCACGAGTGGAGCCAGGCATGGCTCTGGAACGGGGTGGCGGTGGCGCAGCGCCGGTGCAGCGCGTCCCACTCCCCGGCGAGCGCGCCGAACTCCCGGAAGTCCCGGCAGAGCGTCACCGAGAGACGGCCCGCACGGCCGGCCGTCATCGCACCAGCTCCCGTTCCTCGGCGGGGGCGTGGCCCTCGGCTGCGGCGGGCGCGGGCACCGGGGCGGAGACGGCCCGCTCGGTGCGCTGGGGCCGCACCAGCAGCACGAGCCCGCCGAGCAGGCCGCCCGCGGCCGCCCCCACGGCGGTGCCCAGCGGCACCGACGGCGAGACCGGCTGGTCCGGCTTCATGGCGTGGGTGAACTTGATCAGCTTCACCCCGGTGTCCTTGGAGACATGGCCGCTGCTCACGATGACCGCCTCGATCACCGCGTTGGCGATGTCGGCCGCCTTGCCCGGCCTGTCCGACGTGCCCGTCACCGCGATCATCGGCGAGTCGGGGGACGTCTCGGAGCGCACCTGCGAGCGGAGTGCCCGCACCGGCTCCCCGGCCGCGCCCTGCGCGTAGGAGAGCGTCGCGTCGCTGGTGACGAGACGCCCGTAGGACTGCGCGAAGCCGAGCGCGGCCGCCGGGTTCGTCTCGTCCTCCGCGACCGCCATGGCGTAGCTGGTGGACTCGTACTGGGGGCTCGCCAGCAGCCCGTACGAGAGCCCGGACACGGTGCCCAGCAGCACACAGGCGGGCAGGGGCCACCACTGGGGCAGCCGGGTCAGGGCGGTGCGCAGCCGACGGCTCGTGACGGAGGGTCGCTGCTTCTCGGGGGAGTCGGTCATGAAAGGGCTCTCCGGTTCGGTGGGGCGGTGTCGAGGGCGTACGCGTACACATCCATCAGGCGCTCGCTGCTGCGCCGGATGTCGTAGTGACCGACGGCCCGGGGCGGCGGTCGGCGGTCGGGACAGGCCTGTATCCGCCGCCGCAGCACGGCGGTCAGCTCGTCGGGGCTCCCGGCGATCCGGGTGGCCCCCGGGGCGTGGGCGGCCGACAGGTCGTCGATGGCCGGGCAGGCGTCGTGCAGCACGGGCAGCCCGGCGGCGAGCGCCTCCACGGCGGCCAGCCCGAACGACTCCTCACGGGAGGTCGACACGAACGTGTCCACGGCGCTCAGCAGCGCGGGCACCCCGGGAACCGGACCGCCCCCCTCCGTCCCGCACTCCCCGAGCAGCCGGATGCGGTCGGCGGCCCCGAGGCGGGCCGCGAGCGCGCGGAGCGCCGGTGCCTCCGGCCCGTCCCCGGCCAGCAGCAGCCACACGTCCGGCAGCGCGGCGACCGCCCGTACGGCCACGTCGAAGCGCTTGCCCGGAACCAGCCGGCCCACCCCGCCGACCACGAACGCGCCCTCGGGGATCCCCAGCGCCGCCCGCACGGCGAGCCGCCGGTCCGGGTCGAAGCGGAACCGGTCCGCGTCGATCCCGTTGGGCACCAGCCGGATCCGCTCGGCGGGCACCCCCCAGTCCCGCAGCCGCCCGGCCACGGTGGAGGAGACGGCGACCGTGGCCGCGCCCAGCCGCTCGGTGGAGAGGTACAGGGCGCGGATGCCCCGGGTCAGCGGGCGGCCCTCGATCTCGGCGCGCCCCAGGGAGTGTTCGGTCGCCACGGCCGCCCGCACCCCCGCCAGGCGCGCCGCGATCCTCCCGTACACACAGGCCCGGTAGAGATGGGTGTGGACCAGGTCGTAGCGGCCGTCGCGGATCAGCCGGGTGAGCCGGCCGACCGCCGACAGGTCCCGGTTGCCGCGCATCCCCAGGTGGACGACGCGTACGCCGTCGGCCCGCAGGCCGTCCGCCACCGGGCCCGGGTTGGTGAGCGTCACCACGTCGCACTCCACCGGAAGATGGCGCAGCAGCAGCCGCAACTGCTGCTCGGCGCCGCCCACTCCGAGCCCGGTGATGATGTGCAGCGCTCTCACCGGGTGCCTCCCGCCCGCACCGGGGAGGCGGTCCGGGACCGGGAGCCGGGTACCGCGCCGTGCCGCAGCCCGTGGCGCAGGTCCTTGGCCCAGAGCCGGACGCCCCGGTCGGCCTGGCTGATGTGGGTACGGGGGAGGGCGAACCGGCTGACCAGCGGACCCGGGGCCAGCGCGCAGCCGTACCCGTACCCGGCGGCGCCGACGGCCTCCATCACCCGCCGGTCGAGCGTCCCGTACGGATAGCAGAAGCCCTCCGGCGGCCGGCCGGTCAGATCACCGATCAGCTCCCGGCTGCGGACCGTCTCGTGGCGCAGCTCCTCGTCCGTGAGCGCGGTGAGGTCCCGGTGGAGCAGACCGTGCGAGCCGACCTCCATCCCGGTCCGGGCGAGGTCCCGGACGCCGTCGTGGGTCAGCAGCGGCTTGCGCGGCCCCAGCGGGTCCCACTCGTTCACGCCCCCGGGCCGCCCCGGCAGGACGAAGACGGTCGCGGTGCAGCCGTGGCCGCGCAGCACCGGCAGGGCCTCGTGGAGGAAGTCCGCGTACCCGTCGTCGAAGGTCAGCCCCACCAGCCCGCGCCGCCCCTCCGCGTGGGCCCGCATCAGCTCCGCCACCCCCACCCCGCGCAGCCCCCGGCTCCGCAGCCACGCCAGCTGCTCGGCGAGCCGGTGGGGGGAGACGGTGATGCCGTACGGGTCGTCGTCGGTGTCGGTCACCGAGTGGTACGTGAGGATCCACGGCTGACGGCGGGTGTGCGGGCGGAGCCGGGACGAGGGAGCGTCGGCGCAGGGCGCCGAGGGGTCAGCGGCCATCAGTGAACCTCCGTCGGATGAGTGCCAGCAGGGAGACGACCTCGGGCGAGCGCAGGGCCAGCCCGGTCAGGAAGAAGACGGCGGGGACGAGGACGCACCCGGCGGCCAGGCTCAGCACGGGGTCGGGCAGCACCGGGGCGGCGGCCCATCCCGCCGCCCCGGCCACCAGGGCGGCGCCCGCGAGGCGGCCGAGCGACACGGCGACCGCCCGCGCCCGGATCGGGACCACCCGGGTGCCGAGCCCCATCAGCAGGAGCAGAGCGGTGGTGCTGATCCCGAGGGCGTTGGCGGTGGCGATGCCGTCCACGCCGAAGCGGTACGTGAGCGCGTAGCCCGCGCCCATCGTGACCAGGAGCCCGGTGCCCATGGCGAACGCCGGGAACCAGGTGGGCCGGGTCGACGAGAAGAACGGGCGGCTCAGCGCGCCGACGAGACAGTGGCCGAGCAGCCCCGCCGCGTAGACCCGCATCACCTGGGCGGTGGCCTCGGTGTCGGCGGCGTCGAACGCGCCGCGCTGGAAGAGGACGTCGATGATCTGGGGTGCGTAGCCGAGCACCACCGCCGTGCCGAGCAGCACCACCATGCCCGCCAGCGCGAGATCCCGCTCGACCCGCCGCCGCGCCTTCTCCCGCTGCCCGTCGGCCATCGCCCGCGCGACGACCGGGAAGGTCACCGTGCAGATCATCAGCGAGAGCACCATCGGCATCTGCGCGACCTTCTGCGCGTAGTTCAGATGCGAGATCGCGCCCGCCGGGAGGGTGGAGGCGAGGAACCGCTCGACCAGTACCTGAGACTGGCGGCTCACCACGAACACCACGATCGGCGCGAGGACCGTCATGCCCAGGAGCGGCGCGGTCCGCGCGGCCCGCCGCCCGCGCCGCACCGGGCGCCGGAGGCGGGGCCGGGCCAGGGGCAGCAGCCGCAGGAAGGTGGGGAGCTGGGTGAGGATCATCAGCAGACTGCCGACGGCGACACCGGCCGCCGCGGCCCGGACGCCCCACACGGAGTGCAGCGCCAGCGTCATGCCGATGATGCCGACGTTGTACGCGACGTAGACCCCGGCGGGCGGCAGGAAGCTGCGGTGGGCGCGCAGGGCGGCGCTGAAGTAGCCGGTGATGCCGAAGGTGAGAACGGTGACGGCGGTCAGCCGGGTGCAGTCCACCGCGAGCCCGGGATCGGCGAGCCCGGGCGCGAGGACGCCGACCACCCAGGGGGCGCCCGCCATCAGCAGGGCGGCCCCGGCCGTGAGCAGGAGACAGAGCCGGGGCAGGGTGACCGCCACGAGTTCCCGTACGGGGTCGGGTCCGGGCCCCTCGGCGGATGCGGCCTTCCCGTCGCCGGGCTCCCCGGTGCCCCCGGCGGACCCGGTGTCGGGCTGCCCGGGTTCCCGGCCGGCGGCGCGGCGGGTGAGGGCGAGGCTGAAGGCCGGGACGAGGAGCAGCGCCATCCCGTCCTCGATGAGGAGCGTGGCCGCCATCTCCGGCACGGTCCAGGCGATCAGGAACGCGTCGCTTGCGTCGCTCGCGCCGAAGTACCGGGCGATCGCCTGGTCCCGTACCAGCCCGAGCGCGGCCCCGAGCACGGTGAGCACCGCCGTGGCCGCCGCCGCCCGGGCGAGGAACGCGCCGAGACCCGGTGCCTCGCCGCCGTCGGCGGGGTCCGGAGCGGGGCCGGTGGCCGTGGTCCCGCGTGCGCCGGGGCTGGAGCCTGGGGGCTGGCCGGGGGCCGGGAGCAGCGGAGGGGCGGGCTCGGCGTGGGCGCGGGCCTCCGACGGGGGCAGGGCCCCTGTCTGCGGGAGGGCCTCGGTGGGCGGGAGGGCCTCGGCCTGGGGGAGAGCCTCCGCCCCCGTCCCCGTACCGGTCTCGCTCACGCGGTGCCCGCCTTCCCCGGCGCGGCGGGTGTGCCCGCCTTCCCCGGCTCGGCCAGCGCCCACCAGGCGGCGAGCCCGAGGACGACGCCGGCCAGCACGGTGGTGGGCCCGCCGATGTCGGAGTACAGGAAGTTGACGCACTGCCAGGTCATCAGGGCGACCGCCACCAGACCGCAGTCCACGGCCGCGCCACCGCGCGACCGGGCGTGCCGCAGTCTCCGCACGGCGCCGACCAGGATCGCCGCCCAGCTCCCCACCACCGCCGTCAGACCGATCAGGCCCTGCTCGCCGAGGACCAGCAGATACATGTTGTGTGGCGAGAGCAGCGCCTGCCGCCGGAACTCCTGGCCCGCGCCCGCCGTGTCGCTGCCGGACGAGAGACCCACCGAGGCATGGGCGTCCCGGTGCGCCGGGAACCCCTTGAGGCCGACGCCGGTCGCGGGGTGCTCCCGCCACATGGAGCCCGCCGCGCTCCACATGGCGTACCGGTCGCTCACCGAACGGTCCGGCGCCCGGGTCACCTGGGTCACGGACGCGGCCCGCTCGGTGATCAGCTGCGAGCCGATGCCGAACCCGCCGACCAGCACGACCGCCGAGGCGCCGACCACCGCCAGCGACGTCAGCGCCTGCCGGCGGCCGGCCAGGGCCAGCGCCACGAGCAGTGCCGCCGCCGTGGCGAGCCACACGCCCCGGCTGAAGGAGAGCGTGAGCGGCACGATCAGCGCGACGGCGACCACCGCCGCGCAGGGCCGCAGCCAGGCGGGAGCGGTGCGCGGGGTGCGCAGGGCGCACGCGGCGGCGGCCAGCAGCCCGTACGCGACGACCGTGGCCATCCCCATGATGTCGCTGGGCCCGAAGGTGCCGACCGCCCGGATCTCCTCGCCCATGTACGAGGCGCCGGTCCCGGTGACGTACTGCTCGACCCCCACCACGCCCTGCACGAGCGCCAGGACCACCAGCGCAGCGGTGACGATCCGGAATCCGTGGGCGTCCTTGAGGAGCAGGCAGACGGCGGCCGGGACCAGGACGAAGACCTGGAGGTAGCGGACCAGGCCCGGCAGGGCCGCGGCCGGATCGGCGGCCGTCACCGCCGCCACCGCGAAGCCCACGGCGGGCAGCCCCAGCACCAGGGCGGCGGCCCCGCTCAGCGGTCGCCGCCGCAGGTACAGCAGCCGCCCCGCACAGACCAGCACCGCGATGCCGGAGGCGATGTCGGCCGGTCCGACCGACGCGCCGCCGCCGACGCCCAGGCCGTACGGCAGGGCGGGCAGCAGGACGGTCGCGATCAGCGGGAGCAGCGGCCAGTGCCGGAGCCACCCGGCGGCGGGGGGCCGCGAGACCGTACGGGGAGGGGCGCCGGGCACCGGGGCGGTGAGCGTGGCGGTCATGATCAGCTGCCTCCCAGCCGGAAGAAGGAGCCCGCGGTCCGCGCGAGCACGCACGCGTCCTGCCACAGGGACCAGGTCTCGATGTACCGGTTGTCGAACCGGGCCCGCTCCTCGATCGAGGTGTCACCGCGCAACCCGTTCACCTGCGCCAGCCCCGTGATGCCCACCGGCATCCGGTGGCGGTCCTGGTAGCCGGGGTGCGTGCGGCTGAACCGGTCGACGAAGAAGGGGCGTTCGGGGCGGGGACCGACCAGGCTCATATCCCCGCGCAGTACGTTCCACAGCTGCGGCAGCTCGTCCAGCGAGGTGCGGCGCAGCAGCCGGCCGACCCGGCTCATCCGTCCGTCCGAGGCCACGTTCCACCGGGTCGCGGACTCCTGGGCGTCGGTGGGCCGCAGCGTACGGAACTTCAGCAGGACGAACGGACGCCCGTGCCGCCCCACCCGCTCCTGCCGGAAGATGACCCCGGGCCCGTCCGAGACGCGCACGGCCAGTGCGCACACCGCCATCAGCGGGGCGACCAGCACCAGACCGACCGCCGCGAGGACGGCATCCATCATCCGCTTCGCCGCATGGCTCACCGGCCGGTGCGTGCCGTCCTGGAGCGGGTGGGCGGCGAACCCCCACAGGTGGTCCGGGCGGCCCCCGGCGGGCCGGGTGGCGACGGCGGTGTCGCCGGTGACCAGCCAGACCCGGCAGCCGTGGCCGGTGAGCAGGGCGAACAGGGCCGGACCGTCCGGCGTGGTCTCCGGCGGAGCGGTGAAGACGGCGTGCCGCACGCTGTTCTGCACCACGGCCCGCCCCACCTCCTGCGGGGAGACCAGGACCGGCAGCGGAGCACCGTCCGGCCGGGCCGGGACCTCCTCCTCGGGGGCGGCGGACGGGGCGACCCGGCCGACCGGGCGCAGCCCGTACTCGGGGTGCTCGCAGAGCGCGGCCGTCACCTGGCGGGCCACCGTGCCCTGGCCCACGACCAGCGTCGACAGGGGGTGGCGGACCGCCGCGCGGTGGCGGAGCCGGTGGACCACCGCACGGCCGCAGGCGCAGAGCACGGTCTGCACCGCCGCCGCGTACGCGAGGACCGCCCAGCCGAACGCGTGGGCGGGGGCCCAGGCGTCGAGGACCTCCATGGTCACGTACCACTGGAGCAGCGCGAGACCGAGGAGCGCGGGGACTTCGGAGAGCACCGAGGGGGAGAGCGCGAGCCGGTAGAGCCCCCGGTACGCGTGGAGCAGCACCTGCACCACCGCCTGCGCGGCGATCACGGCCCAGGGCGCTCCGGCCGGGGCGCACAGGGCGAAGGTCACGGCCAGTGCGGCCGCGTCGGCGCCGAGCAGCCGCGCGGCGGGCCCGAGCCGCACGGCGGAGCGCCCGCCGCCCAGCTCCCGGGTGGTGCCGTCGCCTCTTCGCGGCGGGTGAACCGTGTGAGCCTGTACGGCTGTTGCCTGTCCGGCGCCGGGAACCGGTGCACTCTCCATCGTCATCGCTCGGTGCGCTTCCTCATCGTGGGGCCGGACAGGGAGACAATTTCCTGGTAGAGACCGGCAACCGCCCCCGCGGTCCGTCGGACGTCGAACGCCGTCCGGGCATGGCGCAGGGCCCGGCGGGACACCGCCTCGCGCAGCTCCGGATCGGTCAGCAGCGCGGTGAGCGAGGCCGCCAGTGCCACGGGGTCCTCGGGCGGGACGAGAAGGCGGTCCTCGTCGCCCGGCGGCACGCTCTCGCGCGCCCCGCCGACCTCGCTCAGCACCACGGGCCGGCCGCAGGCCATGGCCTCCAGCGGGGCCAGCGCCATGCCTTCCCAGCGGGACGGCAGGACGACGACGTCCGCCGCGTGGATCCAGGGCCGGACGTCCGCGCTCGCCCCGGTGAACAGGACACCGGCCGGGGCCGCGCCCTCCAGGCCGGCCCGGTCGGGGCCGTCGCCCACCAGGACCAGCCGCGCCCCGGGGACATCGACGCGCCGCCAGGCGTCGAGCAGCACGTCCTGGCCCTTCTGCCGGGTCAGGCGGCCGACGCAGACGACTAGGGGGGCTTCGGGGGCGACGGCGTCGAGCAGGGGCAACGAGGCCCGGGCCGTGGCGCGGTCGGCCGGTCCGCAGGGACGGAAGCGGTCGAGGTCGATGCCGTTGTGGATCACCGACCAGTGGGCGGCGATGCCCGCCTCCTGTCCGGTGCGCCGCTCGGACTCGCTGACACAGAGGATGTGATCGGCCCACCGCGCCCCGAACCGCTCCCATCCCAGGGCCAGTTCGGCGGTACGCCCGGCCACCGCCTCGAAGGACCATGCGTGCGGCTGGAACACCGTGGGCACCTTGCCCCGGACGGCGATCCGGCCCGCCAGACCGGCCTTGGCACTGTGCGCGTGCACCACGTGCGGGGCGCAGTCGCGGACGATCCGCCGCGCGGCGGCCACCTCACCGGCCAGCCGCGCGCCCGGCGCCCGGGTGGCGGACCAGCCGCGGACCCGGGCCCCGGCGGCGGCCGCCCCGGCGGCCAGCGGGCTCCCGGGCGGGCAGGCCACCACGGGCCGCAGTCCGGCCCCGGCCTGGGCCCTGACGAGATCGGTGACGACCCTGGCCACTCCACCGTCCACGGGCTGAACCAAATGAAGGACCGTCAATTGTCTTTCTTCGGCACGACGCATGTGCAGCACGTACGGCTCTCTTCGTTCAATCCGGTGAGTAAAGCCGAAGTGCACTTTGGCAGACATGTGGCGAAATCGTGCGCGTGACTCGCTCATACGACCACGTGAGGATTACGTACACGATTCCGCTGATCAGGTGGCCCGCGAGGCCGCTCCGCGTGGCCGGGGAGGAGTCGGATTCCTGCGGTCAAAGGGCGGCGGGGAGGGCTCGGCAAGAATTCCGGAGCACGGCCGGAGAATATTGCTCCGGTCAGGTGTCACCCTGTTCGCGCACTTCGGGGGAGCCCGGTTGCCGTAGTGGATGGCGTCACCATCCGGTTGACGGTCAGGCAGTTCTATTGTCGGCAAAGGGCTCTGCGCGCATGGCCGGGAAACGTACGTCCTCGGCGTGCGCGACGACCTCCACCTCGTCCCCCAGGGCCCATTCGGCCACCCGGGACGCCATGGCCGCCGGAACGGCCTCGCTGATTCCCGGCGCGGCGGGAATGTCGTACGTGGCGTGCGCGTCGTGCGGCAGCACCACCCGGTACCCCAGCTCCAGTGCCCGGCGGGCGGTCGCGAGGACGCACATCTCCGACATCACCCCGCACACCGCGAGCGAGCCGACCCCGGCAGCTGTCAGTTCGTCGGCCAGTGAGGTCCCCTCGAAGCCGTCGTCCTCGCCCTTGCGGATCACCTTCTCCGCCGGGCCGACGCGCACCGGCAGGTGCAACTCCCAGCCGGGAGTGTGCGGTTCGTCGGGTTCTCCGTCCGGCCCGTCGTTCTGCAGATGGACGACGAGCGCCCCGGCCGCCCGGGCCCGGCGGACCAGGCCGCCCACCCGGTCCAGCAGCCGGGGCGCGTCGGGCACCGGGTGGTCTCCCGCCACGAAGGCCGACTGGAGGTCCACCACGATCAGAGCCTGTACGGGGGCGGGGAGGGGGTTCATACGGGCTCCGGCCTCTCGTGGTGGTCCGTGGTGCTCCGGCAGGGGTTTCCTGGTGCGGTGTTCATCCTTTCAGCCGGGCGGGGTTCCGGGGGCGTCCGGTGGTCCCGGCTGCCAGGGAGAGAGGGAGGGGGAGAGGGAGAGCTAGACGGTGGGGGCCCGGGAGGCATCCCCGGGCCCACCACGCGCCGGTCCCGCGTCACCCCGTGCGGTCGACCAGGAAGGGGATCAGGGTGAGCAGGTCACCCCGCGCGCCCTCGGCGAGATCCACCCCGTCCAGGCAGGCGCGGGCGGCCCGGAGGTGTTCCCGGGCCTCGGCGACCGTGGCCCGGCGCCCGCCCGCCTCGTCGACGAGCCCGGCCGTCCGGCGCAGCCCCGCCTCGTCGAGCGGGCCGGCCCCGGTGAGCACGGCCTCCAGTTGCCGGGCCGCCGGGTGGCGGGAGGACAGGGCCGCCAGGACCGGAAGGGTTTTCTTGAGCCGGCGCAGATCGCTGTGGACCGGCTTCCCCGTGAGCTGCGGATCGCCCCAGATCCCCAACAGGTCGTCCACCGCCTGGAACGCCACCCCCAGATGCCGTCCCGCCCGGTCCAGCGCGTCGGCGGTCGCCGCCGGGGCCCCCGCCAGCACCGCGCCCAGAGCGGCCGAGCAGCCGAGCAGGGAGCCGGTCTTCTGCGCGGCCATCGCCCGGTACTCGTGCGGCAGCACCGCCTCGGGCCCGGTCCACGGCCGGGACTCGAAGAGCAGGTCCTGCGCCTGACCGTGCACCAGATCGCCCAGCGCTTCCGACAGCCGCCGCACCGCCGCCGGGCCGGAGGGCCCGGGGACCTCGGCCAGGGTGCTCACGGCCAGGGCGAAGAGCGCGTCCCCCGCCAGGACCGCGGGCCCGGTGCCGTACGCCTTCCACACCGTCGGGCGGCGGCGCCGGGTCTCGTCGCCGTCCATGATGTCGTCGTGGATGAGGGAGAAGGTGTGGACCAGCTCGACGGCGACCGCGCCGGTGACCCCGTCCAGGCCGCTTCCCCCGGCGGCCTCGGCCCCCAGCACCGCGAGTGCCTGGCGGACCCCCTTGCCCTGCGAACCGGGGACCGGGGACCCGTCGACCCCGCTCCACCCCAGCGAGAAGGCGGCGGTCTCGGCGTGCCAGGGGTGGAGCCGGCGCACCGACTCGGCCAGCGCGGGCCGGACCAGCTCACGGCACCGGTCGAGTATCTCGGGAGCGGTCGCCTGACGGGTCGTGGACAGCGTCATCGGACCGGGGCCTCCTCGTGGGCGGCGGAGGCGGAGGAGGTGGGGGCGGGGCGCCCGGAGATGTGGGGGGCGTCGGAGCGGGCCGGGGCGGGGACGCCGTCCCCGTCGTCCCCCGCGCGTTCCACGCCCAGCTCCGCGTACGCCCTCTCCACCATCTCCCGGGCGTTGAGCAGCCCGATCCGGCTGAGCCTGCCGCGCAGTTCGTCGAGGTCGGCGGCGGTGGCCGCGCGGTCCCGGCCGAGCCGGGCCCGTGCCTTGACCAGGCCGAGGGCCGCCAGCGCCTCGCCCCGGGGCTCGGTCATCGCGCGGAACTCCCCGAGCGCCTGCTCGTAGACCTCGCGGGCCTCCTCGTACCGCCCGGCGCGGAAGAGCACGTTCGCCCGCATCTTGTGGTTGTAGGCGAGTGCGCTGGAGAGCTTCATCTCCCGGCAGGTGACCTCGGCCTCGGAGAGCAGGGCGAGGGCGCGTTCCGTCCCGCCGTCCCGGAGGGAAACGATGTCAGCGATGCCGCGCAGGGCCCAGGCCCGGCCCCGCCGGTCGTCCGCGCCGCCCGCGAGCGCTGCCGCCTCCTCGAACATGGCCAGGGCCGAGTCGAGCCGGCCGGTGTTGCGGTGGATCTGCGCGATCCCCTCCAGCGCCCACACCGTGTGGCGCGCCTCGCCCCGGGCGCGGGCCTCCGAGAGAAGCTGCTCGTGCAGGGTGGCGACGGTCGCGTAGTCGCCCTGGATGCGCCCGGTCTCGGCCAGCCCGGCGAGCGAGTAGCCGCGCGCCACCACGTCCCCGCCCTGCTTGCCGAGCTCGGCGGCGAGCCCCAGCAGCCGGAACGCGAGCCGCAGCGAACCCCGTTGGCGCGCCAGCGTGCCTCCGCTCCACAGCGCCCAGGCCATCGCACCGGTCGCCCCGGCCGAGCGCGCGGCGCGATAGCTGGCCTTCCATGCCCGGTCCGCCTCCTCCACCTGGCCCAGTCGGCGGTGCGCCTCGGCCACGGCGAGCCCGGTCCGGGCCACCTCCTCCTGGGAGCCGGACCGTTCGGCCTGTTCCAGATGCCGTACGCCTTCGGCCAGGACATCGGTGAGGGAGGCGTTCACCGACATCTTGGTGAGCGCGCCCTGGTACTCGGGCGCCAGTGCCTTGGTCTGCATGGGGGCCTTCCGCGCGGTGGCCGGGCCGTCGGCGGCCACTATGCCCCATGTGTATACATGGAGTGCATAGTGGGCCGGTTCTCCGGGCCCGGTACAGGTGGGGGCGGACGCCGCCCTGCCTGGGCGGCGAACCGTTCTGTCAGTGATCAAGACGGCGGCGGGGCACCGGGGGTTGCTCGCACCGCGCAGAAGGTTGCCTGAACCTTCCCGGCACGTTTCACCGGAACCTCCGCGGTACGTCTCATCGGTGTTCCGGCCGCGGTGGAGGCCCGCAGGCGTCAGCGGACGCCCGGCGGTTCGTGCAGGCCGAAGGGGGAGCCCTGGTCGTCGCGGCAGAGCCGGAACCGCCCGAACCGGGCGGCCGACTCGTCGTCCTCGCCGGGGGCGCCGCCCTGCACGCTGCCGCCCAGCTCACGCACCTGCGCCACCGCGGCCGCCATGTCGTCGACCCGAAAGAAGAGGTACGGCCCCGCCCCCGGATCGCCGCCGTGGACGCCGCCCTGTCCGCTGGGCGTCCCGATCGCGTAACCGCCCCCGCCCGAGGGGCCCGGCTCGAAGTGCCAGCCGAACAGTGCGCCGTAGAACGCCCGGGCCTTCTCCGGATCGGCCACCCCGAGTTCGAAGAACGAGATCTCACCGGCCATCGCGGGTACCTGCCGTCCGTCTGCCGTATCCGGTGGGGCGTGTGTGTCCCTTCTTCCACCGTACGGCGGCGGATCGGCCCGCGCAGTGCCGTGCCCCGGCCCGCTACCCCGTGCCCGTGCGCCGGAGCCGGTGGCGTACCGCGCGCCGCGCCACCGGGCCCAGCTCGTCCAGGACGGCCGCCAGCCCGGCGAGCTGCTCCAGGGCGTCGAAGGCCCGCACCGCGCCCTCCGGGTCGACCCCCTCGTACAGCTCCAGGCCGACGAACGACCCGGCCACCACGCGCGCGAGCCCCGCCGGATCGGTGAACTCGCCCAGCGGGGAGCCCGCCAGGACGCGTACGAGCACCTTCTCGATCTCGGCGGTCCACAGGTCGAGCCCGGCCGCGGTGGCGGGTGCCAGCCGGGGCTGGGTCTGGGCGCCGGCCAGGAGCTGGGCGAGGAAGGCGACCTGGCCGCCCGCCCGCTCCCGCTCGTGCAGCTCCCGACCGCACTCGACCAGTTCGGCGAGGGTGGTGACGGCGGCGAGCCGGTCGCGGTGGAGGGCCACGCGCTGCTCGGCGCCGTACCGGCAGGCCGCCGCGAGCAGTTCGTCGACGGAGCCGAAGTGGTAGAAGACCAGCGCCTGGTTGACCCCGGCCGCCGCCGCCACCGAGCGGGCGGAGGTCTTGGCGATGCCCTGCTCGGCGAGCGTGCGCAGGGCGCCTTCCAGGAGTTTGACCCGGGTGTCGGCCCCGGTCGGCCTCCTGGTGCCGGGAGCGCTCCCGGCCGGCCCTCCGGCGTCGGCGGCTCCCGGGCCGTTCCCCGCCGCGTCCTTCACCGGCCGGCCGTTCCCGCCTCCCTCGCCGCTCACGCCCGGGCCTCCTCGCGTACGGGGCGGAGACCGGCGCGCACGCCGTGGCGCAGCGCGTCCACGTAGCGGGCGCGGAACGTTCCCTCGTAGCCGAAGAGCGGCCCGAAGCGCCGGTTCACCACCCGGACCCGGATACGGAAGCGCCCCGTCGCGTCGTCGAAGGACTCGCGCACCTCGGCCTCGCCGCCGATCAGCTCCGGGACCCGCAGATCGAAAGGGCCCTCGCGGAAACGGTGTTCCCCCGAGCGGATCAGCAGCGAGCCGTCGGGCTCGGCGCTGAGCCGCAGGTCGGTGGCGAGGTGCTGGTGGGTGCCCAGGTAGTCGAGGACGCAGGACCGCTCGGGGCTGTGCACCATCGTGGCGTCGAAGCGGCGCGGGCCGCGGGGGAGCGCGAACGTGCGGACGAAGGTCACGGTCTCGCGGCCGTACCCGTCGACGTACGGGATGTTCTCGATGGTGAACGGCACATCGCGGCCGGTCCGGGGCACCAGGATGTTGCGGGTGGCGCCGAGTGCCAGGAACGGCTTCACGAAGGCGCGGCCGTGCCAGATCCGGTCCATGGAACCACGCCCGACGCACGCCTCCCCGCTCTCCAGGCCGACCGAGAAGCGCCGGCGCAGCTGGGGGTGGAGCCGGTCGAAGTCGTCGCCCATCGCGCGGCGGAAGATCGAGGTCACGGGCGCTCCAGTCGGGTGAGGAGGGAAGGGGGTGCGGCGGCCGTCCGGCCGGGCGGTCTGCGCAGACAGCGCCGGGCGGCCGGGGTGACGGGCAGCGGTGGAACGAGCAGCGCGGCGAGTGCGGCGGGGAGGGCGGCGGCCGGGCCGAGCGGCAGGGCGGCCACCACCAGCGCCACCCGCACCACCGCCTCACCGAGGGCGTACGCGAGGGAGCGTGCCGGGCTGGTCCCGCGCTCGCACCAGAGCCGCAGCCGGTCGAAGGACCAGGCGGTGGCCCACCCCATCAGGGGCCGGAACACCAGGCGGTCCGCGACCGCCCCGAACCGGCCCCAGCGGGTCCGGTAGTCGTACCCGGTGAGGAAGCGGATGCCGTCGGGCGTGGGGACGTAGCGCCAGTAACCGCTGCCCTCGGCCAGCGGGGAGAGCCGCTGCGGAGAGGCGAAGCGCAGGGCCGAGACCCGCTCGCCGTCCGCCCGGTGCCGCTCGCCCGCGTTGGTGCCGGTCCCCGCCACGGTGACGAAGGGCAGCACCCGGGTCGCGTAACGGAAGCGCTGCCCGTCCCCGGGGCCGCCGGGGAGCGGGCTGATCTCGGTGAACCGCAGGTCCCACCGCTGGTGGAGCGCGGGCTCCTGGGTCCGCTCCCACAGCAGCTCCGGATCGGTGCGGATCAGCGCCTCGATGTACAGCCCCATGCCTGCCCCCCGACGGCCGCGATGGGTTGAGCGAGTGCTCAACCGCTTAGTGCCCGGGACGCTACCAGGTGGTTGAGCACTCGCTCAACCACCCCCGGACGGGCGAACAGGAGGAGCGGCGGACCCCCGGCCGGGCTGGAATGGGCGGGTGACGGCACCCCCGGACGACTGCCTCGCACGCAACGAGTGGATCTGCGGCGCCTACCTCTCCAGCCGCCGGGAGATCCTCTGGGACGCTGCCCTCCAGCACGTCCAGCTCACCGTGCTCGCCGTGGCCATCGGGCTGGCCCTCGCCCTCCCGCTCGCCCTCGCCGCCCGCCGCTGGCGATGGGCCGCCGGTCCCGTGCTGGGGTTGACGACGGTCCTCTACACCATCCCGTCGCTGGCCATGTTCTCGCTGCTGCTGCCGCTGTACGGACTCTCCGCCGCGCTCGTCGTCGCCGGGCTCGTCCTGTACTCGCTGACCCTGCTGGTCCGCAACATCCTCGCCGGGCTCCGGGCCGTACCCGAGGAGACCCGGCAGGCCGCGCGGGGCATGGGGTACGGGCCGCTGCGGCTGCTCCTCGCCGTGGAGCTGCCGCTCGCCCTCCCCGCCGCCATGGCCGGACTGCGGATCGCCACCGTCTCGGCCGTCTCGCTCGTCACCGTGGGGGCGATCGTCGGCTACGGAGGGCTCGGCAATCTCATCTACTCCGGCATGAACACCTACTTCAAGGCCCAGGTGCTCACCGCCTCCGTGCTCTGCGTCGTCATCGCGGTCGCCGCCGACCTGCTCCTCCTGGGGGCACAGCGGCTGCTGACCCCCTGGACGCGGAGGCGGGCATGAGCGTGCGGCGGAAGGCGAGGCGGGCATGAGCGCCGCGCGAGAGGCGAGGCAGACGTGAACACGCTCTCCGAGACCTGGTCCTGGCTCACCACGGCCACCCACTGGTCCGGCCCCGACGGGATCGGGAGCCGGCTCGGCGAACACCTCTTCCTCACCGTCGTCTGCCTGCTCATCAGCTGCCTGATCGCCCTGCCGGTCGCCCTCGTCCTCGGCCATCTCGGCAAGGGCGGCGCGCTCGCCGTCAACCTCTCCAACATCGGCCGGGCCGTCCCCACCTTCGCCGTCCTCGTCCTGCTGCTGCTCACCCCGATCGGCACGTACGGCCAGTGGTCGACGATCATCGCCCTCGTCCTCTTCGCCGTGCCGCCGCTGCTCACCAACGCCTACGTCGGGATGCGCGAGGTGGACCGCGATGTCGTGCGGGCCGCCCGGGGCATGGGCATGACCGGCCGCCAACTGCTGTGGAGCGTGGAGCTGCCGCTCGCCCTGCCGCTGATCCTCACCGGCGTCCGGATCGCCGCCGTGCAACTGGTCGCCACCGCCACCCTCGCCGCCCTGGCCGGTGGCGGCGGGCTCGGCCGGATCATCACCGCGGGGTTCAACCTCGCCTCCACCCCGCAGGTGGTGGCCGGGGCGATCCTGGTCGCGGTCTTCGCCCTGCTCGTCGAGAGCCTCTTCGAGGCGGGGCAGCGGCTGGCGCCCCGCCGGGGCAGGGAGGCCGTATGACCCCGGACCGAGCCACGACCCCGGACCGAGCCACGACCCCGAGCCCCGCCACGATCCCGGACCGGGCCGCGACCCTGAGTCGCGCCCTCGCCCGGCGGGCGGTCGCGGGGCTCGTCGTCCTGACCGCCACCGCCACCGCCTGTGCCACGGGCCCCAGCCTGGAGAACCGGGGAGAGGTCACCGCACCGCCCGGCGACAGCAGGGAACTGACCATCGGCTCGGCCGGATTCACCGAGAGCGACCTGCTGGCCCAGCTCTACGCCCTGCTGCTGGAGCGCGCCGGATACGCGGCCGACATCCTCTCCGTGACCAACCGGGAGATCTACGAACCCGCCCTGGAGAGCGGTCAGATCGACGTCGTGCCGGAGTACGCGGCGACCTTCGCCGACTGGCTGAACGCCAAGGCCAACGGGGCCGACGCCACCCCCGTGGGGTCGCCCGACCTCGCCGCCACCATGAAGGCGCTGCGGGCGCTCGCCGCCCCGCGCGGGCTCACCGTGCTCGACCCCGGCCGGGCCGTCGACCAGAACGCCTTCGCCGTCGCCGCCTCCTACGCGCGGAAGCACGGTCTCAGGACGCTGAGCGACCTCGGCGCGGCGAAGCTCCCGGTGCGCCTCGCGGCGGGCGACGAGTGCGTACAACGCCCCTACTGCGCCCCCGGGTTGCGGAAGACGTACGGCATCGACATCGTCGCCGTCGACCCCAAGGGCGTCGGCACCACCCCGGCCAAGCAGGCCGTCCAGAACGGCCAGGACCAGATGGTGCTGACCACCACCACCGACGCCACGCTCGACCGGTTCGGGCTGGTCCTACTGGCGGACGACAAGAAGCTCCAGAACGCGGACTACGTGGTCCCGGTCGTCAACCGGGCCCGCGCCGGGAGCGACCGGGTGCGCGACGCCCTCGGCCGGCTCAACACCGTCCTGACCACGGCCGACCTGGCGTCCATGAACCAACAGGTCGACAGCTGGCGCAGGCTGCCCGAAGACGTCGCGCGGAACTACCTGGAGTCGAAGAAGCTCATCCCGAAGGAGTGAGCACTCACGGCGCGGGCGGCCACGGCACGTCCGTCAGCAGGGGCAGGATCTCGGCCTCCTCATAGGCGAGATGAGCTGTCAACTGCTCGGTCATCCGCTCCAGTTCGGCGCGGAAGCGGTCCGGCTCCGCGATGGCGACTCCCGCCGGCAGTGCCGCCAGCGCCGCCTGCACGGCGGCGATGGACCGGTGCTCCTCCCGGAGCCGTTCGAAGACCGGGCGGAGGTGGGGGCGGTACCCCTCCATCGCCGGGAAAACGCGTTGCCCGCTCGCCGGGCGGCTGCGAGGGTCGGGGCATGTCCCTCCACGAGACCCTCCCGCCGCAGCCCTCCGTCCGCCGTGCGCACCAGGTCACCGCCCTCTTCTCGCACGGCCGCCTGACCACGATCCCCCGCAGGCGGGCCCGGCTGGAGCAGTTGCTGACGCACCTCGCCGGGACGCTGTTCGAGCCCGACCGCCCGTACACCGAGCGGGAGGTCAACGAGGCGCTGCTCACCGTCCACGAGGACTGCTCGGCGCTGCGGCGCCATCTGGTCGAGGGCGGGCTGCTGGCCCGTACCCGGGACGGCAGCAGCTACCGGCGCGTGGGGTGACGTCCGGCCCCAGTGGGCCCGGGTGAGATCCTGACCTCATGGGGATCTTGCGCAAGGCGTGCACCCGGTGCACGCGACGGGGGCGGCTGCGGCGAGGTGTATGCCGCCGTTGCCGGCTGAAGGAACACGGAGCGGAGGCGGCCGACGCGGGTAGCGATGTGGCGGAGGTCGTGGTGGAGACCGGGGCGCTCGGGGTGATAGGCCGTGCGTTCGGTGCGCTCGTCCGCGCCCTGCTCAACTGACCGCCCCCTCAACTGACCGCCCCCCTCAAGGGAGACACGAGGGCTCCCTCAAGAGGAGACACGAGGGGCGACCGGAGCCCGGAGATCGCTTCCGCCCCGGCCGCCCCTGATCACCCAGGACCCCGGCCGGCCGCCCTCTCACGCGTCCGCCACCGAGTCGAAGTCCACCTCCTCGCGCCCCACGCCCTGCGCGTCCGCGTCCACCGACCGGCGCAGCGCCTCATGGAGCTTCGCCGGTGTCAGGACCCCCAGGAACCGGTCCCCGTCCAGCACCGCCACCCACCCCGCGTCGTGCTGGAGCATCTCGCTGAACGCCTGCTTCAGCGGGGCGCCCACCGGCACCCACGCCTCCATCCGGCGGGCCAGCGCGCCCACCGTCCCCCGCTCCCCGGCCGACCGCAGCGCGTCCGCCGCCACCCAGCCGTGCAGCTCGCCCGTCGTGCCCAGCACCACCGCCCACCGGGCCCCCGCCGCCCGCAGCCGGTCCGCGGCCACCGCCGCCGACTCGTCCAGCCGGGCCACCGGAGGCTCCTCCAGGTCCTCCGCCTCGATCGCGGTCACCGACAGCCGTTTCAGCCCCCGGTCCGAACCCACGAACTGCGCCACGTACGGGGTCGCCGGGGTGCCGAGCACGGCGGCCGGGGTGTCCAGCTGCTCGATGCGCCCCTTCCCGTACACCGCGATGCGGTCGCCCATCCGGACCGCCTCCTCGATGTCGTGCGTGACCATGAGGACCGTCTTGCGCACCCGCTCCTGGAGGGCCAGGAACTCGTTCTGCAGCCGTTCCCGCACCACCGGGTCCACCGCCCCGAACGGCTCGTCCATCAGCAGCACCGGCGGATCGGCCGCCAGCGCCCGCGCCACACCCACCCGCTGGCGCTGGCCGCCCGAGAGCTGGGCCGGATAGCGCGGGCCGTACGTCTTCGGGTCCAGCCCCACCAGGTCCAGCAGCTCCGCCGCCCGTTCCCGGGCCCGCGCCCGCTTCCAGCCCACCAGCGCGGGGACGGTCGCGGTGTTGTCCAGGACCGTGCGGTGCGGGAAGAGGCCCACCTGCTGGATCACATAGCCGATGCGGCGGCGCAGCCTCACCGGGTCGACCCCGGCGATGTCCTCGCCGTCCACCAGGATCCGGCCCGAGGTCGGCTCGATCAGCCGGTTCACCATCATCATCGTGGTCGTCTTGCCGCACCCCGACGGGCCGACGAGCGTCATCAGCTCGCCCTCCGCCACCTCGAAGGAGAGCCCGTCGACCGCCGTCGTGCCGTCCGGATAGACCTTGCCGACCTGCTCGAACCGGATCATGTCCGCACAGTAGGAGCGCCCCGGGCGCGGCGCACACGGGCCGGGACCGTCCGGGGCACCCGTCCGCCACATCGCCGTGGCCGCCCCTTCGCCGTACACCACCGGCCATGTGCTGGACTGGGCCTTCGACCAGGACCGCCCGGCCCCCGACCCAGGAGCATCCGTGACCAGCTACCGCCAGCCCGGCGTCGTCCTCACCGACCGGCGCTTCACCGTCCCCCTCGACCACAGCGACCCCGGCGGGGAGCGGATCGAGGTGTACGGGCGCGAGGCCGTGGCCGCCGGGCGCTCCGGTGAGGCCCTGCCCTGGCTCGTCTATCTGGAGGGCGGCCCCGGCTTCGGCGCCCGCCGGTTCACCGGCACCGAGGCCTGGCTCGGCCGGGCCCTGCGCGAGTTCCGGGTGCTCCTGCTCGACCAGCGCGGCACCGGCCTGTCCACCCCCGCCAACCGGCAGACCCTCCCGCTCCGCGGCGGCCCCCGCGAGCAGGCCGACTACCTGGCCCACTTCCGCTCCGACGCCATCGTCCGCGACTGCGAGGCCATCCGGCGGCAGGTCACCGGCGGTGCCCCCTGGACCGTCCTCGGCCAGTCCTTCGGCGGGTTCTGCGCGGTCCGCTATCTCTCCTCGGCACCCGAGGGGCTCGCGGCGGTCCTCATCACGGGCGGACTGCCCTCGCTGGAGGCACACGCGGACGACGTCTACCGGGCCGCCTACCCCCGTATCGAACGGAAGGTCGCCGCGCACTACGCCCGCTACCCGCAGGACGTCGACCGGGCCCGTGCCATCGCCCGGCACCTCGCCGAGCACCGCCCCGAGAGCGCCGGCCACCGGCTGACCCCTGAGCTGTTCCAGTCGCTCGGCATCCTGCTCGGCACCGGAAGCGGCAGCCACCAGCTCCACTACCTGCTGGAGAACGCGTTCGTCCGCACCCCGCACGGCACCGAACTCTCCGACACCTTCCAGGAGGGCCTGCGCTCCGCCACCTCCTTCGCCGGGCACCCGCTCTACGCCCTGCTCCACGAGGCGATCTACGCACAGGGCCCCCGCGCCACCGGCTGGGCCGCCGACCGCGTACGCGCCGAGTTCCCCCGGTTCGACGCGGCCACGGCCCTGGCGGGCGGGCCGCTCCTCTTCACCGGGGAGACCATCCACCCCTGGCACTTCGAGGCCGACCCGGCGCTCCGCCCGCTGCGCGAGACCGCCGAACTCCTCGCGACGCGGACCGACTGGCCCGTCCTCTACGACCCCGAGCGGCTCGCCGCCAACGAGGTGCCCGTCGCCGCGGCCGTCTACCACGACGACATGTACGTCGACACCGGCCACTCGCTGCGCACCGCCGCCGCGATCCGGGGGCTGCGCACCTGGGTGACGAACGAGTACGAGCACGACGGCGTCCGGGCCGGCGGACCGCGCGTCCTCGACCGGCTGCTGGCGCTGGTCAGGGGCGAAGCCTGACCGGCGGCGCGGCGGACGTCAGCGCTGGAGCGCCTCCAGCGTGGCGCCCAGATCCGTGGTGCCGGAGCGCGAGGCCCGGTTGTACGGCAGCTTCGACAGGGCGGAGGCCATGCCGCAGGTGTTGGTGACGGCCGAGAAGACCAGGCCCGAACCGATACCGGCGGAGAGCCAGCGCGCGGCCGGGAAGCGGATGCCCGCCACCAGCCCGGCCACCACCAGCGAACCGGCCGCCAGCCGCACCTGCCGCTCCATCGGCCAGACCGCGCGGGCACCCTCCGGCCGGTCCAGGCCACGGCCGTCGCCCTCCCAGGCGGAGGTGCCGCCGGTCAGCGTCACGGCCTCGATGTCCGCGCCCGCCAGGATCTCGCAGGCCCGGGTGGAACGGACCCCGGAGGCGCACACCACCAGAAGCGAACCACGTGCCGAGGCCGACTTCAGGGCGGGCAGGGCCTCGGGCAGCTTGTCGAGCGGGATGTTCAGCGCGCCCGGCACATGGCCGGCGGCGTACTCGCCGGGGGCCCGTACGTCGATGACGGTGAACTCCTCCAGACGGGCTGCGGCCTGGGCGGGGGAGAGGGAGGCGGGGGTGGTCACGGGTGGGGGTTCCTTTCGACGGCCGGACGGGCGGCGGGAGGTCCGGGGACTCGTACGTGTCCCCGGACCGGCCACTACGTTTCTCCAGCACCGTACGGCCGACCCGCATTCCCCTCTCGTACCCCCGGACCCACGGGTCACGGCCCCCTCGCATGATCGTCGGTAGCCTGCCCGTATGACCCAGCAGCGACTCGAACCCCTGCCCACCGACTGGAGCCGCGCCCTCGCGGTGGTCGCCCACCCGGACGACCTGGAGTACGGCGCGGCCGCGGCCGTCGCCGAGTGGACCGACGGCGGCCGCGAGGTCGTCTACCTCCTCGCCACCCGGGGCGAGGCCGGGATCGACAGCCTGCCGCCCGCCGAGTGCGCCCCGCTGCGCGAGCGGGAGCAGCGGGCGAGCGCGGCCGTCGTCGGAGTCCGTACGGTCGAGTTCCTCGACCACCGGGACGGGGTGATCGAGTACGGCACCGCCCTGCGCCGCGACATCGCCGCCGCCATCCGCCGCCACCGCCCCGAACTCGTCGTCACCCTCAACCACCGCGACACCTGGGGCGGTGTCGCCTGGAACACCCCCGACCACCGGGCGGTCGGCCGGGCCACGCTGGACGCGGTGGCCGACGCGGGCAACCGGTGGATCTTCCCGGAGCTGACCGAACAGGGGCTGGAGCCCTGGGGCGGGGTGCGCTGGAGCGCCGTGGCGGGCAGCGACCGGCCCACGCACGCCGTGGACGCGACGGCCGGCTTCGAGCGCTCCGTGCAGTCGCTGCTCGAACACCGCACCTACATCGAGGCGCTGACCGAGCAGGCGCCGGAGAAGTACTGCCGCTCCTTCCTGGAGGGGATGGTGGGCGCCGCGGCCGACCGCTTCGGCGGCCGTCCGGCCGTCACCTTCGAGGTCTTCTCCCACTGACCGGGCGGTCGGCCGGAGAAGCGGGATTGACAAAGCGGGTTGCCGATTCTGCAATGGCGGTATGAAGGAACACGACCGGGCCGACCCCGGACTCGACGCCGTGCTCACCGGGGTCGGCCCCCGGCTCCGCCGCCTGCGCAAGGACCGGGGCGTCACCCTCTCCGCGCTCTCCGCCGCGACCGGGATCTCCGTCTCCACGCTCTCCCGGCTGGAGTCCGGCGGGCGCCGCCCCAGCCTGGAGCTGCTGCTCCCGATCGCCCGCGCCCACGAGGTCCCGCTCGACGACCTGGTGGGCGCCCCGCCCGTCGGGGACCCCCGGGTGCGGGCCGAGCCGATCGTGCGGCACGGGCGGACGATGGTGCCGCTGACCGCCCGGCCCGGCGGACTCCAGGCGTACAAGATGGTGCAGGAGGCCGGGAGCGGCGAGGAGCCGGAGCAGCGGACGCACGAGGGGTACGAGTGGCTGTTCGTGCTCTCCGGGAAGCTGCGGCTGCTCCTGGCCGAGCACGATCTCGTGCTGGAGCCGGGCGAGGCCGCCGAGTTCGACACCCGGCTGCCGCACTGGTTCGGGCCCGCGGGGGACGGGCCGGTGGAGTTCCTGAGCCTGTTCGGGCCGCAGGGCGAGCGGATGCACGTACGGGCGAAGCCGAAGCGGGGGTGAGAGGCCTCCCGTCGGCCGGGCAGGGGTGTTCCCAGGGAGGCAAGCGACCGCTTAGTATGCCCAGCGGCAGCGGTGGCTGCCGACAAGCGCCGACAGTGTTGTGGAGGCCCCCTCATGCAGGCATGGCGAGTGCACCGGAACGGCGAGCCGGGCGAGGTGATGAGCCTGGAGGAGACGGACCGGCCCACCCCCGGTGACGGGCAGGCGCTCGTCCGGGTGGACGCGGCGAACGTCAACTTCCCCGACGCCCTGCTCTGCCGGGGCCAGTACCAGGTGCGGCCCCCGCTGCCGTTCACCCCGGGCGTCGAGGTGTGCGGCACCACGGAGGACGGCCGACGCGTCCTCGCCACCCCCGCCCTGCCGTACGGCGGCTTCGCCGAGTACGTCGTCGCGGACGAGGCGGCCCTGCTGCCCGCGCCCGACGCGCTGGACGACGCCGAGGCGGCCGCGCTCCACATCGGCTACCAGACCGGCTGGTTCGGCCTCCACCGCCGCGCCCGCCTGCAGCCCGGCGAGACCCTGCTCGTCCACGCGGCGGCCGGCGGGGTCGGCAGCGCGGCCGTCCAGCTCGGCAAGGCGGCGGGCGCCACCGTCATCGGGGTCGCCGGCGGACCGGAGAAGGCGGCCGTCGCCCGCGAGCTGGGCTGCGACCTGGTCATCGACCGCCGCAGCGAGGACATCGTGGCCGCCGTCAAGGAGGCCACCGGCGGGCGCGGCGCCGACGTCGTCTACGACCCGGTCGGCGGCGACGCCTACGCCAAGTCCGTCAAGTGCGTCGCCTTCGAGGGCCGGGTCCTCGTCGTCGGCTTCGCCAGTGGCAGCATCCCGGCCCCCGCGCTCAACCACGCCCTGGTGAAGAACTACTCGATCGTCGGGCTCCACTGGGGCCTCTACAACACCCACGACCCGGCCGCCATCCGCGCCTGCCACGACGAGCTGACGAAGCTGGCCGCGCAGGGCATCGTGAAGCCGCTGGTCAGTGAGCGTGTCCCGATGGCCGGAGCCGCCGACGCCGTGCAGCGCGTCGCGGACGGCACCAGCACCGGCCGGATCGTCGTCCTGCCCGCAGGAGTGGCCGGAGGCGCCCGATGAGCCCCGCCGTCGACGCCGCCGAACTCCGCCGCCGCACCCGCGCACTGCTCGCCGCGCACCCGCCCGCCACCACCGACCGCACCGACTTCCTCAAGGCCCGGTTCGACGCGGGCCTCGCCTGGGTCCACTACCCGGTGGGCCTCGGCGGGCTCGACGCGCCCCGCTCCCTCCAGCAGGCGGTCGACGCCGAACTCGCCGCCGCCGACGCCCCCGACAACGACCCGCGCCGCATCGGCATCGGCCTGGGCATGGCCGCCCCCACGATCCTCGGCTTCGGCACCGACGAGCAGAAGCGGCGCTTCCTGCGCCCCCTGTGGGTGGGGGAGGAGGTCTGGTGCCAGCTCTTCAGCGAGCCCGGCGCCGGCTCCGACCTCGCCGCCCTCGCCACCCGGGCGGTCCGCGACGGCGACGACTGGGTGGTGGACGGGCAGAAGGTCTGGACGTCCAGCGCCCACGCGGCCCGCTGGGCGATCCTCATCGCCCGCACCGACCCCGACCTCCCCAAGCACCGGGGCATCAGCTACTTCATCTGCGACATGACCGACCCCGGCGTCGACGTGCGGCCGCTGCGCCAGATCACCGGCGAGGCCGAGTTCAACGAGGTCTTCCTCTCCGGCGTCCGCATCCCCGACGGCCACCGGCTCGGCCCGGTCGGTGAGGGCTGGAAGGTCGCCCAGACCACGCTGATGAACGAGCGCGTCTCCATTGGCGGCTCCCGCATCCCCCGCGAGGGCGGCATGATCGGCCCGGTCTCGCAGACCTGGCGTGACCGTCCCGACCTGCGCACCCACGACACCCACCAGCGCCTGCTCACCCTGTGGGTGGAGGCCGAGGTGGCCCGGCTCACCGGGGAGCGGCTGCGCCAGCAGCTCGTCGCCGGACAGCCCGGCCCCGAGGGCTCGGGCATGAAGCTCGCCTTCGCCCGCCTCAACCAGCAGATCAGCGGCCTGGAGGTCGAACTGCTGGGTGACGAAGGGCTGCTGTACGGCGACTGGACCATGGTCCGGCCGGAGCTGGTCGACTTCACCGGCCGGGACGCGGGCTACCGCTACCTCCGCTCCAAGGGCAACTCCATCGAGGGCGGCACCAGCGAGGTCCTGCTGAACATCGTGGCCGAGCGCGTCCTCGGGCTGCCCGCCGAACCCCGTAACGACAAGGACGTCGCCTGGAAGGACCTGAGCCGATGACCGCGCCCGCCCAGCCCACCGCCCCCGATCTGCTCTACTCCCAGGACGAGGAGGACCTGCGCTCCGCCGTCCGCGCCCTCCTCGCCGACCGGGCCGACGCGCCCACGGTGATCGCGGCGACCGAGGCGGACACACCGTACGACCCCCGCCTCTGGGAGGCCCTCGCCACCGGCATCGGCGCCGCCGGGCTCCTGGTCCCCGAGCGGCTCGGCGGCCAGGGAGCGTCCCACCGGGAGGCCGCCGTGGTCCTGGAGGAGCTGGGCCGCAGCGTCGCCCCGGCCCCGTATCTGACCAGCTCCGTCGTGGCCACCGAGACCCTGCTCGCCCTCGCCGGGGGCGGAGGACCGGCCGACGCCCTCCTGGGCGAGCTGGCCTCCGGGGCCCGTACGGCCGTCCTCGCCGTCCCCTTCGCCACCCCGCCCGCGGGCCCGGCGGCCACCCTCGCCACGCTCGACGGCACGGTCCGGGGGATCGCGGACGCGGCCGTGGCCGATGTGCTGCTGGTCCCGACCGCCGAAGGGCTGTACGCGGTCCAGGCCACGGCCTCCGGAGCGGCGGTGGAACCCCTCGTACCGCTCGACCTCACCCGGCCCCTGGCCACCCTCACCCTCTCCGGGGCGACCGGCACCCCGCTGGCCCCGCCGGAGGCCGGTGCCGCCGCCGTACGGCGCGGGCTGCTCGCCGGGGCCGGACTGCTCGCCTCCGAGCAGCTCGGGATCGCCGAGTGGTGTCTCACCGAGACCGTCCGGTACACCCGCGAACGGCACCAGTTCAACCGGCCCGTGGGCTCGTTCCAGGCGCTCAAGCACCGGATGGCACAGCTCTGGCTGGAGGTCGTCTCGGCCCGCGCCGCCGCCCGCAACGCCGCCGATGCCCTCGCCACCGGCAGCCCCGACGCCCCGCTCGCGGTCGCGGTGGCACAGGCGTACTGCTCGGGTGTCGCGGTCCACGCGGCCGAGGAGTGCGTCCAGCTCCACGGCGGGATCGGCATGACCTGGGAGCACCCGGCACACCTGTATCTGAAGCGCGCCAAGGCGGACTCCATCGCCTTCGGCTCCGCGGGCGGTCACCGTGAGGCCGTCGCGGAGCTGGTGGAGCTGCCCGCCCCGTAACGCGCGACCGCCGTCGGACACGCTCGTCCGATCCGGTGGTGTACGCCCGGGAGGCGACCCGTTCCGCCCGGGTGCGCGTTGGTCCGTGGGGCGCGCGTGCGCTCCGGCGGACACGACCGGCAAGGGTGTGAGTGATGGCGACCATGGATCGCAGGAGCGTTCTGCAGCTGACTTCGGCGGCGGCCGTCGCCGGGGGACTGGTCGTCGGGGCGGGCGGGGCCGCCCACGCGGCGCGCCGGGCGGCCCGCCGGATCGTCCTGACCGGCAGGCGCACGGGCGCGAACATCCCGGATCTCCTCACGGTCGGCGTCCCGTACTTCGTCCGGTACGACCTGTCGGACGAACAGGGCGTCAGCGTCGGCACCGAGAGCGCGCACTGCCTGCCGGTCGTCGTCGGGCTGGACGGCTCGTCCGTCCTGGCCACGCTGGTCCTGAGCCTCGACGACGGCCTGATCACGGCGGCCACGGCCTTCCAGCGGCCGCTTCCCGCCGTGACCGAGACCCCGGTGAACGCCCGGCCGTGGTCCCACGTCTTCGCGATCACCGGGGGGACGGAGGCCTATGTCGGCGCGGCCGGTTCGATCACGATCGAGCACCTGACGAGGGACGAGAACCTGCTCACCGTCGACCTGGCCGACACCTCGCTGTAGCCGGGCGAGGCCCGCCTCCGAACGGACCTCCCCTGCCGACCGGCCCTGGTGCACCCGTCTCGTCTGTCGAGGCGGGGTGTACCAGGGCCTTTTACATCCTGTTTAATTGCATGCTGTTCGCAAAAACAGTCGATCTTGAACAGGGATGTGCAGAGTATGACGGCCCGAGCGATACGCGGGGCGGTCGCCGCCACGCTGGTGACCGCACTGTCCCTGACCGCGGCAGCCTGCTCCAACCCGGACAGCCCCAAGAGCGGCTCCGGGACCGCGACCACCTCGGCCGTGGTCGGCATCGCCTACGAGCCCGACAGCCTGAGCCCCCTGCTCGGCTACGGCAAGGACGGCAACTCGAAGATCTTCGACGGGCTGCTCGCGCTGGACGCCGACATGAAGCTCCAGCCGGCCCTGGCGGTCGCCCTCCCCGAGGTCAGTGCCGACGGGCTGACGTACACGTACAAGCTGCGCCAGGGCGTGAAGTTCAGCGACGGCAAGCCGTTCGGCGCCAAGGACGTCGTCTTCACCTACCGGACCATCCTGGACGCCAAGACCAACAACCCCTCCCGCACCGAGCTGGACGCCGTCAAGGACGTCACCGCGAAGGGCGAGGACACCGTCGTCTTCACGCTCAAGTACCCTTACGCGCCCTTCGCCCAGCGCACCGTCCTGCCCATCGCACCCGAGCACATCGCGGGCGAGCAGGACGTCAACACCGGCGCCTTCACCACCCGGCCCGTCGGCACCGGACCGTACGTCCTCACCAACTGGTCCAAGGGCGAGAAGCTCAGCTTCACCGCCAACCCCCACTACTGGGGCGGCGAACCCGAGGTGAAGAAGTTCACCATGGCGATCATCAAGGACGACGACGTGCGCGCCACCCGGCTGCGCTCCGGCGACCTCGACGGCGCGATCCTGCCGCCCAACCTCGCCAAGGGCTTCGCGAACGACAAGGGCAGGAAGACCTACGCGGCCGACAGCTACGACTACCGTACGGTGACGCTCCCCACCAACAACAAGGTCGCGGGCGACACCGCCGTGCGCCGCGCCCTCGATGTCGCCGTCGACCGCCAGACCATGGTCGACGCCATCCTCAACGGCAGCGGCAAGCCCGCCTACGGGCCGGTCCCCACCGACAGCGAGTGGTTCACCCGGGGCACCGAGCGCACCCACGACCTCGCCGCCGCGAAGAAGATCCTGGACGAGGCGGGCTGGAAGCCCGGCAAGGACGGCATCCGGGTCAAGGACGGCGTCCGCGCCACCTTCCCGCTCTGGTACCTCAGCGGCGACAAGCTCCGCCAGGAGCACGCCCTCGCCTACGCCTCCGACGCCAAGAAGGCGGGCATCGACATCCGCACCGAGGCCGGGACCTGGGAGGTCATCGAGCCCCGGATGAAGCACGACGCCGTGCTCGCGGGCGGCGGCTCCCCGGCCGACCCGGACTTCGACCAGTACACCCTGCTGAAGTCCTCCCTCGCGGGCGACGGCTTCAACAACATGGCCTGGTACGACAACAAGGCCGTCGACGCCGCGATCGAGGCCGGCCGCAGGAGCGGGGACAAGGCCGAGCGCAAGAAGGCGTACGACACCGTCCAGCGCGAGCTGGTGAAGAACCCGGGCTACACCTTCCTCACCCACATCGACCACCTCTACGTCGTCGACGACCGTTTCGGCCCCCTCACCACCCAGGTCGAGCCGCACGACCACGGGCTGGCCTCCGGCCCCTGGTGGAACGTCGAGAAGTGGAAGACCGAGAACACCGGAGACACGGAGAAGTGAAGCCCCGCCTCCCCTGGGGGCCGATGGCACGGATGACGGGACGGCGGGCCCTGTTCGCCGTCCCGGTCCTACTCACCGTCACCTTCGGCGTCTTCGCCGTCGCGGCCGCGTCCCCCTTCGACCAGGTCAAGGCGTACGCGGGCACCGCGGGCCTCACCGCCTCGCAGGAGAACCTGGACCAGCTCCGGGCCAACCTCGGTGTGGACCAGCCGCTCGTCGCCCGCTGGTGGAACTGGCTGACCTCGGCCCTCCAGGGCGACCTGGGGGACTCCAGCGTGATGCGCCAGCCGGTGGCCGATGTGATCGTCGAGCGCATGGGCTGGTCCGCCCTGCTCGCCACCACCGCCTTCGTCATCGCCATCCTCCTCGGCACCGCGCTCGGCGTCCTCGCCGCCCGCAGGCCCGGCGGCTGGCTCGACCGGGCCGTCAGCTCCGCCGCGTACACCCTGGAGGCCGCCCCCGCCTTCTGGCTCGGCCTCCTCGCCATCTGGCTCTTCGCCCTGAAGCTGGGCGTCCTCCCGGCCGGCGGGCTCACCGACGCGGGCAGCGACGTGGTCACCTTCGGCCAGGTCGCCTCGCACCTGGTGCTGCCCGCGGCCGTCCTCGGCATCTCCCAGCTGCCCTGGTTCTTCCTGTACGTGCGCCAGGGGGTCACCGACGCCCTCGCGGAAGACCCCGTGCGCGGGGCGCGCGCCCGCGGACTGAGCGAGCGCACGGTGCTCCTCGGCCACGGCCTGCGCTCCGGGATGCTCCCGATGCTCACCCTGATCGGCTCCCGCGTCCCCGAACTCATCACCGGGGCACTCCTCATCGAGACCGTCTTCAGCTGGCCCGGCATCGCCGCCGCCACCGTGGAGGCCGCCACCTCGGTGGACTTCTCCCTGCTGGCCGCGCTCACGGTCCTCGCCACCGCCGCCGTCCTGCTCGGCAACCTCCTCTCCGACCTGCTCTACGGGCTCGCCGACCCCCGGGTGGCCTTCGATGGCTGAGACCGCGCTCGCCCCACCACCGGGCCGCACCACCCGGCGCGTCCGGGTGGTCACCTCCGTGGCCATCGTCGTCGCCGTCGCGCTCGCCGTGCTGATCGTGCCGCCGCTGGCCCAGCTCGACGAGCAGGCCGTCGACCTCTCCAACAAGCTCCGCCCGCCGTCCTGGGCCCACCCGTTCGGCACCGACGACGTCGGCCGAGACCTGCTGCTGCGCTGTGTCTACGGGCTCCGCGTCTCGCTGCTCGTCGGCCTGGTCGCCGCCCTCACCGCCACCGTCGTCGGCACGGCCATCGGCGCGCTCGCCGGGGCGTTCGGCGGCTGGCCGGACCGGATCGTGATGCGGGTCGTCGACACCCTCTCCTCCATCCCGCACCTGCTGCTCGGCATCTTCATCGTCGCCATGTTCCGGCCCGGCGTCTGGCCGGTGATCATCTCGGTGGCCCTCACCCACTGGATCTCCACCGCCCGGATCGTCCGCTCCGAGGTGCTCTCGCTGCGCTCGCGCCCCTTCATCGACGCGGCCGTCTCCGGCGGCGCGTCCCGGGGCCGGGTCATCGTCCGCCATCTGCTGCCCGGGGTGCTCCCGCAGGCCGGGCTCGCGGCGGTCCTCATGGTCCCGCACGCCATGTGGCACGAGTCCGCGCTCTCCTTCCTCGGCCTCGGCCTCCCGGCCCACCAGGCCAGCCTGGGCAACCTCGTCCAGTCCGCGCGCGGTTCGCTGCTCGCGGGGGACTGGTGGCCGACGCTCTTCCCCGGTCTCTTCCTGATCATCCCGACCCTCGCCCTGGCGGGGCTGGCCGGAGCCTGGCGGGACCGGATCAACCCGCGCCGGAAATCGGAGCTGATGCTGTGACCGCCGACCACACCCCGGCTCCCGCCGTCCTCGATGTCCGGGACCTCTCCGTACGCTTCCGGATGCGCGGCGGCCGGGACATCGCGGCCGTCACCGACGCCCGGTTCTCCGTCGCGCCGGGGGAGTGCCTGGCCCTCGTCGGGGAGAGCGGCTGCGGCAAGTCCGTCCTCGCCTCCGCCCTGCTCGGCCTGCTCCCGGCCAACGCGCGGACCACCGGCAGCGCCGTGCTCGGCGGGGAGACCGACCTGCTGACTGCGGGGGAGCGGACGCTGGCCCGTACGGTACGGGGGCGGCGCATCGGCCTCGTACCGCAGAGCCCCGCCGCCCACCTCACGCCCGTGCGCACCGTCCGCGCCCAGCTGGAGGAGACCCTCCGCGAGCTGACCGGGGTGCGGGGGGCCGCGGCCGTACGGGAGGCGGCGGAGAAGGCCGCCGCCCGGGCCTCGTTCCCGGCCGGCCACCTGGACCGCTACCCGCACGAACTCTCCGGCGGTCTCGCCCAGCGCGCGGCCACCGCCCTCGCCCTGATCGGGGACGCCCCTCTGCTTCTCGCGGACGAACCCACCACGGGCCTGGACCGGGACCTCGTCGAGCGGACCGTGGACGAGCTGCGCCGCCACACCGACGAGGGCAGGGCGCTGCTGATCATCACCCACGACCTGGCGGCGGCCGAGCGGATCGCGGACCGGGTCGCGGTGATGTACGCGGGCCGGATCGTGGAGATCGCCGACGCCGGGCCGTTCTTCGGCAGGCCCGGCCCCCGCCACCCGTACGCCAAGGGGCTGCTGGACGCCCTGCCCGAACGGGAGTTCACGCCGGTCCCCGGCATGCCGCCCGAACTCGGCGCGCTCCCCGACGGCTGCGCCTTCGCCGCCCGGTGCGCCTGCGCGGACGCCCGCTGCACCGCCGAACGCCCGGCCTTCGAGGACCGGCTCGCCTGCCACCACGGGCTGACCGGCCGCACCCACTCCCTCGTGAAGGAGGCCGCCGATGCTTGAGCTGACCGGCATCACCGCCGGGTACGACCGCCGCGACCCCGTCGTCCGCGACGTCTCCCTGAGCGTCGGCCACGGCGAGGCGGTCGGACTCCTCGGCCCCAGCGGCTGCGGCAAGTCGACCCTGGCCAGGGTCGCCGCACTGCTGCACCGCCCCGATGCCGGGACCATGACCCTGGACGGCACGGTCGTACGAGGCTGGCGCCACCGCGCCCCGCAGGAGCGGCGCACCACCGTGGGCGTCGTCTTCCAGCAGCCCCGGCTCTCCGCCGACCCCCGCCTCAGCCTCCGCGAACTCATCGCCCAGCCGCTGCGCGCCACCGGCCGCCGCCGCGAGGTCCCCGAGCGGGTGGCGGAGCTGTCCTCCCTGGTCGGCCTCTCCGCCGAACTGCTGGAGCGCCGCCCGCACGCGGTGAGCGATGGCCAGCTCCAGCGCGCCTGCCTGGCCCGGGCGCTGGTCCTGCGGCCGAAGCTGCTGATCTGCGACGAGATGACCGCGATGCTCGACGCCTCGACGACCGCCGCCCTGGTCGCGGTGGTGGAGGCCTACCGGGCGGAGTCCGGCGCCGCGCTGCTGGCCGTGGGCCACGACCGGGTCCTCCTGGAGCGCTGGTGCGACCGGACGGTCCGGTGGGGCGAGCGGAGCGTGGAGAGGATGCCGGTGGGGTGACGGGACGAGGCCGAACCGGAACCTCCCCGTCCCATGATCGTTGACCGGCCATGAAGAAGATCATGATCGCGGCCCTGCCCGTCCTCGCCCTGTCCCTCGCCGCTCCCGTGGCCCACGCCGACAACGACTCCAACTTCGGGGGCGGTGTGAACGCGGCGAACAACTGGAACTTCACGGCCGCCGCCGTATGCCTCCAGGAGGTCGCCGTGGTGCCGGTCATGGGCGACTACGTCTCCGACCACGTGAACAACTGCTCCAACGGCAACGTCATCGACCACTCCGGCCGCTGAGACCGAGCGGTCCCCGATCCGGCACAGGTCGCGGGCCCGGCCGCCATGGGTGGCCGGGCCCGCGACATGAAGAACGTGCGACGTGATCGACGCGGGCGAGGCCATCGCGCCAACACTTGGCAGGTACCTGACTTTTTCAGGGTGTCCGGCCCCATACTCGTCGCGTCCGGCCCGCCCCGGGCCCTCCGCCCGGCCGACCGCCCCAGGGAGCCCCCATGGCAGCCCCGTCAGCCCTGCCCGCCCCGACCCGCCGCCGCGCCCTCACGGTCACGCTCGCCACCGCCGCCGCGGTCGTCGCCACCCCCGCCGGAGTCGCCGCCGCGTCCCCGGCCCCCGCGACCCGGCCGCACCCGCGCCCGCGGCCCCTGCGCCACGCCCACGCGCACAACGACTACCTCCACCCCCGTCCCCTCCACGACGCCCTCGCGCACGGGTTCACCAGCGTCGAGGCGGACGTCTTCCTCGTCGACGGTGAGCTGCTCGTCGCCCACGAGCCCGCCGGACTCGACCCGCGCCGCACACTCGCCGCGCTCTACCTCGAACCGTTGCGCGCCCTGGTCCGCGCCGGCCACGGCAGCGTGTACCCGCACCATCGCGCACCCGTCCAACTCCTCATCGACATCAAGGCCGACGGCGTCGCCGCCTACCGGGAACTCGACCGGCAGCTCACCCGCCACGGCTCCCTCTTCACCCGCTACCACCACGGCCGCGTCCGCCCCGGAGCCGTCACCGCCGTCATCTCCGGCGACCGCGCCGCCCGCGTGCCGATGGAGGCCCAGCGCACCCGCCTCGCGTTCTACGACGGCCGCCTCGACGACCTCGGCACGCCCGCCCCCGCCTCCTTCGCCCCCCTCATCAGCGCCAACTGGACCCAGACCTTCGGCTGGTCCGGCGTCGGGCCCTTCCCCCGGGCCGAGCGCGACCGGCTCCGCGCGCTCGTCGCCACCGCCCACCACGAGGGCCGCCGCATCCGCTTCTGGGCCACCCCCGACCTGCCGGGACCCGCCCGGGAGGCCGTCTGGAGCGAACTCCTGGCCGCCGGGGCCGACCACCTCAACACCGACGACCTGGCCGGACTCGAACGCTTCCTGCGCGCCCGTGCGGGGGCGCCCCGGATCCCGTAACACCGCAGGGCCGGGAAGTACCCGTTCGGCGGACACGCCAGTGCGCCGAACGGCCGCCCCGCTGCGCCACACTGGCGGCCGAATGCCGCAAATCAGGCGCGGCGGAGGAGGTTGGCCGTGGTCATTTCGATCTCACTGGTGCTGCTGCTGACGATCCTGGCGGTGATCTTCCTCCGCAACGGCGGGCTGAAGCTCTCGCACGCGATCGTCTGCGCCCTCCTGGGCTTCCTGCTGGCCAGTACGAGCATGGCGCCCACCATCCACGACGGGATCGGCGCCACCGCCAACCTGGTCAGCGGCCTGCACCCCTGACGACCGCCCCCGGGCCCGTGGCTCCGGAGGACCCCGCTCCGCGGGCGTACCCCCGGGCTGTCGGGCCCGGGGGTACGCGCCTCCCGAGGACGTCCGCACGGCGCCCGGCGATCGAGCACAATGGGCGGATGTCCTTCCCGTCCCCCGGCCGGCACTCGGGCGCCGCCCACCACGAGCACTGCAACACCGTCCTCTGCTGCCGCTGCCAGATGCGCGTCTGGACCACCCAGGCGGGCAACGAGCGGCTCTGCGGGCCGTGCGCCGCCTGCTGCCAGGCGTGCGGCCGGGCCCCCGCGCCCCATCTGGACGGGCTCGACGGCGGGATCTGCGCCGAGTGCCGCGGGCTCTGCGGGCGCTGCAACGCCCCCAGGCGGCCCGACGGCAGCTGCGGCTGCGACCGCTGGCGGGAGAGCGCCAAGAGCAACCCGCGCGGCTATGTCCTCCAAGCCCTGCCGCACCAGCTCGTCCAGGCTCTCGGCGGCCGGATCCCGAGCACCGTCCACGAGCTGATCCACCAGGAGCTGGAGCGCAAGCGCACCGCCGGTCTCCTGCGCGAGCGCATCGAACGCCGCTGGAACCTGCGCTGGTCCCACGCCCTCAACGAGCGCGACGAGGACGGCCGCCGCCGCTGGAGCGCCCAGGAGATCGCCGAGCAGCTGCTGATGCCCGGCTCCTGCCCCGACCCGGAGTGCGAGGACGGCTACCTCACCACAACCGACGCCCCGTGCACCCGCTGCCGCCGGCCGCTGCACCGGTTCGTGACCTCGGTCGCGGGCCACACCGCCGACCCGGACCACGCCCGTGCGGCGGCGGCCCGGATCCGCCGGGCGATGGTGGAGAACCGCGGCCACCGGAAGCCCCCGACCCGCTGAACGGACCCGTCCCGGCACATCCGTGCGTCTCCGCGGTGCGGCTCACGGTGTGTCGCGGCGGTGCCGTCCGCGCCGACGGACGGCCCTGCGGCAGCGGCTGAGGCACCGTGCGGGAGCGCGCGTCCCGAGCGGCCCCCGCCGCCGTACGCGACACCTGCCCAGGCCACGAGTGTGCTGATCGGACGTGGTCACCGGCCCGTACGCCCTATGCTCGCGGCCATGGAGCAACGGGAAGTCGTGAAGCGCGTGATCGGCATCCTCACGGAGGCGCGCGAAATGCAGCGCCTGCTGGAGGCGGACGTCGAACGGGATGACCTGGACGCGGGAGCGGGCGCCGTCACCGCCCTGCTGAACGAGACGATGCCCCACATCGCCATCCCCGACGACTTCTCCGTCGAGGAGGTGGTGACCGTGGTCGGGCGGGAGGTGGGCGGCGCGGTCGAGCAACTGGTGAGCGCCTTCACCCTCGCCTTCACGATGCTGGCGCAGGTGCACGACTCCGGGCAGACGGACGTCTCCTCGGCCGACGTCCTCCAGGACCTGGCATTGCGCGTGGAGGCCGGCGGCCCCGAGGACGAGGACGGCGGTCCGGCGCTCTGACGGTCCGTGGGACAGGGGCGCGGGCCGTCGGCCCGCACTCCGCCCCGGGCGCGGCGACGGTCCGGCGCGCCGGGGGAGCCCGCCGGTCGCTCATACCAGCCCGAAGACCCGTCCGACGAAGAACCCGGCGACCAGCAGCGCACCGAGCACGATGAGGCCCATCCAGACGGCCGGGTGCTCCCAGACACCGCCGTCGGGGCGCTCCTCATGGGCTTCGCCGATCGAGCCCTCGGCGGGGGGCGTCTCTCCTGGGGGATTCAGCGGAACAGCCATGACTCCAGCCTCTCTCCGTCCGCGCTCCGGCGCACGCCGTACCGGCCCGGCCGCCGCCCCGCCACCGGTACGGGGCCGTACGGAGGCACCCCGTCCGCAGAACGCTGACCGCGGCGAAAACGGGGCACCGTCAAGGGATGCCCGCAGTTTCCGCACCCGCACCCGTCGTCAAACTCGTGCAGCGCACCACCGAACCGGCGGGCGTGCAGACGCTGCGCTCGACCGCGGCCGCCGTCATCGCCTACTCCGTGGCCGTCTGGGCCCTGCCGGAACCGGCCCCGCTCACCGCACCCCTCACCGCGCTCCTGGTCGTCCAGGTCACCCTCTACGCGACCCTCACCACCGGCATCCGCCGCGTGAACTCCGTCGTCGTGGGCGTCCTCATCGCCATCGCCTTCAGCTCCCTGGTGGGGCTCAGCTGGTGGAGCCTCGGGCTGACCATCTTCACCTCGCTGCTGATCGGGCGGCTGGTGCGGGTCAACGAGTTCGTCCCCGAGGTGGCGATCAGCGCGATGCTCGTGCTCGGCGTCTCCCAGGTCGCGGACACCGCCTGGGACCGGGTCTGGGAGACGCTCATCGGGGCGGTGGTGGGGCTGCTGTTCAACCTGGTCTTCGCCCCGCCCGTCTGGGTCGGGCCGGCGGGCGCCTCGATCGCCTCGCTGGCGGGCCGGATGGGCACCATGCTCCGCAGCATGGGCGAGGAGGTGACGGGCAACAACCCCGTCCCGCAGGCTGCGGCCCGGCTGCACGAGGCCCGCAGGCTGGACCACGACATCGTCGAGGTCGACGCCTCGCTCCGCCAGGCGGAGGAGAGTCTCACCCTCAACCCGAGGGTGAGACAAGGGCTGCTCAACCGGGTGGTCCTGCGCACCGGACTCGACACTCTGGAGATCTGCGCGGTCGTGCTGCGCGTCCTCTCCCGCACCCTCACCGACCTGGCGAAGGCCCGCACCGAGGAGACGCTCTTCCCGGAGGATGTGGCGGAGCTGCTGAAGGAGCTGTTCGGCCGGCTCGCGGACGCCATCGAGGCCTTCGCCGTACTCGTCACCACCCCGCTCGCCACCGACGGCGAGGCGGCGGAGGACCGGCTCGCCGAGGCGCTCGCCCGCAGCCGCGCCACCCGTGACCGGGTGGCCGACCTGCTCCTGGAGGACGTCCAGGAGCACCCGCGCCAGTGGCAGCTGCACGGGGCCCTGCTCGCGGAGATCGACCGGGTGCTGGACGAACTCGACATCGACGAGCGGACGAAGCGGCTCGGCGAGGAACTGGACCGGCGCTCGTCCGAGGCGCACGCACGCCACCCCCGGGTACGCGCACTGGTACGGCGGCTGAGCCGGACCGGGACGTGACCCGTTCCAAGGAGGTGGCCTGTCCCGGGCGGTGACCTGTCCCGGGCGGTGACCCGTTCCCGGCGGGATCCGTTCCGGAAGGGGCGCGCGGGATGCGGAAGGCCCCGGTCGCTGGTTCGCTGAGGACAGCGGTCCCCGCTGATCGAGCGAGCACGGGACGCCTGTCAAGGACCGATGTGGCCCGAGAATCCGAGGAGTGGTGATGAGCGGTTCCGACGAACCCGCCGACCTGGCGCGGCAGATGCGTGAGAAGGCCCAGCAGCTCGCGGAGGCCGCGGAACGCGCGAGCGACCCGCAGGAACGCGAGCGGCTGGAGAAGAAGTCCCGGTCCATGCGGGACCGGAGCGAGCAGCAGAGCGGCATGGCCGCCGGAGACATCTATCCGCAGAAGTGACGGGCGTGGGCGCGCTCAGGCCGCCCACGCCAGCAGCCGTTCGACCGGCCAGGTGGTCACCACCCGGTCCGCCGGTACGCCGCACTCCTCGGCCCGCGCGCAGCCGTAGGGCTGCCAGTCCAGCTGGCCGGGGGCGTGCGCGTCCGTGTCGATCGAGACGAGGGCGCCCGCCTCGACCGCCTTGCGCAGCAGGCGGCGGGGCGGGTCCAGCCGCTCCGGCCGGCAGTTGATCTCCACCGCCGTTCCCGCCTCGGCGCACGCGGCGAAGACCCGGTCGGCGTCGAACCGTGACTCGGGCCTGCCGCGCCCGGACAGGAGCCGGCCCGTGCAGTGGCCGAGGATGTTCGCCCAAGGGTTGCGCACGGCCGCCTCCAGGCGGCGCGTCATCGGGGCCGGGTCCATCCGCAGCCTGGAGTGGACGGAGACCACCACCACGTCCAGCCGCTCCAGCAGCCCGGGCTCCTGGTCCAGTGAACCGTCGGGCAGGATGTCGCACTCGATCCCGGTCAGCAGCCGGAACGGCGCCCACTCCTCGTTGAGCCGCTCCACCACCTCCAGCTGCTCCCGCAGCCGCTCGGGCGAGAGCCCGTTGGCCACCGTCAGCCGGGGCGAATGGTCCGTGAGCACCGCCCACTCGTGCCCCAGCTCCGCAGCCGCGAGCCCCATCTCCACGATCGGGCTGCCCCCGTCGGACCAGCCCGAGTGGAGGTGGCAGTCGCCCCGCAGCCGGGCGAGCAGCTCCCGGCCCGCCTCCGGCACCGGATCGGCGGCGGCCGCCTCCTCCAGCCGCTCCAGATAGCCGGGCACCTCGCCCGCCCGGGCCTCCCGGATCACCCCGGCCGTACGCGGACCGATCCCGGGGAGCCGCTCCAGCGTCCCGGCGGCCACCCGCTCGGCCGCCTCGCCGGGCTCCATCGCGGCCACGACCTCGGCGGCCGTGCGGAAGGCCTTCACCCGGTACGTGGCGGCCTGCGAGCGCTCCAGCAGGAACGCGATCCGCCGGAGAGCGGTGACGGGGTCCATCGGCACCTCCACAGGGAGCGTCGGCCGCCCGGCAGGTTCCCCCGTCCGGGCCGCCTCCCCCCAGGATGGCCGCCCCGGACCCCGTACGGCCACCGCACCGGCCCCGACGTGCTGCTACGGGCCGACCACCCAGCGCCCGGCCCCGTGGTCGTAGTCGTGGACGGGCCGTCCCGGCGCCCCGCTCGTACGGAACGGGCGCCCGCCGTCGTCGATCCGCACCGTGCCCGACCGGCCCCCGCCGCTCCACCGCAGCTCCGCCACCCAGTCGCAGTCGCAGCGGGCGGCGCGCGCGGTGACGAGGAGGACCTCGGGGTCCGAGGACGAGACCCGGTACGGGAAGGAGACCGCCGGGATCGGTTCGCCCGTGTCGTTGCCCGGCACCGACCGGGCCACGGGCCGCTCCCTGTCGAGATCCACGTCGAACGTCCGCGGGGTGAGCGCCCCACCGCATCCGGAACTCATCCGGTGCACCCGCCCGTCGGCCGGCGCCCGCCGCCCGACCACCCGGATCCGCAGCGCCTCCAGCACCACCGCCCGCTCGTCCCGGCCCTGGAGGGTGATCCGCACCCCGGTCTCGCCCGCGTGCACCGCGCCGAGCGCCGACGCCCAGCCCTCCGCGTCGGCCTCGGCCGGGGGCGGCGGGACGGCGGCCGGGGGCCGGGCCACGAGGTAGGAGTGCCCGCAGCCGTACTTCCAGACGTGGTCGTCACTGGTCCAGGTGAACGGGGGAGCGGGCGGCGCCGACACGGCCGCCCGCCCCTCGGACCGCTCCGGCAGCGACCCGGTCGGGGCGAGCGCCAGCAGGGCCACCGCACCGCACACCGAGAGCGCCCGGCCCCAGCGGCGGGCGGAGGACGGCGCACCCGCTCCCGTGACCGGACCCGCAACCGTGACCGCAACCGTGACCGGACCCGCTCCCGGACCCGCTCCCGCAACCGTGACCGGACCCGCTCCCGCTCCCGTGACCGGACCCGCACCCGCTCCCGCTCCCGTGACCGGACCCGCACCCGCTCCCGTAACCGTGACCGGACCCGCTCCCCTGACCGGACCCCCGTCCGCTGAGGCACCGGTGCCCGGGGTCGGCCCCGCCACCGGTGACGCGTGGGCCCCGGGCCCGGTCCCCACGCCCGCCTCCGCCCCCGCCTCGATCCGCTCCACCCGTTCCGCGTCCGCCCGCAGCCACAGGCGGAGCAGGCTCTCCCGCTCCTCGGGTGTGCGGCCGCACAGCCGGGCCAGCCGCTCCACCGGGGCGAACTCCGCCGGTACGGTCTGCCCGGTGCAGTAGCGGTGGAGCGTCGAGGCGCTCACCCCGATCCGGCGGGCCAGCGACGCGTACGTCCGGCCGGAACCCTCCCGCAGCCCGTGCAGCCGCTCCGCCAGGGCCTCGCGCGCGCACTCCCCGCCCGGGCCCCGCTCCTCGTCCGACACCCGCCGGCCTCCTCCCGGCCTCCCCAGGCCGTCCCAGGGGCGTTCCACCCCCCTGGGAACACCCACGTCAGCGGGGGTGGGACGGTTCCGTGCCGACCGGAACCCGTGTCCTCCTTGCCGGTGCCCCGGCGCCCGCCCCAGTCTGTTGCCGTGCCGGTCGATCCGGCCGCCCGACCGACCGTGACCACCTGAACGGGGAGTTCCACCATGCGCACCACCCGTACGCTCCGCACCGCCCTCCTGACCGCCGCGGCCGCGGGGCTCGCCGCCACCGTGCTGCCCGCGGCGCCCGTCGCCGCGGCCCCCGCGGCACGGACCGCCCCCGCCGCTCCGGCGTTCCTCGCCGCCGCGCAGTGGCCCGCCTCCCACACCCCCTGGACCGCCGGTCCGGTACGGAAGGGGCTGCCCGAGGACGGCTCCTTCTGCACGGCCGGCACCACCCCCGCCGCGGGCACCCGCCACCGGGACTTCCGCACCGAGCTGGACACCGGAGCCCGCCAGACGATCACCGTCGCGCCCACCACCGCGAAGGCGAAGGCGCTCGCCGCCGAGCTGCGGACCGCGCTGGCGACCTGCCTGGAGCGGATGAAGGAGCAGGACCCGGGCATCGAGGGCGTCAGCAAGTACCACGGCCGGGTGAACGTGGAGGAGGGCGCGCACGTCTACAGCATCGACACCTCGTACCCGGAGGCCGGCTCCACCGACATCGGCCTCTACGCCGTCGGCCGGGACGGGCGCACGGTGACCGTCCTGGAGTGGGGACAGCTCGGTGACCTGGACACCGCCCCGCTGAAGGGGTTCAGGAAGACCACCGCCACCGCCGTCGCCAAGCTGCACTGAGGCGCGGGCGGCGGAACGGGGGCGGCGGACCGGCCGGAGGGGGTCCCGGCCGGTCCGCCGACGTGCCCGCCCCCTCGGCCTGGAGCATCCTGACTGTGTGACCCGGCACGATGCGACCCGGCCCACCCGCTCCCCCGGCAGCGGGGCCGAGGCCGGGGGAGACCACGGCGGCGGCCGAGTACCGGACGAGCTGTCCCTCGTACTCGCCCAGGGGGTCGTGAGCGCCGTCGAGTCCGCCGAGGGGTACGCGGGCGGCGTCTACCTCCGCTCCGGAACCCCCGGGCTGCTGCGCCTCGCCGTGCTGGCCGGGCTGCCGGGGCCGCTGTTCCGCCCCTGGTGGCGGATGCACGTGAACCGGCCGTTCCCCGTCTCCGAGGCCTACCGCACCGGGCGGCCCGTGCTGCTCGCCGACGCGGAGGAGGCCATGCGCCGCTTCCCGCAGCTGATGGCGGGGCTGCCGTTCCCCTTCGGCTCGCTCTGGGTCCCGGTCACCGGCCCGAACGGCAGCATGGGGGTGCTGGCCGTCCTGCGTACCGCCACCCCCGGCGAGGAGGTCGCCCCGGCCGTCGGGGAACGGCTGATGCGCCTGGGCCGCCGGCTGGGAGCCGCACTCGCGGACCTGGAGTCGCGGTCCTTCCCCGTCCTCTGGGAGGGCGAGCCGATCCCCGTCCAGCTGCCGGCCGCCCCGGCGCCGCCCGTGAGGGTCGGCAGCTTCGACTGGGACCTGTACTCCGGGGGCCTCACCGCCGACGACGACCTGTGCGCGATCTTCGGCACCGAACCGGAGGAGTTCCCCGGTACCGTCGACGCCCTCGCGGAACGCCTCGTACCGGAGGACGTGTACGGGCTCTGGGCACTGGCCCGGCAGGCGGTGGAATCCGCCGATCCGGTGGTGCGGCGGATGCGGCTGCGCGGGCCCGACGGCCGCTACCACCTGCTGGAGCTCTCCGGCCGGTGGACCCACCCGGACGGCGGGAGCACCGAGAGCCGTCTGACCGGCTTCGTGGTCGACTTCGGCGCCGGGCCCGTCATCGCGGAGGCGGCCGACCGGCTGCCCCGGGGCATCGTCTCGCTGGACCGGATCGGCCGTATCACCTACGCCAACGCGCTCGCGGAGGAGCTGCTCGACCGCCCCCGGGCGGAGCTGTTGGGCCATGTGGTGTGGGAGGTGCTGCCGTGGTTCGGGCATCCCGCGTACGAGGACCACTGCCGGGCGGCCCTGGTCGCCGACGAACCCGTCCACTTCCTCGCCCGCCGGGACCCCTCCGTCTGGCTCTCGGTCTCCCTCTACCCGGGCCAGGACGGGCTGAGCGCGGTCTTCCAGGCCACCGAGCAGCCCGCGTACACACCCGGCTCCGTCACCGCGCCCGGTCTGGGCATCGGCTCCACCGCCGACCGCTCCTCCGCGCTCTACCGCCCGGTCGCCCTGGCCATCGCGCTCACCGAGGCGGTCACGGCCCGTCAGGTCTCCGCCGTCGTGACCGAGGAGCTGCTGCCCGCGTTCGGCGGCCGGCAGCTGGCCATCTACCTCCTGAGCGAGCGTCACCTCCACCTCGCCTGGGAGACCGGCTTCCCCAAGGGCTTCCTCGACCGGTTCGACGGGGTCGGACTCGATGTCCCCATCCCGGGTGTGGAGACCCTGACCACCGGCCGCCCGATCTTCTTCGAGTCCATGCAGCGGCTGGCCGACGCCTACCCGGGGATCCCGATGGAGACCGATGTCGGGGCACGGGCGTTCCTGCCGCTGATCGCCTCGGGGCGGCCCGTCGGATCGTGCATCCTCGGCTTCGACCGGCCGCGCGGGTTCAGCCCGGAGGAGCGCACCGTTCTGACCGCCCTCGCCGGGCTGATCGCCCAGGCCCTGCAACGCGCGCAGCGGTACGACAGCGAGTCGGCACTCGCCCGCGGGCTCCAGGACGCCCTGCTCCCGCACCGGCTGCCGGAGGCGGAGGGGGTCGACACGCTCGGGCGCTATCTCTCCGGCACCCAGCACATGGAGGTGGGCGGCGACTGGTACGACGTCATCGAGACCGGCCACGAACTCGCCCTGGTCATCGGGGACGTCCAGGGACACGGTGTGTCGGCGGCCGCCACCATGGGACAACTGCGCAGTGCGGTACGGGCGTTCGCCCTGAGCAACCACGATCCGCAGGAGGTGGTGAGCGGCACCAACCGGCTGCTCATCGACCTGGACCCGGGACAGTTCGCCAGTTGCTGCTACATCGCGCTGGACCCGCTCACCGGACGCGCCCGTGCCGTGCGGGCGGGCCACCCGCAGCCGGTGCTGCGCCACGCCGACGGCCGGACCGAGGTGCTCGACCTGCCCGGCGGCATCGTGCTCGGCATCGACGGGCAGGCGACCTACCCGGTCACCGAGCTGACCCTCGCACCCGGCGCCATGCTGGCCCTCTTCACCGACGGGCTCATCGAGCGCCCCGGGACCGACATCGACGAGGGCATCGAACGGCTGCGCGCCACGATCGAGGGGGTCGGCTCCGCGCCGCTGGCCGAGACCGCGAACCGGGTGATCGGGGAGGCCCGGCAGGCCACGGACCGCCCCGACGACATCGCCCTGCTGCTGGCGGCCCGCTGGACGCACCCGCCGCGGAAGCCGCCGCCACCGGCTCCCGGAACCGCCCCGCCCGGCCTGTGGCGGACCTTCCGCGGGCCGGGTCCCGGCGGCGCGAGGAGCACCCCGGACCCGGCCTGACGGGCACCGGCCCCGTACAGGTCAGGTGCCCGTACGGGGCCGGTGCCGTGAGGATCACGCGCCCGAGGCGTCCAGCATGCCCTCGCGCTCCACGACCTTGATCCGCTCACGGCCCTGGGCCGCGCCGAGCGCCTGCTCGTGGGCGTCCAGCCGGTGCCAGCCCTCCCACGTCGTGTAGCGGACGTTCCGGCTCTCCAGGAAGGCCTCCACGGCCTCCGGGGCGGGCGTCGCCGGCTCGGGCAGCCGTCCGGCGGCGAGGTCCTCCAGGAGGCAGGCGACCGTCTCGTTGGCGTCGCCCTTGGTGTGGCCGATCAGACCGATCGGGCCGCGCTTGATCCAGCCGGTGACGTAGACCGAGGCCATGTGCTCGTCGCCGGAGACGACCCGGCCCGCCTCGTGCGGGACCGTGCCGGAGGCCACGTCGAAGGGGAGCTTGGGCAGTTCCTCCGAGTAGTAGCCGACGGCCCGGTAGACGCTCTGCATCTCCCAGTCGGTGAACCTGCCGGTGCCCCGGACGTTGCCGGTGCCGTCCAGCTCGGTGCGCTCGGTGCGCAGCGCGGTGACCTTGCCGTCCTCGCCGAGGATCTCGACCGGGGACTCGAAGAAGTGCAGGAAGAGCTTGTGCGGACGGTCGCCGGTATCGCGGATCGCCCAGTTCTCCAGGGTCTGCGCGACCATGTTGGCCTGCTTGTTCTCCCGCCGGGTGGCGATGGAGCCCTCGTCGTAGTCGATGTCCTCGGGGTTGACGATGACCTCGATGTTGGGGGAGTGGTCCAGCTCCCGCAGCTCCATCGGGCTGAACTTGGCCTGCGCCGGGCCACGCCGCCCGAACACATGCACCTCCAGCGCCTTGTTCGCCTTGAGGCCCTGGTACACGTTGTCCGGGATCTCGGTCGGCAGCAGCTCGTCCGCCGTCTTGGCCAGCACCCGGGCCACGTCCAGCGCCACGTTGCCGACGCCGAGGACGGCGACCTTCTCGGCGGTCAGCGGCCAGGTGCGCGGGACCTCGGGGTGGCCGTCGTACCAGGAGACGAACTCGGCCGCGCCGTAGGAGCCGTCCAGCCCGATGCCGGGGATGTCCAGCGCCCGGTCGGCCTCGGCGCCGGTGGAGAAGATCACCGCGTCGTAGAAGGAGCGCAGGTCGTCCAGGTCGATGTCGTTCGGGTAGCTGACGTTGCCGAAGAGACGGATCTGCGGCTTGTCCAGCACCTGGTGCAGCGCCTTGACGATGCCCTTGATCCGGGGGTGGTCGGGGGCCACTCCGTAGCGGATCAGGCCGAAGGGAGCGGGCATGCGCTCGAACAGGTCGATCGAGACACCCGGGTCCTGGCAGACCTCGGATTTGAGCAGCGCGTCCGCAGCGTAGATACCGGCGGGGCCGGCTCCGACAATGGCGACGCGGACGGGGCGTGTCATGGCGTGTTGATCCTTAAGGCGGGCGAACGCGGGCAGGTCAGGCAGGTCGGGCAGGTTACAGAGTACGCGGCAAGTAAGGGTGGGCTTACTAGTGTCCACCCCACACGGTAAGCCAAGGCCGCGTGAGGCTCCCGACCCACCCTACGGAACCGCCCGATAAGTCCGTTTCTTCGGGTCGTTATGGGTGATTTGGGTCTTTGATTACCGAATTCCATAAAAGGGCCATTGGGTGCCTTGGGTCGCTTTGGCCTTACCCGTTCCGGCCGCCTCCGCCCGGAGTGGTGAGCGTCACGTCCCGGGGGTGCGGACGCAGAAGCGGAGCGTTCGGTTCCCTTCTCCGTGAAGAGAGTTGACGCCGTGACGGAACCGGGCCGGCCGGGAATTCCGCTCATTCGATCTTGCGGAAAAAGAAGATCCGGAATTCGGGGCTTGTTCCGCCCGATGTTTTTCGCCTACGGTCACGGTCAATCCGGATGGAACGCCGAATCCTGCCGCCGTCCGGGAATCCGCAACCCACTCACGTACGGCAGGAGCGGGGGACCCAGGTAAGTCGCCGATCCGGTCTCCGGAGCGGCTAGGGGTGAAGTCGCACGTCCCGTGCGGCCAGACATCTCCCGTCTGAACCCGACAGCTCACCCCGTAGGCGCCGGAGAGGAAATTCCCCATGCCCGCACCGGGTAAGCACCGCCGTCCCAAGTCCGTCTCGCTGGGCCGTGGCATCGCCGCCGTGACCACGGGTGGAGCCGTTCTGGCCCTTCCCGTCCTCGGCGCCACCACCGCCTCCGCCGCCCCCGCTCCGTCCGTCGCGGAAAAGGCCGTAACATCCGTCTCCGTGACCGCCCAGGCGAATTCCGTGACGAAGGCCGCGCCCGCCAAGCATTCCGTGGTGTCCGGCGAATCGCTTTCCAAGATCGCCCGCGACTATTCCGTCAGCGGCGGCTGGAAGAAGCTCTACGAAGGCAACCGGAAGGTCATCGGGGAGAACCCGCACCTTATTCACCCGGGTATCACCCTCACCGTCGGCGCCAAGGCTGCCGCCCCGTCAGACGCCAAGGCCGGAAAGGCCGGCAAGTCGGCCCCGACCGCCGACCGCGCCGCCTCGGCCGAGCGTGCCGACCGCTCCGCGCGTGCCGCCGCCCCCGCCGCCCAGGCTGCCCCGGCCGCCGCCGCCCCGACCGCGTACACCAACGACCTCGACGGCTGGATCAAGGAGTCGCTGGCGGTCATGGCCCAGCACGGCATCCCCGGCAGCTACGAGGGCATCCACCGCAACATCATCCGCGAGTCCTCGGGCAACCCGAACGCGATCAACAACTGGGACTCCAACGCGGCCAAGGGCACCCCGTCCAAGGGGCTGCTCCAGGTCATCGACCCGACCTTCCGCGCCTACCACGTGCCCGGCACCTCGACCGACAGCTACGACCCGGTCGCCAACATCGTCGCCGCGTGCAACTACGCCGCGGACCGCTACGGCTCGATCGACAACGTCTTCGGCGCCTACTGATCACCGGGCGCACCCGGCGTACGACAGCCCGAGGGGCCCCGGACCGCACGGTCCGGGGCCCCTCTCGCGTGCCGGGAAGTTACCCCCAAGTTTCTCGTGACTTACCACGCGATCAGCAGTAGAACCTGTTGCATTCTGCCGAGAGTGAGGTAGGTCATATGGGCGACACTGTCCAGCACAACGACGTCTCGAAAGGCGTCTCCCGTCGACGTTTCATCACGGGAACAGGTTCTCTTCTGGGGGTCGCGGCGCTCGCCGGGCCCACCGCCCCGGTCTGGGCCGCGCCCCGTACGGCGGCGGCCCCCATCGGCTCCGGAGCCCATGTGCCGGTGCTGGTCGTCGGCACCGGCTACGGCGGCTCGGTGGCCGCGCTCCGGCTCGCCCAGGCCGGTACGGACGTGCACATGGTCGAGATGGGCATGGCCTGGGACACCCCGGGCGCGGACGGCAAGATCTTCGCCAACACCACCCGGCCCGACGACCGCTCGTTCTGGCTGCGCACCCGGACCAAGCAGCCGCTGAGCAACTTCCTCGGCTTCCCGATCGACAGACAGGTCAACCGCTACACCGGGATCCTGGACGCCGAGGAGTTCGCCGGCATCACCGTCTACCAGGGGCGTGGCGTCGGCGGCGGCTCGCTGGTCAACGGCGGCATGGCCGTCACCCCGAAGCGGGAGAACTTCGCCGCCGTCCTCCCGACGGTGGACGCCGGCGAGATGTACCGCACCTACTACCCCCGGGCCAACGCCGACCTCGGGGTCTCCACCATCGACCCCGCCTGGTTCGACACGGTCGACTGCTACCAGTACGCGAGGGTCGGCCGGAAGCACGCCCAGCGCGCCGGCTTCCCCTTCCTCTTCGTCCCCGCCGTCTACGACTGGGACTACATGAAGCAGGAGGCCGCCGGGACCGTACCGAGATCAGCGCTGGACGCCGAGATCCTCTACGGCAACAACTACGGCAAGAAGTCGCTCCAGAAGACCTACATCGAGCGGATCAGGGCCACCGGCCGGGTCACCGTCACCCCGCTGCACAAGGTCACCCGCGTCTCCCCGGCCTCCGGCGGCGGCTACACGGTCCTCATCGACCAGCTGGACACCACCGGCCGGACCACCGCCACCAAGACCGTCACCGCCGGCAAGGTCTTCTTCGCGGCGGGCAGCGTCGGCACCAGCAAGCTCCTCGTCGGGCTGAAGGCCACCGGCGCGCTGCCGCTGCTCAACGACGAGATCGGCAAGGGCTGGGGCGACAACGGCAACGTCATGTGCGGCCGGGCCAACCACCTCTGGGACCCGACGGGGAAGGTGCAGTCCTCCATCCCCACCGCCGGCATCGACAACTGGGACGCGGGCGGAGCCTTCGCCGAGGTCGCCCCGCTGCCCACCGGGATCGAGACCTGGGCCTCGTTCTACCTCTCGATCACCAAGAACCCGCACCGCGCCCGCTTCACCTGGAACGCGGCGGCGGGACGGGCCGAGCTGGACTGGCAGACGGCGTGGAAGCAGCCGTCCATCGACGCGGCGAAGACCATCTTCGACCGCATCAACAAGAAGGAGGGGACGATCTACCGCACGGACCTCTTCGGAGTCCACAAGATCTGGGGCGACCACCTGACCTACCACCCCCTGGGCGGCGCGGTCCTCGACAAGGCCACCGACAACTACGGGCGGCTGCACGGCTACCCGGGCCTGTACGTCATCGACGGGGCGCTGATCCCCGGCAACACCACCGTCAACCCGTTCGTCACGATCACCGCGCTCGCCGAGCGCAACATCGAGCGGATCATCGCCGCCGACCTGTAGGCGCCGAGGGCGCCGCGGTCGGCGTGTACGGAGAGCCCGGGGCCGGGAGTGCCAACCCGGCGGCCCCGGACTCCGCCCAGGGGCCGCCCCTAATGGCCCGGCAGCACACACACCGCGTCGATCCCCAGCACATGGTTGAGCCGCCCGAACGCCAGCCACGAGCCGATGCTCATGGACAGCTCCACGATCTCCGGCTGGCTGTAGTGCGCGGTCATCCGCTGCCAGAAGGCGTCGTCGAGACCGTGGTGGTCCAGCGCGTACCGCTCCGCGTACTCCGCCGCCAGCCGGGTCCGCGTGTCGAAGACCTCGGCCGTCCGCCACTCGGCCACCGCCCGCGCGAACTCCTCCTCGACCTTCTCCCCGTCCCGATCGGTCCGCCAGTCCAGGCAGAACAGACACCCGTTGATCTGCGCGATCCGCAGCCGGGCCGCCTCGAACTCGCGCAGCCCCAGCGTGGTGTGCTCGTACACGGACATCGAGAACGCCGCGGCGGCCGTCCCGATGCCGGGGACCAGCTCCCCCCAGACGTAGCCGATGGGCTCCTTGCCCTCCGGGATGTCGATGATCATGCCGTTCTCCTTCCCAGCCTGCCGACCGCAGGCCGTAGCGGGACGTCGAGTGCGTCGTACAGACCCGGTTCGGCCTCCACCAGCCAGTCGATTGCGGAGACGAGCCGCCCGACCGCCGTGGCGTTCCCGCCCGCCGACCGGTTCTCACCCTCGTCGGAGGCCTCGACCGTCACCTCGATCCGGGGGCGGCCCTCGATCACCACCCGGTGCGCGCCCACTCCGTCGGGCGGCGAGGGCCAGTCGGGGGCGCAGGAGGCGTGGATACGGGTGATGTGCTCGATGACGATGCGGGGTTCGCCGCCCACGACGCCCTGCACCTCGAACCGGACCGCGCCCTGGGTGCCCTTCTCGAACGCGCCCATCGTCCGGGTGGTCACGGTCGTCTCCAGCGCCCGCCGGTCCAACGTCTCGCGGAAGGCGTCGAGTTCGACCCCGAGCGCCCGGGCCATCAGCCGTATCTGACCGCCCCACACCATCGTCGGGACGCCCTCGGCCAGCATCAGCGGCTGGTACTCCAACGGGTGCCCCATGCCGATGAGATGGCGTACGGAGTCCTCCTGGTCGTACGTGGAGTAGTCGAAGATCTCCTGGCAGCGGATCACGTCGACCTCGGTGCCCAGCCCGCTCACCAGCAGCGGCAGCACGTCGTTGCCCCAGCCGGGGTCGACGCCGGAGACGAAGAGCGAGCCGCCGCCCTCCGCGACGGCGGCCACCAGCGGATCCCGCAGCTCCGGCGGGGCGTTGCGCTGGTCGTAGAGCGGATAGAGGGAGGGGGTGACGACGACCGCCCCGGCCCGGATCGCCCGGCCGATGTCGGTGAGTGCGTCGTCGGGGCGGATGTCGCCGGAGGCCGCGTAGACCACCGCGCGGGGGCGGGCGGCGAGGACGGCGGCGATGTCGTCGGTGGCCGCGACGCCGAGCGTGCGGCCGAGTCCGCCCAACTCGCCCGCGTCCCGGCCGACCTTGGCGGGATCGTGGACGAGAACGGCGGTGAGCGTCAGTGCCGGATGGGCCTCGACGGCGCGGATCGCCGCCCGGCCGACGTTGCCGGTACCCCAGACAACCGTGGGAATCATGCGCGGAGGGTAGCGGCCGGACCTCGCACTTCCCAGAGCCGTGACGGGGGGAATCCGGGCCACGGTAAGGGGCGTCGCCGGGCCGGTGGACGGCCACCGGCCCGGCGACGTACAGCGGGGACTAGCGCTGGGCGCGGGTGCCGCCCGGGGTGCCAGTGATGGTGAACTGCGAGCCGGGCTCGATCAGCACATGGCCGTCACGCGAGTTGGTGATGGTCACGTTCGTCAGCGTCGCGTTGCCGCGCGCGCCGCCCATCGCGAGGATGCCGGAGCCGTTGGTGGACTTGTCGATCCGGACGTTCTGGATCTTCACGTCCGGCATCAGGCCGCCACCCGTCTTGAACTGGATGCCGTCGTACGTGGAGTCGAGGATGTCGGTGTCGCGGATCGTGACGCCGGGGATGGGCAGGTTCTGCGGGAAGAGGGTGATCGCACCGAACTCCTGGTCCTCGTTCCAGAAGGCACCGCCGGTGCGGTGCAGGGCGTTGTTGGCGATGAGGGTCTGCCCGGAGAAGGGCAGCGGGTCGTGGTCGGTCGCCAGCATGATGGCGGGGTAGTTCATGGTGTCGGCGATGATGTTGTTCTCGATCTTGTTGCCGTAACCGCCGTAGACCGCGATGCCGTTGGCGCGCCAGGGCAGCTGGATGGTGTTGTTCCGGAAGCTGTTGTCGTGGCCGATGTCGACGGACTGGTCCTTGACGTACTTGCTGGACCAGACCGCGAGCGCGTCGTCCCCGGTGTTGCGGAACGAGGAGTTGTACACGGTCGAGTTCCGGGTGCCGTTGGCGAAGTTGATGCCGTCGGCGTAGGTGTTGCGGATGCGCATCCCGGTGAACTCGACGCCGTCGCCCGGGTTCCACAGCTCCGGGATGTTGGTGTAGTCGCGGCCTGCCCAGACGCCCACGTTGGCGTGCTCGATCCAGACGTTGCTGACCTTGGTTCCCTTGCCGAACCGGCCGTTGAGGGCCACTCCGCCCTCGTGGTTGCCGTCACCGCCGCGGATCGTGCCGGAGCCGAAGATGGCGATGTCGGAGATTTGCGTGTTGTCGTCGATGTCGAAACCGAAGTTGCCCTCGTGCGGGTGGTTGATCCCGCCCGCCTCGTGCGGCGGGGTCAGCGTGTAGAGCTGGGAGTGCCACATGCCCGCGCCCCGGACGGTCACATCGCGGATGCCCACCTGGTTCCACTGACCCCGGTCCAGCGGGTCGTCGGTGAGGATCTTCTGCTCCTGGCGCCACTGGCCCGCCGGGATCCAGACGCAGTCGATCTCGCCCTTCTGATTGGCCGTCACCGCGCGCTGTATCGCCGCCGTGTCGTCGATCCCGTCGTTCGCGACCGCGCCGTAGGCCGTGATGGAGACGCAGCCCGCGGGCCGCGAGGTCGGCGGGGCCACCTGCTCCAGGTCGATCAGGTCGATGACGTAGAACGCGGCGTCGTCGCCGGTGTCCCGCTGGAGGCGGAACTTCGTGCCCGCCGGGTAGGTCCGGTCGAGCAGGGCGTTCGCCTCGTCGAACAGCCGCCGGGCATCACCGCCGGGCCGGTTGGTCAGCCCTTCCGGGTCGTCGGTGTTCCCGTACAGCCAGCTGTGCTTGGAGGAGAGGTTCAGCTTGCGCACGAACTGGCCGTCCGCGTACAGGCTGATGGTCGCCTCGCGGCCGCCACCTCCCGGCGCGTCCGGGATCGAGTTCCGTACGACGACGGAGTTCGAGGCGCCTGTGGAGGTGAACTCCACGTATTCGCCGGTGGAGTTGAGCCGGACCGACTTGCGGCCGGAGGACTCGGTGGCGAAGTTGGTGTGGCCGAAGGTCCGTTCGGCGTCCGCCACGAGCAGCGTGCCCCGGTACGCGGCGTCCTCCGCCTCGTACTCCGTGTACGGCACCGCCGCGCCGCGACCGACGACGATGGAGCGGGCGAAGGTGTTGTTGTTCTCGTTGGTCTCCGCCACCAGGTTGGTGGCGTCTGCCGTGGCCGTCAGGGTGGCCCCGCCGCTCGTCGCCGTCCAGCTGCCGCCGAGGGTGACGTTCACCGTGGCGCCCGCCGGGATCGCCGGGGTGGTGCCGTTGAGCGTGGTGGAGCCCACCGTCAGCCGGGTGACCGTGCCCGCGCTCACCGCGCTGGTGCCCCGGTTGTGCACGGCGACGGTGAAGGAGACCGCGGCGCCCACGGCCGGGTTGGCCGGGGAGGAGGTGATGGAGCGGACCTCCAGGTCGGGGCCGGGGCTCTGGCCCACCACCAGCGGGGAGGCGGTGGTGCGGCTGTTGTTGGTCTCGTCCGACTCGACGACGGTGTCGGTCGGGTCGACCAGCGCCGAGACGGTGTACGAGCCCTGCGGCCGCTTCCCGACCGCCACCGAGACCTGGGCGGAGGCACCTGCCGCCAGCGGGCCGACCGGGGCGCTCCCCACGACCGTACCGCCGAGGCTCACATCGACGGTGGTCGCGGCCGAGGGGGCCGTCCCGCTGTTGCGGACCGTCCCCCGGACCGTGATGTCATCCGTCTCGGACGGGGCCGAGGGGCTCCAGGACAGGGCGCTCACGGTCAGGTCCGGGTTGGGCGCGGGCGTCCCGAACACCTGGATCTCGGCGACCTGGGCGCCGGGCGCCTCGGTGTTGGAGAAGAACTGCAGCTGGACGTCGGCGGCCCGGCCGCTGACGGGGACGGTCACCGTGTTGGCGTTGGTGGCCGGGTCGAACACATGGCCGGCGCGGGCCTTGAGCGAGGTGAAGCCGGTCCCGCTCTGCGTCCGGCCGAGCACCTGGAACTCCTGGGTCCTCGTGGCCCAGATCGGATCGGGGTTGAGCTTGACCACCACGGAGTGGAGGTCCGCGTCGGCGCCCAGCTTCACGGTGAGGGTCGCCGGGTGCCCGTTGGACTCCCAGTAGGTGTTCACCTGGCCGTCGTTGGCGTTGGCGGCGGGGTAGCCGCCGTGCGATCCGCTGGCGGTGACGCTCTTGCCCCGGGCCAGGTCGGTCGGTTCAGCGGCCCCGGCCTGGACGGGCAGAAGGCCGACGGAGGCCAGCCCGGCTATGAGCAGGCCCGTGATCGATCGTCGGGTGAGTCGCTTCCATCTCATGCTGTCCCCTTGTTCTGCAGGGTGTTCCACAGGATTTGAGTCATGCAGTCAATGTTTTGCAAGCAGCGGTGCACAGATTTCTGGTCTGTTTCTGATTTGTCAACGGTTCTCGCATGCTCACGTCATGACGACAGCCAATATGACGATGTGTCAGAAAAGCTGTGGCGGCGCGTGGTTCAGGTCAGCGCGGTGCCGCTCACCAGCAGCAGCGCCAGATCCGCGGCCGCCACGGCCACCGCCCCCGCCAGCGCGGCCTTGCGCCACCAGCGGCCCAACGCCGGACCCGCCAGAGCCGCCGCACCTGCCAGGCCGAGGACGGCCAGGGCCCCCGCGCCCACCGGCCCCGGCGGGCCGAGCACCAGCACCGCCGTCGCCCCGAGCAGCGGCACCGGCAGCAGCAGCCGGGTCCCCGTGGCGCCCAGCCGGTGCGGCAGCCCCCGGATCCCGGCGGCCCGGTCCGCCTCGATGTCCGGCAGGGTGTCACCCAGATGCGCCGCCACCCCCAGCAGCGCCCCCGCCGCCACCGTCCACCACCGGGGCCAGGGCGCACCCGGGGCGGCGAGCGCCACCAGCGAGGGGAGCGCGGCGAACCCCACCGCGTACGGCAGCCAGGAGAGCACCGTCGCCTTCAGTCGCAGGTTGTAGAGCCAGGCGGCGGCGACCGCGGCCAGGTGCACCGTGCCGGCGAGGAGGCCGCAGGCCAGCGAGAGCGGTACGCACGACACGCCCGCCACCGCCGCCGCGCCCCACACCACCCGGACGGGCACCGCGCCGTCGGCCACCGGCTTGCCCCGCCGGCCGGCCCGGGCGTCGCGCCCCGCGTCGTACGCGTCGTTGCACCAGCCCACCGAGAGCTGCCCGGCCAGCACCGCCGCCCCCACCAGGGCGAACCGGCCGGGGGAGAGGCCCACCCCGGCGGCCAGCGCGCAGGCGAGCGCGGTCACCGCCAGCACCGGCCCCGGATGGCAGGCCAGCGCCAGCCCTGCCGCCCGGCCCGGCCACCGGACCGCCGTCGTGACCGGTGCTGCCCCGTCCATGGCATCCATCGGGCGATCGTAGGGACCCGGCAGCCCGTCAATACGGTGACCGCGCGGGTCCCTTACCGGGATTCACCGGACTTTCCGGTCAGGATGGGGCGATGACATCCCCGACGCAGGAGCCGCAATGACCCGGATCGCCGCGGTCCACGGGGCCCTGCCGCCCCACCGCCACACCCAGCGCGAGGTCACCGACATGGTGGCCCGCACCTGTCTGCCGCCCGGCGCCGACCGCCGCGTCCTGGACCGGCTCCACCGCAACGCCCGCGTCCGCACCCGGCACACCGTGCTGCCGCTCGACGCCTACGCGGGCCTGGACGGGTTCGGCGCCGCCAACGACGTGTTCATCCGCTCGGCCGTCGACCTCGGCGGCCAGGCCCTGCGCGGCGCCCTGCGCGCGGCGGGACTGCGGCCCACCGATGTGGACCTGCTGATGTTCACCTCGGTCACCGGCATCGCCGCGCCCTCCGTCGACGCCCGGCTGGTGAACCGCCTCGGCCTGCGTTCCGACGTGAAACGGCTGCCCGTCTTCGGCCTCGGCTGTGTCGCCGGGGCGGCCGGGGTGGCCCGGATCCACGACCATCTCCTCGGCCACCCGGACGACGTGGCCGTCCTGCTCTCCGTCGAGCTGTGCTCCCTCACCTTCCAGCGCCACGACACCACCCCCGCCAACCTGGTGGCCACCGCCCTCTTCGGCGACGGGGCGGCGGCGGTCGTCGCCCTCGGCGGCCGCCGGGCCGTCGCCGGACCCGAGATCGTGGCCACCCGCAGCCGGATGTACCCGGAGACCGAGCACGTGATGGGCTGGGACATCGGCTCCACCGGCTTCGGCGTGGTCCTCGACCCCGGCGTGCCCGACGTCGTACGGCAGTATCTGGCCGACGACGTACGGGAGTTCCTCGACGAGCACGGTCTCAAACCGAAGGACATCGCCCGCTGGGTCTGCCACCCCGGCGGCCCCAAGGTCCTGGAGACCGTCACCGAGGTGCTCGACCTGCCCGACGGGGCGCTCGACGTCACCTGGCGGTCGCTGGCCGACGTCGGCAACCTCTCCTCCGCCTCGGTCCTGCACGTCCTGCGGGACACCCTCGAACACCGCCGCCCCGAACCCGGCACCCCCGGCCTCCTGCTGGCCATGGGCCCCGGCTTCTGCTGCGAACTGGTGCTGCTGCGCTGGTAGGAAGGAACGGACCGTGATCTGGTACACCGCCCTGGTCCTCGCCGTCGCCGTCGAGCGCCTCGCCGAACTCGTCGTCGCCCGCCGCAACACCCGCTGGAGCCTGGCCCGCGGCGGTACGGAGGCGGGGAGCGGCCACTACCCGGCGATGGTGGCCCTGCACACCGCCCTGCTGGCCGGCTGCCTGGCCGAGGTCCACCTCACCGGCCGCCCCTTCCTGCCCGCCCTCGGCTGGACCATGGTCGCCGTCACCGTCGCGGCACAGCTGCTGCGCTGGTGGTGCGTCACCACGCTCGGCCCCCGCTGGAACACCCGCGTCATCGTCGTCCCCGGCCTGCCCCCGGTCACCGAAGGCCCCTACCGATGGCTGCGCCACCCCAACTACGTGGCCGTAGCAGCCGAAGGGATCGCGCTGCCTCTCGTCCACGGGGCCTGGATCACCGCCGTCGCCTTCACCGTGCTCAACGCCGCCCTGATGGCCGTCCGCGTCCGGTGCGAGGACGAGGCGATGGCCCGCCTCCCGGTGGCGGTGGCGCGGGCGTGATCGACATCCTGATCGCGGGCGGCGGCCCGGCCGGACTGGCCGCCGCCATCCGCGCCGCCGAGGCGGGCCTGGAGGCGGTGGTGGTCGAACCCCGGCCCGCACCCGTCGACAAGGCCTGCGGCGAGGGCATCATGCCCGGCGGCCTCGCCGCCCTGCACGCCCTCGGCGTCCACCCGGCCGGACACCCCCTGCGCGGCATCCGTTACACCGACGGGCTGCGCACCGCCCAGGCACCCTTCCGGGGTGCGTACGGGCTCGGCGTCCGCCGCACCGCCCTGCACACCGCCCTCCACGAGCGGGCCGAAGCGCTCGGCGTACGCATCGCTGAGGGCAAGGTCCGGGAGGTGCGCCAGAACGGGCACACCGTCACCGCCGACGGGCTCACCGCCCGCTGGCTCATCGCCGCCGACGGGCTCCACTCCCCGCTGCGCCGCGCTCTCGGCCTGGACCACCCCGTCCCCGGGCCCGGCCGCTACGGGCTGCGCCGCCACTACCGCACCGCCCCCTGGAGCGACCTGGTCGAGGTGCACTGGTCCCCGCACGCCGAGGCGTACGTGACCCCCGTCGACGAGCACCTGGTGGGTGTGGCCGTCCTCAGCCGCGACCGGCGCCCCTACGCCGACCACCTGGCCGCCTTCCCGGCCCTCGCCGCCCGGCTGACCGGACCCGGGACCACCCCCGTACGCGGGGCCGGGCCGCTGCGGCAGCGGGCGCGCGCACCCCGGGCCGGGCGGGTCCTGCTGGTCGGGGACGCGGCCGGCTACACCGACGCGCTCACCGGGGAGGGCATCGCCCTGGCCGTCGCCACGGCGTCGGCGGCCGTCGGCTGCCTGGCCGCCGGCCGCCCCGAGGAGTACCCGGCCCGGTGGCGCCGGGCGACACGCCGCTACCGGCTGCTCACCCACGCGCTCCTGGGCGCGGCGGGCCACCCCGCCGCCCGCCCCCTGATCGTCGGCGCCGCCCACCGCGCGCCCGCCCTCTTCCGCGCGGCGGTGCGCGCCCTCCAGTAGGGAAGCCCCCTCCCGGGTGATCGAATGGCGGGGTCACGGGTTCCGTCATAACGTCGATCGGGTGAACGCCCCGCGCTCACCGGGCCTGCGGGGCAGCCGACCGCCCCTGCGGGGGCGCGTCATCCTCGTCACCCTCGGAACGAGAGACGAACCCACTCATGACGGGCTCCCACGCGACACCCGCGCCCACCGCCCCGTCCGGCCGGCGGTCCCGCGGCAGCGGCATGGCACTCCTGGTCATCGCCTCGTGCCAGCTGATGGTGGTGCTCGACATCACCATCGTCAACATCGCCCTCCCGCACATGCAGCGGTCCCTGGGCTTCTCCACCGAGAACCTCTCCTGGGTCGTCAACGCCTACACCCTGACGTTCGGCGGACTCCTGCTGCTCGGCGGGCGGCTCGGTGACATCCTCGGCCGCCGCCGCGTCTTCGTCTTCGGTGTGCTGCTCTTCGTCCTCGCCTCGCTGCTCGGCGGGCTCTCCCAGGAGTCCTGGCAACTGCTGGCCGCCCGCTCGCTCCAGGGCGTCGGCGGGGCCATCGCCTCACCGACCGCCCTGTCGCTGATCACCACGACCTTCCGCGAGGGACCCGAACGGAACAGGGCCTTCGGGGTGTTCGCCGCCGTCTCGGCGGGCGGCAGCGCGATCGGGCTGCTGGCGGGCGGGATGCTCGTCGAATGGCTCGACTGGCGGTGGGTCCTCTTCGTCAACGTCCCCATCGGCCTGCTCATCGCGTTCGCGACGCCCCGCTACATCCGCGAGTCCGAGCGCCACCCGGGCCACTTCGACATCGTCGGCGCCCTGACCTCCACCGCCGGCATGGTGCTGCTGGTCTACGGCTTCATCCGCGCCTCCGAGGACGGCTGGAGCGACGCGCTCACCCTCGGCGCCTTCGCCGCCGCCGTCGTGCTCCTGGCGCTCTTCCTCTTCATCGAGAGCCGCTCCCGGCAGCCCATCACCCCGCTGTGGATGTTCCGCGACCGCAACCGCGCCGGAACCTACGCGATGATGCTCAGCCTGGCCGCCGCCATGTTCGGGATGTTCTTCTTCCTGACCCTGTTCGTCCAGAACGTGCTGGAGTTCAGCCCGCTGCGGGCCGGGCTCGCCTTCCTGCCGGTCAGCGTCATCATCGCCGTCGGCGCGGGGCTCGCCTCCCAGTTGCTGCCCCGGTGGGGGCCGAAACCCTTCATGGTGACCGGCGCGCTGCTGGCCGCCATCGGGCTCGGCTGGCTCACGATGACCGATGTCCACAGCACGTACCTCGGCTCCATCCTCGGCCCGATGCTCGTCTTCGGCCTCGGGATGGGCATGCAGTTCGTCTCCCTGACCCTCATGGCGGTCTCCGGCGTCGCCCCGAGGGAAGCGGGCGCGGCCTCCGGCGTCCTCAACGCCACCCAGCAGGTCGGCGGCTCCCTCGGACTCTCCATCCTGGTGACGATGTTCGGTACGGCCAGCCGCCACGAGGCCACCGACCAGGTGCCGCGCTTCCTGGAGCAGGCCACCCCGGCCCAGCTGCTGGAGTTCCGCAGGACCGGCGAGCTGCCACCGCCCTGGGGCAACGAGGTCCTGGCCGCCGGTGTCTCCAGCGCCTTCGTCGTCGCGGCCTGCTTCGCCGTCTTCGCCGCCCTGGTCGCCCTGCTGGTCATCCAGGTGCGCGCGTCCGACCTGGCCAGGCTCCAGGGCGGCGCCACCCCCGGGGAGACCGTCCCCGGAGCGCTCGCGCCGGACGGTACGGAACCGGAACCGGCCGTCCGCGAGGCGGCCGACGACACCCCACGCCCGCCCCCGGAACAGTGAAAGGCTCCGCAGCCATGGACTGGACCCTCGAAGTGATCGTGCTTCCCGTGACCGACCTGGACCGGGCCCGCGACTTCTACCGCGACCGGCTCGGCTTCCACGTCGACATCGACGGCGAGGTGATGCCGGGCGCCCGCGTCGTCCAGCTCACCCCGCCCGGCTCGGGGTGCTCGATCGCCCTCACCGACGGCGTACCCAACCCCACGGGAGACCCGCAGCCGGGCACGTACCACGGGCTCCAGCTCTGCGTCACCGACATCGACGCCGCCCACGCGGAGCTGGTCGCCCGCGGGGTCGAGGTCTCCGAGCCCCAGCGGTACGCCCCCGAGGACGGGGCCACGTTCCTGTACTTCACCGACCCCGACGGCAACGGCTGGGCCGTGCAGGAGTACCGCCGCCGACTCACCGAACCCCTCCACAAGGTCCTCGCCGACCTGGCCGCCGGGGGGAACGGGGAGAGCACGGGCTGACCGCCCGCCTGCCCTGGTGGATCGCGCCGCTCCGGTCCACCACAATGCTCCCCGTATCACCGCAGTGATCCATGGACACGAGGGAGCAGCATCCAATGGCCGGCAACACAGACATGGTGGCCTTCGTCCTGGCGCGTCTCGCCGATGAGGAACAGGTCGCCCTGGCTGCCGGCGGGGACCGATGGCGGTGCCCGGCGGATGTGCCCGGCGAGGTCCACGACCGCAAGGGCGGCGTCGCGTTCACGGTGCGGGACCGCGGCTTCGACCGCCACATCGCGCTCCAGGACCCGGCGCGCACCCTGGAGCGGATCGAGACGCACCGGGTGCTGGTGGGGGAGTACGTGGAGGTGGCCGAGCTGGACACCGACCGCCCGGCGCAGGACTTCCGCTCCGGCCGTGCGGTGGGACTGGGCTTCGCCGTTCGCCAGCTGGCCGCCGAGTACGCCGCGCACCCGGACTACCAGGCGCGATGGCTGCCGCGGTTCATCCAGTAGCCGAGGCGGGCCCGCCCGTCCCGCGCGGCCGAATGCCCTGATCGCACGGTGTGCGTACAGTTCGAGCCAACCGTGAGGGGGAAGATCCACGCCAAAATGGCGTTGCTCTCTGGTGAGGAGTGATCCCGCCGTGTAGCGTCGCCGACAGATGTCGTGGTTCGCAGTACCTGCCCGCGCCTGGCGCGGGCGTTTTGCTGTGCAGTGCCTGAGAACCAGGGCGATCACCTCCGGGTCCGCGCGGTGCGGATCCGTTTACTGCTGAGAGGTACAGGCATGGCCAGCGGAACCGTCAAGTGGTTCAACTCGGAAAAGGGCTTCGGCTTCATCGCGCAGGACGGCGGCGGCCCCGACGTCTTCGCGCACTACTCCAACATCAACTCCACCGGCTTCCGTGAGCTCCAGGAAGGCCAGGCGGTGACCTTCGACATCACCCAGGGCCAGAAGGGCCCGCAGGCGGAGAACATCACCACCGCCTGATCCGGGGCGAACCACCCCTTGGGCCCCCGGGACGCACCGCGTCCCGGGGGCCCAAGGGCGTTTCCGGGGCCGGGCGCGGGAAGGCCCGGCCCCGGGCGGGCGGCTACCCCGTGGACTCGTCCGGGGTCGGATGCTCCTCCGGGTGCGCCCCGGCGTTGCGCGGCTCCCCCCGGCCCGAGCCCGCCTCGTCCGGATCGGGGCCGTCACCGCTCTCGCGGGCGACCCGCTCCGGCACCGGTATGTCGAGAGGGTCCTCGCCCTCCTTGGCCTGCTGGTCCGGCAGATCCGCCCCGACAGGGGGCGGACTGGGGTGAGCCCCGCTGTAGGCGATGCCTTCCGGCCTGCGGTCGGTCATGGGAGCGTCCTTCCGTGGTGCCCCGGAACGTCCGGGAGGTTGGGTCCGTCCTGCTGGGTACCCCTTACCGAGGGAACGATTCACCCAGGTGTGGCCCGGACCGGCGGGGGTACTGGGGCTGTGCCCGAGCACCCGTACCGGGCACAGGACGTTCACCCGACGAACCACCCGGAAGGACCCCCGCATGCTGATGGCCCACCCCACCGTGCTGCGCAACCTCGTCGAGCAGTACGAGGCCCTGAGCCTGCTGCACGCGCAGAGCGGCAGCACCGAGGCGCGGCAGCGCATGGACGACGTCGCCTACACCCTGTGCGTCTCGACCGGCACGGGCGACGTCGACAGCGCCCTGGTGGCCGCCCGGCACCGGCTGCCCGGGGCCCGGCCCGAGGACGACTCCATCCTCACGGCCTGACCGACCGGCGGCCGAAGGATGAACAGCGAAGGGGTGGACGCAGTGGTGCGGACCGTGGGCGTCGAGGAAGAGCTGCTGCTGGTGGACCCGGAGAGCGGGGAGGCGCGGGCCCTCTCCACCGCCGTGCTGGCCCGAGCCGAGCAGGGCGCGGAGGGCGACTCGGCGTTCGAGTCGGAGCTGCACCGCCAGCAGCTGGAGTTCGCCACGCACCCCTGCCGGGACATGGCCGAGATCGCCGAGGCGGTGCACCGGTGGCGCGCCGAGGCGAGCCGCCACGCCGCCGACGTGGGCGCCTCGGTCGCGGCCCTGGCCACCTCGCCGCTGCCGGTCAGCCCCACGATCGGCACGGGGGAGCGGTACCGCTGGCTGGCCGAGCGTTACGGGCTGACCGCCCAGGAGCAGCTGACCTGCGGCTGCCACGTGCATGTCTCCGTGGAGTCGGACGAGGAAGGTGTCGCGATCCTCGACCGGATCCGCGGCTGGCTGCCGGTCCTGCTCGCCCTGAGCGGCAACTCTCCCTTCTGGCAGGGACAGGACACCCGGTACGCCAGCTACCGCAGCCGGGTGTGGGGCCGGTGGCCCTCGGCCGGGCCCGTGGAACTCCACGGCTCCGCCGAGCGCTACCACCAGCAGGTCGCCGCCCTCGTCTCCACCGGGGTCCTCAAGGACGAGGGGATGGTCTACTTCGACGCGCGCCTCTCGCACAGCTACCCCACAGTGGAGGTCAGGATCGCGGATGTCTGCCTGGACCCGGCGGACACCGTGCTCCTCGCCACGCTGACCCGGGCACTGGTGGAGACGGCCGCGCGGGAGTGGCGGGCCGGGGAGCCGCCCCAGGACACCGAGGTGGCCCTGGTGCGGGTGGCGTCCTGGCAGGCGGCCCGCTCAGGCATCGACGACCGGCTCATCCACCCCCGCACCCTGCGGCCCGAGCCGGCCGCCGACGTACTCCGGGCGCTGCTGGCGCACGTGCGGGACGCCCTGGAGGACAGCGGCGACCTCAAGGCCGCGCAGAAGGCGCTCACCGCCCTGGAGCGGCGCGGCAACGGGGCCCGGGTCCAGCGCGAACTGCTGGAGCGGACCGGCAGCCTCCGCGAGACCGTCGCGGAGTGCGTCCGGATCACGGGCGGCTGAGCGGAAAGCCGCACCGTACGGACACGACCGCACGACCTTCGAGGAAAGGAGCAGCACATGGCCACCACCGATCTCGGCGACCGCCGGATCCTGGCGATCGTCACCAACTACGGGGTCGAGCAGGACGAACTCGTCGTCCCCGTGAAGCACCTGCGCGACCACGGGGCCCGGGTCGACGTGGCGGCGGTCTCCGACGAGGAGATCCGCACCCTCGTGGGCGACCGCGAACCCGGCGACACCGTGCGGCCCGACCTCACCCTGGCGGACGTCGACCCCGCCGCGTACGACCTCCTGCTGATCCCGGGCGGCACGCTCAACGCCGACACCCTGCGCCTGCAGGACGCCACCACCCGGATCGTCAGCTCGTTCGCGGCCTCCGGCCGGCCGATCGCGGCGATCTGCCACGGCCCGTGGGCGCTGGTCGAGGGCGGCTACGTCCGGGGCAGGACCCTGACCTCGTACGCCTCCCTGAAGACCGACATCACCAACGCGGGCGGCACCTGGGTCGACAAGCCGGTGGTCCGCGACGACGAGGGCGGCCGACCGCTCATCACCTCGCGCACCCCCGACGACCTGGAGGACTTCCTCCGGGAGATCGACGCGGTGCTCACCGGGGCCTGACGCCCGGAACCACGGCCCCCGCCCGCACACGCGGGCGGGGGCCGTCGGCATGTCCGCCCGCGCACGGCCCGCGCACGGAAGGGACGGCACGGGTCCACCGGGACAACGGCGCCATCCCGTAATCGCCCTCCCGGTCGTGGCCACCACGGGCATCGGCGGAACCCGGGCGGCGGACGTGCCGTCCGGCGGGCAACTGCCGCGCATCCGCTGATACCGGACCCGGGCGGGCGTCCGCACCCGAGGAGGGGGAGCCAGGTGGTATCGAACAACCCCTCATGGAAGGTTAGGCTGACCTAAGTCGATCCCGGAACTCCGTACGAAGGGGCCACGCCCATGACGATCCATCGAGCCGTCGTCGCCCGAGTCCAGCCGCTCACCCCGACGATGACCCGCGTCACGCTGCACGGCGAAGGGCTGGCCGGCTTCGAGTCCACCGGGGTCGGAGACGAGTACATCCGCCTCTTCTTCCCGCACGGCCCGGACCGCGGGGACGTCTCCCTGCCCCTGACCACGGAGAAGGGCTGGGAGACCCCCGAGGGCGCGCCCGTCGCCCCGATGCGTACGTACACGGTCCGGGCGGCCCGCCCCGAGGCCAACGAGATCGACGTCGACTTCGTGCTCCACGACACCGGGATCGCCTCGACCTGGGTCGCCGGCGCGCAGCCCGGGGACGTACTCGGGGTCAACGACCCGACCGGCCTCTACAGCCCGCCGGACGACCTCGCCTGGCAGGTGCTGATCGCGGACCAGACCGGCCTGCCCGCCGTGGCCCGTCTGCTGGAGAACACCCCGGAGTCGGTCGCCACCCGCGTGGTCGTCGAACTGCCCGGCCCCGAGGCCGTCCAGCCGCTCCCCGGCACCAAGGTCACCTGGACCTACGGGGGCAACGGCCACGGGGCGAGCCGGCTGGCCGAGCTGGTCGAGGCCGCCGTCCCGGCGGGCACGGACATGGCCGGCGGCTACATCTGGGTCGCGGGGGAGACCAACGCGCTGCGCACCGTACGCCGTTACCTCCGCAAGGAGCTGGGGCTGCCCGCCACCCGGTTCAAGGTCGTCGGCTACTGGATACCGAACGCCGACAGCTGGAACGAGCGGTACGAGGCCCTGCCGGACGCCGTGCGCGCCGAGCTGACGGCCCTCTGGGACGCCCCGGCCGACGACGAGCAGGACGTCACCATCCGCTACGAGGCGCGCCTCAGCGACCTCGGGCTGTGACGGGCGTGATGACCATGCCACGTCGGGCAAGCGCGGGGGGCCGTGTGCCGGGCGCGTTAGCGGCGCCCGGCCGCCTCCGAACGGGTGGGTGAGGGACCGAAGTGCCCGGTACGTCCATCCTCGGCCGCCCTGCTCGGGCGGCCCGTGAACCACGGGAGACAAGCCCCGCCCGCACCGCCCTGCGCGGCGGCGGACTGCTCGTCCTCGCGGCGCTGCTCCTCTTCCTCGTCGCCCTGAGCACCTGGATCGGCGCCAAGGACACCTCGCTCGGCCAGGTCTGGACGGCGATCTGGAACGACGACGGCTCCTACGCCACCGACGTGATCCGGCAGTTGAGGCTGCCGCGCACCCTCGTCGGGCTGATGACCGGTGCGGCGCTCGGTGTGGCGGGAGCGGTGATGCAGGCCGTCACCCGTAACCCGCTGGCCGACCCCGGGCTGCTCGGGGTCAACGCGGGGGCCTCCGCCGCCGTGGTGTTCGGCATCGGTGTCATCGGCCTCGCGGGCTTCGGCTCGCTGGTCTGGTTCTCCTTCGTGGGCGCGGCCCTCACCACCGTGATCGTGTACGTCCTCGGTGCCTCCGGGAGGGCCGGGCCCACCCCCGTACGCCTCGCCCTGGCCGGGGCCGCCGTGAGCGCGAGCCTGAGCGGGGTCATCGCCGGGCTCACCGTCTTCGACTCGGCCACCTACGACTACCTGCGCTTCTGGATGGTCGGCTCGCTCGCCGGGCGGGAGCCCCAACTCGTCGTGCAGCTCCTGCCGTTCATCGTGGTCGGTCTGGTGATCGCCCTGCTGCTGGCCCGCTCGCTCAACTCCCTCGCCCTGGGCGACGAGTTGGGCCGCGCGCTCGGCGCGCGCATCGCCCGGACCCGGCTCGCCGCCGTGGTCGTGGTGACCCTGCTCTGCGGCGCCTCGACGGCGGCCGCCGGGCCGATCGCCTTCGTGGGCCTGGTCGTTCCGCTGGTGGCGCGCTGGCTGACCGGACCCGATCTGCGCTGGGTGCTGCCCTATTCGATGCTGCTCGCCCCCGTCCTGCTGCTCGTCTCGGACATCATCGGCCGGGTCGCGCTGCCCGGTGACGAACTGGAGGTCGGCGCCGTGACCGCGGTGATCGGCGCGCCGGTCTTCATCGCCATGGTCTGCCGGCGCAAGGAGGCGTCGTTGTGACGACGACCGGGGTCCGGCCCGCCCGGGAGACGGTCGGACGGACGACGGAGACCGCCCGGCCCGTACGGCTCTGGGCGGGACGGGTCAGCTTCCGGATGCACCGGCGCACCGGCGCGGTGGTCGTCGGCGCCCTGCTGCTGGCCGGGGTGTTCCTGCTGGTCAGCCTCTGCGTCGGCGCCTACCCGGTGCCGGTCTCCGAGGTGGCCCGCGCCCTCTTCTACGGCACGGGTGACCGGCTCGCCGTCCACTTCGTCAACCAGGAGCGGCTGCCGCAGGCGCTGCTGGCGATCCTGGTCGGCTGCGCGCTGGGCATCAGCGGTGCGATCTTCCAGAGCGTCTCCCGCAACGCCCTGGCCAGCCCCGACGTCATCGGCTTCAACAGCGGTGCGGCGACCGGCGCGATCCTGGTCATCGTGACGTTCGGCGGGGCGGCCGCCTCCGTGGCGGCCGGGGCGATCGCCGGGGGACTGGTCACCGCCCTGGTGGTCTCCGTGCTGGCGAGCCGGGGCGGGCTGCACGGCATCCGGCTGGTTCTCATCGGGCTCGGCGTGACCGCCATGCTCGGCTCGGTCAACTCCTATCTGCTGACCAGGTCCTCGCTCAACGACGCCCAGAACGCGCACATCTGGCTCGTCGGCACGCTGAACGGGCGGGGCTGGAGCTCGGTGCAGACCATGGCGGTGGCGCTGGTCGTGCTGCTTCCCCTGGTGCTGCTCTTCGGCAGACGGCTGCGGATGATGGAGCTGGGCGACGACCTGGCGACCGGCCTGGGGGTCCGGGTGAACCGTTCGCGGCTCGCCCTGACCGTGCTGGGCATCGGGCTCTGCGGGGTCGCCGTGGCGAGCGCCGGGCCCATCCCGTTCATCGCGCTGGCCGCCCCCCAGATCGCCGTCATGATCAGCCGCAGTCCGGGGGTGAGCCTGCTCTCGGCGGGGGCCGTGGGGGCGGGACTGCTCTCGGCCGCGCACCTCGCTTCCGGCCAGTTCTTCACCGCCTTGGTGTGGGCCGACGAGCGGATCGGCTGGATCCGGGTGGTCGAGGAGTCCCAGCGCAACAACCTGCTGCCGGTCGGTGTCACCACGGCCGTGCTGGGCGGTGTCTACCTCGCCTGGGTGCTGTTCAAACGGCGCGGTACGGGCTCCGCGTGAGCGGATGGCCGGGATCGCAGCGCTCGATTTCGGCCATCCATACTCCTGATACGCAGGGGAGTTGTGGGATTCGATGAGTCAACCGAGAACAAGGTGGGTAGGGTCGCTATCGTTGCTTGGTAAAGATAGCCTTACCTAAGTTGAAGGAGGATCGATGACCAACCCGTTCGAGGACGAGAACGGCACCTATCTGGTGCTCGTCAACGACGAGGGCCAGCACTCCCTGTGGCCCGCCTTCGCGGAGGTGCCCGCCGGCTGGACCGTGGCGCACCCGGAAGACACCCGCCAGGCCTGCCTCGACTACGTCGAGCAGAACTGGACCGACCTGCGGCCCAAGAGCCTGATAGAGAGCATGGCGGCCGATCCGACATGAGCCCTTCCCCGAAGCCGCCGCACCCGGTCGCCCGCCGCGGGTTCCTCATCGGAGCCGGACTGGTGAGCACCGGGGCGGCCCTCGGCACCGGACTCGCCCTCCCCGGCGGAGCCGGCCGGGCCGTGGCAGCCCCCGCCCCGCCCCGCCCCGACCTGATGACCGCCGCACTCGGCACCCCCCTCGACGACCTTCCCGACGCCCTCCGCGAGGCGCGCGAGGCAGGCCCCCGGCTCACCGGACAGGCCGCGAAGTCGGCGGCCCGGGCAGCCGAAGCGGCCCGTACGCTCACCCCCTTCCTCGACCCGCTGCCCGTTCCCCGGGTGCTGAGCGGCCGCAAGGGGGAGCTGACCGTCACCATGCGGCAGGCCCGCGTACGGCTCCACCGCAGCCTCCCGCACACCCGGCTGTGGACCTACGAGGGTACCCACGTGGGCCCGACCATCGAGGCGCGGCGCGGCAGCCGGCTCCGTATCGCCTGGGAGAACGACCTCTCCGGCGCCTTCCCGCTGCCCGCCGTCCGGGTCCCGTTCGCCTACGACCCCGAACTGCCGCTGATGTGGGACCGGCCCGGACGCGAAGGCTCGACGCCCCGCGCCGACGTGGCCGCCCTGCCGCCCTGGACCGTGGTGCACCTGCACGGCGCCGTCACCGGCGGCGGCAACGACGGCTGGGCCGAGAACGCCGTCCTGCCGGGCTCGGCGCAGCTCGCCGAATACCCCAACGACCAGCCGGCCGCCGGACTCTGGTATCACGACCACGCCATGCACATCACCCATCTCAACGTGATGACCGGCCTCGGCGCGGGCGCCTATCTGATCCGGGACGAGGAGGAGAAGCGGTTACGCCTGCCCTCCGGGGACCGCGAGATCCCGCTCGTGATCTACGACCGCAACCTCGACCTGGACGCCGCCGGGGCCTTCACCGGCGACCTCCTCTACAAGGGCATCGTCGTCGCGAACGACCCCTACGAACTGGTCCGCCCCTTCACCGGACCGTTCAACCTGGTCAACGGGGTGATCTGGCCGCACCTGGACGTGGACGCCGGGTGGTACCGCTTCCGGGCCCTCAACGCCGCGAACAACCGGCCCTACCTCCTCAAGATCCTCGACGAGTCCGGTGCCGAACTGCCGCCCTCCGCCTTCCGGTTGATCGGCACGGACAGCGGGCTGCTGCCCCGTCCCGACCCGGTGACCGCGGGCGTACCGCTCACCCCCGGCGAACGGGCCGACCTCCTGGTGGACTTCACCGCTCTGCGCGGCCGGAAGCTGCGCCTGGTCAACGCCCTGCCGGAACCCGGAGCCCGCCCCGACCTGATGGAGTTCCGCGTCGCCTCCCGGGCCGCGCCGGGCTCCTTCGTCCCGCCGAAGCAGCTCGCCACCTCCTTCAAGCCGGTCAGACCCCCGGCCACCGCCCCCGAACGGCTCGTGGTGGTCACGCCCGTCTACCCCAAGGACCCCGAACTCTGGGAGATGGAGGAGACCGATCCCCCCGAGGGGCCGCTGCCCGTCGACGGGATCGTCCAGATCGAGGACGAGCACGGCACCGTACGGACCTTCCGGCGGGTCGCCGCCACCTTCGACGACCCGGTGCGCTTCACCGTCGCCGCTGGCGCCACCGAACGGTGGCGGTTCCTCAGCCTGGAGAAGTCCCCGGGAGCCTTCCCGCACCCCATGCACCTCCACGCGGTCGCCTTCCAGGGGCTGAGCCGCGAGGTGTACGACGTCAGCTCCTTCACCGCCTTCGAACTGGACGGCGGCGGCTACGGGATGGGCACCACCACCCCGATCCGCCACCTCCGCCACGCCCCCCTCACCGCGGCGGAGAAGGGACCCAAGGACGTCATCTCGCTCGCACCCGCCCAACTCATCACCGTCGGCGCCACCTTCGAGGGACCGCCCGGACGGTTCATGCACCACTGCCACGTCTACGAGCACGAGGACATGATGATGATGCGCCCCTTCGTCGTACAGCCGAAAGCCGTCATGTCGCTCGCCCCCCACCACGGCCACAGATCCCACGGCCGCAAATCCGCCGGCTGACCGAGCCCGCACCGGCGCCCTGAGGGCGCCACGCCGGGGCCCGCCCCACGGGCCGGCCCCGGCGCGCCCGGCCGCCCACCGGCCTGCCCTCCCCGCGGTGCCCGGCCCCACCCCCTCACCCTTCGTCATGTCCTCACGCCGACGACGGTCGCCTCGGCGCGCCCGCACGCCCTGACCTCCGCACGCCCCGCCCCTGACCTTCGTACGTCCTTGCCTCCGTACGCCCTGTCGACGCCCCTGTCCGCCTCACCGGAGTCCGGTGAGTTTTCCTGCCGGGAGACTGCGCATGACCACCGACCGCGAACGCCTGCCGCTGACCGAGGCCCAGCTCGGGCTCTGGTCCGCGCAGCGACTCGACCCGGCGAACCCGGCGTACCTCACCGCGGAGTACGTCGAACTGACCGGGGCGCTGGACGAGCAGGCGTTCGCCACGGCGGTCACCCGGGCCATCGGTGAGGCCGACGGGCTCTCCGTCCGCTTCACCGCCGACGGGGACACGGTCCACCAGGAGACCGGAGCCGTACCGCCCGCCCGCCCCGCGCTGCTGGACTTCCGCGAAGCCGACGATCCGGACGCCGCCGCCCACGCGTGGATGGCCCACGAACTCTCCCTTCCGGTCGACCTGGAGGACGGCCCGCTCCAGCTGCACGCCCTCCTGCGCACCGGGGACGGACAGTGGCTCTGGTACCACCGCTGCCACCACATCCTCCTCGACGCCTACGGCTACGCCCGCTTCGCGGAACGGGTCGCGGAGCTGTACGGACACCTGCGCGCGGGCACCACACCGCCCGACGCGTCCTTCGGTTCGGTCCGTGACGCGCTGGAGGAGGACCGGCGGTACGCGGAGTCCGAACAGCACGCGCTCGACGCCGCGTTCTGGCACGACCTGCTCGCGGACCGCCCGCACCCCGCGACCCCCGCCCGCACCGAACCCACCCGGCCCGCGCACCGGGCGCTGCGCACCGGACTCCGGCTCTCCGCCGCCGACGCCGAACGCCTCACCGCCTTCGCCGCGCAGGCGCGCGCCACTTGGCCGGAGGCCGTCACCGCCGCCTGGGCCCTCTACCTCACCCGCCTCACCGGGACCGGCGAAGCCGTGATCGGGCTGCCCGTCAGCAACCGCACCGGCAGCGTCCTCGCACGGCTCCCCGTCACCGCCGTCAACGTCGTCCCGCTCCGGATCGCCGTCGACGAACGCGAGCCCGTCGGGGACCTCCTGCGCCGCGTGGTGAAGACCCTGCGCCGGCAGCGCCGCCACCAGCGCTACCGCGGCGAGCAACTGCGCCGGGACCTCGGTCTGTTCGGCCACGGCAAGCGCCTGGTCGGCCCCCAGCTCAACATCAAGCCCTTCACCACCCGCATCGCCTTCGGGGAGTGCGAGGGGACCGTCCACTCGCTCGCCGCCGGAGCGGTGGAGGATCTGACGGTCACCGTGAGCGGGCAGGGCGGCCCGGACGGCCTCACCGGGCTCGGCCTCGTCGTGGACGGCAACCCCGAGGTGTACGGCCCCGAGGAGCTGGACTCCCACCTCCACCGCTTCTCCGCCCTGCTGGACCGCCTCGCCCGCTGCGCCACCGACACCCCGGTCGGCCGCCTCGCCCTCGTGGACGGCGCCGAACGCCACCGGATCCTGGAGGAGTTCAACACCCCGGCCGACGACGACGCCCCCGCCCCCGACCTCTTCGAGGGGTTCGCTGACCAAGCCCGGCGCACCCCGTTCGCGGTGGCGCTGCGCTGCGGCGAGCAGACCCTCACGTACGCCGGACTCGCCGCCCGGGTCGGCCGGTTGAGCGAAGTCCTACGGGCCCGGGGGGCCGGGCGCGGCACCCTGATCGCCGTCGCGCTGCCCCGGGGCGAAGCCCTGCTGGTGACCCTGCTGGCCGTCGCGGCGGCCGGGGCCGCCTACGTGCCGCTGGACCCGCGCTACCCCGCGGACCGGCTGCGGTACATGCTCGACGACAGCCGCCCCCTGCTGCTGGTCACCGACCGGACGCCCGACGACGGGCCGGTCCCGGGCGGCGACACCGGCACACCCGTGCTCACCGTCGATCCCGGCGGAACCGCTCGCGATCCGCAGCCGGCCGGGCGCGCCGCCCCTGCCGAGGCCGCCCGCCCGGGCGACCCCGCGTACGTCATCCACACCTCCGGCTCCACCGGCCGCCCCAAGGGGGTCGTGGTGCCCCGGCGGGCGCTGGCCAATCTCCTCGCCGCCATGGGCCGGCTGCTCGGCCTGTCCGGTGAGGACCGGCTGCTGGCCGTCACCACCGTCTCCTTCGACATCGCGGCCCTCGAACTCTTCGTCCCCCTCCTCAGCGGGGCCACCGTCGTCCTCGCGGACGAGGAGGCGCAGCGCGACCCCTTCGCCCTCGCCGCGCTGCTCAGGGCCGCCCGCCCCACCGTGATGCAGGCGACCCCCTCGCTCTGGCGCGTCCTCGCCGACGCCGACCCCGACGCCCTCGGCGGGGTGCGGGTGCTCAGCGGGGGAGAGCCGCTCCCCGCCGACCTGGCCCGAACCCTCGCCCGCCACGCGGACGGGCTCGTCAACCTCTACGGGCCCACCGAGACCACCGTCTGGTCCACCGCCACCACCCTGGACGCCACCGCCGCGCCGCACGTCGGCAGGCCGGTCCGGCGCACCCGCGCCTACGTTCTGGACCGCACCCTCGCCCCCGCCCCCGTCGGCGCGACCGGTGAGCTCCACCTCGCCGGTGAGGGCGTGGCCGACGGCTACCTCGGCCGCACCGGGCTCACCGCCGAACGCTTCGTCGCGGACCCCTACGGGCCGCCCGGAGCCCGGATGTACCGCACCGGCGACCTTGCCCGCTTCCGGGACGACTCCACCCTGGAGGTGCTCGGGCGCGCGGACCACCAGGTGAAGATCCGGGGCCACCGGGTCGAGCCGGGCGAGATCGAGGCCGCGCTCCTGGCCCACCCCTCCGTGACCGAGGCGGCGGTCACGGCGGTCCCGGGCCCGCACGGAGAGCCGACGCTCGTGGCGTACTGCGTCCCGACGGCCACCGCTGCCGGGACCGCTACGGGCACCGACGCCGGTACCGGCACCGAGACGGACACCGACGCCCGGACCGCCACGGCGGCGGACACCGGCACGGGTACCGACGGCGGCTGGGCCGACCCCCTGCGTGCCGCCCTCGCCGCCACGCTCCCCGAACACCTGGTGCCCGCCCACTTCGTCGCCCTGCCCGGGCTGCCGCTCACCCCGAACGGCAAGACCGACCGCGGCGCCCTCCCCGCCGTCGGGACGGACCCCCGCCCCGGGCAGGGCCGCGATCCACGTCCCGGCGCCGAGGCGCTGCTCTGCGAGCTGTTCGCCCAGGTGCTCAACCGGCCCGGCACCTCGCCGGACGACGACTTCTTCCGGCTCGGCGGCCACTCGCTCTCCGCCGCCCGCCTGGTCACCGCGCTCCGCGCCCGTACCGGCGCCGAACTCGCCGTACGCACGGTGTTCGACCACCCGACCCCGGCCCGGCTCACTCCCGTACTGGAGGCGGCCCGGGAGTCTGCCGCCGTACCCCCGCCCACCCGGCGGCCACGGACCGGGGAACTGCCGCTCTCCTTCGGGCAGCGGCGGCTCTGGTTCCTCGGGCGGAGCGACGGCGAGGACGGTTCGTACAACATTCCGCTGGCCCTCGACCTCACCGGACGGCTCGACCCGGCCGTGCTCCGCCTCGCCCTCGCGGACCTGGCCGCACGCCACGAGATCCTGCGCACGGTCTTCCCCGCCGACGGGGGAGAGCCTCGGCAGCACATCCTGGATGCCGTGTCGGGCCTGCCGGAGCTGGCCGAACAGACCGTCGCAGGAAATGAACTGACGGAACATCTGGTCCGGGAAGCCGCTCGGCCGTTCGCCGTCGAGAGCGAAACGCCCCTGCGCGCGGCCCTGTTCACCGTCGTCCCGGACGGGGAAGAGGAGCCGGACCGCCAGACCCTGCTCCTTGTCCTGCACCACATCGCGGCGGACGAGTGGTCCCTGCCCCCGCTCCTCGACGACCTTGCCGCTTTCTGTGCCGCCCGGCTCGGCGGCACGCCCGCCGACCGCCCGGCACTCCCCGTGGACCACGCCGACTTCGCCCTCTGGCAGCGGGACGTCGTGGCAGCGGTGGAGAAGGACGACGCGGCCTACTGGCGATCCCGGCTCGCCGGGGCGCCCGAACAGCTCCAGCTGCCCTGGGCCCGGCCCCGGCCCGAGCGGACCGGTGGCCCCGCCCGCACCCACGACTTCACCATCGGCGCCGAACTGCACTCAGGAATAAGGGCGTTGGGGCACTCGACCCGCACCACCTCCTTCATGGTGCTGCACGCCGCGTTCGTCGCCACGCTCGCCCAACTCGGCTGCGGCGACGACCTGGTGATCGGCACCCCGGTCGCCGGGCGGGACGACGAGGCGCTCCGGGACAGCGTCGGCTTCTTCATCAACACCCTGCCGTTGCGCGTCGACCTCGGCGGCACCCCCAGCTTCCTGGAGCTGCTGGAACGCACCCGCCACGGTGACCTCGCCGCCCTCACCCACCAGCGGCTGCCGCTGGACCGGATCGTCGCCGAGGTCAACCCGCCCCGGCTGCCCGGGGTGAGCCCGCTGTTCCAGGTGCTGTTCGCCGTACGGGAGGAGTTCCCCGACCGGGCCACCCTGCCCGGACAGCAGGGCCGGCCACGGCTCGTCTCCACGGGGGCGGCCAAGTTCGACCTTCAGTGCACCATCAGCGAGGACCCGGTCACGGGCACCGCCACCGGGCAGCTCGAATACCGCACCGACCTGTGGGACGCCCGCGTTGCCGACCGCTTCGGCCGGGCGCTCCTGCGGGTCCTGGAGCAGGTCACCGCCGACCCGGCCCGCCCCGTCGCCACCCTGACCGCCGCACCCGGTCCGGAGAGCGCGGCGCCCGCCCCGCACCTCGTCCCGGCCACCGGCCTCGCGGAACTCTGCGCCGCGCAGGCGGCCCGCACCCCCGGCCGGACCGCTCTCGTCAGCGGCGAGGAGCAACTGACGTACGGTCAACTCGACATCCAAGCAGCTCGATTGGCGCGCCTGCTGGCCGAGCGCGGCGCCGGTCCTGACGCTCTCGTCGCCATCGCCCTGCCCCGGGGCACCGACCTTCTGGTCGCCCTGCTCGCCACCGCCCGGACCGGGGCCGCCTACCTGCCGGTCGATCCCGGCTTCCCGGCCGAGCGGGTCCGGCTGCTGCTCACCGACGCCATCCCCGCGCTGCTGGTTACCGACCGGGCGACCGCCCGCACCCTCGGCGCCGAGCCGCGTACCGCCCTCCTCCTCGACGACCCGGAGACCGCCCGCGCCCTCGGTGAGGCCGCGCCGCTGGAGCCCCGGCCCGTTCACGCCCTCGCACCCGCCTACACCATCTACACCTCCGGCTCCACCGGCCGCCCCAAGGGCGTCGTCGTCACCTCCGGGGCCGTCGCCAACTTCCTGCTCTGCCTGGCCGACACCCTGAGGTTCACCGGGCGGGAGCGGATGCTCGCGGTCACGACGGTCGGCTTCGACATCGCCGTACTGGAGCTGTTCCTGCCGCTGATCACCGGCGGCACCGTGGTTCTCGCGGAGCGGGAGCAGGTCCGCGACCCGGCGCTCCTCGCCGGGCTTATCCGCTCCGCCCGCCCCACCGTCATGCAGGCGACCCCCTCCCTCTGGCGGTCCCTCCTGGACCACGACGAGGACGCGGTGGACGGGCTGCGCACCCTCGTCGGCGGCGAAGCCCTCGCCCCCGACCTGGCTCGTCGGCTCGCGGACCGGGGCACCGGGCTGGTCAACCTCTACGGGCCCACCGAGACGACCATCTGGTCCACCGCCGGCACGCTCGACGTGGCGGAGACCGGCGACCCGCACATCGGCACCCCGCTCTGGAACACCCGCGCGTACGTCCTCGGCCGGGGGCTCGTCCCGCTGCCCGCAGGGGTGACGGGGGAGCTCTACCTCGCGGGGGACGGGCTCGCCCAGGGGTACGCGGGCCGGGCCGGGCTCACCGCCGAACGCTTCACCGCCGACCCCTACGGGCCGCCCGGTGCCCGTATGTACCGCACCGGCGACCTCGCCCGTTTCCGGGAGGACGGCACCCTGGAGATCGTCGGGCGCGCCGACCACCAGGTGAAGATCCGCGGCCACCGCATCGAACCCGGTGAAGTGGCCGCCGCCCTGCGCGCCCGCCCCGAGGTCTCCGACGCGGCCGTGATCGCCCACCAGGACCCGGCCGACCCCGCCCCCCGGCTCATCGGCTACCTCACCGGACTCCCCGGCACCACCCCGCAAGAGCGGGTCGAGGCCGCCGCCCGCGTCCGCGAGGAGCTGCGCACCGTCCTGCCCGGCCATCTGGTCCCCGCCCTCTGCCTGCCGCTCGACACGCTGCCCCTCACCCCCAACGGCAAGCTGGACCGCAGCGCCCTGCCCGCCCCCAGCCCCGCCCACCGCACCACCGGGCGCGCCCCGGAGGGCCAGCGCGAGGAGCTGCTCGCCGCCCTCTTCGCGGAGCTGCTCGGTGCCGAACAGGTGGGCGCGGACGACGACTTCTTCGCCCTCGGCGGCCACTCCCTGCTCGCCGCCCGGCTCGCGGGCCGGGCCGCCGAGGTGCTCGGCCACCCGCTCTCCGTCCGCCAGATCTTCGACGCCCCGACCGTCGCGGCCCTCGCCGCCCGCTCCGCGCCGCCGGCGACCGCGCTGCCCGCCCTCGAACGCGTCCCCCACGACACCGCCGCCCCGCCGCCCCTCTCTCCGGCGCAGGCCAGGCTCTGGTTCCTCAGCAGGCTCCAGCCCGGTGCCCACTACCACCTTCCGTTCGTCCTCACCCTCACCGGCGAGACCGACCTCGCCGCCCTGACCGCCGCCGTCACCGACCTCGCCGCCCGCCACGCCGTCCTGCGCACGGTCTTCCCCGAGACCGGCGGCACCCCGCAGCCGCAGGTCCTCAAGAGCGCCGCACCGGTCCGGGTCCGGGCGGCCGACGGGCCGGACGACGTGGAGCGGCTGCTCGACGAACTGAGCGCCGAGCCCTTCGACCTCGCCACCGAACCCCCGCTGCGCGTCACCGTCCTCACCGAGGACGGCCGCACCACCGTGCTCCTCCTCATCCACCACATCGCGGCCGACGAATGGTCCGTCGAGCCCCTGCTCACCGACCTCTCCGCCGCCTACCGGGCCCGCCTGACCGGCCGGGCGCCCGACCTGCCCCCGCTCCCCGTGCGCTACACCGACTACGCCCACTGGCAGCGGACCCTGCTCGACGGCGGCCACCTCCTGGACCGGCTGGACTTCTGGCGCCGTACGCTCCATGGCGCCCCGCCCGTCCTCGCGCTGCCCACCGACCGGCCCCGCCCCGAAACCCCCAGCGGGCGCGGTGGATTCGTCCCCTTCACCCTGCCCGACGAGGTCGCCTCCGGCCTGCGCGCTCTGGCCGCCGCCACCGGGGTGACGCCGTTCATGGTCACCCAGGCGGCGCTCTGCACCCTGCTCACCGGACTCGGCGCCGGTGAGGACATCCCCCTCGGCGTCCCGACCGCCGGGCGGGGCGGGCGTCACACGGAGCAGCTCGTCGGCTTCTTCGTCAACACCCTCGTCCTGCGCACCGACCTCTCCGGCGACCCGACCTTCCGTGAACTCCTCGGCCGAGTGCGGACGGTGGACCTCGAAGCCTTCGATCACGCGGAGCTGCCCTTCGAGCGGCTGGTGGAGGAGCTCAACCCCGAACGAGGCGCCGCCAACCCCCTGTTCCAGGTGATGCTGACCTACCAGAACCGCACCGCGCCGCCGTTCACCGCCCCCGGGGCCGACGCCGCCTTCGCCCTGCGGGAGACGCCGACCGCCAAGTTCGACCTGACCGTCGGCTTCACCGACCACCTCACCACCGGGGCCATCGACGGGGCGGTGAACTACAGCGCCGACCTGTTCGACCGCGCCACCGCCCACACCCTCGCCGACCGGCTGGTGGCCGTGGTGTCCCGGGCCGTCGCCCACCCGGACGCCCCGATCGGCTCCCTCGGCGTCCTCCTGGACGGCGAGGAGGAGACCCTGCTGCGCGCGTGGAACCCGCGCGACTCGTACCCGGACACCCCGTCCGTCCTCGACCGGTTCGCCCGCGCCGCCCGGCTGCGGCCCGACGCACCCGCCCTCAGCCACGAGGGCCGCACCCTGACCTACGCCGAACTCGACGCCCGTACCAACTCGCTGGCCAGAGAGCTGATGTGGCGGGGTGCGGGCCCCGAGGAGCGCGTTGCCCTGCTGCTGCCCCGCTCGCTCACCCTGGTCGAGGCGGTGCTCGCCGTCGCCAAGACGGGGGCCGCCTACGTGCCCGTCGACCCCGCGTACCCGGACGAGCGCATCGCCTGGACCTTTCGGGATGCCGCCCCCGCCCTCGTCCTCACCGACACGGCCACCGTCCACCGCGCCCCCGGCGACTGCGCCGTACCCGTCCTCGTACTCGACGGGGAGGAGAGCACCTGGCCCCAGCGGTCGCAGGAGCCGGTCACCGACGCCGACCGCGCCGCCCCGCTGAGCCGGGACCACGCCGCGTACCTGATCTACACCTCCGGCTCCACCGGCCGCCCCAAGGGCGTCGTCGTCACCGGCCGCAACCTGGCCCGCCTCTTCGACGCCACCGCCGAGGACGCCTTCGGCCCCGACGACGTCTGGACCCTCTTCCACAGCTACGCCTTCGACTTCTCCGTCTGGGAGATGTGGGGCGCCCTGCTCCACGGCGGCCGGCTGGTCGTCGTCCCGCACGCCGTCACCCGCGCCCCGGACGACTTCCTCGCCCTGCTGCACCGCGAAGGCGTCACCGTCCTCAACCAGACACCCGCCGCCTGCTACCAGCTCACCGAGGCCCTCACCGCCCCCGGCTCGCCCGGCGCACCCCCGGCACTGCGGCTGATCGTCCTCGGCGGGGAGGCCCTGGACCCCGCCCGGCTCGCCCCCTGGCTCCACCTGCCCCGCGCACCGCGCGTGGTGAACATGTACGGCATCACCGAGACCACCGTCCACGTCACCACCCACACCCTCACCCCCGAGACGGCCCTTCCGGGCACCAGCCCCGTCGGCCGGGCCGTCGACGACCTCCGCCTCTACGTCCTGGACCGCGCCCTGCGCCCCGTACCGCCCGGTGTGAGCGGCGAGTTGTACGTCAGCGGGGCCGGGCTCGCCCGGGGCTACCGGGGGCGTCACGCGCTGACCGCCGAACGCTTCGTCGCCGACCCGTACGGCCCGTCCGGCACCCGGATGTACCGCAGCGGCGACCTCGCCCGCTGGTCCGCCGACGGCACCCTGCACTACCTGGGCCGGGCCGACAGCCAGGTGTCGCTGCGCGGCTTCCGCATCGAGACCGCCGAGATCGAGGCGGTCCTCCGCACCCGGGGCGGAGCCCGCTCCGCCGCCGTCCTGCTCCGCGAGAACCTGCCCACCGGCCCCGGGCTCGTCGCCTACACGACCGGGGAAGCCCCGGCGGACGCCCTGCGCGACGCGTGCGCCGCCGCCCTGCCGGACCACATGGTGCCCACCGCCTTCGTCGGCGTGGACCGGCTCCCGCTCACCGCCAACGGCAAGCTCGACCGGGCCGCCCTGCCTCTTCCCGACACGGAGTCCGGACGATCCGACGGCCGGGCCGCGCGGACCCCGCACGAACGGCTGCTCGCCGGGCTCTACGGCGAGGTGCTGGGCCGCGCCCCGGTCGGCGCGGACGACGACTTCTTCGCGCTCGGGGGCCACTCCCTGCTCGTCACCCGCCTCGCCGGACGCGTGCGTACGGAGCTGGGGCTCGACATTCCCGTACGGACGCTCTTCGAGGCCCCGACGGTGGCCCGGCTCGCCGCCCGCCTCACGGGGCTCACCCGCACGGCGGGGGAGGGGGCACCCGCATTCGCAGTTGCGGCCGCACGCCCCGAACGGCTGCCGCTCTCACCGGCCCAGGCCCGGCTCTGGTTCCTGCACCGGCTCGGCGGAGCACCCGTCACCTACGCCGTCCCGCTGCTGCTCAGGCTGCACGGCCCCGTCGACGAGGACGCCCTCGGCCGCGCCCTCACTACCCTGACCCACCGCCACGAGATCCTGCGCACCTGCTACCCCGAGCACGAGGGCCGCCCGGTGCAGCAGGTGCTGCCCGAAGCCGCCTCCGTACCGCTGATCCGTGTCCCGCTGGAGAACTGGGACGTGGAAGAGACGCAGGAGGCGGCCCGGCGGCTGGCGGCGGAGCCGTTCGACCTGGCCGACCGGCCACCGCTGCGCGCCCACCTGTTCACCGGCCCCGACGGTGAACACGCCCTGCTGCTGACGCTGCACCACATCGCCTTCGACGAGGGCTCCACCGCCCCGCTCGTACGGGACCTCGGCAGGCTGTACGCCGCCGAACTCGACCCGGAACAGCAGCCGTTGGCCGCACCCGCGCTCCAGTACGCCGACTACACCCTGTGGCACGGGGCGGCCGCCGAAGTCCGGGAGAACGGGCTGCTGGCGTACTGGCGCACCGCGCTCGCCGGGGCGCCCGAAGAGATCGCGCTGCCCCTGGACCGGCCCCGGCCGTCGGAGGTCGACGAGCGGGGCGACTCGGTGGAGTTCACCATCCCCGCCGAGACCCACCGGGCCGCCGCCCGGCTCGCCCGCGCGGGCGGCGCCACCCTCTTCATGACGCTCCAGTCGGCCCTGGCCGTCCTGCTCAGCGGCCATGGAGCGGGCCACGACCTGCCGATCGGCACCACGCTCAGCGGGCGCGGCGAGGACGGGCTCACCGACCTGCCCGGGCTGGTCGCCAACACCGTCGTCCTGCGCACCGACACCTCCGGCAACCCGACCTTCACCGAACTCCTCGCCCGGGTCCGCGCCGCCGACCTGGACGCCTTCGACCACGGCGACCTGCCCTTCGAACGGCTCGTCGACGACCTCGCCCCCGAACGCTCCCTCTCCCGCCACCCGTTGTTCCAGGTCGCCCTGATCCACCAGAACGCCCCGGAACGCACCCGCCCCTTCGGCCCCGGCACCGCCGACGTGGAGCTGGTCGAGACCCGTGCCGCCAAGTTCGACCTGACCTTCGCCGTCGTCGAAGAGGCCGGTACGGACGGTCTGAAGGCCGCCCTCAACTACCGCACGGCCCTCTTCGACCGCCCGACCGTCGAAGCCCTGGCCCGCCGGCTGACCACCCTGCTGCACCGGCTCTGCGCCTACCCCGACCTGCCCCTCAGCCACATCCCGGTCCTCGACGGGACGGAACAGCGGTGGGTGCTCGAAGCCTCGGCCGGCCCCGCCGTGCCCGTGGCCGCCCGGACCCTCACCGACCTGGTGCGCGACCAGGCGGCCCGCACCCCGGCGGCCGAGGCGCTGCGCGACGGCGGCCGGAGCTGGAGCTACGGCGAGTTCGACACCGAGGCCGACCGGCTCGCCGGACTCCTCGCGGACCAGGACGTGCGACGCGGCGACATCGTGGCCGTCGCTCTGCCCCGGAGCGCCGAACTCGTCCTCGCCGTCCACGCCGTCCAGCGCGCCGGAGCCGCCTATCTGCCGCTGGACCCGGCCCTGCCCCCGGCCCGCATCCGCGATCTGCTCCGCGACGCCGGCGCCGTCCTGCTGATCACCGACGCGGCCGGGTCCCTGCCGGAGGAGGCCGTGGACGGCATCCCGCTCCTGGACGTCCGTACGCAGGACGTGCCGCGCTTCACCACCGTGCCCGACACCCCCCGCCCCGCCGACCCCGCCTACCTCCTGTTCACCTCCGGCTCCACCGGCCGCCCGAAGGGCGTCTCCGTACCGCACGGCGCCGTCGTCAACCGGCTGCTCTGGGCACAGCAGACCTACCGGCTCGACGCCGACGACCGCGTCCTGCTCAAGACACCGGCGAGCTTCGACGTATCGGTCTGGGAGCTGTTCTGGCCGCTGCTGGCCGGGGCCACCCTCGTCACCGCCGGACCCGACGACCACCGCGACCCGGCCGCCCTCGCCCGGCTGATCCGCCACCACGCCATCACCACCGCGCACTTCGTCCCCTCGATGCTCGCGGCCTTCACCGCCGTCGCCCACCCCGACGACTGCGCCACCCTGCGCCGCGTCCTCGCCAGCGGCGAGACCCTGACCGCCACCGCCGCAACCGGGCTGCTGCGCCTCGCCCCGCTCACCGAGCTGCACAACCTGTACGGCCCCACCGAGGCCGCCGTCGACGTCACCGCCCACCGGGTCACCGGCGACGACATCACCGCCGGGCGCATCCCCATCGGCGCCCCCGTCTGGAACACCGCCACCCTGGTCCTGGACGAGCGACTGCGCCCGGCACCTCCCGGGGCAGTGGGGGAGCTGTACCTCGCGGGCGTCCAGCTCGCCCACGGCTACCTGGGCCGCCCGGCCCTGACCGCCGAACGCTTCGTCGCCCACCCCTACGGCCCGCCCGGCAGCCGCGTCTACCGCACCGGCGACCTGGCCCGGCTCCGCCCCGACGGGCTGCTCGAACACCTCGGCCGCGTGGACGACCAGCTCAAACTGCGTGGCCAGCGCGTGGAGCCCGGCGAGATCCGGGCCGCGCTGGACGCCCACCCCGGGGTCGCCCACAGTGCGGTGGTCGCCCGCGAGGACGAGGCCACCGGGGCGACGCACCTCATCGGGTACGTCGTCCCCCGCCCCGGAACACCCGGCGACCCCGCACATCTGCCCGCCGGGCTGGAGGAGCACCTCGCCGCCCGCCTCCCCGCCCACCTCGTCCCCACCGCCCTCGTCCCGCTGACCGCCCTCGCGGTCACCGCCAACGGCAAGCTCGACCGGGCCGCACTCCCCGCCCCCCGGCTCGCCTCCCCGGAGACCCGGACCGAACCGGCCACCGACGACGAACGCCGGCTGGCCGCCCTCTTCGCGGAACTCCTGCGCACCGGCCACATCGGCGTGCACGACAGCTTCTTCGCCCTCGGCGGCGACAGCATCCTCTCCATCCAACTGGTCAGCGCCGCCCGCAAGGCCGGCATCGTCTTCACCCCGCAGGACGTCTTCCGCCACCGCACGGTCAGCGGCCTGCTCGCCGTCGCCGGACGCGCCACCGTGGACGAAGGGGTACGGGACACTGCCCCGGCCCCCGAGGCGGACGGGACACCCGGACGGCCCACCCCGCTCCAGGAAGGACTGCTCTTCCTCTCCCAGTACGACGGACTCTCCCCGTTCGACGGACCGCAGGGCGCCGGACAGCGGGACCGCGGATCGTGGGGCACCGGGGCCGACCGGCTCGACGTCTACCACGTCCAGGTCGTCATCCGCCTCGCCGGAACCCTCGACGCCGACCGGCTGCGCACCGCCCTGCGCACCGTCGCCCACCGCCACGATCCCCTGCGCACCGGCTTCACCGCGGGCGAGGACGGCTGGGCCCGGCGCGTCCACGCCGACGCGGAGCCGGAGGTCGCGGAACTGGACCTGCGCCCCCGCAAGCCCCGCGAGCAGGAGCGCCGCGCCCTGCGCCACATCGACGACGAGCGGCGCCGCCGCTTCGACCTGACCGCCCCGCCGCTGCTGCGCGCCACCCTCATCCACCGCACCGACACCACCGAACTGGTCCTCACCGGCCACCACCTGGTCCTGGACGGCTGGTCCCTGCCCCTGCTCGTACGGGAGATCCTGCACGGCTACGCGGGGCTGGAGCTGCCCGCCGCACCCCGGTACGCCGGCTACCGCTCCTGGCTCGACGCCCAGGACGAGGCGGCCGCCACCGAGGCCTGGCGGCACGCCCTGAGCGGGGTCACCGAACCCACCCGGCTCATCCCCGACGACCCCGGCGAGCCCGAGCTCCCCGACGAGCAGGTGGTGTCGCTGGACCCCGGACTCACCGCGCGCCTCGCCGCGTTCGCCCGGGAACGGGAACTCACCCTCGGCACCCTCACCCGGACCGTGTGGGGCCTGGTGCTGAGCGCGCACACCGGGCGTAGCGACGTGGTGTTCGGCACCGTCGTCTCCGGCCGGCCCGCCGACGTCCCCGACGCCCCGGACATGATCGGCCTCTACGTCAACACCGTGCCCGTACGGGTCACCCTCCGCCCGGAGGAGACGCTCACCGCCCTCGCGGCCCGCGTCCAGGACGAGTTCGCCGGGCTCCTGCCGCACCAGCACCTCGGCCTCGCCGCGATCCAGCGCGCCGCCGGGCACGGTGTCCTCTTCGACACCCTCACCGCCCTGGAGAACTACCCGGCCGACCCGCTCACCGCCCTCGCCGCCGCCACCGGCCTGCCCCTCACGGAGATCCGGGGCAAGGACGCCACCCACTACCCGGTCACCTTCGCCGCCGTACCGGGCGAGCGGCTCACCCTGCGCCTGGCCCACCGCCCCGGCGCGGTCCCGCCCGACCGGGCCCGGGAGCTGGCCGACCGCGTCGAGCATCTGCTCCGTACCCTCGTCGACGCACCGGAGACCCGCGTCGGCGCCCTGAACCCGCTCACCCCCGCCGAGCGCACCGCCCTCGCCCCGCACCACGAGGGCCCGGAGGCACCCGCCGCCCGCACCTGGGCGGAGCTGTTCGCCGCCCAGCGGGACCGGCGGCCGGACGCCGTCGCCGTGGACGCCCCGGACACCGCCCTCACCTACGCCCAACTCGACGTACGCGCGCGGGACCTGGCCGCCCGGCTCCGTGCCGGGGGCATCCGCCCGGGCCAGGTGGTGGCGGTGATCCTGCCCCGCTCCGCCGACCTGACCGTCGCCCAGCTCGCCGTCCAGCAGACGGGCGCCGCCCATCTGCCGATCGACCCCGACTACCCCGAGCAGCGCATCACCGCCATGCTCCAGGACGCCCGCCCGGCCAGGATCCTCACCCACCGGGCGCTCGCGGACCGCTACCCGGACGCGCTGCTCACGGACGGGGAGCCGGGCACGGGCGACGGCGGCGCGGAACCCGCCACCGTCACGCCCGACCACCCCGCCTACCTCACCTTCACCTCCGGCTCCACCGGCCGCCCCAAGGGCGTCGTCACCCCCCACCGGGGACTGGCCGCCCTCGCCACCGCCCAGGCCGAGCGCCTCGCCATCGACGACACCAGCCGGGTCCTCCAGCTCGCCTCCCCGTCCTTCGACGCCTCCGTCATGGAGACGCTGATGGCCCTGGCCACCGGAGCCACCCTGGTCGTCCCCGAACCCGGGCCGCTGGCAGGCGAGTTGCTGGGAGACATGATCGCCCGCCGCCGGATCAGCCACGCCCTGATCCCGCCGACCGCCCTGACCGGCCTGGAGCCCGAAGGGCTGGACTGCCTGCGCACCCTCGTCGTCGGCGGCGAGGCGTGCACGGCCCCGCTGACCGCCCGCTGGGCGCCGGGCCGCCGCATGGTCAACGCGTACGGTCCCACCGAGGCCACCGCCTGCGTCACCATGAGCGCGCCCCTGACCCCCGGCACCGAACCGCCCATCGGGACCCCGCTCCACGGCGTCCGCACCCATGTCCTGGACCCGCTGCTCAGGCCGGTCCCGCCCGGTGCGACCGGGGAGCTGTACGTCGCCGGGCCCGGCATCGCCCAGGGCTATCTGGGACGTCCGGGGCTGACCGCCGAACGGTTCACCGCCGAGACCGGCGGCGCCCCCGGCAGCCGGATGTACCGGACCGGAGACCTCGTCTCCCGTACGGCGGACGGTTCCCTGCGCTACCACGGCCGCGCCGACGACCAGGTCAAGGTGCGCGGCTTCCGGGTCGAGCCCGGGGAGATCGTCGCCGCGCTCCAGGCGCTGCCGGGGGTCGGCTCCGCCGCCGTGGTCCTCCGCCAGGACGACCCGGCCGGACCCCGCAGGCTCGTCGCGTACACAACTCCGGCTTCGGGTGAGGGATATGGGCTCCCCGGCCCCTCCGCCCTGCGCGCCGCCCTGGCCGCCACTCTGCCCGACCACATGGTGCCCGCTGCCTTCGTGACCGTCCCCGGGCTGCCGGTCACCGCACACGGCAAGCTCGACCGCGCCGCCCTGCCGGCACCCGACTTCAGCGCGGCCACCGGGCAGGAGGCCCCCGAAGGGGCGGTCGAGGAGACCCTCGCCGCGCTCTTCGCGGAGCTGCTCGGTCTGCCGTCCGTGGGGGCCGAGGACAGCTTCTTCACCCTCGGCGGGGACAGCATCCTCTCCATGCAACTGGTGGCCCGCGCCCGGGCCGCCGGACTCCGGCTCACGCCGCGCGAGGTCTTCGAGGAGAGGACGGTCCGCGCGCTCGCCGCACTGGCGGCCGAACGGGAACCCGGCGCTGCTTCACGCACGGCCGTCGCCGCCGACCGTGCCACCGGACCCGCACCCCTGACACCGATCATGCGCTGGCTCGCCCGACGCCCGGGGCCCACCGGCAGGTTCAGCCAGTCGATGCTGCTCACCCTGCCTCCCGGCATCGAGCCGGCGGTGACCGAACGGATACTCGGCGCCCTGCTGCGCCACCACGATGTGCTGCGGGCCCGCGTCGACCTCCAGTCGGGGACGTTCGTGGTCCCGGAGCCGGACGAGCCCCAACAGCCCCTGCTGGACGAGGGAGTGTGGGACCCGCAGGTGGGGCCGGAGGCTCTGACCCGCGAGGTGGACGAGCTGGCCGGCCGACTCGACCCGGCCGCGGGACGGATGGTGCAGGCCCGTCAGTACGGCACGGACCGGCTGCTCCTGGTCGTCCACCACCTGGCCGTGGACGGTGTCTCCTGGCGCATCCTCCTCGAAGACCTGGCCCAGGCGGCGCATGACGTCGCCGCAGGTCGCACGCCCCAACCGGACCCTGTGCACACCTCGTTCAGGTCCTGGGCGCTGGCCCTGGAACGGGCGGCCTCGCACCGTGCCCCCGAACTCCCGCTCTGGCAGGAGATCCTGGCCGCCCCCGACCGGCTTCCGGCCGGTTCGGCCGCCGAGTCACCGGACCTCGGCACGGTCGCGGACGCCCGCCACCTGATCCGGACCCTGCCCGCCGAGCACACCCGCCCCCTGCTCACCGGAGCGGCCGAACGCCACGGGGCCCGCGTCCAGGACCTGCTGCTCACCGCGCTGGCCCGGGCGGTACGCGAGTGGAGCGGGCGCGACCGGGTGGACTTCGCCGCCCATGTGGAGGGCCACGGGCGGGAGCAGCAGATCGAGGACGGCGCCGACCTCTCCCGCACCGTCGGCTGGTTCACCAGCCTCTACCCCGTACGCCTGGTGGCCACGGCCGCCGAACCCCCGGCCGACACCCTCGCCCGCACCCGGGACCACCTGGAACGGCTCCCTGACAGCGGAATCGGCTACGGGCTGCTGCACCACGGGGCCGCTGCGCCGGAGCCCCGCGACCGTACGTCCGACGGGCCCGCACTCGCCTTCAACTACCTGGGCCGGTTCGGTACGGCACGGGGCGCCGGGGGAGAGCCGTGGAGCCCGGCCCCCGAGGCGGGCGTACTCGGCGGTGCGATCGACGGCACGCTCGCCATGGCCCACGCCGTGGAGATCAACGCCCTCACCCGCGACACCCCCGAGGGGCCCCTGCTGGACACCCGGCTGACCTGGTCGCCGGCCGCCCTGGACGAGGCGGCGGCCCAGAACCTGGCCGACTGCTGGGAACGCGCGCTGACCGCACTGGCCACCGACGACGCGCCACCACCCGCGCGCGCGTCCGGCCCCGGCGCTCCCCGCCACGGGCTGTCACCCCTCAGCCCCGAACAGACCGCGATGCTCGAAGCCCGATGGAGGAACCGGTGAGTGTGGACCACGGCCTGGAAGACATCCTTCCGCTGACACCCCTCCAGGAAGGCCTGCTCTTCCACGCGGACCTCTCGGGCCCGAGCACCGGCTCCGGTACGAGCGAGTACGCGTCGGACAAGCCCGGCGCCCCCGGCACAGCCGACGGGCTGGACGTCTACACCATGCGTCTGGTCTTCCGCCTCGACGGCGACCTCGACACCACCGCCCTGCGCCGCGCGCTGGACACGGTCCTCGACCGCCACCCCCACCTGCGGGCCGCCTTCCTCCAGGAGGGGCTGGACCGGCCCGTCCAGGTGATCCCCCGGGACGCCGAGGTGCCCTGGCGGGAGATCGACCTGCGCAGCAACGACCCCGAGCGGCGGCGGGCCGAGGAGGAGCGTGTCCTCGACGAGGAGCGCGCCCACCGCTTCGACCCCACCCGGCCCCCGCTCCTCCGGCTCACCCTGCTGCGCCACACCGAGCGTGACCACACCCTGATCCTCACCGCCCACCACGTCCTGCTCGACGGCTGGTCCGTGCCCCTGCTCGGCAAGGAACTGTTCACCGCCTACGCCCAGCACACCAAGGCCCCCGGGGCGCCCGCCCTGCCCGCCGTGCGGCCCTACCGCGACTTCCTGGCCTGGCTGGCGGCCCAGGACCGCCAGGCCGCCGAGGCCGCCTGGTCCGAGGCGCTGGCCCCGCTGACCGGACCCACCCTGCTGGCTCCCGTACCGGCCGGCGGGGCCGTGGCCGAACCGCCCGTCCAACTGGACCTGCGGCTCTCCGCCGCCACCACCGAGGGGCTGGCCGCGTTCGCGGCGGCCCACCAGCTCACCCCGGCCGCCGTCCACCAGGCGGCCTGGGGCATCACCCTGGCCCGGCTCACCGGCCGCGCGGACGTGGCGTTCGGGACCACCGTCTCGGGCCGCCCGGCCGATCTCGACGGGGTCGAGTCCATGATCGGGCTCTTCATCAACACGCTCCCCGTGGTCGTCCACGCACCCCCGTGCCTCCCCCTGGCCGACATCGCGACCACCCTGAGCACCGACCGGACGAAGCTCCTGGGCCACGAGCACCTGGGCCTCCAGCACATCCAGCAACTCGCTGGCCATGGCGAGCTGTTCGACACCCTGATCGTGGTCGAGAACTTCGGCGTGGACAGCCAGGGGCTCGCGGAGGCCCAGGCCGCCGGAGGGCTCACCGTGCGCTCGGTGCGCGGGGAGGACGCCACGCACTACCCGGTCACGGTCGTCGTCCACCCCGGCCCGGAGACCCGGATCGCCCTGCGCCACCGCCCCGACCTCCTCACCGCCGACCGCGCCCGCGCCCTCGGCACCGCCTACGTGCGCGTCCTGGAGGCCCTGGCCACCACCCCCGGCGATGCTGCCGGGACGGTCGACCTGCTCTCCGCCCAGGACCGCCGTCGCGTCCTGGAGGACGGCGAAGCCCTCGCCATCGAGGAGCGCGACGACGAGAGCATCCCGGACCGGTTCGCCGCCGCCGTGGCCCTGGACCCCGACGCGATCGCCGTGGTCGACGGGGACGTCCGGACCCGCTACCGCGAACTCGACGCCGCCTCCGACCGGATCGCCCGGCTGCTCCACGCGCACGGCGCCCGCCCCGGTGCTCTGGTCGCGCTCGCCCTGGACCCCTCCACCGAGCAGATCGCCGCGATCCTCGGCGTCCTGAAGACCGGCGCCGCCTATCTGCCGCTGCCCACCGACGCCCCGGCCGACCGCGCCGCCCGCCAACTGGCCACCGCACGGCCCGTGGTGGGCCTGACCACCTCCCCGTACCGGGACGGACTGCCTTCGGCCGACGGCGACCCGGGCCGCCCCGGGGTGGGCTGGCTGGCCCTCGACGACCTGCCGGACCCGGGCCCGGACCCGTCGGAGACCCCCGCGCCCCACATCCCCCCGAACGCCGCCGCGTACGTGATCCACACCTCCGGATCCACCGGCCGCCCCAAGGGCGTGGTCGTCGAACACTGCAGCGTCCTGCGGCTCCTGGACGCCACCGAGGAGGACTTCGGCTTCGGGCCCGACGACGTCTGGACGCTCTTCCACTCCTACGCCTTCGACTTCTCGGTCTGGGAGATCTTCGGCGCTCTGTTGTACGGCGGCCGCCTCGTCATCGTCCCGCGCGAAGTGACCCGCGCCCCCGAGGAGTTCGCCGCCCTCCTGCACCGCGAACGCGTCACCGTCCTCAACCAGACCCCCTCCGCCTTCCACCAGCTCACCGATGTGCTCCTGTCCCGTCCCGAGGGGGCCGAACTCGCCCTGCGCACCGTCGTGTTCGGCGGCGAGGCGCTGGAGCCGGAGCGGCTGGGGGAGTGGTGGCGACGGTACGGGGACGAGGGCCCCGAACTCGTCAACATGTACGGGATCACCGAGACCACAGTCCACGTCACCCTCCACCCGCTCACCCCCGAGGCGGCCGCCCCGGGGATCAGCCCCATCGGACGGCCGCTGGAAGATCTCGCCGTACGCCTGCTGGACACCGCGCTCCAGCCGGTCGCCCCCGGGGCGACGGGTGAGCTGTATGTGGCGGGTCCCGGTCTGGCCCGTGGGTACCTGGGCCAGCACGCCCTGACCGCGACGCGGTTCGTGGCCGACCCGTTCGGCGGACCCGGCGCCCGGATGTACCGCACCGGCGACCTGGCGCGCTGGACGGACGACGGGGAGCTGGACTACCTGGGCCGCTCCGACGAGCAGGTGCAGATCCGCGGCTTCCGGGTGGAGCCGGGCGAGGCCCGGGCCGCCCTCGCCGCGCTCGACGAGGTGGCCGACGCGGTCGTGCTGGCCCGCCCCGCCCCCGGCGGCGGCACCAGGCTCATCGGCTACGTCACCCCCGCCGACGGCCCGGTCGACCCGGCCCGGCTCCGCGAGGCCCTGCGCGAACGCCTGCCCGACCACCTGGTCCCCGCCGTCGTCGTCGCCGTCGACCACTGGCCGCTCACCGGTAACGGCAAGCTCCACCGGGCCGCCCTCCCCGAACCGGAGGAGAGCCCCACGACCCTCGGTCGGGCGCCCGCGACCCCGCAGGAGGAGATCATCGCCGGGCTGTTCGCGGAGATCCTGGAACGCGAACACGTGGGCGCCGACGACGACTTCTTCGCCCTCGGCGGCCACTCCCTCCTGGCGACCCGGCTCGCCTCCCGGATCCGCACGGTGCTCGACGTACGGCTGTCGGTGCGCGATGTCTTCGAGGCCGGGACCGTCGCCGCGCTCGCCCGCCGCATCCGGGGTGCCGAAGCCGCCCCCGTACCCCTGCGCCCCCGTCCGCGCCCCGACACCCTGCCGCTCTCCCCGGCCCAGCAACGGCTCTGGTTCCTGCAGCAGTTGCACGGCATCGGCGCCGACTACACCATCCCGTTCGCCGCCCGGCTGACCGGACCGCTGGACATCCCCGCCCTCCGTGCCGCCCTCACCGATGTGGCGGTCCGCCATGAGTCGCTGCGAACCGTCTTCCCCGCCACGGACGGGCAGCCGCGCCAGCACATCGTCGCCCCGGAGGAGCTGCCGCCTCTGCTCGCCGTGGCCGAATCCAGCGGGCGTGACGGCGAACTCCAGTCGTTCACCGAGGAGATGGCCGCCACCTCCTTCGATGTCGAACGGGACGTACCGCTGCGGGCCCGACTGCTCCGGCTCGCCCCCGACCAGCATGTGATCGTGCTCGTCGTCCACCACATCGCCGCCGACCAGTGGTCCGCCCGGCCGCTGCTCACCGACCTCGGCACCGCCTACGCCGCCCGCTGTGCGGGCCGCGCCCCCGACTGGGCGCCGCTGCCCGTGCAGTACGCCGACTACACGCTCTGGAGCCGGGAGATCCTCGGCTCGGACGACGGATCCCCGCTCTCCGGCGGAGTCCTGGCCGCCCAGCTCGACCACTGGCGCGAGCGGCTGCACGGCCTGCCCGCCGAACTGGCGCTGCCCACCGACCACCCGCGCCCGCCGGCCCCCAGCCACCGGGGCGGCTTCGTCCGCTTCACCGTCCCGGCCGGGGTCCACACGGGGATGCGCGCCCTGGCCCGTACCGAGTCGGCCTCGCTGTTCATGGTCGCCCACGCCGCCCTGGCCGCCCTCCTCGCCCGCACCGGACCGGGCCGGGACATCGTCATCGGCACGCCCGTCGCCGGACGCCACGACACCGCCCTGGACCACCTCGTCGGCTTCTTCGTCAACAACCTGGTCCTGCGCACCGACCTGAGCGGCGACCCGTCCTTCCGCGACCTCCTGCGCCGGGTCCGGGAGACCGACCTCGCCGCCTACGCCCACGCCGACGTCCCCTTCGAACACCTCGTCGACGCGCTCGCCCCGCCCCGCTCCCTCGCCCGCCATCCGCTCTTCCAGGTGATGCTGGCGTACGAGAACCGGCAGGCGGGCGAGATCGGGCTGCCGGGGCTGACCACCACGACCGTCCCGGCGCGCGGCCGCTCCGCCAAGTTCGACCTGACCTTCACCCTGGCCGAACGCGACGGCACCGACGGCATCGAAGGCGTCCTGGAGTACGCCGAGGACCTGTTCGAACCGGCCACCGCGCAGGCTCTCGCGGACCGCCTCGTACGGCTGCTCACGGAGGCGGTCACCGACCCGGCGACCCCGCTGCACCGGCTGGAGATCCTGGCCCCCGCCGAACGCGCCGCGCTCCTCGGCAACCCCGAGGACACCGCCGTACCGCACGCGGACGCCTCCGCCACCCTGCCCGGCCTCTTCGCCGCCCGGGCCGCCGCCCACCCCCAGGCGCCCGCCCTGGCCGGACCCACCCTCACCGCCGGACCGCGCACCGAACTGGACTACCGGACCCTGGACGCGGCCGCGAACGCCCTCGCCCGCACCCTCACCGACCACGGCGTACGCCCCCGGGACCGGGTCGCCGTCATGCTGCCCCGCACCGTCGAAGCGGTCGCGGCGCTCCTCGCGGTGGCGAAGACCGGGGCCGTGTACGTCCCCGTCGACCCGGGCTATCCGGCCGAACGCATCGCCCACATGCTCACCGACGCGGCCCCCGCCCTCGTCCTCACCGCCCCCGGCGCCCCCACCCCCGCAGGCATGCCCGGTCTGGAGCTGGACAGTTCCCTGCTCACCCGGACCGCCGAGGACCCCGGCCACTGGCGTGCCCTGCGCCCCGAAGCGGCCGCCTACGTCATCTACACCTCGGGCTCCACCGGCACCCCGAAGGGCGTCGTCGTCACCCACACCGGGCTGCCCGCCCTCGCCCGCACGCTCACCGACGCCTTCGCCACCGGACCGGGCTCCCGCGTACTCCAGTTCGCCTCGTTGAGCTTCGACACCTCCGTGTGGGAGATCGTCATGGCGCTGCTCTCCGGGGCCGCCCTGGAGATCGTTCCCGCCGACCGGCGCCTCGGTGAACCGCTGGCCCACTTCCTCGCCGAGCACCGCGTCACCCACCTGACCGTCCCGCCCGCCGTCCTCGCCGCGCTCCCCGAGGACGCCGTCGCCCCCGGCACCACGCTCATCGTCGCCGGGGAGGCCTGCCCGTCCGCGCTCGTCCGCACCTGGGCCCGCCGCACCCGGATGTTCAACTCCTACGGCCCCACCGAGACCACCGTCGACGCCACCCTCTGGCGCTGCACCCCGGACGGGCTGCGCGACGACAACAGTCCCGTCCCCGTCGGCACGGCCGTCGCGGAGACCGCCGTGTACGTGCTGGACGAGGCCCTGCGCCCGGTGCCGCCCGGCACCCCCGGCGAGCTGTACGTCGCCGGATCCGGGCTCGCCCAGGGGTACGCGGGCCGCCCGGGGCTCACGGCCGGACGCTTCGTCGCCCACCCGTACGGTCCGCCCGGCTCGCGCATGTACCGCACCGGCGACCTGGCCCGGTGGCGCGGTGACGGAGAGCTGGAGTACCTGGGCCGCGCCGACCACCAGGTGAAGCTGCGCGGCTTCCGCATCGAACTCGGGGAGATCGAGTCCGCACTGACCGCCCTGCCGGGCGTCCGCCAGGCCGCCGCCGTCCTGCGCGAGGACCGGCCGGGCAGCAGGCTGCTCGCCGGATACGCCGTCGCCGAGGACTGCGCGGAGCTGGACCCGGGCGAGCTGCGCGAGGCGCTCGCCCGCCGGCTCCCCGACTACGCCGTCCCCGCCACCCTCACCGTGCTGCCCGCCCTCCCGCTCGGCCCCACCGGCAAGGTGGACCGCGCGGCCCTGCCCGCCCCCGTCACCCCGGCGGCCGACGACGGCGCACCCCTGGAAGGGGCCGCCGCCGAACTCGCCGCCCTCTTCGCGGACATCCTGCGGCTGGACGGTCCGCCCGGCGGCGACGACTCGTTCTTCGCCCTGGGCGGCGACAGCATCTCCTCCATCCAACTGGTCTCCCTGGCGCGGAAGTCGGGCTATCGGGTCAGTGCGCGGCAGATCTTCGAGCACCCCACCCCACGGGCCCTCGCCGAGACCCTCGCCCCGCGAGCGGAGGCCACCCCGGTGGAGTCCGCAGCGGACGACACGCCCGCCCCCGCACCGCTCACCCCGCTGATGCACTGGCTGCGCCGCACCCCCGGCCACTGGACCGGCTTCCACCAGTCGATGCTGGTCACCGTCCCGGCCGACCTCACCGAGGACCGGCTGCGGACCGCACTCCGCCACCTCCTGGACACCCACGACCTGCTGCGCGCGGCCGTCACCACCGACCCCGCCGACGGGCAGCCGCACCTCACCCCCGCAGACACCGTCCCCGACCCGGCCGCCCTGCTCACGGTGGTCCCGGTCGGCGGGGACGAGACCGGGCTGCGGGAGGCCGTCGACACCCACTCCCGAACCGCTGCCGCCGAACTCGAACCAGAGGGAGGGCAGTTGCTGCGGGCCGTGTGGTTCACCCCCGGCCCCGGCCGGGACGGGCGGCTGCTGCTGCTCGTCCACCATCTCGCCGTCGACGGAGTCTCCTGGCGGATCCTGCTCCCCGACCTCGCCCATGCCGTCGCCACCGGAACGCCCCCGCCCCGCCCGGCCACCTCCTTCGCCCACTGGTCGGCCGGCCTCTACGGGGACCCCGAGCGCTTCGCCCCCGAACGGGACCACTGGTCGGCCGTGGCCGAGGACCCGCCCGCACCCCTCGTCCCCCGGGACGCGGCCGACTCCCCGCACACCCCGGCGGAGCTGCGCACCGAACTCCCCCCGGAGATCACCGCCCCGCTGCTCGCCACGACCGCCGCCGCCTTCCACGCCCGGCCCGACGAACTCCTCCTGGCCGCCCTCGTCCACGCCGTCGGCGCGGACACCCCGCTCCTGGTCGACCTCGAATCCCACGGCCGCCACGAGGAGTTGGTGCCCGGCGCCGATCTCTCCCGTACCGTCGGCTGGTTCACCACCCAGTACCCCGTGCGCCTGGACCCCGGCAGCGGAGCCATCGGCCAGGACGTCAAGCACGTCAAGGACCGGATCGCCGCCGTCCCCGGCCGCGGAACCGGCTACGGGGCGCTGCGCGCCCAGGCCCCCAGCGGCGCCCAGATCGCCTTCAACTACCTCGGGCGCTTCACCGCCGACACCCCCGACGGCCACTGGACCCCCGCCCCGGAATCGGACGCCGTCCACACCGGACCGCTCCCCGTCCTCCTGGGCGGCCACGTGCTGGACCTCAACGCCTCCACCCTGGACGGCACGGGCGGACCGGTGCTCACGGTCCGCTGGACGTACGCCGCGGACCTCCTCGGCACCGACCGCGTCCAGGCCCTCTCCGACCGGTTCACCGCCGCCCTGGGCGAACTCGTCCGCCGCACCGGGGAACCCGGCTTCGCCGGACACAGCCCCGGCGACTTCGCCGTACCCCTGCGCCAGGAGGAGATCACCGAACTGGAGGCGGACCATCCCGCACTCGACGGCGTACTGCCCCTGACTCCCCTTCAGCACGGCCTCGCCTACCACGCGCTCACCGAGACCGGGACCGGCCCCGACGTCTACGTGGTGCAGCTGGAGCTGGAGATCACCGGACCCCTCGAACCCGCCCGGATCCACCGCGCGGCCCGCACCGTGGTGGACCGGCACGCCAATCTGCGGGCCGGGTTCCGCAGGCTGTCCACCGGTCACCTGGTCCAGTACACGACCGCCGACGCCGCCCCGGAGTGGACCGAGCACGACGTACGGGAGCGGCCCGACGCCCTCCCCGGCCTCGTCGCGGACGACCGCGCCCGCCGCTTCGACCCGGACCGCCCGCCGCTGCTGCGCTTCACCCTGATCCGCACCGCCGACGACCGGTGGCGGCTCCTCTTCACCAGCCACCACCTGCTGCTCGACGGCTGGTCGGCCCCGCTGTTCCTCACCGACCTCTTCGACGCCTACGCGGGACGCCCCCCGGTCCGCCGCCGCCCGTTCGCGGAGTACGCGCACTGGATCACGAACCGCGACCGGGCCGCCGCCGAGGCCGCCTGGCGGACCGCCCTGGCCGGGGTCACCCGGCCCACCCTGGTCGCCCCCGCCGCCCCGGCCACCGCCGCGCTGATCCCCGAGGAGACCGGGACCGTGCTCGACGCCGGTCTCACCTCCGCGCTGCAGGAGTACGCCCGGGCGGAGGGCACCACGCTCAACACGGTCGTCCAGACGGGGTGGGGGCTCGTCGTCGCCCGCCTCACCGGCAGCGACGACGTGGTCTTCGGCAGCGCCGTCTCCGGCCGCCCCGCCGAACTCGACGGTGTGGAAGGGATGCTCGGCCTCTTCGTCAACACCCTGCCCACCCGCGTGCGGACCGATCCCGCCCGTCCGCTCGGTGACGCGGTCACGGATCTGCACGCCCGCCAGGTCGCGCTCCTCGACCACCAGCACCTCGGACTGGCCGACATCCAGCGGCTGTCGGCCCTGCCGGTGCTGCTCGACACCATGACCGTCTTCGAGAACTACCCGTTCGACGACGAGGCCCTCACCGGCAGTGAACGCGCCGCAGGGCTCGACGTACGCGGGATCGGCGGCCGGGACGCCACCCACTATCCGCTCACCCTCGCCATCACCCTCCAGGGCGGCCGGCTGCGGCTCGTCCTCAAGTACCGCCCCGACCTGTACGACACGGAGGCCGCGCGCGGCATCCTGGACCTGCTGACCCGTGCCCTGGACCACCTCGCCCACCGGCCGCGGACTCTCGCGGGGCGGGTGGACATCGCCCCCGGCACCGCGGAGGCGGAGGCGACCGGACGTCCCACCGCGTACGGCGACGGGCCGGGATGCGCCGCCACGGTCGCCGCCCTCGCCGCGGCCGAACCGGACGCCGTCGCCGTCCGCACGCTCGGCGCGGGCGGCGGGGCGGTGAGCTACGGGCGGCTCGCCGCCCGGGCCGCCGCGTTCGCGGAGCGGCTGCGGGAGGCCGGTGCGGGCCCCGAGGCGGTCGTGGCCGTCCTCCTGCCCCGCTCGGTGGAGCTGGTCACCACCGAACTCGCGGTCGCCTGGGCCGGAGCGGCCTGTCTGCCGCTGCACCCCGACTGGCCCGCCGAACGTATCCGCACGGTCCTCGCCACGTCCGGCGCCGTCGCGCTGGTGTGCCTCCCCGGCGCCGAGCGCGCCGCATACGGGCCCCTGCCGACCGTGCACCCGCCCGTCGGGGACCCGGAGACCACCACGGCTGGAGCCTGGGCGCCGCCGCCCGCCGGGCCCGCGCCGGACCGGCTGGCGTACGTCATGTACACCTCGGGCTCGACCGGGGAACCCAAGGGCGTCGCCGTCCCCGAGAGCGCGGTGCTCGCCCTCGCCTCCGACAGCCGGTTCACCGGTGCCGCACACCGCCGGACGCTGGTCCACTCGCCGCACTCCTTCGACGCGGCCACCCACGAGATCTGGGGCACCCTGCTGCGCGGCGGCGAACTCGTGCTCGCCCCCGACGAACCCCTGGACCCGGCCCGCTGGCGCGAACTGCTGACCCGCGACCGGGAGCGGGGCGGGGGAGTGGACGCCGCCTGGTTCACCGCCGGGCTCTTCGCCCTCCTCGCCCAGGACGCACCGGAGACCTTCACCGCCCTGCGCGAGGTGTGGACCGGCGGCGACGTCGTCCCGCCCGCCGCCGTGGCCGCGGCCCTGCGCGCCGCACCGGGGCTGCGCGTCGTCAACGGCTACGGGCCGACCGAGACCACCACCTTCGCCACCGCCCACGCCGTGGAACCGGACGCCCCCGGCGAGGGCCCGCTCCCGATCGGGCGCCCCCTGGACGGCATGACCGCCCGGGTGCTCGACACGGCGCTCCGGCCCGCCCTGCCCGGGGTCCCGGGTGAGCTGTACATCGGCGGGGAGGGGCTGGCCCGCGGCTACCACCGGCGCCCCCGGCCCACCGCCGAACGCTTCGTCGCCGATCCGTACGGGACACCGGGGGACCGGCTCTACCGCACGGGCGACCTGGTCCGCCTCCGGCCCGACGGCGCCCTGGACTTCCTGGGGCGCGCCGACGACCAGATCAAGCTGCGCGGCCACCGCGTCGAACCCGGCGAGACGGAGGCCGCGCTGCTGGCGGAGGACGGGGTCGCGGGCGCGGCCGTCGTGCTGCGGACGGAGCTGCCGGGCGGTCCGGTGCTCGTCGGCTACGTGGTCCCCGAACGGCCCGTGGACCTGACGGAGTTGCGCGACCGGCTCGCCGCCCGCCTGCCCGACTACCAGCTACCCGCCGTCCTCATGAGCCTGGCGGCCCTGCCGCTCACCGAGAACGGCAAGCTCGACCGGGCCGCCCTGCCGGCCCCCGCGCGGGCGACCGCCGACCGGGCCGGGGACGGGCCGCCGGACCAGCGCACCGAGCTGCTCCGCGGCCTCTTCGCGGACGCCCTGGAGCTGCCCGGACTCGGCCCGTACGACGACTTCTTCGCCCACGGCGGCCACTCGCTGACCGCGATGAGCCTGGTCGGCCGGGTACGGACCGTGCTCGGCGCCCCCCTCACCGTCGGGGACCTGTTCACCGCCCGCACCCCCGCCGCCACCGCCGCCCTGCTCAAGGAGGCACGGCGGCCGGTACGGACCCCGGGCGGCCCCACCGGCACCCGGCGCCCCGCCGAACCGCCCCTCTCCGCCGCGCAGCAACGCCTCTGGTTCCTCCACCGGCTCGACGACGAACCCACCGCCGCCTACAACGTGCCCATCGCCCTGCGCCTCGCCGGGCGGCTGGACACGGGCGCCCTGGCCCGGGCCCTCGCGGACCTGGCCGGCCGCCACGAGGTGCTGCGCACGGTCTTCCCCGAGAGCGAGGGGCGTGCCGTGCAGCGCATCCTCGCACCGGGCGACGCCCCCGTACCTCTGACCGTCCGGGAGGTGACGGCGGCCGAGCTGGACACGGCCCTCTCCGAGGAGGCGACCCGGCCCTTCGCCCTGGAGACGGAGACCCCGCTGCGCGCCGCCGTCTTCCGGGTCGACGGCAAAAGCGGGGCGGCAGGTCACGATGTGCTGCTCCTGGTGCTGCACCACATCGCCGGGGACGAGTGGTCCGTACGGCCCCTGCTGGACGACCTGGCCACCGCCCTCGCCGCCCGCACCGCCGACCGCTCCCCGGAGTGGGCGCCGCTGCCCCTCCAGTACGCCGACCACACCCTCCGCCGGCAGGAGCTGCTGGGCTCGGAGGACGACGATGCGAGCGAGATCGGCCGCCAAGTGCGCTACTGGAAGGATCAGTTGGCGGGGACACCGGCGGAGACCGCCCTGCCGCTGGACCGTCCGCGCCGGGCGGACACCGGCCATGACGGCGGCATCGTCACCTTCGCCCTCCCCGAGGAGGTCACGGCGGGGCTGCGACGGCTCGCCTCCCGCACCGGCGCCACCCCGTTCATGGTCGCCCACGCGGCGCTCGCCGTCCTGCTGCACCGGATCGGCTCCACCGACGACGTACCCATCGGCACCCTCGTCGCCGGACGCGACGACGCCTCGGTCCACGACCTGGTCGGCTTCTTCGTCAACACGCTCGTCCTGCGCACGGACGTGAGCGGCGACCCGACCCCCGCCCAGCTCGTCACCCGCGCCCGGGACACCACCCTGGCCGCGCTCGACCACGCGGACCTGCCGTTCGAGCGGCTGGTGGACCTGCTGGACGTCGAACGCTCCCTGGAACGGCACCCGTTGTTCCAGGTGATGCTCAACTATCAGACGCGGACCGCCGAAGGGCCCGAGCTGTCCGGCCTGAGCAGTCGGCCGGTCGCCGTGCACACCCGTACCGCGAAGTTCGACCTCACCTTCACGCTCGTCCAGGAACCGGGCACCGACGGTGCGTTGAACGGAGCCATCACCTACCGCACCGGACTCTTCGACGAGGAGACCGTGCGGGGGATCGCCGGATGGTACGGGCGCGTCCTGGCCGCCTTCGCCGAGCGGCCCGACCGCCCCGCCTCCACCTGCCGGCTGCTCGGCGACGACGAGCACCACCGGCTCCTCACGGAGTGGAACCGTGCCGAGGAGCCGGTGGAAGCGCCGTCGACCGCACGGGAGTTCGCGGCGCAGGCGGCCCGTACGCCCGGCGCCGTCGCCGTCGTCGACGGCCCGCGCGTCCTCACGTACGGCGAACTCGCCTCACAGGTGCGGGCGTTGGCCGCGCGGCTGCGGCACCAGGGGGTACGGCACGGTGAACCCGTCGCCGTCCTGCTGCCGCGCTCGGCGGAGCTGGTGACCGCCGTCCACGCCGTGCTCGGGGCCGGTGGCGCCCATCTGCCCCTGGACCCGGCCCACCCCGCACAGCGCATCGCCGGGATGCTCGACGACAACCCGCCGCTGCTGCTCCTCACCGACCGGGCCCACCGGGACCTGCTGCCCGAGCGCCCCGGCTGCCCGGTGCTGCTGATCGACGACCCGGCGGACCCTGCCCCCGCCTTCGAACCCGCCGAGCCCCACCCGGCGCAGCCCGCGTACATCCTGCACACCTCGGGCTCCACCGGCCGCCCCAAGGCCGTCGTCGTGCCGCACGGGGCGCTGGCCAACCGGCTCGCCTGGACGCGGCGGCGCTTCCCCCTCGGCCCGGGGGACCGGATGCTCGCCAAGGCGGCCCCCGGCTTCGACGTCTCGGTCTGGGAGCTGACCGGCCCGCTCATCGCCGGTGCGGCCGTCGTCCTGGCGGGCCCCGACAGCCACCACGACCCCGCCCACCTGGCCCGGCTCATCCGCGAACACCAGGTCCACGCCGTCCACTTCGTGCCGTCCCTGCTCACCCTCTTCGCGGCGGAGCCGGAGGCCGCCGGGTGCACCTCGCTGCGGTGGATCTTCAGCGGTGGCGAGGCACTGACCGACGTCCTCGTCCGGCGCTGTGCCGAGGCCCTTCCCGCCCCGGTCGTCAACCAGTACGGACCCACCGAGGCGGCCGTCGACGTCACCGCCCGCACGGCCGTCCCCGGTGAACAGCCCCACGTCCCGCTCGGCGCCCCCGGGGCGGGCACCCGCGCCTATGTGCTGGACGCCCGGCTGCGTCCCGTGCCGCCCGGGGTGGGCGGGGAACTCTATCTCGGTGGTGCACAGGTGGCGCTCGGCTACCTCGGCAGGAGCGGGCAGAGCGCCGAACGCTTCGTCGCCGACCCGTTCGGACCACCGGGCTCCCGGCTCTACCGCACCGGCGACCTGGCCCGCTGGAACCGCCGCGGCGAGCTGGAGTACCTGCGCCGCGCCGACGACCAGGTCAAGCTGCGCGGCGTACGGATCGAACCGGAGGAGGTGCGGGCCGCGCTGCTCGGCCACCCCGCCGTCCGGGACGCGGCCGTCCTCGTCCGCGACGACCTGCCCGGCGGCGCCGCGCGGCTCGTCGGCTATGTCACGGCAGCGACGGGGACCGACCCCGCCGGTCTCATCACCCACACCGCCGAGGTGCTCCCCGCCGCCCTGGTCCCTTCCGACGTCGTCGTGCTCGACCGCTTCCCGCTCACCGTCAGCGGCAAGGTGGACCGGGCCGCGCTGCCCGCGCCCGCCGTCGCGGAGCCCGGGGAGCACGAGCCGCCGCAGGACGCCACCGAGCGGCTGCTCGCCGGACTGGTCGCGGAGCTGCTGAAGCTGACCGCCGTCGGACGCCACGACAGCTTCTTCACCCTCGGCGGCGACAGCATCACCTCCATCGTGCTGGTCAGCGCGGCCCGGCGGCACGGGCTGGTCATCACCCCGCGCGATGTGTTCGAGCAGCGCACGGTGGCCGCCCTGGCCGGAGTCGCCCGGCGGGAGGAGACCGTGGCCCTGGTCCACGACCCGGGGGCCGGCGCCGTGCCGCTCACACCCGTCATGCACGCGCTGCGCCGACGCGGGGGCGACCTCCGCACCCACCACCAGTCCCTCCTGGTCACCACCCCGCCCGGCCTCACCCCCGACCGGCTGCGCCGGGCGCTCGGGCGCCTCGTCGCCCACCACCCCGTCCTCGCCGCCCGGCTCGACACCACGGACCCCGACGAGTGGACGCTGTACGTCCCCGGGGACCCGGCCCCCGGCGACGACCTGCTCCGCCACCTCCGTACGGGAGAGGGGAGCGGCACACCGCTCACGGACGCCATCGCCGAGGCCTCACGCACCGCCGTCGATGAACTCGACCCGCACAGCGGCCGGATGCTCCGCGCGGTCCACTTCGACCCGGAGGACGGCGGACCCGGCCGGCTGCTGCTGACAGCCCATCACCTCGTCGTGGACGCGGTGTCCTGGCGGATCCTCCTGCCCGACCTCGCCCAGCTCTGCGACGACCCGGTCGGCGCCCTGCCCCCGGTCGAGGTCTCCTTCCGGAGCTGGTCCCGGGCGCTGACCGGCTCGGCCCCCGACCGCCGTACCGAACTCCCTTACTGGACCCAGGTACTGGGTGAACCCGGGCCCTCCCCGTACGGGCGTGCGCCCGACCCCGCCACCGACACCCCGCAGACCGTCCACCGGCTCACCACCACCGTGCCCGCCGCCCTGGCCGGCCCGGCCCTCACCGAGGTCACCGAGGCGTTCCACTGCGGCGAACAGGACGTCCTGCTCACCGCGTTCGTCCTAGCCCACAGCCGCTGGCGCAACGCCCCCGGCACGCTCGTGCTGCTCGAAGGGCACGGCCGGGACGCCACGCTCCCCGGGGTCGCCGCCCCGGCCCGCACGGTCGGCTGGTTCACCAGCCAGTACCCCTTCCGGGCCGTCCTGCGGGACGCCGGACCCGACGCCACCATCGCGGACCCGCAGGCGGCGGGGCGGCTGCTCAAGCAGGTCAAGGAGCAACTGCGCGCCGTCCCGGACCACGGCATCGGCTTCGGACAGCTGAGCCACCTGGACCCCGCCTCCGCGCGAGAGCTGGCGGCCCGGCCCGAACCCCTGACGGGCTTCAACTACCTGGGCCGCTACGACGTCGGTGAGGCCGACGCCGCGGCGCCCGAACCCTGGACCCCGAGTCCGGAGTCGGCCGCCGTCCGGCGCCCGGCCCCCGCGCTCGGCGTCCACACCGCGGTGGACCTCGACATCACCGCGCTGCGCCGCCCCTCGGGCACCGAGCTGGCGGTCAGCTGGCACCACGCGAGCCGGCTCGTCAGCGACGAGGAGATCGCGGTCCTGGACCGCTGGTGGCGCACCGCCCTGGAAACCCTGGTGGCCGCCGCCCGCACCCAGGCGGCCGGACACACCCCGTCCGACCTGGGCCTGCTGTCGCTGAGCCAGGACGAAATCGACGAGTTCGAAGACGAGTGGAGGACCACGTGACCGGCGCACCCCAGGGACTGCAGGACATACTCCCGCTGTCCCCGCTCCAGCAGGGGCTCTACTTCCTGTCGTCCTACGACGACAGCGCGCTGGACGTGTACAACGTGCAGCTGGGCCTGGACCTGACCGGGCCGCTCGACCCCGGCCGGCTGCGCCGTGCCGCCGAGGCCCTGCTGACCCGCCACCCCAACCTGAAGGCCGCCTTCCGCACCCGGCGCAACGGCGACCCGGTCACCGTGATCCCGCACACGGTCGCCGTCCCCTGGCAGGACACCGACCTCTCCGGCCTGGACGCCCCCGAGCGCGACCGGCGGGTGCGACGGCTCACCGACGCCGACCGCCACACCCGCTTCGACCTGGCCCGGCCGCCGCTGGTCCGCTTCCACGCCATCAGGCTCGCCCCCGAACGCCACCGGCTCCTCCTCACCCACCACCATCTGCTGCTGGACGGCTGGTCCACCGCCCGCGCCGTCCAGGAACTCTTCGCCCTGTACGCGGCCGACGGCGCCCCCACCGCCCTGCCCGACGTCCGCCCGTACCGCGACTACCTCGCCTGGGCCGCCGCCCAGGACGGCGAGGCGGACGAGCGCGCGTGGCGCGAGGCGCTGGCCGGCCTCGACGGGCCGACCGTGATCGCCCCCGGCCTCGACGGGCAGCCGCAGGCCGAACCAGCCGCGCTGGAAGTGGAGTTGACACCCGGTACGGCGGCCTCGCTGGTCACCGTCGCCCGCGCGCTGGACGTCACCGTGCCCGTCGTCGTGCAGACCCTGTGGTCCCTGGTCCTGGCTGATGTGACCGGGCGTCAGGACGTGGTGTCGGGGACCACCGTCTCCGGGCGGCCCGCCGAACTCGCCGGGGCCGAGTCGATGGTGGGGCTGTTCATCAACACCCTGCCCGTACGGGTCCGGCTCCGCCACGAGGAGACCCTCGCCGCGCTCGTCCGGCGAACGGCCGGTGAACAGGCCGCCCTCCTGGCGCACCACCATGTCGCGCTCGCCCGGATCCAGAAGCTCACCGGAACGGGCGGACCGCTCTTCGACACCCTCTGCGTCTTCGAGAACTACCTCGTCGACACCGCCCCCGCCCAAAGCGCCGCGGACCCGCAGGAGTTCGCCGGGCTGCGCGTCGAAGCCGTCACCGGACAGGACGCCACCCACTACCCGCTCACCCTGGTCGCCGCACCCGGCGCCGACGGCGGCCCGGTCCTGCGGCTGCGCCACCGCAGGGACGCCCTCACGGAAGAGGAGGCCGCACGCCTGGCCGCCCGGCTGCGCCGCGCCGTCGAGGAGTTCACCGCCGACCCGCACCGCCCGCTCTCCCGCACCGACCTCCTCACCCCCCAGGAGCGCGAGCAGGTCCTGGACACCTTCAACTCCGGCACGGTGGACGTCGAACCGGCCACCCTGCCCGCCCTCTTCGAGCAGCAGGCCGCCGCCCACCCCGAGAAGCCGGCCGTCGACGACAGCGGCCGCGTCCTCACGTACGCCGAGCTGAACACCCGCGCCAACCGGCTCGCCCACGCCCTCATCGCAGCGGGCACCGGCCCCGAGGACGTCGTCGGCGTCGCCCTGCGCAGGGGCGCGGACGTGTACGTCGCCCAGCTGGCCGTCGGCAAGGCGGGCGGAGTCTTCGCCCCCCTGGACCCGGACCAGCCCGCCGAACGGCTCGCCGGGCTGATCGAGGACAGCGGGGCCACCACCGTCCTCGCCCACTCCGGCACCGACCACACCCCCTGGTCCGGGGGCGCCACCGTCATCGCCGCCGACCGGCTGTCCGACGGACTGCCCGACCACAACCCCACCGACGCCGACCGCCGGGCCCCGCTGCGGCTGCACAACGGCGCCTACCTCATCTACACCTCCGGCTCCACCGGCCGCCCCAAGGGCGTCCTGGTCGAACACCGCCCGCTCGTTGACCTCATCGCCTGGGCCCACGGCTGCTTCGCCACCGGACCCGGCGACCGGGTCACCCAGTTCGCGTCCCCCAGCTTCGACGTCACCTTCTGCGAACTCGCCAACTCCCTCTTCTCCGGCGCCACTCTGGTCGTCGTCCCCGAGGAGGAGCGCGCCGGAGCGCCGCTCGCGGAGTTCCTGAACCGGGCGGCCGTCACCCTCGCCGTGATCCCGCCGACCGTCGTCGCCTCCCTGCCCCAGGACGCTCCGCTCCCCGAAGGCACGAGCCTGATCGTCGGCACCGAGGCGCTGCCCCCGGAGACCGTCCGCACCTGGGCCCGCCGCCACCGCCTCTTCAACGCCTACGGGCCCACCGAGGCCGTGGTGAACTCCGCCACCTGGGAGGTGCCCGAGGAGTGGGACGGCGGCCCCGTCCCGATCGGGCCGCCGGACGTCAACAAGCGCGCCTACGTCCTGGACGGCGCCCTCCGCCCGGTCGCCCCCGGCATCCTGGGCGAGCTGTACATCGCCGGTCCCGGCCTCGCCCGGGGCTACCTCGGCCGCCCCCTGATCACCGCCGACCGCTTCGTCGCCGACCCGTTCGGGGTCCCCGGCACCCGGATGTACCGCACCGGGGACCTGGCACGCTGGAACGAGCGGGGCGAGCTGGAGTACGCCGGCCGCACCGACCACCAGCTGAAGATCCGCGGCTTCCGGGTCGAGCCCGGGGAGGTCGAGGCCCGCCTCACCGCCCACCCCGCCGTCGCCCAGGCCGTCGTCACCGGCCACACCGACCACCGGGGCGTCCGCCGCCTGGTCGCCCACGCCGTGCCCGCCCCGGGCACCGGCCCCCGCCCCGCCGACCTCGTCGCCTGGGCCGCCGAGACCCTGCCCGACCACATGGTCCCCGCGGCCGTGGTCCTCCTCGACGCCCTGCCGCTCACCGCCGCCAACAAGACCGACCGGTCCGCCCTGCCCGCCCCCGACTTCACCGCCACCACCGGGGGAACCGCCCCGCGCACCGACCGCGAGAAGGAGATCGCCGCCCTCTTCGCGGAGACCCTCCACCTCCCCGAAGTCGGTGTGGAGGAGAGCTTCTTCGCCCTCGGCGGTGACAGCATCTCCGCCATCCAGCTGGTCGGCGCGGCCCGCCGCCGCGGCCTGCGGTTCAGCCCCCGCGACGTCTTCGAACGGCGTACGGTCGAACAACTCGCGGCCCTCGCCCGTACGGTGGACGACACCGCCGCCCCCGTCGAACGCGCCGCGCGCACCGCGCCGCTCACCCCGATCCTCCGGCGGCTCGTCGAGCGCGGCGGACCGGTCGACGACTTCCACCAGTCCACCGTGCTCCACACCCCGGCCGGCGCCACCGCCGACCGGATCACCGCCGGGCTGCTGCGGATCCTCGACCACCACGACGTCCTGCGGGCCCGGCTCACCGACAGCGCCCTGGAGATCCCCGCCCCCGGCAGCCACCCCGGACCGGCACCGCTCACCCGGGTCGACGCCGTCCAGACCGCCGACGACGAACTGCTGCCCACGCTGCGTGCCGAGGCCCGGGAGGCAGCCCGGCTGCTCGACCCGTACGGCGGGGCCATGCTCCGGGCGGTCTGGCTGGACGCCGGGCCCGACCGGGGCGGACTGCTCGCCCTCCTCATCCACCACGCGGCCGTCGACGGCGTCTCCTGGCGCATCCTCACCCAGGACCTCGCCACGGTCCTCGAAGCCGAACACCACGGCCACCGGGCCGAACTCCCGCCCGTGGAAACCTCTTTCGCCGAGTGGGCGCAGGGACTGGAGCAGGCGGCGCTGGCTCCCGGGCGGGCCGCGGAGGCCGCCCACTGGACCGCTGTCCTCAGCGACGGGGGAGCCGTGGTGCCCGCCGTGGACCCGGCGCTCGACACCCTCGCCACCGTGCGCACCGTCTCCGTCGGCCTCGCGCCCGAGCACACCCGGCCCCTCCTCACCGAACTCCCCGAACGCTTCCACGCGGGCCCCGACGAGTTCCTGGTCACCGCCCTCGCCCTGGCCCTGGCCTCCTGGCGCGGCGAGAGCGGGCCCGTCACCGTGGACATCGAGGGCCACGGCCGCGCCGACCACCTGGTGCCCGGCGCCGAACTCTCCCGCACAGTCGGCTGGTTCACCGCCGTCCACCCGGTACGCCTGGACCTCGGCGGGCTCACCGGCGACGACCTCGCCGCCGCCGTCAAGCGGATCAAGGAGCAACTGCGGGCCGCCCCCGACGGGGGTCTCGGCCACGGGCTGCTGCGCCACCTCAACCCGGAGCTGCGCGAGCCCCTCGCCGCCCTGCCCGAACCACGGATCGCCTACAACTACCTGGGACGATTCGGGAGTTCCCGTACGGCGGGGGAGTCCGGCACCCCCGCGCCGTGGAGTCCGGCCGTCAGCGGGTCGCTGGGCGGGGGAGCGGACGGCGCGCTGCCCGCCTCGCACACCCTCACCCTCAACGCCTCCGTCGTCGACGGGCCCGAAGGCCCCGCCCTCCAGGCCGGTTTCAGCTTCCCGGAACGCCTTCTGGAGCCCGGGGACGTCGAGCGGCTGGCCGAGAGCTGGACCGAGGCCCTGCGCACCCTGGCCGGGCTGGTGGGGACCCCGTCGGCAGGCGGGCACACCCCCGGTGACTTCCCGCTCGTCGCCGTGGACCAGACGGAGATCGACGCCCTGGAGGCCCGCGCACCCCTGGCCGACCTGCTGCCGCTCTCCCCGCTCCAGTCCGGGCTGTACTTCCTCACCGGCTTCGGAGCCGAGGGCGAGGGCCCCGACGTCTACACCACCCAGACCGCCCTGGACCTCGAGGGCGACCTCGACCCCGACCGGCTGCGGCGCGCCGGACGCGCCCTGCTGGCCCGCCACCCCAACCTGCGCGCCGGATTCCACGGCCGCCGGGGAGCCGACCCGCTCCAGGTCGTCCCGGCCGAGGCGGAGATCCCCCTGTACGTGTACGACCTGACGTCCCCCGACCTCACCGAGGGGCAGCGGCAGGGCCGGGCGCGGAACATCCTGACGGCCGACCGGCGCCAGGGCTTCGACCTCACCGCGCCCCCGCTCCTGCGGTTCACCCTCGTCCGGCTCGGGGAGCGCCGCCAGACGCTCGCCCTCACCTCCCACCACATCCTGCTCGACGGCTGGTCGGGCCCGCTGCTCGTCCGCGACCTGCTGGCCCTCTACCGGGGCGCGCCCGGCCCCGCCCCCCGCCCCTACCGCGACTACCTGGTCTGGCTGAACGGCCGCGACCGCGCCACGACACACCGCCTCTGGCGGGAGGCGCTCGCCGGGATCGAGGGCCCCACCCGGCTCGTCCCCGAAGCCGCCGCGATGCCCGCCGGAATCCCCGAGCGCGTCGAACTCCCGCTCCCCGACGAGCTGGTGGCCCGCATCCACGCCTTCGCCCGGTCGGCGGACGTCACGGTCAGCACCGTGCTCCAGAGCGCCTGGGGGCTGCTCCTGGGCCGGCTGACCGGCCGTACCGACGTGACGTTCGGTGTCACCGTCTCCGGCCGCCCCGCCGATCTCGACGGCTCGCACGACATGATCGGCCTGTTCATCAACACCGTCCCCACCCGGGTCACCCTGCGCCACGGCCAGACCCTCGCCGGTCTCGTCCGGCAGCTGGGGGAGCGGCAGGCGGTGCTCATGGACCACCAGTACGAGCCGCTCGCGGAACTGCAGCGCCTCGCCGGACACCGCGACCTCTTCGACACCCTGATCCTGTTCGAGAACTTCCCGGTCGACGCCGAGCAACTGCGCCGGACCGAGGAGCGCGCCGGACTGCTGGTCACCGGGGCACGCGGCCACGACGCCACCCACTACCCGCTGGTGCTGGTCGCCCTGCCCGGCCGCGACCGTCTCGCCCTCGCCCTCGACCACCGCCCCGACCTGCTCGGTTCGGACCGAGTGGCCGACATGGGGGCACAGTTGATCGAGGTCCTGGAACGGCTCGTCGACCGGCCCGACTCCACCACGGCCTCCCTCGCGACCGGGGCCACCGACCCGTCGCGGCTCGACGGGCCGGTCCTCCCGGTCACCCCGCTCGGCCTCGCCGGACGCTTCCTGCGCCAGGCCGCCGCGACGCCGTACGCCACCGCGCTGATCGCGGGCGACGAGGAGTGGAGCTACGCCGCCCTCGCCGACCGGGTGACGGCCGTCGCCGCCCGGCTGCGCGGGCTGGGGGCACGCCCCGAGCAGCTGATCGCCGTCGCCCTGCCCCGGGGCGCCGACCTGGCCGCCGTCCTCCTCGCCGTCTCCGCCACCGGCGCCGCGTACGTCCCCGTCGACCCGGACTTCCCGGCCGACCGGGTCGCCTATCTGCTGGCGGACTCCGCCCCGCTGCTCACCGTCCGCCCCGGCTCCCCGGTCCTCGACCCGGGGCCGCACGACGGCCCGGCACCCGAGCTGCCCGGGCTCGCCCCCGCGCCCGAGTCGGCCGCGTACGTCATCCACACCTCGGGCTCCACCGGGAACCCCAAGGGCGTCGTCATCGGCCACCGGGCCCTCGCCAACCTCCTGGATGCCATCGCCGGGATCCTGGAATCCGGTCCGGGACACCGGCTGCTCGCGGTCACCACGGTCAGCTTCGACATCGCCGCCCTGGAGCTCTTCGTGCCGCTCGTCACCGGGGCCACCGTGGTCCTGGCCCAGCGGGAGGAGGTGCTCGACCCACTGGTCCTCGCGGGCCTGGCCGAACGCACCGGCGCCACCCACCTCCAGGCCACCCCGTCCCTCTGGCGCGGCATCACCGACGCCGCCCCCGCACTGCTGGACGGCCTCCATGTGCTGAGCGGCGGCGAACCGCTCCCCGCCGACCTGGCCGAACGCCTCGCCACGGGCGGGGAACGGCTGCTCAACCTCTACGGGCCGACCGAGACCACCATCTGGTCCACCGTCGCCGACCTCGCCCCCGACACCGCCGCACCGCACATCGGACGCGCGCTGAACAACACCACCCTGCGCGTCCTGGACACCTGGCTGCGGCCCGTGCCGCCCGGGGTCCCCGGCGAGCTGTACATCGGCGGCGCGGGGCTCGCCCGCGGCTACCTCGGCCGCAACGCCCTCACCGCCTCCCGGTTCACCGCCGACCCGTACGGCGAGCCCGGCAGCCGGATGTACCGCACCGGCGACCTGGCCCGCCTCCAGGACGACGGCACCCTGCGCGTCCTCGGCCGCACCGACCACCAGCTGAAGGTGCGCGGCCACCGCGTCGAACCGGGCGAGATCGAGGCCGTCCTCCGCACCCACCCGGGGGTCACCGACACCGTCGTCGTCGGTCTGCCCGACCCCAGCGGCTCGGTGCGCCTCGTCGCGTACGTCACCGGCACGGCCACCGGACTCCGCCCCTACCTGGCCGAACGGCTGCCCGAGCACCTGGTCCCGTCGGTGGTCATGGAGCTGGCCGCGCTGCCCCTGACCCCCAACGGCAAGGTCGACCGCGCCGCCCTGCCCGCCCCCCAGGCCTCCGGAGGGGAGCGGACCCGGGCGCCCCGGGACGCCCGCGAGGCCGTCCTCGGGGAGCTGTTCGCGGATGTCCTCGGCCTCGCCCACGCCGGGCCCGACGACGACTTCTTCCACCTCGGCGGCCACTCGCTGCTCGCCATGCAGCTCGCCAACCGGCTCCGCTCCACCCTCGGCGTGGACGTCGCCCTGCGCGACATCTTCGAGCACCCCACCCCGGCCGCCCTCGCCCGGACCGTCCTCCCGCGCCCGGTGGCCCGCGCCGCCCCCGTACGCCGTGAACGCCGCCCCGGGGAGCCGATCCCGCTGTCGTTCGCGCAGAGCCGCCTCTGGTTCCTGCACCGGCTGGACGGCCCGAGCGCCACGTACAACCTGTTCATCGTGGTCCGCCTGGGCGGGGAGCTGGACCGGGAGGCGCTGCGCCTCGCCGTCGGGGACGTCGTCGTCCGCCACGAAAGCCTGCGCACGGTCTACCCGGACGCCGACGGGCTGCCGCACCAGCACATCCTGGACGAGGCGAGCGCCCGCGCCGCCTGCGACCCCGGGGAGGTGGCCGAGGTCGCGGAGAGCGACCTGGAGGCGGCGCTGCGGGCCCGGGTGACCCAGCCCGTCGACATCATCGAGGAGATCCCGCTCCGGGCCCGGCTGCTGCACACCGGAACCGACCACGTCCTCGCTCTGACGCTCCATCACATCGCGGGCGACGAATGGTCGATGCGCCCTCTCGTCGACGATCTGCGCACCGCCTACACCGCCCGCGTGAACGGCACCGGACCCGACTGGGAGCCACTGCCCGTCGACTACGCGGACTACGCGCTCTGGCAGCGTGACGTCCTCGGCGAGGAGAGCGACCCGGACAGCCAGGCCGCCCGCCAGGCCGCCTTCTGGAAGCGGACCCTCGCCGGTTCGCCCGACGAGCTGGCTCTGCCCTACGACCGGCCGCGCCCCGCCGAGGAGACCCACGAAGGGGCCACCGTCACCTTCGCCGTGGACCCGGCGCTCCACGCCGGGCTGCGGAGCCTCGCCGCCCGCAACGGCACCAGCGTCTTCATGGCGGTGCAGGCGGCCCTCGCGGTGCTCCTCTCCGCGCACGGCGCCGGCACCGACATCCCGCTCGGCACCCCGGTCGCCGGACGCACGGATGAGAAGTTCGACGACCTCATCGGGTTCTTCGTCAACACCCTGGTCCTGCGCACCGATCTGAGCGGCCGCCCCACCTTCCACGAGCTGCTCGCCCGGGTCCGCGACACCGATCTGGCCGCCTTCGACCACGCCGACCTGCCGTTCGAGCAGCTCGTCGACATCGTCGCCCCCGAACGCACCCTCGCCCGCAACCCGCTCTTCCAGGTGCTGCTGGTCTTCCAGAACGTCTCCGACGAGGACACCTTCACCCTGCCCGGCCTCGACGTCACCCCGATCAGCGCCGACCCCGGAGTCGCCAAGCTCGACCTCCAGTTCACCCTGGCCGAGCGGCCCGACGGCGGCGGCATCAACGGCATGCTGATCTACCAGACCAGCCTCTTCGACCACGCCACCGCACAGGCGCTGGCCGACCGCTACGTCACCCTCCTCGCCGCCCTCGTCTCCCGCCCCGAACTCCCTGTCCACCGCGCCGCCGTGCTCGACGGCCGGGAGCGGGCCCGGGTGCTCGCGTCGGCCACCGGGGAACCCCGCCCGCTCCCGGACGCCACCCTGCCGGAGCTGCTGGCCCGCACCTACGCCGGAGAGGTCTCCGTACCCGCCCTGATCGACGGGGACAGCACCCTCGCGTACGGGGAGTTCGACCAGCGGGTGGGCCGACTGGCCTCCCTGCTCAGGGAGTCGGGTGTCGGGCCCGAGGTGCGTGTCGCCGTGGCGCTGCCCCGGGGCACCGACCTGGTCGTGGCCCTGCACGCGGTGCAGCGCGCGGGCGGGGCGTATCTGCCCGTGGACCCCGAGTATCCCGCCGAGCGCGTCGGCCACATGCTGACCGACGCCGCCCCGCACCTCCTGCTCACCCTGACCGGGGTACGGGAGCGGCTCCCCGTCCCCGACGGCGTCACCGTCCTGGCGCTCGACGCCCCCGACGTACGGGCCCGGCAGGAGGCGGCCGCATCCGTGGGCGTCCACCCGGAGCTGCGCGGCGGCCATGCCGCGTACGTCCTCTACACCTCCGGCTCCACCGGCCGCCCCAAGGCCGTCGTCGTCACCCACACCGCCCTCGTCAACCGGCTCCGCTGGATGGCCGAGTACGTCACGTTCGGCCCCGGCGACCGGGTCCTCCAGAAGACCCCGGCCGGATTCGACGTCTCCGTATGGGAGTTCTTCCTGCCGATGCTCACCGGGTCCACGCTCGTGGTCCTGCCCGACGGCCACCACCGCGACCCGGCCGAGGTCGCGGAGGCGGTCGTCCGCCACGGCGTCACCACCCTCCACTTCGTCCCCTCCATGCTGGCCGCCTTCGCCGCCGAACCCCGGGCCGCCGACTGCACCGGAGTCCGCCGGATCATCGCCAGCGGCGAGGCGCTGCCGACCGCCCTGGCCGCGACGGTCCGCCGTGTGCTGCCCGGAGCGGGCCTGCACAACCTGTACGGACCCACCGAGGCGGCCATCGACGTCACCGCCTGGGCGGCCGCCGAGGGGGAGCCGGGCGGCGGGGTGCCCATCGGCCGACCCGTCCACAACACCGGTACGTACGTCCTCGACGCCTGGCTGCGGCCCGTCCCGGACGGCGTCACCGGCGAGCTGTACCTCAGCGGCCCGCAACTGGCCCGCGGCTATCTCGGCCGCCCCGCCCTCACCGCCGACCGCTTCGTCGCCCACCCCTTCGGCGCCCCCGGTGAGCGCCTCTACCGCACCGGCGACCTCGTCCGGCGGCGGGCCGACGGCGCCCTCGTCTACGTGGGCCGCACCGACGGCCAGATCAAGCTGCGCGGACTGCGCGTCGAGCTGGGCGAGATCGAGGCCGTCGTCGCCGAGGACCCGCAGATCGCCGCGTCGGCCGTCCTGCTGCGCGAGGACACCCCCGGGCGGCCGGTCCTCACCGGCTACCTCGTCCCCGCCCCCGGCGCCGAGCCCGACACCGGGCAGCTCACCGAACGCATCGCCCGGCGGCTGCCCGACCACATGGTCCCCACCGCAATGATCACCCTGGACACCCTGCCGCTCACCCCCAGCGGCAAGCTCGACCGGGCCGCCCTGCCCGCCCCCGACCTCGCCGGGAGCGCCGGGGCCATCGCCCCGCGCGGCATCCGGGAAGCGGTCCTCACCGCCCTCTTCGCGGACCTCCTGGGCATTCCGAACGCAGGTGCCGAGGACAGCTTCTTCGCCCTCGGCGGCGACAGCATCCTCTCCATCCAACTGGTCGCCCGGGCCCGCAAGGCCGGGATGGCCCTCACCCCCCGGGACGTCTTCGAGCAGAAGACCCCCGCCGCCCTCGCCCGTCTCGCCGCGACCACGGGACCCGCCGTCGTACCGGCTCTGGCCCCGACGGGACGGGCCCCGCTCACCCCGCCCCAGCGGTGGGCGCTGGCCCACGCCCCGGCCGACGGCCTGTTCGCGTACGCCCGGCTCGTCACCCCGCCCGAGGCGACCCGCGCCACGCTGACGGCCGCCCTCACCCGGGTGCTGGACCGCCATCCGGTGCTCCGGGCCACCCTGGTGGGGGAGCCGGGGCGGCAGGCCCTGCACATCCCGGAACCGGCGGACCCGCCCGCGGAGGCCGTCCTGCTGCAGGTGGACGGCAGGGAGGGCGCCCTGGAGTGGGCCGCCGTCGAGGCCGTCGGACAACTGGACGCCTATTCCGGGGAGTTGCTGCGGGCCGTCTGGGTCGACCGGGGTCCGGGTCGCAGCGGCCGGCTTCTCCTCATCGCCCACCACCTCGCGGTCGACACCGCCTCCTGGTCCGTCCTCACCGCCGACCTCGCCACCGCCCACGCCGACGTCCTCGCCGGGAACCCGCCCGCCGCGCCCGGCGACGGCACCTCCTTCCGGCAGTGGGCCCTGGGCCTCGCGGACGCCGCCGCCGAACCGGTCCGCCGCGCTGAGGCCGCCCTCTGGCGGGCCCGTGAGGAACGCGACGCCCCCGCACTCGGGGCCCGCCGCCTCGATCCGGCCCGGGACACCGCCGCCCACCTGGAACGCACCCTGGACCCGGACCTCACCCGGGCCCTGAGCGAGCAGATCCCCGCCGCCGTCCACGGCACCGCCCAGGACGTGCTGGTGACCGCCACCGCGCTGGCCTTCGCCCGCTGGCGCGAGGAGCGGGGCGAACGCGTCGGCCACGAGGTGATCGCCGTCGAGAACGACGGGCGCGAGGGGGGTGTCGTCCCGGGTGCCGAACTCGCCACCGCCGTCGGCCGGTTCGCGACCTGGCACCCCGTCGTCCTCGCCCTGCCCGTGGAGCCCGGAGCGCAGGGGGCCGACGCCCGCCGTGCCCTGATGGCCCTCAAGGAACACCTGCGGGAGACCCCCGACCGGGGCATCGGCCACGGGCTGCTGCACCATCTCGACGGCCCGGCCGGCCCCTCCCGAACCCCGGAGATCCTCCTCGCGCACCGGGGCCCGGCCCCGGGTACCACGGGCTGGCCGGCCGCCCCCGAACCGCTGCCGCTGCCCGCCCCCGTGCTCTTCCCGCTGGAGATCCGCACCTCGACCGAGGAGAGCCCGGACGGCCCCCGGCTGACGGTCCGCTGGACCTACGCCCCCGGGGTCCTGGCCGCCCCCGACGCCGAACGGCTGCTCGCCCTGTGGTTCCAGGCGCTGGAGACCCTGGCCGCCATCCCCGCGGACCCGGTGCACACCCCGTCCGACTTCCCCCTGGTCACCCTGGACCAGGAGCAGACGGACGGCCTTCGGGCACGATTCCCCGCCCTGCGGGACATCTGGCCGCTCACCCCGCTCCAGGAAGGGTTCTACGCCCTCACCCAGCTGTCGGGCGACGACATCGACGTCTACACCGTCCAGCTCGTCCTCCGGCTCGACGGCGCACTCGACCCGGCGGCCCTGTGCCGTGCGGCCGCCGCCCTGCTGGAGCGCAACCCCGGTCTCCGTACCGCCTTCGCCGACGCGGGCAGCCGCCCCGTACAGCTCGTCCTGGACGGGGTGGAACCCGACTGGGCCGAGACCGACCTGCGGACCGTGCCCGCCGCCGGGCGCGAGGAGGCCCTGCGGGCGCTCGCCGTCGAGGAGCGGCTGCGCCCCTTCGACCTCACCGCGCCCCCGCTCCTCCGCCTGAGGCTGGTGAGGCTGGGGGAGCGGCAGCACGCGCTGATGGTCACCAACCACCACGCGATCCTCGACGGGTGGTCGGTGCCCGTCCTGCTCCAGGAACTCCTCGCGCTGTACGCCGGGGAGATCGGGCCCGCCGAACTGCCGCCCGTACGCCGCTCGTTCAAGGACTTCCTGGCCTGGCACGCGGCCCAGGACGTGACGGCCGCCGAGGACGCCTGGCGCGAGGCGCTCGCCGGGGTCACGGAGCCCACGCTCCTGGCCCCCGCCGACCCCGACCGGCGGCCCGTGCTCTCCGACCGGATCCCGTACCAGCTGGACGCGGAGCTGCGCGAACGGCTCCAGGCGCTGGCGCGGGGCGCCGACGTCACCATCAACACCGTCGTGCAGTTCGCCTGGGCGCTGCTGCTGGCCCGGCACACCGGCCGTGAGGACGTCGTCTTCGGAGCCACCGTCTCCGGCCGCCCGCCGGAGATCGACGGGGTCGAGAGCATGACGGGCCTCTTCATCAACACCCTGCCCGTCCGGGTCGACCTGCGCGCCGCGGGCACCGTACGGCAGGCGCTGGTACGGCTCCAGCAGGGGCAGGCGAAGCTCTCCGCCCACCAGCACCTGGGCCTGGCCGACGTCCAGCGGATCGCCGGGGCCGGTGAACTCTTCGACACGCTCATGGTGTTCGAGAACTACTTCATCGACGGCGAGGGGCTGCGCCGCGCCGAGCGCTCCGGCGAACTCGCCGTCACCGGAAGCGACCAGACCGATGCCACCCACTACCCGGTGACCCTCGTGGTCGTCCCCGGCGGACACCTCATCCTCGAATACCGCCCCGACCTCTTCGACCCCGGGCAGGCGACCGCCCTCGTGCGGCGGCTCACCCACCTCCTCACCGAGCTGGGCAGCCGCCCCGACACCCCCGTCCACCGCCTCCAGGCCCTCGCGCCCGACGAGCGCCGCCGCGTGCTCGACGACTGGAACCCCGCGCCCAGGCCCCACCCGGAGCAGACCCTGCCGGAACTCTTCGCGGAGGCCGCGGCCCGGGACCCCGAGGCCCCGGCCGTCGTCCGCGGGGAGCGGACCCTGGGCTTCGGGGAGGTGGCCGCCCGTGCCGCCCGGCTCGCGCATGAGCTGATCGCGCGGGGCGTGGGGCCCGAGGACCTGGTGGCGCTGCTGCTGCCGCGTACGGAGGAGATGCTGATCAGCATCCTCGCCGTCCACCAGGCCGGAGCCGCCTATCTGCCGCTCGACCCCGACTACCCGCCCGAGCGGCTCGCGTTCATGCTGGCGGACGCCTCGCCCGCGCTCCTGCTCACCACCACCGCCCTGGCGGCCCGGACCGGGGAAGCGGGTTCCGTACCCCCCGGCGTCCCCGGCCCGGGCCTCGTATCGTCCGACGGGCGGGATCCGGCCGCCCCGCCGGCCGAGGGGGACCCGCGACCGGTCACCGTAACGCTCGACGACCCCGCCACGGCGGCCGCGATCGCCGCTCGGTCCGGGCGGGCGCCCACCGACGCCGACCGGGTGCGCCCGCTGCGGCCGGAGAACCCCGCCTACCTCATCTACACCTCCGGCTCCACCGGCACCCCCAAGGGCGTCGTGATCACCCACCGGGGCGTGGCGAACCTCTTCCACAGCCACCGCCGGGAGCTGTACGAACCGGTCGTCGAGCGGACCGGCCGGTCCCGGCTGCACGTGGGGCACGCCTGGTCGTTCTCCTTCGACGCCTCCTGGCAGCCGCAGCTGTGGATGTTCCACGGCCACTGCGTCCATGTCCTGGCCGAGGAGATCCAGCGCGACCCGGAGCGGCTGCACCGCTATCTGCGGGACCACGCCATCGACTTCATCGAGGTCGCCCCGTCCGTCCTCGCCCAGCTGGAGCAGGCCGGGCTGACCGAGGGCGGGAGCTGCCCGCTGCCGCTGCTCGGCGTCGGCGGGGAGGCCGTGCCCGACAGCCAGTGGGCCAGGCTGCGGGAGCTGCCCGGCACCGACGTGGTCAACCTGTACGGTCCCACCGAGGGCACGGTGGACGCGCTGGTCGCCCATGTCCGCGACAGCGGGCGCCAGTTGATCGGCCGGCCCGTGGACAACGCCCGCGTCCACCTGCTGGATGCCGGGCTGCGGCCCGTGCCGCCCGGGGTGCCGGGAGAGCTGTATCTCGCGGGCGCCGGACTGGCCCGGGGGTACCGGGGCCGGTCCGCGCTCACCGCGGAGCGGTTCGTGGCGGACCCGTTCGCCGCCGACGGCAGCCGCCTCTACCGGACCGGGGACCTGGCCCGGTGGACGGAGGACGGGGCCGTGGAGTACCTGGGCCGGGTCGACGACCAGGTGAAGATCCGGGGGTTCCGGATCGAGCCGGGCGAGATCGAGACCGTGGCCGCCACCCATCCCGACCTGTCCCGGGTGGTCGTCACCGCCCGGGAGGACGACGGGGTGCGACGCCTGGTCGCGTACGCCGAGCCCCGGCCGGGAACGGTGCCGGACCCGGTCGAGGTGCGGGCCTGGCTCGCCGGGAAGCTGCCCGGGCACCTCGTCCCGGCAGCGGTCGTGCTGCTGGCTGCTTGGCCCCTGACCGCCAACGCCAAGCTGGACCGGGACCGGCTGCCCGCCCCGGACTTCGGGGCCGCGGTCCGGGGCCGGGAGCCGGTGGGCGAGGCGGAGAGCGCGGTGTGCGCGGCCATGGCGGGGGTGCTGTCGCTGCCCCGGGCCGGCGCGGACGACGACTTCTTCGCCCTCGGCGGGGACAGCATCGTGACCGTACGGCTGGCCGGGGCGCTGCGTGCGGAGGGATGGGAGGTGTCCCCGAGGGACGTCTTCCAGCACCGCACGGCGGCCGCCCTGGCGACCGGGCTGCGCCGCCGGGAACGTACCTCCCCACGGCCGGGAGACGGGCCGGCGGCCGGTGAAGGCACCGGTGGCTGAGCCGTCCGGGAACGCCCGAGGGGGACCCGGCACCGGCCGGGTCCCCCTCGGGGACACCCCGCTACATCTTCTTGAGCATCTCCTCGATCTCACCGACCGCGGCGATGGCGAAGCTGTAGTTGGCCATCACGAAGTGCTTCGAGGGGAAGGCCCGTCCGGCCTTGACCGCGGGCACGCCCTTCCACAGTTTGTGGTCCAGCAGCTGCTGGGTGGTGGGGGTGGCCTTGCCGTCGGCCTGCACCGAGTAGATCAGCGCGTCGCAGTCCTTGAGGACGTCCATCTCCTCGTAGCTCTTCGGCACGAACCCGGCCTCCTTCTCGGGCAGTCCGGCGCCGATCCGCAGACCGACATCGCGCATCACCGTGACCAGCGGTGTCCCGAGGAAGAACTTGCCGTTCGGACCGCCGCTCAGCGGGGCCCAGGTGGTGGTCTCGATCTGCTTGCGGTAGGCCGTCCTCACCTCCGCGATCCGGCTCTCGTACTCCTTCTTCTTCTCCGCGAGCCGGCTCTCGCGGTTGACCGCGGTGGCGATCTTCGCGATCTGCTCGTTCCAGAACGCGCCGCTGGTGTGCCAGTCGAAGAAGGCCACCGGGGCGATGGTCCTGAGCGGCGCCGACTTCTCCTTGTAGAACTGATCGATGATCAGATCCGGCTTGAGGGCGGCGATCGCCTGGGAGTTGGGCGTCCCCGAGGCGCCGATCGTGTCGACGTCCTTGAGCTGCTCGTACACATCCTTCGGCAGCAGCTGGGGGTTGGCCGCACCGTCCGGGACGCCGACGGGGACCAGTCCGAGATCGAGGAGCATCAGGGCGTCGTAGTTCTCCAGGACCACCACCCGCTTGGGCTCCCGGGGCACCTCGACGGTCCCGTTGTCCGTCTCGATGCTGCGGGTCGCCGCACCGGATGGCTCCGTGGAGCCGCCGTCCGACGCCTTGCCGTCGGACTCGCTCACGCCACAGGCCGTCAGCCCTAAGGCCGCCGCCGCACCCGTGAGTCCGCCGAGGAAGCGCCTGCGCCCCACCGGACCGGACACAACACGTGAACGTGCCATGTTCACTCCTTAGTTCAGAACAGGAAGATCTTCCGGACGCACCGGAGCGCGACCGGAAGTAAGGTATGCCTAACCTATCGCTTCTTGGCAGGATTCAGGGAGTCGATCACCGACAAGGGCAGCGAGGAGTCCCGAGACCATGAGCAGGGCCACGACCGACGAGCACCGAACCCGCAGGCCGGGGCGGCTCCATGTGACCACCGTGCGCCGGGCGCGACGCATCACCCCGCGCATGGTGCGCCTGACACTGGGTGGTGACGACCTGTCAGAGTTCAGCAGCAACGGCAGCGATCAGCATGTAGCCCTGTACTTCTACGAGCCGGGTGTCGAGCTGCCCCGGCCGTTCACCGGTGAGGCCGCCCGGGCGCTGCTGCCCACCGCCCGGCCCCGGCTGCGCCGCTACACCATCCGCGAGCACCGGCCCGAACTCGGCGAAGTGGACATGGACTTCGTGCTGCACGGGCCCGAGCAGCTCGCCTCCGGCTGGGCGGAGCGCGTCCGGCCGGGCGACGAGGTGATCTGGTACGGCCCCAGCCCCGCCTATCCGCTGGACCCCCTCGCCGACTGGACCCTGCTCCTCGGGGACGAGACCGCGCTGCCCGCCGTCGGCGCCATCCTCGGTGAACTCCCGGCCGGCCACCGGGTCCTGGCCGCGGTCGAGGTCGCGGACCGGGACGAGGAGCAGCCGCTGCCCACCCGCGCCGACGCCACCGTCACCTGGCTCCACCGCCACGACCGCGGTCACGGCGACCTCCTGCGCGAACACGCCACCGGCCTCCGGCTCCCCGAGGGCGCCGGGCGGGTCTGGGGCGGAGCGGAGCGGGGCGTGATGCGGGACCTGCGCCACCACTTCGTCCACCGCCTCGGCCTCGACCGCGCCGACACCCACCTCACCGCCTACTGGACCAAGGGCGAAACCCAGGACAGCGAGGTCTGACCCCCACCATGCCTTCCGCATCCCTCAACGGCATCGACCTGGTGTACGACGACACCGGCGGCGACGGAGAACCCGTCGTTCTCGTCAACGGCACCGGCGCCAGCCGCACCACCTGGCGCGCCCACCAGACCGCCGCCCTGGCCGACGCGGGCTACCGGGTGATAGCCCCGGACAACCGGGGCCTCCCGCCGAACGTGTTACCGCCCGGCGGCATCACCCTGGAGGCCATGGCGGCCGACGTGGCCGCCCTGATCGACCACCTCGCGCTCGCCCCCTGCCGGATCGTCGGCTTCTCCCTGGGCTCCGCGATCGTCGGGGAACTCCTCGCCTCCCGGCCCGAACTCGTCCACCAGGCCGTCCTGATGGCCGGCTGGGCCCGCCCCGACACCTTCGGCGCGGCCCTCGGCCTGGCCCGCCGCGAACTCCACGACAGCGGGGCGGACGTCCCCGTCTCCCACCGCGCCGTCTTCTCGGCCCTGTGCTACCTCTCGCCGCACACCCTGCGCGATCCCCGGGCGATCACGGACTGGCTCGACGTCTTCACCTACGCGCCGGGCGAGAACGGCCCCGGGGTCCGCGCTCAGTACGACGCCATGGGCGACACCGACCGGCTCGACCGGTACGCCACCATCGACGTCCCGCTCCTCTGCGTCGGCTTCTCCGACGACGTCATGATCTCCCCGCTCGCCACCCAGGAGATCGCCCGCACCGTCCCGGGCGCCCGCTACACCGAGATCGCCCGCGCCGGACACTTCGGCCATCTGGAACGCCCGGCCGAGGTCAACGCCGCCCTGCTCGGCTTCTTCGCGGAACGGCCCGTCCCGTCCGCCCGCCGCGCCCACCCCGCCGACGCCGGGCGAGGTGCCTCATGACCCCCCGTACCCCCCAGGGGAAGACCGCCGAGCCCACCACCCGGGAAGGGCTGCGGCTCCTCGCCGGGTGCCTCCGGGACCGGCCGGCCCTCGCCGCGCTCGCCGTCGTCGGCGGTCTCGTCTACCAGCTCGCCCTGATCGCCCTCCCGTGGTTCATCGAACGCGCCGTCGACCAGGGCATCGTCAGCGGCGACGGCTCCGCCCTGCGCCGCTGGGCGATCGTCATCATCGGGGCCGGGATCCTCGCCGCCCTCGCGGAGATGGTCCTCGGCTGGTACTCCACCCTCCTCGCCACCACCCAGGGCAACCGTCTCTACATCGCCCTGGCCGACCGGGTCGCCGGGCTCGACACCCGTACGCTCGCCCGCTTCGGCGAGGGCGACCTCGGCATGCGCGGCACCCGCGACGTGGACCTGGTGCGCACCTGGCTCTCCGGCTTCGCCTCGTTCGTGACCGGCGTCGGCGGCTTCGTCGTCATGATCGTGGCCATCATGCGGCTCGACCCGCTGCTCGCCGTCGTCTGCGTGCTCTGCGTCCCGCCGCTGGTCTGGATCAACACCTACTGGTTCCCCAAGCGGTTCGGCGCCGCCAACACCCGGCTCTCCGCCGCCCACGGAAGCCGCGCCGACGCGGTCGAGGAACTGCTCTCCGCCAGTGCGGCCGTCCGGGGTCTCGGCGGTGAACCCGCCCTCGTACGGCGGCACCACGAGCGCAGTGCCACCGTCACCGAGCACACCCTCGCCACCGGGCGCGTCTCCGCCGACTGGGCCGCGCTCTCGCCGTTCGTGCCCGCCCTCGCCATCGGCGCCGGGCTCGGACTCGGCGGCCTCGCCGTGCTGCGCGGAACCATGTCCGTCGGCGGGATCGTCGCCTTCACCAGCTGGATGAGCATGCTCGTCCTCTGGGTCGGCGTCATCACCCTGAGGGTGAGCCAGCTCAGCCAGGCCACCACCGCCGCCCGCCGCCTCCAGGACGTCCTGCTGCCCGGACCCACCGACCGAGCCGAGGGCACCCGGCCGCTGCCCGTGAGCGGCGACCTCACCGCCGAAGGCGTCAGCCACCTCGTCGACGGCCGTCCGACCCTCGCCCCGGTCGACCTCACCGTCCGCCCCGGCGAACTCGTCGCCGTGACCGGCCCCACCGGCTCCGGCAAGACCACCCTGCTCCGCGTCCTCGCCGGACTCCAGCCGCCCACCAGCGGCACCGTCGGCTTCGGCGGGGTCCCGCTGGAGGCGGCCGACACCACCGAACTCCACGCCAGGATCGGTTACGTACCCCAGCGCCCCGTCACCCTCAGCGGCACCCTCGCGGACAACCTCCGCCTGGGCGCCCCCTACACGGACGACGAACTGCGCGACGCCTGCCGCACCGCCGCACTCGACGGCTATCTCGACTCCGCCCCCGACGGTCTCGACACCCTCGTCGGGGAGCGCGGCAGCACCCTCTCCGGCGGGCAGCTCCAACGCCTCGCCCTCGCCCGAGCCGTCCTGCGCCGACCGGCCGTCCTGATCCTCGACGACATCACCTCGGCCATCGACACCACCACCGAACGCGCCCTGCTGGAACGGCTCCGCGCCTGGTCGGGAACGACCGCGATCGTCTGCGCCACCCACCGCGCCACCTTCATCGACGCGGCCGACCGCACCCTCGCCCTGACACCGGCCCGGAGCGCCGCACCCGACGACGTAACGGAAGAGCGGGTGAGTACCGGTGGCTGAACACCAGCGCCTGACCGCGACCCCCGACCAGCGCCGCGTCCTGCGCCGCGCCTGGCCCCATCTGCGCCCCGAACGCCGGGGCATCGCCCTCGCCCTGGCCGCCGGCGCCGCCGCGACCGCCTCCACCGTCGCCGTACCCGCCGTCATCGGCGCGGGCGTCGACCAGCTCCTCGAACGCGACCGGGCGGGCCTGTTCACCGCCGTCGCCGCGCTCACCGTGCTGGCGCTGCTCCGGCTCGTCCTCTTCCGCCAGTCCGAGCTGCTGCTCATCACCGTCGGCGAACGCGTCGTCCGCGCCCTGCGCGAACTGGCCGTCACCCGGCTCTCCCGGGCGCCGCTGCGGTTCCTCGAAGCCCACCCCTCCGGGGACCTGCTGCGCCGGACCACCACCGAGATCGCGGACCTGGCCAACTTCGTCCGCAGCCAGCTCCCCGACGTCCTCACCGTCGCGGGCTACCTCGTCTTCACCACCGTCGTGCTGCTCACCTACTCGCCCCTGCTCACCCTGGCCCTGGCCCTCGCGTTCGTGCCCGCCATCGTCGGCGTGCTCCGGCTGTTCAAGAAGGTCGCCAACCCGGCCTTCGCCGCCGAGGCGGCCGCCGCCGGCACCGTGGCCACCACCTACCGGGAACTGGTCCAGTCCCGCGAGATGCTCCAGACCGGCGGCGGCGTCGGCTTCTGGCGCGAGCGGTTCCTCGCGGACCACGAGCGGCGCTACCGGGCGGCCCGGCGCAGCCAGCGGGCCCTGTTCCTCATCAGCCTCTCCCGCGTCGTCCAGAGCGTCACCACCGCCGTACTCCTGCTCGTCGGCGGCTGGCTCGCCGCCCGGGGCTCCATCAGCGTCGGTACGGTCGTCGTCTTCGTCCTCGCCACCCGTCAGCTCTTCGACTCCGCGAGCCAGGCCTCCAACCTGGTCGGCCAGGTGCAGATCTCCCTCGTCGGACTGGCCCGCCTGCTCGACCTGCTCACCACCACCGCACCCCGCCCCGCCGTCGCCCCGCCCCGTAGGGCCTCCGACGACGCTTCGCACCCGCTCACCGCCGAGCGCGGCCCGCTCGAGATCGACGGCCTCCGCTACTCCTACGTGGCGGGCACCGAGGTCCTGCACGGACTCTCCGTACGGGTGGAGGCGGGGGAGCGCGTCGGGCTCGTCGGCCCCACCGGCTCGGGCAAGACGACCCTGGCCAAACTCATGACCGGCCTCTACGTCCCCGACAGGGGCACCGTCCACTACGACGGCCACGACCTGGCGAGCCTCCCGCCCGGCGAACTGCGCCGCCGGATCGTCCTGATCCCGCAGCGCGTCCACATGATCGAGGGCACCCTGCTGGACAACCTCAGGCTCGTGCCCGGCGACCCCGACGAGAAGGCCATCGCCCGGGCCGTCGACCACCTCGGTCTCACCGGCTGGACCGACTCGCTCGACGACGGACTCCACACCCGGCTGGGCCGGGGCGCGGGCCGGCTCTCGGGCGGCGAACTCCAGCTGATCGGCCTGGTGCGCGCCGCGCTCCTGGACCCGGCCGTGCTCGTCCTCGACGAGGCCACCGCCGACATCGACCCCGACACGGCACGGACCCTGGAGACCGCCATCGACACCCTGCGGGCCGACCGGACCCTCATCGTCATCGCCCACCGGGAGGCCACCATCCAACGCCTGCCGCGCATCATCCGCCTGGAGGAGGCCGCCCCGCCGGCGCACGACCGGCCCTGACCCACCTCCTAGGCTGCTGCCGGAACCAGAAACCCGCAGCGACCAGGAGCACACACGCCATGTCCGACCCCGCCCCGCTCACCCCCTACCCCGACTCCCTCCGGCCCGACGGAACACCGGCACCTCACCCACTCCTCACGCCGGTGCTCGGGCTGCTGGGCACCTGGACGGGGAGCGGGCGGGGCGGATACCCCACGCTGGACGACGCGTTCGCCTATGCGCAGGAGATCACCTTCAGCCATGACGGACGCCCCTTCCTCCACTACGCCTCGCGCGCCTGGCTGCTCGGCGCGGACGGGAACCCCCTGCGGCCCTCGGCCCGGGAGAGCGGATGGTGGCGGCTCCAGCCGGAGGGCCGGGTGGAGGCCCTGATCACCCAGCCCACCGGCGTCGCCGAGATCGCCGTCGGCCGGGCCGCCGACGGCGCCGTCGACCTCGCCGCCCACGAGGTCGCCCTCACCCCGACCGCGAAGCAGGTCGACGCCACCCGCCGCCGCTACACCCTGACCGACGGCGACACGCTCACCCTCGAACACGACCTCGCGGCGGTCGGACAGCCGCTCCAGCACCACCTGTCGGCCCGGTTCCACAGGCGCCGCGAGGGGTAGCGAGGGGCGGCACCCCACCCTCCGGACAGAGATCGGATTTGCATATGGGCGGTCTTCCAGGGCATATGGACAGGACAACTTTTGGTAAGGAGTTCGTATCCGATGTCCATGCCCAGTTACCCTCAGCAGCCGAACGCGGACCAGGCGCAGTACGGCGGGCAGTACGGGGCTCCGTACGGCACCCCCGAACCCGCCCGCACCAACGGGTTCGCGGTCACGGCCCTCGTGCTGGGTCTGATCGCCTGCCTCTTCTTCTGGACGGTCTTCGGAGGACTCCTCTTCGGTCTGCTCGCGCTGATCTTCGGCATCCTGGGCACGCTCCGGGCCCGACAGGGCCGCGCCCCGCGCAAGGGCATGGCGATCACCGGCCTCGTCCTCGGTGTCCTGGGGCTGATCGGTTCGGTCATCGTGCTCATCTTCGCCATATCCGTGGTCAACTCCGGTTCGTTCAAGGACTTCGAGAGCTGCATGGACAAGGCCGTCACCCAGGCCGAACAGGACCGTTGCGCGGAGGACTTCGGCGAGAGCCTCTTCAAGTGACCTCGAACGGCGGGGCGGCGGTTTGCGACCGCGGCCCGTCTTTGTGACGGTAGGGGCGAGGAGTGGTCCTCCTCGCCTCCGGACCCCATGGTCCGGCGGATCAGATGTGCCCCACCGAGCAGAGGGAAGAGGAGGGTTCGATGTCCTCGAAGCGTCGTCGTAAGAAGAAGGCCCGCCGCAAGAACGGCGCCAACCACGGCAAGCGCCCGCAGAGCTGAGGCCGGTCCGTGGTCCGAGGGGCGGCACCGTACGGTGCCGCCCCTCGGACCTGTTCCGGGCCCGGACTCGTTCCCCGCGGGCGGGGCGGTGGGTGCGGCCCTCGTAGGGTGACCTCATGTCTGCCACGTTGAGTTCCGAGAAGACCGCGGCCGCGCTCCGCAGATCGGCCCGTGTCTCGGCCGAACTGCTGCTGGTCCTGTTGATGGCCGCCGTCGCCCTGTGGCTGCTGGGCCGGACCTGGCCGGTGGTGTGGCCGCTGATAGTGGGTCTGCTGCTCACCACCCTGACCTGGCCGTTCGCCCGCTTCCTGCGCCGCCGCGGCTGGCGTCCCGCCCCGGCGGCGGCCCTGGTGACCGTGGCGTTCCTCCTCGTCGGCACCGGCATCCTGGCGCTGATCGCGGTTCCGGTGGCCTCACAGTCCGGCCAGCTCGCCGACGGGGTCGTCGAAGGGATCGGCAGGCTGCGCGAGTGGGCCGCCGGTCCGCCGCTGAACATCAGCGACGCCCAGATCACCGGCGCCTTCGACGCGGCGGTCGACCGCATCGAGAACAGTGCCGGCAGTGTCGTCACCACGGCGGTCACCGGGGTGAGCACCGTCTTCAGCGGTCTGATCACCGCTGTGCTGGCCCTCTTCCTGATGTTCTTCTTCCTCAAGGACGGACCGCGGTTCCTCCCGTGGCTCTCCCGCCAGCTCCCCGGCCGGCTCGCCACCGACGTCCCCGTCGTGGCCGAGCGCTGCTGGGACACGCTCGGCTCGTTCGTACGCTCCCAGGCCTTCGTCGGTCTGCTCGACGCCGTCTTCATCGGCATCGGCCTCTGGATCCTGGACGTGCCGCTGGTGCTCCCGCTGGCGGTCCTGACCTTCGTCTCCGCGTTCGTCCCGATCGTCGGCGCCGTCTTCGCCGGTTTCGTCGCGGTGCTGATCGCGCTGGTCTCCAACGGCCTGACCGACGCGCTGATCGTGCTGGCGATCATCATCGCGGTGCAGCAGCTGGAGGGCAACATCTTCCAGCCCATGATCCAGAGCCGGGGCCTGGGCCTGCACGCCGCGGTGGTCCTGCTGGCGGTGACGCTCGGCGGCAGCCTGGCCGGGGTGGTGGGCAGCCTGCTCGCCGTCCCGGTGGCGGCGCTGCTCGCCGTGGTCTGGAACTACCTGCGCGAGCAGCTCGGCGACCCGGGGGAGGGGCCGGAGCAGATGGACCGGGTGCCGGAGCCCGAGCAGGGACCCGCTCCGGGCGGGCCCGACACCGACGCCCCCGTTCCCGCCTGACGCCGTACGGGGCCGGAGCAGCGGCGCAACGCCCTCTCCCCCCCGATCGCCCGGTTCCGCCCCCGCCGGCCCGCCTCGACACCACCGAGGCGGGCCGGCGCCGTGCTGTGCCCCCAACAGGCCCTGACGTGCCGGGTCGTGGAGAGGCCGTACAGATGTGCCGCACGGGTCTAGGCCTGCGCCCCCCTCTTGCTATACCTTGCGTCTAATAAGCTTGCTAGACGTCGCGTCTAACAAGCGGCACGTGGCCAGCGACCAGCAGGGCGGCGCCCGGCAGCCGTCGTACCCATCGGACGGGACACGCGATGGGGGACGGGCCGGGCGGCGCCGGGCCGACCTCCCGAGTCAAGGAGCCGCACCATGTCAAGCAGCACCGTTCGGCCGGAGAACCAGGAGCAGAACCGGGGCCGGGACCCGCTCGCCGAGCAGGACGTCGCCCGGCGCCTGCTCGACTCGGCCGCCAAACTCTCGTACGACCCCACCACCGAGGTCGACTGGGAGACCCCGCTCGACCCCGACCACCACGGCGCCAGCCCCGAGTGGTCCACCCTCTACGGCACCGCCTACTGGAACGAGCTGACCGACGCCCAGCGCAAGGCGCTCACCCGTCAGGAAGCGGCCTCCGTCGCCAGCACCGGCATCTGGTTCGAGATGATCCTCCAGCAGATGGTGCTCCGGGACATGTACGCCAAGGACCCCACCGACCCCCGGTTCCAGTGGGCGCTGACCGAGATAGCCGACGAGTGCCGCCACTCGATCATGTTCGCCCGGGGCGCGGCCAAGCTCGGCGCCCCCGCCTACCGGCCGCGCCGCCCCGTGGTGGAGCTGGGCCGCGCCTTCAAGACCCTCGCCTTCGGTGAGGCGGCCTACGCGGCCATCCTCGTGGCGGAGGAGGTCCTCGACGTGATGCAGCGCGACTGGATGCGCGACGAGCGGGTCGCGCCCTTCGTCCGCACCATCAACAACATCCATGTCGTCGAGGAGTCGCGGCACATGAAGTTCGCCCGCGACGAGACCCGCAAACGGCTGCGGGACGCGGGCGCGGTACGGCGGCGGTTCAACGCGATCGTCGTGGCGATCGCCTCGTACTACATCGTCACCAGCATGGTGAACCGGGACGTCTACGCCAACGCCGGACTCGACCCCGACCGCGCCCGCGCCGAGGCCCGCGCGAACGAGCACCACAAGTCGCTGATGCGGTCCAGCTGTTCGGGGCTCATGGAGTTCCTGGCCTCGGCCCGGCTGCTGACGCGGCCCGCGCTCTTCTTCTACAAGCGCGCCTCGCTGATCTGACCCTGCCGAGGGCCTCCGGCCGATCCGCTCCCTCACCACGACCCGAGACGACGAGATGACCTACGCCATCACCCAGACCTGCTGCTCCGATGCCACCTGCGTCGCCGTCTGCCCCGTCAACTGCATCCATCCCACCCCCCAGGAGCGGGCGTTCGGGTCCACCGAGATGCTCTACGTCGACCCGCAGACCTGCATCGACTGCGGGGCCTGCGCCGACGCCTGCCCGGTCGACGCGATCTTCCCGGTGGACAGCCTCTTCGGGGCGCAGAAGGAGTACGCCGCCATCAACGCGGCGTACTACGCGGACCGGCAGCCCGGACCCGCCCCCGCCGGGCCGAACTTCCACACCTGGGGCGAGCCCGTCTTCGAGCGCAGCCTGCCCGCCGACTTCGCCCCGATCCGGGTCGCGGTCGTCGGCACCGGACCGGCCGGCATGTACGCCGCCGAGGACCTGCTCCTGCACACCAACGCCGAGGTCACCCTCGTCGATCGGCTGCCGGTGGCGGGCGGGCTCGTCCGCTACGGCGTCGCGCCCGACCACCCCGCCACGAAGAAGGTCGGCGAGACCTTCGCCCGGTTCCACTCCCACCCCCGGGTACGGATGCACCTGGGCGTCGAGGTCGGCAAGGACATCACCGCCCAGGAGCTGGCCGCCCACCACGACGCGGTGATCTACGCGGTCGGCGCCTCCGCCGACCGCAGACTCGGCATCCCCGGCGAGGAGCTGCCCGGCTCGGCCTCCGCCACCTCGTTCGTCGCCTGGTACAACGCCCACCCGGAGGTGGCCCCCGGTTCGGTCTCCCTGGACGCCGAGCGCGTGGTCGTCGTCGGCAACGGCAACGTCGCCCTCGACGTCGCCCGCATCCTCGTCTCCGACCCGGAGACGCTGGCCGCCACCGACATAGCCGACCACGCGCTGGCGGCGCTGCGGGGGTCCCGGGTGCGCGAGGTGGTGCTGCTGGGGCGGCGCGGCCCCGAGGACGCGGCGTGCACCGTTTCCGAACTGCTCGCCCTCGGACATCTGCCGGGCGTCGGCCTCGTCGTCGACGACCACGACCCCAGGACCGGCCCCGCGATCGACGGCGCGGCCCCGGGCACGAAGGCGGCCCTCCTCCAGGGCGTGGAGCGCCGGGCGGTGGACTGGTCGCAGCCGCCCGCACCGGGGCGGCGGATCGTCTTCCGCTTCCACTCCGCCCCGGTGGCGGCGGTGGGGGAGGACGCCGTCACGGCCGTACGCGTGACGGACCGCGGGTCCGAGCGGGAGATCCCGGCGGGGCTGCTGCTGCGGGCGATCGGCTACCGGGGCGTGGCCGTACCGGGCCTGCCCTTCGACGAGGAATCCGGGACCGTCCCGCACGAGGGCGGCCGGGTGAGCGGCATGACGGGGACGTACGTCGTCGGCTGGATCAAGCGCGGCCCCTCGGGCGGCATCGGCGCCAACCGCACCTGCGCGGCGGAGACCGTGGGCACGCTGCTGGCCGACGCCACGGCGGGTGCCCTCGCCTCCCCGGCCCATCCGTCCTCGGCCTTCCGCCGCCTCGCCCGCAGCCGCGGCCGGAACGTCGTCGACGCCCGGGGGCTGGCCGCCATCGAGCGGGCGGAGGTGGCGCGGGGCCGTGAGCACGGCCGCCCGCGCGTCAAGCTCGGCACGGTTCCCGCCCTGGTGGCGGCGTCGAAGAGCCGCCGCTGGAAGATCCCGGGATGACCGGACCGCGCCCGGAACAGCGCCGGGGCCCCACCGGTCGGTGAACCGGTGGAGCCCCGGGCGGCCCGCTCGCGCGTCCGGCACCGGCCCGTGCGCGCACGGGCCGACGGATCAGCGGATTTCCGAAATACGCCCGGCCGCCGTCACTTCGGCCAGTTTCTGGAATTCACCGAGATCGTAATTGGCGAGCGTCGCGTCGAGATTGGTGAGCGCGCCGAGGCGCTCCACGAAACCCTGCGGGTCGTATTCGATCTGGAGCGCGACCCGGCTGGAGAAGTCGTCGAGCCGGTGGAAGGTGACCACCCCGGCATGGTGGACCCCCTCCGTGGTCTTCCAGGCGATGCGGTTCTCCGGCACCACCTCCGTCAGCTCCGCCACGAACGACTTCTCCGCCCCGGGCAGCGACAGATGCCAGGCGAAACGCCGTTCGTCCAGCGGATCCACTCGCTGGACGTGGCTCAGGAACTTCGGCCACCGGGTGACATCGCTCCACAGCGCCCAGGTGACGGCGACCGGAGCCTTGATGTCGACGGTCTCGACGATGGAGGAGGACATGCGCGACCACCTTGCTTTCCCTCGGGTGCGGGTCGCGCTGTCTGGTACCCGCGTTCCCCGGGCCCACGCGGGGCCGGGCGACGGAAAGTCCTTGTGAGGCGCATACTCGAAGGACAGCCCCGTTGTCGGGAGGACTCCATGATTGTCCTCGGTGTCATTCTGCTGGTGATCGGTCTGGTGGCCGGAATTTCCGTGCTCTGGACCATCGGCATCATTCTCGTGGCCATCGGCCTGGTGCTCTGGGTCCTGGGCGCGACGGGCCGCGCGGTGGGCGGGAGGCGCCACTACTGGTAGCCCGGAGAGGAGCCCGACGGCCGGTTGTCAGTGGCCGCCCTTACGGTGTGTGCAGTGAGACCCGCCGGAACGGCCGCGGGTCCGCCCTGGGGAGGGGTCTGCCATGTCCGCCGCGTCCACCGTGCCGACGACGACGTATCTGGAACTGTCACAGGAAGGCGCCGGCGCGCACAAGTTCTACGAGGTGACCGTCGACGGCCTCGTGGTGACGGTGCGTTACGGCCGGATCGGCGCGGGCGGGCAGACCCAGACGTCGACGTTCGCGACGGTCGCCAAGGCGCAGGCCGCGGCGGCGAAGAAGGTGGGGGAGAAGGTCCGCAAGGGGTACGCCCCGGCCGTCCAGGGCCAGCGGGCGCCGCGGGCCGTGACCCGCCGCCAGGTGACCTCCGCCCCCTCCACCGCACGCGCCGTCGCCCCCGTGCTCTGGCGCTTCCGTACGGGCTCCTCGGCGTTCGGCATCCACGTCGACGACGAGCAGTGCTGGGTGGGCAACCAGGCGGGCGACGTCTACACCCTGGACCACGACGGCGGCGTCCTCGCCCGCTTCAGCCTGCCGGACGGGGTCAAGTGCCTGGTCGCGGACGACTTCTGGATCTACGCGGGCTGTGACGACGGCCGGGTCTACGACCTCTCCTCCAAGCTGCCGTTCGCGGCCTACGACATCGCGGCGGACGTCGACATCTTCTGGCTCGACATCCACGAGGGCCTGCTCAACGTCTCGGACCGCGACGGCCGGCTGACCGTCATCGACCACGAGGACGAGCACCAGTGGGCGCGCCGCAGCCAGGGCGAGCACGCCTGGATGGTCCGCGCCGACGACCGGGCGGTCTACCACGGCCACCACCGCGGGGTCACCGCCTACGCCCCCGACGGCGGCGGCGAGCTGTGGCACACGGCCACCCGCGGCGGCGTCCTCTTCGGCTGGCAGGAGGACGACGCGGTGTACGCGGGCACGGCGCACCGGGCGGTCCAGCGGCTGGCCAAGGCGACCGGCGCCATCGAGGCCACGTATGCCTGCGACAGCGCGGTCTACTCCTGCGCCACCTCGCCGGGCGGCCGGTTCGTCTTCGCGGGCGACGCCTCCTCGTCCGTCTACTGCTTCGACCGGGACGGCACCCGCCTGTGGAAGCTCGGCACGGGCGGCGGTTCCGCGCTGTCCATGCAGTACCGGGAGGGCCGTCTCTACCTGGTGACGACCGACGGTTCGCTGGTCTGTGTGGACGCGAGCGAGACGGCCATCGCGGACGCCCAGCAGGGCACGGTCCCGGCGCCGCGCGATGTGAAGCTGGCCGCCGCCCTGCCGACGTACGCCCCCGCCACGGCCGCCACCGCGGTCACCACCGTGGCCCAGGCCCCCGCCGGGACGGTCGTCGTCGAGTGCGTCCAGGACGGTGGCGGCCGGCTCCGGGTGCACGTCGTCTCCGGGGGCTACGACACCTCCTGGAACGTCCAGTTCCCCCGCGCGATACGCGAGCCCGGCGCGCGGTACGCCGTGGACGCCCTGCACGCGGCGGCCGGCGGCTTCTACCGGGTCCGGGGTGACATCCGGCGGCTGCGGTGAGACCCGGCGGGCAGCGGGCCGGCCCTCTCGGTCCGCTGCCCGCCGGAGGGGCCGGGGCGTGCCGGCGGTCACCGGCCCTCTGGGCTGTGGGAGCGCTTCCACTCTCACCCCCGCCCCGCTCTGCCGGGTGGACGCGTCGAGTGTCTTGACATGAACTTGTCGCAACGGCACTGTGGGAGCGCTCCCACAGTGAGTTCCCGTACCACCTCGCACGCCTCACCCCTGAGCACGTCCGCCGTCGGGCGGCGGACGAACGAGAGGAGCACGGAGCCGCAATGAGAACGAGAAGCACCGCCCCGCACGCATTCCGCAGCCGCACGGTGGCCGCACTGTCCGCCCTGGTGATGGGCGCCTCCCTGGCGATCGCCCTACCGGGCCAGGCGTCGGCCGCCGCTCCCCGGGTCGACAATCCCTACATCGGGGCCACCCCTTACGTGAACGTCGACTGGTCCGCCAGGGCCGCCGCCGAGCCGGGCGGCGATGTCATCGCCGACGAGCCGTCGTTCGTCTGGATGGACCGCATAGCCGCGATAGGCGGCACCCCCGGAGCCAGGGGGCTGCGCGCGCACCTCGACACGGCGCTGAGCCAGGGCGCCGACCTCTTCCAGGTCGTGATCTACAACCTCCCCGGCCGGGACTGCGCCGCGCTCGCCTCCAACGGCGAACTCGGCCCTACCGAACTCGGCCGCTACAAGAGCGACTACATCGACCCGATCGCGGCGATCCTCGGTGATCCCGCCTACGCGGACCTGCGGATCGTCACGCTCATCGAACCCGACTCGCTGCCCAACCTCGTCACCAACGCGGGCGGTACCGCCGGTTCGACGCCGGAGTGCGCGACCATGAAGGCGAACGGGAACTACGAGAAGGGCATCGGGTACGCCCTGCACACCCTCGGGGCCATCCCCAACGTCTACAACTACGTCGACGCCGCCCACCACGGCTGGCTCGGCTGGGACTCCAACTTCGTCCCCGCCGCCGAGCAGTTCAAGAAGGCCGCCACGGTCGAGGGCGCGTCGGTCTCGGACGTGCACGGCTTCATCGTGAACACGGCCAACTACTCGGCCCTCAAGGAGCCGCACTTCAAGGTGACGGACTCGGTCAACGGCACCACGGTGCGCCAGTCCTCCTGGGTCGACTGGAACTACTACGTCGACGAACTCTCCTTCGCCCAGGCCCTGCGTACCGAACTGGTCCGCCAGGGCTTCGCCTCCGACATCGGCATGCTCATCGACACCGCCCGCAACGGCTGGGGAGGCCCGGACCGGCCCGCCGGACCGGGGCCCCTGACCAGCGTGGACGCCTACGTCGACGGCAGCAGGACCGACCGCCGTATCCACGCCGGCAACTGGTGCAACCAGAGCGGCGCGGGGATCGGCGAGCGGCCGACGACCGCCCCCGAGCCCGGCATCGACGCCTACGTCTGGGCCAAGCCGCCGGGGGAGTCCGACGGCAGCAGCGAGCCCATCGACAACGACGAGGGCAAGGGTTTCGACCGGATGTGCGACCCCACGTACACCGGCAACGGCCGCAACGGCTTCAACCTCACGGGTGCCCTGCCGAACTCGCCGGTCGCCGGGCACTGGTTCTCCGGCCAGTTCCAGGAACTCCTGCGCAACGCCAACCCGCCGCTCAGCGGCGGAGGTGACGGAGGCTCCGACACCGAGGCGCCGACCGTGCCCACCGGCCTGCGGGTGACGGCCAAGTCGAGCAGCAGCGTCACGCTGGCCTGGACGGCCTCCACGGACAACCGGGCCGTCACCGGCTACGACATCCTCCGTGGCGGAGTGCTCGTCGGCTCCACCGCCTCGACGACGTTCACCGACTCCGGCCTCGGCGCGTCGAGCGCCTACAGCTACACGGTCAGGGCGAAGGATGCGGCGGGGAACCTGTCGGCGGCCTCGGCGGCCGTTCAGGTCACCACCGACGGCGGCTCCACCGGCACGGGCGCTCTCAAGGTCCAGTACCGCAACACCGACAGCTCCCCGACGGACAACCAGATCCGCATGGCGCTCCAGGTCGTCAACACCGGGACGAGCGCCGTGGATCTGTCCCGGGTCACCGTCCGCTACTGGTTCACCCCCGAGGCCGGCGCGAACACGTTCTCGACCTCCTGCGACTACGCGGTGCGCGGCTGCGGCACCGTGACGCACACCGTGCGTGCGGCGAGCACACCGGCCGCCGGCGCCAGCCACTACCTGGAAGCCGGGTTCTCCGGCGGGACCCTCGCCGCGGGCGCCTCCACCGGTGAGATCCAGCTGAGGCTCAACAAGACCGACTGGTCGCCGTTCCAGGAGGCCGACGACTACAGCCGGGCCACCAACACCGCCTATGCCGACGCCTCAAGGATCGGCGTCTACGTGGGCTCCACCCTCGCCTGGGGCACCGCCCCCTGACCCTGACCCCCGACCGGCCCCGTCATCCGGTGCCTCCCCGGCCGTCCTTCCCCCGCCATCCGGTGCGGGGGAAGGACGGCCGTCGGCGTACGTACGCGAGAGGCGGGCCGTCGCGGCCGTCCGGGGCGGGGCACCCCGCCGGGAATACCGGCCCCGGGCCGCTGTTGATCACACCATGACTTCCCGGACACATGAGACAGCGCACGGGGCCTTCGGCCGGATCGGCGTCTGGAGCGGCGCCCTGCACGGATCACGGACGGACGACGCGGGCCGGAGGGCCATCGCGGAAGCGGTGGCCGAACTGGAGGAACTGGGGTACGGCACGCTCTGGATCGGCGGCAGCCCCTCGCCCGAGGACGCCACCGCCGTCGTCGCCGCCACGCGCACGGTGACGGTCGCCACCGGCATCCTGAACATCTGGAGCCACCCCGCCGAGGAGGTGGCGGCCCGGCTCGCCGCCCTCGACGAGGCCGCGCGCGGGCGCTTCGTCCTCGGCCTGGGCGTCAGCCACGGCCCGCTGGTGCCGCGGTACAAGAAGCCGTACAGCGCGATGGCCGGCTACCTGGACGCGCTCGACGCGGCGACCCCGGCGGTGGAGCCCGGGGAACGGGTCCTCGGCGCGCTCGGCCCGAAGATGCTGAGGCTGGCGGCCGACCGGGCGCTGGGGGCCCATCCGTATCTCGTCACCACCGAGCACACGGCCGAGGCCCGCGAGGCGCTCGGCCCCGACGCCCTGCTCGCCCCGGAGCTGACGGTGGTCCTCGACACCGATCCCGACCGGGCCCGCGCCACCGCCCGGGAGATGCTGGCCGGGTACCTCCGGCTGCCGAACTACACCGCCAACCTGCTGCGCCTCGGGTTCACGGAGGGCGATTTCGAGGACGGCGGCAGCGTCCGCCTGCTGGACGCCCTCTTCGCGCTGGGCGGTGCCGAGCAGGTGAAGGCCCGGACCGGGGAGTACCTCGACGCCGGTGCCGACCATGTCGCCCTCCAGGTGCTCACCGCCGATGAGGGCGGCGCCGGGCTGCCCCTGGCGGAATGGCGCGAACTGGCCGCAGCGTTCGGCGACGAACTGCGGGGCGACCGGTAGGCGACGCGGGAAGGGCTGCAGGGGAGTTCGGACGATCGTGCGGAAGGCCGTACGTGTGTGTGGTTGAATCCTCAATATCGGTTGGCCGAAAATGATCGGTGGATCCGTACGGTCGGCCCTGTGCCGAGGGGAGCCGGCCGAGCACGCGAGGCGGGGGCACGGACGCGTCCCCGCACGCCCGAACGCCCCTTCCCGCGCTGCGCGCCGCCTTCCCGGCCGGCCGCTCCGCGGGCGCCCCCGACCGCTCGAAAGGGACTCCGGCCATGGAAGCCACCGTCTCCAATTTCCACTACGGGGCAGTGACCCCCGTCGCCGCCTTCCTGATGGCCTGGCTCGGCGCGGCACTGGGACTCCGCTGCACCACCCGCGCGATCCGGCGCGGATCCAACCGGGTCGGCTGGCTCGCGCTCGGCGCGGTCTCCATCGGCTGCGGGATCTGGACCATGCACTTCATCGCCATGGCCGGATTCACCATCGACGGCATGTCGATGAAGTACGACTCCGGCATCACCGTGCTCAGCCTCCTGGTCGCGATAGCCGTGGTCGCCGTCGGCGTGTTCCTGGTCGGCTTCCGCGGTACGGGCACCGGCGTGCTGACCGCGGCCGGGATCTTCACCGGCCTGGGCGTCGCCGCGATGCACTACCTGGGCATGGCAGCCATGCACACCCCCGGCGGCCTGCGCTACTCCTACCCGACGGTGGGTCTGTCGATCCTCATCGCGGTGGTCGCGGCGACGGCCGCGCTCTGGGCGGCGATGTCCGTGCACGGGCTGCGGGCGAGCTTCGCGGCCAGCCTGATCATGGGGGTGGCCGTGACCGGCATGCACTACACCGGGATGGCGGCGGTCGAGGTCCCCTTCGACAACCACGGGGCCGTCACCCAGTCCTCGGCCGGGATGATCTCCTTCCTGCTCGTCATGGTGGCCGGCCCGCTGGCGGCCCTCGTCATGTCCGCCGTCATCGTCATGTTCGACGGTGACGTCATCCTCGGGCCCGGCGAACAGGACCGGCTCAAGGCCTCCTGACGGGCGGGAGCGGCACCGCGTCAGCCTTCGCACGCTTGTCCCGATTGTCTCGGGGTTCTCGCTGTCCCTAGGGTTCCGACCTGCTGGGACATGCCCGTCCCGGTACGGAGAGGAGCGGGCCGGGGCGGCAGCCGTGGCCCGGACGGAGGGACGGAGCCATGGCCGCGGGGGCAGCACCCGAGGACGCCGCGCGACGGCTGGGCGCCGAACTGCGGGCGCTCCAGCAGCGCTCCGGCCGCACCCTGCGCGACCTGGAGACCCGGGTGCGGATCAGCGACTCGTCGCTCTCCCGCTACTTCCGCGGCAGCACCGTCCCACCCTGGTCCACCGTCCGGGACCTGTGCCGTGCGCTGGGCGCCGACCCGATCGCGTACCGGACCCTCTGGGAGGCCGCCGACCGGAGCCGGCCGGAGACCCCACCGCTGCCGGAGCCCCGGGAACCGTCACAGCCCTCCGGCCCGCCCGCCCCCGCCATCACGCCCGCCCCCGGCACCCCGGCCGCCCCCGCCGAGGCCGAGCCGCCCGGGCCGCCGCCGCGGACCCGGCCGTGGCACCGCGTCACCGGGCCCGGGCCGTCCGGCCGCTGGGTCCTCGCCACGGCCGGGGGAGTCGTCGGGGCGGTCCTGGGCTCCCTGCTCACCTGGTCCCTGCTGCTGCCGCCCGACCCCCCGGCGGCAACCGCCGGGACCACCGGAACGGTGAGCGGGCGGACGGCGGCGGAGGGCGGCCCGGGAGCGCCGAACACGTCGAGGATCTTCGTCAGCCGCGCGACCGGGGCCTGTCTGGACGACAGCCTCGACCACCACCTCCGTACGTACGCGTGCAACGGGCTGAGCTACCAGCGGTGGACCGCGCAGAAGCTGCCGGACGGCACCCACCGGCTGCGGAACCACGCCACCGGGGCCTGCCTCGACCACGGCGGAACGGGGCTGCGTGCCGTGGAGTGTTCCGCTTCCCCCACCCAGAAGTGGTCGTTCACCACCTGGCCCGACGAGTCGGCGGAGGTACGGAGCGCGGCCGGTGCGGAGTGCCTGGACGACAGCGTCGCCCTGGGGCTCCGCGCGCTCCCCTGCACGGGTTCGACCCGTCAGAAGTGGGGCTGAGACGCCCGGACCGTGAACTCGTTGCCGTCGGGGTCTCCCAACACTCAGAACTAGAGGTTCTGGAGTGTCGTCGTGGTCGCATCGGTCCTGGTCAAGCCTGGTACGGAGAACAGCGGAACCCCCTCGGTCCCTACGGGGGGCATGAACAGTGCACCCCGGAACCCCCTCGCGGGCACGGTCTACGAAACGCGGACCCTGCGGGGTGTGCGGTGCATACGCCTGTCTGTACTGACCGATGAGACCACCAGCCCCGAGCAGCAGCGTGAGGCCGACGACAAGATTGCGGCAGAACTCAACATCGACTTTGGGTCCGGTGACGCGCTCCGCGAGGCCGTAGACCTTGACGTATCGGCGAGCAAGATAGCCCCGTTCGACCGTCCCGCCCTCGGACAGTGGCTCGCCCGACCGGACGACTACGACGTGTTGGTGTGGTGGCGCTTTGACCGCGCCATCCGGTCCATGAGCGACATGCACGACCTTGCGAAGTGGGCGAAGCAGCACCGCAAAATGCTGGTGTTCGCCGAGGGCATCGGCGGGGGCAAGATCGTCTTTGATTTCCGCGATCCGATGGACCCCACGTCGGAACTCATGATGATGATGCTTGCCTTTGCGGCACAGGTGGAGTCGCAGAGCATCACCGACCGTGTGACCGGCGCCATGGCTGCCATCCGGAAAATGCCCTTTCGGTGGCGTGATGGTGGTCGCCCGCCGTACGGCTATATGCCCGCCCCGATGCCCAAGGAACATGGCGGTATCGGCTGGACGCTCGTACCCGACCCGGACGCAGTCAAGGTCATTGAACGGATCGTCCGTGAGCTGTTGGAGGGGGCGACCCTTTCGGCGGTGGCCTGTGGTCTCAACGTGGACAGCATCCCGAGCCCGCGCGATCACTGGGCCGTGAAGATGGACCGGAGCAAGGGCGGGAAGACCGGCGGGGCCAAGGGGGCGCACGTCGTACGTGACGTGTTCAAGTGGACCCCCGCTGCTATCGGCCGGATGCTCCGCAACCCGACGTTGCTCGGCTGGAAGATGCACAAGGGCAAGCCCGTGCGGGACGCCGAGGGCAACCCGATCATGGCGACCGAAACGCCGATCATGACGCGTACCGAGTTCGACCGTATCGGCGCGCTGCTCAACTCCCGCAGCATCGACAACGGAGAGCGGAAGGACACGGACGCGCTGCTGTTGCGCGTGATCCACTGCGACGCTTGCGGGGGCCGCATAGACCCCGCAGCGGAAGCCCTCGCGGGAGAGATCACCGAGCTTGCGTCCGAAGTGCGCGGAGACTCCCCGACCCCGGGCGCGAGTGTGCGTCTGGTCGAGCCCGTGAAGGTCGCCGAGCCCGTCCGCGAACTGGTGGCCGCGTAGGGCCCCGATAGGCTGGGGCTGCCCCGCACCGATATGGAGCGTGCGGGGTAGGCCCGGTGCCCCCTTCGGGGACGGAGTACCGCCGGACCGATAAGCCCCGGTAGGCCCCCGTGGACCCGCCGGGGCTGTTTCACGTTTCACGCCGCCCCAAAAGCGCCCCACGGGCCCGCGACGGTTCCTAGGCTCGGCCCCATGGACTTACTGACAGACGACGACGTACGCGCGATCCTCGCCCCGCACGTTGACCGGCGCGGAGCCGTGGGCCGCCTCTACGACACGGGCACGGTTGACCAGGACACAACGGCAGACCTCGGCGCGCTCATCATCGAACTGACCGACGCGGGGCGGTTCGATGACGCGGACCGTGTGGGGAAGGTGCTCGGGTACGCCGAGCGGACGGGCGAGCGCGAGCCGGTCCCGGGGTGGTCCCGTGGATGAGCTGTCGGACGCCGACGTACGCGAGATCCTGCGGGACCACCGCGACGGCGGGGTGGTCTCTCGCCTGTACGCAACCGGGGAGATCACAGAAGACACCGTTCCCGCCCTCGGCGTGCTCTCGGTCGAGCTGGACAACCGCGGAGAGAACGAGACCGCGGAACGGGTCGCCGACGTGATCACGTACGCCGACGCTGCGGGAGAGCGGCCCCCCCCGCGAAGGGGTGGACGAGCAAGGTGTGACCGCCCCCGCCCCGTAGCGTTCCCCCACCGTGCCCCGGTAGGTCCCCGTGGACCCGCCGGGGCTTTCTGCTGCCCGCCCTCGGGCGTGCGGGGCCCTCGCCGGCTGCCCCTCGGGCCGAGCGGCCCAACAGCGAGGCGAAAGGTGTTGAGGGTGTCGAACTTCGACACTTTTTGAGGTAGCCAAGAAAAACCTAAGAGAAAGAGAAACCGGGGTTTCCGTTGTCACCCTCAACACCTTCCGGCGCTCACACCACCTTCGGTCCCTACAGGTGGAGCACCAGGAAGAGATCGAAGAACGGGGCGACCGCCTACCGCACGCAGCGGGCAAGGCGCGCACCACCTTCGGTCCCTACTACTGGGGCAGGAGAGAGCGCGGAATACCGCGCACCCACCCCGAGGGGGAAACCGGCGGTCCGAGTACCGGCGCTCTCTCATCAGCTCTGCCCGTGCAACACGCACCCTCACGGGGTGGCCGCAGTGGTCGTGAGGCAGAGCGCGGGGACCGCACCGCCCACCAGTAACCGCCCCTCGCGGGCGCTGAACGGGGTTGCAAGACCGTGCGGTCCCCCTGTCGTCCCGACGTTCGCCCATGAGCGCCAGGACGACGATCAAGCCCGCTGACCCAACGGCTAGAGGTGCGCGGTACCGGCCCCCGTTCCGGGGAGATCCGTACGCGATCCGCAGAGTTCCCCGGTTCGAGTCCGGGGGCGGGCACAACAACGCTCACTATCAGGGGGACGCACATGCGCTGTATCGACTGCACCGAGCCCGCCACCCATCGGGGCCGCTGCAAGGCTCACCATGGGGCGTACGAGGGCCGCCCGAACGTCCGCTCTCGGCGGGCACGGGGACGACGACGGGCGAACCGTAGGGACGGCGCGGCACGGCTCCGCCGGCGAGTGCAGGAACGGGGCTCGGCCTGGCGCGACTGGTGCTTGGGCGACTTCCCCGCGGACGGGGTGGACGTGGACCACGTGCGGCCCCTCGCCCTCGGTGGCGAATACGTGGACTCGAACGTCCAAGTTCTGTGCCACTCGTGCCACCAGCTCACGACTGCAACGGAGTTCGGGGTCACCGCGCCGTGAGCCACGTGGCGAGCCCGCTTCCCGTGGCCGTGGCGAGAGCTGCCACGAGCCACCCGGGGACGCGCTGAATGGTGAGGCGCATCCCTCCGAATCGCACATCGACCTGTGGCGCTTGCTCCCGTTTCGACATGACTTCCTCTGTTCAGTGAGTGATCTCCCTAGGAACGTAACTCGAAGGGACAACGCATCGATCGGGGCACGGGGGCACGAGGGGCGCACGAGGGACACCGCCGCTCTGGCCGCGCATGCTCCCTCTACATGTCACCGCGACGTGAGCCACGCCGCGAGCACACTCCCTGTGGCCGTGGCGAGGGTTGCGACTAGCCATCCAGGAACGCGCTGGACGGTCAGGCGGATTCCACCGCATCGAAGCTCGAACGCGGGCCGTGTCGCCTTTGAAGCCACTTCTCTCTCCCCTGAGTTGGAGCCTGCTCGGACTCGCCGACACAGGCGAGCGCTACGCAGACCGTAGCCACTCAGTGCCCGATATCGCGCTTGAAGCTAGGGGGGCGCACGGAGGGCGTAGTGCTCCCCTCTCGGCTATGGACAAAACATCTATTTAACTGATCGTGGCTGTTCAGGGGCCTAAACTTCGAAGGTCTGGGCGATATGGACGAAACAGAAATAACCATCCAAAGCTCTACGCCCCCCCGTGCCTCGTAAGCCCCGCCCCCCGTGCTCTGTCCCCGGGTGCCCCGAGCTGACCCCCCGTGGTGGTCGCTGCCCGGAGCACACCAGGGAAGCGAACGTGGACCGGGCGTCGCGTGGTGGAGCCGTCTACACAACCCGGTGGCAGCGAGTCCGGCGGGCGTACCTGTACGCGAACCCGTGGTGCGTGCTCTGCGGTCAGCTGGCGAACGTCGCGGACCATCACCCTTTTTCGCGCCGCGAGTTGATCGCGCGGGGTGAGTCGAACCCTGACGCTGCGAAGTATCTGCGCCCGCTGTGCGTGGCGTGCCTCATGACCGCTTCGGACGGTCTCGCACTGCCCGCACGGGCGGTACTCGGAATGGACCGGCCCGTCCGTGAAATCGTGGACCCCGAGTCGGGTGAAGTAGTCGGGGAGGAAGACCTACCGCTAGACCGGTTCCGGTCGGACCGTCTGCTGTGGCTGTACCGGCCCCCGCCCCCGCGTCGCCTTGGTCCCGCCCGTGGACAGCACCGTCAGTGCGGGAGGTGCGCGAAATCTTCCGCGACGAACACACGCAGTGCCTGCCCTCCCCGCAACGGGAACGAAGCTACGCGGCAGCCTTCGCCCGGATCGGCGTGGACTACGACCACCCGACCATGCCGCTCGGTTCGATCGTGCGCCGTGAGCGGGTGGCAGCATGACCGCCGACGAACTGTTCCCGGAAGTCCTCGCCGGACACGTGGCGCTCTGCATAGAGTGCAAGACCAACACCCGCGCCCCGGTTCCGGTCCGCTGGATTCAGAGCGCCAGCGGCCCCGGGGCGACCCTGTACGCGTGCCCTGACCACGCGGTGAAGCCTCGGCGCGGGTCCGACACCCGGGGGCGAGCTACGCGCCCCGTAGCGCCCCGCACAGACAGCAAAACGCCCCGTTCGGCAACTGCCGGGCGGGGCTCTGTCGTCGGCGCTGACGTGCAGGTATCCTCAGAACTGGTAGTCAGGTGTGTCGGGGTCGAGCATCAGCACACCCCCGTCGCCCGCGCCGTCGCCGGGGCGCGTCGCGCCGAGGCCGACGAGCCGCTCGCACTCCGCCTCCAGGCCGATGCCGTCGGCAGGAGCCAGTTCGAGGAAGAGCCTGTTCACCCCCGTCTTCGGCGCCACCGGCGGACCGCCCCAGGTGATCTTCGTACCGCCGTCCGGCGACTGGACCGCGGTCTCCTCGTCCTGGTCCCAGACGAGCGGCCACTCCAGGGCCCGGCTCCAGAAGTAGCCGACCTTCCGCGTACCGTCGCAGGCCAGCGCACCGATGAACCCGGTGCCGGCGAGGAACTCGTTGCCCGGCTCGATGACGCAGAACTCGTTGCCGTCCGGGTCCGCGAGGACCACATGGCCCTCGTCGGGGGTCTGCCCCACGTCGATGTGGCGCCCGCCGTGCTCCAGTGCCCGGGCGACCGTCGCCCGCTGGTCCTCCGGGGACGTGCTCGTCAGGTCGAAGTGCGCCCGGTTCTCGCCGGTCTTCGGCTCCTGACCGGGCAGGAAACGGATCCGGAACCCGGCGCCGTCGGGCGGCGGGAGCACCACGTCCCCGCCCGGCCCCCCGGCGGGCTGCCGGCCCAGTACCTCCGACCAGAAGCGGGCCGCCTCCGACGGCCGGGGCGAGCGGAAGCAGATCGCGAACAGCTGACTGGTCATACCCCGTACGTCTCCGATCCCCTGACGGCCGATCCGGCCCGTCCGGCCGCGGTGGCTCCCGCTGCCGGTGTCAGGCGGCGGCAGCCTAGAGGCAGACCTCCGCCACCCGCATCCGGGTTTCCGCCGGGACGGAGGAGCGGCTCCGGTCGGCGGGGGACCGTCGCGCCCTCACAGGCTCTCCCCTCCGGCCAGCAGGAGTTCCGGCGGGGCGGTGAGTTCGCGGCCGAGGAGCGTGCGGAGCACGGCGTAGCCTCCGGCGTCCCCGGCGAGGACCCCGCCGAGCAGGGTCCGGCCGTCTCGGGCGAGGACCAGCTTGCCGTACGTCCCGGCGGCACGGTCCTCGCGGACGAACTCCATGGCCCCCTCGGTCCGGGCGTGGACGTCCCCGAAGCCGGCCACGTCCACGCCCAGGAGCTTCAGCTTCGTCGAGGTGTCCGCACCCGGGAAGACGGCCGAGGCGGAGCCCAGCAGCCGGCGCGCGACCGTCTCCGCCATCCGGTAGCCGGGCGCGGCCAGGCCGTAGCAGGTGCCGAGCACCGCCGCGCACTCGCCCACGGCCCAGACGCGCTCGTCGGCCGTACGGCACCGCTCGTCCACCAGGAATCCGCCGCGCGTGCCGCGCTCCAGCCCGGCGGGCCCGGCCAGTTCGTCGCGGGGGCGCACCCCGGCGGCGAACACGACGGTGGAGGCCGGCAGTACCGTCCCGTCCGTCAGGGTCACCGACCCCACCCGGCCGTCCGGGCCCGCGTCGACCGAGGCGAGACCGTTCCCGCAGTGCACGTCCACCCCCAGCTCACCCACCAGCCGGGCGAGCACCCGCCCACCGCCCTCGTCGACCTGGAGGGGCATCAGATGCGGCGCCATCTCGACCACGTGCGGCACCCCGCCGAGCAGCCGCAGCACCCGCGCCGCCTCCAGCCCCAGCAGCCCGCCGCCGATGACGACGGCCGGTTCCCCGGGGCGCACGGCTGCGCGGAGGGCGTCCAGGTCCTCGACCGTGCGGTAGGTGAAGCAGCCGGTCAGCTCCTTGCCCGGTACCGGTGGCACGAACGGGCGGGAGCCGGTGGCCAGGACCAGCGCGTCGTACGGCAGGAGCGTCCCGTCGGCACAGGTCACCGTCCGGGCGTCCCGGTCGAGACCGGTCACCCGTGTGTCCAGCCGCAGGTCCACCAGTGGATCGGCGCGCAGCGTCGGAGTCGTGATGTCGAGGTCCGCGGCGGTCTTCCCGTCCAGGTACGAGGACAGCGAGATGCGGTCGTAGGCGGGGCGCGGCTCCTCCGCCGCGACGACGATCCGCCACCGGCCCGCCGGGTCACCGGCCCGGACCTCCTCGATCAGCCGGTTCCCGGCCATTCCATGGCCGACGACGACCAGAACGCGTGTCATGCGTCAGGCTCCCTTCACGACGGACAGGAGTGGCGGGGCGGGCGTGGCGGACAGGGCCGGGCGGCCGGTGACCGGGCGGCTCATGACGCGGCGACGGATGCGCAGATCCGGTTCACCAACGCCGTGCAGCTGCCGCACCCGGTGGTGGCACGGGTCGCGGCGGCGACGGCGGGGAGGTCGCGGGCGCCCTGCCGGCAGGCCTCGTGGAGGTCCTTCCTGGTGACGTTGTTGCACTGGCATACCACGGCCGTGTCCGGGAGTTCGGCGGAGTTCGCGTACTCCTCGTCGTTGCCCAGCAGCAGGGCGAGCCGGTCCGGGGGCGCCGGGCGGTCCTCGGCGTGGAGCCGGCCGACGGTGGCGACGGCGCGGGGCAGGCCCACCAGCACCCCGGCGCGCACCCGGCCCTCACGCAGCACGAGGCGCCCGTAGCGGCCGCCGGCCGGGTCGGACAGCACGACCTGCTCGTCGTCGCCCGGGTCGTCGAGCGCCTGGAGCGGGCCCAGCGCGGCCAGTGCGGGCAGCCGGGGCCGCACGACGACCTGCCGGGCGGGCTCGTGGCGTCCGTCCCCGCCGCTGAGCGTCCGGGCCAGGGCGTCGGCCTGGTCCCACGCGGAGGCGAGGGTGGCGTGCCGGCCGGGGGCCTCGACGCAGTCGCCCAGGGCGTGGATGTGCGGATCGCTGGTGCGGAGCCGGTCGTCCACGACGATGCCGTGACCGACGGCCAGCCGGGCGGTGCGGGCGAGGACCGTGTCGGGCTCGGCGCCGGTGCAGAGCAGCAGGGTCCCGGCGGCCAGCAGCCGCCCGTCGTCCAGGACGATCTTGCCGGTCTCCACGGCGACGGCCCGCCGGCCGGTCTCCACGGCCACCCCGGCCTCCCCGAGCAGGCCCGTCACCAGGGACCCCGCCCGGTCGTCGAGCAGCCGGTGCATCGGGCGGGCGCCCGGGTGGACGAGGGTGACGTCGTGTCCGGCGCGGCCCAGCGCGTACGCGGTCTCCGTGCCCCGCAGCCCGCCGCCGACCACCACGACCGGCCCCCGGCCCACCGGTGCGGCCCCCGGGAGCGTGTGCGGGACCCGGATGTCGGGAAGACGCCGGTCCCCGGCACCGGAGAGCGGCGGCAGGACCGGCCGGGACCCGGTGGCCAGCACCAGGACCTCGTAGGGATGGACGCCCCCGTCACTGTCCCGCAGGAGACGGCGGCCCGGGTCCACCGCCGTGATCCGGCAGCCCGTCCGGACCTCGGCGCCCAGTGGCAGCGGCCCGAGCGCCAGCGCCCCGGAGGGCAGCGTCCCGTCGAGCACGGAGAGCAACTGCGCCCGGTTGTACGCCGGTCGCGGCTCGGCGCCGAACACGGTGACGGGCCCGCGGTGACCGTGGTGGTGCAGCCGCTGGACCAGGCGGTGCGCGGCGGGGCCGTAACCGACGACGGTGATCGCGGGGCTCATGCCGTCAGCTCCCGCCAGGGCTCGATCCGTACGGCGCACACCTTGTACTCGGGCATCCGGCTGGTCGGGTCCAGGGCGGCTCCGGTCAGCAGGTTGGCCCGCCCGGCGCCCGGGAAGTGGAACGGCAGGAAGACGGTGTCCGTGCGCAGGGTCCGTGCCAGCCGCACCCGGGCGATCGTGGAGCCGTGCGCGGAGGTCACCTTGGCGAGACCGCCCTCGGCCAGCCCGAAGCGGGCGGCCGTGCCGGGGTGGATCTCGACGTGCGCCTCCGGTGCGGCGGCCAGGAGCGCGGGCACCCGGCGGGTCTGGGCCCCCGACTGGTACTGGGCCAGCACCCTCCCGGTGGTGGCGTGCAACGGGTAGTCGGCGTCGGGGAGTTCGGCCGCGTCCCGGTGCTCCACGGCGGCCAGCCGGGCCCGCCCGTCCGCGTGCGCGAACCGGTCGAGGAAGAGCCGGGGCGTGCCCGGGTGGTCCCCCTCGTCGCTCCGGGGGCAGGGCCAGTACAGCGCCTCACCGGCGTCCAGCCGTTCGTAGCTGATGCCCGCGTAGTCGGCCCGGCCCCCGCTGGAGGCCCGGCGCAGCTCGTCGAAGACGGGGCGCGGCGCGGTGGGGAACCGCTCGGCGGGCTGCCCCAGCCGGACCGCCAGCCCGTGCAGCACCTCCAGATCGGTCCGTACGCCGGGGGGCGGGGTGAGGGCCGCCCGGCGGCGCAGCACCCGTCCCTCCAGGCTCGTCATGGTCCCCTCCTCCTCGGCCCACTGGGCGACGGGCAGGACCACATCGGCGAGTTCGGTGGTCTCGGAGGGCACCATGTCGGCCACCACCAGCAGGTCCAGCGAGGCAAGCCGGCGCGCTATGTGCCCGGCGTTGGGGGCCGAGACCACCGGATTGGAGCCGAAGACCAGCAGGGCCCGGGGCCCGTCCGGGGTGCCCAGGGCGTCGAGGAGCTCGTACGCGCTGCGGCCGGGGCCGGGCAGTGTGTCCGGGGCGACCCCCCACACCCCGGCGACATGGGCGCGGGCCGCCGGGTCGGTGATCATGCGGTAGCCGGGCAGCTGGTCGGCCTTCTGCCCGTGCTCCCGCCCGCCCTGGCCGTTGCCCTGGCCGGTGAGGCAGCCGTAACCGCTGCCCTCCCGGCCGGGCATGCCCAGGGCGAGGGCCAGGTTGATGAAGGCGGCGGTGGTGTCGGTCCCCTTGCTGTGCTGCTCCACCCCGCGCCCGCTGAGGAGGTAGCGCCGGTCCGCCCCGGCCAGCATCCGTACGGCCCGCTCCTGGTCCTCGACCGGGACGCCGGTCACCTGCTCGACCCGCTCGGGCCACCAGGGCAGGGCGCACCGCCAGGCTTCCTCGAACCCCGTGGTGCGGGTGTCGAGGTACTCCTCGTCCAGGTGCTTCCCGGCCACCGCGATGTGGAACAGGCCGAGCGCCAGGGCGAGATCGGTGCCGGGCGCGGGCTGGAGGTGCAGCGCCGCCTGCTCGGCGGTCCGGGTGCGGCGGGGATCGATGACGATCAGCCGGGGGCGGACCAGATGGCGCATCAGCGGGGGCATGGTCTCGGCCGGGTTGGCCCCGGCCAGCATGACCACGTCGGCCTCACCGAGATCCGTGACGGGGAACGGCAGCCCCCGGTCCAGTCCGAAGGCCGCGTTGCCGGCGGCCGCCGCCGAGGACATGCAGAAGCGGCCGTTGTAGTCGATCTGGCTGGTGCCGAGCGCGATCCGGGCGAACTTGCCCAGCGCGTAAGCCTTCTCGTTGGTCAGCCCGCCGCCGCCGAACACGCCGACGCCGTCGGGGCCGTACGTCTCGCGCACCCGCCCCAGCCGCTCGGCGACCAGATCCAGGGCGTCGTCCCAGCTCGCCGGGGCGAGTTGGCCGTCGGCCCCGCGCACCAGGGGGGTGCGCAGCCGGTCGGGGGTGTTGAGCAGGGCGGGGGCCGTCCACCCCTTCTGGCACAGGCCGCCCCGGTTGACGGGGAAGTCGGGGGACGGCTCCACCTCGACGTCCGTACCGCTGCGGTGCAGCAGGGTCCCGCACTGGAGGGCGCAGTAGACGCAGTGCGTGCGGGTGGTGGTGACGGGGGCTTCGGGGCCCCGCGCCCGGTCACCGGACATGGGAGGTCCGGGGCCGGGCCGGGCTGGGGGCGCTCTGCTCGGTGCTCCCGCTCCGCAGATAGACCCGCAGCAGGATCAGCATGCACAGCGCGTAGAAGCCGAGGAAGCAGAGGAACGCCATGTCGCCGCCGCCCCCGCCCTGGTACGAGGACCGGAAGGCGAGGTTCACCGCGACGCCGCCGAGCGCCCCGACGGCCCCGGCGATCCCGATGACCGCACCCGAGACCCGCCGTGCCCGCGCGAAGGCCTGGGGAGCGCCCGCGCCGGAGGTGATGGCCTCCTCCGCCTCCCGGGCGAAGACGGCCGGGATCATCTTGTACGTCGAGCCGTTGCCGAAGCCGCTGAGCACGAAGAGGAGGGTGAACCCGGCGACGAACAGGGCGAACGACCCGGCCCGGGACGCGAGCAGCAGCACACAGGTGCCCGCGGCCAGCCCGGCGAAGGTCCACACGGTGGTACGGGCCCCGCCCCACCGGTCGGCCACCTTCCCGCCGAACGGGCGGGCCAGGGAGCCGAGGAGCGGACCGAGGAAGGTGACGGAGGCGGCCTCCAGCGGAGTGGAGCCGAACTCGCTCTGGAGCACGAGACCGAAGGCGAAGCCGTACCCGATGAACGAGCCGAAGGTGCCGATGTAGAGGACGGAGATCCACCAGGTGTGACGGCTGGCGGCGGCCTCGCGCAGGGCGCCCGGCTCCGCGCGCACGGCCTCGACGTTGTCCATCCGCAGGGCCGACAGCACCGACACGATCACGATGAGCGGCAGGTAGACGGCGATCACGTACGACGGATGGGTGTTCCCGGCCGTGGCGATGACCAGCAGACCGAGGATCTGGATCACGGCGACGCCGAGGTTGCCGCCGCCCGCGTTCACGCCGAGGGCCCAGCCCTGGTGCCGCTGCGGGTAGAAGATCGTGATGTTGGTCATCGAGGAGGCGAAGTTGGCTCCTCCGACACCCGCGGTGGCACCGATCAGCAGGAACACCCAGAGCGGCGTGCCCGGGCGCTGGATGAAGATGAACGCCAGCACCGTCGGCACCAGGAGCGCGACGGAGGCGAACACCGTCCAGTTGCGGCCCCCGAAGCGGGTCACGGCATAGCTGTACGGCAGCCGCAGCGCCGCGCCGACCAGGGTGGGGATGACCACCAGCAGGAACTTCTCGTCCGGGGCGAAGCCCAGACCGATCTCGGGCGACATGAACAGGACGAGCACCGACCACAGGCTCCACACGGAGAAGCCGATGTGCTCGGACAGGACGGACATGACCAGATTGCGACGGGCGATCTTCTTGCCGGAGAGCTCCCAGAACTCCTCGTTCTCCGGCTCCCAGTCCTGGATCCACCGTCCGGAAGCGGACCGTCGGGTCTTCATGTCTGTGGAACTCCTGTGTCGGAGGGGCGTGCCGGGGCGCGTCCGGGCACGCCGGCAGCGGCGGTGACGCGGCGGTTGTCGGACAGCGTGCCCGGGTGCCTTCCGTCGTTTCCTTCATGGAGGGGGAACGGAAACCCGCTGTCCTGTTCCGCGCCATTCGCGGAACAGGATTTATCGCACGGTCGACCGGCCGCGCAGAAGAACGCGGCGAGGGAGGTGGAGCGGGTGAACGGAAATCACTGCTTTTCGATGACGACCTTGATCCGGTCGAGGGTCTCGTCCAGATCCTGTGCGAGCTTGGCGGTCCAGTCGGTGACGAACTGGGCGCGTTCCTGCTCGTCCATGTCCTTGACGATCTTATGAATTCCGGCGGTCGCCTTGCCCATGCGGAAATGGTGGGTGAGGACCGTGCCGTCCCCGTCGGCCGCGACGTCGAAGCCCCACAGGCTCTCCTGGTCCTCCTGGGCGTGCGTGAGCATCACCCACTGGAAGGTCCGGCCCGGCTCGGCCGCGACGATCCGTGCCTCGGTGTACCAGGTGCCGCGGATCAGCGGAGCCCAGGAGACCACGTCCTCGCTGCGCAGATTCTCCCCGCGGAAGATCGAGCCGACGGCGGAAGGCTCTCCCGAAATCCACTCGCCGCCCCGGCACTCCGGGCTCCATTCGGCCTGGCGTGGAAGGTCGCTGACGACCGCGTAGACCTTTTCCGGAGACGCGGAAACTCGTTTGTCGGCACGGAGTTCGAACAGCGGGGACTTTTCGATGATGGAGTTCGCCATACCGGTGATCCTGCCGATCACGTCGCGCGGGGGTCAACGCGGAGCCCGCTGATCCGTCAAGTTCCCGGACGGCGGCGGCGGAGGGTCCTCGGGGCGACGGCCCAGGTCAGGGCGGGCGTCCGGTGCGGGGCTCGGGCCGGCGCCCCGGGACGGTCCCGACCCGGGGGCCCCGGCCGCCACCGTCGGCCTGCCCGCCGTCCTCGCTCCTTCCAGGCGCCGATTATTAGTCGATTATTAGTCGTTCCACCCCTCTTGACCCCCTCGCCCGACCGGCGGCAAGGTGCTGGCTAATCCGCATTAGCACCCGTGCATCCACACGCAGGCCGAGGCTAATGCGCATTAGTCGAGGGAGTAGAGCATGGCTGAAAAGGGACCTTCCCGGCAGCGGCGCGGGCGACCGCGCCAGGCCGAGGTGGCCCGGCTCGCCGGGGTGTCGCAGACGACGGTGTCGCTGGTGCTCGGCGGCAACAAGCAGGGCATCGCCCTGCACGAGGAGACCCGGGCCCGGGTGCTCACGGCCGCCCGCGAACTCGGTTACGTGCCCGACCCGGCGGCCCGCCGTCTCGCCGCCGCCCGGAACAACCTCCTCGGCGTCTTCAGCTTCACCGCCACCTTCCCGACCGCCGTCGAGCACTCGTACTACCCGATCCTCGTCGGCGTCGAGCAGGAGGCCGCCGCCCAGGGCTTCGACCTGGTCCTCTTCACCGGGTCCAGCCCCGGCGGGGCCCAGGCGGGGGACCCCGGGGCGCTGAACCGGGTCCGGCTCGCCGACGGCTGCCTCTTCCTCGGCCGCCACGTCCCGGACGACCAGCTGCGCCGGCTCGTCGCGGACGGCTACCCCGCCGTGCACATCGGCCGCCGCGACGCGTTGGAGGGACTCGCCTGGGTCGGCGCCGACTACGTCGCGGCCAGCGCCGAGGTCGTCCGCCACCTGGCGTCCCTGGGCCACCGGCGGATCGTGCTCGTCCGCGAGGACGACGAGGCGCCGGCCTCCACCGACCGCGAGCACGGCTTCCGCACCGCGCTCGCCGCGCACGCCGCCGACGGCCCCGCCGCCGTCGTGCGCACCGCACACGCCGAGCAGCACATCACCGCCGCCTGGGTGCGCGACCGGCTGGCCGAGGGCGTCACCGCGTTCGTCGCCGAGGAGACCGACACCGGTGCCGCCTGGCGGGCCCTGCACACGGCCGTCGCCGCCGCCGGGCTCGCCGCGCCGGACGACGTGTCGCTGGCGCTCCTCGGCTCACCCCCCGCCGACCTGGCCGCCGCCCGTCCGCCGACCGGCTTCGACATCCCCCGGGCCGACCTCGGCGCGGCCGCCGTCCGGCTGCTCATCGCCCAGCTCTCCGGCCGGGAGCACACCGAGCCCCTGGTGGCGTGCGCGTTCCGCCCCGGTACCACGGCGGGCCCACCGCCGGGCCGGACGGGCTGAGACCCGCGCCCCACCCCGTACCGCCCCACGCTCCACCCCGTACCGCCCACGCCCCGAACACCCAGCGCAAGGAGTCAGCACCGTATGCCCACCCCCATCGGCGCCCCCCACGAGACCGACGTGCTCATCGCGGGCGGTGGTACGGGCGGCGTCGCCGCCGCGCTCGCCGCCTGCCGGGCGGGCCGCACCGTCGTCCTCACCGAGGAGACCGACTGGATCGGCGGCCAGCTCACCTCGCAGGCCGTCCCGCCGGACGAGCACCCCTGGGTCGAGCAGTTCGGCGTCACCGACACCTACCGGACCCTGCGCGAGTCGATCCGCGCCCACTACCGGCAGTGGTACCCGATGCGCGCCGAAGCCCTGGACCTCCCGCTGCTCAACCCGGGCGCGGGCCGCGTCAGCAAGCTCTGCCACGAACCGCGCGTCGCCCTCGCCGTGCTGGAGGCGATGCTCGCCCCGCACATCGCCGCCGGACGGCTCACCGTCCTCACCCACACCCGCCCCGTCGCCGCCGACACCGAGGGGGACTCCGTCCGCGCGGTCACCTTCGAGGACGTACGCGACGGCGCCCGCCACACCGTCGCCGCCCCCTACGTCATCGACGCCACCGAGACCGGCGAACTGCTGGAGCTGGCCGACGTGGAACACGCGCTGGGCGCCGAGGCCCGCTCCGAGCACGACGAGCCGCACGCCCCCGAGACCGCCGACCCCCTCAACCAGCAGGGCATCACCGTCTGCTTCGCCCTCTCCCACCACCAGGGCGAGAACCACACCATCGACCGCCCCGACGACTACGCCTTCTGGCGCTCCTACCGCCCCGACTTCTGGCCCGGCCCCCTCCTGAGCTTCACCGCCCCCGACCCCCGCTCCCTCGCGGCCGTCACCCGCACCTTCGAACCCAACCCCGACGTCGACCCGCTCGCCGTCAACGCCGACCAGAGCGCCGACGCGGGCGACAAGGAGCTGTGGGGCTTCCGCCGCATCCTCGCCCGCAAGCTGCACCGCCCCGGCGCGTTCGACTCCGACATCACCCTCGTCAACTGGCCGCTCAACGACTACTGGCTCAAGCCCCTCATCGGCGCGGGCGAGGAGACCGGCCGCGCGGCGGTGGCCGAGGCCCGCCAGCTCTCGCTCTCCGTCCTGTACTGGCTCCAGACCGAGGCCCCCCGCACCGACGGCGGTACCGGCTTCCCCGGCCTGCGGCTCCGCCCCGACGTCACCGGCACCGCCGACGGCCTCGCCAAGGCCCCGTACGTCCGCGAGTCCCGCCGCATCAAGGCCGTCACCACCGTCACCGAGCACGACGTGGCCATCGACCTCGTCGGACCGTACGGAGGCACCCGGCACCGCGACTCCGTCGGCGTCGGCGGCTACCGCATCGACCTGCACCCCTCCACCGGCGGCGACAACTACATCGACATCGGCTCCGTGCCCTTCGAGATCCCCCTCGGGGCCCTCCTGCCCCGCCGGGTGCGCAACCTGCTGCCCGCCGGCAAGAACATCGGCACCACCCACATCACCAACGGCTGCTACCGCCTCCACCCCGTCGAGTGGAACATCGGCGAGGCCGCCGGGGCGCTCGCCGCCCACTGCCTGGAGGAGGGCGTTCGCCCGCACCAGGTGCAGGAGGAGGACAAGCGGCTGGAGGAGTTCACCCGCGTGCTCGACCGGGCCGGCGTCCAGCGCCACTGGCCCGACGTCCGGGGCTACTGACCGTCCCCGTACCGCAGTCCGGTCCACCCGACACAAGGAGGTGTCACCAGCATGACCGAGGAACAGCACGACCCGCCCCGACCGCAGCGCATACGCGTCGGCATCGACGTCGGCGGAACCTTCACCGACGCCGTGGCCGTCGACTCCGCCACCCTCGAACTCGTCGCCCAGGTGAAGGTCCCCACCAGCCACCACCACGAGGACGGGGTCGCCCACGGCATCGTCGAGGCGCTCGACCGGCTGCTCAAGGACGTCGGCAGCGCCCCCGAGGACGTGGCCTTCCTGGCCCACGGCACCACCCAGGCCACCAACGCCCTGCTGGAGGGCGACGTCGCCCCCGTGGGCCTGATCGGCATCGGCACCGGCCCCGGGGCGCTCCCCACCAAGCGCCTCGCCGCCCTGGCGAACCTCGAACTCACCCCCGGCAAGAGGCTCCCGCTCCACTACGCCCACGTCGACGACCCCGACGACATTGCCGCCGTCCACGCGGCTGTCGACCGGCTCACCGCCGCCGGGGCCCATGTGCTCGTCGCCAGCGAACCGTTCAGCGTCGACGTACCCGACGGCGAGGAGGCCGTCCTCGACGCCGCACGCGGACACGGGCTCCCGATGACCGCCGCCCACAGGATCACCTCGCTGTACGGGCTCCGCAAGCGCACCCGGACCGCCGTGGTCAACGCGGCGATCCTGCCGAAGATGCTCGCCACCGCCGACCTGGTGGACCGCTCCATCGCCGCCGCCGGGGTGACCGCGCCGCTGATGGTGATGCGCTGCGACGGCGGCGTCATGTCCCTGGACGAGATGCGCGGACGCCCCCTGCTCACCGTCCTGTCCGGCCCGGCGGCCGGAGTCGCCGGGGCTCTGATGCGGGAGCGGGTCAGCGAGGGGGTGTTCCTGGAGACCGGCGGCACCTCCACGGACATCAGCGTCGTCCGGCGCGGCAAGGTCGCCGTCCGGCACGCCACGATCCTCGGCCGCTCCTCCTACCTCTCCGCCCTCGACGTCCGCACCGTCGGCGTCGGCGGCGGCTCCATGGCCCGGATCTCCGGCGGCAAGGTGCACGCCGTCGGACCGCGCAGCGCCCACATCGCGGGCCTGCCGTACGCCTGTTACGCCGACCCGGCCGACCTGGCGGGCGCCCGGCTCGTCACCGTACGGCCGCTGGACGGCGACCCCGACGACTACGCCGTACTGGACGCGGCCGGCGGCCGGTTCGCCCTCACCATGACCTGCGCGGCGAACGCGCTCGGCCGGGTCCCGGAGGGCGACTTCGCCGCCTGCGACCCCGAAGCGGCGCGCGCCGCGCTCCAGCCGCTGGCCGACGCGCTCGGCACCGACGTGGCCGGGGCCGCCACCCAGCTCCTCGACGCCGGGGTGAAGCAGGTCAAGGACGTCACCGAGGCGATGATCCGCGACTACCGCCTCGACCGCGACACCGCCGTCCTCGTCGGCGGCGGGGGAGGCGCCGCCTCGGTCACCCCGCACCTGGCGGCCGACACCGGACTGCCCGGCCGGATCGCGCGGAACAGCGAGGTCATCAGCCCGATCGGGGTCGCCCTCGCGCTCGTGCGCGAACAGGTCGAGCGGATCATCCCGGGCGCCACCCAGGAGCAGATCCTCGGCGTACGCAACGAGGCCGAGGCCGCCGTCGTCGCCCAGGGAGCCGCGCCCGCCGCCGTGGAGGTCGAGGTCACCGTCGACCCCCGGACCAACACCGTACGGGCCGTCGCCACCGGCGCCACCGAACTGCGCACCCAGGACCGGGCCCGCCGCACCGACGACGCCGAACGGCTCGAAGCGGCGGCGGCCAGCCTCAAGGCCGACCCCTCCGCCGTGCGGATCCTCGCCGCCACCCCCACGCACACGGTCTACGGCTCCGACCACCACCGCCGCTTCCGCCGCACCCGCCACCCCGTACGGGTGCTCGACGCCGACGGCGTGGTGCGGCTGCACGCCGCCGACGCCACGGTCGCCACCACCACGGTCGGCCAGGCCCCCGAACTCCTCGCCGACCTGGTGCGCGACGCCACCTCGTACGGCGACGGCGGCGTCCGCGCCCCCGCGCTCCGGCTGCTCCTCGGCACCCGGATCGCCGACCTCTCCGGCATCCTGGAGGCGGGCCCCCTGCTCGCCCTGGCCCGCGGCGAACTGCGCTCACGTGCGGCGGACGAACCGGTGGTCGCGGTCGTGGAGGCGCGCACATGAGCCCCCGCACACCTCCGGCACCGTCGCCCGCGGCCACCCGCTCCCGCGCCGGGAGAGCCGGTACGGCGGGCCCGCCGCGCCGGCACCCCGGTACGGCCGCCGCGTTCGCCGCTCTCACCCCCGCCCGCCGCGATGCCCTGCGCGCCGACTGCGCACGGCTGGCGGACCTGGACGACACCGAGTTCGGCGTACGGCTGCTCGCGGGCACGCCGACCCACGAGACCCGGGACCCGGCACTGCTGCGCCACTGGGCCCGCACGGCGACGGAGTTCGGCCGGGAACTGGCGGCGTCCACGCCCCCGGCGGCCGAAGTCCCGCACCCGGCGCGGGTCGTCGAGACCACCGGCGGCCTCGACCGGCTGCTGCTCGCCCGCTACACCTCCCGCCCCGAGCCCACCGTCGAACTCTTCACCGACACCCTCGCCCTCGGCGAACAGCTGGTGGACGTACTCGGCTGGCGGGACCGCTACCCCACGGGGTCGCTCCGGGCCGCCGCCCTCGCCCACGAGCACGCCCACGGCCTGCTCCACCACGACCCCCGCACCCGACGGGCGCTCCGCGACCGGCTCGGCCACACCGCCCTGCGGCTCGGCCGGCTCCGCGTCCCCGGCCATGTCGCCGGAGCCGACGAACTCGCCGCCCACGCCTACGCGGGGGCCGTCTGCGGCCTGGGCCGCTCCCCGCTCCTGCTCACCGCCGCGCTCATGGGCGCGGTCCAGGCCCTCGGAGAGGACTGAGACCCGCCATGGGAATCGTCATCCTGCTGCTCATGCTCGCCGGCGTCGGGCTCATGCTCACCCGCAAGCTGCCCACCGCCTTCGCCCTCGTGCTCCTCGCCGTCGCCATCGCGCTGGTCGCCGGAGCACCGCTCACCGGAGAGAACAGCGTTCTCGACACGGTGCTCCAGCAGGGCGCGCCGATGCTCGCCGCCACCATGCTCGCGGTGCTCATCGGCTCCTGGCTCGGCAAGCTGATGGAGGAGACCGGCATCGCCGGCACCCTCGTCCGCAAGATCGTCGAGTTCGGCGGCGACCGCCCGACCGTCGTCGCCCTCGGCGTCCTCGCCGTCTCCGCCCTCATCGGCACCGTCACCGGCTCCGCCCCCGCCGCGATGATGGCGGGCATCATCGGCATCCCCGCCATGATCGCCGTCGGCGTACCGAAGACCACCGCCGCCGGCACCATCCTCATGGGCATCGCCGCCGGGCTCCCCTTCGAACTCCCCGTCTGGCAGTTCTTCTCCACCGCCCTGGAACTGCCCGTCGACACGGTGAAGAGCTTCATGATGAGGCTGTTCCCCTTCGCCGCCTTCTTCGCCGTCCTCTTCGTCCTCGTGGAGACCCGCCGCAAGGGCGTCGAACACGCCTGGTCCCTGGCGTCCGCCGCCGAACGCTCCGGCGACGACAGCCCGAAGAGCCCGGGGGAGCGGCGCCGGAGCCGTGCCCTGCGGATGGGCGACGCGCCCTGGTACGCGCTGCTCGCCCCGGCCGTACCGCTGGTCCTCGCGCTCGGCTTCGAACTCCCGATCATCCCCTCCATGCTCGCCGGCGTGCTCTGGGCCCTGGTGACCACCACCCGGCCCGGCATGCTCAACAAGCGGCTGCTGCGCACCCTCTACGGCGGGTTCGAGGTCGCCGCCCCGCCCATCGCGCTCTTCGTCGCCATCGGCGTCCTGCTCGCCGCGGTGAAGCTCCCCGGTGCCGTTGCGGCGCTGGACCCGCTGGTGAAGGCCGTGGCACCGGGCAACCCGGTGGTCTTCGTCATCGTCTTCACCCTGCTCGTCCCGCTCTGCCTCTACCGGGGCCCGCTCAACGTCTACGGCCTCGGCGCCGGGATCGCCGGGGTCCTCATCGCCGCCGGCATCTACCCGGCCGTCGCGGTGCTGGGCCTCACCGCCTCGTACAACCAGGTCTTCGGGGTCAGCGACCCGACCAGCACCCAGACGGTGTGGGCGGCGCAGTACTCCGGCGTCAGCCCGCAACAGGTCATGCTGCGCACCCTGCCGTACGTGTGGTGCGTCGCGCTGGGCGGCCTGATCGTCACGGCCGCCACCCAGCTCTGACCGTACGAGAACCCGTCCGGCGCCGACCGGACGACCACCCGCCCCCGCTCGGACCACCCGCCCCCGCTCGGACCGCACGAGAACACCGACACCCGTCCACCCGCACGAAGGAGCCGTAACGCCATGACGCTCGACCGCCGCCTCTTCCTGCGCACCGCCACCGCCGGTGGTGCCCTCCTCGCCGTCGGGGCCCAGGGCGCCGCCCCGGCAGCCGCCGCCCCCGCGGGCTTCCCGAACTACCGCTACGTCCGCACCCTGCTGAAGCCGGGCCAGCTCTCGTACAACCCCACCGGCGAGATCATCTTCCCCTGCATCCGCGGGGTGTACGACCGGCTGAGCAACCCGCTGGGCCGCTACTACCTCTACTACGCGCCGCACGACGCCCCCGGCGGCATCTGCCTCGCCTACGGCAACTCGCTGGAGGGCCCCTTCACCGAGTACAGGGCCAACCCGATCGTCCGCAAGGACTGGGCGCCGCACTACAACGTCAGCCACGTCTCCTCGCCGCACGTCCTGTGGAACGCCGACGCCCGCGAGATGTGGCTCTACTTCCACGGCGAGAACAACACCACCCGCCTCGCCCGCTCCAAGGACGGCATCACCTTCACCTACGACAAGACGGTCCTCACCACGGCCATGCTGCCCACGGGCTCCCGCGAGGCCTCCTACGCCCGGGTCTTCCGCCACGACCTGCCCGCACGCGGCGCGAAGTACGTGATGCTCTTCATGTGGAACCAGGCGAACAACCACCGTGACATCGGCTGGGGCTGGTCCGCGGACGGCCGGAACTGGAGCTTCGCCCAGCAGCCGCTCATCGACCACGCGGCGGTCGGAGCGGTGAACGTCAGCGGTCCGCACCTGCTGACCCGGGGCGGCAGCGCGTACGTCGTCTACCACACCGACAAGGGCAGCGGCGGAGACATCAAGATCACCGAGGTGGGTATGGACTTCACCCGCCGCAACCACCTCGGCGTCTTCTACAACTCCGGCACGGCGGCCCCGGAGAACGGCCGGGCGGCGGCCCCGTCGTTCGGCACCGACGGCGGGGTGCCGTACATGATCTACGAGGCGGGGGAGCGGCTCTCGGGCGCGATCGCCGTCGCCCGGGGCTGACCCGTCCGGCTCCCCCGAGCGCTGCCGGTGAGGCCCTGATCGTGGGAAGGGCGCTCACCGGCAGCGGTGCGGGCCGGTCAGACGACCGTGCCGCAGGTGGCGGAGACGTACCGGACGTAGCCGTAGTAACTGATGGCGTACCAGCGGTCGCTGGAGGTCCCGCAGGCGGTCACGTGGCCCCCCGCCACGGTCCCGCAGCCCCCGGAGCAGGGCCACGACTGGCCGGGCTTGATCTCTCCCACGATCTCGGAGTCACCCCGGGCGTACGCCCTGACGCGCGCCAGCTCCCAGCCGGGCTTGACCGTGACGTGACTGGCGAAGCGCGCGTCGGGCGTGGCCGCGGCGGTGGTGACGGTGGCCGGACTCTTGGCGGCCGGCTCGGCGCCGGCCGGTACGGGGGCTCCCAGCGTCAGCACGAGGGCCTGCGCCACGAGGGCACCGCCCACGGCGAGTCGGTGCAGCGACTTCTTCATGTTCTCTCTCCGGATCCTGGGTCCTGTGATGGGTGGCGGGCGTGCTCGGACGCACCGGACGTCCGCGGACGCGGTGCCGGTGCCGCCGGACGTGCGGTCCGGCGGTGGACACGCCCCGCCTCCGGCCGTACGGCGACTGCGCCGACGGGCCGGGGATTCAGAGTCTGTGGCGGTGTGTCAGGCCTGGCAACCTTGTCCCGGTTGCTTCGGAGATGTCGGGATTCCCGGGTCTCTGACCTGCGGGGACGGGCCCGTCCCGGGACGACGGGACGCCGATCCGGCGGTGGTCCGGCGGTGGTCCGGGCCGGGCCGGGGCTCGCGGACGCCGCGAGGTCGACGCGGCCGGACCGGACGTGAGGGGGTTCTCCGCAGCCGCAGCCGCAGCCGCAGCCGCAGCCGCAGCCGCAGCCGCAGCCGCAGCCGCAGCCGCAGCCGCAGCCGCAGCCGCAGCCGCAGCCGCAGCCGCAGCCGCAGCCGCAGCCGATGGCTGATGGCTGATGGCTGATGGCGAATGGAGACGGCCGATCCGGTCGGCAGGTGCCCCGAGCCGTCGTCCCGGCTGGGCCCCGCCTCGTCGGCCCGCGTCCTCCCGCCCCGCGTCCTCAGTCCTCGTGCAGGCGGTCCAGCCGGGCGAGCCCGTCGCGCCACCGCCGCGACCGCTCGGCGGGGGACTGCTCCCACCAAGGGGTGCCCCGTTCCCCGAGGGCCACCTTGGCCTGCTGCACCCGCTCGCGCGCCCGGCGGAGCGCGGCGTCGTCCGCTGCGCGGCCCGCCTCCTTCACGGCCCGGCGCGCGGCCATCAGGTGGGAGCGCAGGGCGGCGGCGTCGGCCTCCGGGATGTCCGGGTCCGTGGCCCGCCAGCGCCGCCCCCGCACGACGACGTACCGCCCGTCGTCCGTCCGCTCCGGGCCGCTGCGCTCCGATGGCATGTCCCCATGATGCGCCGACCCGTCCGCGTACGCGCCCGGCGGATGTCACGGACGGCGTGTGCGCGATCTCCGGGCACCAGGGGCCGACGGGCCGGGGGAGGGCAGCGGCTACTCTCGTGCGATGCCCAGAGACATCGTGTTCACGCGCAACAGCGGCTGGATCCCGACCGTGGTCCGTGAGGACGGTGAGCTGAAACTCATGCTGGGCGCCGGGGCCGACGCCAACCACGAGCCGCGTACGTTCACGTTCCCGATCGGCGAGCCCCACCGCGCGGTGATCGAGCGGGACCTGGCCAGGCATCTGCTGCTGTGGAGCGCGGTCCTCCCGCTGTGCGACGCCGCGGGGACCCGGGGCGCCCTCGACGAGGACGCGGCCGTCGCCCTCCTGGACCCCGTCCTCCTCGCCGGGCCCGCGGACGTGGACGCGCTCTTCCGGCGCATTCCGTGGGACAGGAGCCGGCTCGTCGCCCACGGGGCCGGCATCTCCCTGCTCGAACGCGGTGAGGTCTGCGCGGCCATGAAGACCGCCACCGAGACGGCGGACGCGCGACGGGCACAGACGTACCACGCCGACCGGCGGCGTGCCGAGCGCGGAACCGTACTCGCTCCGCTCGACGCGGCGCTCCTGAAGTACACGGGCCAGTACCTGCACGGAGCGACCGTCCCGCGACGGCTGCCCGACGCCGTCGATCCCGCGTTGCTGCCCGAGGTGACGGCGGTGATCGCCACCGCCGAACGGGCGGGGGCCGGGATGCGGATCGGCCGCGATCCGCGCAAGGGGAAGCGGGCCACGGACAAGCGGGACTGGCAGCGGATGGAGGCGGCGGTCGGCGCGGCCGTGCGCCGCGCGTACCCCGGACTGGCCGACGAGGCGCTGCGTACCGTGAGCTTCCTGATCTGCTCGGAGGCCGCCCGGCGCGCCCGCGAGGCACCCGTGGAAGAGGACGAGGAGCCGGGCACCGGCACCGGCGCCTCCGTGGGGAGCGGCAGGAAGACGGCCCTGTCGTTCACCGACGACAAGGGCGGCGAGAAGAAGTGGTCCGTGACCGGCCCCCGCCCCGCCACCGCCGACTTCTGGGAGTTCGTCGCAGAGCGCTCCGGCCCGGACAACGAGGTGTTCACCATCGAGGACGAGGCCCTGGGCGAAGGGATCCAGCTCCACTTCTACGCGGACTCCGTCGCCCGGGTCACCACGGTGCGCGCGGGACGGGGCGGCGCCGATCCGGAGTACCGCGTCGAGTACGGCCTGGTCGACGGGATGGCGGGCTACCGGACGGTGGTGGGCGCCTTCGCCCGTGGCGGGTGCGCCGCCCTCGATCCGTACGGCCCCTGGATGTCCGACGTCACCGAGTTCGAACGGGCCCGCCGCCGTCGTCGGGACGCCTAGCGGACGGGGGCGGGGACATCGGCCGCGGCCGTCGTCGCGCCCCCGATTGCGCTCATCCGGTGCTCTGCGGGCCGCTGACGGCTGAAGGAGCCGGGCCGGGGTACCTGTGGCCCCACGGAGCGCCGGTCCGGTGCGCCGACCCGACCCCACAGGAGTCACCCAGTGCCGTCGACACCGTCGACATCCACGGCCGGAGCGGCACCCGCCCGCTCCAGGACCTGGCCGGTCCTGCTGCTGATGCTGATCCTCTGCTACGCCGTCGCCGGTGTCGGCGCGGCCGCCTCCGGCGATGCGGGCTCCACCTACGCCGCGCTCGACCGACCGGCCTGGGCGCCGCCCGGATGGCTGTTCGGTCCGGTGTGGACCGTGCTCTACGGGACGATCGCGGTGGCGGGCTGGCTCGTGGCGCGCCGCCCCGCCCCCGGCCGCCGTCCGGCGCTCGTCGCCTGGGGCGTACAACTGGCGCTGAACGCGCTGTGGACGCCCCTGTTCTTCGCCGCCGAACAGTACGGAGCCGCTTTCCTCGACATCGCCCTGCTCCTGGCCGCGGTCCTCACCACGGCTCTGCTCGCCGCCCGGGTGGACCGCCGTGCCGCCCTGCTGCTCGTGCCCTACCTGCTCTGGGTCGGCTACGCGGCGGCGCTGAACCTCTCGCTCTGGCTGAACAACTGACCGGACGGCCGACCCGCCCACCCGGGCGGTGGGCGGGCATCGCAGGCCGGGGATCCTCTCCCCGGCCCGCGACCGTCCGGAGGGGTTGTCAGCAGCTCAGGTTGGATCCCGGTGTGGTGCCCAGGATCTGGGTGAACTGCTGGAACTTGTTGATGCGGCTCTGCACCTGGGCGGGGTTCCCGCCGTTGCACTCGATGCTGCCGTTGATCGCGCGGATCGTGTGGCCGAAGCCCTGGTTGTTGACGATCGCGTTGTGCGCGGTCATCCACCCCGGGCCGTTCTGGGTGTTCCAGTACCAGAGGGCGGTCTTCCAGGAGACGGACGCGTTGTTCTGGACGAGCCAGGGGTTGTTCAGCAGGTCGATGCCGAGCGCGTCACCGGCGGCCTTGTAGTTGAAGTTCCAGCTCAGCTGGATCGGGCCCTTGCCGTAGTACGCGGCCTGGCCTGCCGGGCAGCCGTACGGCCGGCTCCAGTCGCAGTAGTGGGGGTAGTTGGCGGTGTTCTGCTCGACGATGTGGACGAGGCCGCCGGTCTCGTGGCTGACGTTGGCCAGGAAGGCCGCCGCCTCACGGCGCTTGACCTCGGTGCTGCCCGTGTTGGCGAACGCCGGGTACGCGCTCAGGGCGGAGACCAGGCCGCTGTAGGTGTAGAAGGAGTTCCGGCCCGGGAACATCTGGTTGAACTGGGCCTCGCTGACCGGGAAGCCGGTGGTCGGCGGGTTGCCACCGCCGCCGCAGCTGTAGGGGTCCCAGTACCAGGTGCTGATCGTCGGGTCGTAGCCCGGGTTGTCGTGCTCGGCGATGTAATAGCTGCCGTTGAAGCGGACGACGGTGCCTGCCGTGTACCAGGTGCCCGCCTGCCAGTTGCGCGCCGTGTCGCACAGGCTTGCGGCGGCCTTCGCGGGGGCCGCGGAGATCGCCGGAGCGAAGGCCACGGCAAGGCCGGTGGCGAGCAGTAGGGCCATGAGCGTTCTCGCGATGCGATGTCTGAGCACTCGATCACTCCAATACGCACAACGGCCGCCCGGACCGGAGATGTGCAGAGTCCGGGCGCGTCCGTGATGGGGGTGTGAACACACTCAAGCGAACTTGACATGATCGAGTCAAGGTATAGACCAATAACTCTGTCATGATTACTCGCCCTGAGGTGCTCACCGCCCGGTGCCCAGCGCGTCTGGTGAGGGGCCCGCTCATGCGAGCGGCTGTGGTGAGGGTGGTCAGGCCTTACGGAGGCGGGCGACGATCCCGTCCAGGTCCCGGCGGAAGAGGTCGGGGCGTACGAAGTGCCCGCCCGGCACCTCGTGCCACTCGTGCGGAATGCCGGCCGACCCGAGACGGCCCCGGAACTCCCGCTGCCCGGCCAGGACCTGCGTCTCGTTGACGGTGTCGAACCAGTTGACCGGGTCGGGGCTGGTGCCGGCCACCAGGAACACCCGCTTGTTGCGGTAACTCTCCACCCGCTGCACCGGGTTGTCGGCGCTGACCCGGGCCTCGTCCCACAGCGGCGCGCCGTAGACCGTGCCGCCGCCCAGCTCCACGGCGGCCGAGGAGAGGTTGGCCCAGTGGGTGACGAGACCCGCGTCGCGGCGCAGGCTGGCCGGACCGGAGTGCGAGCTGACCGAGGCGAAGTGCCCGTAGTACTTGGCCGCGTACTTCAGCGCGCCGAAGCCGCCCATGGAGAAGCCGGAGACGGCCCGGCCGTTGTACTCCGCGTACGTACGGAAGTTGGCGTCGACCCACGGCAGCAGCTGGGCGATGTGGAAGGTCTCCCAGTTGCGGGCCCCGGTGTTGGAGTGGACCGGGTTCGAGTACCAGCCCGCGGCCCCGCCGTCCGGCATCACCACGATGAGCGGCTTCCCGGCGGTCCAGGCGCGGATGCCCATCCGGTCGAAGGTGATGAAGTCCTGCCCGGTACCGCCCCCGTGGAACAGGTACAGGACCGGGTACCGGCGCCCCGAGGTGTGGTACCCGTCCGGGAGGAGGACGTTGACCCCGGGGTTCCAGCCGATGGCGGAGGTGGCGAAGCGGTAGTAGCGCATGCGGGCGTCGGACTCGTTGCGGTCCACGATGCGCAGGCCGAACCCGTCGCCGGCGGCATGGGCGGCGGACGCCGAGGCCAGGACCCCTCCGGTGCCGAGGGCGGTCATGGCGGTGAGTCCGGCGGCGGCCTTCATCACACCTCGGCGGCTGGGGTGGGCGGTGCTCAACATGACCTCCAGGGTCGGGAAGGGGGAATCGGGGCGGTGGGCGGCGCGGGGCCGCTCCACGGGGTCAGGCGGAGTAGCCCTTCGGCGGGATCAGCGAGGCCAGCTGGTCGAAGGAGAGCCAGTAGATCTGGTTGCCGCCGAAGGACGCGGGGTCGGCGATGAGCACGGTGCGGTCGACCGCGTCGTAGCCGAAGACGGTGAAGTAGTGGTAGATCGTCTGGCCGGGCGGATAGCCGGGCGGCTGGTTGCCGGGCGGGGCGACGATGTTGGCCACCAGCGGGTGGTTCCGGTCGATGTCGAAGACGATGTCGTGCCAGAGGAGGTCCCGCTGCGCCGGGGTGGGCGGATCGTTCGGCATCTCCTTGGTCTCGTACCAGCCGGTGCCGAGGCGGGCGTTGAGCACCCGGGTGATCTGCCCGATGTGGTCCGTGCCCGCCTGGGTCGTGCCCAGCTGTGCGGCCAGGGCGGCCTGGCTGGGCGGGGCGGTGCGTGCGGAGAGCGCGATACGGGTCGCGGCGGGCCCGCACCAGTAGCCGGTCTCCTGGACCTGGTAGGCGATCTCCAGCCAGCGTGCGCCGGCCGTGCGACCGGCCTCCACGCGCAGCCGGGTGCCCGGCTCGCCGTATCCGGAGGCGACGGCGGTCCCGGCGGTGGCTTCCTGCGCGCGTACGTCCAGCACGGGGACGGAGGACGTCGCGGACGCCTGGGCGGTCGCGGGCAGCAGCAGGGTGCCGAGGACGAGGGCGGCGACCGTGCCGGAGAGCAGTCTCGTGCGCATGGGGGCTCCTGTGGGGGAGGGGCGCTGCGGGGGTGAGCGGCGTGGGGGTGCGGCGGTGGCAGACAGCGTGGCGGCCCCCGTCGAACGGACACAAGTCCCGTAAGCCCAGGCTTACATGGGCTCCGGACCATCCCGGTGCTCGGCCGCCAGGAGCGCCCGGCCCTCGGCCGTCGCGAGGTGGAAGGCCCGTCCGGCCGTACGGACGGTGGTGATCAGGCCCGCCGCCCGCAGCACGTTCGCGTGCTGGCTGACCGCCGGGTGCGTCACCTGGAGCAGCCGGGCGGCCTCCACGGTGGAGCAGCCTGTGCGGGTGGCCCGCAGCAGGGCCGCCCGGGTCCGGCCGACGAGCTGCCCGAGGCTGTCGCTGTCGGGCCGTCCGGCCCCGGAGGCGAGCCAGTCCGGCGTGTGGCGGATCGGATGGACCAGGACGGGCGACAGCTCCGCGTCCGCGAGCGTGGTCGGGGCGGGCCAGCAGAAGAAGGACGGCTGGAGCAGCAGCCCCCGTCCCCGCAGGCGCAGTTGCTGGTCGACCGGGTAGTCCATCTCCAGCACGGGCGGACGCCAGCGGACACCGGGCCCCAGCCCGGCGAGCAGCGCCTCGGTCCCGCCGTCCATCAGGCTCTCCATCCGGCGGGCCCGGTCGGCGTCGATGTCCGCACGCACCTGGTGCCAGTGCGGGACGAGGGCCTCCGCCTGATAGGCGTGGAGCGCCTCACCCAGCCGTCCGAGCGTCTCCTTGTCCCCCTCGGCGAGCGCCCGTGTCCAGCCCGGCAGCCGCCGCGACCTGGCCAGCCTCGACAGTTCGGCGCGCAACCGGGGGCGCTCCGTGCCGAGCAGGGTGTCGACGGCGGCCTGCAGCGTGCTGCGGTCACCCGAAGCGGGGGTGAGGAAGTCCGGGGAGTAGCCGTAGGCCGGCAGCAGCGGCGAGAGCAGCAGCCGGCTCTCCGGCAGCCGTGGCCGCACCCATCGCCGCCAGGCTCCGAACACCCTCTCCCCGTCGGTCCGTTGGAGCGTCTGCACGCTGTTGGTGATCTCCCACAGGAAGTCCGGGCCCCGGGCCACCGTGACCCGTGTCAGATCCTCGGGCGTGAAGTGGATCCGCAGCATCGACGCTCCATCGCAGGACAGGGGGCGGCACCTGACCCGGAGAGGACACGCGGTGGGACCGCCCTCCACGGCCCTACCCGCCCGCTCGACCGGATATGCGGTTCGGCCCTGGGACCGGAAGGCGCGGCGGCCGGACGGGACGGCGGGCCGTCGGCCGCGCCCGCCCCGTCGCGGGCGGGGTCGGCGGCCTCAGACGTCGACGGGCAGGGGCGCCCGGGGCAGCCGCAGCTCGAAGCAGGCTCCGGCGTCCGAGGGGACCAGGGCGAGCGTGCCCCGGTGCCGCTGGGCGAGTTCGCGGGCGATGGGGAGCCCCAGGCCGGCGCCGCCGCGGTCGCGGGAACGGGCGTCGTCGAGCCGGACGAAGCGCTCGAAGACGCGCTCGGATTCCTCGCCGGGGCGGCCGGCGCAGTGGTGAGCGGGCCCGGATCGTCGTGGTACGGGCGGCGGGGGAGCGCGCATCGGGGGACCCCCGGGAGGAGGCGAAGGAGGAGACCCTGCGCCGCCACTTCCGCGAGGACCGGGCAGCCGAGGTCAACGGCGCGCGGGTCTCCGTCCACGTCCGCAGGTACGGCGACCCGGCCCGGGCCGAGTTCTTCGGAGCGCCTTCCGGATCAGGGTGAGCGACGCCGGGGCGAGGACGTCGTCGGGAAACACGGCGACTCCACCGTCCCCGGGCCTCTAGAACGCCTGCCAGATCCGGGTCAGCGACGACGGGGTGAGGACCTCGTCCGGACGCCCCTGCCCGGCGATGCGGCCCCCCTGGAGCAGGAGGCAGAAGTCCGCCGCCCGCGCCACCGCGAGATCGTGCGTGGCCTGGACGACCGTCACCCCGTCGGCGACCAGCTCCGTCAACAGCTCCCCGATCCGGTCCCTGGCCTCCGGATCCAGGCCGGTGGTCGGCTCGTCGAGGAGCAGGAGGTCCGACTCCTGCGCCAAGCCCTGGGCAATGAGGGCGCGTTGCCGCTGCCCGCCCGACAGCTCGCCCAGCTGACGTGGGGCGAGGTCACCGATGCCGAGCCGGTCGAGGACGGCGTCCACGGTCGCGTGGTCCCGCGCGGTCAGCCGGCGCCACGGGCCGCGGTCGCCCCAGCGCCCCATCTCCACCGCCTCCCGGACGGTGAGGGGAAGGGCGTCCCCGACCGCCGCACGCTGCGGCACGAAGGCGGGCGGCCGGGCACCGGTGCGGACGAGGTCGCCGGATGTCGGCTTGATCACACCGGCGAGCACGCCCAGCAGGGTCGACTTGCCGCTGCCGTTCGGTCCGACGAGCACGGTGGTCGTCAACTCCTTTATTTCGCCGCTGACTTGGTGGAGCACCGGGCGCCCTGGATAGCCGGCGCACAGCCCCGAGAAGCGGAGGGAGGTGGTCCGGTCGACGGAGGGCGTGGGCGAGGCAGGCAGTTTGTTGAACATGATTTTCATTGTAGTGTCCGGCGCATGGAATGGTTGACGGTCCCGTTCGAGGTGACCTTCGTGCAGCGGGCCCTGTGGGGCGGGATGCTGGTGTCCGCGATCTGCGCACTGGCGGGCACCTGGGTGGTGCTGAGAGGGATGGCCTTCCTCGGTGACGCCATGTCCCACGGGCTGCTGCCGGGCGTCGCGGTCGCCGCGCTCCTCGGCGGCAGTCCGATGGCGGGCGCGGTGGTCAGCGCCGCCGTCATGACGGCCGGCGTCACCGCGCTGGGCCGTACACCGAAGCTGTCGCAGGACACCGGCATCGGGCTGCTGTTCGTCGGCATGCTCTCGCTCGGCGTGATCATCGTGTCCCGCTCCCAGTCCTTCGCGGTCGACCTGACCGGATTCCTCTTCGGGGACGTCCTCGCCGTCAGGCAGCAGGACCTCCTCGTGCTCGCGGCGGCGCTGCTCGCGGCCCTGGCGGTCTCGGTCCTCGGCCACCGCGCCTTCCTGGCCCTCGCGTTCGACGCGCGCAAGGCCCACACCCTGGGGCTGCGGCCGCGCCTGGCCCACGCCGTGCTCCTCGGCCTGCTCGGTCTGGCGATCGTCGCCTCGTTCCACATCGTGGGAACGCTGCTCGTCCTCGGACTGCTCATCGCGCCGCCGGCGGCCGCCCTGCCCTGGGCCCGCTCCGTACGCGGAGTCATGGTGCTCGCCGCCCTGACCGGCAGCGCGGCCACGTTCGGCGGCCTGCTGCTGTCCTGGCACCTGAGCACCGCGGCCGGCGCCACGATCGCGGCCCTCGCGGTCAGCCTGTTCTTCCTGTCCCACGTGCTGTCCGCCCTGCGCGACCGCCGTACGCGCCGGGACCGCCCTGCGGCACCCCTGCTCGAAGCCAACTGAAAGAAGCCGGAAGCGATCGACATGACGATCCGCAGAAACGTCACTCCCTGGGCATCGGCCGCACTGGTGCTCACCGCCCTGCTCACCACGGGCTGCGCGGGCGAGAAAAGCGACGCCGCACACCCCGACGCGCGGGGTCCCTCCGTCACTCCGCACGGGTACGTCGAGGGAGCCCAGGAGACCGCCGAGCAGCAGTCCCGGCTCCTCCTGAACGACCCCGGCAGCGGGAACACCAGAGTTCTCGACCTCGTCACCGGCAAGGTCCACAGGACCGCGGCGGTGAAGGACGCCGTCCGGCTGACCACGGACGGCAGGTTCGGGTACCTGCACACGCCCGGTGGCACCCATGTCCTCGACGGTGGCGCCTGGATGGTGGACCACAGGGACCACGTCCACTACTACAGCGCGGCGGCACGGGACGTGGGGGAGCTGCCCGCGGGCAGCCGGGCGCGGATACGCAGCGACGCCGCCGTGACGGCGGTGACCGACGAGAACGGCCGCACCGTCCTGCACGACCGGGGCGAGCTGGAGAAGGGCCGGGTCGTCACTGCCCTTGAGCTTCGCGGCACGTACACCGGCGCCGTCGTGCCGTACGAGGAACACCTGCTCGCCTTCGCGAACCGGGGCGGGACCACCCGGCTCGTCGTCCTCGACCGCAAGGGCGAACGCGTGGCCTCCCCGGACATGACGTGCGAGACACCCCGGGGAGACGCCGTCACCCGGCGCGGCGTCATCCTCGGCTGCGCCGACGGCGCCCTGCTCGTACGCAAGCGGGGCGGCGCCTTCACCGCCGAGAAGATCCCGTACGGAAAGCACGTCCCGGAGCGGGAACGGGCCACCGCCTTCCGTCAACGGCCCGGCAGCGACACCCTCACCGCCCCGGCCGGAGGTGACGCCGTCTGGGTCCTCGACGTCACGGAGCGGGAGTGGAGGCACGTGGACACCGGACCCGTCGTCGCGTCCAACACGGCGGGCGAGGGCTCCCCGCTGCTCGTTCTGGAGACCGACGGCGCGCTGCACGGTTACGACATCGGGACCGGAAAGCGGACCGCACGGACCGAACCGCTGCTGACAGCGGTGAAGCAGGGCCACTCCGCCGGCACCGCCCCCGTCATCGAGGTCGACCGCAGCCGCGCCTATGTCAACGACCCCGAGGGCAGGAAGGTGTTCGAGATCGACTACAACGACGGCCTGCGCATCGCGCGCTCCTTCGACCTGGACGTCGAGCCGGTCCTCATGGCGGAGACCGGACGATGAGCCGGACCGGAGCACGGCATCGGACGATGAGCCGAACCGGAGTGCGCAACCGCACGACGAACCGGACCGCAATACGCAACCGGAGCACGAAGCGGACCGGAGCACGCAAGCGGACGATCAGCCGGACCGGAACGCGCGGGCGGGCGATGACCCCGGCCGGGATACGCCGCCGGGCGAGGGCGGGCACCGCTCACGCGCGACACCTGATCGCGGGCCTGCTCGCCCTCGTGACGGCCATGACCGTCACCGCCTGCACCACCGGGGACGACCGGCCCGCCGTCGTCGTCACGACCAACATCCTCGGTGACGTCACCCGCGAGATCGTCGGCGACCAGGCCGACGTGACCGTCCTGATGAAGCCCAACGCCGACCCGCACTCCTTCGGGCTGTCGGCGGTCCAGGCCGCCGAGCTGGAACAGGCCGACCTGGTCGTCCACAACGGCCTGGGCCTGGAGGAGAACGTCCAGCGACACGTCGACGCCGCCCGCGCGGCCGGTGTCGCCACCTTCGCGGCCGGCGAGGCGGCCGACCCGCTCACCTTCCACACCGCCGACGACGGTGGGCCCGGGGGCGAGGAAGGACAGCCCGACCCGCACTTCTGGACGGACCCCGACCGGATGCGGAAGGTCACCGGCCTGATAGCCGACCAGGTCGTCGAACACGTCAAGGGCGTCGACCCCGGCACGATACGGGCCAACGCCGAACGCTACGCCGAGCAGCTCACGGACCTCACCACCTGGATGGAGAAGTCCTTCGGCGGCGTCCCCGAGGACCGGCGCGCCCTCGTCACCAACCACCACGTCTTCGGCTACCTCGCCGACCGCTTCGGCTTCGAGGTGATCGGCGCGGTCGTCCCGAGCGGAACCACGCTGGCCTCACCCAGCTCCTCGGATCTGCGCTCCCTCACCGAGGCGATGGAGAGAGCGGGCGTGAGCACGGTCTTCGCGGACTCCTCCCAGCCCCGACGGCTCGCCGACGTACTCCGGACGGAGACGGGCGGCGGGGTCCGCGTCATCGCACTCCACTCGGAGTCCCTGACCGCCGAGGGCGCGGGCGCCGACACCTACCTGCGGATGATGCGCTCCAACACCACCGCCATGGTCACCGGCCTGACCGGCGGCTGACCCTCCCGGCCTCCCAACCTCCCGGCACACCCGTCACCGGGCGCCGGAACGTCGTACCTCCATGCCGCCACCGCGCGGCGCAGAAAGGAACAGACCGATGAACACGTCGATACGCGGCAGAGCCCTCACGGGCACGGCACTGGCCATGGCCGTCGCCACGGTCCTGACCGCTTGCGGAGGGGAGAGCTCCTCCACCGCCACCGAGTCCGACGGAACCGCGAGCTCCACAACCGCGGTGGCGGTGAAGGAGCCGCTGGTCGCCACCTTCGACGGTGGCCTCTACATCCTCGACGGCGAGAGCCTGAAGCTCGCGAAAACCATCGACCTGCCCGGTTTCAACCGGGTCAACCCCGCGGGCGACAAGGACCACGTCGTCGTCTCGACCGACAGCGGATTCCGGGTCCTGGACGCCCGTGAGCAGGCTCTCACCGACATCGAGTACAAGGGCGCCAAGCCGGGCCACGTCGTCCGCCACGCCGCGAGGACCGTGCTCTTCACCGACGGCACCGGGGAGGTCAACGTCTTTGACCCCACCGCACTGAGCAGCGGGAAGAAGCCGACAGGGCGCACCTACACCTCCGCCACTCCGCACCACGGTGTTGCCATCGAACTGTCCGACGGCCGACTCGTGAGCACCCTGGGCACCGAGGAGAAGCGCACCGGAGCGCTGGTGCTGGACCGGAACGACAAGGAGATCGCGCGCAACGAGAACTGCCCCGGCGTCCACGGAGAGGCCGCCGCCGAGAACGAAGCCGTCGCCGTCGGCTGCGAGGACGGCATCCTGATCTACCAGGACGGCACGTTCACCAAGATCGATTCCCCCGACGACTACGGCCGCATCGGCAACCAGGCTGGCAGCGACGCCTCGCCCGTACTGCTGGGCGACTACAAGACCGACCCCGAGGCCGAACTGGAACGCCCCACACGCGTCTCCCTCATCGACACCGAGAGGAAGAAGCTCCGCCTGGTCGACCTGGGCACCAGCTACTCCTTCCGCTCGCTGGCCCGTGGCCCGCACGGCGAGGCACTGGTCCTCGGAACCGACGGCGCCCTTCATGTCATCGACCCGGACACCGGCACGATCGAGAAGAAGATCCCCGCCGTGGGTGCCTGGCAGGAGCCCCTGGACTGGCAGCAGGCCCGGCCCACCCTGTTCGTACGCGGGCACGTCGCCTACGTCTCCGAGCCCGGCAGGAAGGCGCTGCACGCCATCGACATCGAAACGGGGAAGAAGATCGGCTCCGTCACCCTGCCCAAGAGCACCAACGAGCTGTCGGGTGTCGTCGCCGGACACTGACCGAGGGTGTGCCCTCGCCGCCACGGCTCGATGCCGCGACGGCGAGGGCCCACGCCCGCCCCGCCACCGGTCTCCGAGCCTTGAGCGTCGGCGCGGACTGTGGCGACGACTCCGGGCCCTCTTAGACGGGGGCGCTGAGCCGCCGCCCGCCCGGACCGCGGGAGCCGGTGACGCGAACGGAAGGGGGCCCGGCCGCCGAAGCCGGCGGCCGGGCCCGAGTGGTGGGGCGTAGGAGGGACGGACTACGGGAGTGCGTGGACGTGCGGTGCCACGCTGTTGACCCAGTTGTCACCGTTCGACGCGTCCCAGTTCGTGGACCAGGTCATGGCGCCGCGCAGCCCCGGGTAGGTCTTCTCGGGCTTGAACTCGCCGCAGTTCTCGCCCTTGGTCAGGCAGTCCAGGGCGTCGTTCACGATCGCCGGGTCCACGTAGCCGGAGCCGGCGCCCTTGGTGGAGGCGGGGGTGCCGATGCCGACCTGGTCGGCATCGAGGCCGTTCTCCAGCTGGATGCAGGCCAGCGCGGTCAGGAAGTCGACCGTGCCCTGGGCGTAGACGTTGCCGTCGCAGCCGGCCATCGAGCCGCTGTTGTAGTACTGCATGTTGACGACGGTGAGGATGTCCTTCACGTCGAGCGCCAGCTTGAAGTACTCGGTCTCGGTGTTCTGCATGTCCAGTGTCTGCGGGGCCATGGTGAGGACGAGGCCGTCCCCGGCCTTCGACGCGAGCGACTTCAGCGCCTCACCCATGTACTGGGCGTTGATGCCGTGCTCCAGGTCGATGTCGACGCCGTCGAAACCGTACTCCTCCATGAGGGCGTACGCGCTGTCCGCGAACTGCTGCGCCGACTCGGAGTCGTCGACCGTCACGTTCCCGAGTTCGCCGCCGACGGAGATGATGACGGACTTGCCGGCCGCCTGCTTGGCGGCGATGTCGGCCTTGAACTCGTCCTCGGACGCGTAGCCGAGCTCCGGGGCGAGGTTGAACTCGATCTGGCCGTCGGTGGCGGTGGAGTCGGCGAAGGCGACCGCGATGATGTCGTAGCCGTCCTGAACGTCGCCCAGCTTCTGGACGGTCGCGCCGTTGTCGAAGTTCTGCCAGTAGCCGGTGACGGCGTGAGCGGGTACGGCCGAGCGGGTCTGCCCGCTCTCGGCCGCGCCCGCGCTGCCGGTGAGCGTGGTGGCCGCCATGAGTCCGCCTGTGGCCAGGGCGAGGGCGACACCGCCGCCCAGGAGCTTGCTGCCGCGCTTCTTGCGATGGGTCCGGTTCACGGGGAATCTCCAGGTGCTTGTGGGGGGAGTTCGCGAACGAGGGGGACATCGGTGGCCACCGACCTGGTGCAGGACATTGGTTCATACCAATGCTCATGTCAACCCCTGTGGCGCGATCTTTCCCTCCTACGCGCTCCTGACCTGCTGCTTCGCTCTGGATCTTCCAGGCTCCCCACGGCCCCGGCCGCTCCGGTGCCTTCCGCCGCTACGGACTCGGCGGCTCCTCCTCCGTGCTGCCGGACGGCCGGGCCGGCTGGTCGAATCATGGCGGAGCCGCTCGCCGCGGTGGGGCCGCCGGTGCGAGGAGCTCTGCGTCGTCCCTGGTGTGAGGCGGCGGGGTGCATGGTGCGAGGGGCGGGTTGCGCGGCCGGCGGGTCTACCCGCGGGCCGCGGCCACGGCGTCGGCGACCGGTCCGTGCCAGGGGGAGCCGTGGCCGGGGAGGACGAGACCGGCGTCCAGTGCGGCGAGGGCGTCGAGCGAGGACGCGGTGGCGGCCGGGTCGTGGAGAACAGTCTCGGCAGGAGCTGGGGTCCTGGCGTGCGGGAGAGGGGGTGGGCGGTGACGAGCGCGTCACCGGTGGCCACCGCCCCGATGGCGGGGAGGAAGTAGGCGGTGTGGCCCGAGGTGTGCCCGTGGCAGGGCACCGGCACGGGCCGGCCGGGCAGGTCGAGGGCGCCGGTCGCGGGCAGCGGCAGAGCCGGCGGCACCCGGTGCGGCCCCAGTGCGCCTGCCCGCACGATGCGCAGCGACCACGCCAGGGCCGAGGGCTTCCAGAGGCGGGGGGCGATGTCGGCCGCGGTGGCCTGCTGCTTGTGTCCGCCGCCGGTCTGCGCGAGTTCCGCCCGGTGCAGGAAGACCGGTGTCCGGTAGCGCTGGTGGAGGTGGACCGCGCCGCCCATGTGGTCGATGTGGGCGTGGGTGAGCAGGACGGCCCGTACGTCCTCGGGATGGTGCCCGAGGGCCCGGACGGAGGCGAGGAGCGCATCGGCGTCGCCGGGCCAGCCGCTGTCGATGAGGGTCAGGTCGCGGCCCTCGCGCAGCAGTATCCAGTTCACGTCGGTGCCGCGGGCGAAGAAGACACCGGCGGCGGCTTCGTCGACACGTGGAGTGGTGCGTGTCACATTCAACCCCCTTTCGCGGAACGTCTGTTCCGCAACATAGCGCTGCCCCTACGATCGGAACACTTGTTCCGCGAAATCTGGGAGGGCCAGGATGAGACTGCGGCGCATAGAGACCCCACAGGGCACGCAGGTGCAGTACGAAACCGCCGAGGGGCGCTGGGAGCACTACACCGGTGACGCCCTGGGGGACCGGGCGTACGACCCGGCCTGGGAGGCGGACCACCGGGCCACGCAGACCCAGGCGCCGCCCTCCTGCCGCCCGGCCGGGCGGCATCACCCCCTGCTGCCGCTCCAGCCCCTGTCGTTCCGGGACTTCCTGCTTTACGAACAGCACAACATCGACGCCGCCCGCGGCCTGGTACGCCGCTTCCACCCGGTCCAGGCACGGGTGACCGGGGCCTGGGAGCGGATCGTGCGCAGACCCTTCCCCCTCTTCCGGCCCAGCGCCCTCTTCTACCGTCAGCCGGTCTACTACATGGGCAACCACCTGGCCTTCATCCCCTCGGGCAGCCCCCTGCGCACCCCCGCCTACACCCAGGCCCTGGACTACGAACTGGAACTGGGGTTCGTCCTGGCCCGCCCGCTCCTCGACGCCACGCCCGAACAAGCCCTGGCGGCCGTCGGGGCGTTCGTCCTGGTCAACGACTTCTCCGCACGTGATGTCCAGCGCGCCGAGATGAAGAGCGGGCTCGGACCTCAGAAGTCCAAGCACTTCGCCAACTCCCTGTCCGCCACCGCCGTGACCGCCGACGCGATCCTGCCCCACCTCGACGACCTCACCGGCTCGGTAGCCCTCAACGGCACCACCGTCGCCCACGTCACCACCGCCGGGGCCCGCTGGAGCATCGGAGAGGCACTCGCCCACGCCTCACGCGGCGAACAGCTCCACCCCGGCGAACTCTTCGCCACCGGCACCCTGCCCGGCGGCAGCGGCATGGAGAACGGGCACTGGCTCGCCCCAGGAGACACCCTCACCCTCACCCTGGACGCCATCGGCACCGCCGAACACACCATCCTGGAACCATGACCGACACCACCCCCCACCCGCCTCCCACCGCATCACCCGGCCCCGGCAACCGGGTCGCCCAACGGGCCCGCACCCGCGAGAAACTCCTCGACGCCGCCGAAACCCTCTTCGCCCGCAACGGCTACCGAGCCGTCACCGTCCGCGACATCACCACCCACGCAGGCACTCGCCTCGCCGCCGTCAACGACCACTTCGGCACCAAGGACAACCTCTTCCGCGACGTTCTGCTACGCCGAGTCACCCCCCTCAACGCCCACCGCCGTGCCCTGCTCACCACAGCCACCGCACGACAACAAGCCCACGAGGACCGTCTCGCGGGAATCATCGACGCCTTCACCCGCCCCATGCTCGAACGCGCGAGCAGCGATACCGGCTGGCGCCACCACTTCCGCTTCGCGGCCCAGCTCTCCCACTCCCGTCTGCCGCAGCAGCTCCTGGTGGCCGACGAGTACGACTCCATCGCCCGTCACTTCATCACCCACCTGCGCGACCTGAGCCCCGACGCACCCGAAGAAGCACTCCACGACGCCTATCTCTTCATGCTCGCCTCAGCCCTCCAGGTATTCGCCGACAGCCTCCGCCTGGACAGCATCAGCAAGGGCCGGTACCACTCCGACGACTTCACCGCCCGCCACGCCGCCCTGACCCGGTTCCTCCACGGAGGCATGGGCCACCTCATCACCCCCGCACCGTGATGAGACAGGGGAGCCCACCGTCACCTCGCCGGAGCCACGGTGCGAGCGCTCGACCGGCTTCGGCACGGTCCACCCCTGGGAGCACCACCGACAGACTGGAGCCTTTGCCGGGTCGACCGGTCACGCCGTACGGTCCAGCCGCCCCTGCGGAGTGCGCGCGCAGAACGGGGCGTAGGGCGCCTGCCGGAGAATTCCCCTGGCCAGGCGCCCTTTGCCGTTTCTGGAAGAGCCCGGCTTCTTCGGCGAATACGACACCAGAAGGTTCTTCGTCTGCTGGTGGTACACGCCTCCCGTGGTCCCTGACCAGCGGGAACAACGGCAAGGGCTGGGACGACCGTCTCCCGCGCAGCGGAACACCCTCGCGTCGGCGGGGAGGACACTCCCTGACCTGCGCCTCAAGAAGGACTTTGCATTCTCTTCCATTCCTGAGGGGGGAGGGGAGGCGCTCAGTCAGACGCATGCCGCCGCTCTATAGGCGACCGCCATCCCCGGCGGCATTCCGGTACAGCAGATCCGGTAACCGCCGACCGGCCCGCGCGGCGTACCTACGCTCGCCCTCCCCCCCCCACGGAGCCCGCCCACGCCTCCCGAACCCGCGCCGACACCAAGACGGCGTGCGGTCTCCCCATTCGACCATCGTGTCGGAGCCGCCACCGGCCACGACATCGACACCCGTCGTGGGTTGCGCCGTGACGGAGATGGTTGAGAGTCGCCAACAGGATTTCGACGAAGACCAGTTTGTGCTTTGCTCCGGCGCCCACTGCTCGCCGCCGGGGCCGCGCCGTCAATGCGGCCTGGTGCCGCTCAGGCTTGGCAGGAGGAGAAGCGGTTCAGGTCCTCAGGGTTCGGCTTGAAAGTGTTCTCCCAGTCCGGGTAGGTGCTGACGAGGGAAGGGAGCTGCGCCCTGAAAGAGGTCGACCACTGCTCCACAATGAACTTCTGGAGGACTTTCAGGATGCGCTTGCATTCTTCCGGGTGGCCCTTCGGGATGCCTACGCCGTAACGGTTCTCGTCTCCCCTGTGGAGGTTGGGAACTATCTTGAGCTGCTCCTCGCCCGGCTTGTTCTGGCCCACATAGCCGTAGAGCATCGCCTCGTCGTTGAAGGTGGCGTCCGCGCCGCCTCTCCTGACCTCTTCCACGCAGGCCGAGACGTCTCCCGCTTTGTTCACCCTGGTGCTTTGCGGCATGGTGACGTCCTCGGGAGTCGTACCTTCGACTACACAGATGGTCTTCCCGGCGATGTCGTTCGCCGTTTTGATGCCGTTGTAGTCCTTGCGTACGAGAAATCCCTGCTTGGTCGTGAGATAGGGGCCGATGAAATCGACCTTTTTCTTTCGCGCAGCAGTGATCGAGTACGTGGCGATGACCATTCCGGCATGGTTGCCCTCGAGTTCGGCATCGCGGTCGGCATGCGACACGTTCTGGAACCGTGCCTGGAAGCCCAGTTCACCTGCCAGGTAGTAGGCGATGTCCCCGTCGAAGCCGCGCATGCGACGGTTCTTCCAGAAGCTGAAGCCTGGCTGGTCGAAGGCGGTGGCGATATGCACGGTGCCGTGGAGGAGGGGCGTAGACGTCTTCTTGTCCTCGCCTGTTCTGTCTTCGCCCGGGCTGGCGCAAGCCGTCCCGGCAACGAGAACCACACTGCACCCCAGCGCCAGGCCGGTACGCCGGTACTTGTGTCCCCGTGCATCCCGTGTCCGCTCTGACTTCTTTGTTGTCTTCCGCATCGGTACCCACCCCGTTTGTCGTTCGGTAGTTCGTGCCGCTTTCAGTCGTCCATGCGTGCTGCGGCCACTTTCAAGGCGAGCAGACAATTGTCGTCCCCCGCCGACATCTGGACTTTGAGTTCGATCTTCTTCTGGTTTCGGCCCAACCTGAAGTCGGCCTCCTCGCCCGGGCGTACGTCCTTTGCCGACGTCCCCCAGAGAGGTGTCACCGTGAGGGTGCTGGCGGGTGCGCAGACAGGACGGTTGGGGTCGCTTTCCGTTGCGTCGAAGGTGATGTAGAGGCGCGCCTTGGTGCGGCCCGTCTCCGCTTCCGCAGTCACCGGCTCGCCCTCCTTGGACAGTTCGGAGGAGGACAGCTTGAAATCGTGGGTGAGTTCAACGGCCCGCGCACCCAGGAAGAGCGACACGATCAGGGACGGCAGGGCAACCGCGAGCACGGCCGTCGGTACGACCAGCAGCATGAGCGGCGGCCAGAGAGGCTTCTCCCCGGCGTCCGGCTGTCGCCCCGTGATGAGCGGCAGCATGCCGATGCACAGCAGCACGAGCGCAGTCACCACAGCGCCGACCAGGGCGAGTTCTCCGCCTCGGACGGCCCATACCACGCCGGTCCCGAAGACCACTACCAGGTAGAACAGAAAGGCCAGCGCGAGCGCCCTGGTGCTGTCCGCGAACTGCGCCTTCACCCGCACCGCGAGACGCAACAACCAGTGAGGGGCTCTTCGGCGCGGAGCAGGATCTGGCCCGCTCCCTGTCGCATCGTCAGGTCTCCCAGGCGATGGAGCTCTGCAACTAGGCTCATTGTCAGGGGAGTTGGCGGACATGTGACAAGTGTAGGACCCCCTGACAAGTGTGGTGCCACTTCGCGCAATCCCATCTTGGTACCTGAGGGCGAGCGCGCTCCAACGTGGCAGGCTCGGAAGGCGGCCGGCGTTTCGCTGCTGTCCGGCGGGTGCGTGGGTGTGGCGCATACGGCTTCTCCCGTACGACGCACCAATCCTCGGCCTTTGACGCGCCGGCGCCAACCATGTACGAGCTCATCGGCCTGCCCCGGGCACCTGTTCACCCTTCGGAGCGAAGTGCAGAGAAACCACGTGCTGTTCGACCGCAGCGCCGCCCATGGCCATCCCGGCGAGCCTCGGTAACTCGCCGTTCATCTGCGCCGGCGGCGGGCTCTGCCTGACGAACAGGCAGAGCCCGGCCCATCTGCGGGAAACGGGGAAATCCCGCAGAAGCAACGATGCACTCATTACAGCCACACCGACAGATCCATGGCCGAAATTGCTCCACGGTGTCCGCCGCGCCATCCGCAGCAGACCCGGCCCCGCCTTCTGGGCGCTCCGGTCCGATGCCGCGCAGGATCAGAGCGTGGACCATCCGAATCAAATCAGCCCAGGCCCATGACGACCGCCGACTCGAAGGGAGTCGGCTATCTCGGCGCCGTAACCGCTGGTGCTCCAGGTGTACATCGCGCCGCGGATGTAGTCGCCGCTCTGAGCGGATCCTGCCGTCGCGTCGATCTTCGCCTTGATCTTCCGGGGGATCAGGATGTCGATGTTGCCCTCGCCCCCGGAGGTGACGCAGACCTCGTAATTCCCGCTCTCGGAGCAGGTTCCGGCTGCGGCGGCTGCAGGAGGTGCGAAGACCCCCCCCACGAGGAGGATGGACATCAGCCCGAGCAGGGCGAAGCGGAATAACCGGAAACGTCTAGCCCATAGGTTCTCTTTCACTGCGGCATGATCGCAGTGCCTCACACTTCCGAACCATACGGGATGAAGACTGACTGGTTCCGTCCAGTAGACGTTCCTTGAGGCAAGGATCGGTCGAACACTCGCGAAAGTATGGGATGTTCGGTCTGCATGGTAGTGAATGCCTTGGGGACGTGGCGCCCTGTCGGCCACCGGAGCACAGAGCGCCGCTTGGTGTCAGCGACCAACTGTTGCCGTAGGGCAGAGACCTGCAAGGTGCCGCTCTTGACCAGCTGTTACTGAGCTCCAGAAGCAGCGGGGCGGGGGCGGGCTCGCCCGTGATGACGCGCAGGCTCGGCAAGTGCATCGGCTGCCAGCCCATGATCCTCACCCGGGCCGGACGGGTGGGCGCGCCGTCCAGGTGCATGGGCCGTACGGTGCCGTAGGCGTGGCGGCGCAGGTCCGCGGCTGGCTCCCGCACCTCCCTCACCTGCGGGTCCTCGCACACCCGGTCCACGATCGCCCGGAGTGCCGTGTTGGCGAGGGCGCTCCGGCGGAGCTGGGCGAGCAGGTGCGGGGCCCGGTGCCATGTCGATCCACGGCGGCTTCTCACGGGGCAGCTGGGCCGCGTGCGCTCATCGCAGTCACCGCTCCTCGGGCACCAGCGCCGCGGCGACGAGGCCCGCCGGCAGCAGGAGACGTGCGATCTCGGCCCGCGCCGCGTCGTCGGCTTCGTCCTCCCACAGGTCCGTGAGCAAGCTGCGTACCGCGTCGGCGAAGTCCGGCCAGATCGTCCATGGCTCGTTCTCTTCCGCGTCCCACTCCAGGAAGGAGCCGTCGGCGGCGGAGAGCACCGTCACGGTTCCGCAGGTCCACAGGGGCACGAGGTCCGCGGGGCCCGCTGCAGCGACGACCGCCCGTGCGGGGCTGTCCGGCCACGGCTCGACGGATTCCGCGCGGTAGCCGAGCGCCGGGTGCAGGCGCGCACCCCCGAGGGTGGCGATCATGACGACGGAGTCGGGCAGTCCGCGGGCACGGATCCGCTGTGCGAGGTCGTCGTCGGGGGTCTCGGATGCGCTTCGCTGCCAGAGCAGCGTCTCGCCCGGCTCTCCGGCGGCGATCACGTCGCCGAGGCCGGCGACCCGCAGCGCGCGGTGCTTCGGCAAGCCATTCAGGACCTGGTTCCAGCTCGGGCTGCATTGGGGGATCTCGATGAAGTCGCCCGTGGCGAGGTCGATGACGATCCGCCAGTAGCCCTGCGAGATCACCATGCCTTCGTGGGTCACCTCGGGTTCACGCACCAGCGTGATCGAGGTGATGTCCGACCACCGGGTAAGCGCTCCGTAGGTCTCGATTCCCGCGGCGATGATGCGGTGATCCATCAGCAGCGCTCCTCGTCCTGCTGCGCCGCCTCGATCATGTTCCGCAGCATCTCCAGCTCCAGGGCCGTCGCGTCGGCGTCGGCGAGGCTCTCACGGAGCTCGAACACGATGCCCTGCTCCCGCCAGGCGGTGAGCAGATCGAGCAGCAGGTCGGCCCGCCCGTCGAACCAGGCGTTCGTGAACATCTCCTCGTCGATGACGGGCTCCCCGGCGACGATGCGCCCCCGGACGGCCAGGAGGCCTGCCCCGGTGAACGATCTGACACAGCGCAGCACGGCGGCGCTCGTCTCGTCCCTGCCGAGGACCACGAGGACGCTGGGCGACGTGCTCACGACGGCGGGGCCGGCCTGCCGAGGATCTGCGCGTGCATCATCGACTCCTTCCAGCCTGTTCCTGGACACGGTTCACATCCAGCCGTCGAACGCGGCGTCCTCGACGCGGACGCGGGTGTGCAGTCGGCGCGCGCAGTCGTCGGTGGTCCACCGCACGTCGTCATCGGTCACGACGAGGGCATCCCATGGGTGCTGGAGGCAGGCCCCCGAACGGCGCGGTCGTACTGCTCCCCAGAAGTCCAGTCTGTACGGTGTACATACTCATTCCTACACTCGGCGGACCGGAACTGTCCACGGGCCGACGCCCGGCGGGAGGAACAGATGGCAGCACGCGGCCCGCGCGGCGACATCACGCAGGCGAGCGTCCTGCGCGCCGCGGACCGGCTGCTCGCCGAGCACGGGCGCGTCGAAGACGTCTCGCTGCGTCGCCTGGCCGCGGAGGTGGGGGTGACCGTGAATGCGCTCTACACGTACTTCCCGTCGCTGGAAGCGGTCTGGCACGACCTCGCCGACGAGCGCCTGGGACGTCTTCGGCCGGGGGATCTCCTCGGCTACGGGTGCGCCCACTGCGCGCTCCTGGAGCTCGCCGGCCGCGCCGTGACCGTCCTGGCTGAGCCCGGCACCGTGTCGCTGCTGCGCCGCGGCCCGGTGCTCGGTCCGTGCTCCTTCGCTCTCAGCGAGACGATCATGGCGCTCACGGAGCAGGGGAGCCTTGATTCCCGGGACGCGCACGACCTGATCGTCGGCTGGTTCTACGGCGGCAGCGTCCTCGACGGCGAGGGATGGACCTCCGGCACTGACGCCATCCGGAGCGCGGAGCCGCTCGCCGGCTTCCCCCGGATCCTGGGCCGCAGCGCCCCCGACCGCCGCCAGCAGGCCGAAGCGATCCTGCGCGGCATCGGGATTGCCTGTTCGGCGACGCAGGCCTGACCCTCGCATACACAAGCACTCGAGAGGACCGACATCATGGGACTGTTCCGACGCAGAGCCGCTGAGCCCGACCCGCCCCGGGGCCGACGCTGTTCATCGCAGAGGTCCTGCGTCGCATCGGCGAGCAGTACGGCGGCTTCGACACGGCAGCACCGCTCGCCCCTGATCAAGGCGGCCCGGGCATGGTGATGGTGATCCACATCGACGGGGTTCCCGACCCTGCACGCGAGCCGTTCATGAAGGGCACGGGCATCGTCCGCCGCGCCTAGAAGAAGCCCAGCTTCTTCGCCGAGTACGACACCAGAAGGTTCTTCGAGTGCTGGTGGTACACGCCTCGCATGGTCGCTTGCCATCGGAAACGGCCACGATTCGGCCAAACGGCACGCGGCTGGTCCGCGTATGGCCCGGATCTTGGTCGGCACGGAGGGGACCTCTGACCGATGGCCCGCGGCGGCGGTGAGTTGGCACACAAGCGAGAGGCGGGCCGGCAGGTCGCCACGGAGCAGGCCTCGATCCAACGCGCACGAGAGAGTCGCCAGGGCTTGGACCGCGGAGCGGGCAACCAATCGGCTGCTGCGAAGCACCCGAAGGCTGTCGAGTGGACGTCATGGTCCAGCGAAGGACGAGTACACCCTCAGTACGCCGAGGACCTGGCACACACAGCAGCGGCGGCCGGAGGTAGCGATGTCCCTGCACGGGCTCGCCCGACTGAGATTCTTCAATGGAGATGTTCACGACGCCGAGCGTTTGAACTGCGTTGCTGCACTTGCGGGGTCAGTATCAGCCCGGGCGCTCGCCGACGGGCAGGTGCCGCAGTGGGTCGTCCAAGGCAGCGTGCTGGGCAAGGATCTCCCACCGGTCGCCTTCGGTGGCCGCCCTCTGACGGTGCTCGTTGCCGTGGGCCAGCGACAACCAGGCCGCGTCCCCAAGACCCCATGGCCGGTATAGCCCGGTGCGGTCAGTGGCCCACTGCTCCTTCGTCGGCCGCTGCGCGCTCGTTCGCGCGATCAGCGGCAGGAGGGAGCTGGGTGGGTGCCGGCGGGCTCGCTGCCACGTACTCACGGTCCGCGGCGGGAGCGGAAGAACGAACGGGCCATGCCCATCACTCCCTCCCGCAGGCCCGGTCGAGTTTCGGCGGCAACAGCACGGGGTTGTGCTCCAGCGTGAGGTAGCCCTGTCCGTCGGCTTCCTGGGTGTAGCGGTCGGCGGTCAGAGTGACGATGCGAGTGAGCGGCAGCGCGTACAGGTGGCTCAGGGCGCCGGCGATGCGTATTTCGCGGGGCAGGCCGGTGTCGTTGAGGCAGCGTGAGAGCTGGGCGTCGACTTCGTCGGTGTCTAGGAAGTCGATGGGGAAAGGCCAGCGTGGGGCGGCTGCCGTCAGGTTCTTGTCGGTGAGCCGGTGCGTGATCGCCCAGCGGATGAAGGCTCTGGTGCCGCGGTGCCTCGTGGGGTGTTCGGTGAGGTACCGGTCCAGGTCGGCCTGGGTCAGTTCTGTCAGGTCCAGGTCCTCGTGGTCGAGCCAGGCTGTGAAGGCGGCCGCCATGCGGATACCGCTCATGTCGGCGTCTGCGGCCCTCGAGCTGTAGGGGCGGCGTGCCGCGCGCCGCCTCGCGTCGCGCACGATGTGCCATCGCGCGTACGGGCCGACCACACGGGCCTGCCCGGCCGGCAGCGCGCCGATGAACGCACTCGTCCACGTCTCCAGCCGGGCGAGGTTCTCCTGCCGGACCGGCAGGACACCCGTGCCCACCAGCAGTTCGCGGACACTGCGGGTGGACTTCATCCGCGGCAGCCGGTCGAGCATCTCGTGGGTGAGGGCCTGCCCTTCAGCGGCCAGGCCGGCCAGCAGGGCCGCAGCGGAGTGCCTGTGCAGGCAGGCCAGTACGGAGCGCGGATGGGGTGCGGCCCCAGCGCCTCTGCGAGCGGGCGCAGTTGCCCGGCGGCCTCGCCCCGGGCAGGGGCCAGCAGCTCACCCACCCGGTCGGCCGGCACGCACCGGGCACACAGCCCCGCGGTGTACAGGTCGCCGGGATATCTGCACCTGGCGTAGGCCGCGTGCAGCTCGGGGCGCCCCGCTCAGGGCCCGCACGCCGCACTGCCGCCGCTCGTGTGCCCTACGGCGATACGCACCTCGCCGCAGATACCGCACGCCACGGGATTCCGCCGACGGCGGCGGTAGCAGGTGTCGCACAGCGGCCCGACCGTCCGCGTCGTCGACATGCGGATCGGGTGCCGCTGACTGCGCAGATGCGCGATGAACGCCTCGCCCTCGGCCGACGTCCACTGCCACGGGTACAGCCCGGAGAACTCCCACAACCGGTCAACCAGCCGCAGCCGAGGCGCGATCGTCTTCGCTTGCAGAGACCGCGATGTCTGCTGACGCGCCCACCACTCCTTCATCGCCTCGAACACCGCGGACGCCGGGTCGAGATGAACAACGTTGGGCAACAGCAGCAGCCGGGCGGAGCCGGGGGCCAGCGCACTCGCACAACGTGTTGTATCAGGTGCATCAACGATGCTTCCACTGCCAAACCCGAGGCCCAGCCCGGAGGGGCCACCGCAGCACCCCCGCACTGCTCGCCCACGACCAGGGCGCTTTCCGTTATCCGAACGGAGAGGAGTGTTGCATCAAATGGAATTCAGCCCGTTTCCTGGGGGTGTGCCGGTTCGAATCCGGCTCAAGGCACGACGAAACCGCTGGTCACCCGGCTGCGTCCGGGCCCGCAACCCGTCGTACGTAGAGCGCGGCCGCGGTGAACCCGGGCCCGAACCCGACCACCACGCCGGGCCCGCTCACCGCCCCTTCGTCCAGCGTCCGCTCCAGCACGTCGAGGACGGCGACGCCGCCGAGGTTGCCCCCGGCCAGGGAGTCCCGGGCGTGCCGCCCGCTCTTCTCCTCATCGAGGCCGAGTCCGGTCAGGGTGCCGGAGATGATCCCGGGCCCGCCGGGGTGCACCGCCGCCCAGGCCACTGCCCGACCGTCCAGCCACCCCGTCAGGTGCGGCAACACCCGGTTCGGTGCCGTCGTCGCCTCCCGCCCCGAATCGAAGGAGACCCCGTCCTCGTGGATCACGCCCCAGTACGCGCCCGCGCTGCCGGGCAGCACCAGCTCCCATACGTCCTCCGCCACCAGGTTCCCGGCGCTCGCCCGGTCGACGGTGGAGAGGACGGCGGCGCCCGCCGCGTCCCCGAAGAGCCCGGCGTACAGGACGTCCTGCATGCGCGGTTCGCCGGGGCGGGTGAGGTAGAGGGTGGAGAGGTCCTCGGCGGCCACGACCAGGGCCCGCCCGCCGCCGCGGCCGCGCAGGGACCGGACCGCGTGGACCAGGCCGTGGGCACCGCCGACGCACGCGGCGGTCGCCAGCCCGATCCGCTCCACATCCGGCCGCAGCCCCAGCCGCCCCACCAGGTCCACGTCCAGGCCCGGAATCGTCCACGAGGTGGTGTGGGTGGTGACCAGCACGTCCACATCCCCGGGCTTGAGCCCGGAGCGGTCCAGCGCCTGCCCGGCCGCCGTCACCGCCCGGTCCCGGGCGGCTTCGTACGCGGCCCGCGACCGCACCCCGATCCCTTTACGGCCCACCGTGACGTCCGGCGGCGCCGACCACGGCCGTGCCACCACCCCCGTACTGCGCAGCATCCGCAGCCACACCGGCAGTTTCGGATGCGCGACCCGGGTTTTGATGTCCTGCTCCAGCTCGTCCGTGCTCACCCGGTACGGGGCCCGGACCACCACCGGCCGACCGATCACCACGTCCATACCCAGCCCCCTCCACCCCGACCAACCCGTGCGGCCACCGTACGCACACCGCCCGACCACTGAGGAGAGTCCCTGTGCCCCGCCGTCTGACCCAGACCAGCCTGCTGCCCGTCCTCCTGCGCTTCACCGGGCCGTGTTTCCCGGTTCGCTCACGCCGTCGATCGTGTACACACGAAGGAAGTCGATCTCGTACTCGGCGCTCTGCATCTGCGTGCCGTGGAAGTTGTCGAGCTGGATGGTCTGGTGCATCGAGGGAGCGCACTGAATGCACTCGCGCACGTCGTTCGCGCCGCCGGAGAAGCGGAACCACGCCTCGCCGTCCACGAATCCCCGCACGCGGTCCGGCGTCCACTCGACCGCGATGTCGTGCCACTGGGTGAGGTCCACGCCGCAGGATCTCTCGAACTCCTGCTGCACCTCGGCGTCGGCCCGGTGCGGATAGTGGATAAACGCCTCGGCGCAGTCCTCGCCCGGGGCGGCGTTCTCCAGGTGGTCGTACTCGCCGTCCTCGGGCCAGCGGTCCGAGTCCGGCCAGAGGGTGAGGAGCGGGTGGTACTGGCGCCCGTTGTCCGGGCCCATCCCCTGCGAGCGCACCCTGGCTTCCCAGCGGCCGTAGCGCTGTCCGTAGCGTGATGCGAGCCACGCCGAGTCGCCGTTCTCCTCGCCGGTCTGGCGCAGGACGCCGCCGCCGACGCGGCTGTTGTCGGCACATCGGCGACCGTTGCCGTCGTGTCCGGGCCCGCAGGACGTTCCGTCGCTCGGTAGGTGCCACTTGGCCGGGTCGGGTGCCTGGGGAGCGTCGGCGGATCCGTAGTTGAACTCGTCCGACCACTGCGGCAGCGGGGCTCCCCAGTCGTACCGTTTGGCGGCGCTGCCCGGTTGCGGGGCCGCGGGGAGTGGGGCGGGCGGGAGCCGTGATGTCCCACACCCGTAAGTCTCCGTCGTCTCCGGCGGTGGCCATCAGGCGGCCGTCGGGCGAAAGCCGTACGGCGCCGACCGCGCCTTGGTGCGCGGGCAGCGGGGTACCGAGGGTGCGGGGCCTGCGGGGATCCGTCACGTCGTACCGCACGACCTGTCCGTTCCGCAGGCCGACCGTGAGGAGGTGCCCGCGCGGTGCGAAGGCCAAGGATTCCGGCACGGCGGGGAAGCCGTTCAGGGCGGTGCCCGATTCCCGTGCGCGGCGAGGGTCCCTGGTGTCCCACAGCCGTACGGTCCCGTCGCGGCCCGCGCTTGCCAGGCGGTCGCCGTCCGGGGCGAAGGCCGTGGCCGGGACGATGCCCCGGTGCCCGCGCAGGGGAGAGTCCAGCACGGCCCCGGTATCGCCGGACAGGCGGGTCGCCACTCCCGGGTCGGTGTCCAGCGAGAGGGCGGCGACATCGAGACGGGCGGCGAGCGGACGGTTGTGGTCACGGGCCAGGTCGGCCTGGCAGAGCGTCTGCTGGAAGACGGCGGTGTTGCGCTCGGCGCGTGCGGTGGAACGCTGCTGCAGCGCGACTCCCGCGGTGCCGGTGGCGATCAGCGTCAGGGCGGCCAGGGCGCAGGTCACGGCCTGCCGACGGCGCTTCCCCCGGCTGCGCCGGTGTTCCGAGGCGGTGAGGAAGTCCCGTTCCAGCGGGGTGAGCTGAGCGGGGCGCTCGGCGGGCGGGAAGACCTCCTGGGGGTGTCCAGGCGGCTGCCGCGGTAAAGGGCGTCGGGGGCGTGGTCCAGCGCGTGCCACTCGTGAGCGGCGTCGACGAGGCGGCGGTGCACGCGCAGCCGCTCGTGCTCCGCGTCGATCCACTCGCGCAGCCGCGGCCAGGAAGCGAGCAGTGCCTCGTGGGCGAGGTCGACCTCGTCGTCCTCGTCGAGGATCAGCAGCCGGGCGGCGACCAGCGCCTCCACGACCGTGCGGGTCTCGCGTATCCCCTCCTCGTCCAGGGAGGCGTGCAGCTCGGCGTGCCGGACGCGGCGGCGCGTGCACGGTCCGTCGTCGCCCGGGGTGACGAGACGGAGCAGGACACGGCACGCGTGCGCGGCCTGGGTTGGGGTGAATGCGGCGTACGTGCTCTCGGCCTGCTGGGCGATGGCACCGTGCAGGCCCCCGGCGGCGTCGTACGCCTCCTCGTCCAGTAGGTGCCCCGTGCGGAAGCGCCAGGCCTGGTCGAGCGCGTTGGACATCAGCGGCACTGCCGCCGGGTCGTTCTCGACCTCGGAGACGGCACGTTCGGTCAGGGTCCGCCGGACGTTCAGCCCTCGTACGGAGACCGGCTTCGTGACGGCCTCGCGCAGCTCCTCCCTGTTCATCGGCCCGACGAGTACGTGCGACTCCTGGTACGCCTGGGCGAGGCCCGCGTGCTGGGTGAACCGGCCGAAGAAGTCGGAGCGGAGGGCGACCACGACCCTTAACCGGCTGTCCGGTTCACGGGCGGCGAGCAGGGCTTCGACGAAGTCCTCGCGCTCGGCAGGATCCCGGCAGACGGTGAAGAGCTCCTCGAACTGGTCCACGACCAGCAGAGTGTCGCCCGGCCGTTCGGAGGAACGCAGGCGCGTGCGGTTCCCCGTCAGGGGCGTCGCACCCGGTTTCAGCGTCCGGACGACGGACGGCCGCTCGCCCTCCGTGTTCCGAACCCGGGGGATGAACCCGGCCCGCAGCAGAGACGACTTCCCGCTCCCCGACGCGCCGAGCACGACCGTGAAGCGCGCCCGGGTGGTCAGCTCGGTGAGCCGGGCGACGAGACGCTCCCGGCCGAAGAACAGGTCGGCGTCGTCGCGGCCGTACGGCTCCAGTCCCCGGTACGGCGAGGGCTTGCCGTCGCCCTGCTGCGGGATGTGGGACTGGGCGTCCCGGGCGGCCTGCCACTGCTGCCGCCACTCCGCGAGATCGCCGCCGCACGCGGCCACAAAGTCTCTGGTGACGTCCCAGGTGGGGAACTTCCTGCCCTTGCTGGCCCCGTTCAGGGAGGCGCGCGAGCGGCCGGACCTGCGTTCCATCGACTCGAAGGTGGGGTTGCCGGCGTCCAGCCGCAGCCGACGCAGGGAAGAGGCGAACTCAGCCACCGGGTCGGTGGTCGGGGCGCTTGGTCCGTCGTCGACGGTCATGTGAGTGGTCCTCTGGGGCCGGGGCCTGTCGCGAAGTGGGGCGAAGCGCGCCGTAGCCGACAACGCCGAGCGACTACGGCCTGGCCTGGCAGGTCAGCAGACGGGTCCCGGGTCCGCCGCTTCTTCGCCTGCTGCAGCTGGCACTCCAGCCACGAGTTCCGGGTGGCCCGCCGCACAGGAGGCTACCGCCGTGCCATGGCCGACAGGCGGCATCCCCGAACATGGGGATCACGATCTACAGCTGAAGTATGAGGAACGTCGGGCTGTCCTGCTAACCGGGTTCGGGCTGGCACTCCCTGATTGCGGGATGCCCCCGATTGCCTTTGGTGCCGTGCGAAGAACCGCGAGAGACGCCCCTGAGGGAGGCCAGAGGCGATCCTGGCTCGCTCCGGCGAAATCACGTCCCGCGCGTCTGGAAGACCCTCCGCGAGACGGGGAGACCTTACTCATGCGCACAGGGTCGATCGGGCGTAGGTCACAGCGTCCACCAGCCCGTCCACGTGCTCCTCGCGGGTGGTGTGGTTGTTGATGGCCACTCTGAGGTACGGGGCGCCACCGGGGTGGCAGATGGTGGTGTAGTAGGACCCCGATGCCGTCAGGGTTTCATGGACGGCCAGGGTGAGGGCGTCGGAGCCCTCACCATCGCTGGTCAGGGGCCTGAAGCAGCAGATGGGTATCACCGGGTCGCAGAGCAGTTCCAGGCCGGGGGTGGTCCGTACGCGGCGTGCCAGGTGCTGCGCGGTGGCGAGGTTCCGGGCCAGCAGGTCGGCGTATCCCTGTCGGCCCAGGGACCGCAGGGCGAGCCAGAGTCCGAGGGACTTCCAGGGGCGGGCGCCCTCGGGGCCGAGGAAGACGAAGTCGTCGCGGGGGTCGTGGTTCCAGTAGTGGGCGTGGTCGGCGAAGCTGGTGGCCAGGTTTCCGGGATCACGTACGAGGAGGCAGCCCAGTCCGTAGGAGAGGAACATCCACTTGTGCGGGTCCAGGGTGACGGAGTCGGCCGCGTCCAGTCCCGCGAAGGCGGGTCTCGTCGCGGGCAGGTCGGCATAGACAGCGGCCGCCGCGCCGTCGATGTGGAACCAGGCGCCGCACTCGGCGGCGATGGAGGCGAGTTCGGTGAGCGGGTCGACGGCACCCGTCGCCGTGGCACCGGCGAGGCCCACGACGGCGACGGGGCGCAGTCCGTCGGCGGTGTCGGCGGTGACCTGCCGGTGCAGGGCGTCGACGCCGATGCGTCCGTCGGGGCCGGCGGGGATGACGCGCAGGGCACGGCGTCCCATCCCGAGGATGTCCAGGGCCCGGGCGATGGAGTAGTGGGACTCGCTGGAGGCGTAGACCGTGGCGCGGCCGAGGACGCCGGCTCCGCGCAGCTGGGCGTCGGGGCCGAGGACACTGTCCCGAGCGGCCTTGAGCGCGGTCAGGTTGGCGAGGCTGCCGCCCGAGGTGAAGATGCCGGGAGGCAGGGAGGCGTCCGTGGCCGTGGGGTAGCCGATGAAGTCGGCCACCCAGGACAGGGTCTCGATCTCCATGGCGGCGGCCGCCGGCCCCATCCGCCAGGCGGCCGGACTCTGGTTGAGCAGGGAGGCCACCGCGTCCCCGAGCACCGACACGGGCAGCGGGCGGGGGTGGAAGTAGCCGAAGTACTGCGGGTGGGCGCCGTTGCAGTAGGCCCGGTCGAGGATGTCCGGCAGCGCCGATTCCAGGAGCCGGGAGAGCGGGAGCCCCTGCTGCGGCAGCTGTGCCGGATTCCTGCCGGCAGTGTGCAGCGCCGGGTCATCGGCGTAGACGGGGCGTGCCGTGGGGTCGCGCTGGGTGTCCAGGAGCGCGGCCAGGTGGGGGCGGCAGGCTTCCAGCACCTCGTCCCAGTCGTCGGGGACCGTCGACTGCTCGTTCTTCATGGGGTGTTGCCGTTCTGCTTGTCCCGTCCGCGAGTCCGGGCCGGGCTGGTGTACCGGGTCGGTGCCTGGGCGGTGAGCCGGGAACGTACCTCCCACACCCGCGGGTAGAGGCGTCGGGTGGCGAGCCTGGCCAGTACGTCGATCGGGGTGCCCGCCACTCCGACGGCGTCGGTCCCGATGAGGCGTTCGACGACCCTGAGATGGCGGGAGCGCCACTCCATGCAGGCCACGTCCAGGTCCAGAAGCGCCTCGGCGAACTGGAACAGCGGCTCCCACCGCGGATCGCCGCGGTAGACCTCCTCCAGTTCCACGCCCGCGCTCTTCAGCTCGGTCTCCAGCAGATCGGACAGCTGGGGTGCCAGCGTGCGCACCCGCCGCCATCCCGGGGAGTCGAACCCCGAGCCGTTCTCCAGCTGCGTCCTGATCTGCTGGTAGGCCCACGGGGATATGTGGTCCAGGCTGTCCAGCTGCCGGGTCAGACAGTCGATGTGGGAGCGGACCCGGCCGGTCATGCGGGCCGCGGCCGGAAGGCGGCCCTCGCCTGCCGCCCGCAGTGCCCGCTCCAGGTCGGTCGCCGCCAGTTTCAGCCACAGCTCGGACGACTGCTGCACGACGAGGAAGACCATCTCGTCAGGGTCGGCCAACCCCTCGGTGTCGCGCTGGAGACTCAGCAGGACATCGGTGCTGAGGTAGCGCGCATAGGCGCTGTCACCGGCGGGGGTTTTAGAGGGGGTGTGCATCTTCTGTACCTTGCATGACGTGACCAGTGGCAGACCAGGAACTGCACGCTGCGAGGACGATCTGTGCTCGCACTCGACGCGTAGACATGGTGTCCTCGTGGCTGGCTTGCTGAAAACGGGGTGGGCTGCCAGTCAACCGCGTGAGAGCGCTCTCCACTGTGGCCCAGGGGTTAACACTACGTGTCCGAGCCCAGTTGGGCGAGGGTGCAGTGCTGGCGCGTACACCACGACCTTTGGCATTCCGACCGTCTCCTCGCCGGGAACTTGCGGGAGTTCCTCATCGACCAGCACGGACAGCTCCGTAAAGGGTGCCGGTCAGAGCGGGGATCTGGAGATGGCGACAGCGGTTGCCCCTGGAGGTCCGGGCCGCGCAGAGGTGGATCGTCGGCACCATCAGCGCATCCGGAAGGCTGATCGCTGCTCGCGATGTGGCGGGAGGCGAACTGCGGCGAGTGGGAAGCCGCCACCGCGGACCTGGATCTGCTCCAGTGCCTGGAGTTTGAGCGGGGGCAAGAGACCGCTGGGGCCCTGCTGGCCCGTCGACTCCTGCTGTTGCGCGTACTCGACACTGCTAGCCGGAGGAGGAACTGCTCCGCGCCTCAGCCGATAGCGGCACACGCAGGGTCAGTAGGGGGAAGGCCCTGCGAGGCGATTCGGAGTGCAGCAAGCAGGTCAGGGGCGGCCGAGGAGCTCTCCCCGGGGGCTGGAGTGAGAAGTTCTCGGCGCCGATCCGGAGCGCGCTGTTGACGACGGCGGCGTGGACCTGGACGTGCAGGTCCTGCGTATCGGACCCGGTTCTGTGCGCGAGGAGTTGGGTCAGCACGGGCAGCGCGTCGTCGGGTGCCTGGAGCCAGACGGGACGCAGGGCGGGATCGGTGCAGGCCAGGCGTAGGAGGTCGAGGACTGCAGGATCGGGGGAAGGGAGGGCGTGCCGTCGTTGGAGCAGGGCGAGGTAGTCGGTCAGTGATCGGTCCGCCGGCCTGAGCCGGAACGCCTCGACGGCCGCGTCCAGTCCCTCGGTCAGCAAGGGGCGGACGCCATCCACCATGGCGTCAGCCCTTGGGCCCCCGTGGGTGCCGGCGCTTCCCTGCCCCGCGACATCACCGGCGGTGTTGTCCCCGAATGCGGCCACTTGCCGGCCGAGGGGCTTCACAGGAACTGCTGTCGGCACTGTGCTCCTTCTGCGCGTCCTGCCGGGACGTAGGTGGTTCCGTCTCCGACAGCGTCGGCCCGTGAGCACCTTCCGGTGTGAGCAGAGGCACCTACGGGCGGTCAGTTGCAGAAGGCGGTGTCGGTTGCGGACATGACCGCCTTCGCGCTCTTCTCCGCGTCGCCGAAGGTGCCGGGGAGCGCGGTGACCGCCAGGCCGACGGCACGGCCGTCGTCGGTGGCGCCGCCCCGGGTCTCGTAGCCGTCGATGTCGCCGCCGTGCCCCCAGTACTCACCGCCGCAGCTCAGCGGGATGCTGAAGACGCCGAGGCCGTAGCGCCATCCGGGCATGAGGGGTGCGTCGACCGTTCTGCGCATCTCGGCCAGTTGGGCGGGAGCGAGGAGCTTTCCGTCGAGCAGTTGGCGGGCGAACTTCGCGAGGTCGCTCGGGGTGGAGATCAGCTGGCCGGCGGCGCCGCCCCAGGAGGGGTCCATCCGGGTGGCGTCGATGACCTTGCCGTTCTCCAGGCTGCTGAGGGCGTAGCCGCGGGCGTGCGGCCTGGGAAGGGTCTGGTCGCCGGGCTGCGGCCAGGAGGTGTGGCGCAGCCCCGCCCTGCGGATCACGCGCTCGGTGATCTGTTCCTGCACGGGGCGCTCGGTGACCCTCTCGATCAGCATTCCCGCCAGCAGGTAGTTGGTGTTGCTGTACTTCCACTTGGTGCCCGGAGCGAACTCCGCGGGGTGGGCCAGGGCCGCGGTGAGAAGGTCGTGCGCGTGGAAGAACTTGTGCTGGACCTTGTCGAAGTTCTCCAGGCCGATGTGCTCGGTGTAGTTGGGAAGGCCACTGGTGTGCTGGAGCAGCTGCCGTACGGTGATCTTCCGCCCGTCGATGCCCTGCCCCCTGACGACGCCGGGCAGGTATGTCTCGATGGGCTCGTCCAGCTCGACCTTGCCCTCGGCCACCAGCTGCAGGACCACGACCGCGGTGAATGTCTTGGTGTTGCTGCCCGCCCGCACATAGCCGTCGCGCGGGACCGGAACCGTCTCGCCCAGCCTCGCGGACCCGGAGACGAGCGAGGAGGTACGGCCGTCCTTGCGCACCCACGCGAACGCGGCCGGAAACCTTTCCTGGGCCACCAGTGCGTCGAGGCTCCGCTGCAGAGCCGTGTCTCCGCCCGCTCGTGCGGTGGCCTCCCGCGATGTGTCCGCCGCGGCCGCGATCGTGGTGGCCGATCCCACCAGACTCACCGCCGAAACGACCAGTATGCCCTTGCGCAGCCTTGAAGCGGTCTTCGTGCGTCCCATCACAACTCCCTGTGGATCGGTGTTATCGGTCGGGCCTCTCCCCGTCGGGGCGGACCCGCACTGGCCTGGTGCACTGGATCCGGCCGGCGGCTCAGGAGTTCTGCGGGTTCTTCTCGCGCAGCAGCCACAGCGTGAACGCCGATCCCAGGAGGATCAGCCCGGACGCGATGCTGCTTGCCGCCTGCGTCGTTCCGGACCAGAGCAGGCTCGTCGTCACGTTGAAGACGAGCGAGCAGACGAGCACGAACCAGAGCAGAGCCTTCATGGGGAACTCCCGGGGGACGAGTGGGTGACGCGGTGCGTCCTGATGCCTCCATGCTGGTCGCCGCCCACCGTGCCGTGGCAGGGTGCCCACTCGTCGGTGCATGGTGTAGCAGGCTCCACCTCGCAGGCCCGTGCCGGTCGAATAGGCTGGTCGCCATGGAACGGGCGGTGGGCAGGGCTTGGCGGGCGACCCGGCAGCTCGTCGTCGGCTTCGGGCTGAGCTGTGCCTGTCTCTTCCTGGTGGCTCTGTTCCTCATCGCGCTGGCGGCGACCGCCCTCGTGGTGGGTGCGGGGATGCTGCCCGAGACCGTGCTGACCGTGCGGCGGTTCGCGGGCTTCGAGCGGCGGCGGGTGGGCGCCTGGACGGGCGTCGAGGTGCCCGAGGCGTACACCGCCTTGACCGGGACGGTCGTCGAGCGGCTGCGGGGCGCGGCCGAGGACCCCGGCACCCTGCGCGATCTGCGCTGGGTCGGGGCCCATGTGGTGTACGGGATCGTCCTGTTCTGCGTCGCGGTGGTCGTCTGGGTGCCCGCGATCGTGGTCGACGGACTGTGGTGCGGGGTGTTCGGCCGTACCCCGGTCGTCCTGCCCCTGCTCACCCGTATCGCCGATCTCGCCTGCGCGTGGTCCAGGGCCCTCCTGACGCCTTCGCCGCAGGCCCTCCTGGCCCGCCGGGTCGAGCAGCTCACCGAGACCCGGGCCGGCGCGGTCGCCGCGCACGGCGCCGAGCTGCGGCGCATCGAACGCGATCTGCACGACGGCACCCAGGCCCGCCTGGTCTCCCTGTCGATGCGCATCGGCCTCGCCAAACGTGTCTACGACACCGATCCCGCGACCGGTCGTGCCCTGCTCGACGAGGCGCAGACGCAAGCGGAGGAGGCGCTCACCGAACTGCGGCACGTGGTGCGCGGCATCCACCCGCCCGTCCTCACCGACCGGGGCCTGGAGGGCGCGGTGCGCGCGCTCGCCGCGAGCAGCGGTCTGGATGTCGAGGTGAGCGTCGACGGTACGGACGACGGGACGCGGGCGCCCGCCGCCGTGGAGGCCGCCGCCTACTTCGCGGTGGCCGAGGCGCTCACCAACGCGGCCAGGCACAGTGGCGCCGAGCGGGCGTCGGTCACGCTCACCCGGACCCCGAGGCTGGTCCGCGTCCGGATCCACGACGAGGGCCATGGCGGCGCCGAGGAGGCCCTCACCGGCACCGACCCCGAACAGCCGCGCGGCACCGGTCTGATCGGCATCCGCCGCCGGGTCGCCGCCCTGGACGGAACCGTCCGGGTGACCAGCCCCGCCGGGGGCCCGACCGACATCGAAGTGGAGCTGCCGTGCGCGTGGTGATCGCCGAGGACAACGCCCTGCTGCGGGAGGGCCTGGTCCTGCTGCTGCGCTCCTCGGGCCATGAGGTGGCGGGCGTCGCCGCGACCGGGCCCGAGATCCTTCCCCTGCTGCTCGAGACGCGGCCGGACGCCGCCGTGCTCGACGTCCGGATGCCGCCCGACTTCCGCGACGAGGGCCTGCGCGCCGCCCTCGCCGCCCGCGAGCAGTTGCCCGGCCTCCCGGTGCTCGTCCTCTCCCAGTACGTCGAGGAGACCTACGCGGCCGAACTCCTCGGCGGCGGGGCGCGCGGCGTCGGCTATCTGCTCAAGGACCGGGTGGGCCGGGTGGACGAGTTCCTCGACGCGCTCGGCCGGGTCGCCGACGGGGGCACCGCGCTCGACCCCGAGGTCGTCACCGAGCTGATGTCCCGGCGGCGCCGCGACGACCCCCTGGCCGCCCTCACCCCGCGCGAGCGCGAGGTGCTGCACCTCATGGCCGAGGGCCACGACAACGCGACCATCGCCAAGTCCCTCGTGGTGACGGAGCGTTCGGTGCACAAGCACATCGGCAATGTCTTCACCAAGCTCGATCTGCCGCCCAGCGACAGCGGGCACCGCAGGGTGCGGGCCGTGCTCGCCTATCTCAACGCCTGAGCGGGGCGCGGCACCCGGCGCCCCGAGCCCGCGGTCACCGCATCGCCCTGCGGACCGGAAGCAACGTCCCCGCGGCCGCCGTCACCGCGACCACGCCGACGATCAACAGCCCCTGGAGCGGAGGCAGATACGGCACGGTGCGTGCCGTCGCGAAGCTGAAGGCGGTCAGCGGCACGGCCGCCACCCCCGCCCCTACCATCAGTCCGGCCACCGTGACCAGAGCGGCCTCGGCGCAGAGCATCGCGCGCACCTGGGACCGGCCCGCGCCGACCAGACGCAGGAGCCGCAGGGCCGGGCGGCGCCCGACGCCGATCAGGGTCAGGGTGCTGAGTACGGCGATCACGGTGAACGCCCCGATCGAGGCCACGGCGACGCCCGCCAGGATCTCACCGGCGCGCTGCTCCTCGGCCACGAGGCGTACCGGCGCAGGATCATGACGTAGTGTCACATCGCTCGGGCCGCCGGGTGCTTGAGCGTCCGGGCGCGCGGGATCGGCGGCGAGACGCTCCATCAGACGCGCGCCCAGGCCGGACGGGGCGGCCCCGGGGGAGGCCGCGATCAGCACCTCGGTGCTGCGCGGTGCCGTCAGGTGTGCCGCCAACTCGTCCCGTGCGAAGAGGAATTCACCCAGGGCCAGCGAGCGCTCGTGCACGGCCGCCACGCGCGGGGAGCGCTCCGTGCCGTCGCCGAAGCGGAGCCGCACGCGGTCGCCCGGGCGCAGGTCCATCGAACGGGCCCGGTCCCGGCCGACGGACACCGTGCCCGGGCCGAGGTCCGCGAACGAGCCCTCGACGAGTCCCGGGTCCAGGGTGCGCGGCAGGGCGTCCGGGGTGACCCCGAGGACCGGCAGGCGTTCGAGGGCCGGCGCGCCCGCCTCCCGTCCGGCCAGGACCACCGTGCCGCGCAGGACGTCGTTGACGGCGGCGACCCCGGGGGTCTCCCGGAGGCGGTGACCAGGACGACGGGCGTGATCGCCGCCCCGAGCCTGCGGGTGCCGCTCGCGGACTCGGCGGCCGCGAGCCGCCCCGGGGGACCGCCGAGACGCCGCAGCGGTACGGCGGCCACCTTGGTCGCGCCACGGGCGATCCACGGGCCGAGCACCGCACAGCCGACGACCATCGTGAGCGCCGCCGCACTGGCCGCGGCGGCGGCCACCGCGCCGCTCTGGAGGGTCGCCGTCCCGGCGGCGCTGACGCCGAGGGCGAGCAGGACCAGGCCGGTGATCCGCCGGGCCGGTCGCTCCCGCACGGGTTCGGCGGCCGTCGTCCCGAGGGCCGCCGCGGGCCGGGCCCGTGCGATGGGCTCGCAGCCGAGGAACGCGGCCAGGCGGGCGATGCCCACGGTCAGGCCCGCCGTCACCAGGACGGCCGCGAACAGCCAGGCGGGTGTGGCCGGTTCGAACCCTGGCGGCAGCGCATCGCCTGACCGCAGCAGGCCGAGGAGGCCGAAGCACGCCGGTATCGAGGCGACCGCCCCGAGCAGCGCGGGACCCACCGAGACCCGCAGGACCTCCCGGCCGACGGCAGCGCGAAGTTGCCCTGGTGCGGCGCCGACGGCCCGGAGCAGCGCCAGTTCGCCCGCCCGCTGGCGCAGGGCCTGCGCCACCAGGGAGGCGATGACGAGAACCGCGATCATGACCACGGTCCCCGCGACGGCTCCGCACAGCGCGAGCAGCGCAGACCGTGCCGGGGCCGCGGCCAACTGCTCGGCGGAACCCCGGTCGTCGCCGGTGTACACCCGCAGGGCGGTGGCATCGTCGGCCGCCCGTGCCTCCGCCCGGGAGTCCCGCACCCGGGCCCGGTCGAGGGCGTCCCTGACCCGGGCCTGCAACTCGGCTTTGTTCACCCCCGGTTCGGCCAGCAGACCGATGGCGTCCACGGTGCCGGGGTGCCCCGAGAGCCGACGGGCCTCGCCCGCCGTGAAGTACACGGCCTCCCGGCCGTCCGCGACGCCGACCACCGTGAACGTACGGGGCACCCCGCCCGCGCGTAGGCGCACCCGGTCGCCGGGGGAGGCCCCGTGCCCGGCGGACACGACCACCTCGTCCGCCGCACCGGGCGCGCGTCCCGTCCGCAGGGCGTACGGGGCGAGCCGGGCGGCTCCCCACGAACTGCCGTGCGCAGCAGCGCCGTCGGCGCTCTCCAAGGTCACCGGGAACGTACTGTCGGGCACGGCCGCCCGTACGCCGGCCACCTTCCGCAGCAGATCGACGGTGTGCCACGGCACCCGGATCCGCTCGGTGAGGGCCGCCTCGGCCGTATCCGACCCGCCGCCCCAGGGCCTGGCCCGGTAGCGGGTCGTCTGGTCGGCGGCCACCACTGCGTCGGCGGCCGCGTAGCGTTCCACGCGCGCGTGACCGAGCGCCGTGGCGCCCACGGTCAGGGCGAAGGCGCCGAGCAGCAACGAGGCGAGCGCGAGCGCGACGACGACCGCCGACCACGCCGCGCGGTGCGTCCGCCGTGCCCGCGCGGCCAGCAGCGCGGCCGCCGGTGCGGCGCTCATCGCGGGCTCCGCTCGTGCGACGGGACGGCGGCGGGGCCGTGGTGGGCGCGGGAACCCGGCTCGCACGGCAACGGCTGCGGCCACCCGGCAGACCTCTCGCGGGACCCGCGTCCCAGCTCGTGCAGCAGGGCGCGTACGGCCTCGGCACGCGGCGCGACCTCGTGGGCGGCGACCCGGCCCGCGTGCAGGAACACCGCCTCGTCCGCCCAGGCCGCGGCGACCGGATCGTGCGTGACCATCACGACCGTACGGCCGTCGTCGGCCGCCTGCCGCAACAGCGCGAGGACTTCGGCCGCGGTGACCGGGTCGAGCGCGCCGGTGGGCTCGTCCGCGAACACCACGTCCGGCTCGGTGACCAGCGCCCTGGCGACCGCGACCCGCTGACGCTGGCCGCCGGAGAGCCGGGCCGGGCGGTCCTCCGCCCGGTCTGCGAGGCCGACGGCCGCAAGGGCGGCCCGCGCCCGGCCGCCCGGCTCCCGGCCCGCGAGCAGCAGGGGGAGCGCGGCGTTCTCCAGCACGCTCAGCGACGGCACCAGGTTCAGGGACTGGAAGACGAAGCCCACCCGGTCGCGGCGCAGCCGCGTGAGCGCCGCTTCCCGGAGCCCCGCGAGCCCCGTACCGCCGATCCGGACCGTCCCGGACGTCGGCCGGTCCAGACCCGCCGCGCACTGCAGCAGCGTCGACTTCCCCGAACCCGAACGCCCGAGCACGGCGACCATGCGGCCGGCGGGCACCCGCAGGCTCACCCCGTCGAGCGCGGTCACCCCGCCGGGGTACGTACGGCGAACGGTGTCCAGGTCCAGAGCGGGTACCGGACCGGCCGGGACCGTATCCGACAGCCTCTCGTCCCCCGCGAGGGCCTCCGTACCGCCGCGTCGCCTCGACATCTCCACGTCCCTCCGGGATGGACCGTCGGCGGACCGGCGCGATTCTGGACATCGGCCGGCTCCCGCCCGGCCTTCACGGCCGGATCGTCCTCACGGGGAAACGCTAGAAACCCGCCGCGGCGGCCACGAGGGGGCAGGCACCTGTCGTGGGGGTGGAGCCAGCTCCACCCCCACGCGCAAGGACCTACGAGGAGTTCTGTGTGAATGGGGTGCCGCCGCCTTCGACCATGAGCCGCTTGACGGCGCACACATCGCCGAGAACGTCTCTCCGGGAGAGGGAATCAAGCAGCTCGAACGGGCCTCTCCTTCAGAAGGTCGCCCAGGGAAAGGGCCACACAGTCCACAACCTTCGAGGTGGACGGCCGCATGCCTGCCGACGATCGTCGCCCGGTGCGGGGCGGGCGAAGCAAGCCGATCCCGCTGGAGCGTCTACCTGCGGTAGCTGCCGGGGGTGCGGCCCATGACGCGGGTGAACGTGTCGATGAAGGCGCTGGGGGTGGCCCAGCCGCACCTGTGTGCCGCCTGAGTCACGGTAGCTCCCTCACTCAATTCGATCATCGCCTGGAGGATCCGGGCGTTGGCGCGCCACTCGGGACAGGTTCCGCCGAACTCCGCGAGGAGGAGCCGTCCCGACTGCCGCTCGCCCACACCGACTCGTCCGGCCGGCCAGGTGAGGATCCGTGGCTGGGACAGATCCTTCAGTACGAGGCGGCATGCGGCGGTCAGGCGGGGGTCGCGGGCCGTGGGAAGCTGCAGGGCCGTGATGTCGGCAGGCAGCAGCCGGAGGTTGATCACGCCGAGGTGTACGCGCTGACGCACTCCTCTGCGGTGGTGGGCGTCAGCGGACTCGTCGGGCTGGTGCCGACCGTCGTCCCCGGCCTCTACGTGGGAGCGGTCGCCGACGAGGTGGATCGCCGGAAGCTGTATCTCGGGTCGTGCCGGCTCACCTGGATCGCTTCTCTGGCCTTGATGGTGCAGAGCCTGCCCCACCTGCCCTTCCCCTCCGGCGGATCCGCCGGCTTTCCCGGCCTGCGCTCGGTGGCGGACGGCCTGCTGTTCATCACTCCTCGTCCCGTGGTGCTCATGTCTTCCCTCGTCGATGTCGCCGCCATGGTGCTGGCCGGGCCCGAAGCCTCTTTCCTCGAGCGGCGGCCGGACGGTTCCACGGCGGTGTGGGCCCGCTCCACTCCGCGATCGCGGAGTGGAGCGCTTGTCGCCGGGCTCTTCGGCGGCTGGATCGGCCGTGTCCGCCGCCAGGGCGTCGCCCCGATCGCGGCCGTGATCGTGTGGGCCATGGCCATGGCCATCGCCGCCGCCGGACTCACCCGCACCCTGTGCGCCGCCCTCGTCCTCGCGGCCGCCCTGGCCGTACGCCCGTTCTGGCGCTACCGGGCCGAGACTGCGGGCTGATTCGGGCCGTCGAAAGGAGCAGGTTCTGGTCGCTCTGAGAGCTTGTTCAGGACGCGGCCCGGGAAGCCCTCGCCGCACGGACATCCGTCCTGGCCAAGGCCTCGGATAGGCAACCGGTAGCCGTGTCAACGGAGTTCGCTGCGATGCTCGGCGTCCTCCCCTCCGGTGCGGACACCGACGTGGGTACGGGGCAGACCGCTATCGCCCGCGCCGGCGGCATCGCCTCTGGCGACGTCGAGCGGTACCGGCAGGCCGGGGCCCGCCGGTCCTGGTGTCACAGATCGCGCACGAAGGTGCGCACCGCCACCCTCGCCATCAGGCCGCCCACCTCCGTCACCAGCCCCGCGACGCCGAGGAACAGCGGGCACCGGCTGGGGCCGGCGAACCGCGTCACCAGGACGCCGCCCTTCCAACTCGGCGTCGACCAGGTCGAGAATGACGCGCACCCGCCCCTGGCCGAGCGGACCATCCGCGGCACAACCAAGAGCACCTGCCCGAGGCACCTCCTCAGCCAGGGCAGGAGGTTTGCCTGCCAGGGGCAGATCCTTCAGCGAAAGTTTGCCCTGTGGGCCCGACTCTGTTGCCGTTCAGGCCAGAAGGCATGCGTGGTAGACGGTCCGTGGGTTCTGATACCACCACAACACCTCTAGCTCGACGCCGAGGCAGGAGTTGAGTAGTACGCATGAAGTCTCACGACAACGAGCGTTCCGTCGAGTCGGCCAGTGGGCAGAGAGCGGTGCGTTCAGCTCCCTCCGGCGGATTCATGGCGTTACAGGCGAGCGTGGGCAACCAGGCAGTTCTGGAGATGATGCGCCGACAGCGCGCGGCGGATGAGGGGCAGGGCTCCGCGGCCGGAGAGGACTCCGTGCATCAGGTGGCGGAGCCTGCCCCGGACCGGGCGGCTGTTGAGGCCGGACTGCGCTCGCCGGGCCGTCCTCTGGACCGCGCGACCCTGGCCCGTAAGGAAACCCAGTTCCAGGCCGACCTCACCGGCGTGCGCCTGCACACAGGCCCCTCCGCAGAGGAGGCGGCGGCCGCGGTGCAGGCCCGAGCGTTCACGGTCGGACAGGACATCGTCATCGGCAAGGACGGAGGCGATTTCAAGACGCTGGATCACGAGTTGACCCATACCGTGCGTAACCTTCAGAGTCCCTCGGCCGGTCACCCTACGGGCAGTGGCTTCGCCATGACGCACCCTGGGGACCGCGAGGAACGGGAGGCGGAGTCGAACGCTTCGCGGATGAGCGCGGGTGGTCCCAGTGCGGTCATGGGGCAGGGAGCAGCAGTGCGACCCTCTGCCTCCGGCCGCGCTGCTGTCTCCCGCCGGCTCACGGCGGCACCGCTCCAACGTGCGGGGGCGGAAGAACCGTCCGCAGCCACGGGGGCGGGGCCCGAGGAGGAAGCGCCCAAGGGCAAGGAGATCATTTCTCGTCTGAGCCAGTCGATCGAGCTGCACACTGTCCAGAAGAAGTCCAAGAGCAATGTCTTCGCTCCCGGCACGTGGTGGCCCGAACAGTGGATGATCAGGGGGCCCGCCCGGCTGCGGAAAACTCTGGACAGGCGGGTGATGCGAGGGGAGACATTCAGCGAAGAGGATCTGGCAGACATAAAGAAGCTGTCCGAGATCAATCCCCAGTGGCTCGCCGATGTCGGGATCGGGACGTACTCGGAGGCTGAGAAGTACACCGAGGGCCCGTTCGACGACTGGCTGAGACTGCCTGCGGGCAAGCGTGTCCTGACCGCCACGCTGGCCGTCCGCAGAAGCCACCCTGTCTTCAGAGATCCAGAAGTCCTCACCCCGACCGACCCGGCCTACACGCTCGGCCGGTTCATGGAAACCCGAGCGCCCGGCACTGACCCTGCGGTGCGGCAGGTCTTGGAGCGGGAGCGCGACCAGCAGATCCGCGATACTGCCGTCGACACCCTCCACCCGGAAGGCATAGCACCGGGGCGCCGCCACGAGGGCGCTGTCCCCGCGAAGGGAACTCCGCTCGGCAAGGGTGGCGAGAAAGCCCCGGATTACGTCGGCAGGGATGCCCAGGGCCGTGAGATGCTCACCAGGATACTTCTCGTCCTGCGCCACGGACTCCAGCTCTACAGCCCCGAAGCGGGCGGCCACGCCGTGGATTACGAGAAGGATGTCATTCGCGCACTGGCTCACGGCGGACGCGTCAACGTGCGGATTCCCGCATTGAGCGCCAAGGGCGATTCTGACTACTGGCTTCCGCACTTTCTGGGGGTGACCAAGGACGCCACCAAAGGGGAGACCGCAGAAGGTTTCACCGAGCGGGACTTCGCCACCCACCGTACGTCCATCAGCGCCAACAAGTCCGACGCGCGCGGCACGTTCAAGGAGAAGGGGGGCATCCTGGCATCGGTTACGAACAAGCTCACCGTTGGAGCCGCCAGCCCCAAGCTCTGGGGCAAGGACATCTCCGGCGGCGGAATCGGCTCCAAGGACTGGAACGGCAACATGGTCCTGCCGAACGGCTCCTACGGCCACGTCCTGCTGGTCTACCACCGTCCCACCACAGAGAAGGACGGATCGCTCCAGATCGGCATCGAGACGATCGCCCCGCACGCCGCCAGCCCCGTCGGATACCAGCACGACTTCCGCTCCACCGAGGCCACCTCGAACCCTGAATCCGTCCTGCACGGACACAAGGCCGACAAAACCGGCTCCGGTGGTCTGGGCAAGAACGAACGCTACGTCGATCTTCAGCAAATGGGCGCCGCCCATCGGAGCGGGGACTGGCGGACTTACCTGGACGAGATCCAGCGCGACTGGGAAGAACAACTCGCAGCTACGGAGGGCGACACGGCAGCACGACGCGCCCTCTATCAGCAACTGGTCGGTCCGCGGGCCCGACCGTGAACGCCGGGTGGCCCCGCCCCGAGCCGCAGCACCCACCCGGTGTGCGTGCCGGGGGACAGCGGCAGCAGCAGGCCGTCGGCGGTGAGGAACAGCGGGGTCCGGCCCGGGTCGGTCGTCGGGGCGACGAGGATGCCTCCGGGTTCGAGGGTCGCGTCGGAGGGGTCGTGGACCACCCGGGCCCGGCCGGTGACCTGGCCGGAGGCCCCCATGCCGGTGAGCGTGCGGTCGTCGGGCGGTGGGGCGGGCAGCAGTGTCTCCACGTCGGTGCCGTCGGAGAGCAGGGCGACCGGAACGGTACGGCGGCGCAGTACCCGCCCGTACTCCGCGCGCCGGGCGGCGACCGTGGCCCGCAGTCCGGACAGCTCGCGTGACCTGCGCAGGAAGAGGTCCGCGAGACGGCCGCGCAGGGGGTGCTTGCGACGGGCCCTGCCGGCGAGTTCGGCGGCCATCGCCTCGGCGTGCCTGGCCGCGTGTCCGTCGATGCGGCGGTGGGAGCCGGAGAGCGATGCGTAGGGCGCCTGCCAGGTAAGTCCCCTGGTCAGGCGCCCTTTTCTGCGCCTAGAAGAAGCCCAGCTTCTTCGCCGAGTACGACACCAGTAGGTTCTTCGTCTGCTGGTAGTGCTCCAGCATCATCTTGTGGTTCTCCCTGCCGATGCCCGACTCCTTGTAACCGCCGAACGCGGCGTGCGCCGGATACGCGTGGTAGCAGTTCGTCCAGACCCGGCCCGCCTTGATCGCACGCCCCGCCCGGTAGGCCGTGTTGGCGTCACGGGTCCACACCCCGGCCCCGAGCCCGTACAGGGTGTCGTTGGCCGTCGTGATGGCGTCGTCGAAGTCGGTGAAGGAGGCCACCGCGACGACCGGGCCGAAGATCTCCTCCTGGAACACCCGCATCCGGTTGTCGCCCTCGAAGACCGTCGGCTGGACGTAGTAGCCGCCCGCCAGCGCACCCCCGTGCTCGACGCGCTCCCCGCCCGTGAGGACCTTCGCGCCCTCCTGCCGGCCGATCTCCAGATACGAGAGGATCTTGCGGAGCTGGGCCTCGGACGCCTGCGCGCCGATCATCGTCTCCGTGTCCAGCGGGTCGCCCGGCACGATCTTCTCCGTACGGGCGATACCGGCCTCCAGGAACGTGCCGTAGTGCCCCCGCTGGATCAGGGCACGCGACGGACACGTGCAGACCTCGCCCTGGTTGAGGGCGAACATGGTGAACCCTTCGAGGGCCTTGTCGAGGAAGTCGTCGTCGCTCGTGGAGACGTCGTCGAAGAAGATGTTCGGCGACTTGCCGCCCAGCTCCAGCGTCACCGGCTTGAGGTTCTCGGAGGCGTACCGCATGATCAGCCGCCCGGTCGTGGTCTCACCGGTGAACGCGATCTTCGCTACCCGGGGGCTGGAGGCCAGGGGCTTTCCGGCCTCCTCCCCGAAGCCGTTGACGATGTTGACCACCCCCGGGGGCAGCAGATCCGCCACCAGGCTCATCAGGAAGTGGATGGACGCAGGGGTCTGCTCGGCCGGCTTCAGGACCACCGCGTTGCCCGCCGCCAGCGCGGGGGCGAGCTTCCAGGTGGCCATCAGGATCGGGAAGTTCCACGGGATGATCTGGCCGACCACGCCCAGCGGCTCGTGGAAGTGGTACGCGACGGTGTCCTCGTCCAGCTCGCTGAGCGAGCCCTCCTGGGCCCGCAGCACCCCGGCGAAGTAGCGGAAGTGGTCGATGGCCAGCGGGATGTCGGCGGCCAGCGTCTCGCGCACCGGCTTCCCGTTCTCCCAGCTCTCCGCGACCGCCAGCTCCTCCAGATGCGCTTCCATCCGGTCCGCGATGCGGCTCAGCACGCCCGCGCGGTCACCGGCCGGGGTGGCGCCCCACGCGGGCGCGGCGGAGTGGGCCGCGTCCAGGGCCAGTTCGACGTCCTCGGCGGTCCCCCGGGCGATTTCGGTGAAGGGGCGGCCGTTGACGGGGCTCGGGTTCTCGAAGTACTGCCCGCGCACCGGCGGCACGTACGCACCGCCGATCCAGTGGTCGTAGCGGGACGCGTACGTGACGATCGCGCCCTCGGTGCCCGGTGCGGCGTAACGGGTCATCTCTCTGGCCTCCAGCTCCGGTGCCGCCCGCCGTTGGACGGCCTCGGCGCGAGGCTAGGAGGCCGGACGTTGCAACGCCGTTGCGGTGGCGGTCGGGTGGTGCGCGAGGTGTACGGGTACGGAGGGGCGTCCAGGCCCCGGAACGCGTCAGGCGGTACGGGACCGTGGCCGGCCGGGGAGGGAAGTCCCGGGCAGGCGTCCCGGGTACGAGACCGGGGGGCACGCCCGGCGCAGGGCACCGGGCGCATCGTGGCGCACCACGGCGCACCCGGCGCGAGCCGTCCCCCCCGGCCCAGGGCCCCATGCCCGGGTCCCCCCGCCCAGGTCCCTCCCGCCCACATCCGCCCCCGGATCCTCCGGCTCAGCCGCCCTGCTCCGCGTCCAGCCCCCGCACCCTGGCCAGCACCGCCGCCCGCTGTCCCGCGGGCACCGCCTCCGCCAGCGCCCGCCACACCTGCAGGTCGTCCTCGCCCCACGGGCTGTACGCCCAGTCGGCCAGCAGCCCCGGATCACCCCGGGCGACCAGCGCCGCCCGCAGCTGGTCCGCGAGACGCCGACGCAGCCGTACGACCCCGGGCGCCCGCGAACCAGGCAGCAGCGGACCCGCGTACGCGCCCATCGCCCCGGCCACGGCTCCCGAACCCAGCCTCCGGGCCACCGTGTCGAAGTCGGCGTCCACCGGCACACCCAGCCGGTAGGGACGCGAATGCAGCAGGTCCGGGCCCAGCAGCCGCCTGAGCCGGGAGAGTTCCGCCCGCAGCGTCACGGGGGAGACCGACTCGTCCTCGTACAGCTCGATCAGCAGCTCGTCCCCGCTCACCCCCTCGGGACGGCGGGCCAGGGCGACGAGGATCTCGCTGTGCCGCCTGCTCAGCCGGATCCTGCGGTCCCCGGCCACCAGGAGCGCCTCGTCCCGGCCCAGTGCGCTCAGCCGCACCGGACCGTCCTCGGCGAGGGCCGGGGCCAGCAGGGCGAGCTGCGACTCGGCGGCCCGCGCCACCGCCTGCACGAACGCCAGACTGTGCGGGTGCGCCAGCCGGGGGCCGCCCGTGATGTCCACAGCCCCCAGCACCCGGCCGGTGTGCGGGTCGTGCAGCGGAGCCGCCGCGCACGTCCACTGCTGCACCGGGCGCAGGAAGTGCTCGGCTGCGAAGACCTGCACCGGGCGGCCGACCGCGAGGGCCGTGCCCGGTGCGTTGGTCCCGGCGACCGACTCCGCCCAGCGGGCGCCCTCCACGAAGTTCATCGCTCCGGCGCGGCGACGGGCCGCCGCATGTCCCTCCACCCACAACAGCCGGCCCTGCGCGTCGCAGACGGCGAGCAGATGCTCCCCGTCCGTCGCGTACGCGCCCATGAGTTCGCGGATGACGGGCATCGCCCGGGCCAGCGGATGGGCCTCGCGGTAGGGGCCCAGCTCGTCCGCGCCGAACTCCACGGCGGGCGCGCCGTCCGGGCTGACCCGGGCCCGCGCCGAGCGGAGCCACGATTGTCCGACGACCGTCCGTACCGGCCGCTCCAGCCGCCCCGCGGAGGTGAACACCTCGTGCGCGCGGCGCAGCGCCCCCATCTGTTCACCGGGGTCCGTATCAGCGGCCAGGGCCACCCAGGGGTCCGTCAACTCGCCCTCCGTCCGGGGCCGTCCCGCCTCCTGCCTCCCCATCGTCGTCGCCGCCGCTCCCTGCGACAACCCGGCTGCGCGGGGTGATCGCGGGGAGGGTCAAGGGAGGTTGACGAGACGGAGGTAGCGGTCCCAGTCCCAGAGGACGCCCGGGTCGGTGTGGTCGCTGCCCGGCACCTCGTGGTGGCCGATGATGTGCGCCCGGTCCGTGGGTATGCCGTGCCGCGCGCAGATGTCCGCGGTGAGGAGGGCCGAGCGCCGGTACATGACGTCGGTGAAGAACTCCGGACGGTCCACCCACCCCTCGTGCTCGATGCCGATGCTGCGGGTGTTGACGTCCCAGTCGCCCGCGTGCCAGGCGATGTCCTTCTCCCGCACGCACTGGGCGACATGGCCGTCACCGGACCGCACCACGTAGTGGGCCGAGACCTGCTGCGCGGGATCGCGGAAGATCCCGATCGTCGGGGTGAACAACTGCTGGGCGACATGGATGACGACCCGGTCGATCCGGCGCTCGGAGGGGTGCGCGGGGACGGAGCGGTTCGCCGCGTGGGCGGGCGCCCAGAGTGCCGCCGGGTAGTCCGGGGAGCCGGCCACGGGGGCGACGGCCCGCGCCGACGCCGGGACCAGCGCAGCCGCCGCGGTGACGACGGCCCCCTGGAGGAGCCTTCTGCGGTGCATCGCACTCCTCCAGGGGGCCGGGTTCACTCGTGGCGGACACGTGAGCACAAGAAGAGGCGGCCGAAGCAGCCTGCCGCTGATGACGTACGAAAGAAGGCTCCGGTTCCGTACCGCCGCCTCTCCTCACGCCTGGGCCACCATCAGCACCCCTGGTCCGCTGTCAGCCTCAGGCCTCCGCCGCAGCCCCGGAGAGCAGCCCCGCCAGCGCACTCGCCGGATCGTCGTCCGCCGGTCCCGCGGGCACCCAGCGGCCGCGTTCCCTGCGGTACGGCCACCACCGGCCGTCGCGGTCGTACCGGAGCTGGACATCGGCATCCGCCACGGTCCAACGGGCCCCGGCCGCCCGCAGCCGGGGCCGCTCGCCCTCCTCCCAGGCCGCCGCGAGCCGGGCACGGGCCCGGGCGAGGGACTCCGCGTCCGGGGCCCACTCCTCGTCCAGCACCGCCAGCGCGGCCGCCCCTCCGTACCGCCACGCGCGCACCGCCGCCGCCAGTTCGGCCCGCGACCGGCCCGCCGCCTCGGCCAGCCGCCCCGCGATCCACGGCTCCGGCCGGGCGTCGGCCACCAGCCGCACCGCGTCCTGCCCCGGCGTCAGCTCCGCCGGAACCGGCGCCCCTCCATGCCCCGGAGCCAGCGCCTCCAGCAGCATCCGCCGGGCCCGTACGGCGCTGTCGGCGGCCAGCACCTCCAAGGCCGCCGGGTCGAGACCGGGCGGCGGGTCCGCCTCCGTGTCCAGTGACGGCGGCAGCCCCGGCTCCTCGGGCACCGGCGGGGGCGGAGGGAGCGGCGGCAGGATGGAGCCCGCGCCGAACGCCTCGTCGGCCGGTATGCCGTACCCCTCCCGCTCCGCGCCCTCCGGCTCCTCGCCGCCCTCCGCACCGCGCGCGGCACTGCGGACCTGGAGTTCGTCCAGCAGCCGGCGCTCCGCGCGCCCCCGCACCAGCAGCAGGACGAACGGGTCCTCGTCCAGCAGCCGCGCCACCTGGTAGCAGAGGGCGCCCGAGTGCGGGCAGTGGTCCCAGGTCCCGCAGGTGCACTCCGGCTCCAGATCGCCGATCCCGGGCAGCAGCTCCACCCCGGCACCCGCCGCGTCCTCCACCAGATGCGGCGGCATCTCCCGGTCCAGCAGCGCCGCGATGTGCCCGGCCCGGTCGACCGCCATGTCCAGGAACCTGTCCCACGCCTCCGCGCCCAGCTCCTGGAGCAGTACGTCGCTCCGGTGCGCCGTGCCGTCCCGGTCCCGTACGACGGCGGTGATCCGGCCGGGCCGCACGGAGACCGCCCCGACCGCGCCCTCCCGGGCCAGCCGACGCCCCTTCTTGAGCTGCTCACCGTCCAGGGCCGTGTCCTCCAGCGCCTGCAGCCACGCCCGGCCCCACCAGGAGGTGGCGAACCCCCGGCCGCGCGCGGGAGGCAGCGGCGCGAACGTGACCTCGGCGAGGTCGGCCCCGTCCTCGGCGTCCACCGTGTCCGGCTCGTACGCGTCGCTCATCGTGCGCCCCCTCGCAGCTCGACCAGATCGGCCAGTTCCGCATCGGTCAGTTCGGTCAGCGCCGCCTCCCCGGAGCCGAGCACCGCGTCCGCGAGCCCCTGCTTGCGGGTGAGCATCTCCGCGATCCGGTCCTCGATCGTGCCCTCGGCGATCAGCCGGTGCACCTGCACGGGCTGGGTCTGCCCGATCCGGTACGCCCGGTCGGTCGCCTGCGCCTCCACCGCCGGATTCCACCAGCGGTCGAAGTGCACGACATGACCGGCCCGGGTGAGGTTGAGCCCGGTCCCGGCGGCCTTGAGCGACAGCAGGAACACCGGGGCCCCGCCCGCCTGGAAACGGGCCACCATCTCCTCGCGCCGCGCCACCGGCGTACCGCCGTGCAGGAACTGCGTGGGCACCCCACGCGCGGCCAGATGCTCCTCCAGCAGCCGCGCCATCCGCACGTACTGCGTGAACACCAGTACGGAACCCTCTTCGGCCAGAATCGTGTCCACCAGCTCGTCCAGCAGCTCGACCTTCCCCGACCGGTCCGCGATCCGGGGCCGCTCCTCCTTGAGGTACTGGGCCGGGTGGTTGCAGATCTGCTTCAGCGACGTCAGCAGCTTCATGACGAGCCCCCGCCGCTCGAATCCGTCCGCCCCGGCGATCTCGGCCAGGGTCTCGCGGACGACCGCCTCGTACAGCCCGGCCTGTTCGGCCGTCAGCGACACCGCCCGGTCGGTCTCCGTCTTCGGCGGCAGCTCCGGGGCGATCCCCGGATCGCTCTTGCGGCGGCGGAGCAGGAACGGGCGCACCAGGGCCGCGAGCCGCGCGGCCGCAGCCGGGTCCTCGCCGCCCTCCACGGCGGACGCGTACCGCTGGCGGAACGTGCCGAGCCGGCCCAGCAGTCCGGGCGTCGTCCAGTCCAGGATCGCCCACAGCTCGGACAGGTTGTTCTCCACCGGGGTGCCGGTGAGGGCGACCCGGGCCCGGCCGCCGAGGGTGCGCAGCTGCTTGGCCGTCGCCGAGTGCGGGTTCTTGACGTGCTGGGCCTCGTCGGTGACGACCAGCCCCCAGGGGACGGCGGCGAGCCCGGGCGCGTCGAGCCGCATCGTGCCGTACGTCGTCAGCACGAACTCGCCGTCCGCCAGCCCCTCCAGGGAGCGTGACGCGCCGTGGAAGCGGCGTACGGGAGTGGCCGGGGCGAACCTCTCGATCTCCCGCTGCCAGTTGCCCATCAGCGACGTCGGGCAGACCACCAGTGTCGGACCGGCCGCGTCCCGCTCGCCCTGCCGGTGCAGATGCAGCGCGATGAGCGTGATCGTCTTGCCCAGACCCATGTCGTCGGCGAGACAGGCGCCGAGACCGAGGGAGGTCATGGTGTTCAGCCAGTTCAGTCCGCGCAGCTGGTAGTCGCGCAGCGTCGCGGTCAGCGCCGCGGGCTGCCCGATCTGCTGGGCCCCGGTCGACTCCGGGTCGGCCAGTCGCGCGCGCAGCCGCTCCAGCCCGCCCGTCGCGGTCACCTCCACGCGGCGCCCGTCCACCTCGGTGGAGCCGGTCAGCACCGCGCCCAGGGCGTCGATGGGGGTGACCTTGCGGTCCTTGGTCTCCCGGGCCCTGCGCGCCTCCTCGGGGTCGATGAGGACCCACTGGTCGCGCAGCCGCACGATCGGCCTGCTGGACTCCGCGAGCCGGTCCAGCTCCTCGCGGCTCAGCTGCTGGTCACCGAGGGCGAACCGCCAGTCGAACGCGAGCAGGGCGTCGGCGGAGAGGAACGTGGGGGTGTCCGCGAAGGCCCGCCCCCGCCGCCCGTCGCCGCCCTCGCCCTCGCGGTCCTCGCCTGCGCCGTCCTGGCCGGCCGGGCCGATCACCGCACGGGCCGTCAGCTTCCGCGCCAGCTCCTTGGGCCAGTGCACCTGGACCCCCGTCGCGGCCAGGGCGCGCGAGGCGGGACCCAGCAGTTCGGCGATCTCCTCGTCGGCCGGCTCCACCGAGTCCGGCACGGCGGCGGAGAGCAGCGGGGCCAGCGGCGGCCAGGCGCGGGCGGCGCGGCGCAGGGCGAGGAGGGCGTCCATCCGGGCCCGTGGCCCGAACGCCGAGGCGCTCCGCGTGGAGCCCGCCCAGACCTCCGCCGCGTCCGCGACCAGGGACGGGTCGCTGACGCTGTGGATCTGCAACACGGCACGGAAAGAGGGCGTGGCACCGTCGGGAGAAGCGCTCCCGGCCGGGGCGTCGGCGCCCGTGGTGCCGGTGACCTCGATACGCAACGAGAGCCGCACCCCCGCGTCGTGACCGGCCGCCACGTCGGCCGCCCAGGCCCGCGCCTCGGGGACGGGGTGCGGTTCCGGGGCGGCGAACGCGGGACCGGCGGTGGCGAAGGCGGCGGCGGGCGTCCGGGGAAGCCCGTCCGCCACCGCGTCCAGGAACGCCCGCAGCAACCGCTCGGGCTCGGGCAGGAGCAGCGGACCGTCCTCCGCCGCACCGGTCTCCAGCGGGGTCGCGTGAGCGGTGGGCGGCATCGACGCGGCGAGTTCCCGGATCCGCTCCAGGTCCCCGGCGCCCAGCGGCCCCACGCGCCAGGCGTCCCGGTCGGTGGGGCTCACCCCGGGCAGCAGGAGGCCACGGGCCACGAACTGCAGGCCGAGCAGCGCGGCGGCGCCCCAGAAGGCGGCCGAGGGGGAGGCCTGGTCGTCGGCCCGCGCCCGGGTCAGCACCGGCAGTGCCTCCCGTACGGGCAGCTGCACGGCGGGCACGGTACGGCGCCGGAGGTCCGCCCCGGTCACGGTGAGTTCCGCGGCGGCTCCGGGCGGGCCGGGAGGGGGGCCGCCGTCCGGGTTCCAGAAGGCGATCAGACCGGTACGGGGCGGATCCGAGGGGACGAAGACCACACAGCAGCGGGACGGTGCGGACCTCTCGCAAGGCGTTTCCGCAGGGTGCAGGTGCACAGGAATGGCAGATTCCTCAAATTTGACTAGTGAGCCGAGCCGCCGAGGGTACTCCACTCGCGCCCGTGACACATGGCCCCTCGCTGTGATTCAGGTCACTTGCTGGGGCTGGTCGGTGGTCATGGTGTGGCTGGCACCACCCCGGAGTGCGGGGGTCTGCCCCAGGGTGACCGGGGTGGTGGCGTCATGGTCACGGACAGCCGCCGATCCGTACGTTTTATGAGGTCAGCGCAGGTTTTGGAGACCGGAGGCACCATGCTCCAAGCGACAGCCGCCGTTGCGGATTCCGCCGATCACGTCGGGGCGGGTCACGCCGGTGACAGCGGTTCGGACCGGACCGGGCCACCGGGTGCCGGAAGCGACTTCGCCCCCCTGCTGCGTGCGGTGAAGGGACAGGGCCTGCTCGACCGGCGCACCGGCCGCTATGTGCTCGACATCGGGGCCAACACGGTGGCCCTGGGCGTGGTGATCACCGTGCTCGTATCGCTGGGCGACACCTGGTGGAGCCTCTTGCTCACCCTCCCGCTGGCCCTTCTGTGGACCCGCACGGCCTTCCTCGCCCATGACGCGGGCCACTCCCAGATATCCGGTGACCGCCGGGTGAGCCGGTGGATCGGCCTGATCCACGCGAATCTGCTCCTCGGTATGAACGAGGCCTGGTGGAACGACAAGCACATACGTCACCACGCCAACCCCAACCACGTCGACAAGGACCCCGACGTCGGCGTCGGCGCCCTGGTCTGGACGCAGCAGCAGGCCATGGGGCGCGAGGGGTTCGCCCGCCGGCTGGCCCGCAATCAGGCGAGACTGTTCTTCCCGATGCTGCTGCTCGAAGGCGTGGCCCTGAAGGTCTACGGCTTCCAGTTCCTGCGCCGTCAGCGGGCCGGGGAGCGCGCGGTCTCGGCCCTGCTGATGACCGGGCACATCGCGCTGTACGCGACCCTGCTGCTGACCACCCTGTCCCCGGGCAGGGCCGTCGTCTTCGCCCTGCTGCTCCACGCCCTGTTCGGTCTCCACCTGGGCCTGGCCTTCGCCCCGAACCACAAGGGCATGGAGATGCCCGACCCGGACGGGGACCGCTGGGACCATCTGCGGCGCCAGGTGCTCACCTCACGCAACGTGCGCGGCTCACTCCTCACCGACTGGTTCCTCGGCGGCCTCAACTACCAGATCGAACACCACCTGTTCCCGAGCATGCCCCGGCCCCACCTGCGGCTGGCCCAGCCCCTGGTCAGGGCGCACTGCCGATCCCTCGGCATCCCGTACACGGAGACCGGACTCGTCGACTCCTACCGCCAGGGGCTGACCCATATGCACGAGGTGGGCGCTCCCCTCCGCCGGGGTATACCGGCGGGGCTGCTGAGGGATACCGGCAGGGCGAATGGGGGGAAACAGGGGGAACGTAAGAACGTGCGGGTGCGTTGAGTGAACAGGAGCGGCGTCGTGCCGCGAAGGAGGCGTGGACCATGTCGAACGGTGCGAAGGTCGCTGTCGCGGGGGTGGTGGCTGCGGCCGTCCTGTGGCCCCTGATCGGATTCTGGTGGGCGCTGCTGGTGGTGATCGGCGTCCCGGCCGCCGGCTATCTGCTGCTGGACCCGTCCCAGCGGCGCAGACTCCGCAGGATCAACAACAAGCAGATCGGCCGCTGAACGCAGGTCATGTCTCCCCATCCGTCTGCTTGCCACCGTCCCGGAGACCGGCGGGGCGGCCGCGCACGGTCGGTGCCGGACATCCCGTCGGGGGCGTGAGTCCGGCATCCGGCCGGAGCCAGGGTCAGGCCGGACGCGGCGCGAGCGCGTCCAGGGCCTCGAGCAGGCCGGGCAGCGAGGGCCCGCGGCCGACCGGGAAGACCTCGCCCGGCTCCTCGTCCAGCAGGATCAGCGCCACGTCGTCGGTCCGGGCGACCATCGACCACCCCGGGCCGTCGACCCGCAGGGTGCGGGTGTCGGCGGAGGCGAAGACGGAGCGGATCCGGCCGGGCGGCGGGGGAGTCTCCGTGTAGGCGCGCGCCTCCGCCAAGGCCCGCCGTACGCCGGGATGCCTCGGCCCGGTGACAGCGTCACCAGCCTGCGCCTCCCCGTCGGCCGCGCCCCCGTCAGCCGTCGGCCTCTCCGCCGCTTCCTTCTCCGCCTGCCCGCGCCGGTGCCCCTCGGCGGCGTTCTCCTGGACCTGTGGGCCGGACCCCGTATCGTCGATCTGCTCCCGCCACACGGTCCACCGCTCCGCGATCTCGTCGGCCCCGAGCCTCCGTTGCGCGGGGCCCCAGGAGTCCGGGTCCGGAGGAGCGAGCGGGGCGGGACCCGCGCCGTCGGTCTCCGGGTCGTGCGGGGCGGGCACCCCGGGCGCGGCGACGGCCAGGGCGAGTGGCCAGCCGGGCAGCGCGCACACCACGGTGCGCTCGTCGGGGGAGAGGTCGTACGCCATGCCGCAGTCCCACGCGGCGATGGCCACGGCCACCAGGGAGGCGTCGTCGACGACCACGGTCCAGCGGGCCCCGTCGCCGTCCTGCCCGAGGACGAGGCCGTACCCCCGCTCGTACGGTTCGAGGGCGAGCGCCCCGCAGGCGGCCACGTAGTCGTCGCCCAGTACCCCGGGGAACCGGGCGGGGGTCAGCAGTACCGCGGTCAGCACCAGCAGCGCGTCTTCGGTGTCCGCACCGGCCACAGTGTCCTCCTCGTCCCGATCCCCGGTCGCCCGTCCGGCGCACCTTAACTACTCGGTAACCTCGCCGTCGAGGCCCTGGCCGACGGCGAAAGTCCGGATCGGCCGCACTCTTGACCGTCTCCCGGCAGCTCTTTCGACAGATACGTCCGACCGGTCCGCCGTGGCCGGGAAGGACCGGGAAGCACCGGAGCGGGAGGGGCGGTCGCCGTAGGATCGGAGCTTCCGACGAACGAGGGGAAGAGCATGGTCCAGCGGTACGACCGGCTGAAAGAGATTCGGCGACTCGACCCGGAGCGGGACTTCCTGGAGATCTACCGCCTCACCGTGACCTACGAGTTCCCCTGGGACGTCACCCGCGCCCTCGAACTGGCCCTCTACCGCACCTATGCCGTACCCAGCATCGGCCGACTCCTCGATGAGACAGCAGAGCTGACGGAGCGTACGCAGAAGAGGTACGACGACACCGCCCTGCTCCTGGACGCCGTGGTGGAACACGGATTCGACACCGAGGAGGGCCGCACGGCCGTCCGCCGGATCAACCAGATGCACCGCAGCTACGACATCAGCAACGACGACATGCGCTACGTCCTGTGCACCTTCGTCGTCACCCCGAAGCGCTGGCTGGACGAGTTCGGGTGGCGCCGACTCTCCGACCACGAACTGCGGGCCTTCGCCGCCTACTACCGCACCCTGGGCGCCCGGATGGGCATCAAGGACCTCCCGCAGAGTTACGAGGACTTCGAGCACACCCTCGACACCTACGAGCGCGAGCACTTCGGCTGGGACGAGGGAGCCCGCCGGGTCGCCGACGGGACTTTGGCACTCATGGCCTCCTGGTACCCGGCCCCGCTCGCCCCGCTGGTCCGGGGCGCCAGCCTCGCCCTCCTGGACGACTCGTTGCTGCGGGCGTTCCGCTACGACCGCCCAGGGCCCGTGGCACGTGGACTGACCCGGGGCGCCCTGCGCCTCCGCGCCCGCGCCGTCCGGCTCCTCCCGCCCCGGCGCAAGCCGCACTACGCACGCCAGAACCCGGAGATCAAGGGGTACCCGGACGGCTATGAGGTCGCCGCCCTCGGTACGTTCCCCACCCCGGGCGTCCGAGGCTGCCCGGTCCCCGGCCACCGGCGACCGACAGAGGCGCCCGCCGAGTGATCCGCGCCGTGGCCGGGGGCGAAGCCGTGTATTTGTGCCAGCTGACGGGAGCGGGGCAGGCGATGCACTGCGCGAGCATGTGCACAGACGCACAGACGCACAGACGCACAGACGCACAGACGCACAGACGCACAGACGCACAGACCGACCGGCTCGGCGCTGATGCGTGGCGCCTGTGTCAGGGCTGACGCACGGCGAGGGCGAGGAAGCGGTCGTCCTCGTCGACGTACGAGTCCAGCCGCCAACCGGAACCGGCCAGCAGGGCCCGCAGCCTGGGCTCGGCCCGCAGGTCGTCGTCCGTGAGGGCACGCCCGTGGCGCGCGGCCAGGGCGGCCCGGCCGATCGGGTGGAACAGGGCCAGCACCCCGCCCGGCCGCACCACCCGCGCCAGCTCCGCCGTATCGGCCTCGGGACGGGCCAGATGCGAGATCAGCCCGGCACCGAACACCGCGTCCAGCACCCCGTCGCGCAGCGGAAGCCGTGCGACATCGGCGCGCAGCAGCGTGCCGCTCTCTCCTCGTCCCGCCTGTGCCGCCCGCTCCAGCATCGCGGGGGTGAGGTCGGCGCCCAGCACCGTCCCCCGTGGCCCGACGGCCGCGCGCAGTGCAGGAAGTGCTCGCCCGGTTCCGCAGCCGGCGTCGAGCACGGCGTCCCCCGGCCGCAGCCCGAGTAGACCGGCCGCGGTGGCGTAGGCCGGGCCGTCATCGGGAAACCGGCCGTCCCAGCCGACCGCGCGCGGGGTGAAGAAGTCCAGGACATGGGTGTGGTGGTCATCGGCCATGCGGACATGATCGCGCAGCCGACGCCCGGACGGAACGCCGCTGGACGACCACCGCCGGTCCGTCACCACCGCGGACGTCACCGAAGCGCGCCACCCAGAACAGTCCGGACGCCCGGACCGGCTTCCGGTCCGGGCATCCGGGCGCTCACATCCGTGCCGTCGCTCAGACGTTGACGCCGTAGTCCGACGCGATACCGGCCAGACCCGAGGCGTACCCCTGGCCGACGGCCCGGAACTTCCACTCCGCGCCGTGCCGGTACAGCTCGCCGAAGACCATCGCGGTCTCGGTGGAGGCGTCCTCGCTCAGGTCGTAGCGGGCCAACTCCACGCCGTTCGCCCGGTTGACCACGCGGATGAACGCGTTGCGCACCTGGCCGAAGCTCTGGCCCCGGCTCTGCGCGTCATGGATGGAGACCGGGAACACGATCTTCGCGACCTCGGCGGGGACCGAGGCCAGGTCGACCTCGATCGACTCGTCGTCGCCCTCGCCCTCACCCGTCAGGTTGTCACCGGTGTGGCGGACGGAACCGTCGGGGCTGTTGAGGTTGTTGTAGAAGACGAAGTGGGAGTCGGAGAGGACCTTGCCCGCCGCGGAGCACAGCAGCGCACTGGCATCCAGGTCGTGATCGGCTCCGGTCGTGGTCCGGACGTCCCAGCCGAGGCCGACCGTGACGGCCGTCAGGCCCGGGGCCTCCTTCGACAGGGAGACGTTGCCGCCCTTGGCCAGGCTCACACCCATGAATTTCCTCCAGTGCTCTGTCTGTGTTCCGTCGGTCCGCACGTGTGATGGATCGGATGATCCTTGATCCTGCGATCCGTGCTGTGTCGCTGTCACTACATGTGGCCGCTATTGATACGAACGTCCCGCGCCGCCCGTGTGGTTCCCGGATTGCGCAAGCCGTGAAATGAACGGCGGCCGGAAGAACGGCACCCGATGCGCGATCCGGGACGCCGGTCCCCGGAGTCCCGGGGCCCGGGGCGGCGTCAGCGGGCTTCGTCGTCCTTCATGGCCTTCGCCTCGCTCTTGAGGATGCGCATCGACTTCCCCAGGGCGCGGGCCGTGTCGGGCAGCTTCTTCGAGCCGAAGAGCACGACCACCACGACGGCCAGGATCAACAGGTGCCAGGGCTCCAGGCCGTTGCGCAACATTCTGGTCCCGCCCTTCTCTCCGTCCGCGCGACAACAGTTGCCGCTTTGCGCAACTGTACAACTGTCGTGCGGCGGTCGGACGGCCACCCCCCGACGCTCTTCCCGGCGCACACCCTCGACGCTCGGTCCCGGCGCCCCGTCTCAGCGCTCCGCGTCGGCCTTCCGCAGGCCCCGCCCGCTCTCGTCACCGGCCGGATGCCGTCGCTCGTACCGCCTCCGGGCCGCCGTGAGCCCCACCGCGTACAGCCCCAGCACCGAGCCGAGCAGCAGGTAGTAGAGCGGCGGCAGGGCGCTCATCCCCAGCAGCGGTCCCACCGGCGTCAGGGGGAGCAGGACGCCCGTCACGGCGAGCCCGGCCGCCGCCGCCCGCAACGGCCCTCCGGCCCGCCGCTCGGCGGCGCTGCGCCCCGTCCGCAGGAGGACCATCACGAGGGCCTGGGTCAGCAGGTTCTCCGTGAACCACCCGGCGTGGAACGCCGCCTCGCCGTCCCCGGCCGCGTTGTGCAGGGCGAGCGCCAGCACGCCGAAGGTGGCGAGGTCGGCGGCGGCGTTGAGCAGTCCGAAACCGGTGATGAAACGGAGGAAGTCGCGCGAGCGCAGGACCGCGGGCCTGCGCAGGGCCGACGCCGCCGGGCGGTCGAAGGCGAAGGCGAGCTGCGCCGCGTCGAAGCAGAGGTTCTGCACCAGCACCTGTGCCGGGAGCATGGGGAGGAAGGGCAGCATCAGCCCGGCCGTCAGCATGGCGATGACGTTGCCCAGGTTGGAGGAGAGCGTGATGCGCAGATAGGTGGCGATGTTCCCGCTGCTGTGCCGCCCCGCCAGCACCGCCCGGTCGATCGCGGTGAGGTCCTTCTCCGCCAGCACGACGTCCGCCGCCTCGCGCGCCACGTCGACCGCGTTGCGCGGACAGATGCCGACATCGGCCGCGTGCAGGGCGGGCAGATCGTTGACGCCGTCGCCGAGGAATCCGGTGGTGTGCCCGGCGGCACGCAGTGCCGAGACGATCCGGGCCTTGTGCTCGGGGGTGCAGCGCGCGAACACCGTCGCCCGGTCCGCGACCCGCGCCAGCTCCGCGTCGGACAGGGTGTCCACCAGTTCGGCGGTCACCACGTCGCCGTACGCGATGGTGCGGCCCGCATCCGCGCCGGACCCCACGCCCGCATCCGTGCCCGGTTCCGCCCCGGACCCGGCGCCCGGATCCGCACCCGACCCGGCTCCTGTGCCGGTACCCGTACGCAGGCCCAGGCCCAGGTCCACGCAGGCGCGGGCGGCCGTCCCCGGGTGGTCGCCGGTCAGTACCTTGACCGTCACCCCGCGCCGGGCCAGCACGCCCAGGGCCTCGGCGGCGCTCGGCGCCGGGACGTCCCGCAGCGCGACCAGGCCCACGAAGGTCAGCCCGCGTTCGTCCGCCGGGGTGTACGCGCCCGGCCGGGCGGGCCGGTCGGCGCGGGCCACGGCCAGCAACCGCAGCCCCGACTCCGCCTTCCGGTCCGCCAGGGCGAGCAGCCGCTCCCGCTCGTCCCCGTCCAGCAGGCACCGCTCCAGCACCGCCTCCACAGCCCCCTTGGTCACCAGGGTGTGGACGCCGAGCCTGCCGGGCGGCCGGACCACCGCGGTCGCCACCCGCCGCACCGGATCGAAGGGCAGCGCGGCCACCCCCTCGTACCCGGCGCACGCCCCCCACCCCTCGCCCTCCTCCGCTGCGTCCAGCACCGCTTCGTCGAGGGCGTCCGGCGCGGGAAGCTCCGCCAGCTGGAGGGTCCACAGCGCGCTGAGCGCCGCCCACCGCAGCACCTCGGGATCGGGCCGGTCCGCCCCGTCGACCGCCGCCGCCACGACGGGCCGGTCCTCGGTCAGCGTCCCCGTCTTGTCCAGGCACAGCACGTCGACCGCACCCAGGTCGTGCAGGGCGGGCAGCCGTTTGACGATGACCCCGCTGGTACGGGCGAGCCGGGCCGCGCCCCGGGCGAGCGCCGTCGTGACGATGACGGGCAGCATCTCGGGCGTCAGCCCCACCGCCACCGCGACGGCGAAGGGCAGGGTCTCCAGCCCCCGGCCCCGCAGTGCCGCATTGGCCATCAGCACCAGCGGCGGGGTGAGCAGCATGAACCGGATGAGTGTCCAGGAGATCCCCTGCACCGACCGGTCGAAGGCGCTGGCGCCCCGCTGCCGGGCGCGGCCGTCGTGCGCGGCGGCGAACCGGGTCGCCCCGCCGGTCGCCACGATCACCGCCGTGCCGCTGCCGGACGTCACACTGCTGCCCTGGAAGCACAGCTGAGGCTGGGCGAAGGGGCCGGCCGCGGCGAGCGCGGGGTCCGGCGTGTCGAGGGGGTGCTTCGCCACCGGAGCCGACTCGCCGGTCAGGGCCGACTGGTGCACCGTGAGCCCGCCCGCGCGCAGCACCTGCACATCGGCGGGTACGAGGTCGCCCGGACCCAGCCGGATCACATCGCCGGGCACCAGATCGGCCACCGGTACTTCCCGCTCCAGGGGCACCGCGTCCGGGGAGGCCCGGCGCACGACGGTCGCCGTCGTCGCCACCAGATCCCGCAGATCCGCCGTCGAACGGTCGGCCCGGTGCTCCTCCGCGGAGCGCAGCAGACAGCTGACCGCGACCAGGGCCAGGATCACGCAGGCGGTTCCCCAGGCGGAGACGACGGCCGAGACCAGACCCAGGCAGAGCAGTACGGAGGTGAACGGGTCCCGGAGACTGCGGACGAAGCGCCGGGGCCACGGAACCGGCCGCCAGGCGGGCAGCACGTTCTCCCCGAACCGGGCGAGCCGCTCCTCGGCCCGCGCCTCCACCAGGCCGCGCGGCCCGCTGTCCAGCGAGCGCAGTATCTCCAGGGAGGTCTTCACCTGGCCCGTGCCGGGCCCGGCACCGGCAGGCGGACCGGGGGAACCGGAGCCCGCACCACCGACCGCCCTCGGTGCGGACTCCCGTACGGCCCCCGGGACGGACTCCGACCGGAACCCCGGCCCGGACTCCGGTGCCGAGGCATCGACGCCCGGGAACGGTGTCACGGAGGCCGACGCGCCGGGATCGGCCCGGCCGGGTCCCGCGGCTGCGCTGCCCTCAGGCACCGAGTTCACGCAGGCGGACGGGCTCCTGTGCCGGGTGCCCGGCGCGCTCGGCGAGCTGGCCGACCATGAGCCGGACCACCGTCACCACACCCGGATCGTCCACCAGATACACCTGCCGGCGGCCTTCACGGCGCGAACGCACCAGACCGGCCAGCTTGAGCTTGGTCAGATGCTGGCTGACCGAGGGGAGCGTGCCGCCCACCCGCTCGGCCAGACCCGTCACATCGCTCTCCCCCTGGGCCAGGGCCCACACGATATGCAGCCTGGCCGGTGTCGCCAGGAGCCCGAACGCGGCCGCGGCCTCGGCCAGCACCTCGGCGGGCGGATCCTGGAAACCGCCGCCGGTACCTGTCGACACCTTGCTCTCTCCCTTGCCGCGACCGAAAGAAACCAGTGTAGAGGCCACGCCCCACCAGGACGATATGCGGCAGGAGTGGGCGGGCGGGATCCGGATCGATCAAGAACGGACAACCGGCGCGGGCCGTGCGACGGGTTGCCATGCTGTCCCGGCAGCGATGTCCGAACAGCTGAACCGAGCTTCGCCACGGTGTGCGGCTCACACGCGGGAGGAGTGGCCGATGTCCTCTGAGCACGTCGGGAACGCCCACGATGTACGGAACACCCCCAGCGCCCGCCGCACGTACAGCGCCTACGGGGACGGCGTCACCACGATGGCGCTGAAGATCCTGGTGGCGGGCGGCTTCGGGGCCGGGAAGACGACCCTGGTCGGCGCGGTCAGCGACATCCGGCCGCTGCGGACCGAGGAACCGCTCAGCGAGGCCGGGCGGGGAGTGGACGACACGGAAGTGGTGGCACGGAAGACCGCCTCGACCGTAGCGATGGATTTCGGCCGTATTACCCTCCACGCCGGTCTGTCGCTCTACCTGTTCGGCACACCCGGCCAGGACCGTTTCTGGTTCCTGTGGGACGAACTGTCCGAGGGTGCGCTGGCGGCGGTCGTCCTTGCCGACACCCGGCGGCTGGAGGACTGCTTCGCCGCCGTCGACTACTTCGAGCGCCGGCGCATACCGTTCGTCGTCGCCGTCAACCGCTTCCCCGGAGCCCGGGCCTGCACGGTCGACGATGTGTCGCACGCCCTCGACCTGGACCGGGGCACGCCCGTGGTGCTGTGCGACGCGCGTGACCGCGATTCCGGCAAGGATGTCCTGATCCGTACGGTCGAGTACGCCGGGCGTGTGCACACCGCCCGGCTCCTCGACTCCGTGAGCTGACCCGCCCACCGGCTGACGGGCCGATCGCCCGACCGGTGGGGCGCGGCCGTTCAGCCGGCCATGTCGGCCAGGGCGATCACCTTGTCGATCCGGACCCGTACCACCAGCTCACCGGGTACGCCGTTGCGCCGGCCGAACTCCTCGGCGGCCTCCGCCCCGACGTACCGGCCGGCGATCCGCGTCGCCCACCGCAGCAGCTCCTCCGGGTCCTCGCTCAGCTCCGCATGCCCCTGCACCACGGCGAACGCGTAGGGCGGACGGTCGTCGTCGACGCAGAGGGAGACCCGCCCGTCGCGGGCCAGATTGCGGCCCTTCACGCTCTTCTCGCCGGTGTTGAAGACCAGTGAGTCGCCGTCGAGCAGGAACCAGACGGGCGCGATGTGCGGGCTGCCGTCGGCCCGTACGGTCGAGACCTTCGCGGTGCGGGTGCCTTCGGAGAGGAACGCCCGCCATTCTTCCTCGGTCATGTGATGTGCCATGCGCTCATCCTGGGCCCGCCGCCGCCGTGGCGCGAAGCGGCGCCCCGGGCGGAAGGGGGCGCTTGCCCGTACGGAGGTGGTGCGCAAGGCTTACGCGCGTAGCGGGGAAACGGGGAACGAAGGCACGGGGAGGACGCACAGATGGCGCTTGACCGGGGACTCGACTGGCTCCTTGACGATCTCACCACGAGGGTGCGGCACATACGGCACGCGCTCGTGCTGTCGAACGACGGCCTGGTCACCGGGGCCAGCACCCAACTGGCCAGGGAGGACGCCGAACACCTGGCTGCGGTCTCCTCCGGGCTGCACAGTCTGGCACGCGGCTCGGGACGCCACTTCCGGGCCGGGCGGGCCCGTCAGACGATGGTCGAGTTCGACGAGGCCCTGCTCTTCGTGACCGCAGCGGGCGACGGCAGCTGCCTGTCCGTGCTGACCGAGGCCGAGGCCGACGTGGGGCAGGTTGCCTACGAGATGACCCTGCTCGTCAACCGCGTGGGTGAGCACCTCGGAGTGGCGGCCCGCCAGGGCGGCCCCGAGGACATCGGCCCCCTCTGACCCCGTCCCTGCGCGTCACCGACCCTCCGACCTGCGGATTCGCCCACCAGGGAGAGTTATCCACAGGCTGACCGGAAGCGGCCCCGCGAAGCTACCGTGATTACGGAGAGTATTCGAAGTTCACGGGGAGGTCGGTCATGACGGTCAAGGAAGCGATTCCCGCCTGTGTCGGAGGCACGTACGACACGCGGGAGGACACGTCCGAGGTCCAGGACGCGGGCACGGGCGGGACCCGGGACCCGGGCGCGCACGTCCCGCCCGCCACGACGGGTGCCACGGTGGCCGCGGGCCGCGCCGCACAGGAACTGGGGCTTCGGCGCAACGAGTTCGAGCTTGCCGTGCATCTCGGGCTGATCGCCGTCACCGAAATGCCCGGCGGCGGGCGGCCGAGGGTGCGGGAACGGCAGGTCGCGCGGCTGCGCGAGGAGCCGGGACACCTCGACGGGCTGGTGGAGCGGGTGCGCACGGTCGGCACCGCGGAGGGCGCGGCGCTGCTCGGCATCGTCCCCGCCAGGTTCACCCGGCTGGCCCGGGCGGGCTGCTTCTCACCGGTCACGTTCTATCTGAACCGCTACCGGGCGGTGGTCTGGCTCTATCTCGCCGACGAGTTGGCCTCGTTCGCGGTGCGGGAGCCCGCACTGCTCGGCGGCCGGATGCCCCAGGAGATGCGTACGAGGCTGGAGGCGGGCGGCGACCGCAGGGCGCGCAACTGGCGGGCCCAGCGCATCGAACGCATGCTGCGGCGCACCGAGGACCCCTGGGCCCGCGCCGCCGTGGAGGCGTCCGCTCTGGACTCCGCCCACCTGGCGGAGGTGGTGGAGGACCCCTATGAGCGCGCCTATCTCGTACGGGTGAGGCCGGAGCCCGTCTTCGGACGGCCGGGCTCGTTGCCGGCCCGGGAAGCGGTGGGGGAGCTGATGCTGGCGGACGACCCCGACGAGATCCTGTGGCGGCGGATCAATCTGACGCTGAGTCTGGAACAGGCCCGTGAGGACAGGCCGGCCCCACACCCGGGCGACGACCCCGGGGCGGCGGTGCCCGCCACGCCGAGGCCCGCCCCGACACCCGTCCCGAAGGCAGCGGCGAAACCGTCCCCGGAACCGACCTGGCGTCCGGCCCGGAACCCAGCCTCGGGACCGACGTGGAAACCAGCCCGGAACCCAGCTTCGGGGCCAGCCTGGGATCCAGCCCCCGAACGGACCGGGGATCCAGCCCCGGAGCCACCTCCGGCGCCCGCGTCGGCCGTGGTCGCCGCACCGGTCCTCACCCCTGCCGCTCAGCCGCCGGCCCCGCCTTCGTTCTCCCCGGGCCTGGAGACACCCTCCGCCGTACGGGCACCGGGCCGGCAACGGCTGCTGACCAGGCTGGGATGGCGTCGGAGGAAAGACGGTTAGGCACGCACCAGGGTTCGCGGCAGGGAGAGAAAGTGGTTCGCGCACACGCCTTCGGGCCCCGCATCATGTCCACATGCTGATCAGAGAAGCCACGCCCGAGGACTGGCCCGCGATATGGCCGTTCTTCCACACGATCATCGCCGCGGGCGAGACCCTCACCTACCCGCTCGACCTCGGTGAGGAGGAGGCGCGGGGCTGGTGGTACGTCGCCGCGCCGAGCCGCGTGGTCGTCGCCGTGGACGACGCGGGAACCGTCCTCGGCACGGCGAAGATGAACCGGAACCACATGGGCAACGGCTCCCACGTGGCCAGCGCCACCTACATGGTCGACCCCGCGCACTCGGGCCAGGGAGTCGGGCGCGCCCTGTGCGCGTACTCGGTCGACTGGGCCCGTACGTCGGGCTACCGGGCGATGCAGTTCAACGCGGTGGTCGAGACCAACACCCGTGCGGTCAAGCTCTACGAGTCCATCGGCTTCGAGGTGATCGGCACCCTGCCCGATGGGTTCGCCCACCCCACCGAGGGCTATGTGGGCCTGCACATCATGCACAAGGCTCTCTAGCCGAGCACGAAGCCGACCCCCACGCCGACCGGGGCCGAGCCCGGTTTACCCCGACCGAGCCGACCCCGGCGGCATCCGCTCCCTCCGGGGCGACGCCGCCGACAACCCCCGGTACGGAGTCCCCCGGCACGGAGACGCCGGAGCCCAGCGGCACCCCGAGCGGTGCGCCCTCGGAGTCCGCCCCGGCGCGGCCCTCCCCGAGCCCCGGCTCGCCGGACCTGCCCGGGACCCGATCCCAGTCCGCTGCGCCCCTCACCCCTGCCCGGTGGGCGGGACCCGCTCCGCGGTGCCCGGTGCGGGCGCGGTGGCGGGCGGGGGAGCGGGACCGATCTCGCACCAGACGGCCTTGCCCTCGCCCCGGGGTTCGATGCCCCACCGGGTGGCGACCGCGTCCAACAGGAGCAGTCCCCGCCCCGACGTCGAGGTCTCACCCGGGGTACGCCGCCGCGGCCAGGCGCTCGACCGGTCCTGTACTGAGAGCCGGATCCGCCGCACTGGCTCGGGCAGCACCTCCAGGCTCAGGACCGCCCCGCCCTCGGTGTGCAGGAGCACGTTCACCAGCAGCTCACCGGTTACCAGTTCGGCGTCGTCGGCGAACTCGGCCATGTCCCAGTCGGCGAGCGCCTGACGCACGATGGCCCGGGCGTCCGACAGGCCCTCCGGATCCGCCTGATGGATGTACTGGTGCAGCCGGGGCGCGTGCGAGGAACCCACATCGGGACTGCGCCGCAGGACCAGGAGCGCCACGTCGTCCCCCGAACCCCACCGCTCCCAGAGCCGGTCCGAGAGATGGTCGGCCAGCGCCTCGGCCCCCGCGGGCCCCGCGCTCACCTCGTTCCGCAGCGCCTGCACCCCGGTGTCCAGGTCGGCGCCCGGCTCCTCCACCAGGCCGTCCGTGTACAGCACGAACGTCTCCCCGGGCACCAGATCGAGTCGGGTCTCCGGGTACTCCTCGTCCTGGAACTCCGTGGAGATCCCCAGGGGCAGCCCGCCGCGCACCTGCGGGCTGCCGACCCGCCCGTCGGCATGCCGGATCAGCGGCCCGAGATGCCCGGCCCGCACCACCCGCGCCGCCCCCGTCGCCAGGTCGACCTGAGCGTAGGTGCAGGTCGCGAAGCGGTCGGTGTCCAGCTCGGAGAGGAAGCGCGAGGCCCGCGCCAGCACGGTCGCCGGTGGGTGCCCCTCGGCGGCGTACGCGCGCAGGGCGATGCGCAACTGGCCCATGATGGCCGCCGCGTGGGTGTCGTGCCCCTGGACGTCCCCGACGACGAGCCCGTACCGGTTCTTGGGCAGGGCGATCACGTCGTACCAGTCGCCGCCGACCTGCCGTCCGCTCCACGCGGCGTGGTAGCGCACCGCGATCTCGCCGCCCTCGATGTCCTGTATCCGGGGCGGGAGCATCGCGGACTGGAGCTGTGTGGCGAACTCCCTCTCCTCGTCGAAGAGCATCGCCCGCTGGAGCGACTGCGCCACGATGGCCGCGAGACCCAGGCAGAGGATCCGCTCATCGGCGTTGAAGACCGTGCGCTCCCGGTAGAAGAGGGCCATTCCGCCGAGCGACCGGGCCTGGGCGACCAGCGGCAGATAGGCTGCGGCGCGGAACCGGAGCTGCCCCAGATGCGGCTCCAGCACCGGGTAGCGCCTGGCCAGCGCCGCCAGCGAGGTGATGAACCGGGGCCGCCCGCTGCGGATCGCGTCGGCCAGCGGAAGATTGCGCTCCAGGTCCCCGGAGCCCAGCCCGTCGAGCGCCTCCAGCGACTCGCCGCTCAGCGCCACGATGTTCAGCGAGGAGTTCTCCACCAGCCCGAGGGCCAGCCCGTCCGCCCCCAGCCTGGCCAGCCCGCCCGGGCCGGTGAGCGCGGCCGTCACATCGTCCACGGTCACCGCGCGTGACATCGCGCTGGTGGTGCGTTCGACGATGTTGGTCTGGCGCTGCCGGCGCTTTTCCAGATCGAGGACGAAGGCCGAATGGGTGACTTCGGCCGTCGCGTCGCGCACCACCCCCACGATCCGGTGGGCCTTTCCGTCCTTCGACCGCAGGATGCGGGCCTGGACATGGGTCCACTGGTTCGTCCCGTCCTCCAGCGGCACCCGGAAGTGGACGTTGTACGCATTACTGCCACCCGTGACGGCCTCGTCGATCGTGACGTCCAGCCGGGCCCGCTCCGCCGGCTCCAGCCGCTCCGCCAGCGCACCGGGACGCGAGTCGAACGTCTCCGGATCCACCCCCAGCACGGCGAGACCGGCCTCGTCGATGTCCAGGGTCCGGGCATCGAGATCCCAGTCGAAACTGCCCGTCCGGTTCATGGCGAGGCGTTCCGTCGGCCCGATCTCACCGTTGGCCCTCCGGTCGAGCCGGCGGAGCGGAGCGGCATCGGTGTAGTGCGGCCGTTCGTGGTCCGTCATGCATGCTCCGGAGGTCGTCCGGCGGGGCGCGCGGCGACGCGCCCCGTAGGCCTCAATTGTCGAGCCGCCCGGACCGGAGTGCCACAGCGGAGCACCGACGAAGTTCCCGCCCTGAACGCCCTGAACACCCTGAGCATCGTGAACGCCCCGAACAGCCTCCGGCCCCCGCGACCGGCGGCGGACGGACTCGAGGCCCTCGGCGTCGGACCCCCTGTCCGGCCGACGACGGGGGAGTCGCAGAATGGCGGTACGGACCCGGGGCGGCGGCGCCCGGTGGTCCGGCCACCAGGTCTCCACCGAACCCAGTGAGCGGAGCGCACAGATGACCGACGACCGTCCCGTCCTGCTGGAGACCCGGGGACGCTCCCTGCACATCACCCTCAACCGCCCCCGGGCCATCAACGCCCTCACCCACACCATGGTGCGGCTCATCGATGAGGCCCTCACGGCCGCCGAGCGGGACGGGTCGGTCACCTCGGTCGTCCTGGCAGGGGCGGGCGAGCGGGGCCTGTGCGCGGGCGGCGACATCCGGGCGCTCCACGACGACACCCGCGCCGGAGGCCGGGCCTCGCTGGACTTCTGGCGCGACGAGTACCGCCTGAACGCCCGTATCGCCCGCTTCCCCAAGCCGTACGTCGCCGTGATGGACGGCATCGTGATGGGCGGGGGAGTCGGGGTGTCGGCGCACGGTTCGCTCCGGATCGTCACGGAGCGTTCCCGGGTGGCCATGCCGGAGACCGTCATCGGGTTCGTGCCCGATGTCGGCGGCACCCACCTGCTGGCCGCCGCCCCCGGCGAGCTGGGCACCCATCTGGCGCTCACCGGCCGCTCGGCCGGAGCGGCCGACGCCCTGCTCTGCGGCCTCGCCGACCACTACGTACCCACGGGGCGCCTGCCGGAACTCACGGAAGCCCTGGCCGCTTCGGTGACCGCCGAGGAGGCCGAGCGGACGGTACGGAATTTCTCCGAGGAGCCACCCGCCGGAGAGCCGGGAGAGCCGGCCGAACTGGCCGCGCACCGCGACTGGATCGACGCCTGCTACGCCACGGACAGCGTCGAGGAGATCCTCCGACGCCTTGAGGACACGGCCACCCCCGCGGCGGCGGAGGCGGCCGTGGAACTCGGGGGACGGTCGCCCCTGGCGCTCAAGGTCACGCTGGCGGCTCTGCGCCGTGCGGCCCGGCTCGGCAGCCTGGAAGCCGTCCTCGACCAGGAGTTCCGTGTCTCCGCCCGGATCCGTGAGGAGCCCGACTTCGTCGAGGGCGTCCGTGCCCGGATCATCGACAAGGACGGCAGCCCGCAGTGGAAGCCGGCCACCCTCGCCGAGGTGGACGACCGTACGGTCGCCCGCTTCTTCGCCCCTCTCGACCCGGATGAACCGGAGCTCGGCCTCGCGCCCGGCGCCACCGCCACCGGGGCGGCCTGAGACCGGCCCCGGGGCGGAGGCCGTGCTACCGGTCGCTGCCGGACAGGCTCGGCTGCAACTCCCGCACCAGGGCGAACAGCCTGTCCTCGTTCCCCGTCAGCCCCGCTCCCCGAAGGGCGCGGTCGGCCTCGCGCATCGGTGAGGTGAGCAGCGGCAGATACAGGGGTGCGTCTTCCGGGTCCGAGAGCGCGGCCCGGGTGGCCTCCAGCAGGCGGACGTACGCCTGCGCCGCGGCGAGTTCGTCTTTGTCCATCTCGGCGTCTCCTGATCAGAGGTGTCGGACCGTCAAGCATCTCCCATGGGTCTGACAACGCCCCTCGGTCCGACTACCGCGCCCCGGGAACTCCCGCCGGTGGCTCAACCTCCAGATACCGCCGTCTGCGCGGCCCCCGGTAGAGCAGCACGGTCCAGCCGAGCCGCCGCAGCACCTCGGCACAACCGGCCAGCGCCTCTTCCTCCTGGTGAGCTGCGCCGCTGCCCGGCGGCCCGGCCCAGTCGACCCGTACCGACCGGGGCGTTTCGCCCGTCCGCACCCGGTACCCGGTGGAGACCCGGTGCCCCGCCGCGTCGACGGCGGACGGCTTCGCTCCGGAGCTCTCCAGGGCCAGCGCGACGGCCCGTACCGGCCGGTGCAGCTCCCACGGTGCCGGTGAGCCCGCCGGATCGGCCCCTCCACCACCACCCGTCAGACGGCGGATCTGCAACAGCCCCTCGAAGGCGGTCCGCACCGAAGCGGCACGCGCCTCGCCATTCCCGCCGGGCGGCGGGCCGTCCCCGGTGGCGGGCTCGAACCCGGCGTTCTCCCTGTCCATGCGCCCCCTGCCCCTACGTCCCTCAGCGTTCACAACCCGCGTGGACACCCAGTGTGCACCGGGGGTCGGACACTCCCGGAGGCGCCAGGGACCAGGGGCTCCGAGCAGTTCAGGCGGATCCCCGGAAGTCCGCCTCCACCGCGGCCCTGAGGCGCTCCAGCGTGGTCCGGATGTTGCCGCGCTGGAACTCCGCGAACGTCTTCCCGCCCGTCGCGACCCGGTCGAAGGCGCCCGCCACGAAGTCCGGCCAGGAGCGCCGGTCGTCGGTCCACGTCTCGGTCACGAGGGTCCCGCCGTCGACCGCGTCGAAGCGGTACTCCCAGGTCGCCACGGGCCCGGGGAGGCGCGGACGCCAGACGCCGATCGCGTGGACCCGGAAGGCGAAGCGTTCGCCCGGATCGGCCGCCGTCACGGTGCACCGGGTCGTCCAGCCCATGGCCCCGCGCCTGTTGCGGCCCTCGAAGACCATGCCGACGTACGTGCCGCGCCGCTCTCCCCGGACGGTCGCACCGCGGTTCTCGGGGCTCCAACGCCCCATCGCGGTGGGGTCGCTGAGCCGTTCGTACACGTACGCCGGTGGGGCGCCGACGACGATGCTGTCCGCCACGGACATGGTGCGGGGCATGGCACGGCTCCTTCTCCACGGCCTTCGTCGGGGACCTTCCGGGACCGGACGGACCGTGGCGTCGGCATCCCGGGCCCCACACCTTACTCACGAGTAGGTACGGGTGGTGGGCGGGGTGGGGATCCGGTGCACCGTCTCCGGCACCCCGGCTCAGCGCGTGCGCCGCTCGCGCCGGTTCACCACCCGCACCCGCAGATCGGTCGGCAGACCGCGTACGCCCGCGCAGCGGCGCGCGTCCGCGACCATCCCGGCGGCGACCCGGCGCACCACCTCCGCAGGCCGTGCCTCCGGTTCGACGACCAGTGTCACCGCCGCACGCAGTGGCCGACCGGACAGGCGGACCCGGGCGCGCGCCACGCCCTCCACGGCGACGGCCTGCGCGGTCATCGCCCGCTCCCAGCTCCGTCGTCGCAATGTCAGTCCAGGGGCCCGCAGGCCCACCCAGCGGGGGCCGGACACCGACACCTGAAGGGCGAACCACCGGACGAACAGGGCCAGTACGAGGATGAGCGCCACGATCACCGCAGGAGTCCACCAGCCGTTCTCCCGCAGCCGGGCCAGCCCGTCGCGGTCCAGCAGCACCCCGTCCGCGGCGCGCTCGGCCCACCGGTCGGGCACCTCGCGCCCGATCCGTCCCAGCCCCGAACCGTCCCCGACGGCCAGCAGGACGCCACCGGTCAGGAGGGCGAGGCCGACCGTACCGAGGAGCGCCCGGTTCACCACGCCACGCGACCCGGTCACCGGCCCGCACCCCGTCCGTTCGCCCGGCACCCGCTGCCGCCGCCCGCCCCGCCGCAGCCCGTCACGCCGCCATCCGCCACGCCGCTCACGCCTTTCCGCCCTCCCGGAGGTCGTCGCCGACCCCGTCCTCATATCCGGTCCGGACTTCGTCGCCGACGCCGTCCTCGTGCCCGTTCCGCAGCTCGCCCTGGCGGCCGTCCCGAAGGCCGTCCGACGTGTCCCGAACCTCATGCCGGTCCGCGCCCGCAGTCGCCGCCGAAGGCTCGGTCGCCTCCGCGCCCGCGTCACGCCGCACCTGAACCCCGACCCGCAGCACCGGCGTACGGGCCAGGCCGAGCTCCGCCAGACTCGCGTCCAGCACCCGGACCGCCTCCGAGCGCACCTCCTCCGGGTCGCCATACCCCACGACGACCCGTACCCGGGCCCGCCGACGCCGGACGCCGACCCGCGCTCCGACCACCCCGGAGACGGCGAGCGCCCGCTCGCGCAGGACGCGGGCCGCAGCCGTGCGGTCCAACTGCGCCCGCACCTCCGGCGCGGACACGCCCATCCGCAGCCGCCGCCGGGAACCCGGCAGCAGTGCGCACCCCAGCAGCCAGACGCCCGCGAGCGCCGCCACCGCCCCGCCGATCCGAACGGCGGAGTCCGCCGGACCGTGGGTCGCCGCCCAGTCGAGGACAGCCGTACGCCAGTCGGCCGGGGCACCGCCGAGCCGCACCGCGATCACATCGGCCAGCAGCAGCCCGCACGCCACGGCCCCCGCGACCGCCAGAAGCGCCGAGGGAACACGCCGTTCCGCCCTGATCCGGGCGCTGGGGACCACCTCCGGAGCCTCGACGGCATCCACGTCCCCAGGAGCCCCACGCGTCACCACGGCAGAGGCCGTGGCGACCGTCAGCGCGTCGACGCGGACCGCGGCGCGGGGCACGGACAGCCCCGTGAGGGCCGCCGTCCGCGCCTCCGCCCGCTCCCGCACCCGCTGCGCCGCCTCGTCGGCCCGCACCGGGTACGGCAGCCGCACGTCCACCGCGATCCGGGCGGAGGCCCCGCGCACCGTGGCCGAACCCCGGGTCACCGACCCGCCGCCGGGCAGGGCCTCGGCGGCGGCCCGTTCGGCGATGCGCCGCACCGTCCTCGGGGCCACCGTCGTCGTACCGCGCTCACCGGCGGGGACCGTCACCGCCGCCTCCCCGCCAACTCGTCCAGGAACTCCCGCAGCCCGGTGCCCCGGTCCGCGAGGTGACCGGCGAACCAGCCCAGCGCCCCGAGCGCGCCCACCACGAGGAACGCCCCGAACCCGCCGAACCAGCCCGCGAACCCCAGCGCCATGCCCGCGGCGGCACCGAGCACACCCCGGCCGCCGGGCACACCGCCCACCGGTTCCGGCCCGTCCACCCTCCGAGTCACCGCGTCACGCCACGCGGGTCTCGGCGGGCGCGGCCTCGTCGTCGTCCTCGGGCAGGTGCACGTCGTTCACGGTCACGTTGACCTCGACGACCTCCAGACCCGTCGTACGCTCCACGGCCGCGATGACGTTCTCGCGTACGTCATGGGCGACATCGGTGATCGCGACGCCGTACTCGACGACGAGATCCAGGTCGATGGCCGTCTGGCGCTCGCCCACCTCGACCTTGACACCCCGCCCGACGTTGGGCCGGCCGCCCGGCACCCGGTCGCGCACCGCGCCGATCGTGCGGGAGAGCCCGCCGCCCATGTCGTGCACGCCCGGGATCTCCCGCGCCGCCATCCCCGCGATCTTCACGACGACGGTGTCCGCGATCGAGGTGCGGCCCCGGGTCGCGGCGGGCTCGGACGCGCCGGTGGCACCGCTCCCCACGGTCGTCGTCCCGCCGGCGCCCTGCTTCGTCCCGCCCGTGCCCTGCCCCGTGCTCGCGGAGGGAACGGCTGCTGCTGCCTGAGTGGTGGTCATGGAAACTCCTCGCACATCGCTCGGCTCGTTCTGCCTGACATCTCTTTGGACACGCCGTCCGCCGATTCGTCACGCGGGTTCCCGGAAATCTTCTGCCGACCCCTGTGGCGTCCGAGTTCGAGAACCCGAGTTCGGGGCAGATCGGTGCGTGACGTTCCGGCGGACGGTGTGTCCAACGGAGAGGACCGAGAAGCAGAGAAGACGACAGCACCGGGAAGGTGACGTGGAAGCGATCGCGGGAGGGGCTGGTCCGTGCCCGGCAACGGGAATGAGATGACGGCACGGGCGCCGCAGGGCACCCGTACCGACGAGACGCTGCTGGTCGTGCGCGCCGGTGAGGGCGACGAGGAGGCGTTCGAGGTGCTCGTACGGCGGCACAGTCCCGCCATGCTGCAACTCGCGATGCGGCTCCTGGGGGACCGGGCGGACGCGGAGGACGCCGTTCAGGACGCCTTCGTGAGCGCCTGGCGCAAACTCCCCGAGTTCCGCCGGGACGCGGCCTTCTCCACCTGGCTCCACCGCATCGTCACCAACCGCTGCCTCAACCGGCTCCGCTCCCGGAGACCGGCGGCGGCCCTCGACGCGGTCCCCGAGCAGGCCGCCCCCGACCACCAGGCGTCGCCCGCCCGCGCCGTGGAGTCGCGGGCCGCGGCCGACGCACTGGCCCGGGCGATGGCGGACCTCTCACCCGAACAACGTGTCTGCTGGGTGCTCCGCGAGATGCAAGGACTGTCGTACGAGAGCATCGCGGACACGGTCGGAATCAGTCTGCAGGCGGTCCGAGGCCGGGTCTTCCGGGCCCGCCGCTCCCTGACGGAGGCGATGAGCGCATGGCGATGAGCGCAGACCCCGGCCTGCCGGAAGAGAACGGGCACGTGCCGGGAGAGGACGGGCAGGAGCTGGAGGAGAACCGCTACCGGCCGGATGGGAACCGACACGAGCCGGAACAGGACCCGTACACATCCGGGCGGAGCCGGGACGAAACGGAGGAGGCGGAGGACGAACGGCTCGCCTGCGGGCGTCTGCTCAGCGAGGTCTGGGACGCCGGTGACACCGGCCGGACCGCCGACGACCCCCACCTCTCGGCCTGCCCGCACTGCTCGGCCGCCCTGGCCGAACTCACCGGCCTGGACGCCGCCGTACGCCGCACCTGCGCCGAGGAGCCCGATGTTCCGGAGGCCACCGCGGCCGCGATCACGGCCCGGGTGATGGACCTGGTCCGCCTCGAACTGCGCCCCGGGCGTGCGCTTCCCCTCGGGGAACCGGAGGAGGACCACTGGATCGTCGAGGCTGCCGCGGCCCGGCTGCTGCGGGCTGCGGTCGACGCGCTGCCCGGGGTACGGGCCGGGAGCTGCCGGATCGCCCCGCTCGACCCGGCCGACCCGACGGGCCCCGTCCATGTGCGGGTCGAAGTGGCGGCGAGCCTGGAGCGGTCCCTTCCGGAGGTGGCCGACGACGTACGCGCCCGGATCGCCGCCGTCGCCGACCAGGACATCGGCATCCGCCTCGGGGCGGCCGACGTCATGGTCGTGGACATCCTGGACGACGAGCACGACGACGGCCCGGCGCACCGTTCGTACGGAGCGTACGACGGGCGCGAGGGCCATGGCACGGGAGGAACAGCGCGATGACCGCCGATGCACCGCGGGACCGGGAACAGGACGGGGAGAGGGACCGGAACCGGGACCAGGACCGCCTGGCCGAAGCGGCGGCCCGGGCCGCCGAGGGCGTTCCCGGCGTCGCCTTCCTGCGCCCCGGGGTCGTGGACCTGCTGAGGACCCGGGTCGCGGACCGGGCCCCGCGCCTCGCGACGGGCCCCGGTCCGCGGACGCAGGGGGTACGGGTGAGCCGGGACGCCACGACGGGCACCTGGCACATCGACCTCCGGCTCGTCCTGCACCGCGGCCACCGTGCCCTCGATGTCACCCGGGCCGTCCACACCGCCACACTGGTCGCCACCCGCGGCGAGCCCTCGGTCTCGGTGCGGGTGACGGTGACGGGGGTGGTCTGAGCCCCGACGGACGGACGGGGGGAAGCGGGGGAGACGGCGACGGTCCGCCCCCCCCCGCGGATCAGGCGCTCAGGCGCGCCATTCCGCCGTCCGCTCCGGCGACGCCTCCGCCAGCGCCTTCGTGACGGCGTCGGCATCGCCCTGGTGGCCGTAGACCGGTGTGCCGGGCTGCTGGCGCCACGACTCGTCGAGCCCGCCCGCGTCGACCGTGTCGAAGCCGAGTCCGTCGATCAGGTCGCGTACGGCCTGCTTCGCCACCGGGTCGTCCCCGGCCACCGGCAGCGCCTGCCGGCCGGGGCTGCCCGCCGGGCGGCCCCGGTCCAGGATGTCCTGGGCGTAGGTCCCGTTGAACGCCTTGATCACCGGGTGGCCGAGCTGCCGCTCGGTCCACCGGCTCTCCGGCAGCCCGTCCTCGATGGCGGGGATCCGGCCGTCGCGCTGCGGGTAGTAATTGCCGGTGTCGATGACCGCCACCCCCTCGGCCGCCCCGTCCAGGAGCCCGGAGGGCAGGTCGGGTACGGCCTTGAGCGGGACGGTCACGACGACGATACGGGCGCCCCGCGCCGCCTCGGACGCGGTGACCGGGGTGGCACCGGTCTCCTCGGCCAGGGCCGTCAGGGTCTCCGGGCCACGGGAGTTGGCGACCGAGACGTCATGCCCGAGCGCCGTCAGCCGCCTGGTGAGATTTCCGCCGATGTTGCCCGCGCCGATAATGCCGATCTTCATGGATCCGACCTTCCGATACGTGCTGGGTGGGGGAGCAGTGGTTCTGTGGCTCCACCAACTCCGCTGTCCGGCGAGCTATTCCGGGCCGGTGCGTTCGGGTGACGTCAGGGAGAAGCCGGGTGAAGGGCGCTGTGGGCCATATGAGTGTCCTTGCCGGGCGCTCGCACGGGACGGGGAAGGATGTCCCACCGGACCGATCTCCGCGGGTCCATCCTGGTCGCCGAGTCCATACGGGCCGTTGACCGAAGGAGCGTCGCAGTGACGACGAGGGGCATCTCGCAACCGGTGGAGACCGATGCCGCAGAGGGGGACGAACTGCCGGTACGGCGCAAGGAGCCGGGCAATGTCGTCGTCAAGTGGATGACCAGCACGGACCACAAGACGATCGGCACGCTCTACCTGGTCACGTCCTTCGCCTTCTTCTGCGTGGGCGGGCTGCTGGCCCTGGTGATGCGCGCCGAACTGGCCCGGCCCGGAACCCAGTTGATTTCGAACGAACAATTTAATCAGGCGTTCACGATGCACGGCACGATCATGCTGCTGATGTTCGCGACGCCGCTGTTCGCCGGGTTCGCCAACTGGATCATGCCGCTGCAGATCGGGGCGCCCGATGTGGCGTTCCCGCGGCTGAACATGTTCGCGTACTGGCTGTACGTCTTCGGCTCGCTCATCGTCGTCGCGGGCTTCCTCACGCCGCAGGGCGCCGCCGACTTCGGGTGGTTCGCCTACGCGCCGCTGAACGACGCCGTCCGCTCGCCGGGCATCGGCGCCGACATGTGGATCATGGGTCTGGCCTTCTCCGGCTTCGGCACGATCCTCGGCTCGGTCAACTTCATCACCACGATCATCTGCATGCGCGCACCCGGCATGACGATGTTCCGCATGCCGATCTTCACCTGGAACGTCCTGCTGACCGGTGTCCTGGTCCTGCTGGCCTTCCCGGTCCTGGCCGCCGCCCTGCTCGTCCTGGAGGCGGACCGCAAGTTCGGTGCCCATGTCTTCGACCCGGCCAACGGCGGCGCGCTGCTGTGGCAGCACCTCTTCTGGTTCTTCGGCCACCCGGAGGTGTACATCATCGCCCTGCCGTTCTTCGGCATCGTCACCGAGATCTTCCCGGTTTTCAGCCGTAAACCGGTGTTCGGCTATATCGGCCTGGTCGCCGCCACCATCGCCATCGCCGGGCTCTCGGTGACCGTATGGGCGCACCACATGTTCGTCACGGGAGCGGTGCTGCTGCCGTTCTTCTCCTTCATGACGTTCCTCATCGCGGTCCCGACGGGCGTGAAGTTCTTCAACTGGATCGGCACCATGTGGAAGGGGTCGATCTCCCTCGAAACACCGATGCTCTGGTCGATCGGATTCCTGGTCACCTTCCTCTTCGGCGGGCTGACCGGGATCATTCTCGCCTCGCCCCCGATGGACTTCCACGTCTCGGACTCGTACTTCGTCGTCGCGCACTTCCACTACGTGGTGTTCGGCACCGTGGTCTTCGCGATGTTCGCCGGATTCCATTTCTGGTGGCCGAAGTTCACCGGCAAGATGCTGGACGAGCGGCTCGGGAAGGTCACCTTCTGGACCCTCTTCGTCGGCTTCCACGGCACCTTCCTGGTGCAGCACTGGCTGGGGGCGGAAGGAATGCCCCGCCGATACGCGGACTATCTCGCGGCCGACGGGTTCACCGCGCTGAACACCCTTTCCACCATTGCCTCGTTCATTCTCGGTCTCTCCATCCTGCCGTTCTTCTACAACGTCTGGAGGACTGCCAAGTACGGCGAGCGGATCCGGGAGGACGATCCGTGGGGTTACGGCCGTTCGCTGGAGTGGGCGACCTCCTGCCCGCCCCCGCGCCACAACTTCGTGACCCTGCCGCGGATCCGCTCCGAATCCCCGGCGTTCGACCTGCACCACCCGACGCTGCGGGAGGTCGACGCGGCCGCCAACCGGCCCGACGCCTCCGTCACCGTGGCGCCGGGGGACCGGCAGGAGTGAGCCCGTCCCGCCGCGACCGGAGAGCCCGACGAGAGGAGGACGTGTGAACCCCGACAAGGACAGCGCCCGCGGTCTGGCCCAACTGGAGGGCTACCTGCTGTGGAACGCCGAGATCGAGAGGGCGCGGGCGCAGGCGCGACGCTTCACCGACCAGCTCCCCTGGCTCACCACCGCCCAGCGCGAGGACGTGGAGCGCGTCTACCTCACCGAGCGGGTCGCCGCCTCCCGCGACGCGCTCACCCGCGTCCGCGACCGGGCGGCCGAACTGCGCGGGGAGTACACCGCACGCTACGAGCGGCTCCGGGCCCGCTGTGTGGCCCTCGCGGTCACGGCGGTGGGTGCGGTCACCGCCGTCGCCATCGCGCTGACCCTGCTGCTGCGCTGAACCGGCCGGGATCTGGTACGACCCCCTGCGGTCGTACCGGATCCCGGCCCGGCCCACGGCCCTCCGGGGTTCGAGGGCCGGGCGGCAGCTGTTCCTGAACGGCCCGCGTCGAGCCCCGCCCGAGCCGAGCCCCACCCTGCCCCGCCCCGCCCGAGCAAGCCCCATCCGAGCAAGCCCTGTCCGAGTCCGTCAGGACGCGGCGACCGCTCCGAACCCGGCCCCGCCCGCCCTGCCTTGGGCCGGTCCCGCCCGCTCGGTCCCGCCCGGCCGGCCGATGCTCAGCGGGTGCCGAACTTCTGCGTCCACACCGGTCCGCCGCCGGAGTCCTGCTTTCCTATCCCCATCTCCTTGAAGGCGCAGTTCAGGATGTTCGCCCGGTGCCCCGGGCTGTTCATCCACGCCTCCATCACATCGGCCGGAGTGCGCTGCCCCTTGGCGATGTTCTCGCCGTACGTGCTCCACCGGTACCCGACCGCGGTGATCCGGTCGCCCGGGTCGGTGCCGTCGGGGGAGGTGTGCGAGAAGTAGTCCCGGGACTCCATGTCGGCGGAGTGCCGCTGCGCCGCCGTGGCCAGCAGATCGTTGGAGGTCACCGGACCGCACCCCTCCTTCGCCCGCTCCGCGTTGACGATCTGGAGGACCTGGTCGCCCTCCGACGCCGGAGGCGCGGGTGCGGGCGGCGGCGGGGGCTGCGGGGCCGGGGCGGCCGAGCTGGGCGCGGGGGGCCGGCTGCTCTTCGTCGGCGAGGGCTTGGGCTCGGGCTTGCGCGAGGGGCTCGACGACGCCGAAGCGCCGGCCGAAGGGGAGGACGAGGTGGCGGAGGCCGAGGGGGACGCGGTCGTCGGGGCGGAGGAGGCCGCGGCCTCCGCGGGCAGCGTCGGGCCACCGCTCGGGACCCCGGCGCTCAGCGTCGTCGCGTCGCGGTCCTCGTCGTCGGTGTACAGGTGCACGGCCGCGCCACCGGTCCCCAGCGCCGCGACGGCGACCACGGCGGCGATGGCCGAATTGCGGCGCCGCCGCCGTGCCTGACCGCGCCTGCGCTCGGCCCGCCCCGCTCCGGCCGCCGGGGCCGCGGCCAGCTGTGCGGCCGTGGGCAGCAGCTCCGGGGCCACCATGCTCCCCACGGCCCCGGCCACCGGGAGAAGCGCCAGCCCCACCAGCAGTCCCTCCGCCGGTACCAGCCCCATGCCGTGGCCCGAGCAGACCGTGCACTCGCGGGCGTGCCGGGCCAGCCGCTTGCGCCACAGGGCGGACGGGACCCCGTCCCAGCCGACGAGCATGTCCTCCAGCAGCACACACGGCGGGTCGGCGGCCAGCGCGCCCACCACGACCCGGGCCGCCTCCAGCTGCGCCTTCATCCGCTGCACCCGTACGGCGGTGTGCTGCGGGGAGAGCTCCATGGCGGCGGCGACCTCGGCCCGCGAGAGCTGGCCTCCCGTCTCCAGCCACCACAGCGACAGCAGCGCACGGTCGTCCTCGTCCAGCCACCGGGTCGCCTCGGCCACCTGGCGACGCTGCCCGGTCAGCCCGAGCCGCAGGATGGTCAGCTCGACGAAGTCGGCACGTGGATCGGCCAGGTCGAACGAGTCGTCCAGGCGGTCGGTGGAGCCCGGCCCCGCCTGGCCCTCGCGCCAGTGCCGGCGTATCTCGTTCATGGCTATCGCGACCAGCCAGGAACGGAAGCGCCCCGGATCGCGCAGCTCGGGCAGTGAGCGCAGCATCCGCAGCACCGTCTCCTGCACGACGTCGTCCACGTCCGCGTGCCCGTTCAACGCCCGGCCGACGACGTTGTAGAGCAGCGGCAGATACGACGCTACGAGCTGGTCCTTGGCCTCCTGGTCGCCGTTCCGCGCCGCCGCGATCAAGGCCGTCCCGTGATCCTTGCCCATGCTGTGTTCACTCTTCCGGGGTCCGGTGCTGTCACTTCCCACACTCGGGAGATGCGGAGCGGGCCGGACGATAACAAGAATCCGACGAGCGTCCCGGAAATCCTCAGCGCCCTCGCTACGCGGACGCGCTCCGGTCCGTGCCACGGGACGCCTCCCGTGGCACGGACCGGAGCGCGAGCGGACGGCGCCGACCGGTCGCCGCCGACAGCGGTACGGCAGCGGTACGGACGGGGACCGGATGCGGGTCAGGTACGCGGCGGACCATCCTGGTCGCGCTCCGTACCGAACTGCTGCTTGAGCTTGTCCTGGGCGGAGTCGACCTGGCCGCTGTACTTGCCCTGGGTGCGGTCGTCGACCACGTCTCCGGCCTTGTCGATGCCCTTGCCGGCCTGGTCCTCATGGCCCTTGAACATCTTCTTGATCTTGTCCATCGCGGACATACCTGGCCTCCTCGGCTCTGCGCCCCCACCCGACAAGGGTCACCTCCCGAGGCCCGGCCCGCATCCCCGGCACCTGCCGGGGCGCCGAAAACGGGGGAACGGACAAGAGGGAAGCGGGGCAGGGACGTGTGAAGCCGCGCCGACTGGGCAGATACCGGTCACCTGGAGGAGGTGGTGGCCATGGGCCGCATCCGTATCGTAGTCCGTCGACCACCGCCCCCGTCCGGGCCGCCCCCGCTCGACCTGCGCACGCCGTCCGGCCGGCCGCTGCCCTACTGAGCGGCCCACCGGCCTACCGGGGAGGGGGCGACGGCCCGTCGCCATGGCGGCCCGTCGGCGGGCCCGGCAGCGGTGCCAGCTGTTCCACCAGCGCCTCCAGCTCCACGACCGCGTGCTCCGTCTCGCGGCGGATGTTCTGGTGCTCGGCCACGATCGCGCCGAGCAGCAGCGCCGTGAGCGCCACACACGCGTTGAGCACGGTCAGGTTGATCATGATCTCCATCAGGGTGTGACCCGAGAAGGGCCCCAGGGAATCGGTGCCCGCCGTGATCGCCAGCACCGACACCACCAGGGCGCACGGCGCGCTGCCGGGCAGCTGGAACCGGAGCGCCGCCCAGACGATCACCGGGAACACGAGATAGAGCATCGATTGCGGGCTCCTGGTGGAGATCGTCCCCGCCAGGACCACCGCGACCGCCAGGACGCACGCCTCCGCCCACCGATCGTCCAGCCGGGGCCGCCGCAGCCGGCGCAGCACCAGCAGTACGGGGGTGACCACGAGGACCCCGATGGCATCCCCGGCCCACCACGACGCCCAGACCAGCCAGAAGCGCCCCGGGGGAACCTTGTCGTCGAGCAGCAGGGTCACGCTGCCGACGGTGGCGCTGACCAGCATCCCGGCGAACGCGCCGAGGAAGACCAGGCAGATCCCGTCCCGCAGCCGGTCCAGCTCGCTCCGGAACCCCACCTTCCGCAGCAGCGCGTAGGCGGCCAGGGGGGCGAGGGTGTTGCCGAGGACGATGCCCATGCGCGACACGGTGAAGGCGTCACCGATGACGGAGACCGTGATCAGCGCGCCCAGGGCGATGCCCGGCCAGATCCGCGCCCCGAAGTACAGCAGCGCGGCGAGCGAGATCCCGGTGGGCGGCCAGAGCGGGGTCACCACGGCCCCGTCCACCACCACCTGGCGCGTCAGCCCGAGCCGCCCCGACAGGTAGTAGGCGCCGGTCACGCCCAGGATCTGCGCCACGTACACGGCCCGACGTCTGGCTTCCTTACTGCGGATCACACCGCTCATCAGACACCGACCGCACGGACGGAACGCCCGGTGACACGCGCCCGAGAGCCTGACGTGCCCGTGCCCGGCAGCCTGACGTCCCGGTGTCCGAGGTCCCGCAGGCCTCCGCAGCCGCCACCCGGGCGCATTCCGACGAGCGGCGCCGAAGGTGCCCCCGCGCCCGACACGGCCCGGGTGCCCGCCCGCCGTCACGGCCGACCGGCACTCCCACCGCCCCCCGCCGTCACATGTCGGCCGTCACCGCCGCTCCGCTCGTCACCCCGCCCGGGCCGGAGCGTGCCGAAGGACGAGGACGGCCGCGTCGTCCTCGTGGCCCGTCCGCTCCGCGGCCCCGAGGACCCCGTCGGCCAGCTCGTCCGCACCCGCCCCGGCGTGGGCGGAGACCAGCTGCCGGACCTGGTCGAGGCCCTCCTCGATCAGCAGCGAGGGACCCTCGACGACCCCGTCGGTGAGCAGCACGATCGCGCCCTCGGTGTGCAGCGTGCGCCGGGTGACCGGATACCTCTCACCCGTCTGGATGCCCAGCGGCAGGCCCCCGGGGTCCTCCGTCACCCCCGACCGCCCGTCCACGGTCGCCCACACGCTGGCCACATGCCCCGCCCGGGCGCTGCACAGCTCCCAGCTCCGCGGATCCAGCCGCAGGAACGTACAGGTCGCGAAGAGACCGGAGTCCACCGAGAGCAGCAGGTCGTTCGTGCGGCCCAGCACCTCACCCGGGTCGGAGACCGTACCCGCGATCGCCCGCATCGCGATGCGCACCTGCCCCATGAAGGCCGCCGCCTCCACGTCGTGCCCCTGGACGTCGCCGATCGCGAACCCCACGGCCCCGTCCGCCATGGGGAAGCCGTCGTACCAGTCACCGCCGATGTCCAGGCCGTCGCGCGCGGGAGCGTACCGGGCGGCCGACCGCAGGCCGGGAAGGGCGGGCAGGGTCGCCGGAAGCATGTCGCGCTGGAGGGCCTGCGCGAGTTCCACTCTGGCCTGGTGGAACTCCACCTCCCGCCGGGCGCGGGCGGTGAGGCTCTGCAGCGTGGTCAGCAGGTCCTCGGCGCTCACCGAGCGGGGGGTCCGACGCCGGTTCATTGGCTGCTCCGCGGTGCGTGAGTCCCTGCATCATATGGCGCGCGTCACGCGGCGGCGACTCCGCCGGGAGGCCGCCGCCGACCCTGCCGGATGGCCGCGCACGCCGGGCCGTTGTCAGTGGCCGGTGCGATGCTGCCAGCATGGACGAGCTGATGAGGCAGCGGCGGGTGTACGGCACCGACCACGACGACCCGCACCCCGGCCCGAGGCCGGGCCACGACTACCGGGAGCTGGTCGGCGGTCCGCTCGACGGACTGCTCCTGGACGTCACCGGCTGGAGCGACGAGGCCCTGCGCGAAGGCGCCGGACTCATGACCGAGATAGGCGCCTACGGTCCGGGTGGCCGGGCGGAGTACGGACCCCGTTCACCCGACGGCCACCAGTGGGACTGGCGCGGCGACGTCCGCTGGTAACCGCAGGCCGGGCCGCCTCCGGGTGACCGTCCTCCACCCCCGCCCTGGGGGAGAGGAGGCGCAGGTCATCCGATAGATTCTGCCGTCATGTGGGCTTTGAGCGCTGTCGGATACCGTCGGCTGGGCACGGCAGCCGCCCTGGCGACCGCCGTGGGCGGCTGGATCTCCGGAAAGCTGCCCGCCCACGACCCCTGGGGGCTCTGGGTCGACCACGGAGCCTCCGTGCGGATCCCCGCGGCCGTCCTCGCCTACGCCGGACTGACCATGCTCGTCGTCGCCTGGTGGCAGTACGGCAGAACCGCCGCCACCGTCCGCGAGACGCTCACCACCCTCGCCTGGTGGACGGCACCGTTCCTGCTCACCCCGCCGCTCTACAGCGCCGACGTCTACAGCTACATCGCCCAGGGCGCCATGGTCGTCGAGGGCCTCGACGTCTACACCGTCGGCCCCTCCAGTCTCGACCCCGCGGGGATCGGCGGTGACGCGGCGGCGAGCGTCGGCAACCACTGGCGCGACACCCCGGCCCCGTACGGACCGCTCTTCCTCCTGCTCTCCGCCGCCGTGGCGAAGACGACCGGCGGCACGATCGTCCCCGCCGTCCTGGCGATGCGGCTCATCGCGCTCGCCTCCCTGCTCCTCATCGTCTGGGCCCTGCGCCGCCTGGCCCGGGAGCACGGCACCGGCGAGAGCCGTGCCCTCTGGCTGGGCGCGCTCAATCCGCTCCTGCTGATGCACGTCGTCGGGGGCATGCACAACGACGGCCTGATGATCGGCCTCATGCTCGCCGGGTGCGCCCTCGCGCTGCGCGGCCGCTGGGTGGCCGGCAGCGCCCTGATCGGACTGGCGATGATGGTCAAGTCCCCGGCCGCCGTGTCGCTGCTGTTCATCGGCGTCATGGTGCACGCCTCCGCGACCGGGCCGCAGGTACGACGGTGGGCCAAGGGGCTCCTCGCGCCCGGACTCGTCGCGTGCGCGGTCGCCGGATCGGCCACGCTGGTCAGCGGCACCGGCTTCGGCTGGCTCCGCACCCAGGGCGTCGCCGGGAACATCCACACCGCGCTCTCCCTCGTCAGCGACCTCGGCCTGGGCCTGGGCGAACTGGGCCGTCTGCTCCTGGGCACCGACCCCGAACCCGTCACATCCGCCGTGCAGACCCTCGGACTGGCGGCGGCGGTCGTCCTGATTCTCGTCCTGGCCCGCAGGTCGATGAGCGGCCATCTGCCCCCGGTCCACGCCCTGGGCCTCGGCCTGCTGGCGCTCGTCGCGCTCTCGCCCATGGTCCAGCCCTGGTACCTGCTGTGGGGTCTGGTGGTCGTCGCCGCCACCCAGCAGCACGGCCGGCTCGTCGCCGTCCTCACCGTCCTGTCGGCCGCGCTGGTCTACGAGACCCACCCCGCGGGCGGCACCCCGGCCTTCGGCTTCGTCCTCGCCGGAATCGCGGCGCTCGTCGCCACCCTCGTCATCCGCCGCACCCCGTCCGTGCCGGAGCCCGCGCCGGTGCCCGGACCGCGCGGAGCCCACCCCGACACCCCGCATGCCCCGCGGAGCGCCGGGGCCCCGCGGGGAACCGCGTAGATAATCGCTCGACGCCCCGCGCGGGCCTCCGGTACCGTGATCACGTCCTGTCGTCTCCGATAGAGGTGGACGTTGCGCATCTGAGGTCCGCGATCATCACGCGGTACGGCCCTGGCCCGTACACCGTCACGACACCGCCGGCACACCCGCCGCCCGTGACGCCCGCGTGGATGCGACCTCGGTGCTGAGCCCGTCCCTCCCTTCGCAGGACCGCTCTCCCCACCACCCTCCGGCCCCCCGGGCCGGGTCGCCGCGTGCTTGTTCGCATACGAAGCCCCCTCTCCTCCGAGCTTCCGACTGCGAGAACCACCATGAGCCATCCCACCGCGCCCGCGGCCTCCGTCGCCGTATCCCACCTCACCCACCGGTGGCCCGACGGCACGGGCCTCTTCGACGGGCTCTCCCTCACCGTCCCCCGGGGCCGCACCGGCCTCGTCGGCACCAACGGCACCGGCAAGTCGACCCTGCTGCGGCTCCTCGCCGGAGAGCTGCGCCCCACGGAGGGCTCCGTCACCGTCGGCGGAAACCTCGCCCATCTGCCCCAGAACATCACCCTGGACACGGAGCTGCGGGTCGACGCCGCCCTCGGCATCGCGGAACGGCGGGCCGCCCTGCGCGCCATCGAGGCCGGGGACGTACGGGAGGCGCACTTCGCCACGGTCGGTGACGACTGGGACGTCGAGGAACGCGCCCTCGCCACCCTCGGCTCCCTGGGACTCGGCGCCGTCGGGCTGGACCGCACCGTCGGGCAGCTCTCCGGCGGCGAGACCGTCCTGCTCCGCCTGGCCGCCCTGCTCCTGGAGCGCCCCGACGTCCTCCTCCTGGACGAGCCCACCAACAACCTGGACCTCTTCGCCCGCCGCAGGCTGTACGACGCCGTCGACTCCTGGCGCACCGGCATCCTGATCGTCGTCAGCCACGACCGGGACCTGCTGGAGCGGGTCGACCGCATCGCCGAGCTGCGATCCGGAGCTGTCGGCTGGTACGGCGGCGGCTGGTCGGCCTACCAGGAGGCCCTGGCCACCCAGCAGGAGGCCGCCGGGCGGACGCTGCGCTCCGCCGAGGCCGACGTACGGCGCAGGCAGCGCGAGCTGGAGGAGACCCGGATCAAGGTCGACCGCCGCCGGCGCCACGACAAGAAGCTGGACGACCGGCGCAAGGCTCCGCGCATCGTCGCCGGGGAGCGCAAGCGCTCGGCCCAGGAGTCCGGCGACCGGCTGCGCGGACTGCACGAGGACCGGCTGGCGGAGGCCCGCGAGCGCAGGGAGGAGGCCGCCGACGCCGTCCGCCGGGACGCCGAGATCAAGGTGAGCCTGCCCCGCACCGCCGTACCCGCCGGGCGCACCGTCCTGACGGTACGGGAGCTGAGCCTGCCCTACGGACGGCTGCGCGACGGCAGCCTCCAGGTCAGGGGCCCCGAACGCATCGCCCTCGTCGGCCGCAACGGGGCGGGCAAGACGACCCTGCTGCGCACCGTCACCGGGGAACTGGAGCCGGGCGCGGGCGAGGCCACCGTCTCCGTGCCCCTGAAGTTCCTCCCGCAGCGGCTGGACGTCCTCGACGACACCCTGAGCGTCGCCGCCAACGTGGCCCGCACCGCCCCCGGCACCACCGACAACGAGATCCGCTCCCAGCTCGCCCGGTTCCTCTTCAAGGGAGCGCGCGCCGAGCAGCCGGCCGGCACCCTCTCCGGCGGCGAACGCTTCCGGGCCGCGCTCGCCGCGACGATGCTCGCCGCCCCCGCACCGCAGCTGCTCCTGCTGGACGAGCCGACGAACAACCTCGACGTGGCGAGCGTGCGGCAGCTGGCGAGCGCCCTGGAGTCCTATGAGGGCGCCCTCCTCATCGCCAGCCACGACCTGCCGTTCCTGGAGTCCGTGGCCATCACCCGCTGGATCGTGCTCGACGACGAGCTGCGGGAGAGCGACGCGGAGGAGGTCCGGGCCCTGTTCGGCGACGCGGACCCGCCCGCGGCGGGCACCCTGTGACGCGCGCCGGGGGCCCCGGGCGCGGGGGGTGGGTGCCTGATCGATTTCGTACCGGTCCGCCTCCGGGCGCTCCCGTCGGACCGCGGGCGGCTCAGGCCGCTTCGTAGTGGTGGGCCCGTCCGCCCCGCCACTCCACCCAGACCGGGTTGTCGAGGAGCCGGTCCGCCTCCTCGAGGCCGGCCTCGCTCAGGAACACGATCACGTCGTGGTCGCTGTGGGCCAGCCCGAGTATCTCGTCCCGGCCTTCGTAGTGCACGGTCACCCGGCGGCCGCCCGAGGGGGTCGGCCGGTGGATGACGATCGGGGGATTAGCCATGGGTCCACCCTGCGACGCCCCCCGCCGCCGCGCATCCCCGGCCGGTCCCCTCCGCGAGCGGGCCGACGGAGGCCCGCGAAAGGCGCCCGCCCCCGTCCCCGGGGCCCGGAGGGGCGCTCACCGCGCGGTGGCGCCGAGTTCCACCGTTGTGGTGACGCGCACCAGGGACGGGGTGCGCGGGGCGGAGCCGAACCCGAAGGCGACGGGCGGATCGAGCGGGGCGAGCGGACCGAGGTCCACCCCGTCCAGCACCGCGTCGGCCGCCACGACCGGCCGCAGCCCCCGCGCCCCGTACCACTCCCGCCGTCCCGGACCCGCCCGCCCCAGGGTGCGCACCCCGGGGAGCAGCAGCCGGGCCGGCACATCGCACAGGGCCGCCCAGTGCGGGCTGCGGACGAGCGGGGCCGGTACGGCGGAGAGCAGCCGCCCGAGGGCGGACGGGCTCCCGGCCCGCAGCCGCAGCGACAGCGGCCCCGCCTCCACCCGCCAGAGCGTCCTGGTCCCCGTGACGGCCACCGGGACCACCTCGATCCGGTCGAAGCGGTAGGTGGCGGCGACGAACTCCGCGATCCGGCCGGAGGGCGCGAGCAGCACCCGTACGCCGTCGGGATGTTCGACCATCACGTCGCTGAACGACCCGAACGGCGAACGCGGCCAGTGCCCGACCACCAGCCGGGTCCCCGACGCGGTGCCCACCCCGGCGATCCAGCCGTCGAACCGGAGCCGCTCGCCCGCCACGGCGCCTACTCGAAGCGGGACGGGTCGCCCGCGCCCCGCCGGACGATCTCCGGCTCGTCACCGGAGAAGTCGATGACCGTGGTCGGCTCGGTGCCGCACTCACCCGAGTCGATCACCGCCTCCACCTCGTGGTCGAGGCGCTCCTTGATCTCCCAGCCCTGCGTCAGCGGCTCCTCCTCGTCCGGCAGGAGGAGGGTGCTGGAGAGCAGCGGCTCGCCCAGCTCGGCCACCAGCGCCTGGGTCACCACATGATCGGGGATGCGGACACCGACCGTCTTCTTCTTCGGGTGCAGCAACTGGCGGGGCACCTCCTTCGTCGCCGGGAGGATGAACGTGTAGCTGCCGGGCGTGGCCGCCTTCACCGCGCGGAACACGTCGTTGTCGACCCGGACGAACTGCGCCAGCTGCGCGAAGTCGTGGCAGACCAGGGTGAAGTGGTGGCGGTCGTCGAGGTTGCGGATGGTCCGGATCCGGGCGATGCCCTCGCGGTTGCCCAGCTGACAGCCCAGCGCGTAACAGGAGTCGGTCGGATACGCGACGAGCGCACCGGAACGGATGCTGTCGACCACCGTGCTGATGGTGCGCGGCTGGGGATTCTCGGGGTGCACGTCGAAGTACTTGGCCATCCAGCGAGCTTACGTGCTCCCGGGCCGCCCGTCCGGCGACCCCGGGGATATCCGGAAGCGGCCGGTCCGGGCACCGCCCGCAAGGGGGCGGACCCGAAAGCCGGGGAGGCGGCCCGGAAATCGGACCGCCTCCCCTTCACACGTCCCCGCGGTCAGACCGTGGCGGCGCCGACCAGCTCCTCCAGGACGTCCTCCATCGTCACGAAGCCGATGACCGTCCCCTTGTCGCCCGCGACGGCGGCCAGATGCGTCCCGGCGGCACGCATCGCCGTGAGGGTGTCGTCGAGCGGGGTGTCGATCTCGACCCGGATGACCGGGTGGATCGCGCTCGCGGGCAGCGGCTTGGTGCGCTCCGCCACCCCCAGGGCGTCCTTGATGTGGAGATAGCCGAGCACCCCGTCGTCCGGCCCGGTGACCGGCAGCCGGGAGAAGCCCGAGGCCACGGCCGCCCGCTCCAGCTGCTGCGGGGTGATGCCCAGGTCCACGGTGACGGTCCGGTTGAGCGGGACCATGACCTCGCCCACCGGCCGGGTGCCCAGCTCCAGGGCGTCCCGCAGCCGCTCGCCGTCGGCCGGGGCGAGCAGCCCCGCCTCGCTGGAGTCCTTGACGAGCCGGACCAGCTCGTCGTCGGTGAAGACCGACGCCACCTCGTCCTTGGGCTCGACCTTCAGCAGCCGCAGGAGGGCGTTGGCGAGGCCGTTGATACCGAAGATGACCGGGCGCAGCGCCCGGGTCAGCCACACCAGGGACGGGCCCAGCGCCAGGGAGGTGGCGACGGGCGCGGCCAGCGCGATGTTCTTCGGGATCATCTCTCCGATGAGCATGTGGAGATAGGTCGCCAGGGTCAGCGCGATCACGAAGGCGATGGGGTGGACCAGCGGCCCCGGCACGCCGATCGCGTCGAACGGCGGCTCCAGCAGATGGGCGATGGCCGGCTCCGCGACGGCGCCCAGCACCAGCGAGGAGATGGTGATGCCGAGCTGGGCGGTGGCCATCGCGGCCGACAGGTGCTCGATGCCCCACAGGGTGCTCTTGGCCCGCCGGCTGCCCCGCAGGGCCTGCGGCTCGATCTGGCTGCGGCGCACGGAGATCAGGGCGAACTCGGCGCCGACGAAGAACGCGTTCGTCACCAGGGTGAACGCGCCGATGAGAAGCTGAACGGTGGTCATCGGGCGTCTTCCTCCACCAGGGTCAGGGCCGGGAGGGGCGCGGTGATCCGCACCCGGTCGGCCCGGTGGTGCTCGATGTCGAGCACGTCGAACTGCCAGCCGTCGACCTCCAGCCGGTCCGCGCGGACCGGGATGCGGGCGAGCTGGTTGGCGAGGAGCCCGGCGAGCGTCTCGTACGGGCCCTCCGGGGCGGTGAAGCCGATCCGGTCGAGCTGGTCCAGCCGGATGCTGCCCTCGGCCTCCCAGACCTGGCGGCCGTCACCGAGCGGCTCGGCCGGTGCCAGGTCGGGGCGCTCGTGCGGGTCGTGCTCGTCGCGGACCTCGCCCACGACCTCCTCCACGATGTCCTCCACCGTGGCCACGCCCGCCGTACCGCCGTACTCGTCGATGACGACGGCCATGGTCCGGTGCTTGCGCATCTGCGCCAGCAGCCGGTCCACGGGCAGCGAGTCCGGTACGAGCAGGGGCTCGGTGGCCAGGGCGGTGACCGGGGTCCGGGTCCGCTCGGACTCGTCCAGGGCCAGGACGTCCCGGATGTGGATCGTCCCGATGACCTGGTCCAGGCTGTCGCGGTAGACCGGGAAGCGGGAGAGGCCGGTGGCGAGCGTGAGGTTGGCGGCGTCGGCCGCGGTGGCGTGGGCCTCCAGGGCCCGGACGTCCACCCGGGGCGTCATCACGTTCTCGGCGGACAGCTCGGCCAGGTGCAGGGTCCGTACGAACAGCTCCGCCGAGTCCTCCTCGATGGCGCCCTCACGGGCCGAGTGCTGGGCGAGGGCGATCAGCTCCTGCGGGGTACGGGCCGAGGCCAGCTCCTCGGCCGGCTCCAGGCCGAACCGGCGCACGGCGCGGTTCGCGGTGTTGTTGAGGTGCCGGATCAGCGGGGCGAAGCAGGCCGTGAACGCGCGCTGCGGCCCGGAGACGACCTTGGCGACGGCCAGCGGGCTGGAGATCGCCCAGTTCTTCGGGACGAGTTCACCGATGACCATGAGGACGACGGTGGACAGCGCCACACCCAGCAGCGTCGCGACCGTGGACACGGCGCCCGACGGGAGCCCCACGGACTCCAGGGCGGGGCGCAGGAGCACGGCCAGGGACGGTTCGGCCAGCATGCCGATGACCAGGGAGGTCACGGTGATGCCGAGCTGTGCGCCGGACAGCTGGAACGTGAGCCGCTTCGCGGCCTTGAGCGCACTCTCGGCGCCGCGCTCACCGGCGGCGGCGGCTCGTTCGAGTTCGCCGCGCTCGATGGTGGTCAGCGAGAACTCGGCCGCGACGAAGACCGCGCACGCCAGCATCAGCGCGAGGGCGAGGAGGAGCAGAAGTACTTCGCTCACCGTGTCACCTCCGTCCCTTGGTGTGCAGGGGCAGGGATGACACGGCTCGTACTGGGAGGCTCACCCATTGCGGTACCGCAGCTCCTTCTCTGTTCGGGTCGTCGTACTCGACGTCGGGGGCGGGGAAAACCCGCCTTGATGATAGTAAAGGGACCGCAAAGCAAAGGGGAGTGGCGGGCATCACAGCGCGGGTCGGCCGATCGGCGGGCCCTGAGCAGGTGTCCGAGCCCTCCCGCGCCAGAGTCTAAGGAGTGGACGGCCGACATGGTGTTCAAGAAGTTACTGGGAGCCCTCGGGGTGGGTGGCCCCTCCGTCGACACCGTTCTGCAGCCCGATCCCGCCCTTCCGGGCGGCGCTCTTTCGGGTGAGGTGCGGCTGAAGGGCGGCGGGAGCGATGTGACGGTCGAGGGGATCACCCTTCTGCTGGTCGCCCGCGCCGAGATGGAGGGGCAGGACGAGGAGCACGAGGGCACGGTCGTCCTCGAACGGTTCACCGTCGGCGGCGGCTTCCGGCTCGGCGAGGGCGCGGAGCACTCCGTGCCGTTCACCGTCACCCTGCCCTGGGAGACCCCGGTCACCCACCTCCACGGCCAGCACCTGGGCCCCGTCCTCGGCATCCGTACGGAGCTGGAGGTGGCCGGAGCCCGGGACAAGGGCGACCTGGACGCGCTGGCGGTGGCTCCGCTGCCCGCCCAGGAAGCGGTCCTGGAGGCGTTCGGGCAGCTCGGCTACGGCTTCAGGTCGGCGGACCTGGAGGTCGGTCACATCCGGGGCACCGGCCAGCAGCTGCCGTGCTACCAGGAGATCGAGATCGTGCCGCCCGCCGAGCACGCGCACGCGGTGAACGAGATCGAGGTGACGTTCCTCGCATCCCCGGGCGGCCTGGAGGTCGTCATCGAGGCCGACAAGCGGGCCGGGCTCTTCTCCGGGAGCCACGACACCGTGCACCGCTTCACCACCTCGCACCACCCCGCCCCCCAGGCCGACCGCAACGCCGAGGTCGACGGCTGGCTGCGGCAGGTGATCGGCGCCCACGCGGCCCACGCGGCCCCGTACCCGTACGCCCAGGGCGGCGGGCACCACGACCACCACCACGAGGGGCACCACCGCTCCGGCCCCGGTACGGGGGCGGTGGTGGCCGGAGTCGTGGCAGGGGCCGCCGTCGGGATCGTCGGCGGCATGGTCGCCGCCGAGGTGATCGACGAGATCGGGGACGCCTTCGAGGGCGACGACGACGGCGGGGAGGGCGACGAGGGGGAGTGACCCCGGCGGGATGACCTCGGCGGAGTGATCCGGCGGGGTGACACCCCCGCGACGGCCCCGCGCCGAAGCCTTGAGGGGTATCGGCGCGGGGCCGTCGCGTTCCCGCGCACGGGACGGCGTACGAGGACCGGCGTGCGCGGGACGGCGTGCGCGGGACGGGACAGAGCAGGACAGCTCTTGGTCCGGCTGGCACTCCGGGCAGGTGTGGTGGGCCCCTGACGTGGAAGGTGGGGGAGTGGACCACAGCCCTGACGCAGGGAAGTGCGTCCACCACCCTGACGCCGATTCCGACCAGGAGACACATGACCGCCGAATCCCGGACTCCCGACCCGCGCCACCAGCGCCCCGAGGGGGTCGGCGACACCGCCGTCGAGGCGCTCGGCGCCCTCTCCAAGGCGCTGGAGACCACCGAACGGGCCCGCGGCGCGCTCTACACCTTCCACCAGCTCACCGGCAGCGCCGACCTCAGCCTCGACGACGCCGTACGCCTCCTCCGCGAGGCGGGGCACGGCGACCAGGCCGACCGGGTCGAGCGGGAGATCCTCGGCCGCAACGTCATCCCCGGCCACTGGACCTTCCAGATCGTCGAGGAGTACAACGCCACGTACTACGACGTCTTCCGGACGGTCGAGCAGGAGATCCGGGGGCAACTGGCCGAGGGCCGCGACCACGTGTACGAGGCCGAGATGAAGGAGGCCCGCCGCACGCGGGGGCATCCGGACCACACCGCGACCTGAGGGGTGTCGCACGCATCCGTCCGGCCCCCTCGTGCGGAAGGATGCGGTACCGGCCCAGCCGGGAAGGAACCCTGCCCGATCGACCGAGAGGGAAGCCGTGCCCGACCCCGACGTCGTCATCGTGGGCGCCGGAGCGGCCGGGCTGAGCCTGGCGTACCACCTCTGCGCGCCGGGCGGCGCCGTACCGCTGTCGGTTCTCCTCGTCGACGCCCCGCCGGGTTCCCTGCGGCCGCCGCCGCGCACCTGGTGCTACTGGGAGCCGCCGGGCGGCCCGTACGACTCCGCCCTCGCCGCCTCCTGGCCACGGCTACGGGTCCGGGCGGCCGACGGGGCTCCCACGGTGAGCGACCCGTCCCCCTTCCGCTACAAGATGCTGCGCTCGGACGCCTTCGAGACCCTGGTCGGCCGACGGCTCTCCGACGCACCGGGCTTCCGCCGCATCGAGGCCGAGGTGACCGCCGTCCGGGACACACCGGACGGCGGCGCCGAAGTCCTCACCGAGGGCGGACAGGTGCTCGTCCGGGCCCGCCGGGTCTTCGACTCCCGCCCGCCCCGCCGTCTGCCGCCCGCCCGCACCACCCTGCTCCAGCACTTCACGGGCTGGTTCGTGCGCACCGAGCGCCCCGCCTTCGACCCGGCGACCGCGGACCTGATGGACTTCCGCACCCCGCAGCCGCCGCGCGGGCTCTCCTTCGGCTACGTGCTGCCGCTCGACCCGCACACCGCCCTGGTCGAGTACACCGAGTTCTCGCCCGCCCCCCTCACACCCGACGGCTACAGGCGCGCCCTGCACCACTACACCCGACAGGTCCTCGGACTGGGGGAGTTCCACATCACCGCACAGGAGCGCGGGATCATCCCCATGACGGACGGCCGCCTTCCGTCCCGTGCGGGGCGGTCGGTGTACCGCATCGGCACCGCCGGAGGCGCGACCCGCCCCTCCACCGGCTACACCTTCGCGGCCGTCCAGCGCCAGACCCGGACCGTCGCCGACGACCTGCGTGCCGGACGCGGGCCGCGCACAACCGCGCCGTACGGGGCGTGGCCCCGGGCGATGGACGCCGTCCTGCTGCGGGCCCTGGACAGCGGGCGGGTGACCGGCGCCGACTTCTTCACCCGCCTCTTCCGGGCCGTCCCCGGCGAACGGCTGCTCCGCTTCCTGGACGGCCGCTCGCGGCTCCACGAAGACCTGGCGATCGGCCTGCGCACCCCGGTCGTGCCCATGCTGCGGACCGTCCTCGAACTCCCTTTCCGACCGAGAACCGAACCCCCTCAACCGACCGCCCCCGAGGAGAGCACCCCATGACCCTGCTGCGCGGCGACGCCCTGTCCGCGGCCTTCGACCACGGCTCCGCCGCCTACGACCGGCTCGTCGCGGCCAGCCCCGGCTACCACGCCCACCTCCGCCGCTCCGCCCGCCGGCTGGGGCTGCCGGACGGCGGGCGCGGGCTGCGCGTCCTCGACCTGGGCTGCGGCACGGGCGCCTCCACGGCCGCGCTCCTCGCCGCGGCCCCGTACGCGCGTGTCACCGCAGTCGACGCGTCGGCCGGCATGCTGGAGAGGGCCGCCGAGAAGAGCTGGCCGGAGGGCGTCGCTTTCGTGCACGCCCCGGTCGAGGAGCTGGCCGGGCGGCTGAACCCCCGCTCCTACGACGCGGTGTTCGCCGGCTACCTCTTCCGCAACCTCACCGACCCCGACAAGGCCCTCGATCTCGTCCGCGGGCTGCTCGCCCCGGGCGGGCGGCTCGCCGTGCACGAGTACACGCTCGGCGGATCACCCGTCCACCGCGCGGTGTGGAACGCCGTCTGCGCCGCGATCATCCAGCCCGCCGGACGGCTCGCCGGGGATGCCGGGCTCTACCGCCATCTCCGGCGCAGCGTCGTCGAGTTCGACACGGCCCCCGCCTTCGCCGGACGGCTGCGGAGGGCCGGGTTCACCGACGTACGCGTGCTGCCGCTGCCCGGCTGGCAGACCGGGATCACCCACACGTTCACCGGCCGCACGGGGGAGGAGGCGTGATGTTCCTACGGGACAGCGGCGGCGGGCACCGGCGCGGCCGGGACCGCAGAGCGGCCGTACTCCCCGCCCCGGACGGCAGCCCTCGCTTCACCGGACCGGACGCCCCCGCCGTGGCCGTCGTCGGCGGCGGCATCGCCGGAATCGCGGCGGCCACCCTGCTGGCCGAACGCGGCGTCCGGGTCACCCTCCACGAGAGCGAACCGAGCCTGGGCGGACGGCTGTCGGGCCGGTCCACCCAACTGGCCGACGGCACCACCGTCACCATGAGCCGCGGCTTCCACGCCTTCTTCCGGCAGTACTACAACCTGCGCGGCCTGCTCCGCCGGGTCGACCCGGGCCTGGACTCGCTCACCCGGCTGCCCGACTACCCGCTGCGCCACAGCTCCGGACTCCACGACAGCTTCGCCCGGGTGCCGCGCACCCCGCCCCTCAGCGCCCTGGGCTTCGTCGCGCTCAGCCCCACCTTCGGCGTGCGCGACCTGGCCCGGATGAACCCCCGCGCCGCCCTGCCCCTGCTCGACGTCCGGGTGCCCGAGGTGTACGAACGCCTCGACTCCACCAGCGCCCACGACTTCCTCACCCGCATCCGCTTCCCCGAGGCCGCCCACCACCTGGCGTTCGAGGTGTTCTCGCGCAGCTTCTTCGCCGACCCGCGCGAACTCTCGGCGGCGGAACTGGTCCTGATGTTCCACATCTACTTCCTCGGCTCCAGCGAGGGCCTGCTCTTCGACGTCCCGGACGAGCCGTTCCCCACCGCCCTCTGGGACCCGCTCCACCGCTACCTCGAAGGCCACGGCGCCGACGTACGGACCCGAACGCCCGTCCGGCAGCTGCGGCCCCTGCCGGACGGCGGGCTCGACCTGACCACTGATCAGGGCACCACGCGCTACGACGCCGCGGTCCTCGCCCTGGACAGCGGCGGGCTGCGCCGGGTCGTCGCCGCCTCCCCGGAACTGGGCGACGCCGGATGGCGGGACCGGATCGAACGGCTGCGGAACGCCCCGCCGTTCCTGGTCTCCCGGCTCTGGCTCGACCGGCCGGTGGGCTACGACCGGCCCGGCTTCCTGGGCACCAGTGGCTACGGCCCCCTGGACAACGTGAGCGTCCTGGAACGCTGGGAGGGCGAGGCCGCCCGGTGGGCCCGGCGCACCCGGGGCTCGGTCGTCGAACTGCACGCGTACGCCGTCGCACCCGACGCCGACCGGGGCGCCGTCCAGAGCGAGGCGCTGCACCAACTGCACCGGATCTACCCGGAGACGCGGAGCGCCCGCATCGTCGACGAGCGCCACGAGTGGCGGGCGGACTGCCCGCTGTTCCCCGTGGGCGGCTACGCGGACCGGCCGGGCATCCGCACTCCCGACCCGGCTGTCACGGTGGCCGGGGACATGGTCCGCACCGGGCTGCCGGTGGCGTTGATGGAACGCGCGGCCACCAGCGGCTTCCTCGCCGCCAACGCCCTGCTGGAGCGGTGGGGCGTCCGCGGACAGACACTCTGGACCGTGCCGCGCGCGGGACGCTCGGCGCTGCTGCGGGGCCTCGCAGCGCTCGGAGCCCCCTGAGGGGAGGTCCGCCCCCTGAGGAGGAGGGTCCGCCCGCTGACGGCCCGCGTCCGTCGGCGGAGCGGCCCGCGCCGGCCGGGGAAGCGCGCGCCGGCGGAGAGGTGCGCACGGGTCAGCCCGGGAAGCGTCCGCTGTCCCGCAGCTCCCAGCGCCTCTCCGCGTACGCCAGGTCGTCCCGCCACAACCGCCCGGCCGAGGCACGCATCAGCGGGCGCAGCAGCGGAGCCGCCGCCCGGGCCACCGCGAACCCCCGCCGGTCCGACGCCGCCACCACCGCCTCCGTCACGGCGGTGCGCGGCCGCCCGTGCTCGTCCGGGGCGAGCGGGGTGGCGTGCGTCTCCACCACGGACCCCGCCCCCTCGCCCTCGACGATGCGCATGACGACCGTACGGGGCTCGGGCGCCGTGAACCGGGCGCGCACCGGCACCACCAGCCGCCCGGCCACCTTGAACGACACGTCGACCAGGAACCCGTCGTCGTCCGGGGAGTCGGCCGGGGAGTCGCCGGGCGTTCCCGTCACCGTCAGGTCCACGAAGGAGTACGGATGGAACCACGCCCCGTGCCAGGGATCGAGGCGGTTGGCCACCACGTCCTCCGGCTCGCAGCGCCCCACCCCGGCGTACACCGCCTCCAGAGCCTCCCGGACCCTCGGCCGGACCGGCACGTACGGCCGCTCCGACGGCGGCTCCCCGCCCACCGCGTCGAGCCGCACCCAGAGCAGGACCCCGTCGTCGAAGGCCGGGAAGGGCTCCCACCCGGCGAACGGCCCCCCGTCCAGGGCCAGTCCGTGCCAGTGGCAGACCAGCGTGCCGCAGCGCACCGGGCTGTCGCGCAGCGGCGCCCCCAGGTGCGGGCACGCCCCCGGACCCGCCCGGAGCCGCCCCTCGCCGTCCCGCCAGGCGACCACCTCCGTGGCGGCGACGGTGATCCCGAGGGTCTGCCCGGGCGGCAGGTCGCGCGAGGCGCCGACGACGTACCAGTTGCCGGAGGGCCGGCTCTGCGCCCGCTTGAGCGCATCGGCGATCAGGCCCGGTTTCGCCTCCCGCCACGTCGGCGTCTGCCGGTCCCAGGGGACGGGCGCCCGCCGCAGCCGCAGCGGGACGCGTCCGCGGCGCCCGGGGGCGGGGCTCATACCGGCTCCTTCTGCACGGGGGCGGTCACCCGGGGCCGGGCGGGGCGGCGCTCCGCGACCGGGCCCGGGGCGCGCCGGTGCCCCCGGCGCGCGGCGACCGCCCGGACCAGCCCGTCCAGCGCCACGACCGCCCGCCGTCGGCGCGGCACGACCGACCGGCGGTGCAGGACCGCGTAGCCGTCGGCCTCGATCGCGTCGAGAATGCCGCTGTAGAGCACGAACGCCGTGCGGATGCAGGGCCGTGACACCGGGTCGAGCATCGCGATGCCGGGCAGGGCGTCCCGGTAGACGGCCCGGTTGTGGGCGGCGGCGGCCCGCAGCACCTCGGTGATCCGGTTGTCCCGCGCCCCCGTCCGCCGACTCCACTCGAACCGCTCCCGGTCCACCCCGTGGGCGCCCAGCAGCTCGGCCGGGAGGTAGAGCCGGCCCCGGTCCAGGTCCTCGCCCACGTCCCGCAGGAAGTTGGTGAGCTGGAAGGCGACGCCGAGCGCCGCCGCGTGCGGAGCGGCCTCCCCGCGCGGCCCCACCGTCCCGAGCACCGGCAGCATCTGAAGGCCGATCACCGCCGCCGACCCGTGCATGTACCGGCCCAGCTCCTCGTACGAGGCGTAGCCGCCGACCGTCAGATCGCTGCTCATGGAGGCCAGGAAGTCCGTGAAGTGCCGGTGGTCGATGCCGTACCGCCGCACGGTGTCCGAGAGCGCGAGAATCACCGGCTCGGTGACGGCCCCGGTCCGCCGCAGCCCCGAATCCAGCTGGGCCTCCAGGGCGAGCAGCGCACCGGCGCGCTCCCCGGGGCTCGCCGTGCTGTCCAGGTCGTCCACGATGTCGTCGGCGTGGCGGGCGAAGCCGTACAGGGCGTGCACGGCCGGGCGCCGGTCGACGGGGAGCAGCCGGGTGGCGAGGAAGTACGTCCTGCCGTGGCGCGCGTTGAGCGCGCGGCAGCGGGCGTACGCGGCGCGGAGGACGGGGTCGTGGACGGCTGCGGCGTCGAGTTCACGGACGGTCATGCGGCGGTGCCTTTCCGGGCGGGGCGGGGAACGGTACGGGGGCCGGTGATCCTCTCCGCCGCCAGCTTCCCGGAGATCAGGACGGTCGGCACGCCGACGCCCGGCGTGGTGCCGCACCCGGCGAGGACGGCGTTGGCCGCGGAGCGTACGAGGTTGCGCGGGCGGAACGGGCCGGTCTGCGGGAACGTGTGGGCCACCGCGAACGGGGTGCCCGCCGCGTGCCCCTGGGCGGTCCAGTCGACCGGTGTGACCAGCCCCTCCTCCTCGATCGCCGCACCGAGGCCGGGCATCTCGCGCCGCTCCAGCTCGGCCAGCAGCGCGTCCCGGTAGCGGGGGCCCAGCTCCCGCCACTCCCGTACCCCCGGCCCGACCTGGGTGTTGGGGCAGGGCGCCAGCACGTAGTGGAGGTGCTTGCCGGGCGGTGCCAGTGCGGGGTCGGTCGCGGTGGGCCGGGTGATGAGGAGCGAGGGGTCCGACATCAGCCGCCCGGTGCGGGTCAGCTCCCGGAACGTGCTCTTCCAGGCCGCGCCGAACGAGATGGTGTGGTGGGCCAGCTCCGGCCAGGTGCGGTCCGTGCCCGCGTGCAGGATCACGGCGGAGGGGGAGTGGCGCAGGCGGAGCGGCCGGTGCGGGGCGCGGCCGAGCAGCCGGTAGACGACGGGTAGGTCGGGGGTGAGGACCACGGCGTCGCAGGGGATGCGCTCCTGGTCGGTGACGACGGCGGTGACGCGTTCACCCGAACGCTCCAGCCGGGTCACGGTCCGCCCGTACCGGATGTCGGCACCGGCCGCGGCGGCCGACTCCGCCAGTGCGCGGGGGAGCGCGTGCATCCCGCCCTTGGGGAAGTAGACCCCGGCGATCGTGTCCATGTAGGCGATGACGGCGTACGCGGCGAGCGCGCGGGCCGGGGGGACTCCCGCGTACAGCGCCTGGAAGGAGAAGACCCTGCGCAGCCGTTCGTCCGAGACGAAGCGTCCGATGCGCGCGTCGAGCCGGCCGAAACCGCCGAGCGCGGCGAGCCGCACGAGGTCGGGGTGGGCGAGTTGCAGCGGGGAGTCGAAGTTGGCGTCGATGAAGCGGCGCATCTGCACCCGGTACAGGCGCTCCAGCCAGCGGCGCAGCCGCCGGTAGCCGACCGCCTGCCGGGCCCCCGCGAACTGTTCGACCGCCGCCTCCATCGCGGCCCCGTCGGTGTGCACGTCGAGCTGGGAGCCGTCCGCGAACCGGGCCCGGTAGGCGGGGTCCAGCCGGATCAGCTCCAACCGGTCGGCCAGTCGGTCCCCGACCGCCGCGAACGCCTCCTCCACCAGCTCCGGCATGGTCAGCACGGTGGGGCCGGTGTCGATCCGGAAGCCGCCGGACTCCAGCAGCCCCGCCCGGCCCCCGGGCACCGCCTCCCGCTCGACCACCGTGACCCGGCGGCCTGCGCCGAGCAGATGCAGTGTGGCGGAGAGCCCCGCCAGCCCGGCACCGACCACCACCACATGGTCGGTGGGCCCCTTCACCGTGATCACCTGCTGTGTCCTCCTTCGGCCGTGGTCAGGGTCTGGTCCGCCCGGCCGTCGTGCCCGTGCGGGCCTTCGCCGGCCGCGGGGCCCGTGGGGGAGGGGCCGGACCGGCCGCCGGAGACCGCCCGCACCAGGGCGAGCAGCTGTCGGCCGGCGTACGAACCGACGTCGACGGCCTCACCCAGACGGCGTACGGCCTCCTCGCCGAGGTGCTCCGCCTCCCGCTCCACATGGGCGCGTGCCCCGGTCGCCTCCAGGACGGCGCGTACGTTCCCGAGGTCGTCCTCGGTGACGTCCGGGTTCCCCACCGCGCGGCCGAGCACGTCCAGCGCCCCTCCGTCGCCCGCCGCCTCCGCCCGCTCCCGGGCGACGGCCAGGAGATAGGTGGGCTTCCCCTCGCGGATGTCGTCGCCGGACGGCTTACCGGTCAGCCCGGGGTCCCCGAAGACGCCGAGCAGATCGTCGCGGAGCTGGAAGGCGATGCCCGCGCCCCGGCCCGCCAGGCGCAGCGCGGCCGTGGTGCGCTCGTCGGCGTCGGCCAGGGCGGCCCCCAGGAGCAGGGGCCGTTCCACCGAGTACAGGGCGCTCTTGAGACAGGCGGTCCGCAGCGCCCGCGCCGCCGAGGAGTCCCCGGCCGCCTGGCCGTGCAGGTCCAGGAACTGACCGGCGACCATCTCCGTCCGCATGGACCGCCAGATGGCCCCGACCCGCCGGCGTACGGGGGCGGGCAGCGCCGTCTCCGCCACGGTGTCGTCGGCCCAGACCAGTGCGAGATCCCCGGCCAGCACCGCCGCCGAGGTGCCGAAGGCGGAGCCCCGCTCCGACTCGGGGGAGAGCCCCGCCGAGGCGGCGAGGCCGATGTGGACGGCGGGTTTCCCCCGCCGCAGCCGCGAGCGGTCCATCACGTCGTCGTGGATCAGCGCGCAGGTCTGGATCAGCTCCAGGGCCACCCCCAGCCGCAGCGCGGCCTCCGTGGTGGTGGCGTCCCCCGCACCGCAGGCCCGCATCCCCCACCACAGCAGGCGGGGGCGCAGCCGCTTGCCGCCCTCCAGGGTGAAGTCGCGGACCCGTCCCGCCAGCTCGTCCGCGAACGAGGCGTCGATCTCCGACGCCTGGGCGACCCGCTCCGCGAGGACGGCCCGCGCGGTACGCAGCACGGCACCCCCCACGTCCGCGTCGACGGCTCCCGCCTCCGGCCCGGCCCCGGCTCCGCAGGGCGAAGGGCCCGGGCCCACCGGGAGCGGGCAGGCGGCGGCGAAGGAGTGCTCCACGGCCGGGGTACGGGCCATCCCACGTCCTTCCTCCGGTCAGCGCGGTGGCGAACCGTTCGTCACTCCTGTTCCTTCCGCACTCGTACCCCGTACGGATGCGATGCGACGGGGCCGATCGGGCGGAAGCGCACCGGGCGGGGCGTGTGACCCCCGTACGGGCCAGGGGCCGGGAGCCGCCCCGTACGGCCGGACGGCCGGTCACCTGCGGGCGGGATGCCTGCGGTGACCGGCCGTCGGGGGTCGGTGCGGGGGCTGCGCGGGAGGTGCGTGCGGGTCAGCGCACGTCGACGTAGTCGCCGCCGCTGGTGGTGCCCAGACGGGCGGCGGTTGCCTGGAACCGGGCCTTCCAGGTGCCGTCCTGCTTGGCGGTGAAGCCCTTGGTGAAGACGCCCCTGGCGTTCGTGCGGACGGTGGCGAGCCTGCTCCACTTCGTGGAGCCCTTGGCCTGGAACAGGATGTCCACGGAGTGACCGGAGGTGTTCTTCCAGCTGCCGTCCAGGGTGCGCAGGGTGCCCTTGACCGTGATGGTGCGGCCCTTGCGGACCGGCTCCGGGGACGCGTCGAAGCCGGAGACGGAGGTGCGCAGCTTGACGTCCACGTAGTCGGCGTAGCTGGTGGCGGCGGCGCGGTCGGCGGTGCCCGCGTAACGGGCCCTCCAGGTGCCGTCCTTCTGGGCGGTGGCGGAGGCGGTGACGGCGCCCTTGGCGTCGGTGGTGACCGTGGTGACCCGGCTCCAGCTCTTGGAGCCCTTCGCCTGGAACTCGATCACGACGGACGTCCTGGCCAGCGGGGTCCAGGCGTTGCCGGTGGCCCCGGCGGTCTGGAGGGTGCCGGTCATCTTGAGCTTGCTGCCCTTGCCGACCGGCTCCGGGCCGGCGTTGAAGGAGATGATCCGGGCGGGCACGGCCGTCACGGTGAGGGTGGCGGCCGAGGTGGCCGTCGTACCGGAGACGTTGGCGAACACGGCCCGGTAGCGGTGGCCGTCGAGCGCGGCGCTCGCCTTCACCGAGAGGGCGGGTGAGGTGGCCCCGGGCACGGTGTTCCAGGTCGAGCCGCGGTCGGTGCTGCGCTCCCAGCGGACCGCGTCGTGGCCGGTCGCGGCCGCGGTGAACTCGGCGGTGGCGCCCGAGCGCACGGTGCGGGAGACCGGCTGCCGGGTCACGACGGCGACCGGGACGGCGGCGGCGAACCTGAGGGGCTGGGCGACGTCCTGGGCCCGCGAGGGCATCCAGGTCGGGTCGGCGCCGTCGTGCGAGTTGAAGCTGGTGAGGAAGCAGGCGGTCGTGAGGCAGTTGACCGTGGTGGTGCCGGAGGTGAACCTCTCGGTGAGCTTCACCGTGAGGGTGAAGGTGCCGTCGGCGCCGACCTGGCGGATCCAGGCCTCGTTGCCGTAGATGCTCGGGTACGTGGTGCCGGGCAGGGCGACGGTCTGCGCCAGGTACACCCCGCGTCCGGGCCGGTAGCCGGAGCCCTCGACGGTCACCTCGGTCTCGGCCCCCAGCTCGGTGACCTGGCTGACCTTCAGGGTCGGGACGCTGGTACGGCCGCCGATGGCGAGGGCGTCCAGGGCCGTGCCGGCCGGGTACATGGGCCGGCCCTGGAAGGCGAAGATCTCCGCGCCCCTGGCGGTCAGGGCGGTGGTGATGCCCTTCCAGTCGAGGGTGTTCCCGGCGAGGGCCCCGGCGGGCGCCTCCAGCGTGGCGAGCGGCACACCGGCGGTGGTGACCGGGGCCTGACCGGCGACCAGATCGGTCGTCACGTCCATGTGGAGCGTGCCCTGGCCGTTCCTGAGGACGACCCGGGGGTTGGCGAGGGTGATGGCGGTGATGCCGTGGTCGGGGACCGCGTAGGTGACCGAACCGCCGAAGCGCACATCGGCGGAGCGCCTGGCCGCGTCCACCGCGCCGTGCTCGACGGGGTAACCGATCAGCCCCGCCCCGTCCTTGGTGGCGCCGCCGGCCACGGTCACCGAACCGCCCATGGACGTCACATAGCGGACCCAGGACTCCTTGAAGCCCCAGGAGGACCCGCCGGCCACCAGGATCGGCGAGGCCGCCGACGTGGTCCCAGCCTGCTGGGCCTGTGCGGCGACGGCGGGGCCCGGGGCGGCGGAGGCGGGAACGGCGAGAGTACCGGTGCCCAGGGACACCACAGTCAGGGCGGCGAGAGCGGCCAGACGGCCACGGCGGGGCATGGACATGCGCTGCATGTCTCCTTCGGGGAGGGGCACGGGCTGCCGGTGGGCGGAGCTGTGCCCTGGACGAATACAGAAGGAAAAAGGGGGGATACCGGCTTCTCGCGTGGGGACCCGAAGACGACAATCGTCATATTAGGTGAGGCTTACCTAAATGTCACCGCAGGGTGGTCGCCCCCTCTCCCGCTTGACCTTGACACGCTGACAAGGTCTTCACTGCGGACCAGGAGGTGGTCTCGATGACGGTCACGGGACAGGACGGGAACGCGAGCAGGGGAACGGAGACGGAGACAGCTACGGATACGGACACGGCCCGGGCGATCGGGAGGCTGGCCGACCACCGCGCGTCCGTACGGCTGCGCGCCGCCCTGGCGATCGGCTCGGCACCCGACCCGCGCTACGTCGGCCCGCTCGTCGAACGGTGCGCGACCGAGCCCGAGTTCTTCGTCCGCGACATGCTGACCTGGGCGCTGAACCGCCACCCGGCGTCCCTGACGCTCCCCGCGCTGCTCCACGAACTCCGCTCTGAACTTCCGCAGGCTCGGAGCCAGGCGCTCCACACCCTGTCCAAGATCGGGGAACCGGGGGCCTGGCCCGCGATCACCCGGGCGCTGCTGACCGACGCCGACGACGAGGTGGCGCGGAGCGCCTGGCGGGCCGCCGTCGTGCTCGTACCGGAAGGCGGGGAATCCGCGCTGGCCACGGTCCTGGCCACCCAGCTCGGGCGCGGCGGCCACGAGACGCAGCTGAGCCTGAGCCGGGCCCTGGTCGACCTGGGCGAGCCCGTGCTGTCGGCCCTGCTCCCCGCCCGTACGGCCGCCGACCCGGCCGTACGCGCCCACGCGCTCGCCACCGAGAAGCTGCTGCACGACCCGGACACCGGGTTCACCTTCGCCATCGAGGAGGCGAAGCGGGTCGTGGCCCTCGGCGGCGCTGGACCTGAGGGACACTAGGGCGTGTTGATCGGTGAGGTGGCGCGACGGTCCGGGGTCAGTGCCCGCATGCTCCGGCACTACGAGTCGCTGGGGCTGGTGAGCCCTTCGGGCCGCACCGGCTCCGGCTACCGCGAGTACGCCCCGCAGGACATCCGGCGGATCTTCCACATCGAGAGCCTGCGGGCGCTGGGGCTTTCGCTGCGGGAGGTCAAACGGGCCCTCGAAGACGACGACTTCACCCCGTCCGCACTCGTCGAGGACCTGATCCACCGGACGCGGACGCGCATCGAGGCGGAGACCGAACTGCTCACCCGGCTGCGCGGGATCCACGCCGCCGGACCCGCCGACTGGGAGGACGCCCTCCAGGTCGTCACGCTCCTCCAGGCACTCGGGTCCACGAGCGCCGACGCCCGCCAGCGCGCGGCCCTCTCCTCGGCCGACGACGTCCCGGTGCCGGTCGAGGCCCTGGTCGAGGCCGTACTCGCCGAGAGCGATCCGCATGTCGCCGGGGCCCTGCGCTGGGCCCTGGCACGCTCCGGCGACGGCGCGCCCGCCCTGCTCGCGGCGGGCATCGGCTCACCCGTGGCCGCCGTACGGGAACGCGCCGTCCGCTCCCTCACCGAGCTGCCCGGCGACCGGGCCACCGCACCACTGCGCGAAGCCCTCGCCCACCCCGACCCCGTGGTCCGCGGTCAGGCCGCCCTGGCGCTCGGGACCCGGGGTGACGCCGACGCCGTCCCCGCCCTCCTCGACATGATCGTGGCGGGCAGGAACGACACCGACGCGGCCGACGCGCTCGGCGTGCTGGCCGACGACACCGCGACGGCCGGCCGGATCGCCGCCCGGATTGTCGACCGCCTCGCCCGGGACACCACCGGACCACCCGCACGCGGACGGCTGACCCAGGCGCTGGCGGGCATCCCGGGGACGGTGGCCTCACACGCCCTCACCGAGCTGGCGCACGACGCCGACCGGGCCGTCGCGCTGACCGCCACGTACCTCCTCGGTCTGCGCGACGAACCGTGACGGACCGTCCGCCGGAACGCGGTTACGACCCCCGGGGCTTGTCCGCGAACACCCACCGGTTGCCCGCCAGCGCGTCGTTCGACTCGGGCAGCGGCCCGCGCCCGTGCAGCCGGGTGAAGTCGAACGGGGTGTGCACCGCGGTGGACCACCCCCGGTCCGCCAGCCGGCCCGCGGAGTCGGGGCGCGGCGAGAGATCGAAGAGGCCCAGCAGGTCGATGCCGATCTGCTCCCTCGTCGCCGTGTAGAGCGCGCTGTCGCGATAGGCCAGCAGGTCCCTCTCCAGCTTGGCCTCGAAGGCCAGCGCGCTGCCCCCGGCGGTGAGCCGGTCCACCGTGTCGACGAGGTACGTCTCGGCCGCCGGGGGCAGATAGAACAGCAGCCCCTCGATCAGCCACACGCTCGGCGCCGCCGGATCGAACCCGGCGCCGGGCAGGGCACCGGCCCAGTCGTCCCGCAGATCCATCGGGACCGGTACCCGTGCCGCCTTCGGGACGGCCGAAACACCGTCGAGCACCTGGTGCTTGAAGGCCAGCACCTCCTCCCGGTCGATCTCGAAGACCACACACCCGGACGGCCACTCCAGCCGGTAGGCGCGCGAGTCCAGCCCCGCGCCGACCAGCACCACCTGGCGGACGCCCCCCGTGTGCGCCGACCCGAGCAGGAAGTCGTCGAGGACCCGTGTCCGCAGCCCGAAGTACCGCGCGAACCGCCCCCACAGCGGGTTCGCGTCCCCGCCCGTGACCTCCGCCGGACGGACCGGCCACCCCTTCGACGCCGGTGCGGCGAGCACGAAGTGCTCGGCGAAGACGTCCTGCGCCAGGCTGTCGGGGCGGTGGGTCTCGATCGCCCGTGCCGCGGCGACCAGCAGAGCCGTAACCCCGACCCCTCCGGCCACACCCTCCACACCGGTGTTGCGGTGCGCTGTCTCGACCATATGCAGGTGCTCCCTCGATAGGTGGAAAGCGGAAAGGCGCCAGGGGTGCGCGGAACGCGCAGGCGCCACGGATGCGCGGGCGGCGCGCGACGCCGGGGCCGCACGGGATACGGCGACCGCGCGGAACGCGCCGGGCTCAGGGAATGAGGACCGGCTTCACCACGAGCCCCGCCTCGCAGTCGCGTTCGGCCGCGTTGATGTCGGCGAGCGGATACGTACGGATCAGCCGGTCGAAAGGGAACAGCCCGGCCCGCCACAGCCCGGTCAGCCGGGGGACCAGCAGCCCCGGCACCGCGTCGCCCTCGCAGATGTGGGAGACCCGCCGCCCCCGGTCCAGGGTCCCCGGCTCCAGCGCGAGCGGGGTGTGCAGCCGGGCTACCAGGCCGAGATGGCCCAGCGGGCGCAGCGCCCGGAGCGCGTCGTTGATCAGCCGGCCGGACCCCGTGGTGTCCAGCGCGTACCGCGCGCCGCCGTCCGTCAGACGGCGGATGCGGTCCGGCAGACCGGCCGAGGCCGCGTGCACCGGGATCGCGTTCAGCTTCTCGGCGAAGGCGAGCCGTTCGGGGTGCCGGTCCACCGCCACGGCCACCGCCCCGGCGGCGGTGGCCGCCATGACCGCGGCCAGGCCGACCGCCCCCGCGCCGAAGACCGCGACGGTGTCGCCGGGCCCGGCACCGAAGGAGTTCAGCACCGCCCCGGCACCGGTGAGGAAGCCGCAGCCGAGCGGCCCCAGCAGCTCCAGGGGCAGCGAGGGGTCGACCCGCACGGCATTGCGGGCCGGGACCATCGCGTACGCCGCGAACGCGGACTGGCCGAACCACCGGGGAGCCAGGGCGCCGCCGGACGCGTCGGTGAACCGCCCCGCGTGCTCCGGGCGTCCGCCGAAGAGGTTCAGCTCGGCGAACCGGTCGCAGTAGGCGGGGGACCCGGCCAGACAGCCGCGGCAGTGCCCGCAGGAGTCGAAGCCGATGACCACATGGTCGCCGGGGCTCAGCCCCGTGTCCGGGCCACCCGTCTCGACCACCACCCCGGCCCCCTCGTGGCCGAGCACCGCGGGCAGCGGCGAGCGGCCCGCCGAGCGGCGGACGGCCAGATCGGTCCGGCACATCCCGCAGCCCGCGATCCTCACCAGGACCTCGCCCTCGGCCGGGCCCGCGTCCAGCCTCACCTCCTCGACGGTGAACGGGGCCCCGTAGGAGCGCAGTACCGCCGCACCGAACCTCATCGGCCCCCCTCCGCCGGTCGGTGCACGACGAACGGCCGGAGGTTTCCGTAGAACCCCCACGGCCCGCCCGCGACCCCGACGCCGCTCTCCTTGATGCCCGCGAAAGGCTGGTCGAGCGAGAGTTCGGCGTGGTGGTTGATCCACGCCGTCCCGCACTCCAGCCGCCCGGCCACCTCCTCCGCCCGGTCCAGGTCGGTGCCCCACACCGAACCGCCCAGGCCGTACCGCGTGGCGTTGGCCGCCTCGACCGCCTCGTCGATATGCCCGTACGGCAGCACCGGCAGCACCGGGCCGAACTGCTCCTCCGTCACCACCGGGCTGTCCGGCGGGACATCGGTGAGGATCGTCGGGGCGTAGAAGTACCCCGGCCGGTCCAGCCGGTGCCCACCGGCCACGGCACGCGCCCCCTCCTCCAGGGCACGGGCCGTGTACCGCTCCACCCGGGCCAGCTGGGCGGCGTTGTTGACCGGCCCCAGCTCCGTGCCCGGGTCGAGACCCGGTCCGACGACGACGGTCTTCGCCCGCTCCGCCAGCGCCTCCACCACCCGGGCGTGGAGCCGGGCCGGGGCATAGACGCGCTTGACCGCCATGCACACCTGCCCGCAGTTGCGGAACGCGGCCCGGAACAGCCGGTCCGCCACCGCCTCCACCTCCACGTCGTCCAGCAGCACGGCGGCGTCGTTCCCGCCGAGCTCCAGGGTGACCCGGGCGAGACCGGGCGCCGCCCCCGCCGCCACGGCCCGCCCGGTGGGCACCGAACCGGTGAACGTCACATGCCGGATCCCCGGGTGCGAGGCCAGCAGCGCGCCGAGCGGCTCACGACCGGTGACGACCGTCAGCACACCCTCGGGGAGCACGGCGGACAGGACCGACCCCAGCAGCCGGGTGGCGAGCGGGGTGAAGGGCGAGGGCTTGAGCACCACCGTGTTGCCCGCGGCGAGCGCGGGCGCGAACTTGGCCGACGCCAGCTGGAGGGGAAAGTTCCACGGGACGATGGCGGCGACCGGCCCCAGCGACCGCCAGCGGATCTCGCTGCCCACCGGTCTGCCGTCGGCGATCGTCCGGGTCTCGGGGGCCATCGCGGCGAAGTGGCGCAGCCGGGCCGCCGTACGGGCGATCTCCGCGTACGACTCGGCCAGCGGCTTGCCCTGCTCCCGGGTGAGCAGCGGAGCCAGCTCCCCGCCGGCCGCCTCCACGGCATCGGCCGAGGCGAGCAGAGCGGCGGTACGGGCGCCGGGATCGGCCCGCCAGCCCGCCCAGGCCTCCCGGGCCCGGCCCACGACGGCGTCCAACTCGTCGGACCGCTGGTCGGGGGCCTCGTCGAAGGCCTCCCCGGTGGCCGGATCGACGACGGCGAAGCGCTCCTGGCGGGGGTGCGGCAGGAGGGGCGGACGGGGCGGGGACGCCGGTATGCCGGAGAGGGGCCGCTGCGGCCCCGTCCCGGCGTTCAGCGGGCGGCCGCGGTCGTCGCGTGCTCCCGGGCGTGCCGGTCCATCTCGGCCCGGAAGGCGGCCACCAGCCGGGGCCGGATCCGCCCGGCGTTGCGGTCACCGCCCTCGCAGACCGCCCCGCGCACGCCCACGATGTCCGTCCCGATCCGGGTCAGCGTCCCCAGGTCCTCCGCCTTCACGCTCCCCGCCAGCGCGGCCAGCAGCCCGGCCCCGTGTGCCTGGCGGACGAACTCCTCGCACGCGTCGGGCGGAACGTGGTCGAAGAGCCGCGTCCCGTCCTTGACCGCGGTGTCCAGCATGGCCGCGTCGGAGCCCGAGCGGCGGGCGATGTCGGGCAGCGCGAGCGGGTTGACACAGCCGATCCGATGGGCGTCGGCATAGCCCGACGCGACGACGAACGCGTCCGGCCGGAAGTCCTTGACCGCCCGGACGACTCCGCTCATGACCTCGACGGCCTGCTCGGGCGTCGAGCACCCGTAGAGGCCGACCTTGATGTACGTGGCCCCGGAGACCGCCGCGCCGAGCGCGGCCTGGGCCACCGTCCCGGGCTTGTACGGCACGTCCCCCACGGTGGCCGAGACCGGCTTGTCGGCCGGGACCGCCCCGCGGATCTCCCTGATCACCCACGGGAAGTTCGCGCCGAGCGACCCCTCGTCGGGCTTCTTGACGTCGACGATGTCGAGGTGCTCCGCCGCCTTCGCGCACTCGCGGGCCTCTTCGACACCGTCGGGGGAGATGAGAAGCAGCAACGTGGATTCCTTCCACCGCGGGGCCACCCGCCCGGGAGCGGGTGCGCGGATTCGCCGGGATCTTGTGCGGTCCGGCCCATCCTTCCCCCGGCCCGTGGCCCCTGGCAGGGCGCGAGGGATGGCGAACGGGGCACTGCCGCGACGCCCTCACGCCCCCGCGCGCTTCTTCAGGCTGCCTAACTCCGTGATTCATGGGAACACGGCTGTCACCCCACGGGGACGGACGCCATGCATCCCACGGGGACGGACCCGACGAAAGGAATCACCATGCTCGGTATAGCCGCGGCAGTGCTGTTCTTCATCGCCTTCCTGATCAACGCGGCGGACATCTCGACCAACGACGTGTTCGCCTCGACCAACGTCATGCTCATCGGACTCGCGCTGCTCGCCCTGCATGTGGCCGGGGTCGGCTCCGGTCTGCGCACGGGCGCCTCCCGCAGGCGCTGAAGAGGGGGACGGACCACAGGACAGTCACGCCGAGTGACCTTACGAATGGCGCCACGAACAGAAGGAGCGGAGCCTTGACAGGTGGCATGACCCACGATTCACGCGTGCTGGAGGTGCCCGTGTCCGCTGCCCCGCCCACGCTCACCGCTCCGGGGAGGCCGGGGGTCCGCACCCTCCCCGGGGTCTACGCGCCCCAGCACGACACACTCCTGCTGCTGAGGGCCCTGGCCAGGGAGACCGTCCGGCCGGGCTCCGACGTCATCGACCTCGGGACCGGCAGCGGCCTCCTCGCGGTGGCCGCCGCGCGCAGGGGCGGGCGTGTCACCGCCGTCGACGTCGGCCGCCGCGCCGTGCTGACCGCCCGCCTGAACGCCCGGCTCGCCCGTCAGCCGGTCACCGTCCACCGGGGCGACCTGGTCGGCCCGGTACCGGGCCGGACGTACGACCTGGTGCTCAGCAACCCGCCCTATGTCCCCTCGCCCCTCGGCCCGCCGCCCCGGCGCGGGAACGCCCGCGCCTGGGACGCGGGGCACGACGGCCGCGCCGTGGTGGACCGGATCTGCGATGCCGCCCCGCACCTCCTGCGCAGGTCGGGCGTCCTGCTCATGGTCCACTCCGAACTGACCGGTACGGAGGAGACCCTGCGCCGTCTGTCCCGTGGCGGGCTCAAGGCCGCCGTCAGCGACGCGGCGGACGTGCCGTTCGGGCCCGTCCTGCTCTCCCGGCTCTCCTGGCTGCGCGGCCGGGGCCTCCTGGGCGAGCACACCGACAAGGAGAGGCTGGTGGTCATCCGTGCCGAACAGCCCTGACCGCCCCACCCGCGTCACCCTGGGCGCGGACGGCCCCCTCCTGGTGGAAGGACCGGTCGAGGTGGTCGGTGACGACGGCACGCTCTACACCTCCCGCCGCTTCACCGCCGCGATCTGCACCTGCCGCAGGACCCGTACGTACCCGTGGTGCGACACCAGCCACCGCCGCCGGGTGAAGCCCGGAGACCGGGAGCCCCGGGAACGCGGGCCCGGCCGACCGGAGAAGGGCGCCGGAGGCGGCGACCGTACGGATGGAACCGCGTGATGCCTCCCCACCGTGAACCGAGGCGCCGGAGCCCTCCACTCCCGACCCCGCTCGGTCCCCTCTCGTACGAGGTCGTCACCGCCCTGCGCACCGGCCGGGACCCGCGGACCCCCGCCACCACCGGCGCGGACCCCTTCGGGGACGACCTCCACCTCGCCCTCTACACCCTCTACGAGCTGCATTACCAGGGCTTCGCGGACGTGGACGAGGACCACGAGTGGAACCCCGCCCTGCTCGCGCTGCGCCGCTCCCTGGAACGGCCCTTCCTCGCCGCCCTCCGGGCCGCAGCCCCCACGGACGGAACCGTGGACACCGCACTCGCGGGACTCCTGGTCGAACCCGTCGGGGACGACGGTCACGGCGTCAGCCACTTCCTGCGGGACGACGGCGAGCTGTGGCAGTTGCGCGAGTACGCCGCCCTGCGCTCGCTCTACCACCTCAAGGAGGCCGACCCGCACGCCTGGGTGATCCCGCGTCTGTACGGGCGGGCCAAGGCCGCGATGGTGGCGGTCGAGTTCGACGAGTTCGGCGCCGGACGCGAGGAGGACGTGCACGCCCGCCTGTACGCCGAGCTGATGGAGGACCTGTCCCTGGAGACGGCGTACGGGCATTACCTCGACGTCGCCCCCGCCGAGGTGCTCGCCACCGTCAACCTGATGTCCCTGTTCGGGCTCCACCGGTCTCTCAGGGGCGCCCTCGTCGGCCACTTCGCCGCCGTGGAGGTCACCTCCTCGCCCGGCTCGCGCCGGCTGGCCGCCGCTCTGAAACGGGTCGGCGCGGGACCGGCCGCCCAGCGGTTCTACGACGAGCACGTGGAGGCCGACGCCGTCCACGAACAGGTGGTGCGCCGCGACGTCATCGGCGGGCTGCTCGCCCACGAACCGGAGCTGGAGCCCGACATCGCCTTCGGCATCGAGGCCACCGGGCTGCTGGAGGACCGCCTCGCCACCCGTCTCCTCGCCGCCTGGCGGAGCGGCTCGACCGCGCTGCGCGCCGCCCCGTCCGCCTGAGACACGCCCACCGCCCCCACCTGCGGACTGTCACCGTACGTCACCGCACGAGATGCGGCGGGGCCGGACTGCGGTGACGCTGGGGATCCGCCCGCGCACGCGGTATCCGCCGTCGGCGGATCCGGACCCCACCGGGTCCCGCCCCCGCGCCCCGCGCGGACCCACGACGGAGGACACCCCCATGGACCTGCCCGACATCCCGCTGGAACGTACCCGCCGCACCCGGGAGCGGGCCGAGGAGCTGGGCCGCGCCGCCGACCGGGCGACCGACCCCGAGCATCGGCAGCGCCTGCGGGAGAAGGCCCGGCGCCTCCTCGGCGAGGAGTTGGAGGGCCGGGAGGGCGGCTGAGGGGAGGGAGAGTAACCGAGGGGCGGCGGAGCGGCCGAGAAGCCGGGCCCGGCCCGGACGGTCGGCCCCGGCTCAGGCGGCAAGCTGACCGGCCGGGGCCACCAGCGCCCCCTTGATGCCGTGCCGCTCCAGCGCGTCCGCGACGAACCCGCTCGCCTTCATCTCCTCCACGAACGACGCCAGCACCTCCTGGGCCGCCGTACCCCGGGCGGCCGGGATGCCCATGGCCTGCTGGATCACCATGAACCGCCCCGGCAGCACCCGTACCCCGGCAGCGCGCCGCACCTCGCCCTCCAGCAACTGGCGGATCCCCGCGGCCACTTCGACCTCCCCCTCCCGCAGGGCGGCGAGCGCGGCGGGGGCGCCCTGCAACCGCACGATCTCCGCGTGCTCGATCGCCCGGGTGAGGAAGAGGTCGTAGGCGCTGCCCGAACCGACCGAGATCCGGGTCCCCTCCCGGTCCACCTGCTCGTTCCCGGTCACCGCCGACGCCTCGGCCACCAGATAGCTGCCCTCGATCAGCACATAGGGGGCGGTGAAGAGCAGCCCCTCGCTCCGCGCCGGGTCCACGGCGAAGAAGCCGAGGTCCGCCTCATCTGCCTTCACCGTGTCCACCGAGGCGGCCGCCTTCTCGAACACCACCAGCTCGACGGGGACTCCGAGCCGCCGCCCGAACTCGTACGCGAGGTCCACCGAGACCCCGGCCGGGTCGCCGCCCTCGGGGTTCCGGTTGGCCAGGATCGGATTGCCGAGGTTGATGGAGGCGCGCAGCGTGCCGTCGGGCGCGAACGCGGGGACCAGGGCCGGAGCTATCTGCTGCTGGGTCATGCCGGCGAGTCTACGAGCCGGCCTCCCGGCCCCCGAGGCGCCGTCAGGCCAGCCGTACCTTCACCGTCTGCGTCGCCCCCCGCGTACCGGAGAGATCACCGAACACCAGCCGCAGCGAGGCCCCCGTGGTCGCCGTCGTCACGGTCGAGGGCTTCGAGAGGACCGAGGAGACGGCCCGATTCCAGGTGAGGGCCAGGCTCGTCCGGGCCCGCATGGGGTCGCTGACGCAGACGGTGGCCGTACCGTCGGCGTGCTCGGTGACCATCACCGAGCAGGGGGCGTCCGCCACCAGAGGCCCCACGGTCCCGCCGAACCAGAAGTTGACGGCGGTCAGTCCCAGCGAGGGCACCGACACCCCCTGCTGGTCATCGGTGTTGGCGAGCACCCCCAGCCAGCCGGTGTCAGCGGCCCGGGCGGCCGTCCGCTGCTCGGAGGCGCCGGGCAGCAGCTGGTAGGCGTACGAGGCGTCCGCCGGGTTCTGGCCGTGGTCGACCCAGAGGGTGAGATAGGCGCGGGTCAGGGTCTCCGTGGAGCCGCCGGTGTTGATGTCCCGCCACCGCCCCGACCGGTTCTCGCGCAGCGCCTTGACGTTCGCCCCGCCGGGGAAGACATAGCCGCCGTGGCCGCCGAGATGGGCCCAGGAGGCGCCCGTCAGCGTGGCCGACCACGGGCGGGTGACGGGTTTGGCCGAACCGTCGACGGTGAAGGGGGCGTTCCCCACCGGACCCAGGTTCCGGTTGTCCACCGTGGTCTCCACCGCCGTACCGTCCTGGCAGCGGATGCCCGCGCCCAGGCAGACCACGGTGTCGTCCAGGAAGAACCACGACTTCTTCGCCAGCAGCGTGCTGGACAGTCCCTTCAGGTACTGCCCCACCGCCGCCCGCTTCCGGTCGGTGACCCCGCCCACCCAGTTCACATCGGGCATCGCCGCGCCCCAGTCGCCGCCCGCCCCGTTCGCCAGCACCTTGCGCGAGGCCGTGATCCCGGGGAGCCGGTAGGGGTCGACGGTAGGCCAGAAAGCGTCGCTGTACTGGCCGTTGGCGAAGGTGTCGCCCCACCAGGAGAGCATCCCCGACCCGGTGTGCCAGCCGCGCAGGTTCTCGCCGTTGCCGGTCTCGTAGTACGTGATCCGCTTGTCGGCCATGGAGAGGGCGGCGGCCCAGCCGGGGCGGCGGTGGGTGGCGCGGGCCATGTCGGGGAAGAGGCGGTGGCCCTCCGGCTCGGGGAGCGGGGTGAGCGAGGTGTCGTCCAGGACGGACTTCAGACGTGCCAGGCCGGTGAGGCTGAGCGAGGGGTTGCTCAGCGGCGGGCTGTAGTAGTCGCGCTGGGCCCACCCCTTGACCAGCGAGCGCCACCGGGTGTTCTCGGTGGCCGACGCGCCCCGGCCGAGCAGCACGATGGAGGCGAGGATCGGGTGGCCGCGCCGGTGGTCGTCGACCTCGCCCCGGCTGATCGCCCGGCCCGCCACGGAGTCCATGACGAGCCCGTTGTAGAGGAACGGCGCCCAGGCGTTCTCCACCGCGTCGAACACCACCTGCCGCTTCGGGTCGGTCACCTCCCACGCCGTCCCCTTGAGGAGTGCGAAGAGCAGCCCGAGCCCGCCGAGCATCACCGATCCGTAGCTGCCGGTGTAGGGGACGGTGGTGTGCTGGATGAACGAGCCGTCGGCGTACAGCCCGTCGCCCTTGGTGACCAGCGGGAAGACGGGGGAGAGGGCGTCCCGGGCGAGCGCGATCTTGGCGGCGCTCCCGCCGACGACCCCGCGCAGGGCGAGCACCCGGCACAGGTCGACCCGGTTCGCCCCGGTGCTGGTGCCCGTGTACGAGGCGACGGCGGAATCCGGTACGAAGTGGTCGACGGCGGCGCAGTACCGCCCGAGCTGCGCCGGGGTGAGGGCGTCGTACATCAGCACGCAGACGTCCAGCAGGGCCTGGGGCGCGCCGATCTGCCAGCTGTACCAGTTCCCGTACCGCACCTGCCCGGCCTTGTAGACCTGGCTGTTGAGGTGTTCGAGGCCCGTCACGATGGCGGTGCGCAGCGCGGAGTCACCGGTCAGGCCGGTGCCCTGCTGCCGGTAGGCCTGGGCCATCGTGTTGAGCCGGATGAAGCTCTCTGCCATCTTCGCGGAGAAGCCGTACGACTCGGGGTCGGTGTCCGGGTCGGGGTCGGCGTAGACGGCGTCCGGCCAGAGCGAACCGTCCGCCGGGGCCAGGGTGTCCCGCCACCCCCGGGCCTGGGTGCCCAGTGCGGTGAGCCGGCTCCTGAAGGGCTCGGCGGTCGGGCTGAACCCCTCGCCGAGGATCAGGGCCGTCCAGGTGGCGCGCAGGGCGGCGTACGCGTCGTCGGAGGCAGTTGCGGAGGCGCGGGGAGCGGCGAGCGCGAGTGCGCCGCCGGCCGCGGCGGTGAGGACGGCGGAGGTGGCGAGGAAGGTACGACGGGACCAGGCAGACGTCATGGGGGATCAGCTCCGTGTCGGGGTGGCTCGTCGCGGCGGAACCGGTGCGCCGGGCGCTGACCGGGCCCCTGGATCCGACTGTTCTGAGCGGTTCAGAGCGGGCAGGGCACTTTCTAACAGCCACCCGGCAACCCGCTCAATAACTTTGGCCGAATTGATCGTGTTGATCGGTTCGATGGCGGTGTAGGGCGCCGACACGCGCACAACGGGTGTGACTGTGCCCTCTGCTGCGAGCAGGGATGGAACCGCCGGGGGGATCGTTTCGAGCGGATGCGATCGATATGGTTGAGGGGGCGGGGCCACCGCCACAGCCGTCGTCCGAGACCGGCGGACCGAAGAGACCAAGGGGATCCATGCGACTCCACGTCGACCAGCGCCACGAGCGGGTGCTCCAGCTCGTCCGTGAACGCGGCAGCCTCCGTGTCGCCGAACTGGCCGAGGAACTCGGCATGTCCGCGGTCACCCTGCGCAGGGACGTGGAGGCGCTCGCGGCCCAGGGCCTGGTGGAGCGGATGCACGGCGCCGTGGTCTGGCCCCCGGGCGCCCCCGGTCCGGCCCCCGCGCCCGCCGTGCCCTCCGCCGAAGGGCTGGTGGTGGGCATGGTCGTGCCGACCACCGAGTACTACTACGCCGACGTCGTGCGCGGCGCCCGCGAGACGGTCGAGGCGGCGGGCGCGCGCCTGACCATCGGGCTCTCCCGCTACCTCCCCGACGAGGACGCCGCCCAGGCCCGCCGCCTGCTCTCCACCGGCGCCGACGGCCTCCTCCTCACCCCGACCTGGGAGCGCGGCCGGCCGGAGCCGGGCGAGGGGCTCTGGGCCGCCGAGCAGGAGACCCCCGTCGTCCTGGTGGAGCGCTGGGCCCCCATCGGCCACCCGGCGGCGCGGCTGGACCGGGTGCGCTCCGACCACGCCCACGGCGCCGCGGAGGCGGTGGCGCACCTGGCCGGGCTCGGCCACCGCTCCATCGCGCTCGCCGTGCAGGAGAGCCCCACCGCCCCCCGGCTCAGGGCCGGTTACGCGGCCGCGGTGGCGGCGCTCGGGCTCAGCCCCGTCCCCGCCTCGCCCCTGGAGGACGCGCCCTCGCGATCGGAGGCCGACCGCTTCGAGCGGACCCTGGAGTACCTGTGCGAGGGCGTGGCCGGCGGCAACGTCACGGCCGCGATCGTGCACAGCGACGCCGACGCGATCGTCCTGATCCCGCGCCTCCAGGCCCGCGGTGTGCGGGTGCCGGAGGACCTCGCGGTGATCACGTACGACGACGAGGTGGCGGCCCTGGCCGATCTGCCGCTCACCGCCGTGGCGCCCGACAAACACGCGGTCGGCGCGGCGGCGGCCGGGCTCCTCCTCTCCCGGCTGGGCACGCCCGACGATGCCTCCCCGGCCCGCCGGCACCTCGACATCCTGCCCACCCTCAGGGTCCGTGGCTCCTGCGGAGCGGCGGCCGCCGACTCCTGACACGAGCCGGTCGGTATCCAGGTGACGCACCGCCCCGACAGCCGTACCCCGGGCCAACAGGCCCTGCGGGTACGGCTTTTCACGTAGACCGGCGGTGTCCGCGCCCGCGTTGCCGGGGCGTTACCTGTTGATCGATTCGATTGAATTGGTCGTTTGCTCTTGACGGTGATCGGTTCGGCGCAAAATGATGTGTGCCGTTCGCCTCATCTCCCGCAGTTCGAGGTCCCGTAGGAGCCGGCCCATGTCCCGTACGCACCGCACCACCCGCCTCGCCCTCGCGGCGTCCGCCGCCTCACTGGCCCTGCTCGCCACCGCCTGTGGTGGCGGTAAGGGCTCCGACGCGCAGGCCCCCGGCGACGGCAAGCCCGTCACGCTCACGTTCTGGTCGGCCACCGCGGGCGCCAAGGAGACGGCCGAGGCGTTCAACAAGGCGCAGTCCGACATCAAGGTGCAGTTCTCGCTCGTCCCGGCGGGCCCCGAAGGCGTCACCAAGCTCTCCAACGCGGTCAAGGGCGGCAACGCCCCCGACATCGCCACCATGGACTACTCCGCCCTCCCCGAGTACGCCAGCGAAGGCAACCTGGAGGACCTCACCGCCGCCTCCGGCGAGCTGGTGAGGAAGGAGTTCCCCGAGGCCGTCCAGTCCCTGGTCAACCTCGGCGGCTCCACCTGGGCCGTCCCCTTCGACGTGACGCCCATCCAGCTCTACTACCGCAAGGACCTCTTCCGGAAGCACGGCGTCGAGGTCCCCACCACCTGGGCCGAGTACCGCACGGCCGCGGAGAAGATCCACCGGGCCGACCCGGGCCTCACCATCACCAACTTCGGCGGCGGCGACCCCGCCCTCCTCTCCGGCCTCGCCTGGCAGGCCGGCGCCCAGTGGTACGGAACAAAGGACGACGCCTGGAAGGTGGACATCGACGACCCCGCCTCCCGCAAGGTCGCCGCCTACTGGGACGGCCTCCTGAAGGACGGCCTCGCCTCCAAGACCCCCCTGTGGGGCGAGGGCGAGACCAAGGAGCGCGCCACCGGCAAGGTCGCCACCATCATCGGCGCCGCCTGGAGCGCGGGGAACTTCCCCGTCAGCTACCCCGACAGCAAGGGCAAGTGGGGCATAGCCCCGCTCCCCACCTGGGACGGCACACCGAGCACCGGCATGTACGGCGGCACCTCCTACATCGTCCCCAAGGGCAGCAAGCACACCGAGGCCGCCGCCCGCTTCATCACATGGGTCACCACCGACCCCGAGGCCATGACCGCCCGCCTCAGCTCCCTCAAGACCCCCAGCAGCGCCCTGCCCGCCAACGAGGGGATGCGCGCCGCGGCGGCCGAGGAGTTCGACGGCTCCTACTTCGGTGACCAGGACGTCTACAAGCTCGCCGGTGAGGCCGCCGCCACCATCGTGCCCGGCTGGATGTGGGGCCCGGTCCAGCAGCAGGTCACCTCGGCGCAGATGGCCGCGGGCGGCGACCACACCAAGATGTTGAGCGCCGGACAGGCCAAGGGAGAGGCCGCGGTCAAGGACCGCGGCCTCAAGCTCGCCCAGTAGCCCGGCGCCTAGTAGTCCGGCGCCCAGTAGCCCGGCGTCCGGCAGGCGGGGCCCGGTACGGAAGGCGAACCCCTCTTCCGTACGACCCCGCCCCTCCCGGCGCCCTCATCCCCCCCCCCGCCCTTTCCCGCTCACCCCGCCGAAGGAGCACCAGGTGGCAGCCCCACTCACCCGGCCGGCCGAGACCCCACCGCCGCACCCCGCACCGTCGGCGAAGCGCCCCGCCCGGCCCGCCCGTGCGACCGGCGGCCCCGGCGCGCGGCGCGGACAGCGCCGGGCCGTGGCCCTGTTCACGGTGCCGTTCTTCGCCCTCTTCACCGCCGTCACCGTCCTGCCGATGCTCTACGCGGCCTGGATGAGCCTCTTCCGCGAGGAATCCTCCGGCCTCGGGTTCGGCGGCACCGAACGCGTCTTCGCCGGATTCGGCAACTTCACCGAAGCCCTCGGCAACGAGGCCTTCCTCCGCTCCTTCGGTCACATCGCCTTCTACTGCCTCCTCTACATCCCCGCCATGGTCGGCGGCGCGCTCGTCCTCGCGCTGCTCGTCGACTCGGCCATGGCACGGGCCCGCCGCTTCTTCCAGATCGCCTACTTCCTGCCGCACGCGGTCCCCGGCCTGATCGCCTCGCTCATCTGGCTCTACCTCTACACACCGGGGCTGAGCCCGATCATCGACGTGCTCGACGCGTTCGGCGCGCACTGGAACTTCTTCGGCCAGGACGAGGCCATCTACTCCGTCGTCAACATCTCCGCCTGGCAGTGGACCGGCTACAACATGATCATCTTCTATGCGGGGCTCCAGGCGGTCCCGCGCGAGGTCCTGGAGGCCGCGACCGTGGACGGCTCCGGCGCCCTGCGCACCGCCCTCCAGGTCAAGGTGCCCATGATCCGGCCCACCGTCGTCCTGACCCTGCTCTTCACCTGCGTCGGCGCCATCCAGCTCTTCGACGCCCCCAAACTCGTCCAGCTCCGCGCCAACACCATGGGCGAGGACTGGTCCCCGACCATGTTCATCTACACCGCGGCCTTCAAGGGCCACGACTACGGCCTGGCCGCCGCGAGCTCCCTGATCCTCGCCCTCGTCGCCGGCCTGCTGTCCTTCGTCGTCACCAAGCTCGGCAACCGGTGGAAGGCCTCATGAGCACCCAGACAGCCACCCCCGACGCACCCGCGGCCCACGCACCGGGCACCCGGGCCGCACGCCGGCCGATCCCGCCCCGGCGCCCCCGCCGCACCCAGGGGCTCACCTCGAAGGTCGCGGTCAACGCCGTCCTGGCCGTCGTCGCCGTCTACACCCTGATGCCGCTGACCTGGCTCTTCATCGCCGCCACCAAGAACTACCGCGACCTGTTCGCCACCGACCCCTTCAGCTTCGGGGACTTCCACCTCCTGTCCAGCCTGGAGGCCCTGTTCGCGTACAACGACGGGCTGTACGGCCGCTGGCTCCTCAACAGCCTCCTCTACACCCTGGTCGCGGCCGTCCTCTCCACCCTGGTCTCCGTCGCCTGCGGCTACGCCTTCGACAAGTACGCCTTCCGGGGCAAGGAGAAGCTGTTCGGCGTCGTCCTCGTCGGCGTCCTGATCCCTTCCACCGTGGTCCAGCTGCCGCTGTACCTGATGGCCTCCCGCCTCGGCCTCGTCGACACCTACTGGGCCGTGCTGATCCCCAGCCTCGTCAACCCGTTCGGCGTCTACCTGGCCCGCGTCTTCTCCGAGGGGTACGTACCGGGCGAGGTCCTGGAGGCCGCCCGGGTCGACGGGGCGGGGGAGATCAGGACCTTCACGGGGGTCGCCCTGCCGATGCTCGCCCCGGGCTTCGTGACCATCTTCCTGTTCTCGTTCACCGCCAACTGGAACAACTTCTACGGCGCGCTGATGATGCTCAACGACGAGCGCCTCTACCCCGTCAACCTCGGCCTGTTCATGTGGAACCAGAACGTCTACCAGCAGCCCGAGCTGTACCCCCTGGTCATCATCGGGTCGCTGGTCGCCGTCGTCCCGCTGATCGTCGCCTTCCTCTGCCTGCAGCGCTTCTGGCGCTCGGGCCTCACCGCAGGAGCCGTCAAGTGAGCCGCCCCGCCACGCCGTCCACCCGGCCCCGCACCCGCCCCCGTACCGTCCTGGCGATGAGCGGGGAGACCCGCGACGCGATTCTCCGCCCGACCGCCCTGGAACGCCTCGCCCGGGTGGCGGACCTCGAACCCGCCCTGCTCGTCACCGACTTCGGCGCCGACGACCCGGCCCAGCGCGCCGCCCTGCGCGACGCCGAGGCCCTCTTCACCGGCTGGGGCTGCCCGCCCCTGGACGCCTCCGCGCTGAGCGCCATGCCCCGCCTGCGGACCGTCGTCCACGCGGCCGGCTCGGTCAAGCACCACATCACCCAGGACGTCTGGGACCGGGGCATCACCGTCTCCACGGCCGCCACCGCCAACGCCCTCCCGGTCGCGGAGTACACGGTCGCGGCGATCCTCTTCGCCAACAAGAACGTCCTGGAGAGCGCCCGCGTCTACCGCGAATCCCGCAGCAGGGTCGACCTGCTCACCGCCTTTCCGTCCATCGGCAACTACCGCCGCACGGTGGGGATCGTCGGCGCCTCCCGCATCGGCCGCAGGGTCGCGGAGCTGCTGCGCCCCTTCGACCTCCGCCTCCTCGCCCACGACCCGTATCTCGACGAGGAGGGCGCCAGGGCGCTCGGCGTGCAGCGCACCGACCTGGACACCCTCGCCCGGCGGAGCGACGTCGTCACCATCCACGCCCCCGAACTCCCGCAGACGCGCCACCTGTTCGACGCCGGACGGCTCGCCCTCATGCGGGACGGCGCCACGCTCGTCAACACCGCACGCGGCTCCCTGATCGACACCGACGCCCTGGTCAAGGAGGTGGCCACCGGCCGGCTGAACGCCGTGCTCGACCACACCGAGCCCGAAGTGCTGCCCGCCGGATCGCCGTTGTACGACCTGCCGAACGTGCTGCTCACCCCGCACATCGCCGGCTCCCAGGGCGGCGAGCTGCACCGGCTGGCCGACGCGGCGGTCGACGAGCTGGAACGGTACGCCCACGGGATGCCGTTCGCCCACGCGGTGGACCCCGCCACCCTCCACCAGCAGGCCTGACCCCCTCGACTGTCCCTCCCCACGGAAGGCTCGCCATGCCCCGCGCCCGCCGGGTGCTCGTCGTCGGCATCGACGGCGTACGGCTCGACACCCTCGCCCGCGTCCCCACCCCGCACCTCGACTCGGTCGCCCACGCCGGGTTCCTCGCCCCCGTGACGGTCGCCGAGTCCACCCCCACCATGTCCGGCCCCTGCTGGGCGACGATCGTCACGGGCGTCCGCGTCACCAAGCACGCCGTGTGGTCCAACGACTTCAGCGGCCACCGCCTGGGCGTCTTCCCGGACTTCACGACCCGGCTGGCCCGCCAGGACGGCCGCCGCACCTATGCGGCGGCGGCCTGGGAACCGCTGGTCACCGTGGCCGACGGCGGCCCGATGCTCCGCCGCCCCACCCGCCTCACCCACCACGCCCCGGCCGCCGACACCCCCGAGGCCTGGGAGGCAGCGGACGAGGCGACCGTCCGTGACGCCGTGGCCGTCCTCACCCACGAGGACCCCGAGGCCTCCTTCGTCTACCTCGGCGCCCCCGACGAGACCGCCCACCACCTCGGCTGCGGAAGCGCCTACGAGCGGTCCGTCGCCTCGGCCGACCACCGCCTCGGCCGCCTCCTCACCGCCCTGCGCGAACGCCCGGCGTACGGGGAGGAGGCCTGGACCGTCCTCGTCGTCACCGACCACGGGCACCGGGACGAAGGCGGCCACGGCGGGAACAGCGAGGCCGAGCGCACCGCCTGGCTGGCCTGCGCGGGCCCCGACATCACGGCGGGCGCCACCCCCGTACGCCCGGTCCGGCACGAGGACGTCGCCGCCCAGGTCTACGCGGCGCTCGACCGGGCCCCCGACTCGCACTGGACCCTCGACGGCACCGCCGTACCGACCCTGCCGCAGGCCGTACTCCTCGACATGGACGGCACGCTGGTGGACACCGAACCCCTGTGGCTGGAGGCCGTCCGCGAGGTCGCCTCCGCCCACGGCCACACCCTCACCGACGAGGAGGGCGCCCGGGCCCTCGGCCGGAGCTGCGCCGACACGGCGGCCCACCTCGCAGGGGTGTGCCCGCGGACCGGGGCCCGGATCCTGGAGGCGGCCCTGGAGGAGACGTTCCTCGCCGCCGTGGAGGCGGGCGTCGAGCTGCGCCCCGGCGCCCGCGCCCTGCTCGACCGGCTGGCCGACGGGAACATCCCCGCCGCCCTGGTGTCCGCCTCCCCGCGCCGGGTCGTGGACGCGGTGCTCAAGACGCTGGGCGGTGAGGCGTTCTGTACGACGGTGGCCGACGGCGAGACCGAGCGCTCCAAGCCCCACCCGGACCCCTACCGCGAGGCGGCGGCCCGCCTCGGGCTCCCGCCCGCCGCCTGCCTGGTGGTCGAGGACAGCCCCACCGGCATCGCGGCGGCCGAGGCGGCGGGCTGCCGGGTGGTGGCCGTCCCCTCGGGAGCACCGGTCCACCCGGCACCGGGCCGGCGGGTGCTGGACCTCCCGGCGCTCGTGGCCGCATGGGGCGAGCCCCGGGGGCCGAGGCCGGCCGCGCGGGACGGCGCCGGCAGGGCCGCGCCCTAGGGCTTCACCGCAGCCGAGGACAGCACCGTCATCAGCCGGGTCACCGTCCGGGCCATCGCGTCCCGCCCCTGCGTGAGGTAAGGGCGGGGGTCGACACCCCGCTCGTCCCGGGCGAGCCGTTCCCGTATCGCGCCGGTCATGGCGATGTTGAGGGCGGTGCCGATGTTGACCTTGGCGATGCCTCCGGCCACGGCCCGGGCCAGCTCCTCGTCGGAGGCCCCGGACGAACCGTGCAGCACCAGCGGGACCGGCACCGCGTCCCGGAGCCGGGCCAGCAGGCCGTGGTCGATCCGGGCGTCGCGCGAGGTCATGGCGTGCGAGGTGCCGACGGCCACGGCCAGCGCGTCGACCCCGGTGGCGGTGACGAAGGCCAGCGCCTCGTCCGGATCCGTACGGGCGCCGGGCGCGTGGGCGTCGAGCGGCGGCTCCCCGTTCTTCCCGCCGACCTGGCCCAGTTCCGCCTCCAGCCGGAGGCCCTCTCGATGCGCCCAGGCGGCGGCGGCCCGGGTGGCCGCCAGGTTCTCCGCGTACGGCAGCCGGGCGGCGTCGAACATCGCGGAGCTGAACCCGCACTCCGCCGCCTGGTGCAGCAGCCCGGGGGAGCGGACATGGTCGAGATGGAGGGCGACCGGTACGGCGGCGGCCCGGGCCGTCTCGTGCGCGGCGCGGGCCAGCGGGCGCAGCCTGCCGCCGTGGTACTTGACCGCGTTCTCGCTGATCTGGAGGATGACCGGCGCCCGGGCCGCCTCGGCTCCCTCCACGACGGCTTCCGCGTGCTCCAGGGTGATGACGTTGAACGCGGCGACCGCACCGCGCCGGGCTGCGGCTTCGGTGATCAGCTCGCCGGTGTCGGCGATGGGCATGGTGACTCCTGGGTGAGAGGCCGTCAGGCAGAGGCCCTGGGACGGCGGTGAGGGACCGTCAGGACGTGCTGAGGATGACCGAGCGCGTCAGATGGCGCGGCCGGTCCGGGTCCAGGCCGCGGCTCGCCGCGATGGCCAGGGCCAGCCGCTGCACCCGGACCAGCTCCGCCAGCGGGTCCAGCCCGCCGGCCACCCACCGGGCGCCCGTCGCGTGGACCTCGTCGGAGAGCCCGGTCGGTGCATCACCGAGCATCCAGGTGGCGGTGGAGTGGGTGGAGATGCTGATCGGTCCGTGCCGGTACTCCATCGCCGGATACGCCTCGCTCCAGGCGAGCGCCGCCTCCCGCATCTTGAGCGCCGCCTCGTTGGCGAGCCCCACGCTCCAGCCCCGCCCGAGGAAGGTGAACTGGGAGCACTCCACCAGCCCGGCCGGCAGCGGTTCGGCCAGCGCGACCTGTGCGTCCTCCACCACCGCGTCCGTGTGCAGCCCCAGCTGGGCGCGGAGCAGGGTCAGCGCCGTGGTCGCGAACCGCGTCTGCACGACGGACTTCTCGTCCGCGAAGCCGAGCACGACCGTGTCGTCGGCCGTCGTCGCCATGGGGCTGTCGGGGTCCCCGATGACGACGGTCCGCCGGGTGGTGCCGCGCAGCCGGGCGAGCAGGCCGAGCACCTCGGTCGTGGTGCCGGAGCGGCTCAGCGCCACGATCCGGTCGTAGCGGCGGCCGTCGGGGAACTCCGACGCGGCGAAGGCGTCGGTCTCGCCCTGACCGCTGCCCTCGCGGAGGGCCGCGTAGGCCTGGGCCATGAAGTACGAGGTGCCGCAGCCGACGACGGCGATGCGCTCACCGGCCGCCGGAAGCCGCCCCGCGGCCCCGTCCGCCAGATCCGCCGCCCGCTGCCAGCAGTCGGGCTGACTGGCCAGCTCCCGTGCCACATGCGTCATCAGAATCTCCCCATCCCTGCGCGCGTGATGCTCGAATCTGCATACTAAGCGCGAGTTTCGAGCACTATCAAGCAGGCGATTGCGCGTTCCGCGCCACCCGGACACGGAAACGCCCCCCGGTCGGTCGACCGGGGGGCGGGCCAGGAGGGGACAGGTGGGGAGAGGACGAGAGGGCGGGCGGGGTCAGCGCAGCGCCGAGGGCAGCTCCTCCCGGTGGACGATCCCCAGCCGCTGGGTGGCCCGGGTCAGCGCCACGTACAGATCGCTCGTCCCGTACCGGCCGGGCTCCACGACCAGCACCTGGTCGAACTCCAGCCCCTTCGCCTGCCGCGGGTCGAGCAGCACCACCGGCCGGGTGAGATCGGGCTCGGCCCCCACCACCACCCCCTCCAGCGGCCCGGCCACCTCCTCGTGCAGCTCACGCGGCGCGATCACCGCGAGCCGCCCCTCCCCGGGCGTCAGCTCCGCGACGGCCTGCGCCACCGCGCCCGCCAGATCCCCACCGGCCTCCCGCACCCACGGCTCCTCCCCGGTGGACCGCACCGAACCGGGCGCGACGAAGGAGGGGTCCCGCTCCCGGACGACCCGGGCGGCCAGCTCCATGATCTCGGCGGGCGTACGGTAGTTGACCCCGAGCGTCACATGCTCGAAGCGGTCACCCACGTACGGTTCGAGGATCCTCTCCCACGAACCGACACCCGCCTCCTCGGACGTCTGCGCCGGATCGCCCACCAGCGTCAGCGAACGGGTCGGGGAGCGCCGCATCAGCAGCCGCCACGCCATCGGCGACAGCTCCTGCGCCTCGTCCACGATGATGTGCCCGAACGCCCAGGTCCGGTCCGCGGCCGCCCGCTCGGCGGCGCTGCGGTGGTCCATCTCCTCGTGCCGCTCCGCCATCCGCTCGGCGTCGATGATGTCGTGGGCGGCGAGCACCTCGGACTCCTCGTCCTCGAACTCGTACGTCTCCGAACCCCGCGACAGCTCCAACAGCCCCTGCGCGTAGGCGATCCGCTCCTGCCGCTCCGCCTCGGCGGCCGCCCGCTCCGCGCTGTCGTCGAACCCCAGCAGCTCCGCCGCCTCGTCGAGCAGCGGAACATCGGCGGGCGTCCACTCCCCGTCACCGGGCGCCCGCCGCAGCGCCTCGGCGTCCGCCTCCGGTACGTACACGGGCTCGGCCAGATATCCGGCGAGGAACTCCTGCGGGGTGAGGACGGGCCACAGCGACTCGATCGCCTCGTGCACCCCGGAGCTCATGGCGACGGCCTTGCCGAGCTGCGCGATGTCGTCCGGCCCGAGGAAGTTGGGCCCGCCGTACGGGTCGGCACCGATCCGCTCGGTGAGCTGCTCGGTCAGCGCGTCCACGATCCGGAAGGCGAAGTGCGGGCGGGCCAGGTTGTGCGGCAGCAGGGTGTCACGGGCCGCCTGGCGGGCCTCGTACGCGATCTCCCAGTCCAGGACCAGGTCCCCGTCGTCGTGCGGGATGACCAACGGCGCACCCGGCTCCGGCAGCTGCTGCCGGTCGCGTACGGCTAGGGCGAGCGCCTCCGCCAGGTGCGCCCCGCCCTTCACGGCCGCCGCGCGGGGCGTGTCGGTGCCGGTCGCGTGGACGCCCGGGAAGAGTTCGGCCTGCGTGGCGAGCAGGACGCCGGTCTCCCCGAGTGCGGGCAGCACCTCCGCGATGTACCGCAGGAAGGCCGGGTTGGGCCCCACGATCAGCACCGCCCGCTTGGCCAGCACCTCGCGGTGCTCGTACAGCAGGAAGGCCGCCCGGTGCAGCGCCACCGCCGTCTTCCCGGTGCCGGGCCCGCCCTCGACGACGAGCACACCCCGGTGCGGGGCGCGGATGATGCGGTCCTGCTCCGCCTGGATCGTCCGCACGATGTCGCCCATGCGGCCGGTACGGGCGGAGTTCAGGGCGGCCAGCAGGACGGCGTCACCGTTCGGGTCCTCGAAACCGGTCCGGTCCTCGTCCCCCAGATCCAGGATCTCGTCATGCAGCTCGGTGACCGTACGCCCCTCGGTGGTGATGTGCCGGCGCCGCCGCAGCCCCATCGGCACATGCCCGGTCGCCAGATAGAAAGGCCGTGCGACCGGCGCCCGCCAATCGATGAGAAGAGGCGTGTGCTCGGCGTCGTCCGCACGGATCCCGATGCGCCCGATATGGTGCGCGGCACCGTCGGAAAGGTCGATCCGCCCGAAACAGAGCGAGCCGTCCACCGCGTTCAGCGCGGCGAGCAGCCCCGACCGCTCCGCCACCAGCACATCCCGCTCCAGCCGGGCCTGCAGCCCGGTCCCCACCGGCGTCAGCGCGTGCTCGACGTCCCGGGCCGTGACCCCGCGCAGCTCGTCGACGCGCGCATGGACACGGTCGATGAATTCCTGCTCTTCCCGCAATTCGACGGCTTCCCGGTTTGACAAAACGGCTCCCTGCCGGATATGGTTCTTCTTATAAGGCCTCCGCGTGGGGCCTTTCTGCATGAGCGCAGAAGAATCCAATATACGCGGCGAAATCCCTGGTGCGCAATTGAGCCCACCAGGGGTTTTCTGTGTTCCGGAACGCCCCGTCCCCGGCGGACGGACCGGACGGCGGGTCAGACGCCCTGCCCCCGGCGCAGCTCCTCCACCGCGACCCGGGCCACCGCACCGATCACCGCGTCCGCGCGCGGGAGCTTCCGGTCGGCTCGGGCGGCCTGGGTGAAGACCACTGCCGTGTAGCGGCTGCCGTCCGCCAGCTCCACCACCCCCGCCTCATGGCGCATGGAACCGAACGTGCCGGTCTTGCCGTGGACGGCCACATCGTCGTACGGGAACCCGGAGGCGAGCCGGTGGGCCCACGGCTGCGTGCCCATCGCCGCGCGCATGAAGGCGCAGCTCGCCGGGGACGCGGCCCGGTCCGTCCAGATCGCCCGGAGCAGCCGTGCGGTCTCGGCCGGGGTGGAGGACGCCTTGTACGCGGGGTCGTAGACATCGGGAGGGGCGGCGGTGTCGTTGTCCGCGACCCGGGCCATGGCGGCGTCCAGCGACCCGGCGCCCGTATCGGCGAGCAGCCGGTCGTACGTACCGACCACCCCGCCGTGGATCCGGGTGTGCGGCAGACCGAGATCGGCGCACATCCGGTCGACGGCGTCGGTGCCGACCTCCCGGAGCACGGCATGGGCCGCGGTGTTGTCCGAGACGCTCATCATCTGCACCACGAGGTCACGCAGCGACATGGTGACCGGGTCTCGGAGGATGGACAGGCCGGTGGGGCCCGCCACCCGGTCGGCCGCCTCCAGCGTGAGCCGGTGGCACGGGTCGAGCCGCCCCGCGTCGGCCAGCCGGCAGAAGGCGGCCATCAGCGCGATCTTGTAGACGGAGCCCATCGGCACCGGCTCGTCCGGATCGAGGACCACGCGGGCCGACGGCCGCTCCAGCTCCGCGACATGGAGCCAGCCCCGCACGCCCGCGTCGTCGAACAGGGAACGGACGGTCCGCTCCACCCCGCCCCCGACGGGCCCGCCCCCGCCGCGCCGGATGCCGCTCATCGGGCCGCTCCCTCGGCCAGGGCGCTCTCCAGCAGCCGGGCGGTCGCGGCCGGATCCTCCGGGGCCGCACCGGAGCGCCGGGGGTTCCAGACCACCCGCAGCCGCAGGGGGAGCGGCGGGTCGGTCGCCCGCCGCCGCTCGACCCGGGAAGCCGTCAGGGTCCCGTCGGCCGTGACCAGGACGGCCTGGCCCGCCGCCACCAGAGCCAGTCCGGCCCGTTCGTCCGCGACCACCACCGTCTCCACCCGTCGGCCCCGGCTCGCCAGCGTGTCCACGAACAGGTCGTGGGCGGCGGGCGCCTCGCCCCGGGGCCGGACGGCCACGGGCAGCCGCCGGACCGCCGCGCCACCGGCCTCCGCCCCACCGCCGCTCTCCGCCACCCGGTCCGGGCCCGCCACCCCGCCCGGGCCCGCCGATCCGGCCGGGGTGAGGATCCACGTCGGCAGGAGGACCACCTGCCCGGCGGCGAGCCCGTGCAGGACCGACGGGTGCCGGACCACCGCCAGATCCAGCCGGCCCGAGGCGACATCGGAGAGCAGCGACGCGGTCGGAGCCGTCACCGTGCTGATCCGGGCCCGGTCACCGGCACGGACCGGCGCGGCCGCCACATCGGCCGCGAGCGGGGCCGGCACCTCGGGCGCCAGCCCCAGCCGCAGCCTGCGGCCGTCCGCGTGCTCACGCGCACCGGTCTCCCGCAGCCCGGCCAGCGCGGCGAGGGCCTTGCGGGCGTGCGGAAGCAGGAGCGCGCCCTCCTCGGTGAGGAAGACCCCGCGCTCCCGCTCGAACAGCCGCACACCGAGCAGCGCCTCCAGCCGCCGGAGCCCCTGGGAGAGCGGCGGCTGGGTGATCCCCACCCGCTGGGCGGCGGCACCGAAATGCTCCTCCTCCGCCAGCGCGACGAAGATCTCCAGGTGGCGTTCCGTCAGCACTCGGCCTCCCTGGCATGCGGTGATACGGCTGATGAATCACTCCGATGCCGAGATCGTATTCGACATGCCGACCGGCCGCGGGTTTGACTCCGGTAAGGCCGGCGCGGCGGCCCGCACCCCGTGCCGGAACCCGTCCGCGACCGGGCCCGGCTGCGCCACGATCACCTGCGGCCGGTCGCACGGCGATCCGCCGACCGCACGATCACCGTCGAGAGAGAGGTCTTCCACCGTGCCTTCCAGCCCTCCCGCCCTCACCCCTCCCACCGACGCCACCGCGGCCCCGGCCGCCCCCGCCTCCCGCCGTTCCGTACTCGCCGCACTGGCCGGTGCCGCGCTGCTCCCGCTCACCGGCTGCGCCACGGGCGGACCGGACACCCCGCCCGGCGCGGCGAACGGTCCGGACAGCCGCACCCCGTCGGCCTCGGCCACGCCCCGCAAGAGCCTGCCCCGCACGGACCGCGCCTTCGCCGAGCTGGAGCGGGCGTTCGACGCCCGGCTCGGCGTGTACGCGGTCGACACCGGCGACGGCCGGACTGTCACCCACCGCCCCGACGAACGGTTCGCCTACGCCTCCACCTGCAAGGCCCTGCTCGCCGGTGCCGTCCTGGCCAGGAAGACCCTCCCGCAGATGGAACGCCTCGTGCGCTACGGCCAGGAGGAGATCATCAGCCACTCGCCGATCACCGCGAAGCACGTCGCCACCGGCATGACCCTGCGCGAACTCTGCGACGCCACCATCCGCTACAGCGACAACGCCGCCGCCAACCTCCTCTTCCGCGAACTGGGCGGCCCCCGGGGCCTCCAGGACGCCCTGCGCGGGATCGGGGACGACGTCACCCGCTGCGACCGCTACGAGGTCGCCCTCAGCGACGCCACGCCCGGCGACCTCCGTGACACCAGCACGCCCCGCGCCCTGGCGACGGACCTGCGCGCGTACGCACTCGGCCCCGCCCTCCCCGCGGAGAAGCGGGCCCTGATCACCGACTGGCTCAAGCGCAACACCACCGGCGACCACACCATCCGCGCAGGCACGCCCCGCGGCTGGGTGGTCGGGGACAAGACCGGCACCGGCGGCTACGGGACCCGTAACGACATCGCCATCGTCTGGCCCCCGGGCGCCGCCCCGATCGCGATCGCCGTCCTCTCCCGCCGCGACGTCAAGGACGCCGAACCCGACGACGCCCTGATCGCCGGGGCGGCCAGGGTCGCCCTGGAAGCGTTCGCCTGACGGGTCCACGTGCCTACCGGGCAGGCAGATCCGGGTGGCGGCCCACCGGCAGGAGGTACTGGAGCGGCTGGTCCAGGTCGTCGAGCCCGAAGACCTCGTGCGCCAGGTCGTCCCGGAACCCGCCGAGCGGTGTGGTGCCCAGCCGCAGCGCGGTCGCGGTGAGCAGCAGCGACTGCGCCAGATGGCCCGCCTCCAGCAGTCCCAGCCGCAGGGCGCGCAGACCGTAGCGCTCCCGGAGCCGCCCCAGGTCGGCGTAGAGGCCCAGCACCACCGGCAGCGCGTCCGGGACGATGCCGTCGGGGTCGTCCTCGGAGCGGGAGAGGTACGAGGAGAGCGACCTGATGTCGTCCAGGGCGGGCGCCGGACCGACGTACCGCAGCGAGCGCCGGTCCGGCACGCACTGGTAGGTGCCGGGCGCCAGCCCCTCCACGTCCAGCGCGATCAGCCGGAGACCGGCCGTGTAGAGGGCGCCCGCGCTCGGATACGGCCGGTGGCGCATGAGGCGTTCACCCCCGTCCGCGAACCGGAGGACCGACTCGTGCCCCGACGCGTGCGCGCCCCAGAGCAGGGTGCCGAGCGTCGCCGCGTCGAGAGGCCCGGTGAGCGAACCCCGCCGGGAGACACGGCTGTTCATCACCGTACGCAGCTCCGCCGCCGGGAACGGCCCTGCGGGAAGCGGGAGTTCGGCACCGCCCAGGACGGCGGTCCCGCTGGACGGCTCCCGGGGCGGCACGTCACGGGGAGCCGAGTCCTCCTCCCGCCCGAGTTGGAACTTGCTCCGCTCCAGGTACTGCCGGTCGGGCGAGGTGTGATCGTCCGGGAAGTACGAGGGATCCCCATCCCGGTCCAGCAGTGTCCGCGCGGCCAGCCGGCACACCGCCCGCTCCTCGTCGGGGGCCAGGCCCAGCCGGTTGAGGAGCATGTGCAGCTGGGACGCCCAGATGTGCGGGCGGCCCGGCCGGGGGCGGCCGGAGCACAGCGTCCGATCGGCCTCGCGCACGGTGTCGTACCAGTCGGTGAGCACGGGCGGGGCCGTCCCGTCGTCGAGCGCCTGCCGTACGGCCCGCGCACGGCTCACGAGATCGTCCCGCTGGAGCGCGTAGACGCTGTTGACCCGCGCATGCACGTACCGGGGGGCCAGCAGCGGTACGTCCTCGGCCCACCGCCAGCCCGCGGCGTGGCGCCGCAGCCACTGCGCCGCCGCCAGCCGGTCCGGGCCGCAGGCGAGGGCGGTGGTGTGGGCGAGATCGATGGCCAGGGCGAGCCGGGCACTGCCGCGCGGGGTCTCCCGGACCGCCCGCACGGCCACCCGGCTGGAGCGTACGAACACCTCCTCGGCCACCGGCAGGGCCTCGGGCCCTCCGTAGCGCGCGGTCTCGGGGACGTACGGCACCGCACGGACCTCGGCGTGTTCCGCCTGCCCGGTCCCAGTGCCGGCACCGGGACCGGTGTCCGGCAGTCGCCCGGCCGCCTTCGCGAGGGCGTCCGCCAGGGACACAGCCGTCGCCTCCGACGCCCCGCGCACCCGGATCCGCAGATGGTGCCCGCCCTCGTCGTACCGGATGAAGAACCACCCGCCGGCCTCGCCCCCGGCGACGAGCCCGTCGAGGAGCGGGGCCACCTCCTCGGTGAGGAGGGTGTCGACGTCCTCGGGGGCGGAGCGGAGGAAGCAGTGGAGGCTGAGCCAGGGGGTGTGGTCGGGGCTGTGGGTCACAGTGTCGGGTCCTGCTCCTGCGGGATGGCCGGTGTTCGGTCGCGGGCGTCGGCGTGGACGGGGAGAGTCACGGGAACGGGTGCGGGTGGAGGACGAGTTCGTCGTGAAGCGCCACGCGGGGCGCACGCCCCAGCCGGAACGGCACCTCCAGCAGCCGGTCGAGCCCGAGTGTGCGCCGGTTGACATGGCCGAAGGTCATCGGCAGCGACCCCGGCACTACGACCTTCACCGTGTGCAGCCCCAGCCGGTCCCGCACGACGGACTCGCTCAGTGGCACGGCGATGACCTCCAGGCCGAGACCGGCCAGCCGGGTCACGGTCCGCTCCAGGAGGGTCCGCGCATCCGGTACGGGCTCCGGCGCCGACGCCCCGGGCCAGACGTCCCGCCAGTCCGCCCCCGGGCCGTCCGGGGCATCGGGGTCGCCCGGGCCGTCCCCGTCGAGGAAGTCCAGCCGGGTGAGGGCTTCGGGGAGGGTGTTGACGGCCACATGGTCCGCGAGCGTCCGCACCAGCTCCGGCCGCTCCAGCATCGGGAGCAGCCGCCGCCGGTCGAACATGTCCGGCTCGGCCCGGTGTCGGTGGACCGCGTTGACCACATTGGTCACCGCCTCCGCGACGGCCGACCGGATCGCCGTACGCGGATGGTGGTGGCTCCCGGCGGCGACGAACGCCCGGGGCGCGGAAGCGGGTTCCCCCCGGTGCCGGGCGACGGCGATGACGGCGGGCACCCGGAAGTCGTTCGTCGCGTCGAAGAGGGACACCCGGTAACCGGCGAGCGCCGCACGGTCCACGAGATGCGCCACCTCCGGGTCGTCCGCCGGAACGGAGACCCGCCGCAGCGGCGTGCGCGCGTACCAGGCCATCAGGAACGCGTCCCGCTCGGCCACCTCGAACAGCCCGTACAGCGCCGCCTCGGCGGGGCTGTTGCCCAGCCCGCAGCCGCTGGAGCACTCGTACACCACCCGGGGCCGCCCCGGGCTCGCGTCCCAGTACGCCACGTGCTCGGGCACGGCCGTCGTACGGTCCCGGGTGAGGGACCAGCCGTGCACCCAGTCGAGTGCGAGATCCGGTGTGTACGGGACGGTGGCGGAGGCGGGGTGGCCGTGGTGAACGGGGTCAGGCAGCCCGAGCCGCACCGGATCGACCGCCCGCCCGGGGCCCAGCTCCGCGAACGAGGCGCGGAGCCCCGTCCGCCGGCCGGTGGGGCTCATCGACGCCAGGCGCTCCGCACCCTCGAAGAGCGCGACGCGCTCGCTGCTCGTGAAGTCGACGGACCGGCCGTAGCCGCCGTCCCGGAGGTGGCGGCCGTAGGTCACGTACGCACTGGTCAGGCTGTGCACGGACTCCTCGGTCCGCAGGATCTGGTGGACCGGCCCGAACCGTTCGTCGAACAGCACCTCCCGCAGACCCGCCACGTCCGTGCGGGAGTTGGGCTCGCGCAGCGACTCCGGGTCGCACGGCACACCCGGTGACCTGCGTGTCTCCGGACCGAAGTCCGCCTCGGCCGCTTCGGGCCCGTCCGGTGGCAGCGGCAGGCAGACCACGCACCCGCCGACCGGCTCCAGCCGGTGGGTGGACCAGGTGCCCCGGCCGTGGTGGACGACATGGACGAGCGCCCCGTCCCCGTCGGGGAGCGCCGCCGCCAGGACGGCGACGGCGTCGACGAACGCGGGGGAGGGGCGGCCCGCCAGCCGCAGTGTCGGGCTGTGCCACGGCACCCGGCCGCCGATCGTCGCGAGCCGCCGGTACTCACCGCACGCCAGACACCCTCGTGCGCCGGGCCGCAGAACGGGCCCCACGACGGTCAGCGCACCGTCGCCCCGGACGGGGACGAGCGTCACCGGGTGGTTCAGGGCATGCCGGGACAGTTCCTCGGCCTCTCCCAGGGTCCAGGCGTCCAGGACCACGACCGCGCTGCCCTCGGTGAGGCGCAGGGCGTCGGCGGTGCCGAGGACGGCGGTCGCGGGCGTCTCCTCCGCCAGCGCCTGCCGGAGCGGGTCTGCGACGGTCACCGGGGTCACCGGGGTCCTTCCGTGGGAGCGATGGGGTACGTGCCAGGGCCGGAGCCGGGGGTGGAGCCGGGTCCGGGGCGGGCGTCCGGGGCGGCGGCCCCGGCGGACAGCACGGTGAAGCCGCACTGCCGCAGCGCCGACCACAGCGCGTGGACGTCGGCGTCCGCACAGGGCGGCGGCTCCCACGGCCGCGGGACCCACCCGGTCAGGCCGGCCAGGGCCTCCTGGAGGCCGTGCTCCCGCCCGGCCGACTCCGCCAGCCACGCCGTGGTCCACCCCGCGTCCTCCCACGGAGCCGTCTCCGCCGACCGGGCGAGCGCCGCCGACGCACCGCCGGCGGTCACCGACTGCCGGGCGTGCGGTGCGTCGGCGGCCGCTTGGATCCCGACGACGGCGGAGAGCGCGGCGTAGGCGACGGCGTCGTCGGCCGTGGCCTCGACGGCAGAGCCGAGCGGTTCGGGTGGCGCACCCCCCGCCGTACGGTGCCGCCTCCGGACGACACGGGCGCCGAACACGTCCGCTCCGCCCGTGCCCAGGCGCTCCACGCCCACCTCCGCGTCGACGCCCAGGCGCCGGACCAGGACGGACCACCAGTGCCGCGCCTGCGGATGGTGTGCGGTCTCCGCGCTCCAGGGCACGGGGCTGCGCCTGCCGCCGCTCACCGCAGCCGTCCGCTCCGCGGCCTCCCGGTCCACCGCCCGCCGCAGCGCCCGTCCGCGCGCGTGCTCCACGCCCGCCCCGACCACCACCGGGCCCGACTCCCCATCTCCCAGCCGGAGTTCGGCCGCCCGGCAGACCGCCTCCAGCCGCGCCAGGTCGGCCCGCGCTCCACCGGCCACCAGGTCACCGCCCCGCGCCGCACAGCCGACCAGCGCCGCGGGCAGCTGGGGGAGCGCCCCGGGGTCGGGTTCGTCCAGCACCCCGGTCCAACGGTCGGTGAGCACCGGGATACCGGCCAGGGCCTCGGACAGCGTACGGACGTCGGCGCGCGGCCGGACCCGGTCGGCGTCCACGAGCGCGGCCCCCGGCCAACTGCGGTACTCGCCCCGCAACCCGCCCGGGGACTCCTGCTCCGCGATCAGCACGGTCGGCATCCCCGGGAGCAGCCGGGCGTCACCGGCCTCGGCCGACGGGTCGCGGAGCCCGGCCACCGCGCACACCAGGCGCTGCACGGCGGAGGAGGCCAGGAGCACGGCCGACGCGGGGTGTCCGGATGCCGGATGACCGGTCGCCCGGTCCCGCAACCGGCCCGCCAGAGCCTCGGCGTCGGCCCGGGCCTGCGCCACGCTGCCCACCGGGGTGACGAACCCGAGGCCGGCCCGTACGCCGACCGCCACGGCCACCTCCGCGGCCTCCCGCCCCTGTCCGGACCCCGGGGGTCCGCCGGGCCCGGAGGCGGCCAACAGGATGTGCCCGTCCGGCAGTCCGGCCGTCCCGGCGACCTCCGCACGGAGACCGGCACGGTCCAACGCCCGTGCGGCGGCGCGGACGAGCGGGCTGTCGGGGTGCGCGCCGAGGACCCGCGCCCGGCTGCCGGCGAGCGCGGCCTCCGCGGCCCCGGGCCGTTCGGCCACCGCCCCGAGCCACGGCCCGGCACCCTCTGTCGTCTCTCTGTCCGTCCGTCCGACCAGCAGGTCATGGTCGAGCAGCTGGTCGATGACCGTGAGCAGCGCGGTCCGGAGCGGTGAGCCCGCCGGGGCCGCCCGCACCAGCTCCGCGCGGGCGGCCCGGCTCCGCTCCTCACCCGCCGCCAGTGCCTCGGCCAGCCGCCCCCAGAGCACGGGCAGACCGGCCCCGCCCTCCAGCGTGAGGCTGGTGATCCAGCCCCGCAGATGTACACCGTTGTGGAGCACGGTCACCGAGACGCCGGGCCGTAGCCGCCACCGCCCCAGTGAGTCCAGCGCATCGGAGACGCCCCGCGTGTCCGGCGCGGCCTGATCGACGGTCACCGTTCTTCCCTCCCCTGTGCGTGCCCGGCCCGATAGGTCTCCACCACCAGCTCCACCGCCGCGTGCCGCTCGCCCCGGGCCGGTGCGGGCAGCGCCTCCTCCAGGACGACGCCGTCCGGGTGGCGGGCCAGCCATTTGCCCAGGCAGCGCAGGTGCAGCGCGTCACCGAGGTCGACGTACTGCGGCTTGGGCCGGTCGAGGGCGCGCAGGAGGTCCTCGTCCACCCGCTCACCCCGGCCCGGTGGCGGGGCGTGCAGATAGAGCCGGTCGGGCACGCCGAGCAGGGCCCGCCACCGCGCCACCGTCCCCACGGGCACCTCGCCCTCGGCCGCCAGCTCCCCGAGCAGCACCGCCACCGTGCCGCCCGCCAGCTCCCACCGGCGCCTGCGGAGCACGAGATGGCGGAGGCGGAGGCGGGGCGTGCGCACCAGGTCCCCGCCCGGTACGGGGCTGCGGTGACGGGGTACCAGGGGACCGAAGTCGGTGATGCCGTGCGGGTGGTCCATCAGCAGGGGCGCGAGCCTCGGCTGCAGCAGCAGCGGCGCGAACACCCCGGCGTAGAGCACATCCGCCCACGCGCCGGTCGCCTTGACGCGGACCCGGACCTCATCACCGATCGGGTCGTGGACCAGTTCGACGTCGTCCATGCCGAGTGACGCGCGGGAGCGGTCCGCCCCGATCTCGTCCCGCACGAACAGGGGATGGAGATTGGCGTTGAACCCGCTGACCGGCCGCACCTGGGCCGCACGGGCGCCCGGCCCGAGCGCGTCGGAGACGGCGGCGGCGGTCTCGCGCACGGCCCGGGGCTCCACGGAGTCCAGGAACCGGCTGACGAAGCGCCCCCACCCCCCGTACACATGGTTCACGCACACCGTCCCGCCGGGCGCCCGCTGGAGGAACCCGGTGTACGAGACCGGGCGCCGCGTCGCCCACGACGGCAGCCGGGAGGGGAGCCCGGCCACCAGGCCGGACGGGAGGACGACATCGTCGTCGGGCCCGCCGCCGCTGTCGGCATGGGCCCGGTGCACGGACGCGACCAGCTCGGCCCGGAGCGCGGCGAGCCGGCGCACGCCGTCGGCAGCGGTGGCCCCGCCGCCTCCGTCCGTACCTGCCCTGCCGCCGTCGGCCCCGTCGGCGGCCCCCGCGGCCCGCTGCCACGCCTCGTCCGCGGCCGCGCCGAAGTCCCACACGTGCGGGCAGACCCCGCCGGGCCCGTACCGCTCGACGAAGCTGTCCCGCACCTGCCGGCGCACCTCCGGGCCGAGGTCGAACACCTCCGCCAGGGAGGCCAGTTCGGCCACCGCCCGGTGGTCCGCGTCCCCGAGGAACCCGGCCAGCGGCACGGGCTGCCGCATGACGACGTCCTCGCTGAGCACGGTGAGGCGGCCGGGGGCGGAGCCCACCGGATGGCCCGCTTCGTCGAGGAGCGTGGCCCAGCGGTCCCGGAGGATGGTGAGGAGAGTGGCGCGGCGGCCGGGTTCCGCCGTGCCGAACCCGGCGGTGAGAGCGTCGAGTTCCTCGATGCGGAGGGCCAGGTCGTGGTCCTGTCGCGTGCCGGTGCTCCGCAGCCAGCGGGCCAGCCGGGGGAGCGGGTCCGGGTCCTGCGGGCCGAAGGGCTCCACGGGGACGAGCAGCCCCGCATCGCAGACCTGCCGGACGAAGGCCGAGGCCGCGTCGAGTGCGGCCGGCCGCTCTCCCTCGCCGGACCGGGCCTCCCCTTCCGCGACGAGCCTCTCCGCCAGGGCGGCGGGCGCGGCCGGGGGAACGCACAGCTCCGCCAGCCGGAGCAGCGGTTCCGCCGCGCCGAGGGTGACCTCGTCGTCCTCCACCGCGAGGAAGCGCGCGGCGGTGAAGGCCGTGCGGGAGCGGGCGAAGGAGATACGCCCGCCGGAGACACGCGCACTGCTGCACAGCCGGTGGGGGAGCGTGGAGCGACGGCGCGGGTCGGCCGCCAGCGCGGCGAACAGGGCGTCCACCAGCGTGCGGTTGGCACGGACGACGGCACGGGCCGACCCCAGCGGCAGCTCCACGGCACTCCAGGCCCCGGCGGTCCGGGGATCCACCCCGCCCCGGGCGGCGTCCGGCTCCGCCTCGATCGAGGCCCCGGCTGCCTCCGGCTCCGCACGGCCCGGGGCCCCGGAACCGCCCCTGCGGCCCCCCGACGGCTCCGGCAGCACTCCCCAGCCGACCGCCGTGAACGCGGACAGCGGCGTCGTACGGGCGACCGCCCTGGTCACATGCCGGAGCACGCCCGCCTCCTCCTTCCGCGCCCTGCGGTCCACCGGCCCGTCCGCACCGGCCCGCACCACGGCCCGCAGCAGATCGGCGCTGGTGAACGCGGCCGCGCGGAGGAACGCGGGCTCCCGGCAGAGTCCGGCGAGCACCGACCGCCCGGCCGCGAGAGCGGGTGCGGTCCCGGACCGGAGGGCGGTGACCAGCTCCTCCCTGCGCCCGCGCGCGGCGAGCCAGGCGCGGAGTTCGGGCACCCGGCCGGGCAGGCCGTCCAGACGGTGGAGCAGGGCGGGCCGGGGATCGCGCCCGTTGTGCACGGCGCGGCGGAGCGGCAGCACCACCTCGCGGTGGAAGTCCTCCGAGTGGCCCGCACGGCTGGCGTACAGCGCGTCACCGAGGGCGGGGGACAGCGCCGCGAGCCACTTCTCCAGCGCCACCAGTTCGGCCAGCGCCGCCCGGAACGCGACGGCGGGACCGGGTTCGGCGGGCAGGCTCACCAGGGTCGTCCGGACCAGCGCGCCGGGCGCGATCCGGGGGAGCGGGGCCGAGTGCCCGGCACGGAGGGACGGTGCGGGCAGCTGGAGTTCCGGTACGGGCGGGTTCACATCGATCCAGTCGGCTGGGCGTCGGACAGGGGCGGGCGCACGGTTCGGTCGGGGCCGGATGCGTACGCGTACGGGCCTCCGCGGCACCGCGTCGGCCCGGCGCACCGGACCCGCGGCACCGCGGAAGCCCTCATGGCTCCTGCGTCACGCGGTTTCGAGCGGCAGCGGCGGCTGGACGCTGCACCCGCTGCAGCCCTGACATGACGTCGAGGAGGAGGACGACAGCGAATAGGTGGACTCGCCTATTCCGGCCGTGTCGCGCATCGCGGTGACGGTGATCTCACCGAGATCCAGCGTGCTGAGGTCGAAGGCGGTGGACATCTCGGGAAGTGACATGTGTTCTCCGGGAGTCGTGAGAGCAGGAACGGTGCTTCTGTGCACCGGTTCGGCAGCGTAGATCGCGCCACGACCCCGGGAGCAGCGCCTTAATCGGCCAAGGGAACGGTAAAAGAATGTCCAAAAAGCGAGGTGGTCGACCGGTGGTGGTGCGGGGGCCGGGCCCGCCCCGGCGCTCCGCATTTGCTTCCGGGAAATGACGGATACGGGGATGCGCGACTGAGTGGACTTTCGCTCCGGAGGCGGTCGATCGGAAAGTGAATCGCTCTTCCCGGAGCCTCTCCGTCCGGATGATGTCCGACCGGACGGAGAGGGCGAAGGGCACGGCGAGACAATTCTTACGTTTCGCTCCCGAACCGCTGTTCGGGGAGGCCCGGGCGGTCCAGGTGGTCCGGACGGCCCGGCGGGACGGCACGGTCGGGCACCTGCCGGGCCATGTCCCCGTCGACGGTGCGGGTGAGCAGGTGCAGCGGCGCCGCCCGCGTCCCGGTGGCCTCCGCGGCCGCCCAGTAGGCGCGGCCGGTGGCTGTGTCGACCGTTCCCCGGACCAGCGGGAGATCCGTGGTCCCGGAGGCGTGGAGCAGGGACTCCAGCCGGCAGGACGCGATGGTGTCCGGGATCGAGGGCTGCGCGAGATACCCGGCCACCGCGGCGGCCGGCAGCCCCTCGGCCACCTGCCGTTCGACGGTCCCGGCGTTCAGCAGCCCGCCCCCGACGACCAGGACGTCCCGTGCCCGGTCCATCCGGCTGACGGCCCGCCCGGTGTCGAAGCAGTGCGGGAACGAGTCGTCGACCACCGTCGTACCGGGTTCGAGCCGGTCCACGTCGAGGAGCGCGCCGCCGCCGCTGACCGCCGCGACGATGAGGCGAGCCCCGTAGACCGCGTCGGGAAGCCCCCCGTCCGACTCCAGGACGTCGACGGCGTCCGCGAGACCGCGTTCGCGGAGCCGCTCGGCGAACTCCTTGAGCCGTGGACCGCTGCCCGGTACGTCGCAGAGCAGCAGCCGGGCGGGCGGCGCGGGAGCCCGGCCGAGCAGCAGCTCCAGGGAGGAGGAGCCGATGGAACCCAGCCCCACGAACGCCACGGTGAGGGCGCCCAGCTCCTGCCCGGTCGCCTCGAGCGCCGCATGGACGGTCTTGACGACGGAGACCACGGTCGCCGCATGGCCGGTGGTGACCGCCGGGGCACCCTCGCCCGTACCGACGGCGCGCACGACGTCGAACCCGTAGCCGGTGAGCGAGGGGATCATGCCGGCGAGCGAGACGGAGCGGGCACCGAAGGAGGCGGCGAGGTCCACCCCGCGCGCGGTGTGCCCGAGCAGCGCGTCGCCCGGGGCCAGTTCGTCCGCGAAGAGCGGGACGCAGACGAAGCCCGAACGCCCCAGCGGGGTGCTCAGCGTCTCCAGGAGCCGGGGGCGCCCGTCGGGGAACAACAGGGTGCGCAACTGCTCGCGCGGCAGCTCCGCCTGCGGCAGCCGGGCCAGTCGGGCGAGGTGCGCCGGGGACGGCAGATAGCCGATCAGCGCGGCATCCACGCGCGGCTCCCGCGCGGACCCGACCGGTTCGGGACCGGCGATCGCGTGCGCCGCGCCCCCGCTCCCGGCACGCCGCTGTTCCGGTACCGGCTGCGCGGCCACCGGCTGCGCGGCCACCGCCCGCGTCAGCCCGTCCCGGATCCTGCCCGCGAACACGGCCAGGCCGTCCGGCGTGAACGCCGCCGCAGACGCCCGGACGGTGAGCCGCAGCCGCCCGGCGTCCGTACCGGCCGCCAGGAACACATCCGTACCGACCGGAGGCGGCGTGAACCCGCTCACGCCCTCGCCGCCGCTGTCCTCGCGGTGCACCGTCAGCGTGCGTCCGCCCTCCGGCCCGAGAGCGGAGAAGTCCACGTACGTGAAGAAGAACTGCGAGGCCAGGGGCAGCCCGGTGGGCAGCGAAGGCACGGGACCGTCATGGACCTGCGCCGCCGTGGCCTCCGCGACGACACGCCGGAGATCCCCGGCGAAGTCCGCCTGGCCGAAGGGCCGTCCGTCGTCCGGACGGACCGGTCGCAGGGGTACGGCGGTGGCATACGGCCCGAACACCCGGTGCGTGTCGGGGAGGGCGTGGTCCCGGCCGCTCAGGGCGAGTCCGAGCACCAGGTCCGCCCGCCCGGTCTCCGCCACGAGCGCCCGGTAGTACGCGGTCAGCACGGGGGCGTAGAGGGTGGCGCCCGCACCCGAGGCGAGATGGCGCAGCTCCGCCACCTGGTCGGCCTCGATCGTGAACGAGTGGGTGAGGAAGGGCACATGACGGCGTGCCCCGGCTCCGCCGCCCTCGTCACCGCCACCGAGGACCGGTGGCTCGTAGGGCCTGCTGAGCCGCACCCACCGGCCCTGGTCCCGCGCCGAAGGCGAAGCCGAGGCCGCTGCCGGCGCCGATGTGACGGCACCCGTGCCGGAATCCCGGCCGGTGAGGCGGACGGCGTGGTCGCGGAAGGTGCTGCGCAGAGGGGCCAGAGCCGGTTCCTCACCGCCGGACAGGGCGTCGTACACGGTCGTCAGCTCCCGTGTCAGGAGCGCCGCGCTGTAGCCGTCACCGATGATGTGGTGCGCGTGCACCACGAGCACATGGTCGCCGGGGGCCAGGGTGAGGACCCGCAGGCGCAGGAGCGGCCACGCCCAGGGCTCGAAGCGGCGCTCCCGCTCGGCGGCGACCCTCTCCTCCACCTGGCGCGGGTCGGTGAGGGTCTCGAAGTCGACGGGGAGCCGCAGTGACGGCGGCAGCTCCTGCTGGACCGCCGGGCGCGCCCCGGCGGGGAAGACGGTACGGAGCATGGGGTGCCGTACGACGAGGGCGTCCACCGAGGCCTGGAAACGGGCGGTGTCGAGCGGGCCGCGCAGGCGCAGCCGCGTGAGCCAGGACGACGAGGCCCCGGGTGCCACGGCTTCGGCCAGCAGGAACCCGCGCTGGGTCGGTGTCAGCGGGAAGGGCGTGGGGCCGTCCCCGCCGGCCCCCTGGACCGCAGGGGCGGGCGCGGGGGCATCCGACGGAGCAGCCGCCGCCTCGTCCACTGCGGTGGCCAGGGCGGCCAGGGTCCGGTGGCGGTAGATCACGGTCGGCCGGGGGAGCGGCCCGCCGTGCGTCTCCAGCCGCGCGAACACCTCCAGCACGAGCAGGGAGTCGCCGCCCAGGGCGAAGAAGTCGTCCTCACGGCACACGGTGTCGGCCTGGAGCAGCACGGACCAGATGCGCACCAGCCGGACTTCGGTGGGCGTCGAGGGCGGCGTACGGGGCACGTCCCCGGCCCGCACCGGCTCGCTCGCGCCCTTCTCCCGATCCGCCGCACCCGCCCCGGTCCCGGCTGTGAGCAGCCGGGACCGGTCGATCTTCCCGTTGCCCGTGAGCGGCATCCTCTCGACCGGGACGATGCGGGACGGGACCATGTACGGCGGCAGCGCCGCCGCGAGATGGACCCGCAGCGCCACCGCGTCCACGCCGGACGCCCCCGCCCTCGGCGTCACGAACGCGACGAGACGTCCGTCCTGGAGCAGGACCACGGCCTGGGTGACATCCCGGTGGCCCTCGAGGACGGCCGCGATCTCGCCCGGCTCGACCCGGTTGCCCCGGACCTTCACCTGGTCGTCGAGACGCCCGAGGAAGTCCAGGGTGCCGTCCTCGCGGGCCCGCACACGGTCGCCGCTGCGGTACCAGCGACGCCCCCGCCGGGTCGTGAAGGCGGCCTCGGTCAGGTCCGGTTCACCGAGATACCCGGGGGTCAACCCGACCCCGGCGATGAGGAGTTCACCGGACTCGCCGAACCGGCGGTCCTCCCCGTCCGGGCCGACGACCGCCACCTCCGTACCCGCCACGGGACGCCCGATGGGCAACCGCGTCACATCGTCGGCCGGCCGGGAACGGATGATGTGGCAGGTCGTGTTGATGGTCGCCTCGGTCGGCCCGTACAGGTTGGCGATGCGCTGGCCGTCGCCGAAGAGATCGAACCAGCGGCGCACGTGCGCGGGCGACAGGGCCTCGCCGCCGACATGGATCCACCGGAGGGCGGAGAGACCGGGCCGGGGCGCTCCGCGCCGTACCCGCTCCTCCGAGGCGGTCAGGAGCTGCTCCCAGAGCGTCGGTACGGAGCTCCACACGGTGATCCGGGTGCGCTCGACGTGGGTGAGCAGGAGGTCGGGGTCGCGCAGAAGCTCCCGGTCCACCGTCACCACGGTCGCCCCGACCAGCAGGGGCGCCAGGAGCTGGCGTACGGAGGCGTCGAAGCAGAGTGACGCCGTCTGGGCGAGCCGGTCGTGCTCGTCGTAGCCGAAGGTGCGGAGGGCCCAGGAGAGGTAGTTCTCCATCGAACGGTAGGTGATGGGTACGGCCTTGGGGCGCCCGGTGGACCCGGAGGTGAAGATCACGTAGGCGAGGGCGTCCGCGTCCACGGGCCCGTCCGGACCGTTCCGACCGTCCGGCGGGTTCCCGCATGCCTGTTCCTCCGGTACGGGCTCGGACCGGTCGACGGGGACCAGGGCGCCATCACCGAGGGCCTCGGCCGCCGCACGGGTCGCGTCATGGCAGAGCACCGTACGGGCGCCCGAACGGCCGAGCTGGTCCGCGAGGCGCGCGGTCGGGTGGCCGGCGTCCAGCGGCACCCACCCGGCGCCCGCGCGCAGAACGGCGACGACCGAGACGACGGCGTCGGCGCCGGGCTCGGTGAGGAGCCCGACGAGGCTCCCCGGGGTGACCCCCCGGGCCACGAGCCGGGCCGCGAGCGCATGGGAGGCGCGGTCGAGTTCTGCGTACGTGAGAGTGGTGCCGGTGCCGCGCCCGGCCGGTGTGCTCCCCGCGCCCGTGTCGACGGCGATCGCGTCCGGGGTGGCCCGGAAGCGTGCGAGGAGCCGCCCCACGATCGTGGCGGACCCGGACCCGGACCCGGACCCGGACCCGGACCCGGACCCGGACCCGGACCCGGACCCGGACCCGGAACTGCCTTCGGCTGTCGGGTGCGCGGTCCCGGCCCCGGCCCCGTCCTGGACGGTGGGCCCGTCCGCCCCGGTGAGGGCGGTCAGCTCGTCGTGGAAGTCGCGGTCCAGGCGGGCCACCGTCGCCGGGTCGAAGAGGCGGACGGGGAAGTTCCACGAGAACCGCAGGACCGTGTCGTCCTGCCAGCACAGCAGGCTGAGCCGGGTCGCGCTCGTCCCGGTCCCGGCGGCGGTCGGCCGGACCGACACCGGGCACCGCGCGTCGAGCGCGGCCGGGAAGCGGGCGAAGCTGAACCCGGCCGGGCTCACGGTCCTCGGCCCGGCCACCACCGCGCCCGGGGTCCGCGGCTCGGCGACAGCCGCGCTCACGGTCTCCGGCCCGGCCGCCACCGCGCCCAGGGCCCTCGGTCCGGCCCCGGCCGGACCCACCGCCCCCCGCTCCGCCCCGGCGGGGCGTTCTCTCCGCAGCCGGGCCAGGTCGAGGCCGGTGGGCGCCGCATGCCGCTCGCTCTCCAGCCAGATCCGCCCGATCCGCTCGGCCAGCTCCCACACCGACTCGTCCGGATCGCTCTCGCACAGCAGCGGCAGGGTGTCGGCCAGCGGCCCCACCAGCCGGTCCAGCCCCGGCAGCCGGCCCTCCCGCCGGGCGCGGGCGACGTTCACCGCGATCTCGCGCTGCCCGCCGCTCCACCGTCCCAGACACCGCACATGGACGGCGAGCAGCAAATGGAACAGGCTCACCCCGTGCGCGGCGGCCCGCTCCTCCAGCGCGGCGGTCGACCGCGCTTCCAGGGCGCTGAGATGGGTGGCCAGGGGAGCGGTCGGGAGGGCGTCCGGATCACCGTCGTACGGCAGCCGCAGCGCCTCGCCCCGGGAGGCCAGCCGCTCCGACCAGTGACGCAGATCGGCGGCGAGGGCCCCGGCCCCGGCGGCGGAGGCCCGCTCCTCGGCGGCAGCGGCGGAGTAGCGCGCGAAGTCGGTGGAGAGCACGGGCAGTTCGGTAGCCTGCTCCCGCCCCTGCGCGAAGGCGGTGTAGAGCGACCAGAGTTCCTCCGCGAGGACGTTGAGGCTGTATCCGTCGCCCGCCGCATGGTGGATCACCAGCACCAGATGGGCCAGGTCCGGGGCTTCGCGGGCGAGGACCGCGCGGACCGGCGGCTCGGCGGAGAGGTCGAACGGCCGGTTGCGCAGGGCGTTCTCCAGCTCCTCGACGGGACCGGGCCGCTCGCGCACCTCGTACCAGTCGGCGAGGGCGGCGGCAGGCGCGACGTACTGCCGGGGCACCCCGCCGCCTCCGTCCCCCGCGCCGCTCGCGATACGGATCCGCAGCATGGAGTGCCGGTCGGCCAGCGCGGCGAGGGCGCGGCCGAGGAGTCCGGTGTCCAGAGGGCCCCGGACGGTCTGGCGGACATACCCGTGGGCCGGGATGTCCGGATGCAGCCGCTCGCCGGTGTACAGGGCCAGCTGGACCGGGGTGAGCGGGAACGCCACCCCGTCAGCGACCGGGGAAGGGGCCGGCGAGGGCACCGGAGCCGGGGCTGCGGAGGCGTCCAGATGGGCGGCCAGCTCACGGACGGTCCGGTACTCGAAGAAGAGCGTGGCGGGCAGGGCTGCGCCCGACTCCCGTTCGAGCTGCCGTACGAGGTCGACGGCGGCGAGCGAGTCGAGGCCGAGGGAGAGGAACGGCGCGTCGTCGGGGATCTCGGCGGCGGGCAGCCGCAACGCCGCGCCCAGGAGCCGACGCAGCAACGCGGCGGTATCCGTACCGGCACCCGTACTCGTACGGGCAGCGGCGTCGGCGGTCGGCCCGGTGGCACCGGCCGGAGACGGGGACGTAGGCCCGGACAGCGGAACGACCTCCGCGGGCCGAGACGGCACCACCGGACCCGTACCCGACGACGGGGCCCCGTCCGCATCCGCATGCGAGCGCGGGGGCTCAAGGTCCGCCAGCAGCACCTGCGGCGCGTCGGTCCCGCACGCCGTCAGGAGTGCCTCCAGTGCGGGGCCGGTGCCCACCGGCCGGCCACCGGCCCGCCGTGCAACGGGGGACCCCTGCCCGGAAGCGGCGCCCGGGCCCGCACCGAGGCCCGCGGCCATCCCCGTCCCGGCGAACGCGGCGAGGTTCACGGACCGCCAGGGCCTGCCCGCCCGCCGCTCCGAGGCGGCGAACGCGTCGAGGAAGGCGTTGGCACCGGCGTACTCGCCCAGGCCGCCCGCCAGGCCGGGCAGCAGCGCCGAGACGGACGAGAACGCGACGCAGACCACCGGGTCGAGCCCGTGCCGTCGCAGAGCAGCCGAGAGCAGCACGGCTCCCCGTGCCTTCGCGGCCAGGGCGGCGGCGCTCTCCTCGGCGCGCCGGTTCCGCAGCGTGCCGGGGCGCACCACCCCCGCCGCGTGGAAGAGGCCGTCCAGACGGGGCAGTCCACCGATGAGCACGTCGACGTCCCGCTCCACCGAGACATCGGCCACGCGGTAGTGGACGGTCGCGCCCAGGGCCCGCAACTCCTCGACGAGCCCGGCGGGCGGCTCCGGTGAGCGCCCGGCGAGCACGAGAACGGGCCGGCCCCTTCCGGCCAGCTCGCGGGCGAGCGCACCCCCGATTCCGCCACCGCCCCCGGTGATGAGGAAGGTGCCGTCGGACGGCAGCGGGGACGCGGCCGCCACTGGGGCCGCCAGCGGCGCGATCCGGCGGGTGAGCCTGCGCCCCGCCCGCCACGCGACCGTGATGGCCTCGCCCGGAGCGCCGTCACCGTCCGCGCGCAGCTCCGCCAGCACGGCCGCCAGCCGCTGAGCAGGGGTGTCCAATGAGCAGAGGTCGACCCCGACGGCCGAACGGCCCGGTGTCTCCACCGGCAGGGCCAGCAGCGCCCCGCCCAGCACCGCGTGGGCGGGCCGTGGCCGCTCGGGCGCTACCCCCGTGGTGTGGACGTCCTCCGTCAGCACCACCATCCGGCGCGCCCGCGTCGCGTCGAGCCTGCCGAGCGCCACGTCGAAGGCGGCCAGCGCGGCCTCCTGCGCCCGGCCGACCGCGTCGGCGCCCTCCTCCAGGGCCGGTGCGGGCCCGGCCACCAGCACCACGGCGTCCGGTGGCTCCTCGCCCCCGGTGTGCAGCGGGACTCCCTCGGCGGCCAGTTGACGCCCCAGTAGTTCGACGGCCGTGGCGTCGGGTCCGGTCAGCAGCACGGACCGTACGACCGCGGTCGAGGCATCGGGCAGCGCGGTGTCCTCCCACCTCACCCGGTGCAGCAGGGGACTCACCGGCGGATCGGCCCAGTACCGGTCGCGCCGGAAGGGGTAGGTGGGCAGCGGAACCCGCCGGTGGCCCGCGTCGAGCGCGGTACGGTCCAGCGGCACCCCTCGCGACCAGAGCCGCCCGACGGTCTCCAGCAGCGCGCGCCGCCCGCCGCTCCCCGTCGTACGGTCGTCGCCCGGCGCCGTACGGCTGTCGGGACCGCCGGGCAGGGCGGGAAGCACCAGCACATCACCGGGCGTCGCACCGCCGTCCGCCCCCGCCTGCGCCGCCGCGCGGGCCGCACCGGACAGGGTCGCCCCGTGCCCGACCTCGACGAACGTGTCGTACCCCTCCCGTGCCAGGCGCTCCACGGCGGCCCCGAACAGGACCGGCCGCAGGGCATGGTCGCGCAGGTACTCCGGGCCGGGAACGGGCTGCCACTCGGCGGTGACGGTGCTCATCAGCGGGACGGACGGCTCGTGCACGGTGAGCGCACGCGCCGCGTCGGCGAGCCGCTCCGCCACCGGGAGCATGAGCGGCGAGTGGAAGGCCCGGGACACCCGCAGACGGCGTACGGGAACGCCCCGGCCGTCCAGGTGACGAGCGGCGCGCTCGACGGCGGGGAGGGAACCGGAGAGGACCTGAAGCCCCGGCCCGTTGTACGCCGCGACAGCGAGCTCCCCGCCGCCTCCGGCACCGCCCTCCGCCGCGGCGGACTCGGCCACCAACGCCGCGACGGCCTCCTCGCCCCCACGTACGGCCAGCATGGCCCCGGCCTCCGTGAACTCCCCCATGAGACGGCCGCGTTCGGCGGCGAACCGCACGGCGTCCGGCAGGCTCAGCACCCCGCCCGCACAGGCCGCGGCGATCTCCCCGACACTGTGCCCGGCCACCGCGTCGGGCTCCGCACCCCACGTGCGCAGCTGGCGGGCGAGCGCGACCCCGGAGGCGACCAGCAACGGCTGCGCCACCTCGGTGAGGGCCAGGTCGGCAGGGTCGGCATCCGGGTCGAGCGCCCACTCCACCAGGGCCCGCCCCCGGACCGGCCCGAGGAGGTCGGACGCCTCGTCGAGGGTGTCGCGGAACAGCGGAGCCGTACGGTACAGAGCCCGGTCCCGGCCCGGGAACTGCGCCCCCTGCCCGGGAAACAGGAAGACGACCCGGGGCCGCGCACGGGCGACCACCCCTCCGTGCGCGGCGGCGGTCGCAAGCCGGGCGGCCAGATCACCTTCCGCGACGACGGCGAGCCGGTGGGGGCCGTCGTCCCGCGAGGTGCTCGCGGTCAGGCACACATCCCCCTCGTCCAGCTCCGGATGCCCGTCCAGATGAGCGGCCAGCCGGTCAGCCGCCGCCCGCAGCCCGTCCGTGCTCCGGGCCGACAGGGTCAGCAGACGGGCGGCGCCCCCCGATCCGCTCTCGTACGGGAGGCCGGAGGACGAGGCGCCCGCATCCGCCGCATCCGACACGTTCACCGCATCCACCACATCCGCCACATGGCGCGGCGCCTCCTCCAGCACGGCATGGGCGTTGGTGCCTCCGAACCCGAAGGCGTTGACCCCCGCCACGAGCGTCCCGGCCGCGGTCCACTCACGGGCCTCGGTCACCACGGAGAACCCGGCGGGCGCGAGGCCCGGCGCGGGGGAGGCGTGGTGCAGCGACGGGGGAAGCCTCCGGTGGCCGAGGGCCAGCACGACCTTCACCAGGGACGGCAGCGCCGCCGCGTTGAGGAGATGCCCGATGTTCGTCTTGACCGAGCCGAGCAGCCGGGGCTCGCCGTCCGGCCGTACGGGAAACGCGTGGGCGAGCGACCGCAGCTCGATCGGATCACCCACGGCCGTACCCGTCCCATGGGCCTCCACATAGGTGACCGAGGCGGGATCGACCCCGGCCGCCTCGTACGCCCGGCCGATGACCTCGCGCTGCCGCAACGGGTTGGGCGCCAGGAGGCTCATCGAACGCCCGTCGTTGTTGACGGCCGTGCCCCGGACGACCGCGAGCACCCGATCGCCCCCCGCCCGCGCGGCGTCCCACCGCGTCAGGACGATCGCGGCACCCCCTTCACCCGGCACGAACCCGTCGGCGTCCGCGCCGAAGGCGCGGCTGCGCCCGGTGGGGGAGAGGGCCTGGGCGTCCTCCAGCAATCGGTGACCGGTAGCGGTCAGATGCAGGTTGACCCCGCCTACCACGGCGAGATCGCACTCACCCTCGGCCAGACTGCGCCGTGCCAGATGGAGGGCGACCAGCCCCGACGAGCACGCCGTGTCGACGGCGAGCGCCGGCCCGTCGAGATCGAGGCACTGCGAGACCCGGGCGGCGATGAGGCTCGGCAGATTCCCGGTGAGCACACCGGGCAGCGGCGACCCGTCGGCGGAGGCGCGGTCCAGCACCTCGCGGTAGCCGCTCTCCCCGACAGCCGCGAACACCCCGACCCGGAGGCCACGCCGACGGGGCCCCGCGTATCCGGCACGTTCGAGGGCCTCATGGGCGAGTTCGAGGAAGATCCGCGCCTGCGGATCGAGCGCGCGGGCCTCGTCCGCACCGATACCGAAGTAGCCCGCGTCGAATGCGGCGGGGTCGTCCAGCAGAGCACCCCATCGCGCCCGGCGCCCTGCCGACGTGCGGTCCCCGGAGCCACCCCAACGCCCTTCCGGTACGGGGGTGACAGCGTCGCGCCCCTCGACGAGCAGGTCCCAGAAGGCGTCGGGCGTGTCGGCCCCGGGAAAGCGGCAGGCCATCCCGATGACGGCTGCGGAGGCGGACACGGAAGCTTCCCCGGGCACCCGGACCCCGGAGGCGGCGGCCGAAGCGGCGGCCTGGACGAGGGCGGGGACCGTCGCGGAGCCGGCTCCGGCTGCGGAAGCCGCCCCGGCATCCCGGCCCCCCGACGCGGCCTCGGAAGCGGCCCGCACCCGGTCGGCGTCCCGAACCGGCGGGACCGCCAGAAGGTGCCCGGCCAGCGCGGCGACGGTGCCGTGGTCACGGATCACCGCAGGCGGCAGAGCCAGCCCGAACGCGTCCTCCAGAGCAACGAGCACCTCCATGGCCTTGAGCGACGTCCCCCCGAGGCTCCCGAACGGCTCGTGGAGCCCGATGGTCCCGGCGGCCCGCCCCAGCACCCGCGCCCACACCTCCCGCACGACCTGCTCGGCCTCCCCGCGCGACCGGGGCGCCTCGGCCCGGACGGCAGGCAGGGCCTCCGCACCGCCGGACGGCCGGCCGACCACCCCCGCTCCCAGCCGACCCGCCTCGAACCGCTCCCGCAGCCGCTGCCGCTGCAGCTTCCCGCTCGTCGTCCGGGGAAAGGCCCCCGGAGCCAGGGCCAGCACGCGCACATCGTCATGGAGGAGCGCCTCGCGCACCCGGGCCGCGACCCGTTCGAGCACCTCCGCAGCCTCGCGCGGCGGCCGGGCCCAGGGGACGACGACGACCACGCGCTCGCCACCCGTCACGGGGTCGGTCGAGCCCACCACCGCGGGGGCGCCCGGAGGCAGCCCGGGGGTGGCCGCGGCGACCGCCTCCAGGTCAGGGGCGTGGAAGGTACGGCCGTTGAGGAACAGCACGTCCTTGTGGCGGCCCGTCACACACAGCCGCCCCTCCCGCAGGAACCCGAGGTCGCCGGTGCGCAGCCACCCGTCGGAGAACACCTCCGCGCTCGCACCCGGAAGGCCGTGGTAGCCACGGGCCAGCTGGGGGCCGCGTACCAGGATGTGCCCGACCCGCCGGTCGCCCAGCTCCACGCCCCCGTCGTCGACGATCCGTACGGCGCACCCCGCCACCGGAAGCCCCACATCCATCAACTCGACGGCCCCCGCGCCCGCCACGGTGTCGACGGCTCTGCCCCGGCCCAGCGCCGCCCGGTCCAGGACCAGCGGCTCGGCGACCTCACCCGGAGGCGGGAACGTCACCGCCAGCGTCGCCTCCGCCAGTCCGTAGACCGGCTGGGCCGCCGCCGGATCGAGGCCCGCCGGGCGCATCCGGCGCGCGAACTCCCGCCACACCGCAGGGGCGATCGGCTCCGCCCCCACCAGCATCAGCCGGACGCTCGACAGATCCAGCCGCCCGACGACCTCCTCGGGAACCCGCCGTACGGCCAGCGCGAGGGCGAAGTTGGCCGCGGAGAGCACCGTGGCCCGATGCCGGTCCGCCACCTCGAACCACACCCGGGGCCGCTTGGCGAACGTCAGCGGTCCGATCTTGACCTGCTTGGCACGGGCGGCGAGCGGCGCCAGGTGGGTACCGATGAGGCCCATGTCATGGAAGTACGGCATCCAGCTGACCACGACATCACCGGAACCGAGCCCCGAGGCCGCGCCTATCTGCTCCAGATTGGCGAGCACCGCCCGATGGGTCACCTCCACCCCCTTGGGCACACCGGTGCTCCCGGACGAGAACTGCAGGAACGCGACCTCGTCCGGCCCGGCGACGGCGGGTTCCTCCAGCACCGGCCCCCGGCGCAGCGCATCGACGTCCAGAGCCCGTACGTCACCGGGGAGTTCCGCCACCACCGACGCGCTCGCCGCATCCACGACGAGGGGCGGCCGGCCCAGGTGCTCCCAGACCGGCAGCGCGCGCCGGCCGTCGGGAGCCAGCGGCACGGGGACGAGCCCGGCGGCGAGCGCGCCCCAGAACATCGGCTGGAAGTCCTCGCTCCGATCGGCCAGCAGGGGCACACAGGTCCCCGGCGCGATGCCCGCCCCCCGCAGCCCCCCGGCCACGCGCAGCGCGTCGTCCAGCAGTTCGCGGAGGGTGACGGTCAGTTCGCCGCCGTCGCCGCGCACATGGACGACGACCTGCCCGGGAGCCTCCCGAACCGCGCCCAGCAGTACATCCAGCAGTGTCATGTTGGTGTCGTCCACCGGTCCGTCGGTCCGTTCTCCACACGCGCGGATACGCACGCACTGATCGTTGCTCCGGCCGGTCGCCGGCCCCCGTCGATGATCTTAAAAACGCCCCGGCGGCAGAGGATCAACCGACGGGAGGAGACCGCGTGCGCCCTGAGACTGACCCCGGCGCGGCGAGGACGACAGGAATACGCGGCTCCGGCTCTCCGCAGGGACGGAAGAGGCGGAAGAGGCAGGAGAGGCAGGAGAAGCGCGGGGAAGACAGGCGAGGCGAGGAGGACGAGCAGGCGAGGGCACGGAGAAGGCGGTGGAGCGTGCCCGACGCCGGATCAGTGGTCGGTCCGCCGACCGTGGGGCCGTCGGTGGCCCGCCCGCCCGGCCGGGCGGGCGGGCCACCGACGGCGCCGCGCTAGGGCCTGTGGTCAAACTGCCACCCTCCGGGCGACGACGGCAGTTTGACGACAGGTCCTAGGCGCCGGCCGGCCCGGCCTGCTGCACGACCTCGAAGGACCACACGGTGGACCCGCTGGCCGCCGGCTTCGGACGCTCGCCGCCGTCACCGGCGCCGCCGCCCTGGTGGGCCGCCTTCATCGGACCCTCCATCCAGGCCTGGAAGGAGGCCTCGTCACGCCAGCGCGTGTAGACGAGGTAGTCGTCCGTGCCCTCGACGGGCCGGAGAAGCTCGAACCACTCGAACCCGTCGGAGTTCTCGACGGCGTGGGCCCGGGACGCGAAGCGCTTCTCCAACGTCTCGCGCTGTTCCTGGGGGACGGTCAGTACATTGATCTTCACTACGCTCATGGCCTCATCCTGCCGTACCCCACCGGGCGGGAGGGGCAGCGGCCCCGCCGCGAGCCCCCGCCCGGCTCCGCCCCGGCTACTCGGGCTGGGTGACGGTCAGCGACCACCGTACGGCGTCGTGCGAGGCGTCGACTCCCACGGCGAACGAACCCCACCGCACCACCCCCGGGTCCATGGACACCGAGCCCACGCCCGCGCTGCCCGCAGGACAGTCCACCGTGAACGCGGCAACCTGGGTCCCCTGCGAATCCATCGTCACCCGCACATCGCCGCCGCCCTCGCAGGCCACCGTGAGCACGGTGGGCAGCCGGTCCGAGGCTCCGCCCGACACCACACCGCCGTCGCCCGTCCGCTCCGGCACCCACACCAGACCGTCCGGCCCGGGATGAGGAAGAAGCTCCCCGGGCGTCGCGGCGGCTGCAGGGGCGAGGCCCCCCGCCGCGACGCCCAGCATCGCCAGCAGAGCCACTGCCGCGGTCTTCCGAACACCCGTCACGCCTACTCCTCAGCTCCTGGATCGAGAAGCCACAGCATGGCGCCGAGGAGCACGGTTCCGCACGAGTACGCGTACTCATGACACCGGCGCACGGACATGACCGCGTCCCCCGCCCCGCCCTTCCTCCCTCCGCACGGTCAGTCCCCGGGGACGGCGACGGCCTGCCGGTGCGAGAGGGTGATCCGGCGGCGGGCCGGGTCGACGCCCAGGATCCGGACGGGCAGCACGTCACCGACCCGTACGGTGGTGTCCTGCCCCTCCAGGCGCTCGTCCGCCAGCTCGGAGGTGTGCACCAGCCCCTCCAGCCCGCCCTCCGCCTCCTCGACGCGTACGAACACCCCGAAGGGCACCACCTTGGTGACCGGCCCGACGACCGTCGACCCCACCATCCCGGCCAACCGCCGCATCGGATCCTCGTGCAGGGCCTTGAGGGAGAGCGACACGCGCTCGGGGAGGAGTTCGATGTCCAGGATCTCCGCGCGGACCTCCTCACCGACGGAGACGACGTCGCAAGGGTGCTCGAAACGCCGCCACGACAGCTCCGGGATGTTGATCATGGCCTCGAAGCCGCCGATGTCCACGAAGGTGACGCCGAAAGCGGGGATACGGGTCACGGTGCCGCTCACGATCTGTCCACGGCGCAGCGTCCTCAGGAACGCCCAGCGCCGGTCGCCCGGCGTCGCTTCGGTCCGCCACCGGGCCCTTACGACCCCGTCGGCGTCGGGCATCACGGCGGTGAGCAACGGCACGCGCCCGTCGACGGACAGATCTCCCGTCCCCGCCCCGTCCGCTCCCGGGCGCCCCGTCCCCGCCCCGTCCGGCCCCGGGCCCTGCGTCCCCGCCTCACCCGGCTCCGGCGCGGGCCACACGGCGAGCCGCGCGCGGGGCACGATCCGCTCCCGTACCGCCTGCACGTTCTCCCAGGTGAGACGGTGCAGGCGCGAGGCGCCCCCGACGTACATCTCCTCCAGGATCCCGGCCCTGCACGTCGAGACCATCCGGCCCAGACCGGCCCAGAAGGCGTCGTCGGCCGGGCGCTGGATCTCCCCGCCGCCGGTCTTCATGGCGTACGGAGACGAGTCGACGCGCCGCGGGTGGAGCTTGAGCGTCCGGGACCGTGCCAGAGCCCCCTCGCAGGGCCGGTCACTGCCGATGTGGATATCCCGCTCCCGGCCCACATGGACGGTGAACGTGTCCTCCACCTCCAGCCGGCACCGGACGCCGGTGCCGCGCAGCATGGCCCGCACCAGCTCCAGCCCGCCATCGAGGGATACGACGGCCCCGTCGTGAAAGCCGTACGGAAGCCCCTCCCCGGAATCCCGCAGTCCGGAGGGAAACAACCCGGCCGGCCCGAACCGGTCCACCGGGGCCACGTCATCGAGGCCGAAGCGGGGGAGTGCCGACACCTCCGGCTCGCGCACGGCCAGTTGATCGACTCCCGACTCCCTGGCGAAGGCCTCGACCGCCCTGACCAAGGCCGACTCGACCTCCCCGTAGTCACCGACGGTGCCCTCCGGGCCGGTGGCGAAACGGTGTTCGTCGTGGTCGGCGGGGTCGTCCATGGACAGGCGGTAGACATAGGTCGGCACGCGCCCATCGTAGGGACCGGCCGCACCCGGGGCCGCGGAGATACGCGTCGGCCCGGACACCGGACCGGGGCAAGCCCCAGGACCACGAACAAGCACCGGGCCCCAAGAACCAGTCCCCCGGACCGCATCCCAGGACCGCCGCCGTACACACGGTCATCAGCTCCGCGCCCCGGGGCCCTGAGGACACCCCGGACGCACACGCTAAGCTGCGACTTCCCCACGGGGGAAGTCCGGTCGAAGTCCGGCGCTGACCCGCAACGGTAGGCGGAGCCACTGGTTCCGCGAGCCCGATCACCCGTGGCGGAGAAGGCTCCTGACAATTCGCCGTGGACTGCGAAGGGCGCTGCGCGGGCGGCCTCCGTCCGGGGCTGCTCCGTTTTCGCGCAGGCGCACGGCCCGAGGCGAAAGCGACCGGCCTGTGGCCACGTCCGTCGACCACATACCCTCCCAGCCCTCCCCACCCCCGGGCCCGGCGCGCCTGGACGCCGCCCCGCCCCCGCCCCGGCGCGTACCGCTGCCGGTCCTCCTCACCGGCCTGGGCCTCGCCCTCCCCCTCTCGCTCGTCTGCGGCGCTGGACTCGGGGCCTCCGGCCTCTCCTGGGCCGAGGTGGTGCGCCATCTCTGGGCCGGACTGACCGGCGGGGCGATCGGCCCCGACGAGGTGGCGGCCTACACCATCGTCTGGGAGCTGCGGCTGTCGCGGGCGGTGCTGGCCGCGATCGTCGGGGCCGGTCTGTCGGCCATCGGCGTCGCCGTCCAGGCCATGGTCCGCAACGCCCTCGCCGACCCGTTCGTCCTCGGGATCTCCTCGGGCGCTGCGGTCGGTGCCAACGCCGTACTCATTTTCGGCGCGCTGGGGGCGCTCGGCATCTGGGCGCTGTCCACGGCGGCGTTCGTCTCCGCGCTGGTCGCCATGGTGCTCGTGTACGCGGTCGCCCGCACCGAACGCGGACTGACCCCGCTGCGGCTCGTCCTGACGGGGACCGCCATGTACTACGGCTTCTCGGCCGTCACCACGTTCATGGTCTTCGCGGCCGAGCGCGGCGAGGCGGCCCGCTCCGCGATGATGTGGCTCCTCGGCAGCCTCAGCGGCGCCAACTGGGCCTCCGTACCGATCGCCGCCGGAGCGGTCCTCCTCGGCCTCGCGTATCTCGCCCTGTCGGCGCGGCGCCTCAACGCCCTCGCCATGGGCGACGAGACCGCCGCCGCCCTGGGGGTGGACCCCGGCAGACTCCGCAGGGAACTCTTCCTCGTCGCCGCGGCCGTCACGGGGGCGGTCGTCGCGGTCAGCGGAGCGATCGGCTTCGTCGGCCTGATGGTCCCGCACGCCGTACGGATGCTGGTCGGCGCCGACCACCGCAGGCTCCTGGCCGTCGCCCCACTGGCCGGAGCCGTCCTGCTGATCTGGGTGGACATCCTCTCGCGCGTGGTGCTCGCCCCGGCCGAACTGCCCGTGGGCGTCCTCACCGCCGTCATCGGCGTTCCCTGCTTCATCCTGCTCATGCGCCGCCGCACCTACTCCTTCGGAGGCATCTGATGCGGATCGACATCGACGCGCTGACCGTCGAGACCGCCGGCGCACGACTCGTCGACGAGGCGACGCTGACCGCGGGAGAGGGGCAGCTCGTCGGCCTGGTCGGCCCCAACGGCAGCGGCAAGTCCACCCTGCTGCGCTGCGTCTACCGGGCGCTGCGCCCCACCTCCGGCGCCGTCCGCATCGGGGGCGACGACCTCCACACCCTGTCCACCCGGGAGGGCGCCCGCCGCCTGGCCGCCCTCCCGCAGGACGCGGTCGCGGAGTTCGACTTCACCGTGGCCGAGATCGTGGCGATGGGCCGGATGCCGCACCAGGGCCCGATGGCCCGTGCCACCGACGAGGACCGGCGCCGCTGCGCGGAGGCGCTGAGCGGGGTCGGCGCGGCCCACCTGGCCGAACGCGGCTTCCTCACCCTCTCCGGAGGCGAGAGGCAGCGCGTCCTGATCGCCCGCGCCCTCGCCCAGGAACCCCGCGTCCTGGTGCTCGACGAGCCGACCAACCACCTGGACATCGCCCACCAGCTGGAGATCCTCGCACTGGTCCGAGGCAGCGGCCTGACCGTCCTCACCGCCCTGCACGACCTCAACCTCGCGGCCCTGCACTGCGACCTGGTCCACGTCATCGCGGCCGGCCGGATCGTGGCTTCCGGAGCCCCGTACGACGTCCTGACCACCGAACTGCTGGCCGAGGTCTTCGGCGTACGGGCACACCGCGTCGCCCACCCCGAGACCGGCGCGCTCCAACTGCTCTTCGACCTCCCGCCGACCCGCCCCACCGCCTCCTGAGGAGCCCAGCCACCATGCCGAACCCCACCCGCCCCGCGGCCCTCCTGCTCGCCGCAGCCCTGGCCCTCACCGGCTGCGGCGCCGACGTCACCACCCGGGCAGACGGCAAGGAAGACACCACGGAAGCCGACCGGCACTACCCGGTGACCGTCGAGAACTGCGGCGAGAAGCGGACCTACGCCAAGGCACCGCAGCGCGTCGTGACCAACGACGTCGGCATCACCGAGATCATGTTCGCCCTCGGCCTCGAGAACCACATGGCCGGATACGTGATGCCCGACGACAAGGGCGACATGACGTCCGTCCCCTGGAAGGACGGCTACAGCAAGACGAAGTGGCTCTCCAAAGAGCGCATCAACAAGGAACTCGTCCTGGACGCCGACGCCGACCTGGTCTTCGCCGGATGGAACTACGGCTTCAACGAGGGCGAGGGCTTCACCCCCGCCGAACTGAAGCGCGTCGGCGTCGACTCGTACCTGCTGAGCGAATCGTGCCGCAACGGACAGGGCAAGGCCCGCGGAGTCATGCCGCCGCTCGACGCCCTCTACACCGACCTGCGGAACCTCGGAAAGATCTTCGACGCGGAGGACCGGGCCGAATCCCTCATCACGACCTTCCGGAAGCAGGTCGCCGACGCCCAGGCCAAGGCACCGAAGGGCGACGACCGCCCACGGGTCTTCCTGTACGACGACGGCAAGGACAAGCCGCTGACCTCGGGCGCGTACGCCGGACCGCACGACATCATCACCAAGGCTGGCGGCGACCACATCATGAAGGACCTCGAGGACAGCTGGACGACGGTCGGCTGGGAGACGGTGGTCGACCGCGATCCCGAGGTCATCGTCATCAACAACTACGGTGACACGACGGCAGACCAGAAGCGCGCGTTCCTGAAGTCCTACAAGCCGCTCGCCAACGTGTCCGCGATCAAGAACGACCGGATCGTCGTCCTGGACTACGTGGACCTGGTGGAGAGCCCGCGCAACCCTGCGGCCGTCAGCTCGCTCGCAGAGGACCTGCGGAAGTTCGCCCGGTAGCCCGGTAGCCCGGTAATCCGGGAAAGCGGGCGCCGACGGACCTTCGGAAGACCGAGGCGGCTCCCGGGCACCGACGGAACTCCGGAGAGCCGAGGCGGCTCCCGGAAATTCGGGCTGCCCCCGCTCTGCCTGCCCCCTCAGGCGGGAGGGGCGGGGGCGGTCGTACCGTCGACGGGGACGCCCAGCCGGTGGGCCACGGTGGTGAGGGTGGTACCGAGCGGGAGCGCGATACGGGTGACGGCATGGCGGTCGCCCCGGGTCGGATCGCGGTTGACGATCAGCACGGGCTGCCCGGCCTGCGCCGCCTGACGGACGAAGCGGAGCCCCGACATCACTGTCAGTGAGGAGCCGAGGACGAGTACGGCGGCCGACCGGCGGACCAGCTCACGGCAGTGCTCGACCCGTTCCGGCGGCACGTTCTCACCGAAGAACACGACGTCGGGCTTGAGAACACCGCCGCAGGCGGTACAGGGCACGACACGGAAGTCCCCGACCTGCTGGTCGGTGAGATCGGCGTCGCCGTCCGGGTTGATGGCGGCGGCGACCGGGGCGAACCCCTCGTTCGCCTCCTCCAGCCGCCGGGCCAGTTCGCGGCGCGGGCTGAGGGCACCACAGGAGAGACAGACCACCCGGTCCAGGCCTCCGTGGAGCTCGACCACACCCTCGCTGCCGGCGGCCTGGTGGAGACCGTCGACGTTCTGGGTGATGACGCCCGAGAGCAGCTCGTGCCGCCCGAAGGCGGCCACGGCCCGGTGCCCGGCGTTCGGCCGCGCCCGGCCGAAGGTACGCCAGCCGAGATGGCTGCGCGCCCAGTACCTGCGCCGGGCCTGGGCGTCGGCGATGAAGTCCTGGTACGTCATCGGGGTGTGCCGGCTCAGGCTCCCGCCCTCGCCCCGGTAGTCGGGAATACCCGACTCGGTGGAGATGCCTGCGCCGCTCAGCACGAGCACACCGCCTTTGCCCAGGACGTCGATGACGGGCTCCGGGTCGGTGGTGCCGGGCGGTGGCTGCCCGGTGGGGGTCCAGCTCAGAGTGGGGCGCATACGCATGCCCTCCAGGGTACGTAGCGACCCGCTCGGGTGACTGGCGGGCTGTGGTGCCTAGGGCGGCGGGGAACTGGTCATGGTGCCATGGCGCAGGCTCCACCGCTCACCGCTCCATCAGATACTCGCTGCTGGATCGTGGTGAAGCGTGCAGCATCCGCCTATGACAATCCGAGCGGAAAGAGCCCAACGCTCTTCTGGTGGTGGCCGGCCGTGGAGGCAGGGCGGTTCCGGTCACGTACAGGGACCTCCGCTGCGCCATGCGTACGGGGACACCGAGGAGGCGGGCTTCCTCTTCCTTGAGTGCCGGGGGCGGCGGAGGGGCGGTCGCCCTTCTGGCGGTCACTCCCAGCGAATCCGGGGCTCGAAAGGCGCATGCGCAATCATGGAATGTCGCTGAGGGTGACGGCTGCGCCACTAACAATCCCTGGCGAATCGACCGGGGCAGGACAGGCAGCAAGCGCCACCTGATCACGGACGCCATCAGCATCCTGCTCGCGGCCCCGCTGACAGATGGCAACCGTAATGACGTCATCCGGCCCGTCCCGCCGATGCAGGCAGTGCCGTCCGTACGGGACAGGCGTGGCCGGCTTCGGAGTCCATTGCCTCATGCTGCCCGTCGGCGCTCGGGCTCGGTAGTCAAGATCATCAGTGTTCACGACGGGCACCTCGGCTGATACCGCCGACACAGCCCGCATGTCGGGGCCATCGCACTGTGAGGACAGGCGGCAGGAGACGTTCGTTTTCTGAAGATCGTCCCGTAAAGCCGCCCGGACCCTGCACGGTCTTCGAAAACCCCTTCAAAAACCTGAGGGGTTCCGGGACTTCGGGCCATCGTTTTCTGACATGCTCCAGGGCCATGACCGCCACCGATCAGGCCGAGCCGAAACTCCTCGGCGCCGAACCGCTTGTCCGCACCGAGATCAAGATCGGGTGCGCCCGGGTCTCGGCCGGCGGGCGGAAGCCTGAGCGGCAGCTCGACGCCCTGACCGCCGCCTGATGCCGGAAGATCTTCGCGGACAAGAAGTCCGGCGAGAACGCGCTCTGCTCCGAGCTGAAGGCGTGCCACGCCTTCCTCGACCCCGGCAAGGACGAAGGAGTCCTCTTCGGGATCGCCAACCGCTACGGCCTGCGCCACCGGAAAGCAGACCAGCGCGGCGACTACGACGAAGAGTTCCTGGACTGGATCTTCCGGTGGCACCCCGGAACGCTCGAGCTCACCAACCGACTCGTCGCGACGCTGCCCTCATTCCCCAGCGCCACCCTGCCGAGGAACTTCAGAACCCGACACTCACCTTGTGTTGGCGGCCGTGTGGGAAGGCCGGACCTGAGGCACGGCCGGAGCCGCGTCGGCGTACGCCCCCATCGAGCCCGGCTCGCGGGCCGAGGAATCGCTCGTGTACGGCGAAGGAGCGCTGCCGACGCACGCACGCACCGGATCCCCGGGTACGCCGACACCCTGCGGGACCATGGGTCTCGGTTCACCGGCCACGACGACGGCCCCCGTATCGCCGAACTGTCGGGGCACCGGTTCTCCCGGTCCACCGTGCTCCAGCCCGAACTGGCCGACGACACCTCCCGGCCCCGTCCCTTGTGCGCGCTTTCGCCTCGGCGGAGGTCGGACGCAGCGCGGAGACGTGATCGAGCGGCGCGGCTCCGCCTCCGTGGAACGCGCGACAAGAAACGCACGGCAATCGAAAGGACTCGAAGTGGCAAGCTCCGTGAACGCCTTATCCGCTGTACCGGCCAAGTCGTGGGTACCTCAGTTCGTCATCTGCTCGATGATCTGGGGATCAGGGTTCGCGCTCATCAAGGTCGGTGTCGAAGCCGGTATCCAACCGGGTTGGGTCGCCTTCTGGCGGTGCTTCTTCGGAGCACTGGTGCTGTGGGGCCTCGTCCTGGTGCGGCGGCTGGGAATGCCGCGTGACCTGCGGGTATGGGGGCACGCCCTGGTAGTGGGGACGGTGCTCAACGCGTTCCCCTTCACCTTGTTCGCCTGGGGCGAGCAGTACATCGACTCCGTCACGGCCGGGGTGTGGAACTCCACCATTCCCCTGTTCACCCTGGTCTGGGTATTGGTCATGCTGCCGGACGAGAAGCCGAACCTGCGACGGCTGCTCGGCATCGCCACCGGCCTGTGCGGCGCCCTGGTGGTGCTCGGCGTGTGGTCGGGCGGGCAATCCTCGCTGATGAAGGGGAGTGTGATCTGCCTGGTCGCCACCGCCTCGTACGGGCTGGGCTACACCTACACCCGCCGCTACCTGTCCGGCGAAGACATCCCCGCGATCACCCTGACCGCCATTCAGGTCAGTTGGGCGGCCCTCGAACTCGCTCTGGTAGCGCCACTGTTGAGCGGCGCACCTCATTGGGGCGGGCAGGGACCGATGGCCGCGATGGTGGTGCTCGGCGCTGTGGGCACCGGGCTCGCGTACATGTGGAACCTGTCGGTGGTCCGCGCCGTCGGCTCGACGGTCGCGTCCACGGTTGCGTATCTGACCCCGTTGTGGGCGGCGATCGTCGGGGTGTTCTTCCTGAACGAGTCGCTGGGTTGGAACACCGTGGTGGGCGCGCTGCTGATCGTCAGTGGCGTCCTGCTGACCCGTACCGCGCCGTCACGTCCGGTGGATGGGAACAAGCCGGGCGCCGGAGCCGAGGCCGGGGCGGGAGCCGAAGCCGTATCCCCGCCGGCCGGGGAGGAGAGGGAAGAGGGGACCGTGCAGCCGGCACGACCCTGAGCAAGGCAGGAGACCCATCGATCGCCGGGCGGCCGTCTCTGCCTGCCGGGCCCTCGCCCTGCCGGGCCCCGTCCGGCAGCAGTACGGTCTCCAGCCGCCAAAGTTCCTCGGCCACGAGGACGCCGGCGGCCTCCTTGGCGTGGAAGGATGCGCCCATGGGGTTGGCTGGCAGGCGCCGTGAGGTTGTGCACTATGTGCGGTTCCAGTCGCCGTACCGGAACGGGCGGGGGTACTTCACCGGCGTTTTCGGGCTCATCAACACTCTGGCGCGGGAGGGGAAGCTCACGGCGGAGCAGGAAGCCTTCCGCCGTGGCAGCAACAGCTGGTACAACGCCGCGTACGCCGACCCGTCGACCGTCGATCCCACCGTCTACGACCACGAGATCAACCCCGGCGCCGCAGCATGGTTCAAGCCCACTGCCACGCATCTGCTTGAGCGGGTTCCCGGCTACCTCCAGGTCCTGACCGCCCACGGAGTCGAATGCCGGCTCCTGCGCTCCGCAGATCCGGGGCGGGTCATCTACGAGGACGATGTCCAGGTCGTGGTCGTACCCCACCGCTGAGCCCCACCACCGGCGACTCGCGGTAGGGTCTCCTCACTGCCCGGCACGAGAAGCCTCAAACACACTCGCCACACCCGGTAAGCGCTCACCAGATCCTGCCGATGCCCCGATGCCCCGATGCCGCGGGCTGGGTGTTCCGTCCCCGGTGTCATACGCAGGCCACCCGTCCCGGCGCACTGGAACCCGCCCACGCCCGCCGCTCCTGATCGAACGGCCGCTCCTGGACCTTGGTGCTGATGGTCTGCAGGTTCCGGAGGACCGGCGGCCCCCCTCTGCAACACCCGGATCGATCTCCGCTTCGCCCCGACAGGCATGACGCCTTAGGCCGCAACTGCCCGGGCATCATGGACTGCCTCTGTCCTCGCCGTCGTGGCCAGACCGGAGGACCGCGGCAGCGAGTCCGCTCCGGTCCAGGCCGGGCCGTGGGCGCGTCAAAGGAGCGTACCGAGACCTTCCCCGTCCGGTGCGTGCTGGATGCGGGTGCCGATGTCGGTGAAGCCGTGGTGCTTGGGGAGGTCCGTCCACGCTTGGGGTGTGTACTGCTGGCGCAGCACGGTCAGTTCGCTCTCGGCCTCCGAGCCACTTGCCGTGTACCGGCTGGGGACCGTATACGCCGGGGAGGGTGCGGCCTGGCTGAAGGCGAAGGTCCCGCCGGGTGTGAGGTTCCTGGTGACGGCTGGAAAGAGGTGCTTGGGGCCGGTGAACCACACTGCGCCCCACGGAGTGCACCGCCTCTGGGGCGGGCCGCCAGCCTGCTCCCCGGTAGGGCTCGTAGGTGGGCCAGGGTGCGGGGCTCGGCTGGCCGACGTTCCTCGGAACCGGGTGGCCCTGGAGCCGGCGGCCTTACCCGTGCCGCTCCACCGCCCCACGGCGAACGCGGCCCCACGGCGAACGCCGCCGGCGCCGCCCGGCCTTGCACCCCAGAGGTGCACGCAAGGGCGGACGCCCGTCGCCCTTGTGCGTGGACCCCCGCTCACGGGCCCGGCGCGGGACCCAGAGGCAGAGCCGTATCCCGTGGACGCGCCGAGAGGGCGCGCGGGGACAGGTGATGGGGCCGGCTGGCGGGCTGCACTCTTGGCCCTCGGCATTGCCTGGACGCCCGGTTGGGCCGTAACCACCCCCGCGCAGACCAGGGAGGCTGCTGCTTTGCGGTGCTGGTGGCCCCGATCCGGCCCCATCGCCAGGGATTCTAGGAGGCGCCTCTGACATTCCCACCGGCCGTGAAGGCGGAAGCGAAGCAGCCCCGGTACGGAGCATCCACCTGCCACCGCTCGTCGCCCGCAGGCCGTTCCTCTCCCGGCATCGGGCCTCGCGAGGGCGGGGGAGGAGACTACGGTGGGCTGGTGACGACCGCTCTCGCTGTTGACCGACCCCCTCTGCTCCCTGATCCCTCTCTGTCAGCCTTGCCTACCAGCGCGAACAGCCGCTTCAGGCACACGAGTTCGATGACATGCTGGAACGCTGGACGGGCACCGCTCGGATCGATGCGGACATCCTGGCCGAAGACATGTCAGCCCGCGGCGATACCGACCAGGAGACCCTGGACACGACCGAGGACATCGCTGTCGGCCGCATGTCGCGCCCGAGGGTGTGCATGTTCGGCCCCGACAACCCCCTCCACGCCATGGACTCCACCACCGGGGACGTCTCGCGCATCGGCGAGCGCGTACTGGACGTCGCCCGCGGCGAGTTCGACCGCGACTTCGAGGAAGCGCTCGCCCACCCCGTCGGCGACCTGCCCGTCATGGACCGCGTCATCCTTGAGCCCGCGTGGCGCGGTTTCGGCCTGGGCCCCGTTCTTGCGGGCGCGGCCGTCCGCCGCCTCTCACCGGGCTGCACCGCCGTGCTGTGCGAGCCGGGCTCGGCCGACGGCCGCTCAATGACCGAGGAACAGCACCGCCAGGCAGCGGCCAAACCCGCACGCGTGTGGTCCACGGTCGGCTTCGAACCTTTCCGGAACGGCGTCCACTTCCTCGACTACCGCCTCCAGCGCCCCCTTGGCCTCCTGGCCGAGCGCCAGCAGGAATTCACCGCCCTGTGCCGCTCCTGGAACGCCCAGCACGGGCCCCGGTGAGGCGCGGGTATCTGAATTGAACGAGCAGCTCGCGGAGTCTTCCTCCGCTGGGACACCGTCGGTGGTGGGGCAGCGCCTGCACGCCTTTCTGGATGCGGACCGGGTGGCGGACGACCTGCGCCGCTACTTCGCAATCGGCCTGCCCCCGGGTGCCGACGTGTTCACGGGAGGCCGGTTCGAACACCTCGCGGGCGGCGGCGACCGGCACCAGGTCGCGAACAGATTCACCGCGGAGGACCTGATAGCCGCGCAGACCCTGTCGGTCACTGTCCCCGCCCCCGTCGCCCTTGACCTGCTGGAAGGTCCGCTGGGTGCTCAACTGTCCGAACTGCTGCGCAACATCCCCACCGGCACCGATCTCGCCGACGCCGACGTCTCAGTTGTGGTGGAGGGCTCACCGGCGTACCAGGCCTGGGCCTTGCTGATGAACCAGCACAGGGTTGGATTTGTGATCGCGGGGAAGCTCCTGGCCCGCAAGCGACCCCGGCTGCTGCCGGTCTACGACCGGGTCGTGCGCTGCGCTCTCGGCCGTCCGCTGCCCTTCTGGACGGAGCTGCGCACCGCCCTGCGAGAGAACGACGGAGCCCTGCACCACCGGCTCCTCGACCTGCGACAGAGCGCGGGCCTGCCCCAGACGATCAGCGCGCTGCGCGTCGCCGATGTCACGGTATGGATGGCCCATCCCGCCCCCGGCCACCGCTGCCCCTGAGTACCAACCGCAAGGACACTTGCCGCCGATCTTCAGACGATGAGTTCACCGCTCCCCAGCGGCCAGGCACCGAGCCCCTGGAACAACCCGCTGTGTGCTGCGGACGATCAGCAGAGCCGGTCCAGACGAGGTACGACGCCCCACCGGGCCGCATGGAGATGGTGGGCAGGGGTGTTGTGTGTGGGGGGAGTGGTTTGCGGCCGGTGGTGTTGTTGCTGGCGGGTTGTTGTTGTTGGGTTTAGTAGTTGAGGTCGAGGTAGTCGATGTTGTTGAGGGTGATGTCGGAGAGTCCTGCCGCTCGGTTTCCGCTGTCCTGGAAGTAGATGTTTTTGAGGCCTTCGGCGATGATCTGGCGCATTTGCTGGTCGTCGGCGCCGGTGTCGCGGGCGTCGAAGAGGCGTTGTGCGTACGACGGGGGCAGGTGGACGGTGAGGCGTCGGAAGCGTCCGTCGTCGGTGGTGCCGATGGGTGCGGTGTAGCCGAACCGGGCCCGGGTCTCCACGGTGATCCCGCCCGTGGCGGCGGCCTGTTTCCGCCGGCGTTTACGCACCATCGGCTGCCACCGCTGCCGTACGGCGGTGTCGATCCGTGCGGTGATGGCCTGGGGCGGGTGTTTGCGTTCGCCTTTGCGGTAGCGTTCCACCGACCGTTGGCTGACGCCGATCTCGGCTGCGACGGCTTTGGTCGTCTTGAGCTGTTTCATCAGGAAGTTGATGCGTGCCTGGAGGGTTTTGGGCGGCTGACGGGTGAAGCTTTCCTGGTCGGCGCGTTCGATCGCGTCGTCGATCTCTCCCATGGTCTACTCCCCTTCGTCCAGCACGGCGTCGCCGCCCTTGATGTGTCGGGCCGGGTTGTAGCCCTGTTCCATGAGGCCGACTGCCCACAGCATCGACTGGACACCTTCCAGCTTCGCCAGGCCCGGGGTGGGCCCGAGGCGGAAGGCGCCGGGCTGCGGCTTGCCCGAGGCGGCGTAGGGGAGGAAGTCGAGCGGGCTCTCACCCGGGCTCGGGTAGACGACGCAGTCGGAGAGCACGGCGAGCGGGTACAGCCCGGTCATCTTGGCCGTGTTGCTGAGCTTGCGGTGCATGTTGACCCGGGCCTTGCTGATCACGGCGGCCCGGATGTCGGGGCGCCATGTGGGCCGGGACAGGGCCGGCCACGTCTCGCCCTCTTTGTAGGACTTGCCCTGCGGGCGTTCGCGGAGCTTGCCGACCCCGCCCTTCACGGTCGCTTTGACCGCTGCGAGGACGGCTGCCAGCGCCGGGTCCTTCTCCTTGTGCTGCTCCATCGCCGCGAGGAACTCCACATCGGTGAGGTCCTTGGTGACGCCGAGATCGGCGAGGGTGTCGACGTAGGCGTTCTTGAGCCGGTCGTGCCACGGGTCGAGGTAGGCGCCGGTCTCGCGGCGCAGGTACGCCTCGACCGGGTGCACGTCGTGCCCGAGCTCCTGGGCGTAGGCGAGCGTGTGCGTCTGGTACCAGGCCGGGCCGGTGGGCCGGCTGCCGTCCGGGGTGAACGGTGAGGGCAGGCGCGGGTCCAGCTCGATGCGGCTGAGATCGGCGAGCCAGCTTCCGGGGATCTTGGGGTTGAACTTCGGGGCGTGGAAGTGGTCCGGGGCGGAGAGGCCGACAACGAGGCGGGCCGCGGCAGCGAGGAACGCGGTGTTGAGGTCCAGGCCGACTGCGAAGGGCAGGGTGCACTCCTCGTCGGAGAGCGTGTCCACGTCCCGCACCCACTGGTAGGCCTCTTCGTTCAGGAAGCCGCCCTTCCAGCCCGCGTTCACCACGACGGGGTGTTCCGGCGTGGCCTCCGGAGGCGCCGGGTCCATCGGCTCCGTCCCGAGCGAGCCCGTGTTGTAGCCGGACACCCAGTTCCCGGTCTCCTCGTCCCGTACGGCCTTCGTCGGCGGGCGCAGCGCCGTCATCAGCTCCAGCCCGGACACGGCGGTGGACCCGCGCGGCGTGATGACCCGCATCGCGTACACCCCCAGAACGCGAGCGATATCGGCCGGCTCCATCTCGCTGACACCGGGCCAGGACCGCTCATCGAGCGCGTCCCACGACAGGACCGCCAGTTGTACGCACTGCCGCTCGCGGCCCTGCGCCTTGCGGTAGATCCGCGCCCACGGGCCAAAGCCCCGCTGGGTGAGCTGCCACTTCGCCTTGGCGACCTGTTTGACGACGGGGTGGTCCTGCGCCAGGCGCAGGGAGCGGCGCTGCTCGTGGCCCTCCAGGCGCTCGGGCAGCCCGAGCTTCACGGCGGCGGCCGCGGTGAGCACGATCAGCGGGTCGGAGTCCTTGCCGTACCGGTTCAGCTTCGCGGCACCGAGGCCGGACTCCTTGAGGGTCCACTCCACCAGCTCCGGGACGTTGGTGGCCGGGCAGTCCAGCACGATCCCGTCCACGCCGTACGCGCAGCCGTCACCGTCCAGCACGGCGAGGGGCCCGTGGGGGAAACGCGGGTCGGCAGCGGGCCCGGCAGCCTTCTTCGCCGCCGAACGCCGCGACGTCACCGAATCCGCGGGATGTTCGGGCGCCGCCAAGGCGGCCGGGACCTTAACCGGCGAGGCCACCTTTGCCCGCTCCGGGGCGGCCGAGCCGGTGAACGCTTTCCGCTCCTCCGGCTGCGGCGCGACGACCGGCGCGGCCGCTGCGGCCGAGGAAGTGTGCGCGGGGTACTTCGCTGCCCACCCCTTCAGGAGCCGCTGGTAAGCCTCCAGACGCGGCGACTTCGGTTCTGAGCGGCCGTTCTCGTAGTTCTTCACCGTCTGCGTCGATGTCTTCAGCGCGACCGCGAGGCGGGCCTGCGTGATGCCGGCGGCCTCACGCAACCGTGCACGCTCCGCCGGAGGCGGAAGCTGCGGCTCCTCCTCCAACAGCGCGTCCACGCTCGCGAACAGCTCTTCCTCAGACGCCATCCCCTGCACCTCACGTCAGGAATCGATACCGCTTAACCAAAAAATTACCCTACTCTTTAACCCTGTCGCGCCCATTCCAGCCCGAGCGTGGCGAGTGCCTGGAGTTTGTCGGGGGTGAGCTTCGCGCGGCGTCCCTTCTGATTCATGATCCAGACTCCGAGCTTGACGGGGTACTCCTGGCCACCGACCTTGACCCCCTCTACATGGGCCCTGGGCACCTTCACAGACCCTTCGCGGCCCTTGTACTGCTCCAGGGCGGCCACGCCCTTCTCGAAGGCCCCCAAGGGTGGCGCGGACGGCTTCGGGAGTTCCGAGTCCGGCGGCGTGATGCCGAGCCGCTCCAGGCGTTCGCGCTGTCCGCCCGTCAGGGCCTGCCAGACCTCCGGTCTCCGCTGCCGGGCCAGCCACTTGCCGATGTCCATGCCGTGGACGGTGAAGCCGGGCACGACCTCCACCGCACCGGCCTGGCCTCCTTCGCCGGCCACCAACTCGCGCAGAGCGGCGTAGCGCCGCTGCCACTCAGCCGACCACGAGGGGTTCCAGTCCGCGTCCACGGCCTCCAGCGCCGCCCCCCACTCCGGGTGGCCGTCCAGCGCACCGGGACGCCGCAAATTGCTCAACCACTGTCCTACCGGCCTGGACAGGGCCACCGCGGACCGCGGAGCACAGAGGGTCCAGTACTGGCCGTAGTACGCCTTCGCGGCCTCCAGGTTCTCCTGGAACCGCTCATCGGCCGGCGACCAGACCATGCCGAGTTGTTCGAGCCGACGGGCGCGTTGGCCGGTCATCTGCCCGGCCGCGTAGGCCCGTCGCTGCTCAGCGACCCACTGCCCAAGGGGTGTCGCACCCTCCCGGTGCCCGTACGGCACCCGTGCGTTCCCGACCCGCTCGACGTACGCCTTCAGTTTCGCCCAGCCGCGAGCCCAGTCCTGGCGTTCGGTGTCGATCACGTTGAAGGAGACCCAGTCAGCGACCATCACGGGATCCCTGGGGGCGGCGAAACGGAGCAGCAAGCGGGATTCTTCTTCGCCGTCTGCCGGCGCGACACCGATGTTCACAGACGGTTGCGCAACGTCCTTCTGCGGCTCCTGGGGGATGGCAAGCAGTTCCACGGCCTCTTCATCGTGGGCCCGCAGGCCCTCCAGGACTTTCACCAGGGGCCGGTAGGACCCAGAGGTAAACATGTCCTCGGGCTGCTCTCCGAGCTGGAGGAAGACAGGCACGATCAAAGAGGCGAGCTTGCCCTGTCCCGGCTTCTGGCGGAGTGCCCGGCCGATGGCCTGGACGATGTCGTGCGGCGCGCCCTTCGGGTCCAACAGGGCTACCGAATCCACGCTTCGAATATCGACGCCCTCGCCCAGGACCCGGCAGTTCGAGAGCACGGCCCGCTGCGCCGTGGTCCCGAACGAACCCAGGACCTCTCGCCGACGTTCGGCGACGTGCTCGCCGCAGAGCCAGTCCGCCCAGATGCGCTTCGGATAGGTCTCGGGCTGGTCGGCGTGCAGCTTGGCCGCGACGCGCTCTAGGCCCTCCGCGTAGGCCTGTGCCTCGATGGTCCGCTGGTGGAAAGTGATGCAGGTCAGGAGGTTGTGCTGCGCCATCGTGTGCAGCAACGCGGCCTGGAGGGCTCCAAGGCGCTGCCCGCGGACCTCTTCGGTGTGCCGCTCCTCGCCCATCAGCCGTTCCGGGGTGACGACGGGGTCCTGGAGCTCGAGGACGATGATCTGGTACCGCGCCAACAGGCCCCGGGAGACGGCAGATGCGAGCGAGAGCTTGTAGAGGACGGGCCCGAAGACCTTCTCGTCATCCATGCTCGCCGCCATCTCCCGCGGCAGCGGGTCCCGCACCCCCTCGGCAACCTCGCGGTTCAGCCGCTCCTCCCAGATCCGCGGCGTCGCCGTCAAGTACAGCCGCCGGTACGCCGGGATGACGCTCTGATCATGGATGTCCGCCCACGCCTTACCCATCGACCCACTTGTCCGGTGGGCCTCATCAACTACCGCGAGGTCTACCGGGTCCAACTTCTGGCCGCAAACGCCCTCGAACGCCTCTGCCAGGACACCCAGAGACGCATAGGTGGCGTAGATGGTCACGGGCTCGGAGCCGTGCCACAGCGCCAACTGGATGGGGTTCGTCGTGGAGCGCACCTTCAACGACCACAGCTCCGGGTCATCCTGGAGCGAACACACGGCCACCGCCGGCCCCTTGTGGCCGGCCTCGTGCCACGCCCTCACCGTTTGCGCCAGCAGATCTAGCGTCGGCACCAGCACGAGCACACGCCCCTTGGGCACAAGCCGCCTCGCCGACGCGGCAGCCATGATGGTCTTCCCCGTGCCACACGCGGCGTGCACCTGCCCACGAAGACCATCCCAGGGAATACCACCTGGCGGAACATCCAGACCGCGCACAATGGCACCCACGGCCTCGATCTGGTGATCACGCAACTTCACGGCCATGCCCCATGTCCTCCTTTTCGCGGAATGCAGCGCGTAATAGCAAATGGAATGCAGGTGCAAGGTGCGCGGCGATAGGGGTGTAGCACCTGATCCCAGACCCTACACAGAAATGATTCGTGATGCATCACAGCGCAAAACTTCTGCGACCGAGGGTGACACCTGACTCAATCCCATCCACGAACAGCCAGGCTGTCCTATATGCCGACAGGGTGTTTGGTGAACACGTCGGGACAGTCAGACGACGGGGGAGGGGTTCAGGGTGGAGCGCAGCGGAACCCGTCGCTACCGTGAGGCTGACATCCCATCAGGCCGACGGTTTGTCACATCCATTGCGAGGATGGTGGGGAATCCCAAGCCCTACACAGACCCGCGCGTGATGCACCTACCCCTCGTTACCAGCCCCAAGAATCCCGCTTGCGGGATTCCATCAATTCGCGCTTGCGCGAATTAATACGCATTTAGAATTCCGCTTGCGGAATTCGATTCTCGCGCTTGCGCGAGAATCTGGCGGAGCGTCAGCGGAGCCATTCCCTATGAAGCGCGCCAGCGCTTCATATCCCGCTCCGCGG